>OY781040.1:0-3830000 GCA_963676095.1 Prolixibacteraceae bacterium | reverse complement strand
ACGGTACTTGTTCACTATCGGTCTCTCTCGAGTATTTAGCCTTTCCGGGTGGTCCCGGTAGTTTCAGTCAGGATTTCTCGTGTCCCGACCTACTCAGGATTCCACTACCAGTTTAACATTTTTCATGTACAGGGCTTTCACCTCCTTTGGCCCGGCTTTCCAGCCGATTCCATTTCCTGTTATCCCGGATATCGTGGTCCTTCAACCCCGTCGCTGCCAAAACAGTAACGGTTTGGGCTGTTCCCTGTTCGCTCGCCACTACTAGGGGAATCACTCTTTGTTTTATTTTCCTCCAGGTACTAAGATGTTTCAGTTCCCTGGGTTTGCCCCCGGCATCGCCGGGTATCCCGATTATTCGGGATGGGTTGTCCCATTCGGATATCTGCGGATCAATTCGTATTTGCCAATCCCCGCAGCTTTTCGCAGCTTATCACGTCCTTCTTCGCCTGAGAGAGCCTAGGCATCCTCCGTACGCCCTTATTAACTTTCTCCTGTTTCTTTTCGTTGATCTTTTTGATCTGTATTTTTCCCAGGCACCATTGATGATGCCTTTCTTTTTTTTCAAGGTTTGAATGTCTTTCTCATTCTTTTTTTTCCCAGCATGTCAAAGAACTTTCAGGATCGGGCTTTTGCCCTCTGCCTTCGTGGGAATAAACCAACCGAATGGTTTGTCGGGCTTCTTAACGCCCTGTTTTCTCTAAACTAATTCCCTTTTGTATTGCTTAATTTCTTCTGAACTCCCGCAGTATTTTTACTGCTATTCCCTCTTTTTCCTTCTCTGTGGAGAATAAGGGAGTCGAACCCTTGACCTCCTGAATGCAAATCAGGCGCTCTAGCCAACTGAGCTAATCCCCCTGGACGTAGTCCCGCCCAGACTTGAACTGGGGACCTCTACATTATCAGTGTAGCGCTCTAACCAGCTGAGCTACGGGACTGTATTACCTTATCTTGCTCCAAGCCATAAGCTCTTCGCCAACAGCCTGCGCTCCTGCTTCTTCTTCCTTCTATATCTTTAAAAAGGTAGGGAAAGGTTTCTGCTATCCGGTTTTTTCCGGTCGCTCCAGAAAGGAGGTGTTCCAGCCACACCTTCCGGTACGGCTACCTTGTTACGACTTAACCCCAGTTACTGGTTTTACCCTAAACCGTTCCTCACGGTGACAGTCTTCAGGTACCCCCAGCTTCCATGGTTTGACGGGCGGTGTGTACAAGGCCCGGGAACGTATTCACCGCGCCATGGCTGATGCGCGATTACTAGCGAATCCAGCTTCACGAAGTCGGGTTGCAGACTTCGATCCGAACTGGGACCGGCTTTTAGGATTCGCTCCAACTTGCGTTGTCGCTGCCCTCTGTACCGGCCATTGTAACACGTGTGTAGCCCTGGACATAAGGGCCGTGCTGATTTGACGTCATCCCCGCCTTCCTCTCACCTTACGGTGGCAGTCCCGCTAGAGTCCCCAGCTTTACCTGATGGTAACTAACGGTAAGGGTTGCGCTCGTTATGGGACTTAACCCGACACCTCACGGCACGAGCTGACGACAACCATGCAGCACCTTGAAAGCAGTCCGTAGAAACAAGTCTTTCAACCTGCGTCTGCTCCCATTTAAGCCCAGGTAAGGTTCCTCGCGTATCATCGAATTAAACCACATGTTCCTCCGCTTGTGCGGGCCCCCGTCAATTCCTTTGAGTTTCACCGTTGCCGGCGTACTCCCCAGGTGGCTCACTTATCGCTTTCGCTTGGCCGCTTACTTTATATCGCAAACAGCGAGTGAGCATCGTTTACTGCGTGGACTACCAGGGTATCTAATCCTGTTCGCTACCCACGCTTTCGTACCTCAGCGTCAGTATCAGTTTAGTAAGTTGCCTTCGCAATCGGGGTTCTGTGTAATATCTATGCATTTCACCGCTACACTACACATTCCACTTACCTCAGCTGTACTCAAGCATGCCAGTTTCTATGGCAAGACTACCGTTGAGCGGCAGCTTTTCACCACTGACTTAGCACGCTACCTACGTACCCTTTAAACCCAATGAATCCGGATAACGCTTGCATCCTCCGTATTACCGCGGCTGCTGGCACGGAGTTAGCCGATGCTTATTCTTGCAATACCGTCACAGAAACATCGCGTGTCTCCCGTTCTTCTTGCAAAAAAGAAGTTTACAACCCATAGGGCAGTCTTCCTTCACGCGGGATGGCTGGTTCAGGCTTCCGCCCATTGACCAATATTCCTCACTGCTGCCTCCCGTAGGAGTCTGGTCCGTGTCTCAGTACCAGTGTGGGGGATCTTCCTCTCAGAACCCCTAGGCATCGTCGCCTTGGTGGGCCGTTACCCCGCCAACTAGCTAATGCCACGCATGTCCGTCCTGTACCGCCTCAGCTTTAACTCCTCTCCCATGCGGAAGTGTAGTCCTATGGGGTATTAATCCGGATTTCTCCGGGCTATCCCCCTGTACAGGGTAGGTTACATACGCGTTACTCACCCGTGCGCCGCTCTCATCCCCCGAAGGGAAATCCCGCTCGACTTGCATGTGTTAGGCCTCCCGCTAGCGTTCATCCTGAGCCAGGATCAAACTCTTCGTTGTAATCAATCTTGTTAATGTTCTTGGCTCCCGGTTATTTCCCTTTGATAGCGTTTTCCTTTCTTTCCTACCTTTTCATTCTTTTCAATGAACTCTTGTTCTATTTCCCCTCCTCGCTTTCCTTTTCTTTCCAGCTTTTCGGGGCGACAAAATTAATAACTCTTTTCGTTATTTCCAAAACTTTTTTGAAGTTTTTTTTCAACCTTGTCCCTGAACTCTTGTGGCGGTTTCCCTTCTTTTTCCGGCCCCGGTCTTTATCTAAACCTCATCCGAATTTCTCCGTTCTTCCCCCTCGCCCTCTCCCGTAGCCCGGGGCTTCTAAACCCCCTTCGTTCCTGAAAGCGGGTGCAAATATAGACACTCTTTTTTTCTGCGCAATACCTTTTACCCCTCTTTTTTACCTTTTTTCACCAAAATATCACTCCCCCCCTAATATTCAATTACTTATTGTAAAACATTTTTTTTCGAATATATACGATTACAGATAAATATTCCCCTTCTATTTACGAAAACTGGCTGCGCTTATGTCATATTTAAACGAAATCAGTTGCAACATTCCCCATCAAAATTCTAAATGCAGGGCACCCAATCCGTCCATTCAAAACACAGAAATCCCGATCTTCCCGACACCCCATTCTTTTACACGAACAAGAAAATCCAGCATACGATCAATGTCATCGGCCGATGGATCTTCTTGAGGGGTAACATCCAGAGAACAAAAATTCATGAATTTATTAAAAAAGCGACTTTCCTCTTTAAATGAAAGGGGCATATCATATTTTTCCTTCAATATTCGCAGCATACTTCCAACACCGGAATGTTCAGGCATTTCCCCGTTTTTCATAATCATCCCGGTCAACATACCCTCCAGAGCCAGTCCTATCAGATTATACAGCACGACGGTTCCGAATTTCTCTTTTCGCGACCTGACAGCTAGAGCAGTTCTGCAGTAAGCCAGGCCATTATTGTAATATTCCTTCCATTCTTCTTCCATAGAAACAGAAATTTAAAAAGTTAAAGTTGCAGAAACAAAAAATCGTCAAAGTCTACTTTCCTTCATTTAATGAAAAAGACTTAAACAATAAAAGGGCTTCTTCATAATTGAATGATTTACGTGCCTTCAGTGCAGCTTCTTTCATTTTGTCTACTGTGTCTGCCAGTTGTTCTCCCGTCACAACTATTCCCTTTGACAGGAGAAAGCTGTTTAATCCTCCACTCCCGGAATGCTTGCCGAAAACAAGTTCTGTCTGACGACCGAGCTCTTCCGGTCTAAATGCCTGGTAGCTCAACTCATCCTTAACAAGGCTCCGGCAATGAATTCCGGATTCGTGTTTGCAGATCATCTCTCCGACAATGGGTTTAGACTCCGGGATTTTCCTCGATGAGTATTCCGAAACAGTTTCACACAACAATTGCAGTTGATCCATCCGAATACCGCAATCGGTACGAGCAGAAATTTTCATAGCAACAACCAACTCTTCCAGACAGGCATTTCCTGCCCTCTCGCCCAAACCATTGACGGTAACACTGGCAGAAGAACATCCGGATAATACAGCAGATACCGTATTGGCTGTTGCCATTCCAAGATCGTTATGTCCATGAAATTCAAAATCAATACCTGGAAATTCCCGGGAAAGCCAGACAAAGAGATCGATTGTTGAAAGCGGGTTAAGGATTCCGACAGTATCCGCAATACGGATACGCGAGGCCCCTTCTTCCAGGCAAGCTCTTATAAAATGGCAAAGAAAATCTCTGTCAGCCCGCGATGCATCCTGTGCCCCGATTGCGACAAAATCGAACCGTTGCCTGGCAAAAGCCATCATAGGCCTGATACGGTTCAATACCCAACGGCGGTCCTTCCCAATCGCCCTTTGCTGGATATCGGAAACAGGGAAAGAAATATTCATTCTCCCGACACCGGTTTTCTCGGCAGCCAGCATATCTTCTTCCATGGCCCTTCCCCAGCAAAGGGATTCAAACCGGAAACCGGCCCGGATAATTTCACGGATCACCTGTTGTTCATTTTCACCCATTACAGGGGTGCCAACTTCCAGCTCCCGTACACCTGCATCATCAAGCAATGCTGCAATTTTCAGTTTCTCATCCAAACTAAAAACTACCCCCGGGGCCTGTTCTCCGTCCCGAAGGGTAGTGTCAATTATATGGAAAGATTTAGTAGTCATATCCAGAAGTTCAAAATTTACTTCATACATCTCTTGTTTCCTGTTTCAAGTTAATAAGAAAACTCAGTTTGAAACAAAAAACAATCGTAAACAGATCCTTCTGCTCCGAAAAGCAATGAGATCAGTCAGTGATCAGATATTCCTCAACAGCTTTCCCTTCTTCAAGTGCATCCAGTATCTCATCGATCCGCTCTTCTGTAATTCCCCCATACCAGTAGTTGTTGGGCTGAATAACCATAACAGGTCCCTGGGAACAAACATTTAGACATGCAGTAGAAGAAACAGCGGCATCGATTCCGCGATCGCTGCACTCTTCCATGATGTACTGTATAAACTCGGCGCCGCCATTCTTATTACAATACCCTTTGGCATCGCCGGCAACCCGGTATGAGTTGCAAACTAAAATGTGATAGTCAGGCTTCTTCATTCGACAAATAATTAGTTACTGTTTTATATTTTTCTAAACCAAGATGAATCACTAAAAAATAGGAAACCGTCATCCGCATCCGGTACCTCTTCCGGAACATTCAGCCCCACATCTGAAAACATCTGCTTTTTTTACCGTTTTGATAATTTTCCCTTTATACACAACATCCAATCCGTCGTCAATCAATCCAGTCATCTCAATAATACGGATACCGGTCCTTCCGATTATTGACGACGGGCTCGGTCCTATTCCCCCGACCAGCAAGGCCCTGCAATCGTCCAGGCTTTTTGCCAGTGACTCCCAGCGAAGGCTTCCCGTTCCGGATGGAGGAGTCCTCCTTTGTTCCACCATCCTGTACCCGGAAGGCGTCTCCTTAAATATATAGAGGAAGTCGGCTTCCCCCAGGTGCTGATTAACCAGCATGCCTTCATTGCTTGCCACAGCCACATGAGGACGGGTGATATCCATTGTGACAGAAAGGGCAGTGATATCTGACAACAATTTTTTCGCCTCAGGATCATCCTGTCCAAGCAGCCCGACGGCATCTGCCCGGCAACGTGCACAGTGGGTCATAGGTCTGATATGTTCGGCAATTCGTGAACGGACCTCCTTCATCAGTGAAGGAGATGGTTCTTCCATATTTTCGAAAGGAGTTTCTGCCACCGGATACAAAGGGATCGCATTCATCAGGTCCGCCCCCAATGCTTTGACAGTCCTGGCAATCTCCCCGGCTAAATGATCATTTATGCCGGGAATTATAATGGTGTTTACTTTTACTGTGATTCCATACATCTTAAGCATCCTGATCGCCTCGAGCTGTTTCTGAAGAAGTAACCTGGCCGCTTCCTGTCCAATATACCCCCGCTTCTCAAAACGCACCCACTTATAAATATTTTTTGTAATCTCAGGATCCAACCCGTTCATGGTAATCGTAACATGACTTACTTTTAGTTCTGCCAGCTCATCAACATAAGGAGTTACATTTAACCCGTTTGAAGAAAGACAGAGGATCATTTCAGGGAACTGGTTTCTGATCAGTCTCAATGTTGTCATTGTTTCCACGGGGTTGGCAAACGGATCACCAGGACCTGCAATGCCAATGACCGAAAGATGCGGCATCTTTTCTTTCAGCTTGATCACATAAGCCAGGGCCTGTTCCGGTGACAGGACTTTACTTGTCACGCCCGGACGGCTCTCATTGACGCAATCGTTATCCCGTCTGCAATAATTACATTGAATATTGCATTTGGGGGCTACCGGAAGGTGGACCCGGGCGTATTTACCTTTTGCTTCCTTGCTGAAACAAGGATGTTTTTCCAGATCTATCATAGCGTTTTTCTTTATGGCTATCTTTCCCCTCCCACGAAAGAGAAAAAAGTTACCTGGGTTATAAAATCTCGTCCGGTTCCCTGATCGGGGTAAGGCCCTACCCGGAAACCGAATCTAAAAACCTTACATATATTTATAGCCGACCGGTGAATGGTCTTGTTTATATTCTATTGCTGCATTGACTATCTTGTCGAATAAATCCTGAGTCCCGGTATACCCCAGATGTTTTATCCGTTGTCCTCCCACCCGGTCATGAATAGGAAATCCGCAACGGATGATAGGTATTCCCAGTTCCCGGGCGATATAGTAACCCTTGCTGTTCCCGATCAGCAAATCGGGCTTGTGTTCCAGACACCATTCACGAATACTTTCGTAATCGAAATTATTCTTTGCAAGAATATTTCCTCCCCGCTCGGGGCAATATTTGCGGATCTCTTCCTCCAACCGTCCGCTTTCTCCCCCTGTAGCTGCCAGTACTACCTCGATACCGATCTCATCCAGGAAGCAGGTCATAGCCACTACAAAGTCTTCTTCTCCAAAAACAACCGCTTTCTTTCCGAAAACATATTTATGACCATCCGCATAAGAATCAATCAATCGTCCACGCTCTTCCATATAGCGTTCAGGAAGCACTTTCCCCGTAACCTTACATAACTCATCAATGAAAGCATCTGTACGTTTTATACCTATCGGCATAGGCAAACGGAATTTTTTTACACCAAACTCGTTTTCAAGAAAACTGGCAGCAGTATCTGACAGGTTTCTGCTTTTCACCCTGCCGGAAAGGCTTCCCTGGTTCAGGATTGTACCAAACTCGAAGGAGGCAGCAGCCGAGCCGCACATTTCAATCCGGTCAACAGGGGTGCCACCTTCCGGAATACGTTTATAAGTTTCCCAGATCGGGTTGTCAAGTGTTTTCGAATAATCGGGAAGTAGAACGAAATCAATACCAAAATCATTTAACAACTGTTTTACTTGTCGTAAATCCTCTGTTGAGACAAATCCGGGGAAAATATTTATATGCTGTCCTCTTTCCCCTTTCTTTGCAAAAGATCTCACCGCGGACGCAACAGCCTCATGAAACCCGTCCATATGAGATCCCTGGTAGCTGGGTGTTGAAGCTGTTATAAAATAAGGAAGATTTTCCAGGTCCGTGTCCTGGATAAAATTCCGCACATAGAATTTTACGTCGTCGCCAATAGTTTCTGACAAGCAAGTCGTAGTGAGAGCGACGACTTCAGGCTTATACTGGCTGATTACGTTCCTGATGGCCGCGTGGCAGTTTGCCCCGCCCCCGAAAATAGTAGTTTCGGCCGTAAAATTAGATGAGGCGATATCGATCGGTTCCTTGTAATGACTGATCAGGTAACGCCGGATGTAAGTAGCGCATCCCTGCGAACCATGGATAATCGGAACACATCCCCGGATCCCTTTAAAAGCGATGCTTGCCCCCAACGGAGCACATAACTTACAGGCATTACGTGTAGCCGTGTAATCTTTCGTTGATTTTATGGCTGGTGCATTTTCAAACATATTCTTCAAATTCAATATTTTATACCCCGTTCAGAACGAATATCAACCTATCGTGAACAAAGCAACCTCATTTCCGGAAATAGCTTTTGGCTCAAACGGGCGGTTACTCCCGTCTTTAGAATAACTTAATCTGTTTTTCCTGTTTCCGGTCTCAGTTTCTCACTTCATAAACTGCCATACAGGACTGCATACGGAAGCATAAACCTCTTTTGCAAAATTGAGCATTCCCTCATATCCCGCGAGGGCCTCCTTTCGCTCATGGTTATGATCGCAAAAACCCAGTCCCAGTTTATAGGCGATAGGCCTTTCCTTTACTCCTCCTATAAAAAGGTTGGCTCCGGTAAGCTTTACAAACTCAGAGAGCTCATTAGGATTAGAATCATCAACGATGACTGTTCCATCGTCACAAAGATCTTTCAGTAAGTTATAGTCATCTTCATTACCGGTCTGAGAACCGACAACCACTGTTTTCATTCCCAGCAGGCGAAGTGCCTTCACGAGAGAGATCGCCTTAAAAGCACCTCCAACATAAATTGCGGCTTTCTTCCCCTCGAGTTTCTGCCGGTAAAACTGCAGGGCAGGAAGCAAGCGTCCAAGTTCTTCCTTCACAAGCATCCGCGCTTTTTGCATCATCTCGTCCGACTTAAAGAATTTGGCCACTTCATAAAGGGCGTCTGACATATCTTCAATACCGAAATAAGAGACTTTCATAAAAGGGATGCCATATTTTTCTTTCATTTCTTTTGCAAGACCGATCATTGAACCCGAACACTGTACAACATTTAGGGCCGCAGTATGGGCTTTTCTGATTTCGTCGATCCGCCCGTCACCGGTCATTTTCGCCACCAGGTTGACGCCCATTTTTCGGTAATATTCAGCCAGCATCCATAATTCTCCGGCAAGGTTAAAGTCGCCCAGTATGTTAATACTGAATTCCGGAGCTTTATATAAGGTATCTGTTCCGATCAGCCTTGATAAAGCCTGACAGGCCACTTTATACCCGTCCTTTTTTGTGCCGTTAAAGCCTTCTGACATTACGGGGATTACATCGATTCCCTTTTCACGCGTAACTCTCCGGCAAACAGCTTCAACGTCATCGCCTATTACGCCGACGATGCAGGTGGCATAAACAAAAGCCCCTTTAGGCCTGTAGGTGTCGATAAGCCTTATCAGTGCATTGTACAACCTGGTTTCACCGCCAAAGACAACTTCTTTTTCTTTTAGATCGGTTGTAAAACTTAACCGGTGTATCTGGGGACCTGAAGAGAGAGAGCCCCTGATATCCCAGGTATAGGCAGCACACCCAACCGGTCCGTGGATCAGGTGCAATGCATCAGCTATCGGATAAAGTACCACACGTGAACCGCAAAATACACATGCCCGCTGACTAACAGATCCGGCCACACTGGCTTTTCCACAAACAATAGAGGCATCGCCCTGCCCTTTTGTTACAATCTGGTTTTGCCTGTCTTTAATAAAGGTATCCATAATCATTAAGTTTTTAGTGAAAGGGAGGCCGCGGGTAGCCTCCCATCACATTTTGACATTATGAAGAACATATTATAAAGGGATGTCTCCCTGTGAATCCTTCAATTGGCTGAGGAAAGAAGGATATCTTAATAGCAGCAGTCACGACTACTGTAAACCATATAAAAAGCAGATATAACTGTATATCATCTACATAACGAGTTCGAACGATTCTTCTTTCGCCGTTGCATCAATCTTATTCATAATTGCATCGAGGATCTTTTCAAGAATACGAATGCCCCCCATATAACCAATCGTTGGAAAATAACTGTGCCCTATCCTGTCAAGTATCGGGAACCCCATACGGACAAAAGGAATGCCTTCGTCCCGTGAGATATATTTGCCATAAGTATTCCCAATTATCAGGTCAACAGGCTCCTGTTTGATCCATTGGTGCATCAGGAACATGTCTGCCTGCGGCCCGTTTTTAAATTTTGCCTCGGGTATACGTTCACTCAGGATCTCCTGCATTCTTTTCTCGAAATTTTTGCCAGGGGTGCCGGTCACGATGTAAACCGGTTTCATATCGATATCCACTAAAAATTCGACCAGCGGGATTATATTGTCAGGATCGCCATAAACGGCTACCCTTTTCCCGTAGAAATACTGGTGCATATCGGTAATCAGGTCCATCAGCCTGCCCCGTTCGTCTGAGACAGAATCGGGAATGGATACTTTCCCTGCTTTTGCCAGAGCCTGGATAAAACGGTCTGTAGCCCTCAGACCAACAGGTATATCAACAATATCGAACGGCACTTTACATTTATTGTCAAGCATCACAGCAGCCTGACGGGTAGCCCATTCTCCAAGCCCGATACTCCTCATGCTGTCACCCATACTAACCATATCTGGAATCGTAGTCCCTCCCTTGGGGTACATATGATAAGTCCCGGTCATCGGGGAATCCAGCACATCCGAAGTGTCCGGAAGGAGCACTGTTCTAATCTTCAGAAGAGCTGCAAGTCTTTTCAGTTCTCTCATATCTGCAGGCTCTACCCATCCGGACAAGAGGTTCACCTGTCTTTTTCGTTCATCCGTTTTTTCAGAAAAATATTTCACGACAGCCTCCAGCATATTGGCATAGCCAGTTACATGTGAACCGACATAACTTGGTGTTGAAGCGTAAATGACATGTTTGCCCAGCGGTATCTTGCCCTCATCTCTTGCCTTACCGACAATCTGGCCAAGGTCGTCGCCGATGGTTTCGGAAAGGCAGGTTGAATGGACGGCAATAATATCCGGTTCATAAACACTGAAGATGTTCTCAATCGCAGTTAAGAGGTTTGCCTGTCCCCCGAACACGGAAGCCCCTTCTGTAAACGAACTGGTTGAAGCCATTACCGGTTCCTTGTAGTGGCGGGTAAGCGTACTGCGATGGTATGCACAACAGCCCTGCGAACCGTGGCTGTGAGGCAAGCACCCGTGCATTCCCAAAGCCGCGTACATTGCACCAATCGGTTGGCATGTCTTTGCCGGGTTTATCGTTAAAGCGTTTCGCTCTCTTACTTTATCTGTCGTATGTCTCAATAACATAATAAGTCCTCCTTTTTAAGCTTCAATAGTCATGCTTCCAACAATCTCGGGCTCATTTTTCCAGGGAGCCCCAACAAGTTTCCAGATCTTCGTATCCAGCATACGCTGCATTTCCTTGTAAAAGTTTATCGCTCCGCCAAAAGCAGCATAGGGGCCACCGTAGTCATATGAGTGCAACTGTTTCAATGGAATTCCAAATTTCTGTACCACAAACTTTTCCTTAATCCCGGCACAAAACAAATCCGGTTTGTAAAATTCAATCAGCTTTTCCGTTTCCCAATGGTTAATATCGTCTATTACCAGCGAGTTTCTATTCATATCGGGCATCATCCCGTCATAGTGTTTGAAGTCAAACCCCTGTTTTTCCAGCTCAGACTTCCGGGCCATGAGATCATCCCTGAAATGCACTTCGTCTTTTGAAACTTCAAGGTTTTCGATATTACGGGTATCTGCATCAATCTTAATATCCGGAATAACCTTACGCCCTTCATAATCATCTCGGTGGGCAAATTCATACCCGGCAGAAACAACATGAATTTCAAGTTCATTAAACAAGTCCTGATAATGATGGGCGCGGGAACCTCCCACGAACATCATGGCCAGTTTCCCTTCAACCTTGGGTTTTACTGCATCACGAACAAGTTTGACTTTAGCCATTTCCCGTTCGCAAATCTCGTTCACTTTGGCTGTCAGCTCCGGATCACCAAAAAATTCGGCAATCTTCTTCAATGATTTAACAGTCGATCCGGCACCGATAAAGTTTACCTTTATCCAGGGAATCCCGTATTTCTCTTCCATCATCTCGGCAATGTAGTTAATCGAACGGTGGCACATCACCATATTCAGGTCGGCTGCATGCGCATAAGCCATACTTTCGACCGTGGAGTTCCCTGAAAAAGTTGCCAGCAAAGTGATACCTGCTTCCCTGAACAATCGTTCTATCTCGAAGGCATCTCCCCCGATGTTGTATTCCCCCATCAGGTTGACCTGGAATTTTCCTTTTCGCTCAATATCCGTTGTTCCAACCACATGTTTAAAGATCTGGTTATTGGCGATATGATGACCAGCCGACTGGGACACTCCCCGGTATCCTTCACAACTAAAGCCAAAAATGGTTATTCCAAGTTCTGCCTTCATATCCCTGGCCACAGAATGAACATCGTCACCGATCAATCCCACAGGGCAAGTGGAAAAGATAGCTATTGCCTTAGGATGGAACATTTCATAAGCTTCCCGTATTGCTTCCTTCAATTTACTCTCACCTCCGAAAACAATATTCGAGTCCTGCATGTCTGTAGAAAAGCAATAAGTCATATAATTGTCATCTCCTTCTGCAGGACGGGTTTGATTACGCCGTGTCAGCCAACTGTAAAAGCCACACCCAATAGGTCCATGAGTGATATTAATGATGTCCCGGGTAGGTCCCAGGATAACTCCCTTACAACCAGCATAAGTACATCCGCGTTGGGTAATAATCCCGGGAACAGTACGAACATTGGCCGAAATTTCCTGATCTGTGGCCGGATCATTAACGATCATGGCTTTATCGCGTTTCTTGGCTACCTTGCGGGGATATTTCTTCAGGATTTCCTCTTTTAAAACTGAAGGATCAGGCAACCCGTCTGTATAATCTCTTTTCTTTACCATAATTTTTCTTTTAATCGAGTATACTATCTCCATATTCCCCTGTACGAACGCGGTAAGTTTCACTCATTGGTGAAACGAATATTTTTCCATCGCCCGGGGCCGGAGTCTGATTTACTTCAATAATGGTTTGAATTACTGTATCAACTTTATCATCAGTAACTGCAATATTTATTACACGCTGTGGCCTAAGCCGGGGTTCCTTGCTGAGATGGGCCAGAGCTTCGGGGCTATTATTCCTGACTCCTTCAAGAACTTTGGCATCCCAAAGTCCCTTCCCCCGCCCAAACACTTTTCCTGTTGCTGTCATCGATGAGATCCCGGCCTCTGTCAAGGCCCTTTTTGTCTCGTTCATCTTATCAATCCGGATAATTGCCATTACCATCTTCATAGTCGTAGATTTTTCAGATTACAATTCCTTTGTTCCACGACTAATCGTGTATGCTTCATCAACAGGACTGACAAATATTTTTCCATCTCCGAACGCCCCGTTGGGTTCGGTACGGGCACTTTCCATGATAGTTGAAATCGCAAAATCCTTGTCTTCATCTTTAATGACAATAATCAACATCTCTTTGGGAAGCTCGTCATAAGTAATATCGCCGATTTTTATGCCTCTTTGTTTCCCGCGTCCTACCACAGGAATCTTGGTTACGGCAACATAACCCGCTTCGAAAAGCGCTTTCAATACTTTGCTTGAACGTTCGGGGCGAATAATAGCTCTGATCATTAACATATTATGGGTCTCCTATAATTTTGATTAGTTAGCAAATCGCAAAGCATAAATTAGTTGGCGATTCCGAATTCGATAAGCAGTTTCTCCAGTTTTTCCATCGGTAACGGGTTTGGAATAACAAACATGTCGTTCTGGTCAATTGCCTTGGCCAGCGTCCTGTACTCATCTGCCTGCGGATGTTGCGGCGCATGTTCAATTACTGTTTTCCTGTTAATCTCGGCATGCTGGACCATATTGTCGCGGGGAACAAAATGAATCATCTGGGTCCCAATCTGCCTGGCAAGTTCCTTAATCATTTCGGCCTCATTGTCAACCTTGCGGGAGTTACATATCAACCCGCCCAACCGGACTGTTCCTGTCTGGGCATATTTCCGGATACCTTTACAGATATTGTTTGCAGCATACATGGCCATCATTTCTCCGGAAACGACAATGTAAATTTCTTCAGCCTTTCCGTCCCGTATAGGCATGGCGAAACCACCACAAACAACGTCACCAAGCACATCATAAAAAGTATAGTCCGTGTGGTATTTTTCATCCCAGGCTCCTAATTGTTCCAACAGATTGATCGAAGTAATAATTCCACGTCCGGCACAACCTACACCTGGCTCAGGACCACCTGATTCGACACAGCGTGTTCCGCCATATCCAAGTTTAATGATATCGTCCAGATCGATATCTTCACCTTCTTCGCGCAACGTATCCAGAACTGTTTTCTGTGCCAGGCCACCCAACAGCAACCGGGTTGAATCAGCTTTGGGATCACAACCAACAACAATTACATTTTTCCCCATTTCGATCAAACCTGCAACTGTATTTTGGGTGGTTGTAGATTTTCCAATTCCTCCTTTACCATAAATTGCTATCTTTCTCATTTTTTAAAATTTTAGAGGGTTCAACTTTTTTCACTTTGATCCAGCCATAACGATAAGAATGCCAGAAAGAAAAGAAGGTGGCATTTTCTTTTTCAAAGCAATACCACAAGAGGCTAAATGTCAATAATTTAAAAAAGAATAAAATAATTAACAGTTTTTTTTGAGACCGAAAAATCCTACATATTTGTCGGAAGACTCAACCCTAACAACATTTTATGTTTAAAAACAGAAATCCTTTATTAATGGGTGTTTCAGAAGCATTAACGTTTACTTAACCTACATTTTTGTAAGAATTTTTTTGATTTTCATACTATTTCCCTTGTGAAAAATTTGATCTGGTCAAAAATATCTTCAGCCCTTGTCCGTCTATCCGGTATAATTAGGCTATGCAGGAATCACCTTCTTTATTTCTGGAACTGAGGAACTATTGAGATTCAAAATGTTCCGGCTATTTATTAAAAACGATGCAGTCAGCCTCTAAGAAACTTATTAATGTTTTCTTAATATCATTTAGTTGACACAATCAACTAAATGAGAATATATTTGCAGACTAATATACAAAAACATGCTCGACAACATACCCGTATCCTACATGCTCGGCAAGACACTCAAGGCCTTCAAAAACAGCATAATGACTGAGTTTAAAGAAAATAATGTGGAACTAAGTTTTGAACTTTTCGTTACCTTGCATATTTTGAGTTCAGAGAATGAAAATCCGACGCAGCAGGATGTTGCGAATCATTTACAAAAAGATAAGTCGTTTATACTAAGACAGATTAATACACTTATTAACAAACAGTATGTAGTCCGTTCCTTGGATGATCAGGATAAAAGGAAGAAAAAGTTAATCATAACAAAAAAAGGGGAGGAAACTCTTTCCTTTCTCAGGGATATCGGGAAAGACGTTGAACAGAAATTATTATCGGGCATTGATAAAAAAACGTTGACTTTATTCTGTGGTGTGCTGGAAAAAATACAGGAGAATGCGGGTTTAGAGGAAGGCCAGTTCCAATGCCAATAACTTGGTAAACTGTTAATTAACAAAAAATAAATTTTTAAAGCTAAATAAAAATTGCCGTTGGTTAAATCGAAAAATGAGAAACATGAAAACAATTATGCAATTCAGAAATCTGACATTTATTCTTTCATTATTTGTCGCTTTCTCCTGTTCAAACAAGCAGGGAGGCGGACAAGCGGGTATGGCCGGGCAGGTCGGAGAATATAAAGTGATGACTGTCAAAGAGGACTCAATCACACTTTATAAAGACTATCCAACGACCATGCAGGGGATCCAGACAGTTGAAATCAGGCCCAAGATTGCAGGGTATATTGAAACCATCCTTGTAGATGAGGGGGATTATGTAAAAAAAGGGCAGATCTTGTTCCGGCTGAACTCCAATGATCTTATGGCAACTGTCCGGTCAGCAGAAGCCCAGGTAAAAGTTGCAGAAGCAAATTTAGCTACCGCAAAAATAGACCTGGAAAAAACAAGGCCGCTGGTCGATAAAGACATTATAAGCAAGTTTGAGCTACAGTCAGCAGAGTCGGCATACCGGTCAAGTGAAGCACAACTTGCTCAGGCAAAAGCCAGCCTGGCCAATGCAAAAGCGAGCCTGGAATATACCGTGATAACAAGCCCGACAACCGGATTAATAGGAAATTTTCCTTACCGGGTGGGAAGCTTGGTAAGCAGTGCTATTACGCAACCGCTGACCACAATCTCCAACACATCGAGCATATATGCTTATTTTTCAATGAACGAAAAGGAGTTTTTAACACTGATCGAAGGGTTATCGGGAAAAACCTTACAGGAAAAGCTGGCGCATATGCCAGAGGTTTCTCTGATTATGGCAGATAACAATAAATTTGGACATCCCGGAAAAATAGAAACAGCAAGCGGGCTGGTTGACCAGGAGACCGGTTCGGTCAATATGAGAGCGACTTTTCCAAACCCTGAAGGTATCCTGAGAAGCGGGGGTAGTGGAAGCGTGCGTATTCCCCAACATCTTGCCTCGGCAATTATTATTCCTCAAAGCGCAACTTATGATCTGCAAGAAAAACATTTTGTTTATGTGGTAGGCGAAGGTAACAAGGTTAAAAATACAGAAATCGAAGTGATTGCCGGTAATCTTAAGAAAATGTATGTCGTCTCCAGCGGGTTGAAGCAAGGAGATCAAATCGTTATCGAAGGGATTTCTTCATTACGGGACGGGACTCCTATTAATCCTAAAGTGGATGAAGCAGGAAACCAATCTCAGCAAGAAGTCCCGGCCAATAAGGTTAAAAACTAAATTCTGATATTATTATGTTCAAAAAATTTATAGAAAGGCCGATCCTGTCATCGGTCGTCTCGATTATTATAGTCATTCTTGGGATACTGGGGTTGATTAGCCTTCCGATTGAGCAATACCCGGATATCGCCCCTCCCACGATCAGGGTCTCGACCACTTATACCGGGGCAAATGCGGAAACGGTATTGAAAAGTGTCATCGTCCCAATCGAAGAACAGATCAATGGGGTTGAAAACATGACTTACATGACCTCAACCGCATCCAATGACGGTTCGGCTGTAGTTGAAGTTTACTTCAAACAGGGAACCGATCCGGATATGGCTGCGGTAAACGTACAAAATCGTGTGGCACTGGCCAACAGCCTTCTGCCTTCTGAAGTCACCCAATACGGTGTAACGACGGCAAAACGGCAAAGCAGTATCCTGATGATATTCTCGATTTACTGCGAGAATGATCAATACGATGAAACATTCATCCAGAACTATGCAAAAATCAACCTTTTACCCCAGGTACAACGAGTTGAAGGGGTGGGTGATGCCATGGTTTTCGGGGGCAAAGACTATTCCATGCGAATCTGGCTGAAACCAGATGTTATGGCGACCTATAACCTGGTGCCTTCAGATATTACGGCAGCGCTGGCCGACCAAAACCTGGAGGCAGCTCCCGGACGTCTGGGACAACAGAATGACCAGAGTTTCGAATATGTGTTGAAATACAAGGGAAAGTTAATCGACACCAAACAATTCGAAGATATTATTATTAAGGCAGACAAAGACGGGAACATTCTCCGTTTAAAAGATGTGGCCCGTGTTGAACTGGGGGCATTGAGTTACAGCATTTCGTCATCTGCCATGGGACGCCCCGGGGTTTCCGTCGCTGTTTATCAGTCGGCAGGATCCAACGCCCGTGAGGTCATCTTGAACATCGAAAAAGTATTGAAGGAAAGTTCCCAGTCATTTCCAAACGGGATCAAATATACTGAGTTGATTAACTCCAATGAGTTCCTTGATGCCTCAATCAATAAGGTTTTTCATACTTTGCTTGAAGCGTTCATCCTGGTATTCATTGTTGTTTTTATATTTCTCCAAAATTTCAGGGCCACGCTCATTCCGGCGATATCCGTGCCGGTTGCCATTATCGGCACATTCTTTTTCCTGAATATTTTTGGTTTTACCATCAACATGCTTACCCTGTTTGCACTTGTTCTGGCAATCGGGATCGTAGTCGATGATGCGATCGTTGTAGTAGAAGCAGTCCATGCCAAACTGGACCAGGGAGCACAAACAGCGAAATCGGCAGCAATATCGGCCATGGATGAAATAGCAGGGGCTATTGTTTCCATCACGCTGGTTATGGCTGCCGTGTTTATCCCGGTAACCTTCATCTCGGGGTCTTCCGGGGTATTTTATAAACAATTCGGTATAACATTGGCCATTTCCATTGTAATTTCTGCGGTAAATGCGTTGACACTTAGTCCGGCCCTGTGTGCTATTTTTCTAAAACCACATCAGGAAGTTGACGAACATAAAAAGAAAAACCTGAAAGAACGTTTTTTCTCCTCGTTCAATGTTGCATTCGATGCGATGACCCAGAAATATAAAAGGACGGCCAACTTTTTTGTACATCGAAAAATCCTGGCTGTCGGTACAATTATCATATTCACAGCAGTCCTTTTATTCCTGGCCAAAACAACACCAAGTGGCTTTGTCCCTAATGAAGACACAGGAAAAGTATTCCTTAACATCAGCCTTCCTCCTGCAACATCGGCAGAAAAGACGAAAGAAATAGCCCTGCAGGTCGATCATATGGTAGCCAATATTCCCGAGGTTGATGCGAGGGCAATGATTAACGGCTATTCTCTGATTAGCGGGTCCGGAAGCTCTTACGCTACATTAATTGTTAAGTTGAAACCTTTTGAGGAAAGAAAGGGAGAAGGGCAGGACGTTAATACTGTCATCAAAAAAATGTACGGGGCTACAATGGGACTGAAAGATGCAAAAATAATCATATTCGCTCCACCTATGGTGCCTGGGTTCAGCCTTTCCGGTGGTTTTGAACTTAAAATGGAAGACAAGACCGGCGGTGATCTTAAGAAATTTGAACAGGTTAGCAACGAGTTCCTTGCAGCGCTGAACCAGCGTCCTGAAATCCAGTATGCCTATACCTCATTCAATACAAGTTATCCGCAATACCAGGTTGACGTTAATACAGCCCGCTGCGAGCAGTCGGGAATTGGCACAAGTACCGTTCTGTCGGCTCTACAGGGATACATCGGAGGGTATTATGCTTCCGACTTCAACCGTTTCGGGAAACAGTACAAGGTAATGATGCAGGCCGCCCCGTCTTATCGCGGAAACCCGGAGGACCTCTCGAACATATTTGTCCGCACAGGTACAGGGGAAATGGCGCCAATAACGGAATTTATCACCCTGAAAAAAGTGTATGGACCGGAAAATGTTACCCGTTTCAACATGTACACCTCAATTGCCATAACCGGGCAACAAAAGCCAGGATACAGCACCGGAGATGCGATTAGTGTAATCAGAGCGATCGCAGCAGAAAAACTCCCGGTAGGATATGCGTATGAATTTTCAGGACTGACCAGGGAAGAAATTGCGGCAGGAAACCAGTCTATTTTGATTTTCCTGCTCTGCGTAATTTTTGTTTACTTCCTGCTAAGCGCACAGTATGAAAGTTTTATCGTACCGCTTTCAATCCTGTTCTCGTTACCGATAGGGATTGCCGGTTCGTTCATATTTGCAAAGATCATGGGGGTTGAAAACAACATTTATTTCCAGATTTCCTTGATCATGCTTATAGGGTTGCTGGCCAAGAATGCAATTCTGATTGTCGAATTTGCATTGCAACGCCGGCATGGAGGAATGACCATTATGCAATCGGCAGTTGAAGGGGCAACCGCTCGTCTTCGTCCTATCCTGATGACCTCTTTCGCTTTTATTGTAGGGTTGATGCCCCTCGTTGTAGGAGGCGGAGTTGGGGCCAACGGGAACCGCTCAATTGGAGTAGGCGCTGTCGGCGGTATGATCGTGGGAACCTTCATCGGGATCCTCGTTATTCCCACCATGTACGTAATTTTCCAGACACTTCAGGAAAAGGTAAAGAAACCGGGAAAGACTGAGATTTCTGAACTTAACTCACTGGAATAAACGTTTACCGGAAAAATAAATAAAATTATGAGAACAGTTTCTTTAAAAAATATTATACTGATTGCAGGACTGGCGGGAGCCTTGATTTCCTGCAGCACTTCCAGGCACTATCACCGGCAAACGACCGACGCCGACGGATTATTCGGGGATACGGTCACAACTGATTCTGTAACTATGGCAGACATGCCCTGGCAGGAGTTGATGACCGATCCTTATCTGAAGGAACTTATCGAAGACGGGTTGAATAATAATCCTGACCTGAAAATTTCGATTCAAAATGTTCTGGAAGCAGAAGCATACCTTTCTCAAAGCAAGGCAGCCTTTTGGCCAAGCCTTTCTTTGAGTGCCGATGGGAGTTATATGCGGTATTCAAAAGCAGTATATCCCAGTTATCCCACTTTTGCCCATGGAGAAGACCTTAAAATGTCATCGAGCTGGGAAGTCGATATATGGGGAAAACTCAGGGGACAAAAGCGTGCTGCATACGCAAACCTTTTATCATCGGATGCCGGGAGAAAAGCAGTGCAAACACGATTAATCTCCAATATCGCCTCATCCTATTACAGTTTGCTGGCACTTGACCGTCAGCTTGCCATTACCAGGCAAACGGTAAAAACAAACATGGACCTTGTTGAAACCATGAAGGCCCTGAAGGAGAACGGCCAGGTTACGGGTGCCGCTGTCGTTCAAAGCGAAGCTTCGCGCTATGCGGCAGAAGTAACCATCCCGGACCTGGAACAGCAAATTACGGAAATGGAAAATACCATCGACCTGCTATTGGGAAGAAACCCGGGAACTCATGTAAAACGGGGTACCCTGGCCGATCAGAGAATGACCGCCCTGATCAGGACAGGTGTTCCGTCCCAATTACTCGATAACCGCCCGGACGTGATGCAGGCCGAATATGGTGTTATCAGCGCCTACGAAACCACCAACAGCGCCCGTGCCTACTTTTATCCGGCATTGACGATTACAGCTTCAAGCGGTTTCGAAGCGATAGATCTGAGCGATCTTTTGAAACCGGAAAACCTGGCGATTAACCTGGTCGGAGGATTGACCCAGCCAATTTTTAACAAAAAAGCGAATGCGACCAGGCTGAAAGTAGCCAAAGCCCAGCAGGAAGAGGCGTTATTGTCATTCCGCAGTACATTGCTGAATGCAGGCAGCGAAGTGCAGAATGCACTCAGTTCTTACCAGACAGCCACTGAAAAAATGGAATTACGCATGAAACAGCTGGAAGCGCTGAACAAATCGGTTAGCTATACCAAAGAATTGCTTACCTACGGTTCGGCGAACTACACTGAAGTGCTAACAGCCCAGCAGAGCCTGCTGGCTGCCCAGTTAAATGATGTAAATGACCATCTGCAACAACTAAATGCAGTCGTGACCCTCTACAGGTCACTCGGTGGTGGATGGAAGTAAAAATATTTAATACACACCCAATAAAAAAGAGACTATCCCCAAAGGAGGTCTCTTTTTTTATGTCCCTTCATTTGTCTCAATGGGGTACATGGTCTGATGAAACATAGACACTCACCTCCAGAAATAAATCTGGTGAAGAAGTGTATCTCTTATCCTTCGGATGAGTTTCTCATAAAAGAGACTGTCCAAAAAGAAAAAAGACAGCTGAAGCGGGGAAACAATAGTCTCAGGTTGTAACGCATAAATATGAGCAGGTAAACCCAGGAGCTGTTCCCTCCATAAAAACACTGCGTCATATGCGTACATCCGGAGTAATACCCGCAAGACAAACAATTGGCAAATGACTTCCTTTACTGCAGGGACTTTCGGAAAACAATGTGGCATTCTACGATAAAATTATTATTATAATCTTCCAGAAATATTACTATAATCTTATAGTATTATTAGTATAAGATTAAAATATTATTAGTATAATTTGATCTGAAATACGGTTGACAGACATCGTATTAAGCATTTATGGTGCAAGCACATAAATGAATGGCTGCTTAAAAAAAGAGACTGTCCTTTTTGTACAGCCTCTTTTTGTGATATAACAAAAATCAGGATTTAAATGTCCAGTAATTTACTTCTGCTTCTGTTTCCTTATCCGACTTTTGCAACCAATAAGCAGGGGTAACTCTTTTCCCTGAAGGCGATTTCAGGCAGCGACCGTATACTGACAGGACCGGATTAAAAACCACGTCGGTAACCCCAACAACAAGGGAACCCGTTTTTTCATCTTTTTTTATCTTCACTTCATATCCGTTCAACTCAAGCAGTTGTTTCAGAAAGGCAGCCCGTTCATTGCTACAATCTTTTTCAGCAATAGAGCAACGTATCCCTTCGATTTCTTCAACAACATGTTCCGCTTTATTCAATGTCATTTTCTTAACTATTAAAACAATGTTTTTGAACTATTTCAGGGGAACCCATTAATCCTAATCAAAAAACAAGGAACTGATATTCCGGATATACTCGAAAATACCACTTGCAAACCCCACAATAAAAATACCTGCAATGCAAATGATCAAACTGGTACGCATAGCCAAAGAACTATGGAATGCCGGTACCGGATTTTCATTCTGATCGATAAACATGGCTTTTATCACCCTAAGGTAGTAATACAATGAAATCGTCGAATTTAGAACAGCTATCAATACCAGGATGTAATATCCCTGTCCGGCAGCCGCGGTAAACAAAAAGAATTTACCAAAAAAACCAGCTACCGGGGGTATCCCGGCCAGAGAAAACAAAGCCATTGTCATCAGGAGGCTAAGTTTCGGGTTGGTCTTGTATAGTCCTCTATATCCTGAAATTGTTTCTACTCCGGAAGCATCATAAACTGCGGTAATTACACCAAAAGCCCCAAGATTGGTAAAAACATAAATCAAAACGAAATAAACAACAGACGTCATTCCAAGGTCTCCTGCCCCTAAAATACCCAGCAGGATAAAACCGGCCTGCGCAATCGATGAAAAAGCCAGAAAGCGTTTAAGATTATCCTGTCTCAACGCAAAAAGATTGGCAACAGTCATGGTAATTATGGCAAGCGTATAAACGACATGCTGCCATTGCTCAAAAATACCTGTGAAAGCCTTAAAAAGAATAATGGTAAAGGTAAAAACAGCCGCTCCTTTCGATACAACCGAAAGATAAGAAGCCACATTAACCGGGGCACCTTCATACACATCAGCAGTCCAGAAATGAAAGGGCACCAAAGAAATTTTAAATCCCATTCCGGCAACAAAAAATACGAACCCCAGGATAATCAATGGTGAAGCTGTTACCACCCCCGAAAGATCTGCAAAATAGATAGAACCTGTAGCTCCGTAAATCATAGAAAGGCCAAAGAGTAAAATTCCGGAAGATAAGGCAGAAGAAAGAATCAGCTTGATCCCAGCCTCTGCGGAACGGTTTTTCAGCTTATCGAAGGCGGCCATTCCGGCAACAGGTATCGTTGCAGTTTCCAGTCCTACATAGAAAATCAGGAAGTCTCCCGCAGAAATCATAAAATTCATCCCTAGCAGAGTCGACATAGTCAGGATAAAATATTCACTGATTTTGTCGTTATTCTCTTCCCTTTTAAGCCACCCTTCCGATTGAAGGAAAATAATGAGCACGGCCAGGTTTAAAATATTCTTCATGAAAGAAGTCAGTTCGGACGATTGAAATGAACCTCCGAAAAGAGTCCCTGTTGCACCTGGAATAAAGCCTGCGAAGGAAATCAGGGCAAACAACCCGGTCGCAAAGGATATTATTTTGTTTTTTGAAGCATCATTAACAACCAACTCTGCAATCAAAACAGCTACCACCGCAATGGTCAGCAGCAATTCGTGCCGCATCAGTAAAAATTGTCCGAGGTACATGATTCGGTTTTTTTAATTAAAAAAGATTAATAACGGCCAGCCTATCTATAATAGGAGATAAACTGGACTGTATTGTATTTGAAAGCCAAAGGGGAGCAATCCCTATAGCAGCAATTGCAACAACAAGAATAAGCGTACTTAACCGTTCAAACCACAGGGCATCGTGTAATTCCAGATGATGCTCGTTCTTTACCGGTCCCAGTAAGAGAATCCCAACTACCCTGAGGATATAAACAGCAGTGATCACAATCGAAGAAGCAGCAATAATGGTAATGGTGCGGTGAAAAACATCCTGATGCTGGAATGATCCGACGAAAATATTCATTTCAGCAACAAATCCACTCAAACCGGGAAGACCAAGCGATGCAAAACCGGCAATCATGTAAACAACCCCAAGGAAAGGGATTACCCGCATTAAGCCCCCCATATCATCAATGTTCCTCGTGTGGGTACGACCATATATCATACCGATCAGGGCAAAAAACAAAGCGGTCATTAACCCATGGGAGATCATCTGAAGGATGGCCCCGTCCATTGCCGTTTTGTTCATCATCAGCAGGGCAAAAATAACCATTCCACAGTGGCTTACCGATGAATAGGCGTTGATAAACTTAAGATCCTTCTGCCAGATGGCAC
The DNA here is from genome assembly GCA_963676095.1 of Prolixibacteraceae bacterium. GTDB lineage: Bacteria > Bacteroidota > Bacteroidia > Bacteroidales > Prolixibacteraceae. The sequence continues at coordinate 3,805,714 of OY781040.1, read as the reverse complement.
CAAAAGCCCCGTAAACGACAGAAATTGTCGTCAGGATCAGGAATATCCAGGCCATCTGCTGAGCCGCCTCGGGCATCAGGAACATGGCAACCCGGAAACATCCGTACCCGCCGAGTTTCATTAACACTCCCGCATGGAGCATTGAAACGGCAGTAGGAGCCGAAGCATGACCATCAGGAGACCATGTATGAAATGGGAATAAAGCACCTAGCACCCCGAACCCGATAAATGTAAACGGGAAAAAGAAGCGTTGTGTTGCAACGGGAATATGTACTTTGGCAATCTCCATTATATTGAATGTCAAAGGGCCGCCATCAGGCGCTGAATTATAGTACAGTCCGAAAAGACCTACCATCAGCAACGCCGATCCTCCCATCAACATTAATGTCAGTTTCATTGCAGAGGCTTCCTTGGGACCGGTTCCCCAAATACCTATTAAAAGATACATCGGGATCACCGCCAGTTCGTAAAACAGAAACATGGTAAACAGATCCAGCGAAATAAAAAAGCCGAAAACTCCGGTTGCCAGCAATATCAGTGATATAAAAAATTCACGCGACAGGTATTCGACCTGCCAGGAAGCAAAGATCCCTGCAAAAACGACAATCGACGTCAGTCCTATCATTGCAACAGCAATTCCATCAACTCCGATCGTATAATGAATGTTCAGGCTCGGAAACCAGGTATAGTCTGCTTTCCAAAGCATTTCACCGGTTACCCCCGCTCTTCTTGCTGCCAGATAGGACAAGACCAGTACGGCAGCCAGCACAAGCTGAATGCCCATCCCTACTGCTGAAACCAGCCTGGCACCTTTAAAATCTTTGGTAAACAGTATCCCGGCGATAGTCAGCACCGGAACCAGAACAAAGAGGCTTAATATATTCATAAATCTAAATTTTCTATCTCAGTTTTACAATTTTTACAACCCTTAGCCATCTTTCCAGCCAGATTCATTACATCAGGTAAAGCAGGGACAGTACCAATGCCAGTGCACCCGCCACAAACGCAAATGCATAATGCTGAAGCTGGCCTGATTGCATCCCTTTTATCCGGTACGATATACTTTCCGTAACCGTACCGATCCCAACCATAAACCCATCGACAATATGCCTGTCGAACCAGGCTACAGGACGTGATATATAGTTAAAGATGATCTTCTTTGTTACAAAAAGATAAATCTCGTCAATATAAAACTTATGCAGTGCTGCCGTATAAAAAAGGCCCAGTTTCTTGGTTATATGCCCGGGAACCACACTATCCTTCCTATAAAGCATCAAGGCAACCACAATCCCTGCAACTCCAATCAATACGGATGGTACAGCGACCAGCCAGTTCGTTTCGGAAACAAAACCTATCCGGTCTGAGGTAACCATGCTGCTAAATGGCAGGAACCCAGAGAAAACTGACGCAAAAGCCAGCACCATTAAGGGAATGGTCATCACCAGCGGCGATTCGTGCGGGGTATGGTGATAATCCCGTTCGCTCCCCCAGAAAATGCGAAAATACAACCGGAACATATAAAATGCAGTCAGCCCGGCTGTAATATATTCGATTGTAAACAACGGCATACTATAGTGACGTGCGGCCACCAGGATCTCATCCTTGCTAAAAAATCCAGAGAACGGGGGAATACCGGAGATCGTAAGGCAAGCGATCAAAAAAGTGATATGGGTAACTGGCATATATTTGCGTAACCCGCCCATATCATTCATATCATTGGAATGGACTGCATGAATAATCGAGCCTGCCCCCAAAAACAGGAGGGCCTTGAACATGGCATGTGTAAACAGGTGAAACATAGAAGCCATATACCCCAGTCCTTCCTCTCCGCCATAGCCGGAAACACCAAGGCTAAGCATCATATACCCGATCTGTGATAATGTGGAAAAAGCCAGTACCCGTTTGATATCGAACTGTGTCATTGCCACGATTGCTGCAAACAGGGAAGTAAAACCGCCCACCCAAGCCACAACCTCGAGGGCATCGGGAGCCTGAAAATGGAAAACAGGAAACATCCTGGCAACCAGGAAAACACCGGCAACCACCATCGTTGCAGCATGGATCAATGCCGATACAGGAGTAGGCCCTTCCATGGCATCCGGCAACCAGATGTGCAACGGGAACATAGCCGATTTACCGGCTCCTCCCATAAAAATAAGCAACATAGCCCATGTTAGCGCTGACATTCCCATAAAACTCAGGGAGGCACCGGAACCAAATATGGTCGTGTTCGGATCTGTGAGTTGCGAAAAATCAAAAGTTTTCGTAATAAACGACAGGATCAGTATCCCGATGAGAAAGCCGAAATCAGCAAAGCGGGTAACGATGAAAGCTTTCTTGGAAGCCGCAACCGCTGAAGGTTTTTCATAATAAAACCCGATCAACAGGAAGGAAGAAACACCTACCAGTTCCCAGAAAATGTACATCTGAAAAATATTGGTTGCCAATACCAGCCCCAGCATCGAAAAAGTAAACAGGGAAAGGAAAGAATAAAAACGCTGAAAGCCTCTCTCCCCCTTCATGTATCCGAAACTGTAAATATGGACCATGAAAGAAACAGTTGTAATCACGACCAGCATCATCACAGAGATGGGGTCAAGCAATACGCCCATATTGATGTGCAGCGAATCGGTCAGCTGAAGCCAGGTGACGTTTGCGGGAATAATCGACTTAAACCCATCTGGACCAGGACCATCCACAAAAAAATAACGGATAGCGGTAAATACCGAAAGAAAAAAGGAAATTCCCAGTCCGACCGTCCCCATCACACCGTAAACCTCCGGCTTCCATTTCATGGTCAGCAGGCCAATCAGTAAAAATAAGGCCATTGGTATCAACGGAATCAGTATGGTATATTCATATCCTGTCATTGTTCTTTATTTTATATCTTCATTTTTTAATTTCTTTATCCATAATGAAAATTTAGCCGAGTTCCTGGTTATCACCAGCCCTCTCAGACTTTAAAATTTCATTTCGCTCACGTTCTCAACCTCGATATTGTTGATACGCCTGTAAATATTGATGATCAGTGCTATGGCCACAGCAGCTTCCGCTGCCGCGATCCCAACAATAAAGAGGGTAAAAAAATGCCCCTGCAACTGGCCAGGATATAAATAGCGATTAAAAACCACGAAATTGATATTCACGGAATTCAGGATCAACTCTACCGACATCAGCATGGTAATCAGGTTTCTCCTGATAATAAAACCACAAACCCCTATAAAAAACATGACCGTGCTGACAACAAGAAAATTATAAATCGGAACCATACAACTTATTATTGATGATTTATTATTTATGATTGACAGATGTTTTTCATTTCTCCATCAATCCTTTTTTGTCTTCTTTGCAATGACAATAGCTGCCAGCATGGAAGCCAGCAATAAAATACTAATCAGTTCGAAAGGCAAAACATACCCGTTTTTATCCGTGCTTAGCAACTGAGTTCCTATAGCCGTCATATTCACGGGCAGGGTAGTCTTTGTGCCGACGTCAAAACTGGTCGAAAATACCGTACATAAAACAGTAGCTATCCCGATCAGGGCAACGCCAAGCCCTCCAATCAGATTAAACGCGTTGGGATGTTTAAACCTGTGGCTAATATGGCTGGTAAGCAAAATACTGAAGATAATCAGTACCACGATACCTCCGGCGTACAGTGTTAACTGCACCGCAGCCAGGAACTCGTAATCCAGCAGAAAATAAAGCCCAGCAGTAGCCACCAGAACAAACAGCAGGTACACCGCAGCCCGCAAAATCCTCCTGGTCGTCACCGATAGTAATGAACAGATCAGGATTACTCCTGAAAGCAGGTAAAACATAAATGTATTCATTGTTTGGCCTCCTTTTTTAATGACGAACCCGGTTGGTTCAGTATTTTAGTCAGCTTGCTCCGGTCGAAGACTGCATGCTCGAATTTTTGTCCAAAGGCCAGGGCATCTGAAGGACAAGCCTTGATGCATAATCCGCAAAAGGTACACATAGACAGGTGGTAAATATGTTTATCGATAACCCGTTCAGGTTTACCGTTTGCATTCACAACCTTTTTGCTAATGATCTCGATCGAGCCGTTTGGACAGTTCATCTCACAAATCCCGCAACCTGTGCAATGATGCTGATTATTTTCGTCATGGGGCATAATGACTTCTCCCTTGAACCGGTCCTTCATTTTCAACGTTTTCCGGTTCTCAGGGTATTTCTCCGTCACAATCTGCCCCGGACTGACAAAGTATTTTCCGGTGATACGCATTCCTGCCCACAATGAGGATACGCCCCTGAAAATCTCCGCAAAATATTTAAACACACTATTCATTTTTCTCAGTTTAAAAGTACCATCCCATCAATGCAATCAGGGCGACGATAACGATATTGATCAGGCTTAACGGCATCAGATATTTCCATTCCAATGTCAACAGCTGGTCGATCCTTAACCGGGGAAAAGTCCATTTGAACCACATAACGATATATATGACAAAGAAGGTTTTCACGAAAAACCAGACCAATGGCGGAATAAAATCCATCACATGATTAAAACCTTCCCAGGCCCCGATATGAAAGGGCATCCAACCGCCCAGGAAAACGGTAGCCGCCATTGCCGAAACGATAAACATATTGATATATTCGGCCAGGAAAAAGAAAGCAAATTTTATCCCGGAATACTCGGTATGGAACCCTGCGGTCAGTTCAGATTCAGCTTCTGCAAGATCGAACGGGCCACGGTTGATCTCCGCAGTACTTGCGACCAGGAAGATGATGAAAGAGACAATCGCTGGAATGTGCCCTTTAAAAATCCACCATCCGTCAGCCTGACTCTCGACAATCCCGGACAACTGCATAGTTCCGGAAAGCACCACTATTGCCAGAAGCGAAAGGCCAACAGACAATTCATAACTTACAATCTGGGCCCCGCTTCTCATGGCCCCGATCAGGGAATATTTGCTATTGCTGGACCACCCGGCTAACAGAATCCCAACGACACCCAGTGAAGAAACGGCCATCACGTAAAAAACGCCTATATTTAAATCAATGGCCTGCAATCCTTTGGCAAAAGGCAAAGCTGCAATAGCCATGAAAGAAACAATAATAACGATGAACGGTGCCAGATTAAACAGGAACTTATCCGATCTGCGAATCGGGATCAACTCCTTCAGTAAAAGTTTGATCAGGTCGGCAATGGTCTGAAATAAACCCATCGGGCCAACTCTGTTAGGTCCGTACCGGTTTTGGATGATGGCGCAAACCTTGCGCTCAAGATAGACCAGGAAAAGGCCAAGCAAAGCATAAAACAAAAGAAACACAACGGCCACCAGCACCAACTCGGTAAGTACAGCCAGTGACGGCGACATCCAACTGTTCAGGGCTTTATCAATGGCACCTGTCAGTTGTGAAAAATCATATATTGCTGATTGCGGCATGTTATACAAGTTTATCTGTCAATATCAGGAATTACCAGGTCAAGAGAACCGCTGATGGCAATCAGGTCGGCAATTTTACCCCCCGTAGCCAGTTCGTTCAATACAAACAGGTTGCTAAAGTTCGGCGAACGGAATTTTACCCGGTAAGGATTTTTATTTCCATCGCTGACAATATAAACGTCAAGCTCGCCCCGGGCTGTTTCAACCCGCTGGAAATATTCGCCTTCCGGCAGCTTAATGATTGGTTTCATCTTTGCCGTGTAATTCCCTTCCGGAATATTATCAACCAGTTGCTCGATAATACTCAGCGATTCGGTCATTTCGTCCATTCTCGCTTTATACCTGGCAAATGTATCGCCCTCACAATACAGGATTTCATTAAACTGTACCTTATCATAAGCACTGTATGGTGCATATTTTCTCAAATCACAGGAGAAACCGGAACCACGGCCTGAAGGTCCGGTAACACCATAGGCAATTGCCTTTTCCTTGCTCATGACCCCAATTCCCCGTGAACGTTCCTGAAAGATGACGTTACCGGTAAGCAATTTGTCATATTCAGGCAATTTCTGACGGAAGTATTTCACGAAATCCTTCGTCTTCTTCTGAAAATTAGGATGTATATCCCTCATCAGCCCTCCCGGCGTATTATAACTATGGAGCAGACGGGAACCGAACGATTCTTCATAAATATCCAGAATATATTCCCGGTCTCTCATCCCGTAAAAAAAGGAAGTCAGCGCACCAAGATCCATTCCGAAAGCACTCCACCACAACTGATGTGATGCGATACGCGTCAGCTCATCCAGAATTGTCCTGATGTATTTTACCCGTTCCGGAACGTCTACCTGCAAGGCATTTTCCACGCACAGACAGACAGCTTCGTTATTCATATGGGCAGATAAATAGTCCATCCGGTCGGTCAGGTGAATAATCTGAGGGTAAGTATCTGCCTCGCACATTTTCTCAATCCCCCTGTGTATATAACCGATATGCGGGATAATGTACTTTACCGTTTCCCCCTGAAGACAGACCTCAAGCCTCAATACACCGTGGGTAGAGGGGTGCTGAGGCCCCATATTCACAATGTAATCGTCACTTTCCTTCAGAATGACATCTTTTATTATTTCTTCACTCATATCCGGAATTTAGCGTTCAATGACATTTATTTCATCACGGAAATCCTTTCGTAACGGGAACCCGTAATCATCTTCCATAAACAGTCTCCTCAAATCCGGATGATTGTTAAACCGGATACCGAAAAGGTCGAAGACTTCCCGCTCGTGAAAAGCCGCTCCGGGCCATAGATCACTGACTGTATCAACAACGGGTTTCTCCCTGTCGCCGGTTCGTGTTTTTAAAACGATCAACACCCTGCTTTCTGTCGATTCAAGGTGATAAACAACCGTCATCTGGCTGATAAAGTCAACTGCAGTAAGGCTTATAAGATAATCAAAGCCAAATTTTTCTGACCTCAATGCCTCCGCTGTTTCGTGGAGTTTTTCCATTGGAACAACTATTTCAGGCAATTGTGTACCTTCAGGAAACTCAGCCTCCGGGAAACGTTCTTTCAACACATCTATCAATTGTTGTTTTTCCATGACTTCCATTTAAAGCAGATCTTCGCTGGTTGTTTTTCTTGGCTCACTAAGCGATTCGCCCTTTATTTTACGTTGAAGTTGCATCACTCCGTAAAGCAGTGCTTCCGGACGGGGAGGACAGCCGGGAACATAAACATCAACCGGGATCACATGATCAACACCTCTGACTACCGAATAAGAGTTATAATAAAATGGTCCCCCCGACACAGCGCAGGCCCCCATGGCAATCACATACTTCGGATCGGCCATTTCATCATAAAGACGCTTAAGTACAGGGGCCATCTTGCGAACGATAGTCCCGGCAACCACAATGACATCGGCCTGACGGGGACTGGGACGGTAAATCTCTATCCCGAAGCGGGCAAAATCGTAACGGGCAGCGCCGGCAGCCATCATCTCAATACCACAGCAACTGGTAGCAAAAGTTAATGGCCACATTGAATTCGACCTTCCCCAGTTGATGATATCATCAATAGTGGTAAGCAAGATATTTCCGCCCGATTTTTTGAGGACCTCAAGGGTTTCGTTATCCCCAAAATCCTCATCCTTCATCGATTTGATTTTTATACCCATTCCAATGCTCGTTTTTTCCAGGCATAGAGAAGCCCGATACCCAGAATGAAAAAGAATATGACTATTTCAATAAAGGCCCTTAAGCCTACCGTTTTCATAACGATCCCCCAGGGAAACAGAAAAACGGTTTCAACATCGAATACCAGATAAATGATCGCAAAAAGATAATATCCAACATTAAATTGAATCCAGGCTGGGCCTTCTGTAGGGATACCGCATTCGTAGGGTTCAAACTTTGCAGGATTGAGCGACCGGGGTGCGGCCAGGGATGAGAAGATGATTGCACCTCCTACCAAAACCAGGCCAACAATGAAAAATAAGATTAACATTTCACTATCCATACCTCAGGTTTTAATCCGTATGTAAAAAAGAAGGTGCAAATGTAATTTTTTTTAAACTTTCATGAATAATGATTGTTTGTTACATTTTTTATACATACAGATTAGAAGGTCTTTATGTCTTAAACAAGAATAAATAACAAAAGATTCTTTTCGCAAAAAACAAGTTCCTACCTGACAGCCACATAAAACTAAAAAAATAATTTTCTAAGAAAGTCATTCACATCGTGAATCTACAAAACTAAGGGGTGATCGAATTACAAACAGAAAGATCAATATGCTGATAATCAAAAATGTAATACAACAAGCTCAAATAGAGAGAAAAGCATGAAAACGTTTTCTAAAAAAATCTAATGTTAACTAATTATTAAATCAAGACAGATTTAAAGAAGAAAAATAGTTCTGTAAAAATCAAAAAGGTACTCTTTTCCAAATAGCAGCAAACAAAAGAATCCAGCCAGCGATAAAACTCACCCCTCCCAACGGAGTGACAGCTCCCAGCCATTTTGTCCCGGTTAATGCCAGCAGGTACAAACTACCGGAAAAAAGCACAATCCCGGCAGAAAGGAAAAAAGCTGACCACCCGATCATTGGGGAAGGAACCTGAAAAGCCAGCATTCCAATAAACAATAATCCCAGTGCATGATAAAAATGATACTCTACTCCGGTCCGATATACCTGCATCAGGTCGTCAGCAATTTTGGGTTTCAGCGCATGCGCCCCGAAAGCACCGATCATAACAGCCAGTGCAAGAAAAACAGTTGCCGTTAATAAAATAATCCTACTCATCATTTTCGATTTGACTCACGTACTTAAACAGCGGTTAGCGCTTTTTGTTAACAACAAATAGGATTTTCTAGCTGTCTTATCCTGAAAAAATATATCTCTGGTGAATTCATACATACCGTAGCTACATGTTCTTTTCCCAAAAGAACATGGATGGAAAACATTCACCATAGCCGCACTTCCGGTAAAGCTTCTGGGCTTTTGGGTTATCGCTCCTTACTTCCAGGTTTATCCGGCAACAACCAGTTTCCCTGGCAAAAATGGCAATTGAATCCAACAGAAATTTTCCTATTCCCATTCCCCTGAAATCAGGATGCACGATCAGATCATGGATATTAATCAGCGGGCGCGCTTTAAAAGTCGAGAAGTTTTTGTTACAATTTGCAAGCGCTGCATAATGATCACCAACCAGTACAAAAAAACCTACATAGGCAGGATGCTTTTTCAATCCTCTTATGATTTCCGGGGCAAGTGATTCCGGCATCGCAATTCCGTTGCCCATCTCGTCGCTCATATAAGCATCAAGCAGCCGGATCATTTGCAGACAGTGTTCTTCATTATCCAGATTGACCAGAACAAAGGTTATTTCATCGGAAGGTTTGTTCATTGGGTGAGATGTTAAGATGGTTACTATTGTTACTATTGTTCAAGTCCTCGCCATTTAAATATTGTTCCTTAAATTTTTGAGATCCGGATCTTGTTATTTATCATTTTTATCAGGATCCCTGAAGTTACACATGTTCTGTTAATTGAAGCAAATAAGCGGAGAATGTTTGTTTCGATTGCAAGATAGCCTCCAAGGGTTGTCCGGATCATTCTTCCGGTCCCGTTTCTGCAGCAAAGCATAAAACACCTTCCTTCTTCACACTTTAAACCGCCAGGCATCAATTTCATATTTTTTCACACGGGTTCCAAGCATCCGTTCTGTTACCTTAAGCAGTTCTGCGGCTTTGGCGATATTCCCTTTCGTAGTGGTAAGCGCTTCCCTGATAAGTTGTTTTTCCACCTGCTCTACCGTATAGGTCAGACCTCCCTTAGCGCGGGTATCTGTTGAGTCGGCTGTTTGCAATGATGGCGGCAGGTTATAGCTGTGGATTACATTATCGGTGCTCAGGATACAGGCCCTCTCGATACAATTTTCCAGCTCCCTGATGTTTCCGGGCCAGGAATAAACCATCAGCATATTCAAGGCAGATGTAGTAATCCGTTTGATTCCCGCCCCATTACGTTTATTAAACTTCTCGATAAAATGGTCCACCAGCATCGGTATATCGTCCCGTCGCTCTCTCAAAGGAGGAATAAACAAAGGAAAAACATTGATCCGGTAAAAAAGGTCCTCCCTGAATTCACCTTTTTCAATCATTTGTTCCAGCTTCCTGTTTGTTGCAGCAATAATCCGGACATCCACCTTGATCGTTTCTGTCCCCCCCACCCGTTCGAACTCACGCTGTTGCAAAATCCTCAGGATCTTTACCTGGGTCGATAAAGGTATATCACCAATTTCATCCAGGAATATGGTTCCCCCGTCTGCCAGTTCGAAACGACCTTTCCGCCTGCTTTCGGCGCCAGTAAAGGCCCCTCGTTCATGTCCGAAAAGTTCACTCTCGATCAACGTGTCAGGCAAGGCAGAGCAGTTGACTTTTACGAAGTTATTCTTGCTCCTTTTGCTCGAATAATGAATCGCATCTGCAACCAACTCTTTTCCAATGCCGCTCTCTCCCCTTATCAACACAGTAGAATTGGTTTCTGCCACCATCTCTACCAGGTTATAAACATCCCTCATTTTACCCGAATTTCCGACAATATTGACAGGCCTTTTCTCATCGTCCAGTTTATTTCGAAGTTCTATATTCTTCTGACGAAGAATTTCCAATTCTTCCACTCTCTCCTGACGGGAGCTTGCAACACGTGAAATCAGGCTCCCGACCACGGACAAAAGATTTAAACTTTCACTGTTGGTGATAAAGGGATTATATTTTCGGATCAGGCTCAGCGTCCCGGTGACTTTCCCGTCTTCGATAACCGGGACACAAATAAAACTCAGTTCCTCACCGTCCTTTGTCTTTAGCTCCTGCTGCATCCGGTTAAGAAACAAATTCGACTGGGAAATCTTGTCGATAACAATTGGACGGGCCAGTTCAACCACCCTGCCTATAATTCCCTCACCCAAATCATACTTTCCCCTGGCCTGTTGGGCCGAACTATAACCATAGGTGGCTTCGATATATATTTTGGAATTCTTTCGGTTAAATATCGACAATAAACTGCGTTCTGCATCCAAGTGCCGCACCAGCAGTTCGAGAATAACAGAAAGATCATCTTTCAGTTCCTTGCTCTGAATCAGCCGCTGGCTAATTTCCGACAACAACATCAGCTCTTTCAGGCCATAGCACTCATTGCCTGCCTTTTTACACCTAAATTGAACACGTTCATCCATTTTGGCAATAAAAAATACTAATATATATCTTTATGAATCAAAATTGTCAACTAAATAAGACAAAAACAAATATAATCACTGTTTAGTAGTATCATTTTAACAATAGATTAACAACCCAACAAAAATTTCCTTTTTCACCAGTACTTTAGTTGCTGTTCATGTAAATTTTTCATGAAGAGTGGTAAATCAGCCGACACAGTATGGACGGCCTTCGTCCTGGCAAACAATATTCAGACTTAAAGATTTAATAAATAACACATTAAAAAAAGTCCATCAGATGAACCATTGTACCGATTTATTAATTATTAACTATTGAAAGTTCTTATTTGTTATACAAAAAAGATTAATTTCGCCTAAAATTAATCTGATACAAATCCGTGAAAGTAAATTTAGTCATTATTCCGACTTATAAGGAGAAGGAAAACGTCGAAAGGATGATCCGGAAGGTCTTCTCGCTAAAAACTCATTTTGAAATACTGATCATAGACGATCATTCGCCCGATGGCACTGCGGACATTGTAAAAAGGCTTCAGTCCGAATTCCCGGAACAACTTCACCTGATGGAAAGACCCGGAAAGCTTGGACTTGGAACTGCATACCTGAGTGGCTTTAAATGGGCCTTAAAACACGGGGCAGATTACATTTACGAAATGGACTGCGATTTCTCGCATAACCCGGAGGACCTGGAACGGCTTTATACTGCCTGCAACGAAGAAGGAGGGGACGTTGCTATCGGGTCGCGCTATATAAAAGGGATCAACGTGATCAATTGGCCATTGGGAAGAGTACTGATGTCGTATTTCGCATCAGTATATGTCCGCTTTATTACGGGAATGAAAGTCATGGACACGACTGCCGGTTTTAAATGCTACCGGAGAGAAGTACTGGAAACGATTGATCTGGATAATATCAGGCTGAAAGGATATGGATTCCAGATTGAAATGAAATTCACAGCCTGGAAACATGGTTTCAAACTTGTTGAAGTACCTATTATTTTTACAGACCGACAGGAAGGTAGTTCAAAAATGAGCGGAGGCATTTTCAGTGAAGCACTCTGGGGAATTATGAAAATGAAAATCAGAAGTTGGTTTAAAAAATATGAGCCCCGCGCTGTTCTCAAAAAAAATCAAAAACCGGCGGCCACGGGCTATACAGAATATTAAATAGTTACTGATTAAGAAAAAAAATCCTTTCCCCGGAAATCTCAGTCAAGCATCCCTACACCAGATAGAACTTTATAAAAAAGTACCCGGGGTGCAACTTTTTTTGGTTTAAATACGTTTGTAATGGAGCAAAAGACGTATGATTACAAAAAAAAGACTATAAACAGGCCTTCACTACTCTGTCCGGACGGGCAACAGGTTTATTTGTCTTTTACTAAATGGCGATTTGAAGCAGGAATCGGCAAACAGACAAAAGGGGCATAAAATATCAAACTGAAATTCAAAATATGAAAACGCTGATCCATAATGCCACAGTTATTAATGAAGGGGAACGATTCACCGGCAGCGTACTAATCGAAAACGAGTTTATCAGAAAAATCTATCGGGATGAAGTTCCCAAGCAGAACATGGAATTAACTAATGTGGTGGAAGCCCAGGGGAAATACCTGATCCCGGGAGCCATAGACGATCAGGTACATTTCCGGGAACCCGGTCTGACCCACAAAGGGGAAATCGCCACGGAATCAAGGGCAGCGCTGGCCGGGGGGGTTACCTCGTACATGGAAATGCCAAACACGGTCCCACAGGCGGTAACACAAGCAGAACTGCAAAAAAAATATGACCGGGCAGCTGAAGTATCTGCAGTCAATTATTCCTTCTACATGGGGGCCACCAACAATAACCTGGAGGAGGTGCTGAAAACAGATCCCGCTGTTATTTGCGGAATAAAAGTATTCATGGGGTCATCGACCGGCAATATGCTGGTAAATGACGAAGAAACGCTTGCCGGGATCTTTAAGAATGCGCCAACGCTGGTTGCGGTACACTGCGAGGATGAAAACATTATCCGGAAAAATATAGAAATATTCAGGCAACAATTTGGTGAGACAGTGCCCATTTCCAGGCACCCTCAGATAAGAAGCGCGGAAGCTTGCTTCAAATCGTCGGAAAAAGCAGTCAGCCTTGCCTCTAAATACGGAACGAAGCTGCATGTACTGCATCTATCAACAGCACAGGAAATGGAACTTTTTCAGGCAGGGCCTGTAAGAGACAAGAAAATAACGGCAGAAGTTTGTGTGCACCACCTTTGGTTTGACGAAAAAGACTATATCAAATATGGAACCCGCATAAAATGGAATCCTGCGATAAAATCGGCAGAAGACAAAGCCGCCTTATGGAATGCATTACTTTCGGACAAGATTGACGTAATTGCCACCGACCATGCACCGCATACCATTAATGAAAAAGCGAACCCATACTTTAAGGCCCCTTCGGGGGGCCCGCTGGTTCAGCATTCGCTGACAGCCATGTTTGAATTCGCAGGGCAAGGCAAGATATCGGCTGAAAAAATTGTTGAAAAAATGTGTCATGCTCCTGCCGACCTGTTCCGGATAGACCGACGGGGATATATCCGCGAAGGTTATTTTGCCGATCTGGTACTTATCGACCACAACAAGAGCTGGACGGTCGTTCCCGAAAACATTATTTATAAGTGCGGATGGTCTCCGTTCGAAGGGACAACCTTCAGCCACCAGGTAGAAAAAACATATATCAACGGAGTCCTTGGATATGACAGGGGGACAATCAGTGAAGGGGTCCGGGGACAGAGACTATTGTTTAACCGGTAACACCATCCCTGCAGGCAACTGAAACAACCTGTTTTTCAACAAATTGCTTCAGCCGCCTCCACTCTTCAACGATGCACAGTATTGATTTTCAACAGTTTTTTATTCTTATGCACCTTTCCTAATTTCCTCCATTTGCAAAGGCAATCTCGTTAGCCTTATAATGGTCTGAATTTGTAGGCAAAATCGAAATTTACCTATTCTATGGCAATAATCAGGTATTTAGATGTTTTCCAAAATTCCTGGGGATTATCAATTACCAGGCTCTCTATTGGTTTTTCTCCTACAAAATGATAGGATCCAGCAGGATGATTGGTAATAAGCTGCGCTTTTTTCACATAGAGCTGCAAAGATTTCAGGTCCCTGATGTCGACCTGGGTAAAATAATCCTTGTTGAAATCTTCTTTCATTTTCAATGAACGTCCCATTCCGAGGACTCCACCTTCCTTTTCGATCACATTGTTCTGGATCAGTTCCTTTACCGTCCCGAAAGCATAATAAGCCGTATTGATAGCCGTTGTCTGCTGATCAATTGTATGTGTTTTCTCCTGGATAACCTGCTCTTTCTGCGAGTTGTCTTCCTGAACGGTTTTCAGTTGAGTATTCAAATTAGCCACATCGATGTTCAGCTTTTGTAACTGCTCATTCAACGAAGCTATTTCTTCATCCTTTTCCTGTATTTGCTTGTTAAGTAAAGCAATCGACTTCTGTAGTTCAACAATTTTCACATTGGAAGAATTGAGTTTCTTCTGCAACCTGGCCACCAAGTCTTTGTTTTTCTGAAGAAGATCATTAAGCGTGCGGATATCGGCAATAATTTGATCCTTACTCCTCGGTTTCATCTCATTATTTCCATTTGCATCGATCTGTACGATTTCCTGCACCTGTTTGATCGAATCCAGGTTTTCCTGTATCTCATTCATTGTCGAAACAAAATCAAGAATAGCAGAATCTTTCTTAACAATCTGCTGAGAAATACTATCCTGAGCAGATTGCATCCTGTCTATCTTTTTTTGCTGACATGAAACCAAAACAACGACAGTTGCGAATAAAAAAATCCTGAAGTTTTTCATATGCCTATTTTTTTATTTAAAATCCTCTATTAAAACTGCAACAAAGGTAAACAGCTTTTCGATTACCTATTCGCTTATTTGCCAATTTTTTAACGTCTTTCATTCATTCGGCAGGATAGCCTGCTCAAAAAATTTAAGATCCTACCCCTATTGGGGACAGGATCTTAAACAGAAACGAACAAAACAAGATTTTTAACTTTTAACCAGAAACTTGTCTTCAAGAACAGCGCGGATCTGGCTTTCAGACTGAATACTACTGGTCGCATGAACCAGCTTCCCGTTCAGATAATAAACGACAAAGGGCAGTCCCATAAAATTACGGCATTCCGGAGCATCCCGGATAACTGCTGCATCAGGAATATCAAATTCCATGTCTGCAAAAACAACCTGCTCAATTTCGTTCTGAAGTTTACCCATAGCCGCATAGACAGGGATACACATCGGCCCCATCCGTCCACAGCAAATCATCACCTTCTCATTACAGCTGATCAGTTTCTTATGTTCCTCAGCCGACAATACATGTTTTAAATTCGTGTGAAGCATGATCGTTAAAATTAATTATTTACATATTTAAATACAACAATTGTACCAGATTCCGGTCCTACCGAAAACATAAACTAAATACAAACCAATAACATGATAAGAAAAAGTTACAGATTTATAAACGAAGTTAAATGGTGCTGTATAAAGGCCTAAATGGCCGGACCATAAGTCTTCGGACAAAAACAAATCCTTATCTTTGCCACAAAATTTATAATTTGGAGTTGAAAGAATTAAGGCAGTTATTTGCTGAAAACGATACTATTCAGTCCGTTTTTAAGCAGTTAGATAAACCGGGCAAAAAGGTGCACCTACGTGGATTAATTGGTTCATCGAAAAGTATGTACGCATCACTTTTGTCCGAAAAGGTAAAACAGCCTGTCCTTTATGTGCTGAACGATAAGGAAGAGGCATCTTATTTCTATGACGATCTGATCAGCCTGGGAACAGCTTCTCCTGTATTGTTTTTTCCTGCTTCTTATAAACGGTCCATACAGTATGGGCAACCGGAGCAGGAAAACATTATACAGAGAACGGAAGCCCTCAACCAGATAAGGGAAGCGGAACAGGTAAGCATTGTCACTTACCCGGAAGCTTTGGCAGAGAAAGTCATCACATCGGAAGTATTGTCTGCAAATAGCTTCCCGGTGAAGATCGGAGATAAATTATCCATCGAATTTTTAAACGATGTTTTATTTGAGTATGGATTTGAGCGGGTCGATTTCGTTGTTGAGCCTGGACAGTATTCCATCAGGGGAAGCATTATCGACATTTATTCCTTTGCGGGAGAAGATCCTTATCGCCTCGACTTTTTCGGGGATGAGATCGATACGATCCGCAGCTTCGATATCGACAACCAGATCTCGAAGGAAAAACTGGATAAGATCGTTATCATACCGAATATCCAAACAGGACTAACAGAAGAAAAAAGAGACAACTTTCTGAATTTTCTTCCGGAAGATAGTATCGTGATAATCCAGAATGTCCGACTGGTAAGTGACCTGATTGATATGGTTGCAGAGCAGTCGCTGATGCGGGAAGAAGAAAATGAAAACATTGCTCCCCTCGTTAGCGACGGGCAGGACTTTTTAATCGGGCTTGAACGTTTTACCTGCATCCAAACAGGAAATACCAGTTTTTACAGGCAACCGGTTGTCCTCGATTTTAATATATCCCCTCAGCCAGTCTTCAGCAAAAACTTTCAACTCCTGGCGAAAAACCTGCAGGAAAACAAGGATAAAGGATACCGTAACTTTATTCTTTCTTCAAGCGAAAAACAAATTGAAAGGCTTCGGGCCATCTTCAGCGACCAGGGGCAAGACGTCAGGTTTAACGGGCTCTTTCATACGATCAACGAGGGATTTATAGACCACGACCTGAAAATATGCTGCTATACCGATCACCAGATATTCGAACGCTACCACCGGTTTAAAATAAACAGCAAAAAAGAGCAACGCGAAAGCATCACCCTTCGTGAGCTGAACATGCTACACACAGGCGATTATGTGGTACATATCGACCATGGCATCGGAAAATTCGCCGGTCTTGTAAAAACAGAACTGAATGGCAAGATGCAGGAAGCCATTCGTCTCACATACCGGGATAACGACGTTTTGCTTGTAAGCATCCATTCGTTGCACCGGATCTCAAAATATAAAGGGAAAGAGGGGGCAGAACCTAAAATAAACAAACTGGGAACCGGCACCTGGCAAAAACTGAAGGAACGTACAAAGATTAAGGTTAAAGATATTGCAAGGGAGCTGATTGCCCTGTATGCCAAGAGAAAAGAGGAAAGAGGCTATGCCTTTTCTCACGATTCGTACCTTCAGCAGGAACTTGAAGCTTCATTTATTTTTGAAGACACTCCCGATCAGATGAAAGCCACTCAGGCCATAAAGGAAGACATGGAACATGAGATGCCCATGGACCGGCTCATATGTGGGGATGTAGGTTTCGGGAAAACGGAAGTTGCAATCAGGGCCGCCTTCAAGGCAGTTACCGACAGCAAGCAGGTTGCCGTGCTGGTGCCAACGACTATCCTGGCCCTTCAACACTACAAAACGTTTTCAGACAGGTTAAGGGACTTCCCTGTAAAAATCGAATACATCAGCCGTCTAAAACCGTCCGGAGAAACAAAGAGCATCTTGAAAAAGCTAAAGGAAGGTCAAGTTGACATTCTCATCGGAACCCACCGGCTGGTTGGAAAGGATGTCATATTCAAGGATCTTGGATTACTGATCGTGGACGAAGAGCAGAAATTTGGCGTTTCAGTGAAGGAGAAACTCAAGGAGCTAAAGGTAAACGTCGACACGCTGACCATGACTGCCACACCGATCCCCCGGACCCTTCAGTTCTCGCTGATGGGAGCGCGGGATTTATCGATCATCCAGACCCCACCGCCCAACCGTTACCCAATCGTTACCGAGCTTCACAGTTTCAGCGAGGAAATTATCCGCGAGGCCATCAGCTACGAGGTTGCCCGCAACGGACAGGTTTTCTTCATTCATAACCGGGTACAGAATATTTATGAGGTGGAAAATTTTATCAGGGGTGCCGTTCCCGGTGTCAAGACAATAGTAGCGCACGGACAGATGGATGGCCCCAGGCTGGAAAAAATCATGCTCGACTTTATCAACGGCGAATACGATGTCCTGATTGCAACAACCATCATTGAATCAGGACTTGACATACCGAATGCCAACACCATCTTTATTAACCATGCCGAACACTTCGGGCTAAGTGATTTACACCAGTTACGGGGACGGGTCGGAAGATCAAACAGGAAGGCTTTCTGCTACCTGCTATCTCCTCCCCTGTCGTCGGTTACTCCGGAAGCACGCCGCCGGCTACAGGCTATTGAAGAATTCTCGGACCTGGGCAGCGGGTTCAATATTGCCATGCGCGACCTCGATATACGGGGCGCAGGGAACCTTCTCGGTGCTGAACAAAGCGGTTTTATTGCCGATATCGGATTTGAAACCTACCACCGCATCCTGAACGAAGCGATTCAGGAACTTAAACAGGAAGAATATCAGGAGCTTTTCAAAGATGAAAAAGAAAAAGGAACAAACCCGTTCCTACAGTCAAAATTTATAAGTGACTGCCAGATTGATACCGATATGGAACTGCTCTTCCCAGACAAATACATCCAGAGCATCTCGGAACGAATGCTGCTGTACCGGGAACTTGACAGTCTGGAAACAGAAGAAAGCTTACGCCGGTTTGAAACCGGGCTTATCGACCGCTTCGGACCACTTCCTGACCAAAGCATAGAACTACTCGAGGTGGTACATCTCCGCTGGCTCGCCATCGATTTGGGGATTGAAAGGATTATCCTGAAAAACAAAAAGATGATCTGTTATTTTATTGCAGACAATCAATCAGCTTATTACCAGTCGCCGGCATTCGACAAAATACTGAAGTACCTTCAGCAAAATCCGACAAAATGCAGGATGAAGGAAAAAGAAGATAAACTAAGCCTCCGGCTGGACAAAGTAGAAACAATTGCTACGGCTAAATCAGTACTGGAAGAGATTACAAACATAAAATAAAAACTATGAAAAAAATCCTGATCATCAATGGACATCCCTCTTCTGAAAGCTTTTGTAAATCATTGGCCGAAAGTTACTGTTCAGGCGCCGGAAAGGCAGGAAGCCAGGCCTGGATTATTCATTTAGGCGAAATAACATTCAATCCGATCTTAAAATACGGGTACCATAAAAGGACTGAACTGGAACCGGAACTCCTGGAAATCCAGCGGAAAATCAGGGAAGCCGATCACCTCGTCTTCGTCTATCCAACCTGGTGGGGCACCTTCCCTGCCCTGCTCAAAGGATTTTTCGACAGGGTTTTTATCCCCGGATTTGCTTTCAAATACAGGGAAAATTCTGTCTTTTGGGATAAATTGCTGAAGGGGAAGTCGGCCAGGTTGATTACCACGATGGATGCCCCTGCCTGGTATTATCGATTTGTCTATAAAAGCCCGGGCTATCATGCCCTGAAAAAAGCGACCCTCAACTTCTGCGGCATCAGCCCGGTAAAAACAACCAGCTATCAAATTATTAAGACCTCTTCCCCGGCACAACGGGAAAAGTGGCTGGCCCATGCTTTCCTGCTCGGAGAAAAAGATTCAAAATAGCATCTGATTATATTTTTTGGAAATATTACTATAAATATAGTAGAATTTGAATTCATTTACTATATTTGTAGTAGATTTAAATCAAAAAATATTATTCATGGATGTCAAGCAATTAACCAAAGCAGAAGAACAGGTCATGCAAATTGTGTGGAAAACACAGGAAACAGCAGTAAAAGAAGTTGTTGAACAGTTTAAGGATCCTAAGCCGGCCTATACGACTGTGGCCACGGTCTTGGGTGTGCTGGAAAAAAAAGGCTTTGTGGAACGGAAAAAAAACGGGAACACCAACATGTTCTCGCCACGAATCAGTAAGGCTGATTATACAAGGTTCCAGTTTTCATCATTATTAAAAAACTATTTCAATGGCTCTTTTCCACGCATGGCTACGTTTTTCGCCCGGGAAAACCAGTTGGATATCGGAGGATTGGAGGCCATCATGGAACAGGCAAAAAAAGAATTGGAGAAAGGACAGACTAAAAAAGAATAATTATGGAAACATTTTTTGACTTCTTAATCCACTCATCAATAGCCATTACCCTTTTCTACATGATATACTGGTTGCTGCTGAGACAATCGACACACTTCAGGGCAAACAGGGGCTATCTGGTCCTGTCGCTGCTGGTTGCGGTGCTGATTTCCGCATTCCCGATACGCTACGCCGTAATTGTTCCTGTCACAGAAACACCAGTTTTCCTGCCATTCAACGGGACAGACGTTCATTTTAATGAAAATACCGGAAATACGGCAACGGAGAGTACAGTTTCGCCCATTGCACCAATCATCTTCATTGTTTATTGTACCGGGGCACTGGTCGTTTTTGTCAGGCTCCTTATCCAGGCATGGAAACCGGTGCGCATTATATTCGTGTCCAAACAAGTAAAAAATAATAATATCAGCATCCACGAGAACAAACTGGAAGGATATATACCTTTTTCCTTTTTCAATCATATTTTTATCAATACGGATGATCAAAGCCGGGACGAGATAGAGGAAATAATCGCCCATGAAAAAGTGCACATTCAAGAGCGCCACTGGATCGACCTGCTCATCATAGAACTGTTAACAGTCGTCTTTTGGTTCAACCCAGTTATCTGGTTGTTTGAACATGCTATCAAATTAAATCATGAATTCCTGGCGGATAATGGCGTACTTGCATGCGGGCATTCTCCTGCCGGGTATCAGGCACTATTAGTTAACCAGCTTATGGGCATACGGATAATCGGGTTCACCAATAACCTAACGTTTGCCCCTGGGCCAAATCGTTTAAACATGATGTACAAACCAAAAACACCAAAGCGAAAATTACTGCTAATGGCCTGGGCCATTCCCGCACTCGGGGTTTTGCTCACAGCCTTCGCGGAACCACGCTACCAACCCGGGAAAACTCCGGACAAAGTTACGGCTGACAAACAGAGCATCACTGCTTCCCTCCAGGGAAAACAAGTAATCCTAACGGGTAATGTTACCAATGACAAAGGCACACCGATGGACGGGGCAAGCGTAATCATCAGGGGAACCACGACAGGCACATCAACCGACAGCAAAGGAAATTTCTCACTGGAGGTACCAGAGAACAAAGAAACAGAACTGGTCATATCATTCGTGGGGTACAGATCAGTTGTCGCGACAGTTTTCCCGAAAAAAGAATATTCCTGGGAATTTAAAATGGAACGGGAATTAATAGGAATTGACACGAAGAGCATGTTCCTCGAACGTGAAATGCCGTCTCCTCCTCCGCCGCCTGCTCCGACACCAGTAAAAAACGAATCTGACAGCGAAGTTTTTACGATAGTGGAAGAAATGCCGGAATACCCTGACGGGGCTTACGGACTCGGCCAATATGTCAAGAAAAAAGAAAAAGAACTAAAAGCTGATTCTTTTTTCAAAGGAAACAAGCTGAAGGGAAAAGCGACGGTCGGTTTTACCGTTAATGAAAAAGGCAAAGTAACAAACATTCATGTGATCGACAAAACATCGGGAGAGGCAGCCAAAGCTCTCACTATGATCGTCAACGGAATGTCTGACTGGTCCCCTGGTAAACAAAAAGGAAAAGCAGTTCCTGTGGACTACGCTATGGCCCTCGAATTCTAAAATTCCCTACCTATCTAAAAAGTGTCCGGAAAGTCAATCCTGATGCCATTAACGCATCGAAGCTACTCTTAATAAATAAACTTATCACATCATTTTACCGGTTTCCCGGACACTTTTTAAAAATTATGTTTTACAGTGACCATATTAGCTATACTCCACCTTCGCTCTACCTATACTCTGTCTATACCCCCTCCTAAACTTAAAAAGAAAACAAACGGCCCGAATTCTTTCCAAAGAAAAATTTAAAGGATGTTTTACAACCTGTTTTTAAAAAGTACTAAGTACTTTTATTATTTTAGTAACATAAAATCCGGTCCGATGATGATCCAACAACCAAAATAAAAAATAGACTCATGAAGAAAAACACCATCTGCTTGCTATTTCTGTTCATAGCCTTAAGCATAGTTTCATTTGGACAGACGAAGGTGACCCTTTACACCGAACAGGCAAAAACAACGATCGACAAGGAATTGTACGGACAATTTGCAGAACATCTGGGACACTGTATTTATGGCGGGATCTACGTGGGAGTTGATTCCAAGATCCCCAACATCAGGGGATTCAGGGAAGACGTAGTGGTTGCCCTTAAGGACATGAAAATCCCCGTGCTCCGCTGGCCGGGAGGCTGTTTTGCAGACACCTATCACTGGAAAGACGGCATTGGGCCCCAACAGAAACGGCCATCCATCGTTAATGTAAACTGGGGCGGTGTTACGGAGGACAATAGTTTCGGGACTCACGAATTCCTGGACTTCTGTGGACTGATTAATGCTGAACCCTACATTAATCTGAATGTCGGGTCAGGAACTGTAGAGGAAGCCTCGGAATGGATAGATTATGTCAATTCCGACAATGTCAGCCCGATGACAGACTTACGAAAAATGAACGGAAGGGAAAAACCCTGGGATGTAAAATACTGGGCAATAGGGAATGAGAACTGGGGATGCGGAGGCAACATGACCCCTGAATATTATGCCGACGTGTACGCCCGTTTCGCGACATTTTGCCACGGAAACATTTACCGGATTGCCTGTGGTCCGAGTGGAGATGACTATAACTGGATGGATGTGCTGATGCAGAAACTGACCCGCCACAGGAACCTGATACAGGGGATATCGCTCCACAATTATACGATCCCGACAAATAATTGGAACGATAAAGGATCGGCTACCGATTTTGACGAAAAAGGATGGATCTCCACCCTGAAGAATACGTTAAATATGGAAATCCTGATCGAGCGCCATTCCACTATCATGGACAAATACGATCCGGATAAACACGTCGGGCTGATCGTCGATGAGTGGGGTGACTGGTTCAATGTTGAACCCGGTACAAATCCGGGATTCCTCTATCAGCAAAATACGCTTAGAGACGCACTTGTAGCAGGCATTAACCTCAACATATTCAACAATCATGCAGATCGGGTGAAAATGGCCAACATCGCCCAGGTCATAAATGTCCTTCAGTCTGTTATCCTGACAAAAGATGATCAGATCGTTCTGACTCCGACCTACTATGTTTTCAAGCTGTACAGTGTTCACCAGGATGCCACCCTGATACCGCTAAACCTGAAAACGGACAACTATGAGGCCGACGGGGAGTCTGTTCCGTCGGTAAACGCTTCGGCATCGATAAAAGACGGAGTTGTTTCGGTTACCATGTGCAACCTGAATCCCAACAAACCGGAAAATGTAGAGATCAATATCCCTGACAAAAACTTCACCTCTTCTTCCGCGCAAATCATTACTTCTAAAAACATGAATGATTACAACGACTTCGGTAAGGGTGAAAAGATTAATATAAAAGCACTTGATATCAAAAAGCCCAACGGGGGCAAACTGACAGTCGAACTTCCTGCCAAATCCGTTGTTTTGGTTCAATTGAGATAAAATTGTTATTCTATTTTTGTTCCAAAAGGGGATTCCGGAAATTACCGGGGCCCCTTTTTCAGATAAAAGGCTCGATATAAATTGCCCTTCGCTTGCATACGGAAGCACAATGCCCACACCCGATACAAATATCCCGGTCTTTCAGGAATGCCTTTAGTCCTGGAGTAAGCCCCAGGATATGCTGCCATCCCGGCAATTTTTCCTCGTTCAGGGCAAGAGCATTTTGGGGACATATTTCCACGCACCATCCGCATCCGCTACACCGGTGCAAATCAATTTCAGGCCGACGGTCCATCGTTCAGACAATAAATTAGTTAAACCTCATCTATAATAAAGGAAAAAATAGTTCCTCATTAATAAGGTTAACGAATCATTTGCACTGATGTTTTAAAAAGGACTGGAAATCTGCCTCTCCCGGCTCCAAATTCATTCTCTCTCCCTGATCTCAACCCTTCTTATTTTTCCGGATATTGTTTTGGGAAGTTCCTCGACAAATTCAACTACCCTTGGATATTTATAGGGGGCAGTTGTGTGCTTCACGTAATCCTGAATATCTTTAACCAGTTGTTCTGAGCCCGGACGGTACTGAGGAGCCAGCACAATCGTAGCTTTTACCACCTGCCCCCGAATCTCGTCAGGGACAGCGGTTACAGCACACTCAACAACTGCAGGGTGCTCCATCAGAACACTTTCAACCTCAAACGGCCCGATACGATAACCAGAGCTTTTAATAACATCATCCAGGCGTCCCACGAACCAGTAATAACCATCTTCGTCGCGCCAGGCAAGGTCACCTGTATGATAGAAACCGTCATACCAAACAGCGTTGGTCCTTTCCGGATCACGGTAATATTCCTTAAAAAGGCCAACATGCAAATTGCGCTCGGTTGAAATAACGATCTCACCAACTTCTCCGTCCTCGCATTCCCTCCCTTCCTGATGAAACAACCGTACATCATAAATCGGGTTGGGAATCCCCATCGACCCGGGTTTTGGTTTCATCCAAAGAAAGGTACCGATAGAAAGTACGGTTTCCGTTTGCCCAAAGCCTTCCTTGAGCTCCAACCCGGTCTTCTCATAAAAACGGTTATAAACTTCGGCGCTCAAAGGTTCACCAGCCACGGAACAATGCTCAAGCGACGACAAATCATATTTCGAAAAATCTTCATGGATCATAAAACGGTAAACGGTAGGCGGCGCACAAAAAGAGGTTACATGATATTTTCCGATCATTTCAAGCATGTCCGACGGGGTAAACTTTTCATGATCAAATACAAACACAGCGCAACCGGCCAGCCACTGTCCATAGAGTTTTCCCCAGACCGCTTTTCCCCATCCTGTATCTGCAACAGTCAGGTGCAAACCTCCTTCCTTTACCATCTGCCAATACGAAGCGGTTGTGATATGTCCCAGGGGATAAGTAAAGTCGTGGGTTACCATTTTGGGGTTACCTGTAGTTCCGGAGGTAAAATAAAGCAACGAGGTATCCGAATTATGAGGTAATTCCATGGGCCGGACGAAATCAGGGGCCACTGAAATTCCTTCTGAAAAATCGAGCCAGCCTTCAGGAATACATGGACCTACTGATATCAGGCGTTCTACAGTCGGTGATTCGTCCATTGACTGATCTATCTGCTCCAGGATACCTTCTTCTCCAACAGCGACAATTGCCTTTATTCCAGCAGCATTATTCCGGAACACAATATCCTTTTTCATCAGCAAATGTGTCGCAGGAATACAAACTGCACCGATCTTGTGCAAAGCAATAATGGAAAACCAGAATTCATAGCGGCGTTTGAGGATAAGCATCACTTTATCGCCAATCCCAATCCCTAATGACTGGAAGAAAGAAGCTGTCCGGTCACTGTATTTTTTTATATCGGCAAAAGTAAAATCGATATGTTCCCCTTTATCATTGGTCCATACAAGAGCCATCTTTTCCGGCTCAAGCCCGGCATATTCATCAACCACATCATACCCAAAATTAAAAGACTGAGGGACATTTACTTTAAAATTTTGAACAAAATCAGACAGGCTTTCGAACCTGCTTTTTTCCAGAAATCTTTCGTTTAAAACCATAATAAATCTAAAATATCATTGCAAGGAACTCTACTTTTTCTCCATCCAGGGCCTTCATCCCATGCGGTAAACCGGAATTGAACCAAAGGGAATCTCCTTCCTCCAATATCAGTTCCCTGCCATTAATAACAATCATCAACCGGCCTTTAAGTACCATGTTGAACTCCTGTCCTTCATGCAAATAAAAAGGAACAGGTTCCTGCTCCGGAACAGGGGAAACTGTAACCAGAAAAGGCTGCGCTTTTTTCCCGATAAAACTGTCGTTCAACGACTGATAATCATATTCACTCCTTCGTTTCACAACTGGCCCGGTACCTTTCCGTGTCAGGGAATAAAAACGCATACGGGGTACGTCTCCCGAGATGAGGGTTGTTAACTCTACATGGCAAAATTCTGAAAAACGATGCAAGAAACTGACAGGAATATCCTCATTACCATCTTCATAAGCCCTATATTGATCAATACTAATACCACAAGCATTTGCACATTCTGCCGCCTCCAGTTCCAATGCATCCCTGATGCCTTTAATCCGTTCAGCAATCTCCTGAATTTTGATATCCATAATCTGTTTAGCAAGAAAAGTTTCGTTCTACACAAGCTAAAATCTTTTAAAAGTAATAAAATTCTTTTAAGCTAACACAAACATTTCCTGTGGCATCATCGCTCCGGTTAAAAAAGGCCATAGTTATCTTCTGAGTCAGGCACATCCGCTGTCCACACAATCAGCCTGTTGTTATTTTTGAGTTGTCTGTTGTTCAGGCTATGCTGATTAATTGCAATCAAATCTTCGTTTGTAATCAAAGATTAAGGTAAAGCCATCATTTTAAACAGTGAATTATAAAATACCAAACTTCAGCCCTTTGCTGTGGATATAATCTGCCAGTGGTTGAACCCCTTTTCCATCTGCATACGACGGAAATTTATTTACTGCAGCGATGAACCGTCCGTATTCATCCATACAGTAAACCGGATCGGTCAGATTATATCCGTGAGATTTGTTATTTTCAACATACCACCGGATATCCACAACCACATATTCCCAGCCATGTTGCTTCAGGTGTTTTGCCAGAATCAGCGTTGGCCTTTACTTCGTCTTCGGTAACCGTTGGTCCAAAGCAGTCCCAGCTGTTCCATCCCATGGGTGGCGTTTGTGCCCCGCCATAGAAGGATGGATCTTTCCTCATCTCATCTTTCTGCTTTGCAGTTACACTGGAAGATGTAAAAACAAGATCAGATTTTTTGATTTAGTCAGATTCATAACAGTCTGTTTTACTTTTTATCAAAGTAAAACAAAAAAAGATGGGATTCAAACATTTGAATTCCATCTTTCTCAATAAACAACTACCCAATAAAGAAGATAAATTGTTATCTTATAATTTTCCCTTTGATCAGGGTAAATGAATGAGCCGGAAATGAATAAACTATTTTTCCGGATCCTTTTACCTCAAATGATGGTTTTTCCACCGTTTCCACTGTCGTCTTGCCAAAATCATTTTCCGACTTGACCTCCGGACCATTTACTTCATATACTTCAAACTTCCCATCAAACTTCCCATCCTCTGAAATCAGATCCGTGGTGATGGTCTTGTCCTTATCCCGGTTCACCACACATAAAGTAACCTCTCCATGATCATACGTAGCTGATACGTCCAGGTAAGGCACAGCCTTCTGGGTCGTTTTGGATTCCCCCAAACCAATAAAAAAGTTATCCGTGTCGTAGGTGCCGCAATCAACTATAACATCCAGTGAGGTTCCTTTGACATGGCTGGCAAATAATTGCAGCGGATAATAAATGGTCTGTTTAAACATCCCTTTATCTGAGGTAAAGATCGGGGCGATCACATTCACCAGCTGAGCCATGTTCGCCATCTTCACAATATCAGCATTACGCACAAATACATTCAAAAACTCTGCAATGACAAGCGCATCTTCCAAATTATAATGCTCCTCCAATGCCCGTGTGCCGCCCAAAGATGCTCCTGCCCGGGCCCGATACCAGACGTTATACTCATCCCAGGCAATATAAATGGGATCACGATCGCCCCGGTCGGCATTTTCCATTTCACGTGCAATCATCCCCTTTACGATCTTTGTCCGCTGCTCACAAACAAGAGGAGTTGACATAAAATCATAATAATTATCTTCCGGGTTCCCCACATAAATATGAAGTGACAAATAATCAACTACATCCCGTAATTCATGCAACACGGTGGCATTCCACTCATTCGGATCCGCATTAGGACGGTAATTGGACGAACCACACGCGATCAGCTTAATTCCCGGAGAGGTCAGCTTCATCAGTTTGGCCGCTTCACGAGCTTTTTTGCTGTAATCCTCCGCATTCAGGTGTCCCATCTGCCAGAAACCGTCCATCTCATTGCCCAAACTCCAATATTTAATGTTGTAGGGGTCGACATGACCGTATTTCTTCCTAAGCTCTGCGTAATAAGGGCCTTCTTTCACGTTGCAGTATTCCACCCACCGCTGGGCTTCTTCAATGGTCCCGATTCCCATGTTAACGGCAAAATAAGGCTCTGAACCAACCTGCTGAATATATTTCATGAATTCGTCGGTGCCAAAGTGGTTGTTCTCCAGCCGCGACCAAGCCAGCTCCATCCTCGGAGGACGCTGATCTTTCGGTCCCACGCCATCCAGCCAGTGATAGTTGGATACAAAATTACCACCCGGATAGCGAATGATACTTACGTGCAGGTCCTTTACCGCCTGCATCACATCGCTACGAAAACCATTCGAATCAGACAAAGCAGAACCCTCATCGTAGATACCTCCATAAACACAACGGCCCAGGTGTTCCACAAAGTTCCCGTAAATGTGCGGATCTACCTGGCCAATGGTCCGGTCTATGTCGATCTTTATTCTTGCATTTTGCGCTGTTACCTGTTTGGTAAAAAACAGGCCAGCAATTATAACTACCCCATACAAGAGTTGCTGATAATAATTTAAATTTCTTCTTTTCATTCTTACAGTTCATTAACGTTTAGCAAATTCATTACTCATTTATAGTTATTTCTGGTCTTGATCGCTAAAAATATAAGGCCATCCATTTTCATCCCATCCCAGTTGCCTAATGATCAACTTTGGCGTTCCATTATCATGTGCGTCATACCCGTGGCAAATCAGATAATCCTTTCCATTAAATGTATATGTCCCATTGTGACCAACACCATACCAATCTTCATCTCCTTTCATTAGGATGGTTCCACCTCCTTTTGCCAATGGTTTTCCATCCTTGTCAAAGTAGGGACCTGGAATGTTCTCAGCACGACCAATAATGATTTTATAGTTGCTTCGCGGACCTTTACAACAATAATCAATAGAAGCAAACAGGTAATAATATTTTCCCTTTTTAAAGATGAACGGAGCTTCAATAGCATTGCCTCCGGCATCAACAGGATTATCATCAACCGTCGGGGGGTTAGGCGCACCGGGGTCGGTCTTCCTTGAAGCAATAGTCGGAAGGCTATCCAAATCCTGGGCAATTTTCATCCCGTCCTGATTCAATTTCACCAGTTTTATTCCATCCCAAAATGAGCCAAACACCAGATAAGGCGTTCCATCTTTCGCCATGATTAAATTCGGATCAATAGCATTCCAGTTGGTCTTTCCCGGAAAGGACTGAATCACTTTTCCATGATCGATCCACTTAAATTCCGGATCGTTTGGATCAAGCGTTTTATTGGTTGCCAGTCCAATGCACGATGTATTTTTGCCAAATGCTGACACCGAATAATACAGGTAATACTGTCCGTTGAAATAGGAAATATCCGGTGCCCAAATATGCCCTTTGAACCCTTTTACTGCTTCAACAGCCCATTCGGGTGCTTCTCCAAATACCGGGTTTTGGCGAGTCCAGTTTTTCATATCCGAAGAAGAAAAAACAGAAATTCCCCAACCAGTACAGAAAATATAATAGGTATCATTTTGCCTGATGATTACCGGGTCGTGAACGATCATATTTTGAGCCGGAAGCGGCCCCAATACAAGTATAAAAGCTGCAGTAAACAGCCCAATTCTCAATATTCTCAGCATTGACTTCATACTTTTGTTTTATGACTGACTTTTCTTACCCCATAAAGAGATTCCGCTACTATTTAATCCGGCATATACAATGGTGGGTTCCCTCGGGTCGGCTTCCCAGTCAAGTTCACGTTCTACACACAACTTGCAGGAACCAATCGTTAATATCTTTTCCTCTTCATCATACGACCATGAACCGGTCAGTGCGCCTGTCGCTTTCCCATCACTTGACAATACCAATTCACTTGATTGTTGCTGTACCCCATATTCATAGTTTAAAGTGATGTGTTCCCACGTGCCAACCAGATCCTCACTGGAAATATTATCCTGAGGCACGGCAGCATAACGTTCCGGCATAACAACCGGCCATCCGTCATCGGTCCATCTCACTTTTCGTACATGACCCATCATAATTGAATTACTGTATGCATTCCCGTTTGTGTTTGCAGGGAGTCGTGCCTGTGATGCATAAAACCAATCTGCGCTAGTTTCATTTTGAAATATGCAGCAATGCGAAATTCCCACCCATCCTGAATGGTCATTAAACTGATAGGGATGTGTAATGACCGGGAAGCACTCACCACCATCGTCACTGATGTTAGTTCCGAGATAATCATAATACGGCCCATCTACATTAACCGAACGGCATACCCTTGTATTATAAGGTATAGCCAAATCATCATAGGCCATAAATAAATAATAATAGCCGGTACTACCATTATAAATAATTTCAGGGGCCTCTGACCCTTGCCAACGGGAAGAAGCGTCACGGGTGGCAATGCGTTTCCCCCAGGTCGATTCATCTTCCAGATCAAAATCGACCAATGGCAATCCCGTATCCGGATTCAACTGTAAAGCCACAATACCCGAATGCCAGGATCCATATATCAGCCAATGCTCACCACCGGGCGTAATAATGTATGAAGGATCTATCGCATTGTATTTAAAATAGGCATCATAGTTATCCGAACTGGAACGATACCATGGCTTATTTGTACCGCTGCCTGTTCCATTAACAGAAGCATTATATTCTTTATCGGAAACCGAACAAACGACCATTCCTTTATCAGTCCAATCATTACCTGACAAGTCCGTACTTTCTCTTAAGCCAATAAAAGCTCTCTCTGTCCATGTATTATCAAAATTAGCGGTCGTATTTTCAGCCCCGCTTCCAATATAATTATCAACAACAACACTATAATACATACGATAAGTACCATTATAATTACGCACTACAGGAGCCCAGTATCCTAAGCTAAGATCATCTTCATCAATAGATTCTAATTCATAATAAGAACGAATACTATTTAGTGAATCAGCAATCCAATCCGGTTCATCTTCACCCATACTGCTGTTCTTAAAGTTCCAGCTTACAAGATCATTGGATCTTCTATAGAAGAAATGGCCATGTCCTTCATGTACATTTCCATAAGATGCATCAGTACCATACATATAATAATAGCCATCATAATAGGCCACACTAGGGTCGTGTACATTAGCCAAGTTCCAGGAACCACGATCAGACCATGATGCAATATCAGAATAATCGTCTGCATAATCCGGAATCTCATAATCTGTTGTGTCTGTCCCCGTCTCAGGATTATCATCATCATCTTTTTTACACCCCACAAACGATAGTGCAATTATGCTGATAGATAAAATCAGTAAATACTTTAATATCATGTCTAATATTTTTAATTTACAAAAGATCCCTATTCTAACTCTACAACAGGATGAACAGTCCAACCATTAGCAAAGAAAGCCTCTGAATTATCGGTACCGTTATTTGCCGAATTACCAGAAAGGTTACTGTTATTATCTAGAGTCTCAGTATATATTGGAAAATATTCATGTCCAGCGTTGTAGTAACGATACGAGTAATCGTCAGCCGTTGAAGTGGTAAGCTCATCTGTTGAGGTTGAACCATCGCGCATATAACAGCTATGTTGACTGATCTGAGCTAAACGATCAGAATTATAAAAAAATCCCCAACGGATCAAGTCGATACCACGTCCGTTTTCACAACCAAATTCTTTAGGACGTTCAACGTTTGCTATTTGTTCGAAAAGAGCATCAGCAGACGGGAAGTCGGAAAGTTTAAGATCAGGAAGAGCAACGCGTTCACGTACCTGGTTAATGTAATCGATAACAGTTTGTGTTGGACCATTGATTTCATTTTCGCATTCTGCGGCGCGCAGTAAAACATCACTATAACGCATAAGGCGCAGGTTAATACCACAATTCAATCCGGTAGTAACGCTAGTGCAGATTTCGTCTCTGGAATAAGTCCACTTAGCTATAGATATTCCCCCATAGGTAGCATTCGATCTGGCAGTTGAAGTTACATCATTTTCATAAATTACATTACAACGAGGATCGCCACTAGGATATGCATCAGTTGAAACGCCGGTATAGACATCATACTCTTGTTCGTATGTATTCAATGTCCAGTATAAACGAGGATCAATACGGCCATCCGTACAGGTCTCTGCTTTAAACAGGTTATACAACCAAGGAGATCCGGACAAGTCACCCCAGCTGCCATAATCTACAGGAGCATAGTTACTTTCTACGGCGTGACCCTGAGTTGCATCCGAGCTTATATTTACCGGAGTCCACTCAGCAACAGTGCCTCCAGTGCCATAGTCCATAAATTGTACTTCGAAGAGGCTCTCTTTGTTATTCTCGTACGCCGAACCTTCTCTGAAATTGTCACCATAGTCGGCTGTAAGTCCATAAGTTCCATACTTGCCGGCGATGATGTCTTTCAGTACTGCATAAGCATCAGAATATTTATGGCGGAACATAAGTGCACGGGCCAAATATCCAGCAGCAGCACCGCTTGTAGCACGACCTTGAGCCCATTCGCCTCCTTCATCGCGCGATGGCAACATTTCCATAGCCGATGTGAGGTCTGTCTCTATTTGGTCAAATATAGAGTCTTGTGATGTACTGGATGCATACAAAGTACTCATTTCTGCATAGTCATCATAGTTTGTAATCAATGGAACAGTCTGTTGATAGGTCGCCAATTCGTAGTATGCCAGAGCTCTAATAAAAAGAGCCTGTCCTTTTATCTGATTATAAGAATCCTCTGATAATTCAATTTCTTCAACATATTTTAATACAAGGTTTGCACGGTTTACTGCATGGAAGCAGTCGCGATAAATCCACAGGTTTCCGATTTCGTTATCAGCCGCAGCATCTAAGTTGTCGTACTCCAGATACCACTGTTGCGATGAGTTCCAAACTTCGTCGCCACGTACAGCATCCATCGTGTAGCCAACACGGGCAAATGTACCTTCAAGACGAATCCGGTTATAGCACGCAATGACAGCCTCATCAAGTTCTTCCTCTGTACTGGGAAATCCGTCTGTTGTCTGTTCGTTGGGGTTCTCAACGTTAAGTTGGTCATCGCAGGCAGTAAAGCCTGCAATAAGCACCAACATTATCAGAATTATATTTAACCTTTTCATATTGATTCTCTATTTTTAAATTATATTTTTTAGAATGAGAAGTGTGCTCCAAACATAATGGTTCGTGGTGTTGGATACGAACAATAGTTGTACCCTGGAGTAAATGTACCTCCGGCGAAATCTACATTATAACCTTTGTATTTAGAGAATGTGGCCACATTTTGAGCCGATACGTATATCCTGGCACCGTGAATATAGCCACCAAATATTTTGTCGGGGATGTTATAGCCCAATTCGACGTTGGCAATTTTCAGATAGGATGCATTTTGTATGTAACGTTTGCTGAACAAATCGTTGGTGACTGAACCTGAGGAAGCGTATGATATGCGAGGTACATTCGTATTTGTATTATCCTTTGTCCAGGCATTTGATAAATCAGTGCTCTTGTTTAGTAACCCGTATGAGCTGTGCAATATTTCATCAACATAATCCACAGCCTGAAAACCTCCGGCTCCATTTGCGGCTATGCTCAGGTCAAAACCTTTCCATCCAATATTTATATTCAAGCCGTAAATAAAATCAGGTAACCCACTACCAATAAATTGTCTGTCATCTGTGTCAATATTGCCATCATTGTTAATATCCTTGTATGCAACGTCACCTGGTTCTGCATTATCCGGAGCAATATAATCGCCATTTTCGTTCGTTTGATTATCAATATCATCTTGAGATTGGTAAATACCATTTTTATATCTATCATCAATAACGTAGCCATATAATCCACCAACTTCACGACCTACCTCTGTGCGGCAGAAACCAGAGGTATAAGGTTCGTTTTCTGTTCCCAACTTTTTTACCTCGTTATTAATGGTAGATAAGTTTGCAGCAATGTCAAACTCGACAGGGTGCTGATGATTGTGATATGCAACCTGGAATTCTAAACCTTTGTTTACCATTGTTGCTGCGTTCATCGTTACGGTTTCGTCGGTAGAAGCAGCACTGGTTGGAAGAGTTACATCATAAAGAAGGTCTTCGGATGTTGCCTTATACCAGTCACAAGTAAATTCCAACATATTGTTGAACATACCAAGGTCTAAACCAAAATCAAGCGTTTTCTTCTTTTCCCATCTGATGTCTGAATTTACAAAGTTTGATATGGATGAGCCGGTAACCTTAGTGCCTCCAAAACTATAGGTATAATCTCCTCTCGACATCGTAGACATATATTGGTATTCACCTATGTTCTCATTCCCAAGTTCGCCATAGCTACCACGAACCTTACATAGATTGATAAGCGATTTTGCAGGGAAGAAATTTTCACGTTCGATACGCCAACCTCCTGATGCAGATGGAAACCAACCCCAACGGTCATCTGAAGAAAGACGGCTTGAACCATCACGACGTACTGTTGCTGAAAAAAGGTATTTTTCATCAAAATCGTAGTTGATACGACCGAGATACGATACCAATACGTGTTCGCTTTCATAGCTTGATGCATATGTATCACTTGCATTGTCTATTTGCAGATAGTATGGTTCAGGAAAGTCAGTCCCTACGGCTATGAGATTATGATAGTATTCGTGCTCAAATGTTTGGCCAATAAGGGCATTGATATGATGGAGTCCTAATTTTCCATCCCATGTTATCGTGTTTTCTATAAGCGCATCGTTGTTTTTCGTATATTCCTCTGTCAGGGTTTCATCTTCCTTTGACAAGTAGTTTGTTGTACTCTGTATAAATGCTGGTATCCATGTAAAGTAAAAACAATTGGTCTTGCTGTACGACACGTTAAGGTTATAATTCAACTTATGATTGTCGCTAGTCAGACCAACCATACCTATGAGGTCAACATTTGCAGACCCGGAAGCAACAATGCGGTCAACAGTTGTCTTCCTCTCCATTAAATTATTAGTAAGCAAAGGGTTAGTTACACGCAAGTCTCCATGAACGTCAGGATAGTAAGTACCATAACCGTAAGAGTCGTAGCTGTAATTTGATGCAGCCGTAATTTTGTCGTCGAGACACCAGGTAGATTCATCGTAAGCCTTGATGGTTGGAGGCATAATAAGAGCTGAAGCCATTACAGGATATTGTGAACCATATAGCCCTTCTACGTACTCGCTGGCATTACTGAGACCCATACCATCCTGAAGGCTGTGACTATACACCACGTTAGTTTTGATTTTGACAAACTTAATATCCATCGTATTGTTGACACGGGCAGTGTAACGGTCAAAGTTTGGTCCTGCACCTTCATAGGTTCCTTTCTGACTAAAGTAGTCAAGAGCTATGTTATAAGTATTATTCTTGCCACCTCCTGAAAGGTTGATGTTGTGATTCTGACGAATACCTGTTTTGAACGCTTCTTCGAACCAATTGGTGTTAACTTTTGCTGAACCGTCGGCATTAAATAAATAATCTTCACTGGAAGGATTATATCCATCAGGAACATCCATGCCATAGTTATTGCTTGCCATGGTAACATGATCAGCATATTGGGAAGCATCCATCACATCGTACACTTTTTTCTGCACCTGGTCGAAACCAACGTAGCCGCTGTAGTTTATCTTCATGGCTCCCTTCTTACCTTGCTTTGTGGTGATGATAATCACGCCGTTGGCAGCACGCGCACCGTAAATTGCGGCAGCAGCAGCATCCTTAAGTACCTGAAGTGTTTCGATATCGTTTGGCGAGAAATCGCGTATGGTTGTTCCCATTGGTACTCCATCGACAACATAGAGAGGATCGGTGCTATTGAACGAACCGATACCACGGATACGCACTGCAGGGTCGGCCCCCGGTTCTCCGTCGGATGTAATTTGAACACCGGCTACTTTTCCCTGGAGCATTGTTGAGATATTTGAGTTTGATACTTTCTTCAGTTCATCAACGTTAACAATGGCAACTGAACCTGTAAGATCAACCTTGCGTTGTGTACCGTAACCTATTACGACTACTTGGTCGATTTCTTTTGTATCCGCAAACAATGTGATGTTGCCAAGTTCAGTTTTTCCTCCAACGGCAACTTCAATACTTTTGAATCCTATAAAAGATACTATCAGCGTAGCATTTGAAGGAACAGAAAGAGAGAAGTTGCCCTCCACGTCGGTAATGGTACCACTGGTTGTACCTTTTTCTACTAAGCTTGCGCCTGGAAGCGGTTCTCCGTTTTCGACAACGATTTTACCTTTTACTGTTATGTTGCCTGTTTGAGTCATTGACATCTGGTTGCCGTTCCCTTCTGCATATGTTGCCGGTGTAAGCGCCAGCAATCCCAGCAGTATTAAATATGAATATTTCATCTGTAAATAATTTTATCTTATTGATTATTCAACAATTACGAGATAAGACTCCTCTGTTACGAGTGCACAATTCAAATCAGAACTGTCTACCGTTACGCCCGCATACTTTTGGAAATGCGTTTCGCCGGTGGCGTAAGTAACATTGTAAAGTATATCCGCAGTATTGTCACCATTGTTTGTAACTGTGATTACTACCTTAGAGCCACTTATGCTTGACATGAATATATCCCAATTCCAGTCAGATGTAGAGGTGGAATTAGCGGCAAAATGATCAGCGCTGACGGTATCCCATCCGTAGTTGTCCATGCGAACTACAGCATATTCAGTCATGTCAGCTTTGCGCAGAATTGTACATGGGCTGTGCCAGTTTGCAAGATTGTCAGAGTAGCAGTACATTTTAAATGTCTTGCTCGAACCTGATGCGACTGTATAGTCATCAGAGAATGCCGTCCACCATGCGGTCGAAAAGTCATTAGCACCTACCTGACTTACACCCTTTATAAGTGTAACAGTACTTGTTGTAGTATATGTGCTTGTTGCACCAGCATAAGAAATGTCAATGGTATGCGCGCCTTCGATAGCTGAGATCTTGCTTGGGAACACAACATCACCGTTATCTATGATAACTGTAGAACCGTCAGAATAGGTAGCAGTTACGACAATACCTGCAGGATTAAATAAGATATCGTCACTGCTGTAATAATAATAATTTATATCGGTAGCTGCTATGCTTACAATAGGGGTAGTTACTTCCAGCGTGTAATAGGTTGATACCGCTTCGCAGTATTCACCTTCCTTTGTTAAGTTATAAGATACAATAACTGTCTTTTCTCCAAGTGTCGTCAAATCGGGAACCGTAAATGATATATCTGCAGTATCAACTTCAGCAGAAGATCCGTCAGCGTAAGTAACAGTAGCTGTTGCATCACCCCAGAAGTTTTCACTGCCTAATTCAATAGAAGAAGGGGTTCCTGAAACAGTAATTGAAGTCGGATTATAATCTACTGTCTCAGTCACTTCTGAAGGTATAAGGTATGCCTCTTTTATCTCGAGATAGCTTTCTTCGGTAGTTAAGAAAGCCACGATATTATCAGTGGCAGAAACCGATTGGTTATATGTTTCGGTTATTATCATTCCATTTTTACCAGTAGCAGTGGCTGTTACATATACTACGCCAGTGGCAGAGTGGTCAACGTCCAAAGTAACAGAAGCATCTGCCATGGTATTGCGGAAATCATTCCAAACATCGCCATCTCCGTCGGTGTCGGGATAGTCATAGGAGATCATGTTTTCGTCGTAAGCATAACCATCATCTACCATATCGCCACCCCAGCCGTAAGCATCAGAACGAAGGGCAAAGTATTCTTTATAGCCGTCGCCATCACGATCTGCTACGTTATTGGTGACGATAAGAACCCAGTTCTCGTAGTTGTTTCCACTTGTGGCACAATTGGAGATGTTGTCATACTTCACAACCAATTTTTTACCTGCAGGAATGGTGAAATAATCAGAGAATACAGTCCACCATCCCGAACTGAAATCAGTTTCTCCGACTATCGCTGTAGCGATGGTGATGTAAGTAGTGTCACCTGTATCCTTACTTGCATTCGCAGCGGCAATTGAGTCGATCCGGCTCTGCAGGTCAGAGGGGGCATTAATTGAATATGTATCCACATCCTCACACCCAACTAGGCCCAATGCTGACAAAATGACTGCGCACAAAGTGCACCTCAATAATTTAGTCGTTTTCATAAATTTAAATTTGATTGAATTTTTATTGTGAATTTTTGTGCTACAAGCGGATTTGCCTGTAACATAAATAAAACACCTGCAAAAACAAAAAGCAGGTGCATGACGACAGCTTTTAGTTTCATCATAAATTTGGTTTGTGTCGTTAATTAAGTATCATAAAGGTAGGTTGGCTTGATCAGCCTCAGGAGGACTTAAGAATATTTGAAGTGGACAAAACAGGAATTCATTTTATCCTCCACAACAAACAATGCTATATCAATTACTTATCTTTTGGATTGGAATTCTGAAGGACTCATTCCATAGAATTTTCGGAAGATGCGGCTAAAGTATTTCGGGTCATTAAAGCCAACATTGAAAGCGATATCAGCTATCGGCAACTTGGTTTTCTGAATCAATTCAACTGCTTTTTTCAGCTTGAACGAGTTAATAAAGTCTGTAATGTTTAGATCGGTAATTGCTCTGATTTTTTTGTAAAGCAAACTTCGACTCACAAACATTTCCGACGCAAACTGACTGGCCGAAAACTCCGGGTTTTGGTACGACTTTTCGAGTACAGCATATACCTTCAACATAAATTCTTCGTCAATTGGGTTACTGGTCAATCCGTCCAACAGAGCATCCTGCGGATTGCTGAACATTTTTTTTAACCGACGACGCCCGTCAATCAGGTTCGCTATTCGTGCCTGCAAGACGTCCAAGTTAAAGGGTTTCGGAATATAGTCATCGGCACCGGTTTCAAGCCCATCAATCCAGTCTTCAACCGTGTTTTTAGCCGTTAGCAGAATTACCGGGATATGACAGGTCTGAAGTTCCTTCTTCAGCCGGCTGCATAATTCAATACCATCCATAACCGGCATCATAACATCGCTGACAATAAGATCCGGTGAATATTTTTTTGCGATAGAAAGTCCATCCTGCCCGTTTTCCGCTCCTAACACACGATAATCGGCTTTCAACGTTTGAATCAGAAATGTCCGCATATCATAATTATCTTCAACAATAAGAATAAGGGGCTTTGATTTTCGCTGTCGGGAAAAAGTAATCTCTTCCTGTTCTTCCCTGTGCCTGGAAAGTTCTTCTGCCAGCATGTCAACCCTTCCTTCCAGTGTAACGTCTGCAGGCAAAATCGTTTGGTCAATTTCCTTCTCTTCGAAACGGTCCCTGGTATATGGTAAAAAAATAATAAACCGGCTGCCTTTTCCCGGTTGACTTTTCACTTCTATCTTCCCATGCAGTGCCTCCACCAGTTCGTAAGTCAGGGCCAGACCTATCCCCGAACTTTTCATCCCTGTCGAATTATCCGGATCGACCTGATAAAAACGCTCAAAAACAAAAGGAAGATGCTCCGGGGCAATTCCTTTACCGTTATCCGTTACATCAATGGAAATAAAAGGAGCAGGGAATCCAGTCTTTACCTCATTTTCCTCAAATCTGGCCCCAAGAGAAATTTTTCCTCCTTCCGGCGTATATTTAAATGCATTTGAAAGTAAGTTGTAAAGGATATTCTCCAGCTTTTCCGCATCAAACCATGTCCCGACATGGTTTCCGGAAACCTTAAACAAATATTCGATCTGCTGGTGGACGGCCAGATCACGAAAAGAATCGTAAACCTGCCTGATAAAATTTTCCAGATCGCCCTTACAAATCCTCAACTTTATTTTTCCGTTCTCAACACGCCTGAAATAAATTAATTGATTAATCAGATGTAACAACCGCTGGGCATTCCTGTTAATCATCTTGAGTGTTCCCATTGTTTCACGGTCTGCTTTTAGGGTTTTGATTAACTGTTCCAGCGGGTCAAGAATTAGGGTGAGAGGTGTTCTGAACTCATGGGAAATATTGGTAAAAAAACGTAGCCGAAGCTGGTTAACAAGATTAACCTTTTCATTCAGTACGATTAATTCGTCCCGTTGCTGGGCAATTTTTGCATTCTGAACTTCCAATTCTATCTTTTGTCCTTCAATTAACTTCTGTCTTTCTGCCAGTTCCCGGTTAGTCTGTTTTAAATGATCGGCCTGAAACTTTAGTTTCTCCTTTTGTTCTTCAATCTTTTCAGTTCTTTCCTTTACCTGTTGCTCCAATTTCTTTTTCTGTTGCTTCAAAAAGCGGGTACGGTGGCTGACATAAGCCATTATCATCAAAAGGATGAAAACAATCAACAACAGCCGGAACCAGGATGTTTTCCAAAACGGAGGATGGATCACGATTTTCATCTCGGCCACCTTGTCAGACCAGACTCCGTCACTGTTGGAAGCCTTCACCTGAAAAGTGTATTCTCCTCCCGTCAGATTGGTATAATTGGCAAACCTTCTGGAGGAAGGAACAACAACCCAATCCTGATCAACTCCTTTCATGCGGTAGGCATACCTGACTTTTTCAGGGAGATAATAGTCCAGTGCGGAGAACTCAATTGAAAAAACAGCATCTTTCCATGATAAATCCAACCGTGGTGTTATCGTGATAGACTTATTTAAAATGGCCCGGGAATGATACTTCTTCCCGATTTCAACAGGATTGTTAAACACCGAAAATTCGATAAATAAAGGTTTTTTTGTTGTTCTATACAAATCGATATTGGAAGCTCTGAAATAATCCAGACCGCCGATGCCTCCAAAATATAAAATACCATCGCTGTCTGCATCTGAAGCAGTCCAGTAAAATTGATCATTCAGCAGACCGTCCTTCATATAAAAATTCTGGAATGTTTCTGATCCCGGGTTAAATTTAGAAAGCCCCTTATCTGTACTAATCCAGATATTCCCATGCAGGTCTTCCTCCATGGAATAAGTTACATTATTGCATAAACCATCTTTTTCCGTGTACCTGATAAAGTGCGGCTTTTCATCCTCAACATACCGGCAAAAACCATTCCCGTATGTCCCAACCCAAATTCGTCCTTTCGAATCCTGAATCAGCGAAATCACATAATTACCCGGAATAGACAATGAGTCCCCCGGAATATTGAAAAACGACTGGTATGTCACTCCCTCCATTTTTTCAATCTTTTGAAGTTGTCCTGTATCAATCCGGTAAAGACCGTTTTTTGTTCCTACCCAAAGCCGTCCTTTCGAATCCTTTTGCAAACATCCGACTTCAAGCAAATCCCTAAGTTTCATTTTATCATGTACATGGATAAAAATCTGTTTGTTCTGAAGGAAGAGATCAAGTCCTCCTCTTGTTCCCACCAATAATCTGTTCTCATCCAATTCACACAATGAAGAAACAAATTCTGAACAAATGCTTCCCGCATTCTCATCCCGATCCTGATAAGCCTTAAAAATACCTCTTTCCAACGATTTCATCAGACAAAGTCCTCCCCCCCAGGTACCAGCCCAAAGCTGACCACGGCTATCCCTGAAAATCGCACTGACAAAATCGCTCGTGAGTGCATCCGGGTTTGCCGGATCGTATTCAAAACGTTCGACATACCTGCCCTGATCTGTTATCCGGTTAAGACCTCCGCCAGCTGTTCCCACCCAGAGGGCATCCTTCTCCTTCAAAATAGAATTCACGGTATTATGGCTCAGGCTATTCTTGCTGGCCGGATTGTGCACAAGGGAATGAAAAGGCTTTTGAAAAACATTATAATAACTTACTCCTCCTTTATCTGTTCCGATCCATACATTACCGTCTTTATCAGCATAAAGAGAATTCACAAACGGATTATTCAAATTTTTATTCTCATCAGGGCTTCCGCTCAGATGCGAAAAAGTATGATCTCCCGGGTTAAAATAATTCAGACCGCCCAGTGTTCCCACAATGACCATTCCCCTACAATCCTCCGTTATATCCGTAACAGTCAAATGATTGAGCATTTGTGGATTGCCTTTAACATAGGAATAATAATACACTTGTTTCGAAGATGGAAGGTACTGGAATAATCCAGCATCTGTTCCCACCCAGATATCATTCCGGGAATCAGAAAA
This sequence comes from Prolixibacteraceae bacterium, assembly GCA_963676095.1. Lineage (GTDB taxonomy): Bacteria > Bacteroidota > Bacteroidia > Bacteroidales > Prolixibacteraceae. The sequence goes on along the minus strand of OY781040.1, from coordinate 3,763,533 downwards.
AATACAGCTGACATTGGCATCCCGAACGGCGTTTATCAAATCGGGCAATACATGATCCGGCTGTAAATTGTCCCTTCTCAGCACAGCCAGACCACCGTCTGTCCCGATAATTACCCATTGAGAAAACAAACAAGCACAATTTGTATGGCGATCCGGCAATCTGTCATCATCTACTTTAAGAATAACTATGTCATCCAGGTTCGGGCGGACGACCCAGATACCGCTGTTCTCTGTCGAAACCCACAGGCAATTCTGATCGTCCAAAAACAAATGATTGATGGAATAATTTGCAAAAGTTGAATCAATCAGATCCGGAACAGCAAATTTTTCCTCATCAAAAATAAAATAAGAAATTCCTTTTCCCGTTCCGATCCAAATGTTCCCATTGTTGTCCTGACAAAGAGTCCTGATAAAATTATCAGGAAGATCTTTTGAAGCATTTGCCCTTCTGTAAGTCTTAAACGAATAACCATCGTACCTGCACAAACCACTCCAGGTCCCAAACCACATAAATCCGTGACGATCTTTAAGGATACAGTCAACCGTATTCTGAGGAAGTCCTTCATTGGCGGTCAAAAACCTGAATTTATACTCAGGATCAGCTCCGGCCCACCCGTAAAAAAAAGAAAAGGCCAACAACAAAAAAAGCAGCCAGCTTAGCGATACCGGTAACAACGTTTTTTTCATCGGAGGCTAAATATACTAAAAATATGAGCTCTTTCAGCCTCCTTTTGAACAACTGTGAATGGGAAAAGAATATCACAAAATAGACTATTATCTGTTTTTGAACAATCAAAATTTATAATTCATTTCGAACCCGATCAAACTTGGTGAACCGGCGATATAGGTAGGAATACCAAAATTACGCCCGGTATTTCCCGCATCAATGATATACTTTTTATTCAGTACATTATCGGCAAAGAAGAGGAAAGATACCCCCGGCTTATGCATAGTAAGTCCGGCACGGAGATTAAACAATCCGAAAGCGTCCTGTTTCACGTCGTCTCCATTATCTTCTTCAAAATAAACCTTCGATTTAAAAGTATAGGAAGGACGGACGAAGGCATTAAGATTTCGGGAAAGGGGCACTTGCTGATCAAACCCCAAGGCAAAGCTGTGTTTGGGGGTCAGACGGAATGTGTTACCTGCATACTCCTGAGGATTCCCGTTTGAATCGTAGTCATCAAAGGTCGCATGTATAAAAGCATAATTTCCGAAGATATTCAGCAATCTGTTGGCCTGCCATTTCAGGGAAGCCTCAAATCCGTATGCCGTCGCATTCCCTGCATCCTTGGTAATGATTTGTAAATCTTCTATCGACTGGGTCTGAAAATGGCTGTAGTTATAATAGTAGGCTGCAAGGTCATAGTAAAACCGTTGGTCCGGACTTAATCCCTTCATTCCGGTCTCATAACTCCAGACTATCTCGTCGCTAAGCTTTTCAGACTGATATGTGCTGGTATAGTCGCCGTTGTCTTCTGTTGTAAACTGGATCACGTTAGGACGACGTCCCTTCGACACTGACGCATAGGCATCCAGATTTTTTGAAAGCCGGAAGTTAGCCGCAAAACGGCCTACCATTGAAAGATAGGTATCGCTGTCTGTAATTTTATCGGTTGGCATAAAAAGGTCATTCGTCCCGGCACTGCGGGCAAATCCCAGGCTACCGTCGTTTCCGTCCGGATCTGTAGTTGCTTTATAACCGGACTCTATATTCTCGACAGTAAACCGGAGCCCTGCAGTGAGCCGCAGCCAGTCGGTCAAATGCCAGGTACCGTCGGCAAAAAATTCATAGGCACTGTTTGTCCCGTAGTCCGTATAGCTTTCACGATGAATTTCTTTCATAGGCTGTGTCAGCAATGTATATAAAGTGGGCGATACCAATGCAATATATGGCAGGTAACCGCTATTGGAAATCAGCTTGGAAAGAGAAGACACATAATTGGGAACACCATTGGTCAACAATGGCTCTGACTGGAGCTGCATATTGACAGTTGTACCGAGAGCAGCAGTCAAAGCCTGGTTGATCGGATCGAACAAAGTCGAATTAATATCAACATCGTCAGAAGTCAGCACGGCTGAATAAAGAACTGCCAGGCTTTGTTCGTTCGTCTCAAAAGGGACATGATCAAAGCCGTCCTCATAGAAATAACTCATTCCCCCAAAACCTTCAAATCTGTTCCCGATTTTAAAGTTGGAACGCAATTCCTGACTAAATTGTTTCCCGTAGGCATCTTCAGCAAACCAAAGAGCGGGAGCAGCAGTTCCATCAGCATCGAACGATTCATAGGAGTCGAACTCTCTGTAAGCCGTTGTGGAAGTCAGGCTGAAACTTGGAGAAAATGTATGTCTTGCTATCAGGGTTGTACCCCACACTGTACGATCGAGCCCCAGGTCTTTTCCCTTATCCAGGCTGGCTGCCGTCCAAGGTTTGGTATCTCCTCCCGCAGGGGCATAGGTTCCGCTCTTAAAGGACGTTCCCGGAGGAGTATCACTCTGATAATTATAAATAAAATCGATATTGGTTTTTGTATCCGGCCTGTACCTTAGAGACGCCCTGAATGCCTTTGTATCCTTACCGTTTAAACGGCCCCCAGAAAGGTTTCGAATAAATCCGTCATGGCCTTTGTAAATTCCGGCTATTCTGGCAAAAAGTTTATCTTTCACGAGAGGTGTATTGAAAAAACCTTCGGTATGGATATAATTATAATCTCCATATCCCGCGGTAATAGATCCGGAAGTGTTGCTTTGAGCCTTGTTCTGTATAAAGTGCACAGCCCCGATCTGTGCCCCTCTTCCAAAAAGCGTACCCTGCGGACCTTTAAGCACTTCAACCCGCTCCATATCGTAAACCTCGACAACCGATCCGCGCGACTTACTAATAGAAACCCCGTCCTGAAAAACGGAAACGCGGGGTTCGACATAGGATGATCCGTCATCGCTGGTAATACCCCGAATTACAAATCCCGGATTATTCGGGCTTTGTACCTGGATCTGCATTCCCGGAACATATTCGGAAAGATCATCCAGTTCTGTAATTCCTGATTCTTTCAAAAAATTTGCATCAAGAGAAGTTATCGCTGTGGGTATTTCCTTTACCGATTGCTCTCTTTTCTGAGCTGTCACGACCAAACCTTCCAGAACAATATCCTTTTCGACCAGTACGAAATCAACATTTTTCATCGGCTGAGCAACCTGCATATGCCGGGTTTGAGGTTCATAGCCAACAAATGTAACTGCAATGGTATATTCTCCTGGAGCAATTTCTGAAAACTGATATACCCCATTAAAATCAGCTGTTGTTCCTTTTCTTATTTCCTGAATATAAACAGTAGCTCCTGCTAAGGGCTCCCCGTTTTTTGAAACAACATGTCCTTTTATGCTGACATTCAGCGCAGAAGATATCTCTGGAAAAATAAAAATGACAAGAAGGAAAAGATAAAGTTTCATAATATAAGAGTTAAGTTTTTATCTCCAATTATAAAAACAGTATCTCTCCCCTATATGAAATTATGTAAGGAGAAAATGAACTTTTCTTTAAAAAACAAAAAATAGCTTAACACTCAATTAACACACAATTTATTTATTATCAATAAATTAAAAAGAAAAAATTAATTATTTCTTTATTTATATTTATTTTTTCTGTAACTTATGTAATCATTTTTTATCCGTGGAAAACACAGAAATCTGATCCGGGAAGTGGATATGCCGTCTGCGGAAGTGAAGATAAATATCCACAGACATTTTCTTCAAAAAACAGGCCAGGCTCTGTACTTAGTTCATCACAAGTGTCAATCTGCACTGCACACTATATAAAAAAGATGCCCGCCGGTAAATAAACCGGCAGGCATTTTTCTATAATTTACGTGTCTTAACCTATGACAAAAACGATATCAGAACACCGGCAGCGACGGCCGAACCGATCACCCCTGAAATATTGCTCGACATGCAATACTGAAGGATGTGATTGCTATGGTCATGTTTCAAAGCAATCTCGTTAGCAACACGGGAAGCCATGGGGACAGCACTGAGGCCTGTTGCCCCAACCAGCGGGTTTATTTTTTTCTTTGTAAACAGGTTGGTGACCTTAACACCTATAATGCCCCCGAAAATGGAAATGGCAAAAGCAAGGAACCCACCAACGACAATCATGATTGTTTTCAGATTTAAAAAAACTTCGGCGGTCATGGTCGCACCGACGGAGAGTCCTAAAAAAATTGTGGCAGTATTCAGGATTGCCCCTGTCGCTGCTTCACTAAGCCGGGCAACATTTACTCCTATTTCCTTGATGAGGTTCCCGAAAAGCAACATTCCCAAAAGTGGTGCGGCTGTCGGCACAAAAATGCAGATAATGATACCCAAAACAATTGGGAAAGCAATTTTTACCCCTTTTATATTCTTAATTTTTATCTTGGGAGGGTAAAGCTTATCCATTTCCTTCATATTGATCATCAGCTCCTTCTTGGTACAGGTGTACTTTGTAACCAACGGAATAATAACAGGAACAAGGGCCATATACGAATATGCAGCAATGGCGATAGGTCCAAGGAGATGAGGAGCCAGCTTGATGGTTGTATAAATAGCTGTCGGCCCGTCGGCTCCCCCGATAATACCCAGAGAAGCCGCTTCTTTAGGGGTAAAACCCAGTAATACAGATGAAATCACAACGACAAAAATCCCCAACTGGGCAGCTGCGCCAAAAAAGGCAAGCCTCAGGTTCCGCAACATCGGTCCGAAATCGGTCAGCGCTCCTACTCCCATAAAAATAATTGGCGGAAGAAAGCCTGTCTTGATCAAAGAATAGTAAACAAAATTCATGATCCCATATTCATGGGCGATTTCAAACAGATTCTTGTAATGACCATTCCCAAGATCGATATTATCTGCATTCACAACTCCCATCGCCCCACCAGGTAAATTTGCGAGGATCACACCAAAAGCAATAGGAACAAGTAAAAGAGGCTCGTATTGCTTCTTAATCCCCAGGTAAAGGAGAAACGCACCAATGCAGAGCATGAGCAGATAACCGGGATTATTGCAAATATCCCGGAAAGCTGTCATTTCATATAATTTTTGCAATATTTCCATAATCAGCCTAATTTAACCAGGACATCATCTTCTTCAACATCCGACCCGCTTTTGAAACAAATTTCAACGACCTTTCCATTCCGATCCGAACGGATAGCATTAAAAGTCTTCATTGCTTCCACATAGCCAACCAAATCGCCGGATTTAATCTGATCCCCCACCGTCAACGGTTTTTCCGAGCTTTCTTTTGTCAGGTAAAATTTACCTTCAAGCGGAGCAAGAACTTCATAGGCAGAACCATTCCCCGCCGGAGTTGCTGCAACTGGCTGGGAAACCGTGGCAGGGGCAGGGATTTCTGCCGCAGCGGTCGGTCCAGCTGCCGATATCTCTCCATAAGAAACAGAAACCCTGAACTTTTCTCCGTTTACATCGACAAACATAGTCGATGGAGCAAAATTAACAGGTGCCTCAGATTCGACGATGGCCTCTTTCTTTTTCCCCTCAATCAGTCCGCCACCTTCTTCACGTTTCTTGGCGAGGTCTTCTTCGAAAGCTTTTTTCGCAGCACCCGATTTATAAGACCTGTATTGCTCCGGGTGCATGGCCAGTTCAAACAGTTCCTCATCATCGGGACCAGACTCCCATCCTTTTTCTTCCATTTCCTTTTTAAATGTATCCAATGCATCGGGATAAAGACTTTGAGGATGGGCAGTAAACTCTTCCCGTCCCTGTTCCCTGGCAAGGGCTTTCAACTCAGGTGCAATTTCTCCGGGAAGTTTACCCCCCTTGCCCATCAGCATGTCCCAGATATTATCTGCAATCATGCTCCAGCGCTCTTTTCTCTTTTCAATCTGGATCACATTCATCAACGCCAGGTTCTTTACATACTGGCTATATGGGGTAACCAGTGGTGGATAACCGACCAACGGCCATATATACTGAACTTCATTAAACAATTTTACCAGCAGTTCATCCTGCGTAAGTGCAGGCAGGTTGTTCTTTACTTTCCATTTATTCAGGCTCTCCAGGTTATTCTCCAGGTCGGACATTAACGACCCCATCATTCCACCAGGCAACCCGGGCCCGATCAGCAACGAATTCATGTAACGGTTTTTGGGATTGATATAATATCCCAGGAAATCATCGATAAAGCTCTGGGTAAGGCTACGCACCTTCATGTAGGCATTCATGTTTATCTCCGGAACATCAAATCCATCGTCCTTAAGCATCGCCTGAACTGCAAGTAAATCAACATGCCCGGTCCCCCATGACAGTGGTTCCATAGCTACGTCGACATATTCTACACCGGCACGGCATACCTCCAGGATCGAAGCCATCGCAAATCCGGGACCAGAATGAGAATGGTACTGTAAAGGTATCTCAGGATATTTCTTCTTAATCCCCGTCACAATTTTTCCCAACCATGCAGGACGCCCAATTCCCGCCATATCTTTCAGGCAAATTTCATCTGCGCCTCCTTTGATCAGGCTATCGGCTAAGTTCACATAATAATCAACCGTATGGATTTTGGAATAGGTCAGACACAAGGAAGCCTGGGCAATCATACCTGCTTCTTTTGCATATTTAATTGAATCCAGTACATTACGGGCATCGTTTAAACCATCAAACGGACGGGTAATATCTGTACCCTGCGCTTTTTTCACCTTATACATTAGTTTCCTCACATCGGCAGGAACCGGACTCATCCGGAGGCCGTTCAAAGAGCGGTCGAGCATATGGGTCTGAATCCCGGCAGCCCTAAACGGCTTGGTCCATTGCCTTACGGCATTATTCGGATTTTCCCCGAAAAGCAGGTTAATCTGCTCGAATCCACCGCCATTTGTTTCAACCCTTGCAAAACATCCCATTTCTACAATTGCCGGGGCAACTTTTACCAATTGGTCAACCCGTGGCATATACTTTCCTGAAGATTGCCACATGTCACGGTAAACCAATGAAAATTTTATCTTTCTTTTTTCCATAAGGTTACGATAATATTGTTGATTTTTTATTGTTTTTCAGCCAGTAAAATAAGGATCAGAATTTCTCAATCTTTGTCACCTGTCCTTTTCCTCCTGTTATCATTTTTACTGCGCTGATAATTGCTGCAACTTTTTTAGAATCTACGGAAGAAACAATACCCGCCGGTTCTATTTTTCTGGATACTTCTTCCGGAAGATATTTATTCACAAAGCGTATAATCAGATTGCCGATAATAACGACCAGGGAAAGAATTATAAAAACGGTTATCATTCCTACCCCCAACATTTCCAATGCCAGTTCTATATCACTCATCTTTTTCGGTTTTTTATTAAAAAACATTTCCCATTTTATGGAAAGGCTACAATATTAACAAATAATCCCCTGCACGGAAAATGGCAAAAAAGGAAAAAAGTATAATTATTAATAAATTAACATTTACAAATTACATTTCGACACTTATCGAATTGTTTTACTTTCATTTTTTCACAAAATATGTTCTAAAACTTATTTAAACTCTATAATTTGTCATTTTTTTTTAGTAGCAATTATCAATCCCTCACTTACCCGTATGTCATGAACATTCTGAACGATACATCACTTTTCTACGGAAATAACAAAACATGAAAGTTTATGATGAGAAAAAGAAAAAATCTGTGCCTATCCGAAACTATTTAAAATAATGAAATGAGCCCGGTTCAAAACGAGAGAAAACGAATCTCTTATTTTGATAAAAAATCAGGGAAGATAACAGAAATTCCATTCAGACATAACACGCACACTTAACCTTAGCCCCAAGGGATACTACAAAACAATTGATCCCCGCTCCCTGCCATCAGTCATTACGGCAAGACAAAAAAAATGAAACGAATGATATTTTCACAGACTAAAAGTCAGACTATTTGTCAATAATTCTTACTTTTACACAACTTGATTTTTCGATTTTAACCAATTATAAACCAACTAATATGAAAGAGGAAAGGAAAGTCTTCTCCCGAAGACAGTTTTTAGGCACCTCGGCGATTGGCCTTGCTGGTATTTCATTACTACCATCCATGCTCTCCTGCAATAACAAAAAGTCAAAAGATAATGTAACTCTTGGATTTATCGGCATGGGACAGCAGTCAATGTTCTTGCTGAATGGTTTTATACAGATACCAGGAGTAAGAGTAGTTGCAGGATGTGATGTCTATGGAAGGAAGCGTCAACGATTTGAGAACTTTGTCAAAGGTTTTTATTCAAAAAACAATGTACCCGTTGACGTAAAAACGTATGAAAAATTTCAGGATCTTTTGGCTGACAAGAATATCGATGCAGTGGTAATCGCCACCCCCGATCATGCACATGCCATGATAGCCATTGCTGCCTGTAAAGCAGGCAAGGATGTATACCTGGAAAAACCCATGACCTTCACGATCTATGAGGGACAACAATTAAGAAAAGCGGTCAGGGAAAACAACAGGATTCTTGCCATTGGAAGCCAGCAGCGTTCCGACCCGAATTTTCAGCATGCAGTCAAAATGGTGCAGACAGGAAGGCTCGGGACAATCCAAAGGGTAAATGCGTATGTCGGTGCGCCTCCCAAACCTTATGATCTCCCTGAAGAATCTGTTCCTGAAGATCTAAACTGGGACCGCTGGCTGGGACCGTTACCTACGAGTATCCACTTCAACAATCAACTTGACCCGCCTATTTCCATCGACCCTGTTCAAAACGAGCAATTCTGGGGAGGATGGCGCTGGTATAAAGAAACAGGGGGAGGCTATACGACAGACTGGGGGGCCCACATGTTCGATATTGCTCAATGGGGATTAGGAATGGACAACAGCGGACCTGTTGAGATTTCCCCTTTGGGTGAAAATTCGGAATACATAAAGTACACCTACGCCAATGGTATCGTTATGACCTCGGAACCGTTTGACGAAGGCCTCACCAAAGGTGTCAAATTCTGGGGAGACAAAGGCTGGCTGGAAGTATCACGAGGAAATTTTAAAGCCTCTGGCGATTCATTACTGCCTTCTCAACCGGAAAAGGCTGACAATATGCCTTATGAAACAAAAATTCCGCACCAGCTTAATTTTATTGAGTCAGTACGCCAGCACACCGACCCGGTGGTACCAGTTGAAATCGGGCACAGGAGTGCCACAGTATGTAACCTGGGCAATATTGCTATCGACCTGGGAAAGACCATTAAATGGGACCCTGCTACCGAAAAATTTGTCGATGACCAGGATGGAACGGCTACAGCAAAACTTGGCTATCAGTACAGGGATGGATGGGAACTAATCTGATGATGTTTTCATTCCGACATCTTCATCGACGTAATAAAAGATTCTCAACGAATTATTACCTGTCATATAATATTTTTCATACTTAATTATCTGACAGAACTCTAGCTAAGGGTTTATCATGAAAAAAACGGATGTTGAAAAATTTCAACATCCGTTTTTATATTGTTTATGTTTAAAGAATAAACGAAATCAGGCCTCTGCAGCAGGACCACCAAACCCCATTGGAGGTATCATCTGATCATTTCCTCCAAGTTTTATTGGTCCGTTTATTTTTTCAAACTTTCTGACGTTATCTTCCAGAGCAAGCAAAAGACGTTTGGCATGTTCCGGGGTAAGGATAATCCGGGACTTTACGTTGGCCTTAGGCACCCCTGGCATAACGCGCACAAAGTCGATCACGAATTCGGAACTTGAATGAGTTATAATAGCAAGATTTGAATAAGTTCCCTGTGCTATTTCTTCATTCAGCTCGATATTCAACTGACTTTTATTCTTATTCTCTTCCATATCTAATCCTCTGTAGTTGCGCGTTCCGTTTCCTTCACATCAACCATTCGATCGTATTCCTCACGGGAACCTACCACCAGGTTTTTATATTCTTTCAAACCTGTACCGGCGGGTATCAAGTGACCGCAGATCACATTTTCCTTCAATCCGTCAAGATAGTCAACTTTCCCCTGAATTGCGGCCTCATTAAGTACCTTGGTCGTTTCCTGGAATGAAGCAGCCGACAGCCAGCTTCTCGTCTGCAGTGCAGCCCTGGTGATTCCCTGAAGGATCTGGCTCGATGTGGCAGGAATAGCTTCACGGGCTTCGACCAGCTTCTTATCACGGCGACGAAGTGAAGAGTTTTCATCACGTAAGCGGCGTGAGGTAATAATCATACCAGCCCGAAGATCTGAATCTCCTGCTTCAACCACAACTTTTTTATTATAGATCCAGTCATTTTCATGCAGGAACTCATTCTTGTCAACAACCTGCTTTTCAAGGAAGCGGGTATCTCCCGGGTCGTCGATCTCGACCTTACGCATCATCTGACGGATAATTACCTCGAAGTGCTTATCGTTGATCTTCACACCCTGCATCCGGTAAACATCCTGAACCTCGTTCAGTATATATTCCTGAACTGCCGTAGGTCCCTTGATTGCAAGGATATCTGAAGGCGTAATAGCACCGTCAGAAAGTGGGATCCCTGCCTTGATATAGTCATTTTCCTGAACAAGTATCTGTTTTGAAAGCGGTACCAGGTATTTTTTCACATCTCCACCTCTCGAAGTTACGATGATCTCACGGTTACCTCTCTTGATCTTGCCCAGTGATACTTCCCCGTCAATTTCGGAAACGACAGCCGGGTTAGACGGGTTACGGGCCTCGAATAACTCGGTAACACGCGGAAGACCGCCGGTGATGTCACCTGCCTTACCTGAAGCACGCGGTATCTTTACCAACACCTGTCCTGCCTTTACAATATCACCCTCGTCAACAGAAATATGCCCTCCAACAGGAAGGTTGTACGAACGGATCACTCCGCCCTGCTCGTCAATAATACGCAACGATGGGTTTTTCGTTTTATCACGAGTTTCGATGACTACCTTTTCCTTGAAACCGGTCTGCTCATCCGATTCTTCGCGGAAAGTTATACCATCGATCAGGTGTTCAAACGAAATCTTACCATCGTACTCGGTAATAATAACACCATTATACGGGTCCCATTCACAAATCTTTTGCCCCTTGGTAACTTCTGCTCCATTCTCGATGTACAGTTTGGAACCATAGGGGATACTATGGGTTGATAAAGGAATCCGGGTATTTTTATCGACAATTCTCAATTCTGCCAACCGGCCCACAACAATCGATATTTTATGTCCCGGCTCGTCAACAGAATCAACAGTACGTAGTTCTTCGATCTCGGCAATACCATCGTACCGAGACTCAACCATTGACTGGGACGAAATGTTACCGGCGATACCCCCCACGTGGAAAGTTCGCAGTGTCAGCTGAGTACCAGGTTCACCAATCGACTGGGCGGCGATTACCCCCACTGCTTCTCCCCTGCGCGCAAGATTTGCTGTAGCCAGGTTACGTCCGTAACACTTACTACATACTCCTATTTTAGCTTCACAGGTCAGTACAGAACGGATTTCCACGCTTTCAATAGGCGAATCCTCTATTTTCTTGGCAATATCTTCATCGATCATCTCTCCCGTACGAACAATGAGTTCTCCTGTCAACGGATGAAAGACATCATGAACGGTAGTACGTCCAAGAATCCTGTCGTAAAGGGAAGCAACAACCTCCTCATTGTTTTTCACGGCTGTGGCAACCAAACCGCGAAGCGTTCCGCAATCCTCTTCCTGAATAATTACATCCTGCGCAACATCAACCAGACGGCGTGTCAAATAACCGGCATCCGCTGTTTTCAAGGCGGTATCTGCCAACCCTTTACGAGCACCGTGAGTCGAAATAAAGTACTCAAGAACAGAAAGACCCTCCTTAAAGTTTGCAAGGATCGGGTTCTCAATAATCTGAGCTCCGGTAGAACCAGACTTCTGAGGTTTTGCCATCAATCCCCTCATCCCACATAACTGGCGGATCTGTTCCTTGGAACCACGGGCACCCGAGTCAAGCATCATATAAACGGAGTTGAACCCCTGTTTATCCGTGCTCAATGTCTTCATAACCGAATTGGTTAGTTTGGCATTGGCATGTGTCCAGATATCAATCACCTGATTATAACGCTCATTGTTAGTGATGAATCCCATGTTATAGTTGGAAATGACCTCCTCAACTTCGGCATACCCCGAATCAACAATTTCTTTCTTGTCTACAGGAATAATCACATCACTAAGGTTAAACGACAAACCTCCCCGGTAAGCCATCTTGTATCCCAGATTCTTTATGTCGTCAAGGAAACGTACAGTTGTTGCATTTCCCGATTTCTTAAAGATATCGGAGATAATATTTCGTAACGATTTTTTCGTCAACAGTTCATTAATATATCCTGCCTCGCGAGGAACAACCTGGTTAAAGATAACCCGACCGACAGTGGTTTCAATAATATGTTTGAAATACTCACCACTGTCATCAACATCTTCGACCTTAACCTTAACAATCGCATGCATGTCTATCTTCCCTTCATTATAGGCAATAATTACCTCTTCAGGAGAGTAGAAAGTCATTCCTTCGCCGCGAGCCCCAGTCCTGTGTTTTGTTATATAATACAGCCCAAGCACCATGTCCTGTGAAGGCACAGTGATTGGAGCACCATTAGCAGGGTTAAGCAGGTTTTGAGAAGCCAGCATCAGCAACTGTGTCTCAAGGATAGCCGGATTCCCCAGCGGCACATGAACAGCCATCTGGTCTCCGTCGAAGTCGGCATTGAACCCGGTACATACCAAAGGATGAAGCTGAATAGCCTTTCCTTCTACCAATACAGGCTGAAAAGCCTGGATAGACAGACGGTGCAAGGTCGGGGCACGGTTCAGCATCACCGGATGCCCTTTCAGTACATTCTCAAGAATGTCCCAGACAACAGGATCTTTACGGTCAACAATCTTCTTAGCCGACTTCACGGTTTTAACAATCCCCCGTTCAATCAGTTTCCGGATAATGAAAGGCTTGTACAATTCGGCAGCCATTCCTTTGGGTAAACCGCACTCGTGCAGTTTCAGGGTAGGCCCGACAACGATAACAGAACGGGCTGAATAGTCAACACGTTTACCCAGCAGGTTCTGGCGAAAACGTCCCTGTTTTCCCTTCAAACTATCTGAAAGAGATTTCAGTGCACGGTTATTTTCCGTCTTGACAGCATTCGATTTACGTGAATTGTCAAACAAAGAGTCAACGGCTTCCTGCAACATTCTCTTTTCATTTCGCAGAATGACTTCCGGAGCCTTGATCTCAATCAACCGTTTCAACCGGTTATTCCGGATAATTACCCTTCGGTAAAGGTCATTCAGGTCAGAGGTCGCAAAACGTCCTCCATCAAGAGGCACGAGAGGCCTTAAATCCGGTGGGATAACAGGCACTACTTTTACAATCATCCATTCCGGACGGTTTATATTTTTACTTGCACGGAAAGCCTCTACAACCTGAAGACGCTTCAGTGCCTCGCTTTTACGCTGCTGAGAAGATTCCGTGTTTGCCTTATGCCTAAGATCATAAGACAGTTCATCCAGCTCGGTCCGCTCCAGCAACATATAAAGAGCCTCAGCCCCCATTTTGGCGATGAACTTATTGGGATCGTCATCGTCGAGGTACTGGTTTTCCTTCGGCAGCGTATCCATGATGTCAAGGTATTCTTCCTCAGTCAGAAAATCGAGGTTTTTGATCCCATCCTGGGCCTTTACACCAGCCTGGATAACAACATATCTTTCGTAATAAATAATGCTGTCAAGTTTCTTGGTCGGCAAACCAAGCAAGTAACCAATCTTGTTCGGTAACGATTTAAAGTACCAGATATGTGCAACCGGGACAACCAGGGAAATATGTCCCATCCGCTCGCGGCGCACCTTTTTTTCTGTTACCTCAACACCACAACGGTCACAAACAATCCCTTTGTAACGGATCCGTTTGTACTTACCGCAATGACATTCATAATCCTTTACCGGCCCGAAAATCCGTTCACAGAACAAACCGTCACGTTCAGGTTTATACGTTCTGTAATTGATGGTTTCAGGCTTCAGAACTTCCCCATGTGAACGCTCCAGAATTTCTTCCGGAGAAGCAAGACTGATAGCGATCTTGGTAAAATTACTTTTTACTTTATTATCTTTTCTGAAAGCCATATATAGATGTCTGTTTTTTCAATTAATAAGAGGAACTACGTTCCGTTGCCACGAAACTGTGTGGCCCAATACCCGGACGGCTTCCCCCGAATAGGATAGCCGCCGTGCTTCTGTTAGTCCAGAGTGACACTCAAACCAAGGCCACGAAGTTCGTGCAGCAATACGTTGAGCGACTCGGGAATTCCGGGCTGAGGCATCGGTTCTCCTTTAACGATGGATTCATAAGCTTTTGCACGTCCCAGAACATCATCTGACTTCACAGTCAGGATCTCCTGTAAGATATGGGAAGCTCCAAATGCTTCAAGAGCCCAAACTTCCATTTCCCCGAAACGCTGACCTCCGAACTGGGCTTTACCACCAAGAGGTTGCTGCGTAATTAAAGAATACGGACCGATAGAACGGGCATGCATCTTGTCTTCAACCATATGTCCAAGCTTCAGCATATAAATTACCCCGACAGTAGCAGACTGGTCAAACGGGTCTCCGGTTTCACCATCATACAGAGTCGCTTTACCATAAGCTGGCACACCTGCTTTATCAGTATACTCTGTTACCTGCTCAAGGCTGGCACCATCAAAAATCGGGGTTGCAAATTTCAAGCCAAGAACCTTACCTGCCCAACCAAGAACAGTTTCATAAATCTGTCCCAGGTTCATACGGGAAGGTACACCCAACGGGTTTAATACAATATCTACAGGAGTTCCATCGGCAAGGAAAGGCATATCTTCGTCACGTACAATACGAGAAACGATACCTTTATTCCCGTGGCGTCCCGCCATCTTATCACCAATCTGCAACTTACGCTTTTTAGCGACATAAACCTTTGCCAATTGGATAATTCCGGCAGGAAGTTCGTCCCCGATCGTAACATTATAACGTTTCCGTCGTGCTACTGCTTCAAAATCCTTATACTTCTCGATATAATTCAGGATCAGCTGATAGATCATCCCGTTTTTATCATTATCGGTTGTCCATTTCCCTGGATTAACCGATAGATAATCAACCTCCTGAAGTTGTTTCAGCGTAAATTTCACGCCTTTAGGAATAACATCTCCGCCATAATAATCTTTAACACCTTGCGACGTTTTTCCATTAACAAGGTTGAAAAGTTTATCTTCAAGCTTTGCCCGCAAACCGCTCACCTGCCGGTCAAATTCCTCGTCGATCTGATCGAGCAGCGGCTTAGTCGCCATTTTCCCTTTCTTGTCTTTTACAACACGGGAGAAGAGTTTTTTATCAATCACAACTCCATTCAACGATGGAGAAGCTTTCAATGAAGCATCTTTTACGTCGCCTGCTTTATCTCCAAAAATTGCACGGAGCAGTTTTTCCTCAGGCGAAGGGTCTGATTCTCCCTTTGGAGTAATCTTTCCAATCAGGATGTCGCCTGGTTTAACAACGGCTCCCACCCTGATCAAACCATTTTCATCAAGGTTCCGGGTTGCTTCTTCACTGACATTAGGAATATCCGAAGTAAATTCCTCAACTCCGCGCTTGGTATCGCGAACTTCAAGGGCATACTCGTCAACATGGACGGATGTGAATATATCTTCCCGGACAACACGTTCTGAAATTACAATAGCATCCTCGTAGTTGTATCCCTGCCATGGCATAAATGCCACCATCAGGTTACGTCCAAGGGCCAGTTCACCTCCTTGGGTCGCATATCCTTCGGTAAGGATTTGCCCCTTGGTGACACGCTGTCCTTTAAAAACAATTGGTTTCAGGTCAACAACAGTCCCCTGGTTGGTTTTCTGGAACTTCTGTAATTTGTAATGCTTCAGATCTGAATCAAAGCTGACATATCTTTCTTCGTCAGTCATGTCGTAACGTACCACGATCTCGTCAGCATCAACATACTCAATCGCACCTTCACGTTCAGCTGCAACCATCACCCGGGAATCACGGGCTGCACTACCTTCCAGGCCGGTACCAACAATCGGGGCCTCAGGACGAAGCAGCGGAACAGCCTGCCGCATCATGTTCGATCCCATCAATGCACGGTTAGCATCATCATGTTCCAGGAACGTGATAAGCGATGCGGCTACCGAAGCAATCTGGTTAGGCCCAACGTCCATCAATTGTACCTCATTATTATCAACGACCGGATAATCACCCTCCAATCTAGCCTTAACACGCTGGTTGATAAATATTCCATCGTCATCTATCGGGGCATTTGCCTGCGCAATTACTTTCCCTTCCTCTTCTTCCGCTGTTAAATAAACAACTCCATTTTCCGACAGATCGACTTTCCCGCTATCTACTTTACGGTACGGGGTAGCAATAAATCCAAGATCAGTCACTTTGGCAAATACACAAAGCGAAGAAATCAACCCGATATTCGGTCCTTCCGGCGTTTCAATAGGACAAAGCCTTCCGTAATGGGTGTAGTGGACGTCACGGACTTCGAACCCTGCACGCTCACGCGACAGTCCACCAGGCCCCAGAGCCGACATACGACGCTTATGCGTCATCTCGGCCAAAGGATTGGTCTGATCCATGAACTGTGACAGTGCATTTGTTCCAAAAAACGAATTGATTACAGATGAAAGCGTTTTGGAGTTAATGAGGTCAATAGGAGTAAAGACTTCATTATCCCGTACGTTCATCCGTTCGCGAATAGTCCTTGCCATACGGGCAAGTCCAACGCCAAACTGGTTATACATCTGTTCACCAACCGTGCGGACACGACGGTTACTTAAATGGTCAATGTCATCGACATCTGTTTTAGAATTAACCAGCTTAATTAAATATTTAATAATCTCTATAATATCTTCCTTCGTAAGTACCTGGGTACCCATGTCAATATTCAGGCCCAGCTTTTTGTTAATCCGGTAACGTCCAACCTCTCCGAGGTCATAACGTTTTTCCGAGAAAAACAATTTATCAATAACATCCCTGGCAGTTGCCTCATCCGGCGGTTCAGCATTCCTCAACTGACGATAGATGTGCAATACGGCTTCTTTCTCCGAGTTACACGGATCCTTCTGAAGAGTATTGTATATAATCGCAAAATCCTGAAGGTTCTGATCTTCTTTGTGGAGAAGAATTGTTTTTGCACCGGAATCGACAATCTCATCAATATGCTCGTTTTCGATCACCGTCTCACGGTCAATCAGCACTTCGTTTCTCTCGATTGAGACTACTTCACCGGTATCTTCATCCACAAAGTCTTCAACCCATGTCTTCAACACACGGGCAGCAAGTTTCCGGCCAACAATTTTTTTAAGTCCGGTTTTGGAAACCTTAATTTCATCAGCCAGTCCGAAAATCTCAAGAATATCCTTATCTCCCTCATATCCAATAGCTCGTAACAAGGTTGTTACAGGCAACTTCTTTTTACGGTCGATGTAAGCATACATCACGCTGTTAATATCGGTAGCGAACTCAATCCATGATCCCTTGAACGGGATAATACGGGCTGAATAAAGCTTTGTACCGTTGGCATGTACGCTCTGACCAAAGAAAACACCAGGCGACCGGTGCAGCTGGGAAACAACTACACGTTCCGCACCATTGATGACAAAAGTGCCTTTCTCAGTCATATAGGGTACAGTTCCAAGATATACATCCTGGACAACAGTATCAAAATCCTCATGTTCTGGGTCGGTACAATATAATTTCAGCTTTGCCTTCACCGGAACGCTGAAGGTCAAACCTCTTTCAATACATTCCTCTATCGAATACCTGGGAGGATCTACCTGATAGTCGATAAATTCAAGTACGAAGTTATTTCTGGTATCTGTAATTGGAAAGTTCTCTTCAAAAACTTTAAACAGATTCTCATTTTTCCTGTTCTCCGGAGTAGTTCCTAACTGAAAAAATTCTTTAAAAGATTTAAGCTGAACTTCCAAAAAATCGGGATAATCGAATACAGTCTTTGTTGAAGAAAAACTAATCCTCTGATTTTCAATGTTTAACGACATGTGTCAAAAAAATTAAGTGAACTTAAAACGTAAATATACAAAAAGGCCTAGAATCCCACTATAGTGGGATTCTAAACCATTACTGACCTGATTTTAAAGTCTTAAGTGTCTTATTTAAGTTCAACTTCTGCTCCAGCTTCTGTCAATTGTGCTTTTAATGATTCAGCTTCCTCTTTTGAAACTTTTTCTTTAACTGCCTTTGGTGCACCGTCAACTAATTCTTTAGCTTCTTTCAAACCAAGGCCAGTCAATTCTTTAACCAATTTAACAACAGCTAATTTTGAATTACCTGCAGCCTTCAGAATAACGTCGAACTCAGTTTGTACTGCGGCAGCTTCTTCTTCACCGCCAGCAGCAGCTACAGGTCCGGCAACAGCAACAGCTGCAGCAGCAGGTTCAATACCATATTCTGTTTTTAAAATGTCAGCTAATTCATTAACTTCTTTTACAGTCAAGTTTACTAACTCTTCTGCAAGTGCTTTTAAATCTGCCATTTTTCCTAAAATTTTTTATGCGATAAAATTGTAACTAAAATTATTCTTTCTCTGAAAGTGTCTGAAGGATACCATGGATTTTGTTACCACCAGACTGAAGTTGTCCAAGCACAGTTTTAACCGGCGACTGCAACAGTCCGATAAGTTCTCCAAGTAATTGTTCCTTCGACTTGATAGAAATCAATGCCTCCAGTTGGTCAGCACCAACGTAAACCGATTCTTCAACATAAGCACCTTTCAAAACAGGCTTCTCATGCGCTTTGGAAAATTCCTTGATCAGTTTGGCTGGAACATTGCTAACCTCACAAAACATGATGGAGGTATTCCCATTAAGTACATCGTACAGCTCTTCCGTATTTTTATCTGATTTCTCAAGAGCTTTACGTAAAAGTGTATTTTTAACAACAATCAATTTTACTTGCCTGCTAAAACAAAGACGTCTCAGACTGCTCGTATCATCAGCACTCAAGTCAGCGACATCGGCCAGGTAAAAATGATTGTAAGAATTGATCTCTTGAGCCAGATTATCAATAATCTCTAATTTTTCCGATCTTTTCATTTCAACATCATTTAACTAGTCAGTTACTGACTTTGGTTCAACTTGAATTCCGGGGCTCATGGTACTAGACAGATAAATGCTTTTCACATAAGTACCTTTAGCAGAAGAAGGTTTAAGCTTCATAATCGAGCTCATAAATTCCCGGGCATTCGCTTCAATTTTCTCAGGTTCAAATGAAACCTTACCGATTGAAGTATGCACAATACCAAATTTATCAACCTTAAAATCGATTTTACCCTGCTTAACTTCTTTTATAGCCTTTCCAACTTCCATTGTTACGGTACCGCTTTTGGGATTCGGCATTAAACCTCGAGGCCCAAGTATACGTCCTAACGGACCAATTTTGCCCATCACAGGAGGTTGTGTAATAACAACATCGAATTCGGTCCACCCACCTTTGATTTGTTCAATATAATCATCCAAACCAACATAGTCAGCGCCGGCTTCTTTTGCCTCATTCTCCTTGTCTGAAGTTACAAGAGCCAGGACACGAACCTCTTTTCCTGTTCCGTGGGGAAGGGATACAACACCTCTAACCATCTGATTTGCTTTTCGAGGATCTACTCCCAGGCGGACATCAATATCAACAGAAGCATCAAACTTGGTAAAAGTAATTTCCTTTACCAATTGAGAAGCTTCAGTAATTGAATATTGTTTGCCCTTCTCGAGCTTTTCCTGAACAAGCTTCATATTTTTTGTAATTCTGCCCATCTTTAAAATTTTAATTAGTTATTAGCTGGGAATTCACCTTCTACAGTAATACCCATACTTCTGGCAGTGCCAGCAACCATTCTCATAGCAGATTCCAAAGTAAAACAGTTCAGGTCAGACATTTTTGTTTCAGCAATTTGCTTAACCTGATCCCAGCTAACCTTGGCAACTTTTTTTGCATGGGGCTCTGCGGATCCTGATTTTAACTTAGAAATTTCCAATAACTGAACGGCTACTGGGGGTTGTTTAATTACAAAATCAAACGATTTATCTGCATAGACTGTAATAATAACCGGAAGCACTTTCCCTGCAAGATCCTGTGTCCGGGCATTAAACAGCTTACAGAATTGCATGATGTTAACCCCTTTGCTACCTAATGCTGGTCCTACAGGAGGTGAAGGGTTAGCCGCACCGCCTTTAATTTGCAATTTTATTAATCCAGCAACTTCTTTAGCCATAATAATTAATAATAAGATTTACTACTCCTTCTCAACCTGCATAAAGCTAAGCTCCAAAGGTGTTTTTCGTCCAAAAATTTTGACCATCACTTTTAACTTTTTCTTTTCTTCGTTAATCTCTTCGATAACTCCGTTAAAACCGTTAAAAGGACCATCTGTAACTTTCACAGTTTCACCAACAACATAAGGAATATTAACCTCCGCATCTGCCTCAGCCATCTGATCAACCCTACCTAAGATACGGTTCACTTCAGATTGGCGCATTGGTACAGGGTCCCCCCCCTTGGTGTCACCTAAGAATCCGATCACATTCGTGATGTTTTTCAACATGTGCGGAATCTCACCAACAAGGGCCGCCTCTATCAATACATAACCCGGAAAAAAATTCCGCTCTTTGCTGATCTTTTTCCCGTTGCGAATTTGATATACCTTCTCTGATGGTATTAATACCTGTGAAATATACTCCTGGAGTCCGGCATTAGCTATTTCGTTATCGATATATTCCTTCACCTTCTTCTCTTTTCCTCCGACGGTCCTCAGAACATACCATTTTCTTTCGTTTTCGCTCATGACGACGATCTCCAATTGTTAATAAAATAAACTGTACACTAACTTCATAATGTTCTCAAATGAGATATCCATTACGAATACGATAAGTGCTATAATAAAGGAAGCAACCATTACAACAAAAGCACTGTTCTGTAACTCTTTCCAAGTAGGCCAGGATACTTTATGTACCAATTCATTATATGCCTCTTCGAAATATAGTTTAAGTTTCATTTTGATCTGTTTTTTGACGGATGGTAAGAATCGAACTTACAAAAAACACTCCCACCAGAGTTGCATCCGAGAACTATCCCGAACCATCAGGTTCGGGATGTTTCCATAACTTATAACTCTTATTGTAAGATTTCAGTTACCTGACCGGCACCAACTGTACGGCCACCTTCGCGGATAGCGAAACGTAAGCCGACATTCAATGCAACAGGATAAATCAGCTCTACAGTAATTGTTACGTTATCACCTGGCATAACCATTTCCCGGCCTTCTTCCAAGGAAATTTCACCGGTTACGTCAAGGGTACGTACATAAAACTGCGGACGATATTTATTGTGGAACGGAGTATGACGTCCTCCTTCTTCTTTCTTCAGTACGTAAACCTCAGCTTTAAATCTGGTATGAGGAGTGATTGTTCCCGGTTTTCCAAGGATCATACCCCGTTTGATTTCCTTTTTGTCAACACCGCGAAGCAACAAACCTACGTTATCGCCAGCCTGGCCTTCATCAAGGATCTTACGGAACATTTCAACCCCAGTACATACAGTTTTACGTCCGTTAGCACCTAAACCAATCATTTCAAGCTCATCACCAGTATGAACGATACCAGTTTCGATACGACCAGTAGCAACAGTACCACGACCTGTAATTGAGAAAATATCTTCTACCGGCATCAGGAATGGCTTATCAACATCACGGGGAGGCAGTGGAATCCATGTATCACAAGCATCCATCAATTCCATTATCTTCTCTTCCCACTGCGGTTCACCATTCAGTGCACCAAGAGCTGAACCCCTGATAACAGGAGCATTAGCTCCATCGAATTTATAGAAATCAAGTAACTCGCGAACTTCCATTTCAACAAGTTCCAGCAATTCCTCATCGTCAACCATGTCAACCTTATTCAGGAAAACAACAATACGGGGAACATTTACCTGACCAGCAAGAAGAATGTGTTCACGTGTTTGAGGCATCGGACCATCAGTCGCAGCTACAACCAGAATAGCACCGTCCATCTGGGCAGCACCTGTAACCATGTTTTTTACATAGTCGGCGTGTCCCGGGCAGTCAACGTGAGCATAGTGACGTGTTGCTGTCTGATACTCAACGTGAGCAGTATTAATAGTAATACCACGCTCTTTTTCTTCAGGAGCACTATCGATTGAATCGAAGGATTTAACTTCAGAAAGACCTTTTTTTGCTAATACAGAAGTGATAGCAGCTGTAAGGGTAGTTTTACCGTGGTCGACGTGACCAATGGTACCAATGTTCACATGGTCCTTATCCCTGTTAAAATGTTCTTTAGCCATAACAAATAATAATTTTTAATTTTCATTTCAATTTAATCTGAGCCGAGAACGAGATTTGAACTCGTGACCTCATCCTTACCAAGGATGCGCTCTACCCCTGAGCTACCCCGGCCTTTTCATGCGATGATTAAAAGGCATCATAATCAAAAGATCACAAATACTATTCATCAATAATCGTTTCAATGAGCGGGAAACGGGATTCAAACCCGCGACCCTTAGCTTGGAAGGCTAATGCTCTATCGACTGAGCTACTCCCGCTTGTTATCCAAATTCCGAATTTAAAAAATTCGCTTTCGAAATTTGTTATTTTTTTTCTTTCGTGGGGAGAGCAGGATTCGAACCTACGAAGGCATGAGCCAGCAGATTTACAGTCTGCCCCAGTTGGCCACTTTGGTATCTCCCCTATTATATTTTAGAACTCTTTTCTAATTCAGAAAATTTACTCATCCCATACTTTTACTGAGCCGGATCTCAGATTCGAACTGAGGACCCCGAGATTACAAATCACGTGCTCTGGCCAGCTGAGCTAATCCGGCAAACATTAACATTCCCTTTTACCGCACTAAATCCCCGGCAAATCATGATTCTGATATGTTTTCTGGGGATCTCGGCTTAAAGCCCTGATATTTCGGGGGCTTATCAGAAAAAGGTTTGCAAATGTATAAATATTTTTAATTAAATCACAAGTTCTATCCTAATTTTTGAATTATTTTTCCTTTAGTTTTTCCTTAAATTTGGAGAGTTGCTTTTTCAGGGCATCAACCGACAGATCGATCGCTTCTTCAAAGGTATCGGCTTGTTTTTTCGCGAACAAATAATCATTGGAAGGAATAGACAGCTTTATTTCAGCTACTTTATTATTGGACATCTCGGGTTTCAAGACTTTTAATATAACCTCTGCAGAAATTATTCCATCAAAGAATGTATCCAGTTTATTCGTCTTTTTCGTCGCAAAATCGATCAGTTTCTGATCTGCTGTAAAATGAATGGCACTAACATTAATGTTCATAACTGTTCCTCCTAAGATTTTATTCTCCACCCCAGGGATGGGCTTGTTTATAAATGCTTTGTAGTTTCTCGGTCGAAGTATGGGTATAAATCTGGGTTGCAGCAAGATTACTGTGCCCCAGAAGTTCTTTCACTGCGTTCAGATCGGCACCCCGGTCCAATAAATGAGTTGCAAATGTATGCCTTAACACGTGAGGACTCTTTTTCTCGAGTGTTGTAACCAAAGAAAGGTACTTATTGACTACCCTGTACACAAGTTTTACATAAACCGGCCTGCCTTTCGATGTAATAAAAAAAACTGTTCCCTGTTCCGGAAACATATCATTCCTCTCAGATATATACTCATCGATCAACAGGTTTATACTTCTTGGATAAGGGACAATCCTTTCTTTCTTATTCTTTCCAAGAACCCGGATCAGCGTCTCATGCGGGTAAACATCCTGATCCTTCAGGTTTGTCAATTCGGAAAGACGTATCCCTGTCCCATAAAAAAGGCTAATGATCAACTTATCACGTATTCCCTCAAAATCATTGCTGAAATACCCGTTATCCAGAAGAACGTTCAAACTGTTCTCATCAACGAAAAAAGGAAGTTTTTTAGGAATTTTAGGCGTAACTACTGTATCCATGGGCGTTTTATCAAGCAGCTGCTGGTGCATCAGAAATTTATAGAAAGACTTCAACGCAGTTACTTTTCTGGCTACTGTTTTGGGTAAATCTCCCTGTTCCATCAGGGAAACGACCCAGTTCCTCACCTGCTTGCTATCTACGTCCAGGACATTAAAATCCCCGACCGCTTTGAATAAAAAATCTTCAAACTGATCGAGGTCTTTCTTATAAGCAATTACCGTATTGTCCGAACATCTTTTCTCGAACTTCAAATATTTCAGAAATGATTCCTGGTAAGACATAGGCTTCTTTCTTTAACGCAAAACAGGAACCAAACCAACAGGAACTAGTTAATCTTCCTGGCGTTGCATTCCCTGAATATAAATAGCTTTCTTAACTTCGGTCCTTCTCTCAACCGAAGGTTTTGTAAAAGCTTGTCTTTCGCGCAATTCCTTGATAACACCTGTTTTTTCGAATTTCCTTTTGAATCTCTTCAGGGCTCTTTCGATATTTTCGCCTTCTTTAACCGGAATAACGATCATATTTTTTAATTTTTATCTGTTAAAATTGAGCCGCAAATTTATGAATTCTATATTACTAATCAAATTTATTACCTAAAATTTAAATTTGAAAATTATTCCCTTCTAAAAATTATAGTAAAAAAGCACTTCTGCTTAAATTCACCTGCAATTTCTATAACAATTCATTCAGTTTTTGGTTTTCAGATAAGGACTTGCTTTCAGAAAAGTCTCCTTTTCCAGCACGGAGTCTTTCAGTAACCTGTTTTTATCTTCAATAAAACCGGTCCTCCCCCTGTATTTTATAATGGAAGAAGCATCTTTGTCGCTCAGGTACGGATGAACCGAAAACTCATCAAATCCGGCAAAGTTAATGTTTATCTGCCGAACTAAGCTAGTATCCAGAGAAAGCTCTTCCTCCAGTCTCGTACTTAATTCATCCGGGAGGCCATAAACCTCGTCAAGTTGTTTTAAATCGTGAAAACCACCAAGCAGCCTCCGGTACTTTATGATGCGTTTTGCATAAACATTCCCGATTCCTTTTATCATTTTCAGGTCATTCTCCGTTGCCTTATTGATTTCAAGACAAACAGAGGAAACTGCAACCTCCTGTTTCCTGATTTCCCGGATTTCCTTTTCCGGACGATCTTCCGGTTGCCTGCTTTTTTCACTTCTCTGTCCGGCAAGAGGATCGTTCAGTAACAGGAAATGGCTTACCGCTTCATAAATAGAATCAGTTACCCCATAAATCTTTCTAAAATCGGCTTTCTTCCGGAAAATGCCCTTGTGATTCCTATAATTAAGCAGGTTATTTTTTACTTTAGCAGGAAGGTCAAGGCTATCCAGGGCATCTGGTCCGATCGTATTCGGATCGAACAAAAAAAGAGACAATTGTTTCTCCGGAATCTTAACTTCAGATGGAATTTCGGACAAAAGTCGTTCAAATTTTTCAGTATCGACAAGAGTCGGTCTTTCAAAATAAAAGATCACGTGATTAGCCAGTATAAAAACAGCAATCAAAACGATCAAAACCAGAAGGCCTCTTCGCTCGCTTTTCGTAAAAGAAAAATATTCCCGGATAATCCGATATAACCTCATTCAATCAAATTACCTGTAAAAATTACATCATTTTTATCACAAAAAAAACTAAAATTTCAAAAGTCCAATCCCGTTCAGTGCGACAATAGCAATAGCAATGGGGGCAAGAAATCTCACGATAAATATAAAGAGGGATAAAATTGCAGCAGGCATATGCCCCCCCTTCTCAATTTCAACCTTAACTTTTTCCCGGCCAAACTTCCACCCGATAAACAGGGAGATGAACAACCCGCCAAAAGGAAGGAGTAAATTGGCAGATATCCAATCCATTGTATCGAAGAAATTCATCCCGAAGAATGCATAATCTTTAAAAATCCCCATCGAAAGCGAGCAGATTATCCCAAGCAGGGTGATCAGTATGGTTGCAAATACTGTCGCCAACTTACGTTTCATCTTCAGTTCCTCATGAAAATAAGCGACAACTACCTCCAGAATCGAGATGGAGGAAGTTAAAGCGGCAAGGACAAGCAATATAAAAAACAGGATTGCAAAAATATAACCCCCAGGCATTTGTTGAAAAACATTAGGTAAGGTAATAAAAACCAGCCCAGGGCCGCTGCTTGGCTCGATACCAAAAGCAAAAACCGCAGGGAAAATAGCAACTCCGGCAAGAATAGCGATTAATGTGTCTGCCATTGTCACATTTATTGCCGTTTGAAACAGGTTATTTTTATTGTCGACATAAGACCCGTAAGTAATTAACGTCCCCATACCAAGACTTAAAGAAAAAAAGGCGTGACCAAGAGCGCTGAGAATTCCCTGTCCTGACAGTTTTGAAAAATCGGGATGAAAGAGGAAGCGTAATCCCTCACCCGCACCATGAAGGGTCACAGCCCGGATATCCAGGATGATTATGATCACCAACAGAAGCGGCATCATAATCTTAACATTCCTTTCAATCCCGTCCTTTATTCCAACGATAACAATCGCCCCGGTGAGAAACATGAAAATGATCTGGTAAAAAACAGGACGAACAGGCGATTCAATAAAATCAGTGAACATGGAAGTCAACTGTTCCGGACTTTGGCCCTTAAAACTATTTGTCAGGGAAGAAACGATGTATTCAACACCCCATCCGGCTACAACGCCATAAAAAGAAAGGATCATGAAGGCAGCTCCCACACCAAGCATTCCAACAAGTTTCCAGTATGTTCCAGGAGCAAGTTTCTTAAATGCCCCGAATGCATTTTTCCTCGATTTTCGTCCGATTATCAGTTCAGACAACATGACCGGGACCCCGATCATTAAAATAAAGGCAAGATACACAAAAAGGAACGCAGCACCCCCGTAAACTCCTGTAATATAGGGGAATTTCCAAATATTACCCAATCCTATGGCAGAACCTGCGGCTGCCGCGATTACCCCAAACTTACTGGAAAATTTTGCTCTGCCATGATTGTGTTGTTCTGCCATTCAAAAAAATTTATTCTTTCATGGAAAATAGTCCTGTTTATGCTTCTCGAAATACAAAAATATTTTTTTTGTGTGGAAATGAAAAACAAAATGTTCATTTCTCGGGTAAACAACATCGAAATATATAAAAGAAAAGTTCCCGAACTAAATATAAAAAGGGCTGTCCACCTGGACAGCCCTCCTGTTTCTTTAACGAACAGACTTTCTTCAGAAAATTAATTTCTCCTTGTACAGTTAAGATTTTCAAATGCTTCTTTAAGCCTTGCTGCCATTGCATCTTCTCCTTTACGTAACCATACCCGGGGATCGTAATATTTCTTATTGGGCTTTTCTTCTCCCTCGGGGTTCCCGATCTGTGACTGAAGATAACTGTGGTTGGCCGCTTCATAAATACGGACTCCATCCCAGTACGCCCACTGGGTATCAGTATCAATATTCATTTTAACAACTCCGTAAGAAACAGCGTCCCTGATTTCCTGAACCGTTGAACCAGATCCTCCGTGAAACACAAAATTTACCGGTTTGGGATCATCCAGGTTAAACTTCTTCTGAATGTATTTTTGTGATGCATCCAGTATTTTTGGGGTCAGCTTTACATTACCCGGTTTATAAACACCATGGACATTACCAAAAGCTGCTGCAATGGTGAAATTAGGGCTCACCTTCAACAATTCTTCGTAAGCATAAGCGACTTCTTCGGGTTGTGTGTAAAGCATGGAATTATCGACGCCACTGTTATCCACGCCATCTTCCTCGCCTCCGGTAACACCCAACTCGATCTCCAGAGTCATTCCAATCTTGCTCATCCGTTCCAGGTACCGTTTACTAATCTCAATATTCTCTTTGATAGGTTCTTCCGAAAGGTCGAGCATATGAGAAGAAAACAAAGGTTTCCCGGTTTCGGCGAAATGTTTTTCGCCTGCATCGAGAAGCCCGTCAATCCACGGAAGTAACTTTTTGGCGGCATGGTCTGTATGCAGAATGACACGGACACCGTATAATTCGGCTACCTGGTGGATATATTTTGCTCCGGCGATGGCCCCGGCTATTTGGGCACCCTGCCCGTCCAGTTTTAAACCTTTTCCTGCATAGAACTGGGCCCCTCCGTTCGAAAATTGAACAATAATCGGAGAGTCGACCGATTTCGCGGCATCCAGTGCAGCATTGACAGAGCTGGAAGTTACAACATTGACAGCAGGCATGGCAAACTGATCTTCTTTCGCAATCTTGAAGAGCAACTGTGTGTCTGAGCCGGTAACTACACCAACTTTAATCTGATCAGAAATTTTTCCCATTGTTATTATAAATTTAGTAATCAACTACACCAAACAAACTGGGAAGCCCCGATTTTGTTCATCATAAAGTGTTAAGCTTTTTTAAAATAAAAAGCCCCCTCTCTCAATTGTTCCGTAAATTGCTAATTTATTGCTAATATTGTAGCGGTTTTTTCCGGGAACAGGAGTTGATTTTAACTGTTTTCTTTCCCGGAACAGCCAATAAAAAAACCGACTTTTAAGCATTATTATCAACTAATTATTTAAATCATATGACAGTTAGCTATAAAGACTTAGGGCTCGTCAATACACGGGAACTTTTCAAAAAAGCTGTTAGTGGAGGATATGCAATTCCTGCATACAATTTTAACAACATGGAACAACTTCAGGCTATCCTTCAGGCCTGCGTTGAAACAAAATCTCCGGTAATTCTTCAGGTTTCTTCAGGAGCACGTAAATATGCCAACGCTACATTATTGAGAAATATGGCACGTGGTGCTGTTGAATATGTTAAAGAACTTGGCTACGAGATTCCAATTGTTCTTCACCTTGACCATGGCGACACATTCGAACTTTGCAAGGATTGCATCGACAACGGTTTTTCTTCAGTCATGATTGATGGTTCACATCATGCATATGAAGAAAATATTGCCCTTACCAAAAAAGTAGTTGAATACGCGCACAAATTTGATGTGACGGTAGAAGGCGAACTAGGGGTACTTGCTGGTATCGAAGATGAAGTTTCGGCAGAACATTCAAGTTATACCCAACCTGAAGAAGTAGAAGATTTCGTGGGTAAAACAGGAGTCGATTCACTGGCTATTTCGATCGGTACATCTCATGGTGCAAATAAATTTACACCTGCACAGTGTACCCGTAATGAAGAAGGGATCCTGATCCCGCCGATGCTCCGTTTTGACATCCTTGAACAAATCGAGAAACGTATCCCGGGATTCCCGATCGTTCTGCACGGATCTTCTTCAGTTCCCCAGGAATATGTAAAGATGATCAACGAACTGGGCGGCCAGATGAAAGACGCTGTCGGTATTCCTGAAGAATGGTTACGCCGTGCTGCAAAATCGGCAGTATGCAAGATCAATATCGACTCTGACGGACGTTTGGCAATGACTGCCGCTATCCGCAAAGTATTCAATGAAAAACCGGGAGAATTCGATCCGAGAAAATATCTTGGACCTGCCCGCGATGAACTCAAGAAACTTTACATGCATAAAAACATTGAAGTTCTTGGTTCTGCCAATCAGGCCTAAAATTTACTTCATCATATGCAAAAGGGATGGCTCAGGCTGTCCCTTTTTATTTTATTTCAGAAAGGATATCCTATTGCAAACGAAAAATTAAAATGCTTCGCCTGTATCGGATAATTCCCAATGATAAACCGTTTTCCTGCTTCAAGAGAAGGATCCCGAAGTTTCATCCCCAGGTCAAGCCGGAAAATAAAATAAGTAAAATCGAACCTGAAGCCGGTCCCTGTACCGATGGCGATCTCCTTATAAAACGTATCGAACTTGAACTGCGCCCCTTCCCGGTTATCCTTATCATTAATTGCCCAAATATTCCCTGCATCAAGAAAAAAAGCACCATCCAACCGGCCTAATAATTTATAACGGTATTCCAGGTTCCCTTCCAGCTTAATATCCGCCGACTGGTTTGGATAATCGCTGTCCGAAGCCTTATAAGTTCCCGGCCCTAAAGTCCTGACCTGCCAGGCCCTGATCCCGTTTGCCCCACCGGTAAAATATTTCTTTTCAAAAGGAAGCGTATTATTGTTGCCGTAAGGTAGCCCGGCCCCGACAAAGGCCCTTCCTACAACAGAGCTGTAATCATTAAGCATATAACCATAACGGTATTCGAAATCAGTTTTAACGTATTGGGCAAAACGGGTCCCCAGGATCTGATAATAATATACCGGTTGATTTGTCACGGTATCCACATCAGCAGTCTTTTCTTTCCCTGCAAGTTTCACCAGTGCATCCAAAAGATTTCCGGCCGACTCAAATGTCCATTTAAAATACCTGTAATTTTCCCTTTTATTAATGTTCTGGGTATTATCGACAAAGGTATAGTTCATTGCAGAAATAAGATGATCGGTATAACTGCTCTTTATATATAAATCTTTAATAGAATTAATAAAGTCTTCGTTAAAGGCAGAAAGATTAACATAATTGACATCAACCAGGCTTAAAGAGTGTGTCCGGAAAGCAGAGCTCTTCCAGTTATAACTAAACCGGAAGTTAGTAATTGTCCGGGTATAATCAGGCCGCCGTTGGTAGTTATAGCCAACAGAAAAACTCGTTTGCGGCAACTGGTAATTAAAAAGGCTACGTCTGTAAATAGGGCTCAAAAACTTTGGAATTGTAAGCGAGGCCTCTACTCCAAATTCCCGGGTATTGAAATTCAGGTTGCTTTCATTCACCACTGCCTGCTGCCGTTCAAAAGCTGTTTTCAATGTAACATTAAAAATCTCTGCACCCCTGAATAAATTTCGATGCTGATAATTCAGGGTCCCTGCAATACCAAAGTTTCCGGAAGAATTGGTCCCCTCTACATCCGCGGAAAATCCCTGGCGCGAGAGCGGCGACAATTGAAAGTTGCAATCAAGCAACCCGATAGAATCATTTTCCAGGGAATCGATCACATCAAAATTCACGTTCACTAACCGGAATTGTTGCAACTGGGTCAGCGAACGATAAGTTTTCTCAACATTTTTAAGCGAATAGTAGGTACTGTCGGGAATCCGGTTTAAATCTTCAAAAAGGAGGGGCCTGTATTTCAATTTTCCTTTAGATATAAATACATAAGGTGGATCGGTCAGTGTATCGTTCTTTGTTTTTTCATTTCTGCCCTGAACCAGTTGCGCCGGAGAATAATCTGTCCGCACAAAATAATTCCGCACCCTAAATTTTTTATAGTGCTGGATTTTTTCGTACTTATTCCTTAAATCGTCATCTGATACTTCCATTTTAAGGTCGACCTGATGATTGTTCAGCGTACTGTCTGCCAGGTATTGAACATTATCGTCCGAAAAAAGATAATAACCATGATTTTTCATGAGCGTCACAACCCGTTCCCGATCCTGGTCCAGCCGGTCTACATCAAAAAGATCATTCCTCTTCACCACCTGATGAGTGCTATCTCCAAGAATAACAGGTTTTATCTTCGGATCTTTTATATCATAAATATATTTCCGGATTCTGTACGGAGTCCCGGTTTTTATATTAAAAACCAGGCTTACTTTGGCTTTACGATCATGATAGATCACGGTATCATTAATAACAGCATCATAGTACCCTTTATTTCTGAGGTAAATAGCCAGTTGCTCTTTTGATTTCTGGGTCTGACTTTCCTCATAAATAACAGGTGCCTCTCCAATCCTTTTGAGCCAGTCGTTTGTCTTTTCCCTGGATGATAAATCATATAAACCAAGATGAAATTTGATAAATCCCAGAATTTTCAAATTCTCCGTCTGCTGAATCTGCGCTTTCAGATCTTCCCTGCTAATCAATTTATTATCGACATGGATATCGACATTATTCAATAAATAGTTCCCTTCAGGAACAAATTTCGTGGAGGAACAGGAAACAAAAACAGACAATACCAGGAGTATTCCCATTATCCGAAAGTACCTCATTTTAAATCTTCTCCTCATAAAAAGCTTTTCAAGTCATTTAATTCAGTATTCATCCCGGGTAGAAGCCCTATTCCTGCTATCATTATTTATTTCACAAAAATAAACACTCTGCACGTAAACAAATCATGCAGGCTTTTTTATTTTTACAAATCGATTGAGGAATTAGATATTATGCTGAGTAAAAATAAAATAAAGTTGATCCAATCGCTTGAACGAAAAAAAATCAGGGAGAAGGAAAACTCGTTTCTGGTCGAAGGAAATAAATTAGTTTTAGAGGCTTTACAATCCGGCGGCCGTATCAGGTCTCTGGTTGCGACAACGTCTTTCATTAAACAAAACAGCTGTTTCCTCAACAGGGCAGACGAAGTAACCAATGTTACCGAGGAAGAACTTCAAAAGGCCAGTTTGCAGCAATCTCCGCAACAAGCCATCGCTATCATGGAAATCCCTGAGCAAGAACAGGAGTGGTCGCCTTTGCCAAATGAACTTTCACTGGCACTGGATGGGATCCAGGATCCCGGGAACATGGGAACGATTATACGCATCGCCGACTGGTTCGGAATAACGAATATAATTTGTTCCGGAAATACGGTCGACTGTTATAACCCGAAAGTGGTACAATCAAGCATGGGAGCCATCTTCAGAGTAGTTATACATTATTGTGACCTGCCCAAAAAACTGTTGAATGCAAGAGAACTTGGAATAGCTGTTTTCGGGACTTTTCTGGAAGGGGAAAACATATACGCTGCTGAATTGAATAACAATGGCATCCTCGTCATGGGAAATGAAGGCAATGGTATCTGCCCGGAAACAGAAAAGCTGGTAAGTAAAAAGATCCACATTCCTGCTTTCCCTTCCGGAAGGTCAGGATCCGAATCGCTGAACGTGGCGACTGCCACAGCTGTTTGCTGTGCCGAATTTCGCCGCAGACTGATCTCTTGAAAAATAACCTTTGTAAACAATACAACCTCATCAATATCAATCGTTAAAAAAACATAAACCTCAGTTCAATATAAATCAGGAGGGATCATTTTCGTACCTTTGATCGGAAGAAATTCCAAAGGATCCTATGATTGAAAAAACAACTCCATCCCTATTATCTGATAAAGACAAAATATCATTTCCACGTCGGAATCAAACAGTAACCAACAAAAGGATGAAGAGAAATAACAAATTTTCGGACACGAAATATGTTTTCTTTCTTATTGCTTTCGCATTACCGTTTTGCTCTTTTGCCCAGGAATCAAAAGACAGTACAGTGACGCTGCTTTCCGGGATTGTCCTGGATGAAGATTCATTGCCTGTCGAGAATGCTTACCTGATCCGTTTCAGTACTACCAGCTATGTTACCACCGACAACATGGGTGAGTTTAATATTAACCTGCAAAGAGACGACTCGATAATGGTCTATCATGTTTCTTACAAAAGACTTATTTTAAAAAAAGAAGACTTCAGCAGCGGAAAGGATACGATTATTCTTGAAAAGGAGACCCATATGATCCCGGAAATAACAATAAACGATCACAAAAGAGATTTGATCAACCTGCAAAAAAACATGGAAGGCATCAGGACGACGATAAAACAACCTTATAATCCTCAGCAACTTAAACGTGAAGGTTCAGTTTCTGTCCAGAACCCCTATTCGCCGCAGGGAAACGACATTGATTTCGCGATAAACCTCATTGAGATCATGAAAAAACTGAAAAAGAAAAAGTGAAAAAATTACAAAATGATTAAAATTCTACACTTTGCAATAAATTAAAATTCAGGAAATCTTGGATCGTTAGTTTTGTGACAACTAAAATAATTAAAGTTGACAGACATTTATTCAGATAACGATCTGCTGGAACAAATGAAAGGAGGCAGTACCCAGGCCCTTTCTCTTCTGTTTAAAAGGTATTATCAGGCACTGTGCCGGTTTTCTGCCACATTTATTCCCGACAATAAGATAGTTGAAGAACTTACCGCCAATGTATTTATCAATCTTTGGGAAAACAAAGATCGTGTAATGATCCATACCAGCCTGAAGTCGTACCTCTACCGGTCAGCCCGGAACCAATCGCTTTCTTATCTTCGAAAACAGAAAAATGAGTTATACCCTATGGAAGAAGGATATGACCTGTCGGACAGCAAGGACCAGATACCTGAAAATATCTTTATCGAGAACGAACTGAATTCCCAGTTCTTAAAAGCATTTCAAAAGCTTTCTCCCCGGGCTATGATGGCATTCAAACTTCACCGCTTCGATGGACTGAAATATGCTGAAATTGCCGAAATCATGGATATATCGGTTGCCGCCGTTGAAAAAAACATCACTTCTGCGTTGAAAATGCTTCACAAGGAATTATTCAGCTCCTATAAAATATCTTAACCGATTTAATCATTCTCTAACCGTTTCTTGACATTTTCTTATTCGGGGGTGCTTGTCTGTTTTGCGTCATAGAGGCAAAGAAGATTTATGACAAAATCAGATAAAATAAGAATAATCCTCCGTCAATTAAACGGGGAGGCCAATCCTGACGAAAAAAGAAACTTCAGTTCATGGCTCCTTCAAAAACCCGAAAACCTCGACCTTTATATCGAAATTAAAAAAATCTGGGAACTTCCGATGGAAAAGGAATACCTTTTTGACGAAGCGGAAGCAGAAAAAAAAATCAACCTGACCATAAAACGAAACAGTAAAAAATTCAGGTTGTGGAAAAACCTGCAAAGGGTTGCTGCAGTGGGATTACTGGCAGCGGTATGCGGCACGCTGGTTTTTCACAGGGTGAAAGAGCCTTCCTTGGAAAACAACAAAGACAACATGATCCGGGAAATTACAAAATCATCGGCCCCTGGAGAACAGCTCAGGGTTACCCTGCCCGATGGATCAATCGTGCGGCTCAATGCCGGAAGCGCGATCAGCTATCCTGAAAAGTTTGATCCGGTTATACGGAAAGTGACCCTCACCGGGGAAGCTTTTTTCCAGGTAACGAAAGATCCGGATCATCCCTTTGTCGTAAAGTGCGGCCAATTTTCGACAACAGTCGTGGGCACTTCCTTCAATATAAAATCATTCAGGCAGGAAAATGTTACGGTAACCGTTGCCACAGGAAAAGTAAAAGTTGAAAACCGCTCAAACCGGAACCTCAGAGAAGTAATGCTCTTGCCAAACGAGCAGGCAACCTATGACACGATCGGGAAATACCTCAAAAAATCGGAAGTCGTGGCCAGCAACTATTACGACTGGATAGACGGGAATATTCGTTTCAACAACGATTCCCTCGAAGAAGTAATGAAAATACTGGAACGCTGGTATAACGTAAAGATCTATTTAAAAGAAAACATCAGAAAAGACATCATGGTAAACGGGTGCTATAAAGACAAGAAGCTCTATTCCATACTCGACGGACTGGGGTTCATGTACGGGTTCAACTATCATTTCGAAAATGAAAAGACAATTTACATCGATCCAAAATAAATTGTAAATAAACTTAACTATCGAATGCATTTGCTGAATGGTTAAATTGTTGAATTGCGTTAGGAGGAAGAAGATATACGTAAAAAAAATTTAAAAGGAAAGCCAATGAAGAATATACACGGATAAAAGAAAAAAGGAAAGCCTGCACCAGCTACCACACCAATGCAGGCCAAACAATAGTTGTTTTAAATCCAATAAGTTTTACAAAATTATGAAAGTTAAACTATTCAAGCAATTCATGTTTGCATCAAAACAGATGTTTTACATCTTTTTATTGCAGGTTTTTACCTTGCAGCTTGTCAGTGCCTCCCAAACCAGGAGCCAAAGCATCGAACAGGTAAAGGTCTCGGTCGAGTTGGAAAAAGCAGGTCTTGGCCAAATATTTTCGACCATAGAAAGACAGACCGACTTTGTCTTTATCTATGATTCGAAAATTCTGGATAAAACCCAGACCAGCACGTTGGACTACAAAAACCAGACTGTAGTGGATGTGCTCAAAGAAGTTGCCAATGAATTTAACCTGAACTTCAGACAAATCAACAGTACGATCTACGTTAAGGAAAATGCACCTGCAAAACCTTTAGGTTCAGAAAATGCAGAAAACCAACGTCCGGTATCCGGGAAAGTAACGGACAAGGACGGAGTAGCGCTTCCCGGCGTATCGGTCGCCATAAAGGGAACAACGATCGGGACAATAACAGATGCTGACGGAAATTATCATTTATCGTTAAAAGAAGAAGACAACATTCTGGTTTTCTCGTTCGTAGGCATGAAAAAACAGGAGATCACCATAGCCGGGAGAACGACGATTGACATCACCATGGAGGAGGCCAACCTGGGCGTAAAAGAAATTGTGATCGTCGGCTACGGAACCCAGAAAAAAGAAAATCTGACAGGCGCTGTCGACCAGGTAACCAGCGAAGTACTTGAGAACCGCGCCGTTCCCAATGTGACGCAGATGCTCCAGGGAACGGTACCCAACCTGAACATTACCACGACCGACGGACGTCCTTACCGTACGGCCGAGTACAACATTCGCGGTACCACATCGATCGGACAGGGGGGTAGCGCACTGGTGCTGATCGACGGAGTGGAAGGAAACCCGGAGCTGCTCAACCCGGAAGACATAGCCACTGTCACAGTACTGAAAGATGCCTCATCATGCGCTGTTTACGGATCACGTGGTGCATTCGGGGTGGTATTGATAACAACAAAGACCCCGAAAAAAGACCAGTTCAAGGTAACTTATACCGGAAGTTTCTCTGTAAAGAAACCCACTGCGGTTGAAAATGTAGTTACAGACGGATACACATATGCCAAAAACTTCTATGAAGCTTATCACGCCTGGAATGATTATTCGGCCAATCCGCAAAACATCAACAAGACAATGACTTTCTCCCTTGACTGGCTGGACGAGCTGGAACGACGCTCCGGAATGACAAAAGCGGAAAAGGAAGCGGAAGGGCTCTCGGATGTAGAAGTTGGAAGTGACGGCCGGTATTATTACTATGCCAGCACCGACTGGTTCAAACTGCTTTATAAAGACCACCTTACAGCAAACGACAATAATCTTTCCGTTTCCGGTAACACAGGAAAACTCAACTACTACCTCTCGGGAGGGAGAAACAGTCAGGAAGGCCTGTTCCGTTACAACCCGGACGACTACAGCATCGTAAACCTGCGGGCCAAAGGGTCTTTAAAAGCCTTCGACTGGCTGATCATCGACAACAACATGGAATATTCGAAAATGGACTACCGCATGCCCATGAATGTCGGCGAAGGAAACGGTATCTGGAGAAATATTGCTGATGAAGCCCACCCTGTTGCTCCGATGCTGAACCCCGATGGGTCGCTGACTTTTTCCGCGGCTTATACAGTCGGGGACTATTACTACGGGAAAAACTACATGAGTTATGATCGGCGCGTGTTAAAAAACACGACCGGCTTTACCGCTACTTTTCTCAAAGACAAGGCCCACCTAAAAGGAGACCTTACCTTCAGGACTTACTATAACGATTTCGACAGGCGTCGGGTCCAGGTCCCCTACAGCATCTATGAGGGGGAAACAGCTTATGTAGGGACCAGCTACAATGACTTCGAAAAGAAAAATGAACGTACCGATTACCTGGCGACCAATGTTTACGGGGATTACGAAAACACAATCGGCAAACATTATTTCAAGGGAATGGCCGGTTACAATTATGAACAGTCGGAATACAACAAGCTGGATGCCTTACGGAACGGACTGCTATTCGAAAATGCTGATGATATTTCCATGGCTATTGGTCAGTCGATCACCCTGAACGGCGGATATGAGAAGTGGCGTGTAGTCGGCGGTTTTTTTCGTCTGAACTACGCTTACGACAATCGTTATTTGCTGGAGGTAAACGGTCGCTACGACGGGTCGTCCAAGTTCCCGACA
The DNA here is from genome assembly GCA_963676095.1 of Prolixibacteraceae bacterium. GTDB lineage: Bacteria > Bacteroidota > Bacteroidia > Bacteroidales > Prolixibacteraceae. Next base: position 3,725,761 of record OY781040.1, on the reverse strand, counting down.
AACGAACAGTGGGGTTTCTTCCCCTCGGTATCGGCAGGATGGAGGCTATCGGAAGAACCGTTCTGGAAGGTAAACGACAAAATCATCTCCGATGCCAAAATAAGGGCTTCCTACGGTTCACTGGGTAACGGGAATGTCGATCCTTATACTTACGTGGAATCGTTCACAATGGCACAATCCGACCGGGTCCTGGGAGGGGAGTTACCACAAAAAACAACCAACCCGGATGTTGTTCCGGATAACCTGACCTGGGAAAAATCGACAACCCTGAACCTGGGGACAGACCTGGGTTTTCTCTCCGGCAGACTGCGTTTCTCCGGCGATGCCTACATCCGCAAAACCACAGACATGTTTACCGTGGGCGTGACCCTTCCTGCCGTTTTCGGGGCAGACGAACCTTACGGGAACTATGCCGACCTGACCACGAAAGGATTTGAAATCACCCTTTCCTGGAACGACCATTTCATGCTGAAAAAGAAACCTTTCCATTACGGAATAAGGGCCACCCTCGCCGATTACCATTCTAAAATCGACAAATATAATAATGCAAACAAATACCTGAGCGATTATTATGTTGGACAAAAAATAGGTGAAATCTGGGGCTATGTGACTGACGGTTTTTTCACTTCTGAAGAAGATGTCGCCAACTCTGCCGTACAGACCCAGATCAAGGCCAGTACCAGCGGCACTGATCTGCCGGGTGATATCAAGTTCAAGGACCTCAACAATGACGGGTCCATTACCTACGGACAAAAAACTGTCGGCGACCCGGGCGATATGAAAATCATCGGGAACAGCGAGCCCCGGTATATCTATAGTTTCAACGTGAACGGGGACTGGAATAACTTTTTCTTCTCTGCTTTCTTTCAGGGAGTCGGTAAACAAGACTGGTACCCCAGCAACGAAAGTCCGTTCTGGGGACAATATAACCGTCCGTACAACAACCTACCCAAATGGCAGTTAGGAAAAATCTGGTCGGAAGATAACCCCAATACCTATCTTCCCCGGTACCGGGGATATGTCGCCGGATGGAGCAGGGAACTTGATGTGGAACAAACCCGATACTTACAGAGTGTTGCTTATATAAGACTGAAAAACATCCAGTTTGGATATTCGCTCCCGCAAAACCTGGTTTCGAAGGCTAAGATACAGAATGCCCGGATTTACATCTCCGGCGAAAATCTCTGGTGCTGGTCCCCCCTGTACCGAACAACAAAAGACATCGATGTGGCCAGTATTTACGGCTCAGACAGGGATTTTAATACTAACGGCACCAGCGGGGACGGGTACAACTATCCTTTATTGAAAAGCATTAGTTTAGGTTTATCGGTAACTTTTTAATCACGGATCATATGGACTTAAAAAAATTTATATACCTAGCAATAATACTGGCGGCTTTTTCTTCTTGCGACCTGGAAGAACTGCCTAAGGACACGGCCACCAGCGATGAGGTTTTCGGTACGGAAAGCGGACTGGAAGCTTATACGAACTCTTTTTACGGTATTTTCCCGGATCAGGATGAAGCGCATAAACAGGATGTCATGTGCGATTACTCGGTAGTAAGCAGCGTAACAGATTTTATGAGGAAAAGTTCCTATACTGCTGATGAAAGCGAGGGTTGGGACTGGGAAGACCTGCGCAACATCAACTATTTTATCCAGAACTGCACCAACGAGAATGTGGACGAGGATACCCGGAACAATTACCTTGGACTGGCCCATTTTTTCCGCGCTTATTTCTATTTTCAGAAGGTAGTCCGCTTTGGCGACGTGCCCTGGATCAACAAAGCCATGGAACCGGACGATCCGGATTTATATGCTGCACGCGATTCACGGACGCTGGTAATGGACTCGGTGCTGGCCGACCTGGACTTCGCTGTTAAGAACATCACGCAGGAAGACGACACCCGGTCGCTGGTTACCAAATACGTGGCTTTAGGATTTAAATCGAGGATTTGCCTGTTTGAAGGTACTTTCCGGAAATACCACACAGAACTCGGACTGACTTCGACTGCCGGTACCTGGCTTACCGAGGCGGCCGATGCCGCAAAAGAGGTTATGGACGATTCCGGCTTTTCGATCAATACGTCCGGCAACCAGCCCTACCGCGATCTTTTCATCAGTGAAAGTCCGGTGTCGTCTGAAGTGATGCTGGCCGATGTCTGTGATCCGGACCTTGGCGTGACAAATGATGCCAACTGGTGGTGGACCAGCTCGACCTACGGGAGCAGGGTAAGCCTTTGCCGGACTTTTGTCAACACCTACCTGAAAACAGACGGAACTGATTTTACCAGTACATCCGGATACGAATCCATGACGTTCATGGACGAGGTTAAAAACAGGGACAAACGGCTGCAGCAGACGATCCGCCTGGGAGACTATACCCGCATTAACAGCGGCGTTACCGTTGCCGCCCCTCCGGTGTTCTCTTATACCTATACCGGCTATCAGCCGATCAAGTACGTCTTGGACGACATGTACTACGATGCCGACGATAACAACTACAACTCCATCCCGCTGATGCGTTATGCAGAAATCCTGCTGAACTATGCCGAGGCCAAAGCGGAACTGGGAACCCTGACCGATGCCGAATGGGCAGAAACAATTGGGGTGCTGCGCAGCCGTGCGGGGATTACTTCCGGGCTGGATGCCAAACCGACCATAGCCGATACCTATCTTCAGACCAATTATTTTCCGGACATCACCGACCCGGTAATCCTTGAGGTCCGGAGAGAACGGGCAATCGAACTGGTATTCGAAGGGTTCCGGTTCCGCGACCTGCTCCGCTGGAAGAGAGGGGAACTCATGGAAATGGAATGGAACGGTTTCTACGTCCCGAAACTGGATGTAGCCATGGACCTGAACGAGGATGGAACAGACGACGTGGTTTTCACTCAAAACGCAAGCCTGAGCATGGATAATGTGGAAGTGGTGAATGTTGCGCCAACCGTAAGCGGGGTGACCAACTCCAGGGGGTTGAAAAACGGTACTTACGGCGAACTGACCTGGCTCGACAATGACCCCAGGTACTGGGAGGATAAAAAATATTACTACCCGATACCTTCATCGGCGATTGTAGAGAACCCCAACCTTACTCAAAACGAAGGCTGGTAACCTCATGGTGAAGGTCTCCGGATCTTCTGCGTTGTACCAATATCGTTCCCTTCCGCATTTTTTACGGAAGGGAACGGCTTAAAAAAATTTAAAATGATTAATTTTCCGGTCAGGATATAATAAATCTAAATCAACATGTACAAATATCTATTATTCATTTTACTGTTCGTATGGACGGCATCATCCGTCGATGCAAAAAAGGGTGAACCGTTCGTGGTGGCCACCTACAACCTCCGTTATAATAATCCCGATGATGGCATAAATGCCTGGCCTAACCGGAAATCGCATGTCGAAGGGCTGATCCGTTTCCACGGGTTCGATATTTTCGGAACGGAAGAAGGGCTGATCGATATGCTGAACGACCTTTCTGAAATGAAAGAATATGCCTGGGTTGGCAAAGGCAGGGACGATGGAAAAGAAGCAGGAGAACATTCTGCTATCTTTTACAGGAAAAACCGCTTCGAGCTCGAAAAAAACGGCGATTTCTGGTTAAGTGAAACTCCGGATAAACCGACATTCGGATGGGATGCCGTATGTAAAAGGATTTGCTCCTGGGCAAAGTTAAAAGACAAGGAAACCGGAAAAGAATTTTTCTTTTTCTGCGTCCACTTCGACCATAAAGGAGAAGTGGCCCGGATAAATTCAGGGAAACTGATGGTTTCGAAAATTAAGGAAATAGCCGGATCCTTTCCTGCTATCTGTGTGGGAGATTTCAACTCGACACCGGAGACGGAACAAATAAAGATACTGTCTTCATTGCTGCACGATTCCCGCGAAGTAAGCGAAATGGCCCCCTACGGACCGGTAGGCACATTCAACAACTTCAACTTTAATGCGCCAATGGACGAACGCATCGATTACATCTTTGTCAGCGACCAGTTCAAGGTACTTAAATACGGAGTGTTGACAGACAGTTACGAACAAAAATATCCATCCGATCATCAGCCGGTCATGATTAAAGCTGAATTTAAATAACCGTTTATTCAGGAGTAGAAACAGGAAGATGACAGAATCAGTTCCAGTGTCTTTACGATAAGGGAGCTAAAGAACTGATCTTTTATTTACGTGTATTTTGATTAAGATTCCCGGGGAATCTTGAAGTCTGATGCGCATCAGTTTATAATTTGATGCGCATCAAACTTTTCATTTACACGGAAAACTTTTTTATCCGATGCGCATCAAACTTTATCTTTATACTGAAATCAGGTCAACGATCTCCTGTAAATCTGATGCAAATATGCCCATGACCGTTTAATTACATCGTTTGACCAGATAATGAAAGCAAAAGAAGTTGCAGAAGAATTCATTTGGAATGCAATATCATGTATTCTTAAAACTAAAACGGATTTCCTTAATATAAAATTTACAACAGTTTTAATTTTTTCGTCTTTCTTTATATACGGAGAGATCTTTTCCGTGAAGGCCAACAGTTTCGTAAATAAATCAGGACGAGATAGAGAAATAAAAACAAAATGTTTATGAATAAAAAAATCATTTTCCTGCTGCTGTACCTGACGATCGGGATAACGGCGGTGGCACAAATAACAGAGAAGAACGGACTCTATGAACCGGCGGACACGCCCGAACCGTTCCTGTTTTCTGTAACAACACTTACAGAAGAAGATCAGACCTGGAGCGTCAATTACCTGGGAAGCTACGGAGAAAGGGTTGAGGGGCCTTTCGGGTATGATGGCGTGGGACAACAATTTTCACTGAAAGGTTACCTGGGATCAAAACTAACCTTATACGCCTATACGGCATTGGGCATACCTGATGGGGACAATGCAGCAAGCGCCCAGCAGATTGAGGTAATACGCGATTTTATAGGGAAAAGGAAACCTGAGGGGCTCCGCCTGGGGGCGGGGTTAGGGGTTAGCCGCGACTACAGCGATGTAAAGTCGCTGTTAAGCCGGATTACCATGTCTTTCGATGTTCTCCGGTGGAAGGTCGGAGGTAATTTATTACTTGAAAAATCGTTCGCGAGCGACCGGGATGCCATCGATGTCATAACCAGCATGGGGCTTCAGTATCATTTTGGAGGTAGTTTATACGGAGGGATCGAGGCTGTTGGCGAAGACCTTGAAGGCTTTTGGGACGAAGAAGAAGCTGAAGGGGGAGCAAAACTGCTGGTGGGACCTACTATTAACCTGATCCCCAATCATTCCAGGTTCACATTTTCTGCGGCGGGCGGACCGGTTATGTACGCCACACATAGCGAACTGACCAATCCGGATGCTATCCGGGAGCTTCCTTCCCAAACAGGACTTACCATAAGGGCCCGGATCATCTTTAACCTGTCCGGATCTTAATCTTTCTTATGATGAGCCGATTTATGAATATCACTTGCCGTGCACTTGTTACAGCGGGAATCTGGTTATTTATTGCTTCTGGTTCCCGGGCGCAGGTTCCCGGTAAAGATCAGGAAACAAAACAGGTACTCCTGCCTAACGGATGGAAATTAAGCCCGGCAGGAAGATCACTGCCATTGGGCGACCTTCCGCTGAACATACAGCTAAGCCGGTCCGGGAAATACCTGGCCGTGACCAACAACGGACAAAGCACCCAGTCTGTACAGCTGATCGATCCTGAAAAAGAAGAATTGCTGGACCAAAAGGTACTGGGAAAATCGTGGTACGGGCTGGTTTTCAGTCACGATGAAAAACATTTGTACGTCGCCGGCGGAAACGACAATATGATCCTGGACTTTCCGCTCAAGGATGAAAAATTAGGTTCCCCCGATTCGATCCGGCTGGGTTCTCCCTGGCCTAAAAACAAAATCTGTCCCACCGGGATCACAGCCGATCGTAAGGCCCATCTGCTATATGCCGTAACGAAAGAGGATAACTGCATTTATGTCATAAACCTGAAAAATAAAAAAGTTCTCAGTAAGGTCCCGCTCCCATCGATGGCTTACAGTTGTGTCCTTTCTCCTGATGAGCAGACCCTTTATGTTTCGCTATGGGGAAAGGACCAGGTCGCCGTGTTCAATACCGCTTCGGGAACCTTGACCGGCGAGATCAAGACAGGAAACCATCCCAATGAATTACTCCTGACCAGAAAAGGAGACCTCCTGTTCGTTGCTAATGCAAACGACAACACGGTTGCGGTTATTCGCACGGCATCAGGGAAAGTGATCGAAACACTTTCCGTGGCACTTTATCCTACCTGCCTGACTGGATCAACGACGAACGGGATCGCTCTGTCTGATGATGAAAAAACATTGTATGCCGCCAATGCCGATAACAATTGCCTGGCAGTATTCGATGTTTCCGAGCCAGGGAACAGCAAGAGCAAGGGATTTATCCCGGTAGGCTGGTATCCGACCAGTGTTAAAACGCGGGGTAATAAAATACTGGTGAGCAATGGCAAAGGATTTACCTCCATGGCCAACCCGCTTGGTCCGCAACCGGTCAGGAAAAACGATAACAGCGGTTACCAAAAAGGAAGCACAACAAAAAAAGACCTCCAGTATATCGCAGGACTGTTCAGGGGTACTCTGTCCTTTATTGATGTTCCCGATGCAGGAACATTAAAACAATATACAAAAGAGGTATATCTCAATACTCCTTTTAATGAAAAAAAAGCAGAACGGGCCGACGGGGAGGATGACAACCCTATCCCCCGGCAAAAAGGACAAGCCTCGCCCATCAAATACGTATTTTATATCATCAAGGAAAACCGGACTTACGACCAGGTACTGGGGGATATGAAAGAAGGAAACGGAGAAGATTCACTGTGCATCTTTGGCAGGGAAGTTGCACCGAACCATCACGCCATTGCCAAAGATTTTGTCCTGCTGGACAACTTTTATGTGGATGCCGAGGTAAGTGCCGACGGACATAACTGGAGCACAGCGGCCTATGCAACGGATGTAGTGGAAAAAACCTGGCCCACCTATTACGGAGGAAGGGGAGGCGTTTATTTTTACGAGGGAGAAAGAGAGGAAGCTTATCCCCGTGATGGCTTTATCTGGGATTACTGCAAAAGGGCAGGGATCAGCTACCGGAGTTACGGAGAGTTTGGCGAATATGGCAAATCACCGCTAGAAGCATTAAAGGGGCATATGTGCCCGCATTCTCCGGGGTTCGATCTGGACATAAAAGACCAGGTACGGGTAGATGCCTGGGAACATGATTTTGATTCACTGGTTTCTGTCCATGCTGTCCCCCGCTTCAGCACCATACGGATCAGCAACGACCACACCAGCGGGCAAAAAAAAGGAAAAATTTCGCCCCGGGCCGCGGTGGCAGATAATGACCTGGCTATCGGCCGTTTCCTGGAGCACCTTTCTCATAGCCCTGTATGGAAAGAGTCGGTTGTTTTTATCCTGGAAGACGATGCACAGAATGGTCCGGACCATGTCGATGCACACCGTTCCCCTGCATTTGTTGCCGGACCGTATGTCAGGAGGAATGCAGTTATTCATTCCATGTATTCCACTTCGGGCATATTGCGGACAATCGAGCTGATCCTGGGGCTTCCGCCCATGAGCCAGTATGATGCAGCGGCGGCTCCCCTGTACAAATGTTTCACCGGAAAGCCCGATTATACGCCATACACCTGCCAAAAGGAAAATATTGACCTGAACCAGCGGAACCTGGCTGACAACGAAAGTAGCAGGAGGTCTGCAAAATTCAATTTTTCAAAAGAAGACGAGGTCCCCGACCTGGATTTAAACGAAGTGATATGGAAAGCGGTAAAGGGTGAGAATTCTGAAATGCCGGCTCCCCGGCGCAGTGCTTTTGTCATTCCTGAAAAGAAAGGAGATACCGATTAATAATCTTTTAGGAGCTGATATAAAAATCAAAGGAGAAGATGCTGGCACCTTCTCCTTTTCAATAATATCCGGCTATCCAAGATAGCCCTTATATAAGAACAGCAGGTTTTTCTTTTTCATCGGTAGTTCCATTCATCGGCTGGGTTTCAGCTCCCCCGGTCCCTTTAAAATGCTCTTCAAACTCTTTCCTTAACTGCTCAAAATCCTGGGGGCCAAAGAAAAAATCATCATCAGGGAGACTATTGCCCTGGATGGTATCATTATCATGAAAAAATTCTCCGAAATACTTCATCATCTCTTCCTGCATTTCTTTCAGGCGGCTAAAATCAAGAGTTGAATCCGGCATCTGAGGAATTCCGGAGTGAATCGAATCGCTGTCAAAAGGTCCCCATGCGTGCGGTATTTCCTGAAAATGTTTAAAAAATTTCTCATGCATATCCCCAAAAGGACCGGTTCCTGTTTTCGTTGAATCAGAAAAGAATTGGCCAAAATGATCTCCGAAAAATTTTTCCATTTCTTTTTGCATCTTCTCGATGTCAGCCTGGGTCATTGTCGTGTCTGCCGACGACCAACTTTTCACATAGGTAGAATCGTATCCGATAAGGTTTCCTTTATCGTCATACTGTCTTTTTACCTTGATCTGTTCATCCGGCGTTTTGCTATCAGATTTCTTCTGCGCAAAAACCGGGATAACAGCAACTGAAATGATTATCAATATGAATATCTTTTTCATGTTTCCCTCGTTTTATGATATCCAAATTTATTACTGATTACTGCCATTTTGAAATACAAGGCTAAGTTAGTTAATCGTTATGCTAAAAAGTCAAAAAAAATATTAAATAGTGTTCGTTTCGGTTATAAGGGAACAGCCAATTACTTATGCCTATTCAATTAATTTCTTGTACTTAATACGTTTTGGGACTTCGTCTCCCAGTCGTTTTTTACGGTTCTCCTCATATTCAGAATAACCTCCCTCGAAGAAAAAGACTTTCGAATCGCCTTCAAAAGCGAGAATATGAGTTGCTATACGATCCAGAAACCAGCGGTCGTGAGAAATGACAACCGCACAACCGGCAAAATCCTCCAAGCCATCCTCGAGCGCACGGAGTGTATTCACATCGATATCATTGGTTGGCTCATCCAGCAACAATACATTTCCTTCTTCTTTCAAAGCCATAGCCAAATGCAGCCTGTTTCTTTCACCTCCGGAAAGTACCCCGCATTTTTTTTCCTGATCGGCACCTGAAAAGTTAAATCTGGAAACATAGGCTCTCGCGTTAATCTGGCGTCCCCCCATCGCGATCAGATCATTTCCCCCGGAAATTACTTCAAAAACAGTTTTGGCAGGATCAATGGCAGCATGGGACTGGTCAACATAAGCCAGTTTCACGGTCTCGCCAATATCAAAAGTTCCCCTATCCGGTAAAATCTGTTTCATGATCAGCCTAAAAAGAGTCGTTTTTCCTGCCCCGTTAGGTCCGATCACCCCGACAATCCCGTTAGGAGGTAAGGTAAAGCTCAAATCTTCGAACAGTAGTCTGTCTGCAAACGCTTTTGAAACGTTACCCGCAGAAATAACCTTATCACCCAGCCGAGGTCCGTTGGGAATAAATATCTCAAGTTTTTCTTCCTTTTGTTTTACATCTTCATTCATCAGCTGGTCATAGGCACTCAGACGGGCTTTAGCCTTGGCATGCCTTGCCTTCGGGGCCATACGTATCCATTCTAGTTCCCGTTCAAGTGTTTTTCGTCTTTTCGATTGCTGCTTTTCCTCCATAGCCAATCGCCGGGTCTTTTGCTCGAGCCAGGACGAATAGTTCCCCTTCCAGGGAATTCCTTCACCCCTGTCCAGTTCAAGGATCCACCCTGCAACATTATCGAGAAAATAACGGTCGTGGGTAATGCAAATTACAGTCCCCGGATACTGCTGCAGGTGCACTTCAAGCCATTGCACAGATTCGGCATCAAGGTGGTTTGTAGGTTCGTCAAGCAGCAACACGTCGGGTTGCTTCAATAACAACCGGCACAAAGCGACACGCCTGAGTTCTCCTCCCGACAGTGAACTTATAAGCTGCTCCCCGGAAGGGCAGCGTAAAGCGTCCATGGCCCTCTCCAATTTAGATTCCAGGTTCCATGCATCATACAAATCGATCTTTTCCTGAAGCCTGGCCTGTTCATTTATCAGCACATCCATCTTTTCAGGATCTTCTAGCACCTCAGGATCGCCAAACTTAAGGTTTACGGTTTCATATGCCTTCAGTACATCAACCACCTCCTGCACACCTTCTTCAACGACTTCTTTAACCGTCTTCTTAACATCAAGATGAGGCTCCTGCTCCAGGTATCCGACAGAGTACCCGGGAGAAAAGACAACCTCCCCATGGAAAGATTTTTCAAGACCGGCAATAATTTTAAGCAAAGTTGATTTTCCCGAACCGTTAAGCCCGATGATGCCAATTTTAGCACCCAGGAAAAAAGAAAGTGATATATCCTTTAAGACCTGTTTCTGCGGAGGGAAAGTTTTACTGACCCTGTACATCGAGAAGATGATCTTTTTTTCGTCTGTCATTTTTCAATAATTATGATTAGTAATTTCAAATGTACCGAATGAGCTATCCAATGGAAATTCTCAGTTAGCAAAAATAAATGATTTTTGGACTGATAATAACTAAATTTACAAAGACACATAATATTAATACATTGAAAATTCTTGTAGTCGATGATAATCCGGTTAATCTTAAGTTGGTTGAATATATTCTGAAAGATATTCATGAAATTAACACAGCCAACAACGGAGAAGAAGCAGTCTTAATGGCTGAACAGACCCGGTATGACCTGATTATTATGGACCTGTTCATGCCGTTCATGGATGGTGCGGAGGCTACCTTTAGGATCAGAAAATCGGAGAACAGCAAGAGCAACCAAACCCCTATCATGATCTATTCAACCAGTTGTATGGACAATGATAAGGAACGTTGCATGAAATACGGGGCAGATGAGTATTTGGTGAAGCCGGTACGCATCGAGATGCTCAAGAATAAAGTTGAACAATGCTTCTCCGGAGTAAAAAAGGAACACATAATATAGAAAGGGATTCTACACAATAGGCCTTTAAAAAAGGCAATAAAAAAAAGCTGTAGGCTTAGCCTGCAGCTTTTTCATTTAATATTTAAAATAAATTACTCGGCTTTCGTTTCTTCACTTGCTTCAGCACTGGCAGTTCCCTGATCCTGATCTTCAGTCTTTTGTTCTTCAACATCTTCTTCAGCAGTTGTTTCAGCAACTACGGGAGCAGCAGAAGCTTCCTCCGGTGCAGATTTTTTGGAAGCACCGCGACGCGAACGACGTGATTTCGTTTTTGTTTCCTTAGCCGCAAGCATGTTTTCATTGAAGTCAACAAGCTCTATAATACACATTTCTGCATTATCTCCAAGGCGGTTACCCGTTTTCAGTATGCGGGTATAACCTCCCGGACGATCACCTACCTTCTCAGCCACATCACGGAACAGCTCAGAAACAGCAGTTTTACTTTTCAGATAGCTGAATACCGTGCGGCGCGAATGTGTTGTATCATTTTTAGCCTTTGTGATAAGAGGCTCAACATATACCCGAAGAGCCTTCGCCTTAGCTGTCGTTGTCGTGATTCTCTTGTGAAAAATCAAAGAATTGGCCATATTGGCCAATAATGCCTGGCGATGAGAACTCGTCCTTCCCAGATGGTTAAATTTTTTATTGTGTCTCATTTTTGCTTAGTCCTTGTCTAATTTATACTTACTAATATCCATTCCGAATGTTAGATTCATGGCATTAAGCAAATCATCCAGTTCTGTCAAAGATTTCTTTCCAAAATTTCTGAATTTGAGTAAATCATTACGGTTATAAGTAACGAGTTCCCCTAAAGTCTCAACATCGGCAGCTTTCAGACAGTTCAATGCACGAACAGACAAATCCATATCAACAAGCTTTGTTTTCAACAGCTGTCGCATATGAAGCACTTCTTCATCAAATTCTTCATTTGCAAATTTCTCGTCAGAGTCGAGTGTAATTTTCTCGTCAGAGAACAGCATAAAGTGATAAATAAGTATTTTGGCTGCTTCTTTTAGTGCATCTTTAGGATGAATAGACCCATCCGTGCTAATCTCAACGACCAGCTTTTCATAGTCGGTCTTTTGTTCTACACGGTAATTCTCTACCGCATATTTAACATTACGGATCGGTGTAAATATCGAATCTATCGGAATTAATCCAAACTCAGCATCTACCGGCTTATTTTCAGCGCTGGGGACATAGCCGCGTCCTTTGTTAATGGAGATTTCCATTTGCAATTTAACGTCAGCTTCCATGCGACAAATAACCAGTTCAGGATTCAATACCCGGAAACCAGTCATAAACTTATTAATGTCGCCAGCGGTAAATTTTTCCTGTCCGGTAATCGTGATAGAAACTTTTTCGCTGTCAAAATCCTCGACCTCACGTTTAAAACGAATTTGCTTCAGATTCAGGATAATCTCAGTAACGTCCTCCATTACCCCCTTGATTGTTGCAAATTCATGGTCTACGCTTTCTATTTTAACAGTTGTGATTGCATAACCCTCCAAAGAAGATAACAGGATACGGCGCAAGGCATTACCGATAGTAATCCCGTAACCAGGCTCCAATGGACGAAATTCGAACTTACCGAATTTGTCATCGGATTCAACCATTATCACTTTGTCAGGTTTTTGGAACGCTAATATTGCCATAATAATACTGAGTAATTTATTATTTAGAATACAACTCTACAATCAGTTGTTCTTTAATGTTTTCAGGAATTTCTTCCCGCTCAGGACGGTTAAGGAATTTACCGGCCATCTGAGAGCCATCCCATTCCAGCCATGCATATCTATTGGAACGGTGAGCACTTATGGAATCTGTAATTATTTCCAAAGATTTGGATTTCTCACGAACACCAACAATATCACCTGGCCTTAACTGGTATGAAGGAATATTTACAATTTCTCCGTTAACCATAATATGTTTATGGCCTACAAGCTGACGGGCTGCAGCCCTTGATCTGGCTATTCCGAAACGAAAAACAACATTATCAAGCCTCGATTCCAGCATCTGAAGCAGCTCTTCACCGGTAATACCCTTAGCGGCAGATGCCTTTTTAAACAAATTGGAAAATTGCCTTTCAAGTACACCGTAAGTATATTTTGCTTTTTGTTTTTCTTTCAGCTGCAAACCGTATTCAGATTTTTTTCTTCTGCGGCTTGCCAGTCCATGAAAGCCCGGTGGATAATTTTTCTTTTCCAATACTTTATCCGGTCCGAAAATCGGTTCACCAAATTTCCGGGCAATTTTTGATTTTGGTCCTCTATATCTTGCCATTATTTTACCAATTTGAAAAAATTAGACACGTCTTCTCTTTGCAGGCCGGCAACCATTATGTGGCAGTGGAGTAACATCCACAATTTCGCTTACCTGAATTCCCACACTGTTAATAGCGCGAATCGCTGATTCACGTCCATTACCCGGTCCTTTAACAAAGACTTTTACTTTCCTTAGTCCAAGATCATATGCAGATTTTGCACATTCTTCGGCTGCTACCTGAGCTGCGTAGGGCGTATTTTTTTTCGATCCTCTGAATCCTTTTTTACCAGCTGATGACCATGAAATAATTTCACCATTATTATTGGTCAATGAAATGATAATATTATTGAATGAAGAATGAATATGCGCCTGACCGATAGCTTCGACATTAACAACTCTTTTTTTATTAGTAGTCCCAGTTTTTTTTGCCATAACTCAACTATCTATTATTTAGTGGCTTTTTTCTTATTTGCAACGGTTTTCTTCTTTCCCTTGCGAGTGCGGGCGTTGTTCTTTGTACTCTGTCCGCGAACAGGAAGGCCAAGACGATGACGGATACCCCTGTAACAACCAATATCCATCAACCGTTTAATATTTAACTGATTTTCAGAGCGAAGTTCTCCTTCAACTTTGAAATTTTCGTTGATAACTTTACGAATAGCTGCAAACTGGTCATCATTCCAGTCCTGTACCTTAGTATCAAAATCAACGCCAGCTTTCGAGAGGATGAACCTGGCACGGCTTCTGCCAATACCAAACACATAGGTTAAAGCCACCTCACCTCTTTTATTATTAGGAATATCAACTCCGACAATACGAGCCATAAAAAAAATTTTTACAAAGTTAATTAATTATCCTTGACGCTGTTTGAACTTTGGATTCTTTTTATTGATCACATACAAACGGCCTTTCCTGCGAACAATTTTGCAGTCGGCACTGCGCTTTTTTATGGATACTCTTACTTTCATTATCGTTTCTTACTTTAATTTTTATATCGAAAAGTAATCCTGCCTTTAGTCAGGTCATAAGGCGACATTTCGACCTTGACCTTATCCCCTGGCAGAATTTTGATATAATGCATCCGCATTTTACCAGAGATATGTGCCGTTATCACATGCCCGTTTTCAAGTTCAACTCTAAACATAGCATTAGACAGGGCCTCTATGATTGTTCCGTCTTGTTCTATTGAAGGCTGTTTTGCCATAAATTTTTATCTTTTTATATCCCGGCAATACCGGCATTTTCACTCTTGATAAGAATAAAAATTAATAATTAGTACATTGCTGCACCGCCTCCGGTACGTCCCTTGATCCGGCCCGATTTCATCAGTCCGTCATAATGACGCATCAGCAAATGGCTTTCGATTTGCTGGAGTGTATCAAGCACAACACCAACAAGGATCAACAGTGAAGTTCCCCCGTAAAAATAGGCAAACTGAGTCGTAATCCCGGCCATCATAGCAAATGCCGGCAGAATAGTTACTATTCCCAGGAAAATTGATCCGGGAAGAGTAATACGTGACATGACGGTATCCAGGAACTCTACCGTTTTTTTACCGGGTTTTACCCCAGGAATAAAGCCCCCGTTCTTTTTCATGTCTTCAGCCATCTGTACCGGGTTCACTGTGATCGCAGTATAAAAGTAGGTAAATAAAACTACCAGAATAAACTGCGAAAAATTATACCAGAATCCCGTATGATTAGACATTGCAGCCGCAAATCCGCTCATACTGTCCGATTTGGCAAACCCGGCAATAGTAAGAGGAATAAACATAATAGCCTGGGCAAAAATGATAGGCATTACCCCGGCAGCATTAACTTTCAAAGGTATGTACTGACGTACTCCCCCATATTGCTTGTTACCTACAATCCGTTTTGCATACTGAACCGGTATCCGGCGTGTACCCTGAACAAGCAGGATACTTCCCATGAAAACGACGAAAAGGATAACAAACTCAACAAGGAACATGACCATACCTCCACCCTGCTGTTCAAGACGGGAAACGAATTCTGCAAAAACAGCAAACGGAAGACGGGCAATAATACCAATCATAATAATCAACGAAATACCATTACCTATTCCTTTATCGGTGATGCGTTCTCCCAACCACATGATAAACATTGACCCGGCAGTTAGTATGAATGTCGATGTTATTTTAAACATCCAGCCGCTCATAGCAAAAGCTTCCGCAGGCAATTGATAAGTCAGGTTGGCAAGATACGCAGGTGCCTGGAACAACAGGATAATCACGGTCAGATAACGCGTTATCTGATTGATTTTCCGTCTTCCTGATTCTCCTTCTTTCTGTAACCGCTGAAAATACGGGACGGCTATTCCCATCAGCTGGATCACAATAGAAGCAGAAATATAAGGCATAATCCCTAAAGCAAATATGGATGCATGCGAGAATGCCCCTCCCGAAAACATGTCAAGTAACCCCAGCAACCCCTGTGAGGTCTGCTCTTTTAAACGCCCAAGCTGGGCCGGATCAATTCCGGGTAAAGCGACATACGATCCTAAACGATAAATCAAAAGAAGAAATAAGGTTAATCCCAACCGGGCTCTTAAATCCTCTATTTTATAAATATTCTTTAGGGTTTCGATAAATTTTTTCATGTGTTTTATTGATTATTTTTAAGGCCACATGAAACTCTCCAGGATAATCATGTTCTGTTTTACAGGACATCAGGTTC
This sequence comes from Prolixibacteraceae bacterium, assembly GCA_963676095.1. Classification (GTDB taxonomy): domain Bacteria; phylum Bacteroidota; class Bacteroidia; order Bacteroidales; family Prolixibacteraceae. Next base: position 3,709,826 of record OY781040.1, on the reverse strand, counting down.
TTGGTTCGTTTCATTAGGTTTAGACGATTTCTGTGGTTCCTTCTAATTTTTCAATAGCTTCTTTTGCACTTTTTGAAAAAGCATGAGCTTTAACGTCCAGCTTCGTTTTCAATTCACCGTTTCCCAAAATTTTAATACGGTCCTTTTTTGAAGCCAAACCAGCACCAACCAAAGTTTCAATATCAATTACCGTCAGATTTTTACTTTCTGCAAGTTCCTGAATTGTCCCAAGGTTTATTGCTTTGTACTCGATCCTGTTAATATTTTTAAAACCGAACTTCGGCACCACCCGCTGTAATGGCATTTGTCCGCCTTCAAAGCCACGGGTACGTCTGTATCCCGATCTGGACTGGGCTCCTTTGTGCCCCCTGGTGGAAGTACCACCATGACCGGACCCTGGCCCCCGACCGATACGTTTCTCTTTTTTAACAGATCCTGCTGCAGGTTTAAGATTACTTAAATCCATAATATTTGACCTTAAATATTTTTAAACTTCTTCAACTTTGACCAAATGATTAACCTTAGCAACCATCCCTAGAATCTGGGGAGTGGCTTCATGTTCGACAGTCTGGTGCATTTTTTTTATCCCGAATGCTTCAATCGTCGCTTTCTGACGCTTGCTGCAATGATTCGTACTTTTAATCTGAGTAATTCTAATCGTGGCCATAGTTCCTATCCTTTAAATACTTTTTCAAGTGAAACACCCCTGTGCTGCGCTACAGTATAAGCATCTCTCATTTCAAGCAGTGCATTCATGGTCGCCTTAACCAAATTGTGCGGGTTTGACGATCCCTTTGATTTTGCAAGGATGTCGTGTACACCAACGCTTTCAAGGACGGCACGCATTGCACCTCCGGCTTTTACACCGGTACCATGCGTTGCTGGTTTAAGAAAAACCTGAGCTCCTCCAAATTTAGCAACCTGCTCATGAGGAATAGTTCCTTTTGCAATCGGAATTTTAACAAGGTTTTTCTTTGCAGCATCAACGCCCTTGGCAATAGCAGCAGTAACCTCACTGGCTTTTCCAAGTCCCCAGCCAACAATACCGTCTTCGTTTCCGACAACAACAATAGCTGAGAAGCTGAAAGTACGGCCTCCCTTTGTTACTTTAGTCACACGGTTAATAGCGACTAACCGGTCCTTAAGTTCAATATCTGTTGTTTTGACTTTCTTGATATTTCCTGCCATAATTATTAGAATTTAAGGCCACCTTCACGGGCAGCATCAGCTAATTGTTTAACTCTTCCGTGATATAGATAACCATTGCGGTCAAATACAACACTTGTAATACCAGCTGCACTTGCCTTTTGAGCCAATGCCTTCCCTACCAAAGCAGCTTTCTCTGTCTTATTGCCTGCAACCGCACTGATTTCCTTATCCCGTGATGAAACAGCCAGCAAAGTAGTCCCAGCCTGATCATTGATCAGCTGAGCATAAATTTGCTTATTGCTCCTGAATACGCTCAAGCGCGGTCTTTCAGCATCTCCGGAAACAATTTTCCGGATTCTCATTTTGATTCTATATCTTCTTTCTTGTTTCGTTAAAGCCATGGTTTCAAAATTTTACTATTTAGCACCTGCAGATTTACCGGCCTTGCGACGTAACACTTCACCGACAAATTTAACACCTTTGCCCTTATATGGCTCAGGAGCCCTCAGTGACCTGATTTTAGCCGCGACCTGTCCAATAAGCTGCTTATCACAGCTCTTCAGAGTAATGATCGGGTTACTACGTTTATCTGTTAAGGCTTCAACTTTCACTTCATTAGGAAGCTCAAGAAAAATATGGTGAGAATATCCTAATACCAGGTCTAAAAGTTGTCCCTGGTTTTCTGCACGATAACCTACACCAACAAGCTCCATTTTCAACTCGTAACCATTTGATACACCGACCACCATGTTGTGGATTAATGCACGATAAAGACCATGTAACGCACGGTGTCTTTTCTGGTCGGTCGGTCTTTTTACATGTACATGGTTTCCATCAACAGCAACTTCAATCTCAGGGTTTACCTGCTGCGAAAGTTCTCCGAGTTTACCCTTAACAGTCACCTTGTTTTCACTGGAAACATTGACAGATACTCCGGCAGGAATTTCGATTGGTAATTTACCTATCCTTGACATTGTACTTCCTCCTAATTAATAAACGTAACATAAAACTTCCCCACCTACGCCAATTGCCTGAGCTTCTTTGTCAGACATAACACCTCTGGAGGTGGACAAAATTGCAATTCCCAGGCCGTTTAATACACGAGGAATGTTCTCGCTGTCGCAGTACTGTCTTAACCCAGGTTTACTAACCCTTGTAATTGACTTAATGGCTGGAGTTTTCGTTTCCGGATGATATTTCAGGGCTATTTTAATATTGCCCTGGTAGTTTACATCATCCTCAAATTTATAATTCAGAATATAACCTTTATCCTTCAGGATTTTGGTAATTTCCTTCTTGATATTTGATGCAGGGATATCAACAACGCGATGTTTAGCCTTTTGAGCGTTTCTGATACGTGTCAGATAATCTGCTATTGGATCTGTAATTTTACTCATTACTCTTTAAATTAATGTGATTACCAACTAGCTTTCTTAACCCCGGGGATTAACCCGGCAGAGGCCATTTCGCGGAAATTGATCCTGCTTATGCCAAACTGGCGCATAAAGCCTTTTGGACGGCCTGTCAGTTTACAACGGTTATGAAGACGTACCTTGGACGAATTCCTTGGCAGTTTCTGCAAGCCAATGTAGTCACCTTCTGCCTTAAGTCTGGCTCTTTTTTCTGCATACTTTGCAATAAGCGCTGCCCTTTTAACCTCACGGGCTTTCATTGATTCCTTTGCCATAACTTAGTTCTTTTTTGAGTTTTTAAAAGGTAAACCTAACTCTTTCAACAAGGCGTAACCTTCTTCATCTGTTTCAGCAGAAGTTACAAAAGTAATGTTCATCCCGTTAATACGGGAAACCTTATCGATATTGATCTCAGGAAAAATGATCTGTTCAGGAATTCCCAGGGTATAATTGCCCTGCCCGTCCATTTTACTTTCAATACCCTTAAAGTCACGGGTACGGGGAATCGAAACATTAATCAACCGTTCGAGGAATTCGTACATTCTTTCCTTTCTGAGTGTCACACGGACACCGATAGGCATTTTCTTTCTTAATTTAAAGTTGGCGATATCCTTTTTAGATTTGGTCTGGACTGCCTTTTGACCGGCAATCATCGTCATTTCTTCCGTAGCGACTTCGATGATTTTCTTGTCGGCAATTGCAGCTCCAACACCCTGATTCAGGACAATCTTCTCCAATTTCGGAACCTGCATCACTGACTTATATGAGAATTCCTTTGTCAATGCAGGAATAACTTCTTCCGAATATTTCTTTTTAAGTGTTGGTATATAAGCCATTACTTAATCTCCTCTCCAGATTTTTTTGAATAACGAACTAATTTACCGTTGCTACCAAGCCTCCTACCGATACGGGTCCGGTTCCCTGTTTTCGGGTCGACCAGCATCAGGTTGGAAATATGGATTGGCGCTTCCCTTTCAATAATACCACCCTGCGGATGCTCTGCATTCGGTTTGGTATGTTTTTTAATCATATTCACGCCCTCCACAATAGCTCTTTCCTTATCGCGGATAACTTCAAGGACTTTACCCTGTTTCCCGTTATCATTTCCAGCGATAACAACAACAGTATCACCTTTTTTAATATGTAATTTCTTCTGCATCTTGTTTTATTTATGCATATTAAAGTACTTCCGGCGCAAGAGAAATAATCTTCATGTTTTTATCACGAAGTTCCCTTGCCACAGGTCCAAAAATACGGGTTCCACGCATTTCTCCGGCATTGTTAAGAAGCACGACAGCATTATCGTCAAAACGGATGTATGAACCATCCTGGCGACGAACTTCTTTTTTCGTACGAACAACAATAGCTCTGGAAACAGTTCCCTTTTTCATATCACTACTCGGGATAGCACTCTTCACTGTTACTATCACGATATCGCCCAACGAGGCATAGCGCCTTTTTGTACCGCCTATTACACGAATACAAAGCACTTCCTTTGCTCCGCTGTTATCGGCTACCGAACATCTTGATTCCTGTTGTATCATGATTACTTCGCTCTTTCAATAATTTCTACAAATCTCCAACGTTTGCTTTTGCTCAGGGGACGGGTCTCCATAATCTTAACAGTATCGCCAACGTGGCAGGTCTTTTGCTCATCATGAGCGTAAAACTTTGTAGTCTTGTTAACAAATTTACCGTAAATAGGATGTTTTTCCTTCATTTTAACGGCAACAACGATGGTTTTATCCATCTTATCGCTAACAACAACCCCGATACGCTCTTTTCTCAGATTTCTTGTTTCCATTACCTACAAAAATTAATTCTGGTTTTTACTCAATTCCCGTTGACGTATTATAGTCTTAAGGCGTGCGATATTTCTTCTGGCCACCTTAACTTTCATAGGGTTGTCAAGCGGAGATACAGCATGGTTCATATTCAGACGCAATAAGGTATCGCTTTCGAGTTGGATACGTTCCAGAATTTCCTTGTCTGTCAATTCTCTAATTTCAGAAGTTTTCATTTTTAAGCTTCACTTTCAGATTCAACATAATCACGTCTGACAATAAACTTTGTCTTTACCGGTAATTTCTGAGCAGCCAGACGAAGGGCTTCCTTAGCCATTTCAAAGGGAACCCCCTCTGCTTCAATCAGAACTCTGCCCGGAGTAACAGGCGCAACAAATGCTTCAGGATTACCTTTACCTTTACCCATACGGACTTCAGCTGGTTTCTTGGTAATTGGTTTATCGGGGAATACACGGATCCAGATCTGACCCTGACGCTGCATGTGACGGGTTACCGCAACCCTAGCCGCCTCAATCTGGCGTCCGGTAAGCCAAGCCTCTTCCAGCGTTTTTATACCAAAACTCCCGAACGAAAGTTGGTTGCCTCTCTGGGCATTTCCCTTCATCCGGCCCTTTTGGACTCTTCTAAATTTTGTTCTTTTTGGTTGTAACATCCTTTTTTAATTAAAAGGTTTTCCGATTATTTTCTTTTCTTTCTAAACCCGCCACGGCCACTTCCGCCATGAGGATTTCCCGAAGGAGCTGCATTGGGCTTTTGTCCCATGTTGGGAGACAAATCACGTTTTCCGTAAACTTCTCCTTTGCAAATCCAGACCTTCACTCCAAGCAAACCAGTTTTGGTCAAAGCTTCAGCCAGGGCATAGTCAATATCGGCACGAAGTGTATGCAACGGAGTACGTCCGTCCTTATACATCTCTGAACGGGCCATTTCAGCGCCATTCAAACGTCCGGACACCATAACTTTAATTCCCTGGGCCCCCATTCTCATCGTAGCAGCAATAGCCATTTTAACTGCGCGACGATAAGCGATTTTACCTTCAACCTGACGGGCAATATTGTTTGCTACAATCCGCGCATCCAGTTCAGGTCTTTTAATTTCATAGATATTGATCTGAACTTCCTTGCTGGTGATCTTCTTCAGTTCCTCTTTGAGCTTATCAACTTCCTGACCACCTTTACCAATAATAATACCGGGTCGTGAGGTGTGAATAGTAATGGTAATCAGCTTAAGTGTCCTTTCAATAACGATCCTTGAAATACTGGCCTTAGCCAAACGGGCATTCAGGTATTCACGGATCTTTGAATCCTCAACCAGCTTATCACCATAGTCGTTTCCACCGAACCAGTTGGAATCCCATCCACGGATAATTCCCAGGCGATTAGCGATTGGATTAACTTTTTGTCCCATGTATTATTACTATTTATTCGTTAACGTTTTCTACTACACTTTTACTGTCAATGCAAAGCGTAACATGATTTGACCGTTTGCGGATCCTGTGAGCCCGGCCCTGAGGAGCAGGACGAAGACGTTTTAAAATACGTCCGGAATCAACAGCAATGTTTGTTACGTACAAATCGCTGTCTTCGAGGCGAGATCCTTCGTTTTTCGCCTGCCAGTTAGCTATTGCAGACATTAATAGTTTTTCCACTTTTCTGGAAGCTTCCTTTGACGAATATTTCAGGACATCCAGGGCCCTGTTTACTTCCATCCCGCGGACCATATCGGCAACGAGCCTCATTTTTCTCGGGGAAGTAGGACAATCCCTCAATACTGCACGGTACTGCGATTTTCTTGCTTCCTTAAGTTCGTTTGCTCTATTTCTTTTTCTAGCACCCATCGTGAATTCTTTTAATAGTTATTGAGAAACTCATGCCTACTTTTTATTTCCGGCATGTCCCCTGAATGTTCTTGTAGGTGCAAATTCACCAAGCTTATGGCCAACCATGTTTTCTGTTACATAAACAGGAATAAACTTGTTCCCGTTATGAACAGCAATAGTATGCCCTACAAAGTCAGGAGAAATTACTGATGCCCTGGCCCAGGTCTTAATCACAGATTTTTTGCCTGATTCATTCATCGCCAACACTTTCTTTTCCAGTTTATACGCGATAAAAGGGCCTTTTTTTAATGAACGACTCATATTCTTCTCCTTTTATTATTTCTTGCGTCTTTCTACAATGTACTTATTGGTAGCTTTCTTCGGACGACGGGTTTTATAACCCTTAGCCAACAAGCCTTTACGAGAACGCGGATGTCCTCCGGAAGCACGGCCTTCGCCACCGCCCATCGGGTGATCAACCGGGTTCATAACAACGCCACGAACCCTGGGCCTTCTTCCTAACCAACGGGAACGACCTGCTTTACCTGATCTCTCCAGGTTGTGTTCCGTATTTCCAACAGTGCCCACAGTAGCCTTACAAGAAACGAGAACCATTCTGGATTCGCCGGAAGGTAATTTCACGATAGCATATTTTCCTTCCCTCGAAGTCAACTGAGCATAAGTACCTGCACTACGTGCCATCACGCCTCCCTGTCCGGGATGAAGTTCAATGTTGTGAACCAATGTTCCTAGAGGAATTTCACTTAGCGGAAGGGAGTTGCCAATCTCGGGAGCGATACCTGAACCACTCAATACAGTCTGCCCTGCCTGCAACCCGTTAGGCGCAAGCATATACCTTTTCTCACCGTCGGCATACACCAACAGTGCAATACGGGCTGTACGGTTCGGATCGTACTGGATTGACTCAACACGAGCAGGGATACCGTCTTTTTCTCTCTTAAAATCGATAACGCGGTATCTCTTTTTGTGCCCCCCACCTATATACCTCATTGTCATGCGTCCCTGGTTGTTACGACCACCAGATTTAAGCATGGGCTGCAACAATGATTTTTCAGGCGTTGATGCAGTAATCGTATCAAAAGCACCGATCACTTTGTGCCTTTGACCCGGAGTAACTGGTTTTAATTTTCTTACTGCCATTTTCTATTATTAAATATTACTGTAAAAATCGATCGTTTCTCCCTTAACAAGAGTAACCAATGCCTTTTTGTAAGCACCGGACCGCCCGTTAATAATACCACTCTTAGTATAGCGGCTTTTACGTTTACCGCCATAAATCATGGTATTAACAGAAGCAACGTTCACATTATATAGACTTTCAACTGCGTTCTTTATTTGCTGTTTATTTGCATCCTTCTTTACAATAAAACCATAACGGTTCAGGGATTCAGCCTGAGCCGTCAGCTTTTCTGTTACGATGGGTCTTATTAAAATATCCATTTCTTATCCCCCTTAATTCTTAAATTGTTCTTCGATCTTACCTACCGAACTTTCGAAAAATATAATTTTCTTAGCATTCAGGATTTGATAAGTATTTAACGCTGAGGCTGTTATAACAGATACTCCTTGTAAATTTCTGGATGACAAATATATATTTTTATTTTCTTCCGGTAAAACGAAAAGAGACTTTTTATTGGTAATATTCAGATTATTACCAATTGCCACCATTTCCTTCGTTTTTGGAGCTTCCAAAGAAAAATCTTCCAGTACCAAAATATCACTTGCCTGTGCTTTGTAGGTTAAGGCTGACTTACGAGCCAAAACTTTAACTTTCTTGTTCAGCTTAAAGCTGTAATTCCTCGGACGAGGTCCAAAGACACGGCCTCCTCCAACAAATACAGGAGATTTAAGGCTACCTGCACGTGCACCACCAGTACCCTTTTGCTTTTTGATCTTCTTGGTACTACCGGCAACTTCTCCTCTTTCTTTAGCTGAATGAGTCCCCTGACGTTTATTAGCCATATACTGTTTTACATCCAGATAAATAGCATGGTCATTGGGCTCAACACCGAAGATCTGATCGTTTAAGACGACAGTTCTCCCGGTTTCTTTTCCTGCGGTATTTAATACTTGTACTTCCATTACTGATAAATAATTACGGTTGAACCTTTTGCACCCGGTACCGACCCTTTAACCACGATCAGATTTGACTCCGGAATAACTTTCAAAACTTTGAGGTTTTGGATAGTCTTCTTCGCACCACCATCACGTCCGGCCATGCGCATCCCTTTCACAACTTTAGAAGGGAACGATGAAGCTCCTAATGAACCGGGAGCCCGAAGCCTGTTGTGCTGACCATGGGTAGAATCGCCAACCCCGCCAAATCCGTGACGGCGGACAACTCCCTGGAACCCCCTGCCTTTTGAGACTCCCGTAATGTCAACCCATCCTTCTTCCTTAATAACATTTACAGTAATGGTATCACCGGGCTTGTACCCGTTCTCATAATCACGAAACTCGACGACTTCACGTTTTGGTGTAGCTCCAGCTTTCTGGAAATGACCAAATTCAGCTTTCGTGGTGTGTTTTTCCTTTTTTTCACCAAATCCAAGCTGAAGTGCTTCATAGCCATCGGTTTCAACCGTTTTCACTTGTGTTACGACACAAGGACCGGCTTCAATCACAGTGCATGGGATATTTTTCCCCTCAACACTGAATACGGATGTCATTCCGATTTTTTTACCGATTAATCCTGCCATTTTTTTTCTTTTTACAGGTTATCAAACTTTAATTTCTACTTCAACGCCACTGGGTAATTCAAGTTTCATCAGGGCGTCAATGGTTTTTGCTGTCGAGCTGTAAATGTCGATCAAACGCTTGTACGAAGACAACTGAAATTGTTCACGTGATTTTTTATTCACAAATGTCGACCGCAAAACTGTGAAAACACGGTGATGGGTTGGAAGCGGGATAGGCCCGCTTACAACTGCACCGGTAGTTTTTACAGTCTTTACGATCTTTTCAGCTGATTTATCAACCAGGTTGTGATCATACGATTTCAGCTTAATCCTGATCTTTTGACTCATAGTGAGATAAAATAAATTATAATAATTCTACTTTTCCTTTCAATTCCTCAAGCACTTTTATCGCCAGCTGACGAGGTACCTCTTCATAATGAGAGAATTCCATTGAAGAAGTTGCACGTCCTGAAGAAAGAGTCCTGAGAACAGTTACATACCCGAATATTTCGGAAAGAGGCACAGTGGCCTTGATAACACGAGCCCCGGATTTTTCTTCCATACCCTGAACCTGTCCGCGACGACGGTTCATATCGGCAATAATATCACCCATGTATTCTTCAGGTGTTACAACTTCTGCCTTCATCATCGGTTCAAGCAATTTAGGCCCTGCCTTGGAGGCAGCACTCCTGAATGCCTGACGGGCACATATTTCGAATGACAACTGATCCGAGTCAACCGGATGGAACGAACCATCAAGCAGTGTAACCTTCAGGCTGTCGAGCTGGAACCCGGCCAACGGGCCGTTCAGCATAGCTTCCTTAAACCCTTTCTCTACAGACGGGATATATTCTCTCGGTACATTTCCACCTTTTACAGCATCGACGAAAGTTAACCCTTCTTTTCCCTGTTCAGCAGGTTCAACGCGCACAATAATATCAGCGAACTTACCACGCCCACCAGTCTGTTTCTTGAATACCTCGCGTAATTGGACCGCTTTACTGATCGATTCCTTGTAGGCAACCTGGGGTTTTCCCTGGTTACATTCCACTTTGAACTCACGTCTCAGACGATCAATGATAATTTCAAGATGAAGCTCACCCATACCACGGATGATCGTCTGTCCTGAAGTTTCGTCTGTATTTACCTTGAAAGTAGGGTCTTCTTCCGCAAGTTTTGCAAGTCCCATTCCCAGCTTGTCAAGGTCTTTCTGAGTCTTTGGTTCAACGGCAATACCGATAACCGGTTCGGGGAAAGTCATGCTTTCAAGAGCTATCGGATGATCAACGTCGGCAAGGGTATCTCCGGTACGGATATCTTTAAACCCTACTGCAGCGCAAATATCCCCGGCTTCAACCTGATCTTTTGGGTTCTGTTTGTTCGAGTGCATCTGGTACAAACGCGAAATTCTTTCCTTTTTACCAGTACGGGAATTATACACAGTCGTCCCGGCTTCCAGAACACCGGAATATATCCGGATAAAGCACAGACGCCCTACGTACGGGTCTGTAGCAATTTTGAAAGCAAGTGCTGTCAGTGGCTGGGCATCATCCGGGTGACGAACAAGTTCTTTACCGGTCTGAGGTTCTTTACCAACAACTTCACCTTTGTCCAACGGGCTCGGCAAATAAGCGCATACCGCATCAAGCAGACGCTGAACGCCTTTATTTTTAAACGCAGAACCACACATCATCGGAACAATAGTCCCGGCAATAGTAGCTTTGCGGATTACACTAATCAATTCTTCCTTAGTAATGGAATCAGGATCGTCAAAGAAGCGTTCCAGCAATACATCATCCTGTTCCGCTGCAGCTTCTACCATTTTCGACCTGTATTCCTGTGCCTGTTCCATCATATCGGCAGGAATTTCTTCTAGGGCATAGGTCGTTCCCAAGGTATCATCGTCATACCAACGGATAGCCTTCATCTCGATCAAATCGACAACGCCTTCGAATTTTTCTTCGGCACCAATAGGAATCTGAACCGGGACAGGATTTGCTTTTAGCTTTTCCCGAACTTCAGTGACTACATTATAAAAATCTGCTCCCTGACGGTCCATTTTATTAACAAAACCAATACGGGGAACGCCATACTTTTCTGCCTGTCGCCAGACGGTTTCAGACTGTGCTTCAACACCACCTACTGCACAAAACAAAGCAACAGCACCATCAAGTACCCTAAGTGAACGTTCTACCTCAACCGTAAAATCGACGTGTCCCGGGGTATCAATAATATTAATCTGATGCTGAACATCTCCGTATTTCCAAAAGGTTGTTGTAGCGGCAGAAGTAATGGTAATACCACGTTCCTGTTCCTGTTCCATCCAGTCCATTGTTGCAGCTCCGTCATGGACTTCACCAATACGATGTGTAATCCCCGTATAGAAAAGGATACGTTCTGTAGTTGTTGTTTTACCGGCATCAATGTGAGCCATAATACCGATATTTCTTACATATTTTAGATCTCTAGCCATGATTACCAATTATTCTCTAATCCTGATTAAACTAAACTAAAATCCTTAGGCTGAAAATTAAAACCGGAAATGAGCAAATGCACGGTTTGCTTCAGCCATACGGTGTGTTTCTTCTTTCTTTTTATAGGCACCACCTTCTTCGTTAAATGCAGACTGAATCTCAGAAGCCAACTTATCAGCCATTGATTTTCCTGAGCGTTTGCGTGCAAATAAGATCAGGTTTTTGATAGAAATTGCGGCTTTTCTTTCAGGACGGATTTCCATAGGAACCTGGAATGTGGCACCACCAACACGGCGGCTTTTTACTTCGACAGACGGCGTAATATTTTCCAATGCCTTTTTCCAGATCTCCAGAGGTGAAAGTTCTTCATTTTTCATACGACTGCTCACCAAGTCCAAAGCATCGTAGAAAATACCATAAGCGATGGATTTTTTCCCATCGACCATCAGGTTATTAACAAATCTTGTTACAAGAACGTCATTAAATTTTGGATCAGGTAAAATGATCCTTTTCTTTGGTGTTGCTTTTCTCATTTCTTTTCTTTTAGTGTTACTTGAATTGGTTGTGACTTATTTGAGCTTCAGTTCTCCGCGCCTCCTGCAGGGATCATTTACTCAACCAAACCACTAAAAAATCCAACTTCTATTTTTTGGGCTTCTTTGCTCCGTATTTAGAACGTCTTTGCGTGCGTCCTTCAACACCGGCAGTATCCAAAGCTCCGCGGATCAGGTGATACCTTACCCCAGGCAGGTCCTTTACCCTTCCGCCACGTACCAATACAATAGAGTGTTCCTGAAGATTGTGACCCTCTCCCGGAATATAAGCGTTCACTTCCTTGCCGTTTGTCAACCTCACCCTGGCCACTTTACGCATGGCTGAATTTGGTTTTTTAGGAGTAGTTGTGTAAACACGTACACATACCCCCCTTTTCTGAGGGCAGGAATCCAATGCAGGAGACTTGCTCTTGTCAACTTTTGACTGTCTCCCCTTTCTAACTAACTGCTGAATCGTTGGCATACAACTATTTTGTTTTATTTAATGTTCCTAAAAAATGGACTGCAAAGTTACTGATTTTTTGCAAAATAACGTAACTCCTGCATCCGTTTTTGACAGAATCCTCCAAAAACGGCAGGCAAAAGTACTAATTTTCAATAAAGAACAATCGTTTTCCTTATTGTTTTTTCATTTTTTTTTAATGAAGCAAATTTTAAACAAGGTAAATTACGCAGAAGGATTAACTGAAATATTAAAAAAAGGATCGGGGAATCATGAAACGGGCATAATCCTGATAAATTCCTGTCTTCTTTATTTATCATTTTCTTCCTTCCCGGGCACACGCTCCCGAACCACAGACTTAACCGGGTTAAAGAAACGCTGGATCAACCGGAGATCGTTTGTCACGATTTCTGCATCTCCCTTCATCTCCTGACTAAACCTAACCGGTATATGGTAATTGGTTATCAGCTCCTGGGGAAGGCTTACTTCAACAATGTAATTATCACCTGAAGGAACAAGTGAAACAGACTTCACAGTCCCTCCGATTGTCCCGTATTCCATATAGGGAAAGTTATCGAGCCGGATGTTCACCTTCTGACCGGGCCTTACCTTTCCCGCTCCCAGAAGCGGTAAGGCCACCCTGCCTATGATCCTGGTTGCACGGGAAGGAACAACAGAAAATACAACATCTCCCTCTTTTATCTGCTGGTTCCTGCTCCAAAATTCGGTAAAAGTAACTTTCCCGCTAACCGGTGCTTCCAGTACAAAATTGTCTTCCCAATAAAGGATACGGCTCTTTAAGTTATTGTATGATTCAATAAGCTCAGTCTGTAATTTTTGTGTTTGTTCCAGAAATTCCTTGGCTCCCCCTATCTCTGATTGTTCCATTTCAACCAGGTCCCTCTGCCCTTCCGCCAGATCTGTTTGTACCTCCTGAAGGTCAAACTTTTTCGACAACATCGCCGTTTCCGAATCCTTGTAATCGGCCAGTGCGAGCACCTGTTTCCGGTAGAGAAGAGAATCCCGTGCAAACTGATCGGCAACGATCTGAACTTCCCGTTGGAGGGTCTTCTGCTGATCGCGGAGCCTTTCGCAGTAAACCTGTTGCATCATCACCTTTTTTTTCAATGAAGCTATTTTTTGCGGATAATACCCCAATCGCACAAAGCTGATATAATTCGCGTACAGCCTCTGGAAGGAAGAGTAATCGGGCTGAATCTCCCCCAGGTTCAATCCTGATGAAACCGGCATATAATATAAGGTATCAAACGAACTAAAAAACTTTCTGCCCCGGATCAGCTCTTCCCTCAGTTTCCCAACATCGTCAAGAGAAGCGGTATTCTCTATTACAGCAAGGATTTGCCCCTTTGCCACGGTATCATTATCCTGGATAAAGAGACGGTCGAGACGTCCGGAAGTTTTCGCTACAATATGGGCCGGAGGATTTTCAGAAGATATTTCTATCCTGGCACTGATTATATCCGGATAATGAAACAACCAGGCCCCAAACAAAAGCAGCAGGATAAATACAAGAATAATCATCAGCCCGCTTCTAAGCAGCCATGAAGGCGATTTGCCAACGATTTCCTGTACTTCTTCACTATGTTGCGGCATACAAGTAATTAATTATTTATTTTTCAATCATTTAAATTTTCAATTTTAGACAGAAAGGCCAATCCTCTTTCTCTCATTTCGTTCAGGGACGGGCTGCCTCCTTTTTATGTCCCCAGTTCCAGCTGGTTTCTTACAAGGTTATAATACGCACCTTTTTCCCTTGTCAGCTCTTCATGTGTCCCCCTTTCCACAATCCGTCCCTGTTCCATCACAATAATCTGTCCTGCATTTCTCACCGTACTCAGGCGATGTGCTATAACCACAACCGTTTTCCCGGCATACACCTGATCCAGGTTTTCCATGATTACCCGTTCATTATTCGAATCTAATGCATTGGTCGCTTCGTCGAAGAAAAGGTATTCCGGATTTTTATAAATCACCCTTGCAATTAATATCCGCTGTTTCTGTCCCTGGCTAAGCCCGTGTCCGTCCTGCCCAATCCGGGTATTGAACCCTAAAGGCAACCGCTCAATAAAATCGAGGATATTAGCCATTTTTGCGGCAAACAACAGCCTTTCCCTGTCTGGATGCTCATCCCCTACGATTATATTATTCGTAATGGTGTCCGAAAAAATAAAACCATCCTGCATTACAGCCCCAACCTTTGTCCTCCACCACTGTTGGGAAAAATTCTGAAGGTCGGCATCTCCTATGAGGATCCGTCCTTTTACCGGGGGATAAAACCCCAACAATAGCTTCATCAGGGTTGTTTTGCCGCTACCGCTGGTTCCGACAATGGCTGTCAGCTTTTTTTCCGGTATTACGAGGCTGATCTCATCGAGGACATGGGGAGAATGCGGCCCTTCATATTGAAAAACAAGATCCTGTACTGAAATCGACTGGTTGGAAGGCAAATCCGAAAGTACCGTTTTCCCTTCCGCTTCCTCATCGTCCCGCTGGTGTATTTCAGCTAACCGGTCCAGGCTGATCCGTGCCTCCTGGGCCAGGTGCAGAAAACTGATCATCTCGTTTAAAGGACTGTTTAGCTGTCCTATTATATATTGCACGGCCAGCATCATACCGAGTGTCATGTTCCCGTTGAGTACTGACATGGCTGCTATTACGGTAACAATAATGTTCTTCGTCTGATTAATGAACACAGAACCGGCTTGCTGATACTGGTCAATCGACAGGTCCTTCACTTCTATCCTGAACAAGCGGGCCTGAATATTTTCCCATTCCCAGCGTTTTTGTTTTTCATAATTGTTCAGCTTTATTTCCTGCATCCCGGAAAAAAGCTGGATCAGCATACTTTGATTGTCAGATAATCCCGAAAATTTCTGGTAATCAAGCATCTTTCGCCTGCTCATAAAAAGAAACATCCATCCGATATAGGCTACCGACCCGACAAAGAAAACAAGGAGGATCTTCCAGCTGTAAACAGCCAGGACAATCCCAAAAACGAAAAGGTTAATGAAAGAGAAAAGGATATTCAGCGTCTGAGTTGTCATAAAACGCTCAATCCTTCGGTGATCCTGAATACGCTGCATCAGGTCCCCCATCATCTTGGTATCAAAAAAACCAATCGGTAATTTCATTAACTTGATCAGGAAATCTGAAATAACTGAAATATTAACACGCGTCGAGATATGCAAAAGGATCCATGAACGTATAAAATCGATCGTTGTCTGACCAATAAAAAGCATTAACTGGGCGATAAGCACAAGGTAAATAAACCCGATATCCTGGTTACTGATACCGACATCAACAATACTTTGTGTCAGGAAGGGGAAAATAAGCTGAATAATACTTGCTGCCGCAAAGCCAAGAAAAAGCTGTGCTATTAACCGGCGATGCGGCCTCAAATACTGAACAAGAAATGAAAATCCGGCTCGCGGGCCATTCTCGTCCTGTCTCTCGTAAAAGGCCGGGGCAGGCTGGATAATCAGACAAATTCCCTTACTGCCACCCCCGTCCCCAGATGACAACCAGTACCGTCTAAACTCACTGAAAGAATAGTCTGCAAGGCCAAAAGCAGGATCGGCCACACTTACTTTTCCATTTTTCACCTTATATAATATAACAAAGTGATTCTGATCCCAATGTACAATACAGGGTTTGGGGACATCCTTTACGAGCTGCTCAAAGGTCACCTTTGTGCCCAGGCTCCTCATCCCGCAGGCTTCGGCTGCATCACTAATCCCCAAAAGAGAAACGCCTTCCCTGGATATATGAGATTTCTCCCTTAAAAAATCAAGACTGACATTTTTACCGTAAAATTTCGCGATCATCCTCAGACAGGAGGGACCGCAATCCATCGCATCGTACTGTTTATAAAACGGGAAACGAGACATATAGCAGGTTTAAGCCATAAAAATAACCGGAAAGATCTTCAAAAGCATAAAAAGAACAAATAATTTTCACGAGCGGTCCCCAAAACATGTCCTTCAAGGAAGAAAACCATTATCCTTAGGTATTACTTACAATAAAAACCTTTCGTCATTAATCTCCTAATAACAAGACCAATAAAAAATATGCACTTAATCTTTAAACAAATTATTTAATTTTCTGGCGATTATATATTTCGAAAAGTTTTTAATAACATATTCATCAAAAAGACGCACAGTTGTTTGTTAACAAATTATTATTAATTTTGGATAAATCAACCTTCCTCGAGAACGGTTTCAGCGATTGAGGCAGAAGTAAAAAACAACCAGTTTTATTCAGACAAGATATTTAACCAATAAAAACTAAACATCATGAATGTATATAAAACCAATGAAATCCGGAACATTACCTTAATCGGGAATGCCGGATGCGGAAAAACCACCCTTGCGGAGGCCATGCTCTTCGAGGGTGGAGTAATTAGCAGAAGAGGTGACGTGACTGCAAAAAATACTGTTTCAGACAGCCACCCCATTGAACAGGATTACGGAAATTCTATTTTTTCTTCCATCCTCTACAGCGAGTATAACAACAAAAAAATAAACATTATAGATACCCCGGGAATGGATGATTTCAGGGGAGCTGTGATTTCTTCTTTACATATCACAGGAAGTGCATTGCTGGTAATCAATACCGCGCACGGGATAGAAGCCGGAACCGAGTTCTCGGCCCGCTATACCGAAAAAATAAAAAAACCGCTCATTCTTGTATTCAACCAGCTGGATAATGAAAACATTCATTTTGAAAATGCTATTGACCAATCGAAAAAATTGTTTGGGAACAAAGTTACCGTGATTCAGTATCCCGTCAATACAGGACTGGGGTTTAACTCGATCGTCGATGTTCTGAAAATGAAATTTTACAGATACCCCGAGGGTGGAGGTAAACCTGAAATTCTTGAAATTCCTGAAGAAGAAAAAGAAAAAGCAGCCAAGCTACATAATGACCTGGTCGAAATGGCTGCAGAAAACGACGAGAAATTGATGGAACTTTACTTCGAAAAGGGCTCGCTCACGGAAGACGAAATGAGACAAGGCATTAAACTGGGCATGATAGAACGCAGCCTGTTCCCTGTTTTTTGCACCTCGGCTAAACGCAATATCGGGGTAGGACGGTTACTCGAATTCGTGACCAATATCACCCCCTCTCCTGCTGAGGCTATTGAAGTCCCTGAACTTAACGGGAAAAAGGCAAAAATGGATGCCTCATCACCAACCTCCCTTTTCGTTTTTAAAACCTCTATCGAGCAACATGTGGGAGAAGTTACGTACTTTAAAGTGATGAGCGGAACAGTCAAAGAAGGACAAGATCTGATCAATTCAAAAACAGGAAACAAGGAGAGGATTTCCCAACTATTTGTCTCGGCAGGAAAAAGCAGGGTAAAAGTTCCGGAGATAGTTGCCGGGGACATCGGTGCTACCGTAAAACTTAAAGAGACCAAGGTAAACCATACTCTTAGTGAAAAAGAAGCAGCTTACCAATTCGCACCAATTGTTTTTCCATCTGCAAGACACAGTATTGCAATAAAAGCTGTAAATGAGTCTGAAGAGGAAAAAGTATCAGAAATGTTCCAGAAACTTCACGAAGAAGACCCTACTTACGTTGTCGAATACTCAAAAGAGTTAAAGCAGATGATTATCCACTGCCAGGGTGAATACCATATCAATGCATTAAAGTGGTTCTACAAAAATATTTTCAAACTCGAAATAGAATTCAAGCCCCCAAAGATCCCTTACCGTGAAACGATTACCAAGGCAGCACAGGCCGATTACAGGCATAAAAAACAATCCGGGGGCGCCGGCCAATTCGGGGAGGTCCACATGTTCATCGAACCGTATGTTGAAGGTATTGGCCCCAGGAACTTGTTTAGCCTGAACGGTAAGGACTATAAAATGTCTGTCCGGGATACTCAGGAATACCCGCTTTCCTGGGGAGGTAAGCTGATTTTTCACAATTGCATAGTTGGGGGTTCGATCGATGCCCGTTTCATGCCTGCCATACTAAAGGGGATCATGGAAAAAATGGAAGAAGGTCCACTGACAGGATCATATGCCCGCGATATCAGGGTATATGTATATGATGGCAAGATGCACCCTGTCGATTCGAACGAAATATCTTTCAAACTGGCAGGACGAAATGCGTTCTCGAAAGCATTCAGGGAAGCAGGACCTAAAATTCTTGAACCTATTTATAACCTGGAAGTATTGGCGCAAAGTGAGAAACTGGGTGACGTAATGAGCGATCTTCAGGGACGCCGTGCCCTGATCATGGGCATGGGAAGCGAGAAAGGACTCGAAAAAATCAGTGCACGGGTGCCGCTCAAGGAAATGTTTAAGTATGCCACTTCACTAAGCGCCATCACTCAGGGAAGAGGGACTTTTAATATAACTTTTGATGGATATGAAAAAGTTCCGCAGGAAGTACAGGAAGAATTGCTTGCGACTTATGCTGAAGAGATGGTTGAAGAATAAAACAGGCATTTCTGGATATTATTCACGATCCAAACTAATTCCCAATTGTTGAAGGGGATTCTAATTCTGATTAATAAACAAAGAAGAAGGCCTGGACTGAGAAGTTCAGGCCTTCTAAATAAAGTTTCTTTTCGATATAAGTATCCGGTTTATTTTTTATCTCTCCGGATTAAATTCTAAAATTATCAGTCAAAGTTAATTTCTGACTGACAAAGTACCCAATCCTCCACTTTGAAACAGGTTCTGATCTGGCTTATATTTTTTTTACAATTAAGGAGCCATCTGAACAAAAAATTAAGAAATAGGTTTTACTTTTGCCCTGCTGAAATATTTTGATAGGGAAATCAGTTACCCGATAAAGAATAAGACCAGGAACTCGAAATAAAAAAGCGAAGAGAGAATACAGCAAAACACGGATATCCCGTTTTTTATGCAACCAGGAACAAAACAGAGATCCCGGAAGGGATTTGCGGAGCAACAGATTAGGGAACCAGAATTTCCCGGATATTGAATTATAGTATAACTTAAGGCATAAAACCTGTGCAAAAGTTTATTTCCTGCTTTTCTCTTTTATCATGTAAAAATAAAAGGCTCCGGGTAAAAATGAGAAATCAGGAGAAGTGCGTTAAAAAACGACATGTTTAATAGGTTTCTTTTCCGAAGAAACAGGCATGACAAAATTCATAAACTTTGGTACGGAAGACAACAATTATATTTTGCCATGGAGTTCTCCCGAAAATCGGGACAAACAATGTGACAACTAAAATAATTTATAAATGAATTATTTAGATGAACTTAACGATCCTCAGCGCAAGGCTGTAACGTCAACAGATGGCCCGTCCCTGGTAATTGCCGGAGCCGGTTCTGGTAAAACCCGTGTTTTAACGTTCCGTATTGCCCATCTGCTTAGCAAAGGAGTAAAGCCGGGCAAAATTCTTGCCCTTACGTTCACCAACAAAGCTGCGAAAGAAATGAAAGAACGAATCTCATCCATTGTTGGCTTCAATACAGCCAAATACCTTTGGATGGGAACATTTCACTCCATATTTTCGAGAATTTTACGGACAGAAGCAGAAATTATAGGGTTTCCTTCCAATTTTACGATTTATGATTCAGCCGACTCCAAGAGTCTAATAAAAACCATCATAAAGTCGATGCAACTCGACGAGAAAACATATAAACCCAATGTGGTTTCAAGCCGTATATCTGCTGCAAAAAACAGCCTGATCACCCCGGCTGCCTATCAAAAAAGCAGCCAGATTACAGAATACGACATGAGCATCAGGATGCCCAGGATATCAGAAATTTATAAAGAATATGAAAAACGGTGCCTTCTTGCCGGGGCGATGGATTTTGACGACCTGCTGCTAAAAACAAATATTCTTTTTCGCGACCATAAGGAGGTACTCGAAAAGTACCAGACACATTTCGACTATATCCTTGTGGACGAGTACCAGGACACTAATTTCTCGCAATACCTGATCATCAAAAACCTCGCGGCTATCCATCAAAATCTCTGCGTGGTTGGGGACGATGCCCAAAGTATCTATTCATTCCGCGGTGCCCGGATAGAAAATATATTAAATTTTCAAAAGGATTACCCGAACCATCAAATCTTTAAACTGGAACAAAACTACCGGTCCACCCAGGTTATCGTTAATGCAGCCAACAGCATCATAGCAAAAAACAAACGGCAAATTCCAAAGAAGGTCTTTTCTGAAAACAGCAAGGGCAACCTGATCAAAGTTTTCCAGGCGCTTACAGATAATGAAGAAGGATATCTTGTTGCCAACGAGATCAGTGAAACCAGAATGCGTAACCATTACCATTTCGGAGATTATGCCATCCTGTACAGGACAAATGCTCAATCCCGAATATTCGAAGAAGCCTTGAGAAAAAGAAATATCCCCTACAAAATTTACGGAGGACTTTCCTTTTACCAGCGTAAGGAAATCAAGGACATCCTGTCCTATTTCAGGCTGGTTATAAATCCTAAAGACAACGAAGCTTTAAAACGTATTATTAACTACCCGGCACGGGGAATTGGAGATACAACCCTGGGAAAGCTGGAACAGGCAGCAACTCTTGAAGGAAAAAGTATTTTTGAAGTCATAAAAAACAGCGAACAAGATAATTCTGCCGGATTGAATAAGGGAACTGTAAATAAATTAATTACCTTTGCAGGACAAATCCTTCAGTTTGCAGAAGCTGCACCTAAAGCCGATGCATACGAGATGGCCAGCACTGTTGCTACTCAGACCGGGATCATGAAGGATCTCTATAAGGATCAGACCCCGGAAGGGTTAAGCCGCTTTGAGAATATTCAGGAATTACTAAACGGGATTCAGGAATTTACGATCAATGCCCGGGAAGAAGGGGCCTTGAATTCGCTGGCAAATTACATGGAAGATGTTGCTTTGCTGACTGATCAGGATACAGATAAAGAGGAAGATAAGGACAAAGTCACCCTGATGACAGTGCACTCTTCCAAGGGATTGGAATTTAAAAACGTTTTTGTTGTCGGTATTGAAGAAAACCTGTTCCCCTCTGCCCCGATGGGCGCAGGTCCTACGTTGGAATCGTTCGAGGAAGAACGCCGTTTGTTTTACGTCGCATTGACCAGAGCTGAGGAAAATGCTTATCTAAGTTTTGCAAAACAAAGGTACAGGTGGGGAAAACTTGACTTTTGCAATCCAAGCCGTTTTATAGCGGAAATTGATCCGCAGTACCTGGAAATGCCCGAAGATGGAGGATTGGGATTTGAACCGGAAATACAAGCCATACCTCAGACACAAAAATTTACGGTGGCATCGGGCGACATAAAAACGAAGCGGCCTCTGATTGAGCATCAACAGGCTATGAGTGAAAAATTATTAAAACTAAGGGAAGCAAAGAAACAGTCGCAAATTTTTGACGGGGATGACCCCAGGGATATACAAGCTGGCATGAATGTTGAGCATCAACGCTTTGGCCAGGGCAAAGTTCTTCAGGTTGAAGGTTCATTCCCCAACCTCAAAGCAACGGTCTTTTTCCGGAATACCGGACAAAAACAGCTGCTCCTGAAGTTTGCAAAACTCAGGATTATTCGCTGAGAACTGTTTTTTGAATGTTTTTGATTTAACACAAACAGTACAAGTTTTTTAGCAAAAAGTTTGACAGCTGGATTTTTTAATCTAGATTTGCAGCGCAATTACATTTACCGCTGATTATCAGGATTATTACCAAACACACAACCTTTTTTGGTTTATTCAACATTTTATTTATATATTTTTTAAATGGATTACAATTCAAGTCGTAAGAAACTACCCTTGCCCGAATACGGGCGGAATCTTCAAAATATGGTCGATCATATCCTGACCATTGAAAACTGGGATGAAAGAAATCGTGCCGCAAAGACGGTCATCGACATTATGGGCAATATGTACCCTTACCTGAGGGACATCAATGATTTTAAACATAAACTATGGGATCACCTGGCCATTATGTCTGATTTCAAACTGGACATAGACTATCCCTATGATCCGCCAAGAAGAGAAACATTCAATGAGCCCCCAAAACGGATCGACTACGATTTCGGGAAAATAAAGCTCCGTCATTACGGGAAAATACTCGAATCTCTTGTAGACAAAGCAGCTCATTATGAAAGCGGCGAGGAAAAGGAAGCACTGATCAAACTACTCGCCAATCACATGAAAAAGAGCTATCTGGTATGGAATAAAGATACCGTTGATGATGAAAAAATATATGCCGACTTAGAGATATTGTCGCATGGAAGGATTAAAAGGTCAGACCTGGGATTGACAGAAACAAAGGATATTCTCTTCCGTAACAGGAAAAAGAATACAAAAACGGTAGTAGGGCAAAGAAACCTCAAGAAGCACCGTAAAAACGATTAAGTAACCGGATATATTAACCGGTCAGGTTGTCCCTGAATAATCCAGGGGTTCCAGATCCCCAATTATCAAACATAAACTTATCAGTTACTTAAGAAAATACTCCAGAGATGGCAACATTTCAAATTGAAGGAGGGAAAAAACTAAAAGGCATACTCGAGCCACAAGGTGCAAAAAATGAAGCACTTGAAATTATTTGCGCGACACTGCTAACGGCAGAGGAAGTCAGAATATCCAACATTCCTGAGATCAGTGATGTACTTAAACTGATCGGGATATTGAAAGAGCTGGGAGTCAGGGTAAAAAGGCTTCTGAAAGGAGTCTATACATTTCAGGCAGATAATCTGGATATGGCCTACCTCGAAACAGATTTGTTTGCAGAGAAGGCCATTAGCCTCAGAGGATCCATCATGATCGTCGGCCCATTGCTTGCCCGCTATGGAAGGGCCTTTATCCCGCAACCCGGGGGAGATAAGATTGGAAGACGCAGGCTGGATACTCATTTTGTGGGACTTCAAAAACTGGGGGCATCCTTTGAATTCGACATGCAGCATTGCTTTTATACGGTAACAGCAGAAAAACTTACAGGAGGCTATATGTTGCTGGAAGAAGCTTCGGTAACAGGTACTGCTAATATCCTGATGGCTGCCGTGCTGGCCGAAGGAACAACAACCATTTATAATGCAGCATGCGAACCTTACATCCAGCAACTATCTAAAATGCTGGTATCCATGGGCGCAAAAATTGGCGGAATCGGATCGAACCTGCTCAGCGTAGAAGGAGTGAACAGACTGAAAGGATGTAGCCATTCTATTCTTCCGGACATGATCGAAGTAGGAAGCTTCATTGGGCTGGCTGCCATGACTGGTTCCGAAATTACCATTCCCCGTGCCGGGACCGAATACCTGGGAATCATACCGTCATCGTTTAAACGACTGGGCATCAATGTTGAAATCAAAGATGATGATATTTTCGTACCAGTCCACGATGAATATGAAATAGAAACATTTATCGATGGATCGATTATGACTATTGCCGATGCTCCCTGGCCAGGACTCACCCCTGACCTTCTGAGCATTTTTCTCGTCGTTGCCACCCAAGCCAAAGGAAGTGTTTTAATCCACCAGAAGATGTTCGAAAGCCGGTTGTTCTTCGTGGATAAACTGATCGATATGGGGGCACAGATAATCCTCTGCGACCCGCACCGGGCAACGGTTATCGGTCTCAACAGAAAGTATCAGTTAAGGGGAACGAAAATGTCATCTCCGGATATCAGGGCCGGTGTTGCCTTACTTATTGCAGCTTTGTCAGCTCAAGGTACCAGTAAAATCCTTAATATTGAGCAGATCGACCGGGGATATGAACAGATCGATACCAGGCTGAATGCTATAGGGGCCTCTATTTCCAGAATTGACTAAAAAACAATAACTCACCTTCCGTCTTTTGACCTTAACTTTTGGTACAATTGTTGAAACCCGCTAAACCACAAACCTGCCAGATGATAAATTGTTATTTGTCTGGGGTTCCCTGTTTATTTCCAGTTAGTGGGGAATTTATAAAACAAAAAATGAGAATATTAACCAATTTTGCGGATATGAAACTGAAATTAATGATTACCCTGTTCCTCTTTTCAGGAATAGTTGCCTATGCTAATGCGAAAAATGGGGAAAAGACCGGAACAGACGTTGGGAACAAAGCCCCAGAAATTACTGCTCAATCAATAAACGGAGAATTATTAAGTCTTTCTTCCCTCAAGGGAAAAACTGTACTTATCGATTTTTGGGCTTCATGGTGCCCTCCCTGCCGGAGGGAGAACCCCAATGTTGTTGAAGCCTACAGTAAATATAAAGATTCTAAGTTTAAATCAGGAGAAGGTTTCACCATATTCAGCGTATCGCTTGACAACGACAAGAAGGCATGGCAAAAGGCAATTTCAGACGATAACCTGAGCTGGGAGAACCATGTCAGCGATCTGCAGGGATGGAACTCAGCACCAGCTGCCCTTTATGGAATAAGAAGCATTCCCATGAACTTTTTGATTGATGCAAACGGTATCATTGTTGCAAAAAATCTGAGAGGTGCCGAACTGGAAAAAACACTGAACCAGTTATTGATAAAATAATATTATAAAAAAATCTTCCGGTTGACCAGGTGTAAAGACTGACACTGTTTTCTTAATTTTGTCAGCCTGAAAGAAAATATGTGCCATCTTGTCCAGGAATCTCCGGTGGCAGTATTTTTGCGAACAACCATTTCGTTAATATTAAAAAATAGGGAAAAATATGGCAGATGAAAAAAAAATAAACGAACAGGAACAACAAACCGATGATATAAAGGAGAACCAGGAACAGGCACAAAAGGAACCTGCGCCACATGAAGAGAAACAAGAGAAGGAAGAAAAGAAAACAAAAAAAGACAAAGACAGGGCACACGAACAAATAGAAAAGTTGGAAAATGAGGTTGCAGAAATAAAAGACCGGCATCTCCGGCTGCAGGCTGAATTTGACAATTTTCGTAAACGGACACTGAAAGAGAAAATGGAATTGATGAAATCGGGAGGAGAAAGTGTCCTGATTAATATACTCCCGGTAATTGACGATTTCGAGAGGGCTCTTTCCGCATTTGGAAATATGGATGAAGAGAATCCATTAAAACAAGGAATCACGCTTATCTACAACAAATTTCAGGATTTCCTAAAACAGAATGGCATAAAGGAGATCGAAGCAAAAGAAAAAGAATTCAACACCGATCTTCATGAAGCTATCACAAAAATACCTGCACCAACAGAAGAATTAAAGGGTAAGGTTATCGATGTCGTTCAGAAAGGATATCAGCTTAACGACAAGGTTATTCGGTTTGCCAAGGTTGTTGTGGGCGAGTAACCTTAAAATATTAGAGCATGGCTAAGAGAGACTATTACGAAGTTTTGGGTGTCGAAAAAAACGCATCTGCGGAAGAGATAAAAAAAGCTTACAGAAAAAAAGCAATCCAGTATCATCCAGACAAAAATCCGGGAAATAAAGACGCGGAAGAAAAATTTAAGGAAGCAGCAGAGGCTTATGAAGTTCTGAGTAATCCCCAGAAAAGACAACGCTACGATCAATTCGGTCATGCTGGTATGGGTAATTCCGGGGGCGGCTTTAGCCAGCATGATATGTCAATGGATGACATTTTCTCTATGTTCGGAGATATTTTCGGAAGTGGATTTGGCAGTGGTTTTGGCGGATTTGGCGGTTTTGGCGGCTCACGAAGTCAGGGGAAACGGGTACACCGTGGCTCCGATCTTCGGGTAAAAGTAGTCCTGAACCTCAACGATATTGCCAACGGCGTCGAAAAAAAACTCAGGTTAAAGAAGTATATTCCCTGTGATGTATGTCATGGTACCGGAGCAGAAGGTGGTTCTGACTTTACGACATGTACCACCTGCCATGGAAGCGGACACGTTACCCGGATTACAAACACGCTTCTCGGGCAAATGCAAACGACATCGACCTGTCCTGCCTGTAACGGAGAAGGCCAGATCATAAAAAATAAATGTCCGAACTGTCATGGTGAAGGTGTCGTCAGGGACGAGGAAGTTGTTACAATCAATATTCCGGCAGGTGTGGCAGAAGGAATGCAGCTTAATGTTGCCGGAAAAGGAAATGCAGGACGGCATGGCGGAATAAACGGGGACCTTTTGGTTGTCGTACAGGAAGAAAATCACCCGGAACTTATCAGGGACGGGAATAACCTGATTTATAATCTTTTTATCAATATGCCCGACTTTATTCTGGGGACGACAGCTGAAATTCCAACGGTTGAGAGTAAAGTAAAAGTAAAAATAGAAGCCGGGACCCAACCCGAGAAAATATTAAGATTAAGGGGGAAAGGCTTACCTGATATAAATGGGTACGGAAAGGGTGACCTGCTGGTTCGGATCCATGCCTGGATCCCTAAAAAAATCTCTTCAGAAGAACGGAAAATGCTTGAAAAACTCCAGCAATCGCCTAATTTCCAGGAGATACCTGGAGCAGGAGACCGGAATTTCTTTGAAAAAATGAGGGACATTTTTGAATAAAAATACGCGATGATAACAGATAAAAAAGAGAGCTACTTCTTTAGGGAGTAGCTCTCTTTTTTATCTCCGGAAAACTTACTCAAATTTGTTATTCAAGGAACCAGGGTAACGGTTCCCCGTATCCACGGTTTCACTCCAAACTATCTGCATATCCGGGAGTCCCTTTTCAGGGATTACAGAACATAATCCGCACTACCATTTAATTTTGATGACTTCGCTGCCTGCCAGCAAGAATGCTCCGGTACCATAGACCTCCCAGCTATCGGCCGAGAAATTCTTTTTTGGGTCGGCCCCGACAGGTTGCACCCATCCCACATGGCCATCCGGCTGAATAAGGCTATTCAGTCCGATCCAGGCTTTCCTGACCACGGGCAGGTATTTGTCCCGGTCAAGCAGCCCGTTATTGATTCCCCATGCCAATGCATAAGTATAAAAACCGGAACCACTGGCTTCTCCTCCCGGGTATGCCTCCGGATCGAGCAGACTGGCCCTCCATAATCCGTCTTCCTGTTGCAGCCCTGCGATACGTTGAGCCATAGCTTCGAAGATTTTCTCATAGAAAGGACGTGTTTTATAATCTGCCGGCAACTCACTCAAAATCCTGACCAAACCACCCATAACCCATCCGTTCCCCCGCGACCAAAATATTTTTTCCCCGTTTGATTCATATTTCGGGTCCTTCCAGTTAGTCTGGAAGCTCTTGTCGCGGGCAAAAAGATCTTCTTCTCTATCATACAACAAATCATAAGTTTCCTTGAATAGCTTATCACTATACTCCAAGTATTTGTTTTCCCCAAGGGTCATGCCCAGTTTTACCATTGCAGGGGGAGCCATGAAAAGGGCATCGCACCACCACCAAGTAATCGGATTAATTTCTCCCTTTTCGTAAGGGGTTTCCATAAACTTATCCACTGCCTCCCTGAATGGCTTAATCATCTTTTCATCTTTTGTCACACGGTACAGGTCGATATAGGTTTGCCCGATCGCATAATCGTCGGCATGAGTCACCCTGGGGCCGGCCTTCCACTGGTTAGCCTCTCCCATTCCGACCATGGCGTTCCAAAGTTGTTTTGATCCGGTTGTTTCCCAGGCGGCAAAAACTCCGGCATAAAAGGCCCCGTTTGTCCAATCGTAAAGTTCATGTTTGGGATGTCCGAGCTGCCAGTCAGCAGCTTTCTCCATAGTCCGTTTAATATACTTATCCGTAAATAGCTTTTTACCGGAGTGGTTTTCCGCATTTACAAAATTGAATACCAGCGCTATAATCAAAAATAAGGTTGACTTTTTCATCTCAATTGGTTTAGTCTGTTTATAACAAAATCCAAATATAAAACTTTTATGCAATCGATTGCAAATACAAATGATAAATTTCGTGAAAGATTAAAATAGGTATAAATATCCGTCTCTTATTTATAATTTAACAACAATTATTTTGGTATCATTTCATTTTATCACTATAATTGCAGCATAAAACAGAAGAGACATGATCAAAAGACAAGGACATTGCGGCCATCATTGGAATAACCTATTCACCGGTAGGCCGTAATTCTTTTGTTTTTTCTGAAAAAATATGAACCCAAAGAAGGCTTACCTGCAAGGTAGGCCTTTTTTATTTATTCTAATTCTTGACAAAATGACACAGTTAAAGATTGCCATTCAAAACAAAGGGCGTTTGTACGAAGATTCAATGGAGCTCATCAGGGAAGCGGGATTAAAATTCTCCCTCAATGGACGGGAATTGCTGGCAACTGCAAAAAACTTTCCTTTGGAAGCGTTGTTCCTGCGCGACGACGACATTCCCCAGACAGTTGCCGACGGCGTTGCTGATATCGGCATTGTGGGAGAAAACGAGATGCTTGAAAAAAAGAAAAATGTTGTCATCGCCAAACGTCTGGGATTCAGCAAATGCCGGCTATCCCTGGCTATCCCGAGATCTGAAGAATATACCGGGCTCGATTATTTTAAAGGAAAAAAAATTGCCACCTCTTACCCGGTAATCCTGCAGGAATTTCTGGACAAACATCATATTAATGCAGATATTCATGTCATTACTGGATCTGTTGAAATTGCTCCGGGCATTGGACTTGCAGATGCAATCTTTGATATTGTCAGCTCGGGCTCAACCCTGATCAGTAACCGGTTAAAGGAGGTAGAAGTCGTTATTCCATCGGAAGCACTATTAATTGCATGCCCCAACCTGAGCGCAGAAAAGAAAGCCATCCTCGACGAGTTGATCTTCCGGATGGAATCGGTACAAAGGGCTGAAGGTAAAAAATATATTCTATTGAATGCGCCGAACGAAAAAATCGGGGAAATATCTGCGATCCTTCCGGGAATGAAGAGCCCCACCGTAACCCCTCTTGCTGAAAAAGGATGGAGTTCGATCCATTCTGTGATTTCAGAGAATGAATTTTGGGAAATGATCGGCAAGTTAAAAGCCGCAGGAGCACAGGGAATCCTGGTTATACCGATTGAAAAAATGATCTTCTGACAAGGTTCATCACCAAATGATGATGGTTAATCTCTGTTATTTTTATTTCTGATCTGATAAATAAAAAAGATGAAGTTATACCTCAATCCCGAAAAAAAAGACTGGCCGGACATTTTGAAACGTCCGCTGATCAGCGCGTCGGAACTGACAGAAAAGGTAAAAAAGATACTGGACGACATAAGGGAGAACGGAGAACAGGCTGTCCTGAAATATACGGAAATGTTTGACGGTATCGTTCTGAATAAAATTGCGGTCAGCGATGACGAACTCGAAGAAGCCGCGGGGCTTCTGGATACTGGCCTCCGCTCCGCGATAGAAACTGCAGCAACGAATATCCGCAAGTTTCATGAAGCACAACGTCCTGATCTTAAAAAAATAGAAACAACCCCCGGCGTTCTGTGCTGGCAGAAAGCTGTAGCCATCGAGAAAGTAGGGCTTTATATTCCGGGAGGTTCGGCCCCTCTTTTCTCAACAGTTTTAATGCTTGCCATCCCCGCCCAAATAGCCGGGTGCCGTGAAATTATTCTTTGTACCCCTCCGGATAAGGAAGGCAAAATAAACCCTGCCATCCTCTTTGCGGCAAAAACAGTGGGAGTTACAAAGATATTCAGGCTTGGCGGGGTCCAGGCTATCGGGGCAATGGCATACGGAGCTGGCAATGTCCCCCGTGTCAGTAAAATTTTTGGTCCTGGTAACCAATATGTCATGACAGCCAAACAACTGGTCGGTATCAGTGACGTATCAATTGATATGCCGGCAGGGCCTTCTGAAGTCGCCATCATGGCCGATAAATCAGCCGATCCTGCGTTTATTGCATCAGATCTGCTCTCGCAGGCTGAACATGGGCCCGATTCCCAGGTAATTTTGGTAACCAATAGTACTTCTGTCGTGGAACAAACAGAAAAAGCGCTGTCTAAGCAATTGGCGGAACTCAGCCGTGAAGCGATTGCCACAAAAGCGCTAAAGAACAGTGTTGCCATTGTGCTTGATCAGGAAAGAGACATGATTGACCTCATTAATGAGTATGCGCCGGAGCACCTGATCATTTCCATGAAAAACTATCTGCAAATAGCCGAACAGGTTGTCAATGCAGGATCTGTCTTTCTTGGAAACTATACCCCGGAAAGCGCCGGAGATTATGCTTCGGGAACAAACCATACCCTGCCGACCAACGGGTGGGCCCGTTCTTACAGTGGCGTTAACCTCGACAGTTTCCTGAAAAAAATCACGTTCCAGGAAATCACTGAAGAGGGAATCAGGAACCTGGGACCTATAATTGAAACAATGGCGGAAGCTGAACGACTTGGAGCACACAAAAATGCGGTTACTTTAAGACTTAAAAAACTGAATTCATAAGAACATTTGAAACTTTATGGAAATCGAAAACCTTATCCGGCCAAATATAAAAAAACTAAAACCTTACTCTTCCGCCCGTGATGAATACTCGGGAGAGGCCATGGTTTTTCTCGATGCCAACGAAAACCCATATAATCAACCATATAACCGGTACCCTGACCCGTTACAACGGCAACTAAAAACAAAAATCGCCGGCATTAAACATTGCTGTCCGGAACAGATTTTTTTGGGAAACGGGAGCGACGAACCGATCGACCTGGTTTTCCGGGCATTCTGCGAGCCGGGGATAGACAATATGGTCTCGATCGATCCGACTTATGGCATGTACGAGGTGGCGGCAGAAATCAATGACATCGAAGTCAGAAAGTCGAGACTCAATGAAGATTTCAGGTTCAAAGCCGATGAGCTGCTTCAAAAAACAGACAACCAGACGAAACTGATCTTTCTGTGCTCACCAAACAACCCGACCTCGAACCTGATGGACAAAGATGAGATACTAAAGGTGATCGGTGACTTTCAGGGAATAGTCATTCTCGACGAAGCCTATACCGACTTTGCGCCGGGTGCAACCCTGCTTCCTGAGCTTGAACGGTACCCCAACCTGATCATCCTGCAAACTTTTTCAAAAGCCTGGGGAATGGCAGGTGTAAGATTGGGCATGGCTTTCGCCGATCCGCAGATCATACAGGTGTTCAACAAAATAAAGTATCCTTACAACATCAATATACTGACCCAGCAAAAAGCGCTCGAGCTGACCGGGCTTGAGAATGAAAAAAACAAATGGGTCGAAATGCTGATCGGGGAACGTACAAAACTGGCAGAAGCAATAAAACAATTTTCATTCGTAGAGAAGGTTTTCCCTTCTGATGCCAACTTCCTGTTAGTCAAAATGCATAATGCACGTAATGTGTACAGCCTTTTGGTAAAGGAAGGGATCATTGTCCGCGACCGCTCAAAAATAACCTTATGCTCCGACAGTCTGCGCATAACAGTTGGCTCTCCTGATGAAAACGGGATCTTGCTGGATACGTTACATAAACTTCTATAAAAATTAATTCTATTCCGAATGAAGAAAGTCCTTTTTATCGACAGAGACGGAACGCTGATCAGTGAGACGGAAGACGAACAAATCGATTCACTGGAAAAACTTGAATTCATACCCGGAGTATTCCGCAACCTGTATTTCATAACAAAAAATCTGGATTACGAGTTGGTTATGGTTACAAACCAGGATGGACTGGGAACTCCTTCCTTCCCTGAAGAAACCTTTTGGCCGGCTCACCGGAAAATGTTGAATGCATTAAAAAACGAGGGCATTGAATTCGACGATGTCCTGATCGACAGGAGTTTTCCTGAAGACAAGCTGCCCACAAGGAAACCCGGTACCGGAATGCTTGGCAAATACATGAACGGCAGTTACGACCTGGAAAACAGCTTTGTAATAGGCGACAGGCTAACCGACATCGAACTGGCCAAAAATCTGGGAACAAAGGGAATCCTGATAAACGATGGCAGCCTGACCGCCAAACTGCAGGAAAAAGGTCTTTCCGGGCATTGCGTTTTAGTAACCAGCCATTGGGATGATATTTACGCCAGGGTAGCAGCTCCCGAGAGGACTGCCGTTATCGTGCGGAACACGAAAGAGACACAAATAAAAATAGAAATTAACCTCGATGGAAAAGGGAAAGGCGACATCAGCACAGGGCTGGGCTTTTTCGACCACATGCTGGACCAGATCGCACGTCATTCGGGAATCGACCTGAAAATACAGGTGAACGGCGACCTTCAGGTTGACGAACACCATACAATAGAAGACACGGCGCTTGCACTCGGTGAAGCCATCCGAAAAGCGCTGGGCGACAAAAGAGGTATCGAAAGATATGGTTATTGCCTGCCCATGGATGATTGCCTGGCCCAGGTGGCTATCGACTTTGGAGGCCGTCCCTGGCTTGTCTGGAACGCTGAATTCAATCGTGAAAAAATCGGGGAAATGCCAACAGAAATGTTCTTCCACTTTTTCAAGTCATTTTCTGACACGTCACTATCAAATATCAATATAAAGGCAGAAGGACAAAATGAACATCACAAAATAGAAGGAATATTCAAAGCCCTGGCCCGGGCCTTGAAAATGGCAATCAGAAAAGACGTGTTCAACTTCGAGCTGCCCTCAACTAAAGGCGCACTCTAAATACCCCTAATGTATGAAAAGTATAAAACCTTTACACGAGAAAAAAAATACGGCC
Organism: Prolixibacteraceae bacterium; assembly: GCA_963676095.1. Lineage (GTDB taxonomy): Bacteria > Bacteroidota > Bacteroidia > Bacteroidales > Prolixibacteraceae. The sequence continues at coordinate 3,676,959 of OY781040.1, read as the reverse complement.
ATATTACTGATCCACTGCCCAGACAGGCAGGGGATACTGGCAACAGTGACCGAATTCTTAAATAAAAACAACGGGAATATTATCAACCTGGATCAGTACGTTGACCGGGCACAAAAAATCTTTTACATGAGGGTGGAATGGGAACTGGATGATTTTTCCATACCGTCCGGCAAGATCGGTGAATATTTTGAAACACTTATTGCCTCACGTCTGGAAATGGAATGGAAGATTTACTTTTCCAGGGATATCCCCCGCATGGCAATTTTTGTATCGAAAATGTCCCACTGCCTGTTCGATATCCTTGCCCGCTACACAGCAGGAGAATGGGATGTGGATATTCCTGCAATCGTGAGTAACCACGAGGATATGAGACCTGTTGCTGAACGGTTTGACATAGACTTTTATTATTTCCCGGTCGATACCATAAATAAGGAAGAACAGGAAGCCGCAGAGCTGAAACTTTTAGCCGATCTCAAAGTCGATTTTATCGTTCTGGCCCGTTACATGCAAATTCTGTCGAAAGAATTTGTGGATCATTATCCGAATAAAATCATCAACATCCATCATTCTTTCCTGCCGGCGTTTGCAGGGGCCAAACCTTATCACGCAGCCCATGAACGCGGGGTTAAACTAATCGGAGCTACCAGTCATTATGTAACCGGCGATCTGGATGCCGGCCCGATCATTGAGCAGGATGTAACCCGTTGCAGCCACGTAGATACGGTTAAAAGTCTCATCAGGAAAGGTCGTGACCTGGAAAAAATTGTCCTCTCACATGCAGTATTTAAGCATCTTCAACGAAAAATACTGGTTTACAGAAATAAAACAGTTGTCTTTAATTAATCAAAAAAATGAAATACCGGATAATCATTCTACTATTTCTCACAGCAACGACAATCAAGGCCCAGACGTTGCAAAAGGAAGTCCCCGCAGACTATGGCTATATCGTAAAAACAGGACAGCCTGCCCCTGATTTCACAACGGTTACGACTGATGGAAAAACGGTCCGCCTCTCCGACCTGAAAGGGAAAATAGTCATGCTTCAGTTCACAGCCAGCTGGTGCTCTGTTTGCAGAAAAGAAATGCCGCATATCGAGAAAGAGATCTGGCAAAGACTCAAGGACAATCCTGATTTTTCATTGTTTGGCATCGACCTGAAAGAACCGGCAGAGAAAGCCGAAAGCTTTAGAAAAGAAATTCCTGTCACCTACCCGATGCTGCTGGACCCGGAAGGAAATATTTTTTATTCCTATGCAGGCAAAGATGCAGGGGTAACCCGCAATGTCATTATCGACCGAAACGGGAAGATTGTTTTTCTGACAAGACTGTATAAGGAAGATGAATTTAATGATATGAAAAAGGTAATTGAAAAGTTGCTGGAAAAGCATTAAAAACGGTAGCGCATAGCAGAATCGAACTGCTATTACCTGATTGAGAAACAGGTTTCCTAACCGTTAGAAGAATGCGCCGTAAAAAATGTGGTACAAAAATAGAATAAATACTTATTAGTTGTATCAACCGGATGAAAAAATATGAATGAATGGCTAAGTGGCCGGATTGCCGGACGGTTATTTATTAAAAAACTATTGCAATGAACATTGTCATTATAAAATACAACGCAGGAAATATAGAATCGGTAAGCAACGCGTTGCTCCGCCTTGGAGTACAGGCTGAAATTACCGGCGATCATGAAAAAATCAGGAAAGCAGATAAAGTGATCTTTCCTGGTGTTGGAGAAGCCAGTACGACAATGGCCTACCTGAAGAAGGAAAGGCTTGACCTGCTCATTCCTGAATTAAAGCAGCCAGTACTCGGGATTTGCCTCGGACTGCAACTCATGTGCAGTTACTCGGAAGAAGGAGACACCCAGTGCCTGGGAATTTTTGAAGAAACAGTGAAACGCTTTGTCCCGGGAAAGGGGATGGAGCATATCACAAAGGTCCCCCATATGGGTTGGAACAACATTACTAAACTGAAAAGCGAACTGTTCGACCCCTCGCTTGAAAACCAGTTTGTCTATTTCGTTCATTCCTACTACGCCACGGTTGGAGAACATACCGCAGCCATCGGAAATTACATCAATCTGTTCAGTGCTGCCCTGCATAAAGACAATTTTTATGCGACACAGTTTCACCCTGAAAAAAGCGGAACGGTCGGCGCCCGGATTTTGGAGAAGTTTATTGAGTTAAAGCCAAAGACTCTAAAACACGAAGAATAGTTTCTAAAAACAAAAATTAAATGCGATACAACTCAGGAACGCAAATTACAATCATTCCCGCCATCGATCTCATTGATGCCAAATGTGTGAGGCTCTCGCAGGGTGACTACAGTCAGAAAACAGTTTACAATGAAAATCCGCTGGAAGTAGCAAGAATGTTCGAAGATGCGGGTATAACACGGTTGCACCTGGTCGATCTGGATGGCGCCAAAGCCAAACATATTGTCAACTATAAAGTATTGGAAACTATTGCCGTCAAAACCGGGCTAATCATCGACTTTGGAGGGGGGCTGAAAAGCGACGAAGATTTAAGGATTGCCTTCGAATGCGGGGCAAGCATGATTACCGGGGGGAGCATCGCCGTAAAAGGCAGGGAAACCTTTCTCCGCTGGATCGGGAAGTTCGGACCAGACAGGATTATCCTGGGAGCCGATGCAAAGGACAAGAAAATCGCGGTAAGCGGGTGGCAGGAAGTATCGGAATTACCGATTCTCGATTTCATAGAAAGCTATACTTCCGAAGGAATTACCAAAGTGATATCGACTGACATCTCCCGCGATGGCATGTTGTCGGGCCCCAGTACGGAACTTTACCAGGAGATCATGGAAAAGTTCAGCGGACTGGAACTCATTGCCAGCGGAGGGATATCCTCGATGGATGATATTTATAATCTGAACGAGATGGGTGTTCCCGGGGTTATCACCGGAAAGGCGATCTACGAAAACAGGATCTCACTGAACGATATCAAAAAATTTTATCAATAATTAAACGAGTGGACTAATCTCCAATAATTAACCTTTTTCGGTTAATTATTATTGAATTAACCTTTTTCGGTTAATTATTGTGAAATTAATATTTTGAGGTTAATTTTGGGTATATGAACAGACATAAAATTATAGGCGTCATTACCGGAGATTTGATAAAGTCATCCAGTTTAAACGAAACACAAAAAGAGGAGTTAAAAGTCAGACTTGAAAATTTTACAGGTAATTGTAACGATGTTATTTTACCGTTACAGTTTTACCGTGGTGATAGTTTTCAGCTAATGTGTACAAAAGAAAAGGCCGCCTGGTTAGCGATTTTTATCCAGGCCATTATCATTTCGACAGCTGAAACCATGGCTCGAATAAGCATTGGCATTGGAACAATATCGAAACTTCACCCCAAAGATGTTTTGCAATCTGAAGGAGAAGCATTTCTACTATCAGGGCACCAACTGGATGAAATGAAGTCGCAAGGAAGAATCCTGAAAATAGTTGTCAATCATCCGGAAATACAACCCAGCCTTGATATTACCTTATTACTGACGGAAACCATTATTGCAGACTGGAAACCGGGACAAGCATCGGTGCTATCAATGATCCCCCAGGCTGAAACACAACGGGATATTGCAGAAAAGCTAAACATATCTCAGGCTGCTGTAAGCAAAACCTTAAAATCGAGCAAATGGGAGGCAATTCGTCAATATTTAGCATGGTACGAGAATTTCATAAAAAAAGCAGAACATGAATGAATTGTTTTTCCCTCTTCTTGCCGGTCATCTGATCGCTGACTTCTGGCTCCAACCAACAAGCTGGGTTCTCCACAAGAAAGAAAATGGCTGGAAATCGGGGAAATTACTTATTCATGCAATGATTGCCTCAGTTCTTCCTGTGCTATTTACGATGCAGGGTAAACTCTGGTGGTTTATACCGGTCATTTTCTTAACGCATTACCTGACCGACCTGATAAAAACCTCTGTGAAGAACAGTACATCAACATTTTTAACAGACCAGTTGGTGCACATAAGTGTTATTTGGATTCTGGCCGAACTTTCCCAGGGAAACGTAAAACCGGAAGGACTGCTTCAATGGTGGATTTATGCCTGTGGTTTTATAATCGTTACCAACCCGTTGGGAATCTTCACCGGGATCTTTCTTCAGTCTGTTACTAAAACAGAAAATCAGCCAGGCAAAATTGACTCTTCCGGGTGGATCGGGATCCTCGAGCGAATACTGATTCTTATTTTTGTTCTAAGCGGGCACTTTGAAGCGATCGGATTTCTTGTCGCAGCCAAATCGATCTTTCGTTTCAACGATACGCAAAAGGACGGCAATAAAAAAGCCGAATATTTTTTACTTGGAACTTTGACATCATTCACGCTGGCCATTATTATCGGAATAAGCCTGAATTTTATACTGAAACAAAACTTAAAATAAAAACATTGAGATTATGCTTGCAAAACGAATTATACCCTGCCTGGATATTAAGGATGGACAGACCGTGAAAGGCATCAACTTCATCAATATCAAATCAGTGGGGGACCCGGTCGAGCTGGGGGCCTTGTATGCGGAACAGGGGGCCGATGAGTTGGTCTTCCTGGACATCACAGCTACGCACGAAGGAAGAAAAACTTTTGTCGAACTGGTAAAGCGGATCGCCCGGGAATTAAATATTCCCTTTACTGTGGGAGGGGGCATCAGCGAAGTAAAAGATGCAGAAGCCTTACTAAGTGCGGGGGCTGATAAAGTCAGCATCAACTCCTCGGCAGTCCGTAACCCAAAACTGATCGACGAACTGGCATTAAATTTCGGCACGCAGTTCGTTGTCGTTGCCATCGATGCAAAGAACTACGGCGGACGCTGGACCGTGACTGTCAACGGAGGCAGGATCCCCACGGAAAAAGAACTGTTCAGCTGGGCAAAAGAAGCGGAAGACCGGGGAGCGGGGGAAATTCTTTTTACCTCGATGGACCACGACGGGACCAGGAACGGATTTGCAAATGAGGAACTCTCAAAAATGGCAGACATGCTTAAAATCCCGATTATCGCTTCGGGAGGCGCAGGCAACATGGACCATTTTGTAGATGTATTCACAAAAGGAAAAGCGGATGCAGGACTGGCAGCAAGCATTTTTCACTATAAGCAGATTGCCATTCCGGACCTGAAAGACTACCTTCGCAGTAAAAAAATTCCGGTACGATAAGGAAAAAATGAATCTAAAATAAATACTGAAATGGAACTTGATTTTGAGAAATTGGGGAATGGACTGATCCCGGCTGTTATACAGGATAACACGACCAACAAAGTATTAATGCTTGGTTTTATGAATGAAGAGGCTTTGGCAAAAACCCGGGAAACAGGCAAGGTCACTTTCTACAGCAGGACAAAAAAAAGATTATGGACGAAAGGAGAAGAAAGCGGAAACTTTTTGAACCTCGTTTCCATCGCTTCCGACTGTGACAACGACAGCCTTTTAATAAAAGTAAACCCCGTAGGACCTGTATGTCATACCGGAAACGATACCTGCTGGAACGAGGTTAATAAACAAGACGACCTCTATTTCCTCAAATACCTACAGGATTTTATAGATAAGAGAAAGGAAGAGATGCCCGAGAATTCTTACACGACTTCCTTATTCCAAAAAGGAACACGCAAAATTGCACAGAAAGTGGGAGAAGAAGCAGTGGAAACCATCATCGGGGCAATGGCCAACGACGACGAAAACTTTATTTATGAAGGGGCGGACCTGCTTTATCACCTGATTGTTTTGCTGACCTATAAGGGATTCCGCATTGAGGACCTGGCCCGCGAATTGAAAAGAAGACATAAATAAGTACTTCTTCTCCCGGGCGGAGAATTGTTAATAGTTGTAAAAATCGACTATTAAACCGTTTTAAACGAAAATACAGAAGTTTTTTTTCTTATATTCGTAGGACGTTTTTACAGATCTCATGCAAAAAATAATCATTATTGCGCTGGTTATATGTGCCGTCGTTACGATCGGGCAAAGCGCTAAAGCTCAAAGTCAGAAGAAGGTTAAATATAAATACCTGACATTTTTACCGGAAAATTATGACAGTCTGAAAGGAGAACAATATCCGGTGATTTTTTATCTGCACGGACGTTCTGTTTCCGGCACAGACATAAATCGTATAAAACGCTATGGCCTGCCATTCTTTCTTTCGAGAGGGAAAAAGATCAACTATATCGTTATTGCCCCGCAATGTCCGTGGGGAAAAAACTGGGCCAGCGAGGACTGGTTCGATCCGATCTTTTCGGAGGTCTGTACAAAATATCGTGTCGATACGTCCAGGGTATATCTGACAGGGATGAGCCTGGGGGGATTTGGAACATGGGAACTGGCAGACAGGTATCCTCATACTTTTGCAGCCATTGCCCCTTTGTGCGGAGGGGCTGAAACTGACTGGGCAGAGACTCTCTCCCATATTCCTGTATGGGTATTCCACGGTGCAAAAGACAGGCAGGTCCCGGTTTCACGTTCGGATAAAATGGTAAAGGCACTTAAAGATCATCATGGCCTTGTTGTTTACAGCAGGCTCCCCGATAAAGGACATGACATTCATCGTGTTTATGACGACGACCGGCTTTACGCATGGTTTTCTCAATTCTCGCTTCGCCCGAAAAAAGGAGAAGAAGATTATCTGAAACCTATGCAGGGAATCCAGGTGGCCTGGCTCGGAAATGCCTCCGTGATCAAAGAACCACTTCAACGAATAATTCACTAAAAAGGAACTGCCTGACTCCTTGACGGAATCAGGCAGTTCTTTTTTTAGTTTCTCCAAAAGAAAAAAGGATTAATTTTTCCGGGAGGTGTTATCCGGCTGATAATCCTTCTGTTTTTTTCGCGACCAATGGTTCTTGCTTTTACAATCATTGACTTCTCTATTCCGTTATCCAGATAAGTGATAGCCATCGATGCCGTCTCCGGGTATTCCAGATCGTAGATAGATTGTATATCGAAAGGCTCTCCGTTGACTTCTTTTAACCTCAGCTTTTTTATCCCTGTCTGTTCATTAACAGCAGAATGCCGGACCAGCATATAATCGGGTTGACGGTCCTTGGTGTAAAAGATCCTGACGGAAGGTACCCCATACGAATATCCAAGTACTTTATAAGGTTCCGATTTAATTTCATACCCCGCCCGGCGAAGGTCCTCCTGAAAATCGATAGTTGCAACAGCATCAACATAGGCTTTCAGGAACCGGGAGAGGTCGGTTCCTGAAAGCGACGACAAAATGCTGATCAGTTCATTTTCATGAAACGGCCCGTAAGTGGTCCTGTATTTCTGGAGCTTATTCAATAGTGCAAGCAAGGAAGGCGTTTGCGTCGAGGTCTCACAAAGATGAAGGTCAAGCAAAAAAGAAACAAGGCATCCCCTCGTATAAAAATTATCGAAATAGCGTTGCCCCTTCCTTGAATAAACCTTTCTGCTGATCTCCGCAAGGTTTATCCTATCCGAATTAAGCACACTCGTCTCCAAATCACCAATAAAATCAGTAATACCGATTGCCCCCGATTCCATACAGAGTTTTTGAGAAATATACTCGTTAGCCCCTTCATAAAACCAAAGATTCTCGTCGCTTTTAGGATGGGCATAGTCAAAGTGGCTCAGTCTTATACTTTTAATAAATAAAGGACTGAACAACGTATGACAGAATTCATGAATAGCCGTTTTTACCAACTCAAGCGAATCGTTGAACATCGTCGGGTAACACACGACGGTGCAATTGGGATGTTCCAAAGCAATCAGTTCATCGGACATTCTGAACCGGTCGATTAAAAAAATAAAATGAAAATCATTGGGACGGTGCAAGGAAACAGCCAGGCATTTTTTGACTGCAGGTTCAATCATCGCCTTTATTTTATGGCTGTCAAAATCAGGATCAGTGGAATATACATCCAGAAAGATATTCGAATCGCCGGTACTGAAAGAGCATGTATCGGGTAACGAATACAACACGGGAGAGTGGATAAGCTCAGTATACGAACCGGCATAATAGACATCCGTTGTATCGTTCAATACCGTCTTTTTCATGGCCGTCTCACCATAAAGATAAGACGGCTTGGTCACGGTGATCCTGTAAGACGGATTCATCCGCTGAAAGTAGCCAACCATGCTGTTCCAGTTCAATAAAAACAAAGAATCCCTGAATATGGTCTGTTCCGGGGCAACCTGACCGTCTGCCGGCATCGATTGCCTGCAGCTGTAACGGATGGATTTAACATGCCCGGACCTTATTTTAATCATATTCCCTATTCTCAATGCCTTTAACGTATTTCCCTGTTCCAGCATCAGACGGGGAGAACTGATATACTGGCCGTAATTCCCAATTTCATACGTTCCGGGAATGACTTTCGGAAAAAGCAAATCGTTAGTTAAGAACCCCTGGGGTGCAGACACCGTTATGTGAAGGGTCCCCTGGTCCTGTTTATTCAGATTGACTGAAACATTAACAACCTGATCCTGAGAAAATATTGCGTTCGAGACTGAAAACAAAACAAGAAAAAGCAAACCGTATTTGGTATTCCTTCTTATTTCCCATTCATCTCCAAAATCATGACTTTCCATCTATCCAGCCCAATCAATTCCTTTATAAGAAATCCATCGACGAATGATAAAAACCCGGTCACAAAAACCAGGCATCAGAAAGGTTCTGTTTAACTCAACCTCATCAAAATCAAACAAAAAAATTCCTTGTCAAAATTATACAAAATTAAATCAGCGGGGTCTGCCAGTACAACCTTTTACACTTCAATATTTTTAACATAACAAAAACTATCTGAAAAATGATTTATTTGAAGTCTATCAAAATACAGTAAAACGCATAAAATCATGTAAACCAAGACCTGGCAAACAATCCAATCTGCTGAAAACAGAAGGAACTGAATATTAACGAAATGTTATCCTGTGTTCAAATAAAAAATTAATTTTAGAGCAAAATAGATAAGGAATACTTAAAAACCAAGTTAAAAATAATGCAACCACCACATCCGGACATTCTTTTTATAGTTAACCCAAACGCAGGCAAAAGGGATAACCGACGGCTTCTAAAAAAGTTAAACAGTTACAGACATCAAATTAACGTGCAATTCTCTGAATATGCCGGGCACTGCCGTGAAATTGTCGTCAAAGAGATGGATAATTATAAAGTATTTGTTGCTGCAGGAGGGGACGGAACAGTTAACGAAGTTGCCTCGGCTTTGACAGGAACAGGGAAACCCGTAGCTGTTTATCCTGCGGGATCAGGAAATGGTTTTGCAAGGGAGTTCGGATTCGACAGGAATATAGAAAAGCTTTTAGCTTCGATCGAAAAAGAACAGGTGATACAAACCGACGTTCTCGATCTGAACGGCAGGATTAGCATAAACATGGCCGGTGTCGGTTTTGACAGCGCAGTGGCCCACTATTTTTCACATCTGAAAAAAAGAGGATTTTTTAATTATGTACTCAGTACAATACAGACAATCAGAAACTACCAGCCGGTACATGTGAAAATCGAAAGAAAAAAAGAAACGATCGAAGGAGATTTCTTTTTGGTATCGATAGCCAATACCAGGCAGTTCGGCAACAACGCGTTCATTGCGCCGGAAGCAGACCCTCAGGATGGACGGATGGACCTGATCCTGGTATCCCCGTTTCCGTTATGGCTCTTTCCCAGATTTGCCTTCCAACTGTTCAAAGGAACATTAAAACCGTCAAAATACATGAAGGTTGTTTCCTGCAAAAAAGTAATGGCCCTGACAACTACTGAAAACAAATTTCATATTGATGGAGAACCTGAATTTTTGGATTCGCCGGTCGAGATAAAAGTTCTTAAAAGAGCTTTGGCCGTCGTTGACACCGGAGAAACAAAATTCAAAACCCGTTAGTCAATTTTTTTGCAGAACACCCTGAACCGTTTTATGGGGATTGCTCCGATATGATGCAACTCTGCAAGCATCCTGGTATTTGATTCAAGCACGAGGTGCACTTCAATTTGTTTGTACCCTGCTTTTTTACAGGAAGAAATCAGACTGCTGGCCATATAAATTTCAAGTCCCCTGTTCTGGAACTTAGGCAACACCCCACCCATAACCAGATCAAGTTGTGTAGCGACCTTCATCGATTTGAAAAAATGATACCATCCAAACGGGAGCATATACCCTTTTGCCCGTTGAAGGCCCGGCGTGAAATTCGGGATCCCCACAAGAAAGCCCAGCAACTGACCGTCATTCTCTATTACCTTCACAAAACGGGGATCAATAACCGGCAGGTACCGTTTTGCCAAATCGCTCATATGATCTTCCTCCATTTTTACAAATCCGTAAAGATTGTTGTAGGTTTCGTTAAGCATCCTCAACACAGGTAAAATATAAGGTTTCAGGTCTTTCCTGGAAACAAATTCGACGAGTTTGTACCCGTTTTTATTTTCTACACGTTCGCAAATCTGCCGGTACTCCTCCGGCAAAGGAGTACTCAGGTTATAACGGGAAATCAGACAATCGACATCCTTTTCAAAGCCTTCCTGCTCAACAAGCCTAACCAGGTAAGGATAGTTACAGGCACTATCCAGAATTGGCGGATATTCGAATCCCTCAACCAATAATCCCTGAACATCCTTATCGGAAAAGCCATAAGGTCCGACCAGCCGGTCCATGCCCCTCTCTTTCGCCCAGCACGCTATCCCTGACAAAAGGGAATGTGCAACTTCATTATCATCCGGGCATTCCAGGTATCCAAAACGGGCATCCCGTAGATTATGAACTTTGTTATATCCATGATGAATGATCCCCATCACACGGCCTACGGCTTTCCCTTCACGAAAAGCAAGCAACATCAGGGTATCGCAGTCCCTGAATGAATGATTTTTGTCCGGGTTAAAAAAAACACGCTCGTCCATATAAACAGGGGGTAACCAGTTCTTATGCCCCCGATGGATCTTTTCCGGCAAAAAAATAAATGTTTTCAGGTCTTTCCCCGTCAATACCCGCCTAATTGAAACAGACATAACGAATTATTACAGGTTTAGTATTTGGAAACAATACGTGCTGGCTCATAGCAGGACAGATCATACGCCGCTATCAGAAAGCATCGTCTAAAGCAATCGAAAATTAATTAAATTTTAATATCTGTTGCAAATTTTTAACAGCAAAACCTAATGCCATCACAATTTTCGCCAGGCGTACAGGCTAAAAATGCCAAAAAGAGGAGCCGTTATCAAGCCGCCAATCACATCGATAAGGTAGTGGGCTTTCAAATAGACTGTCGAAAAACAAAGCAGTACGAAGAGGAACAAAAAACAAAAAAATAAGGGCCTTGCATAGCGAAAACTCAAAAAGCAGATTAAAAAAGAAATTCCTACATGAGAACTGGGAAAGGCTGCCGTGGGCCGTTCTCCCAACTGGTGGACCAAATGCATCAGCCAACCAAACACGTAGCCCCCGGGAATAGAATTTTCGGGCGAAGGGAAATAAAACTGAGGACCAGCTACCGGGAAAAAAATAAAAATCAGGTAATACAAGTAAAATGAGAAGCAGATCACAAAAAGTCCCTTCTGAAAGGCGACCCTGTTATAAAACCACAGGTACAGGCAAAACCCGGATATAATAAGGTAGAACGAGAAATAAGAAAAATGCATGAGTTCCGCCAGCCAGCGTTGCGGAAAATGAATAGAAAACATCAGGCTGGGTTGGTTACCGAAAAGGGAATTCTCTATCCCGGAAATAACCGGATCAAAATAATGTTTAAAAATTACCCTGTTCAACGCAGCTGTTTCCGTGTAAAACAAACTAAAAAAGACAAGCGAATAAAAATTTCTCAGGAAAATACCTGTAACACCGGAGATTTTATATCCAAAGTTAACCAGGACAACGATAATCAGAACAAAAAGTACTCTCATTCCAAGATGGAACAAAGGATGACCGATCTGCCCCCATCCCACTGGAATAATTAAACCAGTCAAAAAGATATAAATCAAAGTAGCTTTATCCACAGGCGTCAATTTGGCCCCGAATGCGTTCAGTTTTCTATTCATCCTTTCCATGATCATATAAAAACAAAGTTAATCTAAAAAGGGATGGTTGTTAATATCTGACTATCACCATTGTAATATTCAGCCTTTCACCGGTACCCTAAGTTGTTAAGTTACTGTCAAGAATTAAGAAGAACAGTAACAGGCATAAGAAATAAAATTATCTTTGCCCGTTCAATTTGAGAGGATATATGCAAAAAATTAGGAACATTGCAATTATTGCGCATGTTGACCACGGGAAAACAACCCTGGTCGATAAAATGATTTACTTCTGTCACATTCTGAAAGATCATGAAAAGAAGCAGGAACTGATTCTTGACAGTAACGATCTGGAAAGGGAACGAGGGATTACAATCCTGGCAAAAAATGTTTCCGTTACCTATAAAGATGTAAAGATTAACATTATCGATACTCCAGGCCACGCTGATTTTGGGGGAGAAGTGGAACGGGTTCTGAACATGGCGGATGGCGTATTGCTGCTGGCAGATGCGTTCGAAGGAACGATGCCGCAGACGCGATTTGTGCTTTCAAAAGCACTTGCGCTGGGCCTAAAGCCAATTGTCGTGATAAACAAGGTTGATAAACCGAATTGCCGTCCGGAAGAAGTTCACGAACAGGTGTTCGACCTGATGTTCAGCCTGGATGCTACGGAAGAGCAACTTAATTTTCCGACGATCTATGGCTCGGCCAAGGAGGGGTGGATGACCCCTGACCTGAATATAAAATCGGATTCCATTGCGCCATTGCTCGATGCGATACTCGAATATATTCCTGCCCCGCAGGAAAACCCGGGAACTCCCCAGATGCTGATCACCTCGCTCGACTATTCTGCTTATGTTGGCAGGATCGCCATCGGCCGGATCCACAGGGGAGAGCTGAAAGAAAACATGCAGGTTGCCCTGGTAAAAAGAGACGGCTCTGTTACAAAAAGCAGAATCAGGGAACTACATACCTTTACCGGTCTGGGACGCCAAAAAGTACAAAGCATGCAGAACGGTGACATCTGTGCACTGGTAGGTATTGAAGGCTTCGATATTGGCGATTCGATCTGCGACCCGGACAATCCGGAACCGCTGGATCCGATCGCAGTTGATGAACCAACCATGAGCATGTTGTTTACAATCAACGACTCTCCTTTTTACGGGAAGGAAGGTAAATTTGTAACATCAAGGCACCTTAAGGAACGTTTGGAAAAAGAGTTGGAAAAAAACCTTGCTCTTCGTGTAAAACAAGGAAATTCGGCAGATACTTTTATCGTATACGGACGGGGGGTACTTCATTTGTCGGTACTGATCGAAACGATGCGGCGTGAAGGGTATGAACTACAGGTCGGACAGCCGAAAGTACTTTTCAAGGAAATCGGAGGGATCAAGTGCGAACCGATTGAGGAAATGCATGTGGACGTTCCCGACGAATACTCGGGCAAAGTGGTCGAAATGGTTACCGTTCGCAAAGGTGAAATGCAAAACATGGAGCGTAAGGGCGACCGGATCCACCTGGAATTCCTGATTCCGTCCCGTGGTATCATCGGGCTTCGGACCAATATGCTCACGGCAACTGCAGGCGAGGCAGTCATGACACACCGTTTTATCGAATACCAGCCAATGAAAGGCGAGATCGAAGGACGGAAAAACGGATCGCTTATCGCCAAGGAACCGGGAACGGCTTTTGCTTACGCCCTTAACAAACTGCAGGACAGGGGACGCTTTTTCATCTCCCCGGGAGACGACGTTTATGAAGGGATGGTTGTCGGCGAAAATACAAGGGCCGACGATATTACCATGAATGTCACCCAGTCAAAAAAACTAACCAATATGCGTGCTTCCGGTTCTGACGACAAAGTAAGGTTGGCTCCACCAATCATCTTCAGTCTTGAAGAAGCGCTGGAATATATCAATAATGACGAATACCTGGAAGTGACCCCGAAATCGCTGCGCATGAGAAAGATTTTCCTGAAAGAAATCGAACGGAAGCGGGGCGGAAGAATCAACTGATTTCATTCCCCCGGATATCACAGGGAAATCTCATAAAACAGGGCATACCCTCTAAATAAATAGTTCACACAGGGAAGTACCAGAAAAAACAGGCACTTCCCTGTGTTTTTATTATGCTATGCTTCCGGTTCAGCAGGTCCTTCATCTCCTTCCTCATCGTTCACCTCAGGCGATGGTTCATCCTCTTCGTCTTCGAATACCGGAGCTTCAGCCCTGAAATCGCCGGCCCCGGCAACGGAAGGGATACCTCCTGACGGTTGCTGCTGAGACAAAGGTTTCAGGTTCGAAGGCAACTGCTGCTTATCGTCGTCCTGAAAATACGGGAAAACATCAACAATATTGCTCAGGCTCATCGACGTCGTATGATAAGGCACCAGTATGTAGGAAAGGCCTTCCTCCAGTCTGGTCAGGGCCTCCTTAAAATCATCCGCCGCAACAAGGAAGTAATTATTAACCTTCTTCTCCTTCCCGGCCTTCTCATCGATTGTAACAATGCTAATCCGGGCTTTATACCAAAACTCACCGCTCTCTGCCGGAAAAATCTCGATAATATTTGATTTTTTGATATTGTCTACCTGAAACTCACCGCGGATTACCTGCTGCATCTGCTGTATAATCCTGGCTTCAGCATCGGTAAATGATACGGCATCGATCAGGTAAACCTCGCTCACCTTACGCTCGCGTCCATCCTGATCGACCTTGACATATTTAACTTTTACTTCGAACCAAGTCTGCATGTTTTCGTATTTATGATTGACTTGCAAAGATATTTGCTTATCTGTAGCAGAACGATTTTTTCCGGATTAGTTTTCCACATTTTTATCAAAAGGTCTGGCACAAAGGGATGGACTCTTTCTGTGAATCTGCCTGTTTTTGACTTTGGAAACGGACGAAGCACATTGCTGTCCTCTCCCGCGTACAGTCATATGAAAAGATAAGTTTATCATTGCCTGCCAGGCAGAATACCCGTTTAATCAAAATTCCGATGGCCTTTCTGATTTTGGCAATCAGGTCCCGCTTTCCGGATCCGGATTCTTTTTAGGCACAAACAACCCCATTTTTTATCATTTCTGTCCTTGAGCCGGACAGGCGCTTCCTTTTCCATTCGATGAAAAGGAAGCAAAAATCTTGTCAAAACGAACCCTCACCCGGGCGTTTTGAAGGCCTGCGCACCGCTCTGTTCTGCTTTCGCGACGGAGTATTGACGGTTTTCGGGATGGTCTGTCCTGTCCGTTCCCAAACTTTTTTGATAACCGCTCAACCAGTGCTTCTGCATAATCTTTCAATGCTAAACTAAAGGCTTTTAGGGAAACTTTGAATGGTGTGACTGATTCTTATTTCTTCCTTTTTCGTCTCACTAAATTTTTACATAATAAGGATACCCCACAGAAATATGTAGCGATCCTAAGAAGTTCTGAATGCACTGTCCGGAACTTGCCGGTGCGTTATGATCCGTTTCAAAATATTAACTTATAATTTTGAAAATTGTAACCTATAATCTTGGAAATATTAACCTATAATTTCCAAAATATTAATCCATAATTTCCAAAATATTAACCTGTAATCTTAAAAATTATAGTCTGTAATTTCCAGGATACGAACCGATAATTTGGGAACAACAACGTCAATGATATGGACCCGAATTTTCTTAAACCCCGATAACATTTGCGATTATCATCCTGTTATCAGGCAGAAAAACACACAAATTAAACCATTTGGACACTTTACCGGGTACCCGGCCATCAGTTTAGATCACTAGAAATATACTTTACAACATAACCGTGTGCGTTAACAGCCCATTTTCTTTGTTAGAAAACGAAAGAGCTTTATCTTAGTCAGGAACACCAAAAATACAACTGCCCCAGAGAAACAGGTAATTAATTATTCGCAATTGATTATTTACCGACACGTATCATTCTTGTTTTCACAGCAATTACATAAACAACTGACAAAAGAATTACTTAACAACACAAATTCTCGTTTAATCAAAATAAAAGCACTATGATAATTGGACTCCTGAAAGATGTTGCCCCGGAACAAAGGGTAGCCCTTTTGCCGGAAAATGTGAAACACCTGATTTCCAGGAAAACAGAATTTCTTGTTGAAAAAGGTGCCGGTACAGGGGCGTTTGCAGAAGATCCCGGTTATGAGGAAGCCGGGGCGAAAATTGTTTCCCGCGAGGAGGTTATAAAGCAGGCCGGATTGCTGGTCCAGATCTCCGAACCGAACGAAGACCTGGCGAACAGGTTAAAGCCGGGCCAATTATGGCTCAGCGAGTACAAACCACTTTGGAATAAAGAACTGGTGAAGCTTTTTCTTGAAAAAGGGGTCACCAGCTTCAGCATGGATTCCATCCCCCGGAGTACCAGGGCCCAGTCGATGGATGTATTGTCGTCGATGGCCACCGTATCCGGGTACAAGGCTGTCCTTGCTGCAGCGGGCCACCTGCCGACCTTTTTCCCGATGTTCATGACGGCAGCCGGTACCATACGTCCGGCCAATGTACTGATCCTTGGGGCAGGGGTAGCAGGGCTCCAGGCTATTGCCATTGCACGAAAGCTGGGGGCCCAGGTCGAAGCTTTCGATGTGCGGTCTGCCGTGAAAGAGGAAGTGATGAGCCTGGGGGCACGCTTCGTCGAGGTGGAAGGGGCTAAAGAAGACGCTGCCGCCGGCGGGTACGCCGTAGAACAAACCGAAGACTATAAACGGAAGCAGCAGGAAGCCATTAACCAGCACGCAGCCAAAGCGAATGTAATCATCTGCACGGCCCAGATCCCCGGGAAAAAAGCCCCGCGCCTGATCTCCGGGCAAGTGGTGGCCAGTATGCAACCCGGTTCTGTCATTATCGACCTGGCAGCATCGAGCGGAGGAAACTGTGAACTTACCGAGGATAACAAAACCGTTGTTAAGCACGGGGTTACTATTGCCGGACAGTCAAACTACCCGTCACAGATGCCTAAAGATGCCAGCAAGATGTTCGGGAAGAATGTCAGCAACTTCATGGAATTACTGATTGCCGAAGATGGCAGCCTGAAGCTGGACTTCAACGACGAGATCGTGAAGGGTACCTGCATTACCCACGAAGGCCAGATTTATAACGAACGTATAAAATCAATAATCGGATAATCATGGAACAAATACTTCAGTTTTTTTATACATACAAGGAAGCGATCTTTATTATCGCCCTTTCCATATTCCTGGGCATCGAAGTCATTTCGCACGTGCCGTCGGTACTGCATACCCCGCTGATGTCCGGGGCCAACGCGATCAGCGGGGTTATTATCATTGGCGGGATCATCCTGGTAGGGCATGAAGATGCCTCCCGTCTTTCGGTCGGGCTCATACTGGGGATCCTGGCAGTTATCTTCGGTACGTTAAACGTAGTCGGAGGTTTCGTGGTGACAGACAGGATGCTGGAAATGTTTAAAAAGAAGAAAAAAGGGAGGGCATGATGGACCAGATAATCGGAACACTGAACGGAACGCCCTATACCATGGGAGAAACCCTGCTGGAACTTAGCTACCTGACAGCGGCCCTGCTGTTTGTTTACGGGCTGAAATTGTTAAGTCATCCCGAAACTGCCCGGAAAGGCAATTTTTATGCTGCCGCCGGAATGTTGCTGGGAATGGCGACCACTTTATTTCTTCATAAAAATGCCGATGGACGGGGCATCCCGCTGGCCAACATGTGGATCATCCTGGCTTCGATCGGGGTAGGTTCCGTGATTGGGTGGATTGTGGCACGGAGGATAAAAATGACTGCTATGCCACAGCTCGTGTCGTTTTATAATGCCACAGGAGGGGCTGCATCCATGCTGGTATCGCTGCTCGAGTTTCCCAATGCCGACATGGGTAATATAACCTCTGTACTGGTAACCCTGTTAGGACTGATTATCGGTGCTATCGCTTTCAGCGGAAGTATGATCGCCTACGGAAAACTTGACGGAAAGATCGGGGATATCCGTTCAGGAATCATGAAATATGTCAATATCCTGTTACTCATCGCCACGCTGGTCCTCGCGGTTTACATGCTTGTCTCCGGCCAAACGCCCGAACAGCTTGAATGGGCTATCTACCTGCTGATGGCCTTATCGCTGCTCTACGGAGTTCTGTTTGTTATGCCGATAGGCGGGGCCGATATGCCTGTCGTAATTTCGCTGCTGAACAGTTTAACAGGAATAGCCGCAGCCATGGCCGGGTTCATCTATAATAACCAGGCCATGATCCTCGGGGGGATCCTCGTGGGTGCTGCGGGAACAATTCTTACGGTGCTGATGTGCCGCGCCATGAACAGGTCGCTGCTGAACGTGATTGTCGGCGCTTTTGGCGGAGGCGGATCATCGGCAGCCAGGGAACAGGGCGAAATGAAGGAAATAACGCTGAGCGATGCAGCGATCCTGATGAGCTATTCACAAAGTGTGGTAATTGTTCCGGGATACGGACTGGCAGTTGCACAGGCACAGCATGTTTGCCACGAGCTCGACCTGCTTTTGGGCGGCAAAGGGGTTAATGTAAGGTATGCGATCCATCCGGTAGCCGGACGTATGCCCGGTCACATGAACGTATTGCTAGCCGAGGCAGACGTGCCGTACAGCCAGCTGGTCGAAATGGACTCGATTAATCCGGACATGCCCAATACCGATGTGGTCGTCGTGATCGGAGCAAACGATGTGGTCAACCCGGCAGCCATTACCGATCCCGGAAGCCCTATCGCCGGTATGCCCATCATCAGGGCCTTCGAGGCAAAAAACATTATCGTGATGAAAAGGGGACGGGGCAAAGGATATGCCGGGATTGAAAATGAACTTTTCTTCGGAGAAAAAACCCGGTTACTGTTCGGCAACGCAAAAGACACGTTGCAAAAGCTGGTCAATGAAATTAAAAACCTTTAAGAACGGCAGAGAGGAAAACTGGCTGATGCTGGATATTTGATGCTGGATACTGGATGGTTTGATGGTTATATTGTTTGAATGGTTTTATGGTTTCATGCAATGCTGTCAGATCGTAAGTTCCCGGGGGAGCGACAAATTGATAACCCGGGGTGAGCGGCAAAGAAGCCATCACCCCGGGGTTAATAAATACCTTTTAATTATGCTTCCCGGTCAGCTCCCTGGCGTTCAAGCATCCATCCCGGGTACTCAGGGGCAAGCTTGCTTACGTCATCGAGTTTTACCAGCTCATCTTCTGTAAACTTCACATCCACCGATTTCAGGTTATCCAAAAGCTGATCTTCTCTTTTGGCACCGATAATAACGGAAGACACAACCGGTTTATGAAGCAGCCAGGCCAGGGCTACCTGTGCCACGGAGATGCCTTTCCCTTCAGCAACCGACTGCATCACGTCAATAATGTCAAAGGCCTTTTCTTTATTTACCGGGGGAAAATCGAAGTTAACCCGCCGGCCTTCTTCCGTATTGGCATTACGGCTGTACTTTCCGCTCAGCAAACCTCCGGCCAGCGGGCTCCATACCAGCAGTCCCAGTTTTTGGTCGAGCAGCAGCGGAACAAGTTCCCGTTCCAGGTCGCGCCCGGCAATGGTATAATAGGCCTGCAGCGAGACAAAAGCAGACAAATGCCTGATGGCCGACAGGCCAAAGGCCTTCATCAGCTGCCAGGCAGCCAGATTGGAACACCCGATGTAACGGACCTTACCGCTTCGGACCAAAATATCCAATGCCTCGAGGGTTTCTTCGAGAGGAGTAAGCGGGTCGAAGCCATGGATCTGGTAAAGGTCTATATAATCCGTATTGAGGCGGGCAAGGCTTTCGTCGGCCTGTTGCAAGATATGCTTCCGGCTCAGCCCTGTCTGGTTCGGCCCGCTTCCCATCGATCCCCTGACCTTGGTGGCAATTACCAGGTCGTTACGGTTCAGACCGAGGTCCCGGATAGCCTGGCCCGTCATTTTCTCGCTAAGGCCTTCGCTATAAACATTAGCCGTATCGATAAAATTAATTCCTGCGTCAACCGAGGTTTTCACCAGTCCGTTTACCTCATCCTGAGGAAGGGTACCAATGGCCGTCCACCAGCCGCGACCTCCAAAAGTCATTGTTCCCAGGCAAAGTTCTGAAACTTTCAGCCCGGTGTTTCCAAGTAATTTGTATTCCATCTTTCCGAAATTTTAATAATTAATCATTTAGTTTATTGTTTTTCATAAAGCAAAATTCCCAGAATAATCAAGGCAAAGAGCAACATCTGTAGGTTCACCCAGGTCCAGCCCCCGTAGTCCCAGCAAATGACACCGATCAGGGTCCCCAATGCCCCACCGGTAAAGAACGAAGTCATATAAATCGTATTGATCCGGCTGTGCGACGACTCATCAAGCGTATAAATCCTGGTAACGTTAGTTACCTGGATTGCCTGGGCCCCCACATCAAGCAGCAACACGGCAATGACCAGAACAATAACCGAGGTTTGAAAGATCAGCATAAGCAATACGCTGACAATAATAAACCCGGTAGCCAGAAACCTAAGCTGACGCCCGCCCCCGCGATCGACCTTCTTTCCAAACAACGGGGCCAGCAATGCCCCGGCAATGGCAACCAAACCAAAAAGGCCAATGATGTTGCTTTGAAACCCGAACGGTTCACCGCTGAGATGGAACGTAAGAGTCGTCCAGAACGAACAGAACAATCCGAATTGCAGCATCCCCACGACAGAAACCCTGCGAAGCAAGGGAAAACGTTTTATCTGGCGGAGAGCGGATAACAGCAACCGGGCATAGCTCCCTTCAAAAGGAGTCCTGACATCGGGCAAATAAATTTTAAGCAGGAGGGTGGCTCCTGCAACAGCCACTGCCGACAACAGATAAACATAGCGCCAGCCAAACCACTCGGCAATACTTCCGCTAAAAACCCGCGCCGCAAGGATACCGATCAGCACTCCGGTAAAAATAGTACCGACTGTCTTCCCCCGGTTTTCGCGGTCGAGCCCTGCTGCCATAGGCATAATAACCTGTACCG
Organism: Prolixibacteraceae bacterium; assembly: GCA_963676095.1. Taxonomy (GTDB): domain Bacteria; phylum Bacteroidota; class Bacteroidia; order Bacteroidales; family Prolixibacteraceae. Next base: position 3,655,996 of record OY781040.1, on the reverse strand, counting down.
ACACCGAAAACATACTGACCAGTACGCTTAAAACCCATAATTGTTCAATACTCCGGGCAAAAACGATCGACAAAAGAGACAAGACCAATAAAACCTGAAGGGCTATAATCAGTTTCTTTTTGTTCATCTTATCTCCCAGCGGGGTAATAAAAAACAGGCCCAATCCATAACCGATCTGAGACAGCATCGAAACCATGCCGGCCTGAGCTTCAGTAGCATGAAATGCTGCCGCAATTTCTTTCAATATCGGCTGGTTATAATAAATGTTGGCAACGGCAATACCCGCCGACGCAGCCATCAACCCGACCAGAAAACGGGAAACAGGGTTACTCCTTACGACAGTCTTATCCATCAACTTTTTCTTAAGATCATTATTAAATAAACCCTTCCCCTGGAAATAAGTTTTCGAGGATAAAAAGGTTTGGCCTCTTTTGCTTTTTCGTCCATAACCAATCTTTAGCGATATCTTATTGCTCAGATAAGACATGAAAAAAACCGCAAGAGGTCTAACGGGAAAAATAATCAGCAATAAATTATCTTTACTTTATTGCAAAAATAAATTGAAGGCTTGTAAAATCGCTGCACGAATCAAACCTATAGTTGCCAAAATCAAACAAACTGGCCTTTCCTGAAATTATTGGGCGACTGATTGAAATTTTTTCTGAAAAAACGGATAAAATGGGAAAGTTCGTCAAATCCCAGACAATAGGCAATTTCAGAGATACTCCATTTCGTATGCCTGAGCAAAATGCCGGCCTCCCTGGAAATCCGTTCCGCGATCAAGCGGGAAGTTGTTTTGCCCGTCACTTCTTTCAAACTCCGGTTTAAATGGTTAACATGAATAGACAACTGATCCGAGAAATCGCCCGGAGAACGCAGCTTCATACGCTGACCGGGCGATTCGATAGGAAACTGGCGCTCCAGCAGTTCTGCAAAAATTGAAGCGACACGGGCCATGCCGGTAGAAGCAGTAAAACAGGATGCAGTAGCCGGCTGCATTTTCATGGCCAGATGGATCAGGTTGAAGACAAGGCCCCGGACAACATCATACTTATACTGATAGTCTGAATTCAACTCTTCAAACATACGGTTAAAGATGGCTTCCGTTTCAGGTACTTTATCCTCCGGCAAATCGTACACAAGTGCATTCCCCGGCTTATAGATCGGATAATCCCGGATCGTTCCGTACTGGCTGAAAAAGTCTTCTGTGAAAATGCAAAAAACATCTTTCTGATGTTTATCCAGGCGTTCAAAATTGTAAGGGATCATCGGATTTGAAAACATCAGCGCATACTTTCCGCTGGTCACCGTCTTATCGGCATAGTGGACCCGGTGAGGGCCCCGCAGCAGGCTGATCTTGTAATAATCTTTCCGGCTATAAGGGACTGTCCCTGCCGGGTAATCACATGAGCGGAACACGTTAAAGTGTCCGATCCCTTTTTTCAGGTTTTCCGGCAACCAATCCATTCTTTGCCTGTAGAAATCTTCAATGGTCTGTAATTTATCCATGCTGTAAAGTTGCAAAAATCAAACAAAATAAACGATATTGCGCGTGCTAAAAGTGAGGGCATCCTGAATCTGACCAGGATATCTGTAAAACAGTCTGCCATCCATTAATAATATCGTTAAATATGGGTACATTTAGCCATCTAACAAGAAACTGATATGGAAACAAGCTTATTTATTTCCAATTACCGGAAGGCCTTCGGAAAAGCAGAACTACCCATAGCCTTCTGGTATTCTGACAGTCCTGCAACACTGGTCACAAAAACGAGAGGATGTTTTATGGGCTACCTTAGCCCGGCAAGAAAAGGCGGAATTGTCAGTTTTGACGCTGAAGCCATTTCGTGTCCCGGAGGAAAAACCTATGCCGGCTTCACCCCTGCCCCGCCGTTCATTCCCGGTTTTGTATCGGGCAAGGAATGCTATAAGGAAACCCCTGAACAGGTATCCTCTTTTATCGAAAAGCTGCAAATTCCGGAAGAGTTACCTCCTTACCTCAATTTCGCATCAGCAGAGAGTGTCGACAACCTGGAAGAAACAGAAGGGATAGCCTTCTTTGCCTCTCCGGATATCCTCTCCGGACTGATCTCATGGACGCAGTTCGATTCGGATGCACCGGATGCGGTATCTGTTCCTTTCGGATCGGGTTGCAGTTCCCTGGTCTCCCAAACCATAGCCGAAAACAGGCGAAACGGGAAACGTTCCTTTCTGGGCTTTTTCGATCCTTCCGTCCGGCCTGTCGTGGAACCGGACATTTTGTGTTTTGCCATACCCCTGTCCCGCTTCAGGGAGATGTATTATACGATGGACAAATCGTGCCTTAAAGGCACACACGGATGGGAAAGGGTAAGAAAAAGGATTACGAATGTGTAAAAATTGTTTTTTAACTTTCCTTAACCCTGCTTCACAGCCATTAACGGTACCTTGGCCTATCTTTGTAATGTAAGAAGCAAGCAAGTAACAATCGTTTTTTTTTCATAGATTTAGAGTTTGGTTATAAGAGAAAAGGATGGCGCCCAACCATCCTTTTTCTTTTTATATCTGTTATTATCTTTCAGAAACAAGGGCTACCAGTTCCCGTACCTGGCTGGCAGCTTTGAGTAATGTTGATCATTTTCAGTACCTGTTCCCCGATCCCGATCTTATATCCCGAAGAAAACAGGTAAATATTCCCTTCCGGATCGGTTAACAGGACCAAAGGCAACTTATCCCTGATATCACTTCCAAACAGACCGGTCAAGGTATTCAGGATATCTCCGCTTTGATCAATCCCCCGCACCTGGTTTTTAGGTAACTGGTATGAACCGGCAACTTTTTCAAGTTGAGACCCGTCGCCTTCATCAATAAAAAAGAACTTACCGGGCCAGGCCTCAAAATAATTAACGTAACCTGTCAAATCGTTCAATATATGTTTAGAAGGTTCTTTTTGAGGATCGAGCAAGGCAATGACCATATTTTTCCCCTGTGACAATTCTTTCAGGCTGACCATTTTTTTATCAGGGAAAGTCAGGACGCCCAATTTTCCGAGATCCAGCTTAGCCAGAGGCTCCGGAGCCTTGGCCGATTGCCTGAGCTGTACGGTAACCGTCTTTGTTTTTCCAGGTTCGATCCGGAAATACTGAACGGAACTGAGAACGGACCCGTCCTGAAGCCTTGTTCCGGTAATCAAATCATAATCGCCGGCTTCCAGTTTCAATGGATCCTTAAAATCGCTGATCTTCTTTGCAAAATCATATTCCAGGGTCCGGTAGTTCCCGTCGATGAACCTCCCCACTGTGAAATGGATGTAATATTGAGGTTCAATGGCATTCTTACCGTTTTCCAGCACCAATAACCCGGTTTCAGGAGCCGAGGACTGATTTTCCGTAAATCCTGCCTTGTACCACGACCCGTTTGCATAGTACTCAGGTTCCAGTGTCGCCGGATTCAGCCTGGCAGGAATACCAAGTGCGCGACAAACAGCGACAAAGAAGAATTTCCGGGAATTGGTATCGGCCACCCTAATCTTGTAAACTCCTACCGGGCTTATCGTTGCCCTTGAATGTTTGTTGGCGATATCGTCTACCTTGATGTTCTTTTTTATCCAATCCGTTAATGAGCGCGGATCTTTCGTAAATTGTTCCCTGTATTGGGCAAAATCAGACTGAATATCAGGCCTCCAGGCCAGCAACATTTCATTCCGGACTCTCGGCGCCAGAACGTAACCGACAAAAATATCCTCCGGGTATTTATCATCGTATGCCGTATTTCTCAGATGAGAAGTCAGAATAGCAGCCTTGGTATCGCTAAAATCCTTATCCGATATTCCCTTTAGCAGATCCATCACATACTTTTGGGAAGCGTTTTCCCTGAAATATTTCTCCAGTTCCGGCCAATTCCCGTAACTAAGGTGAATAGCCCGCACCACGCCCTCTTCGGGCAATCCCAGTTCCTTCGCCAGGTTTTTGCTCCACACGGTATCCTTAAAGGTAGCGGTATAACGGTTACGAATTGAATCCTCCTTTGCCAGACGAAGGCTGTTTTCCTTTTCTTCCTCATCAGAAACGGAAAAACTATCCTTAACCGCATGAGGCGGTACAAAATCGTAATCAAATGACTTACCGTCCAAAGAGGGCGTCCCCAATGTCAGCTTAACCGTGTCGGTATTGGCAACCGATATTTTCTGAAAGGCGAACTTTCCGTTCCGGCTGGCCCAGACGACAATTTCTCCCAGCCCCATCGAGATCGAAGCTTCTCCATTGTCGTTGGTGTACTGGGTTGCTATGGGGTAATATTCAGCATAATTATAAAGCTGGAATTCCACTTTGGCATCCCGGGCAACTTTTCCCTCCGGATCCTTCACCTCAACAAAAAGGCGTTTCACATGAGCATAGTTCGACGTCAGGTTAAGTTCTGAAAACCGCTTTTCCTTAACGACGACATCTTCCTTCCCGAAATACTTCCCGTAAGCGCGGGTATGCACCAGCATTGTCCTCTTGGCAGGTTCCCTGAACCATCCCATATTCAGCTCAGGATCAGGCTCACAAGCGCCCAGAAATTTCCAGGTCCCGTCGACCCAAACCTCTACCCAGGCATGGTTATCGTCGGAATGGGCCCAGCGGGGGGTATAGACCTGACGTGCAGGAATACCTGCCGTACGCAAAGCGGAAACAGTAAATGTCGATTCTTCACCACATCGTCCAAAAGCCTTCCGTATGGTGCTTAAAGGGGCACTTGTCCGCTCATCGGTACCCGTATAAACGACTTTCTCATGGCACCAGTGGTTGATCTCCAGGGCAGCCTGCTCCATGTTCATTCCCTGTACCCGCTTTTTAATTTCATCATACATGACAATCCGGAAAGAATCGAGGTTCTCGTTATTTACCCTCAACGGCAAAACAAAATGAAGAAAAGCATCTTCCGGAATTGTCGATCCCCAGGGCATTTCCTCACGGGCCTTCAGGCTCACCCGGACATTGGCCAGCATAAAACCGGAAGAATAATCAGCCAGGTCGCTCAGGGGCATGTAGGCATATAAAAACTCCAGAGTCTGTTTTTCATCCTGGGTGAGCGGCTGGTCAAAAACTTTCCAGGTATCCAGGCTTCCTCCTGAGCATAATTGTTTCTGCTCTTCCAGCATCTGGCTGATATCGTTCAGCCGTTCCGGATTACTTATTAAAGAGTGTTTGCGCACACACGCACAACACGCAAGTAAAATGACGATTAAATATTTATACATAGGCTATTGAGTTTTGTTGGTTTAATTGGTTTATCAGCTTAATTTCTCCGCTTTAAAAATAGGAACTCCTGATGACAAAAACGCATTCTGGCGAATAAAATTGTAAAAAAATACGCTTCTTTATGACAAAAAGATCAAATATCCGGAAGTTACATTTTTCATATAACCGTGACAACAGTGAAGATTCAGTCTTCTATTCCAAGAACCAAGTCCGTAAGACAATTATAACACCGGAGACCGCAAAGAAATGGCCTCTGAAATCCACGAACTCTATGCTCTGGATTGGGGCCGGTAATATTCGATTTTATTAACCTTTATTAAACAGGTTTGACATCCCTTAACGTTTTGTGGCCCCGGCTTTGTAAGGTAGAAAGCAGGCAAGTAGCAAGCGAATTTTTTTCATAGTTTTAGGAGTTTGGTTAGAAGAGAAAAGGATGGCCCCCAACCATCCTTTTTTTATTCGCTCCAACAGACTGTATTTAACCGTCCTTCCCGGATGGTTGACTGTGAAAAGGGGAGCCTCACCTCTCCCATAACGGGCTATATTACTTGCTATTGTCCGGAGTCACATCAGGATCTGCCGGGCGTAGTTGCGACAGGTTCTGACCTCTCTCACTGCATTGGACCAAGGTTTAATTTCATATTCAAGTTCAATGTCGCAGAAAATAGGCCATTTCTCTTTTTTAATCAGCAACAACACCTCCTCCAGGGGCATTTGCCCTTGTCCCCACACCTGGTTGGTATTTGGCACCACGGCATCAGGGCCGGTTTTGTCCTTGATATGGATACTAAAAATCCGGTCATGATATTTTTCCAGGATCTTAATCGGATTAATTCCTGTTGAACCGAAAAAGTGACCGGAATCAAAATTAAACATCACAGCCGGGGAGATCGTCATAAACGGATCGTAGCTGAACCCGTCCACTTCGGCAAACTGCATATGCTGATGAAAAACGGCATACATCCCGTATCTCTCGGCAAACGGAGCTAATCTGTTAGCGGCTTCTTCGCTAATTTCCTCACTCACCCCCCTGGCACCCATTGCTTTTGCAACCTTAAAGGCATAATCAATTTCTTCATCCGACCAGCGGGACGGCGAAAATTTCACAATGTGGATCCTGATACCTGCATCGTCGAAAAGCCTTCTTGCGGCATCCACTCTGGTCATTGGAACATTCATACGCCATTTTTTAACAGCCTTGTTGTACTTCTCTATTTCGGCCTGCTGTTCCTGGGTCAACTGAGGCCTTTCCCTTCGCTGTGGCTGGGCCTGCGGTTGTTTCTGCTGCCCATCAGATTGCGGGGACGGCGGGCGCCTGAACATGGCTTCCATCGGATTCTCCGGGGCACCAAGATAAGTTTCCAGGTCACCGCTCATTAATTCGATTGAGCTTAGGTTACATTCCCTGCAATACTTGATGATGTTTTCAATTCCACCGGGCATTGAACGCCAGCTATAAGTGATAACGCCGATATTAACACCGCCAAAATTTGAATTTACCTTTTTGCTTTTTGTCCCTTCCGCAGCATTTCGAAATGCAAAATTTAAAGGGACTATTGATGTTGCAGCCAATGCAGCCGAAGTGGCCAAAAATTTTCTTCTTGACTGACCTTTGTCTTTCTTATTCTCCATGTGTTTATTTTTTGAAGGTTGAAAGAGGCTGTCCAAAAAGCAAAAACTTGCCGGACTTTTCAGACAGCCCCTGACTAAGCTGAACTGCTATAAACTCCACCCCTTACGATATTCGTAATGGAAATAATTATTCGCTTCTGTGCAGTTCGTTATTTTCATATTTCCGGCGTCATATTCCAGGGTAATATTAAGTTGCTGGGCAACAACTGCAATATTGGTCAGCAACATGATCTCTGTTAATTTTGAAGCTGTTTCAAAATCATTGGCCGCTTTTCTTCCTTCTTTGATTGCCTCAATAAAATCAACATAAACGTTGCGGGGTCGTTTAATCCATTTTTCCGGTTCTTTAAAATCCGGGTTATTGGGAATAAGTTCGGGTGATGCGCCGTGGGTACCATGCATGATCATCCCTTTGTCCCCGATATAAAGCGCTTCCCTTAACTGCCGGTCAGCTTCCAGTTCTGCCGGACGGGCCGGCTTAATCCCTCCATCGCTCCAGGTAACTTTTACCGGCGGCATATTCCCGCGGGCCGGAAATTCGTAGGTCACATGTTCCGTCTGCGGAAGATATTCGCTGTTGAATGGCGTTGTGGTAGCCTGGATTTTTGTTGGCATGCCAAGGTTCAGGGCCCAGATGGGAGCATCGAAAGTATGTGCCCCCATGTCTCCCATGGCACCTGTGCCGTAATCCCATAATCCGCGCCATGCAAAATGCAATGTCTCAGGGCTGTATGATTTTTCAGGAGCCGGTCCCAGCCAGAGGTCGTAGTTTAAATTGGCCGGAACGTCAATGCCTGCGGGACGATCAAAATAACCTTGCCGCCAGACCGGTCTGTTCGACCACAGATGAACTTCAGTGACATTTCCAACGACGCCGGACCGGATCCATTCCACGGTTTGCATCGTTCCTTCGGTGTTATGCCCCTGGTTACCCATCTGTGTGACAACCCCGGTCTTCTTTGCCAGATCTCTCAGGAACCGCACTTCATAAATAGTTTTGGCCATCGGCTTTTCGATGAATACATGTTTTCCTGCATTCATGGCATAAGCGGCAATTACCGCATGGGTATGGTCAGGGGTGCCGATCAGAACGGCATCGATTTCCTTTTCCTTATCGATCATCTCACGGAAATCGTGGTACTTTTTGGCTTTTGGATAACCGGCCATAATATGGCCTGCGTAATCGTGATCCACATCACAAAGTGCATAAATGTTGGCATGCCTGAATGATTCACCGTTGCCTGCAGCCCCCATCTGCACCGGTGCATCCGAATTTGCAACGCCGCCTCGGCGCCTTTGGCCCCCGGCTCCCGGAAATCCTCCACCTTGTGGTTGAATACCGGCGTACGGCTGTCTCAGCATTCCTGAAAATCCCCCTCTCCGCTGAACAGGGACATCAGGCGTAGCAATGTTCTGAATATCCCCGCCCCCCTGGCTGCCCACGCCGATACCTGCCAGGTTAACCAAGTCGCTTGGCGGCGTGTAACCTTTTCCTCCTAAAACATGCCGTGGCACAATGGTAAAGGCGGCCAGGGCAGTTGCTGTAGTTCCGATAAAGTTTCTCCTGGAAAAACTTCCCGGCTTTTTTTTACGTTGATTATCACTCATCGTGTTTATTTTAGTTTTTTTGATCTGTTTGTCCGGGCAATATTCTTTGCCCTATGGACTGTTTTTTTATTTCCAGTTTTCATTCTGTACAAGAAGGCCTTCCATCGTAACAATCTCGTCATTCGGGATTGGCAGGGTCACCCATTTGGCGTTATAAACGGCCCCCGTATATTTGGTCAGGTATTGCTGCTCGTACTGAATGTAATTCGTCAACTCGTTACTGATAATTCCCCAGCGGGCCAGGTCGTACCACCGGTGACCTTCCATGGCCAGTTCCAGTTTGCGTTCAAAACGCAATGCTGTTGTCGCGCCTTCTATGGTTGCGAACCGGGAGGCCGGATATAAACCGATCCGGTAGTTTGCCGCCGCATTGGCGCCGGTAGTACCGTTCACATGGTCGTTGAGGACATAAACAGAGGTCGTTTCTTCCATCGTTTCCGGATCGGCAGCTTTCACAAAAGAATTGGCGGCACGGGCACGGACCCGGTTGACATATTCCCGGGCCCCCTGGGGATCACCGGTTTCTATCAATGCCTCTGCGTACCAAAGCAACACATCGGCGTAACGGATCATGTGATAGTTCTTTGCCGAAGAGCCGGTGACGGTAGAGACGCTCAGGCTGCCCTGGTCGGCTTTCTTCGGAATATTCTTTTTATTCAGGTAAAGGCCTCCGTTGCTGACGTCGCGGATCCAGCCGTCGGTAGTTTCCGGTATCGCCCAGTCCCAGTAAGGCACCTGGAAACGTCCCGTGCTGATATCGAGGCGGGGGTCCGTGTACACCGCCAGATCCGTCGAAGGTATGCCGTCGGTGGCCGTGGTCAGCGGAGGTTCATCCTGGTAAGACTGATCGAGAAGAGGAAGCCCGTCGTTATCCACGATATGGGAATTGACCAGCTCGTAAGAAGGTTGATAGAACCCCCAGCCTCCGGTACCCAGAGCCCCGACCATACCGATATGGGAGGTTCCGTTCACCGAATTCGTATTGGATTGTGTGCCGGAGATGGCCATCTGGATATCGAAAACAGATTCTCCTGTCCAGTCGCTCTCTCCCGCAGTGTAAAGTTCTTCATACGTATCGGCCAGTTGGAAGGGTGTCCCGTTGTTATCGACACCCGATGCCATGATCTCTTCCAGCAGGGATTTTACCTCCTCCCAGCGGTCGACCGTGTTGTTCGTACCGTTATAGGGAGAAGATTGATAAAGTTTCACTTTTGCCAGGAATGCAGCAGCGGCCCATTTATTCGCACGTCCCTTATCGGTAACCCATGTGTTTGGCAGGTTTTCATAAGCGTACTGGAGATCTTCGATCACCTGGTCCCAGATGTAAATGTAATTTCCCGATTCGTCTACATTGGAGACCTTCGGATCTACTGATTCGGCGTAGGCTTCACTGCTTACGTAAGGGATAGCCGCACCGAAAAGCTTAATTCCCTCGAAATGCCAGAACCCCCGGAAGAAACGGGCCTGGGCCACTGCTTCCGTGTAGTAATCTTTCGATTCGCCCTCCAGGGCCGAAAGCTCGTCTTTTATTTTTTCCACCATGCTGAGAACCGTGTTGGCACGGGATACGCCGTTGTAAATGCTTTCCCATTTAGTCTGCAGGTAAGAATTATCGGTCGTGATCGCATATGTTTCCAGGTTGGTAAAGTCCGACTGGTCGGTGAATGTCGACCCTTTGTTCGCACTCCCTCCCATCACGTCACCGTACGCATAGTTTGTCAGCGTGGCAGCAAAATAATCGGTGGTGTTATGAAGGGTGGCATACATACCGGTAATTGTCATATCGATACCTTCCTGCGTCAATAAGGTCGATTCATCGACAGCGCCTACCGGGCTGATTTCCATAAAGCTGTCGCAGGCAACCATGGCGACCAGAACGGCCACGGCCGGGCACAGAAATATCTTTTTCATACGTATTTGTTTAAAAAATGAAACATTTTAGAATGAGACGTTTACGCCCAAAAGAAATTGACGGGGCATGCCATATGAGCCGTAGTCGATCCCCTTGTTGATATCACTGCTCGCGCCGGTATCATCATTCCGGCTCCGGATTTCCGGATCCAGCCCGTCATAACCGGTAAGCGTGAACACGTTTGAAATCTGCCCGTAGATGCGGAGTTTTTCAAAGCCCATTTCATCCAGGACCCTTTTGGGCAGGGTATACCCGATGGTGAGCGTTTGCATTCGCAGGTACGAACCATTTTGCACATACATGGAATGCGATTCGTTGGCCGCTTCCGTTCCCTCCCCGGTACTTGTCGCCCATAACGGGTAAATGCCGCCGGGATTATCGTCCGGATGCCAGGAATGGTCCCGCCGGTCCTTCGAATAATTGCTTTGTAAGGCACCGTAATGGGTATAGTACATATAGTGCCTGAAAATGTCGTTGCCTACCGAAAAGTAGAGATAGGTATTCAGATCCCAGCTTTTGTATCCCAGGCTGATATTCAACCCGCCGGTAAAATCAGGATGCGGGTTACCAATGATCGTCCGGTCGTCAGCACTGATCTTCCCGTCGTTATTGACGTCTTCAATCTTATAACGGCCAACCCAGTCGTTCACGTTCAGGTCAGCGGCGTCGGTCACTGCGTACGGGAGGACCGTTTGCCCGTCCGCATTCTGATAATTCAACACGTCATCCCCGCTTTGATAGATTCCCGCTATTTTATACCCGTAGAACATACCGATCGGTTCTCCGACCGTGGTGATCGACACCTTGCTTAAACGGGTACTGTAGAAAATATCGGATGAACCCAGTTTTGTTACTTCGTTCCTGTAAGTGGAAATATTACCATTCACGGCATATTTGAAATCGCCGGTTTTATCGCGCCAGCCAAAGCTAAAATCGATCCCTTTATTTTTCATGTCGCCAATGTTGATGGAGGGTTTGTCTGCATCTCCCGCCAGGGCCGACCAGTTTGCCGGGACCAGCAAGTCGCTCGTCTTCTTGATGTAATAATCGAAACCAAGGGTCAGTTTGTTTTCGATCAGCGTAGCATCAAATCCCACGTTAAACATACGGGTCGTCTCCCACTTGGCATCAGGGTCTCCGAGGTTCGAAATCGCGTATCCTGCCGACACTTCCGTATCAGAGCCGGTAATTGCATACAAATAATCATTCCCGGTAGCATACTGAAATGCATAGTTATAAGCGCCGATATTGGAATTACCGGTCGTGCCATATCCGGCCCGGAGTTTCAGGTCGTCCAGCCATTTTCTTGCCGGCTCCATAAACGGTTCGTCGGAAATACGCCAGCCTACAGACAAAGAGGGGAAGGTTCCCCAGCGATTTTCTTCGCTGAATTTCGAAGACCCGTCACGCCTGATGGTCGCGGTTGCCAGGTATTTCCCCTGATAGGAATAGTCGGCACGGCCAAACAGCCCGAACAGGGTTGTTTTACTGTGCATATATCCTTCATTGTAAATATTGGATGAAGAACCGTTATTCAGTATCCAGGTATTGGGTTCGTCTTCAAACGTATAGTTAATGCGTTCGCCAAGCATATACCGGCCCATATCGTTTTTCATGGCTTCCGAACCGATCACGACAGTCATACTGTGATCTTCATTGAACCGCTTTGTATAGGTGGCCGTATTGGTCCATTGCCAGTTGAGCCTCCAGTCGGCTTCTTCGTCCAGCGAGTTGGTAGAAGTACCCTCCTTGTTCGACATGATCGTCCTTTCGTTGAACGTCTGTACCCAGCGTCCGCTCAGCCTGGCGCTGAATTGCGTTTTAACGCTTAATCCTTCGACTGGCTTCAGTTCTGCAAAAACGGCCGTTTGTCCCCTGAATACCTTTGTCCAGTCGTCTTTGGCATTTTCCGCAAGATTGACGGCAGAGATATCACGACCGCCTTCGGAGGCCTGCGATCCGGCAAAATCCCCGCCGACATTATAGACAGGCACCCAGGGCTGGATGGTATAGGTCTTAGCAAACACATAGGAGTCCCCTTGTATGCCTCGGTCGCCGCCAAGCTTCATGGCCGCCAGGTTGGTATTCTGCCCGATGGTAAAATACCTGTTCGGAACAAAGGTGGTATTGGCCCGCAGCGAATACCGGTCGAAATAGGACGATTTGACCGTACCTTCCCTGGTCATATAACCGACCGACATGGAGTACGTGCCCTTCTCCCCTCCCCCCAGCACGGAGACCTGATGATCCTGGACGAAACCGGTCTGAACGATCAGGTCGTACCAGTCGGTACCTTCGCGGGCCTCTTCCTCCGTATAGCCGTCTTCCAGCATCTGGTAATAAGCCGAGCGCGACCACGAATTAGTCCCGTCATCCTTGTAAGACGCCACCCAGGCATCGATGCTTCCAAACTGGGCAATAACCTGTTCCTTCGATAATCCGGCAGGCTTAATGGCATAAGGCATGGTCAGTTCGTCATTGGCATCGAGAGAACCGAATTGCGTATGGGACAAACCGGTCGTAACCCGCCGGACATCCCGGAGGTTCACCAGTCCCCGGGCCTGAAATTCCATGGCCTCCCATCCATTTAAAACATCAAAACCGCTGTTGGCCATTTTGGCCCATCCCACATAGCCGTCATAAGAGACCCGCACGCGTCCGCTTTTCGTTCCCTGCCGGGTAGTGACAATGATCACCCCGTTTGCCCCCTGTGCACCGTAGATTGCTGTTGCCGAGGCATCTTTCAAAACCTGCAGCGATTCGATGTCGTTCGGGTTGACGGCATCGATACTGACATTCGATACGCCGTCGACCACCACCAACGGATCGGAGCCGTTCAGGGAACCGACGCCACGGATACGGATCGTTGTTTCCGAACCGGGAGCACCCGTGGCAGAGATGTACACGCCGGAAGCTTTTCCCTGTAACGCTTCGGCAAAAGTCGCAACAGGCGTTTCCGTAAGTGTTTCGACCGGCACAACGGCTACGGAGCCGGTAATGTCTTTTTTCGCCTGCGTACCGTACCCCACGGCCACCACCTCTTCCAGGCCGATGGTCTCTTCGGCCATCGTTACATTCAGGTTGGTTTGCCCGGTATAGGGGATTTCCTGGCTTTTCATCCCCACAAAGGAGAAAACCAGGACTGCGCCGGAAGGAACATGATTTAAACTGTAATTCCCGTCCGTGTCAGTGATGGTCCCTGAAGAGGTCCCTTTTACGGCAATGGATACCCCGGGCAGGGGCTGCCCTTTGGCATCCGCCACTTTACCGCGAACGGTCTGATCTGCCTGTACGGCAGAGACACCGGTTTCACCTGAACCGGGTGAAGAAAAACGGATGGGCGGTTCGCCCGGCAGTAACAGGGTTCCGGCCTGCAACGGGCAAAAGCCCGGAGCGGCCAGTAAGAAGAGGAGGAACAAAGTTCCCCGGATTAGAGAATGTGTTTTTGTTTTAAAGCTCATAGTCAGTTAGTTTAATGATTTAGGATAGATTTCAGAAAAGGCATAGCAATGCCGGTAAGCATAATTTTTGTTTCATACTTTTAGGATTGAGGTTAAATAATCGTCTCGTCGATCTTCATGCTTAAAGCTTCCGGGTTTCCGGAAATCCGGAAGGCTCCCCCCGGATGCCCCCCTTCAGTCAGGGGGCACGCTGGGAAAATGAGGAAATGCGTTTTAAGCGAAGCATGTTGATATTTCTTTTTTCTTCTATTTCCCTGTCAGGTAACAACTCTGGAAAGTGTCATAAAGATTCCGGTTGTTAATAGATGTCGTCATCCCCAATTGCAGGAAGGACATAATCACCTGTTTTCAATCGTTCCCAAAAGACTCCGGGCAGCCTGTATAACTTCCGGTTTCATCGTCCTGACACCGTTAAACATCTTCTCGATAGTACCGGGCTTATACTTCCCGTCCAGCATGAGCGAAATCATTCTGTAACTTCCCCATGGCAGCTTTGTTTTAATTTTTTGAGCCTCTTGCTTTTCCATTTTGTTTAATTGCTACCTTTGTACCGATTTTAAAGTACAAATATAGAATTAATTCAACATACAAACAAGAAAAATATAGATTTTTTTCAATGGATTTTAAGAATATTATAGAAAGACTTGATTATTTTGCTAAAGAGAGAGGACTTAACGATAACAAAATAACTGTGGACGCAGGGCTTTCTATAGGCTCATTAGGCAAATCCAGGAAAAGCAAAGGAGGCCTTTACTCGGATAGCATTGAAAAAATTCTATGTGCATATCCCGAACTAAACCCTGAATGGCTTTTAACCGGAAAAGGGGAAATGATAAAAAAGAAAAAGGAAACGGAATTGCTCTCCGAAGAATGCGTGACAACTAGTATGATCAGGGAAATCAAAAATCTTGCAGCGGAAAATGCACTTCTAAAAAGGGAAAACGAAGAATTAAAACGCAAGAACGATAAATTTTTTGGGAACATCGTTGCAGAACCATAAAACGTATTACGTTCTCTAAATAATTTTATCCAGGCTCCTCCTTCACCCCTCTCCCGGAAACCGGAAATTTTTAAAAGAATAATTCTGAGACATTATTCTAAAGTTTGACAATTAACAGGAAAGCACATATCACTGACAATTAAGCCATTATGCTCATATACAGCACAGCGGTTGAACGTAGCATTGAGGCAAACCGGAGATTAATAGCCTGTTTGTCATTGTGATTTTTTTGTGTTTCGTTACAGGCATTACCTGGCTTTGGCAGCCGGGCTTATTTTGGGGTCTGGAAGATAACTCCGTTGGGTTACGTGTAATACAAATGGGTTATAAGCGTAACTTTCGGAAATTTATCATTCAGTAAAACTTCTCCCCACTATAATTTTGTGAACGCCGCAACAATACGGTTGCGACACCCACAATAACATTCTACTCACATGGTGATACGAACTAAACCAAAGACCCGGCAAAACAGCTCCCTCATAACTTCAAGCTGCGAACCCCGAATTATAGCACTGCCGTCTCTTAAACCGATCAAAGTTCTCTGAATATTTTAGAGAAACTTTAATAGTAAGATACTTTTCCCGAAAAAACAAGACGAGTTTTACCAACAGAGAGTCACGAATACAATTTTACACGGGAATAATCTTCATCAAAATCATTCTTCCCTCGGTTTTATGAATCCTATAGGTCGGCGGGGATTGTCCATTTGGCTTTTACTTGTCTGCAACTCTGCCAATGAACGGTTGATTAACTCAAGCTGCATTTGTGTATCTTCATTGATATCGTTATAATCGGAAAATACCTCTTCGATATATTCTTTGAGTTCCTTTACCTCATTTTGGAGTTCTGTGACCCTGTCAGTAGGTACGTTCAATACCAGTTGGCGTACAGCGACGAACGCTCGCATGATATTACGGTTTATTTCGATTGCTGTTTTTGAGTTAAGGACACTGCTGAGCATAGCTACTCCTAACTCGGCAAAAGCAAAAGGTGCATATTTTATATTGTGTCCCCGCCCTTTGTTCAAGGTCGCAATTTGCGACCTTGAAAGTTCAGCTATCTCACTCACGGTAAGCTCAAACATAAAATCATCTCCATCAAATCGCTCAATATTACGCCTCACGGCCTCTTTTAAACGTTTGGTTTCAACACCATACATTTCTGCCAGATCGAAGTCCAGCATGACCCTGATACCGCGTATCTCATAAATTTTGTTTTGGATAGCCTGTAATTCCATCATGAGAAAATTTTTACCTTCCGAACAAAGTTTCGGAGTCTTTTTTTTGCGGTTAAACTTTTTGTTTGTCTTTGAGGCTTACGTAATCGTTTTTGCGTTATGTGCCAGTTGCTTCCGTACGATACTTGTTTCAGGCTTTCCCTCTAATGCTGGCAACGTCTTCTCCTGTGTATACTTTACCGTAAGTAGACCTTAATAATCAGCATATAAATATACAAATTAAAAGTTGACGATCAAGGATCTACTGAATCACCCTCCCTCCCAAACGTTGGTGAAACGGCCTCACATTCCTGTATGATACGAACTACCCCAAAGACCCGGAAGAACAGCTTCCTCATAACTGCAAGCTGCGAAACCAAACCGGTTTCGATGTGTTCCGCTGCCCCTTCTGTAAAAAGGGCATGATGTGCATTTGCGAAGAACTGCCCCGGGTACGTTCGCAAACGGATTTTTATGCTCTGAAGGCAAAACGATATACTACCCCGGCAGGACTGCTAATTGGAGCGGGCAGGGAATGTATTGCCTAATCCGGACAAAAAAAAACAACTGATGAAAAACAAAAGGTAACGCCGCCACTCCCTGACCGAAAGTGACAAAAAACAGGAAACAAAATACCGGATACCGGACGGTGGAAAACTCAGAAAAATAACTGCATTAAAAAAGTAGCCCTTGATAAGTCCATAGATATCTGTCCGGAATGTAGTTCAACCTGTCGTCCCTGATTGGCACTCCGTGCCGCAAAAACGCCTATTTATTAGCTGTAGGGCTGTTAGCTTAACTGACTGGGTATTAGAATTCTTTTTTTGTTTTTTATTTTACTCTCTGATTGATATGTTAAATGATCTATTATTGCTATCATAAATCAGCAATTTCAGATGGGATTGTTATTTTATTCCCTTTTTCATCAAACATTATGTGCCAGGGAACATAAAGAGCATTTCCAGAATTTTGAATTTTCTTAAGATCATTGCGAAGTGTACTATTTGCCCTTATATGCTGACCCTCGAGATTGAAATATTTAATTAGATCTTTCCAGTTATTCTCATCCCTGTCTTCATCAATCGAAATGTAGAGTATCTCGATATTATTAGAACGTAGGATTTCTCTTAACTTTTCAGCTTTAGCAAATTCCAATCTACAGGGAGCGCACCATGTTGCCCACGTGTCAATATAAACCTTTTTGTCTTTGAAATGCGACAAACAGCTTTCTAATGTATTGATGTCTTGATAATTTTCAATAAATTTTATTTTTTCATTGGACCCGGTCTCTGAAACTTTCTTCTGGTAATCCTTATACTTGTTTATCCAGGGTGTAAGGTATTTTGTATATAAACTGGTTGGATATTCGGACACAAATTGGTCATAAAGTGTTATTAATTCATAGTCTTGGTATTCCCTGAATAAGAAACAGTCTCTATAGATATCATTGGCAAAATAGCTTTCAATTACTCCAGTCGGCAAATACTTTTTTGCCCCATTGTCTATTTCAAATGTCTTGGCAAGGTTTTTTTTTGAAAGTTCCCCCATACCTAAAGGGCTGATATCGTTATTTGTATAGAGTTTGAAGTAAATTAATCGTTGAGAATAACTGTACCACCATGGTGATTTGGTTAAATCTTCCTGTAAAAGTTCCGACTTCTGGAAAGACTCTTGCCAGAGTTCTTTCATCTCATCGGTATACTTGTAAATTTCCCGCTGTTGTTTCGTAAATTTTACATTTGCATTCCAGGATGAATTAGAATATTTGTTCTCGATGATCATGGCAGTTATAGCAGAATAATAGCAGTTTCGATCTGTCTCAACCAGCTTAAAAAAGTTTTCGGATATCTTTCCTTTAGCTAGTAATTCTTTAAAAATCGCTATCTCCTTTTCTTTTTGGCTAATTATTTTATTTCCAATCGATGATGCTACCGAGTCCCTCATAAAAGGTCTAGTCCCTTCCAATTCATTCTGAAGTATAGGGTTTGGCAATTTGTTGTACAGGTTTAATGCGTCCTCGTTGAAACCTGTAGCACAAAAAAAACCACTGTCTCTTATTGCATCAAAAGTAATGTTGTAAGTATTGCCTGGTTCAGCTACTATGATTCCTTGATTTTTATAAAAAGGCAAAGCACCGTATAAAGGTCTCAATATTATGAATCCAGGATTTTCGATAGGTATCACTAACCTGAATTTACCTGATGCATCTGGTTTTATTGAGTCTGACATTAATCCGTTAAAAATATTATTAACAGGAAAGGTGTATTCTATGGTTTTGATACTTTCTCCAATAATTTTACCGTTGATTACGATTTCATTTTTCCTGGTATTACACCCAATTAGGGATATAGCCAACAATACTAATAAGATTTTAAGTTTCATAATGTTTGTATTTAATGGTGAATATTTATGATTTGGTCCTGTTATAATTCTAGGGTGCATTGCAGATTCTGATTGGGCCGCTCCTTACAGCTAACGGTGGGGTATGGCCAGTAAGGGATTGCGGGCGATTTCCTGTCAAGTTACACAAAAAGTTGAAGCAGGTTACAACCCTTCGCATACCAAAGAAACCCTTATTGGCTATACCGCGTGTGTGCGCCCTGCATGAGCAGCGCGCACCTGCTCAAAGCTATAGAAAAAGCTTAAAAATACAAATAAAAAGAAATAAACATAGATTCAGCAGGTGTATTTTCCCGGAGGGTGCAAGTCCCTTATGTGCAGGAGTAACGTCCTGAAGCATTAGCAAGTGGCAAGCTGGTTTGGGGTGACCCATGCACTGAAGGGGGCGGAGCGTAAAAAAATGTCCGGTGGACATTTTTAGCGAACGAGCCAGCATGCAGGGAAGGGGCAAAATCCGGTACTGACGAACAGTGAATGACGTAAAGTTTTACGGCAGTAAAACCAAATGTCCGGTGGACATTTGACGACATGAAGAGCGTAGCGGTGGCATATGAGGCTGTAAAACGAGGATAAGGTGGGCACACCATTGTAACGTCCCAAGAATACCAAAATCGTTTTCCAGTAGATGTCGCAGGGATTGGATGAAGGGAAAAGCTCTTACCAGGGGATACCTTGTCAACCACGTGGTGGTTAGGACAAGGAGTCAGCAGAAGCCATAGTAGCTACTGGTAACGGGCCGCGAACAGATACCGCGGAGGACTCACAGGGTAGTGAAGGGCTGAACATTAAGATGTTCCAAATCCGGCAGGGAGGCATTGCCAGCCCTGGCTTAAGCGGAACAGGGTAAAACAAAGTAAACGAAAAGAGGATGATTGAACAGGTACTGAACCGAAGGAATATAATGCGGGCTTACCGTCAGGTGGTGTCGAATAAAGGTTCGGCAGGCACCGATGGTATGACAGTAACGGAACTCTATGCCCACCTGACCAAAAACAGGGAGCGACTGGAATCCGATATTCGTACCGGCAAGTACCTGCCCAAACCCATTTTGGGGGTGGAAATACCCAAGAGCAACGGAAAATTCCGTTTATTAGGCGTGCCCACGGCAACCGATCGCCTGTTGCAACAAGCCGTAGGCCAGGTTCTGGCCATCAAATTCGAGATGGAATTTGAAGATTACAGTTATGGCTTCCGGCCAAATCGCAATGCACAGCAAGCGGTACTCAAAGCACAGGAATACATCAATTCAGGATACCGGCACATGGTGGATATCGATCTGAAAAGCTTCTTCGATGAAGTAGACCATTGTATCCTGTTGCAGTTGCTCTACCGCAAGATCAAATTACCGGTTAACCGGGAGAGGACCGACTGTAAAGAAATTGTCCGGTGGACAATTTTAAGGAGGAGCCAGGTTGAAGGGATGGAGCATCCGCCGGCCTGTGAACTTCAAGATACTGGGATATGGATTTGTACCCACGTATCAAAAAGGAGAAAATGGCAAATACCAACTGGTGGTAAGCGACAAAAGCTGGAGAAACCTGAAACAAAAGCTAAAAACGATCACCCGCAAGACCACCCCAATGAGTTTCGATGAGCGCATTCAAAAGCTTGGAGAAATATCACGGGGCTGGCTCAATTACTTCCGGCTGGCCAGTATTCAGGTCAAACTGAAAGACGTTGACGGGTGGCTCAGAAACCGGCTTCGGTATTGCATCTGGCATCATTGGAGGACCGACTGTTAAGAATTTGTCCGGTGGACAAATTTAAGGAGGGGCCAGGTTGCAGGGCAGGGAACGGAAAAGGAAAAACCTGATTCGGCTGGGGGTCGATCCGGAACATGCTTACCAATGGAGCCGTTCCCGGGACGGGTGGATGGGCGATTGCCCAAAGTCCAATTATGGGAACTACCATTACTTTGGAGCGATTGCGAAAAAGAGGTTACGAAGCGTTGCTTACATATTACGAAAAAGTTGCCCCACATCTTAATGAACCGCTGTATATGTGCCCGAGGTTAAAATGTCCGGTGGACATTTTGGCCGAAGGGGTGGAGCGCAGCCCGCGTACGTACAGTGGTGTGAGGGGTTTTCCGCTAGGCCTTTGGCCTAGCGGCTTCCCACTTGATTACCTGCTGTGTTTATTTTTTTTGCATTTTGGAAACTTCTTCAAGGTATCCTTTATAATCGGAATAGGGTTCATTTGTGCGGTTATTAATTTTTAAATAAATGATTCCGCTTCTGTTATCCAGTATTATATTAAAATGATTTAAGATTTGGTTTCCAAACAAAGTTGGTCTGCCTTGAGGGTTTGACGGGTCAGCCGCATTTGTGACAATATCACTAAATTTTTGACCGGCAATTATAGCATCAAGACGAACAATTTTACGTCCTTTAATAGTCATCAATGGGTTTAGTTCTATCCAGTTATTGTTTAAAGCTGTAAAATCTTCACCGATTAGCATTGTTCCATCTCTTCCTGTATCAAAAAGAAACCAAAAATCAAATTTTTTGCCGTTGTGAACAAATTCAGCTTCAATTTTTGGTCGGTTTTGCTCATAATAAACAGGTTGTTTGGAATACGTTTTTGCTTTTGAAGGTAGTTTGTCATGGATGGTAAAGTTCTTACTGTCATAATCTAACTCAATGATTTTATTTTTGAAAAGTCCATTGCCAATAATCATATCTTCGTATGGCTGCATATTTCCAACTTCGGTTACTGATATGCCAGACCAACTTAAATCGCCTAACTTTAGCTCATTATTGATACTTGTCCGCTGCTCATTTACACCTTCTGTATTACTTACCAAAGTGCTTTGCGAAAATGTTAAACCTAATGTATCTGAAACTAATTTGTTTACAACGTTAGTCCCTGCACCTAAATCCAATTGAATATTAAGGAGTTTACCATTGAGCTTTCCTTTAAAATATATACGAGAGCCTATTATGGAAAAAGGAATGCTCTCTGGAAGTTTACCATCAAAATTCATAATCTCAGAAGCCGGTGGTTGACAAGATGAAATTCTCACATAACAACTATCCATTTCATTGAGTAGCACTATAAAATCATAGTTTTTCCCGGGCTTTGTTTGAAAGCTTATTTCATCCTGGTCTGTTTTAAGGCTTACTTTGCTTTTTATTAAAGGGATGTTTACGAAATAGGTGTCGGGTTTTAACTTTGGGTCAAGTTTCCATTCAATTTTCACATTCTCACCATCTGTAATTATGGCCTTCTCATTGGATGCCTTAATTAATGGAAGTTTAGATTGTGCGATGACAGCGGTACTTAAACCGAAATAACAGGCGACAAATAAAAGTTTTTTAATTGTGGTATGCATCTTTGTAATGATTTTTGTTTGTTTCATATTCCTTTTCATTTCCAAGAACACAAAGAACGTATTATAGCCTGTTATAACGAATATATTTACCCGTAAAAGAGCTGTCAATAAACCGCCAAATACCCGCCAATTATTAAAAAACACGAATATTTGGCTTTATTAAAGGCGTTTTCTTCTTGTTGATTTCAACAGCATTTCGAAGTATTATGATACTATTGATGAGTACCCATACTATAGCAATCAACATAGTTAATTTACTTTGTACCGCAAACCAATCATTTAGTATTAAGATTATTATTAAGAGTACCAGGGCGCTCAAGGTCCATAATAACTGAACAGAAATAATCGTCCGTGTAACAGGGTTAAATTCTTTTCTAAAGAACATTATTAGTAGCGGAACCAAAAAATTTAAAGGTGGTACAACTATAAATGGCAAAGAGGATAGGTTAATAATTTTTAGCCATTTGTTAGTTGTGTATTCTGTTTCATTTTCACCAAGCAAATTAGCTTCACTAATATCCATGGCTTTAGCCAACGCTTTTAAGGTATATCCTTTGGGCGGGATACCGGCTTCAATGCGTTGTATCGTTCTAACTGAGACTCCCGATTTTTCAGAGAGCTCTTCTTGGGTTAAGTTTAAATTTTGTCTAGAACTTAATAGGGTGGACATTTTAATATTTTGCTTAAAAGGTTTCAATTTGTCAATATTGCAGATAACGTTTCGAAAATACGCGCAGGGCGGGAGTAAACCGGTGACCGTCCTACGAAGAACTGCTTTCTAAATTACCAATTCCCTTTCAATAAAGCACCGAAGCCCGACTTGCGTGTATTTGTAGTTGAACGAAGTGCTTTGGTTTCCCACTTATTACGGGATTATAAATTTTCATTGGTGAAGATATGGTTTTCAAGTCGTTGAAACAACTCTCCAAAACCGTTTTTATCCCCATTATTTGATAAAAAATCCCTTCTTTCATCCCTCTTTTTATTCGTTTTTATCTAAAAAACGCCCCGATTTCACAACAGGGCATACTTCTCCCATTCATGTTTATGCTGCCATCGCTTTTAGTTTTGTTGCTGCCGGGTTAAACCTCGACATATAAACCAACTCCTTATTCCTGTTCAGGAACGTTGTGTAAAGGTATGTTTTGGCCACATTGCAGGTTTTGCAATGCTTCGGGTTTTCCGCCGGTTCATAGCATTTTTCTTCGCTCTGGTCAACCATTGGCTCCCTTAGATGGTCTTTGTAACAGCTTCTTAATATTGCTTTCGATCTTGCTGCATAAACACCATAATACCTGACCAAACGAAAGTACGGGAGCGGGACATGCTGGAGCAAACGGGGGAAGAAATCGCTGTAATGCAACCTCAGTTCTTTTACAATGGGTTTGCCGTTAAAGTCCAGGTCCTTATAGTCCTTGTGTTTGAAGGTGATATATTCTCCCTGTATGTTGGTTATTTTATATTCGCTCAGGCATGCCCGTTTCGAGTACCGCCCGATATACCTGATTACCTGCGAAGCATTGTCCATGGCCGGTTCAAAATGGACACGCCAGTTGTTTTTGTTTATCCTCTTGAGGAACCGCAAAAAACCGATCCTGCCCTCAAACTTCTGCCACAATGCATTTGAACCGAACAGCTCCACCAGTTTGTCCTCAAACTTGCAACGGAACTTTGACTGGATAAACTCATAGTTGACGTATTCACCTTTTATCGGTTCTATCCAATTGCTGCTGTTTATCCCACCCCAGGAAAGGATCATGTGGATGTGGGTATGGAACTCCTTTGTCTCGCCAAATGTGTGCAGCACACTGATAATGCCCGGCTTCAATCCGTATTTATGCCACATCCAGTCTTTGACCGATTCGGATGCTGCTTTGAACAGGAAATCCAGCAATTGTTGTTTGTTGTCTTTTACCAGGTTATTGAGCTGGTGCGGCAAGGTAAACACCACATGCCGGTGAGGGATGTCCATCATCTGGCTTTCCATCTTTTCTGCCCATTGAAGGGTATCTTTCCAACTGCAGGTAGGGCAAAAGCGGTTCTTGCAACTGTGGTACACATGGCTGATCTCACCACATTCGGGGCAGGCATAATGATCAACACCAAGTGCTTCTGTCCGGCAAACCCGCATGGCCGAAACCGCCTTGAGCTGCTCGGGGGCAATGTAATCTTTCGTGCTTTTGACATAGGTATCCCAGTGCTGGTCAAAAAAACTGGCAAGGCGGAATTTTTTTTGCTCTGTTGCCGTTTCTATTCCTGAATTCTCCGGGTGTGCACACATTTGATTTCCCCCCTGGATTATCTGGCTTTTCGTATTTGTCCGCTAAACAGCATATCTTCTATTTTCTCCTGTCCGTAGTCGCTAAAAACCAATTCTTCGGTGGCCCCACAACGCTGGCATGTGGGCTCCGGAATAAATTCAATATCCCCCGATGTTTTTAAATAAATGTCGGTATAAACAAAGGTAAAGATATTTAAGCAGTTGCCGCACGAAAACTCAACGTCCTTCGACGGCTCCCGGCTATTCCCTGACAGCCTCTTACGTACCTGGTCTGAAAATCTGCCCATGATTGTTGGTATTATGCTGTGTTATGCTTTAGCATTTTGTTCAACGTTTCTGTATATTTAGTCATCTTACATATACATCGCTATTATTCCTGACCTTTTGCCTTCCTCCTGGCGCGGTCTTAGTGGTAATAAAAATAATATTTACAGCCGCTTTAAAGCACATCGTCCAATAAATTTTTAAAAGTAAATTTTCCATTGGCTACATGTGTATAGCGCTGCGTTGTTTTAATGCTTTCGTGTCCCATCCACTCCTGCATATAACGAATGTCAATCCCTTGTTCCATGTGGTGCGTGGCAAAACATGCGGATATACCCGCTTGCGGATCCCCCCGCATGGCTGCTTGTTTTATAACATTCCAGACCGACTCCGCGCTGTATTTTCCTCCGTTGTGGCCTTCAAACACATAAACTTTTGGCTTGAACTCCAGGTGATATTCCCGCAGCATGACTAATAAACTTGCCGGGAAATTCACATACCGGTCCTTGTCTCCTTTTGCTGCTCTCAGCCGAATCATCATCCGTTTCGAATCAATATCCTCCAACGTCAAGTTTATTGCCTTTGACCTTCGCAACCCGCAAGTATAGATTAAAGCAATCAAACATTTATGTTTTTTATATCTGGTAGTACCAAGCATCAACTTTTTTTTCTTTGCTCTTAAAAATAATACATTTCGCTGAAAAAGAGTCTGTCTTCCAAATGTAAATATCTGTATATAAAGGATTTTTTTATCGGTTCATTGAATTTCCTGCATTCGTAAAAACCCGCCTATTTCTGTTAAAGCTCAGTTAATCGCGTCATGCTTTCCCATAATCTTAGAATTTAGTTTTTACCCTTCCAAATTACGCCAATCTACTCAATAAGATCATATAGGTTAATGGAAAAATCTTTTACGTTTCATTTCTTGGATGAGCAAAACGGTATTCTCAGCCTGCAAATCATAAATCCGGGTGTGCAAATTTGGCTCCGGAAATATGAGCTGGTTATTCTTTGTTAAATCTGCACGTTAAGTTTTCCTTGTATATGGAAGTAAGTTTGTCCGGGTATATGGCGGAAAAAGTTTCCTCCAATATGGAAACCGTCTTGTTTATGCGTTAAAGAAGAAGTGTTTATGCATTAAAGACAACTCATTTATGCATTAATCGGAAGTTGTCTATGCTACAACCAGTGCCTTTATCGTTTTCTACCAGTGCTTTTCCCAAACACTTTTTCCCTTATACCGGAAGGATAAAAAAGTTATACGTGTAATCCAGTTGCATTTCACATATAACGCAATCGTATTACACGTGTAACTCATTTGCATTACACGTATAACACAAATGGTTTATACGCGTAACTTTTGAAAATTTATTGTTTAGTAAAACTTTTCCCTCATAATTTTTGTGAACGACGCAACAATACGGTTGCGTAGACCCGCAATAACGTTATTGCGATACTCACAATAATGCTGTTGCGTCACTCTCAACAACGTTCTATTCACATGGTGATACAAACAACACCAAAGACCTGGCCAACCTGCTCCCTCACAACTTCAAACTGCGAAAACCAAAATTGTAGTACTACCGTCTCTTAAACCTATCAAAGTTCTCTGAATATTTTAGAGAAACTTTGATAGTAGGATACTTTTCCTGTAAAAACAAGACGAAAATTAGTCTTTGGGCTTTTTGAAACCTATGGGATTGTGGGGTCCTGCCACAAGCTTTTGCTTCAGTGCCAGTTCGCTTAAAGCGATGTAAATGTCATCAAACTTATCTTCGTTTTCTTCATTGATCTCTTCCAGTGCCTTTATTCGTTCTTTAATTTCTTCCAGTTCCCGGGAAAGGGATGAAGGAGAAGCCTGGATCATATATTTCCGGATAGCGATAAATGCCCGTATGATATTAATGTTTATTTCAATTGCCTTAGTACTTTTTAAAACACTTGAAAGCATTGCTACCCCCGGCTCGGCGAAAGCATAAGGAAGGGCACCTCCCAAATAACTTTTAGATGGTATCACATTTTGTGATACCAGGCTATTTATCTCGTTGTCTGTTAGTTCAAACATAAAATCAGAAGGAAACCTTTTTATATTTCGTCTTACCGCTTGCTTTAAGACCCTGGTCTCAACTTCATACAATTGGGCCAGATCGAAGTCCAGCATGACCTGCTGCCCCCGGATCTCATAAATTTTGCTTTGAATAGCCTGTAATTCCATCATGTAAAAATTTTTATCTTCCGAACAATATATCGGAATCTTTTTTCTTTTTGAAGGTTAAACTTTTGGGTTGTCTTTGAGGCTTACGTAATCGTTTTTGCTTTATGTGGCAGTTGCTTCCGTACGATACTTGTTTCAGGCTTTCCCTCTAATGCCGGCAACGTCCTCTCCTGTGCATAGTTTGCCGTAAGTAAACCTTAATAACCTGCATATAATGATACAAATTTAATGTTGACGATCAAGGATCTACAGAATCACCCTCCCTCCCAAACGTTGGTGAAACGACCTCACATTCCTATACAATACGAACTACCCCAAATACCTGACTGACCTGCTCCCTCACAACTTCAAACTGCGAAACCAGAATGGTAGCACTGTCGTCTCTTAAACCGATCAAAGTTCTCTGAATATTTTAGAGAAACTTTTAAAGTCAGATGTCGTTCCCTCAGAAACAAGACGGAGTTTAGCGAATGCTTACGTTCAATCAGAATTCCGATGTCGTTTCTAATTTTGGCAATCAGGTCCCGCTTCCCGGATCCGGATTCTTTTTAAACACAAACAACAACTTTTTTTGCAATTTCTGTCCTTGAGCCGGACAGGCTCTTCCTTTTCCAATCGATGAAAAGGAAGCAAAAATCTTGTCAAAACGAACCCTCCGCCGGGCGTTTTGACGGCCCCCGCACCGCTCAGTTCTGCATTTGCGGTGGAGTGCATCGCCGGCAGCCCAGCAGGGTATAGTTCAACCGGAAATAATCGCTGGGCGTTGCTCGCTGCTCATATTTATTAGGCACAGTACTTTTTATGTCTTTAATTTAAATTTTCTGAATGCTTGTAAAGTCTGATATATGCCATAACCAATAACTATTCGAGCTATCATATCAATTACAATTGGCCAACCTTGATAATCACTTGACATAAAAGAGAATGAATGACCTGGGTATAGAAACTCAGGATAATATTTAAGGGTGTCTTTTATAGCATAAAAAAAATTATTGAATCCATTCCATCCCCAAATGAACGGCTTTTCTGCTAGTGTCATGACATAAATTATAAAAAATAAAATTCCACTTATCCATGTAAAATGAATTCCTCTAACCCAATCTTGACCATGTTTTGAGCTTAAATCATTTAACCATAAGATGAATCTATCACGAAAGTCAGAAGATGATTGTTTTAGTGTTATTTTAAATGCTTGAATTTCCTTGACTAAATATTTGTTCGCTTGTAGGTTATCCCCAATATTAAGATGAGCTTTTTTTAATTGACTATAGCCAATTTTTATTTGTGTAAAATCATCTTGTGTGTTAATTATTCGTTCAGGCATTTCAGACCCAATTAGGTATATCTCAGAAATTTTAGAACTTTCAAATACAACGTCTGTTTTAGACAAGTCACAGTTGAAAAATTTTGAATTGCCCAAATCCGATAGTACTATTGTTAGATTACCTTGTTTTTCCTTCTTTTCAAGAGTTTTAAAAAACGTGTCAATGTTTTTATAATATTCATTTTTATAGTAGTCAGAAAAAGTATTCTCAAAACAAAATTCGTTGATTAGCCCCAATATCATGCAGTTTCCAAGAGTAACTTGTCTCTCAAAAGAAAGGTTATTAATATGCAAATTATCCAATCGAACTGTTGAGTTGCTATATGTCGTACACCCTAAAAACGAAAGAGAATTAATTATTATCCTTGAGTTTTCTCTCGTTGATATAAAAACCTCATTGTTAAACTCAATTAAACGTAAGTCATTAACAAAACAATCCTTATCTCTATTGGCATCAGGAGACGTAATTGAAAATCTTATAAAATCACATGATATGTAACTAACACTAAATATTTTTCTAACTACAAACTGACCAAGAATAATTATACCTGAATTATTAAATCTCGTGAACTTAGGAAAGCCATCTTCAACCCAATCATTGTTGTTATACTTCGCACGGGATAAATTTCCGCAAATAATTAACAAGAGAAAGTTGAAAACTTTGTCAAGAGAGGCGTAAAATAAAAAGAGAAGCATATCAAATTAGTTCTACCCAAAATCTAAAGAAGATATGCTTCCAATAAATCTCGACGGAGCCGAAATTCAACGGCTAAATTATGAAAGATATCATTATCCAGATGCAATGGTTCAAAAAAGAATACAAGCCGTTTATCTGAAGATTATCACAGGTCTGTCTAATGAGCAGATCGGAGTTTTAGCGGACTTGAACCGGGATTCGGTTGGTTATTGGACTAACCGCTATGTGCAAGAGGGTTTTGAAAGTCTTTGCAAGGTTGGTTACGGTACGAACAAAAGTAAACTGGAAAACTATGCAGACAGCATATTGAAATCTTTTACCAAACAGCCCCCGATGAGTATCAATGAGGCCAAATGGCGTATTGAGAAGATGACGGGTATTGACCGAAGTCCTTCCCAGGTGCGTGCCTTTATGAAACGGCACGGATTGCGTTATATCAAAACGGGACATATCCCGGCAAAAGCAGATGCCCAAAAAAAACAGCAATGGATGAAAACAACCTTGGAACCAGCCATTGAAGAAGCTCAGAACGGGAAATGCCACCTGTTGTTTATGGATGCGGCCCATTTTATTTTGGAACCTTTTATTTGCGCCTTGTGGTGTGTTGCCCGTTTATTCATCAAAGCCTCTTCTGGGCGCAACCGGATCAATGTACTGGGAGCTGTTGATGCTATTACAAAACAAATTATAACCCTGAACAATACTACTTTTATTAATGCAGAAACCATTATTGCATTTTTTAAACAACTCCGGGAAGTTTATGTGGATTTACCCCTGAAAATTGTTCTGGACAATGCCCGTTATCAACATTGTAAAGTAGTTGAAAATGCAGCAAGGGAATTAGGAATAACCCTCCTGTTTTTACCTTCCTATTCCCCTAACCTGAATATTATTGAACGCTTATGGAAATTCACTAAGAAAAAAATACTGTACGCAAAATATTATGAAACATCA
Source organism: Prolixibacteraceae bacterium (assembly GCA_963676095.1). GTDB lineage: Bacteria > Bacteroidota > Bacteroidia > Bacteroidales > Prolixibacteraceae. The sequence continues at coordinate 3,626,479 of OY781040.1, read as the reverse complement.
ACCCTTTTTCATAATGCCATTACCTCATTCTTTCAATCAATTAATCAAGAATACAAGGATGATCTGAATAATTTATTGACCCTAAAATTCCAATCTTTTGAAAATAAACGTGCGGAAATTTATCCCAAATGAAGTATAATAAAAAAAGGCTATACTTTTGTAGATCAACTAAAAATACAAACAAGTATAACCTTTAACTCCGAAGAGTATGACAACAAAGTTAGATGAAATATTTGCGGTTTTTGCAGAATCGGTAGAAGATTTATCGAACAGTATCTCCAAAGATTCTTCAAGCTACCAAATTGAAGCTTCATTAAATACGCTATTGCGGGAATTTGGACAGTCGGTTTTTCAACAAGTAGTTGGAAATATACCAAAATCGAAAAACGATCGTATTACCATTCTTACCAGCATGGGCGATGTTTGTTTTCCCAAAAGTCATCCTTTGGCCACAGCCCCTGGAGGTTTTAAAATCAGCCCTTACCTACAGGAACATTTGTGCCGGGTTGGCACAAAGCTGACCTTTGAAGAAGCCAGTGAAGAAGTGACCAAATTAATGTGCGTTGGAGTAAATGCCAAACAAATAGAGCGTTTGTGTCATCACTACGGAGATTTATTAGGGCAGGTTGATTGGGATCAGGCTTACAATGAGGCCACTCAATTGCGTTTACCGTTAAAGGATGAAGTTACCTACGCAATGATAGATGGCAGTATGATCCTGACAAGGCAAAAAGCTGAATCGTGGAAAGAGGTCAAACTCTGCAGGACGTTTCGATCCGGCGACAGGGTCGAAGATATCTCCAAAGACCGTAATCTTATCGGGCATTCGGATTATGTGGCGCACTTGGGCAAACATGTGGATTTCTTTGATAAGGTAATAGAGGTACTCCCAACACAAAGCCCTTTGGTATTTATTTGTGATGGGGCAAAATGGATATGGAAATGGATAGAGGAATATTATCCCAATAGCACACAAATACTGGATCTATATCATTGTAAGGAACATCTTTTTGCCTTTGCTAAAATGTACTACGCTAAAGATGAGCATCAATCACGAAAATGGGTAGAGTCTTGTACGGAACTTTTAATAGATAAAAAGGTAAACGTATTATTGACAAACATATCCGAACTGACATGTAACCAAAAACAGGTTGAAAAAGAAAAACAGAAATTACTGACCTACTTACAAAACAATGATACCCGCATAAACTATGGGCTTTACAAAGAACAAGGATTGCTGTTTGGCTCAGGCGCAATAGAATCGGCCAACCGCGACATCATTCAGAAACGAATGAAATTATCGGGACAACGTTGGACACTGGCTGGTGCTCAACAAATGCTTAATCTCAGAGTTTGCTACAAAAGCGGTAAAAGCAGAAAGCTACATGAACTAATAACACATTATCAATATGTTGCCTAATTTATCGAAAAAGGGAATTTTGTCGTACACCCGTATAAAATGATGTTTCCGACTTTAAGTAGAATCTCCCAAATTATATGAAATGAACAAAATAATGAAAATTATCAGGTCTAGCAATTCTATAGACATGACTACAAAACATGATAAAAAATAAGCACATTTCCTACTTCACCATTATCACCACCTTTATTGCCTTGGCAATTGTTGGCCTGGCGGTAATGCCTATACTCAACCTGCGTTTATATCCCGGACGGAGCAAACCTGGTGTTACGGTTAGTTACCAGATGCTGGGGGCCAATGCGGTGGTGATCGACAGTGAAGTGACTTCGCGGCTGGAAGGCCTGTTGTCGCGGGTAGAGGGACTAAAAAAGCTCACCTCCCGCACATCTTCCGGCAGTGGCGGGATAACTTTGGAGATGGACAAGGGGGCGGATATGGATGCCCGTGCGTTTCGAGGTGTCCACATTGATCCGGCAGGCTTACCCGTCCCTGCCCAAAACCGTCAGCTACCCGGAAATCAGGATCAACCGACCGGACGATGAAGAAGGGAATGCGGAAACACTGATTACTTTTACCTTAAGCGGCCCGGATAGTAACTCAGGAATCGGGGATTATGCCAACGAGTATTTGATTCCACGGCTCTCTGAAATCCGGGGGGTGGACGCAGTCAACGTGTATGGTTCCAATACACGGCGGATCGATTTGGTCTACAATAAAAAATTACTGAAAAATATAGGGCTGCCAGTTGGCTCCATCATCTCCCAAATACGCGAATACTACGATCACACCAATTTGGGTCGTGTATATGAACAGTCGTCTACCGGCAATGAGGCCTTCGTCCCGGTAACCCTTTCGGGCAGGGACGTTAGCGGGTTTAAACCCGGTGAGATCCTGATCAGGCACAACAGCCGGCTGTTCCGTTTAACCGAGCTGGTAAAAATCCGGGAACACGAAAGCGAGCCCCAAAGTTATTACCGGATCAACGGGTTGAACACGGTCAACATTGTCGTACAGTCAGCCCCTGCTGCCAACCAGATCGTGGCAGCAGACCTGGTCAAGGACAAAGTCAACCAGTTGCGTGATCAGTTACCGCCCGGATATACAATCAATGTGAGCTACGACAGTTCAGTCCAACTTAAGGAAGAGCTTAACAGAATCATCCTGCGCATTTTGTCGTCGGTAGCTATTTTGTTGCTTTTTGTATTGTTGGTCAGCCGCAGTGGACGTTACCTGCTGGTGATCAGTTTCAGCATCCTTGCCAATATTTTAATCGCATTCATTTTTTACTACCTGCTGGGCATCGAAATCCACATGTATTCGCTGGCCGGTATCACCATTTCGCTGGGAATCCTCATCGACAACACGATTGTCATGGCCGACCACCTGCGAAACGGGAACGGGAACAGCGTGTTCCGGGCTATTTTGGCAGCTACGCTAACCACGATGGGGGCACTGGTAGCTGTCTTTTTCCTGGACGAAGACTTACAATTACGGCTGATCGATTTTGCCTGGGTCATCATGATCAACCTTGGCGTGTCCTTATTGGTTTCGTTGTTCTTCATCCCTGCCCTCTTAAACAAATTGCCTTTGCGTAAAAGACACACGCGCTTCACCCTAAGGCGAACACGCCGAAAAATTATACTGACCCGTTTTTATGGTAAAACCATTGTTTTGATGGCACGTTTCCGCCGGACCTTATTGTTGCTCGCTATTTTGGGGTTTGGGCTGCCCATTTATATGCTCCCTAACTACATGGAAGGAGAGGCCTGGTACTCCAAATGGTACAATAATACACTGGGATCACAATTCTACATTGAAGACATTAAACCGGTTACCGATGTAGTCCTTGGAGGAACTCTTCGCCTTTTTACTGAGGATGTGAAGCACAGCGCACTGTCCAATTCCAGTCTCAGGACATCCATCAACATTTCCGCTACCATGAACGATGGGAGTACACTGGAACAAACCAATAAGGTATTTGAAAAACTGGAGAATTTTTTGGCACAGTTTGATGAGATCGAACAATTTGAAACACGTATTTACAGTCCTTCCGATGCAAAAACAATCATCTTTTTCAAACCCAAATATGAATTTCAGAACTCCTGACCTGACGTAAAATTCATGTCGCGATTTCAAAGTTAAGCACCAGGTTAGTCCCGGGATATTTTGTCTGACAGGCGTTGATTTGTTGGATTACTTTCTGAAGGGCAGCATTCATTCTGCTGGTTGACTGGCTATAGATTTTTACGGTCAGTTTGTTATTTTGCGCATCCGGGATGATGTCTGCCGGTGACTTGATCATACTTTTTACCAGGGTTCGTTTTTCATCGACGCTTCTTTTAAAGCCAGGGGAGAGCAGGTTGGCAAAAGAAGTTTCGGCCCGGTAACAGATCATCTTGATGATGTTCTGGAAACGCTTACTTTCGGTATGCAATTTGGCGTAGCGGATCTCTTGGGGCATTTCCCTGATTTTGATCCGGCTTGGGATCCGGCTTCTTTTCTCCAGCCATTCTTTTTCCAGATTTTCCAGTTCCCGGAGTTCCTCGCGGACTTTGCCCTGTCTTTGCTGGTATTTGCCCGAGTGATCCAGGTCTTCTTCCAGGTGATCTTCGATCAACTCAAACAGAAGGGCTTTGCGGCGGCTGATCTTTTCCCTTAACTTACCGATTTTGCAGGTGATATTATTGTACTCAGGATTGTTTACCACCATCTCCTGATCGATCTGTTCTACTGTGTATTGCATGATCCGGTCAAAGTCGTAGTCTTGTCTCATGTACTTGAAAAAATTTTCCTGGCTCCAGCGGGCAAACATGTAAAGGGCAATCAGCAAGACCGACAATTTTTTGTTGGTAGTGATCACGCTGGTTTGGTGCCCATCCGATAACCTCCTGACTTCCCGCATGGGTACCCCGTTCAATACCACCGGTTTTTCTTCCAGCATCATGGTGTTTGGATTACCTTCGATATCAATGGTGTAAGGGGAAAAGTCATTTTCATCCCAGCAATCTTTCACTGCTTTGCGGTAAGTGATCACGGCAATGCGGTAATCATCCCATATTTTTTTAAAAAACTCAGGGCTGTATGCTTCCCGGTCGAAAACAAGGGTTAACCGGGGCAGGTCAGGGTCCTGCTCCAATTCTTCCGGGGTATATTTGCACGGCATCTGTTCCAGTAACGCGGGGATAATGGCCCCGTCCAGCATCTCCAGTAACTTCTCATTCACCTGCCCGGTGACATAGAAATAAGGCATCCCCCGGGAGTTATTTACCCAAAATTCCTGCATCCCCGGCAGGCAAAGCTTTTGCCTGGATACATGTTTCTTTCCCAGGCGGGCCTGGTATCCGGTGTAAACCTGAACATGCCCGTCAATGTAATAAAACTCGTTTTCTTCTGCACATGACCACTTGCCGGCCAATTCCATGTTCCAATCCCGGGTGTGCCCCTGGGTGCAGATCTCTTTTAATTTACCCCGTAAGCATTTGGCTTCCGGTACCCGGTCCAGGCCCATGATCTTGCCAAATTCACCGGGACTGTGGTGCTTTAACTGCTCGGGGTTTTTGATCCTGCGCAAATACATGAAAGCCAAAAATAAAACGATAAAATCCAGGTAATAATAGCCCGGATCCAGTTCTTGGTAGTGCTCCCTGAAACTAAACAGGCCGGTTTCTTCCAGAAAGGGTAACAGCAGCAGTACCCCTGCTTCGGGGACACTTTCACAAGCTTCAAAATATATCGGGGTGGTATCTATTTGGTGTTGAACAGCCATCTCCCGTTCTTCTGTTCTTGTTGCCCCCATACCCATTAGTTCACCGGCAAGCAGATCCAGATGGTTGCGATGGGAGGGTAAACTCAAAGCCGGGGATATCCCTCCGGGCGGCTCTTTTTTTTAATGGTCCCTTGCCTGATGTGGTAACGCAACGCTCCTTCGGTAACCCCCAACTCCCTGGCTACCCTGGCTACCGGCTCATACCGGTCAAGCATCTGCTGAACTGTCCTTAACACTTCATCGGTCAGCTTATGAGCATCCCCATGCTTGCCTTGTTTGTGGAAAAACCAATCCGTCCCTTTTTCCCGTAAGGTCCTGGCATAACGCTGGATATTCCGGTTACTTACCCCTAAGGCTTTGGCCAACTCCGTGGGGCTGCATAACCGGCTCACGACCATATTGGCCAAAATATAACGGTAGCTGTTCAGGTCATTCTTATCATGGCAGAAAATGGGTGATCCATTATGCAGGTAATAGACAAAATCGTCTTTCTCAAAGAATCCAACGTTCGAATTCACCAGTTTGGTCGATGCCGGGAAAATGGGAAGCTGCATTTGCATAACCGTATTTTTTCCTGTAAAAATGCGACTTCATCTTTTACGATCCAAATCCATTAACTATTTGATTCATATTTCTCAGGTCAGGAGTTCTGAATTTAGTGGTTTCCCTTACACATGGAAAAGCGAGGTTGAAAGTAAAGTCAGTGAGATGGGGAGTGCCGATTGGACCGTGGCGGGGGTTGGCCGGGCCTTCAACAATTCACTGAACGAAGGCTACCGCAACAGCCGTATCCAATTGTACGGTTATAACCTGGAGGCACTGAAAGGCTATGCAAAAAAGATCAAAGGCTATCTGGAAGAAATCCCCCGTGTGGAGGCCAATTCCATTTTCGTCAACGGACGTTCCACAACCGGGGGGAACGTGCACCGTGAGTACCATCTGGATATGGACCTGGACAAAATGAGCAGGACAGGGATTTCGCAGGGACGGGTGTTGTACGATCTGTCCAACCTCTCCAAAAAAGAAGATTGGGTTATGCCGATCTATGAAAATGGTGAAAGCCAATACGTCTATCTAGTTCCAGGACAAACATCGGTCCCCGGTTTTTGGGAAATCAACAACCTGCCCCTCAACCTGGACGATGACCGGGCAACACGTCTGAACGGCTTCGGCGGTTTCCGGAAAGAACGGGAACAGGACCTGATCAACAAAGAAAACATGGAATACACCATGGTGGTTGAATATAATTTTATAGGGAGTTACGGACAAAAAGAATACATTATCGGGCAGGTGGAAAAACGGCTTGTTCAGGAACTGCCTATTGGCTACCGCATTAAACAACAATATTACCAGGGTGGCAATTGGGTGGACCAGAAGGACGACCAAACTCAGGTATGGCTGATTTTATTGGTCTCGGTCATCATCTTTTTTGTCTGTGCCATCGTCTTTGAATCCCTGCTTCAACCGCTTGCCGTGCTCATGATGATCCCCTTGTCGTTTATCGGGGTGTTCCTGACCTTCTACCTTTTCGATCTGGGGTTCGACCAGGGCGGATATGCGTCTCTGCTGTTACTGAGTGGCCTGACCGTCAACTCCGCCTTGTACATATTAAACGACCTGAACAATATCCGCAAACGTTATCCCGTCCTTTCTCCATTAAGGGCTTATCTGAAAGCCTACAACAACAAGCTGGCCCCGGTGCTGCTTACCCTTTTGTCCACCGTGCTTGGGCTGATCCCCTTTTTATCCGGTGGAAAAAAGGAGGCCTTTTGGTTTAGCCTGGCAGCCGGCACCATTGGAGGGCTGATATTCTCCATTATCGCCATTGTGGTGATATTGCCGCTGTTTGTCCGGGGAATCAGGCCCAAAAGACCACGAGGTTTTAAACGCTTACAACAGAAAGCTGTCCTCAAGCAACAAAAAAGAAAAATATACATAACGGTAAAATCAAATTCATGATGTTTGAAAAGCAAATCATAAAAACCGGGAAATTCCTGATTGGCCTTTGGTGCCTTTCCATACTGGGAGCCTGCAACAGTGGCACAGGGCAACAAAAGTACATGGTGGGGAAACGCGCCCAGACTGAGGACATAGATGTAGTCGTGATCTCAAAAGCAAAACAGGGAACGTTTTACAAAGAGTTTGAGAACAACGGAAAACTGGAGGCATTGCAAAGTGTTACGCTCAACTTTGAGCAGAGTGGCCGGATTGTTTCCATTAATGTGCATAACGGGGATCCTGTTGAGAAAGGCAAAGTACTGGCATCTGTTGAAGATTCACAACAAAAATACAACTACGAAAAAGCCCTGAGAAATCAGGAAAGATGTTATTTGTCGCTGGAAGAAGCCTTGCTGAACCAGGGATATTCACTGAAGGACTCGGCTTCGGTCCCTGCCAATACCATGAAAATGGCGTTGGTCCGTTCAGGGTATCAGGATGCGGTAAACGAAGTTGAGCTCGCACGGCAAAAGCTGAAGGAAACGAGGGTGACCGCCCCGTTTCCGGGGATTGTTGCCGATTTGGAAGCCAAAGCGTATAACGAAGCCTCCAGCTACAAACATTGCTGTACGGTGATCGACAATAGCACATTCGAGGTCAGTTTCCCCATGCTTGAGGCAGAAATGGCGCAAGTTGAAAAAGGTATGGAAGTGGAAGTTATCCCATTTGCTTTTGAGACAGATACGTTTGTCGGCGTACTTTCCGAAATCAACCCCAAAGTTGCCGACAATGGCATGGTGGAAGTCAAAGCAGTGGTGGCCAATAAAAAAAACAGGCTTACAGAAGGAATGAACGTAAAGGTAATGGTGAGAAAACCCGTTGGGAACGAGATTTTTGTCCCCAAAGAAGCCGTTACGTTGCGACAGGAACGTAACGTCGTGTTTGTGGAGCGGAACGATACCGCTTACTGGCGCTACGTGGACGTTGGAGAAACCAACTCCAAATACACGGTTATTGATAGCAATATCAAACCAGGCGAAAATGTGATCATTGAAGGCCATTTTAACCTGGCCCATCTTTCTCCCGTACAGGTCATTCAGAAAAAATAACCATAATTCAACCCAAACAATGAAGGATGCAGATTCGATTCCATACCAGAAAATACTTCACCCCATGCGAAAAATAATCCTGACAATTTGCGGGATGATCGTATTGACAACCCTTTGTGCCCAAAAAACCGATTTGACCATGCAGGAAGCCATTGCCCTGGCCAGGCAAAAATCGTTTGAAGCCTTTCAGTCCAAAAACATTTATGTTTCCAAAGCGCTTGACTATCAAACGACGTTGCGGCTGCTTTATCCAAAGGCCACCCTCTCGGTAGTTCCGTCAGACTACAACCGGTCGATTGAAGAACAGTGGGATTCGGAAAATGAACAATACAAACCTTATGAAGTGCAACGCCTGACATCCCGGGGAAATTTTTCGCTGACACAATATGTGGGCAAAACTGGCGGGACATTTACTCTTAATTCATACCTGAACCGCTACCAGACCTTCAAAACACAGGGGGATGACTACACGACGTATATTTCGAACCCAATAACAATTTCCTATTCCCAGGATTTTGCCGGAATCAATTCTTTTAAATGGCGCCTGAAGATCGATTCAGTGCAGTTCCAACAAGCAAAAAAGCAATATTTGGAAGATATGGAAACGACTACGATCAAAACGATTGGCCTGTTTTTTAATCTGTTAAATACAGAAATGAACTATAAAATTGCTCTGCTCAACAAAAACAATGCAGATACTTTGTTCCTGTTCGGGAAGCAAAAACTGGAGATTGGCGCCATCAGTAGGGACAACTACCTGCGGCTGCAACTAAATAAGGTGAATGCAGGGATAACATTGGAAAGCCAGTTATTAGCACTGGACGAAGCCCGTTTGGAACTGAACAATTTTCTGGAACTGCCCCGCAAAACCGAGATTCAATGCCATGTACCGGATCACGTACCGGATTTTGAGATTCCAATGATAAAAGCATTGAACAAGGCTTTTGAAAACAACCCGGACATGATTTCGTTAAAAAGCAAGCTGCTTACAGCCCGTCAGGCCGTAAAATCGGCCAAAGCAAACCGGTTTTCGGCTAATTTCAGTGCCACTGTCGGATTGAACCAAAACCAGGACAAGCTTGCAAGCGCCTACAAAGATTTAAAAGACCAGGAATCGGTCTCGTTCACGTTGTCCATCCCAATCCTTGACTGGGGCGACACCCACCGTTCCATTGCCCAGGCCAGGCTCAATGAAGAACTGGCCACCGAAAGTGCCCGCAAGGAACGCGATGCCATTGAACTCCAGGTGATCAACATGGTAAATGAATTCAATATAAAACACAAACAGGTAATGGCTGCTGCACAGGCCGACAGCATTGCCCAAATAACATATCAGGCAGTCCAACAACAATTTATGCTCGGAAAAGCCAGCATTTTGGACATCAACAGCTCATATACCGATATGCAAAACGCACAAAACAATTACCTGAATTCCCTGGATAACTATTGGACCCAGCTCTATTCAATAAGAAAACTCTGTTTATATGATTTTGAAAACCAGGCCAATCTGGACACCGATTTTGACCGGATGCTGGAAGCCGGTTATTAACAGCCGGTTCTTTAGGTTGGCTAAATTTATTAAAACGAATGATAAAATTTCTTATAAAAAGGCCAGTGGCCGTGATCATGACTTTTATTGCCCTTCTTGTTTTGGGAATGGCCTCCATGCACCTGATCCCCGTTTCACTGATCCCTGATATTGCGATCCCTGAGATTACGATACAAGCGTCTGTACCTGAAAAAACGGTGGACGAGGTCGAACAAAATTACATACAAAGGATCCGTCAACAAATGCTACAACTAAACCATTTATCCGACATCAAAAGCAAGTCAATAAATGGGCAGGGCTCCGTCCGTTTAAAGTTCAAATATGGAACGGACATCAATTATGCTTTTGTAGAGGTCAACGAAAAAATGGATGGGTTGATGCCCTCCATGACGTCCGACTTTGAGCGTCCGAGGATCATTAAAGCATCCGCGACCGATATTCCGGTCTTTTACCTCACAGTCCAACTGAAGCAAAAATATGCTGATGAAAACAAAGAACGCTTTATGGAACTGAGCGAATTTTGTGAACAGGTCATCAAAAAACGGGTGGAGCAGCTTCCCGAAGTGGCCATGGTAGATATTAGTGGAATGGAATATCCCGAAATTGGTATTTCAGTGGATCTGGATAAGTTACAGGTATTGGGGATCGATTACAACACAATAAAGTCGGCATTGGAGGAAAACAACATTTCATTGGGCAACATCCGTGTACGCAATGGGATGTACGAGTTCAATGTCAAATATGCCTCATTGCTAAAAAACCGCCGGGATATTGAAAACATCAGCCTTCGATCAGGAAACCGGATTTTCACCTTAGGCAAGCTTGCCAAAATTGAAGTCCATTCTAAATCGGGCAAAGGGGTTTTCATCGACAAAAAAGGGCAGGCAATTATCATGGCGGTAATCAAAAAGTCGGATGCGCGTATGCGGGACCTGAGAGAAGAGACCAACAAGCTAATGACAAGCCTCAATGAAGATTATCCCCGGCTTCATTTTGAAATATCGCGTAGCCAAACAAAGTTGTTGGACTACTCCATTTCCAATCTTCGGAGCAGCCTTCTTATCAGTGGGATATTGGCATTCCTGATCATGCTGCTGTTTCTGAAAGACCTAAAATCACCTGTACTGATTGGCATTTCTATCCCGGTCAGCCTGATCATCAGCTTGTTGTTTTTTTACCTGTTTAAGCTCTCGATCAATATTATCTCTCTGTCCGGTCTCATTCTTGGGGTTGGAATGATGATCGACAACTCCATTATCGTGATCGACAATATTTCCCAGTATTATGCAGAAAACAAGAAACAGGTACTGCTCGCGACAGTCCGGGGTGCCAACGAAGTGGTACGACCGCTGATCAGCTCCGTTTTGACAACCTGCGCGGTTTTTGTACCCCTGATCTTTTTAAGCGGCATTGCGGGTGCCCTGTTCTACGACCAGGCGATGGCCATTACCATTGGGCTTGGAGCTTCCCTGATTGTTTCAATTACGCTGATCCCGGTTTTGTATGCCATTTTTTATAAGCCATCGGACAAAATGGGAAATAAAAAGGGGCAGGATATGTTCAAATGGATTCGTATTTACCAAAATATTGAAAACTGTTACGAGTCCAGCTATGACTGGGTCTTCAGGAACAGGCGGTGGTTTTCTGCCGGTACTGTGCTATTCCTGCTGGCCGGAGCAGGGGCCTTCTTCCAGTTGACCAGGGAACGTTTCCCGTCATTCGAACAAACAGAAGCGGAAGTTTCCATCGATTGGAACCGGAACATTGGTGTGGAAGAAAACCAGAAGCGGGTCAATGCTTTGGTCAGGGAGCTGGACAGCCTGACTACGCAAATTACATGTATGATTGGCGAACAGTCTTTTATCCTTCACCAGGGAAATAATATGAAGGCTTCGGAGGCTTCCCTCTACATCCAGTCCAAGAGCCCGTCCAAACGGGAACAAGCAATACAAAAAATAAAGAACTGGATGAAAGTTAATTTTCCGGAAGCTTTGTTTAGGGTTTCCCCGCCTGAAACAATTTTCGAAAAAATTTTCGGCGACGAAGAGGCCCCCTTTGAGGTTCGTTTATGGACAAACGGGAAAGATCTGTTGCCCCCGCCCGGGGAACTTCGGCAGATTACGGATTCCCTTGGAAAAATGTCTGGCAACTATCCCAACCAAAGGGCGTCCTTACAGGAATATTATGAACTATTGCCGCGCTTTGACCGCATCAAGCTTTACAATGTTTCGGTAGACCACCTGACAAACGTGCTAAAAAAATCACTGAACAGACTGTTGCTCTTCACCTTACGACAGAGCCAATACGAAGTCCCTGTAGTCCTCACCGGTAAGCAACAGAATCTCTATTCTGTAATCCACAGTGTGCGGATAAATACGGAGGATAAGGGACTGATCCCTGTCGACCAACTGGTGGAGGTAAAACGGGTAACCAGTTACAAAGAATTGGAGGGAGGAAAGGAAAATGTTTATGCTTCCCTGAAATTTAATGTCCGGGATAATGAAATCCCGGAGATGCAAAACCAACTTAACCGGATATTGAAAAAATTTCCCGTCGTACATGTCAAATATGCCGGATCCTTTTTTTCAAACAGGACACTTTTCAAAGAGTTGATCATTGTCATGGTAGTGGCCCTGCTTTTGCTGTACTTTATCCTGGCTTCGCAATTTGAATCAGTACTCCAGCCCTTTATTGTGTTTATTGAAATCCCCATTGACATTGCCGGCGCCTTGTTTGTGCTATGGGCAACCGGGAACAGCCTGAACCTGATGAGCATGATCGGCCTGGTGGTAATGACAGGCGTCATTATCAATGACTCGATCCTAAAAATAGACACAATCAACGGGTTGGTAAGGAGTGGGCATCCCGTGCTGGAGGCCATTCACATTGGTGGGCACCGGCGATTGAAACCCATCATCATGACCAGCGCCACTACAATCCTGGCCATGGTCCCTTTCCTGTGGGGAAACGACATGGGCTCGCGCCTGCAGCAGCCTCTGGCCTGGGTCATTATTGGAGGCATGACCATTGGCACTTTCGTGAGCCTGTATTTTGTACCGCTCGGCTATTATTACCTGAACAGGAAAAAATAACAAAAATAGAATAAGTAATAATCAATAATTTTCACAATGAATAAATCAATAGTTACTTTCCTGATCTTTTTATTGTTCGCTTGCACAACAACAGTCGGTACAAATGATGCCAGGATCGGTTTTCCTAAAGCAAATTATGACTTCGGGGCACTCCCTTACAAGAAAGAAGCCCGTTACAGCTTTCAGTTTACCAATCCGGGAAAGACCCCGTTAGTCATTCTGGATGTTCAAACATCCTGCGGCTGTACAGTTCCTGAATGGACAAAAAAGCCCTTAAACCCAGGTAGTAGCGGGGAAATCGAGATTAAATACGATGCTGATTTCCCCGGTGTGTTCCATAAGACCATAAAAGTGTATTACAATGGAAAAGACTCTCCTCAGGAATTGACAATCAAGGGAGAAGTGGAATATCCAGATGATTCGGAGGCGGCAAAAAAAGATGAATAAAAAAACGATCATTGTTGGTACTTCTATATTACTAATTGCAACAGTTACCAGAATAGTCTGGCTAACGATACTCTTGTCTTTACCACTTCTATTCTACTTCGTTTCTTCGAATTTGAAAACGTCAAAGAAACGAAACTGGAAAATCAGGAGCATCAAAACTCTTGCAACCTGTATCTTCATTTTTTTTATGGCTGTATCTGTTCGGGTATTTCTTTTCGAAGTATTTGCCATACCAAGTGGGTCGATGGAAGAAACCCTAAGTATCGGGGACAAGATTCTTGTAAATAAATTAGTTTATGGACCAGAATTGCCCCGGAGCCCATTTGAGATACCATGGTTAAATCTTTTCTATTATATAACCGAGGGAAACAAGGCCCCGTTGGATTCTCTATGGTGGGATTATACCCGCCTTCCCGGTCTTCGAAAGATCAGGCAGGGTGACGTGTTGGTTTTCAGACATCCAACTTGGGGCGGACGGAATAATTTTTTTGTCAAACGTTGTGTTGCATTGCCGGGAGATACACTTTATATCAGGCTAAGTAAGATTTATACAAATCGTCAGGTTTTCAAAGAACCACCACTGGTTAAGAAAAAATTTCTTGTTTGGAGTAAGAATATCTTTCAGGTAGCGAGAGCTTTCGAAAATAAAAAAATGAAAATTCAATGGGATAGTCAGCAGCTGATCAAAAATGGGTATCTGGTAGATTTGACCAGTGAAGCTAAAGAAGAACTCTTAAATAGTGATTTAGATGTTGATTCGATAAAAAACATTGAATGGCCTGATGATACTGCAAATTGGGTATATCCCATTGGTGAAAGCTTCAGATGGACAATCGATCATTATGGCCCGATAATCATTCCATATAAGGGGATGACTATTCAGCTAACAAATAAAAACTTCCAAATGTACGCAAGAGCAGTTAACGCCCTGGAAAGAAAGAGGCTGGAAGCAAGGCATGGACAAATTTTCCTAAATGGGGAGCCGGTAACAACATATACATTCACTCATAATTACTATTTCATGATGGGGGATAACCGCTACAACTCAAATGATTCGAGGTATTGGGGGTTTGTACCCGAGAAAGATATAGTAGGAAAAGCTGTTGTCATTCTTTTCTCGAATGATGAAGAGTTCAATTGGAAGCGTCTTTTTAAACGTATCCGCTAAAATTAATCGGGGAACAGTAAAAAAATAAAAATCTGTTTAAAAATGAAATTAAAACCGAACATTCTGGTCATATATTCAATATCTGCATTAGTATTAATAACGATTCTTCGTGTCTATCTTCTTCATCCGAAAAATGAATTCGATAAGGTAATACAGCATTACAGACAGAAAGGGAATAATGAAAAAGTAGAAGCAGCAAGATTTCTGAAGAAGAATGCCCGTTGGCATTTTTCTTATACCGGAGAGAGATATGAAGCATGCAGGGAGGCATACATTCATCTGGGCGACGTATCAGAATCAGAGCGGAATGAAACAATGAGAAAAGGTTTATCCTCAATAAAACCAGGATCAGTTTTCCGAATAGAAGGGGATGAAGATAATATTTCTGCTGAATTTCTGATAAAACATATTGATTTTGCTTATGATCTTTGGAAGAATTCCCGATGGCTGAAAGATGTAAATTTTGAAAATTTCTGTGAGTACATTTTACCATACAAGTATAGCAATGAGGAAGTTTCTGACTATCTGGAGGAATACAATAAGATTTACTCTCCCTTGCTGGAAAACATTTATTTTGAAGGTGGAGTTAAGTATCCGGCTATAGATCAGAATCCCGACAGTTCGTCAATAATAAAAAACAGAGGTAACAGCTATTACACTCTTGTCAGGCTGCTTCCGCATTCCGGGAGCCTTACTTTCAAAAATATAGAAATTGGACAAGAGGGGAGTAAAAATCTTTTTATTCAATATGTCAACGGAAATCACAAAAATACCGCTAGTATTATCATTAATAAACGCGATACAATTAAAGCTGATCTGAAAGCTTTAAATAGTTGGTATTCTTTCCCCAACAAAAGATTAAAAATTCCGGTTCATCTTGTTGAAGGGCAAAATATGATTGAAATAAAAGATTGTCAGGATACTATCGCAATTGAAAGTATTGAGATCACACCATATGAAAAATATTATTTGAATGATAAAAATTATAAAATAACAGACGGGGCAAATTATATCATCACGAATCTAAAAAATAATGAATGTCTGGAAATTGAGAATGGATCCAAGGACGAGGGAACACCTTTAATTTGTGGAATGTATAGAGGAATGAATTATCAACATTTCAATATTCAAAATGTATCCTATGCTTTTTTCAAAATCGCTCCGGCTCATATCGACAAATATGCAGATTGTCTTGAAGTACTCTCTTTTTCGAAAGAAAACAAGGCCGGTATTGTCAAGTGTCACTATCATAAAGCCCCCAATCAGGAATGGGCAATCATCCCCGTTGCACCCGGTCAATATAAAATTCTGAACAAATGGAGTGGAAAAAGCATGGAGTGTTTGCCGGATAGTAAACAGGTGGTCCAAAGTGAATATAAGGGTTTAGCCAGCCAGATCTGGACGCTTAAGCGATCGGACAATAAGATTTATTTTGACAAGGAATTTCATTCTCTGCCAAATTCACTGTCGGAAGTCGCTGACAGAATAACAAAAGAATTGGATTTTGAATGGATGGAACTAACCGCAAATCTTCCCCCACTGCCCGCTGTTGATATATTAAAGACAAAGACCGGGAGTTGCGTATTGGAGTCGCGATTTAAACTCTATGTTTTACGATCACTGGGCATACCTGCGGCCGTTGATTTTTACCCTCCGGGCCCAAATTCGAGCACGGGACATATGTGGGACTCCGTTATTCTTAACAAGAATAACAAAACAAATAACGGTCAGGTAGAGCAAACGCCAAAAATAGGATACAATAATGATATACCTATAACAAAGGTATTTAGAACTACATTCTCAACAAACCCAAATAGTTTAGGATTAGACAAGGATAAAAATGAAATGATTCCCCCATTTTTTTCTGATGTTCATCTCACTGACGTCACAGATGAATATTGTCCCACAGTTGATATCCCGGTCGACTTGTTCAAAGCAGGACATGTAACTTATAAACATGCCTATTTGTGTGTGTTTGATAGGGGAAATTGGGCCCCGGTTTGGTGGAGTCGTATTTCAAAAAACAGATGTTTATTCCCAAACATGGGGTTAAGTGTGTTGTATATCCCGGCCTATTATACCAAATCTGAGAATATCCAGGTATGTGGTTACCCATTTTACATCAGCAATGATAGTACGATAAACAAAGTTATTGCGTGTACTGACACGACGCAAACACTTGTTATAAAGCGGAAATATCCCTGGCGCAATAACTGGCTTGATGGGAAAATGGATAATGGACAATTTCAGGCAGCCAACAAAACCGACTTTTCAGATGCCGTTACCTTATACACGTTTAAAGGAAATGCAGAGCCCTTATTTTACAACTTACCGGTATCGAATAGGAAAAAATTTAAATATGCCAGATATTTGGGGGCAAACGGAAGCCACTCAACGTTATGTGAACTTAGTTTTATTGATGAATCCGGAAATGAAATTCAAGGTACACCCATTGGTACCTCCGGAAGTTTTGGGAATGCGATTGAAAAAGCTTTTGATAAAGATATTTTAACCTATTTTGACGGCTCTGCCCCTGATAGCACCTGGGTCGGCTTAAAATTTCGGAATCCGGCACAGATCAAAACAATACGATTTATCCCACGGAATGACGGAAATTGTATCGAGATTAATGATACATACGAATTGGAATACTGGAACAACAAAGAATGGGAATCACTGGGATTCCAGATAGCCAAAACTGATTCGTTAATTTATAATGATTGTCCGGTAAATGCTGTATTTATATTGCACAATCATACAAAGGGTAGAGAAGAAAGAATCTTTACCATTGATAAAAATGGGAAGCAGATATGGTGGTAACGCAAGTACCGTAGTTAAAATTACTAAACATTATAAACTTGGGCATATATTAAATGATATAGATTTTCTACCATTTAGTGATCCGATGTTTTTTGATGGGGCCAATATTTTTTCATCAATTGATGCTTCAAAATTTTTGGCCATTGTCAATAAAATTAAAGAAAGCGACTATCGTAAAGGAAAAAGAGTTATCAAGTTAATTGAGTTATCAAAATCAGTCAATAATTCCAACAATCCCTTAATTATCAAATATTCCACTAAAAATGAAATCTCCTGTTTTTCACCGGTCCCCGTTTGTTCTCCATTGGATCCGCCAAATTCATTGTTTATTCCCGTTCCGGATTGATCGTTGTTATTATTGGGATATCCGCAATATTCGTCGTCGGTGGTAATGTCGATCATCCGTATTTCCGATCATACAATGAATATTGTTGGGCATAATAATCATTTCATGACACCGTTTGCCGGGATATTTATTTCCAATTTTCCGGTACCATTTTCCCTCCATATGACCGGCGGCATTTAATATCATTATCCCGTTTTTTATATGCCCGAACAAATGCAACCGGTTTTGCACAACGACGGTTAAAAAATATAATCCTGCACGGAAAAAAGTACAGTATCTTTTCAGAAAATCTTCAGCATCTTTTTACGAAGAGAACAGCAACACGACAGTCTCTTCTCCACTCTCTTTAACAACGTTCACAATAACGCTGTTGCGACACCCACAGCAACATTCTATTCATATGGTGTCCCAGCTATTTTACCTGTAAAATCCAATAAAAACCTCTAATAAGTACATAACTGCTATCCCACAGGTGTAGTTCAACCGGAAATAATCGCCGGGCGCTCCGCTCATATTCCTTATTTATGGAAGGTAGTGTTTATTGATGTTCTGCTAATTCTTTCAATTTTTCGTTCATTAATCCAAAGCCTTTTTCTGTGTTTCCAAGGTTCAAAAGCCAAACTAAAATACCTCTAAACTTTTCGCTTTGTCTAAAGATTGTTGTTCCGTCTCCATTGTCGATTAATTCAAAATGATGTTCTCCGTCAAAAAGACCCGGAATGATTAAATGTCCAATCCAAATGAGTTCTTTGTTTACATCATAGCTTATAACTTTTGGTTTAAAAGTCATTGCGTTTTGTTGAGGAGGTTCAATTGTTACTGAAATTTTATTCCCTACAATCATTTCACCACTGAGCGTTTTGATAAATGGATTCCAATTGGGATAATCGTCAAAGCTTGTTAGAATTGTCCAAACTTTTCCGGGAGTTGCATTAATTAGAATTTCTGTTTTAATTTCCTTTGCCATAGCACTTACGTTTAAAATTATGATGATAAAAATTGTTGTTGTGAGTATCTCTTTTGTTACGTTTTTTGAAGTACGCTACAAAGGTCATCTACAATAAGTATTTTGCTCTTGACAAATATCAAGAAATCAGGGAAGTTGTTTTTTTCTAATCCTGCTAAACGTCTCGGGTGTCATTCCCAACATCGAGGCGATGTATTGCAAAGGGACCTGATTAAAAAGGTCCCTGTTATTTGCGAAGAAATATTCATACCGTTCTTCTGCAGTCATCGATAAATGACTAAATATCCTGTCTTCTAATATGGTAAAGCATTTACCAATAAATAATTTTTCAAGTTCGTGCCATTTAGGAACTAACTTCCCGATTTGCTTATAGTCCTCATTATTTATGGTGTAGAGAACAGAATCTGTCAGGGACTGAATAGTCCATCGTGCAGGTTTCCCAAACAACAAACTGGCAAGGTCGGTAACAAAATATCCTTGCGTTGAAATCCATTGCGTTACTTCTTTATCTTCTGTTATGGCGAAAATCCTAAGATAGCCCGATTTAATGAAGCCAAGCTTATTGCACATGCTTCCTGTTTTCAGGAAAAAGTCACCTTTTTTTATTGTTGTCAGCTCAAATAATGAAGCAATCGTTTTTAAGTCTTCTGTTTGAATGACCCCAAAATAATCTTTTATGCTTTGTTCAAGTTCATTCATTTTCGTTGTGTTTCGTTACATTACCGCTAATGGTAAATTGGTCGAGTAAGCCGAGGGAACTTCCCCTCCACTTCTCTCAAAACCAGTCTTGAATTTTCCAGCTCTTCCGGCTCTTGTTATACAAATCTATACGTTTTATCACGAGAATCCCAACCGACATTGGTAAAACGATGTTCCATACTGACTTTTTATTTACAACGGCCAGTAAAGGTAATCTCCCATACTATGCCATGCAAAGGCCCGACCGGAATACTTCCTGACAAACAAAACTGAGACTTCCCCCAAAAATTTGTGCACGCCACAACAATACGGTTGCGACACCCACAATAACGTTATTGCGATACCCCCAACAAGGTTGTTGTGACACTCACAATAATGCTGTTGTGACACTCACAATAATGCTGTTGCGTCACTCACAATAACGTGTTCTATTCACATGGTGATACAAACTACTAAAAAAACAAAATTTGACAGAACAGGCCTCCCTTTGGTAACTTCATAGCATATTTACCGGGATTGCTGTTCAACCTGCCGTTCCTGCCTGGCACTGCGTGCCGCCAGAACGTCTATCTATTACCGACCGTTTTTATTTTATTTTTTTAATTCTTCAATTCCAACAATAAGTCCATTCGCAATGAAATTATCTCCAGAACTTAACTTTGAAATTGTATAGGTTTCTTGTTCTCCCTCTAAAAATTCAATTGAATCCAATTTCTCTGTTCCATTTACCGTTAAAAAGAAGTCTCCAATGTCTATTTTTTCGATATTCTCAAATCCCTTGTATTGCACTGACTTGTCCGGGCTTAAAGAAGCCTATCCTTTGTTTTGTATCCTAAATGGATGGTCTTGAGTTGTGGTTATATCTAAACCACTCTCAAATTTGTAGCTAACAAGTCCGTGATGTATGACATTTTCTATTTTCTCAATCTTGGCAGATTTTATTGATTTAGTATTAAAGTCCTTGTAGGCAACTGAGTCACCTATTTCTAGATTCTCAATATTTTTTGTTGACTTATTGTCTAATTGAATTCTTGTACCCTTGACAAAACAATGTACATCAAGTCCATCAAAATTTATTTCCGAAATTACCACATCAGAGTATTTTGTCCCGGGGTAAATTTCCAATATTTCAAATTTTAAAACTAAATCAACATTATCAATTGTTGATTGAATAGGAGAAATGGAAAAACTCTGTGGAGCATTTATATCTTCAAAATCAAAAATTGCATAAGGATTATTATTTATATAAAGCTTTGCTTTTTTAATTCTAGAATTGCTCCTCCATAGATTTATATTTTTAAAGTAACCATTATAAACAATTACTTTGTTTACTCTTGGTGATTTTGGAGGAAAAAAGAACTCTATATATTCTCCAATTCCAAAGTCTTTTTTCCCCTCAACCCATCCGGTCAATATATTAAAATCGTGAATATTTGATGCTTTGTAATTAATCGTGTCCAAAGAAGATGAAGCAAGTATTTTATAAGGTCCACCACCGCAATACCAACTGCACGCTACACCTTCAGTTAATGGTCCTTCAAGTTCCTCTAATTTATCTACTAAATTTCGTACTGAATCTGGCAATTTACTATAAGCGTCATAATCATCTTGATTGAGTATTTTAATTGCATTCTCCCAAGCTTTTTCTTCCGATATACTATACTCAATTTTTTTCCCAACTAATGGTTTCAAAATCAGTAAATCTTGTCCAAATGAATTGATGGAAACCGATAATATTATTAAAATTAACCAATGTCTCATTTTCAGAATTTAAATGGTTGGACCGGGTCGCTTACGCCCCCGAAGAACTGTACGTGCCAGTTTCCCGGCATACAGCTCAGGCACTTTTAAGTCTGTCCCGGCGAAGGGAAACCCGGTTGTTCTTACTGCTTTTATCAGACATAAAAGTAGTCATTTGTCTGCATTCCTTTGCCAAATCTGCTCTCCATTTTGTTCTTTTACAGCAGTATCGGTCGTATCTATCCTTTTCCAATCAGAGGAGCCGCCCTCACGAATACGAGTGAGACACCCTCTCAAACGTTAGTGAGACCCCTTCACAAGCATTAGTGAGGCACTATCCCAAACGTTGGTGAAACGGACTCACATTCCTATACGATACGAACTACCCTAAAGACCTGGAAGAACTGCTTCCCCTCACAACTTCAAACTGCGGAGCCAGAATGGTAGCACTACCGTCTCTTAATTGCTTTGCTGGTAAATCGTTTAAAATCGCCTAGAAACAATTCAGGCTTTTGCCCACATGTACCCCTGAATGAGTATATCGGACAAATGGATATCTTTATTACGGCCATGTTCGCCTGCATCTTCAACGGGATCGCCATTACCAACGAATATATCCGCGAAACGACGGATGAAAAGCTGGCCGCCCGGCAGGCGGACGAAACCCTGAAGGAAACCGTACACCGGTTCAGAGCCGAGGCCCGCTTTCTGCGTGCCTACTTTTATTATGTGGGGCTCGATCTATTTGGCAACCTGCCCTTTGTGACGGAGGAGGACACACCGGGAAGCTTCTTCCCTGAACAGGAATCACGGGCGGAGATCTTTAGTTACGTAGAAAGCGAATTGCTTGATATTGAAAGTTTGCTGGTACCCGCAGAGGAGAACGGGTACGGAAGGGTCAATCTGGCTGCAGCCTGGTTTTTGCTGGCCCGGCTATACCTGAATGCCGAAGTTTATACCGGTGAACCTGAATACACTGAGGCGATCAGTTGGGCAAACCGCCTGATCACACCGGGAAACTATTCGCTGGAGCAGCATTACCCGTATCTTTCCCTGGCTGATAATAATCGTTGCACCAACGAGATCATCCGGCCCATCCCCTTTGACGGGCTGAACACGCAGACCTGGGGTGGCATGACTTACCTGGTGCTGGCCAGCGTAGGAGGCACGATGAACCATGCCGATTACGGGATTAACTCGGGCTGGGCCGGCAACCGTACCACCAGCGCCTTTGTGAACAAGTTCTGCGATGTGACAGGAGATACCGATACGAGGGCCTTGTTCCACAACTGGCGGATAGTCGCTGGAGATCGCGGATGTGTCGCGTTTTGACCAGGGATATGCCATTGGCAAATGGAAGAATGTGGACCGCAACGGGGTGGGCGGCTCCCATAAAACTTATCCGGATACCGACTTCCCGATGTTCCGTTATGCCGATGCTTACCTGATGTATGCCGAAGCCGTGTTGCGCGGAGGTGAAGACGGCAGCCGGGCCAATGCACTGACTTATGTCAACCGGATACGCCACCGGGCCTACGGTGATGATTCGGGAAATATTACCGATGCGCAGTTGACACTCGATTTTATTTTGGATGAACGGGCGCGCGAGCTATACTGGGAAGGAGGAAGACGGACCGACCTGGTCGGCTTTGGCCGGTTTTCTGACGGTGATTATACCTGCCATGGAAAGGAGGCGTCGCCGCAGGGGAAAAAGTGGATCATCATTTTGACCTGTACCCGATCCCTGCGAGCGACCTTACTTCGACCCCGATGCTGAAACAAAACCCGGGGTATTAAGAGACCGGGAAGAAAAAAGGGGAAAGGGAAGAAAGGAGAAGGGAGAAAGCTGAGCGGGGAAGGGAAAGCCTTTCCTGCTCAGGCATTCAGATTTTGAATAACTTAAACTATATTTAACCATTAGAAACCAGACAAAAAATGAATATTCAATTGAAACCTGTCCCGGGCGGCAAATCAGTCCCGGTGTTTTTGAGCTTATTGTTGTGCCTCTTTTTTCTGTTGCCCCAATGTGAGGGTTCCAAAAGAAACCGGTATATCATCGGGGCCGACATTTCTTTTCTTCCGCAGCTGGAAGCGCGGGGCATGATATTTAGAGACAACGGGCACGAAGAAGACCTGCTGTCCATTCTCAGGAAGTATCACTTTAACTGTATCAGGCTCCGTATTTTTCACGACCCGAAAGCAGAAAACGGATACTCAAAGGAGGGGTTCTGCGACCTGGAACATACCCTGCAGATGGCTAAACGGGTGAAAGCTGCAGGAATGGATCTTGCGCTTGATTTTCACTACAGCGATACCTGGGCCGATCCTGACAAACAGTATGTTCCCGCCGCATGGAAAGGGCTGCAGGGGGCGGTGCTCGAAGATTCGTTGTACCAATATACCAAACGGGTACTGACAGCCCTGAAATTGCAGGGCACGCCTCCGCAAATCGTCCAGGTCGGGAACGAGATCATCAGTGGCATGGTATGGCCTTACGGAAAGGTGGAGGATACCTCCGGCCCGGAGGCCTGGGATGCTTTTGCGGGATTGTACAAGGCCGGGGTGAAAGCGGTGCGCGAAGTCCTGCCCGGGACAAAAATCATGATCCACCTGGCATTGGGCGGACAAATCCACCGTTCGAGGCTCATCCTCGACAGTTTGCTTGTGCGGCATGCTGACTTCGATATCATTGGTCAGTCTTACTATGCCCAGTGGCATGGGACTTACCTCGATCTGAAAAATAACCTGACCGCCCTGACAGAACGGTATGACCGTCCGGTAGTCGTGTGCGAATATTCAACCCCTGGTGTTGAGGAAGTCAATGATGTGGTGATGAGCGTCCCCTGGGAAAAAGGGATCGGGACAATGATCTGGGAGCCGGCTCCCCGCTTGTTGTTCGACGAAAAAGGGAACACAAACGACCGGATGAAAAAATACCTGACGGTACAGGAGAATGTCAAACAGTGGAAAAAAGGGACATTTGAATCCAACAGCCCGGTGAATGCCGGGGCTGTCAACCCTTTTGACGAGCCGGTAATCGGGGCGGACATATCCTGGGCGCAGCAGCAGGAAGATCAGGGAACGGTGTTTTCTGATCAAGGGAAAAAGGAAGATCTCCTGCAGATCCTGAAGAATTACCGGTTTAACTGGATCAGGCTTCGCCTGTTCAATGATCCGAAGGCGGAAAACGGTTATTCACCGGAAGGCTACTGCGATCTGGAGCATACCCTGGCCATGGCCAAAAGGATCAAGGCGCAGGGCATGAAATTTTTGCTCGACTTTCACTACAGCGATAACTGGGCCGATCCGGGGAAACAATATCTGCCGCATGGATGGGAAAAGAATACTTCCAGCGCAGATATGGAGCGAACCATCTACCAGTATACCCGGGAAGTGATTGAAAAGCTGGAAGCGCAGGGAACACCTCCTGACATGGTGCAGGTGGGTAACGAGATCAACCATGGATTTTTGTGGCCTTATGGCAAAAATGACCAGTCGTGGACCCGTTTCTGCGGATCGCTCCGGGTGGCCAGCGCCGCTGTCCGGGCGGTGGATCCGAATATCCGGATTCTGATACATATTGCCTGCGGAGGGCAGCGTGAAGAATCAGTCCGTTTCTTCGACACGATCACTGAAAACGATGTAATCTTCGATGTGATCGGGCAATCCTATTATCCCCGCTGGCATGGTTCCCCGGACGATCTGAAGGCCAACCTCACCGATTTAGCTGCGCGGTACGGGAAACCGGTTATCGTGGTTGAATATGCCAGCCTGAAAAAGGAGGTCAACGATATTGTCGCCGGTCTGCCTCACGGAAGCGGCCAGGGTACCTTTATCTGGGAACCTACTTCCCCGCAATGGGGCGCTTTGTTCGACAAGAACGGGTGCACCTCCGACTCCATTAAAATTTATCCCTCGATCTATCAAACCTATAAAAACAAACAATAAGACTATGAAAAGAATAATACTCATTCCATTCGCTGTTGTGTTTTGACCGGGCTGTTACCTGGGGATGGTCCCCGCAGCAATGCCCAGTATTCCCGGATCCGGTTGAACAGCGGATCCCGTTTGACGGGGATTGGAAATTTCAAAGTCGATGCTGTAAAAAGGAAAGAAGCAGCTGTCCCTACCCGGGATGGCTGCTTTTTCTTTGCGCATTTTTGTACCTTTAGCCCCTCAATCCGGTATTTTATGTGGTTCAGTGAGATTCGTAAAGCCGGATTGGTTTGATCAACTTTAACTGTTTCGCATATGTTTATCTCAATCCTGTTGATTATTTTTTACCTGGCTTTCCCGGTTCTGATCATTTACCTCACGCACATTTCAAGGACGGTCAACAAGATTGGTGCTGTTATCCTCGCATATGCTTCCGGGCTGATCCTCGGCAACAGCGGAATTCTTCCCAGGCCTTCACCCGCATTGCGAAGAATACTGGAAGGAAGGGCCAGTATGCCGTCCGGCGACTTGCTGCCTTTTCTGAGCCAGGGAATGATCCATCATACGGATCTTCTTGCCAACCAGGTGGCAGGGGTGCAGGATGTGCTGATGACTATCGTGATCCCGCTGTCCATCCCGCTTTTATTGTTCTCGACAGATATCCGCCGCTGGATGAAGCTTATAAAAGGGGCGATGCTTTCATTGGTACTGGGCATTGTTTCCCTGATCATGATCATCTTTTCAGGATATTATCTGTTCCGGGCTGAGATCCCTGACCTGTGGAAGGTTTCCGGCATGCTGGTCGGCGTTTATACAGGAGGGACACCTAACCTGGCAGCGATCGGTACAGCCCTAAAGGTCGATCCCAACCTGTTCATTTTAACGCACACCTATGAGATGGTCGTGGGCGCCATTTGCCTGCTTTTCCTGCTAACAGCCGCACAGCGCGTTTTTAATTCCTTTTTGCCTCACTTTCATGCTCCGGAACGGGGACCTTCCCTTAACAAAATGGTCCGGCAGAGCGAGGGAGTGGATAATTACCTGGGGATGCTGACCCAAAAGGGACTGACTGAGCTTTTAAAAGCACTGGGACTATCCGTACTGATCTTTGCTGCTGGCGGATTGTTAAGCCTGCTTGTTCCGAAGGAAGAGCAGATGCTCACCGTGATACTGACCATCACCTCGCTGGGCTTGCTGTTCAGCACATTCAAACGGGTAAACCGGATAGAAAAGACGTTTCAGCTGGGCATGTATTTTATCATCGTTTTTTCGCTGGTGGTGGCAAGCATGGGCGATTTACGGGGCATGTTCAGCAGCGACTTTCTTAGTTTATTCATTTTGGTGGCACTCACTGTTTTCGGTTCGATCGCCATCCATGTATTCCTGGCCTGGATCTTTAAGCTGGATACGGATACCACCATTATCACCATCACGGCCTTATCCTATTCTCCCCCTTTCGTCCCGGTCGTTGCCGGTGCATTGCGAAATAAGGATATTATCATCTCCGGTCTTACCACCGGCATCCTAGGATATGCTTTCGGTAATTACCTCGGGCTGTTTATCGCTTATATCCTGAAAGGTCTCTCATAAAATCATCCATGTTAATTATATTAACAACAGCCAACCAAAGCCCTTTCATAAGAACAACAACCTATTGGGGCCGGAACCGGTCTGCGAGGGTTCTGAAAGGAACTCACCCCCAACCCCCTGAAGGGGGCCCAGCTTCGATCATTGCCGGGCTCTTGTTCTAAGCGACGAAGTCCCACTTAGAGCTTGTTCCCAATTCACTTCAGAAGAATTTAGAGGTAGTTCATATAACACCAGCATCGCTCTTAGTTTTAAACAGATCATTAAAATCGCTCCTGATAATTAAATTAACAACAACCCATCAAAAGCCCCTTCATAAAAGCAGCAACCTTGGGGTTCCGGAACGGGCAAAGCCCCTCAAACGGCCGAAGGCCATCAAACTCTTCAAACGGCGAAGCCCCGAACCCTTCAAACACGAAGAATCAAACTCTTCAAACAGCGAAGCCTCAAACCCCTCAAACGGGCGAAGCCCTATTTATCAGGAAACAGGCTGATGGCAAACCCACCGCTCCGGGCCAGCTTTTCCTTCAGCACGGTTTTACTGGTCACCCGCACTTTACGGATGTTGTACGACTTCGGGTTGGTTTGCCAGTCGGCATCCTTCCCGTCTTCGTAAATAGTAGCCAGGTACTTCTCCCCTTTTGGCAAAAAGCTGAAATCGACAGTCGATACGCGGGCGTTTTCGTCGGTAATGCCGCCTACAAACCAGGTGTCCTTACCTTTTGCTTTCCGGGCAATGGTGATGTAATCGCCAGGCTCGGCTTCCAAGATGTGCGTTTCGTCCCAGTCGACCGCCACATCTTTTATAAACTGAAAAGCATCGGCGTATTTAATATAGTTTTCGGGCAGGTCTGCCGCCATTTGCAGGGGGCTGTACATGGTTACATACAAGGCCAGCTGTTTGGTCAGGGTCGTACTTAACCGGGCCTTTTTCTTTCCGTACACCGACAGGTCCCCTTCAAAAATACCGGGGGTATAATCCATCGGCCCGCCCATTAACCGGGTAAAAGGCAAAATCGTCGTATGATCGGGGCGGTTCCCGTTAAAGGATTCAAACTCGGTCCCCCTTGCCGATTCCTGGGCAATCCAGTTCGGATAAGTACGGTTCAGTCCTGTGGGTCTGACGGCTTCGTGCGAGTCGACCATGATCTTATACTTCGCCGCTGTTTTTGCCACGTACAGATAGTGGTTTACCATCCACTGGCTAGCATGATGTTCGCCGCGGGGAATGATCCGGCCCACATAACCTGTTTTCACAGCCTCGTACCCGTTGCCGACCATAAACCGGAAGGCATCATTCAGCTGGCGTTCATAATCGGTCACAGCCGAAGAAGTTTCGTGGTGCATGATGAGCTTAACGCCTTTTGACACCGCATAACGGTGCAGTTCCTGCACGTCAAAATCGGGGTAAGCCTTGGTAAAACTGTAAATATGGTCTTTCAGGTAAGCAGTATTATCTTCCCAGCCTTCGTTCCATCCCTCGACCAGAACAGCGTCGAACCCGTTGGCTGCAGCAAAATCGATGTACTCTTTTACATGTCCGGTATTAGCCCCGTGATGGCCGTTGGGTTTCAGCTTGCTGTAGTCGGTTTTTCCGGGAACCACGTCCTGGTCGTCCGAATAGGCCCAGGTAGAACCCCCTCCGGTAAAGTATTCCCACCAGACGCCAATATATTTCACAGGTTTAATCCATGAGGTATCCTTGTAAACGCACGGGTCGTTCAGGTTCAGGATTAATTTTGAAGTCAGGATATCGCGGGCGTCATCGCTGGCCACAACCGTACGCCACGGGGTAACCGAACCGGTTTGAATATAAGCCTTATTCCCTTCTCCATCCGATGCAAGCCGGGCGGACAGAACAAAGTTTCTGTCGTCGACATTCAGGTACATGGCCGGATAGTTGATCAGCGCCGCTTCGTGGATATTGACATACATCCCTTCAGGCGATTTCAACATCAGGGGCGTTTGCACCGCCAGCCCTTCCGCATAAAATTTAGCTGCCAGCTTTTGTTTCTTCGCCCCGTTCATCAGTCCGCGAATTTCAGACAACGTCGAGGTTGTTGTTTCATACTCGTTGGAGTCAAAGTCGGCCGGCATCCAGAACGCTTTATAATCTTCCCCCAGGTTAAACTGGGTCAATTCATCCTTAATAATAAAGTGGCGTAAAGCCGGTTGTACCGGGAATTCGTAACGAAACCCCAGCCCGTCGCCAAACAGGCGGAAACGGATATTCATCAGGAAACCGGTGCTGTCCTGTTCCAGGGCCACAAGGTACTCGTTGTAGTGGTCACGGATATCTTTTTCTTCGCCAAGCACCGGGTGCCAGACCGTATCTTTGGCACTGGACTGCTCATTTATAATCCGGAAGTTCTTTTCCAGGTTGTACCCTTTATCGATCACAAACCCCATCCGGCCCTGACCGATGAGCGTTTTCCCTTTGTATTGCAACTCGTAAACAGGCGCCCCCTGCCGGTCAAGCAAAAAGGAAAGTTTGAAATTTCCGTGCGGAGACGAGATCGTGCCGGCCTTGGCCAGATAAACTGTGAACACAAAGCACAGCCATAAAGAAAAATGTTTTACCATGATGATTATTCTATTCGATATTTATTTTTACTGCTGGTTATTTTTCCATCTTTTATGCTGAACGAAAAGCCCCAGCCGTTATCCCCTTTTTCCACCTTCAGGAGGATCCGGTTTTTTCCGGGTTTAAGCCTTAATGGCACCCGGAACCCGTCGACCGTTAAGTTATTTTCGTCTTTCTGCTGAAAGACCTGTTCTCCGTTACAAAACACGTCCATACTTTTATTCAGCCCCAGGTAAACAACGGCCTCCCTTGCACCAGGCGATTCAAGCGTACAGAAAGCATAGGCAACGGCCTTATTCCCGGCATCCGTCATGTCGTTAAACAGGACCCGGTCTGATAAGGGAGACGAGTATTTCGTCCACTTTATTGTTCGGCCTTTGTCATCCGTAAATGAAAAGCCGGGAAAAGGCGAAGCGTTGCGTTCCCCGCCCATTTCCTTCAGAAAGTCCGTTTCGAAACCGGTACCGCCGCTCAGGTCGAAAGCGGGGGAAATAAGCCAGTAAGTAAAGTATGATCCGGTTGCTGCCCGTATATCCAAACGGATATCGACCGGGGCAGACAAAGGAAGTTTTCGTGAAAAATAAGCAGCCGAACGGTCAAACGATTCCAGCAGACCGGTATAGTCACGTTGTACCTCCGTAAACGGGTCCATGGCATAATCGGACCAGTAATAACGGTTTTCATTTTGCCAAATAGCCGAAAAATCCGCTTTCAGCTGATCAAAACGGCTTTTGCAGGCCACGATGCTTTTCCGGGCATCTTTCAGCAACCGGGCAGCACCTTCCCTGTCCGAATACTGGATGCAACATGCCCTGGCATACCATTCCGACGCCTGTGCCATATTTAGTTTGGCCAAGGCCAGGTACTTGTATTCATCCAGGACAAACTGAACGGCAGCATATTCCCCGCTGAAATCAGAAGAAGTATTTTGGCCCAGGACAGAGTCAGCCTTAAGGCAATCCGCATAAACCCCGTTCCATCCGGAAAGGTTATAGCTCACATATTGTCCCCTGTCCGGGATGACCGTTTTCCAGAATGCCTGCTGGCCCATACCCTCCAGGGCCCCGGTCTTTCCCATTTCTGTCAGTTGGTGTATTGCAGAAAAAAGGGGACTGCCGTTACCCTTATAAATTCCGGCAGACAAACGGCTATCAAAGTCATTTACATCGCGGTCATTGGGGTTCCACGATTGTTCGGCGCCATAAGCCACGCCGTACCAGTCCAGGTCGAAACTGTGCATGCCGCCATCGTCCCACACGGTATTCAAAACGCCCAGCGCACCTTTTTCCGCGCCTTCACGCACGAAGTCCCTGATGTTTGGCAAGGCCTGTCCGTAGTCGGGAAACATCCGGTTGGAATTGAGCACGCCGGTGCACACAAAATAGTCGAACCCTTTAGTCACAAACGGATCGATCCATTTCGAATAGGAAGTATGATCGCCATACTCCCACGACATGATTACCGCATCGGAAGGCAGCATGTCCAGTATTTCGGGGTACTTCAGGGCAATATCGCCCCAGATCATCATCCTTTTCCGGTGGCCCCGCAGTATAACGGCCAGCTGGTCCACGTAACGCGCATAAACTCCGGCAAGGCCAATACTGTCGGCAAGTTTTTTCGATTCTCCTTTTCCCAGGTCGAACGTCTCGTCGCAGTTTACATGGAAAAATCCCGAGCTGAATGCCGGGCACATCTCATCGTAAATATCTTTCATAAACAGGACAGTCTCCGGCCTAACCGGAGAATACATGGTGCTGCTTTCACCCAAATGCCGGTATTTGGGGTTTTCCAAAACTTTCTCGGCATGGCCCAGCGACTGAAAATTTGGCACCAGCTCAACAAAGTGCCGGCGGGCATACCCGGCAATTTCTTTCCATTCTTCGATGCTTATCCCCCCGGCAGGCGGCGCAAACTCGGGATGTTTCTCCGTGCGTACGACGTGCTCCGTGTAATAGCACAGCATATTCATCTTTAATTCAGAAATCCGCCTGATCTGATATTCCATATAGGCCTTTGTGGGTACCGGCCCCCTGCTGATGTCGTCCATGAGCCCGCGGTATTTAAAGGCCGGCTTATCAATAATATGCACACCAGACAATTTATTTTGCGTTGAACTCCGGATCAGTTGTTTCAGCGATTGTTTCCCGTAGAAAATCCCCCGCTCAGAATTTGCAGCGAGAACAATCTGTTTATTGTCAATCCAAAGCTCATATCCTTCGTCCCCGATATCTTCCTTAAAAAAGCCCAGTTTCGCGCAAAGCGCATCGAACCCGGGGTCCTGGCTACGGATGCCGGCATGAAATGATTTTAGCGCAGTATAGTCGTCGCCGGCCAGCAGAACGTCGAAATTTATGTCCCGGGGGAGCAGGAACGTCTTCCCGTTTGTCTCCATCCGGTAGGGCAATGGTACAATACCGGCGGCAAAGCCTGTATTAAAACAACTCAGGACAAATAAGAACGAAAAGGTCAATAGCAGCTTCATAATTTTTCTGTTACAATTTCCAGCTTACCGGATTATGCGGTACGTAAACCTGACCGTTTCACGATATCCGCGATCATTCTTCACATTCAGGACGATGGGATAAGCCCGGAGTGCAGGGTACGGGAAACGGTATTGCCGCGCACCGGTCCCCAGCTCCAGGGTTGCATTACCTGTGTCGACCGTCAGCTCAATAACCTTTTGGGAGGTTTTTATCAGGACTGTTCTATCGCCGGTTTTCCGGAAGGTCATTCCGGGGTAAAAAATAATTGGCTCGACAATGCGCACCGGGCCTTTTGCATCGTGATAAACCAATTCGACTTCTTTCGTGATGTAATTGCCGCCTATCTCGTGGGACAAACGGTACGAGATCCCGCCCGGCTGCTGGCTGTTGTTTTTCAATTCGCCAACGCTCGCCACCCTGAAAACGCCATCTTTCTCCGAACTTGTCAGCACGGCGTCAAATTCATAAAGGTTTGTGAAATACCCGGAACTATCGGTAAACTCAATACGCGGGGTCAGGGGCTTCACGTCCGGCATTTCAGGGAAGCTCATCGGTTCCCAGCGCTTATAGATCGTCTGCGAGGAAGCCTCGAAAAAGCCATGCCCGGCAAGCCAGAGGTTACACATAGAGCCGCCGGTAGGACGGTACATGTATTTGCTGCGTTCTCCTGCCGGGTCTTTATAATTGTATGCGGAGATGGTACTGCGCCACTGCTCCGAACGTACGGTAACCAGATTAAGGGTCGGATAAAACTTCATTCCGTTCTGATCGGAAGGCAGCGGAGGAAGAATACCGGC
Source organism: Prolixibacteraceae bacterium (assembly GCA_963676095.1). Taxonomy (GTDB): domain Bacteria; phylum Bacteroidota; class Bacteroidia; order Bacteroidales; family Prolixibacteraceae. Next base: position 3,594,031 of record OY781040.1, on the reverse strand, counting down.
ATCTGCCGTGACAAACGCCATGGCCATCGCCATATTTTTAGCTTTGGCAAAGGTCGGATAAATGCAGGGAAGCTCTCCAAAGATGTCGAAATACAATGGTCCAAAACCTACAATCCCATCTTTCATGCACGATTGCAGATAGTCCATATTCCGGATAGCAGCAGTCCGGTACTGATCGTTCTTATCCAGGAACAGGCTGAACAACAAGGTGCACCCGTCGGAGGTCCCGCTCCCGAAACAAGTCCATTTATTTGAACGGATTCCCCAGGAATCGTCCATCGATCCGTCCGGATAGATAAACGGCAAATGGCTTGCAAGCGATTTTCCGACACATGAAAGCACCGCGCTGTCATTGGCAAGACGGGCATACAAAGCCAGGCCCCAAAGCGACATTTCCATATTATAGCCCAGATCGACGCCATATTTCACACCAGATACCCGTCCCCCTTCACCGGTAAGGAAATAATCGTGATCCATTTTGGCAATCACATGATGTGCCAGTTCCCCGGCTTTGTCACGATAGGCCTGTTTGTGGATCAGCAGGTCGGCAAACATCAGCGTTGCCGTTGTGGTTGCACAATAATTGATGCTGGCAAATCCGGGCGACATGACCCGCTCCAGGTAATCAGCCGCTTTTTCAATAGCCCCCAGCCATTTATGTTTTGCCTCCGGGTTCAAATAAGGCCGGAGTACCGGATAGGCCAATGCCAGCATCAGCGTCTGGTCGGTTGTTGTGCCGGTCCATTTCTCCGGCGTTTCAAGCCACGAGCCATCGTCCTGTTGCTGCCGGACCAGCCAGTTTCCCAGATTAACAGCAGCATTGAGATAAGTTTTATCTTTCGTTTTCTGAAACTCAAAAGCAAAGGGATAAACGGCCTCTGCTGCCCTCGTGTGATAGAGATGGCAATGCGGACAACCGATCGCCCCAAAATCAGGCGATTTTGGATCCTGCTGAACATAGCGTAAAAGTGCTGCATTCAGTTCTGTCAATATTCTCCAGGCATGGGTGCTGACCGTATCTGCAGGAACCTTTTGCGCAGGACTATGCCAGGAGGTGCAACAAAAAAAACAGGCAATAACAATGCTTTTGAGTTTATCCATTTTTACAAATCGGTAATTGGTTTATAGGCCGGGACCAACAACTTCATCACCACCCATCCGATAAGATGAGAGAACGCACAAAATGAAAAAATGATAAAATAACCGGCTTCTATCCCTTTAAAACCAAAGAAAGACAGTTGTACCCTGTCGGCATAATCAAATAAAACGCCTGATGACTTATTAATAATAAATGCCCCGAAACCTCCGGCCATTCCCCCAATGCCGATCACCGTAGCGATTGCCTTTTTAGGGAACATATCGCCGACGGTCGAAAAGATATTGGCAGACCAGGCTTCATGTCCCGCCACAGCTATACCGATAAAAACGATAGGCAGCCAGTAGGAAAAATGGCCTAATGGCTGTGCCAGTAAGGCTAGAAGCAGGAAGGAAGCAAAGATGAGCATCGTTTTCATGCGTCCGGCATAAGGGTTCATCCCTTTTTTATCGACAAAATAAGAAGGGAGCCACCCTCCCACAATCGAGAACAACGAGATCAGGTAGAGCAGGGAAATCGCCATCTGCGCATGCGGGTCTGAAGATTTGAATCCGTAAACCGAACTCAGGTAAGCCGGCATCCAGAACAGAAAAAAGAACCATACCCCGTCCGTAAAAAATTTGCCGAGGGCAAAAGCCCAGGTCTGCCGGTATTTGAGGCACTTAACGAAAGATACTTTTTCAGTACTCAAACCTGTATCCGCAATATGGTCGCGTTGGTTGTCCTGCTGGATATAGTCCAGCTCCAGCGCATTGACTTTAGGATTATTCGTTGGCTTCCTGTATACGAAAACCCACAATCCCATCCACAAAAAGCCTAACACGCCAATGGCAATAAATGCCATCTCCCAGCCCCACTTTTCCGCCATAAACGGTATTATTAATGGGGCACCCAGCGCCCCTACTACTGATCCAGAATCAAAAAGGCTCGTTGCAAAGGCCCTGTCCTTTTTTGGAAAGTACTCTGCCGTTGTCTTAATTGCAGCCGGGTAATTGCCCGATTCGCCCATTGCCAGCACCATACGGGCAAGAATAAACAGGGTAACGCTTACATTAGCAATCATCCCGGCGTTTCCGGCAGCGGCAATGGCCTGCCGGGCTCCCTTAAAGCCGACAAACCAGTCGCCGGCAACGATCCCCGAAGTAGCTATACCGCAAAACGCATGTAAACAGGCCCCTACCGACCAAATCCCGATTGCCGTAAGAAAACCTTTTTTCGTATCGAGTTTGTCGACAATATGTCCGGCAAACAACATGCAAACAGCATAAAAAACAGAGAACAGCCCGGTAATATTTCCGTAATCATTATTGGTCCAGTGGAATTCAGGCGCTATAAAATCCTTCCATGTCAAAGAAAGAACCTGCCGGTCCAGGTAGTTGATTGTCGTCGCCAGAAACAACATGGAACAGACAACCCATCTGAAATTTGTTCGCTTTTCCGCAAGAATAAAATTTTTCATACAATTCTTTTTCCTTATCACAACTCACGACCCGACAAGCAGGTTCTTTCAACTAAAATAATTCTACTTTTTCAAAAATAGTAACTGAACCCGAACCGGCTGTTCATGCCACTATACTGCAAATCGTACACATGCGTCTTATTGCCGAAATAAGTATAGTATTCACTGTTCAGAATATTCGTCATTTCCATCCAGAATGTAAGACCTTTGTATAACTCCACCGAGCCATTAAGGTCCAGCTGCCAGCGCCCGTTCTGCCAGATATCGCGATTGGCGTCAGCTCCCAGCGAATTAATATAGGAACCAATATAGTTCATTGAGCCCTGTAAGGTAAACTTTTTGGTTGAATAAGCCAGTGCAAAGTTTGCAGTGCTTTTAGCCTGACCGGGAAGACGTGTAGCCCCGCGGTCGGCGTCGGTTGTCGCTTTCGAATGCACATAAGTATAGTTACTTGTGAATACCAGGTTTTTCAGGAACGAAGGCAGAAAAGAAAGGCTGGAGTTCAGCGTTATTTCTGCACCATAAACATCGGCAGCGTCACCGTTCTTATCCTGCAGTACCTGCCATCCGTCGTATTTACTGTCCGGATCGTTAAGGATACCTTCACTCAAATACTCAAAATTGTCGATATTCTTGTAGAAAGCGCCACCGGACAGGACACCGACACTGGAAAGATATTGTTCAAAAAGCAAATCGAGATTATTTGCATAGGCAGGCTTCAGATCAGGGTTTCCCAGAGTAACCTGCTCCAGGTCCTGGGTAACTCCCTGCTTGGGGACCAGGTCTGTCACATTCGGTCGCGAGTACCCTGTTGTCCAGGCCAGACGGAATATTGTCTTATCGGTCATATCGTACTTGAACTGAATGTTGGGCAAGAATTTAGTGTACCCCAACGATTCGGAGACAGGTGTTGACGTGTAATCATTAAACAGCGTCTCGTCATCATTCTGATATGGTTCATCCGGATTAACGTACGGGTCGATTACATTGGCCTTGTATTTAACATGGGTATGTTCGACCCTCAGTCCTGCCAGCAGCATCAGTTTTTCAAACTGAATTTTATTCATCAGATAACCGGCGGTAACGTCTTCCTGTGCATCATAATAAAAACCATCCCTGTTTACATTCGAGAAATAGTCGTTAACCGAAATGTCGCCGGCATTTTCAGCGTCGGACATGTAATTGCGGACTTTGGTTAAATCCGGGGCCATGCCAAATGTCAGCTTGTCATTCAGGAAATGGCCAGTGAGATTATCCGTTTTCAGTAAGTTACTCAGGTTATTGGCATCGCTCGAAGTTACCGCATAGGTATATACCCCTTCAGGCACATGCCCGGAGTTGTTCATAAATTTACCTTTTGCCCCAAACGAAAAGGAGGAAGCATTCTTGCCTATAAAATATTTTTTTGACGCATTCATCCGGGCTGTAAAATTATCGCCCCCCGTATTATTATCGTCGTTCTCTACGGTGTACAAGTTAAATCTCGAGATGGCATCAGGGGCGTCAGTCCCCATGTTCCCGGTCGGGGTATAGGTATATTCGGAAGTCAGGTACCTGGTCGAAATGGAAGGCATAATCCCGACAATTGTCCCGGAAGGGATTTTCACGCCGTTCACTTTTTTCCCGGCCCGCCATTCAGGGGTCTGGAACCCGTAATTGGCACTGGCATAAACCCGTTTCGATTTGTTATAAAAAAGGCCCCCGTCAAGTTTCCACGAACCGATTGTAGACTCGCCATCCAGATTAATATTGATATTGTTTATTTTCTCACTCTGATCCGAGACCTGGCTGACATTCCGCATCCGTTCCGAGCCGATGCTGCCGTCCTCCATCAGGAAATAGCCGTCCCCGTTATCCCGGAACCGGAACCTGTTCCGGTATCTTAAATCCGACTCGTTCCGGTGGTTGTAGATCGAACTTAGTGTGAACTTCGTATTTTCGTTAGGGGCCCAGTCCAGCACCAATGTTGCGCCATGCCGTGTCGTTTCCCGTACCTGATAACGATAACGGAAATCTGTCGGGATATAGGTTTCGTCCGAAACGACTTCACCCGACGAGGCATCCGTGAGCGTATAAGGTTCCCATGCTTCAGCTTCCAGCCGGTCATATCCGTTGTTTGTTCTAAGGAAACTGTAGTTGGCAACCAGTCCCAATACCCCGTTGGGATTCTTGTCTGTCTTGAAGAAACGCTGCGAATAACCGCCCTTTGCATTGTAATTAAATTTATCCCGCAAAAAGCTGTAGCCACTACCCAAATCCACGTTAAACTTGCTGTTAAGAGAACGGGCCGTCGCTGTCCGCATATTTATAACACCGGCAATCGCATCTCCGTCATTCGAAGGCAAAAGAGTTTTCTGGACTTCCAGCGATGACAAGATATCTGAAGGAATCACATCGAGGGCCTCGTTGCGTTTTCCCTCTTCCTGGCTGCTCATCACCTGTTCCCCATTGACAGTAATATTGGTAAAATTCGCAGGCGTACCGCGAAGCTGGACCTCTTTTCCATCGGTAGTTACACCGCTGAGCCTTTTCAGTGCATCCGCTACGTTGGGATCGGGGAAACGTCCAATCTGGTCGGCAGAAACTACCTGCATCATATTGTCAGCCATTTTTTGCTGATTTAATGCCCGTTGCTGACCACCGACAGCCGCAGAAATCACGACGTCTGATATCCCGACAGAAGATTCCTTCAAAACAAAATCATGGATCGTCGTTTTATTTTCTGCAATGACAAGTTTCATCGATACAGGAGAAAAACCCAGGTAATTCACTTCAATCTCGGTTTCCCCCGCCGGGATCCCTTGCAACACATAAGCTCCGTTCAGGTCAGTCGCCGCACCCAGGGTAGTCCCCTTTACAACGACTGCAGCTCCAGGAAGAATCTCTCCGTTGTCATCTTTCACAACTCCCCGAAGATTTCCTTTGCCCTGAGCTTGGGACAATGACTGTATACCAGCAATGAGTCCCAGAATCATCAAAGGAATAGTAAAATTTTTCATACATTTATTTTTACATTATTAATTTGGCTGCCGTTTTATCCAAAAAAAGAGTAGCATCAGGGTGGGTACGCAGGATTGACGCAGGACATTCTGTTGTTACAGGGCCGTACAATGCGTCATATACTGCATGAGCTTTTCGTTCGGTCGGCACAATGCCGACAACGCTGTGGCACGACATCAACGCAGGGATGGTTAAAGTAAGTGCTTGTTTCGGCACCTCGCCGATACCTGAGAATTCTCCGTCGTTTACCTGTTGCTGCCGGGAGATATCGTCAAGGGTTGTCGAACGGACCCATTCCTGCGCATCAAATTTCGCTTCATGGGGATCATTAAAGGCAAGGTGCCCGTTTTCGCCGATCCCCAAACTAACGATATCAACCGGAGAAGCCTTAAGAAGTGATTCATAGCGTTTACATTCTGCATGAATATCAGCGGCATCCGATCTCAGATAATTAACCTGGCGAAACGGTCTCCGGGAAAAAATTGCCCTTTTAAGAAAATTGCCAAAATTCTGCGGCGCATCAATTCCCAACCCCAGGTATTCATCCATATGAAACGCATCAATAAGGCCGAAATCAATATCCTGGTCAGTTGCCAAAGCTTCCAGAAAATCGGACTGGGAATGCGCTGCCGCGAAAATTGCCCGGACCTGTTCCCCCTGCTGCAATTTTTCCGTAATAGAGAGTTTATACTTTTCACAGGCTGCCACTCCCATCGCTGCCCTGTTTTCATACACATACACCTGGAGTGCATCAACCTTGAATTGCTTAATTGGTCTTTCCATATTATTTTTTATATTTTAACTGATAATAAGCTGCGAAAAAGCGTAGCCCGAACGAAGTCCCTATATCGCGCTGCGTAAGCCAGATCCCACCCTTTTTTGTACGCATACGGGTGTTGACAACGGCCCCTCTCAGGTTCGGATCGGGGTGATGAACGGAATAACGGTTTTTTAATATCCAGTGAATGCTCCGCTCGTAATTCGGGACAAACTCATCGTAGCCATATCTCGCCAGGCGTATCCACAAAATACCGGCAAAAGCGACAGCCGAACCGCAAATCGACCCTTTATCCGATTTTTTCCCGTCCTCGTAATTATCATAAAAAATGGTCCCGTCTTCCTTTTGCACTTTCGCGTACATCCGGGCTGTCCTGGCTGCTGCCTCAAGGTATTTCCGGTCTTTGGTCAGCTCATAGGCTTCCAGGAGCGATTCGGCATACCAAAGGTTAAACCGCGGATGAAAAGAAGAATCTTCCGGATCGTTCGGCATATACTGCATCCAGAGTCCATATTTGTCCTGTTTCTCAATCAGCGAATTGCACAGAAGGATATGCGCATCTTTAAACCGTTTGTCTTTCGTAAACTCATAGCTGTCCTTAAATGGCGAACCTTCGGTATTGGGACGCGACACATCTTCGAGCGTCTGGTTCCCTTTTCCTTTATGAAACGGACTGTTCTCCTTCAGGACTTCACCGGTTTTCAGGTCGGCCAGATCATAACAGACGCCCTTCTCCGGGTAATACATGTGATCGAGTAACCATCTGGAAGCAGAAGCAGCCACTTCTGCGTATTTCTTATCCCCGGTTACCCGGCTGAGCTCGAATAAACCAGGCGTCCCGTCACTCGTGGTAGCAAATACAATCTGATCATTTCCGATTGCATCACCATGTGTTGCCGCAACCATTCCTTTCAGCCGGGGATTGTCCTTAATCTCAAGACCAATCCACCAATCGCCTGCTTTCCGTGCTGCAGCCAGCGCTTTCCCGTCGCCCGTTACCTTATAGCTTTCCAGCAAACCGAGTATGAGCTGCCCCGTATGCCAGGGCACTTCATAAGGATACCATTTCCCTTCAAGGATATTATAATCGCAGCGGGATTTTCCATCCTCATCCTGCAATACATTCATCGCATACGATGCAGATTCATTAATGGCCTGCAACAGCTCTTCTTTGGACGGCGTTTGCCCCTTAGCCAATACGCCGACAGCCATCAGCAGAAATAACGCGATACTTTTTTTCATACTTATCCTGATTAAATCCTGTTGTTAAAAATTTTTTCTTACCTGACCGGCATGAAGACCGGTACTCCTGAAAATTTTAATTCCATTCCTTTTTGTAGCACCGATCAGCGAAATATTGTCGATTTCCCCGCCGGTAACATCGTCGCACACAATTGCAGGGCGACTGTCCGGCTTTAATACTTCAAAGGAAACACCCCGGATATTGACATTATTCACATGCCTGACATATAAGCCGTAGGCAGGCAATGTCCCGAACATAAGCGATTCAGGGTAACGGTCGGGTAATTCTTCAACCACCTTTTTACTTAAATCTTCTGAAATACCTCCCGGGAATATGAAACGGCTGTCCGACAGCGTAACGCCATTTATTTTTCCATCCGGGATACCCACAATCGAACACCCGACCGGACTTGATGCCCGGGCAACAATATTTGTCAATACGACATTCCGGACCGTCCCGACCGGCGGCTCCGGCGCTTCGGGATAATGTTTCCTGGCCCGGTTTCCCAGCCGGATAAACACCGGCACTTTGGGACCATCGATCACCAGGTTCGAGATCGCTACATTTTCCAGGATACCACCGTCAACGATTTCCAGGGAAAGGCCGGATATGCCCTCCGGATACCCGGTTGAAGCAGTTGTCACTGACGATTTCCGGATGATGCAGTTCGAGATGGTTACATTCCGGAAGCCAGTAGTAGTCTCCGTGCCAAACTTCAGCGCGTTGCAATGGCTGCTGATAATACAATCTGACACGGTTATATTTTCGGAAATGCGGTCCGAGGTACTTTTAAAAGTGATCCCGTCATCGTCCGCATCGCCGACAACACGGGTTATGACCACATCCCGGCAACCGTCCACATCCATGAGGTCGTTATTTTTATTACAATGGTTGAAAACTCTTATACCGTCGATCTTCAGATTTTCACAGCGGATATAGGATTGCATCCACATCGCCGAATTTCTCAGCTCAACACCACGGACAGTTACATTTTTACATTCCGCAACCCACAGTAAATAGGGCCGGTTACGGTACCTGTCCGGCTTTTTTGTGGTAGTGACCGGGAACGCATTTCCCCTCCCGTCAATAACTCCCTGGCCTTCAATCGTTATATTTTTCACATTATGGGCAATAATAAGCGACTGATACACCCAGGAGTCCCCCCAAAACCGAAAAGCAACCTCTGTATGCGGATAATCGGCCAATGTCGCTGACCCCAGCAACCGGGCATTTTTTTCCAACACCAGTGTCGTATTGCTTTTCAGGAAAAGAGTCCCGGTCACAAAATCACCTGCGGGAACAATTACTTTCCCGTTATTTTCTGAACTTTCATCAATAGCCGCCTGAATTGCCTTCGTGCAGACCGTTTCGCCATCGGCCACTGCCCCAAAATCGGTAATCTTGTAACCGGAAGCCCGGACCTGAAGCCCATGAAGCCCGGTAAGCCATATCAGAAAGATTAATTGTAAATGTTTCATTTGTCTCTCTTACTTAATCTGTTATTTCCTGCCGTTACGTTCTGTTCAAAAAATTCAGTTAACAAAGCCCGTATGCGAAATCATTATTTTATGGGTTACTTCAAATCATCCCTTTTTTATCAGGAACAAACAAACGTTATTAAATTACTAACTGACATTTTGATTAAAACGCAACTAAAGAATCCCTAAAAATTAAACTGTGTCTTATTGTGCACACAAAAACACGCAATACCAACAAATATCTATATAATAATTCATTAAACACACTCAAATCATCCGTGCTAACACCGTGTTTTTTGTCAAAAATAGGAACACACAGTCATCAAATTGAAATATCAGATGTGTTTTACAACACACAAAAAACACATCTGATGTAAAATTAACACATCAAATATTTAATAATAAGATATTTATAAATAAAACAGGTTTAATTCAGTCATCAAAAAATTAACCGTGCTATTGCACGGTAACACATATTGTCATATATTTGCTAAAAATATAATCATATAGTGTCAAAAAAGTATACAATAAAAGATATCGCACTTCTGGCCGGCGTATCGGCGGGGACGGTAGACCGGGTTATACACAACAGGGGAGATGTCTCTTCGGAGAGCAGGCAAAAAGTGGAGAAGGTACTGAACGAGATAAAATACCTGGACAAACAGCCTCCCTACATTCCGGAAAACTCAAAACCAATCAGGTTATTAATGATTTTACCCCAATCATCGGGCGGAGGGGACTACTGGTCTTTAATCGAAAGGGGAATGAATGAATCGATCCGGGATTTTTCGAGCCCTAAACTGAAGGTAAAGTTCATGTATTACGACCAGTTCGACCTGTATTCGTGCAGAAATGTTTTTAAGGAAGCGATTGAACTGAAATCGGATGGCGTGATCATCGGCCCGTCGTTTTATGACGAAACCGTCTTCTTTGCCAACCAGCTGTTTATGAAAGATATCCCTTACATTTTTGTTGATACATCGGTCAACAACACAAAACCACTGGCTTTTTTTGGTCCCCATTCCTTTCAGACAGGGGTTGTCCAGGCAAGGCTCCTGACTACTGTTCTGGACGCGGGCAAGGACATTACCGTTTTTCAGGCAAAGCGGATCGGAGATGAAACATCCATCCAGTCGCTAACCAGGATGTACGGATTTATGTCGTACATAAAAGAGTATTTCCCCGATATTAAAGTTCTTTCTGCCATGTACGATTATGCGGATAAAGCTCAATGCTGGAATTTTCTGGACAAATTTTTCGAGGAAAATCCCAATGTTGGCGGAGCGGTTGTGTTTAACACCCGGGGGTATATCATCTCCGAATATTTAAGGGCCCACCAGCTCGGCCGCGTTAAGCTGATTGGCTATGGCACCGACAAAAAAAACGTTGAAGGGCTGAAAGACGGCTACATTTCGTTCATTATATCTGAAAGGCCGTATTACCAGGGATACAGATCGATCCGCACAATGCTCGAATACTTACTGTATGACAAATCAACTGAGGTCGACAACTACACCCCTATTGACATCTTAATAAAAGAGACAGTTGATTTTTATATGGTATGATCAAGCCATATTTATTCCTATTGAGTGCCCGTACAGATATGCCGCAGTTTATCCCTGCGATAAAAGATCTGATACTGGCTTTTGTAATTTAAAATAAAAACGATGTTCGGAAATAATTTTAAACTTTTAATCCCGGCGAAATACCTTATAGTATTTCTGCTATACTCGTCCTGCGGGACGGCCTTTGCACAAGACAGCTCATTGCAGGCGCAAAAACAATCCGTTTATGACCTTTTTGCCCGCATCTTGCCTTCAACGGCCGTTTCTTCGTTCGAAGTGGAATTTATAAACAGCGACGCGGGCAAAGATGTGTTTGAAATCGAGTCGAAAGGCAGGAAGATCATATTAAGGGGCAACAATGGAATATCGGTAGCGAGCGCCCTTAATTACTATCTCAACAATTATGCAAATTGCCAGTTCACCTGGAATACACTCAGTTTAAAACTTCCCGGCAGACTACCGGAAGTCAAGGGGAAAGTACGTAAGGTTTCTCCGTACAAATACCGTTATTACCTGAATTACTGTACATTTAATTACAGTATGAGCTGGTGGGACTGGGATCGGTGGCAGCATGAAATAGACTGGATGGCTTTGCATGGAATAAATATGCCGTTGGCCCTTACCGGACAAAATATCATTTGGGAAAAGGTTTATAAAAGTTTAGGTTTTACAGACAGGCAACTGGAAAACTTCTTTTCCGGCCCTGCTTATTTCGGCTGGTTTTGGATGGGCAATCTGGATCGCTGGAACGGGCCTTTGCCACACGACTGGATGGTCAGCCACGAAAAACTGCAAATGCAGATTTTGGAAAGAGAGCGTTCGTTGGGAATGACTCCTGTTTTGCCCGCATTTACCGGACATGTTCCGCCTTCGTTTAAAGACAAGTTCCCGGCTGCCAACGTTAAAACAACCAAGTGGTCCGATTTTCCGGAAGTCTGTATCCTGGCCCCTTCTGATAGTTTGTTTTCGTTAATCGGCAAAAAATTTCTTTCCGAAATGATCCGGACCTACGGAACAGACCACCTTTACTCGGCAGATACGTTCAACGAAAATACGCCTCCTTCGGATGCCCCCCAATTTTTACATGACATCAGCGCCCAGGTGTACAAGTCGATGAAGGATGTCGATCCTGAGGCAAAATGGATTATGCAGGGATGGTTGTTCCATTTTTCCAAAAAATTCTGGAAAAATGAGCAAATCAAAGCATTATTGAGCGGAGTTCCGGATGACGGGATGATCATTCTTGATCTTTGGTCCGATAAGAATCCGGTATGGAACAAAACGGATGCCTATTACGGAAAACCCTGGATTTGGTGTATGCTGCAGAATTTCGGAGGGAATAACAGTTTATACGGACAAATGGACCATATTGCGACAACCCCTGCAAACACTCTCTGTAATAAAAAGGCCGGAAACATGACAGGAATCGGACTGACGCCCGAAGCAATAGAACAGAATCCGGTCATTTATGAACTGATGACGGCAAACATCTGGACTGAAGCCCCGGTAAACGCCGGTACCTGGCTCAGGAAATATCTGAGCAACCGCTATGGAAAAGTAAACAACGAAGCAGCGGAAGCCTGGAGCATCTTAAAAAATACAGCCTATGCAGACAGTACAACCGAAAGCGGGACAGGATCGATCATTGCCGGGCGTCCCACCTTCAGTAAGAAAGCCAACTTCGTCGATACGAAATTATCCTACGACCCATACAAACTGGTGCAGGCCTGGGACAAAATGCTGAAAGCATCCGGAAGACTGAAGAAAAGCGATGAATTCCGTTACGACCTGGTCGATCTTACAAGACAGATTCTGGCTAACTATGCCAATCAGATACAGCAAAGTTTCACGGAAGCTTACAACAATAAGGATACAGATCGTTTTATCTATTTTGAAAAAAAATTTCTCCGGCTCATGGATGATATGGATACCTTACTGGCAACAAGACGTGAATTTCTTCTGGGAACATGGCTGGAGAATGCAAAAAAGTGGGCACAAAATGAAGATGAAGCACGGATCTACGAACGCAATGCCCGGGACCTGATCACTCTTTGGGGAGACAGGAACAGCAGTTTACATGACTACTCCTGGAGACAATGGTCCGGCCTTATAAGTAGTTTTTATAAAGTCCGATGGACGGAATTTTTTGACCAGGCCGAAACGTCATTAAAGAATGGGACTCCGTTTAACCAAAAAAACTTTGAGAACGGGATTTCATCGTGGGAGTGGGATTGGGTAAACAGCCAGGACCGCTTTCCTGATAAGCCAGCCGGAGACGAAATCACTGTCGTAAGATCAATCTATAAATCTTACAGGCACTGCTTTGATGATGAAAATGCCAGGTAAGCGGAAGCACAAGGCGTGTTCCATTCAAAACGGAGCATGCCTTGTGTTTCCGGGCCCCGTGTGCCCGAACCTCTTCAATTGCAAATTCAATACCCAAAAGGAGCACTGACCGGGAAAACCTTCCGGGCCCCCGCCGGCATCATTTATTCAGAAAAACGGTCAGTCATTCTCCCCCATATCCATTCTGAACGATCAATGAAATTTTAATTCCTGTACCGGCTTTTTTTGAACAAATGCGTCATGGTCTTTTTCGACCACTTTCTCCCCTGCCAGTGAAAAAGATGCCTCTTGTCTGATATCCAGCGAGGAACAACCTATTCTGATCTGATAATCTCCGGCTTCGGCCACCCATGCATGGCGGTTTTCAATAAATGATGCCAGCTCATCAGCTGTAATTGTGAACCGGACAGTCTGGGTTTCACCCGGTTTGAGAAGACGTGTTTTTACATAATCTTTTAACTCCTCAGCAGGTTTGTCAATTGTTTTGTGAGGAGCAGAAAGGTACAGTTCAACAATTTCTTTTCCGGCAGTTTTTCCTGTATTGGTAATATCAACAGAGGCTACAATCTGATCCTTAAAATCAGGACTGCTTATCTTTAGATTTGAGTATCCGAATGTGGTATAGGATAAACCATATCCGAATTCATAGGAAGTTTTCACATTAAATGTGGAAAAATAACGGTAACCGACATAAATGCCTTCTTCGTAATTTACGTTCCTGGGGTCATCTTCCGGAAGTCCCAACCAGTTCTTCGCGGAAGGGGTATCTTCGTATTTCACAGGGAAAGTCATCGTCAGTTTGCCGGAAGGATTTACTTTTCCTGAAAAAACATCAACTACAGAGTTTCCCCCCTCCTGTCCGGGTTGCCAGGCCAACAGGATGCCGTCAACCTTATCTTTCCAGCTAGCTGTTTCAATGACCCCTCCGACGTTGAGAATGACAACCACTTTCTTACCTGCCTTATGGAAAGCCGCGGATACCTGATCCATTAACTGCATTTCATCGCCGGCCAGGTTAAAGTCCCCGTCCACCTGCCGGTCATTTCCTTCTCCGGCATTCCGGCCAATCGTGATAACGGCAATATCAGAGGTCCCGGCTTTCTGTTCTATTAACCCTGCATCCAAAGGCATCTCAGGTAATCGCTGAGGAGCAGAAAGAATTCCGGCTTTTTCACGTCTTTCCGCTTCTTTCTTACTTTCCATTTCCGTAAACGGAACATATTTGTCAATCAAATCCTTGTCCGGTTGATAGCCGGCATTTTTCAGTCCATCCATCAGGGAAACGGTATACGCTTCATTGACATCCCCGCTTCCTGTCCCCCCGGAAATAAAATTATAGGACGTTACACCAAAGAGGGCCAACGGTTTTGACCGGTCTGTAAAGGGCAACACATGATCCTTGTTCTCCAGTAAGACCATTCCTTCAGCAGCTGCCTGGCGGGTGATCCGGGCATGAAGTTTTAAATCCGGTTTATTGGAATACTTATAGCCCTTAAACGTCGGGGATTTCATCACAAATTCAAGAATCCGTTTAATATCCCTGTCCACCACCTCTTCCGGTAAACTTCCGTTTTTGATTGCCTTAACAATAGCTTCCCGCTGCGGGCCGACACCAGGCATCAGCAAATCGTTCCCTGCCGATAACTGGGCGGCAACATCGCTGGAAGCTCCGCCGCTTATTGAACCAAAACCGTCATAACCGCCAAACCAATCTGTCATCACAATTCCCTTAAACCCCCATTCATCTCTCAAAATGTCAGACAGCAGGTCTTTATGAGCTGAAGTATACGTTCCGTTAATCAGGTTATATGAAGACATGACCGTCCATGGATTAGCATTTTTCACGGCAATCCCGAACCCGCGAAGGTAAATCTCGCGCATTGCCCGCTCTGAGATATGCTCATTAATGGACAAACGGTTTGTTTCCTGATTATTTGCTGCAAAGTGTTTGATCGAGGTGCCGACTCCGTTGGACTGAATCCCGTTAACCATAGCTGCAGCCGTTTTTCCTGCCACAACCGGATCTTCGGAGTAATACTCAAAATTACGGCCGCATAAAGGATTACGCATAATGTTCAGTGCGGGGGCAAGGATCGCATCCGCCCCGTATTCCTTCACCTCATTCCCCATTGCTTCGCCTACCTCGCGCACCAGTTCCACATTCCAGGTACAAGCCAGTTCTGTTCCAACGGGAAAGGCGGTTGCATAGTAGGTATTTTTATCATCAGGCCTTTGCGGTTGGATACGCAACCCAGCGGGCCCGTCTGCCACAACAACAGAAGGGATACCCAAACGGGGAATGGCACAGGTTGTTCCGGCTGCCCCGGGGACACGACCTTTATCGACAAACCCCACTACCGGGGTTATTCCGTTAAAACCAGGCATGCCCGTGCCTGTTAAAATAGCTGCTTTTTCCTGAATTGTCATTGCACCGATTACCTCATCAACCGGATCAGTCCCCAGTTGGGGAAGTTTCTGGGCAAAAGCATTGGGTTGGCAGATGGTCATTGTCCAAATGACCAGAAAACTGATTTTTAAATATAGGTTTTTCATTTTATTATGTCGCTTTTAAGTAAATAAAAAATTAAAGTATAGCCGGCTAAAGGAACCCATTCTGTTTTAACCAGTCCTCATAACGGTCGATCCAGGTATCAACCGGAAGGTTTTGTTTTCCCATTCCAAAACCGTGGTCCCCCGTTGAATAAATATGCAATTCAACCGGATAGCCGGCTTCGTACCATTTTGTATACAACAGTATGCTCTTGGGGGTCAATTTCAGTTGGTCATCGCTTGCCCCGCAGATAAACAAAGGGACTTTTTTCCCGGGAACAGGCCTGTCCAATATCCCGTTATGCGACCCCGTATAAAGTGCAGCTGCAAAATCAGGACAATCGTTAACATTTTCATTACCTAACAGGGTCGAAAGAACCACTGTTCCGCCGGCAGAAAACCCGATGGCCCCGACTTTATCTTTATTGATCCCGTATTCCCGGGCATGGCTGCGGATGTAACGGATAGCCTGGACGGCATCATCCTGATCCATCCGGACAATTGGTCCAGTTTCCTTTTCAAATGCCTCCCGGTCTTTTAGCTTTTCGATCATTGTTTTTGCGGGGTCCTGATCACACTTAAGCAACCGGTATTTTAGCACAAAAGCCGTAATCCCTTCAGATGAAAGCCTTTTTGCCAGATCTGTACCTTCCCGGTTAATCGAAAGACTTAGAAAACCTCCTCCCGGGGCAATTAAAACCGCGGTACCGGTATTCTTTGTTTTTTCAGGCCTGAAAACCAATACCGATGGGGCCGCTACATTATAAACCACTTCCGTTTTAAATAAATCGGAATATTCTTCTTTCTGCTTCCAATCCCAGTTTTCCGATCCCGGGGCTTTTCCCTGATATAAAAGGATTTCTTCCGGCACCTGAGAAAAAGCTGAAAAATTCAACA
This sequence comes from Prolixibacteraceae bacterium, assembly GCA_963676095.1. GTDB lineage: Bacteria > Bacteroidota > Bacteroidia > Bacteroidales > Prolixibacteraceae. The sequence continues at coordinate 3,577,619 of OY781040.1, read as the reverse complement.
CAACAAACAACAAAATCATTATACTTTTCATTCTATCTGTTTATTAATTTAATTACGTTACAAATGCAAGTGTAAACCCGAATATTACGTCCGGATAAATTTCCCTGATAAAGTCCCTGATCTGTAAGAAAAGGTGCACGGCTGACCACGTTTTCTTTCTGTTTTTTGGTTTGGGCAAATACTGCCTGGGTAAAAAACAGAATAGGATAAACGATCTTTTTCAGCTCGTGACGGTTCATCTTTTATATTTTTCGGTCCGATGATCATGGATGACACCTTCCCAATTCAGACCAAAACCAAAGTCATAGGTATTCCCGTCTTTATCTTTATAACATTCCAGATCAGAGGGAACGTCTTCTTTCTGTTCTTCAACTGTTTTCATATTCGCCGGCATTTGGACCGGAAGCAGGCCGGAAGGCTCATATTTTCCGGATATGATCTCGAACTGGGCCTGTGCTGAAACACCAAAGTTCAGGATAATTCCATCCACGTCCGGTTCGAATTCTGAAAAAATCATGGGGGTTCCTGCTGTAACAGAAACAATAACCGGCTTATCTTTCATCATCCGGCGGGTGTCCTCAATTGTTCTTAAGTCCATCGTATTATAAGCCGTTGCAGTCTTATTTTTATAGCTACGGTTGGTCACCGAAGGATCGATAACAGGATCACCTGCGGCGATGCTGTGCGCCCTGGCCTCAACAGCAGTATATGTACTGTACTGCAAAGGAATAGGGACATAACCATTCCCTCCCCTTTCCCGGTCCCGGGCACTATATCCCCCATCGGTACTCTGCGGACTGTGCACGAATACAACAGCAAAATCTGCCTTAGAAGGATCCTGAGTAAAATGATAGTATCGCTTAACCAGGTTCGTGTCAACCGGAAAGTCCAGCCTAGGCCGGGTCATATTGCCCCACCAGTCTTTTGTCGGAGGGTAATAGATTGCGGGTATATAAACTGTTTGTTTTTCTTTAACCGGCAAAACAGCATGTTCGTTTTTAAGCATCACAATGGATTTCACCTGTGCCTGATACCCTTCTTCCATAAACGTTGGATTGCCTGCCAGTTCTTTTGTTTTTTGAACATTCAGATATGGATTTTCAAAAAGACCGACGCGGAAGATATTGGTTAGCAAACGAACGGCAGACTTTTCAAAACGTTTACGCATAAATGCTTCCCCATGCTCATTTACGCCCATCTGGTAAGCCTGTAAAACAGGACCTTTGTCATTATTCCCGCCAAACTGATCAACCCCGGCCATCAATATTTTATAATGACGCTCTGCTACAGATAATTCTTCAGCGCCCCAGCATTTTCCGGCAAAGGCATCGGGAGTTTTGCCCTCATCTGCAGTAACCATCCAATCGGTACAAACAACACCATCATAACCATATTTGGTCCTTAGTAAATCCGTAATGAAATATTTACTATAGCTATTACCGACATTCTCTCCGTATTTTTTATCCTGGTTGCAGGTTATGGTATAATAGGGCATAACGGCCGCTGCTGCTTCGGTCCCATCCTGCAATTTAAACGCACCTTCTGTGAATGCGGTTAAGTGCCGTGGCAGGTTGTTGCCCGGGTAAACTGCAAATTTGCCATAAGCCCAGTGAGCATCACGCCCTCCTTCCTCAGCACCTCCGCCCGGCCAGTGTTTGACCATACAATTGACACTCTCATAGCCCCACCCATGGCCGATTTCAGCACTGTCACCGGAAGTCTGAAATCCATCGATATACGCACGGGTCATATCCCGGTCCAGGGAAGGGCTTTCCCCGAATGTCCCGGATATTCTGAACCAGCGTGGTTCTGTCCCTAAATCGGACTGAGGCGATAATGCTGTTGTAATCCCCAGGGCACGATACTCTTGAGAAGCAACTTTTCCGAACTCGTTAACAATCTCCGGATCAAAAGTAGCAGCAAGGCCAAGTCCATCAGGCCAGAGCGAGATCTGACCTCCCGCACCGGCGTTAAATTCGCTGCTTACTGTTGCCGTATTTCGCGGATCGGAACTGTTATTCGCCGGAATTCCGAGCCCAAGGCCTTCGACATAGGCCTGCATGATATTATTCCACCGGGCTGCAACTTCAGGGCTTTGTACCTGGGTGATTAAGACATGCCGTAAATTGTCTTCTTTCAAAAATTTCTTTTGCTGGTCTGTCAGCTCCCACGGATTGGCATTACTTTCCGAAAAATGTTTTCCATTATAAGTTCCGGCAGTAAACCCCCCCTCTGCGGCAGGGATAGCCTGATGGGCGCTATACAACATCAATCCGGCAATCTGATCGATCGTCATTTTCGAGGCCAGGTCCTCAGCCCGCTCTTTTACCGGAAGGCGCCAATCTTCATATCTGTCCAGTTTCCCGTTTTTATTCAGGTCCTTGAAATTCAGATTGCCTTCCTGAATAATGCTCACTCCTGAAGCAGGAGAATAGCCTAACACAGGACTACCGGCACCCTCTACAAGTCTGTATGACAGGCCTGTTTCTTCTGTTTGCTCTTTGGATGCCTGCCCGGAATTATTAAAAGAACAACTCCACATCAAAAAAACACCGGGAAGTAATAAGTACGATTTTTTCATAAGTTTATAATTTGTTTTTTAATGGTTAGACAGAACTCGCCGGGACAGTCATGTTTCTGTGTGAGCAGCCTGACTCTCATGGCCCGTTCCATTGTTATTAATTTAGTCATTTCTTTCGCTGTTAGTTTTTACGGGATAGCTTGATGAAGCATTCCGGCCCCGTCAAGCTATCCTTGAAATAATCGCCACTAAAAGTGGAAGTTCAGATCAAATTTGCAGGTAAAAGGCAATATGTAGGAACCGGCCATTACTGTACCGTAATAGGAGGAAGCATCGGTTACTAAATCTGCCCCGCTAATTGATCCCTTTGCCCCCTTCTGGTTCAACAGGTTGGTGACTGAGAATGCAAAATCGAAGTTTTTATTTATCTGATAATTCATTCCCCCGAAAGTTTCCCAGTGCGGTTTGAAATAAATTGCGTTCCCGACATTTTCATATTGTTTGCTGTAATAACGGCCACTTACCCAAAGCCTGAATTTTTGTGCAAATGAATAACTGGGATCAATCTCCATTAAGACTTTAGGGACTTCCGTGACCGTGTTGTTTGAGTAATCGTAGTCCGTATTAAAAGCAGAGAACTCAAAGTTCTTGTATTGCGGTCTTTGAACAGTCAACCGATAGTGCAGGCTGAAATTCTTAAAAGGGTTAGCATTCAGATCGGTAGTCCAACCTAGTGTCTGCACATCATAATAAATGGTTTTAACTTCGCTCTCTGTTTCATCAGACGGATTATATAAAGTAATACGTTTCTGATAATTCGTTTTTTTGATATAAGTTAACGAAGAAACCATGTTTATTTTTTTCCCGTTTAAATAAAACCCAAACTGCCCCATTGGCGTTGCTACCTTTTTCAAGCCAGGCGTGTCGCTTCCTGAATAATTCTCCAGGCGGCCTTTCTCCTCATTGTAGATTGCCTGCGCTGTTAACCCGTAATTTTTTGTCAAACGATAATATCCCCCCAAGGCCAGCTTTTTATAGAACCAGTTATGGTCAAAGGAAGTGGTCGCATAATCGTTTAACGCATAATCACCTCTGTCCTGGGTGTTATAATCGCCATCTATTTTATGGTACATTAAACGGATTCCTCCATTCAGGATCAAACGGTTATTAACCTTCCACTGGTCCATGGCGTACAACGACAGTTTATTTTCATATCCATTATGGTATTCGGCAGAAGTGTTGTACCCAAACTCCCCGTATTCATCAGTCAACCCGGAATAAGCTAACTTTTTGGGCTGCGGGGCCGTCTCCTGGTAGTATAATGCGGTATAAGCCTGGAATTTATTTACCCGGTAATGCCATTCGTTCAGTCCTAACCGCCAACTGTGTTCCTCATTTTTTTTGGATAATTCAAAATAACTCATCAACGAGCTAACCGGTCTGGACGGGATATATTCGGCAAACATCATCTGTGCGGTACCATCATAGTTTTCACCGCTATCCAGATAGGTAAACTGATTTGATGAATTACTGGTTGTTGTTGATGTCGGATAGATATACAACATGCCAGCCCTGGCATTATGATAATAAACCGAATAATCAAATTTCAACCCGCTATCGAAGTTATAGTTTCCCAACAAATACAAACTATGGGAATGGGTTTTCCCCGCATCGGACAAATCATAGTCCTTTCCCTCGCCGGTTAACGCATTCTTCCAGTACATTGTCCCGTCAATAGGGACGTAAGAATCCCGGCCAATGTCGAAGTTGTCCAGTTGTTTTACTTCTCCGTTCTTTTCGTATTTAAACGGCGCATATGAGCTTAAACCCCAGTAATCAGAATATTTATACAATAAAGAGATCTGTCCTTTATTATTATTAAATTTCCTGGTAAGCCCTACTTTGACAGAATTTGATCTTTCCGAATAGTCAGTAAAGCCTAAGTCATAGGTTTTTGGATCCCTGTTAATGTACCCTCCAAAAGAATACTCCCAGCCTTTTCCCAAAGGTCCGGAAATATTAAAAGTCCCCTTTAACAAACCGTAATGGGAAGTATTTAATGATCCGTTCAGGTGAAACTGGCCTCCTCCCAGATTATCGTATGAAGATAAAGCATACCCGACATCTCCGTTTGTAATCGCCATTTCACTCATGCCAAGCATGGAGACCCGGTTAATAGTCGCATCTGAACTCCATGCATAATACGGAAGCTCTGGCCAAAGAAAGTAAACGACCGGCAAACCGTTTTCATAAATCGTAATACCGCCGACACTGGCGGGAAGTCCGATATTAACATCCCGGGGAGCACTATTACTCTCGGCGTTTAGCATAAGGTTTCTGTTTTTTCCTTCTTTTGAAGGAGCTTTTATTCCCGTAGTATCGGAAACCTGAACAGATACCGTGTCTTTTGTGCTCTTAAAATTACTCTGCGCCATTCCCTTGTAACCCAACAAACAGATAAGCAGAATAACAAAAAATGTTCTTGTACAATTCATAACTTTTAGATTAAGTTAATTTTTATTGGCCAGGCTCAATCATCCGATTGACTAGCCACAAACATATTGCTTCTAAACGAAGCAATATTAATTTTTTTTTAGCCATGATGCCTAAAATCGCAAATGTTGTATAGCATTATTGTGTCAATAAGACATTTTAACATCGGTATGTTATAAAGAAACATATCATGAACAGGGGATATTCTCAGACTAAAACAAGGAAATAATGGATTTATCATCTCAAAATGACTATTTTTGAACTCATAATGAAAAAATATGAAAGAGACATTACGGAATGTTTTTGAAAAACGCTCCGGAGAATATACAGAATTATACCTCACGCACATTTCGATAGATTGCGTGGTCTTAGGCTTCCACGAAGGCCTGCTAAAGATCCTTGTTTTAAAATTAAAAGAGGGATCTAAATGGAGTTTGCCAGGCGGGTATGTGGGAAAAGAAGAAGACATCGATGATGCAGCAATCCGTATTTTGCGGGAAAGAACAGGTGCAGATCATATTTTTCTTAAACAATTCAGGACTTTTGGGAAAAATCACAGAAATGAGGACATCTTCGAAGAAAACAGTGGTTTATGGATGGCTCAGCGGTTTTTATCTGTCGGTTATTACGCCTTAATCGATTTTCATAAGGTAAATTTAAGCCTGGATCTTGCTGAAATAACGGTTATCGCAGAATGGAAAGATGTTAAAAATCTTCCTGAAATGATGATGGACCACCGGGAAATCATTGATCAGGCACTTATTTACATGAGAAGAGGCTTGAATTATTATCCCATTGGACTTAACCTTCTTCCCGAAAGGTTCACAATGCCTGAGCTACAGCAGTTATACGAATCTATTTTAAATAAAAAGCTAAACCGCGGCAATTTTTACAGGAAAATGATGCGGTATGATATTCTCACAAAGCTTGACGAATGCAGGAAGATAGGGGCACACAAGTCCCCCCACCTCTACCGCTTCAATATCGATAATTATCAGAAAGCTATGGAAGAAGGGTTTAAAGAAAGCTGGTAAAGTGACACTTCCGGGATAATCTTTCCGTTTATTTATTGAATTCCCTTCACCCTTGAATTATAATAATCTTCAAGAGTTTTACTGCCAAATTGTGTCGCGACATTATCTGTTGCCATTGCCGCTAAGAAAAATTCAAAAGGACCATAGGTTCTTGAAGAGGTAAACGTGCGCAAAACCAAAATGGTAAGCTTCCGGGTCCAATCGGGCAAATGAGTAATTTTTACCGGTTTGTTCCAGGCCTTGAGGGCCAGAATTGCTACTTCATTTTGACTTAAAATATCAGGACCACCTGCTGTGGATTCTTTTTCTCCTGAAATCATTTTGTCTATGCACACTTTGGCCAAATCCTCCCCATCAATTGGATTTAATTTAAAATGACCGTCTCCGAATAAATGGACCCGGCCCCTTTTGCCATCTCCAAAAAATCGCCCATATCTGAGAAAAACCCATTTGGCCTTAATACACAATAGTTTATACCAAAACTTTTTAGTTCGTCCACAAATTTTTCTTTTGCTTCAAAAATTTTCAAACGGCGCAACTTGTCTCCATTAATAGCAGAAATATATAAAAACGATTTAACGCCACTTTTCTGAGCTTCTTTCAGAAGATTTGAATTTCCCTGATAATCGACATCCATATAAGTTAACCCATCTTTTTGCCGTGTGATCCCCACGGTAGAGAATACCCAATCCATGCCATCGGCCACACCTTTCAGGGTTTCGGGCTTTGTTACCTGTCCGACAAAATAATCATCAACGTCCTTAAACATTTCTTTCTGACTTTCCTTACGTACTAAAACTCTTACCCGGTAATTTTTCTTTTTTAATTCTTTTACCAGATATTGTCCCAGATATCCTGTGGCTCCCGCCACCATTACTTTTTGCGTATCCATAATTCTTTTTTTCAAATATATTTACATAAGTTTAGCTAAGTAATGCAAAAATCCAGTTATGTCAAATTTACTTTTTTGAAATCAGGTATAGTTAATTCACGCAATACGGTCATTCGTTTCGACCCCCAAATACTTACATAAATGTAGCGATTGCAATGAAAGGACAGGACCGAATGGCAAACGATCAGTAATTATATGATTGGGAAACAGGACTATCATGATACAAATAATTGAACGGAAACAAGACTACATTTTAGTTGGAAATCGGAACTTTGTCCGACATAAATGTAATTATCTGGAAGGATCAGATATCATATATTCAGATATCTATCAGACATTTAAATAAAAACCTATATAAGACTGGCACGTTATCTGTTTTGTGAATAACGACACTGATTAATTCATCTTTTATGAAAAGCAACTATGAACCCTGGCCTTGTGTTAGCCGGAAAATTCCGGCTTCAGGTTTACCCCGAAGGTCAGCTTCAGAATAAACGGAACCATGAACAGAAATCGTTATTTTATTTTAGTCAGTATTATCATTCTGATCATTTTAAGCTTTCTTTCTCTTTGTGTAGGACGTTATCCGGTCTCACCCCTTCAGTTAATGACCTATTTTTTTACCGTTCAGCCGCATGATCCGAATTTTCCGGTTATTCTGTACCAAATAAGGTTACCGAGGATTATCGGGGCCATTGCTGCAGGAGGGGCATTATCGATATCGGGAGCTGCTTACCAGGGAATGTTCCGGAACCCAATGGTTAGTTCTGGTATTTTAGGCGTTACTTCCGGAGCAGGTTTCGGGGCCTCGGTTGCCATACTGCTCTCTTTGCCCATTGTCGGCATTCAGTTCCTTTCGTTTGCAGGAGGTATTTCAGCCGTACTGATCGCCGTCATGATTAGCCGGTGGGTCGGGAAAAAACATGATCAGGTATTGGTGCTGGTACTCTCAGGCATCATTATTTCATCGCTTTTCAATGCTTTACTTTCCATGCTGAAATATGTAGCTGATCCTGACGATAAACTGCCGGAGATTATCTATTGGCTAATGGGGAGCATTTCAGGGATCAAAATGACCGACCTTGCACTGATCATCCCGATCATTCTGGCGGGGAGTATACCGCTCTGGCTAATCAGCTGGCGGCTCGACGTAATGTCTTTCGGAGAGGAAGAAGCGCGTTCGATGGGAATAAACGCCTCACGAATCAGGACCCTGGCAATTTTTTGCGCCTCGCTGGTCACGGCCTGTGTCATTTCTGTCAGCGGGATCATCGGGTGGGTCGGACTGATTATTCCACACCTGGCACGTTTAATTGTCGGACCGGGGCATAAGATGCTGTTACCATCCGCATTTCTTCTGGGAGCCATTTTTATGCTGGTTATCGACAACCTGGCACGGTCGCTCGCCCCTGTTGAGATTCCGCTGGGTATCCTGACCTCGATCATCGGGGCACCTGTATTTATCTATTTTCTGAAAAAAAAGTCAACGCAACGCTCATGGTAACCGGAACACAAACAATACTCAATCTGCAGAATGTTACTTTAGGATACGGAAACAAAAAGATTCTGAACAATATTTCTCTGACGCTGCATTCAGGCGAAATTGTGTGCCTGTTAGGGCCAAACGGAGTTGGAAAGACCACACTCTTCAAAACGCTGATGGGCTCCATTCCTCCCCTATCCGGATCTATTACTATCAACGGAACTCCCATGTCATCGTTCTCTTCAAGGGATTGTGCAAAAGTAATTGCCTATGTTCCTCAGGTGCATCACACACCGTTCCCCTACACCGTACGGGAGGTCGTCCTTTTCGGAAGAGCAGCCCATTTAGGGATGTTTTCTTCGCCTCGCAGGAAAGACAGAATGATAGCCGATCAGTCACTTGAACTACTGGACATAAAATACCTGGCAGACAGAAATTACGTGGAACTAAGCGGAGGCGAAAGGCAAATGGTAATTATTGCCCGCGCCCTTGCCCAGAAAACGCCCTTCATAATTCTGGATGAACCAACTTCAAACCTCGATTATGGGAACCAGATAAGGGTAATCAAAAAAATACAGGAATTAAAGCAACAAGCGGTGGGTATCTTCATGTCCACGCATTCTCCTGATCACGTTTTTATGCTGGAAGCAAAAACAGTGATGCTTAATAAAGGAGGGCTGTACGATCAGGGAAGATCTGAATCGGTTGTTACCAGATCATCTCTCAGATCTATTTATGGTGTGGATGTCCACATCTTTGACACCCCGGTCAACGGGTCACCATCCAGAAAAATCTGCGCCCCTGACATAAACACAAAAACTGTTACAAAAACAAACTCTAAATAAAAGAAAATGAAAAAATTGCGAATAGGATGGAAATATTTATGCCTTGTACTGCTCCTTACGGCCTCTGCATTGAAAGCGCATGCCCAGATGCTTTTGGAAGGCACAGTAAAAGACAAGTACTCACAGGAACCTGTTTCCAATGTTTCCGTGGCCATCCCCGGAACAACTGCAGGGACAGTAACAAATACCAGGGGATCCTTTAGTCTGAAAGTAAAATCAGAAGAAGAGGTGACCCTGAAGTGCTCATGTGTGGGTTATCGCCCTGTTTCTCTTCTGGCAAAACCAGGACATCCGGTAATCGTTTTTCTGGAAAAGGAAAACAGGGCCATCGATGAAGTCCAGGTGACAGGGCACCAAGACGTTTCCCCAATGGAAGAGCCAACAAGAGAGCCGGAATCCCTGCAAACAACCATCCAGACCATTACTTCGGATGAAATTGAGACGATGGGCGCAAATAACCTGATGGAAGCTATGAAATACACGGTTTCTGGGTCGTTATCAGAACAGGGACGAAAACGGAAACAATTTTATACCAGCAGGGGATTAAGCTCTTCCGAAATCGCTATCGACGGAATCTCGCTGTACAGCTTTACCGACGGGCCAAACGCCATCTCAACATCGATGATCGGCCAGATCGAAAATATCCGGTCCAGCAATGCTTTTTTGATGGGATACAGCGGCCTTTCAGGGGTGATCAACATGAAGACGAAGGATTTTGATCATTTTACAACAACCGGCGAAGCGGAGTACGGAACATTCAATAAGGTACACGCCAACCTGACCCATGGCGGAAAAATCAAAAATTTCGGGTATGCCCTTTCGGTAACCAAAGACCGTACCGACGGGCCTGACAACCGGAATGCAGCAGAGGATATGTGGAACCTTTACGGGAAGTTAAGCTATACGGTAAAAGGGAAGTTTTCCTTCATGGCCCAGCATTTCTACATGAACGGGATGCGGGAATTTGCACAGATGGTTGCCGGCAAATACACGGTATCTGTAAAAAATCTGGCCATGATCTGGAAGTTCGATCCCTTGCGGTTTAACGTAACACTGGCCAAAGCCCGCATCTACGAAACGCCGTCTGCCTGTACCGAGTTCCAGTTTTACCGTATCGATGCGGTCAGGACATGGAACCAACGGTCGTACTATATAAAAAACAAGGAGCTTACCGATTCCATCCCCTCGGATTATTCCATTATTAAAGAACCGGACAAAGTAATAGGTGGAGCTGTTTATCAAACGATCCAGCCTGTCAGGAATAATTACCTCAGGATCGCTTTCATGGGATCAAAACACAGGTCTCCGCTGGAGACGACAAATTATTACGGAACGACTGACAACACGGATATCCGGTCTTTTGCGGGCGTTCTTACCGATGAACATGCTTTTAGCAAGGTCAATATAAATGCCGGGGTAAAAGTACTGCGAGACTATTATAAGAATTATGCCCCCGGATCGTCGTCAATTTACATAGAAGATGAATGGCAGCCGTTGAATGTCAACATAAATGCAGGGGCTTCGTGGACGCCTGTTAAGAAACTAACAGCGAATGCATTATTTGCATCCGGAGTGATCGCTGCAGGCGACAGGGCTATGAAACAAACCGTTGTGGCTCCTGGAGATACGCTCGTTGAACCCCTCTCTGACGAGCGACGGACAAATATTGACCTGGGCTTGGTTTATGATGCCGGCCAGGTGGGTAAAATCGCGGTGACCGGTTTCTGTATAAAACGGGAAAATGCCTCAGAATATACAGGCACACTTTATACCGACGATGCCGGTATTGAAAGGGAATATCAGGCAAATCTCGACACAAAGACATATGGAATTGAAATGATCTGGACCAGCCCTGTTTACGGGAAGTGGTTCTCTGCCAATGCAAATGCAACCCTGATGCGGACCTGGGAAACTACGGGGGGGGTTAAGTCCCGGTACGAAGATCAGCCCGAGGTTATTCTTAACGGCGGGATACAGGCTGAAAAATATGGTTTCACATTTACAGCCATGGCCAAATACGTTGACAAATATATTGGCGACCGGTTTATCACGAAGACCAGTCCAGATCAAAAGATCTATGTTGGCGATTACGTTAATATCGACCTGGCACTATATTATAAGGTGCCCCGTTTTCCGTTGTCGGTTTATGGACGGGTGATCAACCTGACCGATGACCATTATACCACGACTACTCCGGTTTACCCGGATTACGGAAGACAATTTTCAATAGGCGTAAAAACTTCATTTTAACTTATAAATTGATTTGACTATGTACTCGATGGACGCTAAGGAATACAATGAAAAGGTAATGAACGGGCACTTCAAAAAGATCTATCCTGTGATTGCCAGGCAAATTATCGAACATACAGGAATAACCACGGGGCATTGTATTGATCTGGGCGGTGGCCCCGGCATGCTGGGAATCTGGATTGCAAGGCTTACCGACATGCAGGTAACCGTTTACGACCTGCTGCCCGAATGCGTAGCCCTGGTCCCGCAAAACAGTTCTGAAAACGGCGTTTCAAACAGGGTAAAGGCTACCCAGGGAAAAGCAGAGGATATGCAGTTTCCTGATAATTCAACCGATCTGGTCGTAAGCCGGGGTTCTGTCTTCTTCTGGGAAGACCAGAAAAAGGGACTCTCCGAAGTGTATCGTATACTCCGCCCCGGAGGATGGGGCTGGATAGGAGGCGGTTTCGGCACCAGGGAATTAAGAGAAGAAATTATGCAATTGAAGGAAAAGGAAGATCCTCAATGGAATGAAAAGCGTTTGGAACGGATGCGGAAAAACCCTCCGGGGCATTTTCAGAAGATAATTGAAGAATTGGACATTGATGGGACCGTCGACACTTCTGAGTCAGGGACATGGATTATTTTTCAAAAAAAACGATCATTATGAATATCCGGTTTTTTAATTTAAAAAATTTCCTTATCCTGTTCTTCGGACTTATATTGACAGTCTCCTGCACACATTCCGGAGAAAAGAGAACTGCGACCCGTAAGGTGACCGATATGGCAGGCAGGACAATGGAAGTTCCCCGGACAATTAAACGGGTGTATGTCGACCGTCCGGGAAGTTTATTGCTCTACGCGGCTGCTCCCCGGCTCATGGTTGCCCGGACACTGGGGCTGTCTGATATCTCCAAACCGTTTCTTGACAGCGCCTACCTTGCTCTGCCCTATACTGACGGATCAACAGAAGAAATTTTAAAACTGGCCCCAGATGTGATTATCTCCTGTTTCGACATTAATAAAAGAACAATGAACCAGGCGGACCGGCTTGCAGAACAAACCGGCATTCCCGTATTCCAGGTGGAAATCGACATGAACTCGTACCCTGAAACATTTAAGGCTTTAGGGAACCTCCTCAATTGCCAGGAACAGACCTCCCGGATGGAAGCTTTCGTCCACGCCTATCTGGATACAATTGCAATGAGGGCAAAGCGGATTCCTGCAGAGAAAAAAGTAAAAGTTTATTACGCGGAAGGTGACCGCGGACTGACCACTGACCCGTCAGGATCGAAACACAGTCAGGTGATCGACTTTATAGGTGCCGAAAATGTTGCCCACATTGATATTTTTCCCGGTGCAGGAATGAGCCCGGTATCCATGGAACAGGTACTGAAGTGGGATCCGGAAGTAATCCTTTGCTGGACGGGTCTGAAAGGTACTTACCGCTATATCCTCTCCGATGAAATCTGGAAAACGACCAGGGCTGTAAAGAACAAAGCAGTCTATCAGATCCCTTACCTGCCTTTCGGATGGTTTGACCGTCCCCCGGGGACCAACCGGATCATTGGAACAATTTGGACCGCCCGGCTTCTTTATCCGGATATTTTCCCTTACGACATGCAGAAAATTGCACAGGAATATTTCAGAATCTTTTATCATCATGAACTTACTGAAAAAGAGTTGGCTGAAGTTTTGAATCCGGACCCGGACGGGATGAATGATCCGGCCATAGCAAAAGAAATAATGAAACATCAAAAAATGAGGAAACCATGATAAAAACAATTTTATCTCAGCAGCAAGAGCCCGGAACCGTGGTCTATTGCTCTGCTCCGGTTCCTTTGAACCGGAAAAAAACGGAAAACGGGATCCCCTTACTTCAAAAAGGGGCAATCAACATCTTTATGAATATGCCCTGCCCCCTGAAAGTTCTTGCGAAGAAAGCACTGAAGGCTTATGCCGACAAGTACAATGCCACTCATGATGTCCCGTTATATTCACCAGTGCTGTATGAAGGGGACAGTAAAGGGATTGAAGGGGAGCTGAAGCAGGCCCGGCTTGAAGAAGAATTGCCGGAGATCCTGATTGCCTCCGGTTTACATACTGTCCTTTCCGGTGAATTCCGGTCCCGGTTCATTGATTCAGGAATCTATTCCCCGGCGACAACAGCCGGTATGCTGCAAAAAATGCCGCCTGTATACCGGGAACTGGTAACCCGGCACCATATAGGTATTATCGGTACCGGGTACTGGAATATAGTCTGTGATCTTTCCATTCCCCTGAACGTACCGTACCCGTCAAAATGGACCGATCTGCTGGCCCCATGCTACAAAGACCTGATCAGTGTTCACGGATACCATGGAAAAGCCAGTATTGCTGCAATGCTGCTTATTCTTCGCGAAAGGATGGGCGGGGATGCCATCGCGCAATTTGGATCAAACATCCGGAATATCTGGCATTTCGCAGAGATCCTCAAACGGATGGATTCGCCGGACTCCCGGCGTACCCCGTTCAATCTGCTGCCTAATGCCGCCACAGTACAAATGCCTTCAAAAAAAAATGCCGGCATCCTCGAATTTTCTGAAGGTCCGGTACTGGCCCCCCTGTTGATGTACGTAAAAACCAGTCGAAGGGAACAGTGCCGTCCGGTAGTAGATTTTTTCCTTGGCCCCCAAATGAGGCAAACGCTTTTAAAAGGCGACTTTCACCTTGCCGATGAACTGGATTGGACTCAGCCGTTCTGCTTTCCAGACTGGAATTACATGCTGCAAAAGGATTACGAGGAAATTTCTGAAGAAGTAAACCTGGAACTGAAAAGAGGACTGAGGAACGATGTTTTTGAGACAGAATAAATAAGAACCTGAATAAGATGAAGCTAATTACATTATCCGGACCACCCTCATCGGGAAAAACATCCGTACTTGTTAACGTGATCAGGTCACTAAAAAACAGTGACTATAAAACCGGAGTAGTCAAATTTGACTGTCTGACGACTGATGACGACGAAATCTTCCGCGCCCTGGACATCCCGGTACGGACAGGATTATCGGGCAACATTTGCCCTGATCATTATTTTGTAAGCAATATCGAAGACTGTATCCAATGGGGACTTAATGCCGGGCTCGACTTTTTGATCTCTGAAAGTGCAGGGCTATGTAACCGTTGCTCCCCGCACATTCAAAACGTATTGGCGGTATGTGTCATCGATAACCTTATGGGGATCAACACGCCCAAAAAGATCGGTCCTATGCTGAAATATGCTGACATCGTGGTAATCACCAAGGGAGACATTGTTTCCCAGGCGGAACGGGAAGTATTCTCATTTAAGGTCCGAAAATCAAACCAGAATGCAAAAATTATGCAGATCAATGGTATTAGCGGACAGGGAGCCAGTGAACTGGCTATGCTTTTCAGCGAAGCTGCCCGCACCGGCAGCCTTAATGGCGGGAAACTCCGCTTTCCAATGCCGGCTGCTTTATGTTCATACTGTCTGGGCGAAACAAAAATCGGGAAAGACTACCAGTTGGGAAATATAAAAAAAATAAAAGTATGATAAGGCAACCTGAAAATACAGATATACTGGATAAACCAATCAAAAATATCCGGGAGGAACTTCCCGAACTGATCCCTTTCTTCGGAGACCTGGGTATCAGGTTAAAGCAGGAGGACCAGCTACTTGGTGAATACCTTGACACCCTGAGCGATGAATATTATGAAGATATAGGCATCGACCGTGACATGCTGATTTGTAACATGAATGGTTTCCTTTGCCAGCTTAGTTCTGCCCATGAAAGAGTCGACCAGGGGCTATCGTCAATAACGGTGATCGGAGGTCACGATAAAACCGGGAAAGAGGAAAAAATCCGGTTTACGCTTTACCCGGGAACAGTTACCAGCATCGTAGGTCCTACCGGATCAGGGAAAAGCCGGCTGCTGGCCGATATCGAATGGATGGCTCAAAACGATACGCCAACGGGCCGGTCGATTCTTATCAATTGGCAGAAACCCGACCCCAGCCTCCGTTTTTCACTGGAACATAAGCTTGTAGCCCAGCTTTCACAGAATATGAATTTTGTGATCGACACCTGTGTGGAGGATTTTATCAACATGCATGCAGAAAGCAGGATGATCCGGAACAGAGAACACCTTGTCGGGGAGATCATCAGACAGGCCAACCTGCTGGCAGGAGAACCGTTCTCAGGGGAAACGCCGGTTACCGCGCTCTCGGGAGGACAATCTCGGGCTCTGATGATAGCTGATACGGCTTTTCTGAGCCTTTCACCGGTCGTATTGATCGACGAGATTGAAAACGCCGGGATTGACCGGAAGAAGGCGCTCGGACTCCTTGTTCAAAAAGAAAAAATTGTGCTCATGTCGACCCATGATCCCATTCTGGCGCTGATGGCCCGGCAAAGGCTGGTCATAAAAAACGGCGGCATCCATAAGATCATAACGACTTCCCAAAAAGAAAAGGAAAATCTTGAAATACTGGAAGCCCTCGACAATAAAATGCTGGAACTGCGAAACCGTCTTCGCTCAGGAGATATCCTGGAAGAAAACCCTTAAGTATCTTCTCTATTTTCTCCGTCCGGAACAAATAGAACATATCTCTCCCCCGGACGGAGAACATTTTCATTGTTCCGGCATTCCGGAAGCACCCGGCAATATCGAACAAAGACCTCTCAATTTTATTCCAAGCCGCTAATGATCGTATTATTTGCGTCGTCTACCACGGAAGCGTCTAACGACGCAAGGTAAATTTGGGTGGTCGCCTCAGAGGTATGTCCCATACCGGCACTGATAACAGAAATAGGAACATTCTTATTCCGCGCCACCGTCGCCCAGGAATGACGCGAGACATACGAAGCAAGCGGTTTATCCAGCCCAAGTAAAACAGATAGTCTTTTTAGTTGTTTATTATAGTAACTCAGCGAATTCTGGTATTGTGTAAAGGCCCTTTCCGTGTTGGCCGATGTAATAATAGGAAAAATATATTCCGTACCCACGGTCTTATCAGCATACCTCTCAATAATCTTCTGCATACAAGGTTCTTGCCTGATACTCAAAGACTGTCCTGTTTTTCTCCGGATATAATGAATTTGTCCATTCTTTATATCTGTCTTTTTAAGATAGGCCATATCAACAAATGCCATTCCCCGGGTATAAAAGCTAAAAAGGAAGAGATCCCTGGCATATGCAAGTGTCTGACTATAAGAAAGGTCAGTTTTTTTCAGTTTAATAATAATTGACTCGTCAACAGCCCTTTTCCGGGTACGTTCTACTCCGGTATAAACCTTCTTAAAAGGATAGATCTGCAGGGTACAACCATTCTCTGCCGCTTTATTATAAACAGAACGAAGTATCCGCATGTAAAAAGAGGCCGTATTGCGTGAGACCTTGTTCCTTCTCAGCCACATTTCATAATCACAAATCAACTCCTCTGTAATAGAAGCCATTTCAATGTCTTTATTTTTCCTGAACTTTGAAAAACTACTGCGGGCCCGTAAGTAGTTTCTGGCTGTTCCCTGATGATCTTTTAATCTGAGCTTTCTAATTTGCTCGTCAATGTATGTAAAAAAAGTAATCGAGCCCGTCAGGTTGGAAAATTGCTGCACCACCTCATTTAAGGAGTAGCTGCCATCCGCTTCCAGCCTTTTTATAATACTGCTCAAGACGGACATATCCCTCTTAATCAGCTGCTGGACCTCGAGTAATTCATTTCCACGTTCTCCCCGTGAAGGGATCACCAGTTGCATGGATTCATTCCATTCCGAAGGCAAAAGTTTATACTTCGTAGTTATCTGTTTAGCCCTGCGGTTATGTATTAGTGAATAAAAAAGGGAACCTTCCTTACCGGCTACTGAAGACCGCCGTAGTCGTATTTTTACAGTTGTCATAGTACATAAACTTAATATTCAAAAGCCAAAAAATGCCAAAATAAGTATCCACTGTCAAAAACACGATCGCAATTTACCCTAATTACTGTTTATCAGGAATTTGTTAGTCCCTGATATTATCCGAAAACTCTCTCAAAAATAATGTATTAAATTTAAAAAAAGCAAGATCAATACTTTCAGTACATTACAGAGACTTCAAATGTACATAAATGCTTTTGAAACATCAAACACAAAGAAATAAAGAAGAAGATAATTCGAAAGGAAAGTACTCCTTTCTATTATTTCGAAACGAAATTATGGTTGATTTTTTATAGAGGACTCACGGAATGAATAATCACGGGTCCAATAGATTCACGACAAACTATCACCCTACAGAAAACATACTTCCCTTGTAAAATCTTCTGGATTTTTACGGGAATAATTCAACGTATTAATTTAAAAAAGGGGCCCGCATCCCGGAGCATATAATTGAAAAACCGGGATCAAAAAATAAAAAGTCCCGTCCGTATTCCTGGAGGAATAACGAACGGGCTCCTTTCAAAATCATCGCATAGATTAATGATTCCCCGAAGCGCAATTTATCATCCACTTTATACCGAAACGGTCTTTCAGCGAACCAAAGTAATCACCCCAAAACATATCAGACATTTTCATTTCGACCTCACCTCCTTCTGAAAGCTTTTCAAAAAATTCGTCTGCTTCTGCTTTCGAATCTGTGTGAAGTGAAATATACACATTATTGCCAAAGTTAACAGAGAAACCCATCGATTCAGGAACATCACAGCCCATGAGCAAATGCCCGCCCAGAATAGGAAGAGTAACATGCATTACCAGATTTTTATCTTCTTCCGAAATAGGAGGCATCCCTTCCTGTTCAGGCATATCTGCAAACCTGTGGATTTTTCCATCGATAAATTCGCTATGAAAAACGGCCTTGTAAAAATTGAATGCCTCTTCTGCATTCCCCGAAAAATTAAGATAAGTACTTGTCTGTGCCATTGTTTAATTATTTTTACGGTTACTAAAAAATAGGAACTAATTATAATACTTCATTCAACTTTAACAAAATTCGGATATCATTTTCAATAGCAAAATAAAAAAAAGGTCAAAATCAGGGTCATTTAAGACAAAAAGATCCTTATTTTTGCATCTATTCAAAAGAAGTTCAAACTAAGAATAAATTACTGAAAATAAATGAATCATGAAAGACAACCTTTCACTCAGAAGCATGATCATTATAAGGTAAACGGCGGATGATTAAACAAAGTGTTTCCTTTGACAACTAAAACAATTCAAAGCCATGAGAAATTTGGGATTGATAGTACCCTATGATTATAAGCTCCTCAGTACGGCAGCCATTCTTGAGGTACTGGATACGGCCAACAGAATATGCAGGGAAAACAAGCTGAATATTCCTTTTTCTGTCCAGGCTGTTGCAGTACCCGGAGAAGAGGGAAATATCAATTTCCCGAAAGACGTCCCGATTTTAACAACAACAGAGCCGTTTCATCCGGATCTGATACTAATTCCGGCATTTACTACCGTCAATATGGCGGCAACGATAGAAAAAAATCAGCTTTACATTCCCTGGCTTCAGCAACAATACAAAAATGGAGCAGAGATAGCCAGTTTCTGCACCGGCGCATTTTTGTTTGCTGCCACAGGGTTACTTAACGGAAAAGTGGCAACTACCCATGCCGATGCCAGCCACCATTTTGCCCGGTTGTTTCCGGAAGTCAGGCTAAAACCGGACCTGGCTGTTACGGCAGACGGGCGCACCTATACCAGTGGCGGGGCAACGTCAACATTTCACCTTTTGCTTTTCCTGATAAAAAAATTTTGCGGGAACAGCATTGCTGTCAGGATTGCCAAGATTTTTGCCATTGACATGGACCGGTACAAGCAAAGTCATTTTGGATCTTTTGTTCCCATTCACGACCATAACGACACCCTTGTAAAAAGAATCCAGCATCATATCGAGACCAATTTTCATGAAATCGAAACGATAGAAGAAATAATGAAAGACATTCCTTCAAGCCGGAGAAATATCGTCAGGAGGTTCAAGCAGGCGACCGGCGTTCCACCAATCCTCTATTTGCAAAACATCCGTATCGAATCAGCAAAGAAACAACTCGAACAAACAAGCCTGAATATTAATGAGATCATCTGGGGAACTGGCTACTCAGATCCGAAATCTTTCAGAAAAACCTTTAACAAAATTGTCGGAATGACACCCCTGGAATACAGGGAGAAGTTTATGTCGGTATAATATGTCCCCTTGTCTCACAAAACAAACCTGACCCTGATCTCCTCTTTATCCAGGATGACCAGATCGCTGGCATCGCCTACAATTTCATCGATAATTCCAAAATCTTTGGCCTCGGTGGCGTTCAGGTACCTGTCACGTATAAAAAATTCTTCTACCTCCTGCCATGTATGGCCAGTATGTTTCCCCATCAAATGAAAAACCTGGGTTTGCAATCGTTCCTGTTCCCTTGTTGCAATCCTGACATCTTCCGTGTACCCTTTGGATCCACCCCCGGTCGGATGCATATGGATTGTTGAATGTGGAAGGGCAAAGCGTTGTCTGCCTTGACCGGCACTTAGCAGGAAAGTAGCCATACTTCCCGTGAAACCAAGAGAATAGGTCGCAACAGGAGCCGTCAGCATTCTGATGGTATCATAAATAGCTAAGCCGGCATATACTTCTCCGCCGGGACTATGGATATACAAATTAATAGTCCGTCCGGGATCCGTGCTGTTGAGATAAAGTAACTGTGCCGCGACCAGGCTTGCCGTACCTGAGGTAATCGGTTCACCCAGAAAAATAATCCTTTCCTTAAGCAGCAAACTGAATATGTCGTAGGCACGGCTGCCATCTTCATTATCAATAACCATTGGTATTAATCCGGATTGCATCATTTCTTATTTTTTAAACAGTTGGTAAACGGTGTCCTGAAATTTTTTCTTTACCGGATCGCTGAACAGTCTCACAGAAATAGCTTCCAGTTCCTCTTTCATTTTCTTTCTGTGATATAACCTGACCATCCTGAGTACTTGCCTTTGTAGCCACAGATCTTTCCTCAGTCCCGGATCCATCAGCAGACGGCTTTCAAACAGGAAACGGTTACCGGCAGAAAGCTCTCCCTGAATATATTTTTCGATCAAACTCGTTTTATTCCATAAAGTCTTCATAACTCAACGACCTTTCTTTAATGCTTTTCCTCACTCGTTCAATACATTTATATTTCTGTACACTTACAGAATGCTCATTCGAATACCCCAGAGCTATCGCCAGCTTCTTCATGTCCTGTTTCTTATAATATGCGGCCCGGAGCAAGTCCATACATTTCTTTCCCGCCGCTTCAAGAAACCTTAATAATCTTTTTTCGTTCACCGACGGATAGAAATCTTCCGGTACCGGATTCATGTCTTCAAGATTATCCTGCCAATTAAAAGAATACCGTCTCCCGTATCTCTTTGCCAAAAGATGTCTCGCTATCCCGGTAATATACGCACTGTCAGAAGTACGCACTGTTCCGGGACGTTTTGAGATGGTTTCCAGATAGATCAAAAAAGAGTCATGAAAAATGTCCCTGGCATCCTCAAAGGATCCACCCTGATCCCTGACGAGTTTAGCTACCAACGGGAAAACCCGTTCATAAATCTCCGTCAGCTCTTCCGCGGAGGGCATCACCTGTACTTCATCCGAAAAGGAATTGGTTAACAGTCCATATCTCTGGATATCTCCGGGAAACCCACACGTTTCAACCTCAACTCCTTGATTTATTTGTTTCATAAGCATAAACGTCTATAGTAACTCGCAATTAGCCATCAAACCATTCAACAATCCAACTAATTACTCTTAAGTGTACTTTATTACAAAAATATCACCCATGAAAATGTTTTTTAGGCTACGTTCTTCTGTTTCCGGTATCCTTTAACCATTCTCTATACCCTTTATACTTTACCCTTTGTACAGAAGCTATGAAACTTTGAAAAATTGTAAATGTGTTTTTCTAAATTTATGAACTATTTTAGTGCCCGATTAAAAAAAAATGAAATTTTGATTGATCCCACCGATAAAAATCTGGAATCCGACAGCAGTTTCCTGCTGGAAAGATTAAAAACCGGGGACCGAAGTATATTCACCCGACTGTTCGAATATTATTACTCCGGACTGGTAATTTATGCGGACCACTTTCTAAACAATCTCGAATCAGCAGAAGATATCGTTCAGTCTGTTTTTGTCAGGCTTTGGGAAAACAGGACATCGATAAACTCTTCTTCCATAAGATTTTATCTTTTAAACTCAACAAGGAACAGCTGCATAGACCAAATCAGGAAGAAAGAAACAAGAGACAAATATATCTCGCGCCAGATTTATCAATCCGGACATTTCACGAATGACTTCTGGGCAGAGCACGAGCTGGAAAAAATGATCGAAACCGCGATTGAAAAGCTTCCTTTACGCTGCCAGGAAATTTTTAAAATGAGCCGTGTTGACGGATTAAAATCTAAAGAAATTGCCCAAAAGCTTCAAATATCTCAGCGGACCGTCGAGACACAAATAACCAATGCCTTAAAAATTCTTCGTAAAGAATTAAAAGATTATCTGTTGCTGATTCTATTTTCTATCTGATCCTCAAAAAAATTATAAGTTAATATTTCCAAAATTAGCGACTATAATTTTCATAATTATAGGTTAATATTTCGGTATTTATCGGTTATAATCTTCAAGATTATAAGTTAATATTTTGAAGCGGACCATAACTCCGGCAAGTTAAGAATAGTGTATTTTCATTTTTTTGCATTCCCCGGTACGTATAAACAAACATTTCCACGTCTCATTTATACAATCAGGAAAAAGATGGACGACAATCAGTCAAAATACGAATTACTCATACTAAAGGAACTTGAAGAAGAATTATCTTCCCATGAAAAAACAGAGCTCAAATCCTGGCTCAGGGAACCCGAAAATCAACTTTTGTATGAGGAACAAAAAAAACTGTGGAACTTAATGGATGAGTTACACAGAATGAAAAAAATCAGCATGACAAAAGCCTTAAAGAAAGTAGAAGGCAAGCTTTTCGGAAGACTGTCATTTAATTTTCTAAAAAGACTGGAAAGGGTGGCCGCTATTCTCTTTATCCCGTTGTTGCTGGCAAGTATCTGGCTGTTTGGGATCCAACGCGGCGCAGAGTTTTCAGGTCTGCAATACAATACGGTACAGGTTCCGCTGGGAATGAGATCATCGATAACGCTGCCCGATGGTACCCTTGTTTCCCTGAATTCAGGGAGCAGCCTGAAATATCCGGTAGCCTTTACCGGGAAAACGAGAAATGTAGAACTGGCCGGAGAAGCCTTTTTTGACGTAACAAAAAATAAGAATAAACCATTTATTGTATCAGCCTCGGACATTGACATTAAAGTTCTGGGAACAGCTTTCAACTGCTGCGCATATCCCGAGGACCAAAATATTGAAACAGCATTGGTCCGTGGCTCGATCGAAATTACAAAAGAAAAGGATGAACGGCATAAACTCTGCGTAAAGCCAGGCGAAGTGGCGACCTACTCAAAAACAGACCGGACCATCGAAAAAAATAAAGTCAACCTTGATAAATTTATTTCCTGGAAATCGGGAAAATTAATTTTTAGGGACGATTCGATGGCTACCGTGCTCGAAAAACTGGGAAGATGGTATAACGTTGAATTTCAGGTAAAGGATAAAGAAATCTTGTCGTACGAATATTCAGCGACCTTCTCTGAAGAAAGCCTCGATCAGGTGTTGAAAATACTTACCCTGTCTTCTTCCATACATTACCAGCTGTTACCAAGGCAGGCAAACGAAAACAACAGTTATGACAAACAAATTATAGTGCTTATGAAGCAACATTAAAAAACTTCCTCTCTATACCAGGAATTCTGACTGGAAATCAGTTAAAAAGCAGTTTCACAGTAAAAACGATAAATGCTTATGAAAAAAAACATGGATTAACTGGAAAAAGGAAAAAGGAATGTTCGCACCATCCCTCTTTCCCAAATA
The DNA here is from genome assembly GCA_963676095.1 of Prolixibacteraceae bacterium. Taxonomy (GTDB): domain Bacteria; phylum Bacteroidota; class Bacteroidia; order Bacteroidales; family Prolixibacteraceae. The sequence continues at coordinate 3,554,179 of OY781040.1, read as the reverse complement.
ACTATTAGTATTTAAAAAACACTTAGTAAACCAAAAGTATGAAAAAAAAATCGGTATTAAAATGGGTGCAGGCCTGTTGGGCATTGTACTTTAAAATCTTTAGGGTTATGCGGCTCACATCATTTTTTCTTCTTGTCTCACTAACACAGGTATTTGCAATAAATACCTATTCTCAATCGACCAGACTAAGTATCAGTCTGAAAAACTCAACCATCAAAGAGGTTTTGTATGATATCGAGACCAAAAGCGAGTTCTATTTCATTTTTAACAGTAAGCTGATTGATGTCAATAAAAAAGTAGACATCGACGTCACAAACGAACAGATTGGAGAAATCCTGAAAAAATTATTTAAAGATCAGGATGTTAACTTTACAGTAATGGACAGGTCGATCATCATTGAACCATCTTCCTCTGCATCCCGGATTGAGACCCAACAGCTAAGGACCATCTCCGGAAAAGTTACAGACATGGACGGAACACCATTACCCGGGGTAACGGTAATCGTTAAAGGGACTTCAATCGGGACAATTACTGATTCGGATGGGAAATATGCATTGAAAGTGTTGCCGGATAATGCCAGCCTTGTTTTTTCATTCGTCGGAATGAAATCACAGGAAGTTCCGGCGGACAGGCAGGTCATCAATATTAAAATGGAAGAAGAGACAATAGGCCTGGAAGAGGTAGTGGCTGTTGGTTACGGAGTTCAGAAAAAATCGGATATTACCGGTTCTGTTACCTCGGTCGCAAAAGACAGGTTAAGCGGGAAGTTACCGGTAGCAAATGCAATGCAGGCCATACAGGGCGCGGCTGCCGGTATAACAATAACCCAGGCGTCATCTATCCCGGGAGATGAACCATCGACCCTGGTACGCGGACAAAATTCGATTAATGCAGACACAGCCCCGTATATTGTCGTTGACGGGATCCCGATCAGCAAAGCGGGAGGAACAATTAACGACATCAACCCAAACGATATTGCTTCAATAGAAATCCTGAAAGATGCTTCTGCCGTAGCAATTTACGGGACCAACGGGGCAAACGGGGTTATCCTGATCACAACCAAAAGAGGTCAATCGGAAGAACCGACCATCCAGTACAGTGCTTACATCGGGTTTGACCAGACCGGACATGAACTAACTCCGAGAAACGGGAAGGAATATGTTCAGAAATATGCGGATTTTCTGGTTCAGCACCCTGATGCTTCGAGTGGCTATGCCGTACCAAATCTTTATGAAGTTGACAATTATGAGGCAGGAATAGAAACAGACTGGATTAATGCTGTATCCCGCACAGGGCTGGTACAAAACCACAACATCAGTATCTCCGGAGGTGCCAAAAATGTAAAATACTATGTATCGGGAGACTACCTTAATCAAACCGGCGTAATCAAAGGATATCAGTATAAACGTTACTCTTTCCGCACGAATATTGACGTGAATGTAGCCAAATACCTGAATTTCGGGACAAACTCCTACATCACCGCACACAATAAAGACGGGGGAAGGGCAAACCTGCTGATGGCCTCGTCCATGAGTCCCTATGCCTCAGTATATGACGACAACGGGGAACTGCTTACTTACCCGATGTATCCCGAACAATTGTATACCAATCCGTTACTGGGTACCACAACAGATCACGAACGCAGAGCGTTCAATGTAAACATCAACGGGTACGCAGAAGTCGATTTTGAAAAAATCTGGACCCCGTTAACCGGACTTAAATATAAACTAAATGCCGGATATACCTATCGACCTGAACGTGAAGCATATTACACAGGAGAATCGGCAAACGACCTGACAGGTACCGGTGATATTGAAAATAAAGAGACACAAAGCTACACAATTGAAAACATTGTCACTTACGCACGCGACATCAAGAAGCACCACTTTGACTTCACAGGATTGTACAGTTCCCAGTGGAGAATGTACAAATACTCACAAGCCAAGGCGGTCGATTTCATAAACGATGCTTTAGGCTTTAATGACCTGGGATCGGGTGCAACAGCCACCGTCGATTCTGAAGCAAAACGCTACGCTGCCATTTCACAGATGGGACGTCTTAATTATTCTTATGACAGTCGTTACCTGTTCACGTTCACTGTACGTCGTGACGGTTCATCGGTTTTTGGGAGCAACACTTCCAAGTACGGAGTGTTCCCGTCAGCTGCCTTAGGCTGGAATATACACAACGAACAATTCATGAGCGCTACAAGCAACTGGCTGAATAACCTCAAGTTAAGGATTTCCTATGGAAAATCAGGAAACGAGGCAATCGATGTTTACCAGACCATTTCTACTCTCGCAAGTCAAAAAGTGGCCTTCAGCGGGTCGGGGGTCACGGCTCTGACGGCATCGGTACTGGGAAACGCAGACCTTGAATGGGAAACGACAAAAAGTTTCAACATAGGTGTCGATTTCGGTTTGTTTAGCAACAGAATTACAGGGACAATAGACACTTACCGTTCAAAAACAGACGGGATCCTGCTTAAACGCAACCTCCCGGATATCACCGGATATTCGAATGTCTACGCCAACATTGGTAAAACGGAGAACAAGGGAATAGAACTCTCCCTGAATTCAAGCAATGTCAGTATAAAAGACTTTAACTGGCAAACCGCAGTCGTATTCTCATGGAATAAAAACAAAATTGTAGACCTTTACGGAGACGGAGAGGATGACACCGGTAACGGCTGGTTTATCGGACATCCGATCGGGGTTATATACGATTATGTCAAGGAAGGTATCTGGCAGGAAGACGAAATTGCCAATGGAGATAACCTGACTGTCGACCCAACAGCTGCCGCAGGCTACTACAAACTGAAAGATGTTGATAACAGCAAAAGCATTACTGCTGATGGAGACAAAGTAATACAGGGACAAACTACCCCGAAATGGATCGGCGGTTTGACCAATACCTTTACCTATAAAAATCTGAGCCTAAGCATATTTATCCAGACTGTCCAGGGGGCAATGAAATATGACAACGACCTGAACTACGCAGATGAAGCAGGACGCAGAAATACGCCAAAAGAAGTCGGCTACTGGACCCCGGAGAACAAAAGTAACGAATGGCGGTCGCTCAACAAGAATTCCAATCCCCACGGCTACGGGAACCCCCGGAATGCGGATTATACAAGGCTTAAAGACGTAACACTCAGTTATTCCTTCAATAAATCGGTAATCGAAAAATTAAAAATAGCCGGACTATCCATGTACGTGAGCGGCAGAAACCTGCACACCTGGACAAACTGGATTGGCTGGGATCCTGAAGCCAGGATGTATCAACGGGGCCATAGCGATAGTTTGGGAGATTCGGACGACAACTATCCCAATGTCAGGAGTTTTGTTTTTGGTATAAATCTTACATTATAAGATCGATATGAAAAAAAAGATATATTATTTTTTAATTGCATTGCTATCTTTAAGCACCTTCTCGTGCAGTGATAGCTATCTGGATGAAACCGCTTTATCTTCCTATACCTCTGAAACTTTGCTGGACGAAGACGGGCTTGTAGCAGCAGTAAACGGGTTACACTACACTTTTGGAACGATGTGGACCTATTCCAGTCACCAAGGTTGGCTTAGCTGCTGGCAAATCGGGACAGATATTGCCTCCGGGGCGGGTATCGAAGGAATAGAAACCCCGTTCTTCAAATATGCACAACTAACCCCTTCAAGTTCGGGGCCAGCCGTCATGTGGGAGCACCTTTACAGCATTATCAACAACGCCAATATCGTTATCGCAGCAGCGCAATCAAGCGAATCGAGGGTATCAGACGACGTAAAAAAGGTATGTATTGCAGAGGCTAAATTTTTCAGGGGATATAGTTATAATTTTCTGGCTGCCTATTTCGGTGGCGTTCCAATCACCACAGAACCGGTCACTTCTGCAAAAACTGATTATACGCGGGCAAGCTTAGACGAAGTAAATGCATTGATTGTTTCTGACCTGACCGGGGCTGCCGATAGCCTTCCCGACATTAATAACCTCGAATACGAAGGCCGGGCAAACAAGTATATGGCCATGCAAACGCTGGGAGAAGTTTACCTGCGTATGGGAGAGCCTCAAAAAGCAGCGACCTCGCTCGAACAAATCATCGATGACGGACAGTTCTCCCTGATTAAAGCAAGGTATGGTGTAGATTCCTCAGATAAAGGCGATTACTTCCACGATATGTTCATCTACGGGAACCAACGCCGCTCGCAGGGAAATACAGAAGCCATCTGGACATATGAAATTGAAAATACGTCGGAAGTAACCGGGGGGCATTCGGATAATCCACAGTTTCGCCGCGTATGGGTATGCGCCTATCATAACCTGACCGGTATGAGCATAGCCGATTCTCTGGGTGGACGCGGGCTCGGGCGCCTACGTCTGAGCAGCTGGTTCAGGAACCATTTATACGGGGAAGGTGACATGAGAAATTCGGAGTATAATATTAACAGACATTTGTATTACAACAATCCTGCATATCCCGACCGTTACGGGAAGCTGGTCAGCCTGGACAACGGGTACCTGAGCGCCAGTGACAGTATTTCGAATTTCGTTCCCTATACAACAAAATGGAACTGTTTCGATCCGAACGACACATTTGGTTATTCCTCGATAAAAGACTGGCCGTTGATGCGTTTGGGCGAAACATATCTGTTACTCGCAGAAGCGTATTACGAGATGGGAGAACCCGGTAAAGCAGCCGATATGATAAACGTTTTACGCGAACGTGCTTTCCCTGACTACCCGGCAGTCGGGAAAGTATCTGAATCGGACATCGATATGGACTTCCTTCTTGATGAACGCGCCCGGGAACTCATCGGAGAGGAAAACCGCAGATATACATTGATGAGGACTGGTACACTGATCGAACGCGCTGCCCTGAACAAGGATAAAAACAACGCAATCGAAGGTTTAACAGAGACCAATCTGCTCCTTCCCATCCCGCTGACAGAAATCCAACTGAACAAAGATGCTGTTCTGGAACAAAACCCGGGATACACGAACTAACCCAGTTTAATAAAATCTGCCCGAAGAAGCGTTACTCATGCAACTTCCGGGCAGATTTTTATCGGAAAAACCTACCGGGAAACTTTGCAGGAAAGAGAATTAGGCTTGCATACCAAAGGCAGTACGCTTTTCAATACCAAAGAAGTGCATTCCTCCAGGCTATACTTTGACGTATCAATTATAAAATCAGGGCTTTCCGGAACTTCAAAAGGAGCATTTACTCCTGTAAAGTTCTTTATATAACCAGCCCGGGCCTTGGCATAAAGTCCCTTGATATCGCGTTTCTCACAAACCTCAAGTGGCGTGTTTACAAAAATTTCAAAGAAATCTTCCTCGCCAATAATATTTCTCACGATCTCCCGGATCTTTTCAGTAGGACTAATAAAGGCACAAATAGTTATAACGCCACAGTTAAGGAACAATTTACTCACCTCGCCAATCCTTCGGATATTCTCCATCCGGTCTGCTTCCGAGAAACCCAGGTTATTGTTTATGCCGGTCCGGACATTATCGCCATCCAGGAGCTGGGTTATAAAGCCTTTGTCGAAAAGGCTTTTTTCGAGGGCCAGGGCCAAAGTCGTTTTCCCAGAGCCGGAAAGACCTGTAAACCAAATTATTTTTGCAGACTGATTTAAAACAAGCTCTTTCCTCCACCGGGGAATGGCCTGATCAAACGAAGGATAAATATCCATATGTGATTTGTTTAAAAAATGAAATAATGCCAGAAATATTTTTCAGAATTGAGCACAAGGGGAAGTATCGGGCTTAACCTTTACAGTACTTAAAGTGCTTAAAATAAATCATCGGAAGTTCCTTTATCTTAAGTTTCTGATAATCGAACCAGACGTTAAGCAACCGTTCAGCCAGAAAACCCATAATCCGCTCCTGGTATCCGGTGTACTCGGAAAGCCTTACTCTCCGTTCAAACTCAAAAAGCAAATCGAACAACCATTCCATGCACCTGTCAAAATCGGCCCGACTCATAATAAACAGGTTATTCGCGAACAATCTGTTATCAGCCAGTACTGCTTCAAACGACCCCAGATATTCAGGGCATCTTTCTTTAATCAATGTTCTTAAAAATTCCAGATCTTGTTTATTATGACACCGTTCGTAATGCTTTTTTACCGAATGCCTGAGCATCCGTCTTCTGGGCAGGATTAGATCATAGTTCTTCAACAACTCCAAGGCCTCATCTTCTGTCAGAATGTTTTCACGGAATAATCTTGCATTTTTAGTATATATTATCCCGGATCGTTTTTTATAGAGCCCCAGCAAGTAATACAATAGCCGTTTTTGCTTGTACAACAACGGTTCCTTTTTCCTGGTCAGGAACCTCCGGTAATGCATACAACCAACAATATCCTGTCGGGTATTCTTCCAGACCCAGAATATCCCTGTCAACTCACTGTAATACTTATTCTTAACAGATATATTAATCCCGATGTCATCTCCCTTCATATCTTTAGCAGCACCGGAAGCACGATTGCCAACCATCAATGGAATGTAAGGAGGACGGGCCAGAAGGACGGGCGCCTTTTTATAAAAAAAAGTGAAAAACTCAACCTTGGGATTAACAGCAAAACCTATATTTGTCATAATAAAAAAATTAACAAAAGAATAACTGCATCGCACGGTTGCGGTGCCTTCTTTAAATAAATCTTATTTGCTGGGGTATTCCACGTAGTTGATGAAATAGTCAACCAAAAAATGTGCCAGTTTTGACAAAAATGAATACCGGCTATCGTCGCCCATTAAAACAGGATATGAACAGATAAGGGGAATGAGGATCCAGACCGGATGCAATAAAAAATAATCCGGCCCTTTTTAAGAAGTAAAGAAAAAGTATATTTGCAACATTGAAGACCCCCGGAACATTTCCTGGTAAGGAGAAAGACAGGCTGGCTTAATAAAGCTTTCTTAAAAGTTCTCATAGCAGGGATAAATCAGTAAAATAATTTCAGGAATAAACGAAAGAACATGGAATTTGCTCTTTTCAGAAGAAAAGACGGGCTTCCCTCCTGAATATAATTTCCTAATTATCCCGAACACAATTTATAATGCGGATTAAAATCAAGAATAAGCACGTGGTCCTTGAATTTAAAAGAAAACCACAACGGCAAATAAAAATTGTTATCAATTTTTGTAACTACTCAGGTACCTGCGGGATAAAAGATTTTGGAAAAGGATATTAGATTTAATATTTGCTCAACTCATTTTCCGTAGGAGGGGTTAAGTTTTTTGATTTTATATTCATCCATGCGCTTCACATGAGGTTTAACTCTCGAAACTCAAACTTATTTTTCAAATTGTTGAAAACAGGGATCGTGGATGTTCATAAAGAATGGGGTTTAAATTTGTGTATTGAATCTCAGAACAAGATCTTTGTTAAAAGCAAAAGGGTTATGGTATCGAAAGAAGAACTTAGAAAGCTGGACAAGGAAGAACTGGTCGATCTGGTTTATGATCTTTCCATGAAGGTTGATGCTTTAACCCGTATGGTAGAGGTACTTCAGGAGGAAATAAAGCGTCTGAAGACACCAAAGAACAGTGGTAACAGTTCACTGCCTCCGGCTCAGGACCTGTTCCGGGGTAAGAACCAAAGCCTCCGGGGAAAAAGTGATAAGAAATCCGGTGGTCAAGCGGGTCACAAAGGAGAAACACTTCGGATGTCGCCAGCTCCGGATAAAATAGAGGTTCATATGCCAGAAGGCCCATGTCCCTGTTGCGGAAAGATCTATGTCGATGAACCGGTGCAGTTGATAGGCAAAAGACAGGTTATCGACATTCCCTTTATTCAGTCCAGAGTGGTTGAACACCAGGTTTATCAAAGGAATTGTAGCTGTGGCCATGTCAGTACGGGGAATTTCCCGGCAGAAGTAACAGCGCCTGTTCAGTACGGAAACAATCTGATTGCACTTACGGCTTATTTGAGTTCGAGACAGTATGTTCCATATTCACGTTTGAAAGAATTAATAAAGAGTATAACCAATATCTCCATAAGCGAAGGCACCATCTTTAACCTGCTAAACAAAGCAGCCAACATGGTGCTTCCCATCTATGAAGGGATAAAAAAGGAAATATCCAATGCCACTACGGTAGGTGGAGATGAAACGGGCGTGAAAGTTGAAAAGAATAAATTTTGGGCCTGGACCTGGCAAACAATGCGGGCAACATACATCGTCATATCAAAGAGCCGCGGCTTTGCAACGGTTGAAAATACTTTTCCTGACGGGTTTGCCAATGCAACCTTTGTCAGCGATTCATTGAGTGCCCAGTTAAAGACCCCCGCCAGGGAGCATCAGCTGTGTCTTGCACACCTGCTTCGGGAATTGAATTTCTTTGAGCAGCTGTATCACCACAAGTGGGCAACTGAAATGAAGGATTTGTTGACCCGGGCCATTAAGCTGAAAGATACCATGACACTAAAACAGTACACCGGATCATTTGATCAGCGGGGGGCAGTGATCAATGAATTTGATATGCTGGTAAATCAAACATTGCCTGATACTGTTTCAAAAATACTTCCTTTCCAAAAGCGATTGAAAAAACGCAGGCATCAGGTATTCAATTTCCTGTTTTATCCCGATGTTCCTTATGATAATAACGGTTCGGAAAGGGCAATCCGTAATGTCAAAGTCAAGCAGAAGGTATCGGGAAGTTTCCGCTCGGAACGAGGCGCTGAAATATTTGCAGTATTGCGGTCTGTTGTTGACTCCATCATCAAAAAAGGAGGAAATCCGTTTGAATCAATCCGCTTTGCAATAGCTGTTGCTGCCGGCAAAAATGAATTCCGCCGAAGTCAGTCTTATTAATTTTAATGACCTGAGTAGTTACAAATTTTTAATTCACATTATATAAATTCAATAGATGAAGATTTATTTTGTACATATCCCTAAAAATGCAGGCAACAGTATCCGGCTGCACTGTAAAAACATGAAGATAAAAGTCATTTCACACAACCTGAGAAAAAAAAGGAAAAGGCTTCTCGGATCGTTCCGCAGGAAAAAACCGATACATGCCTTTTGCGTATCAAGAAACCCGTATGAAAGGATTGTATCTGCCTATTTTTATATGCTTAAAAGTGAAAGCAAAGATGACCAGAAAGAACGGGATATTTACGTAACACAGTATAAAGATTTCAGGGATTTTGTACGTTACGGGCTAAAAAAAGCATCTGATAATCAGATACATTTCAGGCCTCAGGTTTTTTGGATATTAAATAACCAGGGCATTCCCGAAATTGAAACAGTTCTTCGTATAGAAACACTTCAGTCCGATTTCGATGCTTTCTGCAAAAACATGGGCCTTCAACCGGCCAGGCTGGAGATTGTAAACCAGTCTGAACACAAGGACTGGGAAATTTATTATGACGAAGAACTAAAAGACATTGTTTCCGGGATTTATCATGCCGATTTCGAATTTTTCAACTACGAAAAATAGTATTTCCCTGTGGTTGCAGGATAAACAATTTCCTTCACCAATTGGTGATGATACCTCTTTCATTCGTTAAACGAGAAAGATAAAACCAGACCCGTTCTCCTATAATTTATTATGAAGTAACCTCTCCAAAAATTCATCTTTGTATCTTGGAGAGATCTTCAATTTTGATTTATCGATCATCTCGACCATTCCTCCTTCTGTTTTCAGGTAACGACTTACACAATCAAGATTAATCAAATGAGAGCGATGAATACGGAAGAAGCCGTGAGGAACAAGTAACTGGTCAAATTCAAGGAGCGTCCGGCTGACAAGTACCGATTTCCCATCTTTATAAAATACTTTTGTATAGTTTCTCTCCCCCTCGCAACGCAGGATATTTTTAACCTTGATAATCGCGAACCCATTAATCTCGGGAAGGGCAATTGTGGGATCCTTTTTCTCGTCGTCTTCTTCCAGCTGCGTCCTAAGCTTGTCGATCTGGCTCTTCCCGCTCAAGAGGGGAATATCCTTAATCCGTCTAAGCGTAGCCTTTACATTTTCGGGCAACACCGGTTTCAGAATATAATCGAATGCAAAATATTTGAATGCTGTGATGGCATAATTACTGTACGATGTGGTAAAGATCAACCGAAAGTTAACTTCGGTCAGTTGATCGATAAGATCGAACCCGGTCCCGTCTGGCATCTCGATATCGAGAAAGACAAGATCGGGCTTCTCGGTACGGATCAGCTCGACACCTGTTTTCACAGATTCAGCTTCCCCGACCAAACGGATTTCAGGAAAATTCTGCTCAAATATCCTGAGTAAGACATGCCTTGCCAACTTATCATCATCAATAATTATGGTGCGATACATAACTTCTGCTTATTTCTGGCATTTAAAGCTAAGAAAAATTTGGATTGAACAATAACAAAATTAAATAATCAATATTAATTCCAAAGCATGTCAAATATTGAATTTGATCATTTTGAATTTTTTCTTGTTAATATACTTAAATTTGCGCAAAAATCACGATACAATGTCTTTAATTTTGAATCTTGAATCTTCTACAGAAATATGCAGCGTGGCTTTATCCGACAAAGGAAAAGTCATTGACTACACAGAAAGCCAGGACGGGCAAAATCACGCCCGGTTAATGGGAGTATATATCGAAAATATAATAAAAAAGAATAATCTGGATTTCAGAAAGCTATCAGCGGTTGCTGTTAGTAAAGGCCCTGGTTCATATACAGGATTACGGATAGGGGTTTCCATGGCGAAAGGTCTGTGCTATGCGCATGGAATTCCGTTGATCGCTGTGAGTCCCCTGCAGGCAATGAGTTCATTTGTAAATGATAGCAGGGACAACTGGAATTTACCGGCAGAGGAAGATTTGTTGTTTTGCCCGATGATCGATGCCAGAAGGATGGAAGTCTATACCGCCTTTTACAACGGCAAGAATGAAGAGATTGAAGAAGTCTCCGCAAAGATAATCGATAAAGATTCATTCAAAGACATTCTTGACCGGCAGCCGGTTGTTTTCTTGGGCAACGGATCATCTAAAGCGGAGAAAGTAATCGAGCATGAAAATGCATTTTTTGTTCCGGGCATAACAACCTCGGCACAATTTATGTGTTTTCTGTCATACAATGCATTAGTTAACAAACAATTTGTAAATCTGGCTTATTTTGAACCTTTTTATCTAAAAGATTTTATAGCCGGGGTACCAAGAAAAATTTTCTGAAGGCCTGAAGACGGGACATCAGATAAACAGATTGGTAAACTATAATTGATTATTTATTAATGTGTATCACGATAATTTTTTTGACATTTACTCAAATTTCTGATACTACATTATTTTATGCTCATTACTTAGATGGTACCCCAGGATAAAAAACAAGATCAGCGAGTTGTTAGCGGGACATCAGTGTTCCACGGACACCAAAATAATTATAGTATATTAACTAATTTTTTCCGAATGAAAAATCTACTGGCTATCTTATTCATATGTTCCTCTTTCTCCCTTTCGGCTCAACCGTTTGAACGGATGGAATATGTCCTTCACTACGGATTTATCAAAGGAGGGAAAGCGGTTTTAACTGCTACCGATACCACTTATTCCGAAAAAAAGGCTATTCACTTTAAACTTGAAGGAAATACAACAGGCCTGGCCGATAACCTCTTTGGGGTACACGATATTTATGAAAGCGTGGTCGATCCGCAAACATATTTGCCCTATAAAGCGATCAGAAATATAAAAGAACAAAAACACCGCTATTACAACGAAGCTTTTTTTTATAACAATAAGGATTCTGTTTTCAGTCAACGTTCCGGAGGAAAAAAAGTTCCGCACAATATCGTTGACATGCTGAGTGCTTTTTTCTACCTCCGTCACAACAACTTTCTGGACAAGTTGGATGAAGGAGAGGAATTCACCATCCCGATTTTTCATGCCGACGAATATTTTATCATGACTGCCAGGTTCCTGGGTACAAAAAGAATTAAGTCAGATATGGGTGAGAAAACATGCTACGTACTCACCCCTGTGGTTAGCAAGGGAAAGCTTCTTAAAAGATCGGACGGGCTCAAATTTTACATCACGAAAGACAAAAACCGGATTCCCTTATTGCTCGAATTCGATATGTTTATCGGATCCCTGAAATGTGACCTTGTTTCCTATAGAATGAACGGGGTGGAACAAATCAGGAAATAGCAGCCTGCGCGTTTCTCTTTTTCAGAGGTACACCTTTTGATGATAAAAAATCAAAGTGGCTCATTACCTTTGTATTTGTTAATCTATTTTTTACTACTTTTGCCCAAGTTTTTGAAAATTTTTAAAATTTTTTATCAAAATATGGCAACTACAGCTGATTTTAAGAACGGATTGACCATAGAGTTCAACGATCAACTCTTTACGATCGTTCAGTTTCAACATGTAAAACCAGGAAAAGGACCGGCTTTCGTCCGCACCAAACTGAAAAATATAAAAACAGGAAAAGTAATTGACAATACCTTTTCTGCCGGGGTCAAAGTAAACACAGTTCGCGTGGAACGTAGGCCATACCAGTACCTGTACAAAGATGAAATGGGGTTTAACTTTATGCACACCGAAACATTCGAACAGGTTTCCATTGCTCCTGACATGATTGAAAACGCAGACCTGATGAAAGAAGGTCAAGTCATCGAGATAAATTTTCATGCAGAAACAGAGACCCCTCTTACTGCAGAACTTCCCCCCTTCGTTGAATTGGAAATAACCTCAACGATACAGGGAGAGAAAGGGAATACAGCAAGTTCAACTGCATTAAAACCGGCTACCCTGGAAACCGGGGCTGAAATCATGGTACCTATGTTTATTAATGCCGGGGAAATCGTGAAAGTGGATACCCGCGACAGAAGCTATAACGAACGTGTAAAGAAATAATAATATCTTAAAAAAAGTCCTTCTTGTTTTACAGGAAGGACTTTTTTATTACTCCGAGATCAGCAGAAAATAGTTTTTCTTTCCTTTCTGAACAAGGATGTATTTATCATCGATTAAAAACTTTGTTCCTACACAAAATTCCTGATCGGCAACTTTTTCCTTATTAATACTTAAGCCGTTTCCTTTAATAGTCCGGCGCAGTTCCCCTTTTGAAGGAAAAACAGGCGCATCGTCTGCAAGGAGGTCGACAACAGGGATCCCTTCATCCAGTTTTGTCCTGGATATTTTAAACTGCGGCACTCCTTCGAAAACAGAAAGGAAAGTCTGCTCGTCCAGCTTCCGCAGGCTATCGGCAGTTCCACTCCCGAATAAGATCTGGGAAGCTTCTTCTGCCATTTCAAAGTCGGCCCTTGAGTGTACCATCACGGTAACCTCCTCTGCCAGTTTCTTCTGAAGTTCCCTCATATGGGGCACTTCCTTGTGCCTGGCTATCAAAGCCTCGATTTCTTCCCTGGAAAGAAGGGTAAAGATCCTGATATATCTTTCTGCGTCTTCGTCAGAAGTGTTTAGCCAAAACTGGTAAAACTTATAGGGCGATGTCAACCGTGAATCCAGCCAAACATTACCGGATTCAGTCTTCCCGAATTTGGTCCCGTCAGCCTTGGTTATCAACGGACAAGTCAGGGCAAAGGCTTCTCCCCCTTCCTTACGGCGGATAAGTTCCGTGCCTGTTGTAATATTTCCCCACTGGTCCGATCCCCCCATCTGCAACTTGCAATTCTTTGTCCTGTACAGATGAAGAAAATCAGTTCCTTGTACCAGCTGATAAGAAAACTCTGTAAATGACATGCCCGCTTTCGAGTCTTCTCCCAACCTCTTCTTCACGCTGTCCTTCGACATCATATAGTTGACCGTAATGTGCTTCCCAATATCGCGGATGAATTCCAGAAAAGTAAAACTCTTCATCCAATCATAGTTGTTAACCATTTCAGCAGCATTAGGCGCATCTGATTCAAAATCGAGAAAGCGGGACAACTGCTTTTTCAGGCACTCCTGGTTATGCCATAAGGTCGCCTCATCGAGCAGGTTCCTTTCCTGTGATTTTCCGGAAGGGTCGCCGATCATTCCTGTTGCTCCCCCGATCAGGGCAATAGGCTTATGGCCTGCCAGTTGTAAATGTTTCAGCATCATTACCCCAACCATATGCCCAATATGTAATGAATCTGCCGTGGGGTCGATACCCACGTAGGCAGTAGTCATTTCTTTCTCCAGTTGTTCCTTCGTACCGGGCATCATATCGTGAATCATGCCCCGCCATGTAAGTTCATCAACAAAATTCATCGTAACTATTTGATTAATTTTTCTTCAATAAACATAAACCAAAGGCCTTTTTTAACGGGAATAAATATCTATTAGTAAAACAAATAAACCCCATTAACAACTAATAAATCGTCTATTCCGGACAATTAATCCCTCAGTCCTGGCAAAGATATAAAATTGAACCCGTTAACCAGAGGCATCATCAGAATATTACTTAATTTGATACATTGAACTATCCAAATACCAGGGCATCTATAAGAACACCAATTAGCGCAACAAGCATGATTATGCTGTACACCGACCATAGCAAAATAAATTTTACCAGGGTTTTACGATACCCTTGTCCGTAAAAACGCTTAAGGGCGAGATAGATGTAAACAGGGAAAAGCAGAAGCAGCCATGACGAAAATAGGCCAACCTGCTGAGGAAAAACAAGAATGATAGAGACAACCACTGATAACAATAAAAACATAAAAGAATGTAAATGCACCGAAAAAACAAGATGACGGATATAATAAATTCTTTTCCTAATATAGAATAACTTCAGAAGCAATGCGAATACCGGGAGCAGGGCAAAAAATGTCCATGAAAAATATTTAAGGATCCGGGAGACTGCCAGATCCGGAGATCTCAGGGTCCGCTCCAGTTTGATTATTTTCTTTCTTTCCCCGGCATCGCTTGTTTGTTCAATTTCCTTGTCCAGCTTCTCACTTATGACAGATAAAATATCAGCAAGGCTCCCTGACTTCAGTATGCTGTTGTCGATCGGAATATCAACACTTTTTGCAGAATCAGGTTGAAATACAAGATGGTTTGTCTTCCGTGAATCGGAAGAAGAGCTGCCCGTCGAATCGGAAACTGCAACCGCAGATCTGTTTAAAGACATATCCAAAACCCTGGTTAATCCCTTGTTGGAAAGGATCTGCAACAAAAGAAAAAGGAGAAAACTCAGAAAAATAAATACCCGGAAAGGAGGTGCATATTTCACCCTCTTCCCCGAGAAAAATTCGACTGTTAAAAAGCCCGGTTTCAGGAGTAAATCATAAAATGTATGGAAAAAACGGGAATCGAATGAGAAAAAATTTCCCAAAAAATCGTAAAACACAAATCCTAACGGTTTGTCAAACTCGGTAACCGATTGCCCGCACGAAGGACAATAATAACCTTTAAACCTAAATCCGCAATTCAGGCAAGCACACTCTTCCAATTCGTTTATCCCCGCCTTTTCTCTTTTTTTAAACCAGCTTTTCACCTTTATGTTTCTCATTATCTGCAGGGGTATTATCGTCCCAAAAATTTAAAAACGGGAAAATAGTCGGGACAAAACTTTTGATGGGTTCGTATACCTGAGATTTTTCCTTGTCTTTTCTGGGAATGATATGATTAGTTGTATCTGCCTTATCAAAAAAGACCAGTAAAATACTTAAAATAAAAACGGCTTTAATTATTCCAAACACCAACCCCGCAGCGTGGTTCAGAAAGCCTAAAGCCATTGCCTCGACCAATTTGTCAAGGATTTTACCAAGAATATGAACCAGGACAATAATAACCAGCAACGTGATAAAAAAGGAAACCAGCCAAAGATACTCGGAATGCCATCCAAAAACCCTGGTAATATATCCGGCAGTAAAATGAGAAAAATGGATACCTCCCCATACTCCCAGAATAAGTGCGACCAGGGAAGCGACCTCAACAATAAACCCCTTCATGAATCCTCTTATCGCGGCGATGATGATCAAAATACCTAGTATAATGTCAATATAGTTCATACAAAAAATTTATTCAGTATCCGGACTACAGAACAAGAGCAGACAACCTGAAAAACATCCTCATAAATACTCTATCCGGAAGGTATATACCCCATATAAACGAGAAAAAAGTCACAGACTATACCGAAGAGTTTTTTCATCTGCCTCCCGAGTGTAAATGTAAAAAATAATTCAATGCTTCTGGCCTATAATCAGGATGATTCAGTCGTTTTAAATAGAAAGCTACAAAATAATTGTTCTATTAATCCCGAAAACAATTAACTTCGTTGTAAGAGAAATAACAAAAGTATTTGTATGCCTATTCTAAATTCTATCATCAACTGGTTGAGTTTCAAAAGAATATACGAAATCGACCTTTTTAAGGAACACCCTTTTGAAATGCAAAGGGAAGTCCTTTTCGATCTTTTAAGAGAAGCTAAGGATACAGAGTTTGGCATGAAGTATGATTTCAGGTCCATTACCTCGGAGGAAGAATTCAAGAACCGCATTCCCGTCCGCCGTTATGAGGATTTTGCTCCGTATGTCGACCTGTTAATGAAAGGAGGTAAAAATCTTTTATGGCCGGGAGAAATCAAGTGGTTTGCCAAATCCTCGGGAACAACCAATGATAAGAGCAAATTTATTCCGGTAAGCAAGCAATCGCTGGAAGATGTCCATTACCGGGGTATAAAGGATGTTTTCACCCTCTACCTGAAAAACTATCCGGAGTCGAAAGTCCTTTCCGGAAAAACACTGACCCTCGGGGGAAGCCACCGGGTAAATAATTTCAATAATAATTCCTACTTTGGAGACCTTTCGGCAATCTTACTCGAGAACACTCCTTTTTGGTCCGACTTCTACCGTACCCCGCCTACTGAGGTGGCCCTCATTGAAGAATTTGAAGAAAAGGTGGAAAAAATAATCGAACAATCCAGAAATGAAAATGTCACATCCCTGGCTGGTGTTCCGTCCTGGTACCTTGTGCTGCTCCGCCGGGTACTGGAAACCACTGGCAAGAAAAACATACTCGAGGTTTGGCCCAACCTGGAAGTTTTTATTCATGGAGGTATAAAGTTCGATCCTTACCGGGAACAGTACCGCAAAATAATTCCGTCGGATTCCATGAGGTACATGGAAACCTATAATGCTTCGGAAGGTTTCTTTGCCATCCAGGACGATCCGGAAAATGACGATATGCTGCTCATGCTGGATTATGGTATTTATTACGAGTTCATTCCGATGTCCCATTATCATGACGAAAACCCAAAAGTTATTTCACTTCAGGAGGTAGAGATCGGGGAAAATTATGCTATGGTAATCAGCACCAACGGAGGTTTATGGCGGTATATCATCGGCGATACGGTCAGGTTCACTTCCCGGAATCCCTTCAAAATAAAAATTACAGGCCGTACCAGGCATTTCATCAATGCGTTTGGGGAAGAAGTTATCGTGGACAATGCGGAAGAAGCCCTAAAAGTGGCCTGTTCACGAACCGATGCCAACATCCGTGAATACACGGCAGGTCCTGTTTTCATGGGCGACAACAATAAAGGGGCACATGAATGGATTATAGAGTTCGACCAGGAGCCTAATGATATTGAACACTTTATCTCCGTGCTGGACGGGACATTGAAAACCCTTAACTCCGATTACGAAGCCAAGAGACATAAAAGCATTACACTAGAACGTCCGCATGTAATTATTGCTCCTCACGGACTCTTTTACGAGTGGATGAAACAAAGAGGCAAAGTGGGCGGACAAAATAAAATTCCCCGCCTGTCGAATGACAGAAAATATCTGGACGAGTTACTCGAACTCATGAAGCAAATGTGAACGAGGATACAGCCAAAAAGATAAAAAAGAGATAAGTAACAGAGAATAAAAACAGATATGCATTAATTTATAAAAGCCAAAATCAGTTAAAAGTACAAGTATGCACATAGCAGTTGCCGGGAATATTGGAGCAGGGAAGACCTCATTAACAGAACTTTTATCAAAGCACTACGGGTGGAAGCCTCAATTCGAGGATGCAGACGAAAATCCTTATTTGAATGATTTTTATGAAGACATGCAACGTTGGTCGTTTAATCTTCAGATTTATTTTCTGAACAGCCGCTTCAGCCAGATTATGGACATTCAGCAATCCGGCGTTACTGTTATTCAGGACAGGACAATTTATGAAGATGCAGAAATTTTTGCACCTAACCTGCACGCCATGGGACTCATGTCGACCAGGGATTTTCAGAACTACCGGAGTTTATTTCAGCTGATGAACCGCCTCTTAAAAGCACCGGATTTATTAATCTACTTAAGGGCAAGTGTTCCGACACTGGTCAACCAGATCCAAAAAAGGGGACGCGACTATGAGAATTCCATCCGTCTCGATTACCTGAAGCAGCTGAATGAACGTTACGAGGCCTGGATTAGTAACTACAAAGAAGGAAAGTTATTGATTATCAGCGTTGACAAAACTGATTTTATGCTAAACCCAGAAGATCTGAGTTCGGTGATCGATAAAATAGACGCCCAGCTTTACGGTCTGTTCTGATCTCCGGTTCGGTTAAAGTACCTTTTTACTTGAGTTTATCAACTTCTTTCATAATTTCCGGCCAAAAGATTTCCGGTATTTTGGCCCCATGAACCTGTATTACTTTACTGGCCAAAAGAGAGCCCAATTTGCCACAGGCATCCAGGCTAAACCCATTAGCGAGCCCGTATAAAAAGCCAGAAGCATAAACATCACCAGCCCCGGTGGTGTCAACTGCTTTTACATGCCGCGTTTTTACATGCAGAAACTGGTTACCCGAAACGACAAGCGAACCATCTTTGCCAACTTTAACAACAGCGATTTCACATTGTCCGGACAAATACCTGGCTGCTTCACGGGGATCCAGTCCCGTATAGGACCGGGCTTCTTCCTCATTGGCAAAAACAATATCGACATATTCGCCGATCAGATGTTTGAGAAAATCGAGTTCCGCTTCAACAATATTGAAGCTGGCCATGTCGATGGAAATCTTCAGGCCATTGTCCTTCGCCATTTTCAGAACCCCTTCAATAAGCGAATGATTAAAAACCAGGTACCCTTCAATATGCAAATAATCATAAGCAGCAAACAAACCGGATGACAAGTCTGAAACAGCAAGTTCACTGGCTGCCCCGAGGTAAGTTCCAAAGGTACGCTCAGAATCAGGGGTAATCAATGTTGCAGCTTTACCTGTAGGAATGTTGCTTTGATATAAATGAGGGGTAATTTTTAGTTTCTCAAATTCATCTTTAAAAAAATGTCCCATCTCGTCGTCACAGATCTTCCCGATAAACCCGGCAGAACCGCCAAGCTGGGCGATTCCCCGGACAGTATTCGCAGCAGAACCACCCGTTTCGATTGTCCGTTTTGATCCGGTTGTCGAGTCAAGAATCTTCTGAGAAAGCACGGCATCTACAAGCGTCATACTTCCCTTGGGAAGCTTAAATACTTCCAGCATACTGTAATCGTCAAGCTGTATGAGAATATCGACCAAGGCACTTCCTATACCCACAATCGATTTTTGGGTTTTCTGCATCCTTTATTCAGTTTTTTTGCAAAAGTAATAAAAATAACCAATGCCGGCTAGACCAAATTCCTACCGGGTAACCGCATAAGTCCTTTTACCAGGCCCTACCCCTCTAATAATTAATTTCTTCCACGACTTCGGCAGGCATGCTGAATGCTGCTGAATGATCCCCTTTTCGGTAATTTCCAGTCCGCCGAAGCCGAAAAGCACAGCTTGTAACATTCCCCCCGCTCCTGTTGCAAAGTACGGATTATCGCTATTGGCCGATTCAGCCAGCGCCCCGAAAGGTCTTCTCTTATTCGGGATGTAAGCTTTTCTGAACATCTCGTATGCTTTATCCGGATATCCCAATCGGGCATACAGAACAGAGAGAATGGCATCTCCCATGGCCGGGCCATTCTTGTCCATTTTACCCTCATAGTAAACCAAATTTTTTAATATTACGGTCGTGTCAGTTTCCAATTGCAATGGATAAGCCAGCATATTCTCATCTGCCTGTTTTATAATCTGCCCGTCATATCCTTTATATTCCCTGGTTATCCCGTTTCCGAAAGTATAAAATTTTAAATGATCTGCGATCTCGGTCCACGCGGGATCTGTTTTTTCTTCCAGCATCTCAGCGGCACGATGCGCATCGGTTAGTACAAGCTTAGCTGCTCCGTTGGTAAATGCATCGTCATCTACGTTCTGGGCATATTCATCTGCACCGACAACATTTCTGATCGAACAGGTCCCATCCGGATTCTTTACAGAACGGCTAACCCAGAATTCGGCAACATCTCTGATTACAGGAAAACCTTTTTCCTTTAACCACCTCAGATCTCCTGTTACCTGAAAATAATTCCAGAATGCGATACCGATATCAGCAGTAATATGATGTTCAAATGCCCCGGTAAGAGCAAAGGTCGGCGTTGCTTCTTCTCCTGTGTCATCAGATTCCCAGGGAAACATTGCCCCTCTAAATCCATAACAGGAAGCTTTTTGTCTGGCCTTATCCAACCTGTTATAACGGTAATCAAGCATGGTAGCGGCAATATCCGGATGAAAAACCAGGATAGGCGGGAACATCCATATTTCCGCATCCCAAAAGATATGTCCGTTATACCCCTGCGAAGATAAACCCATCGGAGAAATACTTAGTCCGGATCCCGGACACGAAAAAGCGTACAGATGATAAAGCGCAAGCCGGATATCCTTTTGAGACTCATCATCGCCTTCAATCTCTATATCTCCCTGCCATAACTGATCCCATTTACGGATATGACCGTCAATGACCGACTGTTTATTATCACACAGAATGTATATTGCCATGCGCTCAGATTCGCTTTGCGGATCTGAAAAATTCCCGGTAGTGCAAATTGCCCCTTCCCAGGCAAACCGGAATGTCGTATTTTTTTCAATCTTTTTGTGAAAAGTCAGCGAATGCTTAAATGGGGAATTAACTTCCTCTTTCTGCTCCGGTGAAAAATTATCAAAGACAAAAGCGGCAGTAGCTGCCAGCGTATGTTTTCCGGCAGGACTTTGCGCTACAGTCTGGAGTAAGGGCATAAAACGGTCATTGTCCTGTAAAACCTTAAAGGTTTGAACGATTTGCCTATAACCGGAAGGACAAACAATTTCCCCGGAAACAGAAATATTTATATCCTGTTTAAGTGATTCCACCTCGACGTCAGTAAGCCCGGAATAGGGCATCCCCCTGAGTGCGTATACAGAATAGGAAATACGGGCTTTATCTTTATAAATGAAAGAGGTAACAAGCCTCGCCTTCTTCATATCCAAAACCTGTTGCCAGTTTGTGATATTTCCGGAAGAAACCGTATCACCATCGATAATCAGGTCAAGGCCCGCAAAATTGATTCCTTCCAAAACACGACTTGTCTTTAATTGTTGGGACTTATTATAGACGTAATCGTCAAAGACATGGTTCAATATCACCGATTTTATTTTAAAAGGAGAAGCTGAAGAAACCAGTCCGATCCGTCCTGAAGCCAGTGTAATCCCGGTATAGCCAGAAGGATCAGTCACACAAATCTGCCATTCCGAAGAATTTGAACCGTTAGCACTCACAGTTATCAGGATAAACCACAAAAACAATATAACAGGAATCTTATTCATAATAAAAAATTATCAGGAAATCTTTGTTTTTAATCGTTATGACAAAAATACACTCAGAAATACTATTAGTATGTTCTGAAATAATAAAACCAGGCATAAAATAATGCAACCGAAAATCAGCTACAGTTATCTCATATTCGAAATATTATGTTTTTAAAAGATAGCACAGGCGGAGCATGAACGAATAGCCGCTACCTGAACAGGCAACGGCTATACTCAATTAAATACTCTAATATCCTGTATTTTGTGTTAGATTTCCATTGGAATCCAAGGCGGATGTCGGGATCGGAAATAATGTTAACGATTCATCGTCAGGAGTATCGTCAGACCAGTCGAACTTACCGAAGCGAATCAGATCTTGCCTGCGATATCCTTCCCAATACAGCTCATATCCTCTCTCATTCAGTATATCATCCAAGGTAACAGTTGTCAAAAGAGGCAACGTTTTTCCCTCAGTGCTTCTTTCTCCGCGGATATAATTTATATCTGACAAAGCTGCAGATTCATCTCCGTTTCTCAGTTCTGCCTCTGCCCGGGTCAGATAAATATCTGCAATACGGAATAAAGGATAATCATTAGGCGCATAAGATCCTGCCTCCTGGGTATCAGGGTTTGGAGCAAACTTAACCACCCTGACCCCGGCTACTTCATCTGAGCTTTCGATGTCAAACTCAGGAACAAATATCAGAGGATTGTCACTGCGATCAGTCAGGGCATCCCCGTCCACACTATATTGCTGCCCTTCCAGAAATCCTTCATTAATCCCTGTTTCGGATCGATTACGGTCATCGTAATAACGTATGTCGTTCTCCGTATCCCAGGTATTTAAAAAGGTAGATGTGGTACATGCTCCATTCCAGAAACTGGTATAATTCCCAAATATTTGGTTATAATGTAACGTAAATTCGATCCAGATACTACCACTTCCCATATCAACCTGGTCACTCATCGGAATTGTCAGAATAAAAGATTCTGGATCGGAAACATCCCACTGAAAATTAGACCAATAATCATCAGCAATTTCATACTCCCCGGTATTAGTTACACTATCACAGTATGCTATTGTTTCATCCCATTTGGTTTCTCCGGTATAAACCTCATAATTTAAATAAATTTTGGCCAGCAAGGCATACGCAACACCCTTGGTAACCCGCTCGGAACTCAATTCGGAACGGCTTTCAAGACCGGGCAAAACCGTTTTGATTTCACTAATAATAAAAGCAATGGCTGTTTCCCTGTCCATGACTTCAGGATCTGCTGAATAGTCCTGATCATCTGCCTCCCGGAAGGGTACCTGCCCAAAATTATCAGCAATATAATACATATACAAAGCACGAAGGAAGCGTATTTCTTTGATATAAAGCTCTGTCGTCTCTGTTTGATCGAACAGACCGATATAATATATTGCCGTATTACACCGGGAAATTCCCTGTGTCAGATTTTCCCAAACCGATTCGAACATAGCATGATCTGCTGTCCAGGTATGATAATAGAGTTGCTGATATTTTCCATTGTCATACCAATCACTTCCCCGGGTAGGAATAGCAGCTTCATCAGTACAAAATTCCTGAAGTCCCCAATGACTATACCATTCACATAAATGTCTCAGACTGGCATAAGGAGGATTAAATAATGATTCAATATTACTTTCATCATAGACCAGATCCTGTCCCAATTGTTCGTCCAATATATTTTCTTCCAGATCGGTACATCCTACTAAATTGAATAAAAAAAGCAGGAACACGATTAATTTGTATTTATATAGTTTCATTTTATTTAGCGTTTAGGTTATTAAAACTGAAGGTTTACCCCAAAAGTAAATGTCCTTGATTTAGGGTATGAAGTATAGTCAATGCCCAACGAAGGCACATCATTTTCATTTGCATCGACATTTACTTCCGGGTCAAATCCGGAATAATTGGTAAATAATAACAAATTATTACCTGTTACATAAATACGGGCTTTATTTAACCAGGGAATCAGTTTTGTATTAATTGTATAGCCAACAGTAAGGTTAGCCAATCTCAAAAACGAGCCGTCTTCTATATACCTGGAAGAAAATCCTGTTGAATTTGATTCTGATTCTCCTGAATTTGCAACTTCCCTGGTAACATTTGATCCATTTGCAAGGGCCGCTTTATAGAACAACGCATTGGCCGTATTATTATATACCTTATTCCCTTCCGAACCGTACCAAAACATACTAAAATCAATATTCCGGAATTTCAATTTCGTCGTAAAGCTATAGGTAAAATCGGGTAAGGCCGTCCCTAAATATTCGTAAACCTCATCTCCTTCTTCATCTGTTTTGTAAACAGACATTCCATCCTCGTCAAACCCCTGAAAAACACGCCCATAAAAAGTGCCAATAGGTTGATTATTTGTAATAATCTGAACCCGTGTATCAGAAAGCCCCTGGCCGCTTGCCACCCCAGTTTCAATAAGAGTAACCGGCAAATCCTTAACATTATTATGGATAGACGAGAAATTAAGCCCTGCGTCCCAGGAAAGAGTTCTTCCTTTTATGATAGAACCATTCAAACCGACTTCTATTCCGTTATTGATGATCTTCAGACCGGGAACATTCTCCCACTGTGAATCTGTTGGAGCAGGAGCTTTAGCAGTCAGCTCCAACAGAACATTGGTCGTCTTCTTATGAAAAAGATCAATCGTCCCCGACAAGCGATCAGAAAGGATCCCAAAATCAATCCCCAAATCGGACTGAGATGTCGTCTCCCATTGAATGTCGGGATTAGGTACCCTCACAAAAGTAATTCCCGTTGACAAGGTCCCATCAAAATAGCCATTTGCATCAGTAGATGTTCCAACAGACATTAAGGAGATCTTATTCGGGATTTCCTGGTTTCCCGTAATTCCCCATCCCAATCTGAATTTCAGATTGCTAAAAATATTCCATGCCTTTATAAAATCTTCCTCGGAGGCTCTCCATGCAAAAGCGCAGGAAGGGAAAAATCCATATTTATTATTTTCACCAAACTTAGAAGAACCATCATCCCTCCCCGTAAAAGTAAAAAGATATTTCTCTTTATAATTGTAATTTATTCTACCAAAAAAAGATTGTAATTCACTCTCTTCTGCATATGAATCAGCCGTAGCACTGGAAAAATCGCCATACTGAAGATTATTTGTATATAAAATACCATCCTCATCATCAAATCCGTCGACAGACAGGTAACTACCTGAAGTTTTAAACGATTGATAAGAAAATCCAAGCAGAAAATTAAACCGATGTTCTTTCCCTATTTTTTTTTCATATGTTATATAATTTTCAATCAGTTTGTTATCAGCAGATATGGAATTAATATCGGCTTCTCCTCCATTTCCCAGATAGCTCAGTTCATTATCCTGGTTCACCTTTCTTTCGGCGACAGTACGGTCTAAACCTATATTCAATTTATATTTCAAATTTTTCAGAAGTTCAAGTTCAGCTGAAATATTCCCGATAATTCTGTCGGTACTTGTAATATCATTCGTTAAGTTCAACATGGCAACCGGATTACGCTGAGTTGTTGAATACTGAAAATACGAACCATCATCATTATAGATAGGATAAGTGGGGTTTAGCTTCAGCGCAGTCAGGATCACATCTCCTTCAGAACCTCCTGTCTCTCCGATCATCGCCCGGCGGTCCTTAATATGCGAAGCGATTAAACTTCCGGTCAGATTTAAACGTCCATCAAATGCTTTTTGGGTAAACATGGCTTTCCCGTTTATTTTCTCCATATCTGTGGTCTCAACAATGCCTTCCTCATTAACAACACCTAACGATAAACGATACGTATGACTATCAGTCCCACCACTAAAGGAAAAATCATGGTTCCAGGTAACTGCCGGCCTGAATATCTCATCCTGCCAATCGATACTTGCTCCCTCATCAAGAAGGGAACTTCCATCTTCATCCACATAAGACCGGAACTCACTGGCAGACAAAAGATCCATCTTCTTCCTGATTGTGGAGACCCCGACATATCCATTGTAGGAAATGGTTCCCTGGCCGGACTTTCCCTTTTTAGTCGTGATAATCACGACACCATTGGCCCCCCTGGCTCCATAAATAGCAGTAGCCGAGGCATCTTTTAAAACATCGATCGATTCAATATCATCAGGGTTCAGAAATGTAATTGGATTTTTATTTGCTGATTGATTAACACCTGTTGCAGTAGCTCCATCTGGCGTAAGGTCAGCATTATCGAGCGGGATCCCATCAATGACATAAAGCGGGTCCTGCCCTGACCGGATCGAATTTGAACCACGAACCTGAACAGACATTCCGGATCCGGGTTCCCCACTATTTTGAATAATATTGACCCCTGATATACGCCCTTGCATCATCTCAATCGGAGACGTAGCAATACTTTTATTCATATCGTCTTCTGTCAATCGGTTGGTAGCCCCCGTTAAATCACTTTTCCGCTGGACACCGTAACCAATAGCCACGACTTCCTCAAGTCCAATGGCTTCTTCATCCATCTCAATGTTGACCAGGGCACTGTTACCGACCGGGACCTCACGGGTCTTCATTCCCACGAATGAAAAAACCAGGACCTGATCCGGATTGACCTGTACCGAATATTTTCCTTCAGAATCAGTTATTGTCCCGGTATTTGTTCCTTTTACCAGGACTGTTACCCCGGGAACAGGTTCTTTTTGCTTGTTGGTAACCGTTCCTCTGACAGTTCTCCGCTGCTGGGCGATTCCCTTTTCCCCCTGAACATAAAGCATGATCATCCGGTCATCAATCTCATACCTGATATTTGTCCCGGAAAACAATGTCTGAAGAATTTCATCGATGTCCTGATCGTGAACCGAAATATTTACTTTCCGGTCAAGATCAATAAATTCGGAACTGTAGGCAAACCTGTATCTACTGTTTTCCTCTATGGACTGTAACACTTCCTTTACCCTGACATTCTGAAAATCGAAGTTTAGTTTAGTGACCTGGCTGTACGAACTGGCAGTCACCTGCATCAGCCCCAGCAAGACAAAAAGAAACGAAAGTCGCATAATTCTTCCTGTTTGAGTTTTTACAAAAGGGTAAAACATTCCCTTCACACTTAGTTTTTTTTTCATAATTTAGCTCTGATTTTAAAAGGTTTTTAAATTTGTCATTTGCCGATGACATGTTAACCACAGGAAAGTGTTGTCTCACTTTCCTGTTTTTTTAATGGATATCTTTAGGATTATACTTTAGTTCGATGATATCTCCTTGTTGGACCGCCTTCACAGGAGCTATCCGTTCAAGCAGGTACAATACTTCCGGAAGCGACTGTGTTTCTATACTGAATGTAAACGGGAGGTCCTTAATTGCCGGATCAACTTTAAATTTCTGGTTATACCTTTTCTCCAGCTTCAACACCACCTGATTCAACGGCAACTCAAAAACATGCATCACCCCACTCCTCCACGACGTATAGTATTCCGGGTTCACTTTCGTTTTTTCAATTGTCATTGTCTTTTTATTAAAACTGGCCATTTCGTCAGGGGATAACTGCATAAAAAGTTTATTGTTTTTGGCATGAATATTTACTGAACCCTGCTCAAGGACAACTTTAGCCGTATTCGAATCTTCATAATTCGAGACTTCAAACTGAGTGCCTGTAACTTCAATAGTTAACAGGCCTATATCCACAATAAAAGGAAGCTTTTTATTTTTGCTGACAGAAAAGTAGGCCTCTCCGTCAACTTTTATATCCCTGTTGCTGATTCCGTACTGATTATTATAAATGAGCCTGGTACCGGAATTGATCCAGACTATCGAGCCATCAGGCAGCGTCATACCGGAAACCTGTCCCGCACCGGTATGGATCTCGCTAAATTTCAGCTCTGAAGATGAAGGGACGAGGAAGGAATGTACCAGAAACAGGCCTCCGGACAAACTGATTATTAACAGGAAAATAGCTGCATACTTATAACCCGTCAGATACCGCCGTACCCGTTCATACTGTTTCTTTTCTTTCAGTCTTTCAGAAAGCCGGTTTTGTCCGAAATCAGGAACATCCTTTTCCGGAACGGAAGATTTAGTTTTCCACCACTCTTTTTTTACCGACTCAAAAATTTCACGATTCTGTTCCTTCCTGATCCATTGAAGCAACAGGTGCTGTTCCTGTCTGGACAATTTGCCTTCAAGGTATTGCTGAATTTTATTTTCCATACCGGGATAATTTTCGTTATTGATACACGAAAAAACGAAAATCCCTACCGGCTGGCAGAAAAAAATTATTTCCTTTTATTCCCTTTTATCTCAGAAGGAACGATATCAGGATGACAAGTTCCGGGAATTGGGCAGTCAGGATTTCCCTCAGCTTCTGTTTTGAGACAGCCAGGCTTTTTTCGACAGCTTTCAGCGATATTCCCATCTCATTGGCTACTTTTTGTTGTTTCTCACCATTTATCTTGCACCGGACCAGGATTTGGCTTTGTCTTTCCGGTAATTTTGAAATAGCATCCTTCAGCGCATCAAACAACTGTTCTTCCAAATTTTTTTCTTCCACACCGGAAAAATCGATCTGGTACAAATGCTGTAAATCGCTCCATTCGCTTTTGTCTATTGAGATATTTCCTGATGACAGTTTCTCATCCCGCAAATAATTCAGGCACTGGTTCCGGACAACCGTGAAGAGCAAACTCTCGACCGACTTTTCAGGACGGATCAGGCTGTGCCTCTCCCACAAGCGTACATAAGCTCCCTGCACAATATCTTCGATCAGGACTACATCCTTTAGAAACAATTTACAATAATTCTTCAATCTGACTGATGTCAGGGAATAAAGTTTTTCGTATCCAGCAGGATCTCCATCCCTTAATTTCATATTTAATGCCGGGTCAATCATTCATCAGGTTCCGTCAGAACGCGCAATTTATTAAAAAGAACATATTCATAGAAACGGATGAACTGATTTTTTTGAAGACACAATTAAACGATCCTGTAAACAGGGACAACAGATAAAGAGAATAGCACACCCGATCTGTATTTATACAGCACCAGAATAATCAACACGATACGCACATGTCTTTCTAACTGATTAGCCGCTTACCTGTATTTTGATCCTGATGCTCAAGTAATCTTGAAATTTAATGCGCATCAAACTATCAACTGATGCGCATCAACTTATTCACTTTCACGGAAGATATTTTTATCTGATGCGCATCAAACTTCATCTTTATACTGAAGGCAAGTTAATAATCCAAAGGAAATCCAAAATAAATACACCCGCGACCATCTAATCTCTTCGTTCATCCATAAGACAAAACCATGGAAAATTTTGAGGCAACTCAATCGGCATGCAAATTATTTATGCAAAGAAAATAATATAAAAAATCCCTCCGGAGCTAATATCGACAAGTATTTCTGCTCATCGGGAAAACTTCGCGGAGGGATCTTCAATCCTTCGAATCTCAATAAAAATCAAATCTTGGTAATATCCGGGATAACACAACAGTCAAAAAAAAATAAAATTCCCTAATTACCAAATCATTATAAATAGTAAATTTTCTACCTTGCCCGGATTTCTCTTCTCATGAAGAGGACATACGACAATGCAAAACAAATCACTGTTGCAGCAATAAGGCCCGTCAATTGTGGCCAGACAAGCAACAGGCTTTGTCCAAGCGGCAGCGGGCTGGGAATGGCACCCTTAATTTGCTCCATTGTTAAAGGGCCCAGGCTGCGAACCGACGGCATCAGCAAAGTCGTAGTTGCCTCACTAAACAACTGGCTTGGCGAAATCCGCATCAGGTCGAGGATAAACCTTTCATGCGCCAGGATGTGGTGCGGCGAGGCCATCCTCGAAGGCATTGTCGCTTTGGCTATAATATTGATGATCATTCCATAGAAAATCGTAAAAAACAGCCAGACAGCAATCCCTGACAATGCGGAAGTGGCAGCCTGCCTGAACCGGACCGAGAACAAGATCGAAAGGTTTAGCCAGAAGGCAACATAAAATATACTGAGCAGGATAAAGAAAACAATTCGCAAGAACTCCTGGGCCGTCGGCGGAATACCAATTATAATCAACCCCAGTCCCATTACCAGGAAGCCCAGTGCAAAAAACAGGACACTGATAACGGTCAGTGCAGCTACAAATTTGGCGTTGATCAGGCTGTCCCGATGAATAGGCTGGGCCATAACCCGGCTTAAAGTCCCTTTATTCTGCTCCGAATTAATAGCATCAAATCCCAGGCTAATCCCCAGCAAAGGCCCCAGAAAGCTAATAAACACGAAAAAAGAAGGCAATGTCCCGTCAGATACTGTAAACAACTTCAGGAACAAGAAAGCCCCGTCAGGATCGTTCGGTTTTATAGCACTGCCAATATTTGTCAGGGCCGTGTACAACGACCCCATGCAGGTCAGAATAATAATCCCGATCAGGATGTTGAAACGCCAGCTTCTTACCTGATCGGAGATTTCCTTATTCACGATCACCCAAAAAGGATGCATAATATCATTCTCTTTTCGGAAGCGGGGCCAGATCCTGAATCCTCCGGAAGAACGTTCTCCTGATTTATCATTTTTAATATCAACCATGATTTACGCCTCCTTCAAAATAACGGTTATAAATATCATCAAGCCCATATTCCTTCCGGTGGAGGTAATTCAACCCGGCACCTGAACCGACTATTTTCCTTGCAATATCTGCCGTAACGTCACTGGAACATCCAATATAAAACATATTGTCTTTGCGGCTAATGTTCATCACTCCGTCAATATCCTTAAATTCACCTTCCATGCGGATTAATTCAGCATCTGCAGCAGATACTCCGGCTTCAATAACAAAAGGCTCACTGGCGAACAATTTCTGAGAAAGGCTCTGAATATCTCCTTCGGCAATCACTTTCCCCTCTACAAACAAAGCGACACGGTCGCACACCTGCTGTACCTGATGAAGGTTATGAGAAGAAAACAGGACCGTAATTCCTTCTTCCCTGCTTAACTGAACTATCAGCTCCAGAAATTCTCTTACCCCGCGAGGGTCAATCCCGGATGTTGGTTCGTCAAGAATAATCACTTCCGGATTTTTAATCAAGACATCAGCAAGCCCAAGGCGCTGACGCATACCCCGGGAGTACTTTCCGGTTTTCTTTTTAAGCTGATCCGAAAGCCCGACCCGTTCGAGTAACCCTTTTGCTTTTTCTTCGGCCTCTTTTCCGGGGACCTTGTTAAGCCTTGCTGTATAAACCAGGTTCTCCAACCCCGTTCGGTCCTCATAAAAACCCACGTCTTCAGGAAGATAACCCACCCTTCGCTTCACATCGATCGGGTTTACCGTAGAATTGATTCCGCAAACGGTTACCAAACCGGAAGTTGGTTCTGTCAAACCGAGCATCATCAGGATCGTTGTCGATTTCCCGGCTCCGTTCGGGCCAAGAAGTCCAAAGATCTCGCTTTTCCGGATTGACAGCGTCAGGTGGTCAACAGCAGTGAAAGAACCATACATTTTAGTCAGATCGACAAGCTCTATTACATGCTGATCCACGGTCACCTCCTTCCGTATTTCCGGAACAGGTAATAAACACTTCCACCTGCAGCAATAATGATCAATATACCCAACCATCCCCAAAGCATCGGGGTTTTAACAGCCATTCTGAATTCAGCAGAGGAATTTACTTCGGGAGTTTTAGCCTCAATTTTTGTAACATAATCGCCGGCAATTGCCTTAGACGACGCTTTAATCTTTGCAGTTACCTGAGCCGTTTCTCCGGCTTTAAGCCTGTCTATCTTCTGAGGATTGAAATCGACACTCCAGTCAGCTGGTTTACTGGCTGTCAGTTTTATATCTTTAAGCTCGGCTGATCCAATATTTTTTACGACCAGATCAATATCTTTTTCTCCACCGGCGGTAATTCCGGCACTTAAAAGCCCCGTAGGAGTGGAAAGATCCATTTTATAAGTCCCTGTAACAACAACTTCGAACATCACGTCTGCCGAGGTAGAACTGGTCGTTGCCCGAACCGGGATTTTGTAAGTGCCTGCCTCCACTTCAGCAGGCGGCGCTACCTGTACGGTAATATCCTGTGCATTGTTTGCATCTACGCTGACCGAACTTACCTCTTTGCCGCCAGTTTTAAAAGTCACGTCCCATCCTCGGGGAACGTTTGTTTCAAGGGCGTATATCTGCGTATCGGCAGTCCTGTTTTTCAGGTTTGCCCTGAACGTAAAGGTAGAATTGGCATGACCTTCCATGTTCGGCTGATCGGTCGTTAACTCTGTTTCGTAGGTACCCTGCTGGGAAACAGTTACAACCAACGGAAGTAATTCCTGTCCGTTCCCCATAATCCGGAAGTGGTAACTCCCTTTATTCACCTTCAGGGGAACTTCCAGCTTCATAGAAATGCTCTTTTTATCATTAGGAAGCACCGAAACCTGGGAAATGTTCCATCCCCCTGACTTAATCGTATAATCCCATGCTTTTGATAACCCGGAAACCGAAATATCGACACGCTGCACTGAGCTCGTGTTGTTAATCACATCGATATTATAATCGATCGACTGTCCGGGTGGTACGGAAATTTTTGTAAAGGGAGTATACAAAGTCACGCCTTTATCTGCATCGGCAGCGCGAGAACCGATAAATATCGTCACCAGAAGTGAAGATAAAAACAGACTTAACAATCTTGTCCGTATTGACATAAAAAGTTCCTCCATGATTTTTTGTGGTTTTCAATACGGAATACAATGTTATAAAATACTATTATTCAATAGATGTTAAAATATCGAAAAAAGTTTAAACAATTTTTTAACAACAACGAAAAAAGCACGATTACATCTTCTCTAATCAAGAAAAACCGATGAAATGTAAAGTATTATTATTCTGATCTAAAATATCTTAAACAACATCTCAACATCATATTTCTGCAAACGATCAGGAAAACCGGAAAACTTTCCCTGCTATCCCCCCAAAATAGTTCCCTTAACCTTCTTTATCATTAATCATTTTGGCTAATTTTAAACCGAAAATCTGGATTATTTCACCCTTAGCTCATTTTCCTATGGACATCAAAAAAATTATCACTGACCAAAAAGAACGGCTTATAGACCTGCTCGATAAAAATGAACGCGCTCTTGGCGAAATTATTTTCTACAACGGACAATGCCAGGTATTATCTCAATCTGCCTCCTGTTACGAGCTGATTATAGATGATGAACAAAAAAGCAAGATTACAGGCTATAGCCTGAAAGTAGAAGAAGACGGACATATTATGCCTTTCTCAGAAGAAAATATTTCCGGGTGGGACAGGTATTCCTACGCTTGCCTGTTACAAATAGAGAATGAAGTAAAGTTACTCGATCCCAAAGAACAGATCGAACATAAAAAATATACCCGGACAGGTATGATGATGAGGGTTCTCAAAGAACGCCATCAAAAAGCAGACAAGGCTGAATACAGGATCAAGTGGGCAGATAACATTTATGGGGACCATATTCTTACAAACGAAAAAGGCATCAGGTACAAAATCTTTTTACGGGATTTTGAAAACGAGACCGGGTACAGCGACAGTATGGATTCCGTCCTGAACAAGTTAGGTACAACCAAACATATCATGTTTGCATTCAATGCATTGAAAACAGACAAAACCCTCTACGACAGACTGGACAAAACATTTCCCTTTGTTGAGATCTATTGCGACCCGCTAAACGACTACAAAATAACATGGTATTATCCGGATAATCTGACTACGACAGAGCATCTGCTGATTTCCAGATATTTTAAAAAATCAGCGTCTATTGATGATGATAACGTTACATCCTTACTTCCGTTTATTGAGGAAGCAGCAAAGAACCCACATATATGCATACGTCCGGAAGTCAACCGGAAAATCGAAAAGGCCTTTGAGAAACTCATGCTCAAAAATTTCCGCGAGAAATATGTCCCTGATTTTAAAAACATAAAAGCGGAATTGTATCAATACCAAAAAGAAGGCATTGATTTTGTCTTGTTCAGAAAAGCAGCCATTATTGCAGACGAGATGGGCCTTGGAAAAACAGTTCAGGCTATCGGCACAGCCATCTTGAAAAAAGAAATTTTTGGTTTCACGAAAACACTCGTCGTCTGCCCTGCTTCACTGAAAGAACAATGGAAAAAAGAAATAGAAAAATTCACCAACGAAAAAGCCCTTGTACTGGAAGGCACTCCCGACGAAAGAAAGTTCCAGTATAAGAACAATGAGTTTTTCTTTTTGATAGCCAATTACGAAACGGTTATGCGGGACCAGGTCGCTATTAATAACGCAGGAATCGATTTCCTTATTCTGGATGAGGTGCAGCGGGCGAAAAACTATGAAACAAAAACAGCCGCTTCGCTGAAAAGGATAGAAGCCCGCCATAAATTGGCAGTAACCGGAACCCCCATAGAAAACAGGTTGATTGATATTTTCTCGATCATGAGTATTCTTGACCCGGAATTCCTTGGTCCTTTATGGGAATTCTCTTACCAGTATTGCCTGTTCGATCCTGAAAAGTACAACAAGATAAACGGGTACTACAACCTTCAGAAACTCAACAAGAAACTCGAAGAGATCCTGATCCGACGGGAAAAGAGGAAAGTAATAGACCAATTACCGAATCTTCGGCAAATCAACATCACAGTTGACTTATCGCCCCTGCAGGCAGATTATCATGCCTCTTATGCTCAGGGGCTATCCCAGATTATCAGAAAAAAATTTCTAACGCCTTTCGACATACAACGCATGCAACTGCTCCTCGCAAACATGCGCATGGTCTGCGACTCGACTTATCTGATTGACGACGAAACGAATGAATCTCCAAAACTGGAAGAACTCCGGCACATTTTGATTGATATGCTTGATGTTCCCAATCAGGATGCAAAAATCATCGTATTTTCCGAATGGACGAAGGTGCATAAACTCATTGGGAAACTGTTACGGGAAAATAATATCGGGTTTGTCGAACTTAACGGGCAAATACCTGTAAAAGCCAGGGGCGAACTAATCCGTAAGTTTGAACAAAATCAACAATATAAAGTTTTTCTTTCCACTGAGGCAGGAGGAGCCGGGTTAAACCTGCAGGTTGCCGATACCCTGATCAACTTCGAGCTACCATGGAACCCGGCAAAAAAGAACCAGCGGATCGGACGGATCGACAGGCTCGGGCAAAAAAGTAAGAAGCTTACAATCTATAACCTGATTACAAGGGATTCCATCGAACAAAAAATCGCATCAGGCCTGTTGATAAAACAAAGTCTCTTTGATGGCGTACTGGGAGGCAACAGCAACATGGATTTTGTTGATTTCAGCACGAAAGGACGCTCTCAGTTTATCCAGCAGCTGGAAGAATTCATCAACGAGACAGAAAGCCGGGAAGAAAAGTATCCGGAAACAAAGGAAGAGCAGACTTCTTCCGGAAAACCAGAACAGGAAAAACAACCAGAATATATTGATACAACCCTTGAGGAGGATGACCGGGAACAGACAGAAATACCTGTTTCAGGAGAAGAGAAGGAAGAAGAAAAGAAACCTTCCGTAAAACCGGAAGAAGTGGAAACAGTAATGAACAGCGGAATGCAGTTTCTTTCCGGGTTATTTAAAATGGCAACCGGAAAGGACATCGGTATTGAGAATCAAAAAATTGAAATAAACAAAGAGACCGGCGAAGTAACCATGCGGTTTAAACTGCCTGTTTAATTCTTGTGATTATTACTTTATCGATAACCCGGGATATTTTAGATAATTATTTTACCAAAATATCGTTTCGAATTATATTCTTTTGAACAATACAAAACCATTGGAAGAGGTTGTTCAAAGAGCAAAATAATCGTGTTTTATACTTACAGGTTACAGTAGCATATAAGAAACGCAACACATAGGTTTTAGCTGATAATCACAGATAAAACTGAAAAAATCAGTTGAGTCGGCGTTATATGCGTCCTATTAGTTATAAACTGTAAGTTCCGTTTTAATAAGCTCTTGCTCTTTAGCTGCCTCTTCCAACTTGTATCTATTTTCCGGCATTAATAAATTTTGCTTGCACAGAATACAAATTCGGACAGTGCGGTTTCCTGGCCACCGGAATAAGCTTCAAGGAAGCGGAAACGAATGTACTTTACTGCAATATTCTCAGGTATTTCTACTTCATAGTCTTCTGCAGATCCGTTCCATGAAGGATCTGTTTCAACATCAGCAAGTAAAGTCCAGCCCTTTGCAATGGCATCATCCGCCCAATTCGGATCATCGGGAGCAGCTGTAGTTTCAGCTCCTTCAAGATCAGCAATACCCCAAATCTGGAATCTCTTTGGGTTTCGTTCCTGGCAACAGTTCTGACGAGGGGAAACCTTAAACTTCGACAATACGGACAGAGTTCCAAGATCAATGGTAAAATGATGTGGTATTCCGTCTGCTTCCGTACAACCCGAATGGTACCAGGTTCCCTTATCGCCATCCCAAAGGTTTTCAATGCTTCCGCCGTAACAACCTAATGGAGCATCGGTTGGAAGAATAACTTTTAGCCATTTCGATCTGTCTAAATAAAATTCGCTTGGAAACACGCCTGTAACTTTAGCAGAATAGAAGGTATCGATAGCTTCTTCTTCCGGTAAGAATAGTGTTTGGTATTCATATTGTCCACCAACTTTAAAATCTTTTAAAATTAATTCATCCTGATCGGTCTCTACGAATACGCTGATTGTCTCATCATTTTTGTTGATGTAAGTAAAATCGACCCCAATTGAGTTTTCTATTGTCGATTTCCATGTTATTATGGCAGAATCAGGATATGTCACTATTTCGTCAATTTTTCTTGAAATTAATCCCGATTCATATTCGTCTCCGTAAACTTCCCCTGTTTTACTTACACTTAATGATGTATTATCATCATCGTCATGATTCACAAATTCGAATGTATACCCTCCTTCGTCTAAGGAAAGCAGCTGTTCGAACCAACGATCTTCGTTATCTGAAGTACCATCTATTTTCACATCAACGGAATCAGAACGATTTCCCCAATATATCCTGCAATAACTTATTTTTGGATCAGCATTCAAAAGACCAATAAGTTTAACCCGTTTATTTCCGGGCAACACTTTTACAGAGTCAAGCTTCCCGATATATACAATCTCTCCTTCCCGAAGGTATTCCTTGTGCGGGTCGTTCATATCATCGCAAGAAGCAACAATGATAATTGCTGTTAATATTAATAATAAAATATATTTACTCATAGCTGTATTTTTATTCAATTATTTCTCCCCAAAATGTCATTTCTGCTATCTGGGCAATGTTTCCGCCACTCCAGTTTTCGTACATCACAAACCGAATATATTTAACCGCCGGCGCGTCTAATGGAAATTCAAATTCTTCACCATTGTCTGCATATTCAGAATCTTCGTTGGTTACAGTCGTGTTGTCTTCACCCGATGGTTTATAAGACTCATTAGATACCAACTTTGTCCAGGTACCATCATCCAGTGCACCCGTACTTCCCGGAGCATTACTACCCCAAAGTTCCCATACCTTGGGATTATTATGTGTGTAGTAAAAGCCAGGTCTTTGCCATATTTTATAACGGCTGAGTTTTGCTTTATGCCCCAAGGAAAATGTGCACATTATAGGGAGCTCCGTTCCTGCGGTTGTAGTATGCCAGAAGCCATAAGAATCGCTGATAACGTCGTCCCAAATATTTGAAACATAATAACCTGATAATATTTCGGCATCATAAGGCAATGTATATTCTTCAAAATCTTCTTTGTCCAACTCTTCCTCAAACCAAGGAGTAAATATTCCTTTCAATGTATCGGAATAATTATCCCACCTGTCTCGCACATAAGCGGCAAATTTTCTTTCAGTGTTATCAAATCCGCGTAAGGCATATGAGCCATCTTTTTCACTGGTATATACCTGGTCTTCGTCTACCAATGTCCCGGTTGAATCTGCTGCCATTAAACAGATTATAACATCTTTTTCTGCTTCGTTATTCCATGTCAGCTTTATTCCACCGAACGAAACTTCCATTTCAAATGAGTTATAAATTTGAATGGTTGGTGGGGTCAATGGATGAATGGAGACGATTAATGGTTCTGATTCATTTTGACTTCTATCTACACTGCGTAATTCAATTTCATACTCTTTCGTGTCCCCAAAACCATCAACTTCGAGCGTATTTTTGTATGGAGATGATTTTGTTACACGCCCGACCCCATTAATTTCATAGGTTGCTTTTACATAAAGCAGGTCTTCATCTTCAGGCACACTATATGTAATAATAGCACCACCGTTGGTATTTTCCACTGTTGCACCAGAAGGGGCAGAAGGGGCCACGCTATCAAGCGGGAACTGTTTTAGTGTATCTTCACTATCACATCCGGTCCAACTAGTGAAGGCAAGTGTGATAATAATCGTTTCTTTCATTTTCCGGCTGAAAAATGAAAATATATTGAACGGTTTAAACTTTTTCATTTTGTTTAGTTTATTTTTTACCAACCAGGAGATTGTTCCAAATTAGGATTCACAAGAATTGTGTTAACCTTTAATGGCCACAAATAATCTTTATACGAGAATTCGCGCGTGTAAATAGTAGTAACCTGATAATAGTCCTCTGAATCTTCTCCCTTTATATTCCAACCTTTTATTGGTTCGTTCATCCATTTATCTGCCAATTTCCATCGGCGTAAATCATAAAATCGATGTCCTTCCAATGCCAATTCATTCAAACGCTCATTCTGAATAATTTCACGCAACCCTTTTTGCTCGTTAGGCTTATCGGGATAAAGTGAATATTTCTGCCAGCTTTCCTCTACGCCCTCTAATCCGGCGCGTTCACGTACTTTATCTATATATTCAAACACTTCGGCAGAAGGCCCTTCCGATTCATTCAATGCCTCTGCATAAAGTAGATATAAATCAGCTAACCTAATGACGGGGAACGAATAACTTTCTATTGTAAAAGCATTATCATCCAAGTCATTTTCATAGGAAACCAGTTTTTTTGCAAAATATCCGGTTATCGAATAATCCTCAACGGTGGAATAACCTGAATACTGCTTGCGCTTGGCTTCCAGATGAAAAGCTTCATTGTCGTCCAGCTTCCCGTTTCCATACCAGATGCCCCCATCAAAACCCAGGTCAGCATAAAAACGTGGTTCTCTGTTAAAATTTAAATTAGCGGTTTCGTAGCCTTCTTTTATATAATATTTATCTGCTGCTGTGGCTACAGTGGTCTTGTATCTCGAAGAATAATCCCATTCGGTATCTTCGTCAATAGGGACTCCATGATTAGAATAAAATTGCTCTGCAACGCGTAATGTGGGAGACCATAAACTTCTTGCTGTATAGTAATTGTTACTACTGCTTAATTTTGGTTGTGCTAATTGTTGTATCGTGGAGGGATTATTCATGCTTGGCCAAACCATTTCCTCATTAAATTTGTCACAAACACTTTGTCGTATATTCATTGTTATTTTGGTTGTGTCTGAAATCTCATAAAGCAAAGATTGAAAATAATACAACTGATGTCCTGCTTCTTCTGCCACATCAATTGCTTCTTTTGCTGCCTGGGCTGCAATCCTCCACTTTTCAACATCAGATTCCTGGGAAAATAAATATCTATCTTTTGAATCCGTGATTCCTGCATAATCAGAATTTCCATTAAATAAAGGACTTGCAACCAACGCCAATACTTCTGCTTTCACAGCCAGTGCTATTGGTTGCGTTATCCGTCCGGCTTCAGATGAAGCGGTGGTAATTTTTTCCGGCAGCATTTGTACGGCCGAATCAATCAGGCTCACAATATAATTGGCAACCGTATCTACAGGTTCCCTATACACATGTGTATCTTCTACGCTGGATGAGACAGGCAAATTTTCATCAACTATAGGAATTGGGCCATAGAGTTGCAGCAGGTAAAAATGATAATAAGCTTTCAGAAACATTACTTCCCCAATCCATCTTTCGCGTTCGTATTCTTCCAGATCTCTCGGATTATCAATATTTTCCAGAAAGATATTACAGTCTCTTATCGCTATCCACAAATTACTTCCACTATTTTCACCATCCCAATAGTTTAATAATGGGGAATTACTATTTTGTAATCCTCTTCCAATATCCCAGCAATCAGTACCTCCCAAGCGTTCACTAATATATCCGGTACCTTTGGGATAAAACCAAACTTCATCACCTGCACACAAACCAGGTGTCGCAGACGGGCTTACCACGCTTGGCAAATAAGAATAGCATGTGAATAAAAATTTTTCTGCATTGGCCCGATCTGTAAATGCATCATCAATTGTTGCCACATCATCCGGAACGACATCCAGGTAATCTTTACATGAAATTGTTCCGATAATGCTCAATAGCAATATGTATATGTAATTTTTAACTTTCATCGCTCTTAACTTTAAAATTGAACTTGAAGACCTAAATTAAAAACCTTTTGCACCGGATACCCTAATCCACTTCCTCCCATTTCAGGATCCCATAATTTAAATTTACTGAAAGTCATCAGATTGGTTCCGCTAAGATAGAACCTCACTTTTTCCAGTTTAAGTTTGGATATAAGATTTGAGGGGAGGGTATAGCCAAACTCCGCAGATTTTAATCTTAAAAATGCCCCGTTTCTCATAAACCACGAACTTGTTTGGTTATTATTATCTATTGTATAAGCAGAAAGCCTTGGCCATTGGGCATATATATCCTGATTTTCTTCCGACCAATGACTATCGGCTATGAATTGAAGCAAAGCGTTATTTCCAATGGCGCTACTTTCTGTGTCAACAAATGGACTTATGTCTGATGAACTAATCCAAAATGAAGACCGTGCCGATCCCTGGAAAAAGCACGAGGCATCAAATCCCTTAAATCCAGCAGAAACTCCGAACCCATAAATTATTTCAGGACTTGTCGGGTACCCCAATGCAACCTGATCTTGTTCATCAATAAGGCCATCACCATTTATATCCTTAAACTTGATATCTCCCCCCATATACTCTCCGAATTGCTGTTCAGGAGAATTTTCTACTTCTTCATCGTCAACAAAAAGCCTTTCGGCAACATATCCCCATGTCTGGGATAAAGAATGTCCTATATGAGAACGCCATGGAGTATTATGATAATCAGGTTCTTCATATTTTTTATATTTACTTGCGGCATAAGTAAAGTTTCCACGGGCAGTAATCCAAAAATTATTACTGAATACCTGCTGATAATCGACAGATATATCGACCCCATGGCCGGAAGCCTCTCCTATATTTGCTGATGGCGTTGCCTGTAATCCCATCGTTGAAGGGATAGATGTCCTGCTTAATAAAATATTAGTCCGGAGTTCGTGGTATAAATCGACCTGAACGTCAATTTTATCAAACATGCCTAATTCTATTCCCAGGTTGGTTTTATATGCAACCTCCCAACCAATGTCACTATTAGCATAACGCGAAATAGATACACCATCTTTGTAATAGCCCCAGTTGTTTCCAAAAGTATAACCTCTGCCACTGTCGTCCATATTCACATTTGACAAATAGAAAAAGCGATCACTATCGCTTCCGATCTCATCATTACCGACTTTCCCATAAGTTGCTTTCAGTTTTAGTTTAGAGAAAATATGTTTTAAGGAATTATTCCAGAACATTTCATTTGAAATAAACCAACCGACCCCAATGGAAGGGAAAAAACCAAATCGGTTATTCTTGTCAAAACGTTCAGAACCATTATACCCAAAGTTAAATTCAGCAAAATAACGATCATGAAATCCATACGTAAAACGACCTGCTAATCCTAAATTTCTGTGAGGTAGTGATGATTGAAGGTCACCGGCATTTCCTGAAAGAGATTCGCTCGCTGTATAAACCAACATCCCGCTTATATCGTTAGCCAATCCAAATGTACGGTTATACATCAATGACGCTTCTAAATATTGAGTGCGGTCAACTGTTTTATCTCCTTCATTATACGTCAGGTATTCGTGCCCATCTTCAGGGTTCAAGGCAGTCAGCTTATAGGTATCAGTTTCTTTATTATAACTGCCAACGGAGTAATAATAAGGGCCATAATATCGTTCTACTTCAAAGTAAGAATTACGGGTTGTACTTCCCAACATCCTGAAAGACAATCCCTTGGTTATCATATCTAAATCCTGTTGGATTTCAACCTGCATTAACACCATTGTGCTACTATAATCTCTGTGACCTTTCACCATCTCTGCATAAGGATTCAGATATTCTCCCCCTTCTCCATAATTCCCAAATAAAATGTGATTTGTGTATTTATTGTTTTCATCAGGCTCGTACCAGGCAGGGAATAATACCGGATTCGCTCTTAATGTTTTACGATAGAGTTCCGCGCCGCCATCCACAGGCCCGGAATAATCATCAAAAGTTCCGTGAGTCCTTAAGGTGACTTTAGTTGATTTAGTCAAATTAATGTTAATATTGGAACGAACCAGATATTTCTTCAGGTCAATATTATTATCGAACTCATTTCTTGGATCAGTCTTTAATATCCCGTTATCCTGAGTGTATGATGCAGTGATATAATATTTTGAAATCTTTCCGCCGCCACTCACATTGAAATTGAAACGCTGGTTTTCTGTAAAATTCCGCATCAGTAATTCATTCCAGTCAACTGCAGGATAAACATATTTGTTTACACCAGCTTTCGTGTTGGCAATTTTCGTATTTGAATAAGGTAAAATTGAAAGTGGGTCCCTTGTCCTGACTGCTTCATTATGCATCTCCATAAAGGTTATCGGATCTGCAATTTTTACATTTTTTGTTGGCATTGAAAAAGAATTTTCAAAACGGGCCGATACTTTTGCTTTTCCCTCTTTCCCTTCTTTTGTTGTAACCAATATAACTCCATTGGCTCCCCGGGCACCATACAAAGCTGTTGCTGTTGCATCTTTTAATATAGAAAAGCTTTGAATATCATCTGTATTTAACCGGGAAAGATCTGTTGATGATAACTCGACATTGTCTATTAATATCAGAGGGTCAGCCTTACCTGTTCCGAAAGTAGTAACTCCACGAATAAAGAACTGCGCGTTGTCTTCGCCTGGTTCACCACTGCGTTGATAAGAGATAACGCCTGCCATACGCCCTGCAAAAGCGGTGGTAAGGTTGCTTGAAGGAACTTTTAAATCCTCCGCTTTTACGGTTTGAATTGAAGACAGTACGCTTTCTTTCTTCTGTTTTCCAAATGCCACTATGGTTACATCTTCCAGTTCCTCTGATTTCTCCTTTAATTGAATGTTTATTTTCTTCTGATTGCCGACATCAACAATCTGGCTTTCCATCCCAATAAAGGAAAAAACCAGCTTATCAGCAGGATTGGCATCAATAGAATAAGTTCCGTCAGTATCTGTAATAACTCCCCGGGTTGTCCCTACAATAGTAATTGTAGCACCGGGGAGAGGCTTTCCTTCAGCATCTGTGACTTTTCCCTTAATTTTAAAGTCTTGTTGCTGTTCAGTTTCTTCTTTTAATGACCGCGGCTTTTCTTCCTTAGAAGTCCCTTCACGCGTTAGAATTACCTGTTTTTCATGTATTTCGTAGGTAATCTCCGTGCCTTCAAAAACTTCCGATAAGATACGATCGATCGTTGCCCCTTTGACCTGCAAAGACACTTTCTTATCCAAATCTAAAATCCCATCTTCATAAATAAATACGAATTCACTCTGATTTTCAATAGATTCTAATACTTCTGAGATTCCTACAGAACTAAGGTAGAGAGATAACCTTGCTTCCTGTGAATAAGAAGTAGAAGCACTTAAACTCATAATCCCCAACAAGAAAGCGACAAAGGTTAGTCTCATTATAAGCAATAACTTCTTTGCATGACAATAACAGCCATGCACACTTTCACTCAATTTTTTCATAAATTTGTACTGGTTAAAAACTTAAAATTTTAATCTAATTGATTATGCCGGTAGATGTAGCAGCATTTGCCGGCATTTTTGTTAAACTTTTATTGGTTGTTATTTCATAGGCAATTGTTTTTTATTTGGTTTTACTTATTTTATTTATCATTTCGCAAAAATGTAAGTTCCATCCTCATAATAATATCTTGATTTTGTCGTTCTTGCCATATAAGCCATTGTCTCTTCGACATCGTTACACAAAACCAACTTCCCGGAGATTAATCGTTTTGCCAGTTCATCGTCTTTTATATTGATACTGATGTTATAGTATTTCTCGATTTTTTCTACAATTTGAATAAACGGCTGCCCTTTAAACTGTATCATCCCATCGATCCAGCTAACATACTCGTTCACATCAACCTCCCTGATACTAAAATCAGATGTGACACCCGAATAAAAACACCCTTGTCCCGGAATAATTTTACGACGGTCCTTCTTTAAAAAATTATTGGTATAAACTTCTATACTTCCTTTCACCAGGATTGCCGATGCTGAGTTTTCGTTTTCATATGCTGAAACATTAAACCGGGTACCCAAAACTTCGATGTTCATATAATCGGTTTTAACAATGAACGGCATATTCTTATTTTTTGTAACAGCAAAATACC
Source organism: Prolixibacteraceae bacterium (assembly GCA_963676095.1). Lineage (GTDB taxonomy): Bacteria > Bacteroidota > Bacteroidia > Bacteroidales > Prolixibacteraceae. The sequence goes on along the minus strand of OY781040.1, from coordinate 3,510,113 downwards.
CTTCTCCTTTTAAATAAACTTCCCGTCTGGTTCCTGAAAATTTGGCAGGAAAAACCAACTTGCTCCCGGAATTGAGCTGAACCGTCGTTCCATCACTTAATATCAAGGAATGCCTTCTTCCATAAGGGACGATTATCTGGTTAAAAACCGGCCCTGTTTTTTCTGAATAGTTTGCTAACATTTCTGCTTTATGTCCTTTTTCTTCTATAAAGATTTTTTTCCCCTCAGCCCCGTACCTGATGTTTGATCCATCCTCCTTTAATTTAAACTCTTCCCCATTGGATATGATAATCCTGGCTTCGTCGCCAACCGCAACCTGCTTTTCTGCAACCTGTCTTAGCATATCTCCCTGTAACCTGGAATGAATATAAAAACCCAATGACACCACGATCACGACTGATGCCGCAATTTTCAATAATGTCCCAATTCGAAAAAGTGGGTGTTCCTTTCCCTGTCCCGATCTTTTAAGTACAGACTGCCACATCTTATTGATCGTTTGCAGATCAACAACCTGCTTTAACCGGTAATGCCTTACAAAATCTGCTGCATCACGAATGCCTTCTTCTTTGTCCGGATTTTCCCGGCTCAGATCTGCCAGGTACTTTTCTGAAAGATGCTCCTCTGCATTTAATATCCGGATGAATTCTTCATCCTCTAATAAAGCCTTAAATTCAACGTCGTTTTTTCTTTTCATTAATTGTAATACTGGAAAAAATTTGTTTTATAGACATGAAAAATGATTTTTTTTAGCATAGAGTCCTGAATCTTCTAAAACCGGAAGGGAAAACTCGTTGGGAAAGGACTAAATTAGAAAGCCTTATTCCGGTGAAGATCGGCTAATTGTACCTTAATCTGTTTTAGGGCCCTGTAAACCGAAGTACGGGCAGAGGCGATATTAATTCCCATTACCTGGGAAATTTCTTCATAACTTAAACCATTGGTGTATTTGAGGAACAGAATTTCCCTTTGATAGGACGATAATTGGACAATGGCTAATGATACAGCATCATTTATCCTGTTTTCTTCTTCAATCCTGATATGTACCTGTTCTGTATCAAACTCAAAACAGTCACCGGGAGCCCTGTTTTGCTCATTCGTCCTTCTTTTATTGATGATTTTTAGCTCGTCAATTAGTTGATTACGGAGTAGCCGGTAGACAAACCCTTTTACATTATTATTTAGATTGATATTGCTCCTCTTCGTTATCAACTTTACAAAAACATCCTGAACAGAGTCTTTTACAAGTTCTTCATCCGGATAAATTTTCAGTCCATAGGCCATTAACCCAGGGACATATAATCGGAACAAGACAGAGAGGGCATCAAGATCGCCGCTAATAAATAACCGCCAGTATTTATTTTCTTCAAATTCAGGCATGTTATGGACATTATTCTGTTTTAATCGGACAATAAATTGAACTCAAGTCCAAAGGTTATTATTTTTTAAAGCGATTTTCCTGATTTTACCACATTGAAGACATTCCCGTTCCTTTTTTTTCATTAACCCAAGGATCCCTTTCCGGGAATTTTGCCCCCTTGTTTAAATACGAATAATTTGCCTTCTCTGAGCATTGCCCGGCCACACCATGCCGTTCCCATTCTTGGTCCGAGCCCGGCTAATGCAGGGATAGCGGGATAAAATCAGCCCCGGGAACCAGTGTGTTATTCTGTAGGACTTTATCCATTCCCGGGACTTTAAAGAAATATGGTTTGCGTATCCCCTAATTTACATTTTCCCCTTCAAGATCAACTTTATAGAAATCAATAGAGTGAGTTTCATTTAGTGTCCTTTCTTATTTGACAGTCAGCAAAACCTGCTGCGTGATATTGCGCGAAGAGTTCCCGATCAGCAGATCAAACCTGCCGGCATTGGTCTTCCAACCGTGCGAAGCTACGTCCCAGAATGCCAGGTCGTGCGTTGTCACTGGCAACTCCACCGTCCGGGATTCACCCGGTTGCAGGAAGACCTTGCGGAAGGCCTTGAGTTCTTTGGGCGGACGCGGTACGGAGGGTTTTTCTTCTTCCACATATAGCTGCACGACTTCGGCGCCGGCGCGTTTGCCGGTGTTGGTGATTTTCACCTTTACTGTAACGCTCCCCCCGTTATTTATTTCCTGTGCGGAAAGCTCCGGATCGCCAATTTCGAAGGTGGTGTAACTCAGTCCGTATCCAAACGGAAACAGCGGGGTGATGTCCTTGGCATCAAACCAGCGATAACCAACAAACACGCCTTCAGTATAGTTAACGTTATCGGGATTGTAATTGCCCAGAAAATGAGCTGGTGCATCGGACAATTTGACCGGGAATGTGAACGATAGTTTGCCGGAAGGATTTACTTCGCCGAAGAGTACTTTTGCCAGCGCGTTTCCGCCTTCCATGCCGCTGAACCAGTATTGCACGATGGCCCTGGCATCGCCGGCCCAGGGCATTGCCACCGGCGCTCCGCTGAGGTTCACGACAACGGTCGTCGGATTGACCGGCAACAGGGCCTTTACCATATCATCTTGACCGGCGGGTAGTATTATATCGCTTCGGTCCTGGCCTTCCTGTTCGATGTCGTGGTTGTCACCAGTGAAAAGAATTACGGCATCCGCAGCCTTAGCCTTCGCCAGAAGCGAAGCAAACGGTGCTGATTTTGAAGATGGTGTCTGCCAGCCCACCGAAAAAACGGCGTCTCCGGCGGCCTGAAAATACTCGGCGCGGAACCGGTAAGTTTTTCCGGCTTGGAGGTTGACTATTGTGCTTTTTGAGCGCTTCGCCCCATTCGACCAACTGTCAATGATCAGCTTATCGTCAATGAACAGACGGGCGCCATCATCACAAGCGAAGCCTACACGGTAGTCACCCGTCTCAGGCGCGACCACGCTGACTGCGTAACGGGCTGAAAAATTATCGGGGTTGACGCCAGCGGCCGGAGACTGGCCGCTACAGTCGATGGCAGGCTGGCTATCATATCGAGTAATAGCGGGAGTACCCTGGAGTTTTGTGTTATTGAAAAAATTAACAGTCCAGCTCTTGGTCCCGGCGACAGAAACAGCATTTCCTTCCGCCAGACAAGCAGCAGGAATTGGTGCAAGCATTCCGGCTCCAGACACCGGAACGTATTCAATTTTGACACCGTCGCCCAGCAGGTTATGAAGACCTTCAAGAGGAGTGATTTCGTATGGCGGCTTTCCCATCGCACTGCCGCCCTCGGTACAATGCTTCCGAATGGCGTTGTCGCCCACCACCAGCAGGGTTTTGACGGTAGATTTATCCAGTGGCAAAACATTACCGTCGTTCTTAAGCAACACAATGGCGTCCTCTGCAATTTTGCGAGCAATAGCCCGATGTTCCGGAGTGTTGATGGAGCCGGGCTGGCGGGAAGTTCCGTCAAGCATGTGCAACCTGGCCATGGCATAAAGCACCCGGCGGGCTTTGTCGTCGACCACCTGTTCTGGCACCTTGCCATCCCTGACGGCATCAATCAGCGGCTGTTTGAAGTAGCGGATGTTGTTGCCTGCATCCATTTCCACGTCAACGCCGTTCAATGCGGCATTGACAGTACTATGAACGCCGCCCCAGTCACTGACGATGAAGCCTTTGAAGCCCCACTCGCCCTTGAGGACATCGCGGTCGAGATAAGCATTTTCACTACAGTGTACACCACGAAAACGGTTGTAAGCATTCATCACTGACAGCACCCCGCCGTCAACTACAGCCGCATGGAAAGCCGGCAGGTAGATTTCATGCAGGGTCCGCTCGTCAACCTCCACGTTCACATTCCCGCGGTTGAGTTCCTGGTTGTTGCACACATAATGCTTGACACAAGCAGCCACATCATGGGATTGCATCGCGCGAATTTCCGGAACTACCATTGCGGATGCCAACGCCGGATCTTCGCCCATGTATTCGAAATTGCGGCCATTCAAAGGCGTGCGCATGATATTCACACCTGGGCCAAGCATCATGTCCTTGCCGCGGGCGCGCGCCTCTTCACCTATGACATTACCAAATTGGGCAGCATCGGTTGTATCCCACGTGGCCGCCAGGGCAGTCAACGTCGGCAATGAGGTGGAATAATCATTGTCGGCATCGGCGGAGGCAAAAGAACCGCGGGCGGTTTCCGGGCGCACGTTGTTCGGACCGTCATCCATAGTCAGTTCATGATTGATGCCCACGCGTGGAATGGCGTTGATGCTGAAAGTACTGTTACCGTGGCAGAGAGAAACCTTTTCTTCAAGGGTCATTTCGCCCAGTACTTTATTTGCCAGCTTTTCCGCCGGATCTTTCGTGACGCGACCTGTCAAAGTGCACTGGAGAAGCATAGCCGATATTGCAACAACGATACAACTTTTACCTAAGTTCATCCCCATCTGTAGTCTGTGAGCATTTCTCTTATGTTTCATTTTTATTTTTTTATTAGTCGGCTTATTCATTTTTATAGTTAAAAAATCATTTTTCAAATTTACAGTCTGACCTTCCAGGAAGAAGTCCCTGCTGGAATGGCATACTCAACACCGTTAATCACTAGTATGTAGGGCTTGTCCGTTGCCACATTGACCGTGTCGTTGCCGTCGTAGATCACATCAGTGGTCACCTGTCCGAAACGCAGTTTTTTGATGCCGTGCCTATCGGTCCGGGCCAATTGCCAGTCCAGCCGGTTGTGTTCCCCATCCGGTCGAAACCCAAGCACATTTTCGATCAGCAGCGTGACCGGGCCCACGCCGGTCCACCCGACAAAGTCGCCCCGGCCGCTGCTGGGTTCGATTTTCTCCGGCATATAGTTTTCAAAAACCGTCCCACGTTTCTGAAAAACCTCCGCCATGGCTCCCAGATATTTTTCGGTAACCTCGGTGGCAAACTTTTCTTGCCCACAGGCTTCCAGCCCCTTAATGATCATGTAGTTGGTCGGCGCCCAGACCGCTCCTCTCCAGTAAGCTCCGGTAGGCAGGTTATATTCTGGTTCGTCCGCAGCCAATGCGGGGAAGACAAAAGGCCGCCAAAATTCATTCGGATCCTTCAGGTGCGCCACCATGCGCCGCACCTGACCGGGAGAGGCAATACCGGCAATCATCGGCCAGAAACCGCATGCAGTCTTCTTTTTAAACTGCGTGCCATCGGCCAGGACATCGTAATAAAAACCATCCGTTTCGTTCCAGCACCACTTGTTAATGCGATCCCCGATGGACTTGGCTTCCGCCTCATATCGCGCCGCCTTCTCTTGCTGACCCAGTTCGTGGCATATGAAGGCCAGTTCCCGGTATTGCATCACCATTTGGCAGGACATGTCAACCCAGCCGGCACCTTTTTTTGTCGGTTTGGGAATGTCGTCCATGCCGCTGCCCAGATCGGTATTCCAGTAAAGCTGGTGGGGCGTCCCAGCGGAACGGCGTCCTTGTTCCAGCCATTTTTCAGGCGGCGCATCCGGATCGCCGTCGCGGTTAAGAAACTCGACATACTTTTCCAGTACTGGCAAAACGTGGGCAAAACGGGACTTGTCACCCGTTACCTTGAAGGTCTCACATTCTGCCCAGGCAAATAGCGGCGGATTGATGCTGTTGGCCCAACCCCGGGGGTCATCAAAACCGCCGTTGGCCCCGAACTTGACCTCCTTCCCGGTAGCCTCGGTGTATTCCCGGCAGATGTAACCGTTAGTGCGCTGCCGGCAATAGAAATTGTCCAGCGACTGGATGGCCGGAAACTCGTAATGGGCATACCGGGCGAACATCATCATAAAGTCGGTATCCCACTGAAAAATATTCGGGCTGAACCATTCATCCAGCCAGTTGGAAACCAATGGAGAGCCAGGCACCGGCTGCTTCAGATGTGCAAAAGCCAGCTCCCAGCATTTCCAATACATTTTAACCCATTCCGGTTCGGACGGCAAAAGCGGTTCTGGCAGCATATCCCTGACCTGATCGAAGGTGGGCAGCGATTCGGGCACATATTGCTTCTTGTAAAAATACTGGCCCCGGCAGGTGTCCTTGCCGGCAACATCCTCCTGCCCGGCATTGCTAGAGTCGGATATCAATATTTCACCTTTTACCCGAATAACCGGACTGTCAAACGTCAATTTGATGATGGTCTCAGGCACAGCCCGGCTGTCTGTGGGGATCGTGACACAAATGCATCCGTCTTTCTCAACGGCTTTCACCGGACCGCCGGTCAGGTTTTTGAAGGAAACCAGTTTGCCGTTGAGTGCCGGCAACAGGAAAACGTTGTGCCCCGAGGGGAAAATGTGGAGATAGACTGTCTTGCCGGCAAACGTGGCGCCGCCCCAGTGACCATTGCGGAACGGACCGCCGTGTGTGCCGTAAATGCTCTCACCGTATTTCTGCATCCATGCACCCATTTCGCGCAGCCGCCCGGCCTGATCGGAGGGTATTTGACCAAGCGCATCCGGACCGACATCGAGCAGAAGATTGCCGTCGCCGGTGGCACAGCTCACCAGACTCTTCACGCACTCGGCGAAAGGTCTGAGTGTGCCGTTGGGCCGGTAAGACCAACCGCCACCATCAGCCGTCGTTACCACGGTCATACATGATTCCCAATGCCGGGTGTATTGATACTCACCCAAACGTTGTTCAGGCGTGTCGAAATCGCCTTCGAGTCCCGGCCGGTTGGTCTCTACATAAAACGAACAGCGGTTGTTGATGACAGCCTGGGGCTGGAGCTTTCGCACCAAAGCCAGCACTTCGTCTGCATGCCAGAATTTAAAAGAATCGCCAACGCCGAAGCTGTCGAACCAGACGACATCAACCTTGCCGTAGTGGGTAAGCAACTCGGTGAGCTGGCCTTTCATGTATTCGAGATACTTGCTGTCATCGCCGATGCCATAATCCGGATGGTGCCAGTCGCGCGGGGAATAATAAATGCCGAAACGGATGCCTTCTTTATGGCACGCATCAGCCAGTTCCCTGACCACATCCCGGTGAAACGGCGTGTGCATAATGGAATAATCGGTAAGTTTCGTGTCCCACATACAAAATCCACCGTGATGCTTGGCCGTGAACACGATGTACTTCATTCCGGCGGCCTTCGCCAGCCGGACCCATGCCAGCGCATCAAATTTCACAGGATCGAATTTCTTGTAGAGGTTGTCATACACTTCGTCATGACCCGCCCCGGCAGGGCCACCACCATTGTCAGGGACCTCCAGCGGACGCGCCGCTTTACGTGACCAACTGATCTCCGTACCGGCCAGGCTCGATATGTCCCAATGGATAAACATGCCGAAGCGTGCTTCAGTCCACCACTTCATCCGGGCGTCCCGTTGCTCCGGTGTTTCCGTTTGTCCCGTTGCCGAGATGGCGCACGCCACAAAGGTTAAAAGTAAGGTCAGGATTTTCATTTGCTTGTCATTTAGTTATTAGTCCGATTTCAGCGACAGTGATGTGATTGCCGTCGGCGCTGTGCCTGGCAATGAATTTAAAGTAGCGCGCGGTGACCGGCTTGCCGAAACTGACGGCTTGTCCGACCGGGTTGGCCCTGATGTTGCCGAACTCGCCTTCCGCCACCGGCCTTCCCCAGTCTTTGCCATTGACGCTGACATAGAACGCATATTGATCCACAATGCCGCCTGTGGCGCCCTCCTGCCCGGGCAGATAGGTGAAGCCGGCAAAGGTTTCCGTCCTGCCAAGATCAACGACGATATCCTGCGGGCCGGGATGTTCACCATCCGGCCCATGCGTGTGCCACAATGTGCCGGGATCGCCGTCAATAGCATGTCTGGATTGTCCGTCTAAAGGTGCTTCATAAGATGCAGAGACTACTTTCCAGTTGACTTTCACCGCCATTTCAGGCTTGCCGCCAACCGGGGGAATCCACGGCCCGAACCCGGGTTCAAGGAACAAACCGAAATCCGATAACGCCGGACATACGGGCGATTTTGTGACGCGGATACGTACTTTGTCTGTGGTTGTTTCGGGAACGCGCCAGAGATGGCATTCTCCGATGGACTCAGCCCTGGCAATTTCCTTCCATACGCCGTCCTCCCAAACGTCCACCGCCACGCCTTCGACCCGCAGACCAAGGCGGATATCTTCACGGAGGCGGATCAGGTTGAACGTCTTCGTACCGGAAAGCTCAAATGTCACTTCGGGCATTGTCTCCGGATCATCCGTAACCCATGCGCTCAAACGGTCGTCGTCAAACAACTTTTGCGGGCCGTATTGTCTGGCATCGCCACCACGAATATTGCTGGCGGACAGTTTCGCCTCATCTGCGAGATTTTTAGCAAAGGTCGCCCGAAGGTGTTCCCCGAACTGACGGAGGCTTTCGACGTCGATTTCGTTCAGGATGCCGCGCCGGTCAGGTGGAACATTGAGGTTAAGCGTTGCGCCATGGCCGACGGACTTCAGGTAGAGCTGCATGAGATTTTCCGGAGAACGTACCCCGCCATTCTCAGATGCATGCCAGAACCAACCGGGGCGGATGGAAACATCCACTTCCGCCGGGCACCAGACCTTGCCACCTTTGATACCGGGGCCGAGTTTGCCACTATTGATAATCTGCCCGGGCGCTTCGTCCGGCGCGTAGTCAATCGTCGCGCGGCACGGATCGGGCGCACTGCCGCGTTCATTGCCCACCCACCGGCAATCCGGGCCGGCGTCGGAAAAGATGTTCGCGCCGGGTTGAAGTTCCCGGACCAACTGCCATATGGAAGGCCACTGGTAATACGTCGAGGCATCAATGTTCCGGCGCTCGTTCACGTCTCCGGATTCGACCGGACCGACCTCTCCCTTGTAGTAACCCGTGCCGCCGTTCGCGCCGTCGAACCAAACCTCGAAGATCGGACCATAGTTCGTGAGCAGTTCCTGAAGTTGACTTTGGAAATAGGTGACGTAACCGGGCCGGCCATACTCCGGGTGATTACGGTCCCACGGCGAAAGATAGACACCGAACTTCATGCCCGCTTTCCTGCATGCCTTCGCGAACCCGGCCACAACATCACCCTTGCCGTTTTTCCAGGACGAGTTTTTCACGCTATGCCCGGTGAACTTCGACGGCCAGAGACAAAAGCCGTCGTGATGCTTGCAGGTCAGGATCACGCCCTTGAGCCCGCCGGCTTTCATCGCATTGACGATTTGGTTCGCATCAAATGCGGTTGGATTGAAAATGATTTCGCTTTCGCCCCCGGTGCCCCATTCGCGGTCCGTATACGTGTCAACTGTAAAATGACAGAAACCGTAAAGCTCCATTTCGGCATGCGCCAGTTGCCGGGGCGTCGGCGTCGCCCCATAAGGTTTCGGTGGTGCGACCTGTCCGGATGCCATAGCCCCTGAAAGAAAAAGCAGTACCCCGGTCATGATTCTTTTTTTCATCGTCTAGTTGGATTTTTTGTCATTCAATATTTTATTTTCTGGTTCGTATATCTTCTATTTCTTCCACGGCTGGACACCGGAATACCCAGAATTATTGCAGGAAGGTTTGGCTTGCCAATGCGCTTTCTGTATTGAGAACTCATAAGAACTCATAATATGTTTCTTTGGGTTGAAGTAAACCTACAAAAAACAACCACCCTTCTTCATAAACCGCGGATATTTTCTTAACTCTTTCAATTAAACCCGTTTTCTTTGTTGCATTTCGCTCCATCGTTGTTGGGTTATTATTGGATGGATACCCATGGTAATATTGTCATTCTCAAATAAGAAGCCCCTAGAGGGACCAATTCAATAATTTTTTCGCTCGTATAATCAATACTAAGGGAGTCTGGCCAAATATTTTCATTATTAGTTTTATCATCAGTATTACTATTGATTTCCCAATTTTTTATTTTAACAACAGGAACACGTATTTTAACCGGCACATTACTTAAATCCCAGGGATAACCCGTATTTTTCTCTGAATCAACGATCACGACCGATTTCGTTAGATTATTTGTATCTATTTTGAATGCATAATTCCATGAACTCTTCGGATATAATAACCAATGAGGAAACTGCTCTGAGTCTTTACAGCTTATCACAGGATACTCAATTTTTTTTGATTCTACAGGAAGCGTGAACACCAGTGGCCCCCTTTCGAAAGAAATTCCCTTTTTTTCATCTCCCCAATGTGTAACGTTAAGTTCCATCGGAAATTGAAGCGTAATTTTATCACCGTCACAAAAATGTTTTTCTACATTAACAAAACCATTTTCAATAGATATTTTCTTCATGATTTTGCCATTTATAAAAATTTGTGGATTTTTACACCACCCTGGAATTCTAAAGTATAATGAGCATGATATGTTTGTTTTTGTGTTTATTGTAAAATCGATATTTTCTGAAAAAGGATAATTAGTGTCTTCTTTAATTTGAACTGGCGTTCCGTTTATGGTTGTATTTAGTAAACACGGACCATATAATGCGGCAACTAAACCATCAGATTCATTGTCCTTCATCCACATGCGCCCAATGTACAAGGGCATCATTCTTTCAATATTCCCAGTACAACATTCCGTGTCGTGAAATGTCCTGTAACACATTCTTCCTTTAGCTATCTTACCCCATGAGTATTCATTATTAAACTGACTTGTGTTTTCTGCTGCGACAGGTTGATTCGGCGAAGAATAATATTGGTGCCCTTTAAAATTTTTTTCGATAGCCCCTAGCCCGGCATTAAATATTACACGCTCAATCATATCCCCCCAAATTCCATTCCTTGTAGCCATTAGCAAATATCCAAGGCTCCAGGACAAGTCAATAATATCACATGTTTCATGAGCCATATCAATTCCTTTTCCGTTCAATTGTTCAATAGCACTGGGACAACCATCTACCAAAATATGATATTGCTTAAGTTTATTCATCGCATTAATCGAAGCATGTAAATACTTTACATTCCCGGTATACATGTATAAAATCGCCGGGATCTTTGTCAATTCACAATATGTTACTCCATGTCCACTAGGTCTTTTATCTGATAAAAATGTATTTAGTATTGTTGACTTATCATTTTCGCTCATGTAATATGAGGAAAAAGAATCTTCAGCAATTTTCAATAAAGCCGAATTTTTAGTCTTTCCATAAAGCCATAATAAGGATTCGATAGACATTATGGATCTATGATCGTTAAACAATCTTGGTTTTTGAAGAAAGTGATTAGATAACACGTGTAGTATTAACGTATCAGCGGTAACCTCATATTCAGCCATCAAAGCTCTAAACATAACTACCCTGCTCCAATCGTTGACCTTCCCACCGTATAAAATGCCATCCCTGTCAGGACTACTTAGTACATGATACATATTTGCTCTGGCAAAATTTATTAATGATGTATCGTTTATAAGATACCCACATCGTAAAATACCATCAATATAATAGGCAGTTTGTTCATATGGCCACCAACTTTCCCCCAAATGGCCTACTGGAATTTTTATATCCTCCATCCACATCCGGGTATTATATGGATATCCTGACACATATGGATGACCAGCCAACCCTTCGGACTGACGTTGGAGAAAAGTAAGTAACCAACCTTTGGGCTGGATATCCGTTAATGCCGTTTCGTAACATTTTGCATATACAGGTTGTTTTTCCTGAGCGTATAAACAACAATTATTTAAAACAATAAAACAGATTAAAAACAATAATTTTATACAACTATATTTTTGTTTCATAACATCACTTGTTTATAAGATTTGATAATTTTATAACAATCAATTATTTCTAACCTGGCATCTAATTAATTTCGGAAAAAAATTTTGCTTCATCGTTTTTTTCTTTTAGTCAGCAAGGTACTGAAATGTGCATCTGTTTATCGAATTTTTATGCTCATCGTCTAGTTGGATTTTTTGTCATTCAATATTTTTATTTTCTGGTTAATATATCTTCTATTTCTTCCACGGCTGGGCACTGGAATACTCAGAATTATTGCAGGAAGGTCTGGCTTGCCAATGCTGGTCGAATTAAAGAAAGCCGAAATGCATTAAACATCTCGGCTTTGCAGTTAACAGGATGCTTATTGTAATGGATCAAATGTACCTCCCCAGTTATTGTTTTGTTCCAGATTAGGATTACTATCCAAATGCTCTTTGGGAATAGCATAGAAATAGTACTCATCCTTCCAGTTATAGGTATGCAGAGGAGTAACCTCGACCACGCTTGGTTCAAATTTATTCCAGATTTGATATATATCATCAGTAAGCTCAGGAAGTTCTTCCCCAGATTTTAACCAAGATACGATGCCGTATTGCTTAACTTGATCATTAACAATATCAAAACGTTTCCATCTTCTTAAATCATCCAGACGTTTACCTTCAAACAAGAACTCAACAAAACGCTCTTTGATATAACGTTCGCGAATTTCATCTGTCGTGGTTTCTTTAATTCCATAATGGCTGTCATCTCCAGAAAGGATGCTTGCACGTTTTCTTATCTGGTAAAGTATATCCAGAGCCTCGGATGTTTTTCCGAGTTCATTCGCTGCTTCTCCATAATTCATCAATACCTCTGCAAAACGGATCTCAACCCAGTCCACTGTCGCCTCATATATAGTCTCTTTTGTAAGACTTGGATCTAATCCTTTTTTATCCATAAAACCAGTTATATTATAACTAAAAGTTTCGGCAGGATTATGTACTGCATATTCTAACATTCCACCACTGCTTGTACGCCCAATCCAAAGATGTTCTCCATCATTCAGGTCTCCAATTTTATAATCGCAGCCATTGTAAGCAATAGTAGCATAGAAGCGGTCATCCCGTGATTTAAAGAGGGTATCATAAGCTGTAGTAAGGGGATCAAAGTCTGATCCGTCTCTCATCGGAAAGGTATTAACGGTATTAAGCATAGGCATACAATGACCGTAGCTGTCACTTGAATAAGACATCGGTCGAATGCTGTTTTGAGCATAGACATGATCAGGATAGTAAAACTGATTCACCATAATTACTTCTTTATTTTGTTCTTCCGTCCAAATTTCTGAAAAATCAGACAGCAATCCCTTTCCAAGCCCTGACAAAAAATCGACAGCATCCTTGTTGGCTTCATACGCCTCTTGCCAGCGCGTAATGTCGTTTGAAGGATTAAACAATGGGCTTGCCCAAAAAAGAAGTACACGACCTTTGAATGCCATAGCGGTACCTTTATCAATACGCCCATAATCATCACCGTCCCATTCGTCTGGGAGTTCAGCTATGGCACTATCCAGATCGGCACAAATTTGCTCAAAGCATTCAGAAGTAGAACTCCGTGTAACAAACAACGACTCTGTGTCTGTAACATCTTGAGGTTCAATAATCAATGGAACCCCTCCATATCCTTTTACCATTTTAAAATAACACCAGCTTCTCCAGAATAAGGCCTGTCCTTCCCATTCAGGTATCTCGTCCGTAAAATCGGTTCCTTGCATTTTTTCAAGAAATAGATTTATTTCTTCAATATCATTATATAGCCAACAGTCCCAATCATCAATAGTTGCAGTCCCTTTCAAAAAAACGTTCATCTCCCCCTGAGGGTCTGGCGCTTCATCCGAAACGCTGGCATCGTAATCCCAGCCCGGCATTAATGATCCATATATGTCATTTAATACTGCATCAATCATGTCTGCACTACTCCACACATCAGACGGGGTAATAGAACTATAGTCTTCTTTATCTAAAACAGAGGTACATGAGATCGATAAAAACAGACATGAAGCTAATATCATAATGTTCGTATTTTTCATGAGTCTATTTTTTGAATTAATCATAAAAATTCATATTAAAATGTAACGTCTATACCAAAGTTAAAAGTCTTCATATTTGGGTATGATCCTGTGGAATCTAATTCAGGATCCCAGTAATCAAATTTCGTGATTGTTAACAGGTTAGTTGAGTTAAAGAACAAACGAGCTGATCCTATATATTTTACATAGTTATTTAAAATTCTTTTGGGAATATTATAAGCAATATTAAAATATCTCATTTTTATAAAACTTGCATCCTTTATTGTAAAAGTAGATGTTTGCTGATAACTTTTAAAGGTATCTGCCCCTTTAGGATCAGGCCAATAGCCATCGGGGTTATCCAAACTCCAATGGTTCATCAACATAGCCGGGAAACGGTTCCATTCATTAAAGTCAAGATATCGGCTGTCAAGTACCTTTTTGTAGTTGAAATCTCCCTGGAATAAAGTTTCTACAGAGAATCCCTTCCACTCAAATCCAAGAGTCAGGCCTGCAGATATAGGAGGCGTAGAATGATTACAAATGTTATCCTGATCATAAGAGTCAATTTGCCCGTCTGGCACTCCATCTGGACCACTAAGATCCTGATACATCAACATCCCGAGTTCAAGAGGGTAGCCGAAAACAGTAACATCTTCCCCATATTTTTGATTGTATTCATTCTGTATTTCATCGAGTTGTTCTTGGGTGCGGATAATTCCGGCATCGCGATAACCAACAATATAATCCAAAGGACGACCGACCGGATTATCATAGTCTGGAGATCCGGTAGGATAGTCCTTTTTTATAACCTTATTTCCTGAATATGAAAAGGTTCCTTTAATATGGTATTTGAAATCTTTAATATTATTATGGTACCCAAGCTCAAGATCAATCCCTTTGGCGTGGACTTCACCATAGTTCTCGTCAGGCATTGTAAAACCAAATGTAGTTGGGATTGAAAGCGTTCTTGCCCCTAAAATATCATAAGTATTCCGATACCACGTGTCAACGGTTAAATCAAAGTGATTCAGCAAATAAATATCCATTCCAACATTATATGACAATGCTTTTTCCCATGTAATCGATGGATTTGCGACACCCCCAAATGTGATACCTTCATTAATGGAGGGAGTTGTCCCGAAATAGGCAGAGTTGCCTGATTCGTATGATTCCTGCCATTGCCAACCAACGACATCATCATTGCCGGTTAAGCCAACCGAAGAACGAAATTTTAACATATCTATTTTATCGCTGTGAAAAAAGTTCTCCTCAGAAATAATCCAGGCCCCGGATATAGCAGGAAAATATCCATATCGATGTCCTTTGGGAAAATTCATTGAGCCATCAATACGCATAGAAGTATTCAAAAAATACTTATTATCAAAAGAATAGTTTGCTTGTCCAATATAAGAAAGGCGACCATTTTCTGATTCACTTCCACCAACCCAGGAATCTTCTCTGGCACTGCTGGTAGCAAAAAACTGATCTTTTAAAATATTCGGGAAATCTTTCCTCCCTCCATTTAAATAGCGTTCTTTTCCTTCTTTCTGTTCATATACTAAAAAAGCGGATATATCATGTTTCCCAAATTTGCGGGCATAATCAATCTGAAAGTTCAACTGATAACTTTTACTGCTATTGGCATCCTCTTCAAGGTACTCGTTAGTCGGTGTCGAACTCTCTGTTACCCCTAAAATCTCATCTGTCCAAATAATGTCGTGAGTTCCCTCTTTTTGTACTTCATATAATGTTTGCTTTTTTAGGAATTTCTTTTTTTCATAATAATACGTGTTATAGCTAAATTGACTTTTGAATCTTAATCCTTTTATGTAAGGAATGTTATACTCTAAGCGAAATAGTGATTCTGTGTTCTGTGTGTTAGAACGGACATACCCAGAGTTACTGGTCGTAAATTCGGCTAAATTTCCAATCCATCCCCAATCAATGGGTTTACCATCGTTTGTATAAGCACGATAATATGGCTGAATACAACGCATGTGTGTATAGATACCGGATAAATCATCATTCCCATTTCCATAAGTGATGTTATCTTTATCACTGAAGATATTCGAAAGTTGTACTGCAATTTTCAAATTTTCGCTTACCTTGGCTTCTATATTTGCGCGAAGATTATATTTGTGATAATCAACATTTGCCAAAAATGCATCTTGTCCAAAATAAGAACCATTTACAAAGTATTTTATCTTATCCGTTCCTCCGCTTACATTAATGGCATGGTGTGTAGAAGTTGGGGTATGCCAACATTCATCAATCACATCATAACCCCATCCATTATTTACAGTTTTAATGTAGGCAATCTCATCATCATCCCAACATGTCCAATTAGATGTATCGTCACGCCAGATATAATTGGCCATTTCGGCAACCTGAATTCCGGAAGAACGTTTCATCTCCATGCCTCGTGTTTCGAAAGCATATGATCCGGTATAACGAATTTCTGTTTTACCTTCTTTCCCTTGTTTGGTAGTAACAAGAACAACACCTCCCGATGCACGGGAACCATAAATAGCAGTAGCGGCGGCATCTTTCAATATACTGATATTATCAACCTCACTTGCGTCCAGCCTGTCGAAGTCTTCTTTTTCCCGAACAACACCATCAATAACATATACCGGTGGGGTTGAATTCCAGGAACTGTTAGTTCGTATATTAATTGACGAAGCAACCCCGGGAACCCCGGTTGAACTGTTAACTCTCAGACCTGCCATTGAGCCTGCTAAAACCGAAGACAAGTTTGAGGTTGAAATGTCTCTTTTTTCATCAGTCATCTTAATTGATGATATAGAGCCTGTTAACGATACTTTTAATTGCGTTCCATATCCGACAGCTACAACCTCACCAATGCCTACGGACTCTTCGGCAAGGGTAACATTTATGATGGTTCTACCGCCGACCGATATCTCCTGGCTCCTCATTCCTACAAACGAAAACACGAGTACCGCATCTCCGGAAACATTAGCTAATGAATATTTGCCGTCGGCATCGGTAATAATTCCCTGGGTAGTACCTTTTATTACGATCGAAACTCCGGGTAAGGGAACGCCGGAGGAGTCGGTAACTTTCCCGGAGACTGTCAGCACTTGTCCGCTATCTGTAATTTCAGTGCTGATAAGCGCGATTTGGCGTTCGCTGATACGGTATGTTATCCCGGTATTTTCGAAAAGCTGGTCGAGAATACTGGTTATAGCCCGGTTTTCACAATCAATACTTTTCCTTTGGGTTACATCGATTTTTGAAGCGTCGAACATAAAATAGAACTCGGATTGATTTTCTATCTCGTTCAGAATGTCGATGATTTTTTCATTTTTAATACTAAGGCTTAACCGTTTGTTTTGCGCATAACTATCGAGCGCAAATGTTTGGGTTATTGCAATCAAAATTAACAATGCAACGATCCTCATTCTTTTCAATAATTTGGATTTCCAGATCATAAATGCACCGGAAATCAATCCATAATAAATCTTTTTCATAAATTTGTTCCAATTTGGATTATCAAAATTCAAGTTAATTGTGCCTCTGCCCCTTTATACCGCGAGGCATTAAAAGATGGAAGGGAGATGTTAGCAGCATCTCCTTTTTTATTTGTTTAATTTGTTCATATCATAAGCATCGATTTTTAAGTTAGACAATCTCTTATTTTTTTGAAATGACAATTTCGGGTTTAGCTTCTTTTTCGTAATTATGTATCAATTTACAATTGACATGGCAAACGGCCCCGATAAGCCTGAAGATTTCTTCATAACTCTCGTTTTGTATTGTCCCGGAGAAGACAGAATTGTAAATTTCGGGGTCGGCAACTTCAATGTCGATGTTGTACCATTTTTTTAGTTTTTCAAATACATTGTCTATCGGTTCGTTCCGGAATATAAGTTTTCCGTCTTTCCAGGATGAGTAAACCAAAGCATCAACATAACTTATATTCATTAAGCTATTGGTTATGTTATAGATCGCTTTTTCCCCGGGTCGCATGGTATAACTAAAAGCCCTGGATCCCTGATGGGTGAGTTCTACTTTTCCGGATTCGAGCACAACAGCAACCTTATCGTTATCAGGATAGGCATCTACATCGAATTTCGTACCCCGTACTGTTACTATCAAACCATTCGCTTGTACCGAAAATGGGGAATTTTCTTTGTGGTAAACCTGAAAGAATGCCTGCCCGTTGAGTAAAACTTTCCTGTTTTGACCGGAAAAGTTGTTTGGATAAGAAAGTGCCGTACCTGAATTTAACCATACGATTGAACTATCGGGTAAAATGACCTTAGACCGTTGGCCGGTTTCAGTTACCACAGAAGTATATGTGGTTTCGGAATTATTATTTTGCCCTTGCCTATTTAAATAAAATATTGTTGTCAGGCTAATCATAATGATTATAACAGCAGCATATTTAAGCACTGTATAAACTGCCGGTATCAGGTTCCTTTTTCTTCCTGAAATTTTTTTCTGAATCTTCAGATATAAATTCTCTTCATCATAATCGCTTAATTGTTTATCCGAACAAAGGATTGCCCATGCAATTTTTACTTTCCTGAAAATTTCCCGATTTTCTCTCCGGGCATTGATTTCAGAAAGTACCTTTTCTTTTTCTTTTCCGGCCAAATTGCCTGTAACCAGTTTTAGTATGTCTTCGAATTTTTCCATATCACATAGAAAATAATGCAAGAACCAGCACTTACCCTTGGTCGTGCTTTATAATTTCAGAACTCCTGACCTGACGTAAAATTCATGTCGCGATTTCAAAGTTAAGCACCAGGTTAGTCCCGGGATATTTTGTCTGACAGGCGTTGATTTGTTGGATTACTTTCTGAAGGGCAGCATTCATTCTGCTGGTTGACTGGCTATAGATTTTTACGGTCAGTTTGTTATTTTGCGCATCCGGGATGATGTCTGCCGGTGACTTGATCATACTTTTTACCAGGGTTCGTTTTTCATCGACGCTTCTTTTAAAGCCAGGGGAGAGCAGGTTGGCAAAAGAAGTTTCGGCCCGGTAACAGATCATCTTGATGATGTTCTGGAAACGCTTACTTTCGGTATGCAATTTGGCGTAGCGGATCTCTTGGGGCATTTCCCTGATTTTGATCCGGCTTGGGATCCGGCTTCTTTTCTCCAGCCATTCTTTTTCCAGATTTTCCAGTTCCCGGAGTTCCTCGCGGACTTTGCCCTGTCTTTGCTGGTATTTGCCCGAGTGATCCAGGTCTTCTTCCAGGTGATCTTCGATCAACTCAAACAGAAGGGCTTTGCGGCGGCTGATCTTTTCCCTTAACTTACCGATTTTGCAGGTGATATTATTGTACTCAGGATTGTTTACCACCATCTCCTGATCGATCTGTTCTACTGTGTATTGCATGATCCGGTCAAAGTCGTAGTCTTGTCTCATGTACTTGAAAAAATTTTCCTGGCTCCAGCGGGCAAACATGTAAAGGGCAATCAGCAAGACCGACAATTTTTTGTTGGTAGTGATCACGCTGGTTTGGTGCCCATCCGATAACCTCCTGACTTCCCGCATGGGTACCCCGTTCAATACCACCGGTTTTTCTTCCAGCATCATGGTGTTTGGATTACCTTCGATATCAATGGTGTAAGGGGAAAAGTCATTTTCATCCCAGCAATCTTTCACTGCTTTGCGGTAAGTGATCACGGCAATGCGGTAATCATCCCATATTTTTTTAAAAAACTCAGGGCTGTATGCTTCCCGGTCGAAAACAAGGGTTAACCGGGGCAGGTCAGGGTCCTGCTCCAATTCTTCCGGGGTATATTTGCACGGCATCTGTTCCAGTAACGCGGGGATAATGGCCCCGTCCAGCATCTCCAGTAACTTCTCATTCACCTGCCCGGTGACATAGAAATAAGGCATCCCCCGGGAGTTATTTACCCAAAATTCCTGCATCCCCGGCAGGCAAAGCTTTTGCCTGGATACATGTTTCTTTCCCAGGCGGGCCTGGTATCCGGTGTAAACCTGAACATGCCCGTCAATGTAATAAAACTCGTTTTCTTCTGCACATGACCACTTGCCGGCCAATTCCATGTTCCAATCCCGGGTGTGCCCCTGGGTGCAGATCTCTTTTAATTTACCCCGTAAGCATTTGGCTTCCGGTACCCGGTCCAGGCCCATGATCTTGCCAAATTCACCGGGACTGTGGTGCTTTAACTGCTCGGGGTTTTTGATCCTGCGCAAATACATGAAAGCCAAAAATAAAACGATAAAATCCAGGTAATAATAGCCCGGATCCAGTTCTTGGTAGTGCTCCCTGAAACTAAACAGGCCGGTTTCTTCCAGAAAGGGTAACAGCAGCAGTACCCCTGCTTCGGGGACACTTTCACAAGCTTCAAAATATATCGGGGTGGTATCTATTTGGTGTTGAACAGCCATCTCCCGTTCTTCTGTTCTTGTTGCCCCCATACCCATTAGTTCACCGGCAAGCAGATCCAGATGGTTGCGATGGGAGGGTAAACTCAAAGCCGGGGATATCCCTCCGGGCGGCTCTTTTTTTTAATGGTCCCTTGCCTGATGTGGTAACGCAACGCTCCTTCGGTAACCCCCAACTCCCTGGCTACCCTGGCTACCGGCTCATACCGGTCAAGCATCTGCTGAACTGTCCTTAACACTTCATCGGTCAGCTTATGAGCATCCCCATGCTTGCCTTGTTTGTGGAAAAACCAATCCGTCCCTTTTTCCCGTAAGGTCCTGGCATAACGCTGGATATTCCGGTTACTTACCCCTAAGGCTTTGGCCAACTCCGTGGGGCTGCATAACCGGCTCACGACCATATTGGCCAAAATATAACGGTAGCTGTTCAGGTCATTCTTATCATGGCAGAAAATGGGTGATCCATTATGCAGGTAATAGACAAAATCGTCTTTCTCAAAGAATCCAACGTTCGAATTCACCAGTTTGGTCGATGCCGGGAAAATGGGAAGCTGCATTTGCATAACCGTATTTTTTCCTGTAAAAATGCGACTTCATCTTTTACGATCCAAATCCATTAACTATTTGATTCATATTTCTCAGGTCAGGAGTTCTGAATTTTTACGTATTTTTATTTACCAGGATGGTAATATACTGAATTTTAGAGTACAAACAGATATGCAACTAAAGGCAGGTAATCTTTCAGGGCAACTTTGAATGTTTTAATTCCTTTTGAGATATGTCCTTCTACTGTTTTTATAGAAATATTGAGTTCTTCGGCTATTTCCCGGTTTTTCATTTCCTGAAACCTGCTTAGTTCGAAGACTTTTCTGCACTGGGGAGGCAGGCTGCTTAACGTTTCCTGGATAATTTGTTCAATTTCCTGAAATGCAAAAGCAGATGTATCGACGGTAGTTAATGCATCAATGCTTAAATTCAGCTCGCTGACATCCATTGCATTTGAGAACAGTTTTTGCCTGTATTTTTTGTCACGCAGCCTGTATAAAGCATTGTTTTTGGCTCCCGTAAAAAGGTATGAAGACAGGTTAGTCCCGTCTTTTAAGTCCTTACGTTTGTTCCAAAGCGTTACAAAAATATCCTGAACAATATTTTCAGCAGCGTCTTTTAAGTGAATGAACTCCAAAACGAAATAATACAACCTTGAAGAATAATTGTTGTAAATAACTCTGAAAGCAGCTTCGTCGCTGTTTCTTAACCTTTCAAAAAGTTGTTGTTCGTTCTTGTCCATCGGTTTTCATTAGCAAATGACAAAAATATAAAAATTAAACTAATGAAAGCCGATTCAACTGACCGTCAAATATACAATACTTTTTTGCATCATCACTGTTAATCAATAAATTGATAATTATTACGTTATTGATAACCCGGGAGCACAATCAGGAAGTCTATCCCGGGTTACCAACTGAGTATGCTTTTCAAAATATTACCGACGCCTCCGATTTTAGTTTTTACCGGATATTCATCCGGACGAAGGGAGACCTCTCTTTTTATCTCCATTTTGGTTCAACGGGAAGCCTTTCTCCGTCAGCTGTGGTATACTCTTCCAGCGAATTTTCTTTTGACTGGATAACCATATAGATCATTGCCTCACCGGATTTATTGCACAACCCTCTTTTCCCTTGCGGTGCCACACGGATTACGCTACCTTCCCTGATGCTAAAACAATCATCGTCAACCTGAAAAGAACCAAATCCCTTCAAAATAATATAGGTTTCTTCATTTTTCCGGTGAATATGAAAATAAGGCACTTCTGTTTCCGGAGGAAGCATATTAAACGAAATTTCGGTGCCGGTAGCTTTTGTAGCCTCTTTTAAAAATACTTTGCCTTCAATGGTCCGTTTATTGACAGGATGGACCAGCGAGTAATCCATCAATCCACCTAAAGCGCCCAGATCAATCGCACGGTAGTGCGTATTTTCCGATAGTTTCTCAATTTTTTTCATGTCTGAGTAATTTATGTTAAATTTTCACCTTGTCTACTTTGACAATCTGTTTATACTTTATAATCATTAATAAATTCAATCATAACACTATTATTTATAATGGTTTGGCAATTATAAGATCCTACCTACAAAGGTAATCCCGTTTTTAGACATTCACAAAAGTATCCTTTCATGACAGGTAGTTCTTCTTTACAGAATCAATTTTCTACTTTTTGTAAAAGAGCCTCATTTCTTACATATGAACTTAGCTCACCAAAAGATCATATATTAATTCAACCTTAAGAATACATGCAAATATTTATATATAAATGTATTCTGAAATGAAAAATGAGCGTTATATTTACTGTCAAAACAATGCTCAGGGCGACAGGAGGACTCTATTAATTGTTTCCAATAATTTTGTCTGTAATTAATTCCGTACCTGTCTCCTGATGTCGACAATACAAGAAAGATATGACAACGTTCGTAATTTTATTACTGGGATTTTTATTTGGAGCGATCATCGCCTATGCCAATCTGAATAAGTATAATGTGATTAGCGGAATGGCCATGCTCCGGGATTTCACCGTTGCTAAAGCAATTCTGACTGCTATCGGTGTTGGTGCCATATTGCTGGCGCTCGAGATTCACTTCGGGCTGGCATCCTATCACATCAAACCCTTTATTGCGACCGGTATCATGCTTGGTGGATTTATCTTTGGCATAGGCATGGCCATTCTTGGCTATTGCCCGGGTACGCTGATAATTTCCCTTGGACAAGGATCACTCGATGCACTGGCCGGTTTGGCAGGAGGCTTGTTTGGTGGTTGGATATTTACTGAACTTTATCCGTCCATGCAGAGCGTGCTGGGACCCGACTGGGGCAATATCTCTGTTTCCGGGTTGATCGGAGGACAGGCGCTCTTCGTAATCGTTGTTATCCTGATCGCAGCAGTATTACTATTCACTGCCTTTAGACTAAACCGCAGAAGCGAAAATCCCAAAGATAAAAGATGGCTCTATTCCGGAATTGCCCTGGCTGTGCTGAATGGTATCGTCTTTCTAAAAATCGGGCAAAACCGGCCAATTGGCGCATCAACTTCTTTTCCTTACCTGGCCGACTCATTAACATGCAGCACCGCAAACGAATATTTCACAAAAATCGAGACACCGGGAAACTGGGAAATGATCTTTCTGCTGGGAGCTTTGCTGGCAGGCTTCGTAATAGCAAAGATGCGTGGCGAATTTAAATTTACCCTTATACATTCCAACTGGCAGAAATACAGAAGTTCCTCCAAAGTGACCCGCATAACCTGGGCATTCTTCGCAGGTCTCATTTTAATTTTTGGCGCACGAATGGCCGGAGGATGCACAAGTGGCCATGTTATTTCAGGTGGTATGCAACTGGCTGCAAGCAGTCTTGTTTTTGGCGCTTTCGTTTTTGCAGGCTTATTGCTCACCGGTAAATATTTTTATCGTTAAACAGATGTATTCCCTTGCTGAGGTTGTTCAAAAAGTAATTACAACAAATACCGTAAATTTCAGGGCAGGCATAAAACAAGAAACACATGTAGCTCATTGTCGTCAAACATTTTTACGCATTTCATTGGTCTTTTGTGCTCCACGGGCAGGGTTTGGATCATGTTTTTAACCAAATTACTATCAGCAACATAAGAAATTAGAAAATCCAAAGAACATCAGACAAGGAATGTATTTATCCAGACCTTGAAAATCCCGTAGATTTGGGGCATTGGAACACCCGGTTGCTTTTTTGAACTTTATTTCAGACAAAACAGTCATTATTGATGATAAACTTAAAGCTCGCGACCTTTCCACTTGCTATCGATACCTTCCTCGCCATCAAAGTATCCAACCTGGCTGTTTTTAACAAAATTCTCGAAATAAGGCAGAATGTTTATTTTCCCGGAATCAGGATATTCGCAAACGTCAATTCCTACAGCAGTACGTAAATCCAGGTAAGAGCAATCGGCATCAGTGTGGTTATAAAACTGGTGAGCTCCTGTTTCCCCGATTTCAAAGAAGATAAGGTCGCCTTGCTTAACTTCCCGAAAGCCTTCCGGACTTCGTAATGTCATACTCCCCGAAAGAATGAAAATAATCTCTTCCGCGTTCCGGTGAAAGTGATAGGGAAATGAATACTTTCCGGGCGCCAACTGCCGAAAATCAAAAACCAGGTGTTTTGAGTCAGTAACCTTTGACAATCTGGGGACAGATGTTTCCAATTGAAACTGTTCCGGGGCTTGCCTGTTTGTTTCGAAAACCAATTCTTTTTGACTGAAAATGAAAGGCATGTTCTGGTATTTAATAGTTACACAATTAATTCCCGGTAATGGCCTATTTGTTGATCCGCCAGGCTGTATTCGTTGACAGGAACACAATCTTTAGCCAAAACGGTTACAAACATTCCCGCTTTCTTAGCTGCCTCAAGTCCCAACGAGGAATCTTCAATAGCCATACAATGTTCCGGATTAACTTCTAATTTGCGGGCAGTGGACAAATAGACATCCGGATATGGCTTTCTGTTTTCTTCATTTTCCACGGAACTCCAGGCATCGAAATACTCCAGAACTCCTACTTTCTCCAGAACCAGCGGGATTAATCGTTCAGGAGAGTTGGTCGCAAGGCCTATCTTTAATCCGTTATCTTTCAGGGCCATCACAAGCTCGCGAATGCCATCAATAGCTTGCCCTTCCGTCTGAATCAGATTTCCAACCAAATCAATTACCCGGTTCTCAACACTTTCCAGACTTTGGTTCTTCCACGGAAAACGCTCAAACCAGAAATTTTTTACTTCCCTGGTTGTCATGCTTGCCGTTTTCCGGCAGAGTGCTTCTGTCAACGTCACCCCGACTGAGGAAAAAACATCAAACTCAGCCTTTGCCCATAATGGCTCCGAATCAATAATGACCCCGTCCATATCAAAAATAACTGCTTTCAGCTGTGACTTCTCCATATAATTCGTAATAACAACAAATTTCTGAATCTGTTTAAACCTATTCAAAGATGATATTTTTGCTCCAAAATATTGAAAACACCTGGGATTAATTTCATACTCCTGTGACATGAATAAACATATCGGTAAAAATACCGGCAAGGTTAACAGGCATAGCAGTCAATCATACCATTGGGGCTCAGGGTGCCTGGCATATATCTTAAATCAAACAGATACGATGAGTGTAAAAGAAGAACTGATGCCCCCGGACACAACAGAAGAACTCCATTTTCATAAACACACCCGCCAGTTCTTCTATATACTCGAAGGACAGGCAAACTTTGTTTATGACGGGGAAATGATATGTCTGGAACAAGGAGATGGCTTATCTGTTCCGAAGGGTGTTATTCATCAAATCCGGAATTCGGCATCCGGCAAGTTACGGTTCCTGGTAATTTCATCTCCTTTTGCGGAGGGAGACAGATACATCTCCAAATAATAAAGCAGACATGGAAAACGTAGGAAAACAAACAGTTATAAATAACTTAAGGCAAATCCAGGGAAAAGGTCACCTGTCCGGCGCCCAGTTAACCACAAGCTTTCCTAAACGTTGGAGAGCCAGCTCTACTTCGTCACTGAAAGGTGTTCCAAAACTTAGACGAAAATAGTTGTGTAAATCTTGTTGCTGTGAAAATAACTGACCTGGTGCAACAATGACCTTCTGTTCAATCGCTTTCCGATAGAGGACGGCGCTATCTATACTTTGCGGCAACTCTATCCAAATAACAAATCCGCCTTTGGGCTGAGACACCCGAATTGTATCAGGGAAATAATCATAAAGCGCTTTTAAGTACTGAAGACTTTGTTCGTGAAGCGATTTTCTCAAACTTCGCATATGCAGGTCATATCTTCCATTGGCAAGAAAGTCGGCCATTGCAATCTCTGTTAAAGAAGATGTTGTAACAGAATGATTAAGCTTATAGTCCAAAACAGTACGTTTGAAATCACCCGGAATAATCCAGCCAATTCTGTAACCAGGAGCCACTGTTTTCGAAAGTGAAGAACACAATAAAACACGCCCCTTTGTATCAAATGCCTTGCACGCCTTTAGTCTTGATTCGTCAAAATAAATTTCACCATAAATATCATCTTCAATGAGGAAAAAGTTCAGCTTTTCCGCCAGACTTACCAATTGTTTTCGTTTATTCTCCGGCATATTCGCACCCAATGGGTTCGAGAAACTGCAGGTCACAATGCAGGCTTTAATTTTATGCTTTGTAATCTGTTTTTCCAGTGCTTCCAGGTCAATTCCACTTGCCGGGTCTGTGGCTATTTCTACAGGCACACGTCCCGCAGCCCGGATAGCATTAAACAAGCCAAAATAGGTAGGGCTTTCAACAGCCACGGGATCACCAACATCTGTTGTGGCCCAAACGGCATAAGCCACTGCCTCCAGGCAACCCGAGGTGGTAATGATATCCTCGCTGTCAACCAAAACCCCGGCAGAAAAGGAAATCCGGGCAATTTGCCGTCTTAACTCCCGATTCCCGAATGGATGATTATAATCCAACAGTGCTTCCGGTTTTTCTCGAATCACTTTTAGCAGGGAATTTTTTAGCTTTGCAATTGGTAATATTTTTGAATCTGGCTTATTGATTGACAAATTAATTACATCCTGCGCTTTTAGTTTTGCATATACTTCTTCCATTAAAGTAAGATCTTGTTCATTTTCTGCAATTTGCCGATAATCCACTTTTGTAATCTTCCGAAGTTGCGTCAGAGAATAACTAACATAATAGCCGGATTTTGGGCGCGCTTCAATTAATCCCTTGTTTTCCAAATAAATATATGCCTGAAAAGCAGAACTAATACTGATGTGCTCTTCTTGGCTCAATGATCTTATTGAGGGCAATTTTTCCCCTGTTTTCAGAGTCCCGTCTTCAATAAGCCGGGCAAATTTCCCAGCTATTTCCTGGTAAAGAAACTTTTTCATTGGGCAAATCTGTTATGCTATAAAAATATAATTCTGAATCTGTTTTGATTCATGCAAAGTTATGATTTTTGTTAATAATCATCATTTTATTGAACTCACAATATGAAACTGAAGGCTTATTTCGCGTTGATACTGGTTTGTTTGATCTGGGGAACAACCTATTTTTATAATGAAAACGCGGTGAGATAACTTTCTTACAGACACATTGACAAGAATATTATTCAATCTTAAAAATAAAATACGATTAAACAATGAACGGTAAAGACTTTACACAAGAATGGCTCAACGCCTGGAACAATCATGATCTGGAAGCGATCATGAAACACTATGACGATGATGTCGAATTTTACTCTCCAATCGTAGCAGAGATTTTCCCGGAAACAAAGGGGCACCTTACCGGGGCCACTGCTTTAAGAGAATATTTTAACAAGGCGTTATCCAAATACCCCGATTTGCATTTTGATTTGCACAAATCCCTGACCGGAATCCAATCTGTCGTTTTATATTATTCCAGCGTTAAAAACCTTAAGTCAGCAGAATTTATGCTTTTAAACGAAAAAGGGAAAATTATCAATGTTCGGGCTCATTACGCGGAGTAGCCCTTTAACCTGAAGCGAAAAATGAAGTTTAGGGAAGAGAGGCCGGCACTAATTCTTATTGATATCCGAAAGGCATTTCCAGAAGAAATCAACCTCAATTACGATCTAACAGAGAGCTAAATAGCACGATAAAGTTTTACCAAATGACAAATAAAGAATTAAAAGCATTTCAAGAAAAAAAATTTATCATTTTAACGGGCGGACCAGGAATGGGAAAAACATCTATCATCGATGAACTAGCGACCATGGGGTATAAATGTGTTCCAGAAGCAGGACGTCAAATCATTCGGGAACAAGTCGCTATTGGAGGGAATAAGCTTCCCTGGAAAAATCGAATGTCTTACGCCTTGGCAATGTTGAGTAAATCACATTTAGACTACCAGGAACATTTAGTTCACAAAACTGCTGTATTTTTCGACAGAGGCTTGCCAGATATTCTGGGGTATCTGGACTTATGTGGCCTTCCCATTCCCAACGAGCTGCTTATAATTATAAAATCAGCGCCTTATTATAAAAGAGTTTACATCACTCCTCCATGGGAGGAAATATTCCACCAGGACAAAGAACGCAGACAGTCTTTTAACGAGGCCACACGAACATACGAAATGATGAAGAAAACGTATCAACATCTAAGTTATCAACCAGTTGACATACCACGAATGTCAGTCTCTCAACGGGCTCAATTTATTTTAAATGACCTAGATGAAAACGATAAACGCATCAACGCTTAAAAATACCTTGCCAAGAATATTTATAAATCCATACAAGCTCCTGATTTTCGGGTGCTCATTGGTTCAAACTTTCTCATTGATTTCATTCAGTTCAGCGCCAGAGAGGAAGTACGTGGCTCTTTTAAGAGGTTTCCGGTTAATGCACGATATTTCTTTCCTCTAACAAATAAAAAAATCACATTATGATGTGATTTATAAATATTGAATTGACAATACCTTCTATTTTCACTCTAATATCACGCTAAAATATGATTTATTTTGTTTTTATTTGTTAAAATAATTAATTTCACCCCAAAATCACATTATAATGACAACCTCAGAAATAGGAGTGCAAATAAAGGAAAGAAGAAAGGTACTTCGGATTACCCAGCCCGACCTTGCTGAAATGGCTGATATCAGCATAAATACATTGTATAAAATTGAACGGGGACAAGCAAATCCAACAGTTGAGATACTCAATAAAATTGCTGATATCCTTGGGATGGAATTAAAACTGGAAATAAAACAACCAAAGCTGTAACCGATGCGAAAAGCGAATGTTTATAGAAATGGCGAGCTGGTTGGAATTCTCACTCAATATTCAGCCAACAATTACGAATTCAGGTACGATGACAATTGGTTTGCCAATGGAAAATTTCCACCGATTAGCCTCACCATGCCGAAAAGCCAACAGGTTTACAAGTCGGAATATTTGTTCCCGTTTTTCTTTAACATGTTGTCGGAAGGAGTGAACAGGCAGTTGCAAACCCGTCATCTAAAAATTGACGAGAAAGACTTTTTCGGTTTGTTACTGGCAACAGCTAAAACAGATACCATTGGAGCAATAACCATCTCAGAAATTAAAGAATGAGCTTACCAGAAATAAAATATTGTCCGGGGACATTGGCTGAAGGATTCGATACTTACAGTACAACCTGTTTAAGACGGGTTTTTGAAGGACGAAAAGTCAGTCATGTGTTGCACTACACCCCACCGCAGCAAAGCAATGAGGAGGATGCTGAAAAATTTATAGAGAACAGGAAACGGATTTCAATATCCGGCGTTCAGGAAAAACTATCGCTTCTGCTAGACAAAAATAAGTTGCGCCTGACCGAAGAAGGGGAACAAGGGACTTACATATTAAAGCCTGTCCCCAGAGATGTGAAAAGTGTTGACCAGGTTCCGGCAAACGAACATTTAACCATGCAAATTGCCCGGCAGATATATGGACTGCAGACTGCCGAAAATGCACTGATCTTTTTCAGCAATGGGGAACCTGCCTATATTACCAAACGGTTCGATGTAAAAGAAAATGGTTCGAAATGGGGAAAGGAAGATTTTGCAACGCTCGCCGGGAAAACAGAAGAAAATGCCGGGCATAACTTCAAATACGATTACAGCTATGAGGCGATGGGTGAACTGCTAAAGAAATATGTCCCTGCCTGGCGGGTGGAAATCGAAAAGCTGTATTCATTGATTGTTTTCAACTTCCTCTTTTCAAACGGGGATGCCCACCTGAAAAACTTTTCTCTTATTGAGACACCGGGAGGAGATTATGTCATGAGTCCGGCCTACGATTTGCTGAATACAAGAATCCACGTGGATGATTCAGATTTTGCATTGGATAGGGGATTGTTCAGCGATGGTTTTAAATCTGAGGAAATGAAAAAAAGCAACCATCCCGGATTACAAGATTTTCAGGAATTGGCAAGAAGATTCGGTGTCAATGAAAAACGGAGGGATAAAATCCTTTCCCCTTACCTGCAAAAACAACCAATGGTTGAGGAATTAACTTATCGTTCTTTCTTAAACGAAAAAACAAAACGTGCCTATTTATTGCACTATCAAACGAAAAGGAATCATTTGAATAAAGTATAAAGCTGAAAAATCATGCTTATAGGCTATATCCTTAAATTTCTATATGAAGTATGGGGTGGCTATGTTTTGAGGTTTCATTTTTCAAATCTATGCCTAAATAATCTAATCCACCGAAATGGGCTCACTTTTTTTGGATCACTTAATATTTCCGAGGGGTATCCTTGTTAAGCATAAATTTAGTGAGACGAAAAAGGAAGAAATAAGAATCTGTCACACCATTCAAAGTTTCCCTAAAAGCCTTTCGTTTTGCATTGAAAGATTCAGCAGAAGCATTCGTTGAGCGGTTATCAAAAAAGTTTGGAATGGACAGGACAGACCATCCCGAAAACCGTCAATACTCCGTCGCGAAAGCAGAACAGAGCGGTGCGGGGGCCGTCAAAACGTTCGGCGGAGGGTTCGTTTTGACAAGATTTTTGCTTCCTTTTCATCGAATGGAAAAGGAAAGGCCTGTCCGGCTCAAGGACAGAAGTGATAAAAAACGTGGTTGTTTGTGCTTAAAAATAATCCGGATCCGGTAAGCGGGACCTGATTGCCAAAATCAGAAAGGCCATCGGAATTTTGATTAAACGGGTATTCTGCCTGTCTGGCAATGATAAACTTATCTTTTTCTCAACCTGTTTTTGTCTCGTCTAAAAAACACAAATCTCTGACTTTTTTTTTGATTCCCCACAACTTTTTTTGGCCTTCACGTAAAAAAGAACAACCGTGCAAGTCAGATGCTTGCACGGTTGTTCTTTTTTTTAAAATTTTTGTCTTTTGTGCCGGCTCCCCAAGTAGGACTTGAACCTACGACCTACGGATTAACAGTCCGCCGCTCTAACCAACTGAGCTATTGGGGAATTTTTTTGTTTTTCTATTTGCCTTGATCTTTCAAAAGCGTTGCAAAAATAACAGCTTTTCGGAAAACAAAAAATTTTTTCGAAAAATTTATTGCTGAAAACATCGAAAAACCGGACATCCCGTAACTAAAAAAAGATGGACCACCCAAATGGCGGTCCCACATTTTTTCGATCTACTCTGACACAGAACAGGATAGATCGCTTAATCTTCTAAAAATGTTTTACCAGGGCGGACCGCCACCATGTATAATATTTTCCTTCCAGATCGGCAACCTTGGGAAATGGATAAAACAAGTAATGGTCGTGGTCCCCGACAAAGAAACCGGTTTTGACCGTCCGGTATGAAATGTCATCGCGAATAGACCTCAATACCGTTTTTGTCTGTCGTCCCGGAGATTCTTTGAGCTTTATTATACAATCCCTCAAATGATCCGGATTCGGATAGGGTAGGTCGCTCAAGGGAGCTTTGGGATCACTTACAAGCTCGTTCAGTTTCAAATCGACCACGAAAATCTTCGGCGCAGAAACCGGATTATTCAAATCTGTCAGCAGCCGTATAAAATTCACGGGAGACAGTTTACTTGCAACCCGGGTCGTATTAGGGATCAGCTGCTGGTAAAGATGGATTTCCCCGGAAATATTATTATCGATATAATCACCATGCTGAATTTCCAGGATACGCCCGTCATCTGTAGCCAGGTACAGATTTCGCAACGCTTTTAACGGGATCCTTTCGAAACAACGGTAAATAGAAAGATAAACAGAACGTTTAGGCTCTCCGTTCTCGTAGGGTTTCATTTTCATTTCCACATAATCCTGGGGCAACTCGGTTTTATCAGGATCAATTTCAAAATAAATGGCTTCGCCCCGGATTTGCTTCTTGGTCCCTACTGCCAGATAATTTCCGAAATCGACAGGAGCCAGATGAGAAGCGATCAGCGACTCCGGTGTAGCTACGAGATAATAGTATTTTTTCATAATATCAGTTTTAGTTTTTGGGATAGCATACGCCAAGTCATTATGAAAAGTTAAATATTCTTAATAGTTATACGACATTATTCCCGCATTGGAACCTGAAAATTAAAAACAGTCCCTGCTTTTGAAGACAGGACATTTAGAGTAAATGTTTTATTTCTAGAGGGAGCACACGATCTATTTTCCACCCTATTGTTATGTAACAAAAAATACGCAAATCACAGGTTTCGGATATCCTGCAGATCTTTCTTTCGTAATCCCAATTTAATAACTATTTTCGCCCTGTATTTCTCGAAATTATATAAAATATGTGGGTTTGGCTTTCCAGATTTATCCTAAAAAACAGGATCTTTTTACTGATTTTACTTGGACTTGTTACTATTTTCATGGCGTACAAGGGGAGTAAGGTAGAAATGTCCTATGAATATTCCCAACTATTGCCAAAAAAAGACAGTGCCAACATTGACTACCAGCGCTTTAAAAATATTTTTGGAGAAGAAGGAAATATTATTGTTGTCGGGATTGAAGATCCTGATTTTTTTAAACTGTCCCATTTTAAAAAATGGCGTCAACTTAACCATGACCTGAAAGAAATAGATGGTGTTGAAAACCTGATTTCCGCATCAAACGCGTATAATCTAAAAAAGAATGTTCAGGAACGGAAGTTCGAACTGGTTCCCATATTTCCCGGACAAATAGATAACCAGGAAGAACTGGATAGTCTGGCAGGAGTATTTAAGTCACTCCCTTTCTACAGGGAACTTCTTTATAATCCAAAAGACAATGCATTTACCCTTGCCATTACGGTTAATAAGGATAAAATGCAATCCAAGGAACGGGAAAAACTGGTCACTGCCATCAAGATCCGTTGCGATGAATTTTCAGAAGATACGAAACTTGATGTCCATTATTCGGGACTTCCTTACATCCGGGTCATCAATTCAATCCGGATAAAAAAAGAAATCTACCTGTTCAGCGCATTGGCCATGGGACTTTGCGTGATCGTGCTTTTCCTTTTTTTCAAATCGTTTAAGGCGGTTATTATTCCACTTTCAATCGTTCTGATAGGCATTCTCTGGGCATTGGGGACCATGGCTTTGTTCGGGTACAAAATTACCCTGCTTACAGGTATGATCCCTTCCCTCCTCATTGTTATCGGGATCCCGAACAGCATTTACATGCTAAACAAGTACCATCAGGAATTCAAATCGCATGGGAATAAAATAAAATCGCTGCAACGGGTTATTATCAAAATCGGAAATGCCACGTTCCTGACTAACCTGACAACAGCCGCAGGCTTCGGGACGTTCGTCATTACCAACAGCGAAATTCTCCGGGAATTCGGGACAGTTGCAGCACTCAATATCATGGCACTATTCCTGCTCTCCCTTTTGATGATCCCCATCCTGTTTAGTTTCTTCAAACCGCCTCAGCCAAAGCATATACAACATCTCAACAATAAACACATTCAAAAAATAACAGATAAGCTTGTTTTTATTACCACGCACCATATAAAAACTGTTTTCATCGTAGCCATAGCTGTTTTCCTGGTAGGTATTTACGGCATCACGCTCATCAAAAGTTCGGGTTATATGGTGGATGACATTCCCAAAAGCGATGTAATTTATAAAGACCTTAAATTCTTTGAATCGCATGTCGATGGGATCATGCCTCTCGAGATTATCATCGATACCAAGAAACCCAAGGGGGCTATGAACCTGACTACTTTCCGGTTAATAGACAAACTGGAAGACAGATTAAAGGATTACAGCGAATTATCTCCTTCCATTTCTTTATTAAATATTCT
Organism: Prolixibacteraceae bacterium; assembly: GCA_963676095.1. Lineage (GTDB taxonomy): Bacteria > Bacteroidota > Bacteroidia > Bacteroidales > Prolixibacteraceae. The sequence goes on along the minus strand of OY781040.1, from coordinate 3,476,376 downwards.
TAAGTTTTCAAAACAAGCTTTCTACAACGGTAAAGAAAAATATTATTCTTTGCCTAACAGTCAGGAAAAAAATTTCATACTCGCCTATGCCAATAATTCGACCAAAAATTCCCAGACCAGCGTAGGGGCCCTGCATTCGTTTCTGGATAGTACCCAGCAAATCACAAGGGTAAACATCCGCATGAAAGATGTAGGAACAAAACGGATGCAGGAGCTCTATACCGACTTTAAACAAGAAGTAGATTCCATCTTCCCGAGAAGTAAGTATGATGTCACAATTACCGGATCAAGCGTTACCTTTTTCAAAGGCACTCAATATCTTGTAAAAAACCTGATTTCAAGTGTTGGCCTGGCAATCTTCCTGATTGCTGCCTTCATGTCCTTGATGTTTTATTCATGGAGAATGGTCATTCTTTCGCTGATACCCAACATACTGCCTCTTGTTTTCACCGCAGCAATCATGGGATTTACAGGGATTCCGATAAAAGCATCCACCATCCTGGTTTTCAGCATTGCTTTCGGGATCTCGGTGGACAATACCATTCATTTTCTTGCCAAGTACAGGCAAGAGCTGAATGTTACCGGCTGGAACATTCAACAGTCGGTTGAACAGGCATTGCGCGAAACAGGAGTAAGTATGATGTACACTTTCGTCGTACTTTTCTTTGGTTTCGGCGTTTACAGTATTTCTAAATTTGGAGGCACAGCCGCCCTCGGGATACTCGTATCACTTACATTACTTGTTGCTGTGGCATCAAACCTGCTCCTGTTGCCAAGCCTGCTGATTGGTCTGGAACGGATAACAACCAACAAATCATTCAGGGAGCCACTTCTGACTATATACAATGAGGAAGAAGACATTGACCTGGATGAATTAAAAATAGAAGGTTCCGATGAAAAAAAAGAGCAGAAGGCAGGGGAACAGGGAAATGAGGACAAGAAGGGAATTGCCGGTGAAAAAAATTTTTAAGTTAAACGCAGGGATACGGAGACAAGAAGAACAGTTTCGGCTGTTCCTTCGGCCATTTTGGCCCGTAAGGATAGGCACTATGCCTAATTGAGTGCACTTACTTGAAGACAGACAGAATACATCGATAACGAAGAATTAACGCATGCAGTCTATCGAATCATTACAGGATTTGGTTGCCTCCCGAATCGATAAGGAGGCCGGATTAATCGGGGCAACAGAGCCAGGCAATCTGTACCAACCAATAAAATATACACTAAGCATGGGTGGGAAACGGCTCCGTCCGGTAATGACACTGATGGCCTGCGATATGTTTGGTGGGGAAACTGAAGACGCCATTAACCTGGCCCTGGCGATCGAGATATTCCACAATTTTACGCTTATTCACGACGACATCATGGATAAGGCGGATATGAGAAGGAACAGGCCCTCCGTCCATAAAAAATACAACGAAAATATAGCGATCCTCTCAGGAGACGCAATGGCAGGCCTGGCTTATAAATACCTGTTCAGGGTACAGACGGGGAAAACAGATCAGATTATAAAACTTTTTAGCCAAACGGCCCTTGAAATCTATGAAGGACAACAATATGACATGGATTTCGAAAAACGGTCCGATGTACGGATCGAGGAATACATGCAGATGATCCGTCTGAAAACAGCCGTACTGATTGCCTGCAGCTTAAAAGGAGGGGCTCTGGCTGCAAATGCGCCTGAAGAAGATGCCAATCATCTTTATGAGTTCGGGATCAACCTGGGACTGGCTTTTCAGCTCTGTGACGATCTGCTGGATGTGTTTGCCGATCAGGAAAAATTTGGAAAAAAAACGGGAGGGGACATCGTTGCCAATAAAAAAACATTCCTGCTGATTAAAGCCATGGAACTGGCTGCTCCTGAGCAACGGGAAAGGCTTGACAAATGGATCTCACAACCGCAATTTAATCCTGAGGAAAAAATCGAAGCAATAAAAAAACTTTATCTGGAAACAAGAGTTAAGCAAGCCACCGAAGAAATGATGGGCATGCTTTACCAGAAGGCCCTCCTTGCCATGCAAACAATCGGTATTAAAGAGGATCGGAAAAAAGAATTACTTTTGCTGGCCGGCCAAATGATGAAAAGAGATAAATAATGCCTCTTGGTAAAAAGTAGCATTATCTTAATATTCACATTATTCAGACCGAAAGTTTGCTGGATTAAACCGTTTTTTTGTAATTTCCGGCTCGATAGGAAAAAATAAATATTATATGATGAGTCAAAATATCGGTAAAGTCGTTCAGGTAATAGGTCCTGTTGTTGACATCAGTTTCGATAACGAGGAACATGAACTCCCGAGAATCTACGATTCACTTGAGATTGTCCGTGAAGGCACAACAAACCTTGTTGTCGAGTGCGAGCAACATATCGGAGAGAATATGATCCGTACTATAGCGATGGATTCGACAGATGGGTTGAGAAGAGGAATGGATGTAATTCCGACAGGGAAACAGATTACTATGCCCAAAGGAGAAATTGCCCTGGGCCGGTTGTTAAATGTAACGGGCGATGCCGTTGACGGACTGGAAAGCCTCCCGAAAGAAGGTCTTCATATCCACAATCAACCTCCGAAATACGAGCAGCTAACAACCGAAAGCGAAGTCCTTTTCACAGGGATCAAAGTGATCGATCTGATCGAACCATACGCGAAGGGAGGAAAGATCGGCCTGTTTGGTGGGGCTGGCGTTGGAAAAACAGTGTTGATACAGGAGCTGATCAATAATATTGCGCTTGCCCACAGCGGGCTGTCTGTATTTGCAGGTGTAGGTGAACGTACCCGTGAGGGAAATGACCTGCTCCGGGAAATGATAGAAGCCAAAATCGTAGATTACGGTGACGAGTTCAGGAAAGCGATGAAAGAAGGCAACTGGGACTTCTCGAAGGTTGACCATGAAGCCCTCAAAAAATCGAAACTGGCCCTTGTCTTCGGTCAGATGAATGAACCGCCGGGCGCCCGTTCCCGTGTTGCCCTTTCTGGTCTTACCATTGCTGAAAGTCTCCGGGATGGGGACGGATCCGCAACGGGACGCGATATTTTGTTCTTTGTCGACAATATTTTCCGTTTTACCCAGGCGGGTTCTGAAGTATCAGCCCTTCTTGGGCGTATGCCTTCGGCTGTGGGTTACCAGCCAACTCTGGCTTCAGAAATGGGGGTTATGCAGGAAAGGATCACCTCAACCAAGAAAGGATCGATCACGTCCGTACAGGCAGTCTATGTGCCTGCCGACGACCTTACCGACCCGGCACCGGCAACAACGTTTGCCCACCTGGATGCAACCACCGTTTTAAGCCGGAAAATCTCGGAGCTGGGTATTTATCCGGCAGTAGACCCGCTGGATTCGACATCCCGCATCCTTACCCCTGATATTGTTGGAGACGAACACTACCGCTGTGCACAGCGAGTAAAGGAAATCCTGCAACGATACAAGGAATTGCAGGATATCATTGCCATTCTTGGTATGGATGAACTTTCTGAGGAAGACAAACTGGTTGTTCACAGGGCACGGCGGGTTCAACGTTTCCTCTCGCAACCATTCTTTGTAGCCGAACAGTTCACCGGATTTAAAGGAGTATTGGTCTCAATCGAGGATACAATTAAAGGGTTCAACATGATTATGAATGGCGAGGTTGACCAGTACCCGGAAGCTGCTTTCAACCTGGTTGGCACAATAGAACAGGCTATTGAGAAGGGTGAAAAAATGCTTGCCGAAGCTGCAGCCTGACCGGAAAGACAAGAGACGGAAATATTGCTTCCTTCTTCCAGTTAATTTGTTAGCTAATATTAATTATAAATAGAGCCATGTTCGTTGAAGTGATAACACCAGATAAAAAACTATATTCCGGAGAGGCCAAGCTGGTGAAGCTTCCCGGGACAGAAGGAGGGTTTGAAATACTTACCAATCATGCGCCAATCATTTCGACGCTGATAAAAGGACAGGTAAAAATTCTGGACCTGAACGATAAACCGACTTTTATTGATATCAATGGCGGGATAATAGAATCGAAAGAAAATAAAGTTGTTGTCCTTGCTGAATAATCTAAATTCCGAAGGTCTTTGAGACCTTCGGAATTTAAAACCTAACTTAAAAAACAGCTGCAATCCTTTCGAGTGCATCTTTTAGCATTGACCGGGTACAGCCAATATTCATCCGCATAAACCCAGTCCCTTGTGTCCCGAACTGTATTCCGCGATTAAGGCCCACGCCCGCACTCAGGATTTTTTTATTAAGTTCATCATCGGAAAGGCCATAGGCTGAAAAATCAATCCACACCAAATAAGTTGCCTCGGGCTTCATCGGTACGGCGCCAGACAGTTTCTTTTTCAGAAAATCCTCCAGGAACAGGTAATTCCCTTTCAGATATTCAATCAGCTGTTCCAGCCATTCATCACCATTATTGTACGCGGCTTCAAGTGATATACTTCCAAAAAGGTTTCCCATATGAAGATGTGGTATTTTCAGGGTCCGCTCGTACCTTGTGAAATGTCTTTTATTGGGGATCACCAGGAATGACGTTGTTAAACCAGCCACATTGAATGTCTTGCTGGGCGCCATACATACGACACAATTTTGCGCTACATCGTCAGACAACATAGGCAGTGGTATATGCTTATTCCCTTTGAAAATCAGGTCTGAATGAATTTCATCGGAAATAATCAAAATTTTATGCTCAAGGCAAAGAGCTGTCAGCGCATTTAACTCCTCCTTTCTCCAAACCATTCCTCCAGGGTTTTGAGGATTGCTTAACAATAAGAGGCGGGTCCTCCCGGTGATCTTACTTTTTAAATCATCCAGATCAAAAGTATACCGTCCGCCCTCCTGCTTCAACGGATTTTCGACAAGGGTACGTCCTGTCATCCGGATTGAATCGAAAAACGGGGTATAAACCGGCGGTTGGAGGATAACTTCATCTCCCGGATCTGAGAATGTCTCTATGGCCAGGGTAAGACCGGCAACCACTCCCGGGCTAAAAGAGATCCATTCCTTTTTAATATCCCATCCATGACGTCGTTTTAACCAGCTTACAATCGCCTCAAAATAAGAATCCGGACGAAAAGTATAACCAAGGATCTCATGATCCAGACGTTTTTTCAGGGCATCTATTATAAATTCGGGAGTTTTAAAATCCATGTCGGCTACCCATAGTGGCAAAACCTCTCCATTACCAAACACATTCTCCCGGGAATCATACTTTAAACAATTTGTACCTTCCCGTTTTACTTTCTCATCAAAATTATAATTCATGATTCAATGTCGTTTAGTTAGTGATTATTTATAATCGTTTGTAATTCATTGAGTACGGCTTCTTTTGTTTTTTGTTTCTGGGGTTTCTTCGCCCGGACCTTATGATTTCGCGGGTGTTCCAGACCAATAAATCAAAAGCATGCAAGGCTTCCTTGTATTTTTTGTGGATAAAAGTTGGCACTAGTATGTCCATTGTGGTTGCAAGGGCATATGTTCGGTTAATTTTTTGGCCATGTTTGCGGTTTTTGTCCGCTTCGTATTCAGCAATCACCTTTTCTTCAATTGGATGGGCATAAGCTGCGCTCAATGTCATTAAAAATACCTTGGCGTGAAAATCCTGTTTTACGGCTTTGACCGTTTTACCCGAGAAATCTTCCAGTTCAATACGGCTTTTCAACAACTTGTACGCCTCCTCTTCGTTCCACCGGTAATGGTAAAGTTGTTCAAAATCGCTGTAAAGATATGTTTTGTCGTCTAGTAGCGATGTGCATAGTATCTCTTTGTCCCCATTTTCGAGTTCGACTTTGATGAGCCTGCACGTTATTTCTGTATCCAACATGTGAGGGAAATCTTTCAGTTTTGACCTGTCTTTTTTAGGAAGGGAAAAAGTGACAATTCTCTCTTTGTCGGTGCTTTCGGTGAAGTCTTTCACTTTCAACCACCAATCTTCTTTGAGGCGCACGCAGAATTCAATACCCCTGGCTTTCAATAAAAACAGCAACCAAAAGCTGGGATATCCCCGGTCGAGCAACAACATGTCGCCAGCATTGACCTTATCCAAATGTTCCATCAATAAATCCCGCTCGCTTGAAGCGTAAGGGGCTATTTGCGAATCGATCGTTATCAAATTTAAAGGGTCGTATAATAATGATCCCATGGCCAGCGACCGCGGACTGTCGGCCTTTGGGCCAAATTGGTGAACACCGAACTCTTCAACAACTGTTGGATGATTGGGCAATACAAGCCGGGTGCCATCAACAGCCAGCAACCGCATATTGTGCCACACATAGTATTCTGCACCTTCATAAAAATCATTGACGGCTATTTCGTTCAAATGCTTAAATGCCTCGGGCTTCAGTTTTGCCCGGGCTTGAGTGAACGCGCCTTTGGTCGCTTTCCTAATGTTGAAGTCGCTTTGGGTGGCTTCCTTGAAGAAGCGGTCCAAATCCCGCTGCATGGAACTTTTAAACTTGAGCACCAACAAGATTATCGTTTTGATCGGTAATTTTCTCTTACGGGTAAATACCCCTTCTTGGCCGTCTTTAAAACGGCTGCTAAATTGTTCTTTATCAATTTCATCATCGATATGTCCTGTTAATGTTTCCCGATAATCCGGTTTTTTGTTTCTACTTGGGTTACCCCCTTTATTCCCCTACAAAATAATCATTAGGGCAAGAATTACAAACTTTTCAAAGTACTATTTTTTATCAAAATCCCTTTAAAATAACGCACCTCAGAGCGTTTTCTTAACTAAACGACATTGATTCATGATTGTTTTTATATTTTAACGCATTCCTGAATATAAAATCCGATCCAGGAATCCTCATGGCAGTCTGTCCTTATTCAAATCAATTATTTCCAGATAATTCCTTCCGCCTTCGTTTGCAACTTTTAGAACAAAATTAAACCGGTCCAGATCCAGACAAAGCCCGAAGTCTGATTCCGGAGCCCATTCCTGCTTTTCAGGAACAAAAAAGCGGGCACCGGCACCGGTCCTGAGCTTCCTGACCATCTCCTCAAAATCGACTTCTGTTCCTTCAAGCTTCGCCTTCAGGTATTCGGACAGAAAGGTATCCTCATCGGAAGGATAAGCACATGAATATCCCATGCAAACCAACGAAAGTACCGAAGGTGGATGTTGTCTGGCATACCGGACAATTGCCTCCGCATTGACAAAACTTCCAGTGATGATTTCTGACGCCCGACAGGCATTGGCAATCCCCTGGGTTCCGGAACTCGTGGTATGTACCATAATCCGACCATTCAGTTCTGCATCCATGATCTGGGAAGGAGAATTTCCAAAATCAAATCCTTCCGGCCTTTGTTCATTTCGTTCTCCTGCAAGAATATAATCCGGATGCTCCTGCTTAATCAGGTATGCATCTTCAATATTTCCGACCGGATAAATGCGATTAACACCTTTCCCGCAGGCATAACAGGCAAAAGAAAACGCACGGAACACATCAATGATTACGGTAAGCCCTTCTGCCCGTTTGGCTCCCTCCAATAACTGTAGAATCTGAATATCCATCTCTATTATTATTACTCCCTGACAATCTCTTCTGTTTACAATCAAACCCGGGATAAAATTAACATTAATGATTTAACATTGACATAAACTTAAAAAAGATATACCCTCCACAATAATAAAACACTATTTATCAGTATATTAAACAAGTAAATTCATGGAGATATGTTATAAAACACAAAAATTAACCTTCACTTAACGCATGTTATACAGCATGTGCTGTAAAACATGTCTATGTTTGCAGCGTAATCAATGTTGAACGTTTAAAGTTTTGAAATTATGAAAACGATGAGAACAATTATGGCTGTGTTTGCTTTAACAGTTATTGCAAACGTGGCAATGGCCGCAGGTAACGGTAACCTGCGTGTGGACATTCTTCCCCTGACGTCTGAACGTGCTGTTGTGGCAATTTCCAACAATGCGGAAAGCACTTTCGAAATCAGTATTGAAAATGCCGCCGGAGAAGTGGTTTACTACAAGGAAACAGAAGGGGCAATGAGCGACTACCGTAAAGTCTACGATTTCTCCAAGCTGGGGGCAGGCGACTATAAGCTTACCGTTAATATTGACGGGGCAAAGAGCGAACGCGAATTCAGCATTGCCGGTAACGGGATTAACGTGGGTACCATGAAGAGCATTGTCGATCCGTATTTTTCGTTCGACAACAACATCCTCCGTGTGGCTTATCTGAATTACCCGGGAGAAAAGATGAACCTGATGATATACGACGGGAGTGACCTGATTTACAACAAAGCATTGGAAAATACTTTCTCTGTAAATGAAGGGTTGAACCTCTCTAAACTGAATACTGGCAACTACAACGTTGTGCTGGCTGCCGGTGACGAAGTTTTTGACTATTCTGTAGAAGTAAAGTAATCCTTACTTCTACTTTTTTCCAATGCGGTCCCAAAAACCGCATTTTTTTTGTGTTATTTCAAAAAATTATGCTAAGTATCATCAGGTGCAATAATCTCAACATCAGGAATTAAAAGCCCAAAATGAACATTCAGTTTTAAGCATAGCTTAACTCTTAATCCGAATGAATAATAAATTAGGTACACAAAGAAAAACAAGAACAAAATCAGCTATTTGTCCATATTAAAAGAGCCATCCTCCGAAGAGAATGGCTCTTTATCATATCGAAAGGAATTTCTCCTTAATAAATTAAGCTTCATAGGCCTTAAGAAGGATCTCCAGGATCTTCTTTCCGGCGAGCGCAACACTTGTACCAGGGCCAAAGATAGCGACAACCCCTGCATCGTACAGGAACTGGTAATCCTGCGGGGGAATTACACCTCCGGCGATCACCATGATGTCTTCACGCCCAAGTTTCTTCAACTCTTCAATAACAGCGGGAACAAGAGTCTTATGTCCGGCGGCCAGCGAAGAAACCCCCAGCACATGGACATCATTTTCAACAGCTTGTTTTGCTGCTTCTGCCGGAGTCTGGAACAGAGGTCCCATATCGACATCAAACCCCAGGTCAGCATAACCTGTAGCAACAACTTTTGCACCGCGATCGTGCCCGTCCTGCCCCATCTTGGCAATCATGATACGAGGCTGACGGCCTTCCAATTCAGCAAATTTCTTTGCAAGTTCCTGAGCGTCCTGGAATGTTTTGTCCATTTTACTTTCTGATGAATAAACTCCCGAAATTGTCCGGATTATTGCTTTATACCGGCCTACAACCTTTTCGCAGGCAAAAGAGATCTCTCCCAACGAAGCCCTTTTCCGGGCAGCCTTGATCGAAAGATCGAGCAGGTTGCCTTCTCCTGTTTCAACACACTTCGTGATAGCCTCCAGTGCTTGCAGAACATCGGCTTCATTCCTTTCGGCACGCAGCTTCTTCAGTCGCTCTACCTGGGACTTCAATACTGCGGTATTATCAATCTCAAGAATATCGATAGGATCTTCCTTCTCAAGCCGGTATTTATTTACACCGACAATGGTCTGCAGTCCGCTGTCGATACGGCCCTGGGTATGGGCAGCAGCTTCCTCTATACGCATCTTCGGGATGCCGGTTTCGATCGCTTTTGCCATACCGCCCAGTTTCTCGACCTCTTCAATCAGGCTCCAGGCTTTACGGGCAAGCTCGTTGGTCAGCGATTCCACATAATAGGAACCTGCCCACGGGTCAACACCACGGCAGATTTCTGTCTCCTGCTGAATATACAACTGAGTATTACGGGCAATACGGGCAGAAAAATCTGTAGGTAATGCAATGGCTTCATCAAGAGCGTTGGTATGCAGCGACTGGGTATGTCCAAGTGCGGCAGCCATAGCTTCGATTGCAGTACGCCCTATATTGTTGAAGGGGTCCTGTTCAGTCAGCGACCATCCTGATGTTTGCGAGTGGGTACGCAATGCCATGGATTTATTGCTCTTCGGGCCAAACTGTTTCACAATCTTTGCCCACAACATACGGGCAGCACGCATTTTGGCAATTTCCATGAAGTGATTGGTCCCGATAGCCCAGAAGAATGACAAGCGAGGGGCAAATGCATCCACATTCAGACCTGCTTTAATACCTGTACGGATATAATCCAACCCGTCGGCCAGAGTATAGGCCATCTCGATATCGGCAGTAGCCCCGGCTTCCTGCATATGGTAGCCGGAAATGGAGATCGAGTTGAACTTAGGCATGTATTTCGAAGTAAACTCGAAGATGTCGGCAATAATTTTCATGGAAAATTCCGGCGGGTAAATATAGGTGTTACGCACCATGAATTCTTTCAGGATATCATTCTGGATCGTACCTGCCAGTTCTTCCATTTTCGCCCCCTGTTCAAGGGCCGTAACGATATAAAAAGCCAAAACCGGAAGTACAGCACCGTTCATGGTCATCGAAACAGACATCTTATCAAGGGGGATCTGGTCGAACAGGATTTTCATATCAAGGATCGAGTCAATGGCAACACCGGCCTTACCAACATCACCCACAACACGGGGATGGTCAGAATCGTACCCGCGGTGTGTAGCCAGGTCGAACGCAACAGAAAGCCCTTTCTGACCGGCAGCCAGGTTACGCCGATAAAAAGCGTTTGACTCTTCTGCTGTGGAGAATCCGGCATACTGGCGGATTGTCCATGGACGCATGGCATACATAGCCGAATACGGACCACGCAGGAACGGGGGCAGCCCGGCAGCATAGTTCAGGTGTTCCATCCCTTCCAGGTCCTCTTTGGTGTAAACCGGCTTTACCGGGATCTGTTCCGGGGTAAGCCAATCCTTTTCTATCTTATTCTGGGCAGCCCAGGCAGCAACATCCGGCTGACTGGTACCCGTTTTGATATTTATGTTTTTAAAATTCGGTTTCATTGCTTTCTTATTTTAACACGAAGACACAAAGACTCGAAGAAATTACAAGTAGCCATTGATCTTTCGTTTTATTCCTTGCTTAATAGTTGGCACATTAAAATTAATTAAGTATCCAAGTTTCAACCCGGCTAATTTCATGTAAGTCAACAACTGAACTCCATGAACGGGTAATAACTCTTCAACAGCTTTTAATTCAATAGCAATTGAATCTTCAACCAATAAATCAATAAAGAACTCTTTATCCAACACTTTACCCTTGTAAACAACAGGTAATTTCACTTGTCGTCGGACATTTAAGTCTTGAGCGCTTAATTCTTCCATAAGACATATTTCATAAACTGATTCAAGCAGCCCCGGTCCCAATTCCTTATGCACGATATACGCCGCATTAACAATCTGGCTACCAATAACTTCATACTCAGCTTTTGAAATCATTTTGTGTCTTCGTGTCTTTGCGTTAAGTTAAATTCCCAGTTGGCCCTGGTAAGCCATTAATTCTTCAAGGAGGTTGCTCTTTACGTGGATAAAATTCTTAATTCCTTTTGATTTAAGTTCTTCCATACATGCAGGGGCACCTGCAACAACAAAGATTACACTACCATTAATCGTTTCAAAAGCAGCAGGGGCAAATGTTGCATATTCGTCGTCAGAACTGCAAAGCACAATGATACCAGCACCAGCTTCGCGGGCGGCAGCCACACCTTCTTCAACAGTTGCAAACCCATTATTGTCTTTAACCTCGTAACCGGCAACAGCAAAAAAGTTGCACGAAAACTGGGCGCGGGCTTTACGCATGGCAAGGTTCCCGATCGTAAGCATGAATACAAGAGGGCGCTTATTAGCTTTAGCATAACGGTCAGTAGCAAAACGAAGCTTTTCAAAGGCCTGGGCCCCGCGGCATAACTTTATCGTTTCGATCTCTGCATCTTCAGCCGTCAGATCGACAGGTTCAAATACAGAACCGGCAACTTCGTTATCAAGCTGTTCCGAAAAATTAGGGAACTGATTGGTCCCCAAAAGATTTTCACGTCTTGTAGCAACGTTCAGGCTACGCTTTGCAGCCATCTCCCTGATCTTACCTTGAATGAAACCTTCCCTGGCAGCTGCGACAAAACCTCCTTTATCCTGAATTTCCAGGAATAGTTTCCAGGCTTCGGCTGCGATCGAGGCAGTCAGCTCTTCAATATAATAAGAACCGGCAGCAGGGTCCACAATCTTATCGAAATGAGATTCTTCTTTCAAAAGAAGTTGCTGATTGCGGGCAATACGGTCAGAGAATGCAGTAGGCTCCTCAAAAATGGCGTTGAAAGGCAATACCGTTATTGAATCGACACTTCCAAGGGAAGCACTCATCGTTTCGGTCTGCGTCCTAAGCATGTTAACATATGGATCATATAACGTCTTGTTCCAGCTCCCGGTTTCTGCATTCACAAGCATCTTGCAGGCACAGTCGCATTCCGGCCCGTAAGCTTTTACAAGCTGGGCCCAGAGCATACGGGCTGCACGGAACTTGGCAATTTCAAGAAAATAATTGGCACTGATGCTCAGGTTAAACTTGATATTTTTGGCAACATCCTCAGCTGCTATTCCCGCGTCAGTAAGTGCCGAGAGATATTCCGCTCCCTGAGCCAATGAAAATGCCAGCTCCTGAACAACGGAAGCCCCGGCATTACCGTAATTTTTGCCATTCACAGCCAATACCCGGAATTCAGGAAGGGCCTTTGTCTTTTCAATCAGGATCCTTGCCCGTTCAACCGTCGCTTCATATCCTTTTTTGAAGCGCCCGTAAAGCAGGTAATTACCAAACGGATCGTACGAAACCGAAGCATGAATATTCTCCGGGGCCCAATTCCGCGAAAGCACATATTCAGTGAACGTTTCTACCACATCACACGTGCAGCATTTGCTGACAAAATTCACTTCAACCGATTCAAGGCAAATATCTTTCAGCAACACCTTAAGGTCTGCCAAAGTAAGTTCACCACATTGTTCAAAAACAAATCCCAGTGATGTAACTCCCCTCATTAAAACATCCAGGGCCTTTTTATTTGCTTCCGCAAAGTCCCTGACAATGATATTCTGACGGACCAACCAGTCGTTACTGGTCTTTCTGTTTCCACGAACATAAGGGTATTCCCCCGGAAGCGTATCCAGGTATTTCAAATTCGTAAGGTCTTCCTGCCGGTAATACGGCTGAACAGAAAACCCTTCGTTAGTCCTCCAAACCAGTCTCCGGTCGAAATCAGCTCCTTTTAAATCGCCGATAATCAAATCCTTCCAGACTTCACTAGTTACAGGAGGAAATTCTTCAAAAAGATTAGTATATTTTTCTGCCATAATGTAACTGTTAAGGAAATCAGGGGGCAAAATTAGTTCTTTTTAAACAAGATTCAGGAATAAACCTTCAAGTTTTTTGCCTTTATAAAGTAAATATCACGTTTTGATTTTCAGATATTTGTATCTTAAATTATACTATACTTTACACTCCGTTCTTAAAGCACAAATAATTGTATTTCCTGCCCCGTTTGGAAAAATGAATTTTCAGCAAGAGCTCAGTAAAGCATCCGTTCATCCTTCCAGAAACGGCCAACGTATTTTAATTTACGGAGTGATAACCGGATAGCAACTGCAATTCATGGGGCTGTTCCAAAAGTAGATTCTAACGATTTTTAACTTACAAATTGAAAGTTGTCCTGCGATTCACCCCACCAAATCTCCCCTGAATGGGGAGGCTTAAGTCCTCTTCAGGGGATTTAGGGGTAAGAAACTGAACTTGTACTTACAATCTGACAGTCTCCAAAAAACTTGTCGGACTTTTTAGACGGCCTCCTTGCAATCCACATTTTCAGATAAGCGACATGTTGCTTACCTTTGTACCTTAAGTGGCTAAAAAGATTCAGGAACGATTTTCGCTAACGGCAGTCCTTCTTAAAGCAGATTTCCTTCCATAGTTGCTCTAAATCGCATAAAAAAATTCAGCATGACAAAAAAGAAATTTTACACACTGATTACAGGAGCAAGTACCGGACTTGGAAAACAGTTTGCCCTGGAATGTGCCCGCCGGAGCATGAACCTGATCCTGATCTCTCTCCCGGATGAAAAACTGGAAGAGTTATGTATTGCAATAACAAAAACCTATCAGGTACAGGTTTCATTTCGGGAAACGGACCTTACAGACCGCATCTCGGTTGAAAATACCGCCGGATGGATTAATGAAAACTTCCAGGTAAACATGATTATCAATAATGCAGGAGCAGGAGGAAGCCGCATTTTTACAGATAGTTCCATAGACTATCTGGATAACATTATCCAACTTAATATCAGTGCGATGGTTATGCTCACAAGGCTATTACTTCCACAGCTCAAAACGAGGCCCCGGGCCTACATTCTGAATGTTTCGAGCCTCGCTGCATTCTCCCCGGTCCCTTACAAGACGGTTTATCCCGCATCGAAAGCATTTATCCAAAATTTCTCTCTGGGGCTTAATGCAGAACTCAGCAATACCTGCGTGAACGTTAGCGTCCTAAACCCCGGACCGATACTCACTAACCCTGATGTGTCCAAACGTATCGACGGGCAAAGTCACTATGTCAAACTTTCCGTTATGAAACCGGAAACGGTGGCATGCATTGCTATCAGAAAAATGCTGAAAGGAAAAACGGTGATCATCCCGGGTTTCATGAACCGGTTCAACGCATTTTTCATCAGGTTAGTCCCTGTCGGCTTTAAAATCCTTGTCGGAACAATCATCTTTAAAAGAGAGCTAAAGAAAAGACAAGGAAGGCAGGTTCATGAAAGCCACAGTTACTAAAGGCCCGCACTACCGGGCAGCGGCCAGGGCAACCTGCGGTCCATGAAAAAACGTTAATGCCCGGACTGTTTTTCTGCCCCAAAAGGAGCAGACCGGTAGGAAAAGTCAAAGCAAAAACTCCAGAAAATTATCTTTTGTAATAACACGGAACTCAGAACCAGGATAGGCCTCTGTCCAGGCCTTCGGAGCCTTTACCTTTCTTGTCTGCCATTTAAATTCGTAGGCCCAGAGCTTACCGTCACGCTCTTCTACCAGGTCAATCTCCTGCCGGTCGTAGGTACGCCAAAAATAGTCATTCGAAAAGATCTGCTTATAACTCTTTGTTTTCAACCGCTCCATGAATAAAAAATTTTCCCATAACATGCCGGTGTCATTCCGTTGTCCTGTCGGATTAAAATTATTAACAACAGCATTGCGGATCCCGTTATCCCAGAAATAATACCGTGCTGTTTTCACGACCTCCTTTCTCAGGTTCCTGAAAAAACCGCCAACTCTTTTAATTATAAAGGTCTTCTCCAACAAATCGAGGTACCGCTCCACACTCTGCTTAGCGATTCCAAGATTATTCCCAAGCTCATTCAGGGAGACCTCCTGACCGATCTGAAATGCCAATAACTTTAACAAATCTGTCAGTTTCGACGGGTTCCGGACATTTTCAAGTTCAAGGATATCCTTAAATAAGTAAGAATCACGAATAGAAAGAAGATATTCCTTCTTTTCGGACAAGGATGTACCGTTCAATATTTCCGGATAAGAACCATAGACAAGCAGCTCTTCAAGAAGATGCAAGACCTCCATTCCTCCGTACTGTGCATATAATTCCCCTACAGACACCGGATACAAGATCCGCACCCGGTTCCTTCCGGTAAGTGGTTCCCCTATCTTATTGGATAAATCAAAGGAAGATGAACCTGTAACTACAATAATCATTTCGGGGAAATGGTCAACCAGGAGCTTCAGCCCGTAACCAACCTCCGGGATACGTTGTGCTTCGTCCAAAAAAAATAGGTCATAGCTTCCAAATGCAGCCTTTATCTGCCCCAGCCTCTGTTGTGACAGCAACTCGCGCACTTCCTGGTTATCGCCCGTACCCGAATAAACTTTTCCCGTAAAACCGCCGATCAGTTTTTTTATCAGTTCCGTCTTCCCGACTCTTCTCGGGCCATAAAGCACAAAAACCTTTCCCGGCTTAAAGACCAGGCCTGCTTTATCTTCCAGGTAGCGGTTATGCCAATCTGACTTCATTTTAATACTGGATTATAACTGCAAATATACGCTCATTTTTTTCATCAAAATGTAAATTTGGAAAGTTTAGTTGCCGTATTTAGCTAAATTTGGAAAGTTCAGTTACTGAATTTAGCTAAATTTGGAAAACTTAAAAATAAAAGAGTGGCTCTGTAACAGAAAAAATTGCGCTACGATTGAGGATTCAATGTCGTTTTGTTAAGCTATAATTCTAAACACGAGGAAGTGATGGCACAGATTTTCCCACAGCATCAAGTTTACTGAAAAGATTACAGTGGCGATATTACGAATATTAAACTTTTGTACGTAACTTTAAGAGCCCGTTTATATCTTACCTGACATAAACGGGCTTGAATCATAAATCTTTTAAACGTGAATAAACTTTTAAATATTATTGCATTGAGTGCCGTGCTTGGCCTGTCCTGGGGCTGCAGCAAGGATGACGAACCAGAAAAATCGGGAGATGCCAGTCTCCAGCTTTATTATTCCTATCAGGATGAAACCAATCAACTTCTTTCGGAAGAAGATACCCTGACCGTCAGCCTGGGGGATACTTTTTCCCTGGCTATCTCGGTTAATGTGACCCATATAACCGATGAGACATTGACTCTGATCGGGGCCAGCAAATTTGATTACAAGGAGACAGGCGATCACGAGTACCAGTTCATAACAGAGAATGCGGGAATATGCACTTTGGGAGTATATATCACCTATAATCAGGAATCAGAAGCTTTGCTCTCAAAGTTTACGGTCAATGTTCCTTATGTCTCCTATCGGCTCCTGATCTATGAAGAACCACAGCTCAATATTAATGTCGGGAATGAGGACCTGAAAGAAGCCATTCAAACTGAATTAGAGGAAAACTATACCCTTGAATTTGCAGGACTTTATAGCCTGACCTGGAATACTCTTACCGGAGGAGATTTGCAATTGGTCACAGCTGAAAAAGACACAATCGCCGGGACTTTTAGTAGTTCCAGCATAGAAGAACTAACCGACATTACCATGAATTATAATAATTCCACTTATATTTTGACGTTAGAAAAATCTGATATTGGCCCGTATTATTATGTCTTAAATCAAAACCTGACAGAAGAGTTTCGAACAAAATATCCGGATGAAACCATCAACGAGGTAACCATAAGCTCTCCGGCACTAATGTATGAGACAAAATAAGTATTTGGAGATATCTTAATAATTTTCATTTAGCCTGAATTTCCCCGGAAAGCAATCACCGGGAATGTTTCCGTTCAGTTCCCGGAAGAGGTACAATTTTCTCCGGCAGTCACAAATTTGCTTGTTCTATTATATCTTTGGGCTTTTTACAAAGATATAATAATATGCACATTCATTTTATAGCCATTGGCGGAAGCGCCATGCACAATCTCGCCATTGCCCTGCATAAAAAGGGCTACCGGGTTACCGGAAGTGACGATGAAATCTTCGAACCGTCGAAAAGCAGGCTAAAAATATACGGGTTACTTCCTGAAAAGGAAGGATGGCATCCGGAAAACCTTGAAGAAATGCCCGATGCTGTTATTCTGGGGATGCATGCGCGCCCCGATAACCCCGAACTAAAAAAAGCACAGGAACTTGGCTTAAAAATCTATTCGTACCCGGAATACCTGTACGAGCAAACAAAAAACAAAACCCGCATCGTCATCGGCGGATCGCATGGCAAAACAACGGTTACCTCCATCGTAATGCACGTTCTGAAAACCAGCAACATTGACTTCGACTACATGGTCGGGGCCAACCTGGATGGTTTTGAGACAATGGTTTCACTGAAAGAGGAAACAAAAATAGCTGTTTTCGAGGGAGATGAATATCTCTCCTCTCCCATTGACCGGCGGCCAAAATTTCACCTGTACCATCCGCATATCGCCCTGCTGAGCGGAATTGCCTGGGACCACATAAACGTATTCCCGACCTTCGGCAACTATATCGATCAGTTCAGGATTTTTGCAGACAAAATCGAACAAAACGGGTCCCTTATCTTTTTTGAAGGAGATGACAACCTCAGGGAAATAGCCCGGCATGCGAGGAAGGATATCTCAGTTTCAGGGTACCGCGAACACGATTCCATTGTTGAAGACGGGGTGACCTATCTGAAATACGGCAATGAAAGGATCAGGCTTCAGATTTTCGGGAACCACAATCTTCAAAACATTGCAGGCGCCAGGCTGATCTGCCGGAAGGCCGGAATTTCAGACGAACAATTCTACCATGCCATTTCCTTATTTAAAGGAGCCGCACGAAGGCTGGAGGTCCTTTCTGAAAACGAGTGTTGTACTGTCTTTTACGATTTCGCGCATTCACCCTCCAAGCTTAAGGCAACCACCAATGCCGTCAAAAAACAATTCCCGGGAAGAAAACTTGTAGCGGTCATGGAGTTGCATACCTTCAGTTCCCTCAAAAAAGAATTCCTGCCGCAATACAAGGGGACCATGGACGAGGCTGACGAGGCTTTTGTATTTTTTAACCCGCTGACAATCGAGCATAAAAGGCTCGCCCCGATAAACGGGGAAGAGGTTGCCCGAGCTTTTGAAAAAAAAGGACTAAAAGTATATACAGACCCGAATGAACTCTTCGATCTGCTCCTCCGCAAACAATGGAAAAACAAAAATCTGCTGGTCATGACGTCAGGCAATTTTTCAGGGATGAACCTGAAGGAAATAGCCGGTAAGGTTACATCGTCCCATTCCCTGTAAAAGGAAGGTTTTCTAAAAAACAGAGAGTACTTTACGGGAATCAGGGAATAATCAGCCGGACCGGTTAGTCGCTTGCAAAAAGTCACCGACAGGATTTAAACCCTGCTTTCTCCGGACAAAATGAGAATTAACCTGACTTTTTGGATAGTTTCTTTACAAAAAAATGACCATCTTACACCACTAAGATCAGGAACCTTTTTTTAGATTTGTATGGCCTGACCATTGAATTGAGACATATTCCACTTGAAACAAAAGAAACGGACATATACACTATTCCTGATCATTCATCTCCTGATTACGGCTACGCTGGCGCAAGCCGGGAATGAATGGTATAACAGCCTTCCCGACAGTTCGAGGGCGCTGATCCGGCAAAAAGCGCACGTGGTACTCCATCTTGAAAACCTCTCGACAGGATTTGCAGACAGCCTCATTTTAAAAAATATACCGGTCGCCCTCTATGCCGAACGTCAGCCCAACTCAATCCAGTTAAACAGGATCCGGGAGCTTATCCGCAGGCAGCAGGTGCTTCCGGTTATCATACAAAACACACGGGACGACCAGTTCACCGGCACACACGGCCTCGTTTTTATAAAATCCGGTGATTATGACCTTGTTTATTGCAGCCACCTGAAAAATGATGCATTAACCGATTCTCTCTTCAGCTTTAACGAACTAACCTTTGTTATTCCCTGGCAGAGAAATGAGAATGATGCTTCAACCTTTTACCGCATCTGGCAACGATCCGGGAAAATGCCCAACTTCATAGAACCGGGAAAAAACAACGCGGCCAACCTTATCCATATTGTTGATTCGCTGAATTCAATCCCGAAAATCTACGGAGTTGTCAAAACCGATAAAGGACGTCTTACCGAAGTATATTGGAAAGGCCGGCCAAATTGCAAAACCCTCGGATATTTTTGTTTTCCTCTCGGGAATAATGAAACGGAAACATTTATTCCCTATAAACCAGGATACCGGTTTTCTCCGGATATCATACACGATGCCCCCGGAAACAGAAAATACATGAAGGAATTCAAGGCCATACCACTGAACAAGGATTTTGGGCTGACCGATCATTTCATCTTCGATAACCAGGTATTAGACCCGCCAAGGAACAATAAAAAGGAAATTATCAATAACGGTGTAAAGTTTATTCACGACAGGGAACGGGGAAATTGTGCGTGGTTCCCGGGCCGGGCATACATCGACGCCGGTCTTCAAAGCGCTCCGGCGTTGAGGCCGGACTTCAGCATTACGGCATGGGTAAAGCCGTTGCACGAAGATGAGAATAACAGTATCATTGGCAAAGGAAAAGATTTCGTTCTGAAGCTACAGTATGGGGTGCCCACCTATACCATGCAGGGGATAAAGGACTACCGGTCCCTCCATGCGAAGGTACCTGTTAATCAGTGGTCGTTTATTGCGTTAGTCCATTCGTCTTACGAAAGCAGGATAAGCTTTTTTCTAAACGGCAAGCTGACCGATCAGATCCGTTTAATCGCCCCGTACACCGAATCGGATTATACCCTGGTTATTGGAAGTAACCTCTGGGAGGAATTCTTTAACGGATACATCGATGATATAAAAATCTGGTCGAGGGAATTAAATGAAGACGAAATCCGTCTGGAATACATTTCCTCCCTAAATGATGAGAGAAGCCCGGTCTATACCGTCCTGATATACGGGCTTGCCCCGGTCCTGGCCTTAATCGCTGTCCTGTTGCTGATCAGACTGAGAAAAAAACGTTCGCGAAGGAAAAAGCATAAAAAGAATATGACAGTACCTTCCTCCGTCCCGGCAAATAAAACAAACGCCAATGGAAAGGAAAAGATTGTCTTCTTTGGCGGATTAAAAGTAATCAACAGCGAAGGGACCGATGTCAGCCGCAAGTTTTCTCCCCGGTTGAAACAATTGTTCGTACTTATTTTTTTATACAGTTCCGAAGGGATGAAAGGGATTACCACACAAAAATTATCAGGTATTCTCTGGCCGGGAATGAGCCCCCAGGAAGCGAAAAATACCCGCGGAACAAACATTCAAAATCTAAAGGCAGCACTCGCCTCATGTTCCGGCATAAAGCTGACATTCAGGGATAAGCTATGGTTTATTGAACCGGGAGAAAACTGCTGGAGCGACTATCATGAAATTAGCGACAGGCTTTCTTTCTTTGAGAACCGGCAACTCAGTCCTGTAATACTGGAAAAGGAACTTCCCGGATTGCTCGGCATATTAAAACAGGGAACCATGTTGCCAAACATGAGCGAATCATGGCTGGACCCGTATATCAGCAAAATAAACGACAGGATTATCGAGTTGGGAATCCGTCTTTTTCCCATGCTCGAGCCTCAGAAAAATGCGGCGCTGCTCGATGAGCTGGCCGGGGTAGTCAGTCTGTACGATCCACTGAACGAGCCTGCCCTGAAGATAAAGCTAAACCTGTTTACCATGCAGGGAAAACTAAGTCTGGCCCGGTCTGAATACGATCATTTTGCAAAACTTTACCAGGAACTTTACCAGGAACCCTATCCAACCGACTTCAGGAGCATGATACAAGAGGAAACAAATTCCGTTAAATGAACAGGAGTATATACGACCATGTATTCCCTCAGGAACACCAGAAACAAAAAAAACAATAGGAACAATAAAACCACAATCATCCGGGAACCGGCTCAAAAAATAATTAATTTTCTCATTTTCCCTGATCATTACCCCATTTGTTACCCCCTGCATTATACCAGCACAACTTTCTTTGTTAGGACAATTCAGTAAATTTATACTTTGTCTCCGTTTCCGGACAAAAAGAACTGCAAAAGGAGACGATATTACAATAAAAATATTGACGCAAACTAAATCTATTGAGCAACAATGAATGAGCACAAAAACAATCGCCGCGATTTTCTGAAAAAATCGATGGTTGCAGCCGCAGGAATCACGATCATTCCCAGACATGTTTTGGGCGGGCCGGGGTACCTTGCTCCCAGCGATCAGCTTACCAAGGCAATTATCGGAGTCGGCGGGATGGGGAAAGGTCATATTCCCTATGAAGGGACCCGTGTACTGGCCGTATGTGACGTGGATAAAAATCACCTGCAGGAAGCTCTTAAAATTGCAGGGCCTGATGCGAAAGGGTATTCCGATTTCCGGGAAGTACTTCTTCGTCCCGACGTCGACATCATCCATATCGCAACTCCTCCCCACTGGCATGGAATTATGTCGGTAATGGCAGCAGAAGCAGGAAAGGATGTCTGGTGCGAAAAGCCAATGACCAGGACTATCGGGGAAGGGAAACGCGTGGTTGAAGCGATCCGGGCTACAGGCCGCATGTTCCGGCTAAATACATGGTTCCGGTTTAAAGACGTTTTTTACGGACTTGATACCCCTGTAAAACCATTGAAGAAAGCAGTTGACAGCGGTGTCCTGGGCTGGCCGCTGAAAGTGACGATCAGTGGGGTAACCGGGTTCAACTGGAAATTCTATTGGGTGGGAAAAACCAACCTCACCCCTCAACCTGTCCCCGAAGTGCTGGACTATGACATGTGGCTCGGACCAGCCCCGGAAAAACCTTACAACGAGCATCGTACGCACCAGACTTTCAGGGGATACTGGGATTACGACAGCGGAGGTCTTGGCGATATGGGACAGCATTATATCGACCCGGTTCAGTACATCCTGAACAAAGACAATACCAGCCCGGTCAAAGTTGAAGTCGATGCCCCCCAGCAGGATTATGATGCTGTCGGTACCTGGAGAAGAATTACCTATACATACGAAGACGGGTGCCAGATCATACTTGATGGCGAGAACAGGGACCAGGACGCTGCTTATATTGAAGGGCCAAAGGGGAAAATATACAAGGGGTTCAGGTCCGACATTCCCCGTTTGAAAGAACTGATTGACACGCTGCCCGATCCGGAACCCCAGATAACTGTCTTCAGCGAATCGGTACGCACCCGTAAAAAATTTGCACTGAACGAAGAAAACGGTTACCGCTCTGCCACGATTGTCAACATGGGAGCTATCGCGTTACGCCTTGGCCGCACCCTGAACTTCGATCCGGTAAAACAGGAATTTATCAACGACGAGGAGGCAAACAAACTGATTAACCAACCCATGCGCGGAGAATGGAAAATTTAAAACATCGAGAATCATGAGACAATCAATAAGAAATATACTGGTCGCTTTATTTGCAGTTTTCCTGTCTGTTTCGGCCAACAGCCAGGACAGACGGACATTAGGAACTAAAGTTGCAGATATTCTGGCACAGTTTCCTGCTCAAAATGCAGAATATACAAACAGACTTTTGGATGAAATCATCGGACTTGGTTCCGAAGGAATAGCCAGTTTCTGCGATCTCATTGTTCCCCCCGGAACAGGAGACGACACACAGGCACGCTATGCGCTGGCAAGCCTGGCCCAATACGCCGGATCGCCGGAACAAGAACAAAACAGGCCCCTGGTAGAAACAGCCTTGATAAACGCGCTGGAGAAGTCATCAGATAAGGAAGTAAAAGCTTTCTTTATCCGTCGGCTTGCCTATTGCGGACAATCAGCCACAATAACAGCCCTTGGAAAATACCTCGACACTCCGGACCTGTATTCCCCTGCCGTATCGGCGCTGACAAGCATCGGCACCGATGAGGCCGGGAAAACGATCTTCTCGCACCTCGAAAAAAAGACCGGGAAACAGCAAATTGAATTTATAAAAGCGATCGGGATACTTAAATTCAAGCCTGCCGGACCCTACCTGATTTCTCTTGCAGGACAGGCAGATCCCCCGACTTGCAGACAAATTTATACGGCCCTTGCGAAGCTGGGAGGAAAAACTCCGGAGAAGACATTGAAAGCAGCAGCACAAAAAGCAGGTTTCTCCCCTGATGAAACAGGGGCCATGGAAGCCTGGCTGGAATATGCCCGCCAGACAAAAGCCAACGGAGAAGCAAAAATCAGCAATTCGGTATGCAACGATATTCTGAAAAAATGCCAAAAGCCCGGACAGCTCCGGTACAGGTCAGCAGCGCTGTCCATACTTTGCAGTACGCCGGGACAAGACCCGACCGGACTTCTTTTAAAGGAAATCCGGAACCAGGATAAAGCTTACCGGAATGCTGTACTTCGCATTGCAGGGGAAAACCTCACGGAAGCCCAGGCCGGACAATGGGCAAAAGCCTTAAAAGATTTTCCGGATGAAACTCAGGCTGAGCTTCTGTATTTTCTGGCTCCCCGCCAGGAAAAAACAGTTCTCGACGAAGCGATCATCCCCTCTCTTTCATCCACGGATAAACAGGTCAGGGAAGAAGCAGCCCGGGCGCTGGCTGTCAACCAGCACGAAAAGGCGGTCCCGGAATTGCTGAACCAGCTTCAAAAAGTCCAGGATGACGAGGAATATGACGTACTGGAGCAGGCGTTACAGACAGCTTGTTCCGTCAAGGAATGCGACCTGCTTGCCTCCCGGCTCGGCAACCTGTCGGATAAAGGGAAAGCGATAGCCGTCCGTATTATGGCTGCAAAAAGGGCGACCAGCGATTACAGCCGGATCGCTGCCCTGTGCTCCTCCCCGGATCCGCAAATCAGACAAGCGGCTTTTGATGCGCTCAGCCGGCTCGCCCGGCCCAAAGATATTGCCGACCTGATTATCCTGCTGAAAAAGACAAACGATCCAAAGGAAACAGAGGCTGTTCAGCAAGCGATCATAACCCTTTATCTGGATGAGGACCACCCTTCTCCTTCAATCATTCTGAACGAAATGAATGCAGGTACCCAAAAGGAAAAACTGATCCCGGTACTTCCTTATCTGAACGACCGTAACGCCTTGAAAACGGTGACTTCAATCATGAAAACCGGGCAACAGGAAGAGAAAAAAGCAGCATTTAAGGCATTGACCAACTGGAATGATGCCTCGGCCCTGCCTGTTTTATCCGGGGTATTCCAATCCGGAGAATTACGGGATATGAGGGAAAAAGCTTTGGGAGCTTACCTGGAACAGGCTTTGAAACCGGGTATTCCCGCCGATCAGCAGTTATTATGGTTGGAAAAAATAATGACTGAGTGTACTTCCGTTCCTGAAAAAAGCCAGGTAATCGAGGCTGCAGGATCTGTCAAAACATTTCTCTCCCTGATTTTTGTCGCACCCTACCTGGAACAGGATGAGTTAAGCGACGTTGCAGCGCAGTCGGCCATGGAAATTGCCCTTCCGTCAGCCGGCGAGAAAAACGGACTGACAGGGGAAATTGTCCGCCAAACGCTGGTAAAGGTAAAAAACAAGATAAGCGGGCCCGACAGCCAGTATTTTAAAATAGACATCCAGGAATACCTTGACAAGATGCCGGAAGAACAAGGGTATACATCAATTTTCAATGGAAAAGATCTTACGGGATGGCAGGGCCTGGTCAAAAATCCTATCGAAAGGGCAAAAATGACCCCCAAGGAACTCGCCCGGGAGCAGGAAGCGGCCAATAAACGCATGAAAGAAAACTGGTCGGTACAAGACGGATGCATTGTATTTAACGGTAACGGAGATAATCTTTGCTCTCAAAAAATTTATAAGGACTTCGATTTGCTGGTCGACTGGAAGATTACCAAAAACGGGGACAGCGGAATTTACCTGCGCGGCACTCCCCAGGTGCAGATCTGGGATACCGCCCGTGTGGACGTTGGGGCCCAGGTAGGTTCAGGAGGACTCTACAACAACCAGAATAATCCGGACGAACCGCTGGTTTTGGCTGACAATGCCATTGGCGACTGGAATACCTTCCGTATCCGGATGGTAGGTCCAAGGGTTACGGTCTATCTGAACGGGAAACTCGTTGTCGACAACGTCATCCTTGAAAATTACTGGGACCGCAGCTTACCGATCTTCAGCGAAGGGCCCATCGAACTTCAGGCGCACGGAACAAACCTGGCTTTCAGGAACCTTTACGTGCGGGAGATCAACCCGGACAACTCTTCGTTAAGCGGGAATGAAAAAGCCGAAGGGTTTGTATCCCTGTTCAACGGGCATGACCTCGATAACTGGGTCGGGAACAAAGTCGATTATGTTGCCGAAGACGGAGAGATTGCTGTTCTCCCCAAGGAAGGCAGCCACGGGAACCTCTACACGGCCAACGAATATTCAAACTTTATCCTTCGGTTTGAATTTCAGCTGACCCCGGGGGCCAATAACGGATTGGGGGTACACGCCCCGCTCGAAGGCGATGCCGCCTATGTCGGGAAAGAAATACAAATTCTTGATAACACCGCATCTGTTTACGCCAACCTGCAGACATACCAGTATCATGGCTCGGTATATGGCGTAATCCCTGCCAAACGAGGCTTTCTTAAACCTGTCGGCCAATGGAATGAAGAAGAAGTAACCGTGAAAGGAGACAATTTTAAGGTGGTACTCAACGGGGAGGTTATCCTGGACGGAAACGTAAAGGAAGCATCTGTCAACGGGACTGCCGATCACAAGGAGCATCCGGGACTGGAACGGCATACCGGACATATCGGGTTCCTGGGCCATGGATCAGAACTTAGATTCAGGAATATCAGGATCAAAGAATTGGATTAAAGATCATGCCGGCTATTCGGATCCACCCTGGCAACAGGCAACGGAATTCTTCGGGAATAGCCTGCCTGCTTAAATACATTGCGGTCACAAACGTTTTTCATGAGGGAAAAGAACTATTCATGAAAACGTCCCTGCGACCAGGCAAACTAAACCATCAATTAAGCCATGTAACCCCCGGCCATTTTGCCGGGGTTTTTTTATTGGATGAAGATCAGGACATAAAAAGAACACATTGAACAAAACCAGCAGCTTTATAATTGCACTCGCATTGTATCCGTTATAAAGCAAATGCATGTACCGGTCTGGATGAACAGGACTAATGCATATCCCGTAAAGGTGTTAAGGCGTACTCCACAATGGTGTTAGAGCATACACCACAACGGTGTTAAAGCATACACCACAAATTAATCTGTATTACACGATAGGATCAATATATTTTCCAATATCACAATATGATTGCCTTCATTCAATGTAAATCTGTCATTCAAAAAAGGGGAAGTCCCCTCCGGACTCCCCCCCACACAACTTATAATGAAAAAACCCACAGAATTATTTTAAAGACAGCTTCATCAAAAACTCGGTCTTTATCTTTTTATTGCCGGAGTTTAAACCGGATTGGACATTCCCCGCCGGAGGGGGACCAGAAGGACGTTCTCCACCTCCACCAAACATTCCCCCGCCGCCGGGCCCACCACCAGGCCCACCCATTCCTCTACCGGAAGGGGGAAAGCCAGATCCTCCGCCCGGACGCATCCCGTCTTCGCTTTTCGAAGAAGCGACTGTACTTAGCAGAATCTCAAAATTAAACGGATGCAGTGTGTCTGCAGGAGTTAATACCTCCTTATAAAAAGTTTTAAATGGTATTTTCAATTCCACAAAAAGAACACTGTCACGCATATTCATATTCGCCTCTATCCCGTACGGGTTTCCGTTTGCCAGTAAAGAATCTTCAATTTCGGAGAATCCTTTTACCATCATTTTTCCGCCAGGTCCTTTTAAACCGGGCGTATCAGGCATTTTCATCCCCTCTCCGGGATTCATATTTTTTTCCAAAGGGTTTGCGTTTCCCTTCCCCTGGTTTTCCGTTCCCTTTATTCCCGGACCGCGTTGCTGATCCTGAACAGGAAATGTAAGCTGCAACGGGAACTTATTATCACCGGAAGGATCCATTTTAAATTCGATCCCTCCCCGCATGATTCCCTGTGTTGTACCAGCGTCACGCGAACTCACCGCCAGATAAAGATTGTCGGAGTCATTCCCCAATTCATAAAAGAACTTTCCTTTTTTATCGTAGTGGCTAAGCAGTTCCCCCCATTCTTCATTTTTACCGTCAGGAGCTACTCCCCCACTTTTCCACATCATACTCTGATAGGCTTTAGGAGAACAACTACCTAGCAAAATTGAAAGCAGTAAATATTCAAATCCCTTCCTACCCGTAACCATTTTTGTTTATTATTTAATTCTCAGCAAGTTTACAGGCAAAAAACAGAATCAGAAAAGATATTAGACAAAAAAAAGAATATTGTCTAGGAAGCTCCCAAAAACATTGATTGCTATCCGTTCATCCCGATTTCTTTAAAATCTGCCTGTTTTACTGGTTATTCCGGTTACATCGACTCTTTTTAAAGCTTTTTAACAGATTCCGGCCCGCTTTCTATGACCGTTCAATCAGTTTATATAACCTTTAAATAAATAACTATTTGAACCTTTACTTATTTATCCAAATTTTGAACTGACCAAGACCAAAAAAGGAAAGAATATGTTCCGGGTACCTATTAATATAAACGGTCACAAAAAATTCTGATATTGAAAAGCAAAACGACAAACAAAATGAAAGCAAGTACAACTTTTTCTTTGATATGCCTATTTTCAATCATTACAATCGCCGGAATTGCAAAAGACGAAACCCTTCAATTAAAACTACAGGAAGGACAAAAGATCCTTTTCTCATACAGCCGTACTTCAAATCAAATTGAAGAAAATGAACTATTTGGTTATGTCATGGACGAAAAATGGATACAGGAAATCCATGTCGGACAATCTGCCGGGGAAAAATTGCTGATCAGTGTTTTTCCTCAACGCTATATTTTTAACAGGTTCAGTAACGCCGGCCCGGATGTTCATTATGATTCCATGTTCCCTCCTGCAGCCGGACAATCAGATGATCTGAAAGAACTTAATATTAAGTACGGCATCCTTGAGCAACTGGAACTCAGGATGGAACTAGCGGCAACAAAAAACCAAATAAAACTGGTAAACGAAGAAGAACTCAGCCACAGAATCGAAAAAGAATTGATTAAAAGAAACATTGGCCAGGGGGCCCAAAAAGTGATAAAAAAACAAATCACTGCCGACATAGAAAAAATCCGTCTCATTACGTCGAAATATTTACTGACTTTCACAGATGCAACCTACCATTCAAAGGACTCTCTTCAACTGAGTTCCAATGATTTTTTAATAAGCCGGCAGGAAAAGCTTTTAAAATTGAAAAGAGAGGCTGTTTATGCAGGAAACCAGAATGAAAAACTCTTTCAATCAGCAATAATCGATCAGGAGACCGGATTGGTCATGGAATTCTTATCGGTTACATCCGGCACAAAAAAAGAAAAAAAATTCAGACCTGTTCCCAAATCAAAAAAAGAACTATTCCTGCTTTTAAAAGACTCTGAAACATTTAATCCGATTACGACAATTAGCGGCCGTATCGAACAGCCGGACGGACGGTATGTAAGGATACGGGTACTGAAAGATCCTGCCGGCAAGGAGATGAAAACATACCGTGCGGTATTGGACAGCAATAATCATTTTTCGTTAACAATCCCCCTTCAACGGGAAACGTTCCTGTTTTTCGCGAACACCGTGTTTGAACAACAACAAACAAACGTTATTCCTCATGTTATTTATGCGGAACCCGGGGACCATATCATTTTTGACATGGCTATAAACGGAAATGACAGGGTCCTTAAAAATAAAGGAGACCATTCTGCTGAAAACAACCTTCTCTTTACCTTTCGTCCTTACATAGAAGAAAAAATAAAAAATTTTCTGTTTGGAATTTCAGTCAATTTCATTGTCAGTATCACTCCCGAAAAAATAACGGATCTAAACGAATTATCCGATTTTATTAAAAAGGACCAGGCCCGGGAAATATCAGAAAACTCAAGCCTAAGCCCTCTCTTCAGGCAGTACCTTTCCGGGGAAATCATGATGGAAAAACTGGAAATGGTAAATAGCCTCTTCTATTTCTCAGGCGCCTTCGCAGAAAATACAGATCTGACACCCGGATATAAAGCGATCTACCGCGATCTGAAACTATTTTCAGATACTTTTCATATTGCCCGATATTACAATGAAAACGGCTATTTCTCAAGATCGGCCATCTCAACATATGCTTCTACCCGGTTCTCTGGTAACAAGCGTTACTCTTCTCCCTCCTCGCTCGATTTTAGAACCTTAAAGAGGCGTCCGGAAAATATTCTCAACCAGAAGGAACAGCTAAACAATTATCTCGACCTTATTCTCTGTGGTTCTGCACTTGCCCGGGAAAAAACAGGCATCCTGTCCGCCTCCATAATTTATCCAGGTCAATTTAACTCGTTTGCCAGGGAAAAATGGTTTGCGATACAATCCAAAATAGGAAACGAGGTAAAAGATTGCAGCGGGGACTCCTTCCTCAACCGTTTCATTGACGACCGGTTGCTCTATGCGCAGGAATTTCTGAACGGATCTGTTTACAAGAAAAAAATTTTTATAAACCAGGACGGTGATACGGTGTCGATAGATCAATTAACCGGGGGGAAGCCAGTCTTTTTGTATATTTCAGGTGACTGGGCCGCTTCAAGGTATTATGTGGACAGGCTCAGCAAGGAACATCCCGAAGCCGTTTTTTTCTTCCTTGTTTCAGGTAATGATTATCAAAAGTGGAAGGATTATCTGAAACGGGCAGAACCTAAGGCCCATCAGCTATTTTTGCCGGAAGGGAACAATAACCTGAAAGACCTTTTTTCTATAAATGATTTCACATCGCGTATGGTTGTATTTGGCATTAATGGAAAAATAGTTGACGACAATGCTGACAGTGACCTTATTGAAAAATACTTAACAGAGGCGTTAAACCCGGTGATAAAAGAAGGCAAAAAAACGAACAACGCGGTCTTACTATGGATCATCGGACTACTGAGTGGTATAATCGCCCTTTTTCTGACTGGCTTCCTGATATTTAAATACAGGATCAAAATAAAAATGAAAAAACAGGAGCAGGTAAAAAGACTCCGGGAACTTCAGCTTTCGTCTATACGTTCCCAAATGAATCCGCATTTTCTGTTCAACAGTCTGAATTCCGTTCAGAATCTGATCCTGAAGGAAAAAGGCCGTGAAGCCCACTTATATCTGGCCGATCTGGCAGGGTTAATCAGAAAAATCCTGCAAAATTCACAGAAGGAGGAAGTCAGCCTTGCTGAAGAACTGGAAACGGTAAATCAATATATCCGGCTGGAACAGTTACGGTTCGACTTCAGGTTTGAACAGTTTATAGACGAAAAGGTCGACCAGAACAATTTTATGGTGCCATCGATGATCCTACAACCTATTGTTGAAAACGCTATTATGCACGGGCTTCAGGAAAAAGCGGGAGACAAAATACTCCGGCTGAAGATTTTAAAAAAGGAACACCATGTCTGTATCCGACTGGAAGATAATGGCATTGGCATTAAAGCCTCCAAAAAGCAAAAAACCATGTCAAACGGTATCGGCCTTTCCCTGAATGAAGAACGGCTTAAGCTGATGGAAGAGAAATATGGCGAGAAATATTCAATACAGATAACCGACCTCTACGAAACCGGTAAAGAAGGGACCCTTGTCGAAATAGTGCTCCCGGACGAAGAATGAACAATGTCAAATTGGTAACTTTGAGCCAATAGTCGAATTAAATCTCCTGAAAATGGAAAAAATAACTGCAATTATTGTTGATGACGAACGGAACGGAAGAGAAAATCTCGTTGCCCTGCTTCTGGACTTCTGTCCACAGGTAAAAATTGCAGGTACTGCTGTCTCTGTTCCGGAAGCGACCGGACTGATCCGGGAACTGCAACCCCAATTGGTTTTTTTGGATATTGAGATGCCGGTGAAGAATGGGTTCGGCCTTTTGGAAGCGTTCGACAATTATCCCTTTGAAGTAATTTTTGTTACTGCATATGATCAATATGCCATTCAGGCTATCCGTTTTTCAGCAGCAGACTACATTCTGAAACCGGTAAATTCAAATGAGCTGATTGCGGCAGTTGAGCGTGTTTCAATCAGGATCAGGGACAAACAGGAAAATCGAAGGCTGCGGTTTCTTCATCAGAACCTTCAACAGCCTCTTTCACCCAAAATAGGATTGGCAACAGGCGACCATGTCGATTTTGTACCGGTAAATACCATCATCCGCTGCAAAGGAGAAGGAAATTATACGCTCGTTGTTTTAGCGGATAAAAAACAGGTGCTCGTTGCAAAAACACTGGTCGAATTTGAAGAACTGCTAAAGAAATACGGATTCATCAGGGTACATAAAACGCACCTTGTCAATATCAATCATATTACTGCTTTTATCCGGTCCGAAAGCTCACTCATTCTCTCGAACAAAGAAAAAATTCCCGTTTCGAGAAGAAGAAAAGATTTTGTAAGGAAAGAATTAAAAGCGTCCAGACCGGAAGCGAAACAAAACTTCAATTATTAAAAAACACAGGAAAAGTAAAATCCCAGGTTCCCGTTTCCAACTTGAGGGACCAATACCATTCCTTTCTCTTTCTTAAACGGATTGAACTGTTGTAAAGGATGAAAATAATAAACCAGATCGGTAATGCCAATCCCGATGCCGGCGCCGGCAAGAACATCTGAAAGCCAATGCTTGTTCTTCATTACCCTCAGTGAAGCAGTGGCGCCGGCAACGACAAAACCGCTGTATGCCAGCAGGGGTTCCGAATCACGAAATTCGTTGTACAAAACCGTAGCATTGGTAAAAGCAAAAGTGGCATGCCCCGAAGGAAAAGATCTGGCATCACCGTCCGGCCTGGTCTTCGACGTCCATCGCTTTAGCCTGGAGGTAATTCCTGTTGTCAGGATATTGGATATCAGCAGATACTTGGTTTGGTCAAACCAGTGGTTCCTGCTTTTCAGTCCGGCCAGATCGGCTATATACATTTCGGCCACGGGCACAGACCGCAAATAGTCGTCAATCCCCGGGTTAAACGAATCTCCGGTCATATTCCTCACCTTGTCCTGAAATTTTTTTTCAAACCGGCTGTTGCTGATCATAACGCCTGTACCAATCAAGACTGCAGGAATAATCATCTTCTTTATTAAAGAACCTGAACGGACACTGTCCTGAACAACAACCTGGGCTCTTCCCTGAAAAAAAGGAAGCAAAAGAAATACAAAAAAAACAAACGATCTGTTTCTCATCCGTCAACACAAAATTCCTTAGAATAACCGTCTAAACTATGTATCAATTCTAAAGGAATTTTCAAGCGGACTGTTTTTCCCGATTTAAGCCGGACGTATCCTGCCAGGCACCGCCACGTCCAACGACATGCCCTCTGGTACCGCTTTTGGTCAATGTTATTCACAAGATCCTGTTTATAACAATAATTGGAACAGGTTTTCCAAAAGGGAAAGAAAAGTTGTCTTTATTCTACCGGAAATTATAAGTTAATATTTCCAAAATTATAAGTTAATATTTCGGAAATTATAGGTTAATATTTCGGAAATTATAACCTATTATCTTCAAGATTATAAGTTAATATTTTAGATTTTACAGGTTATAATTTTGATGATTATAAGGTTACCGGATCAACTGACATTTACGGTGGATTAAGATTATTTAAACATAGATTTTAGCTGATTTTTAATTAGGGAAATACAGCACAAAGCGGTGCGCAGGCCGTCAAAACGCCCGGCGGAGGGTTCGTTTTGACAAGATTTTTGCTTCCTTTTCATCGACTGGAAAAGGAAGGGCCTGTCCGGCTTGAGGACAGAAATCCGCCACCTGTTTTTCCATCTGATCCGTTTTCCGCAGGAAAACCAATTCGCGTAATTCGTGGATGAAAACAAAATTAAACATGGGAAATGTAAGTAATCAACTTCTGACAAGTTTATTCATTCTTTTTTAAGAATATCTGATTACAAAACAATGAAGGTCATCTTTCAAATAGCGGATAGCCAGGTTATGGGTCTCACAGATATTCTTAACGATAGCCAGTCCAAGTCCGTATGATTTGGCATTTCCTTTTGCGAAACGATTAAAAATAGTCTCGTCCGTTAAGGAATTTGCGGTACCGGTATTGCATATTTTAAATTCGTCTTTACTTACTGCTATCCGGATAATTCCCCCATCAATATTGTGTTTTACTGCATTCGACAATAAATTTGACACAAGAACGGATGCCAGCTGGTCGTTCATCTTTATCATAAACCCTTCACCGGTAAGGCTGGTTTTCAAACCTTTTGTCCCGAAGAGAGGTTCAAACTCTTTCAGCTTTTCTTCTGTCAATTTGCCCAGATCAACCAGTTTTTCTGCGATAAACTGCCTGTTCTCAATTTTAGTAAGCAAAATCAGGCTCTGGTTAAGGGTAGATAGCCTTTTCAGTGCATTCATTGAAGAAACCACTTTTCTAAAAACATCTTCCGGAAGTTCATGCTGTAATATTTCTTCAAGGTTAAGCAAAGCGATCGAAAGTGGTGTCTGGATCTCATGTGAAGCATTCTCTGTAAATTCTTTGAGCGACTGATAGTCATTTCTGATCTTCAACGTCATTTGATTGATCGCATTGTTTAAGCGGTCAAATTCGTCGATATCCGACCTCTGCAGACTCAGCTCTTTATTTCCGCTTAATCCGAATCCCTCAATCTTCTTCAGGTTTTTCTCAAATTCTTTCCAGATCGTCCTGTTTGCCCGTTTGGTAAAAAAAAACGCAACAGAAAGCCCGGTCAGTAACAAAACAAAAAAGGAAAGGCCGAGAGTGGTTGCCAGATCTTCATTTTCAATGATGAATTGTCTTATTTTAACCGAATAGCAAACGTTCCCAATACTGATCAGGTTGGAATACTCCAGGTAAGGTTCCATTTCATCTTCCAATTTATTATAAAAATGAATAATCCTGAACCGGGGATTATCGATAGCGTCGCTGTCCGTCCTTTCCACTTCCAGTAAAGGGTATAAATTGGGAACAACGCCTGTTGACAAAATCTGTTCCCTGATCAACGATTCTTTTGCTTCCAGCGATTCCCTGGCCTCTTCAATGATGATCATCTTTAAAACAAAATAGCCTCCGGCCGAAACGATCAGTAAGACCGGGATCAGCAACAAAAAATAATTGCGGTTTATTTTAGCCAGAAACTTCACAGGTGCAGGTTTAATATAAAACTATGATTATCAACAAAAATAATAACAAAATCATTTCCCCGCCATACTATACTTCTGCCGTTTATCATAAAGCGTTGAATGACTCGTTTCATATACAAAAATACCGTCGATATAATTCACTGGTCGGTAAATTTATATCCCATACCATAAATTGTTTTTATATAATCGTTTCCGCCGGCTTTTTTTATTTTTTTCCTGATATTATTCAAATGGGTATAAACAAAATCCAGGCTATTGGCCAGGTATATATCATCATTCCAGAGATGGTCCGCAATTGTTTCTTTAGTCAACACCCGGTTCTTGTTTACGAGGAAATAAAGCAACAAGTCATATTCCTTTTTCGTGAAAACAACCTCGATTCCGTGGATATGCACCGACTTTCGATCAACATTAATTTCTATTTCATTAAATGCTAAAATATTATCTCCCCCAAAATGTCTCCTGCGGAGTAAGGCTTTTATCCTGGAATTCAACTCAGACAGCTGAAACGGTTTTGTCATATAATCATCCGCCCCCAAATCCAGCCCGGCAATCTTATCGTCGAGTGAATTTTTTGCAGAAATGATAATTACACCTGACTGATCCTGAAACTTTCTGACAGTCTCCAACAGTTCCAGCCCGTTCCCGTCGGGCAGGCCGATATCCAAAAGAACGATATCATACTCGTAAATCGACAGTTTTGCCTGCGCTTTCCCGAAGTTTTCAGCGGTTTCACACAAATAGCCTTCCCTTATGAGAAAATCTTCAATAGTTTTCAGTAAATCGGATTCATCTTCTATAACCAGGATCTTCATCTGTTTATTTTTTCAACGTTGACAGCATGACAATCTATCAAAAAAATCAATATTTTCAAAAAAAGAAAGGCATAAAAAAACCGGCTGCAATGCCGGTGAGAAAAACTATTGGTTGGAAAATTAATTTTACTTCGCTTGTACTGGCTTATAATCCTTTTGTTCTTCCATATTAAGACAAAAATATCTTTTTATTTTAAACCAAACAAATAATCCAAAAAAAATAAATCACACTTTATCATTTCTTCATATTCAAAAAATGATTTATTTTGTACCGTATGAAATCAAAAATTAAATATTACTCCAATTTAT
This sequence comes from Prolixibacteraceae bacterium, assembly GCA_963676095.1. Taxonomy (GTDB): domain Bacteria; phylum Bacteroidota; class Bacteroidia; order Bacteroidales; family Prolixibacteraceae. The sequence continues at coordinate 3,440,749 of OY781040.1, read as the reverse complement.
ACCACGAATTCGGCAAAGGACTGTACGAATGCTGGATGAACTGATCTATTCCTAACAAAATGTCCGTCAGGGATACGGACCTTTCCACTATGTTTACCTTAACATATATTTTCTTCCAAATTTAACAGAAGTGCGCCGTTCCTGACATTGAGGTTCAACTTTTTATCTGTATCAGGGAAAATCCAACAACTAATTTATCCGGTCTGGAAAGCAAACAAATGAACGGAATTATATTCGATATCAAACGATTCGCCGTACACGACGGTCCGGGAATACGGACAACGGTCTTCATGAAAGGGTGCCCGCTTAACTGCTGGTGGTGCCATAATCCGGAAAGCATAAGCAAAGACCCGGTATGCGTTCCGAAAACAGTAAAATTAAACGGACATTCATTTACCAGCGAAGAAACAGTCGGATATGAGACCTCTACCGGGAAACTGATACAGGAGATACTGAAAGAACAGGTCTTCATGGAAGAATCGGGAGGAGGCGTGACCTTCTCGGGAGGAGAGCCATTGCTCCAGCACGGGTTCCTGCTGGAGATGCTTAAATTATGCAAGGAACGGAACATCCATACGGCTGTCGACACCACTGTCTACTCCGGATGGGAAATCGTAGACAGGGTAGCCGGTATCGCCGATCTTTTGCTGATCGACCTGAAACTGATGGACGAGGCCAGCCATAAAAAATATACCGGCGTTTCCAACCGTCTTATACTGGAAAACATAAAAAAGCTTTCGGAAGACCGGCGCAGGATCAGGATCCGGATCCCCGTAATCCCCGGGATCAGCGATACCTCCGGGAACACAGGGAGAAGTATCGACTTTTTAAAAGAACTGGACAATCCGGTCGAAGCTGTTGATTTACTGCCCTATCACGATATAGCAAAACACAAATACGATCGGTTTCATCTGCCAAACAGGCTTGCCGGCAAACCATCAATGGAAAAAGAAGATCTGTCGGAATTGCAAAAGCGTTTTGAAGCTGCCGGTTTTACCGTCAGGATCGGCGGATAGCCTTTAACACTTAAATTGAACTTTTAACCTTTAACAAATGACCCCGCGAATAAAAAAACTAAGAGAACAAAGTCTGAATGCCATTAACAGGATTTCAGCCGAAAGAGCCCTGCTTGTTACCGGGTTCTACAAAAACAACATGGACCTTGGCGACTCTGTTCCGGTACAGAGGGCAAAAGCCTTCAGGTACATCATGGAAAACAAGTTTATCTGCATTAACGACGATGAACTGATTGTCGGGGAACGGGGCCCTGCGCCCAAAGCAACCCCCACTTACCCGGAGATTAATGTTCATTCGCTGCAGGACCTCGACATCCTGAACAGTAGGGAAAAGGTATGGTTCCGTGTTGACCGGGAAACACGCGATGCCTATGAGGACATCATCATTCCGTTCTGGAAAGGACGCTCCAACCGCGACCGTATCATGGACAACATGAGCAAGGAATGGCACGATGCCTATAACGCCGGCATGTTCACGGAATTCATGGAACAAAGGGCTCCCGGACATACAGTTGCCGGGAATAAAATCTATCACAAAGGGATGCTGGATATTATCCTGGACATCCGCGAAAGCATGAAGAAGCTCGATTTTTTGCATGATCCGAAAGCCTACGATAAGAGAGAAGAGCTAAAGGCCATGCAGATTGCGGCAGAGACATTAATTATTTACGCAGCCAGGCATGCCGACAAGCTGGACCAATTAGCTGCTGCAGAGAAAAATACCAAAAGAAAAGCCGAACTTAAGGAAATGGCGGGAATTTGCCGCAACGTACCGGCCAATGCCCCCCGGACTTTTCATGAGGCACTTCAATATTATTGGTTTGTACACCTTGGGGTCGTTACAGAGTTAAACCCCTGGGACTCGTTCAACCCGGGCCGGCTCGACCAGCACCTTTACCCGTTTTATAAAAAAGGGCTTGCCGACGGCTCCCTGACAAAAGAAAAAGCCATCGAGATTTTACAGTCTTTCTGGGTTAAATTTAACAACCATCCGGCCCCGCCAAAAGTAGGGGTCACCGCTTTGGAAAGTAATACATACACCGATTTTGCCCTGATCAACCTGGGAGGCGTAAAACCCGATGGCTCTGATGCCGTGAACGAACTTTCGTATATCATTCTCGATGTCATCGAAGAAATGAGGTTACTCCAGCCCAGCTCGATGGTCCAGCTAAGCAAGAAGAACCCGGACAGCTTCATCGACCGCGCCATCAAAATTGTAAAAACCGGATTCGGCCAGCCTTCTATCTTTAACACGGACGCCATTATCCAGGAGCTGACAAGACAGGGGAAAGACATTGTCGACGCCCGTAACGGCGGTGCCAGCGGTTGTGTCGAAAGCGGGGCTTTCGGTACCGAAAGCTATATCCTGACAGGTTATTTCAATTTGCCCAAAATACTCGAGATAACCCTTCATGACGGCTTCGACCCTCTTACAAAAAAACAGATCGGGGCTAAAACGGGGATCCCTGAAGATTTCCATAGTATGGACGATCTGATGAAAGCCTTCGAAAAACAGGTCAACCACTTTGCTGATATTAAAGTCGAAGGCAGCAACGTTATCGAGAAAATTTTTGCTGCCAACATTCCAACACCTTTTCTTTCGCTAATCATAGACGATTGTGTAGCCAACGGCACCGATTACATCTGCGGCGGTGCGCGGTATAACACAAGCTACATCCAGGGGGTCGGAATGGGGACGGTGACAGATAGCCTGACAGCCATCCGCCAGCATGTTTTCGAAGAAAAAGATTGCAGCATGACCGAACTGCTCTCGGCTCTCGGCAATAACTTTAACGGTCAGGAGGACCTTCACTACCGGTTGGTATACAAAACGCCCAAATACGGCAATGATGACGACCATGCAGACGATCAGCTGCGCGATGTCTTCGAAATTTATTACAAAGCCGTAAACGGCAGGAAAAGCCCTCGCGGGGCTGACTACCGGATAGACCTTCTGCCAACCACCTGCCATGTTTACTTCGGCAGCGTGATGCAGGCAAGCGCCGACGGAAGGATGGCAAAAGCCCCGGTATCGGAAGGAATATCCCCGGTCCAGGGGGCTGACCATAACGGGCCCACCTCTGTCGTTAAATCGGCCGCAAAAATTGACCATCTTCGTACCGGGGGCACACTTCTGAACCAGAAATTTGCGCCTTCTTTCTTTGAAGATGACTCGGCGATCCGGAAAGTTTCAGGACTGGTACGCAGCTATTTCAGAATGGACGGCCATCATATCCAGTTCAATGTGGTCGATGCAGAAACATTACGCGACGCCCAGAAACATCCGGAAAACTACAGGGACCTGATTGTCCGCGTTGCCGGATACAGCGATTATTTTAACGATCTCGGGGAAGACCTTCAAAACGAGATCATCAAAAGAACAGAACACGAAAGTTTTTAGAACAGGACATTTCTGTTCATCCCGGAATAACAGTATCTTTGAATGTCCGGTTTTGTCCTGCTAATGTTGATGATTACATTTGGGGACAAGACCGGGACATAATACCAAAATATCAATTTTATTAAAATTAATGCTCATGTTTCATCCGGATATTTATATCAGCAGACGCGCGGAACTGGCCCGGGAACTGCAATCAGGGGTTATTCTTCTGACAGGAAATGAAGAATCTCCGATGAATTATGCAGATAATACCTATCCGTTCAGACAGGATAGCACTTTTCTATACTATTTTGGAATTGATTTTCCGGGATTGAATGCCCTGATTGATATTGACAACCAAGAAGAAATCATTTTTGGGGATAATTATTCTATTGATGATATTGTTTGGATGGGACCTCAGCCGTCCCTGAAACAGAGGGCTGAAAAAGCAGGGATTTTAAAAGTAAAATCTCCCGGAAAACTGGCGATCCTGATTGACCGGGCACAAAAAGAGGGGAGGACAATCCACTTTCTGCCACCGTACCGTCCTGAAAACAAGATCCGGCTTGCCCATCTTCTTCAGCTCAAAATAACTGAACTCCGGGAGAAAGCATCTGTCCCTTTAATCAGGGCAATTGTGAGGCAACGGGAAATTAAATCGGCAGAAGAAATCGCCCAATTGGAACAGGCGGTAAATATTTCCACTGACATGCACGTGGCTGCAATGAAATTTCTCAGGCCAGGAATAACCGAAGCCCAGGTAGCAGCAAAAATACATGAAACAGCTCTTGCCGCAGGAGGCGATATCGGCTTTCCGATCATTGCAACCATAAACGGACAAACCCTTCACAATCATTATCACGGAAATACCGCGAAAAGCGGGGACCTTTTCCTTGTTGATGCCGGGGCCGAAAACGGGATGCATTACAATGGCGACCTTTCGAGTACATTTCCTGTTGACCCAAAGTTTACCTCCGAACAAAAAGATATTTACCAGGCTTGCCTGCTCGCTCATGAAACAGCCATACAAACAATCGCCCCCGGTATACCGTTCATGGAAGTACATAAAGCAGCATGCCGCTCGATTATCGATTCGATGAAAAGCATGGGATTCCTGAAAGGGGATACCGAAGAGGCGCTGGAACTGGGCGTACATGCACTGTTCTTTCCTTGCGGGACCGGGCATATGATGGGACTTGACGTTCATGATATGGAGAACCTCGGGGAAACATGGGTCGGCTATGACGGTGCACCCAAAAGCACCCAGTTCGGACTTAAATCACTCCGGTTTGCAAAACCGCTTAAACCGGGACATGTCTTCACGATCGAGCCGGGTATTTATTTTATTCCCGAACTAATCCATCTCTGGCACACACAAAACAAGTTCAGCGGGTTTATTAACTGGGAAAAAGTCATCAAATTCGAAAAATTTGGAGGTATCCGCAATGAAGAAAACTTCGCGGTAACCGAAACCGGGGTCAAAAGACTGGGGAAGGCCAAACCCAAAACAATCGAAGAGGTGGAGACGATCAGAAATTTATAATTGATCAGGGGTTACCGGCTTTCCCGTTTATTATTCATATAAAAATTCAGATTTAATGCAAAAAATAAAACGACTGTTACTGGTATTGTTCCTGATATTTTTAGTTATCCGGGGTGAAGGTCAGGACCTGATACAATTTTTGAAGTCCTGTCCGGAAATTACCGACATTAAAAGAATCCAGGGGAACTCGTTCTTCAATAACACTTACGAGATCATGATCAGGCAGCTCCTGGATTACAAGGATACGACCAAGGGATATTTTTTGCAGCGCGTTTTCGTTTCAGATAAGTCTCCCGGCAAGCCGGTTGTTTTTATCACCGAAGGCTATGCCGCCAGTTATATGGAGAAAGCCCAATCTATTAATGAATTATGTCCGATGTTAAATGCCAACCAGATTTGTGTTGAACACCGTTATTTCGGAAAGTCGGTGCCGGAACCGATCGACTGGCAGTATCTTACTGTCGAAAATGCCGCCAACGATCACCATCATATTGTCCGGCTTTTTAAAAAGTATTTTACAGGGAAGTGGATCAGCACGGGTATCAGTAAAGGAGGTCAGACAGCCTTGGCCTTCCGGGCATTTTTCCCCAATGATGTAGACGCCACAGTAGCCTATGTAGCCCCTTTGAATTTCGGAGTGGAAGACGGACGTCACGAACCGTTTCTGGAACATGTCGGGACAGCCGGTTGTCGCGAAAGGATAAGATCTTTTCAAAAAGAAATTCTCAAAAGACGCCCTTCCATGATCCCTTTGCTTAAGGATTATTGTTCGTCAAAAAAATTCACCTTCCCGATCAGCATGGATGAAGTGCTCGACTTTACGGTACTGGAATATTCATATGCCTTTTGGCAATGGGGAAGTTCCTGCAAGGAAATACCCGTAATAACAGCTTCAGACAGTATTCTCTTTAACCACCTGATAAAAATCAGTTCTCCGGACTATTTTTCCTATGAAGGCAGGGCCATTTATGTTCCCTTCTTTTACCAGGCCGCTCATGAATTAGGGTATTACGGATACGATACAAAACCCTTCGAGGGACTTTTATCCATTAAAACAGCCAAAGGATATCTGAACAGGTTTATGGCTCCCGGAAAAACACCTGTCCCGTATGATGGCCGGACCTCAATGCTGGTAAAAAACTTTTTGGAAAAGGAAGCTACGAATGTAATCCTGATTTACGGTGAAAACGATCCGTGGTCTGCCAGTGCGGCCAGTGTCCGGTCAAAAAGGAATAACCTGAAAATAGTAAATCCGGGAGGATGTCATAAAACCAGGATATCGTCGCTTCCAGAAAACATGAAAAAAGAGGTGATGAGAACTTTGAGCAAGGCGCTAAACTGAGATTTTAAGACGTTTTTTATCCGGGAAAAAGAAAAAAACACTACCTTTTTTACAACATAAAACCCAGCAAATAATTCATTTACAGCGCAATTGAGATGTTAAGATCTTTTTTTGCAATTATAACGGTTTGTGTTAAAAGTTGTTAACTTTACATTTGCGGTAAATTAAACAGCTACTAACTAATGGCTCCAAACCAAATCGAGAGAAGAAATTTTTTGAAATTAATGGCTGCAGGATTAGGCAGTACCTTGCTGCCCATTTCTTCGTATGCCGGAACACCTGGATTTCCGGATACTCCGGATGCGGACAGGTTCAAAATTGGTAGTCCGGAATGGATTTTGCACAGCGATGGGACCTTCGACCTGATAGCAGGCAACATACGCCTGCGCAACTGTCGTCCGACCATCGACGGGCAAAGTATTTTCGTCCGGAATACATTCATGGGCGATTCCCCAAAAGGTAAGCGTATTATTTATGAACTCGACCGGGGATTTGTTATGCTCGACCTGAAGATAAACAACGGGTCTGTTTCCATCGGGGCCGAATTGAGCAGTATATCGAGGGCACCTTTTTGGTTCTGTCCTCTGGGAGAAGCCCGGATCGAAGGCGTAAACCGGTATTTTAAACAGGGCCTTGGTTTTGGAGGGCAATCAGGATTGTTCGATGTACCCCGTCAGTCTGCCCGGGAGTGGGGAAACACATCAGGCGAACAGGCATGGGCATATGATTCTTACCTGACGACAGCGCTACTGTCTGAGAAAGATGAGACCCTGGCATTCAGCGCCTATGACCATTATGATTTCATACAAAAAAGCACGATCTACAACCATCCTCACCGGAAAGGATTGCTGGACCGGTTCCCGGACAAGGAGGACCTTTTCTTCGAGACGGGCTTTGTGATGGAAAACATCCCGTTAAAGGACGATTTCATCAAGCTTCCTGATATATACGTCATTCTTGGGAACAAACCTTACGATACCCTTCAGCATATTGCCTGGAATATCTCGGAAAACATGGTCGCCAGGAAGGATACAAAAACGAGTTATCACTGGTCCTCCTGGTACGAATACAAGAAAGATTTTTCGTTCGAAAAACTGAAAGAGCAACTGGCAACTCTGGATAAAACAGAACCGAAAATCCCGATTCAAACCGTACAGATCGACGACTGCTACTGTGTCCACGGCGATTGGCTTGACACCAACGACAACTGGCCCCGGACCATGGAAGATGCGGCGCGCGAAATATTCCAGCGGGGATACCGGGCAGGAATATGGGTAGCTCCCTTCATGGTCGATGAGAAAAGCCGGTTGTTCAGGAACCATCCCAACTGGCTGATCAAGGACCTGGACGGCAAGCCTGTCCCTGAATGGCAAACTCCTGAAGGGAACCATTATGCCCTTGACGGCAGTCATCCCGACGTACAGCGATATATTTCAAAAGTATTCCGGACTTTCCGGAAAATGGGCTATACTTTCTTCAAAACGGACTTTCTGGACTGGGGATTAAAGGACAGTACCAACATCAAACGATACGATAAAGACAAGACATCGGTACAGATATTGGTTGATATCCTGAATATCATCAGGGAAGAGATTGGGGCTGGCAGCTACTGGCTTGCAAGTATTTCGCCATACGCACCACTTATCGGTTTTGTCGATGGCATGCGCGTTTCAAACGACGTGGAAAGCGCCTGGACAACTGAAGGAGTAAGCAACATGTTCCAGGAGACCTACAACTGTCAATATTTTAACAATGTGTTCTGGCAAAACGACCCGGATGTCATTTATATCCGTAATGTCAATAATCAGTTAACCGAAACTGAAAAGAAAACCATCGATATGTGGGATGGTATCCTCGGGGGTGTTGTTCATACCTCAGACCGGTTTTCCACACTTTCGAAAGAACAGCTCGACTTCTGGCGTTTCATGCAACCACAGGACAGGCCTCAAAGTGCCGACCTTCCATACTGGGGAACAAATAAAAAATGCAGGGTCGCCGTCAGAAGGTATAAATCGCCAAAAGCATGGGGAGTACTTTTTGTAAACGACACGGACGAACAGGTACAGGAAAAATTCGACATGCAGGACCTGAATGGGGAAGAAAAATGCTGGGCATATCAGTGGGACCCGGTCGGACAAAGCATAAAGCTGGGCGAACTCGGCTCATTCTCCGTCACGCTGGAAAAGCATGACTCGAAGTTGCTGTACCTTACCCTGAATGAAGACAATACACCGGAAGACCTTTCCATCAGCGGGGTACAAATGTCCAAGTACTTGAAAAAACACGACATGGATGCCTAAAGGCTTGGGAATGTGAGGAAAAGGTATACCAGATAAAATTTTCTTGTATGCCGGTTCAAGAGCAGGCAGATAATAATCGAAAAGAAAAAATATCGCCAGCGTTAACCCGGGAACGTCATCCCGGGTTAACTGTTTCAACCCTTTCTTTAAGCAGGAATGTGAAGTTACGTGTATCTGGTGACCAATTATGAGGTTCGGTATTTCCTTAAATTAAAAACTTAGCATTATTTTAGGGCTTTTATTTAATTTGGTTATACATCATGGATATTAGTTTTTTGAGTCTCAACACTCCTGTCGAGATGATAAACAGCGCTTTATCGGACAGTCTGATCGGCAATCTGCATATTAAAATCGAAAAAATTGCTGAAGGCGAAGTCCTGGCGAGTATGCCCGTATGCCCGCAAACGGCACGTCCCGGCGGCATGTTGCATGGCGGGTCGAACCTGGCCATGGCTGAAACAATCGCCGGATTGGGAAGTATGTTACTGATCGACCTTAAGAAATTCGACATACGGGGAGCCCAGGTAAGCGCCAATCATACCGGAAGCTTAAAGGAAGGAAATGCACTTGCTACAGCAAAAATTTTACATCGAGGAAAACGAACTCACATCTGGAATGTTGATATAAAAGATGTAACCGGGCGACTGATCTCTACCGTCCGTGTCATGAACATGATTGTAAAAAAAGAATGACGAGCAGGAACGACTACAGTATTTTTCTGGACAAATTATTAGCTAAAAACAGGTTCTTCGCGGCATGGTCGATGCCGGGAGAATTATCCCCGTCACTGATTATCTGTGAAGAGAAAGACATATTCAAAATTCAGGAATACCAAAAGCTGGACGGGATGGAGGGCTTTGTTTTTGCCCCTTTCCGTATTAATAATGAAACGCCGTTGTTTCTCATGAAACCGGGGATCCTGTTAAAAAATCATGATGATATCTCATCCTTTGATATTGAAGCGTTACCCTTTTCCGAGAAGAAGATAAAAACGCAGGCCAGTCATTTTTTTATTTCAAGGGAAGAATACCTCAACGATATAGAGAGAACGGTCGCTGAAATCAAAAAAACCAGGCTGGCCAAAGTTATTGTATCCCGGTTGATCTCCCGGGAACGGGGAAGAGAATCGCTGGGCCGTCTCTATATGGGGCTCAGGGAAAAGGCCCCGAATGGCTTTGTGTACCTGGTTAACCTCCCGGAAGCCGGAACATGGATGGGGGCTACTCCGGAAGTATTATTACAATCTCACGGAAAAACCATGGAAACCGTATCCCTTGCCGGTACCCAGGCCAAAAGGAACGATGGGAACTATAGCTGGTTCACCAAGGAAATAGAAGAACAGGCCTTTGTCTCACGCTACATGCTCGATATCTTTTACCGGTTCGGTATCTATCCTTATACGACACAAGGCCCGGAAACGCTTGAGAGCGGAAATGTAGCCCACCTGAAAACAAGTTTTCACTTCTCTTCGAAAAAGATTGACGGCAAGTTAGGTGAATTTGTAAACGAACTTCATCCTACCCCGGCTGTTTGCGGCCTTCCCAAAAACAAGGCCGACCAGTTTATCCGTAAAATCGAGAAACATGACCGCCGCTACTACACCGGTTACATGGGACCATGGTCGCCCGGGAATTCGGTCAGATTATTCGTAAATTTGCGCTGCATGGAAATCACTCCCGGAGAGTATATCCTTTATTCAGGGGGAGGGATTACGTCCAGGTCTGTTCCCGAAGAGGAATGGGAAGAAACAAACAATAAGGCAAAAACGTTATTATCAGCCATCGAAGCGGTAAGAATCGAATGATATCAGAAAAAAAACATATTCAACAAATGGCTGCGCTCTTACTGGCCAGGGGTATTAATGATGTTATCATATCCCCGGGGTCGAGGAACGGGCCTTTAATACATACCTTTGCCGGAAGCGGGCAGTTTAACTGCCGTAATATTGTCGATGAACGCAGTGCTGCCTATTTTGCCATCGGGCTTTCACAGGCAACACGGAAACCGGTCGTCCTGACCTGCAGCTCGGGTACGGCTGCCTTGAATTATGCACCGGCAATAGCCGAGGCTTTTGCACTAAACATACCCTTAATCGTGCTGACTGCCGACCGTCCGGGATACTGGATCGATCAGCTTGAAAGTCAATGCATCCGGCAGCAAAATATTTATAAAGATTTTGTAAAAAAGGAAATTACCCTTCCTCTCGAAGAAACGGAAAAAGGACTCTGGCATGCAGGAAGAATGGTCAATGAATGTATAAACTTATCTGTTTCGGGAACGCCAGGCCCGGTACATATCAACATCCCGCTTGAAGAACCCCTTCACGGATTGACTGACGTAGAGATTCCCCGGGTAAAAGTAATTGATGTGTCCCCTTCAATCCAGGGAATTACAGAAAATGAAGCAGAAAAGCTTGTCTCCGTTTTTAACAAGGCAGAAAAAGTACTGATCCTGGCTGGCCAGCAGCGTCCGGACCACCGGCTGGAAAAAATCTTGCATGAGCTGTCCGGAAAAACAGGTGCTGTCATCCTGAAGGAGCACCTGGCAAACATAAACAGTCCCCATTTTTGCAGCAGCGTCGATACCATCATGGCTTCCATCCTGGATCGGCCGGAAGAGTTTATTCCTGACCTGTTGATCAGTTGCGGGGGGCAATTTGTTTCAAAATCGCTAAAACAGTTTCTGCGAAAAAATAAACCATCCTCGCACTGGCACTTAAGCCTTTCGTCCGAACATTTCGATACTTACCAGTCGCTGACCAAGGTTATCGGGATGGATACAACCGGTTTTTTCGGGCAGCTCCTTCCTTTAACCGGTCCAAAGGGGAAAAGTTACCTGGAACGATGGAAAAAACAGGAAGCCTTCGTTAACAGGCGGCGTGACCTGTTTATAAAAGAATCTCCCTTTTGCGATCTGAAGGTTTTCGGACAAATAAATCGGGCCATCCCCAAAGGATCTGTCATCCACCTGGGAAACAGTTCCCCGGTAAGGTATGCATTAATCTGCGACCAGACAGAAGATGCCTTGTATTACGGGAACCGGGGAACAAGCGGTATCGACGGGCCAATGTCTGTAGCTGCCGGCTTTGCCTCTGTATCAGGACTGATCAACACAGTGATACTGGGGGACCTCTCCTTCTTCTATGATTCCAACGCCCTGTGGAATAAGTATATCGGTAAAAACTTCAGGGTAATTGTGATCAATAACCGGGGTGGCAATATTTTCGGCATGATAAATGGCCCGTCCGGCTCGCCCGCATTTGAAGAACATTTTTTTGCCGGCAACAAATTCAGTGCGGAGGGAATCGCGAAAACGTTCGGGCTCGATTACTTACAGGCCCAAGATGAACAATCACTTGATGCAGCGCTGAAAGATTTTTATAGGGAAAACCGGGAGAAAGCAACCCTGTTGGAAGTCTTCACCGATCCCAAAAGGAACAGCTCATTCTTCAAGGAATTATTTAAAAATGTAAAATCTTAAAATCGATACAATGGGTACAACACGACAATGGGAAACCATAAAAGGATATGAAGATATTTTCTTCGACTATTTTGAAGGAATAGGCAAAATCACGATCAACAGGGAAAGGTACCGTAATGCATTCCGTCCGACAACGGTAAACGAAATGAGCGACGCCCTGCGCATTTGCCGTGAAGATCAGCTGATCAATGTCGTTGTATTGACCGGAGCAGGAGACAAGGCTTTTTGCTCCGGCGGTGACCAGACCGTAAAAGGGAAAGGCGGCTACATCGACAAAAATGGTATACCCCGGCTTAATATCCTGGAAGTACAGCGCCAGATACGTAGTTTACCGAAACCGGTAATTGCCATGGTCAACGGCTATGCTATCGGTGGAGGGCATGTTCTCCACGTGGTCTGCGATATCAGCATTGCCAGCGAGAATGCTATTTTCGGACAAACAGGCCCCAAAGTAGGCAGCTTCGATGCCGGATTGGGATCGTCGTACCTGGCCAGCATTGTCGGGCAAAAAAAAGCACGCGAAATCTGGTTCATGTGCAGGCAGTATTCGGCAGCAGAAGCCCTGGAAATGGGACTGGTAAATAAGGTTGTGCCTCTCGCTCAGTTGGAAGACGAAGTGGTTGCCTGGGCAAAAAAAATGCAGGAACACAGTCCGCTGGCGCTGCGAATGCTGAAGCTGGGGTTGAATGCCGAATTGGACGGGCAGGTGGGTATCCAGGAATTTGCCGGGAATGCCACATTGCTTTATTACCTTACAGAAGAGGCGCAGGAAGGGAAAAATGCATTTCTCGAAAAAAGAAAACCTGATTTCGGCAAATATCCCAAATTTCCATAAACGTAACAAAACTGTTACTAACTAACATTGTTACTGATAGTTTTAATAAAACGACAGAAGGAAGAAGAATACAAACTATGGCAACAGCAAAAAGTTGGATGAAGGCGGCAAGGCCGCGGACTCTTCCGCTGGCTCTCTCAGGGATATTGATGGGATGCGGACTGTCACGTTCTTATGGTTCAATCAGCGTTACCGTAAGTACCCTGGCTATTGTCACAGCCACATTTATCCAGATATTTTCAAATTTTGCAAACGATTATGGAGACAGCCAGCGGGGCACGGACAACGAACACAGGGTAGGGCCAACCCGTACCATCCAGAGCGGGGAAATCTCGCTCCGGGAAATGAGATCCGGTATGATTGTCATTGGGGGAATTAGTTTTATAAGTGGAATCTGGCTCGTTTATGCCGGGACATGGAAAATTTCGCCGGCAGCATTCTTTATTTTTATCGGGTTAGGCATCTTATCTTTACTGGCGGCCTACTTTTATACTGCCGGTAAAAGGGCGTACGGGTATATCGGGCTGGGCGACCTTGCGGTGTTTCTCTTTTTCGGGTTGCTCCCGGTGCTTGGAGTCTTCTTCCTGAATTCCGGACGCCTGGAAAAAAATGTTCTGCTGCCTGCGGTAAGCATGGGTTTTTTCAGCACAGGGGTCCTTAACCTTAACAACATGCGCGATATTGAGAACGACAGCAGGTCCGGGAAAATTACCCTGCCTGTCAGGATCGGATACCGTAACAGTTTAATATACCATACCATACTAATCCTGGTAGGGTGGTTTATGTGTATCGTTTTTACACTGTACAAATATGAATCGCCCTGGCAATGGATCTTTATATTGACCCTGCCCCTTTTCATGGCTGACCTGAGACATATATACAGGACAGCCGAGCCCAGGCAGCTCGACCCCTACCTGAAACGGCTGTCTCTTTCAACCCTTGCATTTACCCTGTTATTTTGTGCCGGATTAGTTTTATCAGCAATATGATCGCATCCTTCAGAAAATATGAGCTGCACTTTAAACGGCCCGCAGGAACCTCCCGGGGAACTTATACAAACCGTACAGTCTGGTATCTTTTTCTCCGGGAAAACGGCATCACAGGCATCGGAGAATGTGCCCCTTTGCCCGGGTTAAGCCATGAGACGCCGGAAGAAACGGAACTTCTTCTTAATAAAATATGCTCCAATCCGGATTTTTATGCCGGAAATCCGGATTTACTAAAAGAAGTTTCGTCTGTCAGGTTCGGATTTGAAACCGCCCTGCTCGATCTGCAAAATGGAGGAAAACGGCTGATATTCCCTTCAGCCTTTACATCCGGAGAAGAAGGGATCCCGGTCAACGGTCTTATATGGATGGGGGAACCCGCCTGGATGGAGCAGCAGATAAAGGCAAAGCTGGATGCCGGGTTCCGTTGCATCAAACTAAAAATCGGCGCTATCGGGTTTGAAGAAGAAATGAAGCTCCTGGAAGAAATCAGGAACAGGTCATGTCCTGGTGCTGTTACCCTGCGCGTCGACGCCAACGGAGCTTTTAAACAAGGAGACGTGATGGAAAAGTTAAACCGGCTGGCCAGGCTTGACATCCATTCGATTGAACAACCCGTGGCAGCAGGACAATGGGAGTTAATGGCGGGGATATGCAACGAGAGCCCCATTTCTGTGGCGCTGGATGAAGAATTAATCGGGATTAACGGACGAAAAGAAAAGGCCGGATTGCTGGAAGAAATACGTCCGCAATACCTGGTTTTAAAACCCAGCCTTCACGGTGGACTGGCAGGATGTGAAGAATGGATCGAACTGGCCGGCGAACGCTCGATTGAATGGTGGGTCACATCGTACCTCGAATCGAACATCGCCTTAAATGCCATTGCCCAATGGACATTCACCAAACAGGTAAAAATGCACCAGGGACTTGGAACAGGACAACTTTTTACCAACAACATCGGTTCCCCGCTGGAAATAAGGGGCGAAAAACTTTGGTATAATCCATCTGTACCGTTTGATCTGAGCGAGTCTGCCGATTGATTATGCAGGCCATCCCTTTTATAACAATCATTTTTACTGATGGTTAACAGTTATTTCAGATTGAATACTTTTGCAAGAAAATCATGACAGATTTGTTTCCCGGACATATCATCCTAAACGGCCAACTTAGAGAAATCAGAGAGTTACTGAACCTTCAGACAGATAATCTTCCTGAATGGGAGCAGGAATGGACCGGTTTTCTGAAGGAATGGTATTCCCCGAAAAAATGGATCGAAGTCCTGACATCAGGAAGTACCGGAGTCCCTAAAAAGATCCGTCTGACAAAGGAATTTGTTGCAGCCAGTGCGCAGCGGACCCTTCGTTTCTTTCAGCTAAAAGAAGGGCACAAAGTATTGCATTGTCTCCCCTCACGATACATAGCCGGCAAACTAATGATTGTCAGATCATTGCTTGGAAGACTTGATATGCGGATTACATCTCCGTCTTCCGGTCTCGGTTTTCTGGGAAAAGAACAATTTGAATTCGCGGCGATGGTCCCCAACCAGGTGATCAAAATACTCGATTCATCCTCCGGAGAAAACAAGTTACAGAACATCAGGCAGCTTCTTATTGGGGGATCGGCAATCCCACTGACTTTGGAAAAACGGCTTTCAGCTCTTTCCACCCGGAGTTGTTCCAGTTATGCCATGACCGAGACTGCGACTCACATCGCAATCAGGGAACTCAGCAAAGAAGGCGCTGACGGATATTATCACTGCATGGACGATATTCGTGTAGAACTGTCTGAAAAAGGTTGCCTGAAGATTTTTGTTCCCGGGCTTTCCCATGGATATCTGGAAACAACAGACATCGCTGAACTAAAAGACCCAAAAACCTTTCGCATCCTTGGGAGGGCAGATCACATCATCATCTCCGGAGGAATCAAATATTCTCCTGAAACGATTGAAAAAAAACTGGAAACGGACATAACCGCTCCCTTCATGATCTCTTCCCTGCCCCACGAAAAGCTCGGAAGGCAAATTGTTCTGGTCGTGGAAGGCAACGGAAGCGCGGAAACCCTGGACCGGATAAAAACCATTTGCAAAAAAAAACTCGACAAATACGAAATTCCCCGGCAGTTTATTTTCAGCAGCAAATTACCCCGGACAAACACTGATAAGCCTGACCGGAACAGTCTTCAGAGATGGCTTAATGAATTTTAATTCATATCCGGTCCGTCCCTTAAAATATAATACATTCAGATTTTATCCGGAATGAAGCCTCAAGTTCCGGCATTAAATCAGTGCTTACTCCATTTTATAGTTATACAGGCTGTTATCTTCATTACCGGCGATCAGGTTGAAATACGGGTCACCCGACGACAGGTACCCTATGCTGAATTCAGTACTTCCCTGAAGCGGGAACCCGGGATAGAGCTGACCGTTATTGCGGAAAAGGTATATCCGGTTCTCATCCCTGCAGACAATGCCAATCTTTTTATTCTCCTTTCCCGAACCATATATAACAGGTTTTTCCGAAACCGGGAAACCAAGTTCCTTTTCAAAAATCTTCTTTCCCTGCTCTGAGAAGACATATAATTTTTTTTCATTGGCAATAATAAAATCCGTACCAGAACCGCCATTCAGGTCATCGGCCATAAAATAATGCCCTTCCCCGAATGCGCCAAGGCTAATTTCCCGCGTACTCCCGTCAAAATACTGGAGATGGACGTTCCCCCCGGTATCGGTGGTTGCCAATGCAGGAGCAGAACCCGATGTCAGATAAAGGTCATTACCGGAATGATCGAACGGCCCCGTCCTGACCCTGATCGCTCCCTGCCGGTCCATGATATATGTTTTATGCTGGTCTTCGAAAACCAGATAATCCTTGTTCCCGATTCGGAAATGTCGGACAGGGTTGGTTACGGTACCATCAGCTTTATCGAATGTCCAACCTTTAACGGGTTTTCCTTCCCGGTCATAAGCATAAACTTTTCTGTCCTCACATGCCACGAAATAACGGTAATCCCTGTTCCTGTCATAATCGAACACCGATACGCCAACTGTGGCCGGCGACTTCAGATTTAAAGGGAACCGGGCAACAGGGTTTCCATTCCGGTCGATCAGGTATAGCCGGTCCCGGGTATTTAAAAAATATTGTAACTTCCCGTTACGGTAATAATCGATCTGATAAACATTCCCCATAACAGGACCGGAAAGTTTCACTTTCCAAAGGCTTACTCCCTCCTTATTTATCAGGTAAAGATTATTCTTTTTATCCTGAACCAGTATTTCCAGGTTTTTGGGATCTTTGTGATTGATCACCAACTGTGGCCTTATAGCCAATGTCGAGTCGAGTTTCGTTTGCCAGACTGTCTGAGGTTCCTCCTTCATCGCCGGATCATATTTGAGATAAAGGTTATTCAAAAATTCGCCGGAGTTTGAGGAAAACTGCCACCCGAGTGCATAAAACTTCCGGATCCCCTCCTCGTTTTCCTGAATGGCATTCGCCATGTCCCTGTTAAGGTAATAGTCCTTCAGATAAAACGCCTTGGAGAAGTTCAGGAAAGCGTAGAAACTTGAACGCGAGGACATCTGCTGATTGAATGCCTGAAAATGAGAATCCTTTTTAAGTGTACCGGATAACACCAGGTCACGAATATAATTTTTCAGGGCTGCCACATTATCCGAAAAAATAAGATAATTATCATAAAAACAGAGATAATTGGATTCGACAGCAGAAAAAGTTTTACCCAAAAGTAATTCAGGAAAATTCCCAAAAGGAAATTCATAAATATCGTAGGTTCTGTCATTTTGGATCTGGTAGCTTATAGTCATATTTTCCAGCGTCGTCTTTTTTGATTTGGCATAGTTCCTCAGTATTGACAAAAACAGATCTTTTGCTGACGACTGGCCTTTAACACCTGCTATGAAAAAACGGTTTGTCCTTGGTTCGTTCGGCGTGACAGGACCAAAAACCAAAGCGAACTCAGATCCGGCGATATTACCGAAAAGCGGAATGAACGGTTTTCCGGCGTAACCGTTCAAATCAGACAGTTGGGATTCCCGCCTATAAAAACTTCCCTGCTTCCGCTTCAGGTAATCCCCGTAATCGTTTTGAAAAATATTAAAATCAGACAAGTTCAGGCGAAGGAACATGGATAAATTGGCCGAAAGTACTTCGTCTATATTAAACCTGCCGGCTTCCTGATTTCTGAAAATATTCAGGTAGTTATTATGGCCTTTATCAGAAAAGCTAAAACCACCGAGCAAGAACTCTGACTTGTTCAGCTTGACATCCAGTTCTGTCCAGTCGGCAAAATGAGTGAAAAGCTGCACCATGCTTTTAAATGACGGAGATGTTAATTTTGCCAGATACTGAAAAATTTTGCCCTGATTGATAAAGATATTAAAATCTGAACCTTCGCTAACAGTATTATAGAGAGCCTTGAACTGTTCCTGATCCAGCAGATTTTCAGCATTTACCTGACGGACAGCATCTTCTACAAATAAAGAATAACGACTGAGAAGAAAAATACCCTTATCTTCAGCAAAATGATACACCGAGTCTCCTGATTTACAGGAATAAATGGTTACATCGTCATACTGTCGTTCACCCAAGGCCCTGTTCATATCAATGCTCTTGAAAAAGTCAATAATCTTTGACCTTTCGGAGCGGTTTTCCAGGCTAAATGCAAAGAGACAGCCAATATTACTTTTTCCCTCAGGGTTAAAAGCAATAAGCACCGGTTTCTTTTCAAGGGCTTCCCGTAATTGTTCATGTCCGGCCAGTAACGAACTTAATCCGGCGATATCGCGCCAGAATGACTGAAGCTCAGGCGCCGATTTGATTTCTGCCACGGCAGGATCATCTCCGGCAAGCTTTCCAAGGAACTTACTGACATCGGGAACCTCAACAATCAGGGGAGTTTTAGCCGGGATAGCCTTAAAGGCAGAATTCTCGGAATAACTCTTTGTCTGACGGTTCAAAAAAAACCAGGCTACAGCAAACCCGACAATAAGAATAATAACAACAGGGAATATGATCTTGCGCATAAACTTGGTTTTTTTCCTATTTTATAGATTATCAAAAATAATAAGAATGTCCTGTAAAAATGAAATTATCTTCCTGTGAATTACACCTGAAATTTTTTACAGGAACTCCCGAGATAAGAAGAACACCAATACCGGAATGCAAATGTATGAGAAAGAGAACCCCGGAAACAGGATCGATCATCCTACTTTTTTTCTTTCCGCTTCACGATCTTGTAAAGTTTGTCAGACCTTCTGATCTTCTCGTCAAGCTGTACCGAAAAATAGTCACCTTTTTTTGTTTCATGAACAGGCTTAAGGTCAACGCGAATCTCACTAACTTCAGTCTCTATAACGCCGGTAGTAGGTCCTGTAACCAGGATTCTGTCGCCTGTGCGAAGGGTCCCTGATTCCATTTTGAATTCGGCGACCCTGATATTAGGAAAGTAATTCATCCCTTTGCCAAGATATATCTTTTTCTCTGTGGCGAGCGATCCGTAATTCTTACTCCATTCTCCCAAACGCTGTCCCAGATAGTAACCATCCCAAAAGCCCCTGTTAAAAACGGTAGCCAATCTTTTGTCCCATTCTGTTATCCGTTCGTCCGTAAAGCCTCCTTCCCGGTAAGCATCAACCGCCTCACGGTAACATTCCGAGACGGTCTTCACATATTCGGCAGAACGCGCCCTTCCTTCAATCTTTAACACGGTAACCCCGGCGTCAAGAAGTTTATTCAGAAAGTGAATGGTCTTCAGGTCTTTGGGAGACATGATATATTCATTGTCTATCTCCAGTTCCGCCCCGGTTTCCCGGTCGGTCACAATGTAAGACCTGCGGCATGTTTGCATGCAGCTCCCCCGGTTAGCCGAAGCATTCATCTCGTGCAGGCTTAAGTAACACTTTCCGGAAACAGCCATACATAAAGCACCGTGGACAAACATTTCCAACCTCACAAGCTCTCCTTTCGGCCCCCTGATATCCTGTTCCGTGATCTGCCGGCTTATCTCCCGGACCTTATCCAGGTTCATTTCCCTGGCCAGAACCATAACATCGGCATATTGCGCATAAAATTTTACGGCTTCAATATTGGTGATATTGACCTGCGTCGAAATGTGCACCTCTACACCTACCGAGCGGGCATACCTGATTGCCGCAATATCGCTGGCAATAATAGCCGATATACCGGCATCCCTCGCTGCATCAATTATGTCATGCAATTTTTCCAGTTCACTGTCGAAAATGATTGTATTGAGAGTCAGGTATGTCTTCACGCCTTGAGACCTGGCCATGTCAGCAATATTCTTAAGATCGTCCAATGTAAAATTATTGGACGAACGGGCCCTCATATTCAATTGCTCAACGCCAAAATAAACCGATCCGGCCCCGCCCTGAACAGCAGCAGCCAGCGATTCGTAGGAACCCACTGGGGCCATAATCTCTATTTCTCTTCTTTCCATCCCGGTTTAAATTTCTGCAAAATTACATTTATTTTATAAACATCTCTATGAATCACGATTGGAGGTTAAGTCCGGTCAGTTACTTTTCTCGTTCATCGTGAAGCGGAAACTAACCCCGACATTTGTGGTAGAAGTCGGATAGGACGAAGAAGTATAAGGCCTGTCCAATGCCTGATTATAATATAACTGAAGAGAAAAGTTGTTACTTAAGCTGTAATCAGCAGTTGTTTTCAGCGAGATCTCCCCTTCCCCTGCACTTAACTGATCTTCATCGGTTGAAAAATACCGAAGCAAAGTCTTGTTTTTTTCGAATGCAAGGTTGGTACTTACCTTAAGATCATTGGAGAAAGCCTTCTGTTTCCTTTTCGACTTATAAAAAATATTAAAGTTCTTGAAATGGTAGCCTACCCCAACATCATATTCATTGGAAAGAATTTCGGTCAAAAGGCTGCTCGAGAAACTAAGCGTAAGTTGCCGGGTCCTTTTGATGGAGAGGCTTGTGGAAAGATCATTAAGCCATATAATATCGATATTGATCAACGGGCTGAATTGTTCTGTTATATTTATGGCAGAAATATCATACCTGCTCACGAAATTATAATCATCATCGTTAATTACATAGCAGAAGCCATCTTCCGATGCCTCATAGTCAGAATTGGACGTGAAAGAACCGACATTATACAAAGAATAAAAAGAATGGGTAATGCTCATTGTTTTCATCACCTTGTTTAATCCTTCGATCTTCGAGACCAATCCATTATAAGAAATTTTCCAGTTTGGCCTGAGGTATTTCAACGAGGGGAAAGGATCGAGCGGGACTTTCTCTGCCGATTGTCCCGTATAAGCGGCGAAAAAAGCAGGGATTACAACTTCCTGTGAAGTTTCCCCGAACCCGTAAGGATAGCCATTAACACCTCCTGAAAGACTTGCATCGTCATATGCCAAATAAGCAGCTCCCCGTTGCCGGGCCAATCGTCTGGCAACAATAATCCGGTTGCCAAGCATATCCGTAAAAGCCTTCGAATTAGGAATATCAGCCTTGCCAATCCGGCTGAAAGCAGTACGGAATGTATTGATCGACATAGAAAAACTTCCTGATTCTGTAGGGCTTGAAGGGTTAAAAGCATCGCTTGCCGGATCATACGTATAATATTCTTTTCGGCTTTTGGCAAAAGTACGCGTAGCAGTAAGTTCAATTTTCAGGTTTGGAATTGGCTCAATACTTGACCTCATATTATAACTTTCCTTATGGGTCATGATAAACGGAGAATTTAGCGTTGTATCCTTGGTCAACCAACCTTTTCTTCCTGCTTTCATAGCAAAATCCTTATCCTGCCAGCCAAGAATAAAAGGCACGCCCGGTGCTTTGCTCGAAGCGGTACTACCGTAAGTATTTGCATCCGGCGTATAATTACCAATGCCAAACCATTTTGGAACAGGCATAAATCCGGGAAGCGTGCTGCCATCCGTGGCAGAATAAGCAAACGAAACCGTTTTGACGCTCATAAGGGTCCTGGCGCTATACACGGCCAATTTATACGGGAAGGTCTCCTCCTTCAGGCTGTGGTGAGAAGACCTCCTTCCGCGTCCGGAACTGCGCTTAAACTCCTGGTTAACTTTCTTCAGAAACGGAATTTTGTCATATAACCTCGACATATTACCTTGTGCCGTTATTTGCTCGATTCTGGTATTTTGAATTTCATTGCCGAGATCTGTAGAATCGGTTACCGTTCCCGAATCCCACTCGTAGAAGGCTTGATAGGCACCAGTCAGGTTCAGCCATTCCATGTAAGGAATTTTATTAACCGGGGCCAGATAGGTAACATTGAGGGTATGCGTATATTCAACCGGGCGGCCAAGTTTCAAAATGTTTTTTATAATCGTATCCCGTTTCGCTTCATAATCGCTGTCCGACTTGTTTATACTTCCGTCCGGTTCGTCAATCCTTGCGGTTCCCTGTGATGAAAAATTGAATTTCAATGAACGGGTAAGATTGTACTGTAGGCTGAAATACCGGTACCAAAGAAAGTCTTTATCATATGTTGGAGAAATAACCATGTCAGGATCAGTAATATCCCTTAACTGAACCTCTTCATAATGCCTGTAAAATTCATTTTTATACGAAACAAGTGTTGGAGCCAGTGAAAAATTGAAATCCCTGATTAGCTTCATCAGGCTACCTTTCATCCACTTTACATTTTTAAAAGGTTCATAAATCCTAGGTTGGTTATTGAATGTATAATTCAGTATAACCCGCGTATTCCGCTCGTTATCATATTTTGTATCCACATCATGGTATTTGGATTCGTTATGTGAATACGAAAACGAAAAATTTGCCGGGTCAACAGGAGTCGTTTTACTATCTCTTCTGATTGTTTTGTCGACCCTGACATTGGTCAGTGCAAAACTTTTATTCTCTGTTACCTCCTGAAAAAGGTTCTTTACAGAATCCTGCTCAGCTTTGGTTTGCAGGGTACTTAAAGTTTCAGCAACAGTAATATCCGGATCGAGCGGATTATACTTGGGTGTAGTCACGCTCTTGGATGCATTGATGTACATGGGGATTTTTACTTTTGCTTCTTTAGGAAGAAGTTTTCCCACATCCAGGTTCGAGGCAAATGAATATTCTGAATAGTCCTCTGTTGACCGCTCTGAAACACCATCATCGATATTGCCAAAGCCTGATGTCCGCTTTGTTCCTGAAAATGAAACAGTCCCTATATCAGCAAGCTTTATAGATCCACTCACCTTGCCGGCCCATCCACCGCTCTCATCAAACCCGGTAAGGCGAAGTTCATCCGCCCAAACGTCGACCGATTTCAAATCTGAGATTCCATCCCCGTTATCCTTGTATCTGATCCCCATCATCATTACCTCAACATTGGTCAGGTTCGGGTTACCCTTAACCTTAACATAATTTTTGTCATCATTCCAGTCTTCATGGATCGTCTCGTAAACATCGCTGAGCGAAAGGTCCGACGTATCTGCATTCATGATTGCATTCCGGTCGAGTTTCGCATCGGTAAACAGAGAAAGAGGCACGTTAATATAATTCGCCTCGGGCCAGACCGAATCCCGGTCAGCAGTGAGGTTATTGTTATAAGTGCCTGCCCTGGTAAGTTTAAGAGGGACCTCATATTCGTAATAATTACTTTTATAGTCCGAACCGAGGCGGATAAAGAAACATAAATCATCATTATTCAACGGGTAACCATCTACCGCCTCCGCATGAACATACATCCTGATGTATTTATAGGACGTAAAATCCATATCTACGCTCTTATATACAGCGCGGGCATCCTCTTCTGCAAGGTTCAGCACTTTCATATCAAGAGACTGTTCGTTTTCTTCCAGCAGGCTTGAGCTGGAAGTATCGACCTCCCGGCTTACTCCCGGAGGAAGGACATAGTTAACCGGTTCCCTGCTGCCATCGTCTTCAATATTGACTGTAGAAACATCGAACTGGGTATCGGCGGCAGAAGCTGTCGTGTTATCGAGCTGATTATCGTAAGTCCGCCACTCGCCCCTCACCAGATCCAGTGTTGCAAAACGCATGACAACAGGCTTCTTGAATCCTCTCATGAACATCCTCATGAACCGGATCGATTTAAAATCGCTGATCGAACCAAAAGCTTCTTCATAATCGTTGACCGGGATAGAAAATTTATACCAGTTAACCGTCCCTACAGACCCATTTCTGAGTTTAACAGAAACAGGCTGAACATCGGTAATGAAGTTACTTCCCTGGCTCATATCACCGCGCCTGACACTCACGTGATACTGAAAATAATGTTCATACTCGCCAAGTGTATAGTCGGCATTAATATCCTCCATATCCGGTTTGCTTGTTGCAGCAGTCTCATAGGATTCCGGAGATTTCGAGGCAGGAACAGAGTTCCCTTCCACCCCATTATATTGTTTATACCGTTCAAGGATACCAAACTTCTCCTCATCATAATCTGAACCACGGAAATAATGATAATCATCACTAGAAGGGTCGGAAGATATTTCAGTATAGGCATTATTATC
Organism: Prolixibacteraceae bacterium; assembly: GCA_963676095.1. Classification (GTDB taxonomy): domain Bacteria; phylum Bacteroidota; class Bacteroidia; order Bacteroidales; family Prolixibacteraceae. The sequence goes on along the minus strand of OY781040.1, from coordinate 3,416,370 downwards.
GACCACGCTTTCCGCTTGCTGAAGGTAACTATTATAAAAATCTTTTTCCCTTGCATCATTTAATCCGTCGAAACCGACATCCTGATTAACAATGATCTCATCATTGCTTACAAAACTGGTTGTCAGCTCCTGGTTTTTGGTTACAACACCCCAGTGTGTCGTGTCAACATCAGCCAGATCGGCAGTTTCAGGCAGTCCGTTCTCAAAAGACTTCCGTGAATCTTTCAGGATGTCTTCAGAGATATCCCCCAGGTCAATATAAAGGTCTCCCCCTTCATTCGTCTGCAGCGTATCGTTCACAAAAGGGTCCATCACCCAAAACTCGATATAGGATATATTGGCCGATTCAAAGTTTGTAGTCGACAATTTACGCATGATACCCCCCCATCTCGTTTCAGGCGACTTTAACGTACCGTCTGAGTTAATTCCCGCGGAGTAGGAAGAAGGTAGAACATCGTAATTATAAGGGCCTTTCTCATCCGGGTAGTATGCAAGGTTAAATACAGAAATGTAGCTGTTTTCACTTGTTTCAGTATCCTTATCCGGATAAATCTCCTTTTCATAAACCTCGCGTACCAGATGGTTTGACTGATCATCTGTGGTTATATAACCAGGTTTGGACGAACTATTCCGCAGAAAAATCGGATCGATGGTGTACCAGGCCAGTCTTGCGCGGTTATAGCCATAGGCCAGATCATTGTCCAGGTCCCCTTCCGGAAAAATATCCTGTTTCTGAGGTGTACTTGCCAAACTCCAGTCCTGCACCGACTTTAAACTGATCGATGACCTCGAAGATTCAAAATCGTCGATATAGACAGTCCCGTCATCTTTTAATTCGCTGGAATGTCCCGGAAATAAGCGGGCATACTCTCCGGTCAGGGAGATCGCAGAAGTTTCATCCGTGTTCACGAAAGGGAGCTTGTTAAGAATTTTTGTCAGCAACTGGGATTCGCTGTTATAACTGGCGTCCAGTCCGAACATCGTGTTCGAAACCGGGTCGTCGCCATAATCTACCTTGGAGGTTGACGTTCGTTCCTGCATATGCAGCAATGTTGTCCCCAGGTTAAACTTATCCGAAAAAGCATAATTTGCATGAGCCCCGACCAGCGTCTTCTGGGTTGAATAAGAGGAAGAAGAATCTTCATCATTTAATGTTATCTGGATCGAATTCCCAGAATCGAGTAACGATTCATTAATTATCTTTACCTTTCCAAGATTATAATCCACAACATAATCGACATACTCGGTAAGGGTAACGCCGCCACAGGTTACCGTTACGGCCCCCTGCGCCAGGTTAGTGGTTCCCAGCGATATTTCAGAACCGGCCGTACCGGTGTAACTTCCCTGCAAGGTAAACTTGTTATGCTCGGCATCCTGTTCTGCATAGGTCCGGGTAGAATCGTACAGAGACTGATATGTATATTCATCAATGTAACTGCCGGAAGACAAAGAATCGGCAAGGTGGCTTCCAAAAGGCTCCACAGACGGGAAGATAATCCTTCCTGTGGACGATATAATAGTCAGGCTGTCAATATAATCAAAAGCTCCGTCGCTGCCAACCTCATTTTCTGCATCGAGATTATCGAGGTTCATAACTTTCAGCAAATTATGCCCGGCGAGGTTCGACCCGGGAAGATAGGTAATGTCCCGGCCTCTGCTATTAAACAATATATTGAGTTGGAAATTATCTTTCTGAATACCGGAAGCCCCCAGACTGTAAATATTCTTCATCATAAGCTTCCATGTAGGAAGTTTAGGGGTTAGGGTTGACCCTTTTAAAAGCTTAACAATCAATGTTTTTGGAGATGTAATTCCATCGGTCGAAAATTCTCCGATCTGGAAAGTCTGACCATCTGCCGTAGTATAACTGTATGCTACTGCCAGCACCTCATCCGAGCTTAGAGCTGTTTTCAGGGAAATATACCCCAGGTTTGCATTAAAGGTATATTCGGATGAACTTAACAGCCGGGCCTGTTCAACTTTTTCGAAATCCTGTCCTCCTTCAAAGCCATAAGATGAAAAATTCTTCATTACAGATGTGACCTTGCTTACTGTCCGGATATCGGGGTAGTTACTGATCAGCTCATTGTACATGTTATTTGCCGTGTTAAACGGATAAACTTTTTCGGAAGAAGACCAGCCTCCCGGATCTTTAAATGCTGGCACAGAATTATAAATGTTGGAAGAATGTTCGGCCAGGTCCATCAGAGCCAAAATATTCCTCGAATCGGTATAATTCCCGGATTTGTTCGTTATCCATACCTCAATCTTGTTAATCGTTACAGACGATTTCACATTCGGCAGGTCACGTAAAGCCTGGTCATAGTGATCCCGGAAATACTGTGACAGAAAAAAATGCCGGTTAGCATCATAGTCTGCAGCAGAAATCTCAAAGCTTGTTTTTGTCGATCCGTTTTGTGTATTCAGGACAACGGTTGTCCCCTTACTTTGCGAAAAAATGGTTGTCACATCGAGTTTTCCAAACTGCATTTCCGTTTTTACCCCAAACAAATTGGACGTACCGGTTATCAGTGAGTTATTCGTCGACATGGAAACATTACCAGCTTCTATTTTCTTAATAATCTCATCGTGGTCTCCCGAATAGTCCAGTTTCATCATGTTTTCATAATCCAGGGTAGCCCCGGAATTATAATTAGCTGAAATTTTTAACTTTTCACCAACAGTGCCAGTAAGGTATACTTGTACCTGGGGAGTAAAATCAAGGGACACTGTTTTCCGGAGATTTTCCGATATGGAAGGATTATCTGTCTTTCTCACCTGATAACCAATACTTATCTGGGCAAACCCCTTAGCGGACAAATTAATACTGTTCCCTCCAAAAATCCGGCCAAAGGTTTTTCCCTCGATCATGAGTCCGGAAGCGGCCGGACTTGCACCTTCAGGAACAAAATCTTCCTGCGACGCACGTTTCCTCCAGTAATTCCGGATCGACCTTTCCATATCCGCTTTCGTATAATCTTCGAAAGACATTGTTTGGGGAAGACGGTAGTAGAAATCCCCGATTTTCTCATAAATGGTATATTCCCCGGTAAGCGGGTCATATTCGACCATTGTCTTTATGTTGGAAGGGGGGTTAAGATAAAGCGAAGTTGTATCCTTATCGTTCAACGGCTCAAAATCTGTCTCATCACGGAACGGGTAACGCAAAACAACAACAGTATCCAAACCATCAGTTCCGGAAGTTTTGACTGAATCTTTCTCAGGACCAGGGTTAATATTCTCTTGTAAATATGCGGGAGTCCCACTTATATGAAGGAACCCAAAAAAAATAATTACAAAAAAGGTGTATCTCAATCTTATATCCAAGTGCAGCCTTGTTGTTTCTATCTACAGGCTCTTCAATGCCCTTTTTATCAACTCCTCGACAGTTATTCCAGGCTCTTTCGCTAAAATTCTATCCAACTCGTCTTCCACACTCTTTTTTGAAAAACCCAACATAACTAAAGCAGATAACGCTTCTTCCCTGGCCTTATTGCTTGGTGCCGCGAAAATTTTTTCACTGGCAGGTGATTTTCCAATTTTATCTTTCAAATCGATAATTACCCGTTGGGCAGTTTTTGCCCCAATCCCTTTAATCCTTTTCAGCAAACTCACGTTTTCTTCGAGAATAGCCTTTCTGATCTCATCGGTAGTCAGGGACGACAGCATCATCATGGCTGTACCCGAACCGATCCCGGTCACAGATATAAGCAGACGGAAAAGATCCCGTTCCTCAGGTTCAACGAAACCATATAAAAGATGGGCGTCATCCCGTACCACCTGGTGCAGGTACAACTTAACCTGTTCCTTCCCGTTGATCTTTGAATAACTATTCAGCGAAATATGGATAAAATAACCTATCGACCCGGCTTCGATCACTGCATTGGCTGGCGTAAGTCCGGTTATTTTACCATTAATATACTCGAACATAAAATTTAAATTGCCGGTTCTTCATCAACGAAATCTACGCTCTCATCAACCTGGTTCGGATTGATTTCATATTTTTTAAGAGGATTTTTACTGATCTCCCGGTAAAGCGCCCGGCTCTGGTAAATATCAATCGCCAGGTAAAGCGCCTCGCGGAACGAATCGGGCGATGCCTTTCCCTCACCGGCGATATCGAAAGCAGTCCCGTGTGCAGGAGAAGTCCTGATTATCGGCAGACCCGCGGTATAGTTGACGCCCCTTTCGAATGAAATCACTTTAAACGGGGTCAACCCCTGGTCATGGTACATGGCAAGGATTGCGTCAAACCGGGTATAATCACCCGATCCGAAGAAACCATCAGTCGGGTACGGGCCTATTGCCAAAATCCCTTCTTCCTTAGCCATTTCTATTGCAGGTATAATTATTTCTTTTTCTTCACTGCCAAGCAATCCTCCGTCTCCTGAATGAGGGTTCAGCCCCAGTACTGCAATCCGAGGTTTTTTTATGCTGAAGTCCTGTTCCAGCGAACTGGAAATAATACGCAACTTCTTCACGATCGCTTCTTTTGTTATCAGGGAGGGAACTTTCGCCAGAGGGACATGGGTCGTGACAACCCCTATCTTCATCATCTCACTGACCATCAACATAATGTAATTATCCGTATTGAATTGTTCCGCCAGGAATTCGGTATGCCCCGGAAAATTAAACTTCTCGCTCTGGATGTTGTCTTTGCTGATCGGGGCGGTTACCAAAGCATCAATTTCCCCGGCTTTCAGGTCATTAACGGCAGCGTCAAGCGCCATATAAGAAGCTTCGCCTGCCACATCGGAAATTTTACCCAACTCGACGCGGATATTATCGTCAACACAATTAATAATGTTCGATTTTCTTGGATCGGCCTCAGAAGCCTTTCTTATCGTATTGAAGTTAAAACTTTCCATGTTGAGGGCCTTCCGGTGGTATGCAGCGACTTTTGGAGACCCGTAAACAACCGGCGTGCACATTTCCAGAATACGCGGATCATTCAACGTCTTCATGATCACTTCATACCCAATACCATTGATATCACCCTGTGATATACCAATTTTTATTTTGCTTTTGCCCATCTTATGTTCTTTTTTAATAGTTACCATAGGTAAAACACTTAACTTAGTTCCAGTGATTTTAATCCTTTCCCGGCTTTTCCAAATAAATACGTCTTGCGAAAGTACAAAAAAATATGTTCTACTTGCCGGTTATAAAAAATCCGCGGGTAATATCTCCAAACGACAAACTATTCTCTGTAAAACGGCAGGATCCGGAACGGGTTAAATCATCACCACCAATATGATCAGCAAAATAAAAAGCATAAACAGGATCAACTGGTTCCGGACAAAAAGACCGAGAAGGATCAGAATTTCTATCTCTTCGGTCCCTGCTGTTGAAACTTCAATGTGTCCTTTATCTTTTGATAAAAGTTCATCACACTGAAAGGTAATTATTTCCTGTCCGTTAAATTTCCAGGCCCATCTCGACTGCCAAAAATTTTTTATTTCCAGCTCAAAACGTTTGCCGTTTATAATCATGTCACTCCTGGGATTGAACAGGTTTATCATAATCGAACCGAGAACAGCCTGATTATTGGCATCCTGTATTTCAAGTCTGGACAGAAAAAAATCACGGTTAAGGTAAAAACGACGTCCTTCAAGGACCGCAAATGCCCCTGAACTGAAAAGACCATTCCAGTTAATCATACCGATCTGCTCACTTCCCCGTTTAATAACCAGTCTGTTTTTAAAGATCCCTTTTGACCAAAACAGTGTTTCCATACATTTAATCTCCAAAGGAAATGCAAGTTATGAAATTTGAATGATTGCTGTTCTGTTTTACCCGTTAAAAAAAATAAATTACAAAAATTATGTAACCTGAAAATAAGCTAAATTTAGCATACTATTGGATATTTAATTTACAACCATGAATCTGCAAACAGAACGTTTACAATTAGACGAGATCAATTCTGCCGATCTGGAACTGATCCACGAGTTACATTCGATCCCTGAAGTCGACGAGTTCAATACACTTGGGATCCCGGAAAGCCTTGAAGACACGCAAAAAGTGATCCAACCTGCCATTGAGGACCAGAAAAACAAGGCACGTACCCAGTTTTGCTGGAAAGTAAAGGAAAAAGAGTCAAAAGAATTTATCGGACTTGCAGGAATACTTCTTTCCAATGACCGGTTCAAAAAGGGAGAAATTTACTATAAACTCCATCCCGGCTACTGGGGCAAAGGCTATGCGACAGAAATAGCCCGGGAGATGATTTATTTTGGATTCGACAAACTAAAACTGCACCGTATCGAAGCAGGTGTTGCCACAGAAAATTACCGGTCTATCCGTGTGCTTGAAAAATCAGGAATGAACCGTGAAGGCCTATGCAGGAAAGCACTTCCAATCCGGGGACAATGGATCGACGATTTTCGCTATGGCATTGTGGAAGACGATCCCAGAGATTGACAGGCATGATAAAATCAAAACGAAAAATCATGTGAGATTCAAAGGAGAAACTACTGCTCCGGGGTATTCACCAGCGCCTTGGTCGACAGCAACCCGCAGGCAGCATAAATATCCTGTCCCCGGGATGCCCGTATTGTTGTCATAATGCCTTTGTCATTCAGCGCATCCTTAAATGTTTGCAAAGCCGTTTCATCGGTCCCTCTCAGCGGGGTATTCGGGATAGGATGAAAACGGATGAGATTAATCCTGCACCTGATCCCGTCAAGTATCCTGGCAAGTTCCCTGACATGTCCGGGCGTATCGTTCAATCCATGGAATACGATATATTCGAACGAAACACGGCGTTGCCCTCCGAAATCCCAGGCTCTTATTTCCGTTAAAACATCCGTGAGCGGATAAGCGATTTCTACCGGCATCAGTTTTTGCCGTTCATCATGAAACGGCGAATGCATGCTAATGGCCAGATGTGCTTCGCTCTCATTCAGGAAACGCAACAGGCCCGGAATAATCCCAATTGATGAAACAGTTATCCTCCTGGGACTCATACCAAATCCCCATTCGCTGGTCAGGATCCGGGTACTTTTAAGCACTTCGTCGAGATTATCGAAAGGCTCACCCATTCCCATGTAAACAATATTGGAAACTTCCGGCCATTCCGGGATGCTCCTGATCTGGTTAACGATTTCCCCGGCAGTGAGCTGTCCCTGAAAACCCTGTTTCCCGGTCATACAAAACAGGCATCCCATTTTACACCCGATCTGGGAAGAAACACACACCGTCTTCCGGTCTTTCTCAGGAATCATCGCAGTCTCGATATATTGTTTTCCGGCAGTCGGAAAGAGATATTTCTTTGTCCCGTCATTGCTTTCCTGAACCTTTACCGGAGCGGTAAGGCCAAACGTATAACGGTCGCTCAATAGCTCTCTTGCTTTTTTGGAAAGATTGGTCATTTCTTCAATGGAAGAAACAGGCTTCCTGTACAACCAGTCGGCAATCTGTCCGGCGGTAAAACCCGGCAACCCGAATCCTTTACAAATATACTGCAGTTCTTCCAGTGTTTTTCCAAATAAAGCTTCTTTTACCATTTCCAATTTTTTTTGCAAAATTAAAAAACTGTTTATGTTTTTTATCTCTTTTTTTTCTGCGGGAGTTTGTTGGTAAATTCTGTCTGTCCCTTTATGGTTAATTTAGTAAACAAACCATTTAAACAATATATCCGGTCAACCAATTCTCCTTCTTTCCCAAGCCCCTATGTATTCGACTCTGCTCCAATCGCAGTTCTTAAAAGTAGATCTCTCCCATCACCTGATCATAGGGGATGCCCTTTTCAATCAACAGGTCCCTTACCTCAACCACCATCAGCGCTTTACCACATATGAAATAATTGACATCCAAAGGCAGGCGATCAAGGCCTTTAAGGAAGTCGGTAACCCTTCCCGGAGAAACCTTCTCCGACTGTTCGCGCGAACAGCAGCGATGATAATTATTTCCAAGGGAAGCCTCCAGTTCATGCTCAAAATAAAACTGGTTAAGAAAGCTGGCCCCATGTACCAGGACCTTCCCCTTTCCCAATCCAGACCGGAACATACTATAAAATGGGGCAATCCCGGTACCTGCAGCAATCCACCAGGCTGGTTCCTCACTGCCATTGAATCCACCGTAAGGACTCGACAGCAAAACTTTATCCCCCGCAACCAAAGAAGCTATTCGTGGTGTCAGATAACCTCCGGGCTTAACATTGTAAAGAATATTTAGCAAATCTTCGCGATTTCCGCTGCATATACTGTAAATACGCGGAGGATGCTCTCTGTCTGCAGCCAATTTAACCACCTGTCCGGGCCAAAAATCAAAACGTCTTTTTACCGAGAGCAGGAAAACCCCAGGCGAAATTTCTTCATTCCCGGTTACCTCTTCCTCAAACAATTCCCGCTCTTTCTTCTGGTATTCTTCAGCTTTTGCCATGTTCAGCTTTTAAAATCTCTGTTGTTTCTGTTGTTTCTGTTGTTTCTTACAAAATAATAAGGCAGTATCAAAAGAAACAATAAAACATTGATAACCATTAAACAATAAAACCGTCGCTGCTGTTTTTTCTTAACTTTGTCTGATATTAATTTACCAAATCAAAAAGTTTTCTGTTTAGAATGCGGTTCCTGGCAAAACTGATATTAAAACTTCTGTCGTGGGTAATTCTGATCCCGGTTTATTTTTACAAATATGCCGTATCCCCGTTAACCCCGGCATCATGCCGTCATGTACCCACTTGTTCTCAATACGCGATAGAAGCGATTAAGATTCATGGGCCATTTATTGGCTTTTGGCTCACCATCAAACGAATATCCAGATGTCACCCCTGGGGGACACATGGTTATGATCCTGTCCCTCCTAAAGAAAACTTTCATCTGAAAAAGTTACGCCTGAAAAAATAACATTGACTTAAACAACGGAACATACTATCTCCGTATTTTCTTGATCAGACAGCCCAACATATTAACAATAAAACAATTAAAGAATCATACGTTCCCAACTGCGCGATTTTGTCCATCCATCCGGAACCGCAAAAAAGCCAATTTTCAATCACTAAGAACCTTTAACGTAAATACACAAATGATTGTTTAATGATTAAACATTTTTGGTCTGTTAATTGTATAAGTATAAACGCTACTTTTGCTAGGTATTTATACTTACATTTTTTGAAAACAATAAACAATGGAATGGATCGTTAGTGTGTTGGTTATAATAATAGCTTCCCTTCTAAAAGGGATGACAGGTTTTGGATTTGCCCTGATGGCACTTCCAATCCTTACCGTTTTTTTCCCTATGCAGTCTTTAGTGCCGGCAATGACCCTGTTCAACCTTTTCACATCGTTATATATCCTTGCAAATATCAAGCTGAAAGTCAGCGGGAAACTTTTCATCCCGATGTTACTGGCCAGTTTTATCGGAATCCCGGCAGGCGTATATGCCCTGTCATACCTGCCTGAGCGGATTCTCGAACTGACCACCGGGATTTCGATATTTTCCATATCCATGTTTTTTCTGTTGGGAAGCAGACAGGAAATATCAGAATCAAGAAGGGCTAAACCTATCGTGTTTGCAGGGTTCATCAGTGGATTTATGGCATCAAGCATGTCGATCGGAGGTCCCCCGATCGCATTGGCCATGAACAGAAAAGGTTACTCAAAAGAGCACTTCCGTAAAATATTTGCACTGGTAAGCGTAATCAATGCACTGGTAAGTACTTCCTTATATGTTGCAAAAGGGCTGTTCCCGGTCTTTTCACTGAAGTTTACGATCTTTCTTTTCCCGGCCATCCTCATCGGATCCAGGATTGGCGATATCCTTGCAAAAAAAATAGATCAGGTACAGTTCAAAAAAATGATCTTGTATCTGAATATGTTGCTTGGCCTGTTTATTGTTTTCAGGATTATGATCCTACAACCTTCCTGAATAACCAAAACAAACAATCCGGATATTGGTTAAATATAAGGATAGCAAAGTTTGCTATCTTTGAATTATAAATAATCATCCACGGGATTTACATTTATGAAAAAGATCTTTGCATTCCTTTTGCTGGTGACTTTTGGCTGCAATCCGCGTGCTTCATCTGACAAGATAACCATATCTGTCAGTATCCTGCCACAAAAATATTTTGTAGAAAAGATAGCAGGGAACATGGTCGGTGTCAACGTGCTTGTTCCTCCGGGGGCCAGTCCGGAACTATACTCGCTGATGCCCTCCCAGATGCAGGGGCTCGCCCGGTCGGCAGCATGGTTAAGGATCGGAAAAATTGGGTTTGAAGAGGGATGGCTTGAAAAAATCAGGCAATCGGTTCCCGGTCTCAAAATATTCGACACATCGGCCAGGGCAGACTGGATAACAGAAAAAGAATCCGGGAACGGGGAACATGACCATTCACACGGAATTGATCCGCATATCTGGATGGCCCCGGATGAAGTAAAAAAAATAGCAGGAGAAACCTACGAAGCGCTTTTAACGGTCCTTCCTGAACAAAAAGAGACCCTGGCAGCAAACTATAAGTCTTTTTTAAGCGAAATTGATAAGCTCGATGAAGACCTCAGGTCCCGGTTCGAACGCATGACAAACAAAAAATTTCTCATTTTTCACCCGGCTTTAACTTACCTCGCCCGCGAGTACGGGCTCGAGCAGATACCTATTGAAGTGGAAGGGAAAGAACCTTCACCCCGGTATATGAGTTCAGTGGTTGAACTGGCAAAAAAAGAAAATATAAAGGTCATCCTGATCCAAAAAGAATTTGATCAGGATAACGCCCGTCAGCTTGCCAGCGAAATAGCAGGGAAGGTGGTACAAATTGATCCCCTGAACGAGAACTGGGAACAACAATTGAGGGAAATCGCAAAAAAAATTACAGGATCTCCGGACGAATGAAGCGAGCATATTGAGAAATATTTGAATGATCAGAAATACAATTAATTTTTTTGAGTGAAAAAACTTGTCGAAATAAAAGATCTGAGTGTTAACTATGGAAACACAATTGCCCTGAAACAGGCAGACCTGGAAATTCGCGAGCTCGATTTTCTGGGCCTGATCGGGCCAAACGGCGGAGGCAAGACATCGCTTATCAAAGCATTGCTGGGATTGGTCAAGCCATCGGTAGGACAGATCGTTTTTCATATTCCACAGTCCAAGATCGGGTACCTGCCACAGATTAACCAAATAGACAAACGGTTCCCCATAAAAGTACTTGACGTAGTCAGATCCGGGAAAGCGGGAAACTGGAAATTTAATCCTTTCAAAAAGGACGAAAAGGAAATAACCCGGGCAGAGACACTCCTGAAGGAAATGGGGGTGCTCCATCTGAAAGAAAAAGCAATCGGAGAGCTGTCAGGGGGGCAGATGCAACGGGTATTCCTGTGCCGTTCGCTGATGAACTCACCGGAACTTCTGATACTTGACGAACCGGATACCTTTGTCGATAATCATTTCGAAAGTGAACTTTATGAAAAATTAAAAGAACTGAATAAAAGCATGGCCATTGTTTTGGTTTCGCATGACATTGGAACCATCTCATTTTATGTTAAAAATATAGTCTGCATCAATGTAGGACTCCATTACCACCCCAGTAACAAAATCAGCCAGGAACAACTGAAGTCATATAACTGTCCGTTACAGATTATCACTCATGGGGATATTCCGCATACTGTTTTAAGATTACACGAAAAGGAAGAAAACCATGCACACACTCATTAATCTGTTTTCGTATAATTTTTTCATGAACGCTTTTTTTGCGTCCCTTTTTGCAGCAATAAGCTGTGGAATCATAGGTACGTACATTGTATCGCGCCGTATTGTTTTTATCAGCGGGGGAATAACCCATGCCTCTTTCGGAGGGATCGGGATCGGATATTTCCTGGGCCTTGATCCTCTGATCGGTGCAACTATTTTCGCTGTACTCTCCGCTTTGGGCATTCAGTTTTTCACACACCAGGGAAAACTGAGAGAAGATTCGTCAATAGCGATCTGGTGGTCAATAGGCATGGCTGTTGGTATAATTTTTATATATATCACCCCCGGTTATGCCCCTAACCTGATGAGTTATCTTTTTGGCAGTATACTCACGGTATCGAATACGGAAATCTGGTTAATGGCAGTACTCTCCCTTCTGCTTCTGGCCTTTTTCTCATTTCTTTACAGGATAATCCTTTACGTTGCTTTCGAGGAAGAATTTGCGAAAACCACAGGATTGCCCGTCCAGTTAATCAATTATATACTGATCAGCCTGATTGCGATCACCATTGTTCTGAATATCCGTGTTGTCGGCATTATCCTGATCCTTTCACTGCTCACGCTTCCGCAGGCCACGGCTAACCTGTTCACGAACGATTTCAAAAAGATGATGGTTCTCTCTGTAATATTTGCTTTTGCCGGGTCTCTGTCCGGACTGCTTTTTTCTTTTTATGCAGACATCCCTTCTGGGGCATCGGTTATTTTTACACTCGTCGTCCTTTTCGGATTTATGAAGTGGATTGCTTACTTAAGGGATAAACATACAGCCAAAGAAATGGTACATTCCTGAATGCCTCCGGTTATCCTGCCCCTGGTTGAAGGATACAATTCTTTAACAATCACGACATCGTTAAATAAAAGGTTTTGTGTAACTTGCGGCAAAATTCATCATTATGAACAGAACCAAATCTATTTTTACCTGTTTGTTTTTTCTCACGCTAACCAACCTTACTTCCTTTGCCCAAGACCGAAAAGAAATCGAAATACCAAATATACTTGGATACAAAACACTTAAGTGCGATTTTCAGATGCACAGTATTTTTTCAGACGGAGATGTATGGCCAACTGTGCGGGTACAGGAGGCATGGAGGGAAGGACTGGATGTTATCTCAATAACCGACCCGATCGAATACCAGCCACATTCGCAGCAGGTTCAGGCAGATCATAACCAGGCCTATGAAATTGCCAAACCTCTGGCAGATCAATACGGGATCGTGTTGATCAGGGGAGCCGAAATCTACAGGCAAATGCCTCCGGGGCACCTGAATGCCATATTCCTTAAGAATGCGAACCTGCTGGAAAGGGAGAACTGGTGGGAAGCCTGTGTTGAGGCGCAGGAACAGGGCGCTTTTCTATTCTGGAGCAATCCTGAAAGAGGAAGCATCCTTTCCGGTGGAACCGCATGGTACCCTGAACATACCAGACTGCTTAACGCCGGGATACTAAGGGGAATCGAAATATATAATCATGATGATTATTTCCCGACAGCAAGGAGATGGGCCGATGAAAAAGCACTTACCGTTATGGCCGGTTCGAACCTCCTTGGCCCTTCCGGTCTGGAATTTCCGGACAGGCACAGGCCGGTAACACTTGTCTTTGTTACGGAGAAAACAGAAACAGGGGTAAAAAATGCATTGCTCGACCACAGGACAGCTGTTTATTTTAACGATACGATCATCGGAGAAAGGAGGTTCCTCTCCCCCATTTTTATAAGTTCCATTGAAATACTAACTAAAAACATACGGTTAAAGAACCAGGGAATCAGGCAGGTAATGATCCACAACAACAGCGACATAACTTTCTTGTTGCAAAGGCGGCAACCTTCTGTCGGTTTTGCAGGACCATCAGAAATTATTCTTAAAGCCCACAGAACAGTAGCCGTTGAACTCACCGGAACATCAGATGAAGTTTCACAGATGGCCGTTCTGAGAATGTTTTACGAGATCAGCAACATGATAACCATAAAAGGAGAAAAGCTACCGGTAAATCTGGAAGTTACAAATTAATAACAATTAAACATCAGATATAGATTAACTAAAACTTAACATTTTTAAGTCTCTTAAAAATTTGCGATTCAATAAAATTTTTCATTCTTTTACATCCGAATTGAATTGTTTTGAACAAAAACTATAAATACAATATGGCTTCCGTGGTGGGGTCTTCTTTAAAAGAAGGTATAGCCATATTGGTATTTTAAAAAAAATATTGATTTAAATGAAAATATTCATGACAACAGCTTGGTGGTGGCGCAGCAACTTTTCACAATACCGTGGAGAGATGTAGCTGTCATGCTTGGTCATGAATGAAGAAAGCGGCTTATCGTAACACGGTAAGCCGCTTTTTTTATGTCTAAAATCTAAAAAATACAAATATGAATCCAATCGAAATCAAAGTTACTACAAAAAGTATCCTGGCAGACACACTTACTCCGGTTAGTGTTTACCTGAAATTCCGGGAACTGTTCCCCAAGTCGATCCTCCTGGAAAGCTCAGATTACCATGGGCACGAAAATGCATGCTCGTTTATATGCATTAAACCGCTGGCCTGCTTCACTGCCGACCAGGGTACAATTACTGTCGACATGCCCGGTCAGCCCCTGTATACAGCTTCCGTTCCCGATCATCATTTGGTAGCCCGAGAGCTGAATACATTTTTTAAATCGTTTAGCTTACACGGAGAAACCGATAAACTGCATGCCAACGGGTTATTCGGTTACCTGAGCTACGATTCTGTTAAATATTTCGAAAAAGTAAACATCAATACCGAAAGAAAAGAGGATTACGCAATTCCCGAAGTCCGTTACTGCTTTTATAAATATATCCTGGCCATCGACCACAGCAAGGACACCATCACGCTGATCGAGAACCTGCCTGCCGGGGAACCCTCGGAAATGGGGCAGATCGAATCATTGCTGAGAAATCTGACTTTTCCGGCGACTAAATTTGACACGGAAGGAGAAGAAATCTCCAATATTACTGACGATGAATATTGTTACATGGTCAAAAAGGGCAAAGAACACTGTTTCAGAGGTGACGTATTCCAGATTGTCCTTTCCCGTCAGTTTTCTCAAACGTTTAAAGGCGACGAATTTAATGTTTACAGGGCATTGCGTTCGATCAATCCTTCCCCCTACCTTTTCTTCTTCGATTACGGCGATTACCGGATCTTCGGCTCCAGCCCGGAAGCAGAACTCCGTATTCAAAAAGGCAGGGCAATCATTAACCCGATTGCAGGCACCTTCCGTCGTACGGGTAATGACGAGCAAGACCGCATTTTGGCAGAAAAACTGTGTGTAGACCCGAAGGAGAATGCTGAACACGTCATGCTCGTCGATCTCGCCAGGAACGATCTGAGCAGAAATGCTGACGACGTAAGGGTCGACAGCTTCAGGGAAGTACAATATTTCTCGCATGTCATTCATCTTGTCTCAGAGGTATCCGGCAAATTGCCGGAGTCTGCCAATATGGTTACCGTACTGGGCGATTCCTTTCCTGCCGGCACCCTTTCAGGGGCTCCAAAACATATGGCTATGCAACTCATCGACCGTTACGAGAACCAGCGCCGCAGTTATTATGGCGGCACGATCGGCTTTATCGGCTTCAATAACAGCCTGAACCATGCCATCATGATCCGCTCGTTCCTCAGCAAAGGCAATACGCTTTACTATCAGGCAGGAGCAGGGATTGTTGCCGGATCTGTTGAAGAAAACGAACTGCAGGAAGTAAACAACAAGCTTGCTGCATTGAAAAAAGCACTGGAAATAGCAAAAGAAATATAAAACCATGATCCGGCATAATCCGGAATCCTGAAATTTAGAAGATATGAAGATAGTCATCATTGATAATTACGATTCCTTTACCTATAACCTTGTACATGCGGTAAAGAAAATATCCGGACTACCGGTCGATGTGTTACGGAACGACGAACTTGAACTGAATGACCTGGAAAAGTACGACAAAATCATCCTTTCTCCCGGACCGGGAATTCCAAAGGAAGCAGGACTACTAATGGACATCATCCGGGAATTTGCCCCACGGAAAAGTATGCTGGGAGTATGCCTCGGACATCAGGCAATAGGAGAGGCATTCGGGGCAAATCTGGTAAATATGAAACATGTGCTTCACGGAATAGCCACTCCCGTTACCCGGATAAGCCCGGACCCCGTTCTCTTCGAAGGAGTATCTCCAAAATTCGAAGCAGGGCGGTATCATTCCTGGATCGTTGACCGTGCAGGATTTCCTTCATGCCTAGAGATCACCAGCGAAGATGAAAACGGACTGATTATGTCGGTCAGACATAAGCAATTCGATGTAAGAGGCGTCCAGTTTCATCCGGAATCGGTATTGACTCCCGAAGGAGAAAAAATAATCGCCAACTGGCTCCGGAACTAGGAGAATTTCTATTGTTTCATAAAAAAGACAGAAAAAAATGAAAAATACATTGGAATATTTATTTGCAGGAAACAAGCTCAGCCGGTATGAAGCCAGGGATGTCTTGCTGAATGTCGGGAAAGGGACTTACAGTGAAGCAGAATTCGCATCCTTTCTTACGGTTTTTCGCATGCGCCCGATAGCCCATGAAGAGCTGGCAGGCTTTCGTGATGCAATGGTCGAACTAAGTCTGGTAACCGATCTCTCGGACTATCATGCTATTGACATTGTAGGTACCGGAGGCGATGGAAAAAACACCTTCAACATTTCCACGCTGTCCGCCTTCATCATTGCAGGTACCGGGATCAATGTGACCAAGCATGGCAATTATGCAGCAACCTCTACCAGCGGCGCCTCAAACGTACTGGAATTCCTGGGTTACCGGTTCAGCAACGACCCGGAAAAGCTGAAAAACGACCTCGAAAAAGGAGGTTTCTGCTTCATGCACGCCCCGCTCTTTCACCCCGCGATGAAACATATTGCACCGATACGCCGGGCACTTAAGGTCCCTACTTTTTTCAATATCCTGGGACCGATGATCAACCCGTCTTCTCCCCGTTTTCAGTTGCTGGGAGTAAACAACCTGGAGGTTTTCGACCAGTATAAAAATGTTTATAAAGATACGGACGTCAGCTATATGATTATCAACAGTCTGGACGGATATGACGAAGTCTCGCTGACCGGTGACACTATTTTTGCGTCCAATAACCAGGAAGGAAAGTTCTCCCCTTCCGACTTCGGGTTCGAAAAAATCTGTCCTGAAAAACTTTATGGAGGAAGCACCATAAAAGACGCCGCAACCATCTTTATCAACATCCTTGAAGGGGAAGGAGAAAAAGAACAAAAACAGGTTGTGCTTTCCAATGCAGCGCTTGGCATTAAGGTTGTTCATCCTGAAAAGGAGCTGCCGGATTGCGTTGCGGAAGCCCGGGAATCGCTTGAAAGCGGGAAAGCATTACAAAAACTGAAAGCCGTGATCAACAGCTAACGAAAGCTCCGTGACTGCCCGATTATGGCAATAGGCATTAAAAACTTTGAGACATGACGATACTTGATGAAATAAATAACAATAAACTGTTTGAAATAGCAGCATCCAAAAAGCGGATAAGCATCGATGAACTGTCAGCTTCTCCCCTGTTTAACCGAAAAGCAAATTCACTCGCAAGGGCATTGGGGGCCAATGGAGCCAGCGGCATTATCGCGGAATTCAAAACAAAGTCCCCGTCAAAGGGGATGATCAACGGAAAGGCTGAAATCGTTCAGGTAACAACGGGTTACGCCAAGGCCGGTGTCAGCGGGCTTTCCGTCCTTACCGATCACCCTTATTTCGGCGGATCTCTCGAAGACCTGAAAAAAGCGCGGCAGGCAAATCCACTCATTCCGATACTTCGCAAGGATTTCATGCTCGATCCATACCAGATTTACGAAGCCAAATCCCATGGCGCAGACCTGATCCTCCTGATTGCAGCCAGCCTGAGCAAAGGGCAGATGGAAGATCTGGCAGGAACGGCCAGGGAACTGGGGCTGGAGGTCCTCGCCGAAATACACACGGAAGAAGAAATCGAAAAATTAAACCCGATGATCGACCTGATTGGCGTGAACAACCGGAACCTGAAAACCTTTGAAGTAGATGTAGAAACATCAGTAAGATTAAGCAAATTATTACCTGGTCAGGCTATTCGTATCTCGGAAAGCGGCCTTTCTTCGGTTGAAAACATACAATACTTAAAAAATGCCGGTTTCCAAGGTTTCTTAATGGGGGAAAACTTTATGAAAACAGACCATCCTGACCAGGCATGTGCTGATTTTATAAAAAAGATAACAACAAACAATAAATGACAGCGAATAATCACATAACGTCCGGGACTTCCAGGCAATTGAAAGTAAAGGTATGCGGAATGCGCATTTCTGAGAACATAGACAACATTTGTCTGTCTGTGCCCGACTATTTGGGGTTTATCTTTTATGACCGTTCAAAAAGATATGTCGGCAGATATCCTGATCCGGCAATATTCAGCAGGGTACCTGTCCGGATCCAAAAGGTCGGCGTTTTCGTAAATGAAGAAAAAAATGAGCTTATCAGTCTGTGCAGGCAATATGGTCTGGCCGCAGCTCAGCTACACGGTAACGAAAGTACAGACTATTGCAGGGATATCCGCGCAAATGAAATTATAGTCATCAAAGCATTTGCCGTCAGTGAAACATTCGACTTTAAAATCGTTAAACCATACGAACAGTCAGCCGATTATTTTCTCTTTGATACTGCGGGGAAACTACCGGGAGGGAACGGCAACAAGTTTAAATGGAACATACTGGAAAATTATAAAGGGAATATCCCGTTTTTTCTTAGCGGAGGAATCGGACCTGAAGATGCAAAAGCATTAAAAGAACTCGATTATCCATCGCTTTTCGCACTGGACATTAACAGCGGTTTTGAGATAGGGCCAGGATTAAAAGATGCCCTCGCTGTAGCAGATTTCATTCAAAAAATTAAAAATTAAAACAAATACATATGGAATACCAGGTTAACCGGAAAGGTTATTACGGAGAATTCGGAGGGGCTTTCATCCCGGAGATGATGTATCCCAACATCGAAGAATTACAGGAGAAATATATGGGAATTATCAATTCCTACAATTTCAGGCAGGATTTTATCCACCTGTTGAAAAACTATGTCGGACGCCCGTCACCGCTCTACTATGCCAAAAGAATGTCAGAGCATTACCAGAGCCACATTTACCTGAAACGGGAAGATCTGAACCACACCGGTTCACATAAAATCAACAACACCATCGGTCAGATCCTGCTGGCCAAAGCCCTCGGTAAAAAACGGATCATTGCTGAAACAGGGGCAGGACAACATGGCGTAGCAACAGCGACAGTCTGCGCCCTGATGGGAATGCAGTGCATTGTTTACATGGGTGCTCTCGACATCAAACGGCAGGCCCCGAACGTTAAAAAGATGCGTATGCTCGGGGCTCAGGTCATTGCAGCGGAATCGGGCAACCAAACGCTGAAGGATGCGACCAACGAGGCCATGCGGGACTGGATCAACAATCCGGTTGACACCCATTATATAATCGGTTCTGTAGTAGGGCCTCATCCATACCCTGACATGGTAGCCAGGTTCCAGTCGGTCATCAGTGAGGAAATGAGATGGCAGCTTGAAGAACAAACCGGACGGGAATTACCGACAAGGGTGATTGCCTGTGTCGGTGGCGGAAGCAATGCTGCCGGGGCATTTTATAACTTTCTGGAAAATGAGAACGTCGAACTGATCGGGGTCGAAGCAGCAGGAAAAGGAGTACACACCACCGAAAGCGCTGCGACCCTAACTCTTGGCAAACCAGGTGTGCTGCACAGTTCCCGCTCCTATGTTATGCAAACTGAAGACGGACAGATCACAGAGCCTTATTCCATATCTGCAGGGCTTGATTATCCGGGAATCGGGCCGCTGCATGCCCACCTTTACACAACAAAAAGGGCTAAATACCTCTGGGCTACAGATGAGGAAGTGCTAAACGCGGCACTGCAACTTACCCAGCTGGAAGGAATTATCCCGGCCCTGGAATCAGCCCATGCCCTGGCTGCCCTGAAAAAACTGACATTAAAGCCGGAAGATATCAGCGTCGTCAATATTTCCGGGAGAGGCGACAAGGACATGGAAGCATACCTGGATTACTTCGGGTATTAAACCCGGAAATAACAAGACTTCCGGCTGTCAGTCCGGATATTTATTCGAGTATCTAAAAATATTTGTTATGAATACACAAAACAGAATAAATCAATTATTTCTCAACAAGAAAGAAAACATATTGTCTGTCTATTTCACTGCGGGGTACCCCTCCCTGAACGAGACAGTGCCCATAATCGAAGGACTGGAAAAGAACGGAGTTGACCTGATCGAGATCGGCATGCCTTTTTCTGATCCGGTAGCAGACGGACCGGTGATCCAGCACAGCAGTCATATCGCTTTACAAAACGGCATGTCTGTCAAAGTCCTTTTCGGGCAACTCAAAAATATCCGTGCCAAGGTTAAAATTCCACTCATTCTGATGGGGTACCTGAACCCTGTTATCCAGTTCGGGATTGAAAATTTTTGTAAAAAATGTGCTGAAACAGGTATCGACGGATTAATCCTTCCTGACCTTCCCCTTGCAGAATACAAGGAGAACTTCAGGAACGTATTCGAACAGTACGGGCTACATAACATACTCCTCATTACGCCCCAGACATCAGAAAAACGGATCAGGGAGATTGACGAGGCTTCGTCCGGGTTTATTTATATGGTATCCAGCTCTTCCACTACCGGAATAAAAAATAAAGTATCTGACTTTCATCAGGAATATTTTGAACGGATCCGGAACATGCAACTGAAAAACCCGAGACTGATCGGCTTTGGGATCTCTAACCGGGAAACATTTGCCAACGCATGCAGATATGCAGGGGGGGCGATTATCGGGAGTGCCTTCGTTAAAGCCCTTGATAAGGATATAACATTGGAGGAAAAAATTTCAACTTTTGTTAAAGCTATTCTAAAGACAGCTTAACTAAGCGTATATTCCTTTGGGCAAAGATTTCAGCTGGCAGGATGTTATAAAACAATTCCGGCTGTCGGATAGTCAAGAAATAAGAAATACAGCCATTTACAAGCAAAAAGACAAAGAACAGGCTGTTAAACATTGTTAAGGTATATTTTTTAGCATAACAATAAACCATTTCTATTCGTTATCTTCATAGTGTAATAACTTTAAATGTTCAGAAGCCATGATTGAGTATGCAAAAGTTATCTTGCCCAAGATCAGTTTCAGCCGTGAACTTTTTCGCAAAGAACTGATAAAATGCGTGAACTGGGTTGAAGGACCCGGTGAATTCGATGAATTAGTCAAGTGGTGCAACGAAAATTTCGGGGAGATGTATCCCGAAATACTTGATGAAGTTTTTTCGACTAATGCTGCATAGTTATTAACCCAAAAGCCCCGGATTTTCCGGGGTTTTTTTAGTTCTGTCCCTATCCTTTTTTCACATAATCCATAGGAGATGTGCCATACATCTCTTTAAACGAACGATAAAAATAGGTCCTGTTCTTAAACCCGGTTTCATAGATAATTTCGGAAACGGTAAGAGACGATGTTCTCAACAGCTCAACCGCTTTTTTCAAACGATAATTTTTGATCAGCCCATGCGGCGTAAATCCGGTTAATGCCTTTATTTTACGGTATAGTTGTGTTTTACTCATGTTCAAATGACCAGCCAATTCATTCGCATCCAGTTCCTCATTGTCAATATTTTTATCAATAAATCCGTAAAGATCATCCAGCAATAAGGTATCCCGGTTACTAAAACCACTCATTGCTCCTTTCATATCCATCATTCCAGACCGAAAGGCCCTTCGTATCTTGTTCTTGTTTTCGATCAGTTTTCTGATCCTGACCCTCAGATGACGGGGATCAAATGGTTTGGGAATATAACTGTCGGCTCCTGACTCGATCCCTTCGATCCGTTGTTCCAGTTCTCCTTTCGCAGTAAGAAGAATAACAGGAATATGGCAAGTATGAATATTATCCTTAATATGACGGCACAGCTCCAGTCCGTCCATATCGGGCATGATAATATCCGTGACCACAACACTTACCTCATGGACCTCCACCTCGTGCAAAGCCTCCAGTCCGTTCGAAGCATTCAACACATCATAATCATGATGCAGAATATCAAAAATCAGGTTCCTCAACTGTTCATTATCATCCACTACCAGCACAGTGTCCCTGTTCTTCCCCGAAAGGCCAGCCTCCTTTTCGTCTGTCCCGTAAGTAATTGTCTCCACATCCATAAATTCTTCACTGGCCTTATCCTGTATCCTGGTTTCATCGATCAGCATATCATCATGCTTTTCTTTCTCAGAATAATTTTCTTCTGCCGCAGGGAAAGTAACTGTAAAACAACTTCCCTCGCCGGCGCTGCTTTTTAACCGGATTGTCCCTTTATGAAGATCAACCAGGCTCTTTGTCAGGGACAAACCTACTCCGGCACTATCAACTGCTATTCCACGCCCTTTTGCAAAAGCTCCGTGTTGCTGAAAAAAACGGTCGAAAATCTTTTCCTGATATTCATCCGGAATCCCGACACCGGTATCCTCCACTGAAACAGATATAAAATTTTCCTCCTGTGAAAGCCGGACAGAGACTGTTCCTCCTTCAGGTGTGTATTTGAGTGCATTGGAAATCAAATTCAAAAATACTTTCTCCATAACCTTATTGTCAAACCACCCGCAGATACCGCTATCTGCATGGAAAAAGCGAAGATCGATCTTCTTATTAGCCGCGTACTGTCTGAATGCGTCAACAAGTGCACGTACAAAACAGGTAAAGTTGCCATTCCTGACATTTAACCGGAGATTACCGGTTTCAACTTTTCTAAAATCAATTAATTCCTGAATCAGATGCAACAGCCGTACCGAATTATTATAAATAGATTTCACATAAGGTGCTATCCGATGATCTTCCCCCTTTAAATCCATCAACTGGGCGGCAGGAGCCATAATCAAAGTCAGAGGTGTTCTGAACTCGTGGGCAATATTGGTAAAAAACTGAAACTTATACTGGTTCATTTCCTTTGTTTTCCGGATTTCCATCCGTTCTTCCGTCATCTTCTGACGAACCCGGACCCTGTGTCTCACAGAAAAGGCTATAAAAACCAGGACAACCAGAAGAATAACGGCATACAGGGCATACGCCAAGGAGGTTCTCCAAAATGGAGGTAAAACGGAAATACGGATATGATACGGAGATTTATTCCAAACGCCATCTTCATTGGTCCACCTGACCGTAAAGGTATATTCTCCCGGAGGGACATTGGTGAACATTGCACTGTTATTCTTATCTGCAAAGAGAAAATCAGAATTGAAATTTTCCAGCTTGTAGGCATACCTGCATTTCCCGCTACTATGATAGTTCAATGAAGTAAAGTCGAACCGGAAAAAATTCTGATTATACTTAAGCGACAATGAATCAACCATGTCAATATTTTCGGAAAGCAGACCGGATGTGCCATGCCCGTGATTAAATAAGGTAAACCCTGTAATGGCCAGCCGGGGAAAATAGTCAGAATCCCTGACTCGATCCGGATCGAACAGATCAAAACCGTTCACTCCCCCAAAGAAAAACAAACCGGAATGTTTTCCCAGGCAGGAAGCCCCGTCGGTATATTCATTACTTTGTAATCCGTCTGAGCTGTAAAAGTAGCGTACTTCTCCATTTTGATCATTTAATTTTGCCAACCCTTTATTTGTGCTGACCCAAATGTTTCCCTTTTTATCTCCAAGAATCGCATGGACTGTATTGTTCGGAAGGCCTTCATGTTCAGTATAATGAGAAAACTGATAAGGAGAAGTGGCAAGATTCATTTTATTCAAACCGCCGCTTGTCCCGATCCAAAGTTCCTGTTTATTTTCTGATTTCCATAAGCTCAGTACATCATTATTATTCAGGCAATTCGGATTTCCCTGGCTGCTAAGGAATGCTTCAAATTCATCTGTTACCGTATTTAACCGGTAAAGGCCGCCTCCCCTGGTCCCGATCCACAAAACATTGGGACTCCCTTCCATAATCGAATAAACGATATTACTGAACAGCCCGTTTTTTTGCCCTGGCCGATTCCTGTAACACCTATAGTCACGAAGAATATAATTATTGTTCCTGTCCTTCCTGACTGAAAACCGGTAAAGGCCATAACCACTTGTCCCGATCCACAGGTCGCCAAAGGAATCATTACAAATAGCATAAACCGAACCGAAATTCAGGACAGGTTTATTTTTAAAATCATCAGGAAAATGGAATATTTCCCCGGTAGAGGGTTCATACATATCGATACCCGGGCCATCAACGCCAATCCAGATATTCCCGGAAGAATCCTCTCCAAGCGATAAAACAGCATTGTTGGAAAGCCCGTTCCGGGTGTCAAAGATACGTGTCGTTCCTCCTGAAGCCGGAAGAAAGTTTAATCCGTTTCCGCGGGTGCCTACCCATAGATTTCCATCCCGGTCTTCGTGGATAGCCCGTACAATATTATGATTGATCATGCCAAGGGAAGGATCGCCCTTTCCGACAGAGACGAAGTAATTCCCTTTCATGATGTATTTATAAACCCCGTCGCCATCTGTGCCGATCCATAAAAGGTCCGGCCTTGTTTCGGTTACCGTCCATATCTTTATTTGTTTTCCGGCCAGCACGGAAAGCTGGTCACCCAAAAAGCAGACATCTTTACCGTCGATTTCTATCCGGAATACCCGGCCTCCGTCTGTTCCGCCCCATAGATCATGGCTATGGGGACTTTCGGAAAGTGTAGTCACATGAAAGTCCTTATTCCCACCCTGAATTTTTGAGGTAGCACCATTACACAGGTTTAGCCGGAGCAATCCGCCCTTCTTTAAAGCAATCAAGACAAAAAGCTGGCCCTTGAATTTAAAAAACCAATTTTTTTCAGGATCAATATTTTTTCCGCCCAGATTGATCCTTTTTACCACGTCACGATCTTTTATACCATACAGGGTACTGTCGTTAGTCAGGCACCATAAGAATCCGTCAGTGGAAAAAGCAAAACCAACCGTCTTTTTCAGCATAGCAGGCTGATTTTCAATCCTAAGAGGAGCAGAGAACTGCTTCTTCACCGGGTCATAACGGGTAACTCCGTAATCATATTTACTACACCAGATCACGGAGTCAGGATCAAGAGCGGTATGAAACCGGTTTTCACGATATTCTGAAGAATGCTGATCAACAAAAAAAGAGGTAAACAATTCTTTTTCCGGATTATACAGATTAAGTCCGTTTTCCGTCACCACCCATAAATTCCGGCTTTTGTCTTCCAGTATCCTGCGAATAATATTATTGCTGATACTTCCTTTCTGAAAAATATCCGGCTTAAAAACCCTGATCCTGGTCCCGTCATAACGGTTCAGTCCGTCCCATGTTCCAAACCAGATATATCCTTTCGAATCGAAATAAACAGAAGTGACAGCGCTGTTCGACAGGCCATCTGAATTCCCTATTTTTTCATACCGCCAGTTTGGCGAGCGGAAGCTGGTTAGCGTAAAAAAAACGATTATACCCCAAACAAAAAGCCGGATCATTATTTTTTGAGGGAAAATAATCATTCAAAATTACAAGATCAAAGCAATTCATCCTTTTTTCAGCCCTAAGATCCATTTTGAGAACCATGTAAACAGTTTTGGGAACAGGATATACTCCGGACCTTGTACACGATAATACCACAAAAATATACCGGACTTCCATTTTTGCCTGTGAAAACAGAATACACACTATTGGTACCGGAATAAACAACTGTTTCCCTGTTATCTGTTTCCTTTGAGCCGGAAATCAATAAAAACAGATCAATGGATATTGCAGAACGATTTAAACAGAATCCGCTGTTATCACCCCAGGATATTAAGCCCAGCATGCCCGGCATGGAAATAGAATGCCTGCTTAATCCGGGAGTTTTTCGCTATAACGGAAAAATCTGGTTATTACTGCGTGTTGCAGAAAGGCCCGGGCAACATGAAGGAAAAATCAGTTTTCCTGTATATAATAAGGAAAACCGGATCGAGATCCGGACATTCGATTTGGGACATCCCGACTTGAATGCCACAGATCCCCGTATTATTCAATATAAAGGAGATTACTATCTGACTACTCTTTCTCATCTGCGGCTGGTATGCAGCGACGACGGGATTAACTTTTACGAACCTTCGGATTATTCTCCTGTTTTCGGGTCAGGGGAACAGGAAACATTTGGTATTGAAGACTGCCGGGTAACGACAATGAGCGATGGCTATCACCTGACCTATACAAAAGTTTCTGCAAATGCGGTAGGCGTTGGATACATGCAGACATCCGACTGGAAATCATTTATCCGGCACGGGATGATCTTTCCGCCCCATAATAAAGATTGTACCTTGTTTGAAGAAAAGATCCATGGTAAATACTATGCATTGCATCGTCCCAGCAGTCCTGAACTGGGAGGCAATTATATCTGGATAGCTGAATCGCCGGACCGCACCCACTGGGGAAACCACAAACTGATTGCAAAGACCAGAAAAGAAAGCTGGGACAACGCCCGTATCGGGGCCGGGGCCTCTCCAATAAAGACAGATCACGGATGGCTCGAGATTTACCACGGGGCAAATGGGAACAGCCGCTATTGCCTGGGGGCCCTGCTTCTGGACCTGGATGACCCGTCGAAAATAATTGCCAGAAGTAAAGAACCCATTATGGAACCCATTATGAAATACGAACAAACCGGGTTCTTCGGGAATGTCGTATTCACAAACGGGCATTATGTAGAAGGAGATAAGATTACAATTTATTATGGTGCTTCCGATGAAGTCATTTGCGGAGCCATATTTTCCGTCAGCAGGATACTAAACTCACTTGATCTTTAATTTTATGAATATTCTGGAAAAAACAGCAGATAAAATAGCCAATGAGTATCGCGTATTCCTGGATAATCCACGGGACATGCGGATCCTGCTGATTACAAACATTATTTATGCACTGGTACTGCCTATCACCGACATTTTTGTCAGTGCCTACATCATGCGAAATTCCAATGAACCAACACTCGTGGCCATTTATCAGCTTTGCCTGTATTCCGGGATCCCTGTTACATTTATGATCAACGGGTTTCTTTTAAATAAAATAAAAATTGCCCACCTGTACAGCTTTGGCATGTTACTAAGCGGTGTTTCAATGATCTTTATGATGAGCCTCTACAGACTGGACACAACGGGGGTCGGACTTGCCGGATTAATCATGGGGGCATCTTTCGGTTTTTTTTGGGCTAACCGCGATTTTCTGGCCTTAAACACGACAAACGACGGGAACAGAAACTATTATTACGGGATCGAAACCTTTTTCTATACGATCACGTCCATCATCATCCCCTTTATTGTAGGATGGTTCTTAATTTCTTCCCGGGACATGGGCTGGTTTGGAGGAAATATTATACGGGCTTATCAGCTTGTAACAGTAGGGGTCTTTGCCCTGACGATTTTTTCTTCCTGTGTGATCCATCGTGAAAAATTCCGGAATCCAGTACAAAAAAGATTTATTTATTTCCGGTTCGACAAGCTCTGGCGGAAAATGCTGGTACTGGCCGGACTGAAAGGAATCGCCCAGGGATACTTGGTTACTTCTCCTGCCATACTGATCATGACCCTGGTCGGTGATGAGAACTCCCTGGGAACCATTCAGGCCGTCAGCGGAATCTTTACCGCAGTCATTCTGTACATTCTTGGAAGAATTACCAGGCCAAAGCACAGGATCTACATTTTTTCGGCAGGATTACTTATTTTTGTCTGCGGTACGTTAGCCAATGCTGTTCTTTTTTCGGCAACAGGCGTGATCATTTTCATGCTGGCCAAAGTTCTGTTTCAGCCCCTGCATGATATCGCCTATTTCCCAATTCAGATGAAAGTGATCGATGTGGTTTCAAAAAAAGAAAAAAGAAATGAATTTTCTTATATCTTCAACCATGAATTCGGATTGTATACAGGCCGCTTTTTCGGCCTTACACTCTTCATCTTTCTGGCAAACTTCGTCTCCCTTAATTTCTCTTTAAAATATTCACTGCTGATCATTGCCCTGATTCAGCTGATCTCAATACCTGTGGCCAATAATATAACCAATCATACCAATAACGATGAATAGAATATGTTTTGACCGATGCAAAAAAAGATATGCTTTGGGGATTCTTTTAAGTGTAACCCTCTTCGCCTGTTCTCTTAGCCCCAATGAGGTAAAGCAAATCAATATCGACCGGATAGAAATGATGCCGGACATGCCCCAGCCTTATAAAATGCAAGACTGGTCAGAGACAGCTAAAAATTTCGATCAGGTTGTCTTTGATTTCAATACGCAGGGAGATTACAGGCCTTTTATCTGGATAGACCATGCGCGACGCAATATCGACCAGGAAACTTTTGGCATTTATACCGCTGTAGGTGATATCAGGCAAGGACCTGACGCAAATAACGGGGAATTTCATGAAGCCCTGTGTTCCCTTGGTGCACTGATGAGTGCCGGACTGATGGGCATTGACAAACGGGACCAGAATGGACCAGATTATGTAAAAATGGCACAGAACTACTTCAACTCAGCCAACGGCTGGAATATTGTCATGAACAATACCTGTCCTGAGGTTGCATCATTAGGCGGAGGCTACGGACGGGACTGGTGGTACGATGTTTTTCCGAATGTTTTGTATTATGCGGTTTCTGATTTGTTTCCAGGAATTCCGGGGGCCGACCAGATCCAAAAATCCGTAGCAGATCAGTTTTTCCGGGCAGATTCGGTCCTGAACGGAAATTACGACTATTCCTACTTCGACTATGCGGCCATGAAGGGCATGCGAAACCAAATTCCCTTTCAGCAGGATGCTGCTGCAGGACAAGCGTACGTACTCTACGCCGCTTATAAAAAATTCGGAGACCCCCGCTACCTGAAAGGAGCAGAATCAGCAATGAAAGCTCTTTTGGCGCAAAAAGAAAGCCGCTTTTATGAAGTGCTCATGCCTTTTGGCGCTTATGTAGGCGCCCGGTTAAATGCAGAACAAGGAACGGATTACGACCTGTCAAAAATCATAAACTGGACTTTCGACGGATGCAAATCCAAAGATGGAAGGACCGGCTGGGGTGTTATTACCGGACGTTGGGGAGATTATGATGTATCCGGGTTACAGGGCAACATCAATGATACCGGCGGATATGGCTTTCTGATGAATACATTCAGCCTGGCCTGGCCCCTAATCCCAATAGTCCGTTATGATCCCCGTTATGCCCGGGCTATTGGCAAATGGATGCTGAATGCAGCCAATGCGGCCCGTTTATGTTACCCCTATGAGATTCCGGACGGGAACCAGTGGCTCCCTGAAAAGAAACCGGTTACAAGAAATGTCATCGCCTATGAGGGACTAAGAAAAAAGGACACATATGGTAAAAAATCCCTGGAAAATGTGTCACCGGTCGCGCTGGGTGACGGACCGCAATGGGCACCTGATCAACCCGATGTTTCGATGTTTAGCATCTACGGCTCTTCATTCGCCGGAATTTTTGGTTCCATCATAAAGAAGACCAACGTAGAAGGGATCCTTCAGTTAAACTGCCTGTCTACCGACTTTTACAGAGACAAGGCTTTTCCTACTTACTTATACTTCAATCCCTATAACCAGGAAAAAGCTGTTGAATACATTCCCCAAACATCGCCTGCGGACCTTTATGATATGGTCACAGGAAGTGTTGTCTTAAAAAATGTGAAAGGGAAAGGAAATATTTCCATTCCCGCCAATGAAGCCCGTGTGATTGTCGAAATTCCCTCAGGAACAGAAATAATCCGCTCTAACGGCAAGTTAACAGCCAATGGAACCGTCGTTTCCTACTATTGATCAAAATTAGACTTAATTAAATGCTGATCATCATTCGATGATACTAAACCCAAAAATAATCAATATGAAAAAAAAGATGAATTTATTGTGTTCGGTCTTCCCCGAATACAGAAAAATTTTTAAGGTAATGCAGATTTTTTTATTTCTTCTACTGGCCAGTACATCTCAAATATTGGCAGGAAACAGCTACCCACAGTCCACTCGCCCGACCCCGAACATGAAATTAGACAACACCTCCTCTCAAAACACAAAGGTCACCGGCAAAGTTGTCGACTCGACCGGTACTCCGCTACCAGGAGTTTCTATTATTATTAAAGGGACTATGCTGGGAACAGTGACAGACACCGATGGAAATTATTCACTGATTAACGTCCCCTCAGATGCAATCCTGCTTTTCTCGTTTGTGGGAATGAAAAATCAGGAAATACAAGTAGCCGGAAAAACGATAATTAATGTCACAATGACTGAAGAAATGGTTGGCATTGAAGAAGTAGTGGCTATCGGGTACGGAACGATAAAAAAAAGTGATTTAACAGGATCTGTTTCTTCCGTATCTGCCAACGATATTAAAAACTATGCCGTTCCCAATATATCACAATTAATGACAGGAAAAGCTTCAGGAGTATATGTGGCCACAAATTCAGGACAACCTGGAGATGCTTCTACCGTAAGGATCAGAGGACTGGGCACGGTAAACAATAACGATCCGCTATATGTTGTTGACGGACAACCATTTGACAATATAAATGATTTAAATCCATCCGATATAGATCACATCGAAGTGCTTAAAGATGCCTCTGCATGTGCTATTTATGGCTCTCGCGGTTCTAATGGAGTTATTATTGTAACGACAAAAAAGGGGGAAAAAGGAGCAGCTGTTATTTCTTTTGATACTTATCTTGGTATAAAAAAAAGTTACAAGGCTGTAGACATGTGCAATAGTGAGCAGTTCTACAATTATATTACGGAAGCATATGAAAATGGCGGAGAAGAACTGGATTCAAATTTTGAACAACAATACCTGAGAGGGTATGATACCGACTGGTGGAAGGCAGTTAACCAAACCGGCGTAACTCAGAATTATAATTTTAGTATTCAAAAAGGCGACGAGAAATCGAAGTCATTTTTTAGTCTGGGTTATATGAATGACCAGGGGGCTATCATTACGACCAAATTTTCGCGTATTACCATGAAGTTAAACAATGAATATAGCCTGGCATCATGTTTATCCGTGGGGGTTAACCTGGGCTTGTCGCGCATGAAATCAAGCGATACAGGGTACTTATCTTCATTTTCAAACATTCTGGAAGCAGATCCTTTTACGCCGGTAATCAATCCGTTGGTTGATTCAAGTGATGAAAACTATGAATACGATAAATATGCACCAACAGAGTGGTCCTTTGATCCTAACCCGGTAGCGGACCTGGAAATAAACGACAGGAGTTCTGAGGATTTTGATGTTTATGGAAATGTGTATGCAGACCTGAAAATATTATCCGGATTGAGTTATCATTTGCAGTTTAATTTTGACAGGCCAACGAACCGGTTTAAAGAATTCGACCCGGCCTATCAATCTGTTTTCAGTGAATATAACCTGGCAAATGAAGAGGATAAATACAGGGATGAAAGCAAGATAACAAACAATGATACTTTTGGATGGAATTATGTGTTGGAACAACGGCTCAATTACAGGAAAAATCTTGACCGACACAATTTTGATGCTATGGTTGCTGTAACTTATGAATCGCATGAGACAGAAACAACCGATGCTTATAAAACAACAACTTCGGGAAATGATGAAGAGTTCAGGGTTTTAGATGCAGCGACTGACGGAGCAGAGGCTTCGGGAAGTAAAGAGGAAACCAGCATCTTATCGTATCTCGGGCGGTTGAACTATTCGTATGATGGCCGTTATTTAGCCACTGTCAGTTTCAGGGCTGATGGTTCTTCCAAATTTTCCAAAGAAAACAGATGGGGGTATTTTCCTTCTTTTTCATTGGGATGGAGAATAATTGATGAGGATTTTTTTAAAAATCTGAACTGGACTAAAAATATATCAAATTTAAAATTGCGTATCGGATGGGGCCAAAACGGGAACCAGAATATCGACAGCGATGCTGCGCTTACCACGATTGGTACCAACGATGAGGATATCTATTTTATGGGAGGAGATGATAGTTATATCCAGGGTTATGGCCCTACTAATATGGGAAATTCTGACATAAAATGGGAAACAAGCCAGCAAACAAACATCGGGCTGGATGCCGGCTTTTTCAAAGAACGCCTCTTATTGAGCCTGAATTACTATATTAAAAAGACAAAAGACATGCTTCTTGAGGTCCCGATTCCCGCCTTTGCTGGTTATACAAATTATCCCTGGCAAAATGCAGGTAATGTTACCAATAAAGGATTTGAAATAACAATTGATTATAAAAACAAAATCGGGCAACTAGCCTATTCCCTGGAGGGAAATGCATCTTTCTACAAGAATAAAGTCACTTCGCTGGGAACAGACAATGATCCATTATATGGTTCGGTCAGTAAAACAGAAATTGGGGGTCCGATGTCGCGTTTTTATGGTTATGAGCAAAAAGGAATTTTTCAGAATCAGGACGAAATTGATAGTTATGTCGGATCGGACGGCGATTTGATACAACCGTATGCTGTTCCCGGTGATTTTAAATTTGCAGATCTGGACGACGATGGAAGTATTGATGATGGAGACAGAACATACATCGGAAATCCACATCCTGACCTGATTTATGGGTTCAATATTAATCTGGCATATAAAAATATAGATTTCTCAGCCTTTTTCCAGGGAACCCTGGGGAATGATATTTATAATGGAACAAAAGCTTCTTTTTGTTCACCTGGTTATCAGAATGCTTTGGCCGATGCTTATACAAAAGCATGGAAGGAAGAAGGAGATCAGGCCTCTTATCCGAGAATTTCGACTACCGATGATAATGATAATTTTAAAACGTCTGACTGGTATGTTGAAGACGGCTCATTTTTAAGGCTTCAGAATGTTCAGTTGGGATATAATCTTTCTTCCGCTCTATGTCAGAAAACGAAACTGATCAGTTCCTGCCGTTTCTATATAAGCGGACAAAATTTATTCACAATAACCGGGTATTCCGGCTTAGATCCGGAAATAGGTTCAGATGATCCGTTGGAGATGGGTTATGATGGTACCCGGTATCCATCTTCACGAACTATAATGATCGGTGCAAACATTAAATTTTAAAATTAGAAACAGATGAAAAAAATATATATCTATCTATTTTATAGTTTACTTATAATAAGCAACATTCAGTGCTCAGACTTGCTTGACAAGACCACTTACGGAGTTGAATCAGAGGAAACATTTTATCAGACGCAAACAGAAATAGAAGAAGCATTGACCGAGACTTATCTTCAATTGCGGATTACATGGAATGAGTATGCAAAGAATCATGATTTTATTGGCGATATTACCACCGATGATGCATGGAAAGGAGGAGCTAGCAACAGTGACTTGTCAGACCTTTATTCGTTATCAAACTTTATAGTATATCCAACAAACAGTGTCGTCAGTACCCGTTGGGAGATCTTATATCTGTTAATAAACAGAGCCAATGATGTTATTTATTATGCCCCCGATGCGGAAGGCGATGCTGACACATTAACACAATATATAAATGAAGCAAAACTACTTCGGGCATTCGGCTATTACGAACTGGTTACTACCTTTGGAAAAGTTCCTCTCGTACTGGAACCGATAACCCCTGAAGAATCCTACTCCATAGCACGGGCTTCTACTGATAGTGTATACGCTCAAATCGTTGCAGACTTAACAGATGCAACTGCACTTCCTTCAAAAAGTGAGTATGATACAGATAATCAATACCGGGTGACCAGCGGTCTGGCTTATACTTTGCTGGGCAAAACCTATATGTTCCAGCAAAAATATGAAAAGGCAGAAGAAGCATTAAAGGCAGTGATTGAATCGGGAGAATATTCACTGTTAGCTGATTTTGGATATAATTGGCGGAAAGAATATGAAAACAGCAGTGAATCTGTTTTTGAAATTCCCAATAGTATCGTTACGAAAGATCTTGCAACGGGAACCAATGTCCCTCATTTTTTTACAACCAGGAATACAACAAATTATCAGGGGTATGGATTCCATCAGCCAACACAGGATTTGTTTGATGAATTCGATGCAGAAGACCCGCGTATTACCTATACTTTTACAATGACAGGAGACCGGTATCTGGAAGATGTAGAAGACCAGGATAATTCACTGGCAACAGATGGTTATCATGACCGAAAGATTGAAGTGCCTTATTTTTTACGTGAAGATGAGTACGCTTATTGTTGCAGTTATAATATTCGCCTCATCCGGTATTCTGATGTCTTGCTATTGTATGCTGAAGCGTTGAATGAGGACGGAAAATCAACAGAAGCACTGACTTACCTGAATGAGGTGAGGGAACGGGCCAGATCTTCCAATCCAGAAGACCCACTGCGCGAAGCACAAACTTATGTCCCTGCAACCGATGAAAATACCCTGCCGGATATAACAACAACTGATCAGGACGAACTTAGAGATGCAATTTGGCATGAACGCCGGTGCGAACTTGCAATGGAAGGATGGAGACGGGATGATTTAATGCGTCAGAAAAGATTTGGGGATGTCATGCGTGCCTTTGCTGAACAATACGACTGTACAAAAGGAGCTAATTTCGATGATGACCGAGACTATCTACTCCCGATTCCCCAAGATGAAATTGATTATTCAAACGGAACAATTACGCAAAATTACGGGTATTGACAGCTGTAAGTATTATGACAAAAGTAAAAAAGAAGGAGACTGCGTTAAAAAGCAGCCTCCTTCTTTTTTCGTATATCAATTTTCTATACTTCTATTTTTAGTCCGGATTTCATCCGCATTTTGAGGATCCGCAGTCCTGACAGGTTAAACAGCCTTCCTGGTAGATCACATTCTTGGAGCCGCATTCCCCGCATATGGCACCATCGGCAATTGTCCCGTTAGGGATATATTTCTTGAGTGCACGGGCGACACCGGCTTTCCAGCTGTTAATAGTTTCATTGTCCAGTTGCAGGCTGGTCACTGTATCCACCACTTTATGAATTGGCATTCCGTGCCGCAATACGCCTGAAATCAGTTTTGCATAATTCCAGAATACGGGGTTAAACTTATAGGATAACCCTTCGATGGTTGTTTTATACCCCCTCTTGTTAGCATACTGAAAATCGTATCTTGAATTTCCATCCTCATCGCGGCCTTTGATAATCTTTCCCCGGGTGACCGAACGAGGCAGTAAAATACCGTCTTCATCATCCTGTAACCCTGTAAATATTTCGTAAGGCTTTTCGTCGATCAGTCCAATAAAAGCAACCCATTTTTCCCTGTTGTTCTGGAAACGGACAACATCTGCATCCAATTCCTCAGGACGTTTGGTAGGAAACTTATTATTCAATAATTTTTTATCTTCCTTATTGGTAATCAAAACGCCCGAACGCGAACCGTCACGGTAAACAGTAACCCCTTTGCACCCGCTTCTCCAGGCTTCGAAATAAAGGTTCCCTACAAGTTCTTCATCCACATCGGCAGGCAGATTGATCGTTACGCTAATCGAATGATCGACCCATTTCTGAATACGTCCCTGCATCCTGACTTTGTTCAGCCAGTCTACATCATTCGAAGTAGCTTTGTAATAAGGAGACTTCTGCACCAAAGCATCCAGTTCCTCCTGACTATATTTTTTCTTGACATCATAACCGTTCACCTGCATCCAGGTAAGGAATTTATGATGGTAAACCGTGTATTCTTCCCAGCTGTCGCCCATTTCGTCCACAAAGTCGACATGAACATCCTTGTCGTTAGGATTTACTTTGCGGCGACGTTTGTAAACAGGCATAAATACAGGCTCAATTCCGGAAGTAGTCTGTGTCATCAGGCTGGTTGTACCTGTCGGGGCAACTGTCAGCAAGGCAATGTTCCGCCTTCCGGATTTTTCCATTTCCTGGTAAAGAACTTCATCCTCTTTACGGATCCGTTTGATCATTGGATTATTTTTTTCCCGTTCGGGATCATAGATCGTGAAAGCGCCACGTTCCTTTGCCATGTTAACAGAAGAACGATATGCAGCAAGGGCCAATGTTTTATGCACCTCTTCGCTAAAATCGGTCGACTCTTCCGTTCCGTAGCATAAGCCCAAAGCTGCCAGCATGTCTCCTTCACCGGTAGTCCCGACTCCGGTACGTCTTCCTTCCTTTGCTTTTTTCTGGATTTTCTCCCACAAGCTACGTTCTGCATGTTTGATTTCCTCATTTTCCGGATCAGCATCGATCTTTTCAATAATAGCATCTATTTTTTCCAGCTCAAGGTCAATAATATCGTCCATAATCCGCTGGGCATAACCCACGTGTTCCTTAAACAGGTCGAAATTAAACCTGGCCTTACCAGTAAACGGATCCTCAACATAAGAATACAGGTTAATGGCCAACAGCCGGCAGCTATCGTAAGGGCATAACGGGATCTCCCCGCAAGGATTTGTTGATACAGTACGGTATCCCAGGTCTGCATAACAGTCTGGTATCGATTCCCGGATAATTGTATCCCAGAAAAGGATTCCAGGTTCAGCCGATTTCCATGCATTATGAACAATTTTTTGCCAAAGATGGGCAGCATCAATCTCCCTTGAATAGACAGGATGATCCGAATCAATAGGATATTGCTGCCGATAGGAGTGTCCGCTTTCGATGGCTTTCATAAAATCGTCATGTATCTTGACGGAGATATTGGCCCCCGTGACCTTGCCCTGTTCCAGTTTGGCATCAATAAATTTTCCGGAATCAGGATGCTTGATTGAAACGGAAAGCATCAGCGCCCCCCTTCTGCCATCCTGGGCAACTTCACGCGTTGAATTGGAATACCTTTCCATAAAAGGAACGATCCCTGTTGATGTCAATGCTGAATTTTTCACAGGGGAGCCTTTCGGACGGATATGAGAAAGATCGTGGCCTACCCCGCCACGCCGTTTCATCAGCTGCACCTGCTCCTGGTCTATTTTGAGGATACCTCCGTATGAATCAGAATTACCTTCATTTCCAACCACAAAACAATTGGAAAGGGAAGCGATTTGATATTTGTTCCCGATGCCGGTCATTGGCCCGCCCTGAGGAACGATATACCGGAAATCTTTCAGCAGCTGAAAAATCAGTTCTTCATCCATAGGGTTCGCATACTTCTTCTCGATCCTGGAGATCTCTTTGGAAAGGCGTTTATGCATATCATCCGGGGTCAACTCAAATATATCGCCATATGAATCCTTCAGTGCATATTTGTTCACCCACACCCTCGCAGCCAGATCATCTCCCTTGAAGTACTTTAAAGTTTCCCTGAACGCTTCGTCCTGAGAATAAATTTTTACGCCCGCTTTAGAGCCCGCTGCCACATTTTTGAAAGTCATATTCCCAAAAATTAAAATTGGTTATTTGTTAACTGATTGTAAACTTGATATTAAATCAGTTATGTATTTGTTATTTTTGATTGATGCAATATAATACAGCAGGCAAAAATAAACAGCAATTTCAATATTAAAATTTTAAAAAAGTTATCAACTTTCGTATGTTAATTAGTTGATTAATAAAAATCTAACACCTAATAACAGTTAAAAAGTTAACAAAAAATGAAATTTTTTTGGATTACACGATCGGAAAGTTAACCAAAACTTAATAGGATTAAGCCGTATATTAAAAGTAATACGAAAGTAAAAAAATTAAGTTCCGGATATTTTCAGTTGTTAAAAACTTTTTCAACAACACGCTGTGTTGCTCCTATATTTTCGGACATAAAAGCCTTACTCCTTTCCGCTATTTCACAAAGCATAGCCTCATTCTCGAGGAGCGTATCCAACCTGTTGATAAGTTCTTTTTTATCGGATATTGAAAAAGCGATGCCCCGGTCAATCAGATCAACAGCTTCCTGAAACTTCAAATGATTCGGACCAAAAAGTACCGGGATGTTATAAATGGCTGCCTCCAGCGTATTGTGAATGCCAACTCCAAAGCCGCCTCCAATGTAGGCAACATCGGCATACCGGTAGATACTGGAAAGGATACCGATGGAATCAACAACAAGTACCCGGTAATTTTGAACATCCCCTGCGGCACAGGAATAACGGACTGCAGGTTCCGGCAACAATGCAAGAAGACGCTTTACATTTGCCTCTTTAACTTCGTGGGGGGCAAAAATCATTTTCACCAGCTTGTTCACCTTCAGGTACTCAACCAGGATCTCCTCGTCCGGTTGCCAGGAACTTCCGGCAACAATCAGTTTCGAACCTCCCTTGAAACGCCCGATCAAAGGCAGGTCCTTCCTGCCGGCAGCAATCCCTGCCACCCGGTCAAAACGGGTATCTCCCGTAACAGTCGTGTTAGTCAGACCGATCCCAGCCAGAAGCTCAGCAGACTGCCGGTTCTGGACAAAAAAATGATTGACTCCGGAAAGGACACGGCGGTACCATTCCGCCTTCATGCCTCTTCCGAAGAAAAGCTGTTCAGGCCTGAATATGGCAGACACCAGGAACAAAGGAATCTTATGATCTTCCAGTTCCTGAATATAATTTTTCCAGTATTCATATTTTATGAAAAAAACTTTCTCCGGACGTACAAGTTCTACAAACTTCCGGGCATTCCCTTTTGTATCGGCCGGTAAATAACAGATATAATCGGCCTGATCATAATTTTTTCGTATCTCGTAACCGGAAGGAGAAAAAAAGGTAAGCAGGATCCGGTACCCGGGAAACCGCTTTTTGATTCCTTCAATAAGGGGCCTCCCCTGCTCAAACTCACCCAAAGAAGCGCAATGCACCCAGATAACAGGATAATTTTTATCGATCTGCTCAGCCAAATACCGGAAAATGTTTTTACGTCCCCGGTACCAAAACTTTGCCTTTTCATTGAAAGGGGCAGCCAATGCTGCTGCAAGCACATATGACTTAATACCCAGCTGGTAAATAAAATCCATAATCATATCTTGGGATAAAAAAATTTACTCCGGTTACTTCCGGATTGGAAGCCAAAGTTTATGTAATTTTTTTGATTACCAATCATAAGTTTTCGATGTACCCGACATCCTTTCTCTTACCCGGCAGCATGGAAGCACTGACAGCAAGTTGGTCGCACCGTTCGTTTTCAGGAATGTCGGCATGTCCCTTCACCCAGACAAAACGGATATCATGCTTTTCAGCAACTTTTAAAAAGCGCTTCCACAGGTCGGAATTCTTCTTATCCTTAAAATCTTTCTTCACCCAGGACTTCAGCCATCCTTTTTCAACGGCGTCAACCACATACTTAGAATCAGAATAAACAGTAACCTGACTATTGTCGACTTTCAGAGCTTCGAGGCCGGCAATCACAGCCATCAATTCCATCCTGTTATTAGTGGTCTTTTCGTAACCTTCTGAAAGTTCCTTCCGGTGCGGGCCGGATAACAATACAACACCATACCCTCCAGGGCCTGGGTTACCCCTGGAAGCCCCATCGGTAAATATAGTAATCCTGGGAGAAGTCATAAACTTACTTAGAGGATCAGCATGGCATCACCATATGTTCCAAACCGGTAACCTTCCTTAATCGCTTTTTTGTAAGCCTCCATGACAAAATCATACCCTCCGAAGGCGGCCACCATCATAAGTAATGTCGAGAGGGGCAAATGGAAATTAGTGATCATACGATTGGCAACACTAAAATCATACGGAGGAAAGATAAACTTGTTAGTCCATCCTTCATACGGTTTCAAAAAACCCTGCGTGGAAACGGAACTCTCCAGCGTTCGCATAACGGTCGTTCCAACCGCACAAACATTCTTCTTGTTTGTTTTTGCCTTATTCACAGTTTCACAGGCATCTTCTGTAATCCAGATCTGTTCGGAATCCATTTTATGTTTGGTAAGATCTTCTACATCAACACTTCTGAAATTACCAAGGCCAACATGAAGGGTAACAAAGCTGAATTCAACGCCAATAATCTCAAGCCGCTTCATCAGTTCCCTGCTAAAATGCAGGCCAGCTGTCGGCGCAGCCACAGCTCCTTCGTGTTTTGCGAAA
Organism: Prolixibacteraceae bacterium; assembly: GCA_963676095.1. Lineage (GTDB taxonomy): Bacteria > Bacteroidota > Bacteroidia > Bacteroidales > Prolixibacteraceae. The sequence continues at coordinate 3,376,697 of OY781040.1, read as the reverse complement.
ATAGTCTGGTAACGATCCTTGTCTTCCGGCATCACCGGACGTTGTATAAATTTAGGCAGGGGTGTTTGTCCAAGACTGTACAGGGTACTTTTAAATTCGTCATAAGGCCCGTCAAATAAAAACCGGAGGGTCCGTCCTCTGGAAGTAGTATTATCGATTACTTCGGCCACGAGCAGGTCGTCTTCCCCGAAGTATAATTTATTACCGATACGTATTTTTCTTGCCGGATCGACCAGTACATCCCACAACCGCTGTTCCCTGTTCAACTCACGAAGCAGGAAAACCTCAATCTCTGCACCTGTTTTCTCTTTATTCCCATACAAACGAGCCGGAAAAACCTTCGTATCATTAAATACCATGACATCCTGATCCTCAAAATAATCAGTAATTTCCTTAAACAAGCGGTGTTCAATTTCATGGGTTTTACGGTTCAATACCATTAACCGGGATTCATCCCTGTTGACAGTCGGGTGGAGCGCAATCAGCTCTTCCGGCAATTTGTATTTAAACTTTGATAGCTTCATAGATAGTATATCTGTTTTCCTTAATTGATTTTCAAAATTCCTTCCTCTGTCATCTTTCCAAGCAACGCAACATGAGTGACTTTATACGGGGCAATATTCAATTAGTTACAAATTGATCAAAATTTTCCAGAAAAAATTTTACTGTCATGGCATCTTCAATTTTCGAAACACCTATTCTGGTTCGCCTAAGTCCGACAAGATAGGCCCCGCTGCCAAGTGTTTTCCCTATATCCCGGGCCAAGGCCCTTATATAAGTTCCCTTGCTGCATACGACCCTGATCACAGCCACGTTCGAGAAAAAATCGAGCAATTCGATCTCTGCTATATTCACGGGACGGGCCTCCAATGCCACCTCTATTCCTTTTCTTGCATGAGCATAAGCCCTTTTCCCGCCGATCTTAACGGCACTGAAAGCAGGAGGCACCTGAAGAAGATCGCCTTTAAACTGTTCCAGTACCCCGGCAAGCTTTTCCTTTGTAATATGTCCGGTTTCAAAAAAAGAATCTTCTTCTGTTTCCAGGTCATAGGAAGGGGTGGTCACCCCCAGTTTAAGGGTAGCGATATATTCTTTCTCTCCAAGCTGAAGGGTCTCAATACGACTGGTTGCTTTCCCGGTACAAAGAATCATCAGACCGGTAGCCTTAGGGTCAAGAGTACCTGCATGTCCTACCTTGAGCCTTTTTACGCCAAGTGCCTTACTGAGCTTATTTCGAACTTTCTGGACCAAATCGAAAGAAGTCCAGTCTAATTCTTTATCAAAAAGTAATACTTCTCCTTGCTGAAAGTCGTATTTTCTGGGGGTATTGCCCATCCGGAAACGCTTTAAAATTATCAAACTGACAGGGGAACCCCCTTTATTTTACAACAACTTAACACAAAATCTTCTGAATCATACAGATGATTTCACCCCGATTATTTCAGGCTGCAAAAATAGTAATTAAGCGGAGAATAAGGCAATACCTTGAAAAATAAATCAATTATAAAGACAGTTCTTATATTTTAAAAAATTTATGCCCGCTTCATAATGGCATAAATCTCAAAAATAAAACCGAATAAAACAACCACAGGTGCAAGGGTTATCCTTCTGAAGCTAAACATATCCGGGTTAAACACACTGGGACTCTCGCTCTTCCCTCCTACCATCAAAATCAGACCAATCACGATTATCACGAATCCAATCAACAGCAACCTGTAATTTTTGTATCCAAGCGCAAATTGCTGTTCCGAGTTATTCTGTTCCTTCTGTGCCATATCTATAAAAATGAGTTTCAAAATTAATCAATAAAATAAATCATCAAATTTCAGGCGAAGAAATTTATTCACCGAAAAATAGGTAGACCACCATGAAATAAGTGCCCCTGATAAAAACACTGCAAGAAAAGTAATTCCTAAGGTATCTGTCTGCTGCATATCGATCATCTCGCTGAAAGCTTTACGGTACGACCACACCATAGCAAATATCGCACCATTTGCAATTAAACCGGCAACCAGGCCATAAATAATGCTCATTGACAAAAAGGGACTGCGTATAAAAGAACGGGTTGCCCCTACGAGCATCATGGTATTGATCACGAAACGCTGGGAATAGACAGATATACGGATAGTATTATTGATCAACGCTATAAATATAAGAAGAAGCAACGCAGAGAAAACCAAAAGAAGAATGCCTATTTTATTCACATTCTTATTGATCGTGTTCACCAGATCGCGCTGGTAATAAACCTCCTTCACCTGAGGATATTCCATAAAACGTTTCTCGAGCACAGAAAGGCTGTCGGGACGTATGTACCCCGCATGCAGCTTAATATCGATAGAAGAGAAAAGCGGGTTGAATCCCAGGAAACCCTCAAAATCCTCACCCAATTCTGCAGCCAGCTGTTTTGCAGCCTCTTCCTTGCCAACATATTTAGTTGCCCGCACGTAACCGGTAGCAGCCAGTGTCTTTTGAAGGCGTAACACGTCCACTTCTTTTACATTATCATGAAGAATAAGGGTAAAACCTACATGTTCCCGGACATAATCAGACAACCGTTCTGCATTCAACATAAGTAGTAACAAAATCCCCATCAGGAACAAGACCAGGGTGATGCTGATCGTAGCTGTCAGATACGAGCGAACCAGTCTTCCGTTAAACTTTGTTCTCCTTTTTTTCTTCATTAACGGGTAGCTTTTTCTTTTTGAGTTCGACAAAAACGACACCGGCAGTAACCAGCAGAAGGATCAAAGAACTGGCCATAGCAATATTATTGCCTGTTTTATACGAAGACGGTTCGAACCGGAACTCGATAACATGTTCCCCTGCCGGGACAGACATGCCCCTCAAAACATAATCGGTCCTGAAATAATCGGTTTCCTTACCGTCGATAAAAGCTTTCCAACCTTCAGGATACCAAATTTCGGAAAAAACCACAACAGGCTCGCCGCTTCCTACTTTAGCCTTATATTTCAAATAATTGGGCTCATACTCGACCAGTTCGATGCTGGACTCATGGGCACCACCAAAACTTACATTTTTTAGTTGGTCTGAAAACCGCTGATCGATAATCGCTTTTTGGGAAGGATCGAAGCCGGACAAGGCATCCATTTCAGCGTCAGCATCCTGGACGACTTCCATATCATCGACAAACCAGGCGGCACCCAACGCATAATTATTTCTTAGCGGGGCACTCTCCCGATTATAAATGAAATATCTTGTGTTCAGCACATTGATCACGGGAAGGGTCTTCATAACCGAATCGATCGAAGCAGGATTTTTAAACCCGGCTATGAGTTTCTGTATTTCTGGAGAAATCTGATGATCGATCAATTCCTGATAACGTTCCATCTTCGCCCCGTGGTAGCCCCCGATCGACTTATGAAAATAGGAAGTTGAGGCATCGCTGAAAGGGTTCACGGTCAGGTTAAGAACCCTGAAATCCGGATCTTTATCCTTCAGTATTTCCTGATTGGCCACAGAAGCCTTAAAGGGTGCAGCAGCCTCCGATTTAGACTCAAAATTATTATCGTTCAGGTATTTCTTATCGACCGGCCACAGATCGACCAGGACTAACAGTACCCATAATGCGAGGGCATAACCCGCCTTGATCTTTTTCAAGATGTACAGCCAGATCACTCCGGCGGCAAGGCTCACAAAAATGAATGCCTTAAAAGCATCATTCCGGAGCACCATCCGGCGGTCGTCAACAAGTGCCTGCATCAGTTGGGCCGGCCATCCGGCACTTGTCAGCTGCGCATCGGCATTGCCGCTGAAATTTCCGGCAACCGACGGCATGATGACAAAAGCCAGCGACAATCCGCCAAGAATAAACCACGAATATTTTAGTTTCTTTAATATAGCTGTCTTATCATACTGTCCGAGATAAAGCTCCCTGACCGCCATTACCCCCAGTAACGCCATGGCAAACTGCTGGATCACGATGATATTCTTTACATCACGGAATTTGTTATAGCCGGGAAAATAATCGATCATAAAATTGCTGAGAACCGAAAAATTTTTGCCCAGCGACAAAAGAAAAGACAGGACAACCACGGCAACAATCCACCACTTATCCTTTCCCTTCACCACGAACAGTCCAAAGACGAACAGAAAGCAAAGCACCGCCCCATAATAAAAGGGGGCACTTGAGATTGGCTGGCTCCCCCAGTAAAGGGGCAGCCCCGACGCCACCCTTTTCGCAGCCGCTTTCCCCTGGTTCTTCTCAAAAAACTGGTACACTTCCGAATTTTCCCCCAGGGGCTCGTCCATCCCCCCTCCTTTAAAACGGGGAATGAAAGCAGTCATTGCTTCTCCCAGATCGTAACTATAGTCAAGTATGTAATCCTTGTCTAGGCCCGATGTCTGGTTATTCTGATCGCCGGTGAGCTCAGACTTTCCCCGGGTTGAATATTTTCCGTATTCATAGGTTGTGTAAAGCTGACTGAAGTATGTGCCAACCGCAAGGATCAGGGCGATAACCAGCAACCCCGACGTTTTCAGAAACGATGGCAAGTTTTTTTCCCTGACAGCAACAATAAAATAGGTGATGACAATAATCAAAACCATAAGCCCGGTATAATAGGACATCTGCGGATGATTGGCACTAAGCATCCACGAAAGGCCAAAGGCAGTAATCAGGCTTCCCAGCAGAGGTTTTTTACGGTAAGCAAAAATAATTCCCCCCACAACCAGTGCCATGTAATTCAAGGCATGTACCTTGGTGAAATGACCGGTTGATATCAGCACGAAAAAGAAAGTCGAAAAGCCATACATAAATGCCCCGGCCATACTTATCAAAGCATTGAACCCAAGGAGCCGGCACATGACAAAAAACAATAAAAAGCTAAGGACAACCAGGCTGGCAGGACGATGGATGATGGAATGAAAAAAATTCTGCACTTTGGCAAGAAGATCTCCGGGATATTCCGTGGATACCAAGTAGGCAGGCATTCCCCCGAACATACTGTCTGTCCACAAGGCTTCCTTGCCTGTTTCTTTCCTGAAGTCCCTGATTTCTTTCGAAACTCCCTGAAAAGTCATGTTATCACTTGCAACCAACTTTTTACCTTCAAGCTGAGGAGAGAAATAAATCAGCGAGATAACGACAAAAGAAAGAATAATGCCAATTACAATCCAGATATTGCGATTGCCTTTTATCTTTGCCATATATTTAAAGATTATCTTGTTTCAAACTGAAACAAAAGTAAGAAATTAATTACTGAATCGGGCACAAATGGGTATTATCATTAAACAATCCATCAGGGGAAGTTTCTGGTCGTATTTTGGCGTTATCATTGGCTTTGTAACGACCTCCTATTTGTACCCAAACTACCTGACGACCGACCTTGTCGGTTTATTTAGCCTGCTGGTTGCCTATTCGACATTGTTCGGAAATTTTTCACTTCTGGGCATCCAAACTGTTACCGCCAGGTTATTTCCCCTGTTCCGGGACAAAAAGTCGGGTCATCACGGATTTCTGCCTATAGCGCTCCTGATAATGGCGGCAGGTTTTTCCCTGTTCCTGATCCTTTATTTCGTTTTTTCCCCGTTACTGATCGAATCGAATGCCGAAAAATCAAAAATCTTCTCGGACTACCTTTACCTGTTGGTCCCGCTTACTTTTTTCACTATGGCATTTACCTTTTTCGACAGCTATAATAAGGTGCTCTACAATGCTGTTTTCGGCATTTTCCTCCAGGAATTTTTCCAGAGGTTCCTGATTTTATCCGTCGTTTTACTATATGTTTTTCACCTGATTTCCGTCTCTCAATTGATTATTGGCTACGCTTCGGCTGTTTGCCTTAAAGGTATTGTCATCTTCATTTTTCTGATCTTAAAAAAAGAAATCCATTTAAAGCCGGAATTCAATTTTGTCTCAAAACCGCTGAAAAAAGAAATGATCGATGTAGCCCTCTTCTCGATCCTGGGCGGCCTGGGTTCAATGATCGTGTTCAACATCGATAAAATAGTGATCAACCAGCTGCTCGACCTGGGAAATACAGGAGTTTACACCATCGCCTTCTATTTTGGCACATTGGTTGTGATCCCTTCCCGTCCCCTGCAAAAAATATCGGGCACGCTCATTGCCGATGCCTGGGTGAAAAACGATTTGGACACTATCCGCGACATTTATTACAAGAGCTGTATCAACCAGTTCGTCATAGGAGGTTTCCTATTCACAGGGATCTGGACAAACATCGATAATATCATCACAATCTTAGGGAACGATTATTTACAGTCCAGATGGGTCATCTTTTTTATCGGCATCGGGTATTTATTCGACATGCTGACCGGAGCAAACGCACTGGTGATTTCCTATTCCAGATATTACCGTATATCTTTGGTCTTCATATTGATCCTGATCGTCATGGTGATAGCTCTGCTTTACCTGCTCATCCCTGTCTGGGGCATCACAGGGGCAGCGATCGCCATCGCAGGCGCCCTTTTCCTTAACAACCTGATGCGTTATATTTTCCTGTACAAAAAATACAGGTTCCAGCCGTTCAACGTCAAGTTCCTGCTTGTCGCCCTTATCTTTTTGTTTATCTATGCCGCGATCAGTTTTATTCCCAGAATGCCGCTGATCCCCGATATCCTTGTCCGGGGTACGGTAGCTTCTGTCATCTCCCTTCTTGCCTTCTGGTTCCTCCCGGTGTCGGATGAAGTGAAAGGGTTGCTGAAAACCATCATTGGCAAGATAAGAAAGACATAAGGCACAAGGCATTATGAACTGGTGAACTGGTGAACTGGCGAATGAAGGAATGAGAAAATGAAAGAATTGGGCATGGAACCCGAAAGCTGGTTGCACCTCCGAAAACACGGATGAACACAGATTAAACAATAAATTGAAAGTTTGAATGTTCGATTGTTTGACGCTTCGCTGTTGGGCGAAGGAATATTGTGAACTGGTAAAGTGGAGAACTGGTGAATTGGAAGAAAAACAGAATAATAGGAACCGAAACAACATTCAAACAACGAAGTATCAAACGCTCAAACGGCATAGCCTCAAACAATAGAAACCACACACCGCCCCTTTGCGCCTTAGCGTTCAGTTATCACCACGGATGAACACAGATTAAAACAATAGCCATAAGGTACATTGAGAATTGGTGAACGGGTGAAGTAGTGAGTGAAAGAATTGTAAAAACATGGGCATGAAACCCGAAACAATAGTAACCACAGAAACAACAACTGTTTGAAATAATTCTTTACAATCTTGGAATTGAATTCCGAAATTGTAAATTTGCAATATGATTTATCGTGAAGCAGAAGAAGAACTAAAATTATTAGCGGCCCAATTTAAAGCTGTTGCAGTAACAGGTCCCCGCCAATCAGGAAAAACAACCCTGGTGCGCAAGGTCTTTCACGACAAGCCTTATGTGAACTTGGAAAATCCTGATATCCGTAAGTTTGCAATGGAGGACCCCCGCGGTTTTTTGTCTAATTACCCGGAAGGGGCTGTTTTAGACGAAGTCCAGCGGGTGCCCGATTTATTTTCTTATCTCCAGCAAGTGCTCGATGAACAGGATGTCACTGGCCTGTTTATCCTAACCGGATCAAATAACTTTCTTCTCCAGGGCAATATTTCCCAAAGCCTTGCAGGGAGAGTCGGATACTTATTCTTGCTTCCGTTGAGTCTTTCTGAAATAAAGAAAGAGGTGGAAAACGCCGACCAATTTTTATTCACAGGAGGTTATCCGGTTTTGTATTCAACAGGAACGGATCCTGCTAAATTTTATGCCAATTACATCCGCACCTATGTCGAACGGGATGTCCGGCTTCTGAAAAACATAACAGATCTATTTTTATTTGAACGCTTCCTCAGGCTTTGTGCCGGAAGAATAGGACAAATGCTGAACATGAGCAGTCTGGCAGTTGAGATCGGAGTGGATGTAAAGACGGTAAGCTCCTGGATAGGAGTGCTTGAAGCAAGTTTTATTACCTTCAGGTTGCAGCCCTATTACAAAAATTTCAACAAACGCATCGTAAAAATGCCTAAGCTTTATTTTTACGATACAGGACTTGCAGTATCCCTGTTAGGGTTTGGAGACACGTCTCAACTGATGCTACATCCTTTCAGGGGCAGCCTTTTCGAAAATATGATCATCCTGGAGTTTTTTAAGAAACGGTATAACTCCGGTAACCTTAACAACTTGTTTTTCTGGCGCGATAATACAGGAAACGAAATCGACTTACTTGTTGAAAATGGAAGAAAACTTCTTCCTGTTGAAATTAAATCAGGACAGACTATTTCTGACGAATTTTTTAAGGGCCTCCGGTTTTGGAATAAACTAACGCAAACAGCCGGAGGATATTTGATTTACGGGGGTGAAATACCACAGATGCGAAGTGGCGGAATTAACGTTGTTCCTTTCCGGGAGATTGATTCCATTTCATGGAGCTGATAAATAAAACCATGAACCCAGTCATCAACAGGAACAATAAGTGTTTGAATGGTTTGAAGAGTCTAGGGCTGAACGCTTCGCTGCTGGGACGGAGGTACATTGAGAATTGGTGAAGTCGTGAACCGGCGAATAAAGGAATGAGAGAATAAAAGAATTGGGCATGGAACCCGAAAGCTAGTTTCAACACAGATAGCACGGATGAACACAGATTAAACAATAAATGGTTGAATAGTTTGAAAGGTTCGATTGTTTGACGCTTCGCGGTTGAGGAAAACAACGGAAGTCAGAAACCCCGAACAATAGGAACCATAGCAACAGCAGAAACCATCAAAACCCTCTTCTCATTCAAACAACGAAGTATCAAACATTCAAACGGCATAGCCTCAAACAATAGCAACAACAGGAACCACAGAAACAATGTTAACCCTATTAACAAGAGTGACCATACAGTTTCTCTTTCTTATCTTAACAACTTCGCGTTTAGTTTTGTCTCTGCATTCAGTCCCGTGCCTTGATCGTCTTAAACGGGTAGGCGGCCGCAACAGTCTGGTCCCAATCGATACCCAGGAATATTTTTTCTTTTACGAGGAGCGAATTGTTCAGGGCCGAAGAAAACAAAGTGATCCCCCGGTCGAAATAAAAGCCGCTAACAAGGTTTAAAATTTCAAGAGGAAACTCTCCCGGAAGTATTTCAGCGTTAAAGTAGTCGCTGTAACAGGTCTTTTCACGCGGATGAGGTTTTATCCAAATCTGATATCCATCGCCATATTCCCTGAGTATCCGCCTGTACATCTCAACTTTATATTCCTCGCTTACATAGCCGTCTTCCGACAATGGCTGGGGAATCAGCAAAAGCCGTTTCCGGCTATCACCCGCTTCAGCAAAAGCATCTGTATCCAGAAAAAGACCGGCAATCTGCCGCCTGGCTTCTTCAGAAAGGGGCCGGACCAGCTCTTCCAGATCCAGCTTCTTTCCTTTATGCCTGACCGTTGAAGGAAGGTCTCCGGGTCTTTGGACCAGCATTTCCCGGATATGCCGGTCCCTCCCGTATTTTAAAGGGTATCCCAGGATGTAATATTTTATCCACTGTTTCAGATCTTCCTTATGTTGCATGTAAAGCCGTTCCCCGTCCTCATACAAACGGTAATAGTTGTCCGGAAAGATCAGGTACAGTAAGTTGGAAAATTTAGCCGTATCGAAAAACAGGTTAATCTCTGCATGCTCCAGCGCCTTCTTCAGGTTGTCCGTTAAATCGTTGCGGAATAAAACCGTAAGCAATTTTTTCCGGAAAAAAGTCCGTTTTATAACGTTCCCGGGTTTACTGTATTCCTTATTCGCCTGCAGGTCCTTAACGATAAAAATTTCATTAAAAAGCCCCAGTCCCGAAACTTTTTCTTTCCATAGCTCCGGGTCAGGAACATAGTCGGTAATAACAAGGTACAATTCCTGATCCGGATCAGTCCTCCTTATCCGGTAAGCTTCAAGAAGAGAGACATACAGATGATAATACATGGCATAGATAATAAAGACCTGTTTCTTGCCAGTATTAACGGAGTATTTATTCATATAACCAGAGATTATTACTTCTTGTATTTCAGCTTCTCCCGCTGAGCCATCTCGATATCCAGAATTTCTTTTTCTTTATATGTCAACGATTTATGAACGGCCTTCAGGTCCCGGACCAGCTTCCGGATCCCCTGAGGTTCGAGCGAAGCAGCATGATCGGTCCCCTTCCAGGTACGGTCCAGGGTGTAATGCCTTTCGATATAAGTAGCCCCAAGCATATAGGCGGCAATATCGACCGCTATCCCCAGGTGGTGGCCGGAAAAGCCGATTTCTTTTACCCGGTGTCCGTAGTTTTCCCTCAGCCTGTTAATTTCCAGCAGACAGATATCCTCGAAAGGAACAGGATAGCCCGACGTACAATTGTACAAAATGACATCCTTGTTACGTCCCTTCCGTTCAAACAATTGTACAATCTGTTCCAGTTCTTCACGGGTGGTCATTCCTGTCGAAACATGGATTTCCCCGCTAAAGTGATCGCACAGCCATTCAAGCATTCCGAAATTATTGTTGCAGGCCGACGGGATCTTGATCATCCCCGGGTTCAGGGAAGTGATTTCCTTTGCAGAGGTCATATCCCAGACAGAAGAGGAATACTCAATACCCATTTCTTCGCAGTATGCTTTCAGCTCGGCATGCTGTCCGACCGTGAATTCGAGAAATTCCCGGTGCTCGCCGTACGTCTTCCCATAGGCATTTACAGGGTTAGGGTGCGGGGCATTGTACTGCTCTTCAGTTAACAGCTCTTTGTTGTTCCTTTTTTGAAACTTCACAATATCTGCTTCGCAAAAAATTTTGGCCACTTTGATCATTTCTTTGGCAATTTCCATACTGCCTTTATGATTGCAGCCGATCTCGGCGATAACCTTAGCTTCCTGACTGTACATGATTAATTATTTTAATATTATTTTCGTTTATTCCGGCTCACGATCAGGTCGCAGATTTCCCTGACGGCCCCGTTCCCTCCGGCCTTATCCGTAACGATAGCAGCAATATTCCTGACATCTTCCCTTGCATTCCGGGGAGCTACAGCACAACCGGCCAGTTTCATACATTCCACATCGTTCAGGTCGTTTCCCATAAATACAGTATCTTCCGGCCTTAGCCCGTTTTCTTCCAGGTACTTCTTCATGGCCTCCACCTTACTGTGTCCAAGGTCCTGATAACATTCTATTTTCAGCTTCCGGCAACGTGCTGCTACAACCGGATTTTTCTCTGTCGAGAGGACAACCAGCTTAATCCCTCCCTGTTTCCGGAGCAATGAAATGCCCATCCCGTCTTCCCTGCTGCAAGCTACCGATTCCGTTCCGTCTTCGCCGACAATAACTTTATCATCGGTCATCACCCCGTCAAAATCAAAAAACACTACGCTGACCGTCTCCGGCAACAAATCTTCTTTTCGGAGCATCAGTTGGTTCCTGAGCATATTTTCAGCAATAACAATATCGACAGGGTCGTCTATCTCCTTTACGCGGTCGGGAGGCATCGGCGACAAAACAGTCTTTCCGAAAAAGCGGTGCCGGGATTTCAGGAAACCTTCGGTTTTCATAACATAAACAGCTCCCGTCTCCAGGTATTGAGGCTCCCGGTCCTGTCGCCTCGGACGGAACGATTTATCATGATTAATACCGGTAGCGCCACCCGCATCTTCCTTCCAGATAAAATAATGGAAGTCAGTCACTGTTGTCGCCGAATCGGCATTCTCCCGAAGCAATTTCTCAATGCAGTTATCTATATCTTCAGAAACCGTCAGAGGCGACGTACACTGCATAAAAACCAATATATCCGGCTGGTAACCCTCCTTATCCTTCAACCACGACAGCACGTGGAGCAAAGCCGATTCGCTGGAAGCGGTATCGCCGCTTATATCATCAGGCCGCATCACGACCCCGGCGCCATAACTGAGGGCTATGTCCCTGATCTCGGGCCCGTCGGTCGAAACAATTGTCCGGGTTACATAGCGCGATCTCATGGAAGCCAGAATATTCCAGGCTATGAGAGGCTTTCCCAGCAACGGGACCCTGTTTTTTCCGGGAATCCCTTTCGAGTTGTTACGTGCCGGTATTATTGTCAGTATCTCCATATAGCGTGTAAATTATCTAAAATAAAAAAAATTCTACCCAATAACCATCAACCTGTTTAACAAAGATTGTTTCTGTTGTTTTTTTAGTTCCTGTTGTTAACGAATCCGGTGCTCTTTGCACAATCCTGTATATCCCCTTTCAGGGACGGTCCTCAAACAGCGCAGCGTAAACCTTCTAACAATTCAAAACATACACTCATTCAGTCTGTTTATCCATCCATCAGGCATCTTTCAACATCCAGGATCAAACATCCAACATCAATCCAGTGATTTCCTCTCAAAAGCATCAATAAATGATCCTTTTGTACAATTGATAATCCGGACGCCATTTGCCCGGGCATATTCTTCCACGTCGAAATAACTTTTAAAGGCAGTCATAAATTTATAAAGGATTTCATGCAACTTCCGGCTTCCCTTTCCTCCCCAGTCGAGCTTCTGGGGCTTCGACTCGTTCTCGTCATAAAAATGCTTCTGGTTAATCAGCGCGTTATTATTTTCATCCACAGAGATCTCCTTTAGCCAGGAATGGTCGGCCCCCCAGAGGTAAACCTTTTTATAGCCCAGCCAGATCATCAGCGACATGCAGGGAACCATCACGTTATGGGGCCTGGCCATGCCATACTTCAGGTTGAAGAACAACATCCTTGCCCACCGGAAACCTTCAATAGGCGTCTTATTGTAATAAACGACCCTGATGTTTTTATTCTCCCCGATAAAATTTTGCCAACGTTTGTATTTCCGGGCTTCAAAGGGGAAAAAGAAAATCAGCGGCCAGGTGGTCCTCTCATTCAGGTCGCTGAACAACCGTGCGCTCTGCACCTGGAAACGCTCCTCGATATCTTCCCGGTAAAGGTCTACAGCCGAAGAGATCAGATATTTTGGCTTAATCCTGGTATACAGGTCTGACGAAGGGAAGTGATTGACGCAAACCAGATCCTTACCTTCCAGGAACTCAGGATGCTCTTTTATCATGGAAGTCAATGAAGGACCGTTGCCCAGTATCACGGCCTCGTCCCTGTCTGGATACACTCCTTTTAGTTTCGTCTTTCCCGATAACAAAAGAATTTTGAATGCAGTTCCCATCGTCAGGAACAGATTCTTAAAAAAACTTTGTATGCCCAATAATGTCTTAATCATTCTTATCATCCTCAAATAACAAGCCTTTACTGACCCAGTACCTGAACCGGACAAGGGCTTTTCCCCTTTCGTAGTTTGCTCCCGACAGGTAAAAAAAAGCAAGGATCAGCGTAGCCCCCCATTTCAGTGCTTCCCGGAATATACTTTCAGACAGTTTGATGCGGCTGTCCCGGGTCCTGATCCTTTCGCTTTTGCCAATCCCCAGGGCTTGCTTCCGCACAAAATCCATTTTAGTCCTTTCCTCCGGCACAATGTGATACACCCAGATATCCGGGAAATAAAAAATATCGTGTCCTTCAGCCTTGATCTTCAGGAAAATATCCTTCTCTTCGCTTCCCATCATGTTCCCGCCCGACCTGCCAAGCCGGGTATCGAAAAGCCCGACTTTTCCGAAAACCTCCCTGCGGAAAAACATATTCGCCCCGATCGGGTATTTCTTACCTGCAAATTTTACCTGTTCAGGCCCCAGGTCGATTACAGAGACCAAAGGTAACAAAAAACGGCTCATCCATTTTGGTCTGCTTTTCTCCCACATCGGAAGGATCTTCCCTCCCCCGGCGACAATCCCCGAACCGCCGAACTGGTCGCGCAGGTTTTTCACGTAATCCCGGCAAAGGACAGCGTCGTCATCGACAAAAGCAAGTAAATCGCCTTCAGCTTCCCGGAGACCCCGGTTCCGGGCAAATGAAAGGCCTTGGTTTTCCTCTATAAAATAACGGATCTGAAAACCGGGATTGCCGGCCGCAAAATCAGTGCACAGCTGGTGGGTATTATCCGTCGAACGGTTATTGACCAGGATAATCTCGTATCCGGAGGGGGAACAACTCTGGCTGGTCAACGATTCGAGGCAGCTGCCCAGGAATCGGTCCCTGTTGTATGTACATATTATAATACTGATCATCCGGCTCAGATTTGAGGACTTAACAGATCGAATTATTTATAACGACAAAAATAGCAATGATTAATAAACAAGGAACGAACCGGGAAAATAAATAGTATCTGTTCATCAACACCCTCACAACAAAGCATACACAGGTCAAAATAATAAATAAAAAAACAGTAACCGATCACCAGAAATATTTATAGTTTTACTTTCGCTCGCGGAAAGCTGTCAAAATTAATGGGAGATTAAACATGTCAAAAGGGGCAACAAGCAAGGCTGTGCTTAACAGCCTGAAATCGACAAAGAAAGTTTTCACTTCCTTTTACGAAAAAAAAACAGTTTCAACTACCGGCTTCAGGCACATGGCTGCAACCGTTATATCGTTATGCAATTACGTTATCCTGAGAAAACTGGGAAACACGTTTGTCGAGATGGAATTATCCAGCGTTTGCAACTCCCGCTGTATCTTTTGCTCATACATAAAAATTGCGGGCAGCGGAAAAAAGCTACAGCTAATGTCTTCTGAGACATACGAAAAAGTACTGGAAAAGCTGAAACAGGTAAATTACGAAACGATCAGCTTTACCCCGACAACCGGGGATACCCTGGTCAATCCCGATTGGAACAGGTATATCCAAAAAGCTTTGTCCCTTGGTCCTTTAAAAACGGTCCTGCTTTATACCAACGGGATCCTGATGAATAAAGAAAATATAGAAAAACTGATCGGACTCTTAAAACACGACAGGCAGCAAAAAATCTTCAGCCTGCTGTTCTCGTTGGGAGGATTCGACAGGGAAACCTATACATTCATGTTTGGTGTTGACAAATTTGACCAGGTAAAGGAAAATATAAAAATGCTCCTGTCCAGGCTACAGCAGGAAAAGATGACCTTGCTGGTCAACCTGGAGTTCAGGATCCCCCGCGATTACCAACTGGACCTGAATAAGGTAAAAAAAGAGCTCAACGCCTCAGGATACCCGTTCCTGGGGGCCAGGGTGCTCCGGAAATTCGCAGGTATTGAAGGACTGGAAAGGTCGGAAAGGCTTTGTTACAACGAAGAGACCGGCGAGAAAAAGAAATTTTGTTCTTACCTCAGAAAAACCCGTTTTGCGGCAGATGGCGGGGTTTGGGCCGACGGATGCGTCGTATCTGAACTCCCCGGCGACACCTCCCTGAAGCTGGGCACAGTCGATGACGAATGGCGTGACCTGGAGCACCACCGTAAAAGGATCGTGGACGAGTGGATACATATGCGCAAGGTACCGGCCCCCTGCCGTACCTGTACCCTGTACCGTTCAGACAATAAGCCATTCCAGGAAGGACTGGCCATTCCTCTCTGGAAGGGGATCTATGCACGTCAGCCTTTTTCAAAATAAAAAAACCCGGACATTCAGGCCCGGGTAAAAGAATAGGATAAAATCCAATGATACTGTTTTTGTGACCCGGGATGATGGGTTATGGGGGTAACCTATATCGTCCTGGTCTGCATGCCTCATCCTAAAATTACTTAATTCAGGATATTCTTATATTCATCATTAATCAGTTCCGGTAAATAACTTGCAATCAGGTCGAGCACCTGGTCGCTTGCAACCTTATCAGCACAGATTACCTTTTGGTTATTAATCTTCGAGGTATTCAGCACCTTAAGGTTCAGACCGGAAGGGACAACCTGTTCTGCCGGTTTAAGCGGCCGAACGCCAAAGCCTTTTGACGAGTTCACATACTTGACCTCAAAATAGCCGGTACGGACAATGTACTCGTCACCTCCTTTTGTTTCCTTTAAAAGTACCTGAACCGGACGTTTCGAATCGCCGTAGGTAATTTCCCAGCTTTTCCGGAAATCATTCCCGGGTACAAAGTTTTCTTTCGGTGAAATTTTATAATCATCGACAAATGATCCGCCGCCGTATGCAAATACTGATGAAGATACTGCCATGACGGCAATAAAAACGATACTGAAAAAAATGTTCCTGTTTCTCATAGTCCTTCTTTCTTTTTAATTGTTATTTTATGAATAACAGTCGCAAAAATAGAAACAGAAACAATACCTGAAACTGATAAAAGGCATATTTTATTTTGTTAAAAAACAGGTTGCTTTCAATTTAAAAGTAACAATTGAATTCAAAAGGGTTTTTTATCAGGAAAAGAGACAAAAAAGAGTATGTCATACATAAGTTACAGCCAAATAACTTTCAATTTAAAACTTATATTTTTTACAACATATTAAAATATTGTAACAACCAATTAATAATTACATTAATGATTTTACGTTGCCGACTTAAGTTCCAAAAAAGAAAATAAAAAAAGGAACAATCTGACGAAAATATGAAAAGAAAGGTCATTTTACTTTCATTTTAAAAGTACTTCATTGCAAAAGCAAAAACAGAAGATAGAAACAATGAAAATTAATATCCTCAATAAATGGTAAGATTTCTTCGGAGAAACAGAATTAGCGGATCGTTTTTTAATCCAGGAAATGCAGAACAGAGCGGTGCGGGGGCCGTCAAAACGCCCGGCGGAGGGTTCGTTTTGACAAGATTTTTGCTTCCTTTTCATCGACTGGAAAAGGAAGAGACTGTCCGGCTCAAGGACAGAAATTACAAAAAAACGTCGTTGTTTGTGCTCAAAACAATCCGGATTCGGTAAGCGGGACCAGATTGTCAAAATCAGAAACGCCATCTGAATTCCGATTGAATGAATATTTTGTTTTTGCAGGCAAAGATCTATTTATTTTTTCGTCCACCTGTTTTTTCAATTGATCCACAACTTGTGCGGAGCGAACGTAGCTTTACCTTTTTTTGAGACTGTGTCCAAGAAGTAGATTCTAACAATTTTCAACTCACAAATTGAAAGCTGTCCCTCGATTCACCCCTAAATCCATTGAAGGGGATTTAGGGGTGAAAAGATGAATTTGTATTTACTAGCTGATAGTCTCCAAAAAACTTGTCGGACTTTTTAGACGACCCCAGAATTACAAAGACAACGCCCCTCAATAGTTAGGGATTCAGACCAAAGAGATTGTTCACTACGTTCACAATGACAATTTGATCTGATTTTTAAGATGGCCCAGTTCCCTTTTTATTTCAGAATTTTCTCAAACAACGACTTGAAGCTTATCTGTGAAGCGATAATCCCTTTTACTTCGGCAATGGGTACGCGGTCCTGCTCCATAGTATCGCGGTAGCGGATCGTTACCGTCTGGTCTTCCAGGGTTTGGTGATCCACCGTAACACAGAACGGGGTACCGATAGCATCCATACGGCGGTAACGCTTCCCGATCGAATCTTTCTCGTCGTACTGACAATTGAAGTCGAACTTCAGGTCATCGATAATCTCGCGGGCCTTTTCAGGCAGACCGTCTTTCTTTACCAATGGCAGTACAGCCAGTTTTACCGGGGCCAGCACCGGCGGCAGTTTCATCACCACACGGGTATCCTTCTCGCCGGAAGCGGTCTCCACTTCTTCTTCACAGTAAGATGCAGAGATCACCTGGAGGAACATACGGTCGAGCCCGATGGAAGTCTCGATGACATATGGTACATACGACTCTCCCAACTCCGGGTCATAATAGGAAATCTTCTTCCCTGAATATTTCTGGTGCTGTGACAAGTCAAAGTCGGTACGCGAATGGATCCCTTCCACCTCCTTGAACCCAAAAGGGAACTTATATTCGATATCCACGGCAGCATTGGCATAGTGGGCCAGCTTTTCATGCACATGAAAGCGGTAATTTTCCGCTCCGAAACCAAGGGCCTGGTGCCAGCTCATCCGGATCGACCTCCATTCCTCAAACCATTCGAGTTCGGTCCCCGGTTTCACAAAGAACTGCATTTCCATCTGTTCGAACTCGCGCATGCGGAAGATAAACTGACGGGCCACGATTTCGTTCCGGAATGCCTTACCGATCTGGGCAATCCCGAAAGGAATTTTCATGCGGCCTGTTTTCTGCACGTTCAGGTAGTTCACAAAAATACCCTGGGCCGTTTCCGGACGAAGAAAGACCTTCAGCGCACCGTCGGCAGTAGATCCCATCTCGGTCGAAAACATCAGGTTAAACTGACGGACTTCCGTCCAGTTACGCGTGCCGCTGACCGGGCAAACAATCTCCTCGTCGATAATGATCTGGCGGAGTTCTTCCAGGTCGCCGTCATTCAGGGCCTTTGAAAAACGTTCGTGCAGCTGGTCCCATTTCTTCTGGTTTTCCAGCACCCGGGGATTGGTTTCCCGGAACTGCATCTCTTCGAACTCTTCGCCAAACCGTTTGCGGGCCTTTTCAATTTCCTTGTTGATCTTTTCCTCATATTTAGCCAGCTGCTCCTCGATGAGGACATCAGCCCGGTACCGTTTTTTGGAATCCTTGTTGTCGATGAGCGGATCATTAAACGCATCCACATGGCCGGAAGCTTTCCAGATTGTCGGGTGCATAAAAATGGCCGAGTCGATCCCCACCACGTTTTCATGTAAAAGCACCATACTGTCCCACCAGTATTTTTTGATGTTGTTTTTCAGTTCGACGCCGTTTTGCCCGTAGTCATAAACAGCACTCAACCCGTCGTAAATCTCGCTGGATTGAAAAACATATCCGTATTCCTTACAGTGAGCTACCAGTTTCTTAAAAACATCTTCCTGAGCCATAACTTTATGATTGATGAATGATAATTTATTATTTTAATTTCTCTCTGCTGACTTTCATACCAATGGATTGACAACAAAAACCTCTTCCGGCGATTATTATCCGTTCCTGCAGGAACGTTACCGCCGTATCATGCACCCGAAGGAGAACCGGTCAGTCGATCTCCTCGAAATCGACATATTCACCTTCATCTCTTGGGATCCGTGAACCTTGCCTGCGGTTATTCTCAACCCGTACATCTCCTTCCGGCCGCCGTTCCCTACCGTTGCCCGGCTGCCGGGACGACTGCGATGCCCTGAACAAAGGCAGGACATAGCGGTTGATCGCCCTGATCAGGTAGTACAGGATCACGAAGAACAGCAGTGTACGCAAGAAATTGGTTAAATACAGGATTATAACTAGCATAACCATAACTATTGAAAATCAGCGGCTGTAAAAATAACAATTAATTGTGAAACAAACGAAGCTAAAAACGAAGACACGAGACTGAACACAAAGACGCCAAGACTCGAAGGAGAAGCAGTTACAATTGTTAATCTGGTTGACATTGTTTGTTCCTATTGTTTGAGGCTACGCCGTTTGACCAAACTGAACACCAAGGCGCGAAGACACGAAGGATAGTTTCTGTTGCTGATAGGGTTCCTGCTGTTTCGGGTTCCATGCCCTTGTTTTTCCAATTCTTTCACTCACTGCTTCACCAGTTCACAAATTTTCAATGTGCCTATATGGCTATTGTTTTAATCTGTACGTGTTCCCGGAGGTGAAACCAGCTTTCGGGTTCCATGCCCAATTCTTTCATTCTCTCATTCCTTCATTCACTAGTTCTCCACTTCACTAGTTCACCCTCCCCCAACAGCAAACTAAAGGGGAGTCAAAAGAAAAAATGCCTGTCCCCCTTAGTGCAGGGCAAAAACAGGCAATTTTTTCGGATGTATTAACGTAACGGCTTGCGAAATTCAGTAAATAACTGAAGTTGAAAAATCCATAAATTATAATTTTAATTCACTTGGTAACCCAAAACCGAAAATTCGGCCAGGTGGGTGTAGGAATTAGGACCCAGGTATTCATAAACCCGGATGTAGCGGGCAGTGACCGGCGTGGACAGAGCGAAGCTTTGCGTGGTAATGACATCCGCAAATCCGAACGATTCACAATCGGTCCAGTTTTCCCCGTCATCGCTTTTCTGAACCGTGAATGCCGTTGCATCGGCCGTGTAATACGATTGCCTTGCAGTAAGCTGCACCAGGGCCACATAGATGTTCTTTTTCATGTCGAAAGCCAGCCAGTGCGGGAATCCAGGCATCGTTCCCGAATATTGGGTATGCCAGTAGGTGTTCACATCTCCGTCTATCGTCATTTCAGGCGGGCCGTTTGGCAGTTCGCCTGTGGGCTCGTAGCTGTCGGTCGTAACAGTCCAGTCCGAACGGTCAATCATTTTATAGATAAGCTCTTCCTGGTACCCGGTATAAAAAGTATCGATGCTTGCAGAATCGGGAAGATATCCGGTCCTGTATTTAAAGGTCTTCTCCTGGTTGCAATTTTCGAGAACAGTAGTTGTTTCCTCCATCGGAACAAATACCGTATCCACAAGATCTGCATTATCGGTATAAATGACCTCGGAACCTATTGCCCCGCTGTAAGTGTTGCTACTCCAGAACAGTTCCGTTTTCCCGGAATCGTTAACCGCAGCGTATTGCAGGGACCTGTTGGTTAAGCCGGAAATATAATCGTCGCCATAAACCGTTCCGGTGGCTTCGACCGGCAGCGACCTGTTCCCGTCAATATCGATACTTACCAGGTTGAAAATATAACTTTTGGCTGTCAGGTTATCAATGATCTTTGTAAACACGCCTGTCCGGTTGTTAACCTCCACCCCGCATGAATCATCATAGTCGTTCCAATAAATCCGTACCGTTTGTATCCGCTGAGCTTTCACAAACATTTCCAGTTGCATACGCAGGTACCCCGGATGTTCGCTGACACTGTCAACTTTTGCGGCATAAATAATCTCTCCTTCATCCAGGTATTTGTCCACATCGTCGTTCATTCTGGAACAAGACAGACCTAACAGGAAGAGTCCTGTCATGCAAATCATATTCAAGCTGTTTATTAATTTTGTTTTCATAATTATTATTCCCTGTTATCTCCGTAAATGTTTAATTCAGAAATCTGGAAATTATCTCCGCCGGCCCATGTCTGAGTCACCAGTATCCGGATATAACGGACTTTTGGAGCAGTAGGGGGACAGGTAAAATCTTCCCCGTCATAAGCCACCGCAATGTCTTCATCACTATTCTGTCCCAGCTCCAGGCCCGATGGTTTTACGGAGGTGCAGTCCATCAGTTCGGTCCAGCTGTCCCAGCTTCCCGAAGGATCGAGTGTTACGCATCCCCATACCTGAAATTTCCGCAGGTTTCCTTCGGCAAATATGTAGGGCTCCAGACGCTGAAATAACGTTATCCGGCTGATCTGACCGACCACTCCCAAATCGATCGTAATGGACTGGGGCCATACACCTGTTCCGCCGGTCGAACTAAAACCATTATTCCCCGTAGTTCCGTCCCAGATGTTGGAAATCACCCAGCCGGGATATTCCTCCGCATCATTGGGAAGATAAACCGCGCTGAATTTGTTCTTGTCGAATTCCGTTTCATATAAAGGGGTCAGATTACAGAAAAGAGTATCACTCCTGTTTTCCCAGCGGTCCTGTACATAAACACCGAAGTCGGACGGAATGGTGTCCATCCCCCGTGCCGCTCCGTCCCCGTCGATCACAGAACTGTAAAAGGTCCCGACAGGGGCGTATTCGTCATTATTGTCCTTCTTTAAAATCACCGCTGATATTTTTGCTCTTGTGGAATCCGTCCAGTATGCGTGAACGCCCCCGAAATCAGGGATCAGCTGTAAAGTTTTGCCTATTGTTTTCACCGGCGGTTCCAGCGGGTTGATCGTAGCGTCTGTTTCCGGAGATTCATTCCGGCTGCGGTCTACTGCATATAGCCGGACCACCCGTTCCGAAGTGTCCCCGAATCCTTCAATCTCCAGGGTATCTGTGTACAGCGAAGCACGTACTTCGCTGGTCTTGCTGTCTTTTAACTGGTAGAGGACTTTCACATAAAGCAAATCTTCATCCACCGGCAGCTTGTAGGTAAGGATCGCCCCTCCGGGGGTGTTGATTACACTGACGCCGGAAACCGGTCCGGGGGCCGTGCTGTCAAGCGGCTGTTGCCAATAGGTTTCCTGCTCACAGGCAAAAGCGCTAAAGCAAAAAATGATCAGTAAAAGAATATTGTTTTTCATTTTCTTCATTTTAGTCGGATTCATGAAACGATTGTTACCAGCCATAGTTCTGGACCAGATTTGGATTCACGGTGATATCGTATTCCTTAACCGGCCAGAGATAATCTTTCACACTGAATTCAACCGTCTGTTCTGCCACGCTGGTCAGCTGATAGAAGTCTTCCGCTGTTTCTCCCAGGATGTTCCAGCCTTTCGGTTGTTCGTTCAGGACGTCAATTTCTTTCCAGCGCCGTATATCCCAAAACCGTTTCCCTTCAAATGCCAGTTCGATGGTACGTTCCCGGTGAATGATCTTTCGCAGTCCGTCTTTGGTATCCGGCTTGTTCGGGTTGGAGGAATAGTCCCGCCACGATTCTTTCACTCCTTTTAACCCGGCACGTGCCCTGATTTTATCCAGGTAAGTATAAACCTCATCGCCCGGCCCGCTGTATTCATTTAAAGCCTCGGCATACATCAGGTAAAGGTCTGCCATCCGGATCACCGGATACGGAAAAAATTCCCGGCTGTAACTATCGTAAGTCTGCGAATTTCTGTAGCAGAAGTCTTTCTTAACAGAATATCCCGTGCCGGAATATCCGTCGCCGCCCTGATAGCCTGAAATCTGATAGTTCAGATAATCACAATATTTTACGTCATTATCAAAATCATAATACCCGCATCCGAAACAGATTCCCTTATCGAAAGCCACGCTGGCATAGAAACGTGGCTCCCTGTTAAAATGCAGATAGACGGTCTGTTCCCCTTCTTTTATATAATATTTCTCATTACCTTCCCCTGACGAGGGGGCCTCCCTGATTTTATGGCGGTTACTGTACCAGCCGTTATTTTGCCAGTCGATGTCTTCGTCAATGGGGACCCCGTTGGCAGAATAATATTGTTCAACCATTTTTATCGTCGGCGCATATTCGCCTGTTACACAGGAGAGGTTCGTTGCCGATAAACGGATCACCCTCGGAGCGGAAACCCTTGAAAGGTACTGCCAGTCAAAATCGGTATTTCCCCATATCAGCTCCTTGTTCCAGCGGTCGCAGATGGCCTGGCGGTAAGTGGTCTGTAACTGAAAGACCTCCGGGGCATCGCTGATGAGCGGGTCTTCCAGGTCATACAGCTCCTTGCCCTGTTCCCCGCAAGTGTCGATCGCCTCTTTGCAGGCATCGGCAGCCAGTTTCCATTTGTTATCGTCATAGGCCTGTGGAAACAGTTGTACGCCGCGGTTATCCGTTATGCCGGCATAATCGCTGTTTCCGTTGAACAGCGGACTGGCGGCGAACAAAAATACTTCGGCACGCATGGCTAAAGCCCCGAGCTTGTCAATGCGGCCGGCTTCGGTCCCTTCAATCACTTCATTTGCGTCCGGCAGGTCCCTGGCAGCTTCAGCCATTAAACCGGTGACATACGAAACCACGGAATCAACAGGTTGGCGGTATACCTTTACTTCATCGGTCCCGGCCGATACGGGGAGATTTTCATCGACAACAGGAATAGGACCGTAACATTTAAAAAGCCAGAAATGATAATAGGCTTTCAGAAATTTCACTTCTGCAATCCATCTGGTCCTTTCATAATCGGTCATGTCATTCACCTCGCCGATTTTATTCAAAAAGATATTGCAATCCCGTATGCCGGTCCACAAAGCCGGGGCCCCGTTTTCCCCGTCCCAGAAATTCAGTACCGGAGATTCTGCCGACTGCAGCCCCCTCTGGATATAGGAATTTTCCCATGTCGGATATGCCGTGGTTTTTGGGTATCGCTGCCAGGTCTCATCGGCGCCGTTCATTCCCGGATCATTGGCTACGTCGCCTACCTGGGGACGGAAGCTGTAACAGGTATATAGAAATTTCTCAGCTTCTGTCCTGTTACGGAAGGCATAATCAAGGGTCGCGACATTATCCGGAACAACGTCCAGGTAATCGCAGGCGTTCACACTGAATAAAATGATAATAAGATTCAGGAGTCTATGATAGATTCGTTTCATAACAATAGATTTTTAGAATGATATTTGAAGGCCGAGATTATACACCTTTTGAATAGGGTATCCTAATCCATCTCGCCCCATCTCGGGGTCCCATAATTTAAATTTACTGAACGTCAGTAGGTTGGTTCCGCTAAAATAGAGACGCAGGTTGGTTATCTTCGCTGCTGAAATCAGGGAACGGGGCAATGAACAGCCGAATTCGAGAGATTTCAGGCGAAGGAACGACCCGTTCCGCACACACCAGCTGTTTCCCTGAACGTTATTGGTATTGAGCGTTGGGGAAAGCCGCGGCCAGAGGGCATATATATCGCGGTTTTCTTCCGACCAGTGGCTGTCGGCATAGGCTTTCAGCAACGCATTCTGCCCGTCAATGAAAGGAGAGGTAGTTGTCGCGTTCATCTGGAAAGATTCCCGGGCCAGTCCCTGGAAAAAGCAGGACAAGTCGAACGCTTTCCACCCGCATGACAATCCGAACCCATAGACGATCTCCGGACTGGTCGGATATCCCATCGGGACGATATCCAGCGAGCTGATTTTACCATCCTCGTTGATATCCTTGTACTTGATATCTCCGGCCATATAATCGCCGAACTGTGCCGGAGAATTATTTACTTCCTCCTCGTCCACAAACAGACGTTCGGCCACATATCCCCATATCTGGTTCAGCGATTTTCCCACGTACGATCTCCACGGAGTAGCGGAATAGTCCGGTTCCTCATACACCTTGTACTGACTGGTCGCATAGGTAAAATTGGCCATTCCGGTTATCCAGAGGTCCTTGCTGAACGCATGGCTGTAGTTTACCGACAGATCGATCCCGTGGCTGACGGCTTCTCCTATATTGGAGCTGGGAGTAGCCTCCAGTCCCATGGTAGTGGGAATATAAGACCGGTCCATCAGGATGTTGCTGCGGTGTTCATAAAAATAATCCGCCTGGATCTCCAGCCCGTTCCACATTTCCAGTTCAATCCCTCCGTCGAATTTCCGGGAGGTCTCCCACGTAATCTGATCGTTCGCATAACGCGAAACGGAAATACCGTTTAACGTATTGCCCGCATAGGTGCCGAAAGAGGAAGCTTTGCCTGAGTCATCCATATTTACATTCGACAGGTAGAAAAAACGGTCGTTATCGTCCCCGATCTCGTCATTCCCAACCAGTCCGTAAGTAGCTTTCAGCTTTAGTTTGCTGATGGTTTTCCTTAGTCGGTCATCCCAGAATTTCTCGCCGGAAACCATCCAGCCGAGACCTACTGAAGGGAAAAATCCGAAACGTTCGGACTCTGAAAAACGTTCGGACCCGTTATACCCGAAGTTGAATTCCACGAAATAGAGGGAACCGTACCCGTAAGTGGCACGTCCTGCAAGACTGATATTGCGGTAGGGAAGCGATTTCTGCAGATCGTCTGCATTGGCGAGTATTTTGTTCCGCATGGTATAAACGAGCAAAGCTCCTGCTTCATGTTTTTTGGCGAATGTACGGTTCCAGCTGACAGCCGATTCGAAATAAGTGGTCGAGTTGATATCCTTTGTCCCCTCGTTATAACCCAGGTATTCCGTGCCGGAAGATTCGTTTAAGGCTTTCAGCGTATAAGTGTCCGATGCTTTGTCATAAGAAGATACATTGTAGTAGAAAGGCTGGTAATACCTGGATACATCGTAATAGGAATAACGGTTGGTATTAAACATTGCCCTGACCGACAACCCCTTGATGATGAAATCGAGTTTCTGCTTTAGCTCAAACTGGGCCGACATCCGGGAAATAGTATAATTTTTGTATCCTTTTGTCATATCCGCATAGGGATTGTTATACTGGCAGTCGTCGTAGTTCCCGAAAAGGATATGCTGCGTATATTTGTTTGCAGCATCCGGTTTGTAATAAGGAGGGAAGAGTACAGGGTTTGTAGCCATCACCTTATTAAAGATATCGCTTCCGCCGTCGATCGGCCCGGTGT
Organism: Prolixibacteraceae bacterium; assembly: GCA_963676095.1. Classification (GTDB taxonomy): domain Bacteria; phylum Bacteroidota; class Bacteroidia; order Bacteroidales; family Prolixibacteraceae. The sequence continues at coordinate 3,350,766 of OY781040.1, read as the reverse complement.
AATCGTCGAATGTTCCGTTTAACCGGACAACAGCTTCAGTGGTACCGGTAATGTTGATATTAACGTTCGACCGCAGCATATACCGTTTCAGTTTGATGTTATTATTGAAGTTGTTCCGATGGTCTACTTTCAGTATCCCGTTGTCCCGGATAACACTTCCGGCCAGGTAATAGCGGGCCACCCTTCCCCCTCCGCTGATGTTGAAGTTCAGCCGTTCGTTAACCGTTCTGTCCTTAAACAGCATTTTATACCAGTCGTTGGCAGGATATACATAAGGGCTGACGCCGGCAATGGTATTGTCGATCTTGTTCTGGGAGTAAGGAGTGGCCCCCAGCGGGTCACGCGTCCTGACAGCCTCGTTATACAGTTCCATGTAAGTAACCGGATCGGCCAGTTCGACCATCCTGGTCGGCTCAGAGATGGACGTCTCGTAACGTACATTCACTTTGGCCTTTCCTTCGGCCCCTTCCTTGGAGGTGATCAGGATCACTCCGTTGGCGCCGCGGGAGCCGTATAAAGCGGTTGCCGTGGCATCTTTCATAATACTGAAGCTGGCGATATCGTCCGCCTCAACTTTTGCCAGTTCAGAAGAAGTGATCTCGTTGTTATCCAGCAAAATCAACGGGTCCTGCTTATACCCGAAAGTGGTTACCCCGCGGATGAAGAACTGGGCATTGTCCTGTCCCGGTTCCCCGCTGCGCTGATACGAGATGATACCGCCCACCTTTCCGGCCAGCGCAGTGGTCAGGTTACTGGAAGGGATCTTGAGTTCGGCCGGTTTCACGGTAGAGATGGAACCGATCACGCTCTCCTTCTTTTGCTTGCCGAAAGCCACCACGGTAACATCGTCCAGTTCTTCGGCTTTCTGTTTCAGGGTGATGTTGACCACCCGCCTGGTCCCCACTTCGACGGTCTGGCTTTCCATGCCGATAAACGAGAAGGTAAGCCGGTCGGTTGGTCTGGCTTCGATGGAATAAGTACCGTCGGTGTCGGTAATCACCCCGCGGGTAGTCCCGGCAACAACGATGGTCACCCCCGGCAGGGGCGATACCGTCCCGTCTTCAGCTTCCCCGGTAACGGTGCCGGTAATCCTTACCTGCGACAGGGCAGGTATGGTAAAAAAGAGAAATAAAGAGAACAGCCCGTAAACACGCAGCCGTGTTCTTCGTTGTTTTTTCATTCGTTAAATAGTTTAGTAGTTTAAAATCTAATCGTTCCGCAATTGCGGATTTTGATCATTGTTCATTACTCATTATTAATTACTCATTGTAAAAAGGGCATAAGGGTGCCACTAAGCCGGATTTTTGTTTCCTGCTTTCAGAATTTTTAGGTTGAATGTTCTGTTCATATTGGATTCACTGAACCCTGTGAATCCTGCTGTTGGTAAGTATTTAAAACATTACGGAGGCGGACGATGGTAAAAAGGTTTCGCGTGAAGCATGACTTTAGGGGTTTTGGTTAAAAATGACAGATTTAAGAAATGTTCCCGGGGCAATAATATCTGCCCAGTACTTAAAAAGAGGTAAGGGCTTATTCACTTTACCCCTCTCGTTTAAAGAAGTCCCGTCCAACGCCTGTCTGTAGATTGTTCCGGTTGCAAGGTTCAGCAACCGGTTAAAAGGTGCGATAAAACTAACAAAAAAAAGAAGGCGTGAACGATTGTCATTATTCTCATAGTCAGGCTCGGCAAAGGGCCTTCGTGGAAGAATAAAACAATGTCCACGCCCCTATTTCTAAGGGCGCTTCCATGCTTTGACCTTCCACATTGAATTTTGCCGATTCGACTATAAGGTCCAAAAAGCGCTATGTTATTTCGTATCTTTCGATACAAAACTACTATTTCTTTTTAAATCAGTTATGTCTCCATAATATTTTTCACTTTGGTAACTTTTAATTCGTCCAAAGAAAGGAAGATTCAGCCTGATAATGAAAATAATATCACGCATAATTATTACAATTTAACTCATAATTATTCCAATTAATTTCAGGGCTTTGTTAACTTTGACACAAATACGAGATTATATGGAAACAGAAGAAAAGACGCTAAAAAACACGCATCACGGGCATGCTGTTAAGCGTATCCGCCATACACTGGGTATCAAACAAGACGCTTTGGCCGCTGACATTGGGATAAGCCAAACCATGATTTCCAGATACGAACAGAAAAAAGTCATTGAGGATGATGTAATCGAAAAAATCGCCAAAGCCCTGAATATATCTTCCGAATTCATTAAGGAAATGGAAGAAGACCCTGTAACTATTATTATTGAAAATAGTAATATTGAGAACAATACAGGGGCAGCGGGCTATTATATTGCTGGTGACAATATCAATAATAATCCAATGGAAAAAATTGCGGGACTTTTTGAAAAATTATTACAGGCCGAACAAAAGAAAATCGAACTGTTGGAGAAGTTGCTGAAAGAGAGGAAGTGATGCTTTGCGAACGCAATAGCAAGGGGCAAGGATGGTGTTTTTATTTGCCAAGAGATAAAAGAGGATAGTGGCCCAGGTTTTGGAACTGGGAATATCTGCAATTACGATATTGAAAAAAGTTTATGTATAAACTACTGGCAATTGGGTATGTAGAAAATCAGCCGCTAAAGGAAGAAATAAAATACTTGAAAGAGATGATTGATCAGTTGATCGAGGTGGTTGAAAAGAAAGGTTGAAAGCCGGAAAAATCTGCTGGATGATCTTTGTGGTGAATAGCTAAATACTTCAATAATGAAAAGAATTGTAGCGTGCCTGATGATTTGTTCATGTCTATTCGGATGTGGAATTTTTAATAAAATTCCACATGCTAGTCCTAGTCTTTCCAGAAATGATGAACTAAATTGGCAAAGAATGACCGGGAAATGGTATGGGAACATGGAGTCAAAACAACGAGGTAAAAATGAATGGCTCGTTGAAAGAAATTTGGATGGAACATATATTATTCAGTTTAAAAATACTGATAAAGACGGTAACATAATAAGAGCTAGTGAATATGGAGAATGGGGGATTTCTGGAAATATTTACTTTACTATTTTTAAAGGAAGGATTGAAAATGGAGTCAAGTACCCAGTGGATAATTCAGACCCTTACAATAGAGATGCGTATAAAATATTAAAGATAAATGATAATTATTTTGGATATAAAAACATAAGAATCAATTATAGGTTTTCTGTAAAAAAGGTTTCAGCAGATTTTATTTTGAAATAACCTCTAATGAACTACTTGACAAATTCTTGGGTTATGGATTGTTTGCAGAAAATTATTAACAGGGTTTTGTTCGTAGGCTTACTACACTTCTCAAATCCGGAAACGTTATGGTTCCTATGTCCCTCATCCATTACTGTAATATTAAAATTTACTTTCCCTTGAAGAAAGAATTTAATTCAATCTTTTATATTTTAGTTAGTCATTTATTTTACGACATAAATTTGCAAAACCAGAGTACAACCGTTTTGAAAGAAATCACGCCTTATCACGCTAAATATTTTGCCTACGAACTAACAAGGCAACGCCCGGCAAACGATTTAGGAAAGCTGACTGCTTCGCTTCAGGATGCACAGGTCGATTTAAACCCGCATCAGGTGGAAGCTGCCTTGTTTGCCTTTAAATCGCCGTTATCAAAAGGTGCAATTTTAGCCGATGAAGTTGGATTAGGAAAAACAATTGAAGCAGGTATTATCCTTTCGCAAAGTTGGGCTGAGAGAAAAAGAAATCTCCTGATCATCTGTCCGTCAAATCTTCGCAAACAATGGAACAGTGAGCTTACTGATAAGTTCTACCTGCCTTCCTTGATTCTCGAATCAAAATCGTTTAACAATACAATTAAGGAGGGAAACCTAAACCCATTTAATCAAAAAGACAACATTGTTATTTGCTCATTCCATTTCGCAAAAAACAAAGCTGCCTATTTAGAAAGTACAAGATGGGATTTGGTAGTTATTGACGAAGCTCACCGTTTACGCAACGTATATAAACCGGGCAACAAAATAGGGAACGGCATTAAAGATGCCTTAATTAATTATAAAAAAGTTTTACTTACGGCCACTCCGCTACAAAATTCTATTCTTGAATTATATGGATTGGTAAGCCTCGTCGACCCGTATGTCTTTGGCGATCTAAAAAGTTTTAAGAGTCAGTATAGCCGGTTAGTTGAAGAAGAAAATTTTTCCGATTTACGCAACAGGTTGCAACCGGTTTGTCGCAGAACATTAAGACGACAAGTGTTGGAATACATCCGTTACACTAAACGAATTCCATTGGTTGAAGAATATTTCCCGGGCGACGATGAAATGACATTATACCGGTGGGTTTCCGAGTATTTGCAACGTCCTCATTTGTATGCTTTGCCATCTAGTCAACGCCAGTTAATGACCTTGATCCTTCGCAAGTTGTTGGCATCTTCCACCTATGCAATCTCAGGCACATTGGAAGCATTGGCAAATAAACTAGACAGGATCATTCAAAAACACGAGTTGACAACAGACAACAGCCTCGAAATCGATTTTGAAAACTACGATGAACTGGCCGACGAATGGGCAGATGAAAACGAAGAATCCGAAACGGAAGAAGAGGAAATTGAATATACCGACGAAGAGATTAAACAAATAAAAACTGAAAAAGCCGATTTGGAAAGGTTCAGGGAATTGGCCGGTAAAATCCAAAAGAATGATAAAGCCGAAAAACTATTTACGGCTCTTGAACGCGGATTTTCCGAACTTCAAAAGCTAGGGGCCAACCAAAAAGCATTAATTTTCACCGAATCGCGCCGGACTCAGGATTTCTTGTTTAACCTGCTCGAAAGCCGGGGTTACGAGGGAAAAGTTGTCGCATTTAACGGAAGCAACAACGACCCTAAATCCAGCGAAATATACAAGGCTTACGTCGCAAAATATAAAGATACCGATGTCCTTACAGGTTCTTTAACGGCTGACAAACGTGCTGCAATCGTCGATCACTTCAAAAACGAAGCAACGATAATGATTGCTACCGAAGCGGCCGCCGAAGGGATCAACCTGCAGTTTTGTTCGCTAATCGTTAATTTCGATTTACCGTGGAATCCCCAGCGTATCGAGCAGCGCATTGGCCGTTGCCATCGTTACGGACAAAAATTCGATGTTGTCGTTCTTAATTTTCTGAACAAGAAAAATGCTGCCGACCAACGGGTTTACCAGTTGCTGGAAGAAAAGTTCCGGCTGTTTGACGGTGTTTTTGGGGCATCCGACGAGGTGTTGGGAACAATTGGCAACGGGATCGATTTTGAAAAGAGAATTGCCGAAATTTACAACAACTGTCGCAATCCCGCCGAAATTCAGATTGCTTTCGATAATTTACAGGAAGAGCTAAGACCTGACATTTCAGAACGGGTACAAAATACCAGACAAGTACTGCTCGAGAATTTTGACGAAGAAGTGCGCGAAAAGCTAAAAACCAACCTGATTGCCAGCAAAGAATACCTGAATAAGTTTGAAGAACGCCTTTGGGCAACAACTAAGTTCTACCTGAACAGTTCTGCTCAATTCGACGATGAAAACTATTCCTTTTACTTAAAAGAGAATCCATTCCCTGAGTTAAAAATACATCAGGGACCATATATGGTCTTAAAGCCACACGAAGGACAGCGTAAATCCGATGTTTTTGTTCCAGATGATACCAATATATACAGGGTTGGTCATAAACTGGCCAAACAAATTCTCGAAGCCTGTAAGGTGATTGACACTCATGTAAAAGAAGTTGTTTTCAGTTATTTCGATACGCCAACCAAAATTACCGCTTTGGAAAAATTCATCGGGCAATCGGGCTATATGCAATTAAGCCACCTTGAAATCAACTCTTTCGAGTATGAAGATTATTTACTCTTGGCTTGTTTTACTGAAAAAGGCAAGACAATCGAAAGCGAACTGGCCCAGCGTATCTTTTCAATAAAAGGCAGCGAAAAGGGAAACTGTTATATTCCTATCGATGTAAACGAAAGATTAAAAGAACTCAGCTTTGCCGAGGAACAAACTATTTTAAATGAAAATGCTACTCGTAACCGCGACTTTTTCGATACCGAAATGGACAAACTCGACCAATGGGCTGACGATATGAAAATCAGCCTCGAAAAGGAAATCAAAGATCTTGATGCCGAGATAAAACTCCGGAAATCCGAAGCAAAAAAAATGTTGAATCTCGAAAGCAAAGTAAAAGCACAACGCGAGATTAAAGAACTGGAAAAAAAGCGTAGCGAAAAACGTCAGAACCTCTTCGAGGCACAAGACAACATTGACGAAAAAAAAGAAGTATTACTGAACGATATTGAAAAACGATTAAAACAAAATATTTCGGTAAACGAACTATTCACAATTAAATGGAGCATTAGATAAATGGATAATCAGGAATTCATATATTTAATTAATGAACTTCGTGCTTTGCCTAAAGAAACTGAATGGGTCGAGTTTAAGTCGGGCACCATTAACCCGGATGAAAAATTGGGCGAATATATCTCCGGTTTGTCAAATGCTGCCTGTGTAAACAATCAATCTTTTGGCTATTTGGTTTTGGGGGTTAAAGACGATGATCACTCCATCAAAGGAACATCCTATAATTTCAGGCAACGAAAGCATGGCAATGACGAGCTGGATTTTTGGGTCAGACGATATTTGTCTCCTTCCATTCGGTTCGGATATTTTGAATGTAATTATGATTCGAATAATAAAATCGAAATTTTCAGAATACCGGCCGCTATTGGTGAACCTACTAATTTTCAGAATAAAGCATTTATTCGCATAGGAACATCTTTAACTCAGCTTAAAGATTATCCGCATTATGCTAAAATCATTTATAACTCACAGGAAGACTGGTCCGCTAAAATAGTTGAAAATGCGACCATTGAAGCGCTAGACAATAATGCCATCCAATTAGCGAAAGAAAAGTATAAAGAAAAGCAGATAGGGAAACCTTATTTTTCTGAAATCAACAATTGGCCGGATAAACTGTTTTTGGATAAAGCAAAAATTACAATTGATGGAAAAATAACCAATACAGCAATTATCTTACTGGGCAAATCCGAATCGGCTCATTTTATCTCACCTGCTGTGGCACAAATCACATGGAAACTCGATACAGAAGAAAAAGCCTATGAACATTTCGAAATTCCGCTTTTCACAGGAATTAACGATGTTCTAAGAAGAATCAGAAACGTAAAATATAAATTCTTTCCAAACAACCAGCTCATAGCGACAGAAGTTATCAAATACGACCCGGAAGTGATTCTTGAGGCACTAAACAACTGCATTGCCCATCAGGATTACGGTATGCAAAGCAGAATTGTATTGACCGAGCAAGCCGGAAAGCTCATCTTTACAAATGCAGGTAGTTTTTTTGAAGGAAAAGCGGACGACTATACGCTTGGGCAAAAAACGCCCAAAAAATACAGAAACCGGTTCCTTGCCGATGCAATGGTCAATCTCAGTATGATTGATACAATGGGATATGGTATTCATAAAATGTACAAAAGCCAAAGAAAACGCTATTTCCCTTTACCCGATTATTCAAAAACATCGGGTGGCGAGGTCGTGTTGGAGATTTACGGACACTCTATCGACGAAAACTATTCCAAACTATTAATCGAAAAAAAAGATGATTTATCGCTTACTGAAGTCGTGTTATTAGACAAAATTCAAAAAAGGGAAACCATTCCTGACGAAAATGCAAAAATGCTTAAAAAGAAAGGCTTTATTGAAGGGCGTAAACCAAACTACTATGTAGCTGCCCATATTGCTGAAGCCACGAATCAAAAGGCTGAATACATAAGAAACAGAGGCCTCAAAGATGATCATTACAAAAAGCTTATTATCGATATGCTGAAAAAATACGGAAAAGCCTCAAAAAATGAAGTTGATGAATTAATTTTAGATATACTTCCGGACATTTTAGATGTAAAACAAAAGCAAAATAAAGTTCGAAATTTGGTGTATGCCATGCATAAACGCGATAAAACCATTGAAAATAAAGGAACTACACGAAACCCTGTTTGGATTTTAGCTTTATCTAAAACGGAAAAGAACAATAAGTAATTAGACAAACTTTAGATAAACTTTTAGATAGCATATAAACGATGGCACAAAATAAACTCCAGAAATTGGAACTCACATGGATTGGCAAAGGCGAAGAACCAAAGCTCGAACCCCGAATTTTAATTGAAAACCCCGAATACAGCTATGGCGACCCCAACAGCGAGAATATGCTCATTCATGGCGACAACCTGCTTGCACTCAAAGCCCTCGAACAGGACTATGCCGGAAAAGTAAAATGCATCTATATTGACCCGCCATACAACACCGGAAACGCGTTTGAGCATTACGACGACGGAGTGGAACATTCCCTTTGGCTGAATTTAATGAACCAACGGTTAAAAATTCTCCGTAACCTGTTAAATAACGATGGCTCCATCTGGATTTCGATTGACGACGACGAGTGTCATTATTTAAAAGTGCTTTGTGATGAAGTTTTTGGCAGGCAAAATTTTATAAATAATGTAATTTGGGAAAAAAAGTATTCACCACAGAATGATGCGAAATGGTTATCTGACAGTCACGATCACATACTCGTTTATGCAAAAAATAAAGAAATCTGGAGACCAAATCTTTTACCGAGAAGCGAAAAACAAAATAAATATTACAAATATAATGATAATGATGGAAGTGGTCTCTGGCGTTCTGATAATGTTTTAGTAAAATCATTTTCTCAAAGTGGCGTATTTCCTATTATTAATCCGAACACGGGAAAAGAGTATTGGCCTCCTGAAGGTAGCTGCTACAGATTCAATAAAGAAACAGCTGATAAGTACCTGAATGAAAACAGATTTTATTTTGGCAAAGATGGGAAAGGTGCACCTCAGTTAAAAAGATATTTAACAGAAGTCAAACAGGGAATTACGGCTAAGACCATTTTTTTTAGAGATGAAGTTGGGGATAACCAAGAAGCTAAAAAAGAAGTTAGGGCTTTTAATGCCAAAAGTATCTTTTCAACTCCAAAACCGGAAAGATTATTGGAAAGGATACTATTTCTTGGCAGTAATGAAGGCGACCTCGTTCTCGATTCCTTTCTAGGTTCCGGTACCACCGCGGGCGTAGCCCATAAAATGGGCCGAAGATACATTGGCATAGAGTTAGGCGGACACGCCGTCACGCACTGCTTTCCACGGCTGAAGGCCGTGGTCGATGGCGAGCAGGGCGGCATCAGCAAAGCCGTAAACTGGAAAGGCGGCGGCGGCTTCAAATTCTACGAGCTGGCTCCGCCCTTGTTAACCATCGATGCTTACGGCAATTTAATCATCAGCAAAGAATACGATGCCCAAATGCTGGCGGCTGCAATGGCCAAACAGGAAGGATTTAAATACCAACCCGATGAAAACAAATATTGGAAACAGGGCTATTCCTCTGAGCAGGATTATATTTTTACCACCACACAATACCTTACCCGCCCTATGCTCGATGCCATTGCCGGGGATTTGCTTGCCGAAGAAAGTTTGCTGATTTGTTGCACGCAATTCGAGTCGGACCTTGAAATGGTCTATCAGAACATCAACATTCGCAAAATTCCGGCCATGTTGCTCAACCGTTGCGAATTTAAGCAAGACAGCGATTACAGCCTCAACATTGTCAACAGCCCGCTCGACGAGCTTCGTCCCGAATTGGACGAACGAATCAAACCTGAACCTGCAAAAACAAACAACAAACCCAGGCATACGACAGAAATGCCCGATTTATTCAGTCAACTGCCTAACGAATAAGCTATGGACAAACACGCGAACTACATATGTAACCGACTAAGCCTACGTGCTCCGCAGGAAGAATCTCTGAATATTCTGGCGGAACTTTACGGGCTGATGCAGCCACAGAAAAACAAAGCCGTGCTAAGCCTTTCCGAAATGCTCGGCATTGTAAAAAGTAAATATCCAACTTGTACCGATTTTGAACGTACTTTTCCGTCCATCTGTTTTGCTTTGGCTACCGGTGTTGGAAAAACACGCCTGATGGGAGCTTGCATTGCCTATTTGTTCCTTGAACACGAAGTAAAAAACTTTTTTGTACTGGCACCGAACCTTACCATTTATAATAAACTGATTGACGATTTTTCCAATCCGCAAAACCCTAAATACGTATTTCGTGGCATTGCCGCTTTTGCACAAAATGCCCCGCGCATCATCAACGGCGACAACTACAACCAGTTTTCCGATAACGAATTGTTTCAGTCCATCAATATCAACGTATTCAATATTTCTAAAATCAATTCCGAAACCCGTGGCGGAAATGCCCCACGCATCAAAAGAATGTCGGAATATTTGGGCGACTCCTATTTCAACTATTTGTCGGGATTGAATGACCTGGTAATCCTGATGGACGAATCGCATCACTACCGTGCCGACCGTGGAATGACGGTCATCAATGAACTGAACCCCATTCTTGGTTTGGAGTTTACGGCAACACCACAAACGCAGTCGGGCAGCAAATACACCAAATTCAAAAACGTAGTGTACGAATACAGCCTCGCCAATGCCATTGCCGATGGATTTGTAAAAAAACCTGCCGTTGCTACTCGCAAAGATTTCGACCCGTCGCAATACGGCATTGCCGACCTCGACCGGCTAAAACTACTCGACGGCATTCGCATTCACGAAAACACCAAAGCCGAATTGGCAATTTATGCCCGCGACAACGGCGTGCGCGAAGTAAAGCCTTTTGTGTTGGTGGTCGCAGTTGATACAACCCACGCGTCTCAGTTAAAAGAAATGATTCAGCAAGACGATTTCTTCAATGGCTATTACAAAGACAAAGTAATGGATATTCATTCCAATCAGTCGGGGGCCGAAAAAGACGAGAACATTCAGTTGCTGCTCAGTTTGGAAAATCCTGATAATCCCATCGAAATTGTCATCCACGTGAATATGCTGAAAGAAGGTTGGGACGTCACCAATCTTTACACCATTGTTCCGTTGCGTACTTCTGCATCGCGTACCCTTACCGAACAAACTTTGGGACGTGGCTTGCGTTTACCTTACGGAAAACATACAGGCAACGATAACGTAGACACGCTGACCATTGTTCAGCACGACAAATTTCAGGACATTGTGGACGAAGCCAATAAACCCGGGTCCATCGTTCGTGTAGAACACATTATTGTACTCGACGATGACGGGATTAATGTTCAAAAAGAAATTATTACCCCTCAGTCGAAATTTGAGGCTGAAATAGCACAACGGAAAGCGGCTGCCGCACAATTGGAAGGCGCAAAAAAGGAAAAAGAATTAATCAACATTAAACGCGATGAATTTATTTTGCCATTCATCAACACCATTGCGCCCAGGGCCGAAAGCTTTACCAAAGAAGCCATCACGACTACCCAGCAGATAGAAACGTTCAAAAAAAGCTACGAAAATAAATTGAAAGCCGAAGGTAATTTGTTTTCAGAAACAGAAGCAGCCGAAGCTGTCGAACGTTATATTACCCTTGCCGAAAAGTTCATCGACAATACCATTCCTATTCCGCGATTGGTTATTCAGCCGTCAGGAAACACAAAACTTGTTTTTCACGATTTCGATTTGGACACTTCGAAAATGAACTTTCAGCCCGGTTCCGAGGAAATTGTTACCCGCGAGCTGCAAAGCGGTAACCAGCGGATTATTTCAGCCGGAACCAGAGGGTACAAAGAACGTTTTATCGAAAATCATTTGGTTTCGGTACTCATTGATAAAGCTGAAATCTGGTACGACGAACACAAAGAACTGTTATACAAATTGGCAAATCAGGCGGTATTGCATTTTCGTTCCTATTTGGAAACCGAACGCGATGTGGTCAATGTGGTTCTGAATTTTAAAATGCCGATTGCCGAACAAATCTATCAGCAAATGATGGAACATCACGAGATTGTATACGAAGGGTTCGAAAAACCGTTGATGACAGTACGCCCTTGCTCCGAAATCAAAGATTTTTCACTCGCCAAAAATGCAGGCGAGCGCATTTACGATTACAAAGAAAACATCGAACCTGTTTCGCAAATCAGGAATAAAGTGTTCTGCGGGTTTGTCAAAGCTTACCACAAATTGTATAAGTTCGACAGTAAAACAGAAAAAGATTTTGCCACTATTCTCGAACAGGACACCCAATGTATCAAGTGGCTTCGTCCGGCAAAATCACAGTTTCAAATCTATTATGGTCGCCCGGCAAAAGAATATATGCCCGACTTCATTATTGAAACCCCCGGTTTTATTGCAATGGTCGAGACCAAAAAGAAAGACGATGTAGAATCGGAGCAAGTACAATTAAAAGCAAAATCAGCCATAAACTATTGCCAAAATGCCACAGAATATAACAAACAAATCAACGGCAAACCATGGAAATATGTACTCATTCCTCACGATGCAGTAAAACTGAATATGAGTTTAACGTATCTTTTTTCTCAATATGAAATTTGTGGTTAATTTAAGAAGGAATCTTACTGAATAATAAATTTTTGAAAGTTATGTGCTTATAACCCATTCGTGTTACACCTGTAATACGATTGCATTATCCGTGAAATGCAACTGGATTACACGTATAACTTTTTTATCATTCCGGTGTAAGGAAAGAAGTGTTTGGGGAAAAGCACCGGTAGAGAACGAGAGAGAGAACAGGTTGTAGCATAGACAATTTCCGATTAATGCATAAACAACTCTTCTTTAACGCATAAACAAGTTGTCTTTAATGCATAAACACTTCTTCTTTAATGCATAAAGAAATTGACTTTAGCGCATAAACAAGACTATTTCCATATTGGTGGAAACTTTTTCCGCCATATACCCGGACAAACTTACTTCCATATACAAGGAAAACTTAACTTGCAGATTTAACAAAGAATAGCCAACTCATATTTCCGGAGCCAAAGTTTGCACACCCACATTTATGTTTTGCAGCCTGAGATTATTGTTTTGCTCATCCAACAAATGAACGTAAAGAATCTTACCAGAAATCTATTTGACTTGAAGGGAGATTGGCGTAAATTGGAGGGATGGAAACTAAATCTAAATTTATGAGGACCGATATCAGGTACATCCAGCAGTTGCTTGGACATTCGAGCATAAAAACCACGATGATTTACACCCATGTCAGTAATAAAGCTATCAACCGGATACAAAGCCCGCCCGACAGGATGTTTGGAAACCCGGGCATAAAAGCAGCTAACAAAAATGGCAAAAAAGTGTAATAACTTCGTGCTATTACATAGTTAGCAAACATTTTAAAGACAACTGATGAGCAAGCAAAAACCTGAAATTCTGATTTTCGATAATATAATTGAACCAATTAAGAATTCGATAATTGAACTTGATTTGATTGTTGAGGATTTTAATCAAATAGAAAAAGACTTTTATTTGAAAGGACTATTTGCATATGTTGTTTCTTTATTTGAATCTTCAATTTCTGAATGTACAAAAAGATATTTGTGTTCTTGTCCTCAGAAAATACCTGATGAAAAGTTAAAACTTGATAAAAGACAGAAAATTTTAATTGAAAACATATTTTCACAAGATGTAATAGAATTGCTTGTGAATGACTATTTCTCTGAGATTACATATGGGAAAGCTGAGAACTTTTTTACTTTTTTTAGTTCTATTTTATCAATTGATGATATCGGATACTTATATACAAAGTCATTAATTGAAAAAAAGGAAAGAAGGAATCTTTTATTACACAATAATTTAGTGGTTGACAATAAGTATATAAGAAACACAAAATGTGACCCACGAAAAATAGGGGATAAACTTTCTATTACTAAAGAATACCTCAAAGAGACAATTGATTCAATGATTAAGATTTTAAACGAGATAGATACTCAACTTGAAAAGAAATATAGTTCTTACACAAAAATTGGAGCAATTAAAGAAATTTGGAATTACTTATTTGATTCACCATTAATGATATTTGAGCAACATTGGATGATAAAGGATGATAAAATAATTGGATACAATTCGAATCATTTAAAAAAGGTTGTAAATAATCTATCATCAAGTGAGAAAACAATTTTATCGTACTGGTTGCAAAATTTTAGTTCTTCAATATGTGACCAATTTTTTAAATTCAGCGATATGAATATGCAAGTAAGTAACAATGAAATGATGATATATTTAGTTGAAGTATTTAATAGATATCCATTATTATTGCAAGACTGAAAAAAACGTTTGCTAATCGAATAGCCCGCCCTGTCAGCAAGTGCTGACAGGGAGAGGCTTTTACACCACTGTAAGTACGCGAGCTACGCTCCACCCCTTCGGCCAAAATGTCCACCGGACATTTTAACCTCGGGCACATATACAGCGGTTCATTAAGATGTGGGGCAACTTTTCCGTAATACGTCAGCAACGCTTCGTACCCTCTTTTTCGCAATCGCTCCAAGGTAATGGTCGTTCTCAAAATCGGACTTTGGGCAATAGCCCATCCTCCCATCCGGGAACGGCTCCATTGGTAAGCATGTTCCGGATCGACCCCCAGACGGATCAGGTTCTTCCGGGTCTTTGGGGTAATCCGTATCGTATAGGAATGTGAGACCGTTTCACCAACGTTTGGGATAGTGCCTCACTAATGTTGGTGAAGGTGTCTCACAAACATTAGTGAGGGTGTCGCAACAACGTTAGTGAGGGCGGCTCCTCTAAATAGCGGTATAATGGGGCTAATGTTGAAGATGTTGTTGCCGGGGATGCCATAAAATGTTTGCCAGGTACCTGCGGAATTGAGAAGAAGTTTTACTGAACAATAAATTTCGAAAGTTACGCTTATAACCCATTTGTGTTATACGTGAAATGCAACTGGATTATGCAATAATCCGTCAAGACTCCACCGCAAATGCAGAACAGAGCGGTGCGAGGGCCGTCAAAACGCCCGGGTGAGGGTTCGTTTTGACAAGATTTTTGCTTCCTTTTCATCGATTGGAAAAGGAAGAGCCTGTCCGGCTCAAGGGCAGAAATTACAAAAAAAGTTGTTGTTTGTGCTTAAAAGAATCCGGATCCGGGAAGCGGGACCTGATTGCAAAAATTAGAAACACCATCGGAATTCTGATTGAACGGGTATTTTGCCCAACAGGCAACGATAGCATAGACAACTCTTCTTTAGCGTATGAACACTTGTAGATGATGAACTGGCTCCATTTGTCCGATATACTCAATAAGCAATCAGGAACAAAAAACCGGCTTACGTCTTAATAGCGGTTCTCAATGCGTTTGCCCCGCTCGCAAGGACTTTCACTCTCTGTAAAATACACATGCTGGACTATCTTTATTACTTTTTATTTGTATTTTTAACTTCTTCTATAACTTACTGCAGGTTATTTATGGAACTTTAAAATAGATAGTTAGCTTGAGCAAAAGTTTTAAAATATTTGGATTAGGAATAATTACTTTAATAATTCTGTATTTGATATGGCTAAAACTTCCTTTTACCATAAATCGGTATTCTGACATTAAGTTGGGAAATAAAATCATTGACCAGATTGAAACTTACAGAAAAACAAACGATTTGCCCGAATCAAATGATTGGGAAACATTGAAGAAATTTGGATTCATAGACCACATCGACTTTTTAGAACCAGAGTACCAAAAACTAAATGACAATGACTATCAACTGATATTTATTGAAGGATTTGATGGCCCCTATTTAATGTGGACTTCGAAAGACAAGAAATGGAAAATTGACCATCCACTATTCCCAGACAATTGGACGGAAACTAAATCAGATAACAGAGAAGTCATTGAATCGAAAAAGATTTGGTCTGTAGAATTTGATACAGTGTCATCAAACTTCTATGTGAAGGGAACAAATAGTTTGAAGGCACAGACACCAAATCAAGTTATTGAGAAATTGAACGGAGAAAATCCCCGAATTCAAATTAAACTGAACAAAATATCAAATGATACAGCATATGTGCAAATTGATGACAGTGAATTTTTAACACAACAATGTGGTACATCTGGAGCAGATTCATATTTGGCTTCGGTTATATATAATTTAACTGAATTTAAAAATATAGGATATGTAAACTTTGAATTTGAATTAGGAGACCATGCGACTCCTGGCACATATTCGAGAGCAGATTTTATAAAATTCTAAATCGAATAAAAAACAACCACCAATAAATGGGAGCTTTAGCGGTACGCAGTGCCAAGCAGGAACGGCAGGTTGAACCTAGAGCCGTGAAGGTGCCGGCTATGCACTTATAAATGGTTTTTATTGGATTTTAAAGGTAAAATGGGTGGGATACCATGAGTATAGAACGTTATTGTGAGTGTCGCAACAGCATTATTGTGAGTGTCACAACCGTACTGTTGCGGCGTTCACAAAAATTATGGGGGGAGAAGTTTTATTGAACAATAAATTTTCGAAAGTTACGCTTATAAACCATTTGTGTTATACGTGTAACCCCAATGAGTTACACGTGTAATACAATTGCATTATACGTGAAATGCAACTGGATTACACGTATAACTTTTTTATCCTTCCGGTATAAGGGAAAAAGTGTTTGGGAAAAGCACTGTAGAAAATGATAAAGACACCGGTTGCAGCATAGACAACTTCCGATTAATGCATAAACACTTTTTCTTTAACGCATAAACAAGTTGTCTTTAATGCATAAAGAAATTGACTTTAACGCATAAACAAGACGGTTTCCATATTGGAGGAAACTTTTTCCGCCATATACCCGGACAAATTTACTCCCATATACAAGGAAAACTTAACTTACAGATTTAACAAAGAATAGCCAGCCTGCATTTCCAGAGCCAAAGTTTGCACACCCAGATTTATGCTTTGCAGGCTGAGATTATTGTTTTGCTCATTCAACAAATGAACGTAAAAGATTTTATCATTAACCTGTTTGATTTTATGGCGGATTGGCGTAAATTGAGGGGCGGAAACTAAATCTAAACTTATGGGCACCGATATCAGGTACATTCAGCAGTTGCCGGGACATTCGAGCATAAAAACCACGATGATTTACACCCATGGTAGTAGTAAAGCCCTCAACCGGATACAAAGCCCGCTCGACAGGATGTTTGGAACCCCGGGCATAAAAGCAGATAACAAAAATGGCAAAAAAGTGTAATAACTTCGTGCTATTACATAGTTGTGCGTCATGTAAAAAATATAAAACTATGAAAAAGAAAATTTTAATAATCGTTTTGTCCATTCTTTATGGACATAATATGTATAGCCAAAATAAGTCCTTAGGCTATTGGGAAGGAACTATGGATAGAGATGGCTCAATAATGAATATGTCTCTTGAATTTAAAAAACAAAATAGTCAGTTAATCGGATACTATAATTCTCCAACACAAAAAGCCAGTGGTATACCTTTGAGCAACGTTGTAACTTTTAATGATTCAATTACATTTCAGTTGATGTCGGAACCTGCGACCATTTTTAAATGTAAGGTTACTAATGGTGAATTGTCAGGTCATTTTGCCCAGCAAGGTTTCAGTGATGGAACAGTTTTATTGAAAAAGTCTCAACTTCAAATAAAGAACTTTACAGCTATTGATACAGCATTTAGGAATGGAGATATTCGTATATCATGCAGAATTTATGTACCCAAAGGCTCCGGTAAGTTTCCTGCGGTTATATTCATACACGGTTCTGGCGGTGAAGGAATGTTTGCAAATCAATTTTTTGCAGAGTATTTTGCATCGAAAGGTATTATTACCATGATTCAGGATAAACGTGGTGTCGGCAAATCAACTGGGAATTGGCAAACTGCCAGTTTTGAAGACTTGGCATCTGATCATAATAATGCTGTACAATTTCTGAAAACATTTGATAAGGTTAATTCAAGGCAAATAGGGGTTTATGGTCATAGTCAGGGAGGTACCATTGCACCGTTAGTAGCTTCCAATTCGAATGATATTTCCTTTGTTATTGCGGCTGCGGGAGTTGGAGATACATTATATAAACAAGACTTGTACAGAATCAAGAACGAGCTTATCTCAAATGGATTTTCTGCATCAGAAGTAAAGGATGCAATAACCTATTTCAAAGTATGGCTGGATATTGCCAGAAAAGGAACAGGTTATGAACAGATTGATTCATTATACGAGGCTGCAAAAAACAAGAAATGGTTCGACTGGGTTGAAATTCCTCCTAAAGATCATTGGCTATGGAAATTTTATTTTAACATCGGCAATTACAATTCTCTCGATTACTGGAAATTGGTAAGAGTTCCTGTGTTATTGGTATATGGTGAAAACGACCAGATTGAAGATACCAGAAGTTATATACAAAATATCGATAGCGTATTAATTAAACAGGCTCATAACAATGATGTTACTCAATTAATACTACCCAAAGCACAACATAATCTATGTATTAATCCTGAGAAAAATGAAAAATTCTTCTGGTGGTATATATCTCCTGGTTATCCTGATTTAGTTGTGAGTTGGATTTTATTTAGATTTAAAGATTAATACACGAACGCAAACAAATTAGGAATTAAGGCACAGTTG
This sequence comes from Prolixibacteraceae bacterium, assembly GCA_963676095.1. Taxonomy (GTDB): domain Bacteria; phylum Bacteroidota; class Bacteroidia; order Bacteroidales; family Prolixibacteraceae. The sequence goes on along the minus strand of OY781040.1, from coordinate 3,332,270 downwards.
AGCCAAGAAAAAAGGCAGTAGGTTTGTCTATCTGCTGCCTTTTTTGATCTCTCCGGCTTTCGGCCCCCCTGCTCAATTGTGTTTTAATTCGATTGGGCTAAACCGCTGTTTATTAAATGCTCCATGTAAGGGGATTAAATGATATTTTACTGTCCTTCCTGCATTTTTCCATGCCGGTTTTGGCCTTCCTTTTCGCTGGGACCAGGAAAAGCGGCAGAGATGCCAGCTTTTTATCATCCGGACGGGCATAATTTTCCCTTTCGGCAAACGCGGAAGGTTTTTACTGGTAACAATTGTGTCAATCTCTTTTCTGAATAACAAGTAAATCTGTAAACTATTTCCGGCAAAGGTCAAAGATGCTGTTCTCTTCATAAAAAGATGCTGAAGATTTCGCAGAAAGATACCGTACTTTTCAGGAAAAGACAGGGAAGATTTTATAAAAAGACCCTGAACTTTTCGCCAAAAGATGAGGAAGATTTTCTCAAAAGCTGCCCGACTTTTAGTCAAAAGCTGCCGAAGATTTCCGGAAAAGATACTGTACTTTCTTCATCCTTCCGGTATAAGGGGAAAAGTATATTGATTAAAAAATTACTGTATAATTTTCAAAATAGTAGTGCATAATCCTGGAAATTATAGTGCATAATTTTGGAAAGATTAACGCATAAACCTGGAGATATTAATGCATAATTTCGGAAAGATTCACTTATCAGTATTCCTGTTCCGGGGTGTCTTTATTTGGTAAAATAGGCAGTTCGCTCAACAAAATGTATTCCTGTGCTTTGAGTACCGCTTGCTGTGCATTGCGATTTGGCCGGAAACCATAGCTGTAATCTTCAAATTCCATCTCGAATTTAGCGGCCAGGACCTGACCTACGGCTTGTTGCAACAGGCGATCCGTTGCAGTGGGCATAACCTCCGCATCGCCCAATTATATTTCATGCATTAATCAGCAGTGAACGTTAGCAACCATAAAATCCGGTATGCAACAGATTCAGAAAAATTGCTTATTTTTGAATAATGATTGAAGAAAGATTATTATGGATATGACAACTCAAATAAAAAATAGTTTGATTTCGAGAATCAAAGACTCGAATGACATGAATTTTTTAAAAGCACTTCAAACAATATTTGATTCATCTGAACAATCTTTATATCAGTTATCCCCAGAGCAGAATGATTCAATCATAGAAGGCAGAGAAGAAATTAAAAACGGTGATTATATTGAGAATGACCAACTAATCTCTGAGATGAAAGAATGGCTGACAAAAAAATAATCTGGTCAACTCGTGCGAGTAAAGAATTAAGACAGGTTCTTGAATATTTCAATCAACGTAACAAAAGCACACGATATAGTTTTAAACTTTTAAATGAAATTGAAAATTTAACCAAGAATCTTTCAAAAAATGAATCAATTGGAAGATTAACCTCAAATAAATTTACTCGTGTGATTCCAATGAAAGTATATTTGATTTTTTTATGAAGTAAATCAAGACAGGATTGAAATAGTTTCATTCTGGGACAACAGTCAAGATAAAACGAAAAGACTAAAAACATAAAATACGGTTGCTAATCGAGTAGATGGCCAGTGAGCCAATAGCCTACCTAGCCTACCGGAGCACCTCTCACCTCCGAAGTGAGTCAAAAAGTCGTTTATAACTGTTTAACATTCATTGAATGATTAAGCCCTGTGTGTGGCGAAAAGTCCCGGATTCATTTCTACCTCTTGCAGACTGTCATCTACCCCGGTTGGTCAAGAATTTGCAATCCTGACCTTAGTAACGGGATATTGGGAAGCATACGGCTTGCCAATTTGTGGGCTTATACGCATAATACGATTAGGCTATACGCATAACGCAATCGTGTTTCCCGTATTGCTTTTTTTGAACCACTAACAGGCTATAGCAGGAACAATGTCAATATTTGATAAAATATAAAACCATGCCCGGTAAATTTCGAAACAGATACCGCATTTTCTCCAACTGGTTACAGAATTGGAATTACGGATGGAACGCATCCTGTTTTGTAACCATTTGTACGCAGGGGCTGGAATGTTATTTTGGTCGTGTCTTGAATGGAAAAATGGAATTGTCGGGTACGGGAATTATTGCCAACGTATTATGGTGTGAAATTACAAACCATTCGAAAAACATCGAATTGTGCGAATTTGTGGTTATGCCCAATCATGTGCATGGAATATTGATATTGAATGGGAATGATGATGCGAACGTAGAGACAACGCATGCGTTGTCTCTACAACCCCCCAATCCCACCACCCCGGAAAAACGAACAAAACGATTGGACAAAACCGGTTTCAAAAACAAGGGAAAAATACCCTGTCGTCAATTGTTGGGGCCTATAAATCGGCGGTAACGAAACATGCACGCCGTTTAGGGATGGATTTTGCCTGGCAATCCCGTTTTTACGACCACATCATCCGCGACGAACAATCCTATCAAAACATTTCGGAATACATCATCAATAATCCTGCAAAATGGGAGGATGATAAATTCAATCCGGCTGATAAAACGACCTGATAAACACAGCAAAATGGAAAGCTGATTTGAAAAGGGAATAACCAGCTTGTATTTCCGGAGCTAAGGTTTGCACACCCGGATTTATGTTTTGCGATCTGAGACTATTGTTTTGCTCATCCAAGTAATGAACGTAACAAATTTTACCAGAAACCTATTTGACTTGAAGGGAGATTGGCGTAAATTGGAGGGATGGAAATTAAATCTAAATTTATGGGGACCGATATCAGGTACATTCAGCAGTTGCCTGGTCATTCGGGTATAAAAACCACGATGATTTACACCCATGTCAGTAATAAAGCTATCAACCGGATACAAAGTAAGCGTCTCCGCGGTACCCTTAGGCGAGATTTCTTCTCTTCCCGGTTTATCGGATTATTTTTTAGTCCAGCGATCGGGCAGCAACTCCCGGTAAACTTCATCGGTCACATTGGGGTTGATATAAGCCAGCCTGTTTAGCACATCAGCGAAGTATTCGAAGGAGTTTATCCCGTTAAGCCTGCAGGAACAGGCCAGCGAATAGATCAGCGCCGTTCTCTCAGCCCCGGCATGGCTCCCGCAAAACAGGGAGTTCTTCCGGCTCAGGGAGATGTAGCGCTGCAGCCGTTCGATGGCATTATCAAAACTTTTGGATAACTTGTGGGAAAATGCCATCCGGCCTCTTGCGATCGGAAGAAAAAATTGGATGTTCTGCGGGAACCATAGTGCAGCTGAGGATGCCGCCATTATGTATTCCATGTTTGGCTGCTGCAAGGCACACGGAGTCAATTACCGGGAATGGCTCATCTTTTTCCTGAATAATATCCATAAATACGATGACAATTACAGTAAAGATCTGGCCGAACTGCTTCCTCATAACTTCAAGCTGCGAATCCAGAATTGTAACAGTACCACCTCTTAAACCTATCAAAGTTCTCTGAATATTTTGGAGAAACTTTGATAGTAGGTTATTTTTCCCGTTAAAACAAGACGGTCTTTACCGAATGCTTACGTTTGTTTGGCCAAATTCACAACAAAAAAATTCAATTGAACGAGGCCGGCCGGATGGTGGGAAAATGGTACTGGGAAATTGAAAATAAATATCCCGGCAAACGGTGTCATGAAATGATTGTTATGCCCAATCATATTCATTGTATTATCGAAAATACGGATAATCACATATCATTGACAGGACGCCCACGTAGGGGCGCCCCTACGTGGGCGTCCTGTCAATGATATTGCAACCAATGATGAATATTGCGGACACAATAAATAACAACGATCAACCCGGAACGGGAATAAACAATGAATTTGGCGATTCCATTCCAAGGGCGAACAATCGGCAACCGGTGAAAAACAGGAGATTCATAACAAAAAATCCCTGCCGGTCAGTACCGGACAGGGATTTTTGAAACTACAGTAAACCAATTGTAGTAAATACGAGCAATTGGACTTTATCTTTAACAAACTTTTACTTTCAGCTTACCTGACCGTGAAGCTTACCCTCCTGGCCAGCTGACGGGCTTCTGCAGATTTGGGATCGACGCTCTTGTCCTCGCCTTTTCCTTCTGCATGGATACGTGACGCATCAATGCCCGACCGGGTCAATACTCCGGCAACAGCTTCGGCACGTTCTTTCGAGAGTTTCATATTATATCCTTCAGAACCTTTTTCATCCGCATAGCCATCCATATAAACCTGTTTCCCGGGATTATCCTTCAGGTAAGTCCGCAGGGCGTTTACAACATCAGCCGAAGACTTATCGATCTTCGTACTGTTGAACTCAAAATAAATATTCAGGTAACCGCCGTTTATCATCTGCAGGATAAAATCGCCGGCATCCGGCTGCGGAGCTGTCATCGAATTTAACTTTTTGTCCATGTCGTTCAGCCTCCGGTTCAGGTCGTCGATCTGCTGCATGCCCCGATCGTTCTTTTTACAGGCTTTCATGTTATTTTCAAGTTCAGCAATCTGGTTATACAGGTCGCTGTAGTCATCCTTACGGACTGTCCAGTCTGCGTGCTCCTTGTTCTTTCCCAGGTAATAGGAAACGCCTATCGTCCCGTTAAAAACCATTCCGTTTTGTCCTTTATCATAAGGAGTTCCCCCGTTAAAGGAAAGGGTTTGGCGGAAATTGACCCGGCCTGATAAATCGAGGTTGAGCGCTACCCGGGGCGACATTTTCACCTGACCGGTAAGCCCTGCCATGAGAAAACCGATGTAATCATTGTAGGAAGCGTTGTCATTATCCAGAAACCCGATCCCGGCGCCACCATGTGCCAGAAGGTTCAGCTTGCTGGTCCAGTCTTCGAATTTCAGGATCCGGCCGGCATTGATCACTCCCTGCAGGTTCACGGAATACTCGCTTGTGCTGAAATCAGGAGTGTCACTGTGCTCGGTAAAATGATCATAAGCCAGCCCCATTTTCAGTCCGAAGTACTCATTCATCATGTAACGGGCCCCTATTTCACCGGACAAGAGTGAAGGTGAAGCAGAACGGTATCCCGAAGAGATCGCATGGTAGGCCTTATTCACGCCAATGCCACCCTCGACAGACCATTTATTGTAGTCAGGTTTGTTTTTTTCCTGAGCATAGGCACCTGCAACAAGCAGGGCCATCATCGTAATTAATAAAATTCCTTTTTTCATAATAATCCCTTTTTAGTTGTGCATATTTAGCTGAAATAAAAGACGCGAAACTGAACACAAAGACACGAAGACGCAAAGGAGAAGCAGTTACTATTGTTAATATGGTTAATATAGTTTCTATTGTTGATATGGTTTGAGGCTACGCCGTTTGAGTGTTTGATACTTCGTTGTTTGAATGTTGTTTCGGCTCCCATTATTCTGTTTTTCTTCCACAATTCACCAACTCACTAATTCACAATTTCTCCAGTTCACAATATCCCTTCGCCCCAACAGCGTAGCATCAAACATTCAAACCTTCAAACACTCAAACAACAAAGCGAACAGCCGCACGTCATTGCCCGGTCCCCATGAACATGGCCTTCACTGTTTTCAGCATGATGATCAGGTCGAGCTTCAGCGACCAGTTGTCGATGTATTCCATGTCGAGCTTCATCCACTCCTCGAACGAAATGTCGTTCCTGCCCGAGACCTGCCAGATACAGGTAATACCGGGCTTCATGCTCAGCCGGCGGTTTTGCCAGCGTTCGTATTGCTTCACCTCCGAAGGGATCGGCGGACGGGGCCCGACTACCGCCATATCGCCAACCAGCACATTAAAAAACTGGGGTAGCTCGTCGAGCGAGGTGCGGCGCAAAAACTTGCCGACCCGGGTTACCCTCGGGTCCATCTTGATCTTGAACACCGGCCCGGTCTGTTCATTCTTTTTTAGCAACTGTTCCCTCAGGGCCTCGGCATTGACCACCATGGTACGGAATTTCATGCAGTTAAAACGGCGACCGTTCAGTCCGACCCTCTCCTGGTAAAAGAAAACAGGCCCGCCATCGTCCAGCTTAATGGCCAGTGCGATGAACAGCAACACCGGCGAAAGCAGGATAATCACGAGCAGGGAGAAAACAAAATCGATCCCGCTTTTGACCTTCAGGGCAAAATAGTTTTCCGGAATATTCCGGAAAACATAAACAGGTACATCATTAAACAGCATAAACTTGGGCTTATCCTCATGTCTGACAGGCATAGGCGGTTTTAAGCGGAACACGACGCCCACCTCAGCGCAAATCTTCACCAGCTGTTCTATTTCCCCGTGATCAATATTTCCCTTGCAGTAAAAGACCTCGTCGATCGCATTACTGTCGATCACCGAACTTATCTTCTGGGTATAAGGGATCATCGGGTACTCTTTCCAGTACTTTTCCATCACGGACTCGCTGTGGGTCATGATGCCGCAGATCCGGTAGCCCCAGTCCCGGGTAGCGATCAGGTGGTCCATAAAGTCGATCGACTTATCGTCAGCGATCATCAGCAGCTGGCGGGAGTTAAACCCCCGGCTGCGGAAGAACTTCATCAGTTTGTACATCGTCGATTTAAAAGCAAAAAGCAGGATAAAATCGATAATGGCAAACAAACCGAGAACCCTCAGTCCGACCACATTTGCCTTTTCATTGTCGATCACCAGAGAGGCCAGGTAAAGCATCAGCGAACCGATAAAAACCAGTTTCAGGTACCTGAAAACCAGGTACCAGTAGCCCTGGTCGCGGCACATCTTATCGAGCTGCGTGTTCTGGATCAGCAACATCCACAGCGGTATGATCAAAACGCCAAAAAAGAGGCACTCCCTCGCGTCCCTGAAAAGGGGACCGTGGGGATAGTAACTCAGCCAGCATGCCAGCATAAACGCCAACACCGTCAAGGCAGTCTGTATAACCACACTGGCCCTGGCAATTACATTTTCACGTTCCCGAATCATATGTAGAAAGATTTAAGAGTTTCGAAAGAATTTTGATCCACGAATTTCCGGTTGAACCACAATAGGCACAGAAGCAATTGGTTGATTGGTTTTATTGTTAAATGGTCTAATGGTTTGACGCTACACTGTTGGGACGGAGGAATATTGTGAACTGGTTAATTAGTGAGTTGGACGAAAAACAGAAGCATGGAACCCGAAAGCTAATTTCACCACGGATAGCGCGGATGGACACAGATTAAACAATAAATGTTTGAATAGGTTGAAAGGTTCGAATGTTTGACGCTTCGCTGTTGAGGAAAACAACGGAGGCCTGAAGTCCCGGACAACAGGAACCATCCTTCCTCAAACGGCACAGCCCTAAATAATGGGAACCGTAAAACCTATCCTTCATGTCTTATTCAGAAAATCATCAAGTACTTTTTCCAAAATGAACAAGAGAATTCCTGAAAAAAATAAAGACGATTTTTCAAAAACTACAGGTTGAATTTGGGGAACCTAGACTTTTGCAAAAACAGTTACGGGGCCCCCATTCCCATTTGTCACACGCAAAGGGGCAACAATAACACATTCGATTTTTTGTTCCGCCATTTTTAAGGACATATCCTCAATAATCCAGACGGCTTCCATGCCCTTCTCAGAATTTAACAATTCACGGTGAGCTGCTTTCCCTTCAGCCTTAAACAACGGGGAAGTAAGAGAAATAAAATCAAAGCCGATACATCTCAATTTCTTAAATCTCTTTTTCCAGAAACGGCATAGTTCTGCAGAGATCCCCGGGTATGCCTTCCGGTATTCATCAGTATTCCTCTTATTCTCAAAACCGGTCCTGATTAACAGCATCTCAATATCGGCATCGATTTCCTCCCAGGGATATGTTTCAGAAACAATTAGCAGGCCTTTATTACACGAAATATCTATTATTCCTACCTTATTGAAAATAAACAAGTCTGCAGAATAATCCTCGTATTGTTTCCCCGAATCATCGAAATGAAAAGGAAGGTCGATATGAGTCCCCAAATGATTATTGGTAAAAGTCCAGGAAGATGTATTTGCCGTATCCCCTTTTCTTATCTCTGTATTCGGGACGACTGAAAAATGATCTTTACTTCCATATGAAGGCGTGTTTTCCGACAAAATATGTGATAAATAGATAAAAGCCATAACCGAAAATATCAGAGGACAACCGGAACCTTAACAACCAGCTTTTTAATAATCCCAGGTTTTTCAGTAAAAATCTGCGGGGCGTGGGCGTCGTTGGGAAAGAATACGGCAAAAATACCATCCCCGGTATCGACAAATGTTTTTTCGCCTTCACCATGGAAAAAAGTACGGTCATTCTCTTCATCGTATTCAATTGACGGGACAAGATTTTCCGCCAGCGGTGTCCAGAAAATACGTTCCTTCCCCCTCAGACAATACTGAATATCGATAAATTTTTTATGCGCCTCCCAGCCATATTCGAATGTTTCACCCGTCTGGTATTCCATAATACGGGCTGTCATATTTTTCGTAAGCGGGTAAACACCAATGGCTGTTTCTGAAGTTAACGTTTTGATAAACGCAAAAGCCTTTTTAAAATCCGGATGGATAGAATTGTATAAATTTGCATGAATAAGGTTATCTGCAATCATATTACTTATTAATTTCTTTTAATATATACAAACTTATCTTTATATGGCCCATAAGGGATATGTGTAAAAATCATTTTAGAGATGATTTGATTGGCGACTCCGGAATCCGAGATAAATGATCCAGTACACGCTACAGCTTTTTTCACGGTATTAAAACAAGGCAATGCCTTCATTAATTCATCAAAAGCCGCATAGTTTTTTTGGGGATCAATCAAATTCATAAATACTTCTTCTTCCATTTTTTCAGTATAGTGAAACAGGCTATGAAAATCGATCCGGGGAAATACTTCAAGCTTACCGCCTATACCGGCATTAAAAATTTTTACTCCCATTTTTTCAAAGAATCTTCTGCCTGTTTCAAACTGTTCCAGCATCTCATGTACGGTTGGGTTATGAAAACTACGGCCTGAACCAAAATATCTCGGATCAAAATGATTGGGATCATCATCATTTTCAGCCTTCCAATCACGGGAATTACTTTTTTTCACTTTCTGGTCTCCAAAGGTCATATCGACGCCTAAAAGATAAATTTCAGAAAAGCCCAGGAAAGCAGCAATCTGCATCCCTGCATTTACAACCGTTTTATTGATTCCGCATCTCGGTAAATCCGCTCTGAATTCCGGAATGTCTGTATTCAGATAAAATACATTCTTACGTTCTCCTATCCGTTTTTTAAAATTAACATTCGAAGGATGTATATCCGGGAAAAACGCAAAATCGACCTTCGGTAAAACTTCGGTTACCACCTCTTTATGCATGTCCTGTATCAGGAGATCATCCGTCATTACATAAAAATTTGGCGTCCAGTTCAACCTTTCCAACATCAGGTTAATGCGGTTGAAACACATGGTATATTCATCTTTCAGCAGATACAGTTCCGTTTGATTCAGACTGGGGCCATTCCCGATAATGAAAATCCTTTTTCCCTTATATTTATCCCTTAATTCCGGCCACGGACCAAAATTATTCTTAAGATATAAACGTTTAACTTTTACCTGTGTAAAACAGATTAACCTTTTAAGAAAGACACCGGCTCCATCGTTTTTAAGGATATTATTTGCCTTGCAAATAAAACTTCGCATTAAAGTTTATTTTAAATTTTATTAATAAGGCCCATTTCTTTTACTGCATTTCTTCCCATAAAAAGAAAATCGGTACTGAATGCAATAAAGCGATATCCTTCATCCATCTTTTCTTTCAATTTCTGATGATCAGGGTCAATTACATGAAACCCCATGCATTTATTATATTTTTTGCATGCAGCCTTAAAGACTTCCAACGCTTCTTTTACTTCGGCCCGTTCATATTCACCAGGATAGCCCATTGATCCCGACAGGTCGTATGGACCAATAATAACGCCGTCAATTCCAGGCGTATTAATGATTGATTCAACGTTTTTTATGCCGTCAATATGTTCAATCTGAGCAATAACGATTGAATTTTCTTCTACCCATTTTTTATATTCATTAAAAGCAAAACCATATTGTTGCGCACGATTCAGGCCAACTCCACGTTTCCCTACCGGCGGATATTTTACATATTCAACTGCCCGCCGGGCATCTTCTGCCGTGCAGACCATCGGCACAATTACGCCATTAGCTCCTGCATCAAGGACCCGTTTTATAATTACTTCTTCGTTTTTGCTCACCCTTACCAATGCCGCCATATTGTACGACTGAATAGAGGCAATCAGGTTTTGAGTGATGGTAAGATCGAGCGTTGTATGCTCCAGATCAATGGTCAGCCATTCAAAGTTTGCCTGGGATAAAATTTCGATCACTGAAGTATGCCCAATGGTTATCCAGCTACCGATGGTAAGTTCATTGTTATTAAGTTTCTCTTTTAAATTATGGTATTTCATCTGTTTATTTTTTCAATTTAACTCTCGATAAATTAAGTATTTAATTGTGATACTCTTATTCCATTTTTCAACGGATGGAACCAAATAAACATTCTCCGCGGTGAGAAAAGTTTTCTCATGGTCGTTTCATCTGTTTATTTTTAATATTTAACCGTCGCATAGAATTCGCATGATTTGGGAAATAATCGTTTCTTTTGTTATTCTCCGGATCATGCTCATTTTATGGTTTATTCCAGTTCAAGTTCGCCTCTTTTGAATCGCTCCAATAAAAATTCCGTCCAGAAAAAATCGGTCATCGTGTCAATATCGGCGGCTTCGAGCGGATGAATCGGATACATCAGAGGATTGGAGCCTAAACGATTCTTGGTCTGATAATTGGTTTCTTTTGAAAAAATATAAAAACAGGAATTCTCTTCGTAAACAGGCTCTAAATCCTGTGTCCGGATCAGATGTCTGGGGTCGTGATTGATACCGGTACCATTCTTCCAATAAAACCTGGTTTGAACAGGTGTAACGGAGAACAGTGCGTCATGTTCTTTTTGGGAGAAAAACGTTTTAATTGCCTGATTCACTGTTTTTGTTTGTACCATCGGATTAGTACTGTGCGTCTGCAAAAAATACTTATTTTGAGTTTGTTCAATATCATATTCAATAAGAGGCTGAATACTAACCATATCTCCTAATAAAAAATCCGGTCTTTTAAGTATTCTGACTTTAGCGAATACCTGGGCACTTTCCGCAATTTCTTCAGAATCAGTATTTATCAATATCTCATCAATATAATCTGAGGAAGAAAGGCATTCAATAATCCAATGAAAGGCCGGTTTACCTGCAAGCAGTCTTATATTCTTATTTGGAACACGCTCGCTATGCCCTTTCATTGGAACAAGCGCTGTGATTTTAGGTATATCCATCTAAATGGAGACTTTAACTGTTATTTTTTTTATTACTTCCGGTTTTTCCACATAATGCTGGGGCGCATGGCCATCCTGGGGAAACATAACTGCAAATATTCCCTGCCCGATATCAACATGCGTTCCCATCGCTGATGGATTTTTATAAAACGTCCGGTCCTTCGCCTCATCGTAGGGAATATTTACCTCCATTTCTTCTATTGGCGACCATTTTACCCGTTCCACTCCGAGAATCGGATATTGAATATCAATAACATGTTTATGCGCTTCATATCCCCTCTCAAAATTTTCGACTGTAGGATATTCACTAACAATTGCTTTAACCCTTTCATTTATGGGATACGTTCCCAATGCGATATCATGAGTTGCATTTGCCAGGAATTTAAGTCCTGCATAAATGTCTTCCGATATTTCCTTATAGGTATCGATGTTTTTAAGCTGATCTACTATCATTTCTTATAATTCATTTGTAAAATATTCTTCCAGCCAGGCAGTGAATTCATCATTGGCATCCATAACATTCTTAAAAATGTTTCCGTACCCCTTATTCAGAATAAGGCCAAGTTTTGTTCCGACATTCTTTTTGTCTTTACTTAAAGCGTTCTTGAAAGTAGGGATATCGATATCGCGAATATCATACCCAGCCCAGATATAACGGGTAATTTCCCTGATCTCGTCCCTAATCTCAGATGGAATCAATCCCATTTTTACAGAAATAAAATTTGCCATATCCATTCCAAAACTCACAGCAATACCGTGCGGGACACAATAATGGGTTAAGGATTCAATAGCATGACCGAATGAATGGCCGTAATTAAATACCTGGCGAATGTTTCGGTCAAATTCGTCCTTTTCAATATAACCCTTTTTTATTTCAAGGCTTCTGGAAATTATTTCAGATAAAATAATTTTATTATTAAATGCGTCTTTGTACCTCTTCTTATAGAAATCGAAATCATCTTTCCCCGAAACAATGAAATAGTGCAGCATTTCGCCCATACCAGACTTTAGTTCAGCACCGGAAAGCGTATCGATGAATGAAGGATCAATAAAAATTTTGTTAGGCGGATAAAATCCTCCTACCTGATTTTTATATTCCCCAAAATTAATGGAGGTTTTACTTCCTATACAACTATCCCCTTGCGCCAGTAAAGTTGTCGGAAAAAACAACCAATCAACGCCACGGTACATAATAGAAGAGATAAATGCAGTTACATCCTGCGTTATCCCACCTCCTATAGCCACCAAACGATGATTTTTCCGGAACCCTTTCCCGATTAAAGTCTGAATTACAGGAATAATTCCCTGGTAACTTTTTTGTGGTTCAGTTGCATCAATAGCAATGTGCTGATAAGTTTCCAACACACATGCTAATTGCCTACCGTACAAACTTTTAATTTTATTATCAACAATAATGTAATCACCATCAGTAAGTTCCTGTTTTAAAGTTTGTTCAAAATCTGTGATAAACTGAACTTCATAATCGTGAATAATTGATTTTACTGTAAAATTATACATTAGTAAAGCCTCCGTCTATCGTTATATTTTGACCTGTTAGATACGTATTAAGGTCACTGCAAAGAAAAGCAATAACGCACGCCATCTCGACAGGTTCCGCCAGGCGTTTTGCTGGAATAATTTGTCCAATTTCCCTCAGTTGTTCCAGGGTATTGGTTGTTTTGGTCAATTCAGTGAGCGTAAAACCGGGACTTACGGCATTTACCAAAACATTTTTCGAAGCCCATTCAACGGCCAGAGTTTTTGTTAAACCGACTAATGCATTTTTCGTGGTGGTATACATTGACCTCCCAGGGCGGGTAATTACACTCCAAATAGAAGCAATGTTAACGATCCTGCCATAGTTGTTTTTAATCATTTTGGGACCAATAACTTTCAGAATTTTATAAGGAACATTTAAATTGATATCTGTCATCCATTTAAAATCATCGAATTCAGTATCAATAAAATCATCAATTTTATTGACTCCGGCATTGTTTATGCAGATATCAATCCTGGGATACTGTTCAATCGTTTCTAAAAATTTTTGAATGGATTCTTCATTGGAAAAGTCGGCCTGCAAATAAGTAATATTTTGCACAGCCTTTTCTTCGCTGATTTTATTCAGAGAATCAATTTCAGCCTGCTTTGTTCCTGTTAGGATAAGGTTGGCACCGGCCTCATGTAAACATGTTGCAACTGCCTTTCCAATCCCCCTGGTTCCACCTGTTATTAAAGCCGTTTTACCAGTAAAGTCGATTTTCATATTTATTATTTTGAGGAGATTACAAGGAGTTCTTCGTCTTTTGAAGAGATTGCGAGGAATTCTTCATCTTTCGAAAGATAATTCACGATCAGGTGATCATAAATCATGTGAATATCTTCAATCGGTCCGTAATCCCCTTTCGGATTGGGCGTATAAAGCGAACAGGAACAGACCTCCTTTAGCTTTCCCCCTGTAAATCCAATAAATCCAATAGATGTGCCACCATGTTCATTGGCATATTGGGCAGCCCGTACTACATTTTCTGAATTGCCGCTAGCTGAAATACAAACAATAACATCGCCCTCTTCAAAATGTCCCTTCAATTGTTCTACGAAGATATCATAAAAGGAAGTATCGTTTCCTACTGCCGTTATTATAGGTGTGTTATCCGTCAGTGCCCTTACTTTTGGCCGGAATTGAGTGAAATAGCGAACAAAAAAACTGAAATCGGCCTGTACATGTGAAGCAGTTGCCGCACTACCTCCATTTCCGCAGACATAGACTGTTTTTCCATTTTTAAAAGCCTCAATCATGGCGGCGACGACTTTCTCTAAATCGTTAAGATCAACCATATCCAGCAAATTGTTCAATCGGGTGCGGTAATCTGTAAAATAAGAATGTAAAATTGCTTTTCTGTCCATGCTTTTTTGATTTTAAATTGTAATGATTGAGCCCAGATTTGTCCTTAGAAGATTACAGTGCAGATATCAAGGCATTTCCCAACGATAGGAATAAGGAAAAGTCCAATAAAAATATTAAACTTGTAATTTTCATACAAAATCAAAATTTCTTATGAAAATTTTGGGAATTATCACGCACTGAGGAAAATTTTGTTTTATCAGACAAGAGAAGATTGTTTTTTACATGAAGAAATCCCTGGGACAAATAATAAGGAAAAATCTTAGAAATCTTTTTGGTTGTAAATCTTATCAATAATTGTCATAAGCTTTAATGCATCCGAGGAATTACCAATACTGACAGGGCTTCCTGTTGCAATATCGTTAAAGAAATGTTGCATTTCATAGCGCCAGCTATTATTATTAAGATATTGAACTTTTACTTCGTCTTTCCATGTTGCAGCCGGAGCGACAGAACGGTTTTTCGCAATTGAAAGTACTTCTTCCCCGTAAGACATAGAAGATGTAATCAAGCCGTTCAATACCATATAGCCCTTTTCCATGAATATTTCCAAAGAAAAAAGATGTCTCCACTGTGTCATTGTTGAATGTAAATTGGCGACCATTCCTGTTTTTGAATTTTTCAGAATGACAAAGGCATTGTCCTCAACATCCATTTTCCAATATAGGTTAGAAACTTCTGCTTTTACAGTATCAAAGTCACCTCCCAAATAAAGGAACAAATCAAGCATATGAATCCCCTGATCAATCAGGATACCTCCTCCGGCAAGCTCTTTTTTAGCCCGCCATTCATTGAAATAGTCAGGAGTGACACTTTTCCCGTAGCGGCCTCTCATCCAAAGAACTTTTCCATATTCCTGACTGTCAATAATCTCCTTCATTCGGATAATACTGTCGTGATGACGATGATTGAAGCCATACATTAATTTTTTCCCGCTTTCTGCTTCCACGGCACAAATTTCTTTCATATCCTTTCCCGTGAAGCAAGGAGGTTTCTCACAAAAGACATGTTTCCCTGCCTTCAGCGATCTTATTGTGAGATCTTTATTAAGATAATTCGGCGTACAGATCACAATGACGTCTATGTCCGGATGATTAATAATCTTATCATGTGTCAGATTAGGAATCGTATTAAAATCATTTCCTAATGATGGTTCCGAAATGGCAATGACCTCAGCCATCCCTACCTCATCAATAGCCTGATGTCGTGTTCTTCCCATCTTGCCATAACCTATTATTCCAACTTTATAACTCATCTCTGATCTTTTAATACATTAATTAAATTTTGTACAGCATCTATTTCCATCTGTAATTTCCCTTCTGCGGCATAGGAGCCTAGATGAGGAGTCATAATAATATTATCCAATTCGCAAAGCGGACCATCATAAGGCTCTTTCGAAAAAACATCAATAGCTGCACCTGCTAGTTTTTTACTTTTTAATGCGTCATGAAGTGCCCCTTCATCTACGACGCCACCCCGTGCAATATTGATTAAAAATGCACCATCCTTCATTAAGGAAATTTCTTTCTGACCAATCACTGGCGTTTTATCCTTGTTTCCAGGAATATGTAAAGTCAAAATATCTGCATCAGAAATCACTCTCTCGAAAGGTAATAACATAATATTTTTCTCTTTTGCCCATTCTTCATCGGCAAAAGGATCATACCCGATAACAGGATTACCAATACCCCGGAAAAGTCCGGCAACCATTTTCCCAATGCGGCCCAAACCGATAATGCCGATTTTTTTATTTAAAATCAGGTTACCGATCTGCTTTTTCCATTGCCTGTTTTTAAGAGCTGCATCCGCCTGCGGAATTTTGCGCAACAGAGATAATGTCATTGCAAGAGTTAATTCTGCAACTCCTCTGGTAGGACCATCCGGAGTATTCACAACTGTAATACCCTTTTGTTTGGCATATTCAAGGTCTACATTGTCCATTCCTACACCAACCCGGCTGATGCACCTTAAGTTTGGAAGTGCATACATCACATTGGCAGTTAATGGTTCTACTCCGGCAACAATGCCCACACACTCTTTAGCCAACTCAATTACTTCATCTTCGGTCAGCTTGCGACCGAAAGGATTGTTGATCACTTCATAACCATTTTGTTTTAATAAATCAAATGGTTCAGGACCAACTTGGCCCATAGACGAGGGAGAGGTTAATACTTTGTACATAAATATGCTATAATCTTTTTCTAGTAAATCTTATTGTGTTGAATTTTTATATTTTGATT
The DNA here is from genome assembly GCA_963676095.1 of Prolixibacteraceae bacterium. Classification (GTDB taxonomy): domain Bacteria; phylum Bacteroidota; class Bacteroidia; order Bacteroidales; family Prolixibacteraceae. The sequence goes on along the minus strand of OY781040.1, from coordinate 3,315,819 downwards.
TTATCGGTTACAGAATTGATCTTTGGTATTTTTGAGTTTGATACGGCAAATAACCTTTAATGGGAGAATGATTATACCGTTTGCTGTCTTGAAAATAACCCTTTGGTAACATACCACCGTCGCAATATCAGTTTAGTTCCTTTTTCAGGCTGAAATACTATTATATATCTGAAAAGCAAAAAGAAAGATGCAGCCCATTGTATTGTTTCAAAAACAAGACGTTTGAAAAATTTGAATTTGGAAATGTTAAGAGTGCGTATTCGCTCACTAACGCCATTAGCATAAGCCAATAGCTTGATATAATCGGTGGTAGTGCGGCTATCAGGAATAATATGATCTACCACAATATCCGGGAAATAGTAAATATTTCCACCTATTTCTTTGATACGGTTAAAAAGGTTATACTCTTCTCCTCCCATCAGGTTTTTTGCGGTACGTCCAAGTTTGGTGTTGAATCCGCCAACTTGGGTGAAAACGCGACGCGCAATACCCATATTTGCCCCAATTGGATGTGCATCTTTTTTCAAAAGTTTTATTTCACTACCCAAATCAATCCCTGAAACCCACGAATAAGTCCATTTTGACAACCATTTTGGCACAATGCCACTTTCAAATTTTGGAGTAATTTTACCCCCGAATGCAGCAAAATCGGGGTATATTTTGAGATTTACCATCAGATTTTTTAAATAATCTTTACGAATAAAGGCATCATCATCAAGAAAAACCAAAACTTCTCCCTTCGCCTCTAAAATGCCACGATTCCGAGCATATGACAAACCCTGGTTGATTTCTACAAAATAACAGAAATTTACTTGTGGAAAATCTTGCTGAAAACGCAAACATTCGGTTTCAGTATTATCAGTCGAATTATTGTTAATCAATATAATTTCATAATCTGAAAATAGAAAGTCGTTCAATGCAATGTTTTTTAATGCATTGTAAAGATATTTGTCTCGATTGTAAGTGCAAACGATAATGGATATTTCCAACATAACTCAATAATTTAAAAGTTATATATAGATCTGCTCAAAACATCTAAATAACCGTGCCCAAATTCCAAATCAGGTTCTACATAGTTTCCTTCCGCCCATTCGTTCCACGATTGAAGAAAAAGAATTCTATGTTCTTCTTGTTTGTTTTCTAACGCTTTAAGTGCGCTTTCAATATGATCTTTAAAAGAAACAGGCGTTGAACCATACCAGATAGTTGTATTTTTTCCAGAACGTGGACTACGGTCGAAACATGGTATTATAGTAGGATAGACATTTTCCCATTTATCTTCTTCTATTATAAGATTTTTAATAAGTTTCTTGTAACTGTATCTGTTTTCAAATCCAATATTCAAATATTTGCCCAATGTTTTATCCATAACAATTTTGAGCATCGGTTTCGATTTCCATTGTGCATTATAAATGCCACGCGAATTTACCGCATCAAAACCCAAATTTAAAACAAAATTATAAATGGCTGTTGACGAATATATATCAACATTTCTTATTACAGTTCGCGCGTCATTGTTAGTTATTAGCTTGGGGCGGTAATTTTCCGTAATTCCAACAAAGTGAAAACCATTCAAACCATTTTTTTGTGCTAGTTCGTTCCATCGATTACGAAATAGATGCATATCTGGTATAGAGTATGGGTCAAAAACAACAAACAAGCATTTACCATCAACTTTTATATACCGTTTGTCAGTAAAAGCAGAAATATACATATTGAAATGTAAATCTATATCAGATAAGCCATTATATGTTTGTTCTATAAAAATTTGACGGGTAATGCCTTTTTCTATTTTCCAACTTTTATTACTCCATGAATGATTCGCCCAACCCAAACAAAACGGAAAATCGGGTTTTCCGCTTGCAAGTACTTCATTAAAGGGACGTTCCAGAAGTTCTTTTCCATTGCCAAACCAATAATGCCAATAGCAAAAGCCTTCTATTCCAGCTTTTTTTGCCATTTCTGCCTGAGCCTCCCTAACTTCCGGTAGGCGTAAATCGTAATATCCCAGATCAGCAGGAACTCGAGGTTGATAATGTCCATGAAATAGAGGTTTTGCTTTGCCAACATTTGTCCATTCTGTGAATCCTTTTCCCCACCATGCATCATTTTCCGGAATTGGGTGGTACTGGGGAAGATAGAATGCTATTACTCTTGCTTTTTTTTCACCCATTAATTATAATAAATTAAATTATTTCTTTCACCTACATATAAATATGCCAATAGAAACGAATAGAACAAACCAAAAGGTACTAAATAACCATATAGTCCTGTCATAATTGCATACACAAAAAAGAATATTACAATTCCATCCACAAAATACACATTCCGTTTTTGCTTTAATATCTTTCTTGGAACTTTAAATATCATTACCGCAAAAACAGCCCAAACAATAATTCCTGCTATGCCGTGATTGCATAGGATTACCAATATCAAGCTCTCGAATGATAACATAGTAGGATGTCTACCCACATAACGTATATAATATGTTGTCCAACCATAACCTTTGCCAAATATTGGCGATCGGGCAATCTCCTGCAAAGCGCCGTTAAATTGGTCGACGCGCATTTGAAACGAGGAACCTGTGACATCAGTTCTCGTGCCACCCAAATCAACAACTGATACAAATCGCTCTGTTAATTCTTTATTTGCCGCAACCAAACCAACTATAAATAGAACGATTGCAATACTATAAAATACTGTTTTAAAATTTATTTTGTTATAACGATAACTGATATATAAAATTGCGATAACAGTGCTTACTAGCCCAGTTCTAACATCTGCAATTATAATACATAACACAAACAAACAAACAAGTAATAAATAAGATACTTTTTTCTCTTTGTAAAACATCGATAAGAAAATTGTTGATATACCCGAAAGGTAAAAAGCCCAAGTCATAGGATGTTGCATTGTTCCCTGATTTCTTACTCTTTCGATATCAGCATATGCATATATGCTTGCAAAATCTTTTTCACGTCCGAAAAAAGCAGATATAAAAGAAGTATAAGGATTGAATCCTCCCAATCTTGTTATCGAAACAGAATAAATTGCTGCTATTAGAAAAGAAACTGTCAATGTCCATTTAATACGAGTGATAAATTTTTCGTCTTTAACTGCGATATTCCATATTATAAATGATAAAGTACAAGTTTGAGTAAAATCTGATAAAAACACTCTCAATTGTAAAGAAACATCAACCGTATCTGAGAAAAAAAACATCAACAGCAAACTGATAAAAAGGAACAGAAACGGTCGTAAAGTTCTAAAATCAAATGAAATATTGTCCTTTCTTATCTTAAAAATAACAAACGAAAATAACAACATCAAATTTATCAGTGTGGGTGGTAAATACAAATTTGCTATGTACATACTACCGGAAGAGGGAACAAGAATTAGAAATGAAAGGTATAAAACAACAGACAGCTTGAATCGAATAAAGGACAGAACCAATATCGATACCGAAAAAATTTGAATAATTGTAGTTAAAAGATTCATATATTATTCAGAATTTGACAATCGCCCATTTTGATATTTAATATTTAGGTCAAGTATTAAGTGTCTTGTATCAGGGAAGGTTTCAGATACAGGAAGAAGAGCCCTTGCGATGTATTTGCCAGCAGAATTCTACTATTGTACTGATTTTATAGTATATAAAGTTTAAAAGCTCATAATTTACTTTTTTATTCATAATTTTTATTCCACTGTCAAGAATGAGTTTTTGGGACAACGATGATATTGAATGGCATATTAAACTCACAGCTATTATAAGTATAGCAGGCATAGTCTGCAATCCTTCAAATGTTTTAATCAGTATATCCTCCAAGGCATAATGGGATTTTATGTGACGGTGGTATACTTCGAGACCCATAAGCCTTAAATGCCTCTCCAAATAATATAAACAATTGAACCTTTGGAAGAACGGATCGATAACCAGCAATATTCACAATTCTTCTTTTTGGTCACCACCACAAATCATACAACACTTTAATTGTAAAAAATGGAATTTGATCTGACAGACACTTTTTTTTATTTAGCTGCCATTATGCCTGACATTTTTTTCTTTTCAAACACCCTCTATTTCTTGGGGAGGGGATTTGAAAAGAAAAAATTAATGAAATTAGGTTTGACTTACAGGACATCACAAATTGTAAGGGCAAATACTAACTTTTACACTTTAATCCTGTACTTGATCTTTATGGCCCCACATCCCTACTTAAACAGCTTCTTTTTGCTTTTCTGGATTTTAATTGCTAATAAGAGACTTTCTTCTTGATTGTATTTAACGAAAGTTTACGATATTTAATTAGCCGGTCCATGCCTCCTTCAAACATGAAGGTAACATATTTTTTATCACTGAGTTAATTTCCTCAATGGGGTTCAATTACTTCTTTGTTCTCACTTTTGCCCCGTGATAGTAAAATTTGTTGATAAGCGAAGTCATGGTTTGGTCTTTACCAAAGAGCACAACAACCATTAGCCAATAGCCAACCCAATATTACCATCACACCATCTTTCACATAATCAATACTTCCCATGAATCTTACATATTTCTTTTGGATATCAGAAACACCCAAAAATATAATCCCGATGATGGATTTTCCCTTTGAGGCTTTCGAGATGGCTCCGAAAGAGTTTCTTAAAAAAATATTTGTTGTAATGGTTATGAAAATACTTAGTGGTTTGGCTCAATAAGATATCATCGTTATGACCGATGCGATTTTATTGACAAGTACAGTTCCAATCTCGGACCCTTTTAACATTTCCCCTTATACAACGACTCTCCGGTTTTGTCATATTACCTGAAAACCGGAAAAAGTATTCGTTAATTTTGTTCTAAACTGGTTCCGGTAATACTTATTGATATAATGTTGATTGTTTATATTGTTATTGTTGGTAATAATTCAAAAATACCACTTTCAGTCAGCTTTCCTCATTTTTTTGTAGCTAAATCCCCCGGTAAATCTATGTTTCAGAATATTGTGTGAACATTTTCAGGGGATAGTTAAATATTACTCAAAATGTCTTTTGTTTTATTCCTTTTATTATAAGATATTTCAATTTTGGATAATACAACAGAAATGTTTTCATTCTTCAAATCCTCAATGTTTGCATAATTATCATATAATCCATACTCATCAAAGGCTCCCTTAAACTTATAACTGTAAGCCAAGCCAAAAAGCGGCGTATGCGTATAAATTGCAGCAAAGCATGCATGCATTCTTGTTCCAATAAAAAACTCGAATTGCGAAATTAAATACTTTGATTGCGGAGAAGTCAAGTTCCTATTTACAAGATAAACTCCTTTTTTGTCTTTCAAAGAACAATATACGGCTTTATTCGCTTCTAAATCGTCGTTGTTTATTTCAGGTTTTGTATAATTGTAAGAGTGGGATACTAAATAAACCGGTATGTTTTTCTCTTGAAATCTACTGATAATTTTTTCGATAAGCAGTGGATAATTATCAAACTTGTTTGACAATGCACGAAATTGATTTGAGTATGCCAATCCGCTCACATTCAAGCCAACTGAATTTGGAAGGATATCCAAATTATCGACGTTATCGGGCTGCATATAATACGATAAATCATCACACAATTCGTAATTTAATTTCAATTTATCCAATTCCTTTTTGAAGCTTAAATCTCGCACATATATTTTTGAAGAATATCTTAAAATTTTCTCTGCCAATTTAAAATTTTTTTTCTGACTAAATGGTCCAAGCGTTTGAGGCAACAATATTAGTGGAATTTTGTAAATCATTGCTAAATTAGTGTCGGGAAGTCGCGATTTAAAAGTTTTTGTTCCATAAATATCAGAAAAACCATCACCGCCATTAATACAAGCCACGTATTCTGTTTCTAACAAAATCCTATTTAATCGTAATAAAGGGTTCTTTATTTTAAAGAACGTTATCAACCTATGAAATATAAAAAATATATATTCAGTTTCAACACTAATAATTTTCTCACCAATCTTTACTTCGTTAATAACTTTTTTTTTACCAAAGTGCTTAAAAAAATTTTTATAAAAATAAAAACTAATAATTTTATGATCAGATAACATTCCTTTTTGATACAAAAAATGGAATGAACCATAACCCAATGCCGCGGTTCCACGATTATTTTCATTCAACATCAAGCCTGATATAATTATGTTCTTTCCCATTTCCCTACTTTATGATTTTTTTTAAAGTTTCTACACCTTTCTTTCCAACAATGGATTTTATACCCTCTTTAATCGCACCGTATTTTTTATTTGCAGTCATCATATCCCTACATCCTTTGCTGTCGTCTTCCCAATTTGTAAACACCTCAAATACGATTGATTGTGTTCCCTCGCTAATAAATTCATTTTTCTGACTTAGAAATTCCTCTTTTGTCATGGCAGTCAGATATTTGAAACCATTTGACTCCGCCCAACTTTTTGCACTACCTTTGAAATGCCCAGAAGCAGCGATATAAGAGTCAATATCTACCTTTTGCATCAGCTCATCACCACTTAACTTAAATTCAACTCCTCCACCATTATTAACTAACAGAATGCGAACATTATTTTTTATATGGCGAATGCCCAAAGAATTCATGTCGTAGAAAAACGCCAAATCGCCAATGACAAGAAAACATAAACGATTGGTTGCCACACTTTGGCCCAGAAACATCGACATACAGCCGTCTATCCCGAATGCAGCCACATTGGCGTAGCAAGTAACTGACTTATCAACAGGGAAATGATTCCACGAACGCAAAGAGTTGAGTATTGCAAAATTAAGGGAACTGCCAGACGGTATCTCCATGTGCAGCTGCTGCGCTATCCACGGCGAAGAAAAAGGCAAATTCTGTGGTATTGAAAGTGAAGAGATATGTTCATTCCAGAATTCATAGTAACTGTGTTCTGCCATCGAATCAAGCGACATTCGTTCAAAAAAAGTTTCAAAACCACATTCAAAAACTTTGGTTAATTTGAAATATGTATCAGCGATACTACCGTCTTCGCTAATACGCCAGTGTTCAAACTCGAATCTATCACCGGCTGACAACCGCCAGCAAAGTGGATAATCACCAGTCTGTCCTCCAATAGTAATTAGAACATCGGGCTTGTATGTTTTTATAAATTCGCTGTTTGTCATTGTTGTCATTGCCAGGTTGCCAAAAACTGTATATTTACCGTGATAATTTGATAAATGATTTACATACACAAAGACGTTGTATGAAGCAGTAAATTTCTCAATAACAGCAATTTGTTTTTCATTAAATGGACGATGTTCACCAATTACCAGCATTATTTTACGTCCGGCAAGCGACACGTTCCAAACTTCCCTTTCCATATAACGGTGTATTACCTTTACCCGAGGCAAATTGGGATCAATTACAGCCCGTATCACCTCATCATCTACCGGCATGTTAAGTTGAACAGGCCCCGGGGTGCGGTGAGTAAGCTCGAGAATACCTTCATTTACCATACGTTCACACATCAATTCATCTGTTTTTGTACTAATAAATGGCAGTGCAAAAGATTGTTTGACAGCATCTTTGGGTAGCGAGGTTTGGTCAGGTTGTTGCATAAACTCCTGATAAGTATATATAGGAAGTTTTGATGCCGTAATAGCAAGAATAGGAACGTGTTTATAAAATGCCTCCGTAAGCCCGGGAATATAATTGCGCGTGGCCTGTGCACTGGTACAGGTGGTTGCAATAGGTACGCCCAGTTCCAAATACAAACCGATGGCAAAATACATAGCGCTACGCTCATCTACCACAGAATAACATGTAAAGGACGGGTCATTCTGCACTAATTGAACAAGTTGAATATTGGTCGTCCCCGGATTTATCAGGATATACCGTATATTGTGCTGCTTAAGTAACGCAAATATTATTTGGGCATTTGTCATTGTACTCATATTTATATCTTTGCTTGATTAATTAATAATAAAATATCTGTAAATTAAATATTTTATTTTTTGCTTGATTCCCTGTATTTCATTTAAAGAAGTTTTTTCTTTTGTTTGTCTGTCTTTCTTCGCTTCCAATCTCCAGTTAATATAATCAAATTGAGAATTATTCAAGAACTCTTTCAAACATTTTATTAATCCTGCTTCTGGTTTAATAAAATTAGCTACATCAACATATAGAGCAATTTTAGAGCTGTAGAATTGTCTATCAAAAAGTCTATCGTATAAAATTTGGTATTTAGCTGGCTTACTTTTCAAAAAATCATCCAGGTCCTGCAACAATACTTTCGGTTTATACCCTAAATATTCCTCTAAAACCAATAGATAAATGTTCAACACCTCACTCCATTTAATGAATTCAGAAGTCGTTATATGAAAAACTTTGCCGAGTGCATAGGAATTATTAATAACAGCCATTATCCCCCTAGATACATCCAATCCATATGTTAAGGTTGTCATTCTAGACATTATATCTTCTGAAAAAACAATCGTTCTCCCATGCAAAGCGCGGTAAAGCCATTCTTCTTTTTCCAAAACACCAAGCTGCAAGCGGTTTTCACTATAAGTAATATATGGTCTGACTATCGTCCAATTGTTATATTCTGAACTATTTAAAATGTCCTCTTGCCTGGCTTTCGCTAATGAGTACTCATCTGTTGCCAGGAATTCCTTATCTCGGGAGACATCAAGTAAGCGTGATGATTCTTCTGTAATAGGAGTGTCCGAATTCGCATATACTCTGGCAGAACTTAGAAAAACATATTGAGACGTGGCGCCTAATAAAAGGGGAACACGTTCTTTAAAGTTAGTTGTCGTGTATACCATGAAATCAACAATTACATCCCAGTGTTCCTGCAAAATTGTCTTAAGAAAGCTTATATCTTGTGCATTGCCTTGAATATATTTGACATGGTCTCCAGAATTTTTGCATTTTCGAGAAGTAACACAGATCTTTGCGCCATTTTCAGAGAGCAGTTTAACTAAGTGCGTCCCCATTGCTCCAGTACCCCCTAACACCAAAATATTCATAGTTATTATAGTATTATTATATTTTATGCAGCTTATTGATAACCTGAGTTATTATTTTTTTACGCCACTTTTTATTTAAACCTATAAAATACATGGCAATGGAGGCAAATATTACGCTTGATAATATTGAAATAGCTGTGAATAACAAACCTTTGCCTAAAAATAAACATAATCCAACAGAAGGGACTAGTGAGAGCAAAATAATGGTTAAGACTGGAATGACAACTTGAATGGTAAAAGATTGAATAGAGAGTCCGATAAGCTTGCTTACAATCAATAGACGAACGATAAACATTACGAGATTGACAACAATAGCAACGATAAAGACCGAATAAGCTGCACCTCCCAATCTTAAAACAATCCATGCTGTAATGAAAAGTGCAATTTGGATAGACCCAAGAGTTAGCTCATATACTTTCATTCTCCCCGGGGCACGCGCTGCAGTAGTGATTGGTAAACTTATAGAATTAATCAACACTTCAACCAATGCCAAACGGGTAAACAAGACTGCTTCCGGAGGAGGATTTTTTAGCCATAAGTTTAATATCGTATCCATCTCCAAAAACATAGGTAAAGCAAATACCCACATCAGAAAAAATGTAATTTTTGATCCATTAAAAATCAGAAAAAACATCTCTTTTCTGTCATTTGCCGCATATGACTTAATAATTGGAGGGTAAAGGCCAACATTAAAATTATTCGAAAATAAATTGATTTGGCTAGTTATATTCATAGAGATTGCCCTTGCTGCGACTACGACAGGATTAAATACCTGATTTAAAAGAATGGTTACCGCCTGATTTCTGGCAACGGTAGTTGTTTGTCCAAAAAGGGTCCACCCTGTAAATCCAATAATTTCACGCAACAATGCTTTATCCCAACAGAATTCTTTAAACTGACATTCAATGTACTTTCGAATGCAAATTCCAATATAAACACTCATATTTATTAAGGCTACAGCAAAAACAAGCATTCCGTATAACTCAAGCTTATCCCAGGGTAAATAAGTAAGTAAAAACACGATAACCAATTTCAGAGAAGCTTCCACGATCGAGACATAAGCATAGATCTGCATATCCTCGTGGGCAATAATAATAGCCATAAAAGGCGTTGTAAAAATGGTTGCGATAAAGGTTAACACCGAAAAATGATAAACCCATTTTACAGCCTCAAATCTTTCCGGTGGTACTTGTAACTGGTTATTCACAAACCATAATCCAACTGTCTCCAGTAATACCAAAGCGATAAAAGCTATTGCTGCATAAATAATCAAATTTACACTAAATGTCTTTTTCAATTTATCAATATCGTGCTGGCCTAATGCAAAAGAAAAGAAGCGCTGTGTAGCCGAAGCCATCGTTCCGCTCAGGAAAGAGAAAAAGGTTACAATACCTCCAACAACATTATAAATCCCGTAATCTTCTACACCAAGTACGTTCAATACAACCCTCACAGTATAAAGACTAACCAATAAAATCAACACCTGGCGTGTATACAGCATGAGAGTGTTTTTCGCGATGCGTTTATTATTTTCTGAAGTCAAAATAAATTATTGATTAAGATTAAAGACAAAACTATTCAATTGAAGACCAGATTTCCTTTATCTAATTTTACGGGCAACTTGTCCCTCTGAAAAGTTATACGTATAACTCATTTCGATTACACCTATAACACGATTGTATTACACGTATAACGCAAACGTGTTTCACGTATAACTCATTTGTGTTACACGTGTAATGTTGAAAAATTTATTGTTAAAAAGATTTTCAGAGAAATCATGATCATTTTATTCACCCCGGATAAACACAGATAGCACAGATCAACATGGATACCGTCACCCGGTCAACTATAGAAACAATGTTAACCATATTAACAACAGAAAATAATTGTTTGAACAGTTCGATGGTTTAATTGTAGGCACTTCGCTGTTGAAGGGATATCCAAAAGCAGGGAACCATATCAACAATAGTAACAACAGAAACCATTTTTTGCGTCTTAGCATCTTGGCGTTCAGTTTCTTCTTGCCTTCGCGACCTGGCGTTCAGTTTAGCGTCTTATCGTTCAGCAAGGAACTGACAAAATATTTTGTTCGGGAATTTTGTCATTTCCTTAAGCCTGGATTCGATCATCTTCCATTCGAAAGTTGTTTTACCCATCATTTTTACAGGCTCATTAAAATTGATGTCATCAAAGTATGTAAGTGCCTTAACCGGAATAACCTGATTACTGTTGTATTTTCGTTCATATCCATCGAGCATTTTATTAAATGTCATTTCCCCGGATAAAAAGGCTATATCAATAAAATCCTTTAATCGCGTCCTACTTCCGGCAATAGCATTCAGCTTCATGGCTGCAATATCGTAAAGACTGGCCAAACGTATATTTTCATTCGTCGCGGTTTTTTCAATCCAGGGGTATTGGTGGGCAATACAATCGATCTGGATTCCTTCAATCTCTCCTTTTAAAGTATTGGCTGAAATAAAATCCATCTCAAACTGATAACTCTTTCTGAGGTAATCTGCTAACACCTGCTCGTCAAATGCTTTATCGGTAAACAAATCAAAGTCAATACTTATCCGGTGACCTATTTGCAAAGCCAGTGCCGTCCCTCCAACCAGAACGAAATCGTTGATTTCACTATCCTGCATTAACCTGTTCAGGAGTCCCAGTGCTGTTCGGCTGATTGTTTCTTTATATAACATTTCAGTTCTTCCTTTTTTAATCCAAAAACAGAACAGACAAATGACAGATCCTTCCGGTTCATATATGAAATTTTTTTGATCGCCTCTTTCACTCCATCTAATCCGTAACAGTTCAGAATAGCGTAAAAATCATCCTTTCTTCCCCGCTCTATCACGCGTTGCACCACGAGCGTTCGCATTGCCATCCAGTCGAAACGATCGGTATCATATTCCCATAATAATGATTTTCGGACCCGGGCATCACGATGTGAAAGATAATCGTCAAAAAACATACGTACCTGATTTATTTTTCCGTTACAAAAAAATTATATAAGCATTTTTGAATTATAAAGATAAACAATTATTTCAATTCACCCCGGATAACCACAGATAACATGGATGAACACAGATTAAAAACAATAACCATTAGGCACATTGTGAACTAGCAAGTTGGTGAACTTGTGAATTATGGAAGAAAAACAAAAATCAGGGAACCGCAACAATAGGAACCATCTTAACCATATTAACAACAGACGATAATTGTTTGAACGGTTCAGTTTGAAGGTTTGATTGTTTGACGCTTCGCGGTTAGAGGGATACCCGAAAGCCGGGTGCCGACTAACAATAGAAACAACAGGAACCACAGAAACAATACTAACCACACCCTCCCTAAAAGCGCAATCTTAGCAATAAGAGTAGCAATAAACAGGAATCCTCTCTATAGAGACAATGTTACCGACAGAAACAATAAAAACAAAAACAACAATATTAACCATAGAGACGATAATTGATTGAATGGTTTGATGGTTCAATTGGTTGACGCTTCGCGGTTGGGACAGAGGGACATTGAGAACTGGTGAACTCGTGAATTAGTGAGTTGGTGAACTGAAAAACAGAAGCCATCCCCCAAATCAAACAACGGAGTGTCAAACTTTCAAACGGCGCAGCCTCAAACGACAGTAACAATGTTAACCATATTAACAATAGAAACTACTTTCCACGTCTTTGCGCCTTTGCGTTCAGTTTAGCGTCTTATCGTTCAGTTTTCACCACAGATAGCACGGATGAACACAGATGAAAACAACTGAAACCATATCAACAATAGTAACAACAGAAACCATTTTTTGCGTCTTTACTTTCTTTTTCTTTGTGCCTTCACATTCTGTTTAGCGTCTTTGCGCCTTTGCGTTCAGTTTAAATTTGTCCAGCAACGACTTTTTATGATGGTGATGGTCCTCGCTGTAATTGTAATACTTATTTTTATACGAGTACCGGTATGAATAGTAGTGATAGCCATACCCAAAACGGTCGAGCTTGATGTCGTTGATCAGCAACGACGGGTGTTTCATCACGCCCTGGGCGGCCATATCGTTGATAAACTTGAGCTGATCTTTCCGGCTGACCCCGTAACGCAGGATGAAGATATTCAGGTCGGCCTGACGGCCGGTGATCAGTCCGTCGGTAACAAACGATACGGGGGCATTGTCGACCACGATAAAATCGAAATCTTTCCTGGCCAGATCGATCAGCCTACTGTACTTATCGCATTCCAGCAGCTCGGCCGGATTAGGCGGTACCGGACCGGAAGGCACCAGGAACAGGTTCCTGACATTGGTCGGGATAATGATATCTTCATATTTCGACTGCCCGATCAGAAAGGTGCTCAAACCTTCCGCGGTAGAAGTCCCAAAAATCCGGTGCAACCTCGGCTTACGCATATCTGCCCCGATCAGCAAAACCTTTTTGTCGTTCACCGCCAGGATGGCAGCCAGGTTGGTTGAGTTAAACGATTTTCCTTCGCCCGGCTGTATCGAGTGAATGCCGATAATCTTCTGCCCTTCCTGGTTAAGCAGGTACTGCAGGTTGGTGCGTATGCCCCTGTATGCTTCCGTGATCGGGGCACGCGGGTTCTCCACAACTACCAACTCAGAGGCATTCTCTGAATGGGGAACATTGCCGACAATGGTCAGCGGCGTCAGCTTCACCACGTCTTCCTGCAACTGGATCGTATTGTTCATGAAATCCATGATCAGGATTAACGCCCCGGGAAGGCCCAGGCCCAGGATCAAAGCAATCACGTAATAAATCTTTGGGGACATCCCGCTTTTCTCGACCCGTTCCAATCGGGCAGGGTCGATCACCTGGACATCGGAAACCGTGGAGGCCATGGCAATCTCGGTCTCTGCCCGTTTCTGCAGCAGGAAGGTATAGATCTCGTTGGTGAGGTCATATTGTCTGGTTATATTAATCAGCTGCTGTTCCTTTCCCGGTAAGTTGTTCAGCTGACTGTTAATATCATCTTCCCGCTTTTTCAGGTTCCGGATAGCCAGTTTCGAATTGTCGATCAGGTTGATCAGGTTTTCCCGCAACTGGGTCGATACCTGCCTGATCTCCTTGTTCAGCAGCACCATGGTCGGGTTATTGTCATGCGTACTGAACGACAGGACTTCCCGCTGGTTATACAGGTCTGTCAGTTTCAACACGATGGAATTCAAGGAAGGATCTTCAACACCAACCACCGAAGGCATCACCATTTTCTTGATGCTGTCGGTATTGTTCAGGTAGCTTAGCAGGTTCCTGAAGTAATCGAGCTGGATCTGGCTCTGGGACCGTTCCTTCTCGATGTCGCTCAGCTGTCCCATCACCATCTGTCCCTGGGCGCTGATATCCACCACCTGGTTGCTTGTACGGAAATTCGTCACCGTCTTACCGGCAGCGGTCAGCGAGTCGGACATGCCCGACAACTGCCGGTTGATGAAATCGAGCGAACGACGGTTGATCTCTGAACGAAATTCCAGTTTCTGGTCGATGTACTCGCTCACCAGACCGTTCAGGTAGTGAATTTTCCGGAGAGGGTCTGTACCTTCCAGCGAAAGACGGATAACATCGTTTTTCTTATCGGTCTGCTCGATCTTTTCCTGCTTCAGATAAGCTTTTGCCAAGTCGCTGGGGTTGTTGAACAGGAAAGAATACGCTTCACCTTCAATCGAATCGACCGGGACCTTCGGGTAAAGCGTGAAGTGAAAATACTTGTTCCTGAAAGGTTCACCGAACTTTCCCTTTGCTTTAAATTCGACGTTCGTAAGGGCATTGTTAACTGTAACCTTTCCGTCAGCGCTAATGGTATACGTACTGTCCTTTCCCGGATCCAGATAAAGGGTCAATCCCTCCAGGTTGTTCCCCTGCTCGCTTTCCTGCACCAGAAAAGGCTCCTGCATATACAAGCCATTCCACTTGAAGAAATCTTTTTGGTACCAGGAAGTCCGCCAGTTCAGCTTCTCGAAAACCCTGCGGGCCAGGGTATAGGATTGCAACAACTCGATCTCGTTCCCGATCGTGACATCAGAAGCCCCGTTCATTAAAGCCTTCTCGAAAATATTATCCAGGTCCATCTTCTGATTATCGTCGTTGATCAGGATGCTCGTATCGACCGAATAGTTCTGCTGCCGGTAAAAATGGTTAAAGATAAAAGCGCAGACAAGCGCGATAAAGGCGCAAACGCCAAACCAGTACCAGTTTTTTAAAAGCAGGAAAAAAATACGTTTATAGTCGATTTCTTCCTCATTATCCTGTGGTACTACAGGTGCAGAAGGGGAAAGGTTTTGTTGCATATGAGTATAATGTTTGGACGGTTTGAATGTTTGAATTGTTTGACGCTTCGCTGTTTCTTAAACTGAACGCAAAGACACGAAGGATGGGGTGGATGGTTAATATTGTTCCTATTGTTTGAGGCTATGCCGTTTGACTGTTTGATACTTCGTTGCTTGATTGGGGGATGGTTTCTGTTTTCCCAACTCACCAGTTCACCAACTTACTAGCTCACAATATTCCTAATATGGCTATTGTTTTACTCGATGTCCTTATGTGACTATGTGGTACTTCCTTCATATTACCACAGCACGCCGATGATGGCCACCAGGATACTCAGTGATGATAACGAAACAGAGATGACCTGGCTGTTCAGGGAAAGGCTCTTGTATTTATCGGGTTCGACGAACACATAATCGTTCGGGTGCAAGTAAAAGGCCGGGGAGTCAAAGATATTCTTGTCTGTCATGTCCAGGATGTAAGTCCGTTTGCCGCCTTTCTCCGGTCGCATCACCATAACCCGTTTTATCCGTGCATAATCCGTGTTGCCATTAGCCATGGCAATCGCCTGGAGTACCGTAAAATCATTATTATAATTATAATAGACACCAGGGGACTTGACTTCACCCAGCACCGTTACCCGGTAATTAAGCAACTTCACTTTCACCGTAGCTTCTTTCAGGAACTGGTCAGCCCTTGCCTGCACCAGTTTTTCGATATCCTGCTGCTGGTTCCCGGCAACAGCAATTTTACCCAGGATGGGCAGGTTCAGGTTCCCTTTCTCGTCCACCTCAAAACCATACAAATAAGCTCCCTGTGGTGTCGTATACTTTTGGTACCCCATTGTTGTACTTGACTGTTGCATCCCTTCTTCCGGATTAAACAAGACGTTAACATCACTATTAAGCGACTTGATGCTCACATAAAGGATATCGCCCGGTTTAATCAGGTATTCGGTCTGATCCTGCGAAAGGCCTTTCAACAGCTCATCCTGCCCCGCGTTTTGCAGGTAAATAAGCTCCTCACTGCTCCGGCAACCAGTGAAAACAATAATAAATAAAAGAAAAAATATGTATATAATATTTCTCATAAAAATAGATATTTAAAACAATGGGATTTTCAGGATATATTTAAATCGTTTGAATGCTTGAATTGTTTGAGGCTACGCCGTTCGAGCGTTTGACACTTTGTTGTTTGATTGAGGATGGTTTCTGTTGTTACTCTAGTTCCGATTGTTGGGGATTCAATTCTCTCATTCCTTCATTCAATCATTCTTTTAGTCACTAGTTCACCAACTCACTAGTTCACAATGCACCTGTCTGGTTATTGTTTTAATCTGTGTTCATCCGTACTATTCGTGGCGATAACCGAACACAAAAGCTCAAAGAAGTGAAGAGTAGTTTCTATTGTCTGAGGCTACGACGTTTGAGCGGTTGACACTTCGTTGTTTGATTGGGGAATGGCTTCTGTCTCTCCAGTTCACCAATTCACTAGTTCACTAATTCTCAATGTCCCTCCACCCCAACAACGTAGGTCAAACATTAGAACTTTCAAACGTTCAAACAATCATTGTTCCTTTAGTTACTATTGTAATTTGTTCTACTGTGCACAGATGTATCTATTGCGGTTTAAACTGAACATGGAAGCAAGGAAGATAATTGAATTTTCAAAGATAGAGACAACGCTAACGTTGCCTCTATCATGAAAAATTAACCAGTTTCCCTAATGCTGGAACGATGTTCCCCTTATCTAAATATCGGTAAAATTCAGAATCCAAACCGCCATATCGTACAGGCGACAGTACTTTGGGAAGTACTCACACAATAACAGGGAGAATATTAATAAGTTTTACAGCAAGTATCTCTTGCCAAAAGCAGAAAAGCTAAATAGCAGCATTTTAATAATTGAGACAATACCCTTCCTCTGAATTAGCTTCCAGAACAGATCCACCGGAAGGGAGAAGCGCAACGATATTGGATCCCAGCTCGACATGGACGCAGCAGCCCAACGAATTGAAACGAAGAAGAAGCCTGCTCCTGCCCCTGATCTCAACAACCTCGGCGCAGGCGTCCTTTAAAGGCCCCTCCGTCACACGTATCCGATCTCCTTTCTGTATCCGTTCTGAAGTAACCTCTACGCTTTCTGTATCCTTTTCAATAAACAGCCTCAGATTATCCATCTGATTGTCAGGAATAACCGCAGGTTGTCCTCCGAAACAAACATACCACAGAACACCATCGGTCATCAGCACATCATAAAATTCGACATGACTTACTTTCACAAAAACATAGCAATGAATCAGTGGCTGGAATGTGGTCCGGGATTGTTTTCCCCAACATTTTTTCACCTTCTTCAAAGGGAGATAGCATTCAACTCCTCTTAGCTCAAGATCACGGAGTGCTTTCTTCTCCATTCTCGACCGGGTATATAAAGCATACCACTTATAAACGCGGGTTTGTCTGGTCACCAAGTTAGTCATAAACCTGAAATTAAGTCAGCAATTAAGGATAAATCTTTATTCCTAAAAACAATAGACAGGAACCTCTCCATCAATCGTTCTGCTCCGGACTATTCTCGAAATCCAACTTCAATCTTTTCCCTTAACCCGGATCCTCACAATGTCACCTCACACAAACAGAAAAATTTAATTCTCCACCCCAACTTTATCACCTGCCAGCCTGCTAAAATATAAAAAACACTAAAAAGATCCCTTTCCAACCAGCTGAACATCAGGCACTTTAAAATTATATTGATTTTTTAGGCAAAGCTACGCTACTTGCCGTATACCCGGCATCTTCCCAATTTTTGTCAATTTTTTATCCCAAAGAGTAATTCTACAAATAATAAGCTGCACAAAACTCTGATAAAAGTCACGCAACAAATATCTAACTTTTGTCAATATTTAAAAACAAAATGCTGTTTTTTTTATGTTATACAATTGTTAAGAATAAATATTTAAAAAAAGGACGTAAATCTATCTATTTATTAAACAAAAGAATAACATTTAAAAAAAATAAAAATTTTAACTGCCGCAAATTAAATAAAAATTCACAATAACTTTATATGTCCGAAAGCATAAACATATTTTTCAGCACATAAGTTATTAAAAGACCTTTTTATCTTTGATTAGTTATTAACGTTTCATCCGGAAATAAAAGACGCTGTGAACTGAACGCAAAGACAAGAAAAATGGTTTCTGTTGTTACTATTGTTGATATGGTTTCAGTTGTTTTTAATCTGTGTTTATCCGTGTTATCTGTGGTTAATTTTATTGTTTATTAAATAGTTAGTAAGAGAAGACTTTAATATCGTGCTACAACTCCGGTTTTATTGTATCTTTACTGAAAGACATGAAGAATAATACACATAATCAGGTGATTGAAAAAAACAAGATGACGGGAATCAACATGACACACATCATTCCTGCCAACGAATCGGAAATGGTAGAACTGAAAACAACTTTCTGCAAAGATGTTGTTGAAACCGTAGTAGCTTTTTCAAACTCAAAAGGTGGTACTGTTTACATTGGCATATCAGACCGGGGTGAAATTCAGGGAGTTCAAATCGGGAAGGAAACGGTGCAAACCTGGATCATTGAACAGTTACTTTCAAATACTTATGTGTCTATGCCCTGTAATCGTCAGATAGCCAAAATTACAAAGGAAATGGGGCTGATTGAAAAATACGGTACAGGAATAAAGAGGGTACTGGATATTTTCAAAAATTACGGGTTGCCACAACCCAGGTTTGAACTGATACCCGAAGGTTTCGCGGTAACAGTTTTTTCCGGAAACAGAGAAAGCACGTGACAGGGAACCGACCTGAAAACCGATGAGACAGATGAATTGATCCTATCGCTGATAGAAAAAAACAGAAGCGTCTCCATTTCCACAATTTCAAGTCGGATAGGCAAAGGAATGTCCGCCACAAAATCGAGGTTATCAAAATTGAAAAAAGCCGGTATCATTAAGCGCGTAGGTCCCGACAAGGGCGGTCACTGGCAGTTCATCGGTAAGAAGAGCGGAGAGCAATCATAAAAATTTTTGTTTGTTTCTGTTTTTAGTCGATTTCCGGTTCCCGGTCTCTATGCGCTTCGCCTTATGCTCCCTGCCCCAACAGCAAAGCGTCAAACAATCAAACCATTCAAACAATTATCGTGTGTTGTTTCAGGCTCCAATTCTCTCATTCCTTCATTCACCAATTCACCAGTTCACAATACGCCTATGTGGTCTTATTCCAACAGCGAAGCGTCAAACATTCGAACCTTTCAAACGTTCGAACAGTTGATTCTGTTGTGGTTCCTTTTGGTTAGGGGTATTATTCTCTCATTCCCTCATTCCCTCATTTCTTCATTCTCTCATTCCCTCATTTCTTCATTCACAATTACTACTGCGTGCCTAATGTGGTGAAAGCAGAACGTTAAGACACAAAAAACACTTATGCCTGTCATGGCCTTTCCGGTTTTTTTCTACTTTTGCAAAAAATCATTAACTAATGACGGCATACAAACGTGTACTTCTGAAGCTTAGCGGAGAGTCGCTCATGGGGACCCAGGAATATGGTATCGATAACCAAAGGCTGAACGAATATGCAGAGCAGATTGGCGAGATCGCCAGTATGGGGGTCCAGACAGGAATTGTGATCGGAGGGGGCAACATTTTCCGTGGGCTAAGCGGCGCCTCAAAAGGATTCGATCGCGTCAAAGGCGACCAGATGGGTATGCTGGCCACTGTAATCAACAGCCTGGCGTTAAACTCTGCCCTCACATCAATTGGTGTAAAGTCGAATGTGTTTACCGCGATCCGGATGGAGCCGGTAGGCGAGTTTTACTCGAAAGACAAAGCTATCGAAGCATTGGAAGCAGGTAAGGTTGCCATTTTTTCGGCCGGGACAGGCAACCCCTACTTCACCACCGACACAGGATCATCGCTCAGGGGCATCGAAATCGGGGCCGATGTCATGCTGAAAGGTACACGCGTGGACGGCATCTACACTGCGGACCCGGAAAAAGACCCGCAGGCCGTAAAGTTTGAAAAAATTTCTTTCGACGAAATTTACCGGCGAGGGTTAAAAGTGATGGACCTCACGGCAACGACCATGTGCAAAGAGAACAAAATGCCTGTTATTGTGTTTAATATGGATGTTCCAGGTAACCTTAAAAAGGTCATCTTAGGCGAAAATATTGGTACTTTGGTACATCTGTAAATATTTTTTTGAGCATTTTTTGATTAAAAAACGTAAAGTAATTATAAAATTCTTTATTTTTCTTCTATATTTGCTCACAGCGCAAAAATGAACTGACCATTGTTTTTTATGGAAGACGAAGTTGAATTAATTCTGGAAGTTTGTAAAGAAAAAATGGAGGCTACTGCTGATCACTTGGAAAAAGAACTGGTTCATATACGTGCTGGCAAGGCTTCCGTTAGAATGCTTGATGGTGTGACAGTTGATTATTACGGAACAATGACTCCGTTAATCCGGGTTTCGAATATCAGCACACCAGACGCAAGAACAATTGCAGTACAACCGTGGGAAAAAAACATGATCGGGCCTATTGAAAAGGCTATATTGAATGCAAACCTGGGCTTTAACCCGGAAAACAACGGGGAGATTGTCCGGATTAATGTACCGCCGCTTACTGAAGAAAGGCGCAAGTCATTATCGAAACAGGTAAGCCAGGTGGGCGAACATGCCAAGGTAAGTATCCGGTCGGCCCGGAAGGAAGCCAACGAAGCGCTGAAAAAGTTGATTAAAGACGGACTTTCAGAGGACATTGAAAAGGACTCTGAAGAACAGGTCCAGTCGATGACCAACGACTACAGTAAAAAGGTAGACAAAATGCTCGAGGTGAAGAACCAAGAGATTTTTACGATATAATTGTTTCTAGTTTTCTGTTTTCTGAACATTGTTTAATTGTTTTCATGGCTTTGAGGCAGCTTGTTGAAGCTGCCTTTTTTTTGCTATAACTCTTAGTGTCAAAGCGGATCAATAGGAAAAACAGGATCACTTTAAAAAGTTGAGGGGAATCAATTTGTGTTTTTTAGACGAGACAAAAACAGGTTGAGAAAAAGATAAGTTTATCATTGCCTGCCAGGCAGAATACCCGTTTAATCAAAATTCCGATGGCCTTTCTGATTTAGGCAATCAGGTCCCGCTTACCGGATCCGGATTCTTTTAAGCGCAAACAACAACTTTTTTTGTAATTTCTGTCCTTGAGCCGGACAGGCTCTTCCTTTTCCAGTCGATGAAAAGGAAGCAAAAATCTTGTCAAAACGAACCCTCCCCCGGGCGTTTTGACGGCCATCCGCACCGTTCTGTTCTGAATTTTCCTGATTAAAAAAAGATTCTCTGATTGGGTTTCACCGAAGAAATCTTACATTGAGAACGCATATGCCCGGTATTTGCGACGGAGTCTTAACGGATTTCGGATGGTCTATACTGTCGTCTCCAATACCTCTGTCGAATCTTTCAATGCCAGGATTAAAGCTTTTAGATTGTGCTTTGCGGAGTCCTTCTTCCTATTCCGATTAGCCAAAATTTATGCTTAAATAATCTTTATCCACCGGAATTGTCATTTGATCCCATTTGACCTGACATTAGAAATCCGGGAAAAAACACAAAAGAAAACCCGGGAGGTATTATTTTTGACAAAAAATCCAGGAGATGAAAACCGGACTTATAGGAGCAATGAAAGAAGAGATCCTGATGCTGGAGGATCTGATAAAAGACCTGAAGGTGGAAAAACATGGATCGAGGGAGTTTTACTCAGGGACCATCGAGGGACAAGAAGTTGTGATGTGCCTTTCGGGTTGGGGAAAGGTTGCTGCCGCATCGACAGCAACAAGTCTCATAAACCTTTATCACGCAGACCAGTTGCTTTTCATCGGGCTTGCCGGATCGATGCAGGCGCAATTAAATGTAGGGGACATCATTGTTGCCGACAAGCTGGTGCAACACGACGTGGAACTCAATATGCTGGAGAATTTTCCTGAGGTAGAACCTCCTTTTTGGAAAAAATTTGAATTCGGGCTGCTCCCGGTTGCCTGGCAAAAATCTCACCGGGCAGTACAGAAATTCATCCTTAACCTGGACAAAGGCGAATACCCGGCAATTGGTAATGGTTACCACCCCGGTCTTTTTATAGGTTCGATTGGTACAGGGGACCAGTTCATTGCTTCTGCCGAAGGGAAAAACAGGATTTGCAACCGGTTTCCGGAATTGCTCTGCACCGAAATGGAAGGAGCTGCAATCGCACAGGTGGCAGCCGACTATAACATCCCGTGTTCCGTAATCCGCATTATTTCGGACAAGGCCGATGAACAGGCCCATGAATTTTTCGTAAAATTCCTCTTCGAAAATATCAGCCGGATCTCTGTTGAGATTGCCCGTCTATGGATGCAGGAGGGAGAAGGATAATAGTTAAAATGGTTAACATTGTTTCTGTTGTTACTATTGTTCGCCGGTCCTATACTTTCAGTGCCCCACAACCGGAAAGCATTAAACAACCGAAGATTAAAACAGCTATTGTTCGTTTGCAGGCCGGACTCCGGGCTTTGCGTCTTGTCCTAAAGTGTTCCCGTCCCTATATTTTTTTCAACAGGTTAACAATGGACTGATTGCCCTGTTGCACGGCAAGATCAACAGCCCTGAGCCCCCGCGTATCCCGAACCTCGGGATCAGCTCCAACAGCCAGCAGTTTTTCCACAATTTTCCGGTGACCGTACATGGCTGCAAACATCAGGGCGGTTCCATGGCCCTGGTTCTTAAGGTTAACATCAGCGCCCCTCGAAAGCAACAGCTGCAGGATATCATCGTAGCCTTTAAAACAAACTCCCATCAGGGCGGTATTGCCCGAGTAATCCTGATAGTTAATATCTGCCCCGTGATCAAGCAGCAACACACTGGCGTCCATCAACCCATGGTAGGTAGCAATAATCAGGGGGGTGTGTCCCTGAGGATCGACAGCATTTATATCCGGATTTTCAGTCAACAGCCCGGAAAGGGATTGCAGGTCATTATGCCTCACGGCCGTAAAAATAGCCGCAGATGAATTTATTGTCATACGTACTTTTTTATCCCGGAAAAACAGCATTTCTCTCCCCGGTTTATGGTAAAATAAAATCAATATCTTATTCCTAATCTATAAGTTAAGGTCGCAGGAGATAACGATCCTCCTGATAAGCAGCATCCAAAGATTACCAGTTCAGGGGAGACACTACTTAAACAATCATGGATGAAATATGTTGTCAAAAAAGGGGAACCTAAATTTAGCAGAGGTTCACTCGTTATAAAAAATGGTTGACTAGTTAGGTGGTCAAATGGTTTTAAAGAAGGCATACCTCAACTGATAATTCAAAAATGATCAGTCCCGTTTTTCCGGTCAGGCAGAGACCTGGACTTCGAAGCCGGCCTCCCTGACCCGGGAAGCGATCCGCTCCAGTTCATCCCGGCTCACCCTGCTCAATCCCCGGGCGGGTGTATCACGGTCAATCGAATAAACCATCACTTTACCAGGCTGTATTACCTGAAGGGTCTTCAGCCAGGCATCAAGTTCTCCGGTTGTTGTGTTATCGATGTATTTTCCTTTATTTTCACCGCGCAGAAACATGGTCTGAATAATGGCGTGATTGCCAAACCTGGCCAGATGGGCAATTACTTTTTCAAGATCGAAATGGCCAAGCGGACAATCCAATTTTTCAACTGTCGAAGGAATGGCAGAATCCAGCTTCAGGATATTGTCATCTATCTTAAGCAAGGCCTGGAAAACTTCTTCCCGGTGGATCATGGTCGAATTGGAAAGGACTGCGATCCGGCAGTCAGGGGCAAACCTGTTACGAAGGGTCAGGGTATCATCGACAATCCCGGCAAATTCAGGGTGAAGGGTCGGTTCTCCATTACCGGCAAAGGTGATCACATCCGGTAATTCACACTGTTCACTCATCTGCCGGAGTTGTTCCTCCAGCTTTTGGGCCACCAGCTCCCGGGAGGGGAGTTCTGCCTTTTTGGCCCGTAACCTCGGGGTCCATCCACATTCGCAATAAATACAGTCGAACGAACACAACTTGCTGTCTTCCGGAAGAAGGTTAATCCCCAGCGAAACGCCAAGCCTGCGGCTCTTTACCGGTCCAAAAATAATTTTATCAAAAAGAAAAGTCGACATAGCAAAAGCTTTGCCGCAAAAGTACTGATTAAATCAGTCGCTTCAACCGGCTGCCTTCGGTAAGTTTCATGGTTGGATAGTCGATCCGGCCAATCAGGATCAAACCCGGACGTTTTCCCGGTTCAAGTGTTCCCAGATGGTGTTCTCCAACAGCCCTTGCAGAATCGAGTGTAAAAACGCGGATCAGCAATTCCATACTGAGATTATCTTCTTTCTGAACCGCTTTCATCCATTCCAGGACCGTACGGTCACCAGGGATCTCTCCCTGGACCAGCCTTTCGTACTTTTTCAGGAAAGGGAACCTGGAAAAATAAAAATTCCATGATGGATTTTCCGGAAAAACAAAAGCAGGACAAATAATCCCGTTATGAAACTCCATGCCCGCCAGTTCCATGAGTTCACCCTTCGTATCGACAAGGCCAAGGATATTTCCCGCCTCATCTGTTTCAACAATGCCTTTGGAAAAGGGAGGTTCATAAACAGGGAACACGAAATGTGCTGCAAACCGCTTCATCAAATTTTATTTTTTACCACATAGACACTAAAATTTGCGTTCTGCCTTACTCTTCTCTCTCAGGCAGACGGTCAGGCTTCCTCTCATGCCCTTTCTCTTCCCGACCAGGAATTTTAATGTTCTCTTTCTTTCTCATCTCTTCCTGTTCCATATTCATCCGTTCGATCACCCTGGAATAAATCCGCTCATAAAGTTTAGGGTAAGTTGAATAATAAATGATCGATTTTGTCAGGACGGAGTCCTCAATATGGTACTTATCGAGCACCGACTGGTAAAAAGCTTTCGGGTCTATCCGGATACTGTCCGAATTCCTTCTCCGGTAGCGCTCAGCCATAGCCTGGCTCAGATGTATATCATAAAGTATATTGGCCATTTTCTTTTCACTGATCAGGTGTTTCGGTTTCGGATAACCCTTCTCCTTGCACGACCAGGTAGCAGCAGCCAGCAGGCACGCCAGCGAAATGACAAAAACTTTCACTATTCTATTTCTCATGGACACAAAATTAGAATTCTCAGCTATATAAACCGATAATCAGAGTTTAAAAAAGATATAAAAAATTAAAATAACAGTGTGCCTTACCCAAAAAATTAGTTGTATTATTGCAACAGGTTAACGGTTCCGGATGCTAAGAACCAGTCCGGATGAAAAGGGAATCCTGTGAAAAACAGGAGCTGTCCCCGCAGCTGTAAGCCCGTTTAAAGGTCCCGGAGGACATACCACTGCTAAAAAGCTTCCTGAAAAACCGGAAGCAGCGGGAAGGTTCCGGTACCAGGGTAAGCCAGAAGACCTGCCGCTAACAGAAGTTTTCGGGGTAAAAACGCCGCCTTTGGGCGCATCCCTGGCTTCATTCGTCCCCGATTTCTGCCAATTGAAGGGGCAATGTAACT
This sequence comes from Prolixibacteraceae bacterium, assembly GCA_963676095.1. GTDB lineage: Bacteria > Bacteroidota > Bacteroidia > Bacteroidales > Prolixibacteraceae. The sequence goes on along the minus strand of OY781040.1, from coordinate 3,290,007 downwards.
GTTAAAAGCTGTTGGTCAGGGGCCACAGCTTTTTTTCCAATAAGCATTACTTTTTTCTGAATAATCTGCGAAAGAAATCATCTACCCGGGAAACCTGTTCGATATTGATACTGAATTTTCCGCGGTTGAGTGCTTTTCCGCTTTCCGGAATGAAAATTTTATGCATCCCCAATTTTTCCGCTTCAAAAATACGTTGTTCAAACCTGTTAACAGCCCTGATCTCTCCTGACAAACCCACTTCGCCTGTAAAACAAACCTCTTTAGGAATTGGCAGGTCGAAGTTGGAAGAAAGGATTGCGGAAATCACAGCAAGGTCAATCGCCGGATCGTCGACTCTTATTCCCCCCGCTATATTCAGAAAGACATCCTTCGCAGCCAGCTTGAAGCCGGCCCTCTTCTCAAGTACAGCAAGCAGCATATTCATACGCCTCAGGTCGAATCCGGTGGACGAACGCTGCGGCGTTCCGTAGGCAGCTGTACTGACCAGTGACTGTATCTCGATAAGCAAAGGCCGGTTTCCCTCGATGGCACAGGCGATAGCGGTCCCGCTCAGTCCGTTATCATCACGGTTAATCAATAGTTCAGACGGGTTAGAAACTTCTCTCATGCCTGAATTGCCCATCTCGAAAATACCCAGCTCCGATGTCGACCCAAAGCGGTTTTTCACGGTACGAAGGATCCGGTACATATACTGGTTTTCCCCTTCAAACTGAAGGACAGTGTCGACCATATGCTCCAGTACTTTAGGCCCGGCCAGGCTCCCCTCCTTGGTTATGTGGCCGATCAGGATCACCGGGACCCGCCGTTCCTTTGCGTATCTCAGGATGCCGTTGGTACACTCGCGTACCTGGCTCACTGTTCCCGGAGACGATTCGATATATGAAGTTGAAATGGTCTGAATAGAGTCGATCACAAGCATCTCCGGTTCCATGTATTCACAGTGTGAAAGGATGTTCTCAAGCGAAGTTTCACTAAGGAAATAACAGTTTTCATTTTCCCGCTTGAGCCTGTCGGCGCGGATCTTGATCTGCTGTATACTTTCCTCCCCGGAAACATAAAGAATTTTCCGGTCGTTCAGGTCAAGGGCAAGCTGGAGCACCAGGGTCGATTTACCAATACCCGGTTCACCGCCAATCAATACCAGCGATCCGGGAACAAGTCCTCCGCCCAGGGAGCGGTTAAGCTCTGCATTCCGGGTATCGATCCGCCCGATCTGTCCGGAATCGACCTCCGATAACTTCTGGGGCCGGGAACCACTGGGCATGCGGGAAGGTAATGTATTCTTCACCTCCTTTACCTGTACTTCTTCCACATAAGTATTCCACTCACCGCAATTCGTACAACGTCCCACCCACTTGGGCGACTGGTTCCCGCAATTCTGACAAACAAACACTGTTTTTGCTTTGGCCATTACCTGACTTTTTTCGAAAATTAATATACAAAAATAAGGAAAGGCCGGACCGATTCCAATTTACAACAAGAGCAGGAAGAAATATAAAAACGATATCCCGGAAATTTCCAAAGGGGTGAAGTTTGACCTGCTGTAAAATAATACTATTTTTGTGAGCGTTACTTTTTATTATAAAAAACACGGGAAACTATGGCTGATCTGGAAAATAAGAAAAAGAAATTTTCGCTTGGCAATACGGATAAGGAAAGAAGGAATAACCTGATCGTCATCTTCCTTTCTGTAATCCTGCTGGTGCTCCTGGTCCTTTTTTTTATGCAGCACAGCGAAAATAAAAAAATGATGGATTCCCTGAACGCAGAAAAGGATTCCCTGCAGCAGGAATTGAACGGGATGGTCCAAAATTATGATTCGCTAAAAACAGACAACGATACGCTGAATGCCCAGCTATTTATTGCCCAAACCAAAGTAAAGGACCTGATGCTCGAAATCGGGCAGGTAAAGAAAGCCAGCTATGCGCAGATAGCCAACTACCAGGATCAAGTCGGGTCGCTGCGCAGGATTATGCGGAATTATATTATGCAGGTCGATTCTCTTAACCGGCGAAACAAAATACTGATGGAGGAAAACAAACAGGTCAAGCAGGATTATATAGAGGTTGAGTCACGAAATAAAGCCCTCCAGAAAGAAAAGGAACAACTTTCTCAAAAAGTTGAAAAGGCGGCCATGCTTGAAGCGATGAACCTGACTGTTACAGGTATTAACAAGAAAGGAAACGAGGTAAACAACTGTTCCAAGGCAGAAAAGCTTCAAATCAGCTTTACGCTGAGCAAGAACGTTACTGCAAAACGGGGCAATAAAAATATTTATGTTCGTATTCTACGTCCGGACCAGATCCTGATGGTAAAATCGAAGAATGACCTGTTCCAGTTTGAGGACCTTAAAATTCCATTCTCGGTTATGCGTGAAGTAACTTATGAAGGGAATGAGCTTCCTGTCAATATTTTTTGGGACAACCAGGGTGAAGCCCCGTTTATGCAAGGCGAATACTCGATCGATATCTTTACCGACGGGAATAATATTGGAACAACAACCTTCTCATTCCGAAAGTAGGAACTGACAACTCAGACCGGACGGACAGAAATCAAGAGTCTTTAGACTGAGGAGTATTCTTCGGAACAACATTTGCTGTATTTTATCGCCAGAAAGGAACCCTATTCTGAAAACTGAACTTCCGGTTAAGGATGTTGTTTATTTGGAAACTAATTTTTCAGCAGTTGATTTTTTTACCTATTACATAGATCATGCATTTTTTAGAGAACAGACAAATATGACAGAAATACAACTTAATTGAAAGACCAAATGAAAACAAAAATTTCTTTAGCAAGCGGCCTGATGGCTATAACGCTGCTGTTTAGCAGTTGTGCAACGATGAACAACACCCAAAAGGGTGGCCTTATAGGTGTTGCCGGTGGTGGGGTGCTTGGCGCCGCAATTGGCAAGGCAACCGGAAATACCGCTTTGGGAACGGTTTTGGGTGCTGCTGTAGGTGGTACAGCCGGTACCATTATTGGAAGGAAAATGGATAAACAGGCTGAAGCCATTCAGCAATCGGTTCCTGATGCAAAAGTTGAACGCGTAGGTGAAGGCATCAGTGTCGAGTTCGACAGCAGTATTTTGTTTGCCCTGAACAGTTTCAGTCTGACCCCGGAGGCAAAAACCAACCTTGACAAGCTGGTGGTCGTGCTGAACAATTACCCGGATACGAATATTGAAGTGCAGGGGCATACCGACAGCACCGGGACTGAAGAATACAATCAAAGACTTTCGGAACAACGGGCCGGGTCAGTTTCGGGCTACCTGCTGCAGAAAGGGATTAGCGGTAACCGCATCACGGCGAAAGGCTATGGCGAGTTAAGCCCTAAATATGACAATTCAACAGAAGTAGGACGGGCACAAAACCGCAGGGTTGAATTTGTCATTACAGCCAATGACAAAATGATCAACGATGCCCAACGGGAGGCCGGAAGCAGCAACTAAATATCTTACAGGTGCGGATTCAAATCCGCACCACCCTGTAATAAAATTTAGGGGCGTTGCCCCTAACCTAAGTGTTTGACCGATTTGATTGTTTGACGCTTCGCTGTTGAAGGAAAGGGCAGAACCGGCCAACAGCAGAAATAACACTTAAACAACGAAGTATCAAACTTTCAAACGGCGCAACTTCAAACAACAGAAATTACTTTGTGTTCAGTTTTCACCACAGATAGCACCGATGAACACGGATTAAAATAATTAAGTCCGCTCAATAATAGAAACCAGAATAACAATAGTAACATTGTTAACCATATTAACAAAAGAAACTACTCTTCGCGTCTTTGCGTTCAGTCCCGTCTTCGCGTTCAGTTTCGCGTCAGGTGTTTTTCAGGAACTTGTTATAAACCTGCATATTCCGGTCGAGATGGGCCAGCATTTTTTCATAGGCGCGTTCCACATCTTTTTCGCGGATGGCATTGACAATTTCTTTATGATAACCAAGGGTGATTTCCTTCTCCCCTTCTATATTGGCATAAATATAATTCCTCATCCTGGGCAACAGGTTATGGACCGGTTCCATGGTGACAATCACAAACGGGTTACCGGTAGCACGCGCCACGTTCAGGTGAAAGCGGTTGTCTATATCCGACTCCAGCTGGGTATTATCAGGGTCACACTTGGCAAATTCAACCAGGTTCGCATCCAACCCTTTCAGATCTTCTTCTGTACGGTTTTGGGCAGCCATTTTGGCAATCTCCGGTTCAAATGCAAGGCGTAGTTCGATGATCTGACTGATCAGGTTCACATCAAACTTTAAGTCATAATACAGGTTTAGCGAATCGATGGCATCTTTCATATCGATTTTGGTCACAACCATACCGCTTCCCTTTTTGATCTGGATGAGGCCACGGGCACTAAGCCGTCGCAAAGCCTCACGAAGGGCGGTCCGGCTAACGGCAAACATTTCGCAAAGCTCTCTTTCTGAAGGTAGTTTCGAACCTATGGGCAGCTTTTTTTCCCTAATGGCCCGTTCAATATTACGTTCGATCTTTTGGCTTAATGTTTGAGTTGTGCCGATCTTCTTAAAAATATCATTCATTGAATTTTCCATATTATATGGGGCTATAGCATAATCATACAAATAAAGCAAAATTCCGCGTATTTCATGTATTTATTCCTTCAAATTAACACGCTGCAATCTTCGTATTTAATTACGGTGCTTTTATTTAGATTGCCAACGCGTGAAACTCCCCCAAAGAATATGCTCCTGTGTGAAAAAAATTTCCGAATGGTCGTTTCAAACTGTTTTTTTACAGGAAACAGGGAAACACTTCAACATAACTTTTTTTAACGAGTCCTGGACAAAGTTCTGTTTTCTGTTCAGAAATACTTTATCTCCCCACCCGAAATGCTGCTCAGCAGACTATTTGCCAGGCGGCTCGCCCCAATACGGAATAAATCGGGAGTCAGCCAGGCATCGCCCAAAACTTCTTTCACAATTGTCAGGTAAAGAATAGACTCTTCAGTCGTAGAAATTCCCCCGGCAGGTTTAAAGCCAACCTTTTTCCCTGTCCGTTCATAAAACTTTTTAACAGACCTGCACATTGCCAGGGCCGCTTCGGGCGTTGCTGCAGGGGTTACCTTCCCCGTCGAGGTTTTGATAAAGTCGGCCCCGGCTTCCATAGCCAGCATGGCTGCCCGGTCAATCACTTCAGGTTCTGCCAGTACCCCGCTTTCAAGGATCACTTTGAGGTGAGCTTTGCCGATAGCCGCTTTTATTATGGCGATCTCCTCCCGGCAAAGGTCATCTTTTCCATCCAGAAATGCCCAGAGAGGAAGGACAACATCAACCTCGTCGGCGCCGGATTCTACGGCCATACGGGCTTCCTCTGCCTTCAGTCCGGTAAAAGTCATTGAAGAGGGGAAGCCTCCCGCAACGGCAGCAATCTTTACTCCCCCGATTTTCAGCGTATCCTTGACGGTCCGGGCCATATTCGGGTAAACGCATATCGCCGCCACATGAGGCAGAGCCGGGTAATCGCTGCCGAAAGCGTTAACGCGTTCCGTAAACCCGGTAACATGCGATTGAGTATCGGTCGGATTCAAAGTTGTCAGATCGATACATGAAAATGCAAGCCGCAACAACCTGCCGGTAATATTCTGACCTGCTTTCTCCTTTATTTCAGATAATTCATTCTGTCTGTCCATCAGCATCCGTTATTTATAATTTACATATCTTCCTTCTCTTTCAGTTTTTCATTAAGCCGGTGCCGGTCTTTATCCCGGTTTGTCTTCTTTTCAATATTTTTAAGGAAAGCTCCATTCAGGTCGACTCCTGTCTGGTTGGCAAGGCATATCAGTACCCAGAGAACATCAGCCATCTCGTCGCCAAGGTCCCTGTTTTTATCCGAATCTTTAAACGATTGGTCACCGTAGGTCCTGGCCATAATCCGGGCCAGTTCGCCAACCTCTTCGGTCAGGATGGCCATGTTGGTCAGTTCGCTGAAATAACGGACTCCTATCGTCCTGATCCACTCATCAACCATTCTCTGCGCTTCCGCAAGAGAAACCTGCATCTTATTTTTCTGTTCCATCTGCTGTTTCATTTTTTCAACATAAAAGAAACAAGGACTTTCCTGTTCAGTTCAAAATAAGAACAATCTGCCTGACCCGCCCTCCTAGAAATCCCGTTCCTTCGAATCCATGATAATCGTTACAGGCCCGTCATTTAAAAGGGAAACCTTCATATCGGCTCCAAAGATACCGCTTACAACAGGTTTTCCCAGGCCGGAAGACAATTCCCGGATGAATTTCTCATACATGGGAATGGCAACGCCGGCTTTCGAGGCCCTGATATAGGAAGGCCTGTTCCCTTTCCGGGTAGAGGCATAAAGTGTAAACTGGCTAACCACAAGGATATCGCCGTCAGTTTCCGGCAGCGAGAGGTTCATCACGCCATTGGCATCATTAAAGATCCGTAATTGAACGATCTTTTTCGTCAACCACCCGATATCTTCTCCGGTATCGGCATCCTCTATCCCCAGCAAAACAAGCAAACCGTGTTTTATTGACGCTATTTCCTTACCACCGACCGAAACAGACGCTTCAGTCACACGCTGAATAACAACCCGCATATCCTATATTATTTTATACAGTCAACAGAGGCCGAACTTCTCCTGCCATTTTCTGTTTGTATACCCCGGACAACAACAAAGTTCGGCACATAACGATTACAAAGATAAAAATACATGAATGAAGAGTAGTAAGGCAGAAATACAAATAATCAACTGGCAAAAATTCATAATTACTTATTTATCTTTATAAAATTTACAAATACGTTTTAATGATTAGGTCATGACAGCATTGTGTATCTCTCTGAAAAGTACAGATCCATACTTTAACCTGGCTGCAGAAGAATATTTCCTGAAAAATTACAATGAAGAGATTTTCCTGCTCTGGCAGAGCGAAAGTGCCATTGTGGTAGGCAAACACCAGAATGCGCTGGCAGAGATCAACCACAAGTATGTAAGAGAGAACCAGATCCGGGTTGCCCGCCGTTTATCAGGGGGAGGAACAGTCTTTCACGACATGGGAAACCTGAACTACACCTTTATGAAACAGGTGGACAGGGTCGAAAAAATCAATTACAGCGACTTCGCCCGGGTCATGGCCGGAATTTTAAACGAACTTGGGCTGAACGCTTACACAACAAAAAGCAACGATATCCTGATCGATGGCAAAAAAATTTCAGGAAGTGCTGAACATGTTTATAAAAGCAGGGTATTGCACCATGGGACCCTCCTGTTCGACAGTCAGCTCGGTAAACTAAAAGATGCATTGAAAGTCGACCTTACCAGGTTCGAACATAAAGCGGTACAATCGAACCGAAGCGAGGTGACCAATATTTCCGGGTATCTGAACAAGCCGATGAGTATCCGGGAATTCTCCGGATTTATTCTGAACAGGGTTGCCCGGAGTTATCCCGATGCAAGGATAAAAGAACTGACAGAAGAGGATATCAGGTCTATAGAAACCCTTAGAAAAGAGAAATACAGTTGTTGGGACTGGATTTACGGTTATTCTCCCAGGTACAGGTACCATAATGAAATAGAAACAGGGATAGGTAAAATCTGTTTCACGTTATCAGTCGAAAAAGGCAGGATCAAAGAATCGGAATGGACAGGCAACCTTTCCGGAGAACTGGCAGGACTGCTGTCCAAACAACTCGAATCGATAAACCATGATTATGAAGCAATAAAACCTTCCCTCCTGACAATAAGCCGGCAGCTTCAGGACGAGAAGGCAGACCCGCTCGTCTTGCTGGATAAAATTCTATAATGAAAAGGTACCTGTCCTTTTTGCTCTCGCACGGTTAAAGTCTGTTAGGGGTGACCCAGAAATTGCCGGGCACAGGACAGGTAAAAACTCAATTGTCACTCAAAACTGTTTCAATAAGCTTCAGCTCTTCCTCTGAGAAGGATAGCCGGTCAGCAGCCGCGACATTATCTTCAAGCTGACGGACAGAGCTGGCACCGATTAAAACTGAAGTAACCCTTTTATCCTTCAATACCCAGGCAAGCGCCATCTGCGCCAGGCTTTGTCCCCTTTGCAGGGCAATTTCGTTCAGTTTTCCCACTTTTTCAACAGCGGGCTGTACCTGGTGAGGTTTCAGGAACCCCCATGATTTCGAAGCCCGCGACCCTTCCGGTATTCCATGCAGGTACTTGTCGGTAAGCAACCCTTGTGCAAGAGGCGAAAAAGCGATACAACCTATCCCTTCCTCTTCCAGTACATCCAGCAGTCCCCTCTCTACCCAACGCTCGAACATTGAATACCGGGGCTGGTGGATCAGGCAGGGAGTGCCGAGGCTTTTCAGGATATGTGCCGCTTCCCGCGCCTTTTCTGCCGGATAATTGGAAATTCCGGCATACAAGGCTTTTCCCTGTCTTACTGCCTGGTTAAGTGCCATCATGGTTTCTTCCAGCGGCGTTTCCGGGTCAGGCCTGTGCGAGTAAAAAATATCGACGTACTCCAAGCCCATCCTTTTCAGGCTTTGATCCAGGCTGGACAGCAAATATTTACGGCTTCCCCACTCGCCATAAGGTCCAGGCCACATCAGGTAACCGGCTTTGGTCGATATAACCAGTTCATCGCGGAAAGGCGCCAGGTCAAGCTTCATAATCTTCCCGAAGTTCTCTTCAGCCGATCCCGGGGGCGGCCCGTAGTTATTTGCCAGGTCGAAGTGGGTAATCCCCAGGTCAAAGGCACGCCGCAGCATGGCCCTTCCATTCTCGAAGACATCAACACCGCCGAAATTGTGCCAAAGGCCCAGCGAAATAGCGGGAAGCTTTAATCCGGACCTGCCACACCGGTTATACAATATGGAATCGTAACGTTTGGAATCAGGAGTATACATCATATTAGTCTGTTTTAATTTTATTGTCCAGCAAAAATAAAAAAACCCGGGCTATTTCCGTTCCGAAGACAAAGGATACTTCAGTCCCTTTTCATTAAGGAGTATCGCCTTTACCGATCCGACCACAATCTTTGTTTCGACCATAACCGGTAATCTGTTCCTGTCGGCAGTAAACCAGATCTTCATGTATTCCCCTTCCGGGAAGAAGTCGCCCTCAAGGAGCCATACCGAGACTTTATGGCAAAGAAAGCTCCGCCCGTTCCGCGTTTTAACCTGCTCGGTACCCTGATAACGGAAATACAGGTTTTCATTTTTATTGTCAACAAGCATTTTAAAGTTAACCTTCTGCCCTTTTTGCATATGGTCGAAATCGAAGCTGCGAAAGTAGTAGGCAGAACTGAGTAAGTCATGAATTCCAGTAACATATGGAAGCTGATCGCTGAAAGGTTTTTCTTTCTCCCGGTGAATATTGGATATTATTTTGCCCGTTCCCGGGAAAAATTCATACTGATGGGAAGAATGACCTTTTCCATGATTGACGACACGCCTAAACCATAAGGGTGTAAAAACAGGATAGGAAAGGAAAGACTCGAAAGTATCCCTGACAGAATAAAAGATATCATAGGCTTTAAAAGTTTTTCCAACCGCCTTCAAATGCCATGCAGACTGTCCGTGATATACAGCAGTATCACAGTCAAAACGTACTTCCCCGGCATTCATCCAGATAAAATTCCAATTATAATAAGCCCCGTAAACAGCAGATTCGCCAATAGCGAAAGGATGTTCCTTTTCTTGCGCAAAACCGGGAAAGACCTGAAAAAAAAAGGTCCCGGCTATTAACAACCGGCCAATATTAAAAAGATTTCGGTTTCTTCTTTTTGTTGCTCTTATCCTTGTCCTTTTCGTCATCGATCAACGTCTTTTTAAACTGAAGATCATCAGGCAATGTCCAGCTTTCTTTAATTTCAAAATTAGAACGGGTTTTCACTACTTTCGGGAAATAGACAACCCGCTCCGGCTGCCTTCTCTTAGCCAGGTCTCCGGTGTCCCATTTCCCGTTATTGTTACGGTCGACAATCAAACGGATCTTGTATTTATCAGGTTTCAGGAAAGGGAATTCAATTTCTCCGTCGGCCTTGATCGGAACCGAATGGATCACTTCCTCCTTGTCTGTATTTTTAAGAAGTTGGACAATACACGTTCCCTGTATATTTCGGATATTGAGGAATATTTTTCCGTAAAAATTCTCTTTCTGCACAGTAAACTTTTGATTAACCCTGGCAGAAGGGAACCCTGAGTATGTTTTTGCAGCAGCAGAATCTATCTCAAGCCGGTACTGTTCCTCGAATACCCACGGATAGCTGATTTGGTACCTTCTATGAATCAGACTGTCCTGCCTGATGTTAAAGTCGATTGCCTGCTCAACCGTATCCGCCATGTGGTAAAGGTGCACCTTCGAGAAGTCAAACGACTCAAGCGGCTCGGGAGCTTCCAGAACAACAGGATTATATGGATCGAAGGCATCCCGTATATTCTGTTTAAAGGAAAAAGGCTGAATGATCACAGGCCCTTCTTCTTTCTTCTTTTTACGCCTCTCCTTTACCTGGGGCACCGAATAAACCAACTCCAGGGTATCAGTCTTTATAATTGTTTTCTTGAGTGAATCCAAGGCCTGGTACTTCAATTCCATTTTCAGCGTATCTATTTTACTGATCACGGTATCGTTAATCCAGAGGGATATGGTATCCCTGGCCGGGTTAAACTCGAATACAGACCAATCCGGAGAAGGGACCGGAGAGATCAGTCTGGTATTAAAGGAATCAGTTACAGGATTTGTAAAATAAAAACGGATCAGGTTAGGCTGTTGACGGGCATAACTATTCAGGTACTGGTCGTTTGTTTCCTCCTGAAACATTGAAAGGACATGTGGTTTAACCGTTACCCGCGATGTATGCTCTCCCAACTGAAGCGTATCAGAGAAAACATGTTCAGCCTGATCTTTTGCAGCAAGACTGTCGGCCTTAACTTTCTCAAGGGCCAGAAGTTTTCTTACAGCCACACTGTCAACTCCCGGTTCGCCAATCTTTTTTATCATTTCCGCCAGCGTATCAACCCGGGAAATCTTTTTCGATTCAATGGTCCCGGGGACCACCAAAGAATCGCTGAAGGCTATCCGTTCCCCCGGCTGGTTATAGGTAAGACTGTTATCGGCATCTTCAAGCGCATATAAATAATATTTGCCGGCAGCAACATTGGTAAATGCATAAAAACCTTTTTCATCGGTTTTGGCCATGTAAGCAGGGATGCTGTCATGAAAAGCAGAAAGGCTGTCGCTTGCGGGATAAAGCATGACCATGGCTGATTTTACCGGATCAATATTTTCAGCATCGACAACAAAACCACCAATCATGAGGCTGTCAAAATTTTCGCCGGTACTGAAAGCCATGCGGAACTTTTTAAGCGGGTTTTTCTCGTTATTATCAACAATAGCATCGCCAAAATCGAGTGAATAGGTTGTGTTTGTTTTCAGTTTATCATCAATTTCTATATTAAGGGTCTTCGACTTTGTCTTTACAATTGGCTTTTTCTTTAAAGGAGGAGAAACCACAAGCTCCGAGCTTATATTGTCGGAAATAATAAACTCATCGAAAGTAAGGCTCACCGAATTTCCCTTATAATTTCTGGCGTTAAATTCAGGAACGGAATGGACCACCACAGGAGGGATCGTATCTTTATCACCGCCGGAAGGCATACCCGTATTTGCACAAGAAGTTGTAAAAAATAAATAAACAATCCAGGAAAAAAACAATATCGAAAAAATCCTTTTCATCAAATATCCAAAATTCAAAATCCGGAACTCAAAAACAGCACCCGGGAAGCGATAAAATCAGATCACCGCACTCCGGACTTTACAAACATACAAATTCCTTTCGCAAGAGTGTGTTTAGGCTCTGTTAATTTATTAAAAAGCATGCTGACAGAATTATTCCACGGTAACGGATTTGGCCAGGTTTCTTGGCTGATCGACGTTACATCCGCGCATTACTGCGATGTAATAGGCGAACAACTGCAAGGGAACGACTGTAAGCAAGGCAGCAACGGCAGGATGGCATTCCGGAATTTCAAAAAGGTCGTCGACCAGATTCCTCAACCCGTTATCGCCTTCAGTAACCACAGCAATCACGTTTCCCTTTCTGGCTTTTACTTCCTGGATATTGCTGACAACCTTTTCATAATAACTATCTTTAGCAGAAACGACCACGACCGGGAGATTATCGTCTACCAGGGCGATTGGCCCATGTTTCATTTCTCCGGCGGCATATCCCTCGGCATGCATATAAGAAATCTCTTTCAATTTCAGGGCACCTTCCAGCGCGACCGGGAACAGGTAGCCACGTCCAAGATAGAGTGCATCGGCAGCATCTTTGTACTTTTCAGCGACCTCCCTGATATGCGGATGCCCCATCAGGATCGTTTCTACCTTATCCGGAATAGCAAGCATTTCCTGGATAAGCTGTTCATAGAGTTCCTGGCTGATCTGGCCCCGTTCCTTCGCCAGTTTAAAAGCAAAAAGTGTCAATACAGTTACCTGGGCCGTAAATGCCTTGGTCGAGGCAACTCCGATCTCGGTCCCGGCATGGGTATATACCCCGGCATCTGTTTCCCGGGCAATGCTGGACCCAACGACATTGCAGATACCAAGAATCAGGGCACCCTGGGCTTTGGCCATCTTAAGAGCAGCCAGCGTGTCTGCTGTTTCACCACTCTGACTGATGGCGATAATTACGTCACCCGGGTTGATGATCGGTTTTCGATAACGAAACTCGGATGCGTATTCTACCTCAACAGGAACACGTGCATATTCTTCAATCAGGTATTCTGCTACCAATGCCGCATGCCAGGAAGTCCCGCACCCGATAATAATAATCCGGTCGGCCTTCACAATATCCGGGAACACATCCAGTAAGCCGCCCAAAACAATCTCGTTTTGATCGGGTTTGATTCTTCCCCTGTAAGTATCGCGGATTGTTTTGGGTTGCTCAAAGATCTCCTTGATCATGTAATGTTCAAAATCTCCCTTCTCGAGGTCACCGATCGCCAGGTCGACCCGGGTAACTTTAAAGTTAGCAGGATTATTATCGAGTGTCTTCAGTGTCAGGCTGTTTTTATCAATAACAGCCACATTCCCGTCGTTCAGATAAATGACGCTGTCCGTATATTCAACGATTGGGCTGGCGTCTGAGGCCAGGAAATATTCTCCCTGCCCGATTCCGACCACCAGGGGGCTCCCCATACGGGCTGCAATAATCCTTTCTTTTTCGTCCTGGCACATAACAACAATGCCATAAGCACCCACGACTCTGGATAATGCCAGCCGAACAGCAACTTCCGCACTGTCTACCTCATCAAGCTTATAGAAATATTCAACAAGGTTAACCAAAACTTCCGTGTCTGTTTCCGTTTTGAAAACAAATCCCTTGGCGATGAGATCTTTCTTTAATTCAGCATAATTTTCTATAATACCATTATGCACCAGTACAAAATGGCCGTCCATTGAAGTGTGCGGATGCGCATTCACATCGTTTGGCTCACCGTGAGTCGCCCAGCGGGTATGTCCGATGCCCATGGTACCATGAACATCCTCCCTACGAATAAACGACTCCAGATCAACTACTTTCCCTTTTTTCTTATAGGTTTTCAGTCCGGAATTGTAAAGGGCTATCCCGGCAGAATCGTATCCCCGGTATTCCAGACGGTGTAATCCCTTTATCAGGATCGGATACGCGTCTTTATCACCGATGTAACCAACTATTCCACACATAACTTCAGATTTAGCAATGTTATTATTTATCGTTTCTTGGGTATACAAAATACAACCCTTTATCCCGAAATTCAAAAATCCATAACTTTCTATTTTGCCTTTTTGTGCCTTCTATGTGGCCCACTATCCGGAATCAAGCACCCTATTGCCGGAGTAAAGAATCAGGGGTCAGGGAATCAGAAATCATCATACGAAAACATATGACCAATTTAATAGCAAAAAAACATTTCAATATTAAGGAAAAAAAGAAAATAAACGGGAAAAAATTATATTAAATTACCTATAATTAAGAGAGATAACTTTGAACCATCATTTACGAAACAGACGATTCAACGCCTGAGGCACAAGAGAATATCTATCCCCCAGTAAGAATGACATCAACAATCTTCATGTCGCGCATGAAGATTGCTGCCCACTCATTAAAATACCTTCTCGTAAAAGTTGTCGTATGCATCGATATACGTTTCTTCAGGCTGATGACCGAGAAACAACTTATTCCTTGAAGCAATAAATCCGGAAAGCTCAGACGAAATATGTTCACTGCCTTGTATTACTGCATCAGCATATTCGATAGCCAGCTTATTCATATTTTCATAGGTCGGATCGCTAATTAGTTCCAGATCGCTTTGATTAACTCCGTCATATAAGACATTCTCTATCGTACCAGGGCTAAGCGGTTTTTTAAAAGTCTCGTTATACAAGGAATAAACAACCTTTGATTTGGCAAACAGAGGATCATCGGCATATGTCTTTTTAATATATAAGGGTACTAACGAAGTAAGCCATCCATGGCAATGTATCAAATCGGGTGCCCAACGCAACTTTATGACTGTTTCCAGAACTCCGCGGGCAAAAAAGACAGCCCGCTCATCATTGTCATCGAATTCTTTTCCCCTGCTATCTTTCAGTACGCTTTTCCTCTGAAAATAATCTTCATTATCAATAAAATAAACCTGCATACGGGCCGCCTGTATCGAAGCGACCTTGATAATCAAAGGATGATCAGCATCATTAATCACAAGGTTCATTCCGGACAAACGAATAACTTCATGCAACTGATTCCGTCGTTCATTAACACTTCCGAACCTTGGCATAAAAGTCCTGATTTCCCTTCCTTTCTCCTGGATTCCCTGCGGCAAATATCTGGACTTAACCGACATTTCTGATTCGGGAAGATAAGGTGTAATTTCCTGAGAAATGAATAAGACTCTTTTCTTTTCCATGAAAAATCAGATGAATTAGATGCGCAAAATTAATAAAAATATAGCGAATATTCAATTTTCGTTAATCCCGGAAGAACAGGCATCAGGTCAAGTACCTTAAATTTACAGTTTTTAGACACCCGGTTTACGTTCCACAGGGAGTCCGGATTTTAACGGAGATCATAATTTTTACGGATAATCGCATCGGGTAATGCTATATCAATTATTTTATGCTCATTACTAAAACAAAGAAAAATGACAAAACGGATATTTTTAACGACAGTTATTCATCCGGGACCAGACCTGCGGCACCTGTCCGGCTTACTCATGAAAGAGCTGGCAGCGGACCGGATCAAATGGGGTCAGTGAGGATCAGTTTCATTAAACTGATCAACCAGTTTCCGCAAAAAATAGTGCAAACTGTACCTGTAACAGATTTGATCCTTTTTGAAAGCATCTTAAAACCTGCCGGTCCCGAATACCGGGACTGGCAAGGTTTAAGCTGTCAAACAGTAACGGTAGGCCTATTCTTTCTTTAGTAAATCCATGATTTCCCCCAACTTTGGAGAAAGAATAATCTCTGTTCTCCGGTTAAGGGCCCTGCCTTCAGGGGTAGAATTGGTCGCTTTGGGCGAAAATTCACCTTTTCCTGAAGCAGTTAAGCGGGTCGGATCGATATGGTACTCGTTAGTCAGGATCCTGACAATCGAAGTTGCCCTGGCAACACTGAGGTCCCAGTTATCCTTATAAGTAGCCGTATGAATAGGAATACTGTCCGTATGCCCCTCGATCAGGATATCAATGTCCTTGTTTTTATCCAATACATCAGCCAATACTTTAATAGCTTCCTTCCCTTTGTTTTCTACGGAAGCACTTCCTGATTTAAACAACAACTTATCGGACATGGAAACATAAACCTTACCGTTTTTAATTTCAACGGACAACTCATCTGAGTTGAATCCCAGCAAGGCGTCGTGCAAAATATCATTAAGCCTTTTGGTAACCGAATCCTGCCTGGCAATTACCCGTTGAAGTTCGTCAAGCGATTGTTCCCGTTCCTGAAGAAGTTTTTCTTTTTCTGCCAGTTCATCCGATTTTTGCTTCAACGCCATATCATACTGCGCCGATTTGGAAAGGCTCTCGTCCATCAGATCATTATACTTTTTTTCAATATCCGCATTGGCTTTGTTCAGGTTCCGGATGTTTTCATTCAGGCCTTCCACTTTCCGGTTCAAGTCGGATATTTCATTCTCCCTTATATCCAGAGTGCTGCAAAGGCTGTCCCGCTCGTCAATGACAGTCCTTACACGTTTCGATACCAAAAGTTTCTTTTCCGGTTTAGCCTGGCCGCAATGATAAAAAGGTTTACACGAACTTATCAATAAAGCGCATGTACCTGCAAGAATGATTAAATTTTTTGTTTTCATTACACTATGATATTGTTTAAGTTAGTCCAAAAAATCGATTGTTCTTACATAAATTGAGAAAATGAAAAAGAGGACCTGCCCCAAAATGTTCCGGGATTCAACTTCTGTTTCGTCGTCCGGAAAAATTCATTCCGGTTGCATCCCTTTTCCGCGAAGCGAAAAATTCCTGTTTCCGCCGCTGTCTTTCTTTCTCAGAAGCTTTTCGTTCCTTTTCGGTCATAGGTTTTTCTGTCTGAGGAAAAGGATTTTCCTTTACCGGATTGATTTTCTGTTTAATCAACCGTTCAATATCCCTGACATAGGCGTTCTCTTCGGGTTCACACATAGATATGGCCACTCCTTCCTCTCCTGCCCTTCCGGATCTTCCGATCCGGTGAACGTATGTTTCGGCGACATTCGGGATATCATAATTGATCACGTATTTCAGTCTGTCAATATCGATTCCCCTGGCGGCAATATCCGTTGCAACAAGGACCCTTATTTCCCGGTTTTTAAATTTAGTCAATGTTTTTTGCCGCTGGTTCTGAGCCTTATCACCATGAATGGCTTCAGCTTTAATATTTTGTTTCTTCAGGTTTCTTACAATCTTATCGGCCCCATATTTCGTTCTGGCAAACAAAAGAACCGGATTAATATCCCGGTCTTCAAGTATGTGCAAAATCAGGTCTTTCTTATTATCCCGGTTTGTATAGTACATGTATTGCTGTATTGTCTCTGCGGTAGAAGATACCGGATCCACCTCAACCTTTGCCGGGTTTCTCAAAATGGCGGATGAAAGCGCGACAATGTTTTCAGGCATAGTCGCTGAAAAGAACAGAGACTGCCGCCGGACAGGAAGTTTAGCAATGATCTTGCGGATTTCGTGTATAAAACCCATATCCAGCATCCTGTCTGCTTCGTCCAGCACGAAATATTTTATATTGTCCAGGCTGACAAATCCCTGGATCATGAGGTCGAGCAAACGGCCCGGCGTAGCCACAAGGACATCGACACCCTGTTTCAGGATACTAGTCTGGGGTCCCTGCTTTACACCGCCAAATATGACGGTATTTTTGATTCCCGTGTATTTTCCGTATACATCGAGGCTGTCCCCGATCTGGATAGCCAACTCACGCGTTGGCGTAATAATAAGCGACCTGATTGCCCGGGACGTTCCATGCTGTTTCCGGTCAAGAAAAAGAAACTGTAATATCGGAACAGCAAATGCAGCCGTTTTTCCCGTACCTGTCTGGGCGCTGCCCAAAACATCCTTTCGATCCAGAATAAGAGGAATAGCCTTTTCCTGGATAGCGGTCGGATGAGTATAGCCTTCTTCTTTTAGTGCCTTCAATATAGGCTCTACAATATTCAATTCTTCAAATTGCATAATACATAATAAAATCTGTTCACATCAAAAAAACATGAACAAGTGGACATATTAATAAAAGGTACAAAGGTAACAATTAAGCGACAGGTGGGACAAATTAAAAAAATTGCGGCATTCCGGAGCTACTCTATGTTAAAAACAGGACAAAAAAAGAGACAGCTTTGAGCTGCCTCTTGCCAGTATATATATTATAACGACTGGCCTTCATAGACCGAAGAATCTCCGGTCGGGACCAGGTCGCCATCGAAAGTCAGCTGCCCCGCCCTTAATCCTGTTAAACGGGCTGTAGCCTGTCCTGAAGCGCCAATTGAAAAATTCACATCATAAATGCCGATAGTTGTCATGACATTCATGGAAATATTAAACGTACTATGCTTTGGGTCTTCTTTCAAATCCCAGTTTGTTATCCTGCCTTTTGCAGTAATGCCGCCTACTCCGTTCGGGCCCATGCGGTAATTGGAACCGACCTGAATAACAGCTGTTGCTGAATCTACGGCAATAAAATTAATGGTCGAGTTAACGATTACCCTATTTCCGTACCTGTCCTGAAGATAATCAGATTCCAGCACAAAATTCTTGTCTTCAAGCATTTGCTTTGTCTTCTGATACTGCTGCTCTGTTTCTGCTTTCCGTTTTTCCTTTTTAGTCATGGTAGAATTATCATCTTTCCCCTGCGCAAAGATCAAACCTGCAGAAAGAGCCATTACCAACATCAATACAACCTTTTTCATAATTTTTCCCCTTTCTTTTTTGATCTATCCCCCTTACGGAACAAGATTCATTCCAAATCAGAATAAAAAACATGCCAATATGATAAATTAGCAAGATTTAACAAATTGAAGTAAAAAGCAAAGCGGATTAATCGTCAATAACTTCCGTCGATTCTAATTCGGTAAAAAATTTTCTGTTACCTGTTAATTCTACATTAACAGATTAAACCAATCCTCAATTTTCCGAATGTGTTAAAGTAGTCCCACAGCATTGAAAATAACCTGGGGGTACACAAAGTCGGCGAAACGAACATCAATTTCGACCTGGCCTATAAGGCCAACGACATTTACAATGAGTCCAATGTTGGTAACCTTTTTGGGCAAGCCACTTACAAGATCAGCAATAACTGGACTTTCAAAATGTGGTGCCGGTAACGCAACAGGACGGGACAATTAGCGATTTTAAGCCCAAACAGGCCAATCAATGGGAAGGGGGCTTAAAGCTTAACCTGCTCAACGACCGGGTGAACGCCACTTTCAGCTATTATGATATCCGTGTAAAAAACAATACCCGTTCGGAAACCCGGACGGTCGATATCGACGGCACCCCGACAACGGTACAATACACCGTCCAGGACGGTACACAATACAGCAAAGGGGCCGAAGCCGAGGTTGTTGCCAACCCGGTCGACGGTCTGGACCTGATCTTCAGTTATGCATACAATAAAAGCCGCTGGGAAAAAAGCACGGACGACGTTAATGGCCTGCGCCCGAGCAACTCAGGACCTGAAAATTCGGCCAATGCCTGGATCAGTTATAATTTCCGGGAGGGGGCGCTGAATCATTTTGGTCTCGGGTCCGGCGGAAACTATTCCGGGGAGATCCTGATCGCCAATACAAAAAGCGGTGGCAAGTTCGGACTACCTTCCTACACGGTATTGAATGCTTCGTTGTTTTATGACAATTCTGCTTTCCGCATCGGGCTTAATGTTAAAAATCTGAACGACAAGGATTACTATACCGGATATTCGACCATTTCCCCCCAGGCTCCGCGCCAGTTCTCCCTCGACATGAAATTCAGGTTCTAAAAAAGGGGCTGTCCCGGGTTTAAAGAATCCGTCTTCCCCGGGACAGTCTTTCAAATTATGTTTTGCAGGAACTATATTAGCTATACTTCACCTTCGCTTCAACTATACTTTACCTATACTCAGACGACATTCCTTACTTTTTGAAAACCATTTTTTGTATTTTGCACAAAATTTGCGTGGATAAAACAAGTTTTAGTAATTAACAATGAACAATTAGTAATGAGTAATTGGAAGGACAATGAATGAAAATGTTGTGCTTAAGATCTGTACGGTTTCTCAGTAGAAATGTCTTAAACCAAAGAAAATGAATTTTAACGGCGTTATTTTTGATCTGGACGGAACCCTGGTCAACTCGCTGGAAGACCTGGCCGACTCGATGAATACAGTCCTCCGGAACAACCATTTTCCGGAACACACAACGGAAGCCTACAACTATTTTATTGGCAGCGGGATCAGAAACCTTGTTTCCCGGACATTACCGGAACCGCATAAAGATGAACAAACGATAGCCAAATGTTTTGCTGAAATGGTTGAAATATACCGGGAAAACTGTATGAATAAAACGAGACCCTACGACGGAATCCCTGCATTACTGGACGAGTTGATAAAATACGGGCTGAAACTTGCCGTTCTGTCAAACAAGGCAGATGAACTCACAAAAAGAATTGTCCCCGTTTTACTGCCAGGCCGGGAATTCAGCGCCGTAATGGGCCTAAGCAACGAAGCAACAAAAAAACCTAATCCCGCGGGAGCTTTACAGATAAGCAGACAAATGAATATTGCCCCGGACAAAATGCTTTACATCGGCGATTCGGGCGTCGATATGCAAACAGCAAACAATGCAGGGATGTACGCGGCAGGCGCCTGCTGGGGTTTCCGGTCCAGGGAAGAACTGATGAAGAATGGGGCCAGGATCCTATTGGAACATCCGTCGGACCTGATCCGGATTTTATAGAAGTTACCTAAAGTTGATGTAATAAATCACACAGAAAGTCACTAATAACAACAATCCCGGAACAGATCTTTCAAAAGGGAACGAACATTTATCCTTATTCTCCAGAAAATTATAAGTTAATATTTTAGATTTTACAGGTTATAATTTTCCTGATTATAAGTTAATATTCTATAGCGGAGTCTAATACACCGGCAAGTTCCGGACAGTGCATCCGGAATTTCCATCTCAACGATCATTTATCAGGATAATTTTCCCCATGTGCCGGCTGCTTTCCATCAGCTGGTGTGCAACGGAAGCCTCGGAAAAAGGGAACGTTTTACAGATAACCGTTTTATATTTTCCTTCCAGGATTACAGGCCAGACATATTGCTGAACCTCCCTGGCCAGAGCCTGTTTATAGGCATATTCCCTGCTTCTAAGCGTACTGCCTGTAATGGTTATCCGTTTTTGCATTACCTGCATAATATTCAGTTCACCCCGGTTCCCTTTTATGGTACTGATATAAACAAGACGTCCTTCGGGCCTTAATACCTGAATGTTCTTTTCGAAGTACTGCCCGCCTATCATATCCAGAATAACGTCCATACCCTCTGCAGCCAGCTCTTCCTCGAAATCCTGTGTTTTATAATTGATAAACTGTTTTGCACCAAGCTCCAGGCAAGCCCGACCTTTCTCTTCGCTTCCGACGGTTACAAACACATGCGCTCCAAAAGCCCGGGCCAGTTGTATCGCGGTGAAGCCGATACCACTGCTCCCGCCATGTACCAACAAATTTTCATTCCGCGTAAGCCTTCCCCGCTGAAAAACATTCGACCATACGGTAAAAACGGTTTCCGGCAATCCTGCGGCTTCCGCGAAGCTGAATCCTTTGGGAACAGGTAAACACTGCCCTTCTTTCACATTCACATATTCGGCATAGCCACCGCCAGCAAGTAAGGCGCAAACAGCATCGCCCTCCTGCCATTGGGTAACCCCCTGCCCGCATTTAACGACAGTACCGGCAACTTCCAAACCCGGGACATCGGCAACAACTCCGGGAGGCGGCGGATAATGTCCCTTCCGTTGCAACAGATCAGCACGATTAACACCTGCCGCCTTTACATTGATTAAAATTTCTTCATGTCCCGGTTCCGGTACAGGACGATCCTGTAACCGTAATACTTCCGGTTCCCCTGGCTGAGTAATCACTATTGCTTTCATGTTTCTGATTTTATTCTTTAGGATACGAATGTTTATGGTACAGAAATCCTGTCTGAAGGTGTTTATGAATAACCCCGTCATGCAAATGCGGATATTCTCCGATCAGGTTATTCCGCTTTAAAAGGTCGATATCTCCAAGAATGTCGCTGCATGGGCCTGTTCTTTCCACAGTATGCTTTTCAGAAAGGACAACAACCCTCGGTTGCAAATGATCAACCAGTTCCAGGTGGTGCGTGGCAATAATAATGGTTTTTCCAACATGGTTGAGCTGAAAAATCAAATCGATCAGGTCAGCCCGGGTCCTTGGATCGAGGCCGCTTACCGGTTCATCGATAACAAGTGCATCCGGGTTGAGGGTAAGAACGGCACCAATAGCCACCCGTTTTTTTTCTCCTCCCGACAGCATATAACCCGGCCGGTCCCTCAATGAAGTGATATGCATCATCTCCATAATTTCTTCAGCCCTGCTCCAGGCATCCTCTTTCGAAAGTCCCAGTTGTAACGGGCCGAAAATAAGCTCATCGAAAACAGTCGGGCAAAAAAGCTGGGCTTCCGGATCCTGAAAGACATAACCCACCGAAGACCGGAACCGGCGGTTGAATTCGTGGTCCTTAAACGATCTTTCCGTAAACTCCTTTCCCCTGAACGAGATTGTCCCTTCTGAAGGATACACCAGGCCACACAAGAGATTTAACAAAGTAGACTTACCGCTTCCATTGGAACCTAAAACAGCAACAATTTCTCCTTCCCCGATTTCCAGGGTAATGTTTTCCAGCGCCTTTTGCTTACAGGGATAACGGTAATCTATATTTTTCAGTCCGAACAATACCGCCATAAACAGATTATTGGATATTACTATAACAATTATCTTCTGATAATTACAAATATTGCGATATTACTTTACTTTCATTACATCATTAAAATAAAAACAATAAATATTAAGGAATAGGAGGCAGTAAAAAGGTAATCTGCCAGGCCAGGCCGGTCAAAATAGCAAAAATTGACCTTTCCCGTAAATCCTCTGGCCACCATTGATTGCCAGACCATTTCATAATGGTTCCACGTCTTTCGGAAGAGATAACCGACACGACCGGCAACAAGGGCCCCCGCCTGCCCGGCATCCCCCCTGTCCCACCAGCGTATTTTCATAGCCGTATAGGTTTTGGCAACTGTTTGGGAAAGAATAAAAATAAACCGGTAACTAAGCGTAAGCGTCAAAAGGAACAGGTCGGGCACCCCGAGGACGGACAATGATTTTACGACACGTTCAAAGGTTGTTGTCGAGACAACAAGCATTACCAGCGTTACAGAATTAATCACCCTCAGGGTAAGGCGGGCTACCAGCAATATTCCTTCCCTGGTAATGGCAATTTCAGGAGGAACAGTATAAATCCAGAAATGCCGGGCCCCGGAAAAACGGAAAAGGGTCAGTACCGGCTTTCCCGGAGCAAAAACATTCAACAAGGCCGGGGCAAAGATCAGAAAGCCAAAAAAGAAACCGACAAGGATAATCTTCCGGTAAAAAGTAAAAAGGCCAACCCGGGAACTTATACTTAAAAAAAACAGCAAAGCAAACAAGATCAACTGAAGCGAAACAGAATGAACAAGGCTGATCAGGATCAGGTACAGTAACATAAAAATTACTTTTACCCGGCTGTCACGCCTCTGCAGAAACCCCTTCCGTCCCGACAATTGCCACTGCAAAAAAGTGGCAGATACAAAAGAAACCATTCCTTTTATCGTACGGTCAATAAAGGAAAGACTTTTGCCTTTGGACCCCCTGAATCCGGGATTTTCATTTTGAAGCAGAAATCCCGGGATCATTTCCGGATCTTTTGGTTGCTAAACAGCCGAAGAGACAACACTGTCAATATGAAGATTATCCCGGTCCCTATAAATCCGGAAAGGATATAGTGCAGGGATAACCGGGCAACGGGGGCATCATCCTTCCCAAAATTATAGTCAGGCAGCGGAGCCTTGTAAATTCCGGCATCCTTTTTCATTCCTGCAGGCTCGATCCCGGTTTGTTCCTTCACTGTCTCAACCGGCCACTCCCCCCAGGCTTCCCCTGCCCTGAACAAGTCGGGAAGTAACAATCCAAGCGGGGAAAGGACGATCATTAGTCCCAGAACGATTAAATACTTTTTATAAGGCCCTGTTTTTGACTGCAAAAATTTATTCATCAGCAAAATACCATTAAACCAGACAGCAATTCAATCATTAAACAATTTTTTTATTCCTGAACACCCCGATCAGGTCGTAATTATGCTTATAAAAATAGCGGAAAATAATGAATGTTACGAGCCCTTCGGCAATACCAAACAAAAACAGGTGCTCCGAAACCATTGCCGGCACGGTCACTTTCAGCGGATAAGGCGCATAGAGCGGGTTTCCGTCAGGCCCGGTTGCAATAAGCGGCTGGATTCCCAGTTCGATGGAAGCGGCCAGGGCTGCTACGTTTATCCCGACATATCCCGACATAAACGCGGCTGTACCGACACGGACTTTAGAACCCGTTTTCCCGGCAATAAACCGGTAGGTAAGCCATGCTGTAACCGGTAATATTAAGGCCATATTAATGCAATTGGCGCCAATGGCCGTTATACCGCCATCGCCAAAAACCAGGGCCTGGATGATCAATGCCACCGAGACAGCGATAAAGGCCACCCAGGGACCAAACAAAAGCGAGATAATTGCCCCGCCGATAGCATGACCTGTCGTTCCCCCGGGGACCGGAATGTTAAACATCATGATCAAAAAAGAAAAAGCAGCGGCCATACCCAGGTAAGGCACCAGTTTTTTGTCAGCTTTCCGTTCAACTTTCTTCAGCGCCACAGCAGCTGTAACCACGAATACCCCATAAAGCGGGATATAGGTCTGCGGGCTCAGGTAACCATCGGGAATATGCATGGATCAGAAATTAAGTTTTGTGAATATATTGAAAATCCCGGCCAAAAGAAACCCGGAAACTGAAAAACACATTAAACGTTCTCCTTTATAATACGAGGAGTTTTGTGAGAAATAATTTTAAACAGCAAAAAGCCGCCCCTGTATTAACAGAAGCGGCAGTTTTGCTGTTTAATTACTAAAATCTCACTTACGGACAGTTATTGTTATTCGTCTTCAGAGAGAGCACTATTGTAATCGGTTTCCTTTTCCGGGATCATCCAGGTCCAGTTGTTTTTCTCCGTTGGTCCATAGGTGACGGCAAGCGTTGTAATAAAGTTGCCTCCGTTTGCATACGTATTGCGTTCGACACTGTCACCCCAGCGTTTCAGGTCAAACCAATCGAAGCCTTCGCCCCAAAGTTCCACAGCCCGGTAAAACTTGATTTCCTCAAGCAGGTCGTCCCCTGTTTTCGTACAGGTATACGACGGGTCCCTTTCGCTGCCTGCATTCAGTTCGACCAGGGCATCCCGGGCGCCTTCGGGATCATTTAAGAAATAGTCGGCCTCTGCTTCAATCAGGTACATTTCGGACGAGCGGAAATGATTGAGATGACCTACCCCCGGAAGGTCTTCCGCCTTAATTTTAAACTGCATATAGGCGTAAATCTTCGATGTCGAGTAAATGTCAGGATACAATTCGAAAGCATGGGCACTAAGAGCGCTGCCTGCCAATCCTGTCGATGTGGTATAGCTGTATCCCGCAGGATCGAGGAACAGGTCGCGACGGATATCGGTTGCCGGTATCTTATCAAAAATTTCTTTGCTGATGCATTTCGGATAGGTCCTTACAGCACTGGCATTGGAATTATAGGCAATATAGGCGAAATAAGAATAATAGTACAACGTCTCATCGGAAGCCCCGTAACTGCTCCAGATCCATTCCTGGGTAGGGGTATAAAATCCGGCTTTATAGTCAGAAACGCTCATCAAAGGATAACCGTCCCTTGCCTTAACCGCCATCCCGGCAGCAGTGCTGTAATCTGCCCTCGTGAGGGCTGCCCTCGCGTAAACCGCATACGCAACATTAATATCCGGATCATAATTGTTATCGCGGGTATTTCCGGATGAGGTATAAAGTTCAATAGCCTGATCGAGATCGCTGTAGATCTGCTCGTATGTCTCTGCCAGGGTTGAAAGGGCAAGGTCCCCGGTGGACACGTCTGTCCGGAGTACCAGGCCATCGCTGGCCCCCCCGTCCGAGTCACTCCAACGACTGCAATAAAGCTGGGAAAGCATAAAAAAACTGTATGCCCTGAAAGTCAGTGCCTGGGCCTTTATAAATTCCTTGTCTTCATCCGAACCTTCCGCACCGTCGATATAAGTAATTACATAGTTGGCATTCCCGATAAGCATGTAATAATAATACCACGGGTAATAATCGTAAATGCTCGAGATATATTCATGGTAATCGCCATTGATAATTACGGACCATCCCGGGAGGTTTACAAAAAAATGGTTGCCCGGGTAATTTCCGTAATACATTTTAATCGTACCTTCTCCGTTGAAACCCTGCGTACCGAGAAGCTGCATCGTCATCAGTTTGTTGATCCCGTTAATGGCAAGAGCTGCATTTTCTGTTGTTTCAAATATACTCGAAGTAGCGGCATCCGCTGTTGGCTCGGTATCCAGGTAATCTTTTGAACAGGAGCCCAAAAGAAGGATGCCGGCAAACAAAAACAGGTATATATATATCTTATTCATTTCCAATATCATTTTAGTTATAACCGAATATTAATTCCCAAAGAAAATACCCGCGCAGTCACGAAAGCATTATCGTTTATCCCGGAAAAAGATTGCTGCGGGTTCATCCCTCTCAGTTTAGTAAAAGTAGCCAGGTTTTCAACCGATAAATTCATGGCAAGACTGCTGATATCCAACCGGTCTGTAATTGTTTTCGGGAATTTGTACCCCAACGCAATATTTTTAATGACCAGGTAAGAAGCATTCTCAAGGAAGCGGCTTGACACAGCGTTATTATAAGTACTTAACCCATAATTGATAACGGGAATCCCATGCGGATCGATCCGGTCTGGAGAATCTTCCGTCATACCGTCGGGAACGCCATCCCACGACTTAAGTACATCCTTGTGAATCGCATTGGGATTGGAAGTTACCGACATTAAAGTCCGGTAAGAATAATCGAGTGTTTTACCACCCAGGGAATAAGTACACAATACCGAAAGGTCGAAGTTGTGGTAACTCAACATGGATGAGAAACTGCCGTAAACATCGGGAATAGCGCTACCGCTCCAGTCTTTTTTTGCATAAGTGGTATAGGTGGTATAATAATTATCGCCTATTTGGACAAGGTAGTCCTCCGGGATTGCATTATCGCCATCGATTGAATAATCGTCAAGATTGGGAAGATAAAGCGACCGTCCTGTCATCTGATCGACACCAACAAACTGGTGCATCCAGAAATCGTAAATTCCATGTCCTTCCATATACTTTTTGGTTCCGTTGATGATCCCGTTTTCACGGTTCTGCTCAGGAAGTTTCACGATTTTATTTTTCAGCGTAGTTGCGTTTAGCCCGATGTTCCAGGTCAAATCGTGCGTTTTAACGGCATCAATATCGAAAATGAACTCAAAACCGCGGTTAGACACGGACCCCAGGTTCTTGGTAATGGTAGCTTCGGCATCGGAGGTGGAAGTCGCTCCGGAAGAAAGCGGAAGATAAACATCGAAAAGCAGGTCCTTTGAACGTTTGTCATAGTACTCGACCGACAAATTTGCCCGGTCGAAAAAACGTCCTTCAACGGCAACACCAAACGAACTGGAGGTTTCCCATTTGATGTCGAGCGCTTCATTCTGCGATTTATACAATGCGCCCAGATTAGCGTTCTGATCGAGTTCATAAAGGGCCATATAACCATAATAACCAGCCCCGGCATCATTTCCTACTTCACCATAAGATGCGCGTAATTTCAGGTAATTGATTTTATCCTGTAAAGAAGACATGAACGCTTCTTTTGAAAGGATCCAACTGGCCCCTGCCGACCAGAAATTTCCCCACCGGTTATCTTTATAAAACCGGGAAGAACCGTCCCTCCGGAATGATGCATCCAGGTAATACTTCTCATCGTAATTATAACGGACACGCGACAAATAACTTTCAGTCCGGTAGTTGTCCTGGTATCCGGTCAGGGAAGTAATATCCGTGAAATTGACCAGCTCGGTCCCGCCTTCAAACACCTCGGTCGTTTTATAACCATAGAGGTAGGAATAATTATAACTGTAATTTTCATGCCCTGCCAGGACGTCGAGGTTGTTCAGACCAAATTTCCGGCCCCAGGTAAGCTGTTGCTGAAAGGTATAATTTTTATACCGGTAGATCTCTCTTTTTGCACGTCCGCCATTCCCGGCACCATCGCCGATCGTTGCATTGTTATATGTTTGGTTTTCGCTGTTACGGACATTCATGTCCCCCCTGGCCGTAAGGGTAAAATCCTTCAGAAAATCAACCGACATGTAAGCCTGGCTTTGCAAGGTATTCCGGTAAGTCCTGTCCATATTCAGTTCCGTTTCCCAGACGATATGCCGGTCAAGGTTTTGCGGACGGGAATAGGTACTCCCGGTATCATACTGTTTATTTCCATCTTCATCCAGGATATATTCGCCTGTTGTCATATCGTGAAGATAAACCGGATAGATCGGCGCCATATTCCTGGCGTAATTAAACGGATTAACATACAGGCTCGAGTTGTCAGCGTCTCCTGTCGTATTATTCGCAATTTGATGGGACCCGGAGAGGGAAAGACCGGTTTCCAGCCATTTTTTGGGCGTAATACTTACATTTGCACGTCCTGTGAAGCGCTTAAAATCAGAAGACTTCAAATATCCTTTTTCATCAAGGTAACCTGCCGAGAAAAAATAGTTACTTTTATCCGAACCGCCTGTACCGCTTACGGTATAATCCTGTCTGTAACCCAAACGTTCGATGTACTTGTACCAGTCAAGGTCGTCATAACCAGAAAGCACTTTTGCTCCAGACGCCAGTTTCCCGTCAGAATCGAATAACTCATCATCAGACTTATTGTAAATGTTGTACATCAGATAAGTCGAAATCAGAGAACTGGAGGCTTCTGCATTGGCAACATCTTCCGTCGGATAATTTGTCGGCAGGGAAGACATCAAATAATTACGGTAACCTTTCCACATGATCTCCATAAAATCGTCGGGCCCGACACGTTTATACTCCTTGATGCCTCTGGTATAGACGCCCTGATTAATTGCAGCACGCAGGCTAACCCCGTCCTTATTACTTCCTTTCTTCGTCGTGATCAGGATGACGCCGTTTGATGCCCTGTTTCCAAATAAAGCGGATGATGAAGCATCTTTTAATACAGTAATACTCTCAATATCCTGTGGATTTAAATCGGATATATTCCCTCCAAACGGGACACCGTCCAATACATACAGCGGGGAATTAGACCCGTTCACCGAGCTAAAACCGCGGATGCGGACAGTCGCATCCGATCCCGGCTCGCCATAAGTATTATTGACCATAACACCCGCAGCCTTTCCCTCAAGGATCCCCGATACACTGGACACCGGACGGGACTCAATCGCCCCGGCATTGATCTGGGAAACGGCACCGGTAAGCGATTCCTTTTTGGCAGTACCATAAGCAACCACCAAAACTTCATCGATCCCCACGATATTTTCTTTCAGGACGACAGTAATCTTGTCCCCTCCTTCAACAGAAACTTCCTGAGCCTCATAACCGACAAAAGAAACGACAAGAATTTTTTTAGACTGGGGAACATTAAGAAAAAATTCGCCGTCCATATTGGTAACGGTGCCTAAAGTCGTCCCTTTTAATGTGACAGTTGCTCCCGGAATCGGCTTCCCCGAGGTATCAAGCACAACCCCGCTTACTTTTTCCGGACGCTGCATTTCAGCCAATGGCTGCGTATTTCTGGATATGACCACCTGCCGGTCAAAAACTTCATAAGTTACATTCTGTCCTTTTGTGATTTGATCCAGAATTTCATCAATTGTCCCGTCTTTTACGGTAAATGATATTTCCTTGTTAACATCAAAATCTTCTTTTTTGTATAAGAAGACAAATTCGGTCCTGTTCTCGATTGTTTCAATAATATCTGCAATCTTTTCTCTCTCAAAACTGAGATTAAAATGGGTCGACTGGGCATAATTATTTCCCCAGGCCGTCATAAAAAACCCAAACGTAAGCAAACAAGCCATTCTCATAATTAGCCATAATTTAAGAAAACCTTCCCTCCAGGGAATGTGGTAATCAGGAAATTTTTTCATAGATTTGAATTATTAAATTAAACTTAACGTATTGATTCGCATATCAATACAAAAAACTGAACTGATCCGGGGAATGGTGGAACATTTCCCGGATTATTTTATTCGGTACCGCCCTCCTTTTTCTTTTACAATCTCGACCAGTGATACTTTGGAAACATAATGCAGCACCTCTTCTCTATCTTCCTTAAGATCAAGCTTTCCAGAGATCTTAATCCCTCCGTCCAATGGATTATCGAAAGTAAACGTGATGTTGTAAAAACGCTCCAGTTTCTTTATTACCCGGCTAAGGTCTTCATCAGAGAATTTCAGCAGTCCGTCTTTCCACAACACATAATAACTCGGATCGACCCGGGTCAGCTTTATTTCCTGGTCTTCTGTATTAAAAGAAGCCATTTGTCCGGGGGAAACGATAATGTCCTTATCAAAAAAATCGGCGTCATTTCTTCTTAAGGAAATTTGCCCTTCTGTCAAAACAGTCTGCATGACCTTATCCTCGGGGTAAGCACAAACATTAAATTTTGTTCCCAGTACCTTAACTGAAAATTTAGCGGTTTTAACAACAAAGGGATGTTCTTCATTTTTTGAAACCTCAAAAAAAGCCTCTCCAAAAAGGAATACTTCCCGTTTGGCCCCGTCAAAGACAGAAGGGTAAATCAGGCGGCTCCCGGCATTGAGCCAGACAACCGTGTTGTCGCCAAGCGTTACTTTCGACCGGTTGCCGTATGGAATAATTAACTGGTTTATTGCCTTTCCGTTATCTGCTTGTGTTCTTGTATTTTCAACTTTGCGGTTATTAATGGTTACTACTCCGTTACTGCTGTAATCAAGTTCCGAATCCTTCTCTTCCAGGTCAACGCTTTTACCCTCCGGCAGAACGAGCGTCGGCCTGTTCACTACGGCAACATCATGTAAAGCCGGCACTTTAAGTTCCGGATCCCGATCGTTCAGCAAAAGATAGGTAGCCGCGCCTCCAAGAAGAAAGAAAAATAAGGCAGCAGCTATATTACGAAGAAAAACAATCGTTTCTCTTTTCCTTTTATTACCCTTCTTCCGATCGATAGTCTGCTTTAAAATATTCCTGGCTATTTCCCTTTTTTCCTGATCGCTGAGCTTCTCTTCAGAAAAGCTTATCATTAAAAGTTGTTTCTTAAGCCAAAGAATCTCGCCGGCAATTTCCGGATGCCGATTGATGAAATCTGTCCACCACTGATCTACATAAACATCAGGATGATAAATCCATTTAAAGAAAAGAGGATTATCAAAGATATCTTGTTCCCAATTCATTTTTTCCTTATTAAAATAAAACATCATTCCAGGCATATTTATTCCGAAGACACATCGAAACCACACGCCTGTTTTTTCTACCATATTGACATTAATTTTTACAATAGAAGAGCAGAAAAAAACTAAAAAGGGACAAAAAAGTAAAAAATTATTTTAGAAAGATTAATAAAAGTTCCAAAAGTCTGGAGCCATACTCTTCCCGGATCTGACTCAAAAGCCTGTAAACCTGCTTCTTGACAGCGTCGGGTTTCATATTCAAAATTTCGGCTATCTGGATGTAACTTAATCCTGTATGAAACCTCAAAAAAAGTAATTCTCTCTTCTCCGGGGCCAAAGATCCGAGCATTTTCTTGAGAGACTCAAATCGTTTCTTCTCCGATTCTTCTCGTATATACTCTCCCTCAAGATCGAACGTCAGACTAAACGAGTAATGGTAATTATCATCCAGGCTCATGTGCCTGTCGTTTATCTTCAACTTACTTATGATAATCCTCTTCAACGACTTCAACAAGTAAAGTTCCAGGTACTCCGGTTTTCGGAGATCAATACTGTAGTGAAAAACATCAACAAAAAGATCCTGGATTGAATCCTTAACCAGATCGTTATCTCCTGTTATTTTCGATCCATAGGAATACAGGATATCTACAAACTCGTTATAGATAATCTCAAACGACTTCCTGTCACCCGCTTTAAAATCATTCCAGATTTTCGACCAGTATGCTCTGTCTCTGTTTTTTGTATGCACTTAAAATTTATCCATTAACATATGTGATAACAAAAATATAAAATATGCCTTCAAAAAAACATCATGGTTATTTTCAATTGAAGATAAGAAATTACAATTCGATAAGATCAACAAATTATTATACAAAAAGAGTATTATTACCGGTATAAAATAAAAAACCTCTGTAAAATTTATCTTCTAACCTAATGGTTAAAAAACAAATTTTACAGAGGTTATTCAGATGCTTCCTGCTTATCCCGGCAGAAAACCCCGAGCCGCGACCTTTTTTCTAAAATGAATGATCGCAGTAATTAATACCATACATTTTAAAACGGGGATACTCGGTAGCCATCCTTTTCTGAAAATCGCCAAAATCTTTAGTACCTGCAGGCGACCAGGCTATTTCGGACAAGGCGCAAATCCTTGGAAAAATCATGTATTCCAGTTTTTGCGTATTGGCAATATATTCGGTCCAGACATTTGCCTGCACTCCCAGCACATGATGAGCCTTCTCCTTGTCAATCTTTCCTACAGGATCATAATTATAAACCTTCTCAAGGGGCAGGTATCCGCCGATAGCAAGTGGTTCTGAAAAAGTATTCTGGTTCTGATAATGATCGAAATAACAGAATTCGCCGGGAGTCATAATGACATCATGTCCCTGTTTAGCAGCCTCAATACCGCCCTGTTCGCCCCGCCATGACATGACCGTTGCCTCGGGGGCAATACCACCTTCCAGGATTTCATCCCAACCGATCAGTTTCCTGCCTTTTGAATTCAGGTACTTCTCCATTCTGCGGACAAAGTAACTTTGTAACTCCTGTTCGTCCTTCAGTCCTTCATCCTTGATCCTTTTCTGGCAAAGCGGGCATTCCTTCCATGCATCCTTGGGGCACTCGTCACCACCGATGTGTATATATTCCGACGGGAAAAGTTCGCAAACCTCATCGATCACATCCTGCAAAAAGCGAAATGTTTCTTCTTTACCGGCACAGTAAACATCCTTAAAGACGCCCCAGCTTTTTTGTACCTGATACGGACCTCCGGTACATCCGAGCTCAGGATAGGCAGCCAATGCGGCACTCGAATGTCCCGGCATTTCAATTTCCGGAACTACGGTGATAAAACGGTCTGCAGCATATTGTACGATCTCCCGTATCTGATCCTGCGTATAAAAGCCTCCATAGCCAATCCCATCATAAAGTTGCGATTTATGGCCATGTCCAATAAGGGTTTCGTCTCTCCAGGAAGAAATATCGGCCAGTCCCGGGTATTTCTTAATCTCGATACGCCAGCCCTGATCGTCGGTCAAGTGCCAGTGGAAGGTATTCAGTTTATACATAGCCATGTTATCCAGAAACTTTTTGATATAGGAAACCGGGAAAAAATGACGGCAAACATCCAGCATCATCCCCCTCCAGGCAAAACGTGGCTGATCTTTAATTTCGGCATAAGGAATGATCATTTTCCCGGCAGGATCGGATGGTAGCATCTGCTTCAATGTCTGGAACCCGTAAAAAATCCCGTTTGCCGCAGGTGCACTGATCAGGATACCATTTTTGTCGATTTTCATGGTGTATCCTTCCTTATCAAGACCGGGCAGCGAAGTTATTTCAAACCGGATAACCCCTCCATTTCCCTGGGATGAAGCCAAATTCATTTTGTAGTACTGCTCCATGTGTCCGGAAAGGAACCCGGCAATGCGGGCCAGGTCTTTGTTTGAGCGGTCATAGACAAGGGCTGTATTCCCCGTTATTTCAAAGTTACCTTTTTGCATTTTCAGTTCTGCCGGCTTGGGGACAATATCAATTTCCTGAGCATGAGAATTAATGTGCATACTAAAAACAAGCAGTAAAGCTGAACAAATTTTTCCTGTGGTCCTTAAAAATCTCATCATTTAATAAATTTAATTGGAATTTCGCCTTAAAAATAATAAATCAGTTCGAATCGAACGAATAAAACAATTCTTTGCCGGCTAAAGTACGGATCCAGGTAGTGAAACTCTCCTTCCCTTCATCCGACATAACAGGTAGTGAACAGTTCCCGGCTCCTGAAAGAGCCCCATCTGCATTAAAAGTCAGGTTATACCTATTCTGCTGTAGGATCTCCAGGGCCTGCTGCTTGCTGATGTCTTCTTCTGTATCATGGTTTCCAAAGGCAACAGCAAACGGTACCTTCGCCTCTTCCATCGGCCTGACAACCTGCTTCCAGCCTTCGGCAGCTCCGCCGGAAACGATAATATCGCCTGTCATAACGACCAGATCTGGCTTTTCTTCCCGGATTACATCACGCATCAATGCCAGCGTATTGTCATTCCGCTCAGCATAATCCCGCTTGCAGACCCAATGCAGATCGGTAAACTGAACAATCTTAAACTTGTGGTCCCTGAATTTCAGGACCGGCTTTTGAGCATAAACATTCAGTGATAACAAGATCACCAAAAATGTTGTTAGTTGTCTCATGTTATAATATTTAGAGGTTATAGATTTGCTAAACGGCAACAAACACTAAATCATGTGGAAAATTAGATAAAATTTCCCCTGATATCGACAGGTTTCCGGTTAAAAGGATCGAGTATCCGGTCGATAAGTAGCGCCATCTCCTTTCTAAGGATCGCCCTCTTCATTGAAAAGCCGGCTATCCCGAAACGGGAAAAAATTTCTCTTGCCATTTTTTCCGCACCGGATGGTAAGAAAATATTCTCCTCTTTTGCAATGGTTTCAATGAGATCAATCGCTCCCTGCAGGGTTACAACATCATCTGTCGCCGGTATCTTTATATCCGGATAGACATCCTTCAGTCCGGACAGATCATTGTACACCAGCGTATCTTCCGTACGAAACCATGTTTCGTTCTCCCAACCCACGCTTTTTCCTTCACCTTTCATAATACCGGTAGACCCGATACGCTGAAGAACCGGAAAAACAGGATCATTCGCCGGGACATCCAGATAAGGCATCAGATAACCACCTGACTTCAAAATTGCAGTTTGAACATCCCGGACAGGAACCCGGGAAACATCTTTGCCTGTTTTGACAGCAAACCCGGCGATAGCCCCGGCTGCCTGTCCGATTTGAAGGACTACCGGCTGAAGACGGGTCGTCCCGTTAACCAGGTTTGAGACTGAAATAGATTTTTCAGCGACAATCAGCCCGTCCACAGATTGGGGAAGCATCACTCCCATGGGCAGGGAATAAGACGGCACCGGATAAAAATGAAGGTCGGGCAAGTCCTCATAACCGTG
Organism: Prolixibacteraceae bacterium; assembly: GCA_963676095.1. Taxonomy (GTDB): domain Bacteria; phylum Bacteroidota; class Bacteroidia; order Bacteroidales; family Prolixibacteraceae. The sequence goes on along the minus strand of OY781040.1, from coordinate 3,254,900 downwards.
ATAACGGTAATGATGATGATCAACAGGATAATCGCCGACAGCAATCCCTGTACGGTATAACTCATCGGTCTGGTCAAAAGGCCTGGACAGATCGTTCAGGTTGAAACGGACCAAACCATGAATGCGGCGCGATTCCCGGTAATAAGGGATAAATGGCAACTTGTCTGCTGTCGGATATTCATCGTCAGCCAGCCCAAAATTTTTAAATCCCAGCTCGGTCTGTAAAGTAATCAGCCATCGGGAATGGTTTTGAAGTACCGTATTTGCCGGTTATCCAATCATATTTTGCAAGATTAACAGCAGTAAGGGCTGCATTAAAGTGAAAATCGAGTTTGTTTTCGCTTCTGGCCTGACAGGTGGTAAGCCCTGTAACATCATCCTCGTATTCATTATTCCGGATATGAAAAAGCAACTGTCCCTTTTTTACAGTTGCCCCTTCACTGACATATATTTTATCGATATATCCTTCGATCTTTAAACGCATTTCAATATCCTGCATGCCCTGAAGTGTTACCGGAAACTCGTTATGAATTGAGACGCTTTTTCTGACCAACTCGAGTACCGGGTATTCAGATGCTGGAGAATTGCCTCCGGTGTGGCTCCTAGTGCTACAGGCCCCCAGAAAAAAAGAGCCGGAAAGCACCATAAATATTTGAACAATATGTTTATCATAATTTATGCTAAACAGATTAAAATTCACTCATATAAACCTTTAAATGTTGATCAAACATAAAGGTTGCAATAGTGATTACCCTCGAAAAAATAATCAAGGAAACCATTCTTGCTACAGGTAAACGCTCCCTTATAACCGATCAAACGGCAATATTGAATAAACAGAACTTCTTGTTGAAGAATTCGTTGCTTACTTTGAAAAACTCACCGGAAACTTTTTCAAAATTGTACCTTTGCTCAATGGATATCACGACAAATAAGCGCGGTTTCACGCTAAAGCCTTATATGATCTGGGGTCTTTTGATGCTGATTTATTTTGCAGTGGGCATCCAGCACTCCTTTCGACTCGGCGTATACATGTCATTTCTGTTTACGCTGATGCAGTTTACCATTTATATCCTAAGCAACAGGTTCCTAATTCCGGCATTCTTCGAAAAAAACAAAAGCAAGTATTACCTGCTAAGTGGTCTTTTGCTCCTGATAACAGTATCTTTTTTTACTGGCATTGACCAAATCATAGGAGACAAACATTTCCCGGTTTCGCCTAAACCTCCGCAGCCAGGACTAATATTCCCTATTTTTCTGCATCTCGTTTTGTGTTTCGTTGCCCTCTGGATAAGCATCGCCAAATACCTGATCGAAAAAGAGAAAAAAACAAAAATTGAAATTGAAGAATTAAAAAGGGAGAAAGCAGAGAGCGAGCTAAAGTTTCTGAAAACACAGATCAATCCGCATTTCCTGTTCAATGCCCTGAATAATGTTTATACCATGACTTATATCGGCGACAAATCGGCCCACGAAAAAATAGCCATGCTTTCAGACATGTTGCGTTATGTCTTATATGACTGCGAATCGGATCTTATCCCTTTAAAGAAGGAGATTGACTATATTGTAAGCTATATCGAATTTCAGCAGATGAAAACCGAAAAAAAACAAAATATCACTTTCCTGTGCAACATCGAGAATGAAAATTTTTTGATTGCGCCAATGTTGTTGATCCCTTTTATCGAAAACGGGTTTAAGCATAGTAAAATTGAAAAAGACAAATCCGGATTCGTGGATATCTTCCTCTCTCAAACAAATAAAAAATTTAGTTTTGTTATAAAAAACAGTGTTACCTCCGAAGAACCAGCAATTGCCTCTCCGAAAGAAAAGGGGATTGGGATAGAAAATGTTAAAAGCCGCCTAAATCTTCTCTATCCGAGAAAATACCTGCTGGATGTCAGGTCCGAAGAACACGAGCATTTTGTCTATTTAGAACTATCAGGAAATGAATCAAGAAGAAAAATATAACTGCATCGTTGTTGATGATGAATATCTTGCAAGGAAATTATTGACTGAATATATCTCAAAAGTTCCCCAGCTAAACCTGGTTGTGAGCCTGGACAGCCCCGTCGGGGCAATAGACCTCATATCCAAAGGGGATGTTGATATCCTTTTTATAGACATTGAAATGTCGGACATTTCGGGCATCGATTTCATAAAAAACCTTTCCGCCCCGGTAAGGCCAATTATCATTTTTGTCACAGCTTACCCTCAGTATGCAGTTCAGGGTTTCGAGGTGGATGCTACGGAATATCTCATAAAACCGGCTACGTTTCCCCGATTTATAAAAGCTGTAAATAAAGCGATAGGTATTTTGAATATCCGGGAGAAAGTAGCGCTCCTGGAAAAAAATAACGACCAGAACCCTTCTAAAGAAAAGGCTATTCCTCCTGATAACTATATCATTGTAAAAACAGACAGGAAAATTGTGAAAATTTTCTTTGATAATATTTATTTCATTGAAGGTGCCATGGAATACGTCAGTTTTCAGACAAAGGACCAGAAGATTATGGGGCTTTTCGCTCTAAAGAAACTGGAAGATGAACTTCCCCGGGACAGGTTTATGCGGATCCATAAATCATATATTGTCGCACTAGACAAAATCAGGGAAATTGAAGGGAACCAGGTCCGCGTCGGGGATTGGACCATCTATGTCAGTAAAGCCAACAGGACTAAGCTCATTAAATATTTCTCGGGAAAGAATAAATAATGGCACCAAAAGGGAACGAAAATACCCACATCAAAATAAACGGAATTCGAAGGTTGAATAAAATTAACGGATAAGGACCTTCGAATTCAGCTGATGTTTCATTTCTCTTTGCCTCTTCCTTTCTTCCCTATCTGCTTTCCGCTTATTCCGCTCATTTTCATTTTCCTTTCTGGTTTCCTTTATCAAGCGGACAATATCCAGAACATTCAACGAAACTCCACCCATTCCTCCAACTCCGGGCATCATCCTAAACGGGACCATCGGATCGGAGGTATTCACTTTGGCAGGGGTCCTCAATCCCTTCCTTTCCAGCTCTTCATAAAGATTATTGATATTCTTTTCTGCATATTTCATTTCCATTTTGTATTTAACCTCGTTTATAAAAACCAGACTGATCATCTGTGTCCGGAAAGGAACATAAATTTTGTTTTCGGCCGCCTTAAGCGAATTGGCATAAACAACTTTCGGGGCCAGGGAAAGGTGGTTAATCATTAAAGAATCGCCTGCCCTGAGATACGTACTAAAATACCCTGTACTGTCCGTGACTATTATCTTAAGGTCGTGGTAGTTAATAAGATAAGCATCTGCCATAGGAACAGAATCCTCACTATAAATATATCCACGAAAAAGTATAGTCCCTCCTTCTTTATTCTGCGCAAACAACGGTAATGATAAGGAGAATGGCATCATAAAAAAAATAAAAAATTTCATTTTTCTGTTTGTTTTGAAATAAAAAATGAGCATAACTATCCACCCCCGCGAAACAGGGTAAAATATTTACTGGAGATCTTTAGATTATAAGGGGTAGCCAGGCATTGCCTGAAAGACACATATAAAGGTCGCTTCACCCCGGAATAACAAGTTTCACTCTCACTTCATTTAGTGAAACTTGTTTCTGGTAAAACGATTGCGTTCAGATCCGCTATAGTGCAGAAGAGCCGGTATTACTGGTCAACTTTTGAACAAAATAACCCTCCCACACCCATTTTTGGTCCAAATTACATTTATAAAAAGCTCTCCGAACCAAAAAATGAGTATTATCAAGCAGAAAAAGGGTTTCTCAAAAGAAAAAATTTGTTTTACAAAAAAACATTAATGGATCCTCAACTCAATACCAACATTAAAACTAAGCCTTTGATATTTATTGGTATTGACATACTGGAACGGACGGAAAAATTTGGTATACTCAGGAGTAAAAGTGATCCCCATATTTTCATTCAGATCGTATTTAAAGATCATTGAACAGGCAGCTCCCGCAATCGAATGAGGGAAGTATTCATCCAATACATTAAATTTCTTTTTGGTATGATCACCATCTGACTTTGTCGTCCTATACCTTGCTCCCATTGAGTATTCTGTTTTTATTCCGGGTGAAAGAAAAACTTTCAAGTTCGACTTGGCACCCCATAAGAGGTAATCAAGATGCATGTTCAGATCCAGGTAATTTACCTTTGTTGTTGTATATTCATAAGTAGTACCTCCGGTACTGGATCCGGGCCAATCCTGCCCATATGCGACCCTCACATATTTCATTTCAAACCTGGGTCGCAGTCTTTTTGTGGCCATTACTCCAAGGTCAAAACCAAAATTATAACGCGGACCTTTCTTTTCAAATTTGAATCCATTAGTTTCCGGAGTCCGGTAGGCGTTCATATTAATATCTACCCCAGAGCTAATTCCTATAAAGAAATCACCCGCTTTGTATTCGGAACTTCCTTCTGTAACAGACTGAGCACTGACAACAAATGGAATAACAACTAGAACTAACAACAATAAAGAGATTCGTTGCATGATTTAATTTTTTAATGTTAAAAACAGCACAAGGAATAGGGTCTGGCTTTTAGAAATAAAAGTAATAAAATTATCACACAAAAATTGAAACTATTCCCAGTTTAAAAAAATAAATTCAAGAAACCACCAATTATTTTGGATGATTAAGCCAAATTATCCGATATTATCCGCAGATTGAATAAAAAATACCGTCAGTTGAAAAACGGACAGCTCTTGCAAGAAAGGACTTATAAAATAATATCTCAGGCCGTGATTGTAACACGACCTGAGATATTAATATCAGTTACAGGAATAAAATAATGTAGCCATAAAATTAACATAACAAAATATAAATCAACAATATACTATTGACATTTACGAAGATAAATATCACCACTGACTGTTTTCAGCTCTATTTTCCTGCCTCCCCCGTTCAAAGAAAGGACACGTTTTGTTCCAACCGGAGAAAAGTCGCATGCAGGCTTGTTATCAAAATCGACATTCGAATAAACATTACCGGATACCGTGGAAAGATTGATACTCGACTTTTGGGCGGCAGGAACCGCATAATCGATAAAACCGCTTACAGTGTTAACAGAAAAACTTCCATCCGTTCTTTCCAATATGACGTTCCCGGATATGGTTTTCAACTTAAAACAAAGATATTCAGGAACTTTTAAAGTATAGTTAATATCCATGCTGAAATTAGACACATTTCTTTCGCCTGCTTTCTTTTTAATCCCGTCAAAATCGATCTTCTCCTTTAATCCGATACTGCCCCCCTTGTCGTCAACATCGAGTGTGTAATAATCGTTATACTCATTATCATTAATATTGGCGGAAACCTTTAATACAATCGTATTGCCATTCCAGGCTTGAATCCTGATTATATCGGCAAAATCAAGTTTCATATCCATTTTTTGCCAGTTAATCGGTATATTTTCCGTGATTATCTTTTGCGGGAAGGATATCGATGAGGCCCCCAACAGGAGGACCATTATCAAAATAAGTTGTTTCATCTCCTAAACTTTTACGATGTAACTCTTTATCTTTTTCTAAGATAAATGTCTCCGGAAATATCTTTCAGAAAGATTTTCTGCCCCCCGCCATTCAACAGAAAGACTTTTCCACTGTTCTTCTTCAAATCCTTTAGCCCGTATGCCCGCTGGTTATTTTCTTCCTGAGAAGGGCTCTTAAGATCCAGGTTATTATACACATTCCCGGTAATACTGCTAATCTCAAAGGTCGCTTTCTCTGAAGCCGGCACCGAAATATCGAGATATCCGCTAACTGAAGCAAGGGACGTAGGTTCATCCTGACTGATCCTGCTAAAAGAAACTTCGACATTTCCACTAATCGAGCTGACAGCCAGAGGACCGGTACAATCCTTTAACCTTACATTTGCACTTAGCGTTTTTATCTCGAGGCTACCCTGAAAGGAACCGACAGCAACGTCCCCCCGGGCAAAAGGGTTGCTGTAATCGAGTTTAACAGCAATTCCAACAGGGATAAGAATACGATACTTATAATCTGTCACATTATTTGTTGCCCCTTCTATCGTAACAATCCCGTTTTCTTCGGCAACATTAAGGTTCATATCAGTATTATCGCCCTTCGACCCCAGTAATTTAAGCCCTTCAGCACGTCTCGGTTTTTCAAGGTCAAAATTCGACTCGATCACAATAGAGACGCCGGTTGAATTTCCCAATTCAACTGCTCCCGGCATATTTTTGATCTCCAGCTTGTTTTTCACCTTCGGTGTATACTCGAACTTCTTCATCTGCCCAAATCCCAGAACGGGAAAAGCAAATGCAATCATAAATACAATTATCTGTTTCATAATTATTTACTAAATTATTATTCATTAATAGTTTTCATAAAACCAGAAAACAAATTCCCGGTTATTGGTCCCTCAATGCATGCATGTAAAGATCTTTGGAGTAAAGGATCTCCATCTATATTATCAATTTTAAATCCTCAATCATTAATTACCGGTCGTTAATCTTATATTTTCTTAACCATATTTTTAGCAAATGCTTTCACGCTTTCATCCGCGTCATCGCTTTTGCTGATCGATTCGATCGCCTTTTTTGCTTCCTGTACCCGTGAATCGGTAAGAACCTGGATAAGTGAAATCTGGAGCAACGGATTTTCCTGCAGCGAAAGCGACCTGATCAGCTCTGATTTCACCCGCTGGTTTTTGGTTACCATTCCGGCCAGGGCATTAATGGCCGCAAGCCTCACGTTTACATTATCATCGCTGTTCATCGTATAAACCAGGGCATCGATCAAATCGTTGCCAGCCTTCCCCGAAGCACTGATATCATAGACTGCTTCGATCTTCTGAGGACCAGTATGGTCGCGAAGGCTTGCCAGCGACACTTCCTGTTTCTGAAGATCCAGCTCTTTGGCCAGCTGCTCGACATGAGATTTATTTTTTCCTGAGCCTGCCAGATAACCTGCAGCGTAAGTGATAAAAGCGATAATAATTACAGCGGCAATTTTAGACCACAGAAAAATCGTTTGTCGTTCAGGATAACGATGACTTTCCTCTTCGTGTGCTAAATGAAAAAATTCTTCTTTCATTCCTCCGGGTGGCTCAATCTCCGGCAGCGACCCTGTAAATAAAAGGAAGGTCTCAAACCCGGAACAAAGCGACCTGCACGCTTCACAGCTTTCAAGATGAGTCCGGACCATACCCGAGATCTTTTCATCCAGTTTCCCGTCAATATACTCTGGCAGATTGATTTGTACTTCTTCACACGTCATAGTCACTCCAATATAATTTTTGTATAAATTTCTTTTAGCTTTTGTATCGCCCTGAAAGTTTTCACTTTCACCGCATTTTCAGTAGAGGAAACCGTATCCGCAATTTCTTTATAGGAAAACCCCTGAAAACGGTTCAACTCGATCAATTCCCGATAGCCCGGTGAAAGCCTTGACATCGCTTCAAGCAGGAATTCATATGATTCTTTTATTTCCATATCCCGCACGGAGCGGAACTGATCGGCAGACTGCAATTCAGTACTATCCTCAACATCATAAAATCGCTTAGCCCCCCGAAAATAGTCGACCAGGATATTCCTTGCAATTCGGAATAGCCAGTAAACAAAAACCTTATCGCCTTTCCAACTATGGCTGTACCTGATCACCTTCAGAAAAACATTCTGGGTAAGGTCACGGCTGGCGTCTTCGTCTTTGGTCATTCTGACAAAATACCCGTAAACCTTCCGGTAATACCTGTCGTACAAAATGCCGGCAGCCTTCTTGTCCCCCCGGGACAAATGCTTCATAATGATCTCGTCGCTCAGTAATTCAGACATATACTTCCAAGGTCAATCTTTTTAATCTTTAATAGTTTATCATCTATGATCTGCTATAAATACCTGCAAAAAGGACAATTCGTTACCCTATTCCTGAAATATTTTTTTCGAATTTTCATTTTAGGCTGATTAACAAAAGGATAAACTCATATATCAAAATAAAAAGATCTTGCAATCAGACAGAACCATTAACAAAATATACATCCTTATTTTTCAATTTTTTAACTTCTTATTTTCAGACAGGTATTGTAAATTGTTTTGTAAATTTGTTCAGTTATAAGGAAAGATCTGCACTATTTTTGTATACAGTTTTCATGTATATTACAAAACACTCAGTTTCACTTTTTTACGATAAACCGAAAATGAAGATGAAAAAAATTCCGTTACTGATATCCGTCGTTTGCATTACTGCCTTATCAGCCCATGCACAAACCTGGTCGCATAACGATAATGACACATTGCAACCAGAACCCCTGACAAACCTTAAAGTTCCAGACCTGCAGGAGATATCAACTCCTCCGGGGGATTCTCTCATTGGACTAAGAAATGATGCCAATAGTAATAGATTCGGATCTTCAGTCTTAGCAGATGAACTTCCGTATGCTGACACGACTCCCGGGAATCAGGACAACATGCCAATTGCTAAACCCGGGGCATATTGGAAGATGCCAATTATGGTACCCGATCCTTCCATCGATTATAAACTGCTGATAAAAAAAATTCCCGGAGGAAAAGAGCCCCTTCATTGAATGATAGAAGGTTGACTTCAGATGCCAACAATGTAAATTATAAGCACATGGAGAATAATATTATTAGCAGGATCAGAAAAGAGCTGGGAAAAAAGGGGGATGAGAAGACGCGCGAAAGCGGGAAACATTTCTTCAAGGAGGAAGTCCTTCTTCACGGATTGAAAACTGCTGAGGTAACAAAAATAAGCAAGGAATATTTTAAAGAAATAAAAGGACTTTCCAAGGACAAAATCTTCTCGCTTTGTGAAAGCCTTTGGCAGTCGGGTTATATGGAAGAGGGGGTTATTGCCTGCAATTGGGCCTATGCTATTCATAAGCTATTTGACCCGCAAGACCTTACAGTTTTTGAAAACTGGATCGAAAAGTATGTAGGTAACTGGGCTGCCTGTGATACCCTTTGTAATCATACCGTCGGGACCTTCATCGAAATGTATCCGGATTCTGTCGAGAGTCTGAAAGTTTGGGCAAAATCAACCAACCGATGGATGAAAAGGGCTTCGGCAGTTACTCTTATTATCCCTGCCAGGCATGGGAAGTTTCTAAATGATATCATGGAAATTGCCGACATTCTTCTCCTTGATCCAGACGATATGGTGCAGAAAGGTTATGGGTGGATGCTCAAGGCCACCAGTGAGGCCCACCAGGACGAAATCTTCCGGTATGTTGTCAGAAACAAAGCCGTAATGCCACGGACAGCACTTAGATATGCCATAGAAAAGATGCCGGCAGAACTGAAAAAAACGGCTATGGAACGGCCTTCTGCAAAGAAATAAAAAACACACCATTAAAATTAATGACCAAAAATCCACAAAAATGAGGACAAAATTCCTTTTCATAACCTTTCTTACCATATGCCTGAACATGCAGGCACAGAATGTTACTGTAAATTACGATATCAGAGATAACCTTGACCTCGATGCCGTTGCATCATTATTTGGAGAAGCACAAAGTCCGGAGGATTTCGAGCTGGCCCTGAACCATTCTGCAAACAGGATTTCCAATCTCGACCTGAACGGAGATGGCTATATCGACTATCTGAGAGTGGTAGAGACTTTTGAAGACGGATTGCACGTATTTACCATCCAGGCTGTTTTGGGAAACGATCTCTATCAGGACGTTGCCTATATCGCTACAGGAAAAGATGAATACGGAGATTACTTTGTCCAGATAACAGGAAATGAATACCTGTATGGGCCCGATTACTATATTGACCCGGTTTATGTACAGACTCCAAAGATCTTTTTTTATTTCAGGAGCCCCAGGTATACCGTGTGGGCCTCGCCATACTACTGGAATTATTACCCAACGGTTTATATCCGCGAAAAACCCTATACCACATATCGTTACAAAAATTCAATCAAAGTACATATTGACGTAACCAATACATACAAAAGGACAACATCAAGAGACAATGAAAGTACGATCTTGCGTTTACAGGGAAAAAACATGCGTAACGATTATGCAGACAGGAATCCCGGTAAGTCTTTTTCCCAAAGAAATAATGGAATAAAAAATGAGCAGGGACAGGATCAGCACAATTCATCCGGGCCCCAGACCGGAAGACAAACAATACAGACCCGCCAACCGGAAGCGAAACCAGCCGGGAATCAATCCAAGCAGGAAAAAGCGGAAAACCCCGGATATGTTAATCAATCCGGATCTCAGGAAAGAACCGGGAGTAATAGCATCGGGAGAAAGAGTATTTCTCCACAGGGACAAAAGCAACAAAACACACAGAATAAGCAGGAGAGGAGCGGTCAGCAAAGTAATGCCGTTCAGCAAAACAAAGTGCAAAAGAATACGGCCCAACCCCAACAACAAAAAACAGGACAACAAAGCCAACCGGCGAACAATAAAGTTAACCAGGGACAAAGACAGCCGGCGACCGTAAAAAGTCCTGTCCAGTCAACCGTAAAAAAGGAAAACACTGCTAATCAAAAAAGTAGTACACAAAAGAGTACTGAAACACAACAAAATAAAAATCGATCTCCTCAAAAACAACCGGATAAAAAAGAAAAATGACAAATTAAGGGACATTAGCCTTAGCATCCTGAAAGACGACAATACCTGGCAGGACAAATAAAGCCTGACATGTATTTTTATTTCCGGCTCTGTAAAAACGAAACGAGTTTTCTCAATTCATCTTCTGACAGGGAACCACCGTAGGCAGGCATATTACCGCCTCCGTTTACAATCTTAATTGTCAACTGGTTTTTATCAAGACGGCTTCCGACACGGGTGAGTTCAGGGCCTCTCTTTCCCCCGTTTCCCGAAATGTCGTGGCAGTAAAGGCAACCCTTCTGATAAAAGAGGTCAGCACCGGCAACAACATCAGGATCCTGATTCCCGACAATGGAAGGGGGAAGCTTCTGCGTTTCAAAATGTGGCGACCAGGGTGATTTAGTCCCTTCATACCAAAAAACGCCGACAACCATCACTATAAATACGACAATTCCCATCGCCCACGGACGTCTTAGCGGACTTCGCTCTCCCTTGTTATTCAGGAAAGGAAGTAAAAGCAACACCAGAATTGCCAAAGGCGGGCCAAAAGCCATCACATATGATTCGATAGAAGGCGGCATCAGAGCAAAAAGCGCAAAGATCCACAACAGATACCAGTCGGGCCGGGGATTGGCATTAATATCTGCCGGGTTTGGCGGGGAACCTATTTCCGGCGGACCGACATATACAGCAAGGAAAATGATAACGGCAACAACAACCAGCCCAAAAGCCATGTCGCGCCATGCAGCATGAGGCCAAAAAGGAACCCCTTCCTTCTTCAACATGTCCTTGTACCATTGACGGTAAGTCTTGGGATCAACAGGACGTCCCGCTTTCGGAGGTTCAGAAATACCATTCCTTAACACCAGAAAAATATGAAGTCCCAGCAGACCAAAAAGTAAGGCCGGCACCAGGAATACATGAAAAGCAAAAAAACGGCTAAGCGTAGCATCCCCAATATTATCTCCTGCCAGCAAAAATTTGGCTGCCCAATTCCCGATCAGGGGAACCCGTCCTGCCTGCTGCGCTCCCACAATAGCCGACCAAACACCATTGCTGTCCCAGCGGAGCAGCTGCCCGGTAAAACCCATGGCAACCGTAAGCAAAAGGAGGACTACTCCGGATACCCAACTCATCTCACGGGGATACTTAAACGATGCTGTTATGTAAGTCCGGATCATGTGAATTCCTACCAGCAGGATCATGGCAGAAGCCCCGTAATAATGGATCCCCCTGAGAACTTTTCCCATGGGGGCGTCTTCCGTGATATATTTCAGGGAATGGTAAGCTGCCCCGGTAGATGGCTGGTAAAGCAACGACAAGGCTATTCCTGTTACGACCTGTAAGACCAGGCACAGTAATGTGGCACTCCCGAAAACATAAGCCCATTTAGCTCCGGGCGGTACCGGGTGGTCTGCCATCGGCTTCACCATATCCGTAAGTCCGGTCCGGTCATCGATCCATTCCCATATTTTTCTGAGTTTGTTCATCCGTCAAAAATTTCAGTATTAATTCAGAATATCTTAAGCAGTCTCTTTTTCAAGCGTTGTAATTGGTATCGGACTGGTTTCAATTTCGACATGGTTATTCCTTATCCGTACCGGGTACTTCGGCAATGGGAGCCTGGGAGGACCTGAAGCGTTGGAGCCATCCCTGTTATAAACACCCCCATGACAAGGGCAAAGAAACAACTCCGCATCATCGATCCAGCGGACAGGACATCCAAGGTGCGTACAGTTTACAGAGAATGCAATAAATTCGCCTTCTGAAACCCTCCTCAAATAGGCAGCAGTATGTCCGGTGGTACCTGAAAAGGAATACTGTAAAGCATCCTTATAGCTAATCAGTACCGTTTTTCCAATTTCAAAACGGTCTATAGGCCCGATGACCCGCCATACCCTTTTTTCGCTCTTAACAAGTGGGGCGATCAATGCCCCGATGACAGGAATGGACACTAATAATGCGACAATGGCATTACCTATCAATAGCAGCTTTACAATAAAGGAACGCCGTGACTCTTTCATTTCTTCCATAACAGGTTCATTCTTGTTCATGATTTAAATCTTGTATCCACCCGGCAACCGATAAAATAATCAAAAGGATGCCCACGCCGCTAATAGCAAGAGAAGTGATTATTCCCCAGAAAAGAAATAAAACACCGAAGGCCAGTATGAACGGCCAGAAAGTCAGCTCCGGCATCACAGCCGGCGTTGACTCGTTCAGCGGATACTCATCTGTATGTTTATTAAGTTCTTCCAGATCCATATACTGTAATTTTTAAGACATCACAAAGAGATAAGTTATTCGGATGCTACATCAGAAACAGCATACCATTTAAATATTTTAATGAGAATATTTGTTGCATAAACCAGACAGGCAGGAACCCACATGATCAATCCCGCTATTTGCTGATCCCTATGTTCGGAAATTCCCCAGCCGCTTCGGATCAGGCTCTCTACAGCAGCATTATGCGGCATTAAAACTGATGTATAAATATCATTCGGCGAAAAAGCGATCAGTATTCCCAACACCGTACATCCCGTACAAGCACTAAAGAGGAACAGGGCGCACTGAAGAGGTTCGAGCCTCATCCATTCAACAGGCGCAAACACAGGCCAAATAAATATTACCCCAATAATCAACAGGGAAATCGTCTGGACAATCATAACAGCAGGTGAATGCATCATTGACATGAACAATGAAGGCACATGCCAGAAATACATGGAACCTACTCCTAAGATCCAGGCTACAACCGGATGAAAAAGGCCCCTTCCGACTTTTATAAACCAATTACTCTTCATAAGCCGGTGAATGTAATCAGGACTGGTCCCGGACAGCAATAAGGGAGGAATAATCAGCAATAAAACAATATGCTCGGTCATATGTGCCGAAAACAGGTAATGGTGTCCAAGAAAATCGAGCGGAGAAACCGTCACCAGGATCAAAAGGAAAATGCCTGTCAGGAAATTCTTACTTCTTCCTGTAAAGCGAAACCCGTTACCAATCCAGTGCCACAACAGGAGTAGCACAGCGATCACAATGGATGGCATATTGAAATGCCAGAATGATGTGAATATCTCTAATGTACTCATATGCTCAATTTTTTTGCTTAACCCTATTATGCTTACTCGTTCAATTTTTTTTAATCCCCTGATTTCCGAAGTATTAATTTTTTTTAATTCACAACGCTGCCCCCAGATATACCACGCTGAAAACCACGATCCAAACAGCATCTACAAAATGCCAGTATATTGAAACAGATTCCAGGGCAGAAGTTCCAAGTTTATGGTATTTTTCATTCCAGATAAGATATGCAACAACGCCCAGGATAATCAGGCCAACAAACACATGAAGCCCGTGGAACCCGGTAAGAGTATAAAAAGCCGACCCGAAAACATCTTTACTGATTGTAATTTCTTTGCTGATTAGCTCGGCATACTCGATCCCTTGTCCAATGAGAAAAACAAGGCCAAGCACGATCGTCGTAATCATCCAGGTGACCAGTCCTTTCGAATTCCCTTTCTTGAATTTCAAATCAGCAATATGGATAGTAAAACTGCTCAACAATAGAAATATGGTAAAAACACCAGTCTTTTTTACATCAAGAAAACGGGCCGTATCGACAATCTGTCCTCCCGGATGACTGTAATAAACGTATCCGAAAATGAGCGCAAGGAAGAAAAAAGCTTCCGAGCCAACGAAAAACAACATCATCATTTTACTTCTGCTCATAAGCCACAGTTTTTTGTTTTTTGTTTTTATTTCTCCAGTCGGGATTTTCAGGATGTTCAAGATCCCATAAGGGACGGCGGCTCCTCACCAAAGGAATCTTCCCAAAGCTTTTCGGTCTTGGAGGAGAAGCGCAAAGCCATTCCAGCGTCCATGCTTTCCAGGGATTATCCCCTGCCTTCTTTCCATATTTGAGACTGTAAAAAACATTATAAAGGAAAAGCAGAAAAGAGAACCCGAACACGATCGAACTGATTGTGGAAAACATATTCAGCGACCCCAAATACGGACGATCGGGATAAGTAAACACACGACGGGGCATGCCAAGCATTCCAAGGAAATGGAACACGAAAAAAGTACAGTTAAAACTGATAACGAATATCCAGAAATGCCATTTCCCAAGCTTCTCCGAGAGCATTCTGCCTGTCATTTTAGGAAACCAGTAATAAATACCTGCAAAGACTCCTGTCAGTACGGCACCAATAAATACATAATGAATGTGTGCCACAACGAAATAAGTATCGGTTAGTCGCCAGTCGGCAGGAACAATCGCAAATCCGACCCCTTCCAGGCCTCCTATTGTAAAATCGATAAGCAGGGCCAATGCAAACAGCATCGATGTTGTAAGCCTGACCGAGCCGCCCCACATCGTAGCTGCCCAGTTGAATATCTTAACACCGGTTGGCACTGCAATCAACATACTGGTTGCTGCGAAGAAAGCTTCGAAAGCGGTTCCGATCCCGGCAGCAAACATATGATGAGCCCAGACCCCGAACGAAAGCAGCACAATAGCGACAGAGGAAGCCGCAACAAATTCATATCCAAAAATCGGTTTACGGGAAAAGACAGGTATCACTTCAGAAATCATCCCGAAAGCAGGCAATACCAGAATATAAACTTCAGGATGCCCGAATACCCAGAATATATGCTGCCACAACAAGGCAGAACCACCGGTATTCGTAGTAAAGAAGTGTGCATCAATCTGCCGGTCGAGCAGGATCATCACCAGTCCTGCATTCAACACCGGAAACGCCGATAGGACCAGGAGTGAATTCACAAACATCATCCACACAAAAAGCGGAAGTTTCGTCATCGCCAATCCTTTCGTGCGCATGGTTAAAGTAGTAACCACGAAATTGAGGGCTGCCCCTACCGTACCTATCCCCATTAACAGGATACTTAACGCCCAGTAATCGACACCCGGAGTAAAATTATAAAATTTCTCACTCAACGGGGCATAACTGAACCACCCGACAGCCGGGGCACCTCCGGCAAAAAACGAGAAATAAAGGATAAGTCCGCCCAACAGGAAAATCCAGAAACTAAAAGCATTAAGCCGGGGGAAAGCCATTTCGTTTGCACCAATCATTAACGGGACAAGATAAGTAGCAAAACCAAAGACGAGAGGAGTTAACACCAGGAAGATCATGGTCGTGCCATGCATCGTAAAGATCTGGTTATATACTTCCGGCGAAAGGAACGAGTTCTCAGGCCTTGCCAGTTGTATCCTCATTAGTAAAGCCTCGATAAAGCCGATAATAAAAAAGATGGCAGCACTCCATAAATACATAATCCCAATCTGTTTGTGATCTACTGAAGAGATCCATTGCAGCCATCCATTGGCAGATCTCAGACGGGGTAGTGATTCTGTTGACTCAGGTATATGAATTTTTAAGTTCATTTTAAATCCTCCAAATAGGTCGAAAGAGCTTCAACTTCTTTCTTCGTGAACATGAAATTCGGCATATTGCTGCCTGGCTTTACCTTTTGCGGATTTGTAAGCCAGCGCTTCATATTTTCAAAATTATTAGGCATCATTCCGCTCAGGAGCGTCTGGCGGGAACCGACATGGGTCAGGTCAGGGCCTATACGCGAAGATGCAGACGTTCCGGATATCGAATGACAGTTGCCACAGGTCATCTCATGAAACATCCTTGCTCCTGACATTGCCAGGCTATCTGCAGGTGGTTTTGGTAATTCCTGTTGTTCTGCAATCCACCTGTTAAAATTTTCCCCGCTCTCCGCAACAACCTTAATCCGCATCCAGGCATGTTCCGCCCCGCAATATTCGCTGCATGCCCCCTCATAATCCCCGGCAACAGAGGCATTCATCCAGATATGGTTTGTCCGCCCGGGTATCGCATCAATTTTCCGACCCAGCTCAGGTACCCACCAACTATGAATAACATCAGCCGACTGAACCTGAACCAACAATTTCCTGCCAACCGGAATATGTAACTCATTGGCCGTTGCAACATGATACTTTGGATAACGAAAGTCCCACCAGAATTGATGGGCAATAATGATTATATCAGGAGTCTGCCCTTCCGGGTATGACCGGTTGGTGTCCCTCATAACCTTAAGTGTCAGAAAAAAGAAAACAGTAACAGCAATCAATGGAAGGACAGTCCAGGTAATCTCGAGTTTCGTATTGCCGAAGGTCTGTTTAGGTTCTCCCCCTTTTCTTTTTGAAGAGTGATACCGAACAGCCCCAACAATCGTCATAAAGCAAACAATAACAAAAATTACCAGCGACAAAATAAGAAACTGATCGAAAAGATTATTAATGCTATGCGCTTCCTCCGATGAAGAAGCATTTAGCTTGTCGAAAAAATGCCAGATGACATTAAAAAAATCTTTCATATATGATTCGACTTTAATTTCCTTTGCTGAAAATATCCAAACGGTTTGTTCGATTTCTCATTAGAAATGACACATATACATTCAGGCAACAAATAAAATTTGCAGATGTTTAAAAATCTCCATTAAAATCATACTAAAAGATTAAAATATCTTATTTATAAAATATAAAAAACTGAAAAGAGTATTTCCACTCATAAAAATTCCAGCCAGGCAGGGACGCATCTATTGCTTCCTGCCTGGCTGGAAAAAATAAAGTTCGGAATATTGCCTAAAAAACAGGCTCAGTCAAGTTTTATTCCGATTCCCGGCCGGTCGATCAGGGTCACCTTTCCATCCGTAACCGTTACTCCCTTATAGGGATCATTGGATATCAAAAGGTTACCATCGAGATCGGCCCAGTCGGTCATTGGCGATAATTGTGCAGCAGCCGAAATTGCACAGGAAGTTTCGGTCATGCAGCCAATCATTACTTTCATGCCGAGTGCCCTGGCCAGATCAAGCATTTTGTGGGCCTCACGCATACCGGTGCACTTCATCAGCTTAATATTGATGCCTGAATAAACCCCATGAGCTTTCATGACATCAGGAAGGCGCTGCAGGGCCTCATCCGCTATTGTCGGGAGAGGACTATGCCGGGTCAGCCAAGCCATGTCGTCCAACGCAGTTTTTGGCATCGGCTGCTCGACAAAAACCACACCTTTCTCCTTCAGCCAGAAAATCATATCCAGAGCTTTCTCACGGTCGGTCCATCCCTGGTTCACATCCACACAAAGGGGCACATCGGTTTCCGACCGGATTGTTTCGATCATCTCCTTATCATTGTCCCGTCCCAGTTTTACCTTCAATATTTTATAGGGCTTCGCTTCCCGTACTTTCTGCTTCACAACTTCAGCAGTATCAATACCTATTGTAAATGAAGTATTTGGTGTCTTTGATGGATTATATCCCCAGATTTTATACCAGGGTTGTCCCATCATCTTACCCAGCAGATCGTGGAGGGCGATATCAATCGAAGCCTTTGCCGCGCAATTATGATCAGCCATCCCATCAACATACTCCAGGATATCCTCGAGTTGGAACGGATCGGAGAACTGGGCAAGGTCGAGAGACGAAAGGAACTTCGTTGCGGTTCCGTGACTTTCTCCAAGGTAAGGGGGCATGGAGGCTTCCCCGTAGCCCGTTACCCCGTCATATTCTATTTCTGTAAGCATAACGGGCGTCGTCGTACGCGAGTTTCCAGCAATTGTAAAAGTATGTCTTAACTGCAGGTCGTAAGGCTTAAAACGCAGGGTAAGCCCTTTCCCTGATTTTCTGTTTTTTATCGGTTCATTTTTCATATTGGCAAAAATACTACTGATCCCGGTCAGCCCGGCTATTGCCGTCAGACCGCCAACCCGGATAAAGGTTCTTCGCGATTGGTCCATATATTTTTTATTAACGGTATTTCGGTTCCGCCATTTCAATTATAGCTGATCAATTACTTATATACCAGGCATGTTGCTGAACAGGAATAATTTCTTCTGTATCCAGCGAGTTCAGCACCCGGCTGGCCGACACCAGGCGTTTTCTGTTATAATCTAAATAATCAGGATCTTTCGGATTAAAACTGTTAATGCGCACCAGCCCGGAAGAATGAACGTATTTGCCGTTACCAATGTACATGCCCACATGGGTCACATGCTCCTTACTCCTGCCAAAAAAAAGCAGGTCGCCTGGTAAAAAATCAAGAGAATCCGTCACCGGCAAAATCTGACCATAACGTGCCTGTTGCGAAGCATCCCGGGCAAGGATTATTCCCTGGGAAAAAAAGGCGGTTTTCATCAGCCCGGAACAATCGACCGCTTTGGTAGAAGTCCCGCCCCAGAGATAAGGCCTTCCTACCAGCTGGCAAGCCGTCCGGATAATTTCATTTACAGCGTGGGAGGATCCCCACTCCTGAAACGGTGTGCATTCATCTTTCTTAACATAACCTGTTCTCCCATCTGGGAAATGCATTTGCAAAAAACCCTCTTTCCCCGGGTCCGCGCTAAACAGATCGCCCAGGACCAGATCAGAAACCACTGGCCCCTTTTCGTCAGGGGAAGCGTATGCAGAACCGCTGATCCGGTTATAAAAATAACGGTTGCTGCTTTTCCACTCGTCCAGCACCGTTTCGCTAACAGGAAACAGGGCACTGTCGTCTATCCATCCGATATATTCGTCGGGGGACTGGACCAGGAACCAATCATGGCTGCGTTTCAAAATTTTCACGGGCGTACCCAGCAAAAGCTGTGAAACCATCTCTTCCGCATTATCGGGGTTATGTCTAATGTTTCCTACCGAAAGGGTAACAAGCCCCCAGCTCTTCCCTCCAACTGTAGAGTCGGGCAACAACATGATAGAATCGATTATGGAAATACCTCTTTCAGCCAGAGAATCAAGCAAAGCCTTATGCGCTTCAGGAACAGAGGTCTCCCCCTTCAGGACCAGTTTTCCTGATTCGCTGACCGGTTCAACCCGGAAAAGGGCGTTTCGTTGATCCGGAGCGAACTTATCCTGGACATGAGAGATAAGCGGACCTGCCGTATCCAGTTTCTTTCCGGCACATGCAGAAAGCATAACCAAAAAGAAAAGTGGAACATAAACTGTCTTCCAAAACCTCAACATAGCTAAAAAGTATTAGGATGTATTACAAATTAAAAATACAAAAATTTAGGAAATATAATTAAAACCATGTAACAAAAGCCATAAAATAAAAAGAAAAGGTACCCGGCAGGCCATTGCATTTAGTCACTTATTTCTTTCCCGGATTAAAACATGATCCCCTGGAACCCGGAGTTCAGGAAAGTTCCGACCAAAAGCAAATTTTACCGGATACCTTTTTTTATCCGCTTTATTCCTCGTCCCACCAAACGGGCTCTGTCATATATTCATCATCAAATACCCCAAGAGCTGTTACTTTATCAGAATTATAATACCGCTCGTAATAAGCCATCTGGTACCTCCTGATATAATCGTCATCAGAAGGGAAGGCTGTTTCATAAACATAGGTGGGCCGTTTAAATCCCTTATAGACACCTTCATCATAATTGTATGTTCCATCGGACCCGATGCAATAATCGCAACGTCTCATATCGTTCCAGACTTCCGGACTATACGTTAACGCAATATATTTTTGAATCATAATATGACTAAGCGTCAGTTCACTGGCTGTTTGGGCAACTGCGGCGCTCGACATAAATGTTTCTATATTGCTGGTTGTTACCCCCAGTTTTTCCATATTGGCTTTAATCGCTTCCTGATAAGCAGCGAGAGCCTGAGCTTTATAGGAATCTCCCATTCTGTAGTACACCTCAGCCTCGATAAATTTTTCTTCCGAGTAGGTTAATAAGAAGAACGGAGAAGCCTGCTGCGTGTAATACAACAAGTTATCATCAGTCGATTTTACACCCACACATGTCGAATCACTCGCAGTAGGTTTAGAATTGGCATATGCCAGATTCACTCCTTTCGAATAGTCCCCTTTCAGTGGTCCGGAGAGAATCTTTGGAAGAAGTTTCTCTGCACGGGGGTCAACAACCCGGCTATTCCAGCTCTCTCCGGCAACATTAGCATCCGTTGTATCCACAACATTTAACAGGTAATCGTGCCAGAGTTTTCCTGGTTTATAACTGGAAGAGGTATTCTGATACATAATAGCATTCTGGGCCGATACGCTGCTTTCCTCATAATCATATTCAAAGTCGTCATCATTCGAATCAAAAGACTTACTTAAGGCTTCGAGGATGCCTTCCGGGTTGTAATCAAGCGTATCTGTTCCTTCTTCTTTTTTCGACAAGTGAAGCATTAACCTGGCCTTCACGCCGTAAGCAAATTTGATCCATTTGTCAACATCCCCGCTATATACAAGGTCACCCTCGGACAGGGCCGGGGCACCATCGTCCTGCGTCTTTTCCAGATCTTCAATTGCTTCATCACATAATGGAAGAACCTGTTTATACACATATTCCGCATCATCGTAATCAGGCTGGATATTGTCGGTCAAGGCGTCCTGATAAACAATATAACCATAGGCATCAGCCAATGATCCGCAACCAAAAGCCTGTAACAGTTTACCAACGCCAACATAATGCCAAGCCCCTAACTCCTCAGCATCAGAAATCATCTCATCAATGTTGACCCAGGCATAACCATACCAGCACTGCCAGACCCAGGCTTCGGCACTGTTCTGAAACTGCCAGTTTTCCATTTGGTAATAACGGGCGCTGGCACTATAAATATATCCCATTTGCTGACAAAGAAACGCTGTACGCGTCCCGTTACTCCCATAAAAGTCCATCGATTCAGCCAGGATATAAGGTAACCTCAGTTCAGGAGAAGCTTCCTGAGCCGAGTTGGGAGAATTGTTGATGTTCAGATCATAATCACAGGAGGTGATTAATGTACTTAAGCCAAGTACTATGATGGCAATAACTATTATTCTCATAGATTTACTTTTAACAAATTAAAAAACAACGCGAAAAGTAGTTGAAACTTTTCAACAAACAAGTTTTGTTTAAAATTTCACATTAAACCCAAAAGAAATGCTTGTTGTTGCCGGCACTCCCATATAATCGACCCCTTGTGTTCCGGCACCATCGACAGCCGATCCCCCGGCGCTCACTTCAGGATCCATCCCTTTATAATTCGTCAACAGCCACAGATTTGTACCAGTCAACGACAAACTCAGGTTCTTTACAAATTTAACACGCTCGTAGAATGATTTAGGCAATGAATAGGTCAGCGAGGCCGAGCGTAAACGAAGCCAATTGACTGATTGTATGAAATGCGTGGCATCCTGAACATAAATATTCTGGTAATAAGACTGATCGCGGGTCACCGTGCTTGTTGTGGAGCTATAATTTCCGTCAGAGCCGACAACAACACCATTAAAGGTTTGATCTGTTCCGCGGTTCGTGGTCAGCTTGCTGGTTCCCGCGTAAACCATTGAATACTTTGTGGCGTTATAAATATCTCCTCCAAACCGGATATCAAACAAAAAAGAAAGGTTCCAGTTTTTATACGAAACAGAGTTGTTGAATCCCATCAACAGATCAGGTTCCCTGTTCCCAACAATATTGGTTGCATCGGTAGAGGTTTCCGGGTTTCCTGTGTCCGAATCGATAATCAGGTTTCCATCGCTATCTCGCTGCCATAACTGTCCTGTAATAGCCAGAAAGTTTCCATTATTGACAGAAGCCGCTTTCGCGGGACCAATCTGCACATCATCAACATACAACAAGGTCAGGCCCTCTGGAAGATTGCTGACGGTCCCATCGTTATGTGACATGTTTAAGGTTGAGTTCCAACTCCAGTTCTTGCTTTTTAGCGGATTTGCATTAACCGTGACTTCAAATCCTTTGTTGGTCACAGTTCCAAAGTTAACGTATTTAAAAATATAGCCTGTAGCCATACTTACGCGGGGATTGATAATCTGGTTTTTGCTTTTCGTGTTATAATAAGTCAGGTCAACTCCCAGCTTACCCTCGAAAAAGCGCATATCCAACCCAAATTCAGAAGACTCGGTTGTTTCTGGTTTTAAATTTGGATTTCCCCCATAATAACTGTTTTTGTATCCACTCCCAATGGTAGTCACAGTTTCTACGTAGGTGGCTGTTTGATAAACCGGCGCATCTTTACCAACCTGAGACCATGACGCCCTTAGTTTCGCAAATGACAGCGTATTCTTTAGTCTTTCCGGTAAAATCTTGGAAAACAGAAAACTTCCGCTTACAGACGGGTAAAAGAAAGACCTGTTTTCGGCAGACAGTGTCGAGGACCAGTCATTTCGTCCGGTTGCACTTAAATACAGCAGGTCTTTGTATCCAACAGACAACTCTCCGAAGAAACTGTAAATTCTCTTTTGCGACTCATAGTTGGTATATGTTTTATTATCCTCATCTGCATTATCAATACTGATAAAATCGCTTAACAAACCGGCAGCCTGTTGTTTGTTCCGATGATAGGTAGTCTGTTCATAATTATGTCCAACCATGGCATGCAAGTCAAAATCATGAACTTTTTTATCGGCAGAAACCGTGAAGTTAGTCGTGAAGATATCGTTCTGGTATTGTATTTCGGTTACTGTACCATCATAATAAGGTTCAGATACCGACGAGCCAGGATAAATTATACTACGGGAAAACTGGTTATAATGATCAATCCCGGTACGGAAAGTAGAGGTTAACCAGCTCAATGGTTTCATCGTGATATATCCGGAACCGATAATCCGGTTTAATTTATCTGTTACCGGGTTTTTATGAACTGTCCAATAAGGATTGTCCACATCGTCTTCCAAGTCAACATCAGGCAATAATCTCACCCGTTCGCCATCTTCTATCCAGTTTTTCATGTTATTGGTAACCGGCCAGTTAAATAAGCTCTCCATTGCCCCGTTACCACTTGTCCCATATAAGCCGGAACCTGTTAATGTTTTAACCGTCTCTGAATTAACGAAGTTACTATTCATACCAAAAGTAAACCAACCTTTCTTTTGTTCTGCATTCAAACGAAAAGAATTGGTTGTATAGTCAGTTGTCGGAACAATTCCTTTCTGATCCTGACGGTGCATAGACATGTAGTATGTTCCGTTTTCATTCCCTGCTGAAATACTTCCGGAAACCTCATACGAATAGGCAGGCTTAAAAAAATCATCGATATTATTATAAGTAGCCGCATCTCCAACCTTGGCGCCCCAGGAATCGGAGGTCCCGTCATCGTAGCTTCCGTCATTACCCTGACCATACATTTTCTGTTGTTTGGGATAACGATTCGCGACATCGACCCTCATTTTCGAACTGAATGAGACTTCAGGAACGCCACTTTTGCCCTTCTTCGTGGTAATAACAATGGCCCCGCTCGCCGCCTTTAACCCATAAAGAGCGGCCGCAGCAGGTCCTTTTAATACAGTAATTGACTCGATATCCTCTGAATTCAGGTCCATTCCACGGTTACCGGTATAAGTAGAAGTAGCACTTAAGCCTCCGGTGTCAGAATCTCCACTGACCGCGGAATTATCAACCGGCACACCGTCAACAATAAACAGTGGCTGATTATCACCTGTCAACGAAGTACTCCCGCGGATAATAATCTGGGAAGAAGCCCCAGGAGCCCCGTTTGAATTGGTAACATTTACCCCTGCAACTTTGCCATTAAGCGCATTTACCAAATTGGGTTCCTTCACTTTATTCAACTCCTCACTGCTAACCTTCTGCACAGCATATCCCAATGCTTTAGTCTCTTTTCTGATTCCCATGGCTGTTACAACAACCTCATCAACCTGCTCGGTCGATGTTTCCAAGGAAACATTAACTGTTGAAGATTCACCGACAGCTTTCTCAACCGGCTTCATCCCAATAAAGGAAAACTGGAGAGTCGCCCCTGGATTTACATTTAAATGGAATTGTCCGGAGACATCCGTAACAGTACCATTTGCTGTTCCCTTCTCCTGAACGGTAACTCCCGGCAGCGGGTCTCCTGTTGCCTTTTCCTTCACGACACCAGTTACCGCCCGTTTCTGTGCCTCCGCTACAAATGTAAACAGGCACAAAATAAAGATGCATAACAAGCTTTTTCTCATACTAGCAATTTTTAAGATATTTATTCCTCATTTTTTAAGCATCAGCAACACCATTCTTCAAAAAATGATACTGCTTCCCTGAGCAACATGGATAACACATTCTTATCAAAATCCGGCAATTAAATAAACATTACTATTTAATGACATATATAGATCCTAATGTCTTTATCGATTATTTATTTTGACCTTATCTATTAAGCATTTATTTATAAATACTTTCTGTAAACTTATTTATCCATAAAGGAAAAATTTGCTTACGTTCTTTCAACAAAATCTTCACGAAAATGTCAATTCGCATCAAATTGGTTTGTTTGTTTTCTCTCTGTTGGCTAAAGTATCAAAAAAATATTACAAATCAATCATATTGTAACATGTAATACAGATTTTTTCAACCGGAGAGATCTTGAAGTTTTGTTAAATAACTATATTCCAATGATTTAAAATCTACAAAGATTCATGTTAAGAAATTATCATTGCTGAACTAACACATAACGATCGTTTTTCTCAAATTTCTATTCCAAAAAGAAGTAAAAACATTCGTATGCATAGACAAAAGACAACTTCACCGACTAAAGTTTCGCATTTCCACAACAGGCATTATGCGGGGGGATGGGGCCTAAAACGGCAAAGGAACGAGGAAAATTATCGTCTCATAATTAAAGAATTAACAGAACAATTTGATATACGAGTAATGTTAAACACTTCAATAAATAAAATGCTTAACGGCTCTAAACTTCAGTTAATTATGAAATTTTCAATCCGGTTCACTAACAGAAGAATAGTTAAGATACTTTTCAATGTAAATTTAATATTACAAATTGACACAAATAACATCATTTAATAAGAAAAACATCTAAATATTTTATAAAATAAAATACTTTTGAAATAATAATTCTATTTTTATAAACATCATCATTAAAATAAATAAAAGGTTACAGACATAAAAGACCGAAGAAATCAAATTTTTAATTATTCAAAAAAACCGTAAACAATGGATTCGTTCAAAAAAAATCAAAATGCTCCTTCACTGGAGCGTAAACTCGGGCCCCTCATGTTATGGGGACTTGGGGTTGGATACGTGATATCCGGGATGTACTTCGGCTGGAACCTGGGCCTTCCCGAAGGGGGAACGATTGGTTTGGCTGTCGCCACGCTTTTCATCATCATTATGTACCTTTGTTTTACTTTCAGCTATACCGAACTGGCCTGTGCCATACCCAAAGCCGGAGGGGCATTTGTATACGCCAGAAAATCGCATGGCGACAATTTCGGCTTTCTGGCAGGAATGGCACAAGTAGTGGAATTTGTGTTTGCTCCGCCTGCCATAGCCGCCGCCATCGGTGCCTATTTCAACCTGTTCTTTCCTGATGTTCCGACTACGGCTATTGCCATTGTTGCATACCTGATCTTTACACTCCTTAATATATATGGTGTAAAAGCAGCAGCCAGATTCGAACTGTTCATTACGATCCTGGCCGTTGCCGAGTTGTTGATTTTCTCGGGTGTCACTTTACCAAAGTTTCAGGTGTCGAACCTGTCCTTAAATGCATTTCCGAATGGTATCGGAGGAATTTTCGCAGCGATTCCTTTCGCTATCTGGTTTTTCCTCGCAATAGAAGGGGTTGCCAACGTTGCCGAAGAAACCATTAATCCGCAACGTAACGTGCTGATCGGATTCGGTTCTGCGATACTGACCCTGGTTGTGCTTGCTGTCCTTACATTTGCCTCGTCGGTTGGTGTTTCCGGCTGGGAGACAATAGTGTACCCATCGCCGGGAGCTGCCGCCTCCGATTCACCCCTGCCCCTGGCTTTAAACCACATTGTCGGAAGCAGCCATTTGCTTTACCATATGCTTATTTTTATCGGACTGTTCGGGCTGATAGCTTCTTTTCATGGCATTATCCTGGCGGCAGGCAGGGCGGTTTATGAAATGGGAAACGAACACTTTTTGCCAGGTTCGCTGGGACAAATCAGTAAGAGATTCCACACTCCGGCAAATGCCCTGGTATTTAATATGATTATCGGCATTGTCGCGCTATTTACCGGCAAAACAGGTGAAATTATCACGATTGCCGTTTTCGGGGCGCTGACACTTTACATCGTATCAATGATCTCGCTCCTGAAACTCAGGAAAGAAAAGCCGGAAATGGAACGGCCTTTCAAGGTCCCGTTCTATCCTGTGACCCCTGTA
Source organism: Prolixibacteraceae bacterium (assembly GCA_963676095.1). Taxonomy (GTDB): domain Bacteria; phylum Bacteroidota; class Bacteroidia; order Bacteroidales; family Prolixibacteraceae. The sequence goes on along the minus strand of OY781040.1, from coordinate 3,228,190 downwards.
ATCGCACTGGTCATCGCCATTGTTGCCTTAATCGCAGTTATCTATTACAACCTGACTCTGGCCGGGATTTATGCCCTGATCATGATCGTCTCTTTTGCATGGTTCAAGATAGCTTCTCTCAAAAAAGCATCTTTCAGGGAGACGGAAGTAAGAGAAGAATATGCTGTTGTAAACAACAATGATCCAAGATTGCCGATAGAGTAATCAATTATTGAGTAATAGGGCAGGAAAATGAAACGGTCAAAAATCATAGGAAACCAAAATTATTCATTCGGTTCGCTGAAGGAGCTGCTGGCAAAAGCTTCGCCCGAACGTTCGGGCGACCTTCTTGCGGGCGTAGCAGCCCGGACAGGAGAAGAACGGGTCGCAGCCCAAATGGTGTTGGCTGACACTTATCTTTCAGACTTTCTTAAAGAAGAAATTATTTCCTATGACAATGACGAAGTGACAAGGGTCATCTTCGATAATCATGATCAGGAAACCTTCGGGACAATCTCGTCGCTGACTGTCGGGGAATTCAGGAACTGGCTTTTGTCTGACGAAACAAATGGTAGCGAATTAAAAAAAGTCGCCCCGGGCATCACTCCGGAGATGGCTGCCGCGGTTTCAAAGCTCATGAGGAACCAGGACCTGATCAGGGTGGCCTCTAAAATCCGGAATGTGACTTCTTTCCGTAACACGATCGGTCTGCCGGGATGTTTGTCGGTGCGGCTGCAACCCAATGATCCGACCGACGATCTGAAAGGAATTGCTGCCGAAATTATGGACGGCCTCTTTTACGGATGCGGCGATGCTGTTATCGGGATTAACCCGGCATCTGACAATTACGAAACAGTTACAGGGCTAATCCGTATGCTGGACGATTTGCGGGAAAAATTTCAGATTCCCACTCAAAGTTGCATACTGACCCATATCACAACAACGATAAAGGCCATCGAAGAAGGGGTCCCGGTGGACCTGATCTTCCAGTCGATTGGCGGGACCCAGGGCGTAAACGAAAGTTTTGGCGTTTCTTACCGGTTACTCAGGGAGGGTTTCGAAGCGGGACAAAGTCTGGACCGGGGCACTGTAGGCAACAATTACATGTATTTCGAAACCGGTCAGGGAAGCGCCCTGTCGGCCAATGCAAACCACGGGGCAGACCAGCAAACCATCGAAGCCCGGGCATACGGGTTAGCCCGGTGCTTCAACCCGCTCCTGGTGAACACGGTTGTCGGGTTTATTGGTCCTGAATACCTCTACAACGGAAAACAGATTATCCGAGCCGGACTGGAAGACCATTTCTGCGGTAAGCTGCTGGGCCTTCCGATGGGCGTCGATATTTGCTATACCAATCATGCAGAAGCAGACCAGGACGATATGGATACCTTACTGACCCTTCTTGGTGTCGCGGGCTGCAACTTCATCATGGGGGTGCCGGGGGCAGATGACGTGATGTTGAATTACCAAAGCACATCGTTCCATGATGCCCTGTATATCCGCTCAGCACTGGGTCTGAGGCCAGCCCCGGAATTCGAGGTTTGGCTCAGGCAAATGAACCTTTTTGATGAAAACATGAAACAGAAAGAACTTTTAGGGAATAACCGCCTGTTTCTAAATGCAGCGGCGTTATAAATCAGAGAATGACTGAATAACAACAGAAACTACAATACCATGTACAACTCAGAAAAAAAAATAATCACAGACGATCCCTGGCAGTCACTAAAAAGATATACACAGGCCAGAATCGCTCTTGGACGGTGCGGATGCTCATTGCCAACCAGCGAACTACTTCACTTTAAACTGGCCCACGCCAAAGCGATTGACTCCGTACACCTGCCTCTCCGTACAGAACTTACAGCACATAAAATCAAAGAAGTTGCCGGAACAGATACGATCTGTCTTCATTCCTCAGCACAAAACCGGCAGGAATACCTGAAAAGACCGGATCTCGGACGAATCTTATCAGCAGGCTCTGTCAGCCTGCTGCAAAATATGGAAAAAGCTGAACATTATGACATCTCTCTGGTAATAGCAGACGGGCTGTCATCAACAGCCATAGAAGCAAACATAATTCCTGTATTCGACCTCCTGGTCCCCGAACTCAGAAAAAAAGGCTACTCGCTTTCACCGGTTGCCGTCGTAGAACAGGGAAGAGTGGCTGTTGCAGACCATATAGCAGAATTGTTTAATGCCCGCATGACCGTCATTTTTATCGGCGAACGGCCAGGCCTTAAGTCACCCGACAGTCTTGGTATTTACCTGACTTATCATCCAAAAACAGGAACCACCGACGAACGGAGAAATTGTATCTCAAATGTCCGCCGTAACGGGCTTTCTTACCCTTCAGCCTGCTTTAAACTTCTCTACCTGATCGAAGAATCCTTCAGAAGGAAACTCTCAGGGGTCGACCTGAAAGACGAACAAACCAGCCAGCAACTCCGGCATGCAGAAGACGGCCATGTACTTTCAGCTTGTTTGACAGAGGAATAAAATTGAGGTTACTGCAAAAAATATGGCGATTCTGATTCTTTGTCAGAAAGATCAAGAAACAGGGAAAACTTATATTCATAAAATTTTAACATACATTTTTTAATGTAATCCTTTTTCAACCATTTCGATATACTCACTCAGGGAATCCAGGCCTACTTGCTTCCTCAGGCTGTCAACAGCCTCGGGATTATATAAAGGAGCAATGACGACCTTCCCGTCTACGACGCTATACTGAGAGCCATAATTCTGTTTCCCGTATTTTTGCATAAGATTTCTGTCTTCCATGATTGCGACAAATGCAGGCGAAATTTCTCCCCTCTCTGACGCACGCTTAATAATTGGAAGATATTCTTCCCGGACTTCCAACGGAGAATGTTGAATCACCAGCCACATGGCGTTTCTTGCCCCGTCGGTTTTAAGACTTTTACTCAGAAAACCATACCTGAAAATCATTTCTCTTACTTTGACTAAATTTACGCTGTCAATTTTATTCATTTCAGTCAGCAATTCACGCTGTCTGATTGAATCATTTCCTTCCGCCCGTACTTTCAGAAACTGGGTTCTGATCTGTACATCAGATTGAAAAACAGAATCCAAAGGAGGGCTTAACGTTGTAAAAACAGAATCCTGAACTCTCATTTTTTCCAGTAACCTGTCAAAGCGAACATCTTTAAATTGAGGAAATTCCTTATTTTTCAGGGCGTGATCATACATTGAGAACCCCTGAGTTACGGCCCAGTTCAAAAACATGAACGCCCGGTCTTTCTGTTGCAAACGTGCAGCCATGACAGCAGCTTCATATAAATGATTGGGATCCTGAGGAACATCAAAGGAGAATGCTTTTACGTAGAAATCCAAAGCGCTAGCATTATCCCCCTTAGTAATTGCTGCATGAGCCGAATCGATTAACGAATTATATTCAATTAAATCTTGAGCAAGTATCTGATTTACAGATATACCAATTAATGTCAATGTAATAATTAATTGCCTCATATATACTTATTTAAATTTTATTATTCAACCTGATATCTGGATATCTGTTACAAGATATTGTCATATTCGTTCTGTGTTGTAACGCAAAGTATATTTCTTCTTACAATATACGACCTTCTTCTGCCAAATCAATACTGAAGACAGACAACTTTTCCGTCGAGCGTGGTGACCAACAGCCGGTCTTTTCCAACAGGAGTAATGGCATTGACAAGTGCATTGGACAATTTGTGCTTCCAGGCAACTGCGTGGGTTTGCTTAGTTATGGCACAGACAATACCGCTGGTTGTCGGAACAAAAACGAGGTTCCCTGATTCGACAACAGGAGAAGGGGCTATTTCATACCCCAGGCCGGCATCACATTCCCAGGCCAGCACCTGTCCGTCTGCTCCTGAGGAAAAGGCATCTACATTTCCCTCGGTCATATTCTTAATATAAACCAGCGCCCCGTCAGCAGAAATGCCGATGGACTCCCGGCACGAGTATTTACCGGAATCCCACCGTTCAGCCCCTGTCAGGGCATCCAGGGCCGTCATATGCCGGTCGGGGGCAACAATAAACACTTTCCCATCCGCGGCCACTGGCCAGACTGCCGCAGGAGACAACATCCTGTTCGTATATTTTCCCCTTTCCCAGACAAGTTTTCCGGTTTTCTTATCCAAAGCATAAAACGTATTTCCCCAGGAGCCAAAATAAACCATGTCTTTGTAAACCAACGGACGGCATTCCACGAAATTTTTTACGCTGTCGAATTCCCAGTTAAGCTTGCCCGAAGCAAGGTCAAACGAACGAAAAGCCCCTTCCGAGGAACCAAGATAAACGGAATTCCCGTTGATCGCGGGAGAGGCAACAATCGATTTCCCGGTTTTGAATTTCCAGACTGGGCGTCCTGTTTCCAGGCTCAGGCAATAAACAGTACTGTCTGTCGAAGCACAAACAACTTTTCCTCTGAAAACAGCCGGGGTAGCATAAACCTTGCCGTTTGTACGATACTTCCAGCGGACAGCCCCGGTGTTTCTGTCCAGGGCCACGATTATCCCGTTGGTGTTCGCATAAACCGCGTACTTCCCTTCCGCACTGATGCCGGTCCCGATATCGCTGCTGTCCTGGATACTCCAGACTTCCTTCACTTGTCTACAAGTATTGTTTACCGAGTAGTCGGGCCTGGGCCAGGAAACTGTATCATTCTGAAAATGATGATTGGTCAGAGCTACTTTGCGCCATACCGGGTGTGTGATGCCGCCTGGGGTACGTTCGGCATAAAACAGCGTGTCCCGTTCAATCGTAACCAGGTTGTAACCGCCGGTATCCTTCTTCGCGCGGAGGTTTGACCGGCCCATAACTGCAGGGATCCCTTCAAAGTTGTAGTATTTATTCATATGCCCGTGCCCCAGCAAGTCAGCTTGTATATTCCGGGTCTTCAATAAATCAATCACTTTATACCAGTTCGAAAGGGACTCGTCGAGCGGGTAGTGGTTGACAAAAATGACCGGCTCTTCCGGGTCAGACATGTGGACCAGGACCGAATCCAGAAAAATGATCTGCTCCCTGGGAACAAGTCCGGGAGCCATCCGCATATTTGGCCCGCTAGCTGTTCCGATAAAGAGAAAGCCCCCCTTTTCGAAGACAAATTTTTCATCGCCGAATACCCGGACAAAGCTGTTATTCCCGCTTTCCGACCATTTCGAGTCATGATTGCCAGGAATAATATACCAAGGCTTGTTCAGCTTGTCCAGTATCTGTTTTTCCAGCAACAACTCCTGATCGGAACCGAACTCGGTAATATCGCCGGAAAGGATCACGAAATCGATATCGTTCTGTGCATTTATGTCGTTCACTGTCCGGATCAGATCTTCATCCGCATGATCACTCCCCACATGAGTATCCGTCACGTGGGCAAAACGCAGGGACTGTGCCTGCAGGCTCCCTGTGATGAGGTAAAAAAACAGTAAAAATAACAGGCGTTTCATGGATAATCTTTTTGTTTGTTTTTTATTTTCATGCGGACATATTCGAAAGATCAAGCACAAAAATTAACCAATCAAAGTAAGATAGAATACGACATTATCCGATTAATTAATCTGCAAACCGGAGCAAAACGTTCAGTAGTTGCATGAGAATCAATTTTTATCAAGACTTGTACACTCATGGATCCCCGTTTTATTTTGCTTACGTCGAACAAACATGAGGCAAAAATAATCTAGGGACACCCAAAATCAAAATGTTTCATTGCTAATGTATTATTTTTTCAGCACTATAAAAACCATCATGAAAAAAGCGATGAAAACAGGAAACAATTTTCCCGTCGAGAGTGGCAACCAACAGCCGGTCTTTCCCAAAAGGAGTAATCACATTAACGAGTGCGTTGGAGATATTTCTAGTAGTCACTGGAGATATTTTATTTTTTATACTTCATCACCATGATCACAGGATTTGATTCTTCATTCAAATCAGCAGCAATTTCTTTCAGTTTACCATTCAATTCGTTATTTTATAGGCCTCAACAAGCTGATAGGCTTCTATGTTTTAGAAGGTAGCAATTTCTCAATTGATCAGGTTTAGAAACTGTTTAAATTTTAATTTTTGGTTCTATTAAGCATTAGTCTGATCATAGCGAGGTGAATCATCGCTTCGCTGGTGTTGTAAGCTTCCCAGCATGAGTTGTTTTAAATGTTCGAGATGATATAAAATTGTAATTTTATTTTCCATATTGTCTATTTAAATCTTACAATTCTTATTACAGGATTGTCTCCTATATCCAGTTTTGATGTCAGTTTTTTTAATTCACCGCTTAGAAGCCCCTGCTGGTTCTTCTTCACCAAATTTACTGCTTGCATTAATTTATAGTCCTGTCCCTTAGACGTATCAACTTTATGAACTGAAAAGTCGCCCTCTTCGGGATCATCATAGAACTTCCCGGATTTCAGATCAAGAATATAGTAATGAAATCCAGGCTTCCATTTCTTACCGGCTTTCATTAATTTCACGCCTTCATTAACATCATAAGATGAAACACAGATCTCTAAGTATTGATCTGTTACCATTCCTACCGAGGCAGCAGTAGGATGCTCCGAAAATACAGATGGGACTTGCGAAAATAAAGGAATTAAAGTTTTATCTTGTTTCAGCATATAAATTGTATCCATTGATTTGTTTGACAGGATAAAATCGTTCCCAAACTTGCAATTATCGGGAGTTCCATAATGTGTAAAAATAAATGTGCGTTCATGATTCTTTCCCGTACTTTCAGAATACATGGCTGGATTGACTTTCTCCACACTGGCATTTACATATCCAAGAACTTTTCCATCATTTTTCGCAATATAGATATAGGGTTTTATTATTTTGCTGGAGCCATACTGATTTTCATCAAAGACCAAAAGAGTGGTATCATCAAAATTATAAATTTCCTGAATATGCGACTTTGCCGGTGTATCGAAACTACGCAGCAGTGTTCCATTCTCAGAATAGACAAAAACCTTTTGACGAATATGATCGAGTATAAACAATTCGGCATTTTTTTCATCGTATGCAACAAAACTGATAAGCAGATAGCCTAATCCCCCTTTCCGGTTGAAACTAGAATATATTTTTCCATTTTGATCGAATAAAAAAACATCTCCGCTGTTTCTATCAGTTAATAAAATTCGTCGATCTGAAACATAACTCAAATAGCAAGTGCCTCCCAATAACACCTTGTTCGATGTTTCAAGAGGCACATAGGTCGTATCAGTATCAAATCCGATCTTCTTAGATGGATAGGACTTTGTTTTATCTAAAACGGGAATCGGCTTTACGAATCGCGTCATAGATTGAGAGAAACAGTTTAACCTGAATAATTCATAAAAAAGCAGAAAAGCTCATGGGATTTAAAGATATATTACTATCTTAGAGCTTCTTACAAACATATCCCTATGAGCTTTTCAGAAAATAAAATTACCGAAAAAACCTTGACCAGCCAAACAGATGGATCGATTTATCAAAGCAAACTCTTCGATTTACCACCAATTGAAAATAAACGTGTAGAAGCCAGCTTTACTGCCTCGGAGATTTCTTCGGATGGCGGGTTGCTTTTGGTTAGGAATATAGAGGACCAAACCGGTATCATAAAAGCCCTTGTGTCTTGCATTGAGGACACCCGGCATCCGGGTTATATTGATCATACATTGGAAGAAATAGCATCCCAGCGTGTTTATCAAATTGTCGCCGGATATGAAGATGCCAACGATTGCAATACTTTGCGCGATGATACTATCCTGAAGATGAGTGTTGGACGCTTGCCCATGACCGGGGACGCCCTGGCATCACAATCGACCATGACCCGTTTTGAGAACACCCCCAGGGCGAGCGAACTGTACAATATCGCCTATGTCTTTGCCGATAAGTTTGTAGAATCTTATGGGTCTGAACCACCCGTGATTATTATCGATTGCGACGATACCAACAGTGACACCCACGGGGCGCAACAATTAGCGCTGTTCAACAACTACTATGGTGAGTATTGTTACATGCCCCTTCACATTTATGAAGGTTTGTCGGGAAAACTGATCACCACTATCCTCAAACCAGGCAGGCGCAGTAAAAGCACCAATGTTTATGGGATACTCAAAAGGCTTATAGCCCACTTGCGTAAGTCATGGAAAAACACGGTGATCATTGTAAGAGGCGACAGCCATTTTTGCAGCAAAGAACTGATGGACTGGTGCGTGAGCCAACCAAAAGTCCATTTTATAACTGGTTTAACTGCAAACAGCGTTTTGAATTCAAGGGTGGAATACCTTGTTAAAAGTTGCGAAAACCAATACGCTGGATATGGCAAACCAGTAAAGCGGTATCACTCGTTTGGTTATAAAGCTGGAAGTTGGGAAAACCAACAGCGGGTGATTGTTAAAATTGAAGTGTCAGATAAAGGCACCAATGTCCGGTTTATTGTAACCGACTTGTTGGAATACCGGACCAAAGCCCTTTACGAACAAGGATACTGTGGGCGCGGTAAAATGGAACTCAACATTTATGCGCTGCATATCGTTATGCAAAGCGATATAAGAAGTGTCTCTGTATATCATTCAAATACGTCGAACACTTTGCAGTACCGCTTTGCATAATCATGCCATCATTTATTCAAAGATTTGAGCCATTCAAGCAAAGAACCATCCTTTTCCCATGATTTTTCTCTACTTGTTTCAGGAGTCACATCCACATAGGCTTTTTCAAGTGCTTCCCGTTTTTGTTTGGAATCAGCCCTGGCATAGACTTCAGTCGTCTGGATCGATACATGTCCCAATATATCCCGGATCAGGACCAAATTCACTCCAGCCTGTAACAGATGCATTGCTTTTGAGCTTCGGAGCACATGGCAACTGGTCCTCTCAGGAATAAGTGCCGGATTGATTTTCCTGGCCATATCCGCGTATGTTTTCAGGATGTAATTGACACCCGATCGTGTCAATTTTTTACCCCAACAGTTAAAAAATAGCGGGTGCTGGTTATCGTATGGTTCCATTAGTTTATTCTCCTGCATGTATGCTTTTAGCAGCACAACCTGTTCATTCTGTAAGGGAACGATGCGTGCTTTTCTTCCTTTGCCAATAAGTTTAACGATACAAGGAGCTTCAAGCCTTACAGAAGATGGTTTAAGGTCTATGAGTTCACTTACTCTTGCCGCGCTGTCATACATCAGGGCAAGCATCGCCAGGTTACGCCGACCATTTGCAGTTGCAGTATCAACCTGATCAAGAACCAACTTTATTCCATCCAGGGTCAGGTAGTTAATGTTCTTCTTCTGTTGTTTCTGTACTTTTATAGAAAGGACCCTCTGCCACTGATAAATTCTTTCGGGAGATTCATATTGCAGGTAACAGAAAAAGGAGTGGATGGCAGCAAGCCTGTAATTGCGAGTGGCACAACTGCATTTTCGTTCTTCCCTGATCCATGCGAGGAAATCAACAATAGTTTCCTTTGTAAGTGAATCCAGTTTTAGATGTCGTGCATCAATTCCTTTTATCTTTTTCATAAAATAAATCAGTTGAACGAAAGTATCCCGGTAAGAACAGATGGTGTTCGGACTGGCCCCACGCTCCCCGACCAGGTATTTGGTAAGGAAGTTTGTCAGGTATTTGGCAAAATCAGTTGTTTCCATCTTCTTCCGTCATTTTAATCTCAGGGAAAACATACGAGCATATCCCCCGTTGATCTTTCAACAGTTCCGGGTACATCTCTTCGGTTAACCGGATATACTGTTCTGTTGCACCGATGGATTTGTGTCCCATATAAGTGGACAGGATCGGCAACGTATAGTAGAGGTCATAACCGGACTTTGTCATTTTCATCAGCGAATGCACGGCAAAGGTATGCCTCAGGCTGTGTACAAAGGGGCCCTGATGATTCCCGATATGTTGGATTCCACACGCTGCAAGTACCTTGCGGAACCAACAGTAGATATTCCCGGCCTGGCAGAAGTTCCCACTTGGAGAAACAAATAAATATCCCTTGGGATCGCTCACCTTCGGAAGCGGCATCCTGTTGCGGTTTGCCAGGTATTCTTCAAGAACTTTCTGTAATGTATCGGATAAGGGGGCAAGCCGTTGTTCTCCGTTTTTGGTTTTTCTCAGGATGATGCAGTGATGATCAAAATCAACATCTTCATTTTTCAGGGATAAGGCTTCACTGACACGAATCCCGGTTCCATACATTAAGCGAACAATTGCCGGCATGACAAACAGGATTGTCGACATGTGTTTGTCGTATAACCGCTGGGAATCGCATGCCCGAAAAATATCTTCCATCTGCCGGTGAGAAAAAATATAAGGCGTAAAGCTGTTTTTGCTAACAGTTTTTGGAAGCCTGGGGATATAACACTCATGGCCGAGACGACACATATATTTGCAAAGCTGTGACCAGACGGAATACTTGGCATAGATGGTCCGCTGCCCGTCATTGAGGCGGGTTTTGCGCCACTGGTCGATCAGGTTCGCGGTGATATAAAGATCCCGAACTCCCATGTTGATGAAAAACTTGTCAAACTCAAGCAGTATCCATTTTGTCCGTAATACATTTACCCCCAGAGCCTGTTTCATTTTGATGAAGCTTTTAAAGTAAGGGGCATATATGCTGTTGTAGTTAAACGGTTCACGCATAAAACGCCCCTCCTTTCTGCCTGTAAAAAGACGCATCAACCATCGGAACATCCAAAGCACATTGGCGGAGTGCATTCCTGTCAATACGAAGGTAAGTCATTGTACTTTCTGTTTTCTCGTGTCCCAGTGATTCCGATATGACCGGCAGGGACACGCTGTGCTCAAGCAGTCGGCTGGCCAGGCTGTGACGCATGGCGTGAGGGCCATGCCTGCGCTGTCCGATGGGTATGCCGGAAGCATCTATGATTTGTCTGACTGCATTGGAAACCGCTTTTCCTGTCATCGGCCGGTACGGGGCACGCGCGGAAAGAAAAACATTCGGGGAATCCGACCGAGCACGTCCAACCTTCAGGTAATTGATTATTGCCTCACCGATCTCGGCAAGCAGGGGAAGTTCTGTTTCCCTGCCGGTTTTATATTGCTTCAGGGTAATCCGGCTGTTTTCCCAGTCCAGGCCGGCAAATGACAGGAAAGCAATGTCAGAGGCACGAAGTCCCAACCTCGTGGCAAGCAGCAGTACGGCATAATCGCGTTTACCTACCGCGTTGGAACAATTTACCGAAGATTCTATCCTTTTCACTTCTTCTGTCGTGTAGACAGACGGAAGTTTTTCCCGCTTAACCCATTTGTAATGTGCCAGCACATACGAAAGGTCTGTTTTTAATAATCTTTCTTCATACAGATAGCGAAAGAACACTCTCAGGGAGGATACCACGTTGATGTTATTGTTTGTCTGGGTGGATACAAATCCGAGAATGTGCTCTTCTCCGATATTTTTTAGAAGGATGACTTCCCTGTTTTCCAGATACTGCTTGAACCGGTGAAGGTACAATAGATGGTCGTTGATGGTCGTTGGATTTCGACGGAGTTCTTTCAGATGCCGCAGCAGGCTTTCTGTCGCCTCCCCGATAGGGCCCTTCAGTTCCCGGGTTACCGGGTGTACTGTTCTTTTAGAAACCTTACCCGTTTCCTGTATCTCGGTTAACACACTTACGCTTCGGATCAGATCCCGCTCTGCAGGTGTTACACTTGAAGAGATCCGGGTATGAATAAACTCCTCCCCGACACAATGATTGTAATTGATAATGCCTCTGGTCTGCATGTAGTGGCAGATCCCGTTTTTCCACAGGGACTTGTATCGTTCTATCCTGAGCCTGGTATAACAGTTTTGCTCAAAATAGCGGATACAATCCTCAAGTAGTTCATCGATTGTTTGATTTTCGCTCATGTTTATTGCTCATTAGCTTCGTGGCAATATTACCACTCATGGATAATAAGCAATAACTTTATGAAAAGTGTTTATGAAAAGTATATTTGATTATCAACTGATTATATTGTGTTTTATCATGTCACTCTTCATAACGATATGCAGCGCATAAAACGAGTTATGAAGAGCTCTCCATAACTCGTTCAAAGACCACAAAACCTACCTCAAATCAGGACGGATGTCATGCAATAGCTTTTATGCCAATCAGTTCAGATTGTTTTTGCACTCTGCCGCATACGTGTTGATGCATTCATTACAGGAGAATATGCTGAAAACAAAAGGATTGGCAGCTGTTACGATGAAAACATTACGTGAAAGGTTCATTAAAATTGCCGCTCAGGTCAGGGAACTGAAGACCAAAATAAAGGTGGAATACCCAGCTTCGTGCCCACAAGCGGACCTGCTTGAAAATTACTTCCTTGAAATTGGGCAACTGCGGCATTAGCGACAAACCAATCAAACTCAAAAAAACAGAACATTCAAGTGCTTGCGCAAACGCAGGGTGGAAAACCTATGGTTGGAGATGAAGAAATTGCCATTTTGTTGAAGAAAAATGGTTTAAAAAATAAAAACCAAGCCGTATTGGAAGAGTACAAAGCAAATATATCGACATAATAGCCTTCCAATTTTCCATAGAAGATAAATAAAAAACTCGCTGGACTCAACATCTTAAAGTTTATGAATTATTCAGGTTAATGATAAGAAATAACAAATACCTAATAATAAAATAAATGGTTTCATACGTCTTTGTTTAGTCTGTTATTTGAAAAAGGCAGATATACATATAAACATGCTCCGTCTATAATTCCATAATTTGATTAGAGTTTCTAATTCAGATAAAAATAAATGGGTGCTAAGATCCAACAAGATGATTACTCTGCCTCCTGCCCACGGAGGCCAGTGTTTTTTCCATATTCCCTCTATTTTTTACGTGGTGTTAAACATTGCCCAATGCAATAAATCTGTTTTTCGATTACACCTCTAAAATATTGAAAAACAATCATATAAACAAGTGAATATCAATAATTTATATCACATTTTTTAATCTATCAACGTAGAACTAAATATAAAAAATATACCTCGGATATACCGGCAACCTATTCCGTGGTTATTGAAGGGTTGACGAAGATGGAAGGATCATTTACCAGAGGCAAAAAATCCTTGTAAAAAATTGAGGCTGCCCCACAACAAGAGGCAGCCTGCCTCATCAATCAATAATATTTAGAGAACCATTACAGGGCTGTAAAACTTCTCACTGAAGCAATTGGCTTTGCAGAGCGCATTCCTGCTAGTACGTGGTGGTACCTTCTGCCGATGTATTCAGTCCAATAGTCAGAATAGTTTACATATTTGCTGCTCGAATTCCAGAGCTGCAGATCGCCGGTAACATTTCCTTCGTCATCCACAACTTTTAGTTTGTAATACACGGTGCCATAACCCGATGAATTATAAACACTCTTAATAACTTTAACAGGCTGCCAACCGGTTGTTTCCCCAAAGGAGACCGGATCGCCAACATTGACCAGTTCGCTGGTCGTCGGATCGACATACTGGTACTGTAATTTTAAAGTTGTAGGAACTCCTTCTGATTCATAGAGGAAGTTATAGAATTTAACCCAACAAGTCGAATCCGTATCTTCCGTGGTATTCGATTCGTAAGGATAACCATTGTCAAAAACAATCGGAGCTTCATTAAAATCATAAACAAATATATTTTGCTTCCCTGCTGTTAATGTGGTATTCTGGTCGTAAACCAGATCCAAATCAGTACTCATGTACATTTTAATGTTGACTTCCCCAGCGTCAACCGTATAAAAACGACCGACTGCCCCATTGGGAATAGCATTATAAGTAGTAAGCGGGGCCGTGCTATTTGCATACAGACTATCGTTAACATCTACCTCATAAATATAATTGGAAGAAGTTGCAGTTACCGGCACCACATAGTGCAGCTGAAATTCAGCCACATCATCCGACAAGTCCGTCGTCTCGTATTCAATTTCATGTTCTTCACATGAAACCATGGACAATACGGACAACGCCAAACTTATGTATTTCAATATTTTCATAATCATTTTATTAAATTCATTTTAACCTAAAATTCTCCTATTCCGTTGGCACATCACCTGGATAAGCAAACCAAGGAATAGAACATTGGTAATTATCAGCCGTACCGGCAATAGGCACCAACGACTCCAGGGCAGACAGGTTCCACATGTATTCCGAGTTATACCGCGGACGAATCCGGTAACAGGGGGACCCATTATTCTTTGTATTATAAGTGGTCTTCCTGCTTTCAACTTGGGCCGGGGCAAGATAAAAGCCTTTATAAATCTTGGTATCGTCGCTATCCCATTTCTGATCAACACTACTCAAATCCCAGCCATCGTCATAAGAAGGATAGTCGCCGGAATAGTCGATATCATAATGATACTTCCTCATATCGACCCAAGCCTCCAGGGATCCCCACGGATAAAGGGCCACCCATTTCTGCATCATGATGTGGGAAAGCGTGAAATCAGGCAACGACAAGCCATCCACATAAGGACCAGCCAGGTATTCATTAGCCAGGGTCGTGAACACGCTCGATGTAATCTTATCCCCACCGGCGGTCTCACCCTTTGATCCTGTCGAGATATAGTTTGCCGTGAAATCCATATCGGCAGCTACTCCTTCCTTGAAGGCATCGAAAGCCGATGACTTTTCTCCCATCTTCCAGTAAGCCTCAGCCAGGCAAAATTTGATTTCCGCACAGGTCATCAGGATATAGGGGGCATCATCGCTATATAACCAGCGCCCTGTTCCATCGGTTGTTGTCGAAGAAGAACTATTTCGTCCATAAAAAGAAGGCGCTGTTCCGATTGGCCCAGAGGTACTGGTAAATGATCCGCCATAATACTTGTGGTGTTTGATACTATCGGCAATACCTGTGTATAAATAGGTCGGGTCGTCAGTAGTCGCCAGTTTGACAATGACCCGCGGGTCATAATGCCCGGTCTGGCTAACAAGCGTATCGCAGATAATCTGGTCGTCAGCCAGGGCATATGGACAATAACTATTTGTAACAGAAGCATCTACTTTTTCTCCTGTTGACTCGTCATATTCCGGAACAGTGCCGGTAAATACCTGTACCGCATATTCATGCTGGAAATAAGTGCGGGACAAATTTGCACGGTAAGTTCCCCAGTAGTTGTTATAAGCAGAATACGCGGCACTAGAGGAACCACCCGCCACCGTTACCGTTGCATCGTCATCTGATGACTCAAAAGATTTTCCGGCGCAATAAACCAGCGAGTCGGCATAGTCATCCACAAAATCAGTTTTATTCGAGAGGGAAGCAAAATTACGGACAAGAACAGCATAAGCAAACTTGATCCATTTGTCTTTGTCTCCCTCATAGATATAATCGTTGTCGCTGATTTTCGTGCCATAGTCGGTTGCATCGTTCATTTCCAGGTATTTAATTGCCTGGTAAGCCCACTTACGGACCTGCGGATAAATATCGACCTGATAGTCATAGTCGAACGACAAACGACCAGATTCGAAAGCCTCGGTCATTGGTAATTCGGCATACTGTTTGGTCAGCTGGTCCCACGAATAAGCTTTAATCGCAAGACCAATCCCAGCCAGTGTCCAGTTCTCTGCCTCGACCGACTGGTTGATCAGGTTTTCCAGGTTCATCCCTTGGCTCCAGTAAACCATTCTCCAAAGCTGACCTCCATAATCAGTTCCGGCGTAATAGTAATTCTGGGCAAAATAGGAATAATAGGAAGAAGATGTTCCCCACATCTGGGTTAAAGGAGCTGTTGCCTGGATATCGTAATAACGTTCCTGGTAAGCCTCTTCTATTCCGGCTAGGTAAAGATAGGCTTCCACGTAGTCGGGTGAATCCACGTTATTATTGACATCCAGATAATTGTCGCAACTCACGTTCGTGATCAGCAACGATGTCAGCAACAATACTGAATATATTATTTTTTTCATGTTCCTTAATTTTTAAAGTTCCAACATCAGAAAGTTACACTGGCACCTACAGAGAATCCCCTGGGGTTCGGCAGCGCCCAGACGTCAATCCCTTCACCACCGGTACCCCCGGCTGCTGCAGACATGGTATTTCCAACAGCATCAATCCCGGAATAATTCGTAATGGTGAATAAATCATTGCCTGCGACATAAATATTTGCACTGGAAGCCAGGAAATTCCTTAACCATTTTTGAGGAAGATTATACGAAAGACGCAACTCCTGCAAACGCAGGTAATGCACGTTCTTTTCAACCCAATCCTCATCCCCTCCTGTATAAATCGAGGAGCCATAAGCTTGATAGGAAACAGAGATATTATTCTCGGTTGGGTTGCTAGTATTTTCGTTCCCATCCTGCAAGACCCCCTTGAAAATCACCGGCCCCTTTTCACGCATTTTCACTGACTCCCAGCTGGTACCATATTGCATCATATATCTCTTGGTCCCGTTCACGACAGTAGCTTTATACCGTCCGGAAAACATGGCCGACAAATGAAGCCCTTTATAGCTGACATTGGTGGTTAAACCAAAACGGAGTTTCGGCTCACGGTCGCCCAGCACGCTCCAGGAACTGTCAACAATTGGCAGACCGGTCGTCGGACTGATCAGTATCTGACCGGCATCATTCCGGGTATAGGCAAGTCCGGTAAGTGTCGTTACCGGGTGCCCTTTCATAATTCCGTTACGGATATTCCCCGAATTCCAGGTATAAGCATTATAGTATTCGGTTACGTTATCCGGCAGATAAACCACCTCCGAAGTCGTATGCGAAGCATTGACCCCGACATTCCACTTTAACCCGCTTTTACTCCGTATAATATCGCCGTCGATATGGGCTTCCCACCCATGCGTGTTGAATGTACCGACATTCATCGTGTTCAGGATAAATCCGGTAGCATAGCTCAAGCGGAAACCATCCACAATCTGGTCAGCGCAATGCGTCCAGAAGTAAGTGAAATCAGTATTAATATGGTTATCAGCAAACCGTCCTTCAAAACCAGTCTCATAAGAAGTCGTCATCTCCGGTTTCAGATTTTCATTCGGTCCATAATACCCGTATTTATATCCACCGCCTGTAAGACCTGTAGATTCCAGTTCCGGTTCGATCGAATTCGGGCTGGCATCTTTACCAACCTGGGCAACAGATCCTCTTAATTTCAAATAATTAATTTCCTGGATACTCTTCATGAAGGGAAGTTCCGTCACAACAAAAGAAGTCTCAACAGCAGGGTAGAAATAGGAATTATTATCTGTTGGGAGTGTTGAAGACCAGTCATTACGTCCGCGAAGGGTAACAAAAGCCATGTTGTTATAACCTAACTCTATCTGTCCGGATAAAGCCTGAATCCTTCTTTTTGTCGTGGATTGGGACGATGTAATAGAAGAAGCATCGCAGTTATTGATTGACTGGAAGTCAACAACAGCATAGTCTGTTCCGTTGGTTGCCAGGTTTTTATTTCCATCTTCCAGTTGATGATAACCAAACTGGACAGAAAGATTAAACTTTTTATCAAATTCTTTGCTATAACCCACCAGAATATTTAAGGTTGGATCAGAAAAGTTTGCTTTTACCATGTTATATTCACCAGTCCCGCCATTATCATCATAATAATAAGGATGAGTAGATGTAATAAAAGTTTGTGTTCCTACGTCCCATCCAAGCTGACCCCTTACAAAGGCATCCTTAAAAGGAGTAATCGTTAAAGCAATATTTGAAATAAAACGATCACTTTCATCATAAAGTTTATTCTTATACAAACCAAACAAGGGGTTAAGCAAATCGGTATCCGTGTAATAATCCGGCATACGCATGTGAGACCCGTCCGAATCCATATAATTGGCCATGTTATCGACCATAGGCCAGATCATAGCCTTAAATAAAGGCCCGGAAGTACCACGGGGCGCTTTGTCATTTGTCGTGTGGACATATTCCATGTACCCTTCAAAGTCCAGATACTTGTTAATTTTTGCCTTTCCGGCAATGGAAAGATTTTTCCTCCCGTAATCCGTTGTTTTCACAACACCAGTCTGATCCAAAAAAGAAGCAGAACCACGGATTGATGCCTTGTCATTGCCGGCCTCAACAGAAATATTATGTTTTTGCGTAAAGCCGGTTTGTAATAAGGCCCCAAAATTATCATAAAACTTGGTTCCATCAGGATAAAGGCCGCCCCAACGGCTTGTATAATACCAGTTCGTCGTACCGTAAGCTCCATTGGCATACTTGCTCTGAAGTTCGGGATAACCATACGACTTATCCCAACGGAACGTGTTGCTGTAGGTGACTTTACCTTTACCAGCACTTCCTTTCTTGGTGGTAATAATGATGGCCCCATTGGACGCATCAGACCCATAAAGAGCGGCAGCAGCAGCGCCTTTCAGCACGGTCATCGACTCGATATCTTCCGGGTTGAAATCATTTCCCCGGGACGAGAAGTCGAGGTTACGGACTGAATAGGAATCGCTGGCAAAGTTATCCGGGTCAAACGTGGAGTTGTTCATCGGAACCCCATCGACAACATACAAGGGTTGGTTATTCCCGGAAATGGAAGTAATGCTTCTCAACACCACCGTAGTCGAAGAACCAGGAGCCCCGCCACTGGAGGTCACGGTCATACCGGCAACACGGCCCTGCAAAGCAGATACGAAATTGTCGCGGCCCGAATCAACAATGTCGGAGGCCTTCACGTTCTGCACCGACGAACCAATGGCCCTGGCCACACGCTTCATGCCGAATTCTGCGGTAACGGTAACTTCATCAACAGTCTGTACTGCAGATTTTAACCTGATATCCATCGTTCCCGAAACCCCCACTTTAGCTTCCTGTGGCGTATAGCCAATAAAGGAAAACATCAGTTTATCACCCGGAGAAACATGGATGGTATATTTCCCATGATTGTCGGTAATCGTTCCTTTCGAAGTACCTTTAATGACCACCGTAACACCAGACAGGGTGTCCTTCGAATCGGCGTCTGTCACATAACCACTAACAGTTTTGTTCTGTGCAAAAACCCCAGGCGACAGCAACAATAACCCCATCAGCGTATAACACGCGAATAAAAATGCTTTTTTCATAGATCAGGATTTAAATTAGTTGAAAGCTGTTAACCATCGACCGATTTTGCCCGTCAACATCGAAGGAAAAATCAGGACGCCCACCAGAAAGAATACTACCTGGCTCCCAATGAGCTGAGGCAGTCCGGGAAAGAGTGTAACCGGCTGGCTCCTTCCGGACCAGGGAAGAAGCCAACCATTTCAGCAAGGCCATCAACAAAACGGCTTCACTTAAGTGCAAGAAAAACAAGAATTCATTTTCCATAATAAGAGAATTTGAAAGTTAATTCACGAGAAAATATTTGTTTATCAATCAGATTTTATCGCCCAAAATCAATAAACGAGGAATAGCCCAAACTCCTACATTTTCAATTCTCCAGCTCCTCTATCAGTACCCACGAAAAAAAATCAAATCTGTTTTTTATAGTACGTCATAAATAACATTAAACATGTCATACCAAAAAAAAATCAAATAAATTGCCCAATCAAAAAGATATTAATGGTTATTTATTACAATCATTTAGACTCACTAAAGTAGAAAATATTTTCTTTTGTAAAGATGTAATACATCATATTTTTGAAAATAAAATCAATATTTTAATGTATCAGATCCTTTAATAAATTTTAAAAGTCCAACAACAATTCAAATAAATTATTTAATTAATTAGAATATAGAAATTTATAAAATATTACACCCCAGCATTAGAGTCACTATTTCTGTTTTGTTTACAGAAACGTCAAGGCTTAATCACGGGGTCGTTTCCCTAATTTTTATTGGTATGACTTATTTTTATTTCATCATACAGCACTTGCAAAATATCTGTTCTGACATTCAGGTCGCTCAACTTGCTGTTTTCGCGTGTCGGGTAAACCCGGTTGCTCAGGAAAACATAGGTCAAATGATAGGTTGGATCGGCCCAGACAAAGGTACCCGTAAAGCCAAAATGACCAAAGCTCCCGGGACTGGCTCCCGGACAGGGATAACTTTCCTTTTCGGGCAGGCTGCTGTTGTTCAGCGCCGGTTTATCGAAGCCAAGTCCCCGCCTGTTGTTGTTTTCCGGGAACTGGACGCTTGTGAAACGCTTCATCGTCTGCTCACTCAGGTACTGTTTTCCGCCATAGGACCCCATCTCCATATACATCTCGATCAGTTTGGCAAGGTCGTTTGCAGTGGCAAAAAGGCCCGCATTCCCGGAAACTCCGCCAAGTACGGCAGCCGCTTCATCGTGTACCGTCCCGTGTACCTGTTCCTTGCGGTAATACCGGTCATATTCGGTCGGGACAACCCGGTCGGGTGAGAATTTCCGCAATGGATTGTAAGTTAAAGCATAAGCTCCAAGCGATTTGTAAAAGTCGTCATCCAGAAATTCGGTAAACGGTTTTCCGGACAGACGTTCTGTCAGCGCGGGCACAATCAGAAAAGAAAGTCCGCTGTAAACATATTTTCCCTGTCCGGTCAGATCCGTTTTCCGGATATCACGGTACATCTTCTTTGTAAAATCCCTGTTCAGATAAAGTCCCGGAGCTACTTCAAGCTGGTATTTTCCTTCCGGCTGGAAAGAGTACCATTTATTTTCAAGTTTCCCGTTTTTTACTGTCTCCCTCCAGAAATTCAGATAGGGAATCAATCCCGCCTGGTGGGCCAGAATGGCTTTGTAAGTCAGGTCCTCCTTATTGGAACGGTGGAATAATCTGCTTTTCCAGTCAGGCCAGTACTTCGAGAATTTCTCGTCCGGATCGATTTTCCCCTCATCGGTCAGCTTCATGATGGCCGGCAGGGCCCCGGAGATTTTGGTTACCGAAGCCAGATCGTACAGGTCGTCCTCGCTCACAGGGACAATCTTGTCGTACGTGTGGTACCCGTATGTTTTGTGGAAGATAATCTTTCCGTCCTTTGCAGCCAGTACACTGCACCCGGGCATGGCTTCCTGGTCAAGGGCATTGTCAACGATCGAGTCAATCCTGTAAATCAGCCTTCTGGAATCCAGCCCGGCTTCCTCCGGGATCGTGTATTTCATCCGGATACCTCCCTCAAAGGAAAGGCCTGACCCGGCGGCATAATAATCGCCCAACGATACCGGCAGCTTACCCGAGGCACCAATCCCCCCGAAAATCATCTGGGCAGCCAGTTCCTGCACCAGCGTGTCGTTCTGATAGGCCATGATCAGACCAGCCGGCCTTTTATAATTTCTAACAGACATCAGCGCATACGGACTGGAAAAGAAAACTTCCACAGCTTGCTTCTCGTTGCCCAGATAGCTCAACAAATCGTCGAGGGCGCTACTCACCCCATAAGGGCCATCAGGCTTGCCTTTTTTAAGATTACCTACCTGCATCGACCTTCTGGTCATGCTTTCATATAAGTGTATTCCCGCAATCACCAGATTATAATTTTTCAATTGTCTTTTTATCGTCTCCAGGTCAGAGTCTTTGAACCCGGAAGGAAGATGAAAAGCATCAACCTTCGTATATTTGGCAAGCATCGACTGGAACGGGGTTTGTCCTTCCTCTCCGACCGACAGGCTGGCAATCTTCAAGGTGTCCAGCCCCATCAGGGGAAGCAGCTGTCCCTGGTTTTCGAGCAGCGTCAGGGAAGCCTCTATCAGTTTCCGTTTTGCAAGCTCCGCGGAAGGCGTATTCAGGTTCGGCAACAGGTTCCGGGTATTTACCGGCTTCAACCCGTTCAGTCCGGCCCATAACTTTGCTGCCAGTACCCGCCTGCACTTCAGGTTAATCTCGTCCCACGAAATTTCTTTCTTTTCAATTGCTTTTTTTATTGCAGAAATAGTTTCTTCCACATCTTCCGGAAATTCGACCACATCGTTTCCGGCCTTAAGTGCCAGGACTTCCCGCTCACCCGGCCTCCCAAACGAGGTTACGCCGGCCATGACCATAGCATCGGTAACCACCAGCCCATTATAATTCCATCCATTTCTAAGCACCCCGGTAATTATCTTTTCTGACAGACTGGCCGGTATTCCTTCCGCCGGATCGAGGGCCGGCACGTTCAGATGGGCCGTCATAAGCCCCGCCACGCCAGCCTCAGCCAACTCCCGGAACGGCATCAATTCGACAGAATCAAGCCTAGCCCGTGAATACTGGACCTGGGGCAATGTCAGATGAGAATCGAGCCGGGTATCACCATGTCCCGGAAAATGTTTGGCAACAGCCAGAATATGCTCCTGCTGTAATCCCTCCATATAGGCCTTGCCACATTCAGACACAAGTTCAGGAGATCCGCCGAAAGAACGCATTCCGATGATCGGGTTGAGCGACTGCGTATTGACATCAACATCCGGTCCCAGGCTAACCTGCACGCCCAGCCGTCTCATCTGCATGGCCATCTCCCCTGCCGCCTGCCGGATAAGCTCCGGATTGTGCGAGGCCCCCATCATCATGTTGTACGGGAACGGCATCACTCCTTTCAGGCGCATGCCCACTCCCCATTCCGCATCCATCGCAATAAAAAGGGGCGTACGTGCCAATGACTGGTACAGGTTGGTCAAGCGCACCTGTGCCTCGGGATCCCCTTCAAAAAAGATAACACCCCCAAGATCATATTTTTTGATCAGTTCTCCTACTCTGAACTGCCAGTCTATATCATTGTCTGAATCGACATTGATCCAGATCAACTGGGCAATACGCTGATCAGGCGTCAGTGATTCGTAAACCGAATCGACCCACGATTGATGAAGCAACTTTTCCATATCGAATTGCGCACGGCTGGTACTAAATGCCAGCACCTGAATAAATAAAATGAGAAAAAAACGTTTCATATCCTGGAGGTTACTATATTTTCTGTTGTTTCTATTGTTAAAATAGTTTCTGTTGTTAGTTTTTATCTGGGGTTCATCGCGTTATCCTGGTCTCAAACCTTGATCACGATGTTCTTACGGTACAGGATATACCCTACCAGCCAAAAAAGGGCCACGTGGGCCAGTGCAAACAGCAGCGACCCATTCATTTCTCCGGCAACGGGAACAAAAACATGCTGATAAATCCAGGTATAGGCGTTCATCATGTTTCCGCCGGGTCCCTGAAACCGGATAATCCGGATCAGCGTAATTGCCCAGATCCCCGACAAAGCGAAAATGAACAACGGGTTCCGTCCGAACACGACAAAGAAAGGCGTCCATCTTTTATAGCCTTTCAGGTCGATGATCCAGATAAGCGTACCCAGTACGATACCTGCCCAGCCGGCAGCATACAGCACATAAGAGCTGGTCCACAAAGGTTTGTTTATCGGAAAAAACAATCCCCAGATCAGTCCTGCCAGAACCCCGGCACAACCACCCACGATTAAATTCACCGGAACTTTCTTATGCTCCGACCGGTGGATTACCCCACCGGCGAGATACCCGATCATGGCTGTCACGACAGCAGGGATCGTACTAAGCAGCCCTTCAGGATCGAATGGTATGCCAAAGCCATGGTACATATGGTTTTCTCCCAGGATGGATTTGTCGAACGGGATGGTCGCGTTGGTTTCGAGGCTGTACGGATCGCCTGTCCCGAGAAAATAAATGATCCCCCAATAGGCAAAAAGGATGAACGCCCCAATCCAGGGAATATACTTCCTTCCGGCTGATAAAACGATCAGGGATGCAAAACCATAAGCCAGCGCGATACGCTGCAGGACACCCATAATCCGCAAGTGGGAAAAATCTTTCGACCACTGGGGAAATGAATTGAGGAACAGCCCCACTGCAAATATCAGCAACGTACGTTTCCCCAAACGGAACAGCGATTCCCGGTTAAGGGTATTCCCGTATTTCGCGAATGAAAAAAACATGGAAACCCCCACCACAAAAAGGAAAAAAGGGAAAACCAGGTCGGTAGGGGTACAGCCGTGCCAGTGCGAATGACTGAGCGGGGCATAGATATGTGACCAGCTCCCGGGATTATTCACGGTGATCATCATCGCGATGGTCATTCCCCGAAGCACATCAAGAGCGAGATAGCGCTGCGTCTTTTCCATAATTATCTTTTTTAGTGAAAATCATCAATCCCACGAAAGTGATCAGTCCGTTCAGCAACAACAATTCAAAACCAAACTCATAGCCACCAAACCAGGCTGCCGAATTGGCACTGATAATATAAGTGACAACAGGAGAAAGCAGGCAGACGAAGGGTACAAAACGGTCCCTCACCTGTTTCTTCGTCAGAATGCCAAATGCAAACAACCCAAGCAGCGGACCATAGGTATAACCGGCCACCCTGAAAACAGCTGAAACGACACTGTCATTGTTGATCACCCTGAAAACCACAATCACCAGGAACATCAACAACGAAAAACCAATATGCACCTTAAACCGGGTCGACTTACTCCCGGGCGAATCCAGCTTTATCCCAAGCATATCGATACAAAAAGAAGTTGTCAAAGCTGTCAGTGCCGAATCTGCGCTCGAATAGGCTGCCGATAAAATCCCAAGCAAAAAAAGTGCCCCGGCAAGCGTACCGAAATGGTTGATGGCCAGCATCGGGAAAAGGTCATCGCTGCGTTGCGGCAACTGAACTCCCTTTTGTCCGGCATAATAATAAAGCAGTACACCAAGACACAGAAAGAACAAATTGGCAATGATAAAAGCAAAACTGAACCAGAAAACATTCTTCTGCGCATCCTGCCTTGTCTTACAGGTCAGGTTTTTTTGCATCATGTTCTGGTCAAGCCCGTTCATAACGATCACAATCCCAAGTCCAGCCAGAAACTGTTTAAAAAAATTGGTTTTCGACTGCCAGTCCCAGTCAAACGTTTTACTGTAAGGATGTTTGTTTATTGTCGAAATCATCTCTCCAAACCCCAGGTTCAACTGACTGGATATTACCCAGATGGTCATCCCCACAGCCCCGAGGATAAAAAACGTCTGCAACGAATCGGTCCAGACAACAGTCTTAATGCCTGCCCGGTGCGTATAAAGCCAGATCATAAACAGGGTTAACAAAACCGTAATCCAGAAAGGAATGCCCAGAGCATTAAAAAAAGTCAGTTGTAACACCCCTGCCGCAAGGTATAATCGGAAGGAAGCACCGATGGTCTGGGAAACAAGAAAGAAAAACGCACCGGTCTTGTAGGAACGGAAACCAAAACGCTGATCCAGATAGGTATAAATGGAAACCAGGTTTAACCTGTAATAAAGCGGGATGAGTACAAGCGCCACGACCCAATAACCCAAGAAGTTTCCAAGCAGGAACTGGAGATAGGTCCAGGCCGAATTACCGACCTCTCCCGGAACGGAAATAAAGGTAACACCTGAAATTGTTGAACCGATCATGCCAAAAGCAACCAGGTACCACGGAGAACGCCTGTTCCCCGTAAAAAAAGTCTCGTTGCTTATCTTCCTGGATGAAAAATAAGACACGCTAAGCAATAGGACAAAAAAGAGAAAAATGATGATCGAGATCAGTAAGGTACTCATGTTATTGAAATAGTTTCTATGGTTATATTGTTTCTGTTGTTAATTTTCTTTTAATCTGTGTTCATCCGCGTTATCAGAGGTGAAGTTCCTTCGCCAAAACCGGGTAAACACAAAGAATTCAAACAGCAAAGCGTCAAACATTCAAACGATTCAGACAAATCTAAAATTCTATTTCTCCCCGACCCGTTCCACGTCCATGTGCCACGACCACCGGTCGAAATAGAGGTTCCCGCCTTCCCATTCCAATTCGCCCCGCTGAAAATCGTAAGGTTCGCTCCTCCTGAATTTTTTAGGGGGATATAGCTCCCGTCCGTAATCGTCAGTTATAATAAGACGGTAAGAATCAATACCATGCATATAAAAATCCCTGACAGCAGGGTCATCACTTTTCTGCAGTTTAAACGACTGGTCGAGAGGCACCCAGCCAACTCCCTCATAATACACTTCACTCCAGTCGTGCAGGTTTATGTTTCCCGGGTGCAGCATCCAGCCGCTTTGCCATTTTACCGGGATCCCCTGGGAACGGGCCATTGTCATGAAAAGCAAGGTATGCATTCCACAGTCGCCGTGCCTGTTTTTCAGGACATAAGCGGGAATACAGGACATCGTACAATATTCAAGGGCACTGCCCCAGGGAATGGAGTCGTTGATCCACCTATAAATTTTTTCAACCTTGAGTAACGGATTGGTCTCATTACCGACGATCCGTGCTGCCAGCCTCTTTATTTCAGTAGTAAAAACAATCTGGGGAGGACGTTCAGCCGTATTCTCACGATACAATTCACTATTTGTGTCATAAGGTTTAACAGCTTCCGGTCCCAGTCCGAAGTACTGTCCGGACGTCCTGACGGAAAAACGGATCTGAAAAACAGCCGGTTGGTCTTTTACGGCAGGCCTGGTCAAAAAGACTGTCCGCTGGAGGTAACCTGCCGGGGCTACAACAGCCGAATCAGGCTCCGAAGAAAGCAGCTTAACATTTTGCTGACGGACATTCCCCTCCCTTGGAAAGGGCATCCAGCAACGGATCATTTTCCCGTCGGGTACGGCATCCGGTTTGACGGTCACCGTGTAGGTAAGGATCATGTCTTTGGGTAGCACAGGACCGAAAGAACCGTTACTGGCCTTAATGATCTTTGCAGTATGCTGAAGACAGAACAGATCGAGGGAATCTACCTTAGTCCCCTCAACCGCGTCCCGTTGACGGGCTGCTGCCGGATCAAGCCTGAATAAATTCGGTACAGCATTGCCGAAGTATCTTTTCTGTCCGTCAATCACCCGCATCTCTAGTTTTCCTTTCTGTTCCCAATGGGCCATCAACGAATCGTCAAGATCCGGAAAGATACGCCCAAGCCCGGTTTTCACCTCTTCCTCTGTCAGACTGAAATCCAGTTTTATCCGGTGCATCATGTCTTTGAGCGAATCCAGCTTCTCTGCCATTAGCGGATCTACCCGGCCCGCCTGCATGATCGAATCGATTTTCTGCTCAGTTTTACTGAACTCTCCCCCGTCCATAAGTTTCTTAAGTTCACCCTGAGAAACCTTAGCTCCCTGTTGCCCACAGGAATACAGGATTATCAATGCAATCCCCGACAGTATCCGAAATTTTTTCCTCATATTGTGTAAGATGTATGACAAGTAACAAATATATTAAAATAGATTAATGATCCTCCGCAATTTCGTAATTTTTATAAAAAAAGCCTGAAATATTAAAAAATTGATACCTTTGCTATTTTAAATGTCAAACTGCTTCAAATAACTACACGATAAAATCTTATTGATCGAATAACTAAAATTTTTCTGTCTGATAGCCTTTCTCCTTCAGAAAAGCCAAGAGTTCATCGAGACGGTTATAGAACTTGTCCGTCCGTCTCGGATCAGTTCCGGGATGGATAAGAATAATGCATCCGTTAAGTCCGTGAGGGTCATTTTTTTCAAATTTCTCAAGTCCTGACATAATATAGTCCGAAGAGAGATAATTTTCCATGTCCGGGGTAGTGTAATCGCCATTGGTCCTGATCCCGGGAGTAAAATTGATTACCGACAGGCCCATTTGCCTGCACCAACTTACTGTGGCCTTATTATACCATTCGTAAGGAGACAGGAAGAAAGTGGCCACCCGGGAATCCACTCCCAATCCGGCCATCATGCTGTAATTTTCCCTGAGGTCCGTTTCAAATTCCTGCCTGGTTACCAGCAGGGAATCTCTCCCCGACCAGTCGGCATAGAGCAGGTGTTTTCCTGAATGACCACCAAGATAATGACCGTCAGACATCAGCTGGCGAACCAGCTGCCTGTTACCCGGATTTTCATAAAAATCACCGGTAAAAAAAAACGAAGCTTCCGCATGGTGCCTTTTGAGTACCTCCCGGATATGTGCCCCTCCGTCGATACGGTCGTGGGCAGAAAAGACAAGATAAACCTTATGACTGGTCGTATCCATCCTCACAATAGCCCCTTGGCTGTCCCGCACAACTTTTCCCATTCCCTCAGTCTTCCTGCCCTCGGCATCGAGCGACGAAAGCAGGTAAGAAAGGCTTGCGGTCCCGTCCATGGTCGGCTCATTCGAAGAATAGTCGCCCATATCGTCGTGATAAACAGCTTTTCCTCCCTGGAAGCCGGCATATTCATCGGGACCGAAAAGCTTTATCCCCTTAAGGCCCTCATAAATCTTCCTGTAAACCGGGCCATCAACCAACCCGCCTGTCGTGGTCTGGTGCATTAAAAAAGTAATTGAAGAATGCGGCGTCCGGGGATAGTCACCTCCGGACGGGAGCCCGCAGATCATGCTTGTGCCCCAGGGGTTACATCCAAACAGCCAGTCGGTAAGCGCAGTCTCCATGTCCAGAAACGAACGGTCTCCGGAGATTTCACGATAAAGCCGGGCCTGGGTGGCTGCCGCCACGATAAAGTTATTGGAACACCACTGGAATGGGATGCCGATCCGGAAAGGATCGTCCCCGGCAAAACGTCTGATATCTTCCAGCCCTTGCTTCATCAGTGCAACAAATTCTGCCGAAGTACCGGAATCGTCCGACTGGGCCAGCCAGGCATGTCCAAGATTTACAAACGGGTAATACTGATAATGCCTTGCCCGGTGCAGTTCCATCCAGGGGGTTACCGGTTCCAGTTCCCCCCAGTAACGGGCCTGCCGGTCAAAGTCCTTTTTCCCTGTTTCCATAAATAAGGAAACCGCTGCAAGTTCCATATCGTCCACATAATTATCTTCTTCGTAAAAATAAGGGGAAACCATGCAGGCAGTCTGGCAAACACCGGGATCTGAAAGAGCGAATGACCAGGCCTCCTCTGCCTTAGGCTTCATCTTTCCGGCAAAGGCAGGATCTATATCTTTAAACAACTCAGCCCCCAGGGCAAAATCGGAAGCAAATTTGGCAGCAGTCGAAGCAACGCCGG
The DNA here is from genome assembly GCA_963676095.1 of Prolixibacteraceae bacterium. Classification (GTDB taxonomy): domain Bacteria; phylum Bacteroidota; class Bacteroidia; order Bacteroidales; family Prolixibacteraceae. The sequence continues at coordinate 3,199,422 of OY781040.1, read as the reverse complement.
TCGTACGGTTTTTGAAGGCACCAAGCCCCTGAGGTTTTCCTGTCACAAAATAAACAGGCCGGGCATTCCCCAACCCGTAATCAACAGTATCCCTATCCGGAAGACGAAAGCCCTGGTGGTCCCTGTCATCGGCAATCTGGTTATACATTTCATTCTTCGAGGGGTTCATCTTCTCCAGCCACTCAAGTCCCCAGCGGGCTTCATCCAGAATATCCGGGATACCGTTTTTTCCGGGCAATCCGTTCGCCTGGTAACTATCCCCAAAAACCGAAGGGTTTCGACGGTACGCAAAGAGCATCTGATAAACAGCATTCGCAGAAGTAGTAACATACTGGAGATAATCAGAAGCATCGTGCCAGCCTCCCGTTACATCAATCCGCTGCCCGGTCCGGTCCGGGTGATCAACAATAATCCCGTCATGGGTGTGACAGGAATCCTTCAGGAAAGGATTAAAGCCACATCGCTGCTGCCTCATATAATTAAGAATGAAATCGGCAGTTCCTGCATAAATATCCCAATCAATCCGAAATGAAGGAGAAACAACACCTCCTGCCATAATATAATAGCCTCCTTTTTCTTTGAAATCCGAAAAATTGAGCCGGTAAGACGACTGCTTGCCCCAGCCCTGTGCATCGCACTCCCCGGGTATGCCTTCATACATCTTATCACCGGTCAGGCTGTTTATTACATAGAACCGGTCAGGATGAATATCATCATCACTTAGAAAAACCGCAACTTTACATGCCGTTGGCATATACCCCAGCTGATTGATCCTGATCACACTCTCTGCCAATACGCTGAAAGGCAAAAAACAAACAAGCGCAACAAGAAGCTTTTTCTTCATTTAAGTATCTTTTTTCAACATTATCTGCCAAATGACCCAGTCTCTTTAACAGCTGATTACTCAAAGTAACAGTACCAAAAAATAAGCCCGCCAGATATTAGCTCTCTGTAAGCTTTGATCCATCCCATTTCGCGGGATTGTAATAAAATATTGTTAACTCCTCGCCCGGAGGCCCGATAAATCACTATCGTTATCAATAAAAATAATATTTTTATCTGTTGACAGTAGAACATCCTATTCCGCCATCCCGTTTTAACCTTCAAGAAAACAACGCGATTAAAGTCCGATTCTTCAAAATTAGAATATTAATTTGTAATACATCTTATAAGTTGATGTTTTGTGAAATAAAATTATTTATATTTGCCCCATGAAGAAATTAGTTGCAGACAGCGGATCAACAAAAGCAGACTGGAGACTGATTGAAGATGGAGAAGACTCTTGTTCCTTCCAGACAAAAGGAATGAACCCCTTTTTCCGGACAAGTGAAGATATGTTCCTGGAATTAAAGGAAAAAATCCTGCCCTGTTCCGGACAGGATGTGGATGAAGTTTTCTTTTATGGTGCCGGAGTCGTTGATCAGCAAAAAGGAGAAATCGTCAGGACTGCCCTGGGGCAACTATTTCCGGGTGTAAAAGCTGAAACGCACAGCGACGTACTGGGAGCATCAAGGGCCCTGTTCGGAAACCAGCAAGGTATTGCCTGCATCCTTGGAACAGGATCCAATGCATGCCTCTATGACGGGAAAGAGATAACGGCCAAAATTCCTCCGCTGGGATTTATACTTGGAGACGAATGCAGCGGTGGTGTATTGGGCCGGAAACTCATCGGCGACTATTTCAAAGAGGTGATGCCGGAAAAGCTGCGTTCCCTCTTCAGGGAACAGTTCACCATTGACCTTAGCGTTGTTCTCGAACGTGTTTACCGTATGGAACGCCCGAACCGTTATCTTGCAGGTTTTACACCGTTTATATCACAACATATCGATGAACCTTACTGCCGGCTATTGATCCTCGAAAGCCTGACAGAATTTTTTGAAAGGAATGTCTTGAAAATTCCTGATTATCAAAAGTATTCTATCGGTTTTGTCGGATCAGTCGCATTTTATTTCAACAATTTTATTTCAGACCTGACCACAAAGTATGGGTTCAAAGATTACCGGATACTAAAAGAACCAATTACCGGATTGGTTGAATATCATAAAAATTAATTTAATTCATAGTCGATGATCCTGAAAAACATAACGGAAGCCGATTCCCTGTACAACAATCTCGAGGAAATGTCTGTCAGACAACTTCTCGAGAATATTCACGAAGAAGACAAAAAAGTATTGCCAGCCGTCTATAAAACAATCCCGAACATTGAGGAATTGGTAAAAAGGATACTGGAGCGAATGAAAAAAGGCGGACGTTTATTTTATATCGGTGCGGGGACCAGCGGGCGCTTGGGCATCCTGGACGCATCCGAAATACCTCCGACATACGGAGTCGGCTATGACCTGGTAATCGGACTGATAGCAGGTGGAGATAAAGCCATCCGCAAAGCAGTCGAATCCGCTGAAGATAATGAGGATCTTGGCTGGCAGGAACTGCAGAAATTCAATATAAACGAACTTGATACGGTTATCGGGATTGCCGCTTCGGGGCGTACTCCATTTGTAATAGGTGCCGTAAAAAAAGCAAGGGCAAACGGGATCCTGACCGGTTGTATAACCAATAACCCGGACAGCGAACTGACCAGGAATGTCGATATTTCGATAGAAGCCATCGTTGGGCCCGAATTTGTTTCCGGGAGCACCCGAATGAAAGCAGGGACTTCTCAAAAATTGATCCTGAATATGATAACTACGTCGCTGATGATAAAACTGGGACGGGTAAAAGGGAATAAAATGGTAAACATGCAACTTACCAACCAGAAACTGGTAATGCGCGGTACTAAAATGATTATGGAAGAATTAGGTTACGAGGAAGCCATAGCCCGCAGGTTACTCCTTCTTCACGGGTCGGTGAACAAGGTACTCGAAGCTGCCAGGAACGGTATAAGCAATGACCATGTAAAGCCTTTGGAATTTTAGATTAACAATTGACGATTGGGAAATAAAAGCCGGATGAGTTGTTATAGACAGTAACGATTCATCCGGCTTATAATTATGAGTTACAAGATCTCAGATCAAAAACCTCCGGTTATTAACCGGCTACCACAATTCACTCCTCCACCCTGATCATCTTTCCAGCTTCAGCCAGATGGCCTTCCCTATCAATTGCCCATACTTTTATTAAAAAATCACCTTTTATCTTGTTAGTCGAAACCTCCAGCGGAACAGGATTTCCTCCGGTGAAATCAAATGCAGACCAAAAAAGCGTCATTTTTCCGTCACCTTTGCTAAATTCACTTTCTTCCGGCTTCTCCACCCTTGTATTTTTTTTCTCATCCAGCTGCGATCTTCCATTATAAGTTTTGATCTCGATCAGGCCGACCGAATTTAAACCGGTATATTGTTGTATATCCATCGGGCTGGTAGAAATCCGGATCGATTCGATATCGGAGGGGGAGAGGTTATTGATTACCGATGCGCTGGTCCCCATTTTTTGTCCGTCAATAACGATCAGCGCCCCATCCTGCGCCATTAACGAGTTACTTCCACCCGGAAAGACGATTTTATCATTATCCACCAACTGATAGGGTTTTATCATCTTAATAACGTCCATTATAGATGACCCGGATTTGAGGAACTGTTTATAAGACTCATTTTTAGGAGGCTCCATGCTCTTTCTTCTAACCTTCGAAAAAAGCCAGGGGTTTTCCTTAAAAAAATCTGTCGGGACTTCCGGTTTATTTTCAAAAGTCATCAATGCCAAAAACTTTTTTACCCTTTTCGAGAGACGGCCGTCCATGCTTCCATCCTGCACAACTTCCAGTTTGTCGTTTCCCTCAGGTGAAATTGCCTTGATCACATAATCCCCGGCAGGTTCAGGGTTAATCCCCGGAAAAATAAAATGCCCGTCCTCATTTGTTGTCACGTTCATCATCTGGGCATTTACCCGGTTAATCAGGCTGACTTTTGCATTCTGCACCGGATCTTTGCTTTCGTCAAGAACCTGTCCGGATAGCCAGATCTTTTTCTGATCAACATTGGGAGCCGCCGCATCGAAACCGGCTGCCGAATTCCACGAATAGCCTTTCAACTGTTCGCTGATCAGGATATAATTAAGTAAACTCTCGGAAAAAGCTCCATCTTTAAATATAGTATGAAGATCTGGAATGTATTTATCCAGTAGACTGTTAACTTCGAAACACGGGAAATAATTGTCCTGATCGCTGCTCATGCATGCTGCGCTTACCGATACGACCATTTTACCAGATGTACCATTAAGGTCAGAAGGGTCAACCACCACTTTAAAAGGATGATCGCTTTTTACCTTTCCGCTGCCGTCATCTATAATCAGTTTTTTCGTGCCAGGCTGATCTGCATAAATCAATCTCTCCCCGATCAATTTCTGTTCCTCATCGAACACAGAAAAAAGGCAAAGTCCTTCCGGGAAACCTGATTTAGGAACTTTCACCCTGCCACCTCCGGAAATTTTCATTTCCGAAGCCCACAACAGATTACTTCCCCTTGTGGCTAAAAGGCTTACCCGGTGACCGGCATTATCCGTGAAAATCAGGTTGGCATAAATATACAGGCTGTCCTGCTTGGCAACAGAGAATGAAAATCCGGTTTCCTTAAACCCGGGCAATTCGAAACTTTGCCCCTTTCCCGGACCTTCAACAATATAAAAAAGGTAATGTTTCCCTGCTTCCCCGATCAACGGGAAAAAGCCAAACCCGGGAACCAGCGTACCGGCCTTCGCCACTGTTTTCCCATCTTCTGAACGGACTTCTGCATTTACCGGAACCGGCTGTCCTGTCCTGTTCGTTACATGAAACCCCACCTTTACCGGAGTCCCGGCAACAAAATTTCCCCCTTCAGCATAAAACTTCACGTTTAACTTTTCGGCATCAGCATGGAAACTCCGGGCATAGTTAAAATTTCTGGAATCACTAATCCTGAGTTCCAAAGAACCATCATAAACTGCCTTCGGAACAGCAACATCGACATGCAGCATCCCGTTATCGCTTGTCTTCAGTTTTCCTCCATCCAGTAGTTTACCGCCTTCCCAAAGTTCATATTTCAACCTACCTGATTTAAAAACCTCTCCTGATAACTGTTGCATCGAGAGTTCCAGAGCGTTCCTCTCTCCCGCTTTTAACAATTCCGGGACATTCAACATACTGACCAGAACATCATCTTCGCTCATAGGGTCAACAAAAATAAGTTTCATACAAGCCTCATCATCATCCTGAAAAGAAGAAGAATGGGCTTCAAGAACATACTTGCCGGCAATGCTATTTTCCGGGATCTGGAAGCTCCCTTTGGTCATTCCTTCCGAAATATTAAATTGCCTTTCTGTTAACTGGGTACCAGTTTCATCATAAAGGGCAACTTCCATGGACGTACTTGCCGGCGAAAGCGCAGGCTTTCCCAGCTGGTTAATCAGGGCCGAAAACCAGACTGTCTCTCCTGGCCTGTAAACGTCCCTGTCTGTCAGTAAAAGAATCTGTTCAGAAGGATGATACTTAAAAAACAAGCCGACCCGATCCATCATTTTTCTGATCGGATCTTCCTGGGCCCGGCTGACCAGCAGGCTGAATGATAGAAAAACAAAAAGACATATTTTTTTCATTCGAAAAGATATTTAGTTAATAATTTATATCTCAGTCTGTTCCTTTCGGAACTAGCTTGTGGCGGCAGAATTTCAGAAATTACTAATTGTCAGTTGCAAAAACAGAATGCCCTCCTTTTAATACTTGAGTGGTAGCATTAATTTTCTTCAGTGCATTCCGGAGATCTTCATTCGGTTGAATAATATTAAAGTTTCCCCAAAACTCGTTATCGTAGTCGATGATCATTTCCGTGAAAATGTCAGTCGGCAAAAAAGTTTCGTCTTTTTGAAACCGTTTTAAGTCAGTATGTTCGTGGCTGGTAACCAATAAGTCGGACACACTTTTGAAAACAGAGTTGATCCTGTCGCCCCGGCTCTTTACCCGGAAACGAAGGGAGGCCTGGGCCGTATTGAGGTACCAGCGTCCCTCATACGGTTTATAGGTCACAGAATAATCAAGATCAAGAGGTTTTACATTAAACCCCTTTGGCTTTTTTCGGATAAGCGACCTTCTGGCGTATTTCATCCCTTCTTTTCCCAAGCTGAACTCTGCATGGACAAGAGCAAAGGTTTCCTGGTCAATATAAAGTTTTCCCTCATAACAGGGAAAATCTATTTTCCCGTCCGGGTGAAAAAGAATAACATAAGTCGGCCTGTCAAAATAGTCGATCAGGTAACCCATCTCGTACTTGTACAGGTTCCTGTATTCCGGATCCAGGAACGATTCCATTGTTTTTACCACATCAAGCTTAGTGATATAATAGGGACCACCCTGCATTTTAAAATCGACCCATTTAAATGGTTTTACGTCACGACTTTTTCGTCCTTTCAAAAAACTGATACGGTCATCCCTGGACGGGTTATCATAAGGAGCCTTCAAAATGTTGATAACTGCTTCCGAAACGTTCACATAGCTCTTGTCCTGCATGAGTACCTCCCTGTAGAAAGAAGTCATCAGCCTGCTTTCAAGAGGATAATTATCACTGATATGACCGATAAACTTTTCCAGCAGGCTCTCTGCACTGGCAGCAGTTACCTTGATCTCACCCAACCGGATGTCGATCGGCTCCAAAGCAATTACTGCGGTTTTCCCGGCTAATGAATCAGGCTTTACCTGCTTCTGAGCATATCCCATACAAGAGAATACCAGGTTTTTCCCCTGGTACTTCTCCGGAATCTTAATTTCAAACCTGCCATCGCGGTTGGCAATAGTTCCGAAAGGTTCATCTAACACTGAGACACTTGCATAGGGAATAACATCGTGACCGGAAGCATCGGTTACCTCCCCGGCAACTGTTAAAATATCGGGAGAAGGTGCATCCGGCCAGATCTCTGACGGCTGGTCTTTTCGTTCCTTAAGCGTAATAATCAGTTGTCCGCTAAGCACCTGAAACTGATAATTGGCCCCAAGCAGTTCCTGCAAAATCCAGCCGGCTTCCTTCTGGTCATAATCAACAGAAACAGAATAGTCTCCATTCAATATTGACGGATCATACGAAAAATCGATACCTGCCTGTTTGGATATTTCATCGATCACCTCCGACAAGGGCTGATTTTCCAAATGAACGCTAATCCTTTTCTTCAACACCGGATTTTCCTCATCCTGTGCTGAAACCTGAAAGCATAAACACAACAGAACCAATAACCGAATGGCTGTCAAAAATAGTTTCATTCAAAAAAGACTTAAGTAATAGAAACTGCAACAATTCTTCCCCTCTAAACCATATATTTTATCAATTAAATTCTATCATTCTATCATTCTATCATTCTATCATTCTATCATTCTATCATTCTATCATTCTATCATTCTATCATTCTATCATTCTATCATTTTTATTCAAAAGATTTTCTGCAGGCTAAAGCTAGTCGAGATTTCCTCTCCGTTTCTTAAAACCGTCATCGATATTCTTCGGTCTTCCCGGCTTTGCAGTAACAAATTAATATCGTTCAGCGACAACGACCTGTGGTTTGTCTTGTTTACAGAAAGGATCTGATCATTTTCCATCAACCCGGCATTATAAGCAGGAGAATCCTTTCTCACCTTATCGATCGTGTAAACCGGAAGTCCCGGGAAAGGATTGGAAATGTCCAGTCCGCTCATGTTATAATTAAACTCGTCCCTGATTTTTTTCGTTGGCCTTAGTTTGATCTGGCTGTCGGGATAATCGATGGTTACATAAAAACGCCGGAGTATCTCCGCTCCCAAAGTTCCATTCCGGTCATCATAGGTAACCTGGGGTACCAGCCCTGTTTCAGGGTAGGCAACAATCGGCTGGTAAAGTACAAGCGGTCCGAGCCAGATCCCTCCGATACGTCCTTTTTTCCCGTACAAGTCGCCGTTTAACCCTCTTCCCAGGAAACTTTCGATGTAACGTTCCGGGATTTTGATCCGTTCGTCCGACTGGGTAGAAAGCCAGATAGCGTCGCTGGCCCCCGTATCTACCAGTAGTTTCACCGGGACTTCTTCATTATTATCGTTCACGATGGTCGTCCGCACATAGGGTTTGTTGCTCTCGAAGTGCAGGGGCATCACGATATCCTTATTGCTCACACGGTCCCTGTAATATTTAGGTTTTGTAAGGGTAAGCGTACTACGGTCATAGTCGATTTCGACGACAAAGTCTTTGAAAAGGTCGAACCCGATCAAACCATGAACCGGAAGCCCTAAAATCTGGGAAATTTGAAAATTTTCATCAATAACCATGTGAATCTCCTGGTTATGGGAAACCAGCCCGCTAATCTTCATGGTATTGTTCCCCGAGCGATAAGCGGTGAGGGCATCACCTTGCCCAAGCCCGTTAACAGACACCGGTTGCATAAAATTAAGATTTAACCGGTTAACATAGGGTAGTTCGGTAATAATCGGGAAACGTACCCCGGTATCCAGAATAAAGTTGAGCGTATCCGAGTCATTGATAACCACAGGTATAATGATCAGGTTACTCGCTGTTTTAAAGCTGAAAGTAACTGATTTCGCTTTTGGATTTTCAAATTCGAACCGGTTCTTGCCGGGTGTAAAGCGGACCTTTTCTTCATATTCCCTGGATTGGCTAAGCGGAACATAATCCCGCAATACCAGGATATTATCTTCTATATCGAAAATAAGGTAATAATCCTTCATCAGTTTATCAAGCACGTAACGTATCGGCTTGTTGGAAATATTCAGGCTTACCTGTTTCCCCTCCACCAGCTTCGAGTTATAGGAGTAATCAAGCTTGAAATACTCGCAAATTCGCTCGATAACATTCGATAAAGACTCATTTTCAGCATAAATGCTGATGTTTTGATCCAGTATCGGATTTCTCTGTCTTTGCTCCTGTGCCGCAACTAAATGAGCCCCTGCACAAGTAATCCCTGCCGCCATCAGAAAAACGACAAGGCTTTTAATTCCTCTCGCTTTCATTTCACACGTTTTTTCATTAATTCAAGTCGTCTGCAATTCAGTAGTCAGCTAAGAATCAACCCGGCATCGTCATAGATTTTTGCCGGAGTTTTTTTTGGTAACGGTTTCTTCATCATGCTGTGCTTAAGAACTTTTCTGCAGAATATAACAATCATCTTCCTTTTTTACATTCAGATGATGGGTTAACGCAATCACTTTCAGGATAAAATCGAGAGAGCGATCTTCAAAACGGGCAGTCAGGAATAAATTACCGGTTTCCGGGTTTTCCATCCTGATCTGCACGCGGTATACATTGTTTAATTGTTGAATAACATCATTTAAAGAGGTTTTATTAAAGGTGAAATCACGGGTTCTCCAGGAAAGAAAATTCGGGTTATCATTTTTGGACTTCATCAGTTCCTGGCTTTCGTTTATAAAAACACCTTTATCCCCCGGATCCAGGATCACCGCATCGTGTCCTTTCATCACGGCTCTGGTTTTAGTAACCTGAACTTTACCTGTCTGTACAACCACTTCAACTTTCTCCCTGCCGGGATAAGCGCTTACATTAAAACTGGTACCCAAAACCCTTATGGTAGTTCCCCCTGCATGAATAATGAACGGGCGTGAAGGATCGGGTTTTACTTCAAAAAAGGCTTCTCCTTCAATCTTAACCTCCCTGACATCACCCCTGAATTTACCGGGATAGTCGATCCTTGTATCACGGTTTAAGGTAACCACAGAACCATCAGCCAGCGTGATTTTTGAAATCCCGTACTGATCGACAACCACTCCGGCAGGTTTCTCGCCTCCCCAGTACCGGCTCCCAACCAGGAAACCGGCAGAAGCCAGCAACATAGCAAAAACGACAACTGCAGCAATTTTTAGAAATGATCTTCTCCCGTGAAAAACAATCAGACTTAATTTGCGATTGTATATTTTCTTCCGGACCTCCTTCAACGCCTTATCTGCATCAAACTGCTTAAGTTTGTAATAAAGATCCACCTCCCAGGCAGTCTCTGCTATTTCTTCGGGAATATCCTCCTGAATGGCTTCATGATCGTTATTATAAAGGAACCTGGCTATACGTTCCCAACGCCCGTCTTCGATATGTCGTTTATTTTCCTTCATTTAACCTTAAGACAGTTGTCAGCTTATTTACCCTTAATATTATTCCCGATTTTTTTTAAAAAGAACTACACCAATAAGAATATCCCTGTAATCCTGCAGCATTTCCCTCAGTTGTTTTAGCGCCAAACCCATGTGCACCTCTACCGTTTTTACAGATATACCGAGCTTATCTGCTATTTCCTGGTATTTCATCCCTTCCTCCCTGCTCATACGAAATATTTCCCGTCTTCTTTCCGGCAATGCCTCAATACTTTCCCTTATTTTTTCACGCAGATCCACTTCCATGAAGCAGCAGGAGTAATCTATACCATTCATTGAATCTTCAATCGTGGCCCTGATATATTTTTGTTCTGCCTTTTGATGCTGCACCTGATTTAAACATTGATTTTTCACCGAACGAAAAAGATAGTTTTCCACAGAAGTCTCAATATTAAGCTCATGCCTTTTAATCCATATTTTTACAAAGACCTCCTGAACAATTTCTTCGGCCTTTTCCCTGTCGCCAAAAGTATGGCACACGTAGAGGCACAATGGAGCATAATATTTATGAAAAAGCTTTTCAAAAGCATGTTCGTCGTCTCTTTGCAAATCCAGAAATAGTTCCTTGTCAGATAGTTTGTCCATAAAAATAAATTAGCCATCAAAGGCCTGTTTTTCACGCTAATGTATTAAAAAAGACTGGTTCCTTGTCCAAAACCCTTATCTCACCACACGTATTTTGCAGCATATGATTGGATCAATTTAAGAGTATGAAGGTTTAATGGCAAATGATATTTGTAATTTTGTAACCGTAAATGAAATAAAAAACGGACGCTGCAAAACAAACATGAAACCTGTCCGTTTTATCAACTAAAAACAAAAAGACAATAGCCATGAAAAGATTAATTATTGTATTATTGTTTGCGTTCACCGTTTTTTCGCAATCGTATGCCCAGGAATATAATACCGGCATTGGTCTGAGAGGAGGCTTTTTCAGCGGGCTTACGGTAAAACATTTTCTCGACCCGCAAAATGCCATTGAAGGAATTTTATCGAGCCGGTGGCACGGGTTCGACCTGGCCGGACTTTACGAAGTCCATAATCCGGTTTTAAATGTTATTGGCCTGAACTGGTATTACGGGGCTGGTGCCCATATGGGGTTCTGGGACGGCGACGATGTTGACTGGGGCAACGATGACAACTATACGGTAATCGGGTTAGACGGTATCCTCGGGATTGAATACAGCTTTACCGAAATCCCTGTAAACATCGGGATTGACTGGAAACCGGCACTGAATGTATTCGGTCATTCCAGTTTCTGGGGAGATGGCGGTGCGATCTCTGTAAGGTACATCTTCTGATTTTTTATTGGAAATTTGCCCGTCACAACTCATCAAATGGAAATCGGTTAAACAGAATGACAAACATTTTAGACAATTTTCTTTGCACAAAAAATTTTTCCATTATTTTTGCAGCGCTAATGAGCCCGGGTGGCGGAATTGGTAGACGCGCTGGACTCAAAATCCAGTGATAGCAATATCGTGCGGGTTCGATTCCCGCCTCGGGTACAAAAATAAAATCTCTATAATCAACTGATTATGGAGATTTTATTTTTTACAAAGTATTACCTGAGGGCCATGGATCACTTTGGCTCAAACCATTGCTGACACAAAGGAAAAATTGGACGTTCTTTTTCTAAATGCAGGCATAGGAACATTTTCCTCCATTGAAACAACAACCGAAGAAAATTTTGACAAGCAGTTTAACACCAATGTAAAAGGTATGTTTTTTACGCTACAGAAACTCATTCCGCATTTAGCTGACAGTTAGGCTGTTATTCTTTCTTCTTCCGGTGCTTCTATAAGTGCAGCAGCGAACACAAGTGTATATTCGGCAACAAAAGCTGCAGTGGACGCTATTGGGCGTGTAGCGGCAAGTGAATTGGCAGGCAGAAAAATAAGAGTGAATGTTATAGCACCGGGACCCACCATCACGCAGGGTTTTAATAACTCGGTACCAACCAAAGCGGTGAAGGGATTGCAAGAACGAACTGCGGCGCTCATTCCATTGAAAAGATTGGGTGTAGCCGAAGAAATTGCAGAGACGGTTATTTTCTTAGCTTCCAACGCAAATATCACGGGAGCTTATTTATCTGTTGATGGAGGTTTTACGTTGCGTTCAAAAGTTTAACTGTAAGAAATGACGCATACCAACTTTAGGCCGACAGCCAAAAGCCCTGCTGATAGCAATGTAAGCGTCTCCGCGATACCACCTTTTCAGATTTCAGCTCAGGAATTATCTTAGCCATCAGAATAAAAGCACAACTATTATGATGGCAGCAGAATTATACCCAAAGACCTTGTCCGGCGATAAAGCATCCTCGAGCAAAGGAGCGACAGTATCTCTAAGCAGGTATTGCCAACTATATCATGTCAATAACCGGGGATTGAGGTATTGGATGAAGAAGTCTTCCATCAATACCGCCAACGGAAAACCAGAGAAGGCAGCCGTGCGTTCTATCCCGGCTGCTACAGGTCTGCCAGTAACTTCGCCGGGGCATATGCTGCCCTTACAGATCCAGTCTCCCCTGGGAGAAAAAGCGAAAAGATCACCCCGGGAAAATCGTCATTGAAGGCTAATGCTTGGGAGGGTGTCTCACACGTATTAGTGAGGGCGTCTCCTCTATTTGGAGGAATAGTTTATGGTGAGTGTTGAAAATGTTGCTATCGGGGTGCCATAACCTGGTTGCCACAGATCCGCTGATTGGTAGAAGGAATATATTTCACCTCCCCGGCGACAATATAGAAATATATTTGACGCTTAATTTACTCAGACGTGCACCTTACAAATAGATAGACGTAAGAGCATATGATTTGAAATTCAATTTTAAACTAAAGGATTTATAATACTTATAACAATATCACCATGACATCGGATATGACGTTTAGACTTGAAAGGTATTTTCGAGACCCAATTATTGGAAATTCAATATTTAAATTAGGTGATGAAAGTGTCGCTATTGCAAATATAAAGAAAGTTATTAACTCAAGACCTCTATCAAAATAGAGGGAAAGATGGTTTTGTAAATTTAATAGAATTAGATATCACTAAATCACATGAAGTTTTTATAAGTTATTCATGGGCAGATAGTGAGATAGTTCATCAATTCGATCAATTCTTACGAGACCGGAACTTAAAAGTAAGAATTGATACCAGAGATTTATTACCTGGCGGGCAAATACCTGAAGCAATAAAGGATGCAATTGTCGAAGTCGACAAAGATTTAGTGTTTTACTCAGAAAATTCGAAAAACAGAGATTGGCCAAGAATTGAGTTAAGCGTTGCTGAAAAAGAGGAAAGGAAAAATAAAAAAGATTTCATAATGTATATTGTACTTGACAATACAGAATTACCGAAACACGATCCGAATAGGATAGCTATTTTTGCAAAAGGTAAAAATTTTGGAAATCTCTTGCTGTAATGACTCGTAAATCTGTAAACTATTTCCAGCAAAGGTAAAGATGCTGTTCCCTTCGTAAAAAGATGCTGAAGATTTCGCGGAAAGATGCCGTACTTTTCAGAAAAAGATAGGGAAGATTTTATAAAAAGACCCTGAACTTTTCGCCAAAAGATACCGAAGATTTCCTCAAAAGCTGCCCGACTTTTAGTCAAAAGATGCTGAAGATTTCGCGGAAAGGTACCGTACTTTTTTCGTAAGCAATAGGTCTGATACAGGTCATGAAATCCGGTGAGTTCATTTTCTGTTTTAAAAATTCCAAAAACATTCCGTCACCGATTGAACTTTTTTGAACACTTTTTGACGCCTTCCGGTCGTGCAGTTCCTCGACCAGAAAAGAACGCTTGGAATCGGGAAAAGGATGCAAAAACAAATCGCTAAATTTGAACTGATTGCCTTCGATTTAAATTTTTCATTACATTAAATTAAAAATAAGAAGAACACAAAGTATTAGTTCGAATGAAAAGAACGACCTGTAAATAATTAAACTGATTTGTGATTTTTAGAAAAAACTTGCAACTCATATGGTAAAAATGAAAAAATGATTGATTTACCCATTCAAGACAAGTTTATTTCTGAGATTGATTCTCATCAAAATATAATCTATAAGATTTGTCATTTATACACAAATAATACGATTGACTTCAAAGACTTATATCAGGATATAGTTCTACAACTCTGGAAATCGTATCCGAATTTTAAAGGTAAATCAAAATTAAGCACCTGGATTTATCAGGTTTCGTTAAATACGGCTCTTTATAAGCAAAGTAAACTGCATTTAGATACGATTGCTCAATTTCATTATGATATACCAGAGATTAGCGATTCTGATAAGACAGAGAATATGGAGAGAGTTAAAGAATTAATGAGCGCGTTAACCGATATTGAGAAAGCCTTGATAACATTACACCTTGATGAATATTCATATGAAGAAATATCCGAAATAATGGGAATAACCAAAACAAATGTAGCTACAAAGATTAATCGGATCAAACAAAAATTAAGAATGGTGTTTAACAATTAAAATTATTGAAAAATGGAAAATGATGATTTAAAAAATATTTGGAGCGCATTTAACCTGAATAATTCATAAACTGCAAGATGTTGAGTCCAGCGAGTTTTTTATTTATCTTCTATGGAAAATTGGAAGGCTATTATGTCGATATATTTGCTTTGTACTCTTCCAATACGGCTTGGTTTTTATTTTTTAAACCATTTTTCTTCAACAAAATGGTAACTACTCAGGTACCTGCGGGATAAAAGATTTTGGAAAAGGATATTAGATTTAATATTTGCTCAACTCATTTTCCGTAGGAGGGGTTAAGTTTTTTGATTTTATATTCATCCATGCGCTTCACATGAGGTTTAACTCTCGAAACTCAAACTTATTTTTCAAATTGTTGAAAACAGGGATCCTGGATGTTCATAAAGAATGGGGTTTAAATTTGTGTATTGAATCTCAGAACAAGATCTTTGTTAAAAGCAAAAGGGTTATGGTATCGAAAGAAGAACTTAGAAAGCTGGACAAGGAAGAACTGGTCGATCTGGTTTATGATCTTTCCATGAAGGTTGATGCTTTAACCCGTATGGTAGAGGTACTTCAGGAGGAAATAAAGCGTCTGAAGACACCAAAGAACAGTGGAAACAGTTCACTGCCTCCGGCCCAGGACCTGTTCCGGGGTAAGAACCAAAGCCTCCGGGGAAAAAGTGATAAGAAATCCGGTGGTCAAGCGGGTCACAAAGGAGAAACACTTCGGATGTCGCCAGTTCCGGATAAAATAGAGGTTCATATGCCAGAAGGCCCATGTCCCTGTTGCGGAAAGATCTATGTCGATGAACCGGTGCAGTTGATAGGCAAAAGACAGGTTATCGACATTCCCTTTATTCAGTCCAGAGTGGTTGAACACCAGGTTTATCAAAGGAATTGTAGCTGTGGCCATGTCAGTACGGGGAATTTCCCGGCAGAAGTAACAGCGCCTGTTCAGTACGGAAACAATCTGATTGCACTTACGGCTTATTTGAGTTCAAGACAGTATGTTCCATATTCACGTTTGAAAGAATTAATAAAGAGTATAACCAATATCTCCATAAGCGAAGGCACCATCTTTAACCTGCTAAGCAAAGCAGCCAACATGGTGCTTCCCATCTATGAAGGGATAAAAAAGGAAATATCCAATGCCACTACGGTAGGTGGAGATGAAACGGGCGTGAAAGTTGAAAAGAATAAATTTTGGGCCTGGACCTGGCAAACAATGCGGGCAACATACATCGTCATATCAAAGAGCCGCGGCTTTGTAACGGTTGAAAATACTTTTCCTGACGGGTTTGCCAATGCAACCTTTGTCAGCGATTCATTGAGTGCCCAGTTAAAGACCCCCGCCAGGGAGCATCAGCTGTGTCTTGCACACCTGCTTCGGGAATTGAATTTCTTTGAGCAGCTGTATCACCACAAGTGGGCAACTGAAATGAAGGATTTGTTGACCCGGGCCATTAAGCTGAAAGATACCATGACACTAAAACAGTACACCGGATCATTTGATCAGCGGGGGGCAGTGATCAATGAATTTGATATGCTGGTAAATCAAACATTGCCTGATACTGTTTCAAAAATACTTCCTTTCCAAAAGCGATTGAAAAAACGCAGGCATCAGGTATTCAATTTCCTGTTTTATCCCGATGTTCCTTATGATAATAACGGTTCGGAAAGGGCAATCCGTAATGTCAAAGTCAAGCAGAAGGTATCGGGAAGTTTCCGCTCGGAGCGAGGCGCTGAAATATTTGCAGTATTGCGCTCTGTTGTTGACTCCATCATCAAAAAAGGAGGAAATCCGTTTGAATCAATCCGCTTTGCAATAGCTGTTGCTGCCGGCAAAAATGAATTCCGCCGAAGTCAGTCTTATTAATTTTAATGACCTGAGTAGTTACTCTCAATCTCATATTATCCTCGAACTGATTTTAACCAACAGAAATGGAATGATAATAAGGAAGAACGATACGAAATGTCTAAAGATATTATCAACAGTAAGATGCTGATTGGAAAAACTAAATCCGAAGTAATTGAACTTTTAGGTAATGATTTTAGTACTTACGACGACAATCACATAATTTATGACTTGGGATTTGTTCCGGGATTACTTACAATTGACCCTGATATTTTAGATATTTATTTTAATGAGGATAAAGTAATAAGAGTAGAACAACATGAAGAATAAAAACTGGCTACAATAATTAGCCTCCAATAAAGCGTTACTTGCATACGCTTTACATTGGAGGCTTTGTTGAACTAAACATGATTATTCTTGTAACCACCTTTTGGATAGCATTCAAACAGTAGTGTTTTCAATCGGTTTTAGGGTTCCCTTTCCGGCCGGTTTTTACCATTTGTTTTTCCATCCGGAAGATCTGGCTTATGATCGAAAATTCCGTTACCCCTCAAAAACATTCCGGGTTTTATCCTTTTTTGAGAGGAACATGCCATATAAACCGGTAAGTTTTGTTTTCCGGGCAGACCATTCCCGTTTACGCCCGGGCGCATCAGTTTAAGATCCGGAAAATCAATCATTGGCACATTCCTGTCAATGCATTTACCGGCGGAGCCCGCTGCCCGGGATAGGTTTCCAGCAATTGAAGCTCTCCGCCACAGTCTTTACACTTCAGCACAGAACGCTGGCCAAAACGCAGTTCCAGTACCTGTGCCCGCGAAAGTGGCGCTGCCAGTGGCAGCTCTTTTCCCAGGCTTTCCCGGATAGCTGCCAGGCTTTGCTTTTTGTTACGCGAACTCAGGAATCCCAGGTGGCGGATACGCCGGAAATAAGGGGGCACAATGTGGTCCAGGAAACGTTTGAGGAACTCTGTTCCGCTAATGGTTTGGGTTTTCTTTTGGTACCCGTTTTCGCGATCGAACCAGCTAAAGGTAACATGGGTGGGACACCATGAGTAAAGTATGTTGTTGTGAGTGACGCAACAACATTATTGTGAGTGTCACAACAACGTTGTTGTGGGTATCGCAATAACGTTATTGTGGGTGTCGCAACCGGTATTGTTACGGCGTTCACAAAAATCAATTAAGGGGAAAAGTTTCATGTCTGTTTGTCCGGAAGTATTCCGGTCGGGCTTTTGCGTGGCATAGCATGGAACCTTTACCTAACCGCTGAAAACAAAAAGTTGGTAAAGAAACTGTTTTACCAATGGAGATTGGAATTCTCGTGATAAAACGTATAGATTTGTATAACAAGAACCGGATGAGCTGGAAAATTCAAGGCCAGTTTGGGGAGAAGCTGGAGGGGGAAGTTTCTGTGGCTTACCCGACCAGTTCACCGTTGACGATAATTTTAGACAGATGCAAATGAAATACATAATCACAATATTGATTTTGATATTTATATGCGGAAAAACATATGCTGATTATGACCCAACTCCTTTGCCTAAGTTGATTATAAAATCAGATTTAATCATAGAGGGAGAAATAATTAATTTAGATTCATTGACATTCACTTTGAGAATTTCGGATTGCGTAAAAGGAGATTCTACTTTAAGAAACATAAAAATTAAAAGATTTGAAGACTGGGCTTGTGCAAATAGAATAACAAAATATCAAATCGGACAAAAAGAAATTGTTTTCCTTGTTAAGAATAAAAAAACTCAAGAATGGATTGCAATGGGAGCAGGCAATGAAGGAGAACTTTTAATACAAAATGACTCGATAACTTATGAAAATATTTATTGGGATTCTAAAGATAGTTGTTCCGAACTTGATTATTTCGGACATAAAATTTGTGGATGGAGATATTCGTTAGAAGACTTTAAAAATTCAATTTTATTTTACCTTTCAGAGTTTCCAGTGCTGAAAAAAGAATTTCAAACAGAACATAAAATCACAAACAGGTTAGAGGATAATGAAGCTTACAAGAGAATGATTTACGAATCTCTGTCGCTTGAATTTATATTAATCCTATCTGATAAACAATGAATAAATACAGATCAAACAATTGAGTTGAGCGTTCTGCCCATGCGAAACACAGCGGCAGAGTACGTTGTTGACGTAACCCGGAGATATTTGTCCGTAATATTTAGTACTGGCGTGTCTCTTCCTCCGACGATCGTTGAGCTGTAATTGGTAGATGTGAGTCCGTCTCACCAACGTTAGGGAGGGTGTCTCACTAATGCTTGTGAAGGGGTCTCACTAACGTTTGGGAGGATGTCTCACACGTGTTAGTTAGGGAGTCTCCTCTGATTGGGAAAGGATGGGATATAGCCGATACTGCTGTAAAAGAACAAAATGAAGAGCTGATTTAGCAAAGTAATGCAGACAAATGACTATTTTTATGTCTGATAAAAGCAGTAAGAACAGCCGGGTTTCCCTTCGCCGGGACAACCTTAAAAGGGCCTGAGCTGTATGCCGGGAAAATGCGCACAGCTTGTCCCGGATTCTCGGAATAGAGTTTTTAGGGGGCGTAAGCTATCCGGTGCGGTCAGTCGAAAGACAGATGCTCAACGAATAAATATGGAGGTCTCTGGCTTATTTTAGGCTCAGGCTCAACACAAATCTATACTAAATATTACTATGAAAAAAGAAGTTACAACTTTAGCAATCATCCTGTTTGTAACGCCAGGATTCGTTGGATGCAAGCAATCCAGTACAAACAATGATCTTATTACAGTTGATGTAACTAAAAGTTATCCAGAAAAAGAACTGATCCTTCAGGATTTTCTGGATGTTGAATACATTCCGTTAGAAACAAAAGATGAATTTATTACCCAGGGTGATGTAATGGCAATAGGTAACAAATATATATTGGTAAAAAACTGGACCAGAGAAGGGGATATCTATGTTTTTGACAGAAAAACCGGTAAAGGATTGAGAAAGATAAACAGGAAGGGAAAAGGTCCCGAAGAATATAATTTTATCAATGGGATTGTGCTGGATGAGGATAATAATGAAATATTTGTCAATTGTCCCGTAACGAAAAAGATATTCGTCTATGATTTATTGGGTAATTTCAAACGAAGTTTTAAATATACTGAAGACGTTAGTTATTCGGATGTATTCAATTATGATAAAGATAATCTGATTTGTTACAATGAGTTGACGTTATACAAAGATAGCGAGAACAGAGGGAACGAATCTTGCCATGTGATTATATCGAAACAAGATGGGAGTATTACCCGGAACATTACAATTCCTTTTGATGTATTTAAAACGCCATTTATACACGAAAGTAGTTTTACTGCAGCGTTTTCTGTAAGTCCCATAATTCCATATCATGACAATTGGCTACTTGTTGAAACATCCTCTGATACAGTCTACGACTATGTTCCCAAAGAGAATAAATTAAATCCGTTCCTTGTTGTAAAAAACCCAACCAGGGATCCTGAAATATTTCTTACGATGGGGACTCTGACTGACCGTTATTATTTCATGGAAACCTTAAAAAAAGAAATTATTCTTCCAATAATGAAAATACCTGCACCTACTGAATTGATGTACGATAAGCAGAAAAATTCAATATTCACCCCTGCTGTTTTCAATGGCGACTATGTAAAAAAACAAAAAGTGGACATGACTTCGCATCCGGTAAATAATGAAATTGCAGCCTTTGAAACGTTAGAAGCTTACCAGCTTGTTGAGGCCTATAAAAAGGACGAGTTGAAGGGCAAACTGAAAGAAATTGCTGCTGATTTGAATGAAGGATCAAATACGGTGATTATGGTGATGAAGTATAAAAAATAAATGAAGCGCCCCGCCAGTAATAAATACCGACAGGGATAGGCTTTCACCTCCGTACGTACGCGGGCTGCGCTCTTTCCCTTCGTCCGAAATGTCCACCGGACATTTTAACCTCGGGCACATATACAGCGATTTCCCAATGTCGTTCTTTATTGTTTAAAACCCGGCTCAAAGGCCTTGAAACAGTCTATGGCTTTCTTTAATCAGGTAAATATGTTGAAAAACGATTAATTCTGATTCGCCACCCATTAAAAAGATCGATTCATCGGTTCCGTCTGAAATTAAACACAATATAAAACATAGCAAAAACCGGTTCGGACGGGCCTCCAGCCCGGCCCGGGATAACGATGATTATTGCTTCATTTTATCATAGAATAATGATGCCGCTCCGTAAACTGAGATATGGTCAATGACCGATAATTCAATCCGGAGGTTATCAAGCGATCCCGGAAAAATAAATCCATCATGCAACGAACGGTACATGCTGTCCTTGAACAAATCATAGGATTTACTGACCGATCCTCCCAAAACGACCATCGCCGGATCATAGGCATAAAGAACCGCCTGAAGAAATTTCCCAAAATGCCAGCCGAAATCGTTAAATATGCCGAGGGCTTCCGGATCTCCTCCACTGGCATCTTCCACCAGTTTTTTCCCGGAAGTACGGTGCTCATCTTTAAAAAACTGTCCGCTGCAGTAGTACTCATAATTATGTGCCAGGTAGGGAAGATTGGCTATTTCCCCTGCCCCGCAATTCCGCCCTTCATATAATTTATCCCGAACGATCAGGCCCGTCCCGACCCCGGTCCCGATGGCAACAGCGGCCACATCTGCAACGTCTTTCGCTTTACCGAAATATTTCTCCCCTGCAGCAAAGCAATTGGCATCGTTATTTACAAAAACCGGAACTCCGAACCTTTTCTCAAGCCAGGATTTCAAGGGAACAGCAATCCAGGATTTTATGTTGGTCACATTATACACGATCCCTTTTTCAACATCAACGACAGAAGGGACGCCAATTCCAATCGCTTCAACCCCGGACAGGTTAAAGCGGGAAATCACTTCGGAGAGTGCTTCCAGCACTACTTCCTGTGGCTCCTCCGAAGGGGTGGATGCAACCTGCAGTTCCGAAATTTTTTCTCCTTCGACCATCCCAGCCCGGATATTGGTCCCCCCTAAATCGACCCCAAGTATTTTATACTTTCTATCCATTTAAAAATTTATTTTATCTTTTTCTTAAGCTTTTTTAAAGACACACAAAACACTGTAAATCAAGACTCCTTCTTATTTCTGATCGTTTCATTCGTAACCAGTGGCCTGGCCCAGAAACTGATGCTTAAGATGTACCCAAGCGTAAGCAAAAGGAACAACATCCCAAGCCGGAGGCCGATCATATCCTTCAGCTGGCCAATAATCAGCGGCACGATAGCACCACCCGCGATACCCGTACACAGGATCCCCGAAAACGTCCCGTGATACCTTGGTACACTGTTTAATGCCAGGGAAAAAACGATTGACCACATCACCGACAGGCAGAACCCCAAGGCTGGGAACCCGTAGCGCGACATATTCCTATCCCCGAACAAGGCAAAAACTAAAAGTCCCAGGGCGGCTATCGTAAAAATGCGAAGGACCACCCGGCTATCGTATATTTTTAAAAGAAACATGCCCAGAAGGCAGCCCAGGGTAAGCAGGCCCCAAAACCAGCCAACGGCCTTTGCCCCCTCTGTCTCGGGGCTTAACCCGTGATACGTGCGCAAAAACTCGGAAATCCAGTTGGCGATGCCTTGCTCCGAACCAACATAGGCAGCGATCCCTATAAAATAAAGCCATGTCGTCCTGCTTTTGAATAGCTCCAGGTGGGTAGCCCATGCCCCCACAATTTCATCTTCCTTTCGTTCCACCCGGGGAAAACGGGTAACAAAAATAATCAGGGCCATCAGCACTGAAACCAACGCAAAAATCCAGTAAAGGGAAACCCAGGGTAATCCGGCGGGGGTTATCTGTTTCAAAAATCCGATAAAGGCATTCGAAACTTCTTCCATCCGCAGGTGAAGCGTTAAGTATGAATACACATACGGGCTGATAAAAGAGGCACTGCCAAAAATAAGCTGGGCAAATACAGAAAGAAAGGCAAACTGCTTCTCGCCCCCGGCCGTCCGCAGTAACGGATTTATAGCCACCTGCAGGACCGCCATTCCGGTACCGATTAAAAACAGGGAACATAAAAATACCGGGAACGAAGGGAAAAAAGAAAACAATAGTGCCCCCAGGGCGGCAATACCCCATGCCAGCACCATGCTCTTCTTCTCCTGGTACTTCTGGACCATCATTCCGGAAGGGATCGACATCAGGGCATAGGCAATAAAGAAGGAAAACGGGAGCATGCCTGTCATAAAGCCGCTCAGATGAAAACTTTCACTGACATTGGGATTGATCGACCCAAGGATATTCGTCAGAAACGAAATGAAAAAAAAGATCAGGAAGACCAGACCTACCAGGTAGTATTTTTTATTCATATGGAAAATTTTATTAAGCTACTATTGAGTTATTCCCCGGAACAACATCGACTGTCTTTTCCTGGTCATCTGCCAGTACTGCCAGAACAGGCAGCGCCGCTGCCCCTGCAAGCATCGCTGTCTTTTTAAAAAAATTGCGTCCCGAATCCTTCATTTTTATAGTTTGTTTAGTCCATTCTTTCCAGAATTAGCATCACTGGCAATTTTATTGCTCTAATATACAAGTTAACTTAGATATCCAGGATGACCAATTCATAAAAAAAATTATCCGGCTAAAAAACCGGATAAGATAAAATCATGTTTTTTGTCAACATTATTCCTCCGGGTAACCTTCATATCCCGGGTTCTGGGTTATCGATCCATTGCTGTCACCGATTTCATTCTGCAGATAACTTTTTATCATCCCAGGAAGGCCGGACAAAAAGTCCATAACTCTCACAACCTCCGATAAATGATATTCCAATATCCCCGGATTTAGTTCAATTCTTTATTCAAAATCTGTACGAAATCTCATCCGCATATTGTAACTTGCAGGAAATCTGAATAAAAGACAATAAAGTATTATACTACTCAATACAAAATTGAGATAAAAAAAACAGATTTGAAGATGATAAACCCGTTGGATGGTGTAACGATTTTAAGGTAAAAAGGGAGTGTGACGATTATTATGTGGTAAGAAAAGAACTTAAAACTGCTCCCGGCGGGACATAAAGCAAAATCGGCTTGTGGATGTTCACAAATAATAAAACCACCAGATAAGACGATGGATCATATAATTTATGAACATCCTTAAGTAAAGAAAACCGGGTGTGACATGAAAATCCCCATTCTCTTTTGACCCGGCTTTAATTTCCGGATTTTTCCAAAGAGATTATTTATCCTAAACTATATTCCGAGTTGCTCCGAAGGAGTTTTTTTCGTCAGTTCACGGACACCGGTCGTTCCGCCGCCTTTCAGGGTCAGTTCGACCGGGGTATTGGTTTTCCATGCACCACACGTAAAGTCAGGAACATCGACAGCTTTTGAACGGTTGGCGACTGAATATTCACTCAGCGGCGAAATACAACTCCACAATGCAGCGTCGTAAACATCCTCATCCAAAGGCAAACCATTACGTAAACAATCGATCAGGCGCCAGTCCATCATGAAATCCATACCCCCGTGACCGCCGACTTTTTTGGCCATTTCACCAATCCTTTTCACAATCTCAGGCGTATATTTTTCTTCCAGTTCCTTCATTTCTTCCGGTTTAAACCACTCGTGACCGGTTGCTACACGTGCCGGGTCCGGATATTTCTGGGCCATACCTTTGGTGCCGACCACCGTGTGGAGCCGCGAATACACCCGTGGGCTGGTCACATCGTGCTGGATCATGATGGAGCGCCCTTTATGGGTGCGGACAGTGGTCGTATTCATATTTCCGCGGTAATGATTAGTGGCGAATTCATTATAAAAAGGATCGCCGGCCGCCAGCTCTTTGGCTTCAGCTGCCATCATAAAATCGTTTGACGACATCGAGACCAGGTAATCCATCCGGTCGCCCCGGTTAATATCCATAATCTGGCAAACCGGGCCAAGGCCGTGTGTCGGATATAAATTGCCGTTCCGGTGCTGGTTCTCTTTTAACCGCCACATTTCGGCATAACCTTTTTTATCGAAATTCAGGTCCAGCAGGTTGTGAATGTAAGCGCCTTCGCCATGCACAATTTCGCCAAAGAACCCCTGACGGGCCATATTCAGTGTAAGCAGTTCAAAAAAGTCGTAGCAGCAGTTTTCAAGCATCATACAATGTTTCCGGGTATTCTCCGACGTTTCAACCAACTGCCAGCATTCGTCGATGGTCTTTGCCGCCGGAACTTCTACCGCAGCATGTTTTCCGTGCTCCATGGCATAAACAGCCATCGGTGTATGCCACGACCAGGGTGTCGTGATATAAATAAGGTCGATATCCGGATTTTCACACATGTCTTTCCATGCGTCTTTGCTTCCTGAATATGATTTTGCGCGGGGCAATCCCTGTTTTTCCAGAAAACTTTGCATTTTTTCAACACGATCGTCATACTGGTCGCACAGACCGGCTATCTCAACCCCGTCGATATAGGACATACGCTCGACAGCGCCTGGCCCGCGCATGCCGAGGCCAACGATCCCAATGCGTACTTTATCGATCCCGGGAGCAGCATAACCGCACATGTTGAACCGTTGCTTTTTCCGATCGCTTTTGCTGACTTTATCGTCAACTGTTGCCGCAGCTGTTACCAGTCCTGATGCCAGCACGCCTGTGCCGATTAAAGTATTACGGAGAAAATCTCTTCTGTTTGTCATATCGTTTATTTAAATTTGATGTTATTGAATCTATTTTGCAAAATTTAATCATTGTTTCAACCCGAAGAAAACGAAGGATTAAAATATCTCCTTACTCTGCATGTTCTTCAAAATCAATTTTCGAAAGCCTCCATCTTGTTTCTATTCCTTTAAGGGAATCTTTAAACCGCTTATAATCCTTTTTATCGGTTTGTGTCCAGCCAACTTCGGCATAAGCTGCAAGACGGGGAAAAACCATTAACTCCATTAAATGGTTATCCGGAATCCATTCGCCCCACATTTGACAGCCAAAACCTATTACTTTTGAATGGTATTTTTCGGGCAGCCCTTCCGGAACCGGGTCAAACGAATAGGCTTTAGACAAGGAAATGGTTTTATAATCATAATCGAGATAAGTCATTTCATGAAAAGAGTTTACTATATCGTACCCTCTTATAGCAGCATCGCTTATCAAACCAGGATTCCCTTTCCAGAAATGGATAATGGCCGACTGTGCCAGTTGCCGGCTTACTTCCATGTCTTCGGGATCCTGCCAGTCATGGATATTTTCACCCAGGATCTCATTCCATCCCATCATGCGGTGTCCCGACTTATCAATAAAATTTGAAATCTGGTTTGTAAAAAATATCTGCAGGTCAGCAGGAGAGTTCAGTCCTTCTTTTTTCATAAAATTCTGGATCTCCTTCGAATTTTTCCATGCTTCAAATTTTACTTCATCACCGCCAATATGGACTACTTTACCGGGGAAGAGTCCAAATACTTCGTTTAACACATCTTCAATAAACTGATATACTTTCTGATCGGCTACATTATAAGAATCCTTCATTTTCCCAAATACTACGGGGACCTCAGTTTCAGTGCCAACAGTACCTAACCATGGATAAGCAACAATAGCTGCTGTCGCATGTCCCGGCATTTCAATTTCCGGTACAATCTGTATATGTCTTTGAGCAGCATAAGCAATAATTTCTTTAATTTGTTCCTGGGTATAAAAACCACCGTGTGACACTCCCGAACGTTCCAGACTGTTCCAGCCTCCGGTTTGGGAATCGTTTCGGTAAGCACCAATTTTGGTAAGGTTTGGGTATTTTTTTATTTCAATCCTCCACCCTTGGTCATCGGTCAAATGCCAGTGAAAAACATTCATTTTTAGCAGGGCCATCTGATCGAGAAGCTTTTTTACCTCGTCCATCCCTTTAAAATAACGGGCTTCATCGAGCATAAATGCCCGCCAGGAGAACCTTGGAGAATCAACAATAGTAAGCTCCTGGATAACAACACTTTTAACCGATGATTTACCGGGCTCAAAATCCGCAGGTAAAAGTTGACGTAATGTCTGTATCCCATAAAATACTCCTGCATCTGTTGCACCTTCAATAATAATCTGGTTACGGTTGGATTTAAACGTATAGCCTTCTTTTCCCAGTTCCGTTTCCAGTTTAGGATTTAATTTCAGAATAATGCCCTTCCCCCTGGATCTTATCTCCACAGCACTGTCAAAGCCATTGCTCAGGATTGAAGCGAGATATTCAGCTTCGGACTCAGTATTTTCGTCCGACACCAAAGGGGTCCCGGAATCAATCACAAAAATGCCCTTCCCTTCCTCGATCTGATTAGGTTGAGGTATTATTTTGACAGTTGCATTTATCGTATTTGAAAAGAAAAACAAAAAGATTACAATCAATACAATTTTTAAATCCTTCATAATTTTCGGTCATAAAAAACAGTTGAACGTCATTCCATATTTTTCATTCCTTTGACCGGCTCAGGCTCAATCTGATGCAGATCAAAAATGACTATTTCATTTTTCCCTTTCTTCAGCCAGGGAGCCGGACAAAACAACTGCCTTTGAGGCCCGATATTCCAATACCGGCCTAAATTGTGACCGTTCACCCAAACCACTCCCTTTTTCCATTTACTCAGATCGAGGTAAGTATCGCCAATTTCACCAAGAATAAATTCTCCCCGGAAAAAATTACCCGGACCAGTCACTTCAGCCTTCGTAAACTTCAAATTTTTAATATAGTCTCCGTCCATGGGAAGATTATATACTTTCCAGTTCATTAAGGTCATCCCGTTAAGTGATACCCGGTCGGTAATCCCTTTTCTGTCGATCATGTACTCAGCGAAATTGATGCGCCCCATTCCCTCGACCAGGATATCCAGCTGAGGATTTTCGGAGGTTGAAGCCGGCAATTCAATCGTGTTTTCAGCTTTTGTTCGGTCAAGTTTTCCAACATATTTTCCGTCAACAAAAACGGTGGCATAATCGTGCAGGTCTGTAATACGGAGTTTGCCTTTTTTATGTCCGGTAAGCTTTGTGCGATAAAGGATAAAGCCGCCCTGTTGCCCCAGCATTTCCATCGGCCTGGGCTGAACTAAATAGTTCGGATCCGGCAGGTTATCCCACACAACAGCCACGGAGTCGAAAGTAATCTTCTGAATTTCAATGGATGGATATGACCGCGGAATTTCGGGAAGTTTTTGTTTTTTTGGCAGATAGCTTCCTATTAATTTCCTCAGGGCATAATATTTGGGGGTTGCCTGCCCCATTTCATTGATGGGGGCATCATAATCGTAACTGGTTACATCGGGTTTATATTCCTCAGGACTGAAAGCATTCGCCCCCGCCCAATAGCCGAAATTTGTCCCCCCGTGAACGACATAAAAATTGAAGGACTTTTTATGGTCCATTAACCATTTTACATTCTGAAGTAATTTCAAAGTATCGGGCCTTTGCCATGATTCCCCCCAATGGGTCAGCCATCCCGGATATAATTCACTGCAAAACGATGGAACATCCGGGTTTACCAAGGTAGCCTGCTTAAAATCGTCAACACTGGACCCCGGATCGAGTCCGATGGCTGCATCAGGTAAAGAACCTGCTTCCAGCATGTAAGGAGTTGCCCCGTCTGCTGTGTAAAACGGAACGTCTATCCCCCGGCTTCGCCATTCGTTTTCAAGCCATTCCAGGTAGTCCCTGTCATTCCCGTAACTCCCGTATTCATTCTCGATCTGGACCATCAGGATCGGGCCGCCTTTTGTCACCTGCAAATCGTTTATCTGCAAAGACAGATTACTGATGTACCGTTTGACAGCATCCAGGTACCTCTGATCCATACAGCGGACCTTAATATCCGGTATGCTCAGCAAGTAGGAAGGCAACCCGCCAAAGTCCCATTCTGCACAGACATACGGTCCGGGCCGCAAAAGTACCCACATCCCCTCCTTCCGGGCAAGCCGGATAAACTCCGCAATATTGTGATTTCCTGTCTCAAAATCGAACACCCCCGGTTCGCTTTCATGATAATTCCAAAAGATATAAACTGCGATGGTATTGCACCCCATCGCCTTCGCCATCTGAATACGATGCTGCCAATATTCGACAGGGATACGGGCGGGGTGCATTTCACCCGATATTATTTGAAAGGGTTTACCATCCAGTAAAAAATCTGTTTTACCCAATTGAAAAGTATGAGTTGCCGATTGTGCAGACAATGAAACATTAAAACATAAAAGAATAAGGCTCCATAGGATAATCTTCATGATTTGGCTTGCTTTGAGGATTTTACTTGATATCTTTCGTCCATAATTCCAAATGCGTGTTCGAACACACATTTTTACAAATTTATTTTTTTTATCCGGATTTATCGCCTACTTTAGCATGAAATTTCCAAAATATTTTCTTGTCGGCACAAGATTAAAACCAGGAAAATAAAAAATAAACAATTGATTACAAATATATTCATCAAAAAATTATCTCCGTCCATCTTCAATGACAGAAGCGGGAGATTCATCTGTGTTACCCGGAAAATAATCCCTGTAGGAAAACAGACTGTAACGGAGCTTGAAACTGATTTTAACGCTTACACACCCATGGGAATTGAAGGCGGATGAACCAGGAGAATGAATTTAATTTTAAAACATAAATAAAATATATACAAATAATTAAAACGATAATACCCCGCAAGGAAACAAAACTGTTACCATTTCATGTACGAACACTTTTCCTATTGAAACGAGCATGAGGAGACTTTTTTCACGCAGAAAAATATTTATTTAGGAGGATCCATGCGTTAAGAATCCAAATGAAAAACAGGAATCAAGTACGGAAATTGCAGTGCGTTAACTTGAAAAAATTATTTACAGATGAACACCAGAAACAAAACCGACATTCTAAAGATAGTATCTGAATTCCAGGTTAAAGGAGTAATCGACAAAATCGAAAAGTACGGATCCGGACATATTCATGAAACCTATTACTTAAAAAATAAAGATCCCTGGCAGGACGACTATATCCTGCAAGAGATAAACCATAAAATATTCACAAATATTCCCCGGTTAATGGCCAATATCAGGCATGTGACCAGCCATTTGTATAAAAAGGTTTCTGAAATCCCCGGATCAGATCCCAAACAGGAAGTGCTGACACTGGTACCGGCCAATAACGGATCAGACTATTACCTGCACAGTGATGGCAGCTACTGGAGAATATTCCTGTTTTTAAAAGGGACACGAAGCTACGATCTGGTAGAAACCACAAAGCAGGCTTATGAAGGCGGACGCGCTTACGGGCGTTTCCAGTCATTATTGTCGGACCTGGATGCCAGCCAGCTTTACGAAATACTGCCCAACTTTCATAACCTGGAATACCGGTTAGGCCTTCTGCAGGATGCCGTTAAATCTGATTCGTTTAACCGCTTGCAGGAGGTACAGGACCTGCTCCGTTTTGTCTATTCGCGGGAGGACAAAATGATGACAATCCTGAATAGGGGCAAAGCAGGGATACTTCCGGTAAAAATAACCCACAACGATACAAAATTCAATAACGTTCTGCTTGACAAGGATGACCGGGCACAGTGTGTCATTGACCTGGATACCGTTATGCCCGGATATGTGGCATACGACTTCGGAGATGCCGTGCGGACCATTGTGAATACCGCAAAAGAGGATGAGAAGGACCTTGAAAAAATTAATGTCAACATGTATTTGTTCGAAGGCTTTGCAAAAGGTTTTATGCAGGAAGCAGTCCACAGGCTTACCCGGAACGAGATCGACTCGTTATCTCACGGATGCTTACTGCTGCCTTTTATCATGGGCGTCCGTTTCCTGACAGACTACATTGCAGGAGATATTTATTATACCATTCATTTTCCGGATCATAACCTGCAAAGGGCGCGTGCGCAGTTTCGCCTGGTCGAAAAGCTGGAAAAACAATTTCCGGCGATACAAAAAATAATCCTGCAACTGAGTGAACATGACAAATAAAAATAACCCGGTAAAACAGGAATAAAGAAAAGTCCATTTGCAAACGGTCAGCCTCAAGAATTTATCCTAAACAGAAAATTATCTACTTTTAAACAAAAATTTAATCATTTATTTTGAAGATGCCCGAAGGCAACAACCATAGCAAACGAAATATCGTCAGGATCAAGGACATCGCCCAAAAAGCCGGCGTTTCAACCGGAACGGTCGACAGGGCCCTGCATGACAGGGGACGTGTTTCCGAAAAAGTCAGGGAAAAGGTCTTGCGGATCGCCAGGGAACTGGAATACGAGCCCAATATGCTGGCCCGGGCACTGGTCTCAAAGCGCGAGTACAACATTGCAGCCATGATCCCCGATCCTTCGCTGGACGAGTACTGGGAAGCCCCCCTAAAGGGAGTTGTGAAAGCAGAGAAGGATCTGCGGCAATACGGGGTTATTGTAACACAGCACATATTCAATCAGTTCAACGTTGAATCGTTTAAGGCAACAGCAGAGAAAGTCTCTGAATCCCGCTACGACGGGATCCTTATCGCTCCGGTCTTCTATAGGGAATCGCTGGCCTATCTAAATAAATGGAAAAGGGAGGGCATCCCGTTTAACATGTTCAACACCTATATTCCGGATTATGAACCCATCGCCTATATCGGACAGGATTCTTACCAGAGCGGGGTACTGGCCGCCAAACTGCTGCATTACGGGCATCCGGGACCTGCCACGTTCATTGCAGCCCATATCGACGAAGACGTTCCCAACTCTTCACACCTGGTAAAAAAGGAGCAAGGGTTCAAGGATTATTTCGACCGGCAAACAGAAAATGAGTTCCGGATTATTACAGCTGACCTGAAAGCAAGCGCCGACAAGGACTCCTTTTCGGGACAACTGGATAAGCTGCTGGATAACAATCCGGAAACAGCCGGTATTTTCGTAACCAACTCGAAGGCATTCACCATTGCGGCTTTTCTGGAACAACACAACCAAAAACACATCCGCCTGGTAGGATACGACCTGCTCCAAAAGAACCTGGCCTACCTGGAAAAGGGAATAATCAATTTCCTGATCAACCAGAACCCGAAAAAACAGGGATATTTCGGCATCCAGCTACTCATTGACCATTTGATCTTTAAGAAAAAGGTCGGCCCGATAAAGTACCTCCCCCTGGATATTATTACCCGGGAGAATCTTGATTACTATATTGAATCCGATTTATAATCCTATTGGCAATAAACAGGTTTAAACGGATTCAATCATAAAAAGAGACGAGCCCTGAGAAAGCTTTTCTCACACAGGAAAATGTTTATTTGGCGAGTTTCATGTGGCACCTATAAAGTAATTTAAAAACAGATGAAATATGGCTTTACTTACTCCATACTGATAATCGTCACACTACTTCTTAATACCAGTCCTTCTGTAGCTGCGAATTACCGGTTTCATACATTATCTCCCGTCGGAGGGTTTTATTTTGACGGCATTGAATCGATTTGCCAGGACAATGAGGGTTTTATCTGGGTACTGATGGATAATGACTTCCTCCGCTTTAACGGGTATGAGTATAAAAGTTTCTTACCCTTATTAAAACAAGCGGACCCTGATTTAAAATGGAAGATTAATAATATAGCGGACGATGAAGAGGGAAATATACTTGTGGCCACCAACAACGGCATTTACCAATATTGTCCCGCAACAGATTCATTCCGTCTGTTCCTGAAAGAACAGGTAACGCTTTTCAGAGCCGACCGGCAAGGAGATATCTGGACCATTAAAGAGGGTTCTCTGGCAAAAATCGACAAAAAAACAAAGGGAACCACCTTTATGCTTTGTGAAAACAAACGGGTCCCCTATACCCTGAGCATAGAGTGCCAGGATGATACAATGTTTTTTTGCGGACGATCTGCCGACATTTATTACCGGTCTGTTACGGATGAGCCCGGCCGGGTATTTCTGTTTCACCATTTTCCAGGCAAAAACCAGGTGCTGGATATACAAAAAGTAAATGGGAAATTATGGGCGCTGACCAGCGAAGGCGGGATCTATCAATTCGATATTGCGACCCGCGCCATTGAACAGGTTTATCCCTTCAGTGGTCCGCTTGATAAAACAAGTGCCAACTTAAGAAATTTATATGTCGATAAAAACGGAAATGTCTGGATCGCCTCCCTGAATGGTTTATTCGTATTCGATGTACCTGCCCGGAAATATACCGAATACAGGCATATTAACAATGACCGGTTCACGATTCCCAATAATTCCATCTGGGTCATTACGGAAGACCGGCAGAAAAATATCTGGCTCGGGACTTTTTCCGGCGGACTGTGTTATGTGAACCTGGGTGAGCAGTTGCCTTTTGAAACATATATCCCGGAGGACCAAAAGCTGAACCATCAAATGGTCAGCAGCTTTGCCGACACACCCGATGATATTTGGATTGGAACAAATGGCGGCGGGATAAACCGGTTACATAAGCACTCCGGAAAGTTTACTTACCTGAAGAGATCAACCTCCATCAACAGTCTTTCAAGCGACCTCGTTAAATCACTTTTGACCGACCGGGAGAACAGGCTCTGGATTGCTACTTATGCCGGAGGATTGGATTGTTATGACATAAAGGAGGAACGGTTTACCCACTTTGAAAAGAACAAAAACAATCCTTCGGGTTTATTGTCGAATGACCTGAGAAAGATTGTTGCCCAAAATGATTCCGGGTTCTGGATCGCTTACCAACTTCCGCAAACAGTAGTTTCTTTTTTTTCCTTTCACGACTTTTCGTGCCGGCATTTCATTATAGACAAAACAAGTCCTGACTATATTCTGGATATTGCTCCCGGAGCGGACAATCAGTTATATGTAATTACCAGGAACAACCTCTATTCCCTGGATGCAAAAACAAAAAAAATCAGGAATATTTCTGCTTCGCATAAAATTTTTTCTGAAGCCCAAACCATTTGCCAGGGACCGGGGGACAAACTGTGGATTGGAACAATCGGCAACGGACTGCTGGAATACGACGAACAACGTGATTCCTTGTTTACACATCCTGAAATACAGGACCTAAACTCCTTATCCGTCTTTAGCCTTTGCGCAGACAGTATCCATCTTTGGATGGGGACCAACAAGGGACTTGTGCGGTACGATATAGCCGGAAATTCCTGCCTCCTGTATGATGAAAATGATGGCATCCAGGGACATGCATTTTACCCTTTAGCGGTGATGAAAGGATTGGATAACCGGATGTATTTCGGAGGTACAAACGGTTTTACGATTGTCAATCCCCGTAACGTTAAGGCAAACCCCTATCAGCCCCATGTTATTCTCTCCGATTTTTACATCAATAATAAGGTCGTACCACCGGCCTTTAAAAACAGTTCCAACGCTTCTTCTCCCGAAACCATCGTGTTAAAGTACAACCAACCGAACTTTGGATTCCGTTTTTCTTCAGACAATTACCTGGTCCCGCAAAAAAACAAATTTAAATTCCGGTTAAAAAATTACGAAGACAACTGGACCGGGACAGATGCTGTGAACAGGGTAGTGCAATATGTTAAGGTACCTCCAGGCACTTACTTTTTTGAGATCATGACTGCCAACAATGACGGAGTTTGGAACAGCAAACCCACTTCAATACGGATTATCAGAAAAGCCAGTCCCTGGTGGAATGTATGGACAAAAATGATTTACAGTGCCTTTTTGCTGTTTATTATTACTGTGATTATTCATTATATTAATGAACAGCGAAAACTACGGTTGCAAATTCTGTACGATCGCCTTGAAAAAGAGAAAAACGAAGCAATCCAGGAAGCAAGGTTCCATTTCTTCACGAACGTTTCCCACGATTTACGGACACCGGTTTCACTGATCCTGGCTTCTATCTCCAACCTTCGGCAGGCAGGAATACCTGAATATTATTTCCGGATACTCAGCAATAATGCCCACAGACTTTTGAACTTGGTCAACGAACTGCTCGATTTCCGCAAAATAGAAAACAACAGCTATGTGGTAAATAAAAAACCTGTTGATTTAAATGGTTTTATCCGGGAGCTTACTGAAGATTTCCACAATTTTGCAGTCAGTAAAAAAATCGATTTCCGGTTTTTGCCCGATCCGGATTTACCCGTAGCATATATTGATAAACCGATTCTGGAAAAAATCATCATCAATGTCCTTGGAAATGCATTCAATTACACCCCTGACGGAAAGACAATCAGGGTCGAAATTTATAGCGACCTGCACAGGTTTAAGCCGGAGTTTAATTTATCGCACACCTTAAAGAAAGAAAACCTGGTGGAAACAGACACTTTCGCCATTGCAATACGGGATACCGGGATCGGAATAGCAGAAAAGGAACTGAAACACGTATTCGAGCATTTCCAAACCGGCACAACCGGAAATAATTTCCATCATAAAGGAAGCGGAGTGGGCCTTTCCCTGGTCAAAGAACTTGTCTTTCTTCATCAGGGATATCTTTCCCTGTACAGTGAACAGGGAAAAGGAACAGAACTTGTCATTGTCCTTCCCGTTGGGGCATCTTCCTCTGCGAAACTCCAACCCCGGACCGGACAGAACGGCCCGCAGGCAGGCCTCGGTATTGAACAGAAAATACCGGCACCCCCTCCTCCAATAACGGATGATAAACCCCTTAACCAGGAAAAGGCAACAGTCCTTCTTGTGGAAGATCATCATGATTTGCGGATATTAGTGGCCGGTTTTCTTTCCGCTTATTTCGAGATCCGGGAAGCCGAAAACGGAGAAGAAGCACTAAATATCCTAAAAAAACATATGATTGACCTGATTATCAGCGATATTATGATGCCTGTAAAAGATGGAATAAGCCTCTGCAAAGAGGTAAAAGCCGATGTGAATACCTCTCATATCCCTTTTGTATTGCTAACGGCTAAAACCGGAGTGGAAAACCAGCTGGAAGGAACCGCTTCCGGGGCTGACTTTTATTTTGAGAAACCCGTAGACCTGGCCCTTTTACTTTCATTCATCCGGAATATCTTTAACCGGCAGCAAAAACTAAGGGATTATTACTCCCGAAACTATTTTGTCGACAGCCGGGAATTATCGCCGAATGACCAGGACCATTCCTTTTTCACAAGCTTAAGCCAGATTCTGGACAACAACCTGAAATCACCCGAGATCGAGGTCAATTCCATTGCTTCAGAAATGGCCATGAGCCGGAGTAAACTTTATTCCAAAATAAAAACCTTAACCGGAAAATCAGTCGTCGAATTTATCCTGAACTACCGGTTGAGAAAAGCCGCACAACTTATGGTTTCACAGGACAGGAGCATTAGTCAGATCATGGAAGAAGTGGGCATTAAAAGCCAATCCTATTTCACCAGGACCTTTAAAAAAGAATTCGGGGATACGCCTTCCGCTTTTATGGCAAAAAGCAAAAAAGATCACCGGAATGAGATCTGAAAGTTACTAGCCTGTTCATGTCAACAACCAGATCCCTCAGGAAACTTCCTGCATTTTGCACCCATATATTAATATGTTTTCACATTGGCCATTTTATTACCTTTTTGTAATAGACAAACGCTCATGAAGCCTATTTTGTTAGTTTGAGCAAAAGAAAAAGCAATTCGGACAAAAGCTGTTATTGCAGCTTATCCCCAATAAAAATATATTTGTCTGCGTGTTCGTTAACACATGTGTGTAAAAGATCAAAGTACTTAATAACAAGATCTATCTGTTCTATGAAAAAATTTAAACTGAGAGCGATCAAACGTATCAGGATGTTACTCCTTGTCCTCATAACCTTATGGGGACCGGCATTTGGCCAGAAACGGTCGTCCATAGCCCTGGAACATGGTGCCCACCGTATTGGAAGACGGACGGACAGGGCCATGCAGCAGTGGCGCGACTATGGTCTTGGCCAGTTTATTCACTGGGGAGTTTATGCGATCCCCGGAGGTTACTGGAACGGGAAATATTACCCAGGTGCCGCCGAGTGGATCCGGTCCTGGAAAGAAATGCCCAAAGAGGCTTACGACAACCTTTACAAACAGTTTGACCCGGCCAGCTTCGATGCGGGGAAATGGGCCAGACAAGCAAAAGCAATGGGTGTCAAGTATTTAATATTTACAACAAAACACCATGACGGTTTTTGTATGTGGCCCAGTAAATATACCGATTACACGGTTGCCTCCAGCCCCTACAAAAAAGATATTGTCAAGGAGATTGTCGACGCGTATACGAAAGAGGGGATCGACGTGTACCTGTACTTCTCCATCATCGACTGGCATCATCCGGGATACCAGTCAGCCCCCCCGGCTACCCATGCCGATTCTGTCCGCTATGAAACGTTCAAAACATTTACCCGCAACCAGCTTATTGAACTATTGACTAATTATCCGCAGGTAAAGGGACTTTGGTTTGATGGTACCTGGGACAAAGCCTGGGTAAATGAAGCTGCCTGGACGGATGAACTGGGAAAAGAACTACGGGCAATGCATTCCGGACTGATCATTGGCAGCCGTTTCCGGGCCGACGAATATGGGAAACGGCATTACGACTCAAACGGGGACCTGATCGGTGATTATGATCAGACTTGGGAACGGGACCTTCCTGAGAAAATCGAAGATACAAACGGGTTTGACTGGGACTGCGCCATGACAATACCGGAAAATCAATGGGGCTATTGTTCCCGGTGGCAAGGATATGTAAAGACTTCCTTCGATTTGATTGAAATGCTGGCCAAAACCGTGTCAATGGACGGTAACCTGGTAATCAACTTCGGACCGGATGGTCAGGGAAATATCCGTCCTGAGGAAAGCCGGTTGGCCGAAGAAATAGGTCAATGGATGAAAGTCAATGGTGAAGCGATATACGGATGCTCCCATGCCGGGCTTAAACCCCAGGGCTGGGGCTATTTTACCCAAAAAGGAGATCAGATCAACCTGATTGTATTTAACATGCCAATCAGCAGACGCTTAACCCTGGAAATTCCCCGGGATGGTGCCGAGCCTTTGAAAGCCTGGCTACTCAATGGCAAATCAGAACTGCAGATCCATGATGCCGGAAAGAATAAAAAAGGCAATAGCCTGTATCAAATCGAATTACCGGCTTTCTTCCTTCCTGACCAGCCCTTTACAGTGGTCATGAAAGTCGGAAAACCTTTGGCCGTGAAGCGGGAATATCAACAGGCCAAAATTTAATTTTTACTCATTTTTTATTTGTCGATCAAACTTCAATCTATGTGTTTATGAAAAAACTTAATGTTGAAACCGTACGTCATAGATATATCCGGTCTATGATCGTACTTCTCGGGTTCATTTTCTGTACAACCTACCTTTCTGCACAACAGGTTACCGGACTGGTCACAGACCAGGAGAATGTGCCGCTGACGGGAGTGACTGTTGTGCTAAAAGGTACGGTACAAGGAACGGTAACGGATACAGACGGGAAATACCATTTTAAGGTGAGCGGACCGGGACCGGTCCTGGTCTTTTCATATATCGGGTACAAAACACAGGAGATCCCGGTAAATTCAAGGTCCAGGATCGACGTAAAGCTGGAAGAAGAAAACAAGCTGCTCAATGAGGTCGTTGCCGTTGGCTTCCAGTCGCAAAAAAAAGTCAACCTGACGGGATCCGTGGCAACGGTCGGGAGCGAACAACTGGAAGACCGGCCTGTGGTCAATGTCGGACAGGCCCTCCAGGGGGCGGTTCCCAACCTGAATGTGAGCATTGACAATGGCTCGCCCAACACAGTTCCCTCATTCAATTTACGGGGTGGCACTTCCATTGTATCGAGTAGTGGGTCCTATACACTCGAAAGCGGCAGCCCCCTGATCCTGATCGACGGGATCGAAGCAGGTGCCACCAATCTTAACACGCTCAACCCAAACGACATTGATAACATTTCAGTGATCAAGGATGCTTCGGCTTCAGCCATCTACGGGACCCGGGCAACCTACGGCGTTATTTTGGTAACAACAAAATCGGGAAGTTTTAATCAGGCCCCCAAAGTCCATTATGGCTTTGAATTGCAACTCAACACGCCCTCCAACATCCCCGACGTCCTGAATTCCTACGAACAACAGCTTGCCAACAACAATTACTCAGTCTATACGGGAGGAACAGTTTCTACCGAGGACGAGGAAATCCTGGCAGCTAAAAAGGCCTATATGGAAGATCCGCTCAACTACCCTTACTGGATGTATAATTCAAGCGGGACCATTACCTGGCTGGCCAATGTTAACCCGTTTAAAGAAGCGGTAAAAAA
Source organism: Prolixibacteraceae bacterium (assembly GCA_963676095.1). Classification (GTDB taxonomy): domain Bacteria; phylum Bacteroidota; class Bacteroidia; order Bacteroidales; family Prolixibacteraceae. The sequence goes on along the minus strand of OY781040.1, from coordinate 3,160,805 downwards.
CTGGACCCCGATCATGAAACATTCGGTCGACATTTCGGGCGGAAGCAGCAATGTCAGCTATTATATTTCCGGAGCTTACACCGATCAGTCGGGGTTCCTGAAAATCAACAATGACGAAATGAAACGCTATAATATATTGGCCAACAACAATATAAAACTTTCAGAAAAATTATCTGTCGGGACGAAGATCTCCTTTACCCGCCAGAATTATGACGAACCGTATATTCCTTCGGCTAAAGGAACTTTATGGTCGGCTATGCTGAATGAAGCCAGCCGGAACATTAACATGCCGATCCGTACCTCCCCGACACCGGTCACAGACGACCCGGATGAACGAACCGACGTCTGGACCGATAATATCCTGGGATACCTGGCTGACACGGACAGCTGGAAAAAAACGACCAGGGAAACCATGTATTTTAATGTGGCACCTGCTTATCAGTTAATCCCGGAAGTTACCCTTAAAGGAGAATTTTCCTACCGTCCGCGCACAGAATCCCAAAAAAACCTGCAGGGACAACATTATTATGTCAATACAACCTGGTCTCTGGCTCCCTATAATGAAAGCATTACACTGGACGAATATGAAACCAAAACGGAATTATACACCGTACGGGCTTATGCCGACTTTAAAAAAACATTCTTAAAAAAACATACCGTTTCCGGAATCTTCGGTTATGACCAGGAATCATATAAATACCGGTATACCAGCATCTCTGCAACCGGATTATTATCGCTGGAAGTCCCGGTCCCCAATGTTTCTTCACAGGATCAGCAAGACGTCTCCGAAAGTCTTTCGGAGTATTCTTCCCGGGGTGTTTACGGACGTATCAATTATAATTTTGCCGATCGCTACCTGTTCGAGATGAATGGCCGTTACGACGGCTCGTCCAAGTTCCCGAAGTCCGACCGTTTCAAATTTTTCCCGTCTTTCTCTGCAGGATGGAGGATTTCGGAAGAGCCGTTTATGGAACCGGCCCGGACCTGGATCGATAATTTAAAACTTCGTGCTTCCTATGGAACAATAGGCAGCCAGCCGGATGACAACTATCCTACGGCATCCACCATGAGCGTAGGAGGTTCCGGATGGATTTACGAAGGAAGTGAGTTAATGGAGGTATCCCCAAGCTCCGACCTGGTGAGCGACCACTTAACCTGGCAAAAGGCAACGACCTCAAACCTGGGGCTCGATGCGACATTACTGAAGACCAAAATAGATCTTTCATTCGACATTTATGAACGGCGGGTAACCGATATTCTGCTTGACGGGGCCAGCTATCCGGCAGTACTGGGAGCAACAGCCCCATTGGAAAATACAGGGGAGATGAAGGCTTATGGCTGGGAATTCCAGATCAGCTGGCGGGACCAGCTATCCAACGGACTGAAATATGGCGTAACATTTTCCATGGCCGACTCCCAGACAGAAGTGGTTAAATATAACCTGAACACGAATAACTCCTACAGCAGCCTGTACCCCGGAAAAAAGCTGGGCGAAATGTGGGGCTATACCGCCCTGGGCCTGATGCAGGACGGCGACTTTGATGAGGACGGAACCTACCTCGGGCCAAGCCAGTCAACAATCAGCAGCACCTGGTACCCGGGCGACATGATCTATGCCGACATTAACGGGGACGGACGGATCGACAATGGTGATGCCACAAGAGACGATCCGGGCGATGTCCGGATCATCGGGAATTCCAATCCACGGTATACCTATGCCGTCAATCTGGATGCCGCATGGAAAGGGTTCGACCTGTCCTTGTTTTTCAATGGCGTAGGAAAACGCGATGTGTACATCAGCAACAGCGCTTTCTGGGGGTCGCTCTCCGGGGCAGGCAGTAAATACATGTATTATCACTCCTGGACCCCGGAACGGACCGATGCCAAATACCCAATGTATGGTGCCGGCAGTAAAAACTACCAGGGAACCGGCGGTTTGTTCAACGGCACTTATTTACGCCTGAAACAAGCAGTACTGGGGTATACGTTACCAGCCTGGTTAAGCCGGAAGGCAGGAATGGAAAAAGTCCGTTTTACCCTCTCCGGATATAACCTGTTTGAGATCACAGACATCCCGGATGTCTTCTCCCCCGACCAGATCTCATCAGCCTATCCCAATATGCGGTCAGTGGCTTTTGGTGCCCAGGTAACCTTTTAAGTTTAAAAATGAAAAAATTTATACCCATGAAACGCAAATATTTGTTTCTATTCTGTCTTGTAGCAATCACGATGGTTGCCTGTAACGACGATTTCCTGGAGAAGACCCCCGAAAGTTCCCTGTCGGATGCAAATTATTTTACTTCTGTCAGTGATTACCAGCTCTATCTGAATCAATTTTATGCCGAATATATTCCCGGCTACCAAAGCGGATGGTCTACCGATGTATCCTATCCCCGTTATATCAAGGGAAGTTGTGCGCTGTACGGAGATATGTGGACCGACAACCTCGTTACTAAAGGATCTGAGAACAGCCGTTACAACGGGACCTATACGACTCCCACTTCGACATCGAATACCGGATGGGACTGGACCAACGTCAGGAATCTGAATTATTTTCTCGTCCGCTATGGCAATACAGACAATGTTACTGATGGAGAAAAACAACGGTATGCCGCCGAGGCCAAATTTTTCAAGGCCTGGGATTACTACCGGAAAGTGCTTTATTTTGGCGACGTTCCCTGGTTGACCCGCGATCTGAATACCGATTCTGAAGAGCTTTATGCCGCCAGGGATCCCAGGGAAGCCGTTATGGATTCTGTACTGGCCTGCCTGAATGATGCCGTCGCTTACTTGCCGGAGCCGGACGATGCCGACGGCCGCATCAACAAAGATCAGGCTAATTTCCTGAAAGCAAGAATCTGCCTGTTCGAAGGTACGTTCCGGAAATACCATACCGAACTGGGCCTGACCTCTACAGCCAATAACTTTCTGAAAGAATGTGTTACCGCCTGTGAAACATTAATGGCAACCGGTCGCTATGCCCTGTTCAACGACGGATCGGAAAATCCTTACTGGCAGCTTTTCGCCGAATCTGATGTCAGCAGTAACCCGGAAGTGCTGTTGGCCCGGGAATATAACTATACCGATGCAGGCGTAGGCCATGCAGCCATGCGTTACTTTCACCAGAATAACGGGGGAAATTATTTCGCGCTGGGTGCCACCCGGGACCTGGTTGACGAATACCTGTGCCTCGACGGAAAACCTATTTATACCGGAGGAAGCGAAAGGGACTATGTGAAAAACAAAAATTTTGAAGGCTACGGAAAATGGACAGAACTCGATAACCGTGATCCACGCCTCAGGCAAACAATTATGAAGCCCGGAGAATATGTCTCCATCTTCAGCAATACAAACGGGACAATGGATATTTCGAACGGAATTACCTATCCTACTTTAACCTACTCAAATAACAACGCTGTAGTAACAGGTTATCGTGTCATAAAAAAATGGATTGCCAATAAGGAAGAAATGGTCGACAAAACCACAAACGGGATACAACCCTGTATTGTCTTCCGGTATGCTGAAGTCCTGCTGGATTATGCAGAAGCAAAATGCGAGCTCGGAACAATCACGCAGGATGATATCGACAACACGATCAATGCATTGCGCGACCGGGTAGGTTTTTCGGCCCACCTCACCATTGGCGATGAACCGGACGACCCCCGGCTGGAAGCTAAGTTCAGCAAATATCTCGACTATTCCGTATCTGCCCTGCTCCGGGAAATACGACGGGAACGCCGGGTAGAACTGATGCTCGACGACCTGAGGTACCAGGACCTGATGCGGTGGAAAGCCGGAAAATTCCTGACAGAACCGTTAAGAGGGATGAACTTTACATCTGTGGAAGATCTGTATGCCTCAAATAACGCTCCCGCAACAGTCAATAAAGATGTTTTTGTCGATAATGACGGCTTTCTGATTGCTTATCCCAAAAGCTCTGTCATCTCCGATGGGACTCTTCCCTGGAGCGATTACCGGTATTACTGGCCCATACCAATTGAAGAGCTGACACTGAATCCGAACCTTACCCAAAACGAAGGATGGTCAAGTGCAACAAATTGATGAGGCAGACTATTTAAAACGCCGGGATGACCCTTTTTCCGTATTTTGTCTTTTTATTCCCTAAAATAAAAAACAAGAAAAATAGCCATGATCCACAGACGTCATTAGAAAATAAGAATAAATTTTCAATCATGGCTATTTCTATTTGACCATTAAAAAAATTATCCACACATGAAACAAATCGTATCAAAATATAAAATTTGGGCAGCCATAACAGGATTAATATACCTGGGTTCCTGTTCAGACGATCCGGTAACGGTCGTTAATATTGCTGCAAAAGAAGCCTCCTATTCCAGTACCTACGAAAGGATGACGATCACGCTGAAAGATAACGAAACAGTCCAATTGAATGTCCACACACAACCACTAAATGCAGAAAATCAGGAGGTGTCTTATTCCATAACCGGAAATTATGCCACGGTGAACGGCGACGGCCTCATCACACCAAAAGGGATTGGCATCCTGGGACAGGATACACTGACCATTTCTTCTTTGGACGGGGCTGCTTCAGTCAGCTACGTTGTAGACGTTGTTACCCACATCGTGTTGGTTACGAGTATAACAGTTACCTCTGATTGGGTCGAGCCGACATTCGAGGTTGGGACCATCAAAGACCTGAGCAGTGCAGTGACCGTCAGCCCCAATAATGCCACAAACGGAACGGTTACTTATACATCTTCGGACCCTTCTGTCGTGACAATCGATGAAAATACAGGAGAGCTTGTTTGCCAGAGCGCCGGCGAAGCAGCCATTACCATTGCCGCAACCGACGATAGCGGCGTTTCCGCAACAATTCATGTGACCGTTGTGGATAAGGTTACCGGCGATGTCGACCTGGACCGGTCTGCCTGGCAGGTTGTACAGATCTCCCATGACCGGCCTGCCGATGCAGCGATCACCAATGCCGAAAACAGTGCTATCGACGGCGATGAAACAACCTGCCTTTCGCTGGTGAAACCCGGAAAATCATACGGAGGAATTACTGTGGGAGCAGATGAAAAGGTCTTTTTTATCCTTGATCTGGGTGAAGAACAGGAATTCAGTTATTTCAGGATCCTGCACCGTACAAGCAATACCAACACCTACCTGCGGGTTCACGGGATATCTATCCTGGGCAGCAACGACGGCGAAAACTTCACCATGATCGCGGAAAATGTGAGCATTCCGAATGTAACGGTACCGACCAGCACCGATTCCGGGGATATCACCATTCCGGTGTCGGCCTACCGGTACGTCAAGGTGGTCTATACCGATTGGGATACCAGTAGCGGTTCAACCATGCAAATGGCTGAATTCTATTTAGGACTGGCGATTGAATAAGCATCCGGGACTTCTTTTTGAAGGATCCGATTTTTATCAGTAATATATAACAAACCAGGCATATAGCCAGTAATTTTTTGATTTACTGTTCTTTATGCCCGGTTTTTATTCTTCATCCAATAAAAAATTTATTAATCATTCTTCACTATGGAAAAAGGATTTTTGACCAGCATCCGGTGTAACAGAAGCAACCGGCAGCTTATTCTGCTCTTTTTACTTTTTTTGTTCATTGGTTGTTCCGATACCATTACAGAAGTGATCAATTATACCTTACAGACAGAAGAAGAAAGCGTATCCTTTAATTCTGCGGCAAATTCCAGGGAAATAAAACTGGACACCAGCATCGGCCCGGGTCAATTGTCCGTGAGTACCGCCTCAGGTGGTCAAAGTTGGTGCAGTTCTACAATAGCAGACAGTATCCTGACGATCCGGGTAACCGATAACGAATCGGGTAACGAACGGATGACCCTTGTTACTGTATCCGGGAAAAATCACAAGCTCGATTTTCTTGTTACACAGCGGGCTATGGGATTCTCGGATGACATATCTGTTCCGGTTGCACGTGTAACGGCAACGTCGGCCATCGAAGGGGAACATGACCCGGAAAATATGATTGATGGTAATCATGCCACCTTCTTTAATTCGAAAGTCGGCGCCATTACTGATTGGCCGTTTTACCTGGATTTCTATTTTGAAAATGCCGCAGAGATCGATTATATTATTCATACCCCCCGCCAGGACAATGGAAATTACTGGGGTGCTATCGGTAGCTTCGAGCTTTGGGCGGCAACAGCAGATCAGCCTGAATTGACTAAAATCGGGGAATATGATTTTGGCGAAGTGCCCCTGTCCCAATCGACCATCACCTTCGGTACACCGATCCTGGAGCCATCTCATATTCAATTCAGGATCTTATCCGCGTTACAGGATCGGGTTAGTTGCGCCGAGATGGAATTTTTTGCCCGGAGCGAGGAACAGAATTACGATTACCTTCAGATATTTACAGATGGCTCATGTTCGGAAATCCGTCCGGACGTCAGCCTGGAGGACCTGAACAACATTCCGGACCTGTTTTATAAAAAACTGGCACTTGCGATCTATAACGGGACTTATGATCCGGAATACCGGGTCCAGGAATACCGGCCCTACCAGGATCCGGACATCCAGGCCGGCATTAATAAAACCAGTACTTACAGTTTAAAGGATAATGCTACCGGGATCTATCTCGGGTCGGAAGGAGAGGAATTAATTGTTTTTGTCGGCGATACCAAAGGGCAAGATGTCAGCATCAACATCCGGGATTTTCAGACCAATAATGAGGAAACCTATTCATTAACAGAAGGATTTAACCGGATTATACCTTCCATCAGCGGCCTGATCTATGTGTACAACTTCACCTATGAATCAATTCCGCTGCTGCTCACAACAGAGACAGATCGGGAACTGGCAGCCGCAAAGACCGTCAAGATCCACTTTGCAACGGGAGAAGTTAATGGCTATTTTGATATCCAAAAGCATTCGGCTGAAGACTGGCCCCGGATCCTTGCCAATGCCAGCTATACAGAGATCGACGTACTCGGAAGATACTCCCACATGACCTGGACAACGGAAGATTACCGGTCATACAACACGGATATCGTTTTGATGACAAGCTACCTGGATAGCCTGGTCAGTCAGCAGCAGGCTTTTATGGGATTGTATTTTCATGATAAATTGTTCAGGAACAGGGCTTACCTACATATCGATTATTCAGCAGCGGCGGCTTATTCCTCCTCTTATCATACAGCTTATAACGAGAACTACGCGAATGTTTTTTGTTCTGAAAGCGGCTTCCTGAGCCGGATGTGGGTAGTCGGACACGAAGTGGGTCACACCAACCAGGTACGGCCGGGTGTAAAATTCGCAGGGACAACCGAGGTGACCAATAACCTCTATGCCCTTTATAATCAGGAGCAGATCCTCGGGCAGGCAGAACGGTTACTAAGTAACAGCGCCAGCGACGGATATGAATTTGCCTTCAAAGAGATCATAGAGAATGAACAACCCTGGGTATTACCCGGCAACTATAATAACCATATCCCCAAAGTCGTTCCGTTCTGGCAGCTATACCTGTATTTTGTTCATATCTTAAAGCAGGAACATTTTTATCATGACCTGTTTGAACATTACCGGACAACCGAGGATATCGATGCCACTGCCGCGGGGGACGATTACTACGGATTACTTCAGCTGGATTTTGTTCGTCAGGTTTGTAACATCGGGAAGATGAACATGATCGACTTTTTTGTCGCTTGGGGATTACTTAGACCTATCGATACGACTATTAACGACTACGGGGATAAATATATCCGGATCACCACAGACCAAATTGAAGCCCTGAAGGCAGAGATAGAAAGCAAAAACTTTCCAAAGCCCGATTTTCCGGTACAGGAACTGACCGATGAAAATTACAAAGATTACATCGGCGATTAACTCCGGATATTAATTTAAAAGAACAGAATGATGATTAAAATAGACAGATCTTTCGGGATACTTGCTTTCATCCTTATCGGCTTTTATTCGGGATGTAAAGATGATGTCGAATATGTCGATTCCAGTGATCCATCCGCCATTCAGATCAACGATATAACGGATAATACAATTGTTGTTTATACCGGTGAAACCAACCAGGTAAATTTGTCGGTGCTTCCGGATGATGCCATATTGGACGATGCTGTGGCTTATGAATATCTTTCCGGAGACACAAACGTCTTTACCGTGGCGGCAAATGGCCTGATCACCGGCATTGCTCCCGGTGAAACAGTACTGACGGTTACGTCCACCAACTATACCGGACTTCGCACCATGGCTATGGTAAGCGTGACCGATCGTATGTATGAAGTCACCTCCATTAATGTCGAGGAGCCTTTCCTGGATTATACGATGCCGCCGGGAGCAACACTCGAACTGGACGATTATCTGACCATATTCCCTGAAAATGCGACAAACAAGAAAGTCAGCTATGAATCTTCCAATCCTTCTTCGGTAATTGCAAACGAAACAGGGACGATCGAGGCAGTAGCCCCTGGAGAAGCTACCATCACGATAACGGCACAGGACGGGAGCGGAACTGCAACAACAATTCATATCGTGGTCCGTGAAGCCGGCTACCAGGATGCTGACCGCACCGGGTGGACCGTTTCTTTATCACACGATATTCCGGACGATACAGCAATCAGTAATTCTGCAGAAAGCCTGATAGACGGCAGTACTTCCACCTGCCTTTCAATGGTAAAGCCAGGCAAGTCTTATGGCGGAATTACAGTAGGATCAGATGAACAGGTCCATTTTGTGATCGATATGCAGGAAGCTACCAGCTTTGATTACTTTAGGATCCGGCACCGGACATCCAATTCCTACACCTATCTCCGGGTATGGGGCGTATCGCTCTACGGCAGCGACAACGGAACTGATTTTACACCGATCGCGGAGAATGAAGCAATCGACTATGAGGCAACGGAAGATACGGTTGACCTGCCGGTTCAGGTGACTTTCCGGTATATAAGAATGACTTATGATTTGTGGGATCCTGACAGCGGCAGCACCATACAGATCGCAGAGCTTAATTTAGGAACTAAAAATTATCAATAAGACGGGTTATCGGATCGTCAAACCCAAACAAATAGGTCCGTGACCTTAAAAAGGAGAACGAATGGTGAAACTTTTTGTAATTTTACTTTTTATTCTTTTCACCTGCACGCTGCAGGCTCAGACTTCGAGACAGGTCATCCCGTTTAACGATGGCTGGAAATTTAAAAAAGGAGCTGATGATTATACCCGTGATATTCAGTTTATAAATGCAGACTGGACGGATGTTTCGGTCCCGCATACCTATAATAAAGAGGATATGCAAAAAGGCAGCGATTTTTATACAGGAGATGCGTTCTACCGAAAAACGTTTATGGTTCCGGACACGCTCAAAGGAAAAAGGATCTTTCTTCGCTTTGAAGGGGTCGGTTCCGTCGCAACCATCTATATCAACGGGAAATACCTGACAGAACACAAGGGCGCTTATGCCGCGTTCGCTTTCGAGATCAGCCACGTCGTTCACTACGGAGCCGAGAATACGATCATTGTCAGGGCCAGTAACGCTCCCAGGAAAGATGTCATTCCTGTAAACAATTTCCTCTTTCCCTGTTACGGAGGCATCTACCGACCTGTAAGCATGATCATTACGGACCAAATCAATATTACGGTTACCGATTATGCTTCTCCCGGCATATACATTGCCCAACGCCAGGTGTCGGCAGAAAAGGCAGATCTTGTTATAAAAGCCAAACTCGAGAATAAAGAAAGAACGGCAAAAAAGATCACATTGCAGACGGTCATTCGCGACCCGTCCGGCAAACAGGTAGCACAGACAAAAAAGATGCTGGAAATAAGTCCCCAGGGGATGACCGTTGCCACCCAGTCACTCACGATAAAAAGACCGCACTTATGGAATGGCATAAAAGACCCCTTTTTATATTCGCTCACAACCTCGCTGGTCCGGGACGGTCAGAAAATTGATGCGGTCACGCAACCACTGGGACTGCGAAAGATCGAACTCCGGGCCGGAGAGGGCCTGTTTCTAAACGGCAAAAAATACAACATGTACGGCGTTACCCGGCACCAGGACCGACAGGGTTACGGGAGTGCCCTGTCCCCGGAACAGGAACGTGAAGACATGGACCTCATCCGGGAAATCGGGGCCACAACCATCCGCCTGGCCCATTACCAGCAATCCGAACATATTTATTCGCTGGCTGACAGCATGGGTTTTCTGGTTTGGGCTGAAATTCCCTTTGTAAACACTTATACAGGAGAAGAAGCAGAAAATGCAAAGCAGCAAATGACTGAGTTGGTAAGACAGAACTTCAACCACCCCTCAATCTATATCTGGGGGATGCATAATGAAGTCTATTCCAAAACAGCTGACGATTATGTGTCCGTACTTTCACGGCAGTTAAACGACGTTGCCAAATCAAATGACCCCGGCAGGCCGACAGCGTCGGTAAGCGGCTACGGAGAACTGGAACGGCCGGCAAACCTGGCCGGAGATGTTCAGGGCATAAACCGTTACTACGGCTGGTACGAAGGGAAGACCGGCGACCTGGGGAAATGGGTAACCGGCCTGGAAAAAGACTTTCCCGGGTACAAGGTGATGCTGACAGAATACGGGGCCGACGGAAATATCGATCAATCATCGGAAAATCTCCCTGATCCTGAAACAATCGATCCGGTAAGCGGACAGTTCTCCCCGGAAAACTACCAGACAGAAACACACATTCAGCAATGGGCTATTATCGAAAAACATCCGTATATTCTCGCATCTTATTTATGGAACATGTTCGAGTTCGCAACACCCATGTGGAACCGGGGCGGAGTGGAAGCCCGCAACCTGAAGGGACTGATCACCTTCGACCGGAAACGGAAGAAAGACAGCTTCTACTGGTATAAAGCAAACTGGAACCCGGAACCGATGATCTACCTGGCAAACCGCAGGGACAGCATCCGGACTGAAACAAATACCAGGGTCCAGGTCTTTTCCAATCTCGATCAGGTCACCCTATGGGTCAACGGAGAAGAAATGAGCGGATCAACCGGCGTCAATAATCGTCATTGGGTATTCAATAAGGTAAAACTGCAAAAAGGGACCAATAAAATTGTTGCCCGGGGAAAACATGGCAGTCAAACACTAAAAGACGAGATGGAATGGATACTGAAATAAAAAATTTTAAATCATTACCGCATATGAAAAATTTATTATTATTCTGCCTGTTTTTCCTGTCGGTCACCGTCTCTGTCGCCCAGGGTACAGCAGATAAAGTTTTCTGGAAGGAAGATTTCTCTTCCGGAAAGGTCCCTCAAGGATGGGTATCCGTCGCCCTGAACGACAGCAGTACCAACTGGTTTGTCACAGACCAGCCTTATCCGGGTTCCTACGGGCGAAACTACCAGGCACCCCCGATCGCCTCCCGGTCCCGGGGTTTTCACCTACAGATCGCTCCCGGGGTGAAAGTAGGGAAAAATATCAAAAAATGGAAAAAGGCAGGTATCTTCCCCGACTCTTATATCCAGACCCCGCCCATCGATTGTTCTTCCCGTTCTTCCGTCGTCCTCCGGTTCCAGCAGAATTTCTTCTGGGGCGAATGGGAAAAACCTGAAAACCGTTCCGGACTGACCGTCGCCGTCAGCAACAACGGCTCCGACTGGACCCGCTATGACGTACACAACGGCATCGGACCTACACAGAACTGTCCTAATCCCATGGACGTGGAGCTGAACATCACCCGCGTGGCCGCCGGTCATAAAAATGTCCGCATCCGTTTCTGGTGGCACAACATGTTCCAGTGGTACTGGATGATCGACGATATTTCCCTCTCAACCGCTTTTGACCAGGACCTCCAGGCCCTCGACCTCATCTCCCATTCCCCCGAAGGGAATTCGTTCATTAAAAACGATTCCCTCTCCTTTCGCGTGGTCAACCTGGGGGCCCGTCCCCTCTCTGCCCCTGCGGACTGTTTCCTCAAAATAGACGACAGGCCCCTGATCAAGGCAACAATCCCCGCTTCCCCAAAAAAACCTTTCGGTATTATCGATACTCTCTGCGTGACGTTTCCGCACCTCGACCTGACCGATATCGGAATCCACCGCGTGTGTTTTTATTCTGACCTGGTCAATGACCTGCGACGATCCAATGACTCGCTCAGCATGGAACTCTATTCCCAGGCCTGCCCGCTCGGTGATATCACCGGCTTTCAGGCTGACGGTAATGTTTTCCGCATCGCTTCCTCCTCCGCACAACTCAGGCTACAATTGCTGCGCAACGATCTGTTCCGCCTTCAGATGGCTTATGACGGCCGTTTTACCAATCCTGCCGGCGATGAGATCATCATCCATAAGCCCAGTGACCCTGTCAGCCGGCACTGGAGCGACCTGGGAAACTACTTTCTCATCAGCACCCCGCAAATGGCTATCCGCATCTACAAAAAACCCCTCTCCTTTGCCCTTTACCGCGCCGGCAACGATTCCCTCGTCTGGGAAGAGGCCCGAGGCATCACTTATGGCAAACAGACCGTCCAGTACCTCCAGCGGGGGGCTGACGAACAGTTCTTCGGAGGGGGCATGCAGAACGGACGTTTCTCCCACCGCGGAAAGACCATCAGGCTGGATATCGACTATAACTGGGAGGACGGCGGGAACCCCAACCCGGCCACCTTCTTCATGAGCAGCTACGGTTACGGGGCCGTACGAAATACCTTTGCCCCCGGCTCTTATGCCTTCATGGATACCGTCAGCCTATCCCACGATGAAAGCCGTTTCGACTGTTACTACTTTACCGGGCGTTCCCTCAAGGAGCTGCTGGGCGACTATACCGACCTGACCGGGAAGCCTTTCCTCATGCCCCGCTGGGCCCTCGGTATGGGCGACTCCAACTGTTACAACCGCGGGGCAAAATCACAGCCCACTAACGGCTCAACCTCCACCGGCTTCGAAGGGCTAACCCCCAGTGTGGTACCCCTGATCGCCGACAAATACATCCAGTACAACATGCCCCGCGGATGGATCATCCCCAACGACGGCTACGGGTGTGGCTATACCGACCTGGACGTGGTCGTCGATGAACTTTACAAACGGGGCTTCTATACCGGACTGTGGACCGAAAACGGGGTCGCCAAAATTGCCAAAGAGGTCGGACAGTACGGCACACGGCTCTGCAAGCTCGATGTCGCCTGGGTCGGGCCCGGCTACCGCTTTGCCATGGATGCTGCACGCACCGCTTACCTGGGCATTGAAAACAACAGCGATGCCCGCGGTTTTGTCTGGATGGTCTGCGGATGGACAGGGTCACAGCGCAATGCCGTCCTCTGGACCGGCGACCAGAAGGGGAGCTGGAACTACATCCGCTGGCACATCCCAACCGTCACCGGGTCCGGCCTTTCCGCCCAGAACTGTGCCTCCAGCGATGTCGACGGCATCTTCGGCGGCAGCGACTCCACTTATGTCCGCGACCTTCAGTGGAAGTGTTTCATCCCTGTCTTCATGTCCATGTCCGGGTGGGCTTCCGACAACAAGAACGGGATCCGCGACAAGCAGCCCTGGCTTTTCGGCGAACCCTTCACCTCCATCAACCGCAAATACCTCATGCTCAAGCAGCGCATGACTCCCTATATGTACACACTCTGCCACATTGCCTCGCAGACCGGCGTGCCTGCCGTGCGGGCTCTCGTGCTCGAGTACCCGAACGATCCCGTCACCTGGGGCGATGCCGCAAAATATGAATTCCTCCTGGGAAAAGACCTCCTGGTCGCTCCCGTTTTCAAGCCGGAGGTTAAGCGCGACAGCATTTACCTGCCCCAGGGGAAATGGTTCGGGTTCTGGAACGGCATGGCTTATTCCGGGAAAACCACCCTCATGGGCTACCCTGCCCCCCTGGACAAGCTCCCCCTATTTGTCCGCGCAGGGGCCATCATTCCCATGTACCAGCAGATGATGTACGACTGGCAGCGGCCCACGGATACCCTGTCGCTCATCATCTATCCTTACGGGCATTCTTCATTCGAGATGTACGAGGATGACGGGCTCACACGACTGTACCGAAAAGGGGTTTTCGCCACCACCAGATTTGAGGTTTCCGCTCCCCAGGACGGCGCCGGCCCGGTTTCCCTGACCATCCATCCGGCTGAGGGGGACTTTAACGGAAGGCTGAAGGCGCGCACTTACCTGGTCAGCCTGCACGCTCATTCAGCTCCTTCTTCCATCCGGCTGAACGGTAAAAAAATAAAAAAGCTGAAAGACAAACAATCCTTTGACCTGGCGGCAGGAGATTACTGGTTCTTCGATCCCAATGACCACCAGGGGGCCGTACGCATCAAAACCGCCGGTCTCTCTACCGATACCAAACAATCCTTTCAGATAGAATGAAAAACGGCCCCGGCAAAGCTTTACGGGATTTGCCGGGGCTATTAAACTTTCATAAATGCCAATTGCTTTTACCAAATACGAACATATTAAAAAACGCAATAATGCGCATCTCAAACAGGCATGTATCGTTTCATGATGAATGGTTTAAGGGTTTGCCAATTCGTCAAAGAATTTTCCGGCAGAAAGAATCTGTTCGCTGCTCTTTTTATTAAACAACAAGTGCTCAAAATCTCTTTTTTTTATGTCCAAATCAACAACTTTTAGCATTTCAGCTACTGCAGTTTTTAATTCATTGAGATTATGAATGTCATGTTTTTTAGTCAGAAAAGAATAAGCAATTGAAGATATTCTTTCAGCATATATTTCTGAAATGAAGCATTATCCCAATTGGAAAATAATTTTTTATTAGTTCGAGCCGTATCATAAATTATAAGCATTGATCAACAATTTCACCCTGCTTTCCAACGCCTTATTTTCATATTTTAACAGATATTCTTCCAACAAATTGCGGTCGAGCTCCTCCTGAAGAAAATCTTCGTCCAGTCGCAAGTTCTCCAGGTCCTCTCCTGTATTATAAAAAGGATAAAGGTAAAGGAGGTCAAGCAAAGCCTTTTCCGGTTTTGCAAGCTGAAGAGTCCGCCCATCTGCAATAGGCTTCAGGTCATAGCCAAGCATTAGTTCCTCTTTGACATTCTTATAACTGTATTCTCCAAAATCATTGGTGAAATTTGCCGTTTTCAATGACGTGACACTTGTAATCTGGACCACCGCCTCCGGGATCATTCCGTAAAATGCCAGTGCTGAATGTAGGCTTACATATGATGGACGATAGATCCGATTGGCAAAGTAGAGTGCAAAATCAGGTTTGCCCTTGTATTCCGGGAAAGTGTAGTACCCCCTTCTCAAACGTAACAAAAGTCCCTTATTCATCCAACGAAAAAAGTTGTTCCGGTCGAAACCGGGATACCATGCATATACCTGGTGGATACTGAAGCATCCCAAATCAAACATCCTGTTTTTAAATTCCAAATAATTCATAATCTTCGCGGATTCGGATTTAATACTACACCAATTTCAGGAACCAAAGGATTAAACACCCTCATTATAATATATTTCTGTTTTGCACCAAAAATAGTGCATAACAGAAATAAAATACATTAAAATCTTTTTTTATGAGTGTAAGTCACAACGGTTAGCGTACATTTCGTCTCTCAATGATCCATATTCTTTCATTTGCAGGTACTCACTGTCCTCAAAGTTTCTTCAAGACAATTTTTTTAGTTTCACTATTTCATGGACAACAATAACCAACCCCTTTTTTATCGAAATAAAGCAAAATTCCTTTTAACCTCTTCAAAAAACCATCGAAATCAGCCTGTTTATCCTTTGATGTCCACGCAGATTCTGCCATTGCAACTAGGCGGGGAAAGGTCATGTATTCCAAAAAATAATTAGAGCTAACCCGTTCAGTCCATAAATTACACTGTATCCCTAAAATTTGTCCCAACTGATTCTCCTGTACCGGAAAGCTATCCAGCGAGAAATAATATAAATCTTTCAAGGTATTATACTTGCCACCCCATCGCCTTCCAACCGGATCAGCATACCGTTGTACAAAATCAAGATAAAAAGGTAATCTAGGGCAAACAACAACCCGAAAACCATTGTCCAAAGCAGCCTTCAGCTCTTCCGGCTTATCGTGTCTCCACCAGAAAACGATCGCTTTATCCGGATCAACCGGGGCATGGGTAATTTCATCCCAGCCTAATGCCGTTACTCCCAACTGAGACAGACTATCAATCATACCCGCAATAAAATAATTCTCAACCTGCTTTAGCCCTGTGAAACCCTTTTCACGCATCAATTTTTGAATACCTTGATCCTGATGCCATTGCTGGTTACCGAAACTAACTTCATCTCCTCCGATATGGATCATGTTGGAAGGAAACAGGATGGATACCTCTTTCAGAATATTTGATAAATACTGATAAGTTTCTTTCTTTCCCGGGTTAAATGTAAAATCAGGATGTTTGGCAGAACCACCACCTCTATATTCCGGATAGGCCCGGTTTGCTGCACTTGCATGACCAGGCATATCGATCTCCGGGATTACCGTAATATGCCTGCTTTTTGCGTATTGAACGATCTCCCTGATATCATCCTGAGTGTAAAATCGGGCGGGGGCAAGCGAATCCGAATAATTTCCAATTCCACCGACCAGGGACAACTTAGGATATTGCTTTATTTCCAGGCGCCACCCGGGTTCATCAGTCAAGTGCCAGTGGAACCGGTTTAGTTTAAACATGGCCATCACATCAAGTAACTTCTTAACCTCCTCTTTCCCGAAAAAATGACGTGATTCATCGAGCATAAAGCCTCTCCATCTGAATTGAGGCGCATCTTCTATATTCCAGCATGCTATTTTTACATGTCCCTGATGTAAGCTGTCTGCCTCCATGATTAACTGCAACAACGAAGTTATTCCATAAAACATCCCCGCATCTGTTGACGCCTTTACAGTCACCTGCCTGTGGTCCATGGTGATCCTGTACCCTTCCGGCTCTGCAATGCTTTTATCTTGCTTCAATACAATTGCTGAATGGCTTTTCTTTTCCATTCCGCAGACGGAGATCCCGGTAAACGATAAAACGCTATTCTTCAGGTAATAGCCGTTAGACTCAAACTGATCATCTCTAACCTTGATTATCGTGTTTGTATTAAGGACAAAACTTTCATTTACGTTTTCGGAATTGTTCGGCAAAGGAATAACAGGACACTGGAGGCCTGCATATGAAGCAGTTGAGATAAATATTCCGCAAACGATTAAAATAAATTTAGCTACAATATTCATAAAATTATTTTTTAACTCCGTCATCAATCAATCTTGTTCCGTCTGAGCCTGATGTTTCATGACAACAGGCTAAAAATAGAAAAAAAAATTTCATCATATAAAACTTAATCCTTCAGGATCCCTTGGAGAGAAACTCATTCTTATAATTGAATATGAATATCTTACCACAGATGATTTTAAACGCCTGCCCCCCTGCAAATAACGGTTACAAATACCAATTTTTATATCGCAATAAGGCTTCAATAAAATAGTAATCAGCATAAGTAAGAGGGACATCTACTTCTGAATTGTGTGGTTTTGAACCGACGCTGTGCATCAGGATATACCCTCCGTTTTCGCCTAACTTTGATCGGTAAACAGGGGAACTTAGGGAACGGAGTATTTTTTCGGCAGCTCCGACATAACGCTCTTTTTCTTCTCCACTGGTATACCGGCCAAGTTCGAGCAAGCCCGATGCAATAACTGCCCCCGCAGAAGCATCCCGTTCTTCATCCGGAATACCAGGAGCATTGAAATCCCAATAAGGGATCATATCCTCAGGCATATCCGGATTATCAAGAATAAAGCATGCAATATTCCTGGCTTGTTTCAAATACTTTTTATTTCCAGTCATTCGATACATCATCGTATAACCGTATAAGCCCCATGCCTGTCCCCTACTCCAGGAAGAAGAATCGCTAAACCCCTGATGTGTTGCTTTTTTAATCACATTGCCGGTTATCGTATCATAGTCTACCACATGATAGCTGCTGTAATCCGGACGGAAATGATTTTTTAAAGTATTATCGGCATGATTCCGGGCTATGTAAGAAAAAATCGTATCCTGAGAATTTTTACCCGCCCACTCCAGCAATTCGAGATTCATCATATTATCAATAATCACTGGACATTCGTACCGTTGTGATGTATTCCATGATTGAATAACCCCGATATTGGGACGATAGCGGATTGCCAAAGATTTAGCAGCATTAATCAGTACCGGTTTATAAACGTCGTTACCAGTTATGCGATAAGCATTGCCAAAACTTGAGTACATCATGAATCCCAAATCGTGGTTCCCAGTGTAATATTGAACGGGAGCCAAAACCGTTAAACACCTGACTGCCTCATTGCGTATCACAGTGTCTCCGCTCGCCTCAAACAAATACCATAAAGTTCCCGGATAAAAACCGCTACACCACCAGGTAATTTTACTGTTAACATGCCTCCCATTTTCAAATGTCCGGGGCATAGAATCGCCAGGAACTGATGTCATTAAAATTTTATATTGCCTGACCGCCAAACGCAGGTCGTCATCGATCAGTTTTTTAATAGACGTCTGTTTGTTTGTAGTATTGTTATTTCGACAACTTACGATACAAACTATTCCCAGGACAATGAAAACAAATAAGTTTAATCTCTTCATTTCAAATTAAAATTAATAAACGATTTAGCAGCCGGACTACGAAGAATTATCTGCAAAGGCCACCCTCAAAAAATTCACAGAAGTGATTCGTCAATTGTTATCAAAAACCATAATACTCCTTTAAATTAATTTTTTCATAACCATAGCCAGATACATACCAAAATACAATCCAGTCGTTGACTCATCTAATAATTTTTATTAACAAAAAAGAATGCATTATCCGATAAATAATTACAATTCTCTTCAGGGATAATCATTACATGACTACCTCCTTGGGTCCGGCTATAGACAATGTAGATAACCAAATGCCAGCACAATGGACTGACAGTCTGCGCTGAACAGATTTTTTTTCCCCGGACCCGATCGTTCCGGCAGAGCAAAAAATACATCCACGCGACTAAAAGGATCATGATCGACACAAACAACCAAAAGGGAATGCCGACGGAAAATAACCGGTCACTCAAAATCAGGTTTATTTTGCTCATAGGTATTTATTTTCTTACGATTCTTACTTTACTGAACACGATTATTGCATTCTATGATTTTAATAAAAAGATGAATAAGGTGATCTCATTATCAGAATTTATAGATTCAAAAGTTTACGCACTAATACAAAGAAGAGGCTGCCTTTACTCACAGGACAACCTCTTCTTATTCCTTTTAAGATTTTACTCTGTAACTGTAATTTGCAAAGTTCTGACAACGGTCTCTGTATCTCCTTTGTAACCATTTGTACCAACGAATACGACATTATATGTTCCCGCCGTGGAGAACGCATATTTATAATCATCCAGAGCCAGTTCATCAGCCCCTTTTATCGGGACCGCATAGTCGGGTGTGGCCTGATCCAGGATCAGGAAATCTGTTATTATCCAATCCAGATTTGAAGCCTCAGTACTACTTGAAGAATTATGCAAAAGATAGGTTGAACTAACCGTCCAGGATTTACTTCCAGTCATATCTACAGCCGTCCAGTCCGCCCCGGACAAGTCAGTTACTGCAGCAGAACCCTCGTCCTGCACATAATTAATATCAAACGAACCGATTTGCCATTTTCTTTGTGTAGCCCCTGTCTCCGCCTGGTATTTAAAGGCAAAAACGACAGGGTTCCCTACGAACTGTTCCAACGAATGGGTTCCCGAACTGGTATAATTGCTAAAATCAGAATTTTCAGGGATCACAAAATCTGTCAATTCTGTCCAGGTCGCATCAGCAACAGATGTACTGTCATAGGTCCCGCTAAAATCTGTTGAGGCCCAGAAAGACAGGGTATTGTTAAAACTTCCGTAGGCGCCCATCGATTCAAAGGTAAGCTCAGGTACTCCCCCGGAAAGACTGACCCTGTCCTTATTCTCATAGTTATTGCCTTCTTCACCGCCATAGAAAGCTATTATATCTGCATAGCCGGAGAAGGAAAAAGTCACTGAATCTCCGACAGAAACCGTAGTCTGATCAGCGGTAACATTAAACGAAGGGGTTTCTACATCATCATTACACCCGGTAGCTAATCCCCATGCAATGACAATCATCGTAATTAATTTATTATATTTCATAATTTTGCATTTTATTAATTTTACCACCCAGGAGTCTGTGTAGTTATTGCATTATTTAAAGACGTTTCTGACAAAGGATAAGGAACCCAGAGATCACGCGGCGTCGAAACGTTATCAAACGCATAGGTATAATTATAGATGCTATAACCGGAAAGTGAACTGATCTCTTTCCCTGTCTCTTTCATTTCGTCGTAAAAATCTCCCCAACGGATTAAATCAAACTTTCTGATTGCTTCAAAACACAACTCCCGTCCCCGCTCATCTTTTATAAGAGACCGGAATTCGTTCTGAGACAAATCACTTACAGAAGAAATACCTGCTCTCTCCCGAACCAAATTAAGAGCATAATAAGCTGAATCGGTTGGTCCGTTCAGTTCATTATCGGCTTCAGCAAACATCAAAAGCACATCCGAATATCTGAGAACGGGAAAATTCTGATTCGTATAATTTTTATCTTTAGTGCTATATGGTTCATATTCCCTCCTGAATTTTCCGGCACTTCGCCTTAAATCCTTACTCCCCAGGTAGGTTTTTTCTTCAGAATCAGCATCATCATATTCATACGGAGCGATATTCCAATCCCGCCGGACGTCTGTTTCATCATATAGGAACCACAAACGGGGAGTAGGATATACCCAGGCATATGAATATCCAATATCATAGTTTACGGACTTAAGTCCCATAATTCCCCCGACGCGGCCAGTCTCTGATTCCGACACGTTATTCCCATAAAACTCAACTTCAAAAATCGACTCTTTAATATCGTATAAATCTTCAGCTATATTGATGAAAATTTGGGCGTAATCCGGATTTAACTCGTGTAATCCACTATCTATGACCTTTTGTGCCCAGTATTTGGCATCTTTATAATGATCAGTTTCCAGCAAAGGATAACCAGCCATTTTCAAATATACCCGGGCAAGCATCCCCCAAACAGCACTTTTGCTGACTCGTCCGCTAGTTGGCACTTCATCTGCAGACAAAACATTCTCCTGGGCAAACTGCAGATCATCCAAAATGACACTGTAAATAGAATCTTTGTCAGTTAACGCAATATTGACATCATCAACACTCGTGGTCGCGTCCAGTCTTAAGGGAACATCACCCCAATTGCATACCAGATGAAAATAAAAAAGAGCTCTTAGAAAACGCGCTTCACCTTCGTAACGGAGACGAATATCCTCATCCACATTGTCGGCCTCTTTAATCGAAGAGATAAAACTGTTTGCCCTGTTAATCCCTTCATATAATCCGGCCCAGGTAGCCTCAAGATATGGATTTGAAGCATCATAGTTATAAATCAGCATATAACCTGTCTTTATATAGCTTTTCCCGATATATTCCAGATCGTTAGCCATTGCAAAATGAAGCCATAGATTTTGACCGTATAAAGCATCTCCATTTCCCAAAGCATCGTAAACTCCGGCCAGACCAGCCAACGCTTCGTCATCATTATTGTAATAATTTTCCGGAGATAAAAAATCTGTTGGAGTAACATCCAAAAAATTCTTGCATGATGTAAGCAACATCATCAATATAATTGTAATAATGTTATATTTCATAGAATTACTGTTTTTTTTATTAAAAAACTAGCTTTAACCCGATTGTAACCAACTTAGCCTCAGGGTAGGCCGAATAATCAAAACTTTTGGTTAGTCCTGTTCCTCTTGTATTTACATCAGGATCAAACCCAGTGTAGTTTGTCCAGGTATACAGGTTTTGTCCTTTCAGATAAACCCTGAGGCTATTTATTTTCATTTTTTTCAACAACGCCTTGTTAAATGTATATCCTACCATGATATTCTTCAATCGGAGGTATGAGCCGTCTTCAACTACTCTCGTAGAATAATAATTAGGGCCATCTCCCAGTGGTACGTGCAGCTTCGAATCCTGATTGTCAACAGACCAATGATCTGCTGTGGTTGCAAACTGGTTTCGTCCATAAGTCGAGGTACTCTCAAAGATCAATCGATTGGCATTGAGCACATCATTTCCATACGACCATTCCAAAAGGAAATTGAGATCAAAAGGACCAATCTCAAACGTATTCGAAAAACCTCCTGTATGTTTAGGCTGCGTATTACCAATAATTACATTATCGTCCGAATCAACCGTACCATCTCCATTTAAATCCTTGTATTTAATGTAGCCGGGCTGGATTGTACTGCGAGTGTCACCATTCGCAGGCACATTGCCT
This sequence comes from Prolixibacteraceae bacterium, assembly GCA_963676095.1. Taxonomy (GTDB): domain Bacteria; phylum Bacteroidota; class Bacteroidia; order Bacteroidales; family Prolixibacteraceae. The sequence goes on along the minus strand of OY781040.1, from coordinate 3,138,471 downwards.
TTTAAGACATAGTTCCCTCCAATTTCATTAAAATCATCCAATTGGTAAACACCATCCCAGATTACACCCCAAATTTGTCCGATTGGCTTCCCTACTTTAGCAATGTAAGCGGGAACTTCTCTCCACCAGTAATCCCAGGAAACACTGCTGGTCATACTTTCTTCATTATTACTTAAAGCCAGGACCTTATTCCGGTTAAATGAAATATTAAAACTGGAAGTCCATTTGAATTTTGGATTATCAATATTTACCGTATTCAGAGAAAATTCAAGTCCCTGGTTACGCATTGATCCAATATTTTTATAGGCTGTATCAAAACCGGTTGTTGCAGGTAAATTTGCATCCAGTAACAAATCTCGTGTCGTCTTTCTATAAATATCAGCAGTTATATTGATTCTGCTATCCAGTAAGCCGAAATCAACCCCTAAGTCAGTCTGTTCGGTCGATTCCCATTTCAGGTCGGCATTTTCAAGCTGAGAGATATAAACCGCCTGGGACAATTCATCATTAAACGCATAGTAATCAGACCCCAGCTGAGCACTTGACGCAAAATCATCGACCCTGTTATTACCTGTTATCCCCCAGCTAAGTCGAACCTTTAAATTTGAAATTTGCTTTACAGGCTTCAAAAATTGTTCTTCCGAAGCCCTCCAAGCAATAGAGGCAGAAGGGAAATATCCCCAGCGGTTTTGCTTTGAGAATTTAGATGATCCATCGGCTCTAAAAGTCCCCGTAAAATAATATTTAGATTTGTAGTTATAGTTTAATCTCGAAATAAAGGACTTCAAAGTCGATTCGGATGAAGAAGAAGTAATTTCGGTAGGTGTTCCTAAGTCTAAAGCATCAATTCCAAGAGATTCATCGTCAACATAAAGAGCCTCTGCACCAAAAATAGAGGATGAATTATCTTCCATGCTTAAACCTGCCATCACATTAAACTTATGATCTTTGATCTTCTTATCATAAGTCAAGATATTATCAACAAGCCATTTTCTATATTCATAATGGGTTACTCCTCCATTTGGTCCCCCTAAGCTGGAATTTTCGTACCCGAGACGGGTCTGAGAACCATTAAAATATTCATATTTTTGCAAACTGTTATTAAGACCACCCGAAAATTTGTATTTTAATCCCTTTATGAGTTCATACTCGGCATAGCCATTTACATTTATAACATCATAAAAGCGGTCACGAATCTCATTCTTAGCCGATAAAACCGGGTTAAACCGATAATCATTATCGGTATCAGTATCTGGGTCAACCAGTTGGTCCAAAAGGTTTACATCGTCATCAGAAGACATTGGTTGATACGCCCATACTGAATACATTAAATATCCTGAAGCGCTGCTGCTGCTGCTAACAGAAGGAGGAGTTCCATATTTTTTATCACGGTTATAACTAAATTGGAGGCCCACCTTAAGTTTGTCGTTCACCGTCTGATCCAATCTTAATTTTCCTAAAATCCGGCTAAAACCAGAATTAATCAGCACTCCTTCCTGATCAAAATAAGAAATAGTTGCAGTATACTTTGTCTTTTTGTTTCCTCCCGTAATATTCAAATAATGATTTTGATATGGTGCTGTTCGAAAAATCTGGTTTTGCCAGTCAATTCCTTTCACATCCTTATAATAATCCAGATCGCGTTCTCCATTTTTCAGCCACCTTGAGTAAGTTTCATCAGGATCTATTTCATTCTGATAAACTACATATTGGTATGGGGTAAGCATATCCATTTCTTTGGTAATCTTTTGAATTCCGTAATAAGCGTCATAAGTTATACGTGGTGCACCCTCAATACCGGCTTTTGTGGTAATAATAATTACCCCGTTCGCTCCTTCTGCGCCATAAATTGCTGTCGCTGAGGCATCCTTTAATACATCTATTGACTCAATATCAGCGGGATTTATTCCGAGATTGTCGGAACTCTCCATAGGAAAACCATCAATAACATACAATGGTGAATTACTTTGTGTGATTGAGTTTCCACCTCGAATTACAATGTTCATTGCAGAACCAGGTTGACCGTCAGTTGAACTGATTTGCACGCCACTCACTCGTCCGGCAAGGGCTTCCTCAAAAGATTTTACAGGAGCATCCTGCATTTCTGACATATCAACTTTAGCAACAGCACCGGTAAGATCCTTCTTGGCAACTGTTCCGTATCCCACAGCAACTACCTCCTGCAGATTTACATTTGAGTTTCGCATTTTCACTGCAAGCGCAGTTTTTCCACGAACATCCATTTCCTGGCTTTCCATTCCAACAAACGAAAACACCAGGATATGAGATTTTTCAGGTTTCTTCATTTTAAAATTACCGTCCATATCAGTCACTGTCCCCACAGTTGTTCCTTTAAACTGAACCGAAACGCCCGGAATAGACTCTCCTGTCGAATCGGTTACACGACCAGATATGGTTGACTCCTGAGCATACATAGAAATAAATGTTGCCGTTATCAACCACAGCACCAGAAAAAATTTCAGCAAATAATTTCTCATAATTGAAAGTTTGATTAATATAAGACTAGAAAAGACCATCGGAAAAATTTAGCCCAACCAGTATCCTTCTAATTATTAATATTTCTTAATCCTAAAATCATTTTAACAAAGCAGCATTACAACAACTTAATATGGTTTCACAACATCCCAACCGGTACCTATTTTTAACCTGGAAAAATAGATTGTTCCCGGACGATCTGTTTCATGATAATAACCCCATTTCGGATCGATCCTTTCGCCATCAAATGTCCGGCATGAATAACTTGTATCCCCCGTCAACAAGGTACTTGGAGTTGAAGTATTTCCCCACCAGACCTGAAATTCTCCTGTAGTCGAAGTATCCCCAACCTTTATTTTTACGACTACAGAGTACCAGACATCCGGACTCACAGGTTCCTTTAGTAAATCAATCCTGTTCCCGTCCACATCAAAATGTTGAATTTTAAAGTACCCGCTGTTAATCGTTGTCAGGATCGGATAATTTTGAAGATTTGGGGTACCATAGGTCTTCCATTGCGATAATGCAAAATAATTTCCAAGATCAGGCCATGTTAAAACCTCCGTAAGTTTAAAGCGGTATCCCAGATAATACGTTTCCCCTATGGTTGGAGTTACTCCTTTCGCCCCTCTTGCTTCGCAGCGACGATCCAGTGCCGCTTTATAAAATTTCCAGACAAGGCCTTCAGTGCTGTCGGTTACTGCCTCGACATAGGATCCGTTTGTGGAACCATAATTCCCGTCGTTATCCTGCTTTTCGATAGCTTTAAATACTCCGGTCCCATTTTCGGCCGAACCATCCCAAAGAAGAGTTCCCCCGGAAAGAACTGTTTCCCCGGATTTCGTGATACTTTCTGAACTTTGATTCTCTTCAGCGTTGACCCCAAAATGTTGTTCTTCTGTACAGCTGCCTGCGCTTCCAAAAATGATTACATAAAATAATAAAATCGCCTTTTCCATATACTTTAATAATTTGGTTTTTAGTTTCCACATGAAACTTGCCATCTTAACCACGCTCCTGTGAGAAAAGGAGGCACTCATGTCCGTTCCTAGATTTCAGAATTTAAAACGTTTTCAAATAAATTATCGTTTGGATAACAAAGATGACCTTTTCGTCATTGGGGAATGTTTAAAAAAGTCCAGATAAGGAGGAATAAAATCTCAAAACCGTTCCAATTCAATCAAAGGGAAGAAATACTATTAATACATAGAAAATTACGGCGATAGAATACCCCCATCAACACGACAGTAATGATAATCTTACGGAAAGCAGGTAATCCCGGATAAGCAACATGATAAAAATAAGGAATACGACCAGGCAATCAGTGGCTTGTTCAGTCTTCATCTATCCCTTTATATTCCGAAGGCAGCACGTTATAAACCTTTTTAAAACATTTCGCAAAATATTTCGGATCATTAAAACCAACAGAATAAGCCACCTCCGATACCGACAAACTTTTCCCATTCAACAACTGTGACGCCCTCTTAAGACGCATACTAACCAGTAGCCCTTTAGGCGTTTGATTCGTCAGTACCTTCACTTTTTTAAAAAATAAGGATCTGCTTAAGCCAATCTCCTGGGCAAATTGTTCGATGTCAAATTCCGGATTTTCGATGTTTGACTCGATCAGTTCAAACAGCCTGGCTAAAAAATCCTGATCTGGTGAAGGCATAACAACTTCCCGGGGATTAAAAGAATTGTCAACTTCAATTTTGTGATAAAGCCTCATCCTCGTTTTTGCAATATTGATAACCTTCAACTTTAACAATTCCGGATCAAACGGCTTTGTTATATAATCATCTGCACCGATTTTAAGGCCCTCCATTTCATAGAGAGAGGAAGTACGGGCTGTTAACAGGATAACGGGGATATGGCTGATTGCCAGCTCTGATTTCAATCTCTGACAAAACGTTATGCCGTCCATTTCGGGCATTAAAACATCGCTTACAATAATACCGGGCATTGCCGAGTAAGCCAGTTTTAAGCCCTCTTTCCCGTTGGCAGCCCAAATAACCTGAAAATGACCGGAAAAAATTGAGCAGATATACTTGGCAATTTCTTCATTATCTTCAATAATTAAAAGGACATCTTTATCGTCTGTAAGAGCTTTAGGGTCCGCAAATGCGTTTTCAGGCGTATTTTCAACCGTGTCAAGCGTAATATAATTTGCGATATCATTATCTTTCAAAGAGGAAAGATCCAATTCCTCAGCTTTAAAATGTTCATGCCCCAGAGGTAACTGTACTGTAAATACTGCCCCTTCTCCATATTGGCTTTCCGCAACAATGGCCCCGTGATGGAGGGCAATAAAATCTTTACTCATGGCCAGGCCGATTCCATAACCATGTTCCTGTCCGTTGGTCGAATCTTCATAATACCGGTCAAAAATTTTATCCAGATTCTGGGGTTTGATCCCCCGGCCGTTATCTTTAACCCGTATTGTAACAGAATTTCCTTCAACGGATATTTCCAGCCCGATCATGCCTCCTTCGGGAACAAATTTGAAAGCATTCGAAAGTAAATTGTAAAATACTTTCTCGATCATATCTTTATCATACCACACGATAATTTCCGGCTTATCCGTCTTAAAATTGTACCGGATCCCATGGCGTACGGCCTTATCGCTAAACATCAGAAATATTTCGTGCACAAACGTCACAATATCCTGAGCGGAAACGTTTATTTTGGAATGGCCTTCTTCAAGCGTACGAAAAGACATCAGCTGATTTGTAAGATTCAGCAACCGGGTTGCATTCTTCAGAATAATCTTAAGCTTAGGCTCGTGTTCCGTCCCCTCATAAAAGCGGACGACATCCTTCAAAGGACCTAATATTAACGTTAAAGGGGTACGAAACTCATGAGTTACATTTGTAAAAAAATTCAATTTCATTTTATTTATCTCGGCCTGCTGCTGATTAACCAGTTGTTCCATCCGGAACGAATGCCTTAACCGAAGATATTGCCACAAAGCAGCCCCCAGGATAAATAGTAAAAAGCAATATACAAAATAAGCGGTATCTGATCTCCACCAGGGAGGACGGACTTCAATGAAAATCTGTTTCACATTTGGATTCCAAAATCCTTCCCCGTCTGTCGATTTTACAAATAATGTATATTCCCCCGGCCGTTGTATTGTATAAGTAGCCATAGGCATGCCGGTTTCGACCCAGCTCCTCTCAATACCGTCCATTTTATAGGCATACCTGGCAGACTGCGGATTAAAATAATCCAGGCTGGCAAAACCAATTGTAAAATTGGCTTTACCGTAATCAAATACAATCTTTTTCGCATAATTTATATTTTCAGAAAGAATACCGTTAAGGGTATCATTCCGCACACGTTCGCCCAGTACATCAAGGTAAGTAAAAACCAGGGGAGGTTTAAAATCACTAAATGTAAACTTGTCCGGACTGAAAGTAACATAGCCATCCGTGGTCCCGAAATAATATTTACCGTTGGAAGCTTTAAAACATGCATTATAATTATATTCCAGCGTATTGAGCTTTCCAGTAAAAACGAATGAATTAAATAAGTTTTTCTTGATATCGAACCGGAATATTCCGGCATTGGACGACAGCCAAATGTAGTTATTATTCTCACTCAGGATACTGTATACGGAAGCCTGTGCAATTTCTTTATTCCCCAATACCGGCCTTGCCTGCAAGGTTCGAAAACTAAAGTAAAGCAACCCTTTCTGAAAAGTCCCCAGCCATAAACCATTTGAATCAGTCTGCTGGATAGAATAAATCCTTACGCCCAGGACATACCGCTTAAAAAAAAGCGCCTCCCCCTCTTCCAAAAGGTTAAGCCCGTCATTCGTCCCAATCCAGATCCTGTTCCCTTTATCTTTAAAGATTACGCGACAAAAATCTGAACTAAGGGATGTACTATCTTCTTCATGATGGACATAATGAACAAAAATTTTGGATTTTAAATTCATCCGGTTTAACCCACCGCCATATGTTGCAACCCAAAGCCAGTTAAGGTCCGGAAGCAAATCATATACGTTATTATTTGACAATGAAGCCGGATTGCCAGGGGTCTGCGCGAATGACTGAAATCCCTTACCGGGATCTTCAGTTACACACAATCCATTCTGATAGGTGCCAATCCAAAACTTTCCATTGTTTTGTTTAATACACTTTATATTATTTCCACACAGTGAATTCCTCACATCTGTATTATGCCTGTATTTTTTAATTTGGCCCTGCCCTTTTATACATAAACCTCCGCCTTCTGTTCCTATCCATAACCGGCCTAAAACATCTTCTGAAAACGAACTGATCACGTTATTATAATCCGGGATATAATTAATAGGCTGAAACCGTGCCAGTCTTTGATCATAATACAACACCCCCTCAAAAAAAGTCCCTATCCACAATCCGCCATTCGAATCCAGGAACAAGGACCGGATCGATGTATTACCTTCAGTATTCTCACCCGACTCATTAACGAGATTGACTTTCTCCAGTCTCTGCGTTTCCAGGTCATATTGATTTAGCCCCGAAAGGGTCCCCAGTAAAACATGGTCCTGATTGCAAAGAATGGTCCTGACATTGTTATGCAACAACATTCCGGCCTTGTTTTCATTATGCTTCAACTCCAGTATCTGATGAGATTCCACAGAAAAACGAATAGCTCCTGAATCAAAGGTTCCAAGCCAGATTTGCCCTTTTTTGTCCTCCGCTATCGTCTGCATATACAGTCCGGCATATTTACCAAGGGCCGGATAGCCGGCATCGGCCCGTTTTATAATAGTTTTTCCCCCGACCGTGATGTTAAAGAGTCCATTTTTTGTCCCCACCCACAATATATCACGCCGATCCTGGAATACGAATGAAACAACGCTCAGATTATATCCATCCGTACTGCGCTGAAAAAATTGAAAATCATTCGTTTTTTCATCAAACCGGATCAAACCGGAGTTCGCCCCGATCCACAGTCGTCCGGATTTATCCCTTGTAACACTGAATATGGCATTGATCTCCCAGTCCGACTTTTTGAAGTTATAATTGCTAAAACGGTCTGTCACCGGATCATATAAGCTTAAGCCATCCAATGTGGCGATCCACAGTTTATTCAGCGTTTTATCCCAGTAAAGTTTACGCAAATCATTATAAGCGATGGAGCTTGATTCTGATGGGGTATTGCGATAAACAAAGAAATTACGTCCGTCAAATTTATTCAGCCCTTCACGTGTTGCAAGCCAAATAAAACCATCGGCATCCTGGGCAATGTCAAAAACCGTATTCTGAGACAAACCTTTTGATTTGTTGTACTGGCGTACAATCATATCTTCCTGGCTATATCCCGTAAGGAAAGCAAGCAACAGAAAGATGATATTTATTAAAACACGAAAAATATCCACTTAATCAACTGATTTATATCCAAATTTCCCTCCCAATGTACAAATCCTCCCAGTATTCAGAAAATATTTATGATCTAATTTTTTCTAATCAACAAAATCGATAGAGCCAAAAGCAAAGGAGGCGAGCACACGAATACTCACCTCTTTTGCCTTCCTAATAATTTATTTACTGTCAAAAACAAAAAAATCAAAACACCTGGCATAATTGGAACATCTATTCATCAAGCTTGACAGACCCTGGTTCCAACCCGGAAGAGGTCACGCAAACAACGGCATTGCCTGTCAGATTAACAGAAATCAAAGCTCGTCCGTTATATAATTCAATCACCCGAGACCCGGTTGAAGTTCCCAAATCATCGATTAGTGAACCTTCCCCTGCAAGACTAAAACGAACCCGGTTTTTGGCATCCGGACAGAAAATATTGTTCCGGTCGAAAGCTTTCGCTTCTAGAAGAACTGTTCCGGCAGACCGGCTGACCTCAGTTAATCTTAAGAAAACCGGTTTTCCCCATTTTTCTGCCTGATAGCCCTGGGAAAGAGAGTCCGTCAGCAGTTCGTTACCTTTCCGTGCAATAACTTTAAGATGATTTTCCCCTTCCCTAAACTTCACCATCCAACGCAAACCAGCTGCCGGAAAATTTTGGCTGTCACGGTGACGCACCCCCATTGATTTCCCGTTAAGAAAAAGTTCAGCCTGATCACAATTGGAATAAACTTTCACCATTTTCAGTTCATCACGGTCCCCCCATCTTACGGGCCAGGTATGTCCGTAAAGGTGCACCATCGGCTTTTTTGCCCAATACGACTGGAACACATAATAAGATTCCTTCGGTGTCAAATCCCTTTCAACAACACCTTTCTGATTCACATAGGGAATCGGGTTATCAGGACGCAAAGGCGTTGAAAAGTCTTTAAACACCCAAAAAGCCGTTCCCACATGCCAATCCTCCATTTTTTCCTGTTCTTTCAAATGCCAGTCAATCAGGTTGCAGGCATACGTTTCCGACCAGTCGCCATCTTTCGAAACCCTGGCATTTCCGCCGGTAAGAAGAAAATCGCCACTTCGCTCATCAGTCCCTTTTCCGGTCGAAATACTTTCCAATCCTTTATCCGGATCTTCGGAATGACGCCTGGCATGACTGCTCGCTCCCCATTCGGCATGAAGAAAAACATTCACCTTATCATTCCATTCTTTTGACACATTCGTATACTCCGTAAAGTTTCCCCGGTACCAACCAGCCCAAATTGAAGGAGAGTAAACATCTACAATATCCGAACAAAAATCGCAGCGACGGATCGCTGTTTTCCGGACGGAATCAAGCTTATGCGACAAATCATTCAACTCCGTCATAAATTCCCGGATTTTTTCTTTCGCGAAACCGGGAAAATCACCGGGCCAGTCATTTTCATTACCTAAACCCCAAATTATAACTGAAGGATGATTGTAATGCTGATTGATCATATTCGTAAGCATCCGGCGTGCCTGCTCCTTATAAACATCGTTACCCAATCCGCCACGGCACCATGGAATCTCTTCCCAGACAAGTATACCCAGGCTATCGCAGGCATTCAAAACCGTTTTAGACTGTTGATAATGGCCAAGGCGAATAAAATTAGCCCCCATATCCTTAATCATCTTCATTTCTTTCAGTATTAAACGATCAGGCATGGCAGCTCCCAGGCCGGCATGATCTTCGTGACGGTGGGTCCCCCGGAGAAAAAGCCGTTTCCCGTTCAACAAGAACGGACCGTGAGGTATAAACTTAAAATTACGCAGCCCGAATTGCTGAATAAACTCATCCTTTCCGTTACTGGTCTCAAGAATAGCTTTCAACGTGTATAGCTGAGGCTGATCGACCGACCATAACACAGGATGCGCGATATCCACCGTATATCGGAATTTAGCGGTGTCCGGAGCAGAAGCGTCAACGGTACCCGTCTGAACCTCCTTTCCAGACGGATCAATTACGGCATAATGAACAGTCACTGCTTCACTGATGGCTAAAGGATTATAAAACTCAGGCGAAACAGTTACCTGTGCCTGCTTGTAACGATCGTCTAATCTGGTGTCGATATGAATTTGCTGAAAAGAAATATCCGGAACAGTAATCAAATCAACATACCGGTATAATCCGCCATAAATATTGAAATCGCTCAGATCTGAAGGGATCATCTCCAGGTCGCGTGAATTATCGCAGCGAACAACCAGAGGAATACGGTTTTCTCCTGATCCTGACCGCCCTTTGTTAACCCGGTAATTTCGAACGGCATCTGTAATATCAATGTAAAATTCATCATACCCTCCGGTATGTGTTCCGACCAATTGATCGTAAATAAACACTTTTGTTTTTTGCCCTGCGCCTTCGAAATGCAAAATATACCGTTTTCCCTGATCCTCATCGTTAACCGCAATAAACGTACGATACCATCCGGGGCCTTCATAATAAGGCAAATCCGGATCAACAGCATCATACTCATTAAAACAATGCGGCACCGAAACTTTTTGCCATTTGGGTAACAACGACGCTTCTCCTGTCCGCAGAGCTTCGTAAACCCCTCCCAGGTCCCCTTTCACGTATTCCCAACCATCGGTCAGCCTTACTTCAGTCCGTTGTCCCTGACTTTTAAATACAAGAAGGCACAGACCTGTAACAAATGCAAGTTTTATTTTTTGAAACATAAACAGTTTTTTATTCGATCAGTATTTTAATTCACTTAAACATATACCAGACACCGCAGCCACTTTGGAATTCGTGGTACTCCCATGGAAAACCAATCTTAAGTCGGTTGCCGGAAACCCTTTAAACCGGTAGGTTTCAAAATCAGCTGCCCGGCTGCTCGTCCCGGAGAAGACCCGGATAAACTGCCCGCCTCCTCCTGACAACTGAATCTCGAAACGGTAAGAGACTTTTTCTCCGTCTGCCCATTGAATAGCAATTGAATCCGGCCGGGCATGATCTTTTAATTCAAAATCGATATAAGCGTCTTTCGACTTTGTTTCCCAAGAGGTATGAGTATCCTTGTCGAATAATTTTTTAAGATCCTGTTCCTTATCAGAAGCATGAACATAGCTCAGTACCGATCCGGAAGTTTCCGCAATTGAGCGATCATCTTCTGATACAACTTCAAATTCATCCTGCAAGCGAATATCCTCAGACGAGGCCCCTGCCATAACCCTGAAGCGGCCCGGTTCAACAACCTCTTTCATATCCTTATCCAGCAGCGACAAGTCCTCCGGGGTCAGAGTAAAATTCAGCTTTTTCTCTTCTCCCGGCTTCAACCGGACACGATCAAATCCCCTCAGTACCTTCTCGTAAGTTGTAACCGAACTTACCAAATCTCTTAAATAAAGCTGAACGACTTCATCCCCTTCACGTTTGCCAACATTTTTAACCCGGAATGAAACCTGTATATTTTGATCCGGTAAAACAGACGCGGCACTTAACCTCAGGTCTGTATATACAAAATCGGTGTAACTTAAACCAAAGCCGAATGGGAACAACGCTCCATTGACCCTTGCCCGTGAACCATTCAACCCGCTTTGTCCCCAGGCATCAATCTGTGAATTCGGCTTGGCAGGAAAATTAAAGGGAATCTGGCCAACCGTCTTCGGAATCGTAACGGTTAGCTTTCCTCCGGGATTATAATCACCAAATAATACGTCAGCGATTGCTTTCCCTCCTTGTGATCCGGGATAAAAAGCCTGCAAAATAGCCGGAATATTTTGTACAGACCAGTTTATTGACAAGGGACGCCCGCTGATAACAACCAGGACAACCGGCTTGCCTGTTGCATAGACAGCTTTTATCAGATCCAGTTGCCTTCCTGGCAAATTCAAACTTGACCGTGACTTGTTTTCACCACAGGTCCGCTGCCCCCCTCCCAGAACAACGACCGATAAATCAGATGACTGCGCTGCGTTTACTGCATCAGCAATACCTGCCTGTTCTTCGTCTGTCAGAGGCGCCGGCAAGATTTCGCTGTCAGGCCAGTTGGCATCCACAATATCGCAACCTTTGGCATAAACAACATCGAACCGGTTGCCTGCTTTTGCTTTTATGCCATCCAGAACAGTAGACACCTCAACACCCAACGGCCCGTAATGCCCCAATGCATAACTGCCGTCGTCCGCATTTGGCCCAATAACGGCAATCCGTTTCAGACGATTGGCATCAAGCGGCAGGGTATTGTTACTATTTTTCAACAGAACAATCGATTCCCGGGAAGCCTGCAAAGCTACCTGTTGATTGGCGCTGCCATTTACGACTTCATCCGCTTTTTTGTAATCTTCCATGTACGGATGGTCAAACTGCCCCGTTAAAAACTTTACCCGCAAAATATCGCGTACCCGTTGGTCAATCAGTTTTTCTGAAATTTTACCTTCCTTAACCAGCTCCCTCAACGGTTTTACAAAAGAGTCCGGCGAACGGAAGGTACATCTGACATTTAATCCGGCCTCAACAGCCTGCCTGACGGCTTCTTTATAGTCTGAGGCAGTATGGTGCTTATTGTATAAATAAATGACGGCATCACTGTCCGAAACAATATAGCCATGAAAGCCCATCTGATTGCGTAATATCTCTGTCAGGTAATAATAGCTGCCCTGAATAGGTATTCCGTCATAATCGTTGTATGAACTCATAACTCCCAGCAAACCGGCATCCCGGATAACCCGTTTAAACGGATACAGGTGGATCAGCCAGGTTTCGCGCGGAGCTATCTGTGGATCTGCCCGGGCCATTCCTTCCCGGGCCCCTTTGTTATTACTGTATATCGCATAATGTTTAGCGGTGGAAGCAACCTGATAGTTGGTCTGCATCCCTTTTGTCATGGCAATCCCTAATTCAGCAACCAAAAAAGGAGATTCTCCGTATGATTCCTCCATCCGGCCCCAACGCTGGTCACGCGCTACATCCAGAATTGGAGCATAAACATTCGTATATCCCAGCAAACGGGCCTCCTCGCCGGTAATATAACCAACCTGGCGGATCAGTTCCCTGTCCCAGGTCTGCCCTAAAGCCAATTGCGTCGGGAAGTTGGTTGCTTTATAGTTTTCTACCCCCCTGATCCCTTCGTTGGTAAAATCAGCCGGAATCCCCAGCCGGGTATCTTCTATAAAAAAACGTTGCACTTCGTTCAACGCTTTTGCATGATTGGAAGCAGGCCAGCAATAAATGTTATCCATGGGGGGCCGGCCCCATCCCTGAAAACCATTCAGATGTTCATCAATTGCTCCGATCCCGTCCTTCCAGATTTCATTTTTCCAATCCGCAGTTGGCAGCGAATCTTTCAAAACCCGTTTATAGCCATAAAGTGTAACCATTTGACAGGTCTTTTCGTCAATCGTCATCCGGGACAAAAGATCATCGATACGCTTGTCAATGTCCTCGGCAGGATCTTCGTAAATATCCTTTTTCCCATTTTTGTTTAAATCAATCCATCCATGATGGTAAATCTCCGGTCGGGCATCTGATTCATGTTGCCCCTTTGGTAATAAGACAAATGAAGCAGATGCCATCCCTGCAATGAACATGAAGCACAATTGTTTTTTCATTCGAAATAATTCAGTTTTATTTTTTATATAAATAGCATTTTGCATCGAACAGTACGTCCCGGAACCTCAAGGCTAAGCATCTGGAACCCCTGAAACAGGAAGGTCAATCCACCGGTTTCAATAAAAAATAAAAATCAAAAATTAAGCGGTTAACCATGTCGAAAAAAATCCATACAAGGAGAAATAAAATCTATACAACACCAGAAAACGTTCTTCCGAAGTTTTCGGGAGAACGTTTTTCTTTTATGTCCCGGCCCGGTATCAGTGAGGCCGCCTGTTCTTAACGTGCTGTTTATTGCCTTACTCCCAGGTTGAATTCGGCAATCTGCATGGTGCTCGAGGAGGAGCTCCACTGGTCGTAAGTAACTTTAATATACCGGTAAGTTGACTTTGGCAGGTCTCCCATGAGGCTCAGCTGACCGGCATCCACGGCAACGCCTTCACTGATCGCGCTGAAGCTGGCCCCGTCATCACTTCCGTAGAAGGAGTATTTTTGCGCCCTTAAGTTGGTATTCCCGTTATCGCGGTGCAAAATCCTGAAATAATCGAAGGTCCGGTCAGTGCCCATATCGATAATAAAGTAGACGGTCTCTTCTTCACCAACGGTTACGCCGCCATAAGATTTGCCCGGCTTCACCATCGAAAGACAGGTCCCCCCGTCCCCGTCGGTCAGGCTTTCCGGCGCATTGCTGATAGCCGCATCAGCGGGAAGTGCATGGGAAACCGACACGCTCCATCCGCTCCGGTCGAGATCGACAGGTTGCAGGATCTCCAGTTCCGCATAACCGGAATAATATTCCTGCCCGTCATAAATAAAAACCGTCCTGTACTGGATCCCGGCAGCTTCGCCGGGATCGACCGAAGCTGTAAAGCCAGAGGAAGCTTCCAGCCGGTAATCAAATGCTTCCCCGTCTGAAGTCCAGTTCATATCAATCCCGGCATAATGATCGTCTGTCACCGCTGCAAAATTAACTTCCAGCCGGCCGGTAGTCTTGCTGAAGCTTAACACATCCGTATTAAGGGCATAGACCGATGCCGTCGAATAAAACGTGTCGATCGCCGCCGCTTCCGGCTTATACATGGCCCGGTACCGGAAGGAAGAACTGCAGAAACCGTCGAGTACCACCTGGCTTGTCGCCGAATCCATCAATACGGTATTGTCCTGTCCGTTCTGTCCCCACAGCACTTCCGTACCGATGCAGGTTTCACCGGCAAGTTCATCAAAAGTCAGCGTTGCCTGGCTGTCCTGCAAATCGAAAGCGGTCACTTCCCTGTTTTGCAGGTACTTTTCGTACGCTTCCCCGTATACCGTGCCGGTAACCGAAGTGGTCAGGGAACTGTTCCCCTCATCATCATATAAGGTGATCTCAAAAATGTAAGAAGCCTCGTCTAAGCTGCCAATAACAACGGAGGTAGAACTTCCGTCTTTTACATCGACCCCGGTTGAGGACGTTCCGTTCGCCCAGGTAATTGTTGCTTTTTTGGGCCTGACATCATCCAGCTTTGGCCAGGAAATGCCCAGCCGGTAGCGTCCTGCGTTCACCTGTACCGAGTCTGCTTCCAACTTCGCCAGGTAAACGACCGGCCCGTCCTCCAGGAAATTACTGTAATTGTCGTCCATCGGACTGCATCCCGCCAGCATGCCGGCTATCATGATAAAAAGAAATAAGTGTTTCATATCTGAATAAAATTTGTCTTGTCGTTGTTTATTCGGTTCCGGTTGCTTCAGCTCCGTAGAAGGTAAGTTCATCCAGCATCACCGAATTTACGTTGCCATAGGTGTTGAGCGTGCGGAACCTGATCCATCTCAGTTTGGGGGTACCGTCGGGAACGTCAAATTCGCTCCCGGCCACAATCAGGGCTTTGTCCTCATCGGTCAGGGCAGATACCGCCTGGGTGGTCGTCGACCCATCGGCCCGGGTTATGGTATAAGTGCCAACCAGGAACCAGGTATCATCAAACGCCCCGGTTTCCCGGTCCGGATTGGTACTGCCCCATAATTCGAATGTTTTGGGATGGCCGCTGGCAAAAACATAGGTCCAGACATCTGAACTGGCACCGGCCGCCGTTGCGCTTGCCCTGCCATGTACGACAAACCGGCTCAGCTGGTACTCCATTCCCAGATCGATTGTGAAATGCTGGGGCATCGGGTCTGTCGTTTTTGTATGAAAACAGGTAGAGGTGCCCTGGAGGATGGACCCGTCCCACAAGGCTTCAAATTTGGTATTGGATCCCGACCAGCTATGCATCTCGTAGGTGTCGGTTAAAATCGGATCGGACTTGAAGAGCGATTTGTCACATTCAATCTCGTACAGAGGCGTTGCAACTGTTGTTTTTATTTCTGACAAATGCGACCACCGGTCCCTGACCTGCACCCCGAATTCTGTTTCAACACTCTCCTGCCCCCTTACCGAAAAGGCAATGTTCCGGGCGGTTGTATAGGTCATGCCGATCTCTTCCCATTCCCCGTCCTCATTTTTCTTATAGGAGCCTATCGAAAGTTTTGCCCCTGTCCGGTTACTGGTTTGAATGCTGATCCCGCCAAAGGTTGAATTGATCTCCAGGCTGTCATAGGCCATCAGGTAGGGAGGGGTCAACGGGTTGACCGTTACGCTTACCGGACCGGAATACGCTTCGCCGTAACTGACAGAATACAGATCGACCCGGTAGGCGCCTGCATGTCCGAAGCCGTTAATTAAAATGGTATCGGTATAGTACGAAGCATTGGCATCAAATTCAGTACTGTCGTCGGTCATGTACACCGCTTTTACGTACTTCAGGTTCCGGTCGTCGGGCTTGTCGTAACTGACAACCGACTCGCCGTAGGAGTCCTTCACGGACACGTTGGTCACCTGTGCCGGGGCAATTTTACTTCCATACGGATCGTTCATGTCCGCTTCGCCGCATGAACAAAGCAATGCCAGGGAAGCGAAAGAATAAAATAGGATCTGTTTCATTTTATTTCCTGTTATATGGTCGGATAAATTAGTTACCATCCGTAATTCTGGACGGTATTCCCGTTTCTGAGTATTTCATTATCATTGATTGGCCAGAAATAATCCTTTGGACTGAAATCCTGTTTGAACAGGTATGCTTCCTGATAATAGTCCTCCTCGCCGGAATAGTTGACATTCCAGCCCGTGATCGGGTTATTGGCGTAGTCGTCCATCGCTGTTTTCCAGCGGCGGATATCCCAGAACCGCTTGCCTTCGAAAGCCAGCTCGATGCACCGTTCCTGCTGAATGATCTCCCTGAGCCCGCTTTGTGTCTTGTACTTGGCAGGATCGGTCGAATAATTGGTCCAGGCTTCCTCCACCCCGGGGAGCGAGGCCCTTTCCCGCACCAAATCGATCCACGGCAATACCTCGCTGCGGGGAGCGCCCGACTCGTTCAATGCTTCGGCATACATCAGGTACAGATCGCTCAACCGGAAGACCGGGAAAGGATATTTAATGAAGGTAATCCCGCTGGAAGCGCCGACAACGGTCTTGAAGTGGACCATCTTTTTGGGCCAGATACCGGTCAGGTTCACCGAATGGTAAACCTGGTTCGAAGCGGCCTGTCCGGCTTTCGCCTGGACATACAGGGGCTCCTCGTCGTCGGTTGTGCCCTGCCCGAACCAGACGCAACCATCGAACCCAAGACTGGCATAATACCTTATTTCCCGGTCAAAGTTGAACCCGGCAGTGGTATAGCCTTCTTTCACCAGGTATTTCTCAGCGGAAGTGGCGGTCCGCAGGCTGAACCGGTTTTTATAATCCCATGTTTTATCTTCTGTAATGGGGACCCCGTTCCCTGTGTAAAACTGGGCGGCGATCTTGAGCGGAACGCCGTGGTTATTCCGCTGGGTGGTATTCGAGGAAGCTTTTTCCAGTTCCAGGTCGCGCGGCAGGGCCTGGCATTGAAGATCGGCACCGGTATTGCCAACCCAGCTGTTCGAGTTCGCCCAGATGATCTCGGTGTTCCATTTTTCCGTCACAGCTTCCCGGATGCTCAGTTTGGCTTTGGTCACATCCGAGATGGCATATTCCATAGAGGTATAGGTATACAACCGGTGCCCGTTGGCAGTCACAAAATCAATGGCTTCGGCGCAGGCTTCCGCTGCCTTCTGCCACCTCCGGAGCTTCTCTTCTTCCGTTTTCGACGGACAGAAAATCTCAACCCCGTTGGCATCGGTCAGACCGGCATAGTCGGTATTCCCGTTAAACAGCGGACTGGCAGCCGTAAGCAGCACCTGGGCCTTAAAGGTCAAAACAACTTCTTTCGTGATCCGCCCCAGCTCTTCCGCTTCATTCTCAATTTTTTCAGGCAGGTAATTCCAGGCAAGGACCGTATCCAGCTTATTGACAATGTAACCGAAACACTCGTCCAGGGTATTCCGGAACACCTTGATCTCTTCCGTCTCCGAGTTAACCGACAGGTTCTCATCTTTAATAGGAATGGGACCGTACATCCGTACCAGCCAGAAATGATAATACGCTTTCAGAAATTCAACCTCCGCGATCCAGCGGTTGCATTCGCTCTCATCCAGGTCAGGCACCGACCTGACATTTGCCAGAAAGATATTACAGTCGCTGATCCCCTGGTACAGGTCTTTTCCCCCGTAACTGCCGTTCCAGTAATCGCAATAGGGGCTGCCCGACCGCTGGTTCCCCCGGCCGATCTGCCAGGGATACATGTAGTGGTTCGAATAGTACTGGGCGTCGGTCCAGTATTCGTCGCCCCCGATATGGGCCGGGTTCCCGTAAACCGATCCGTGGTTCGGCAGATAATCGTAACAGGTAAAGAGGAACTTTTCGGCCTGTGTCCGCATCGAAAATGCATTGTCCTCGATGGTGGCCACAGAATCGGGCACAATGTCCAGAAAATCGCAGGAAGCCATGGCAAGGCCCAGGACAATAAAAAGGGGTTTCCTTATATTTTTAACTAAATTCATGATAGGCAATTTATAATGTTAAAACACCGTCTTTAAAAAGACATATTGACGCCGAGGTTAAAGACCCGCTGCAGCGGATAGCCCAGGCCGTCCCCGGCCATTTCCGGGTCCCACAACTTAAAGCTGCTGACGCAAAACAGATTGGTCCCTGTAAAATAGAACCTCAGGCTTGTAAACCCGGCCCTTTTGATCAGTTTATCCGGCAGGCTGTACCCCAGTTCCACCTGCTTCAGCCGGAGAAAGGAGCCGTTCCTCATAAACCAGGTATTGGTCTGGTCGTTGTTGGTGACCAGCGTTTCCGAGAGGCGCGGCCAGGCGGCGTAGGCTTCCCGGTCCTCTTCCGACCAGTGGCTGCCGGCAATAAACCGGGCCAGCGCATTGTTGCCAACGCCGTCGTCATACGTATCGAGGAAAGGCGAAACGCTTTCATAGTCGATCCAGAACGATTCGCGCGCTACCCCGTTAAAAAAGAAGGAAAAATCCCAGTTTTTATACCCCACGGTAGCCCCGAACCCGTAGACGATCTCGGGAGTGGTCGGGTAACCGATCGCCGTTTGGTCGCGGGTATTGATTACCCCGTCGCCGTTCAGGTCGCGGTACTTGATATCGCCGGCCAGGTAATCGCCAAACTGGGTGGGCGAGTTCGTTACTTCCGCATCGTCGACAAAGAGGCCCTCGGCGATATAGCCAAACTGTTGGGTGGTGGAATGGCCGGTTTTGAGTTTCCACCATTCCTCTGTGTAATCGTAGTCCTCGTATTTGGTGTATTTACTGGTGGCATAGGTAAAGTTAACCCGCAACTGCGTCCAGAATTTGCCAAACGCCTTTGAATAATCGGCCGAAATATCGGTCCCCTTGCCTTTCGCTTCGCCCAGGTTAGCCGATGGCGTCGACCACAATCCCATGGAATAGGGAATGGAACTGCGGTCCTGAAGGATATCCTTCCGGTGCTCGGTATAATATTCCGCCGTCAGATCGAAGCTGTTGAACAGGTTCAGTTCGAGGGCGTAGTTGGCCTTGGCCGAGACTTCCCAGCTGATGCCGGGATCGGCATACCTGCTGACCGAGATCCCGTTCCGCCAGTAGGCATTTTGCTCATAGCCAAAGCCGGAACCATAGTCCGGATTATCCATATCGACACTGGAAAGGTACAGGAAACGGTCGTCGCTGATATCGTCATTCCCGACCAGCCCGTAGGAAGCCCTCAGCTTCAGTTTGGGGATACTTTTTTTCATTGAAACAAAAAATCCTTCATTGGAGATTACCCACCCCAACCCGAATGACGGGAAAAAGCCAAACCGGTTTTCCTTTGAAAAACGTTCGGAACCGTTATACCCGAAATTAAACTCGGAGAGGAACCGCTTGTCGTATTCATAGGTAAACCGTCCCGACAGGCCAATGTTGCGGTAAGGCAGGGACGACTGCAGATCGGTGGCTTCATTCGGGTTGGCTTTATGGCGGAGCTGGAACACGAGCAGTCCGCTTACCCCGTGTTTGCCAAAATCACGGCTGTAGTCCAGCGCGCCCTCGGCATAAGTGGTAAAAGTCATTGTCTTGCTCCCGGGGACATAGTCGATATACTCGGTCCCGTCGTCGGGGTTAATAATACCGATGGTATAATCTTCGGTCAGATAGTCGTAGCTGGTAATTTTATAATAGAACGGCACATACTGGCGGGTCAGGTCATAGTACGAAATCCGGGAAGTATTGAAAAGTCCCCGGAATGAAAGCCCTTTCAGGAAGAAGTCAAGGTTTTGTTTCAGTTCCATCTGGGCGCCGATATTTGCCCGGCCGTATTCCTTGTACCCTTTCACCATCTCGGCATAGGGGTTTAAATACCCGCCGTCATCCGCATTCCCGAACATCGTGTGCTGGACGAACCGGTGGTCCTCATCTTTCGGAAATTTGGCGGGGAACAGCACCGGGTTGCTTTTCATGATCAGCTCATACATTTCCGAGCCGCTGGTGATGGGCCCCGTGTAGTCATCGAAGGCCCCGCTCATGCTTACTTTAAGTTCCGTGCTTTTGGTCAGGTTAATGTTTACGTTCGACCGCAGCGTGTACTTTTTCAGGTCGATGTTCGTATTAAAGTTGTTGTTCCTGTCGACATTCAAAATCCCGTTGTCCTGCGAGAAGGAGGCAGCCACATAGTAGCGGGCCACCTTCCCGCCCCCGCTGACATTCAGGTTGACGCGTTGGTTGACCGTCCTGTCTTTCATGAGTTCTTTCCGCCAGTCGGTGGACGGGTAAACCAGGGAACCCGATCCGGGCACGGTGCGCTCTATTTTGTCGTCTGTATATTTACCGGATTCCCCGCCACGGGTCAGGATGGCTTCATTGTGCAGCCTCATGTAGGTAATGGGGCCAGCCAGTTCAATTTCCTTTGTCGGCATGGAAATGGAATTTTCGACCCGGACAGACAACTTGGCTTTGCCTTCCCTTCCTTCCTTTGTTTTTACCAGGATGACGCCGTTGGCCCCCCGGGCCCCGTACAGGGCTGTGGCCGTGGCATCCTTCATGATCGAAAAGCTCTCGATATCGTCCGTGTTTAAACGGGCCAGGTCGGTGGTCGACAGCTCAATGTTATCGATCAGGATCAGGGGGTCTTTGTTGTAGCCGAAGGTCGTTACCCCGCGGATAAAAAACTCGGCATCGTCGGCCCCCGGTTCGCCGCTGCGCTGGTACGAGATCATCCCGGCCATTCTCCCGGCAAACGAAGCCGTGAGGTTGCTCGACGGGGTTTTCAGGTCTTTGGGGGCAATGGTGGTGATCGAGGCCAGCACGCTCTCCTTCTTTTGCTTGCCGAACGCCACCACGGTAACATCGTCCAGTTCTTCGGCTTTCTGTTTCAGGGTGATGTTGACCACCCGTTTGGTCCCCACTTCGACGGTCTGGCTTTCCATGCCGATAAACGAGAAGGTAAGCCGGTCGGTAGGTCTGGCTTCGATGGAGTAAGTGCCGTCGGTATCGGTAATCACCCCGCGGGTGGTCCCGGCAACAACAATAGTTACCCCCGGCAGGGGCGATACCGTCCCGTCTTCAGCTTCCCCGGTAACGGTGCCGGTAATCCGGACCTGCGACAGGGCAGGGATGGTAAGAAAAAGGAACAAGGAGAAAATACAGGAAACACGCAGCCGTGTTCGTCGTAGTTTTTTCATGCGTTAAATAGTTTAGTAGTTTAAAATCTAATCGTTCCGCGTCCGCGGATCGTCTTTCATTATTAATTACTCATTACTAATTATTCATTGTAAAAAGGGCATAAGGGTGCCACTAAGCCGGATTTTTGTTTCCTGCTTTTAAGATTTAGGGGTGAATGTTCAGTTAACATTGAATTCACTGAACCCTGTGAATCCTGCTGTTGGTAAGTATTTAAAACATTACGGAGGCGGGCGGTGATAAAAAGGTTTCGCGTGAAGCATGACTTTAGGGGTTTTGGTTAAAAATGACAGATTTAAGGAATGTTCCCGGGGCAATAATATCTGCCCAGTACTTAAAAGAGGTAAGGGCTTATTCTCTTTACCCCTTCCGTTTAAAGAAGTCCCGTTCAACGTCTGCTTTGGATTGTTCCGCTTGCAAGGTTCGGCAACCGGTTAAAATGTGGCAAAAAAACACAAAAAAAGAAGGCGTGAACGATTGTCATTACTCCTATAGTCAGGCTCCGCAAGGGCCTTACGAGAGAATAAAAACAATGTCCACGCCCCTATAAGTTAAGGGGCGCTTCCATGCTTTGACCTCTCGTATTGAATTTTGCGGATTCGACTATAAGGTCAAAAAAGCGCTATGTTATTTTTGCATCGTAAAGTCGATACAAAATTACAATTTCATTTCAATTTCTTTTATATCTTAACTAATTTCCCCTCCTTTCCTTTCATTTAATTTGATCCATTTTATTTATTCTGACGAATTTATGTGCATTTGAAAAACACAAAACAAAAATAAGAAATAATTTCAAATACAACTAATCCGTTGTGCTTTATTTTTAATTTTTAATTTTTCTTGTTGCTTAATTCATATAAGCACATAATGACTAAAGACGAATTATTAAGGCAAATGGGATCGCATATTCGCAAACTAAGGGAGGCAAGAGAACTCACCCAGCAGGATCTTGCTGCTTCCGTTGGTAAAGATCAGCAATCGATCCAGCGTTTGGAATCTGGACGAATAAACCCCAGCCTTTTTTATCTTCATCAAGTGGCTCAGGGACTCTCTATAAAAATGAATGAGTTATTCGACATTGAATGAGGGGAAATAAGCTTGGGGGTGAACGCATTACTGGATAAAAGGAAGAATGCATTTTTTAAGAAGTTGTTGAAGGAAGTCTTCTTTGCAAAGAGGTAGTGTCAATTCTGCTTTAGATGTGTATTCTTTTGCCTTATTTTATAAAGCAACGAAGGGACTTGAGAAATGATTTAGTTGACAAATTAAAGGTATTCCCGTAAAAAAATACACTCTATTCACCTTTTCGAGATCAAGGTAGAAGTAAATTCGATAACTGAGATACACAACACTAACAGGCATATTGATAAGACAGTGCCAATATGAAAAAACCAAATAAATTCATTCACTTCTGTTTTCTGATTAATGCTTTGCAAACGGCATTATTTATTGGAATTTTTATTGTACTAATCCCGATTATATTGATTTCTCAAAACCTTGGGAATATATTATTTGAAATCATTAAAAGTGACACGTTTAGTTATGTTTTTAATGGTTTAACTTTTTTTTCATTTATTAACTGGATCTTCTGTCTCAGATTTTGGTATAAAAATGACAAGTATTCCAAAGCCATATTTGCACTCTTTTTTCTCCATGTTGTATATGCCCCGTTTTATTACTATCGGATATTCGTCAAAAAAAGGCCTTTGAGAAGTGAATTAGAGTCGATAAATGAAGAAGTTAACCAAGACAATAATGCAGTTGAAGAGAAAGACTTTGAGGAATTAACACGCAAAAATATTTTTGAGATTCTCGAATTGTGCTCATCAAAAGACGTGCAGCTTGAATATCAATTGAATGTACCAATGGCAGATGTCTTTTCTGAATTATTATGTTACTGGAATGAATCTTATTGTCCTGATCGGGAAGATTTTAATCAATCATTCAATTCAGACGAATTAAAGTTGCTGTTCGAATTTGATAAAGCTTTAAATAGTATTGCGAATAAAGCACCTGAGAAATTATCCAAATTTATTGAGGCAGAAGGATGGAAAATTCTGACTAATAAAGCAATTGAAATAAAGAATAAATTAGATACAGTAACATATTAGGAATTTATTTCTCAGAATTGCAGAGTTCATTGTGTTTAAGCTGGAAACATTTTGAAAAATTGAGGGAATGACCGGTATAAATTTGAAATCCGGCTCTTTAATGAAGTGTTCTGTTCATGATCAAAACAAGAATTATAATTTCCGGGAGATAGTTTGCACACTCATATTTATGATTTGCAGGCTGAGAATATCGTTTTGCTCATCCAACAAATGAACGTAAAAGATTTTACTAGAAACCTATTTGACTTTAAGGGAGATTGGCGTAAATTGTAGGGATAAAACTAAACTCTAATGTTATGGGAAATTATTGCAGTTCGAAAAGGTCCAAAATACATGGACTTGATGGGAGAATCGGGGATTCATATATTCCAATACCAACAATCAAGGATTACAATCATAAATCCATTTGATTAACTGGTTTTATAAAGAAAACATTGTACATAACGTATAAATAACAAATTATAAAATAGCTTGGTTGACAACCAATGTTATGGGCATTGAACAAAAAAATATACTCACTACTTAATATGAGTTTACTGAAAATCAAAACCTCTTTGGATCGATCTGAGAATATTGGGATTGTTGCAATTTTTATTGTTTCCTCTATTTGTGTTATGTACGCTTCTAAGATTGTTAATCCATCTGGGATACCTTTTATTATAAACCTTGCTATATTCAATTTTTGTTTTTTACTTTTGTTTTTGTTTGAAATTTCTTTCCGGCACAGCAGAAAAAATGAAAAATTTAAAATTTATATTACTTCAATCAATCATATATTTGAGACAAAAGTTGAGAAAAAAATCTTTCACAATTACTCTCTATTAAAAAGGTCTATTGAATACCTAACTTATTTTTTATCAGGTACGATTCCTGCAATATTATGCTTATGGATTGTACATTTTTTTAACGAACTAGGAGCATGGAGCATTTTTGTAATCTATTTTCTATTCATAAACTTCTATTTTAGAAAAAAATGGAAACAATTTATACCGATTTATCTGATGTTTTTTTGTACAATTATTCCTACTCTTTTAAGCAATGATTTTTATTTTGCGGCGTTAGGCATTGGTTTTATATCTGGAGTAATATTAATTGGCGATTTGGTAAAGAAAAAAATGAGAACTAAAAAATTTATATCTGATACTTCATCAATATCTAATTTTTTTGTAGAATTAAAAAAATTGACTACAGCTATTTTCCAAAATATATACTCAAATAATACGATTAATACATTTCAAGGCTTACTAGTTGGTATAAGTATTTTTGTAATCTTTGTGACACCAAATTTAAGTTTTATTGTTCCCAAAGACTTTCAAAAAATTATAGAACCATATATAGATACATTACCGAAGATACAGGAGAATCTTTCATATATTTTATTCTTTTTTTATTGTGCATTCTCCTTCTATCAAGTAATAGAAGATATTCTAAAAAAACTATCTTTCAAAGATGAAAATAACATATGGAAAAGGATACTGAACTGGGGAGTTTTCTTTTTTGTTTTTATTTTTTTGAGCCCATTAATTCTTATTCCATCTACATTATTTATAATATTATTTCTGTTTATGGGTGAAGTCATTTTAGGAAACGACTTCATTGTAATAATAGGATTTTTTGTTTTTCCATTATTCGGAGCATATTTAAACACTTTTATATATCTTTTGATTCTTCTTATACTTCCATTGCCAATTATAAAAAGGATTGAAATTAATGAAATAGAGATGAGACTAACAAAAAATTCTAATGAAAAAACAATACCCCAGAAAAGTTTGTGAATTGCATTGCGAGATTCGTGCAGTACATTATCTCGATCATTTTTTAACCGTCTTCGTTCTGTGTATGCTGACGCTCTTTGAAATCTACAACGACAATTTACAATTGAGGATAATACTGAAAGAGACAGTGAACATTGAAAAATAAATTTAATAGTAAATATGATATAGAAAACCCACACATATTGCGAACATTTGCAAGTCGCACAAGCCAATTCACAAATAGAATTTGCAAAAGAGCTGTTTTTTTTATCGTTATAGTTAATATATGATTCAAATTATAATAAAGGTTATTACATTGTGAGATAAACAAATAATTTTATTCAATGAATGAAAAAAGACAAAAACAAAATAAATAATGGCATCACTTTGGCAACGCATTAAAAAATGGTTCAATGGAGAACGCAATAGCGATGTTGCAAGCAACCGTTTGCCAAGTAATTTGGCAAATTCACAGGAGCATACTTCGCCAATTCGGACAAGTAAAAAATTTGAAATAAATAGCGGAGAGAATAATGAACGCCAAGTAATAAATTCAACATTTCAACGAACAAATAAAAAGTTTGAAATAAAAGAATCTAAAACAATCAATATACCTCATCTGGGAGGTGGTAAAGGTTTTGCAAATGCAAATGTTTCAAGACCCCGTCAGTGTCCTTATTGCAGAGCTGAAGGAACAATTGTAAAAGCTAGTAATGGTCGTGATTGGGAATGTTCTATAGATAGAGATGGTTGTGGTTATAAATGGAGATAAATGGAATAATAATATTATGAAGAAATTTAATATAAAAAACGTAATTGATTCAGAAACTAATCCATTTGACAGACAAGAAAGAATTGGTTGGTGGAGTCAAGAAAAATTGAAAAAAGCCAAAGTTATGGTAGTTGGTGCCGGTGCCATCGGTAATGAGACCTTAAAAAATCTTGCACTTCTTGGAATTGGGAATATTTTCATTGTTGACTTTGATACCATTTCAACTTCAAATTTAAGCAGGACAGTACTATTCAGAAAAGACGATGTAGGAAAAAAGAAAGCTGAAGTAGCTGCCGCTAAAATTAAAGAATTGGCATTGTTGGACGATGTAAATATTGAATGGTTTCATGGCGATTTAGTGTGGGAACTTGGAACCGGCATATATAAGGAAATGGACATAGTGTTGGGGTGTTTAGATAATGTAGAAACACGAATCGCTGTTAACAAAAATTGTTGGCTCACCAATACTCCCTGGATTGATGCAGGTATGCAAGAGCTGGGCTTAAGGGTTGAATTTTACAAACCGCCACGACTCCCATGTTATCAATGTAATTTAACCAATGAGCAATTGAAAAATGCAAATAATAGGTATTCTTGTGATTTTTTCAAGCGCAAAGCTTTTGACGCTGGAAAAATACCAACAACCCAAATTACCTCAGCAATTGTTTCAGCATTTCAGGTACAAGAGGCTGTAAAATATCTTTGTGGGCAGAATGTAGCTGTCGGAAAAAAGATATATTATCAAGGCACATTTAATGACTATGATGTTTTCTCAAAAAAAGCCAACGATGACTGCTTTGCCCATTCAACTTATTCGGATATAGTTGATATCCAATTCTCCTCCAACAAAACTCTAAAAGAGTTTCTTGATTTTATTTCACAAAAAGAATATTCGGGGGATAATGCCACACTTGATTTTAGGGGAGATAGAACTTTTATACATTCCATATCCTGTAAAAAATGTGGAAAAGCAATAAAAATGATGCGACCAACATTTAGAATAGAAGATGTAGAAACTATTTGTAAAGACTGCATTGAAAATACTAAAGGAGAAAATAACAAATTCGAAACAGAAGCAAAAAAAATAACACAAGAGCAGTTCAATATTGAAAACTCAACAGAAGAGCTACTTGATATGTCATTAAATAAGATTGGAGTTCCAATTTTTCATATTGTTTCAGTTTTTGATAAAAATGGTGATTATAAATATTATAGACTAATAGAAGATAAACAGATAATTATACCAAAATTCAATTAATTATTAACGATTTAAATTTTATTATTATGGCAGATGTAAGCGTAAATTTCATGCACCCAACAGATGGGCGAGTAATTAGTGTAACTGTTGATGATACAATGACAGGGCAAGAAGCAGTTGGTGAATTAATAGCGAACGAATTTATTCCTGCAAGTGGGGAAGGTTATAATTTAGCAATTAAAGGTGGTCCACAACTAGATAATGCAAAAACATTAGCTGAAAATGGTGTGAAAGATAACGACACTCTTAGAGTACTTCCTGCAACTGATGCTGGTTTTAAAAGTTAATATTATGACAACACCGCAAGACGCAAGGAATAAAAGATTAAAGCATGATTACTCAGAAATGGTTAATATAAGGGGGGGGATCATTTCTTGGAAAGCAATAAAAGGAATTCCTCCTTTTGTTGAAGAGTATGAAGTAACAATTAACATCAAAAGCGTAATAGGAAATAGCTCTGACTATAGGAATTCTCATGTAGTGAAAGTATCCTTGCCTGCAAATTATCCTGTAGCTTCTCCTGATACGCGAATGATAACAACTCCTTATGTTTTTCATCCAAACTGGTATCGAGATGGAAAATGGTGTTATGGGACTTGGAATATGTCAGAAGGATTGGGACATCATGTAATCAGAATGATTCGGACTTTACAATATGATATGGAAATTACCAATGAACATAGTCCTGCTAATAGTGATGCAAACGAATGGTATTTGTCAAAACGTAGTAGCGGGATTTTCCCTTGCGACAAAACTGTTTTACCGGATCCGACAAAAAAGAAAATGACCATAAATGTTCAAACCCAAAAAAAGTTTGACATAAAATAATTAAGGTGGGGAGAACTATGAATGTTGAATTGACATTCATAATTCTCCAACCTCATTAAATTATTTAAATATGGAAAATCAATTAAGTGAATTAAAAAATTTTCTTAGGGAGTATAACATTTCTCTAGATTCTGAACAAATAGACGATAAAAGAAAAAGATGTACAATAACATTTCGAATTCAAAATTTGGAATCCTATTTTGTTAATAATCAAAACCCATCTGAAATCGTATTCGGGAAAGGTGTTGAAATTAGGATGATATTCTCCTTATCTTCATCCTTGGTAAAACCTCGATTGCAAGTAATTGGAGAAAATCAACCTTTTCATCCTCATTTTTCAACAAACAATAATATAATAGAAAAATTTTCAAAAGCTGTCTTTACGAGTCGTTTCACTACGAATGATGCGGAATGGGTAGATTATAGATTACAACAAACACCTGAAGATATCGTAAGCTTTTTAACGCGGGTTATCTTATCATTACAATACCATAAGGATTGTATTGATATAACAACCATCCAGAGAATTGCCAACTTAAAAGCTAGAGAATGGTATTTGATAAAATACCAAAGAGATTCAAAACAGTTTCCAATAGGTAATCTTTTCCGAAAAAAATTTGTGCCTAATGAAATCAATCAAAATTTCACGAACCGGGAATCTAATGATTCGCAAGAACAAATTAGTAACGCTGAAAAGAGGTTTGAAGCAAAAGCGAAGAAGAAGTTTGAAGTAAATCAACAAGTAGGAAATGAATCTGGCACAAAAAAATTTGAAGTAAAATCAAGTTATACGAAGAAAAAATTTAAAATCATAAAAGAAACTCTTGGTTATGTTCCACTAGAGAAAGTTTACATTGAGGAACCTACAGACCAAGCACTGAACTCTATAATTTCTAACGAGACCGATTTAAAAGTAAAAATACTTTTGACCGAAGAAGCTCAAGAACAGATTCGGAAGCATATTAGTTGGGGAGAAAGAACAAAAAATAACATTGTTGAACAAGGCGGTATCCTACTAGGGCATGTCTATAATGATATAGATAGAAAAGTTCAATTTGCAGTGGTTGAAAAAGCTATTGCAGGAAATTCTGCTAAAGGTAGTTCCGCATATTTGGAAATGGGACATGAAGTTTGGCGGGAGATGGTTGAGATGGCAGATAAATATTTAGATGCTAACCCTGAATATAACATTCAGATTATTGGTTGGTACCATACGCATCCAAATTCTCTTGATGTATTTATGTCTGGAACAGATAGAAATACTCAAAGTCTATACTTTTACAAAGATTGGCATTATGCAATAGTCCTTAATCCTCATAAGAAGATTTGGAAAGCATTTTATGGAAAGAATGCTTATGAATGTGAAGGAATATTCCTGAATAATCCGACCCCACCGTCGATCCTACATAGAGATAAAAATGTAGATGCCACCACAAATAAAGAGGAAGAACTACTTTCACCACCCGATGAAAATCCTCCTCGAACAATAGCTGAGAGTTTAAACTCGCCTTTAATAGAACAAAAAAAAACGGAAAATAGCCCTACTATTCTGTTAATAATAATTTTAATCATAATTATAGCTGCGGTTGGGACAATATTTTTCACCAATATGTACAGGGATAAAAAAAATGGAGAAAGAAATGAGATAGTACAACCGGTTTCATTTGCTCCACATTCAAATTCTGATTCAATAAACAAAGAGGCAGATGAAAAAAAAGCCGGAGAAGAAATGGCAAAAACAATCTTCAACATTGGAGATAAAATAAAGGTACGAAAGGATTTAATAATATTCTCTCCTTTGGATACAACAAAGTCCATAGCTTCTTGTCAAAATGAATTCGAAATTATCGTGTCAGCTGTCAATTCTAATTTTTTAATTTTTGAACAAAAATTATATGTGGGCGAATATCACATCAATAGAGATTTATCTTTGATTAAATTGAATGATAATGCAAAACTTAAAATTATGAAAATTCCACGAGGAGATGACAAAGAAAACCAATACATTTTTGCAATCTCAAAAAATGACACGTCTACTTATATCGTAAAAGAGGATACATTGGGGTGGTTTGAAATTAATTATGTTGGTTGCATAAATGCTAATGATATTAATGGTAAACAATGAATGTTATTGCCCTAAACCGGAATAAACATGAATCTTTTCTTGCAGACCATAGAAAGGACCCCTATACAGGAGAACTTTTAGAGGTTGGTGATAAAATTGTAATCTGTGCAAAATGCAAAACAGCATATTTAGAATCATCTTGGAAGGTAAAAGGCAAATGTTATGCAAACCCGAAGCAGTGTGATTCAAAAGAAACACTAAGAGAAATACCTAATGAAAATATTACAACCTTGGATGGAAAAACTACAACTAAAACCAAAGTTGTTGTAGAGAAGAAAAAGACTTTCCCTTTTGGGTGGATAGTCGCTATTATATTGGGAATTATAATTTTATCAAATTTAGAACCATATAATAAATTTAAACAAGAAGCATCCCTCGTTCCTAGTTTAAAATCAAAAATTAGCACCTATAAGTCAGAAAATGATAATGCAGAAAAGAAGTTTTTAAACATGGCTCTGAAATATTCTTCTTTAAGTACCAAATATAATCTACTCAAGAATACAGTTTCTGATTTGAAATTTATTGCAGGTTTGTCATATCAAGAGAGAAAATCGAAGGATTATAATTTCGGTAACTACGCAGAAAAAGTTTTTTTCGAAGTTAAATATCCAATAAAATTATCATCCATGAAAGTTGATGCAAAAGGAACTGGATACTTAATAGGAAAGATATATACTAAGGATGGTAACTTTGTTGGGGAAGCAATTAACAATGAGATTACCAATGGAATTGAATATTTGAATTTTAATATAGTGCTTGAAGCAGGAGAATATTATATTACTCATGAAGGAAATACCGACCTATTATATAATTCTAACTACAACCCTTATCCAATCTTATCGAATGGAATAATAGAAATCACAGGAACATCATATAATGAAAATACTTTTTATATGTACTATTATGATTGGCAAATATCACTTTTTATAGATTAAAATTGATAAATAAACAACCAGAACTAATTTAAAGAATAGAATAGACATCAAAAACTCGACGAACTTAAAAAATCAATTATGGAAGAAATAATCCAAAGTATTTATATTTTATTCAATAAACCAATAGAACAGCAGTTGTCTGAAAATAATGAAATTGAATGCTTAAGGGACTTACTTACTATTTATCATCCAATATACATACACAATGCAGTTATTGACGGAGTAAATTCATTTCTAAGAAGTGATTTTGGGGGACTCATATCAAAAAAAACATATTTCTTGTTAAAAAGAGCTATTTCTGACTTAGAAGGTGTTACAGAGCAATTAATTGAAATTTGGAGGGGACTTGATGAATATGATGAAAATGAAATATGGACACTTACAAGTGAAGGTATGTTTTCTGACGAAACTATTTTGGGTACAACCATTGGAAGTTTAATATTACCAGGCCTTGGAACAGTAATTGGAGCATTTCTGGGAGGAAGAGCTGCCGGCAAACGAATACAAAACAAAGTTCGTGAGGCTATTGAATATTATGCAAAGGGAATACAACGATATTGTGAATTATACGAAGAGTACCAAAAAGAGATTATCTTTCCTGTAATTATTGATGATTTAATCCAATTAGCAGAACGATATGAGAATGAAAGCAACCTAGATATATATCAGCAACCTAAAAATGAAACAAACTCGAATTTAAAAAAGAAAAAATTTATTATACAAAAAGAATATAAGAAAAATTTTATTGTACATAAAGAATTTAAGAAAAAAAAGTTTGTTATAAAGTAGTGCCTTCATACAACCAAACACAGCTGTAAAGAAGTCTGACAATTACCAAAATAAAATCTTTGATGTATTTGGCATACCCCCAAAAGCAATTGGCTATTATAAAAATAGTTTAAACAAATTTTTCAAATCAACCGATGACCATTTTCATAAAATCTTATCTGGTAATGTTGATTATTTAATAATTGATATTCGGGCAATGAACAATAAGCAAAAAAAGGAGATTGTGTCTTATATTAACGAAAAATGGTTGAAATATAGGAACTACTTGTTTTGGATTAATTGATACCAAATTTATTAATTAATCATTAAAACCTGCAAAAATGGATATTTCGGAGATGCTGGTTCTTCGTCAGTTTTGGTGAATGAAAATGATGGAAAAAGAGATAAAAAATTACAGATAAATATGTGATAAACAAGTAAATATATAGTGAAAAATATTAGCAAATCTCAACATTTATATCTAATTTAACTTTCTGATATTTAAATATTTAAGATATAAAATGAAGCAATTTGCTAATAAGAGCAAATTTAGCCCTTTTAATGCCCTGTTACAACTTTCAGGGATAAGAATTAATGAAGTTCATATTAAAGACCCAGGAATAATGATCATTGCTGAAATCAAATCCAGATCAGGTTTTTGCCCACGATGCGGGAAAAAGAGTACGAGCATTCATAGTCTCTATTACAGAAGCTTGCAGGATTTGTCTATTGCAGATAAACAGGTGAACATAAAGTTACTTGTTCGAAAATTTTTCTGCCGGAACAAGCGATGCTCCCAAAAAATATTTTCACAACAATTGACAGGTAGATTGGACCGGTATGCCAGAAGGACCAGCCGGGCAGGTCAACTGTTAACCCGGGTGAGCCTGGAAACATCAGCCAGGAAAAGTTCGTGGCTGTCAAAACTTATCCGGATTCCGGTCAGCCCCTCTACCTGTTTGAGACTGGTAAATAATTGTGTCCTTCCTTCTGCATATCAAATCCCCAATATAGGGATTGATGACTGGGCATACCGTAAAGGGACTTCTTACGGAACCATCCTGGTCGACATGGACCAGGGAAGAGTTGTCGATCTTTTGCCCGGAAGGGACGGAAAAGGGGTAAAGAAATTTCTACAATCACATAAAGAAATCCAGTTGGTTTGCAGGGACAGATCAAGCGCCTATTCTGCCGCGGTAAATGAAGTGCTCCCATCAGCCAGGCAGGTAGCAGACCGATTTCATTTAGTCAAGAACCTGTCGGATTCAGTTTATCAGCTTGTTAAATCAGAATATACCAGGTTGGTAAAACCATTAAAATCGCCATCCATGCAATCAGATGGCAGACCTGCCACAGAACCAAAAACAGGAGATGCACCATCAAAAACTACGGTACAGCCAACGCCGGCTAAGGGGGCTCCATCGGATTACCGCAAAGAGCTATTTGCTGAAGTAAAATCTCTTATTGCACAGGGGCTTGGTTTTAAAACGGTCTCCCGCAGGTTAAAGATTTCCCGCACTACTGTCCGTAAATATGCAGCGCTGGATGTACTGCCCAATAAATCGGTTATTCTTAAAAATGACTATTCAGGCTATCTGCCTGTCATTGAGCAGGAACTTGGTAAGGGGAACAGTATAAAAGCAATTTATAAGATTATAGTTACTCAGGGTTTCAAGGGAAGCCGGAGTGCTTTTTATGAGCAGTTCAAAAATCATCCGTTGATAAACAATCTTCATAAACAGGCCTCTCCTGCGGCGGAAAAACTTCAGGATGTATCTATCTTATCACCCAGAAAAATAGTACGCTATCTTTTCTTTGACGACTTAGACAAAATAAAGAATGAAAAAGAAAAACAACAAATCGGGCAGCTACTGGATAGCAACAGCTTATTAGCCAGTTTACGGGAACAAATACTGTCCTTTAGGGAGATACTCAAAAATGGAACGCCGGGACAACTAAATAAGTGGATGGACAAAGTTACAGCATTGAATAAAAAAATACTGAATACTTTGATAAACGGAATGAAGGAAGATATCACAGCAATCGATAATGCCATTCTTACAAATTGGAGTAGTGGAAAAGTTGAAGGCAATGTTAACCGGTTAAAAAATATCAAACGGCAAATGTATGGCAGAGCCGGGTTTGAACTGTTACGCAGAAAAGTTGTGCTGTCAAATACCGGATAGAGTCTTCACCTAATTTGACGAAGAACCAGCATGGTCCGTGTTATCCACTTTTCGATTTCATCAGTTTATATCCCAAACAAGCATCGTTTTAGTCACTTTAAAATCAAGAAAAGAGAGAGAGGTTACAATAACTCCAGGCAGGTATCTCAAGACTAAAGAAGGGGAAAAATTGCTTTATCCTGTACTTTTTAGCCGTTTGAGTGGTTACGACTTCATCTGCGTAGAAAAAGACATTAAAAATCAACAATTTAAACCCAGAAATCCTGATGAAGGATTCCAGACACTGACTCAGAAAGACGCCAAAAGTATCGATCTTACAGAAGAAAATTTTAAATATGGGTATTTGGTTTTAGACGAAGGAGAGGAGTTTTGGAATGAAAATCCTGCCTTATATGTTCCTGAAGCCTGGCTCAATACAAGTGGTACTGCTTTAAAAGAGTTCTATGAATGGCAAATGCCTAAGCTGGTCTATTTTGATGAGGGTGGAAATTATTCGGAAAAGAATATCTATCCTTTAAGGGGATATTATATTTCAGCCAAGCTTCGCACCGACCCAACCGCGAGTGTGATTTATGATGATGTAAAAACAGGGGAAAACACCAAGTTAATGAGGATTGGGAACGAAGGTAGAAGTACAGCGACTACTATTCTCAGCTATTCTGTCATTGATTCTCTTTTTGAACAAAAAGAAACTCTTAAGGATCAAAAGCTTTTGAGTTTTACAGACAACAGGCAGGACGCCTCATTGCAGGCTGGACATTTTAATGACTTTCTCGCGACAGTCAAACTGCGTGCAGGTGTTTACAAAGCTGTTGCAAAAGAACAGGTGCCATTGAATGTTCACAACATCCATGAGCGTGTATTCGAGGCTTTACAATTAAGCGAATTAGCATATGCAAAAATCCCAAGTGAAGATCCCGATTTTCCAGATGAAAACAACACCAGGGCTGTTAAATATTATCTGTTACTAAGGATATTCCAGGATTTAAAAAGGGGCTGGCGTTATACCTTACCCAATTTGGAGCAAACTGCCTTGTTGAGAATTAAATATCGAAACTTGAGCAAATTGGCCGCCTCAGAGGACAAACTTTCTGGTTTCGAATTATTCAAAGCAATGGATGTTCTCCAGCGCGAAGACACCTTAACACAGATATTAAATTATTTCCGAACTAATTTCTCACTGGATCATCGGTTTTTACTCAATGATCGAGGCGAGACAGAAAGCCTCCTAAAGGACAAGCTGGACGATAACAAACTTTGGGCATTAGACAAAGATGAGAAAATTGATGCCCCCAGGTACATGGTAACCAGAAATCCAGGACGCACGCAGCGTGGGATCTATACGGCAAGTATTGGCCCGCGGTCAGGCTTGGGAAAGTTTGTTAAGCGAAAGTATCAGGAATTAAATATAGCTACACCTGATGAAGAGGGAATCACGGAGTTAATCGAAGGGATATGTCAGTTATTATCCAAGACCAATTTCTTATCCAAAAGGGAAAATATTCGTGGAGAGAGGGCAAAAGAAGTAGGTGTGACAGGGTATCTGCTAAGGACAGATTGTATATTGTGGTGTCCTGGCGATAAAGGGAATGTGCAGGTTGATGAAACCCGGATCAATAATTTCAGTGATATAAAAATTAGGCCCAATCCCTATTTCCAGGAACTTTATCAGAAAGATTTCACGAAGTACCAGAAAGAAATTGAAGGAAGGGAACATACGGGACAGTTAAGTAGCATTGATCGGATAGAACGGGAAGAGCGATTTCGGAAAGGTGAGATATCCAGCCTTTTTTGCTCACCAACAATGGAATTGGGAATTGATATAGCCAACCTCAATATTGTTCACATGCGAAATGTGCCCCCAAACCCGGCAAACTATGCACAAAGGAGTGGCCGTGCTGGACGTAGTGGGCAAACAGCTGTCGTGTTTACATTTTGTTCTGCTGGATCACCGCACGACCAGAATTATTTTAAGGCAGCAGAGACCATGGTAGCCGGTGCTGTGGTTCCACCTCGGATAGATCTTTTAAACCAGGAACTGATTCGAACTCATTTTCATGCTTTTTTATTAATGAACATGGAAATTGGGGATTTGCATAACTCGGTTGCTGCTTTACTACATCTGGATGATAAAGACCTCAGTTTAAAGCAATCGGTAAAAGATCATATTTCACACAATCTTGAACATTACAAATCAAAATGGTCTAATGATTTCCGTCAATATCTAAATGAGTTCATATCAGAGCTGCAACAAGCCTATTGGTATAATAATGAGTGGTTCGAAAAACAGGCCAATGCATTTTTAACAAGTTTCGACAAGGCTTTTGATCGGTGGAGGACCTTATATCGTTCGGCAAAGAAAATGATGAACGATGCCCACATCATTTTGTACGACCCAACAATTAAGGACAAGGAAATCAAGAGAGATGCCAAACTGCAATACAATGTGGGGCTCCGGCAGTGTGATCTGCTGACAAACGAAACGAAGTCGACCTTTGGTGATCAATCCGAGTTTTATGTGTTTCGATATCTAGCGTCCGAGGGATTCATTCCCGGCTATAACTTCACTCGCTTACCTGTACGGTCATTTGTTGGATATAAATACGAAGATCGGGGCGAATACATTTCCAGAGCGAGGTCAGTTGCTCTTAGGGAATTTGGTCCCAATAACGTGATCTATCACAATGGCAACAAGTATCGGATTGTTAGAATGATGATGACTAATGCTGATGCCTTGCAACGCAAGATAAAAATCTCGAAAGAAACAGGATACGCCTTTTTGGACAGCGATGCGCAAAAAGCCAATAATGATCCAATCACCCAAACCGAATTGAAAGGCGATAATGCCGAATATCGTACTTCCCTAATTGAAATCAGCGAATCCGAAGCTGTTCCTCAGAACCGCATATCCTGTGAGGAAGAAGAAAGGATGTCTCAAGGGTTCGAGATTCATCAATATTTTAGCTATTCTTCCGGGTTTGATCAGACAAAAAAAGTCATTGTACAAAACGGAGGACAGCCATTGCTGAACCTGATATATGGCCCGGCAACGAACTTGATTCATTTAAACCGAAAATGGAACCGTTCGCCGGAGGATAGTTTCAGTATTGATGACCGAACAGGAAAGTGGTTAAAGCAAAAAGATCTGGAGGATGAAACAATTCGGGAGCATGAAAAAAGGGTCATGATTTTTGCCCGGGAAACAGCAGATTCGCTATATATTCAGCCGCTTTCAAATTTGAAGGTCTCAGAGGAGCAAATCGTAACATTAAGCTATGCATTAAAAAGAGCAATTGAAACACTCTTTCAGGTTGAGGAACGGGAAATCGGTGTAAGCATTATTGGAAACAAGGAACACCCCAATGTGATGATTTATGAATCCGCTGAAGGAAGTCTCGGCATTTTATCTCAACTTGTTTCAAATCCGTTAAAATTGAAAGAATTGTTCAGGGTTGCCTATCAATGCATGCACTTTGATCCTCAAACAAGGCAACAAACCGAGCTCGGAGAAAAATTACCCAAAGCATCCTATCAGGATTTACTTTCCTACTTCAACCAGAGATACCACGAAATTTTGGACCGACATGCCATAAAGGAAACACTGGAATACCTTATGGATTGCGATGTGTCAGAGAATAGTGGCGGAAAAGACCGGGAAGAGCAATACCAGTATTTGCTTGAAAACTATGACAAAAATTCGGGTACTGAACTGAAGCTACTGAAATACCTCTACAATAATTGCCTGGCGTTACCAGATAAGGCACAGGTAAATGTACCCGAGTTTTATATCAGTG
The DNA here is from genome assembly GCA_963676095.1 of Prolixibacteraceae bacterium. Classification (GTDB taxonomy): domain Bacteria; phylum Bacteroidota; class Bacteroidia; order Bacteroidales; family Prolixibacteraceae. The sequence goes on along the minus strand of OY781040.1, from coordinate 3,100,430 downwards.
CTGACTTTGTCTATAACACAGATGCCGGGCCTGTTTTGGTATTCTGCGACGGTTCAGTTCATGACCTTAATCAGGTTAAAGAGGATGACAATCATAGCCGTCTGTTACTTCACTCTGCGGGTTACGATGTAATTGAGTGGTATTATACCGAACCTGTAGAAGAATTGGTGAAAAGAAGAAAAGACATTTTTAGAAAAGTTTGTTAAAGATGAGCGTAAATACTTTAAATAAGCCAGGGATACTCGTCAACTACCGTTCAAGGGATTGGATGGTTTTACCATCCGACGATTCGGATTTAATGCGGATAAAACCCTTGGGGGGATCTGACGAGGAAGAAACTGCAATTTATCTACCGTTGCAAATACCTGGTGAAGTCGTGAAACCTTCCCGGTTTCCAGAGCCAACCGTTGACCAAATCGGAGGATTTCATACTGCCAAACTGTTGTTCGATGCTTCCCGTCTATCTTTTCGAAATGCTTCGGGGCCCTTCAGGTGTATGGGGAAATTATCGTTTCGGCCGAGATCATACCAATTGGTGCCGTTGGTCATGGCATTGAAACAAAATATTGTCCGATTGATGATTGCGGATGATGTGGGTATTGGTAAAACAATTGAAGCCCTTATCATCCTCAAGGAACTGATGGAACGAGGTGATATTAAACGCTTTGCCGTTGTTTGCCCGCCGCATCTTTGCGAACAATGGGCTCAGGAATTAAAAGATAAATTGGATATTGAAGCTGAAATTATCCGTTCCAGTACGGCTGCTAAATTGGATCGTAAGATCCCGGATGATAACAGTGTTTTTTATCACGTACCATATCAGGTTGTATCGATCGACTACATCAAAGCAGACAAACGAAGGGGGGTATTCATAAACGATTGTCCCGAGTTCTTAATCGTGGATGAAGCCCATACCTGTGCACTGCCTGAGGGAGCCAGCTCTAAAAGCGCCCAACAAAGACATTCATTGCTGTATGACCTGGCGCAGGATGATCAGCGCCATCTTTTAATGTTAACAGCCACGCCACACAGTGGAAAAGACAGTGAGTTTTTATCATTGATCAGATTACTTAATCCTGAATTTGCGACCCTGAACCTTGATGGGATTGATGACAGGCAAAAACGCAAATTGGCCAATCATTTTATTCAACGAAAAAGGGAGCGTATTAAATTTTGGCTGGATGAACACACTCTGTTCCCCAACCGTGATTCAAAAGAGATTGGTTATCAACTTTCTTTGGAATATCATTTTTTCTATCAAAACGTGTTGCATTTTGCGCGGGAAATATCTTCCAAATCATCAGAAAACCTGCAAACTCAGTTATTGAGATCCTGGGCGGCAATTGCCTTAATCCGGGGAGTCATGTCGAGCCCCGCCATGGCTGCTGAGATGTTGCAAAACCGCAAAGCCAGACTATTGGAAGAAGATATCAAGGAAAACATTCCAACTGATAGGCAAACTTTATTTGGGAACCTTGAATTTTCAGATGACACACCACGCAAGGATCTGATCGACGCATTGCCGTTGGCTGCTGAAGAAATAAGCGATGTTGAGACACTGATCGTTGAAGCGCAACAATTGCAGATCAATCAACAGGATCAAAAAGTAAAAACTATCCTAAAACTGGTGAAAGAGTCGTTAAAGGAGGGGTTCAATCCAATTGTGTTTTGCCAATACATACCAACGGCGAACTATGTCGCTGCCTTTTTAAAAGGAGCCTTACCTAAAAACGTGCATATTGAAGCAGTGACTTCCGAATTGGCTGATGAACAGCGGAGGGAAGTCATAGCTGCAATGGAACCTTCTGAAAAGCGTGTTTTGGTAGCTACCGATTGTCTGAGTGAAGGTATTAATCTTCAGAACTTGTTTACAGCGGTTTTGCATTATGATTTGCCATGGAATCCAAACCGTATTGAACAGCGGGAAGGCCGCGTAGATCGCTTTGGACAGTCGTCCAAAGAAGTAAAAACCGTTATGCTGTATGGGAAGGACAATCAGATGGATGAGTTTGTCATGGAAGTTCTCATTCGCAAAATCAAAGAGATTCAGAAGACAACAGGGGTAACCATTGCCATTGGAGAAGACAGCGAGAACCTGATGACAAAAGCGACAAAGAAAATCCTTTTTGATGCCAAGCCGGAAGAAGCCAAACAAACGAAACTTTTTGCAGAGGAAGAGGTGGGTAACGAATTGGAACAGGCCAGAAAAAAGGGCGAAAAGCTACGTAGTATTTTTGCACACGAAAGCATCAATCCCGAAACGATTCGGAAAGACCTGAAAGCTGTTGACGAAGCGATTGGAGATGTGGAGACGGTGGAACATTTTGTCATGCAAAGTCTCGACCATTTGGGCGTTTCATATACCCGGGAAACTCAGGGATACCGATTACAGACGGCTAACTTGCCACTACATTTAAAGAATCATTTTCCACCACAAGATATCGTTCGGATCAGCTTCGAATCGCCAACACCAAAAGGCTATCGGTATATTGGGCGCAATCATTTATTTGTCGAACAGTTATGCCACTTTATGTTGGCACTGGCTTTTGATGGCCACGAAAAGTATGATTCACTGGCCCGGGTTGCCGAAATTCAAAGTGATGCGGTTCAGATCCGAACGGTTCTGGTCATGTTCAGGGTCAGAAATGTAATCAAGGAAATTGCTTCAAAGCGGGAAGTTATTTCCGAAGAGATGTACTTGTGGGGCTATCGGGGTGTTGGAGACAATATTCAGACATTGGATTATGCTGAGGGTAAAAATTTATTGATGGAAGCCCGAAGCCTCGTTCAAATCTCTGACGAAAGGCAGCAGTCGGATTTGCTCTATGAACTTAGCAATTTTGATTCTTTAAAAGACCGTTTTATCGAGGTGGCTACCGATCGGGCTGAAAAATTGGTTGAAGCCCACAGCCGCTTCAAGGAATTGGTTGGAGGCCGGCGTTACGAAAAAGCCACTCCCGTTTTGCCTCCCGATGTGATGGGCGTATATATTCTGATGCCTAAACCCAAAGCACTGTAATTATGAATTTTTCTTCAATCAATATCCAAGGTAATATCATCTCGAGCGATATCCTAACAAAGATTGCTCAGGATGATATTCGTTTTCAAAAACCATCCGATTTTGGGTTAAACAATAACACGCTGGTTCGCGATGAAATTGGGATTGCCTGGTCGTTGGCACAGGCGCATTGGAAAGCCTTTGTTACCAAAAGGGAACAGTTACGGACAGATGATACCGGAACGAGTCTTACACGGCAAAGCTGGATTATTCCGTTGATGCAGACTTTGGGCTACGATTTGCAAATTGCCAAGGCGGAAATCATCAACGAGAAAAGTTATGCGATCAGTCATCGGGCGATCAACAAAGATGGGTTTCCGATTCATATTGTGGGCGTCAACCAAAGTCTGGACAAACGGGCTGAATTTGGTGCCCGTTTATCGCCTCACGCCTTGGTACAGGAATACCTGAACAACCACGACCACTTGTATGCATTCACCACCAACGGAAGCTTTTTGCGGGTTTTACGCGATGCAACCCGCTTGTCTCGCTTGAGCTATTTGGAGTTCAACCTGGAACGCATGATGGAGGAAGAACTCTATGCGGAGTTTGCCATTTTATTCCGTGTCTTACATGCCACCCGAATATCGGATCAAAAGGAAGATGGCGCGGAGTGCATCTTTGAGTTTTACCATCAGGAAGCTTTGGCCAGTGGCACGCGTATTCGGGAACGGTTGAGCGGTGCCGTTGAAAAAAGCATCCGTTTGTTGGGAAATGGTCTTTTGCAACACCCTGCAAATTCGCATTTGCGTGAAAAGATCTATCAGGGATTAACAGCAGATCAATATTACCTATACATCTTGCGGACTGTTTATCGAATTTTGTTTTTACTGGTAATTGAAGAACGCCACCTGATTTACCCGGAAAAGCGCGATGAGGATATCCAAAAGAAAAGAAGCTTTTACTACGATTTTTACAGCCTGCAGCGATTGACAAAGTTGGTTGAGCGCCGGGTTTACGTTGATCCGCGTAAAACCGATTTATGGGATGGCTTGCTCACTACGTTTAAACTGTTTGAACACGAAGAGTACGGGAGCAAACTGGGATTGCAGGCGTTAGCTTCCGGTTTGTTTGCTCCGGATGGAATTGGTGTACTTGGCCATGCCAAGTTGGACAATGAAACCTTGCTCCAGGTGTTGCGAAACCTGGTAATGTTTGAAAATGAAAATAAGCAATGGACAAGAGTAAACTATGCCGACCTCGATGTAGAAGAATTTGGATCGGTATATGAAGGGTTGCTGGAATATGAACCTGTTGTGAGCCTGGAACATAATCTGGCATCGTTCAGTTTTGTGGAAGGTACGGGCCGTTCTTCCAGTGGCTCGCATTATACGCCGGAAGAATTGGTCAAACCATTGATCAAACACTCGCTCGATTACATCATTGAAAATAAACTCAAACAAGGAAAAGCCAAAGGTGGCGACCAATGGCAACAAATGGAATCCCAGTGCGAAGCTTTGCTTACCATTACTGTATGCGACGTGGCTTGTGGCAGTGGACATATTCTATTGAGTGCCGCACGACGCATTGGTATGGAACTGGCAATATTGAGGGAAAGTCTGGCAGCCCGAAGCTTGGTGGAACAGCCCAGCCCGACTTTTCTCCGGCAAGCCATTCGCGACGTCATCCGGTTTTGCATTTACGGCGTAGACTTAAATCCGTTGGCAGTTGAGCTTTGTAAAGTGGCCCTTTGGTTGGAAGCGCACAATCCAGGCGACCCCTTGAACTTTTTGGATCACCACATTAAATGTGGTAACTCCATTGTTGGGTTGGCACACATAGACGAACTGCAAAAAGGGATTGCTGACGAAGCCTTTAAATCGTTGCCCGGTGATGACAAGGAAACAGCTAAATATTTCCGGGACAAAAATAAAGCTGAACGGAAAAACCTGCCTGGACAATTTAAAATTGATCCCAACTCGGATGTGAATAACCGGGTGGAAGAAGTGGTTGTTAGTTATGGCGACGTGGCGAAATTACCGGAGCAAACACCCGCCGAAGTGGAAGCCAAAGCCAAAGCTTATGAAGAGCTGATGAACGGTTCCGGCTGGTTACGGTTAAAGCAATTGGCCGATATGCAGGTTGCCCAATTCTTTATTCCTAAGACCGAAGAGCATGAAGACCATTTATTAACGGATGGTGACTACCGCTCCTGGCTAAATGGCAAACAACAAATTACCGGACAAGCTCCAGTTTTTGCATCCAGTACTGGGGCGAGAAAACATTTTTTTCATTGGTTTTTAGAATTCCCAACGGTCATGCAGAATGGTGGATTTGATTGTATTTTAGGGAATCCACCATTTTTAGGGGGAAAAAAGATCAGTGGCAATTATGGTAATAGTTTTCTGAATTTTATCAAATCATATTTTGCTCCTGCAAATGGTGGAGTTGATTTTGTTGCTTATTTCTTTAAACGGGATTTTCAATTAATAAAAGCATTTGGATTTCAATCTCTTATATCAACAAATACAATATCGCAAGGGGATACACGAATAAGTGGGTTAGTTGAGATTACTAATAAAGGCGGAGCCATTAATCACGCTGTTCGTTCAATGAAGTGGCCAGGATTAGCCGCTGTTGAGATTTCTATAGTTACTGTTTTTAAAGGGAAATGGGATAAAGATTTTATTTTAGATCAAAATATTGTTCATAATATTACTGCATACTTGGATGATCAGGATCTCTTGGATGCCCCATACACTCTTATAAAAAATTCTAAAAAAGGTTTTATAGGATCTGTTGTCAATGGAATGGGATTTATATTAACCTCTGAAGATGCATCTCGTCTTTTGAAAAAAGATATCAAATATTCCGAAGTTTTATTACCGTATCTTAGTGGACAAGATATTAATAATCGTGTTGACCAAACCGCAAGTCGTTGGATAATTAATTTTTTTGATTGGGAAGAATCTAAATGTAAAGCATACGCAGATTGCTATGAAATTTTACATGATACCGTTCGAAAAGAGAGAGAACAAATAAAAATTATCAAACAACAAAAAGGACAAACTCTTAATAATGATGATAAAAAGTATATTCAAAAGTGGTGGATTTACGCTAGACCTCAGTTAAATCTTTATAGAGCAATAGAAAAATTGGGAAATGTCTTTGCAATTGCAAGAGTTTCTAAATATGTAAATATTGTTGAAGTTTTATCTAGGCAGGTATTTATGGATAAGGTTGTTGTTTTAAGCACATCTGAAAAATCTGATTTTGTATTGTTGCAATCATCTTTATTTGATCATTGGGCCTGGAAAAATAGTTCAACGCTGGGAGGAGGAACAATTAATTTCACACCGAGTGAGTGTTTTGAAACATTTCCTTTTCCGATGGAAATGAAGGATTCATCGAACAAGATTGGTGTGGAATATTTAAAGAAGAGGTCATTATTAATGGAACTGACACAGTTAGGTATCACAAAAATCTATAATTCTTTTCATAGTAAAGACATACAATCAACCATAGATTCAACCGATTTAGAAAACAAAACTGCGAAAGAAATTCAAAAGCAATACGGCAAAGAAGTTTGGAACCTATGGAATCACTTGCAAAAAAAGAAAGGAACCTGTTCCTGGGAAGAAGCTGCTGCCGGAATTGTGGAACTACGCCGTTTGCATGTAGAAATTGACAATGCCGTTTTAAAAGCCTATGGTTGGCACGAGGATTCTAAGAAATGGGGCAAAGCCATCAACTTGCCCCATGATTTTTATGAGGTGGATTACCTTCCCGAAAATGACCGGGTGCGGTTTACCATCAGCCCCAAAGCCCGCAAAGAAGTCCTCAAACGCTTGCTCCTCCTCAACCACGAGCGCTACGAAGAAGAAATCCTCCAGGGCCTCCACAAAAAGAAAGACGTTGAAGCATTTTATGCGCAGAAAGGGAAGCCGGTACCTGAGGATGTGGTGTTTAGTGATCAGAAGCTGAAAAAGAAAAAAATCAAGAAAGAAAAAATTTCAACTCAGACTGTTCATAGAAGTTTGTTTGATGACCCAAATACCAACATTATGAAAGAATTTGGCTTACATGACGGTATCTATTCAATACGGGATACTGCCGATATAATAAATCAGCCTTACAATAAGGTCAGACGTTGGTTCCTAAAACTTTCAGAAGCGAATTATGAAGGATTGAGCCATTCTGCAAAAACAGATATCGAAAACCGTAGAATTTGTTTCCACGGTTTAGTAGAATTAGTTGTGATTGGAGAGCTACTTGAAGCTGGTGTAAAACCTAAAAGCATCTTTATCGCACGAAAAGATTTAGCATCAATTACTAAGCAACCGTATCCATTTGCAACATCGGATGTAAAAGATAAGCTGAAAGTATCCGGAAGCGATATTGTTTTTGACTTCGATGAAGGACTTGTCACATTAGATGGTTCACGACAATTCAATCTCGATTTTATCCGGGAATTCTTTGCAGATATTGTATTCGAATCCCGGGTTGCTATACAACTTTTACCAATCAAAGGTCATAAACGTATTCAGATTAATCCGAAAGCTGCCGGAGGCCGTCCCGCATTTGTGAGCAAGCAGAATGTTACTGTTGAGACCATTGTAAGGTTTTACAATGGTCCTGATTCGATGGATGAGATAGTTGAAGATTATGGCATTACGAAAGAAGACATAGAAGCCGCATTAGCTTACCAATCATAGTTGCCATGAAGATATATATTGACGAAAACTATCCTAGAAAAGTGATTGATTTATTAGAATCGCTACATAAACTATCCGGAAATAGGAAGTATATCATTAACCGTTGGGGAAATAGAGAATTATCTCAGGAAGAACTAAAAGAGTCTATCTTCTTAGTTATTGACTATGAATCCAAAGGGATATCAATTCCTTTTCAAAAACTCTATGAAGATGGTTATAGAACATTTGTTTGCAAAGCAGCAAATACATCTGAGTTCTCACGTTTCGGACTAGCGATGACTCTTTTTACTGTATGGCCTTCAATTCTTGAAAAATCAGAATCGAGCCAAAAGAAGTTTTTGTATTCGTTTAATTACGGAGGGAAGAGGTTGAGTAGCAGATACAGAAACTAATTTATGGAAACTGAAAAAATAAAAATGGAAATAGCCTCTGAAGAAGATTTTATAAAGATTCTTGACGCAAAGGACACTTTCGTTTCTGATTTAAAAGTAACTTATCGACAAAAATTTACTCAATCGAACTATTCTGCTCAATCTGCGATTTTCAAAGACTGCCATTTTGAAGGGAAACTCATGTTCCATAATTGCGAGATTCATGATGGGATAAGATTTATTAATTGTCAGTTCGATGAGGGAGTTGAGTTTCTTGGTTGTTCCTCCAAAAAGATTGCCTATATTTTTCTTTCTGGTGACAAATCAATTGAGTTTATTGATTGTAAAATAAATTCCAGAATGAATATACGAGATACAATTTTTGATGGTGGATTCAATTTTGTCAATAGTACGCTAGAAGATTTCCATTGTTATTCATTTAGAGTATCAAAAGGAGGTGGAATCGAACTTAGAAATAATACAAACGTTGCAAGATCCTTATTTGTATCCAATTGTAACTTAAAAAATGGGAGAATAATATTTTATCATGTAATGATTGCTGGTCATCTTCGTTTTGAAAATAACGTTATCGGCGGTTATGATTTTTCATTTTCCAAATTTTCAAAGAACATATTTGTTTGGGCAGGAAATTGCAATTCTATTATTTTTTATCAAAGTCATTTTGACGATGACTTTAATATCCAAGTTGTAAAAGTCAAGCAGTCCTTATCAATTATCGAATGCCAATTTAAAAAAGTTTTCAAAATCGAGTTGGATGATAAAAATGATGGATTTCAAGGATATTTAAACTCACTATATATGAGCGAATCAGAATTTTTAAATGCCTTTAAATTATACCGATTCTCTCACTCAAATATTGCTGTAGCAAAAATTGACCTGGTTTTTACAAATCTTAGTGGTTCCTTTCATTTTGACAATATTGCCGTTAATGAATTAAATATTTCAGGCTATAATAAAAATTCTAGATTAGTTATTGATGAAGTTAATGTTCAGCGCTTGTCGATGAATCGGTTTCGCAATTCTGGTTCGATTGATTTTATCAAAGTTAATCCAATGGATGGCGAAAGTGAACTGTGTATCAATCATTCAATATTGGGCACTTTTTCTTTCGTAAACTGCCGGGTGAATGCTTTTCAAAAGTTTGTTGTTGATGATTCTGTTTTAGACCTGGTTGTTTCTAGCGGAACGAAATGGTTCGACTTTAAACAGATTGCTGAAAATTATGGATTCAAACGAAAAAATTGGTTTGTTCGTAAATGGAATGATGTCCGTTATATCTTTCAAGGAGTACAAGGCTCGGAGGATAGCAATAGGCTCTATCAAATACGAGAGATCTTTAGACAACTCAAAACTGCAATGGATAAGCAGGGGAACAGAATTCAAGCCTTATTTTTCCAAAGTCAGGAATTTCAAGCTTATAAAAGAGAGCTGGAACTATCCCATGAAATATATCGTCCTGAGCGATTGATAATTTGGTCTAATGCTTCAAATTCTCATGGGCAAAATTGGATAAAACCAATCGGATTGGGTGTGGTGGTGACGGTAATAATCTTTGTCTTGATGGTTTATTCAATGAATGAACGTCTGGCTATACATCTTCCGTGGAAGTCAGATTATACTGACACACTTAGGATTTATGCTACTTATATAAAAAGTTTGCCCGAGTTATTTAATCCTACTTTTCGAATGAATTTAGTTTTTCCGAAACATGTCCATGAATTCACTTTCATGACATTTGTATGGGCTTTAGTTCAACGAATAAGCATCTCATATTTCATTTTTCAAACGATTTCAGCCTTTAGAAAATATATAAAGTAACAAACTGAAATGAACAACCTGAACTTTAAATCAGATCAAAAGGAGAAGATGACCCAGTGGCGGATAGGCCATATTTCTTCTTCAGAAAAAGGAAAACAAAACGGGAAAATGTATGATCACATCATTCCACGAAGTATTTGGAAAGAAAATCTTTGGGAGGGGATTCGTGATGAAGCTTCGTTAACGGAATATTTGACCACAAATCAAATTCGACCACATACCGGTAAACACAATCTCTTGAGTTCATGGGTCAATTGTGCCAATTTGTATTTTCCTATTCAGGAAAATCAATCTCTACAGAAGTTGATGTTGTGGTTCTTGCAACAACATGTTTCGGATCAGATCACAGAACTCACAGGAGTGGAATTGGAGTTTTCCTTTGAGCCTGAGAGTACTTTGCATCCATCCCAGTTACTGGGTGAAATGGATGGTAATAGAGGATCGGGACAGACTTCTCCGGACGTTGCGTTCCTTGTCAAAACAAAACAAGGTAAAGGTATTATATTAACGGAATGCAAATATACAGAGCATGGTTTTTATAGCTGTTCTGCAAGAAAGATTGATAAGTCAAAGCAAAGAGAAAATAATCCCGATCCCGCAAGATGCATGGAAAAAGTAACGGATGCAGATTACAGCGACGTTTGCCACCAAACCAATTGGGGGAGGAAATACATCAGCCTGGTCACATATTCGGACTATGCAAAAAATAAGCTAACTCGATGCGTAGCAGCAACTGCCGGCTACCAGTTATATCGCCAACAAGCCTTGGCAGAAGGAATAGCGCAAAAAGGTCAGTACTCCTTGGTGGCATCGGCTGTAGCATTTGATAACAGGAATTCTGGTTTGAAAGGTTGTTTGAGATCTACCGGTATTGATGATTTTCAAACTGGCTGGGGAAAATTATTTGAAGGGAAAGCGATCTTCAAAACCTGGACGCATCAACAGTGGGTGCAGTTTGTCAGAGACAATCAGAAAGATGGTGAATTTAATAAGTGGTTGGAGTACTTGAGTGAAAGGTATGGATATTAATAAACGGAATTGAGATCACAGATAAAAAGATATAAAATGATTCCAGAGAATATTTCAAAAGAACATGTTTTGCAAGCCATCCAGGACATTGATTTGAATGGCGTAAAAGACCCGTTGGCTAAATCGAGGAAATATGATTTAGTTTTTAATAATAAATCATATCCTCCCAAATACACCATTGCTTTAGCTAATCAATTTGCGAATGGCGAATATTTAAATCATGACGGGTTTAATACCTATCAGGCACAGGATTATCTTAAAAATCTTGGGCCTGAATTTGTTATTAAGGAGAGGGTAAATGATCCTATTGCTGACTTAATCGTTAAATACAAAAAGCATGTTAAGGAAAAGGGACTCCATGATGAACTATATAAATGGAAGCTGCTTGAGCGGTTTCAGGGACGACCTGATGTAACGAAGGCTGATTTCTATGAAGAATTGAAAAGCATTGACTTTTTCAATTTGATTTACCCGATGGGTATCACTGTAACCCATGATCTGGCAAAAAACAGGACTGAGGCTTTCCGTGAATGTTTCAAGGTTTTATTCAATGAAGAGAAACCTTTAGCAGAAAGGATCAGATATTTTAATGAAGAAACATTAAAAGTATATCGGGAGTTGGTTCCGGAAGAAAAATTTTCACATCATCAGGATGAACGTACCATCGCAACTTACTTAACTTACCACGATCCCGACAAATATACTTTCTATAAAGATTCGTTTTATCAAAAGGGCTGTAAACTTCTTGATATCAAGGCTAAGCCAAAAGGTGAGAAATATGTGCATTACCTGGAGTTGGTTGAAGATTTTATCAGGGAGTATATCGTCGGTGATCAGGAATTATTGGAGTTGGTCGAACCCCTGATCGACTCTCCTGATTGCTTCCGGGATAAAAACCACAAGATATTAGCACAGGATATTCTTTACCAAACATTAGACAAACAAATAGGAATGGAGAGGGCTTATTGGCGCATTGGAACGACAGATGGAGCAACTAGTTACTGGGAAGAGATGAAAACCAATAATAAAATAAGTATTGGATGGCCTGCCTTAGGAGATTTGGCCGATGTTGACATAACCTCTAAAAAAAGTATCATTTCATTATTTAACGAAAAAGGATCCTATAAAGAAGACAAAAGGCTTTTGAGTCGTAAGGCTGGTGAGGTTTTCAATTTTTATAGCAACGTGAAACCGGGAGATGTGGTTTTAGCACAAGAGGGAGCGTCAATATTGGGAATTGGAATTGTAACAGATGACTATTCTTTTAATGATAATTATGATTTTCCACATCAGAAACAAGTTGACTGGAAAATATTTCACCCCAAAATAACGAATAAAGAAGGCTTACTGACTACGGTTTCTAAGTTATCTGGCATGGCCCTGATAAAACAACTTAATGATTTACTAATGACAAATGATAATCCATCCAGAACCACAACTAACAGGAACACGATGGAATCGGTCCCACTAAATCAAATCTTCTACGGTCCTCCCGGTACGGGAAAAACATACGACACAATCAACGAAGCTATTTCGATAGCTAATCCTGACTTTGATCTGAATCAGTCCCGCACGATGATTAAACAGGAATTTGATCGGTTGCAGAAGGAAGGACAGATTGTTTTTACTACTTTTCATCAAAGCATGAGCTATGAAGATTTTATAGAAGGAATAAAACCTTTAAAACCGAACCAGGAGGATCGCCATATAAAATATGATGTTGTTCCGGGCATTTTCAAAAAAATATGTCAGGACGCCAAAACACCAAATCTCGTCGGATTTGATCTCGCATATGAAAAACTTAAAGATGAACTTACAACGACAGAACTTTTGCCGCTAAAAACCCCTACGGGCAAAGAGTTTTCAATTTCACTAAATTCAAACGACAATCTCACGCTGCATACTGGACAGAACAAGGAGAAACAAGGCACATTAACGAAAGAGAATATTCAAAAACAAATAAACGGAGAGGAAAAATTTAAAGGTTGGGAAGGCTATTTTAAAGGCGTCGTTGACTATCTGAAATCAAAATACCAGTATTCAGAGAATGACAATGCTGCAGGAAAAAACTACATCGTTATCATTGACGAAATAAACAGAGGCAATATCTCCCAAATATTTGGCGAGCTAATTACGCTTATTGAAGAAGATAAGCGACTTGGGGGAAAAGAGGCACTGGAAGTTACCCTACCTTACAGCCGGGAGAGGTTTGGCGTTCCGTCAAATATTTACCTCATAGGAACAATGAATACAGCGGACAGAAGTGTTGAGGCATTGGACACAGCTTTGAGGCGCAGGTTCAATTTTGTTGAGATGCCACCTCGTCCGGAATTATTAAGCCCCGGGCGGATGTATTGGGATTTCTTATGGAAGCATCAGCAAGAAAAACGGGACAACGAAACCTTTCTTCGAAGCGAGAGTGCGTTATTCGATTTACTTGGTGCAGGCGATAATATAAAAGTGAATAGAAAAGAAATATGGAACTCTTTTGAAAACGGCCACCCAAAAAATGAATCCCGGATTTCATTATTCCCGGATAGCGAGTTTAACGGGATAAATCTGAAAGACGTATTGGTGGCAATAAATAGAAGGGTAGTGAAACTATTGGATAAAGATCACCAGATTGGGCACAGCTATTTTATGTCTGTGGGCAGTTTTGACGACCTTAAGATTGCATTTCACAGTAAGATAATTCCTTTATTACAGGAATATTTCTTTGGAGACTTTGGAAAGGCGGGCCTGGTACTTGGCGAAGGTTTCTTTGAGCCGCGGGAAGAGGCAGACAGTGAGCTCTTTGCCGATTTTAATGGCTATGAAGCATTGGAATTTGCAGATAGACCTGTCTATAGGATTAAAGATATTTTACACATGGAAAACGAAGACTTTAAAAAAGTAATAGATACGCTACTTCGGAAAAAAGATGTCTGATACAAGAAAGTATATTACTGTATTTGAGCACCAAACACTGAAGTTAAATCAAGTAATTAATGGGGTAACCTTTGATGCACCAAAACTAAAGGCCTTACAAAAGTATTTTGGAGACAAAGGGGTACCGTATTTTACGTTAATTAACAACGGGGTTAAATTCAACGAATTTGTAGGTGTTATCCAAATTGACAACATCATTATTGAGGTGTTGCCTAAAGCAGATAACCAATTTGTGGCTACTGACGAAAAGGGAAAGTGGAGAAATATCTTAATTGATATGCTTTTTGCAGTTGGGGCTTTTGACGTTCATGCGCCCAGCAGCAGTTCATTAAAAATTAGAGCAAATTCGATACTGGATTTATATTTTGAACTCTTCATTACTGAAATCGAATATTTGTTGCATAATGGGTTGGTCAAGCAATACCGAAAAAAAGAAGGGAATGTTAACGCATTAAAAGGTAGTCTGAAATTTGGACAGCACATCCAAAAAAACCTCACTCATCAGGAGAGCTTTTATGTTCGTTATACCATCTACGATCTGGAACACAAATATCACGCGATACTTTTTAAAGCGATCCGGCTGTTAAAACAGATAAATACGAATGTCGCTTTGCATAGCAGGCTTGGTGCATTAATACTCAATTTTCCTGAAATGCCTGATATAAAGGTAACAGAAACCACATTTTCCAAACTCGTTTTTGACCGTAAAACGCAGAGATACAAAAAGGCAATTGATATTGCACGCCTGCTGCTTATGCATTATCATCCAGATATCAGCAACGGTAGAAACTACGTTTTAGCGTTGATGTTCGACATGAATCGGCTTTGGGAACAATTTGTTTATGAAAGTCTACGAAGTCAAAAAGCCGCCGATGTAACTTTAACTGCTCAAACATCAAAGTATTTCTGGAAACCGGAATCAGGTAGCCGTTCAACAATCCGCCCGGATATTGTTGTCAATAAAGGCAAACCAAACTGCCTGGTATTGGACACCAAGTGGAAAAATCTGAACGGATACAGCCCCTCAAGTGGTGATCTAAGGCAGATGTATGTTTACCACGAGTATTATAGCGCAACCAAAGTGGCCCTTGTCTATCCCGGAGAGAGAACATCCAAAACAGGAGGAAATTTTTTAGATCCGAAAACGGGCAAGGAAAGAGGAATGGAATGTAACGTTATTTCCATTGCAGTTGAACCAAACATCAGGAGATGGCAAATTCAGATCGGGAAGGATTTCAACAGGTATCTGGAATTTCCAATAAAGGCGCATGTATAATTTAAGATCTATTTTATAAGAGTTTTTTTCTGCAATACTTCCTTCATTCCTGAAATATTTACCGGAGGTAGCGTGACCGGAGGTATCCCGGACAATGCGGTAAGAGCTGATATATAAGCCCGTATATAAGGAAATAATATAGCTGGTGCATTGAGGTACAGAAAATTGCTGAATTTCGGATCTTCAACATCTCCGTCAATCAAATAATCGGCACAGGCATCTACCTCAACTGATAATCCCCGATCCTCATCTGAAACATGTACATTCAACTTAAGATGAAATTTGCCTTCCGCCTTATTTATTTCACCGGAAGCATCCAAGCCAATACTCATCTTTTTGCTAATCGGGCCTTTTATATCGATTACTGACCGGCTTATTTAAAACCCGTGAATGAAAGCCGTGAATCTTTTGCTTCTTCCATAGCTTAAGCTGCTAAAGGATAATTATTTTCACCGGCACAGACAACTGCATGCTGTTCGATATTCTGATCCCAACTGAAACTAAAATCTGCAGAACCTGACATTGATACCGAAAATTCTTCTTTTTGTCTTAAAAAAACAAAATCAGGAACAGAGATCTGGTTCAAAGAGCCTTCCGTCACAAATAAGATTGTTGAAGGGAAAAACCGGTCATTAAAATCAAAAAGAAGCTCCCGTTCCAACTGGTAATACAGCTCATTTTCGTCATATTCGGAAGCAGGAGTAACTTCAATTAAATGGGTATCATCAAATTTACTGTACTGGTACCGAATATTAACCGACTTTACCCGGTTAAAAATTTCAGACAATCTCTCTTTTAAAAATGCTTTAGCATCCATCATATTAATTTATTCAATTCCTGAATTACCTTTTGTGATAACGAAAAAACATTCTTCGATATTTCCGGTTTGACAGGAATGTTTTCGTAGTCCGACTTATTGCGGTATGTTTTTAGATCGTTTAATTTATTGATTAACCTGTGATCTGCACCTTCCCTCCGGATCAAATGATCCAATTTATATCCGATGTAAAATTCGTGAGTAGCAATAACCTTCTTGTTTTCTCTCCTGAATTTATCGTTCAAATCCCTCAGTTCATTATCCAACTCCGTGTAATCACTGTGATATGCTTCTGCTATTAAATTCTTCAGCTTTTGAAAACATGCATAATAAGAACAATGAATACTCGGAGCATATAGTTTATTATCAATTAACAAAGATGCCGACTGAATGTTTTCTGCCGATTTTTTTAATAGCTCAGACATCTCTTTTTAAGGTTCCGGATAATTAGTTTAGCTTTGTTTTAACTAAGCAAGATTATTACATTTAGAAGAAATGTCAAAGCTTTTTTATCATTTTTTTGAAAAAAGTCTGTTTTATTTAAAATTATCCTGGTAGATTCACCTTTGTTGCACGATTCTTCCCTTGTACCTATTCCCCGTAGAGTGCAATTCCTGCCAATTTCGATAATTCCTTTTTCGGTTTAGCCCAAAGACAGTTGGGAATAATCCTGTCCGGCCAGGCACCGGATTGCGTCTATCCCGAGCCTGAGCCAGCCGCAGGGACCGGAGAGGGCTTTGAGGGCCAGGGAAAGGATGGTACCGGCAATGCCGGATGCTTCGGTAAGGTCAGCGGTGCGGGCTTCGAGGTTGCGGATATGTCCTTCAATAAGGGGGTGGGCACCGGACGAAAGCACCGTGACACTGTCGAAACCGCCATCGAAATCGGTGACAATGCTCTGTCCGCCCAGGCTGGTGGTTACCGTTCGCTCCGAAAAGAAAAATGACAATGCTCGGCTCATCACCGAATAACTGTTTTTGAGCTCGCGCCAGATGACCTGCACGGCATTCCGGAACCAGCGAAACAGCTTTTTCAGCATCTGCCGGGCCTTCCGGATGCCTTTGCGGATAAGTTCGCCCAGATGCCTGAAAAACCGGCAGGCCGATCGCAACAGCCCCTTCCCTGCCCTGGTATGCGGCTTGCGCTCCGGGTGAAAGGCCGGAGCGTATCCTTTCTGCAGTTTCTCATCGAGGGTATCCAGGATGCTTTCCTGCGCTTTTCGGCTTAGCCCCGGGCTTACCAGCAACCGGCCGATCTCCTGGGAAAGGAATTGCGCCGGAGATCCGGCATCTTCTTTTTCACCGGGGGCATCCAATTCCGGCAGAAGGGCCTGAAAAAGGTAAGGGACATTCAGTACCCAGTAATCGCCGTCGATGTGCACCAGCAGGTCACTAATGGAAAAGTTCCTGTTCCCGTCAAAGTTCCCGTGCAGATAGTCGGCCAGCGCGTACATGGCATCCAGGCTCAGAGGCCCCAGGTCGTTGTCGAGCCTCCCGGGATAGGTGCCCGACAACCACAGCCGGACCTGGACCAGCCGCGTCATGAGCTGATTCAGCCCGTCGGCAATGACGCCTTCTATCAGGTTGGCGCTTTGAATGGTTTGCTGAAATGCGGAAACGCTTTCGCCGGGCACCAGGGGAAAACGGATGTCGTGCAACCGGTCATTGCCGGCCAGCTGCCGGATTTTTCTGCTGAGCCGGTTTACAGGACTTTTGAAATAAACCAGGTGGTGATAACGGCTGCCGGGGTACGATCCGCGTTGGGCCAGTGTTTGGGACAGGGCTTCGGCATCGCCCGACAATTCAATGATCCGGCATTGGTCTTTGAGTCCGCACCATGCGGAAAGTTTTTCGAGGTATTGATCCCACCCGGCGGGGGGCTGCCAGGGCCCGGAAATGCCGGCGGTCCCCAGGATCGACAACCGGTAGTTCAGTACGCGGGAAAGGAGCGCATTGGACCCGATCGTTGCCAGGGGAAACCGGTGCAGGTCAAACTCCCCCTCGAGCGATGACAGGCGGTGCAGGAAACTGAGCTCTTCTTCCGAAAGCAGGTTTCCCGGATCTTCATCATCAGGGCCTTCAGCGCCTTGACCGTCATTTCCGGAAATGAGAAACATATCCTGGTTGTTGCTGACATTGCTTTCATTGCAAAGATCATCTCCCCTGATGCCGGGGTACAGGCGCCGGTTGTTGTTGCCGGCGGAATTCCCGCTCCCGGGACCGCTGCTCTCAGGGAAAGCCTGACCGCAGATCCGGTACTCTTCCCGGAAACGGCTGATCCCCGAGAGGAGTTCCCCGTCGGTAGCACCGGTATAGGTCTTATTGCGGTCAACAGCAACATAGCCCAGGTTGTCCAGCACTTCCTCGCATTCGAGGCGGTGTACGCGGGCAAACTTTTCGCGGTTGGCGGCACAAAAGTGCTTCTCGAACAGCCCGGGTATATTGCTGATGGTTTGCATATCTCTTGTTTTACGGAAAGCCGGGGGACCGGCACTACCGGCGGTTCCCCGGCAACAGCGTTATACCAGGTCCTTAACAACCTGGACAATGGTATTAAAAAGCGTTTTCCGCGTTTCCAGGGCCGATTCGACCATCAGGGCGTGTTTATCGGCCAGGGCGGTCACTTCTTCGCTTCTGCTGACATAGTTCACCGCGTCGCCGTCGAGGTCGAAACGGGTATAGGCTACCAGGTTGGCCTGCGACAGGTTTTGCCGGATACTGGTAAAGATATCGCTGCTCTGGCCGGTGGCCAGGTCGATCGGTACGGTACCGGGGTTGGTCAGCGTGGCCACTTCAAGGGTGGCCATATCGTCGAATGCTTTTTCGACCGATTCCTTGATTTTTGAAAAGTTGAGTGCCATAGCTAATGATTGAATAAATGAATAACAAAATGAATGAATAAATCATTGAATAGAAGAATGATTAAACGAGAGTGCCGCACGGGCGCCGGATGATTGGGGAGCGTATTTGCCTCCCGAAAGATCAGTGCAGCGCAGTCAGGATCAGGTTCCAGGCAGCTCTCCGGCTGAGGGCCGAAGCCGACAGCAGGGTGCTGCACAGGACGGAAACTTCGCGGGAATGATCGTTGAGCACGGCCACGGTGTCGCCGCCAACCTCAGCATGCCCGTAAAACAGGAGTGTTTGCTCCCTGTTTCCGTCAGCCTGCTCTGCCACCAGTATTTCGTTGCTGAGCAGGTCGGCAGCCAACTGCCTGACCGCATCCCTGAATTCGGAATAACCGGTTTCGTCCATAGCTCAAACACTAAGATGTTGTGCCGGTAGCAGCCTGCAGCCGGCGGAAACCCAGCACGGTATTGCGCGGATAGCCGGAAATGGAAACCCTGTTGTCCTGGTTCCCGCCCAGGCAGTAAACCCGGGTGCCGTCGTGCGAAAATCCGAACAGGATGGCGACATGTCCCTGCCACGAATCGGGACTGCCGCGCCAAAAGATAACAATGTCGCCGGGTACCGGTGCGGCATCGACCTGCTCTCCCACCTTTAGCCACGACCGGGCATCGGCCTGGTTGCTGCGCGGCAGCCCTGCTTTCATGGCTGCCCAGTTGATAAAAATGCTGCACCAGGGCGTCTCATCATCGTTGACCCATGTGAAACCCGCCTCGCGGGCGTAGTTCACGATGGCGGGATTGTTCCCGCTGCCCCCGATTTCCTTTTGCCCCAGTTCGGCTACTGCGATTTTAAACAGTTCGTCCATGATATTCGTAAACAGATCGTGAATGTACTTTATAATAAAAACGTCCTGATATCCCGTAAAACTAATCCGTTCAGGTCTTTGCTGCCAAAAGCATCTCCGGGAAAACCGGATCCTGGATTATTCGGATGTAGAGATCCGGAGATTCAGACGCTTCTCTGCGAACATTCAGACGTCGGATTACAGAAGTTCAGACGTCTGAATGCGGAAGTTCGGACGCTTCTCCGTACAAGTTCAGACGTCTGAACTTGTACATTCTGACGTAGAAACTCATCCATCCGGACGCTTCTCTGAACATATTCTGACGTAGGACCCCGGACATCCTGACGTTTCTCCGGATCTGTTCAAACGTCTGAATGAAAAGTCACGACTACATGCAGAATAAACGGATGCGCTTCCCGTGAAGGAGAGAAACGCATCACAGAAAGAACAGGGCCCCCCCTGACTTCCGGCACGAAACCGTTGCCTGGATCACCTTACTTTAAATGTAGCTTTTGCAAGTGCCTCTTTCATGGTCGTTCCCGGACGGAAACGGATATTGACATTTTTGACCAGGTTGATGGTACAAGCCTCCTCGGTATCTGCCCCATCACTACTGATCGTAACATGAAATGATCCCCAGTCGCCCATTTGCACGGAATAACCGTCGAGCAGGAAACTGAGGATCACCGATTGAAGTTCGTCGATTGCCATCCTGGCTTCTCCATTGCTCAAGGTGGTGTTTTTGGTCAGGGCAGAGGCAATCTCCTTTTCCGATTTCTGTTGTACCCGGTTGGGAACGATGTACCATTTTTTTGCGGCTTCACGGTCCTGCGGGTTTGCACGCTGGATTTTTGAATATAAAATAGCCATGTTATTGTCTGTTAAGTTGAACGATACATAAGTAAGCATAAATAAATGAGAGGATTAGGAAGGCCCTCGCTCAGCTTCCCCGGGGAAGGAGCCGGCGGATAACACCCCCGGTATTCAGGCATCCGGCAGGGGCCGGTATTTAATACCGCGGGCGGTGAAAAAAAACCGGCGGATTTTCCTCCGTGTTGGATTTTATTCCCATAGCGTATCGGTTAAAAAAACTAAACCGAAGTTAACGAGAAGTTTTTACCCCTGTAAGTCACAAAAGGGTCATGACCCCGTTTTTTTCAGATGGGAGAGCCGGCTTTCTGCAGGAACCGGCGGATCAGCCGGCAGACTTCCTCCCGGGTAGATTCTTCAATGTTGTAGTATTTCACCCTTAGGCTTTCGGGCGAGATGTGCTTCTGCTTCTTCGACCGGAAATGGCTTGCCATAAATGCCGACAGTTCGCTGGGGCTGCCGTTCTGAATGATCCCGCATTCGGTAAAGATCCGCATCAGGCATGCGATCTGGGCAACTGACAGGTTTAACTCCAGCTTCCTGTCGTTGCGCAGGAACCCGGGGAGATCAGACGGAGCAGGGACTGCCGGACTGAAACGGGAACGTCCTTCGAGGAAAAGGATTTCGGCGCGGAGCCATTTGCTGAGGAAATCACTGGCCCGCTCATTCCGGAGGTGAAAGGCCAGGGACGGATTGTCGGGCTCCTGGTTCACTCTTTTCTGCCATCGCCCCAGATGCTCCGCTTTGGCGCTGTCCGGGTACTGCCTGTCCGTTTCTTCCCGGATGGCCGATACCAGGCTGTACAGGATGAGATGATCGTTAAAATTACAGGCGATCAGGATATCAGACAGCGTGACGGGGAGTGACTGTTCCCGTGCATTCTCATTAACATATCCGACTGCGGCCGTCAATATTTCCAGGTAGCTGACCAGCCGGTAAGTGATTATAGGTTCCCGGAGGCGTTGCTGTACCGCTGCCAATACCTTTTCAAACAACAGGTGATCGGGATGGGATGAGGGAAGGCCCTCTGCTTCCAGCTTGCCCAGGATATCGCCGGTGACGGCTGTCCGGGAATATTCGGTAATCTTCTGGTCTTCGTTGCAATACGGACGAAAATAAATCAGGATATAGTCCAGAAGCTGATCGAGCGTGGACAAAACAAACTGGCGGACGGATGGCATCTCCCCGCATTTTCCCGGCTGACCGGATTTCCCGTTCAGGCAGTTCCCGTATAAACAGTCACTCAGCCAGATCACCCGGGATTGAAAGTTCCGGATAAAAGCCCGTTGCCTGTCCTCTTCTTCCATCGAGTAAAACATCCGGGGTAAAAATGATTTGATCTTTTCGGTTTCCAGACTGACCGTTTGTTCGGCAGCAACTGCCGGGATGGCCTCCTCACCTGAAAATACTTTCTTTATCAGATCAAGATACCTGGTAATAATACTTTCCTCCATTGTTAATTGTTTTTTCATTGCTTAATAACAATAAAAATACAAAAATAACGAACATAGTTGCATAAATTTTTAATTAAACAACAACCGTTCACCTATCCGCCACATGATACCGTCCCTCCGGGAACCAGGATCAATATCGTCATTTGACGTCGGGATTCTAATCGGCAATTAGATCGATGAACCCCATTGGAAATTCCCGAAAACAACCGGGATAATCATTCTTTTCACCCCGACTATTACGAACATATTATCCGCAACGAACAGTCCTGTGAAAACATCTCGGAATGCACTATCAACAATCCTGCAAAATGGGACGGTGAGGGATTTAATCCATTCAATAAAATTGTCTGAATAACATGGTAAAATGGAGAGCTGATTTATAAAAGGAATAACCAGACTGCATTTTCAAAGCCAAAGTTTGCACACCCGGATTTATGCTTTGCAGGCTGAAACTACCGTTTTGCTCATTCAACAAATGAACGTAAAAGATTTTATCATTAATCTATTTGATTTTATGACAGATTGGCGTAAATTGTTGGGATAAAACTAAACTCTAATGTTATGGGAAATTATTGCGGTTCGGGGGATTCCAATAGTTCTTGAGAAATTCTGTCTTCAAAAATCTACTGGATGACATTCTTTGATTTTCATATATTTACATTCATTATTGAACCAGATAGTAATAAAGAAATATATGTAGCAGGTACGTGTACACTGACTGTTTTAGTCGCAAGCCAAACATTAATGCAACTAATTGCAACCTTGATACCATTCAAACCTAATGGTTCAAAAGATTATTATGAATTCGAAGTGTAGTGTAAAGAATTTTAATTTTTTCACCCCACGTATTTTGTGCCTATTAGGCGTATTTGAAAAAGAGCAGCCCTCACACATTGTAACACATTCGCAATCCCGACGAGCCGCCACTTAATCTTTGGCTTGCAAGAGAGCTGCAATTTTGTCCTCGCGCCATACCTCAAAATTAAATATTTGTCTAATTGGAAATATTATTATTTAATGTGTGATCAAATTGGTTAAGAGTTTTCAGGGCAATAGTCAAACTTGAGCATTGATGGAAAAATTATGCAAAATACATTATCAGAGTAAAATTAAGAATTACAACACCGGTATAATTGTACGATAATATGAAAAAAACGACAATTGTTATAATCGCGATTGCATCTTTATTGGGAATTTGCATTTCTATATTAACTGAAATCTTACAAATTCGACAATGGTTGAAGATTGTTATGATAAATATTGGTTGTGGATTAATCGCTACAGCAATAATTAGCGTAATTCTCGATCTATTCTGGAGTAAAGAAAGAGCAAAAATTGAGAAAGAGGAAATGCAACCTTTTTTAGATAAATTTAATGAGTTTACCCAAAAGTTAGGAGATTTAGAGGGTAGACTGGAGGCTTTCAAATTATTAGGGTTGAATTATTGTTATAGCTCCAGAAATATCGCATTAGAAAAGTTTTTTAAATATGCGTCAGAAGCAATAGGAAGAGTGCCTCAGAATAAAGAAAGTGACATAGAATGTGTTAAGTGTACAGGAAAGATTAATATAGTATCAAGTTCTGCAAGAGGTCTAATAGGATATTTAGACAGGGAAGATAATGATATTCAAAAGAAATGGAGAGAATTAATAACAAAGCATCCCAAAAACTTTCAGATCCTATTAACTCATCCAGCATATGCGCACTTAAGGCAACCTGCAGAAGAAAGATCTTCTGGTGATATTGAAATGGAAATTTTGAAGACCGCCATGTATTTATTAATGGTTGCGGGTATGTCAGGTAATGGGCAACGTTTTTATAGAGGAAGTCCGACTGTGTTTTTAATCCAAGTTAATAAATATTACCTAGTTAACATTTATCCGTATGGTAAAATGGCAATGGATACACTTTGTCTTGAATTTGAGAGTGTAAATGAGAACACCTACGTTGCTGATTTTGCAAGAATGCATTTTCATCACACTTGGAATTTCTTACAACAAAACAGTAAAACGGTTGATGGCAAGCCACTAGTAGAAGGAATATCTGATTTTGTACATATTTTAACTGCATTTTCAGAATGTACAACCTTATCTGATAGTACAAATCTTCGATTAACAAAAAATCAAGTACAAGAGCTTGATACTTTTTTTCAAAAAATTAAAGAAATTACTAATCCCCAAAAATTACAAGATTGGAATCTGACAGATGAAAACAATCCATTTATGAAATTTGTAATTCAAAAGAAATATGTTTGCTGCAACGAGTCTGTTTCAGAAAATGATATCAAGTAATTAAACTGCTTGCATAATCAATTAAAAGAGAAAGTTATAAATCAAGCTAAAGGTATAAATAGTTATTGCTTAGAATATATAACAAATAGTTAACGGACTAAAATTTAAAAAACAATAAAAACCAAATATTATGTCGGAATCAGTTGATAAAGCTAAGAAAACAATCAGCGATACAATAAAGGAAGCAAAAAATATTGTGGAAATATCAGGGAGAAGCCTTGGTAATCTAATTAATGAAATTTACACAGGAAATATCATCAATGACAATTGGACAGAAGAAGAACAATTATCTGTTAATAAGAAAGTCAAAGAAACAAAATATTATATATTAGGCGGATCTATTGGATGTAAGGGATATACTGGTGAGATAATTCCATTACATGCAAAAAAGAAATTATTTGAGTTGGGAAATGAAAAAGTCGAAATTTTACCCACGAGTTTAGATTCTTTTAATGCTGCTTCGTTGGGGGCTTCTTTCGCATTCAATAATCCCAAGGTAATAAATTCAATTGAAAAGCAAGCAAAGAAGATAATTTTAAACAACAAAATACCCATTATTCCTTTACTTGATATTGGTGGCACAAAAATTAATTTGGTTTTAGCTTACTTTGATATTGATGGTCATATAATTAATAAAAACATTGAAAGTCATAATTTTCCCACACCAGGAACCACAGAGCCAAAACAATTTTATAAGGATATATTATCGAATTTAACTTCTATATTAAATAAATATGATGAATCTAATTGTGAAATAATTAGAATAATTGGAATCGGTCAACCAGGACGATTTAATGGACCACAGGGCAAAATTATCAGTGGGGCAAAAGATATTTGTGGAGGAAATTTATTGTATGAAAAATGTAAAACAACTCCATATGATTTAATTAAGGATGCTTTTGAAGACAAATCCTTTGAATTCTATTTCTGTAATGATGGAATTGCCCAATTCTTTGGTCTAATAAAAAATATTCAATTTGAAAATAAGAAAGAATGGGAAAAGCTAAATGGTGAAAAAATCATGTATCTTGGAATAGGAACAGGACTAGGTATAGGTTTTGGGACCATAGAAAATCACATACTGGAAATCAATGAAGAAGTTAAAGACGCAAATGGAATAAAGATTAATGAAAAATTTAAAACAGAGTTATTCGCAAATGATAGTTTGTTAAAAGAATTATATGGTAATAATGAAAAACTTGAGTATGGACAACTAATTTCAAGTAAGCTTTTCAATAATTACATGAACAAATTAGAATCTAATAATTTCTCACATGTGAAAGATCCCCAAAATTACTATTTTTTAAATTACACAGGCATTTCTACTAATGCAGATAATAATGCAGATAATAATGCAGATAATAATGCAGATAATAATGCAGATAATGTCAAATATTTATCTAACTTTTTAAAAATAGATAATTTCAAGAACAAAATATCCCCATTAAATGCCAAATTGATAAATGAAATTCTAGAAGATGAAATAGTTACATCAAAAACAGAAATTGAGTTTGATATAAAAAAGGACACTGTAACTGAAGAGTTAAAAAAATCATTAAATATTTTTAAAAAAGAAATTGAAGGTACTTTAACTAAAAACATTGAAAGCAGTAATTATGTTGAAGTAATAAATGAGGTTATAAATACAAAAAAACGTGGTAAAACAAATCGTTTTATTGGGATTGGAAAATCACATATAATAGGTAAAAATCTTTCATATATCTATAATAATTTAGGAATTAGTAGTTCATTCGTTGAACTTACTGGCGCTAATTCTGAAAATCTCACCACTGTCAATCGGGATGATTTGGTGTTTTTTATTTCTAATAGTGGTGATACTTGGGAGTTACTTAATTTATTAACCTCCATAAAAGAAAAGGGATGTGTAACTGTTGCATTATGTGGGAGAAAAGAGTCTTATCTTGGAAAACATTGTGATCTTTTCATTAATACTCATGCTGAAGAGGATAATCCATTGGACATTAAGGACGCCCCAACTACAACCACTACATTAACATTAGTTGCAGGAACTGCTATTGCAATAACATCATTCTATTCTTTTGATTATGATAATAAAAATTTCTTTTTGGACCATCCTCAGTTAAAATTTGAGTTGAAGTTAAAAAATGAAGAAATAAAGAAGAAGAATGAGGAGAGGGAAAATTATTTTGATTTCTATAATAATGGTTTTAAAGCTGACCCGATTTTTAACCCTAAAGCTAAAATAAAACAAGTTTATAAGGAATTTGCAACCTTAATTGCAAAACAAGGTGATACTGAATCTCCAAATAGCCTTGGTGAAAAATTCTATAACCAGTTATTAACACTTGCAAAAAGAATACTTGTCTCACATTACAATAATAGATCAGTTTTTATCACAGGTACGGGGGCTTCTTATAAAGTTGCTGAAAAAATCTGCGCAACACTTACGAGTTTGAAGATTGATGCAATCGCTGTTAATTCAGCTCAATTACCTCATGGCGATTTTGGTCACATCAATAAAGGTGATTTACTCATTGTCATTTCTTATAGTGGTAATTCTCATCAATTATCAGAAATATGTAATACCGCAAAATCTCTTTCTGCAAGTATCGCATTAATTACAAGTGCTAGGAATACAAATAATGATCCTAAAAAATATCCTGCTTTGGTTGAGTTATTATTTAAGGAAAATTCAAAAGACTTAATTATCGTTGACATCATTAAATCAGATGACAGAAAACTTGTTCCACTACCAGATCAAAAGATTGACTCCTCCTGTATCAATCTAGTAGTTGGTGATCTATTGTCAATAATTTTAGTTAAGGTATTAGATTTATCTGAAGATAAATTCGCAAAAGAAACACATCAGGGGGGAGCGATTGGACGAGTAAAACTGGTTAATAATGAAGAATTAAGAATCAAACAAGGTGATATTACTAATTACACGTGTGATTATTTTAGTCAGACCGGGCATGACAAAATAAAAAAGGAGAATCTGAAAGATTTATGCTCCTTCAATGAAGATTTTGATAAAAATAAATGCGATGATTGCGTTAACAAACATTTGAGATGTGATGTTCAGAAAGAAGCTATTTCCCTTCTGAAAAAACATTTGGATCAATTGGATAAGAATAAAGAGAAATTCAAAAAAGGAGAAATTAATAAATTTGAAGACGATGTAGATTACATATTAGATTATAATACTCTTCTAAAAATTTTCACTAATGAATTAAATCAATTTAATAACAAGTATGACAAAGCACAAAAAATAACTAGTGAAATAATAATAATTGGGGCAGGCGGCGTTGGCTTAACTTATCTGGGACGGTTATTACACGAACATCATAAAGTATTACATTTTTTTGATTCTGATTCTCGAAGAATAAAAAATCTTACAAACAATTTTTATTCGTATTCGCTCAAAACAAAAAAAGATGATAAGGAAGTTGTAATAAATAAATTCTCTGCTACCAACAGCAATAAAATTGATCAAATTGCAAATCTTGCATTAGTAAATGACTTAATCTTTATCTCAATTGGTGCTGATCGGCATCGTTATTTAATACCAACAATCGTATATATTGTTATGCGCCGTTATGCTTATAAAATTGACAAGCCAATTAATTTTGTGTTTTGCGAAAATTTTGAAGTCGAAATGAATCCACTTGCAGATTTGAGATATCAAATATTGGAATGTTTTGATTCACAAGACATGAAAGTTTATTTTAATGAAAAAGTCGGTTTAGTCCCTGCTGTAGAAGAAGTTTTGTCTAGAAATATTGAACCAGAATTTAATTTTAGAGAGCCACTGGTTGTTGAATATAAGGAAATGCCATTAACTCTTGAAGAAAACAAAAATGATGATAATATTAGTAATGTAAAGAAAAAGCAATTAGCGGCTCCACTATATGTAAGCAAAGAAGATTGGAAATTTACCACTTCAATAAATGATTCAAATATTAAAATAGCACAAAAAACCAATACTAGAATTCAAATTGATATTATTAAAAATAAAATCGAGATTGAAAAAGATCAGATTGAAAAAGAAATAGGAATCAAAATGGTGGATGATTTTTATGCTTACCACATGAGAAAATTATGGGTTCACAATATGGCTCATTTTCTAATTGGTCTTTGGGGTAAGAAAAAACATTTAACATCTATTTATGATACCATTTGTAAACTTGAAGAGGAAGGAAAAACAAGGAACGATGGTAAATCCATTATTTCTGAAGCAATGGATTCTATAAATGAAATAATTTATAAGCGATGGGAATTTGAAGAATATCCAACCCCAACAGATTATCAGAAATGGTTATTGAATAAATATAAGAATGAATATTTAGGAGATACTGTCGATCGTATCACAAGAGACATTCCAAGGAAATTAGGTAAGAATGAACGTTTAATAGGCCCTTTGAATTATATTCATAAATATGGTGATCCATCCAATGGAAACTGCACTGAATTAATGAAGGGGGTTTGTCTTGCGATGCAATTTGAAGCTGGTGGATTGTATCAAGAACTAATCAATACAGAAGGGTGGCGAGAAAAAAATGAACAAGGGTGGATAAAAAACTACCAAATGATTAGGAACGAGGTTAAAGAAAGACTTGAATTTAATATTGAATTATTAGCCAATATTGAAAAATCAGAATTTGGAATTTTTCTAGATAAAGAAAAAGAAGGCTCGGTACTCGCTAATTTAAAGTAAGCATTCGGTAAACTTCGCCTTGTTTTTACAGGAAAAGTATCCTACTATTAAAGTTTCTCTAAAATATTCAGAGAACTTTGATAGGTTTAAGAGACGGCAGGGCTAGTATTCTGGTTTTGCAGTTTGAAGTTATGAGGGAGCTGTTTTGCCGGGTCTTGGTTTAGTTCGTATCACCATGTGAGTAGAATGTTATTGTGAGCGACGCAACAGCATTATTTTGAGTGTCACAACAACGTTGTTGTTGGTATCGCAATAACGTTATTGCGGGTATCGCAACCGTATTGTTGTGGCGTTCACAAAAATTATGGGGGAGAAGTTTTACTGAACAATAAATTTTTGAAAGTTACGCTTATAAACCATTTGTGTTATACGTGAAATGCAACTGGATTACACAGTAATCCGTCAAGACTCCACCGCAAATGCAGAACAGAGCGGTGCGAGGGCCGTCAAAACGCCCGGACGAGGGTTCGTTTTGACAAGATTTTTGCTTCCTTTTTATCGACTGGAAAAGGAAGAGCCTGTCCGGCTCAAGGACAGAAATTATAAAAAAACGTGGTTGTTTGTGCTTAAAAAGAATCCGGATCCGGTAAACGGAGACCTGATTGCAAAAATCAGAAACGACATCGGAATTCTGATTGAACGGGTATTTTGCCCGACAGGCAACGATAAATTTATCTTTTTCTCCACCTGCTTTTTCAATTGATCCGAAAAAACAGGCTGGGGAAAACAGGAAAGCCTACAACAAGTGGTTCCGTTTCAATACTTCGGTAATTTTATCTTTCTCCCATCCCGTAACAGCCTGGATTTGTTCGAGGCTTAAGCCGTTCTTCGAACCGTTTATGATAACCGTTTCCATGCTTTTTACCTCTCCTTTTGCTTCACCTTCAGCAAGTCCTTCAGCCCTGCCCTGTGACTTCGCGTAAGCCAGGATATTGGCTTTATCCCATTTCCGTTTTAGTTCCACATCGTACATCTCTTTTTCCTCCTTGCTCAAATTACTGTATTCCGAAATATTAAACAACTTCTCAAATATCGGTTTTCTCAAAAATAACGGGATCTTGTCCATCTTCGACATGTTCTTCAAAACATATAACCACCCGTCAAGTTCACTCTCCAGCTCGGATTCAGTCTTCACAAAGTTAAGCAATTCGATGTATATAAACCCCAGCCCTTCGTAAAAAACTTCGCCGTTTTCCCTGTTGCACAAACAAATATCGTGCAAATACTGGTTATTGCTACTATCGGGAAAGGTAAACCCGTCCATCAACACGATCACATAGACTTCGGTTACGGCATAGTTCCAGACCTTCCGTTTTCCTTTCGGGGCCATGTCAGAGATTAACCTACTGGCATAATACAGCATGCGTTGTTTCAGGTTTCCCTGCACACTGCGCTGTACCTCGATCAGGAAGGTTTCCCCGTCAGGACCGACACAGGTCAGGTCGAAGATCGCCCCGCCAATACTGTCGTTATCGCCCGGATATTCATTTTTGTTATACACCAGGTCTGTGATCTGCTTACGGCCCCGGAAGATTTCATTCAGAAGGGCGATCAGCAGGTCCTTGTTAGGTTCTGAACCAAAAATCTTTTTGAATGCATAATCGACCAGCGGGTCAATATAGGTAGTATTCACTTTTATAGATTGTTGTGTTGAATGTAAAGGTAAAAATTATTATTCTAATAACAAATATATAAATGCACTATTGATAAAAATAAATGGATTATTCTGGTAGGTCTTTGATGCAATCCGTATTATATAGGGATGTGAGTCCGCTTCACCAACGTTAGTGATAGTGCCTCACTAATGCTTGTGATGGGGGCTCACTAACGTTTGGGAGGGCGTCTCACACGTGTTAGTGAGAGCGTCTCCTCTAAATGGGAAAGTACGGATACGACGAATACTTCTGTAAAAGAACAAAATGGAGAGCAGATTTAGCAAAGGAATGCAGACAAATTACTACTTTTATGTCTAATAAAAGCAGTAAGAACAGCCGGGTTTCCCTTCGCCGGGACAGCCTTAAAAGTGCTTGAGCTGTATGCCGGGAAAGAGAGCATAGATTGTCCCGGATTTTCGGGATACAGTTTTTGGAGGGGGTAAGCTACCCGGTGCAACAAACTTAACGAAGAAACTCAATGAGAAGTAATGAATATAAAAATTATTGGTTTTATGGAATAATCGCATTAATATCGATTATTTCTGTTCCAATTATTTTGAATTTTGTATTACAAATTTCTTTTCCAAATATTAAAATTATAGGAGATGCAGACACATGGCTAGGGTTTTGGAGCGCATATTCTGGTTCAGTTATAGGCAGTATGATAACTCTATTTGTTTTGTATAAAACATTAAGACAAAACCAAGAAAATCACAAAAAACAAATTGACTTCCAAATAGAGGTAATAAAACATCAAGGAAATCAGGATTGGCTGAATAGCTTTTCGGCGTCGGTTTGGAATGATACCAGTGATCGGAAGGAATTGATACCAATCATTTTAGCCGTATTTTCATAGTTTCATCCATGTAAATCCAAACCAAATCAGTTCGGGGATAGTACATGCATCCAAAAACCCAGGGATGTATGTCAACAGAGACCTTTACCTGCCATCATTGCCACAGGCGTTTTAAAAAGAATCCACGGTTAAAAGGGGAACAACGGTATTGTGGTTCCAGAGAGTGTCAGCAGGCCCGTAAAAATAAATGGGAACGGGAAAAGCTCAAGACTGATTTCCGTTACAAAGCCAGGCGCCTGGCTAACAGGGAACAGTGGTATTCGCGCTATCCGGGGGACAAGTACCAGAGCGTCTACCGCCAGACCCATCCGGAGTACCTGGAGGGGAACCGGGAGAAACAACGCACCCGGGGAAAAACCCTTACCGGGAATGCGTCGGGGTCAAAGATTGTAAAACCGGACGCGTTAGCTTCCGGAAGTCTTGCAGCACAAGGGTTATACGTTCTTTTCCCTTATAAAAACGCAGAGGCGGAAAAGATTGTAAAGCCGGACGCGTTTATCGTTGAACTGCGCGCCTGCAGCGGTTTTCAGAATATACTCCCATGTATAAGTTCCTGATTGTAAAACCGGACTCCATTGACCGTGATGCGTCCGGTTTTTAACTTAGCAGGACAATTAACAGCAAAAAGAGATGGACCAGCAACCGATCAAACTGGCAAATCTGGACGAGAGTTTCTCCCGTTTCCGGCTAACCACCCCGGGACAGGTCCAGGCGATGCAGCGTTCACTGGAATCAGTGGGTCAGCTTCACCCGGTGATCGTCCGCCGGACTGGTGCCAGGTTCCAGTTACTTGATGGCTTCAAGCGTTTTTTTGCCTCCCGGTTATTGGAATGGGAGAGTTTGCAGGCCCGGGTGGCAGAGGTGGATGATGTGACGGCCAAGGTGATGATTCTGACCTATAACGGGCAAGGCGCCAGCCTGGCCGATTTTGAGCAGGCGCAGGTGGTTTACAGTTTAAAAAAGGAACATTTGCTTGGTCAGGAAGAGATTGCCCGGCTGGTAGGGAAAAGCATCTCGTGGGTAAGCCGGCGTTTGTCTTTTATCGAGCGGTTGGACGAGACTGTAAAGGTTCACCTCAAACTGGGAAAGATTACCCCCACTCACGCGCGGGAGTTGGCTCATTTGCCGCGCGGCAAACAGGAGGCGTTTTTAAAGTTGATTGTCGGTCATAACCTGACCAGCCGGCAGACGGGGTTGCTGGTAAAAAAATACCTGCAGGCAAAAACAGTGGAAGAACAAAGCTGGCTTTTGGGCCATCCCCTGGAAACGATCGAGAAAGCCACCCTGGAAGGGGAGATTCATGACAGCCGTTTAAGTTTGCAGGGGAACAGGTTACTAAAAACCTCGCGTATGCTTGGGCATTACCAGCATGTTTTCATTGGACAAGGCACCAACCCGCCTCTGAAAGAACTGGCCGCCTTGGAGCGTGAGATCCTCTCACCGGGGTTCGTCGACATCGTTCGGAAGACAAAAACCATCCAATCAATCTTAAAATCCTACGAAAAATGAAAGATGAATCACTTGAAAATAACGTGGTCAGCCTTTACAGCCGGGGCTGGGCCGTGCGCCGGTTGTCACGGGAGCTGGGCATTACCCGCGGACGGATAAAGCGCATTTTGGCACGGAATGCGCACCAGCGGGAAAGCGGGGTTCAAAACATGAAGCCCCCGGAGAGTAAACCCTCCAAACTGGATGCGTATAAGCCCTACATCAGGGAACTGCTGGAAAAATTTGGGAATCCCCCCATTACCAACCAGCGGATACTGGAACTTTTAACAGAAAAAGGTTACCAGGGAGGAAGAACGATCCTGCGTAATTACCTGGCTCTTGCACGGGGGAAAAAGACCGCGGAGCCCATTGTTTGCGTGGAGACTGCTCCCGGCGGGAGGGCTTGTCATGACTGGAGCGATTACGTGATTGATTTTACCGGGGGAGAAAGCGGAAAGATCACTTTTTTCAGCTTTATTTTAAATTACTCCCGGCGCCAGTGGATCGAGGTGGTGGAGGACAAAAGCCAGGGTACGCTTTTGAGGGCATTAATCAATGCCTTTGTTTACCTGGACGGGGTTCCTCGGGAGATCAAAAGCGATAACCAGAAAGCCTGCGTGGACCGCTGGGAGTTAGGTGGTCCGGTCTTTAACAAAACGTATTTGGGGTTCGCGACCCATTACCGGTTCATTCCCCTAGCGATTCACCCTGGCAAACCCCGGGAAAATTTAAAGGTGGAGCGCCCGTTCTGGTACCTGGAGAAGAGCTTTCTGAACGGACGGGAGTTCCGGGATAAAGAAGATGTGAAAGCACAACTTCAAAGCTGGCTCACCCAGTATAATGATGAGCGTATCCACCGTACCACGGGGCGCAAACCCATCGACCTTTACCGGGAGGAACTCCCCTTTTTACAGCCTTTGCCTGCCGCCCAGTATGATACCTCCACCATCGAATACCGGGTGGTCAATAACGAATCGGCTATCCGGTGGGAGGGGTATTATTACATGGTTCCCAAAGGGTACCTGTACGAAACGTGCCCGGTACGGGTTAACGAAAAAGAGATCACCATCTACAGCCCCGCCTGTCACCCGCTGGTCAGTTATCCCCTGGCGGAAAAAGGGAGGAAGAACCGGTATATCGGACGTAGCGGCCCGGTGTGCAAATACCGTCTTGGCGCGGCAGAGGTAGCCGCCCGCCTGGATGCTTTCGGAGAGGTGATGCAGGCTTACACCAGGGAGATAAAAAAGCATAAACCCGTCACGTTCCTGCATCACTGGCAGCACATCCTTTCTTTAAAAGTCAATTACCGGGCAGATGACCTGCTCCGGGCCGTGGGCCGCGCGTTAAAATACCGGGTTTTTGAGTCCCAGGCCGTGGAAAACTTTTTAAAGGTCAACGCCCAAAAACAGACAGAAATTGATTTTACCTTCAAAACCACTTCCCATGAAGAGTAACGCCAAAGTACAGGCCGCAGCGGATACCGCCTTTTTGGAAAACTGCCGGTATTTGGGATTAAAATACCTGGAGAAGGAGTATGATCACCTGATCAGCCAGGCCACGGAATCGGACATGGGCTACGCGGGGTTTATCCGCCGCGTGATCCAAAATGAAGCCGGGGCTAAACGGGAGCGCAGTATCCAATACCGGATACAGGAAAGCAAACTGCCTAAGCCTTACAAGCTGCTGGATGATTTTGACTTTTCGTTCCAGCCCCGTTTAAAAAAAAGCCTGGTCATGGACCTGGCTACCCTGGAGTTCTTCCACCGCAAAGAGTCCATCCTTTTTATCGGCGGGACAGGAACAGGCAAGTCGCACATGGCGATGGCCTTAGCCCTGCTGGCGTGCAGAAAATGTTATAAGGTACTGTACACCACCTGTTCGGATATGTTAAACGATTTAAACCAGGGGGTCTATGAAAAGACCCTGCAGGCCAGGTTAAGAAAATACGTGAACCCGGATTTGCTGGTCATTGACGAAATGGGGCATGATCGCCTCGAGTTAGAGGTCACCAAAGAAGCCCACCTGCTCTTTAAAGTAATCAATGAACGTTACAACAGGGATAAATCCCTGATATTTACCACCAACGTGGAGGAATCCGACTGGGCCGATTACCTGGGAGACCCGATCTCCACTGCGGCCATCCTGGATCGTATTTTTCATCACTCCATACGCGTGGAGGTACGGGGACCAAGTTACCGTAAGTATGAAGGAGAACTGCTCCAGCAAAAATATGAACAAGCACCAAAAGATACCATCTGACCGACTTTGGCAAGAGGCGACCCGGGGTGAAACGTTAAACCGATGGTCAGCCGCAGGCGCCGGCAGTCACATGTCCGGCGTCTTTTTTGTTTTTAAACGGGCATCGAACCCGTTTAAAAACAGGCAAGAGGCTTCCCTCTGGCTCACATGGCCCGATGATAACCATCTCTGTGAGAAATCCCAAAACGAAATCAAAAATCAGTATCGCAAATACACAAAAAACAATCCCGCCAATGACCCATTAGACGGGGATCACAAAAGGGTGGTTCCGTTTTTTCCCGTCAGATGGTAACACATCAGGCCGACGCGGAAAAATAGCTTAAAAATAGAAATATTAGACAATTTAGCTATCCTAAATTTTGAAAAAATTGAGTCTTTAGTTAGCCTAATAAAAATACAATCATCAAATATTGATTTGATAGAAAAAATATCAGCTCATGAGGAAAAAATAAAAAGAGCAAAAACAACATTTGACATTCTCTATCATAATCAATTTAGGCACAAAGAGCAGATTGATTATCAGAAGAACCTAGAAAATCTTGTTTCTCAAAATTTGAAAATTTTATCTTCTTTCAAAAAATACATGGTAACATGGGAAAGGAATATCGATAACTTCTCCAGATTTAACGAAATAAAAGACATAATCAAAGACAGTGACAGAGCAATTCTTGAATATTTCAAGCAACAAGGTTCGGAAATGGGAACAAAGAAAAAGGAAGAAATAGAAGGAATAATAGGAAAATTTAAAGAAGGAATATTGTTAATTAATTCGAATCTGGAAAAATCATCAATCGATTTAATCAAATTCGAGGAACAGAAACTTTTTAAAGGAATAATAGAAAAATTAAATTAAGAGTCTGTTGCAAAACAAATTAGTAATTAAGGCACGGTTAAGCCATGAAAAAAGGCGGCGGCAGGGGATGCCCGCTTTTTACCATCCAGACGGGCATAATTTTCCCGTTCGGCAAACGCGGAGGATTTTTACGGTAACAATTGTGTCAATCTCTTTTCTGAATAACAAGTAAATCTGTAACCTATTTCCGGCAAAGGTCAAAGATGCTGTTCGCTTCGTAAAAAGATGCTGAAGATTTCGCGGAAAGATACAGTACTTTTTTATCCTTCCGGTATAAGAGAAGAAGTGTTTGGGAAAAGCACCGGTAGAGAACGAGAGAGAGAACAGGTTGTAGCATAAACAACTTCCGATTAATGCATAAACACTTTTTCTTTAACGCATAAACAAGTTGTCTTTAATGCATAAACAAGTTGTCTTTAATGCATAAACAAGTTGTCTTTAATGCATAAAGAAATTGTCTTTAACGCATAAATAAGACTGTTTCCATATTGGAGAAAACTTTTTCCGCCATATACCTGGACAGATTTACTTCTATATACAAGGAAAAATTAACTTGCAGATTTAGCAAAGAATAGCCAGCTCATATTTCCGGAGCCAAATTTGCACGCCCAGATCTACGCTTTGCAGGCTGAGAATACCATTTTGCTCACCTGGAAACCTTAGTCGAAAAATTTGCAAGATTTTTATTGTACTTAATTTCACTTTGACGTAAATTGTATCGCATAACTAAAACTAAATTTATGCTTAACTATCGCGATTCGAAAAATGTTCAGACGTAAGGAAATATCCGTCCATTATCCCACATAAGGTAGCAAATTAAAAAACCGATTGACGATTTCAATTTATAAGAGAAAAAAGCTACACATAAAACAGCGAATAAGACAATTTATAAGATAACTTTGGTTGACAGACAACAAAGTTAGTGGCAAGCTTAAAAAAACCGAAACAGACAACGATACGATGAAAAAAATAGACTTTCACACACATACAGTTTCGACAGTTAGTGATTATCCGTTTGACTTTGATATTTCAAAAGTTAAAGAATATGTTGACAAACTAAAAATCGACGCATTAGCTATTACAAATCATAATGTCTTTGATTTAAAGCAGTATTATGAAATCCGAAATTCGTTGACAATACCTGTATTCCCCGGAATAGAAATTGATTTGGAAGGTGGACATTTACTACTCATAACAGATAAGGATGATTTTGAAGTTTCAAACTTTGACGAAAAATGCAAGAAGGTTTCTGCGCTCATAAAATCAAACAAAGACACTCTGACATTAACCCAATTCAAAACGATTTTTATTGAATTAAATAAATATGTTTTAATTCCACATTATGATAAGACTCCGGAAATCAAGAAATCTGTAATTCAAGCCCTAAGTTCTCACATAACCTCAGGCGAGGCCGCAAGTGTATCAAAGTTTAAACGGATGTTGAAAGAAGAAAACGCACTTATTCCTGTTTTATTCAGCGATATGCGTTTCAAAACTGACTTAATAGATTTTCCGACAAGACAGACATTTGTTGATTTAAAGGATATTTCATTAGCGGGAATTAAATCCTGTTTAGCGGATAAAAGTAAAATATCACTTACTAAAGAAAGTGGAAATGATTTTTTCCAAGCTACAAATGACGGATTAATATTGTCGACAGGATTAAACATTATTCTAGGTGGACGTTCTTCTGGCAAAACAGTAACTCTTAATAAAATTGCCTCTTCATCTGGAAACGCAAAGTATATAAGACAATTCTCATTATTACAAAATGATGAAGAGACTTTCAACAGAACCAATGATTCACGGTTGAGTATCATTCACAATAATTACTTAAACGAATTTAAATCTGCTATTGAAGATGTGGTTCAAATAGACCTCAAAAAAAACCATCTGGATATTGATAGCTATATTGATTCACTTAAAAAATTCGCTACTGAGAGTGAAAAGAAAGATTTGTACTCAAAATGCTACTTGTTCAGTGAAGACTCTTTTCCAATTAATAACCTATCTAACTTAGACAAAGTAATTGAATCTGTAATAACATTAATTGAAAACAATGAATATCAAGATATTATTACAAAATACATCTCAATCGAAAATCTAAAAAAATTACTCCACGAATTAATTCAGAAAGCAATAGTTTCAAAAGTTGAGAACGAAAGAAAGAAGTGGCTAAACGCTATTATTAGTGATATTCAACGTGAACTGAGAATAAAAACTACAAATACCTTTATCGAGAATATAGATTTTTACAAAATCGCTCTTGACGAAATGAAAGTAGTGAGATTCACTGGAATCGTTTCTGAATTGAAAAAATCAAGACAGATTAATAAGGATGAATTAGGTAAATTTTCGATAATAACGACAACTAATCCAATTGAAAGTGCGTCTGATTTACAAAGAATTGGGCGTGAAAAAAAGGTATATAGCAGTGCATTTAACAAATACAATAATCCATATGAGTATTTGTTAAAACTCAGAGAAATTGGCGTAGAAGATGCAAGTCTTTATAAGTTTTTTGTCAAAATTGAATCTACGACTTTAAATAAGGATGGTTTTAAAGTTTCAGGGGGAGAACGCTCGGAATTCAACTTAATACACGAAATAAAAGATGCAACTAAATACGATATTCTTTTAATAGACGAGCCTGAATCCTCCTTTGACAATTTATTCTTAAAAAATGAAATTAATACCCTTATCAAAGATATTTCCAAGTTGATGCCAGTGGTTGTTGTGACTCACAATAATACGGTAGGTGCATCAATAAAACCAAATTATGTAGCTATTACGCAAAAAAGTTTAGAGAACAGAGAATTCGTATATCGTGTTTTTACCGGTTATCCATCTGACAAGGAATTAACTTGTTCGGACGGGAGTAAAGTAAAAAACTACGACTCAATATTAAACTGTTTAGAAGCAGGAATTGACGCATATACAGAACGAAAAATTCAAACATATGAAATACTTAAAGATTGAAAACAACAAAGGTTTTTATCGATTAGATGCTTCCAAAGAAAATTGGACTGACCTTGACCAAATTAACAAAGACCATTTGTTGGCTTTGCTAAAGTCTGCATCAGGTGAAGATTTTGAAATGGACGAATACAAAGACGAACTACTTCAAAATCCTGCACACAACATTATTTACAAGAATATTTATGGAAAATTCAATGACTTTCTTAACAATAAAACAAGATTTCAAGACAGCGTTGAAGCAACATATAGGACTGCAATTGAGAAATATAAAATACAACAAGAATAAAAGCCAGCCACTAATAAATTGTAAATTGCATTGCGGGGTTCGTGGTGTGTCGTTCGCTGGATTCTCGTTTCGCAGTTCCGTGTCCTGCGGACGGACAATCACCCGCAATCCGCAACGACAACTTACAATTTACGTAAGCGTCTCCGCGGTACCCTTAGTCGAGATTTCTTCTCTTCCCGGTTTATCGGATTATTTTTTAGTCCAGCGATCGGGCAGCAACTCCCGGTAAACTTCATCGGTCACATTGGGGTTGATATAAGCCAGCCTGTTTAGCACATCAGCGAAGTATTCGAAGGAGTTTATCCCGTTAAGCCTGCAGGAACAGGCCAGCGAATAGATCAGCGCCGTTCTCTCAGCCCCGGCATGGCTCCCGCAAAACAGGGAGTTCTTCCGGCTCAGGGAGATGTAGCGCTGCAGCCGTTCGGAACCGTTATCCAAAAGTTTTGATAACGCCATTTATCCAAACTTTTCAATTATCCCAATATTTTCTTTAACGTTCATATAGTCAGTATACTATCCGTAAAAAGTTGGGATAATATTATCGTATATTGTGGCCGTAAATTAAATACAATATCGTATGGACACATCAAATCTTCGGAAGACCCATCAAAAGTTGATGGACTTCCTTGTTAAAAACGGTTATAAGAAAGATGCTCTCCTGCAAACCAGAAAATGTATCAGATTGGCTTTGGAGGTTGGTGCATCACCGGGAATTGCCTCCTATGAGGAACTTTTTTTTTCTGGAAGTTGAGAAACGTGGCTATAAAGCGGAAGAAGGAAGATACAAGTCTTTAATGACTTATGTTGGAAATGTTAAACAGTTTGACCGGAAAGGTATATACCCAGGAGGTGTTGGTTCCAAAAATGGATTTCTCGCACCTCCACCATTATACGACCGGCTGAATACTGTTTTTCAATCAGCAATAGACTATCATTTTGAATTTGGCGGATTGCGTGAAAAGCGGGAAAAGACCGTATGGACTGAGGCCCGTGCAGCGATGAATTTCTTCAAACATTTACAGAATTGTGGCGCAGAAACATTCCATGATGTTGAAAACAGGATGGTCTATACATTCTTTTTCAACGGAGAGCGACAAATCAGGGGTAAAGATTATTGCAGTTTGATTAAGGCCGTTCTAAGAACGACAATGCGACTGTACGGAGAACCGGTACAAAAAATACTCGAAATATTACCTGCGATAAAATCCGGTACCAGGAACTTCCAGTATCTGACCCCCCAGGAATCCATGAAAATACGGGAATGCCTTGAAAACAGGGATTCGGGACTGACACATCTCGAGCGGAGTATCGGATGGCTGTTATATTTTTTGGGGCTAAGGGGAACTGACATCACAAAACTCAAACCCGAAAATATTGACTGGAAATATGACCGGATACACCTTATACAATCGAAAACAGGAGAACCATTGACAATGCCCATGAATGCAGCAACAGGGAATGAACTGTTTGATTACATAACAACGGAAAGGCCTGAAAATGCCGTTAAGAATGTCTTGGTAACCAAGAGCCGGCCTCATGGTGAACTGAAAAACCTTGGGGGCCTTGTCAGGAAGCTTTTTGAGAAAGCGGGAGTACGGACCCATGGGGGTACCAAAGGATTGAGAGTGCTTCGCCACCACCTTGTCACCTATCTTTTGAGCCATGGAATTGAATGTGATGTTGTTTCTTCGATTGCCGGCCATAGCTCACCCGAATCCATCAAACCGTATGCGGATGCAGATATTGAGCATCTGCGTGAATGTTCAATAAGCGTCGCTGAATATCCGGTGTCCAACGAACTGTTCGAAATATGAAAAGGCCGTTCAAATCATTCCTTGCACCGCTTTTTGAAGAGTTCATTCTAAGCAGGCAGGATGCAGGACAATGGTGCAAGACCTATTACGAGAACCTGCACTATTTTGACAATTATATTTGGCCATCTCCCGTTTTTAGTTTTCAAAATTTAATAAAAGGCATAACTGTCCGTCATTTGGAGATGGATCGGATTGAGGGAGGAAAGCTCTTGGGGTCATGTTTGCCAGCAATACTTTGATTATGGTGCTGATTTTATAGTAAATGAAATTGCATAGTTCATACATCTTTTCTTTGTTCAGTGTTTTTACACCACTTTCAAGCAATAGCCTTGTGTGCAGAGATGAAAGTGACGAGTATATGATGCTCATGGCTATGGTCAGTATGGCCAACATACTTTGTAGCCCTTCGAAGGTTTTGATCTGGATGTCTTCCAGTTTGTAGCATTCTTTTATATGCCGGTGGTACTCTTCAATTTTCCACCTGAAACCGTATGCCGTGAATGCTTCTTTGATTACTTCAACAATACTTTCTTTTGGCGAACGTGTCAGTAGCCAGCAATAGCCGCCATTAGTCCTTTTGGTGACAACAAGCCAAAGATCATGCGTCTTGCCCTTGGTTCTATATTGGACCTTTATGGCGCCGCATTCATAAACCAACTGACGCTTCTTGCTTTTCTGTATCCTTGTAGCTGTTAGTTTCATGAACAATGGAACTTTCCGGCTGATCTTGTTCACGGCCATTTCTTCGCCTTTGTAGACCAGCTTGGTGGTTTTCTTCAGACGCAGGTTGAAATGGCCTTCATCGGCAATAATGAAATCCCGGCAAATGGGCCGGTCCATGCCACGGTCGAATATCTTTGTGACATCTTTGTCAATTATCGAGCCCACCTCTTTGATGGCTTCAAGAACCTCCAGATTCTCGCTTTTGGCGCCACTGTCAAAGCTGTACAGCTTGTTGTAAAGTGGGGTCATTTCCTTGTCTTTGCTAAAGTGTACAACGTTCATCAGCCAATAGCCAAGGCCAATTGATCCTTTATCGCCATCTTTCACATAGTCCAGACCATCCATCATTTTGGCATATTTTTTCTGAATATCAGAACCATCGAACAGGATATAGTCACCATGGCAGACTTTGCTTTTCACACTGTTCATATGTCCCCGGAATAATTTCATGAAAAAATCTTTCTTGTTATAATGGTTCCTGAAGCGTTTAGTTGTTTGGCTCAACGATATTGTATCACCAATGCCAGTGGCTATTTTATTCACTAATACTGTACCTGTCTTTAGTATTCCGGTTGTCATTTCCCGGATACATCGGGCTTCCGGTTTTGTTAATTGACCCTCAAGTTTGAGAAAATAGCGGCTAATCTTGTTCTGTACCTGTTTTGTTAATACTTTTGTCATGAGCTGGTTTTTAGAGATTATTTGCTTTTGTTTGCACAATAAAAATAACCTTTTTAAACCAGCTTTCCTCATATCTAAACATCTTTAAACACCCGATATGACTGGGATGCAGAACTTATTCAACCCATTTTTCGGGAGATGGTCAGTTTGACAATTATATTATGGACAACTATCCGGCAGCGGATATCCTCACCGATGAGATGACATCCTGGTGCAATCCAAGACCGGCAGAAAACGGGAATTCCTGTAGGGTACGGACTACGGCCATATGGAACTTCATCGATTATGCCCGCAAACGTAAATGGACAAAATCGGGATCAAAAAGGGATTCTGCCAATGTTCCATGTTCATATTTACCTCATTATTTTACACCTGAGGAACTGGATTCCTTTTTTTGTGAATGCGACAGCTACTTCATGAAGTTGTCATTACGACAAAGAAGTCTTCACGCCATGTTGAACCGCCTTGAACTTCCGGTATTCTTCCGTCTTCTTTTGAGTTCGGGAATGAGAACCTGTGAGGCCAGATGGCTGAAATGCCGGAATGTAGATCTAAAGAGCGGAGTGGTCGAAATTGAAAGATCCAAAGGGGCGGACCAACATCGTGTTGCACTTCACCAGTCAATGCTGTTCATCCTAAAAAAGTATAATGAAGCGATGTCAAAACTGATGCCGGGACGCGAATACTTTTTCCCGGATAGGAATGACAATGCGCGTACTCCCGCATGGGAAGGTTATCACTTCAGAAATGTTTGGTATAGACTGAATACAGAAGCGGCATGTGCATATGATCTCCGCAGCCATTACGCGGTAACAAATATTACAAAATGGGAGAACCATGGATACGAATTAAGCGGGAAACTCCTTTTTCTGTCCAGAAGTATGGGCCATAAAAGTATTCAAAGTACATATGGGTACTTTCATATAACACCGATGCTCACCGACAAACTGAAAAGGAACACAGAGAACAGTTTCAACAATCTCTTACCTCAATTGCCAGACTATGAGAACGAAGAATAACACAAAGAGCGGCATAACCCGGCAAGCAAAGGATCTTGCCCGTTATACGTATGACTGGATCAACCTCCATGTCCCTTCACTGAAGACAAGCAGCCGCCATACGGAGCGGTCGTATAGACTATCCCTTTCACTATATGTCAGGTTTCTTGAATCCGATAAAGGAATCACACCATTCAATTTGAACGGTGAATGTTTTTCTGTTGAAAGATTAAATGAATGGCAGATATGGCTGAAGCAGGTACGCGGTGTATGCAACGGTACCTGCAACAGCAGAATGGCGGCTGTAAAAAGCCTGTTGGAATACATCGGGGGCAGAGATCCCACATACAGTTATCTCTATATCAGGGCATACGAGCATATAAGACCTCTCAGAGAACCTAAAAGAAAGGTAAACGGAATGAGCAGGGATGCAGTTCAGGCCATATTTGCTGTTCCTGACACGGTAACACGCATAGGCTTGAGAGACCTTGTCCTAATGATGCTCTGTTAC
Organism: Prolixibacteraceae bacterium; assembly: GCA_963676095.1. Lineage (GTDB taxonomy): Bacteria > Bacteroidota > Bacteroidia > Bacteroidales > Prolixibacteraceae. The sequence continues at coordinate 3,056,353 of OY781040.1, read as the reverse complement.
GGAGTTGCTGCCCGCATTGACGAAATACTCTCATTGAAGGTTTCTGATATCCATCTTCAGGCAAAAGACCCTTTTGTTATACTTCATGGCAAAGGAGGCAGGATCAGATCGGTATATCTTCAGAAGCGACTTGTTGAATGGCTGGAACGGTATCTGAAGTTGTTCCATAAACCGAATCCAAAACCGGATGACTTCCTGTTTTATTCTCCATGCCATGGGATACGGGGAAAACTGACACAACCTGCCATTAGCAAGCGGTTGACGTTATATGCAAAAAAAGCCCATGAAAAATGTGAAGAGGTTCCCCTCGACCTGCACAGTCATTTGTGGCGTCACAGCATGGCGTGTCATTGGAGAGAAGACAATATCAATATCGTTGAAATTAAGGAATTGATGGGACACTCCAGTCTGCAATCAACAATGGTATATCAGGATGTTACGGAAGAACAAAAAAAGGCTGCAATTGAAACTCTCGAAGATACTGTAACCAGGTCCATGAAGAAAAAATGGAAACTACCCGGGAACAAGGGATTAGCGGCAATGTTCGGAATAGAAACCGAATAAAAACAATAATATTATCCCAACTTTTTATACGCAATATATTGATTATATAATTGTTAAATCGAAAGTTGGGATAATTGAAAAGTTTGGATAAATGGCGTTGTTGTCTGGTTTATAGTCGTGCCGCCGGATATAATGGCACAGGGCTTCATATTCACCTAATGTATAGTTGACAGCCACAGCGAGCGGACTTTTGGGCAGCGTCCCCGGGTCGGATTGTATGCTGAGCAGTTTCTCTTTAAGTTCTTCCAATACCGGAGGGGCATATTCCTGCCGGTGTTTCAGGATTTTATCCGGTTCCCAGTCTTCTTTTATCTCATGCTCTTTCCGGTAAAGACTATTGATCAGGTCCACAATCTCTTTGGCATCTTCATCGCCTTCGATATCCAGGAACTTACGTTTGCAGTGCTGGAAGCAGCCCAGCCGGATCACGCCCGGGTAAGTTCCGGTTTCTAAAATTTTATAATTGGCAAGCCCGTCTGATTGGATGGCCCCTTTGTATTGTTCCCCGATATAATTGGTTAATACCTCCCTTGAACGGGAACCGTTTTCATAAAAGTACTGGACCAGTTTGACTGTATTACCCAGAGCAGCCCAGATATACCCTTTGCGCACACCTTTACCCTGGCTGTTTTTCTCTTTGGTCAGGACAGTATAATAACTTTCGTCCATCGAAAGATAATCATCCTCCAGGATAGCCTTTTTTAAGGCCTTGTCCAGACAGTCCATCATCCATGCCGACTTCTTGATCAGCCCGTGTGCCGTGGATTTGTTCATCTCAAATCCATGCTCCGTGAAGTATTTAACGATCCGCTCAACGGGCATGGAGTAAATGTAGCGCAGTTGCAGCATGCCCGCAATAAAGGAACCGTCATAGTTGGAGTTGAGCAGTGGCGCCCTGGGGGCTTTACCGGAATATATCTTTTCATCCAACAGGCAGTTATACTGCCGGAAGATCCGTTTGATAAACTTAGCCGGGATACACTCATAAAGAATGGAATCCACGTAACCGATCACCCGGGATTTTTCTTTATCAAAACCCGGATCATCGGGATAAACCTCCTCGATGATCGTCTCCAGATCGAAAAACTCTTTGCGTTTGGCATTGTTGTTACCCCTCTCCTTCAGATTGGCTGCGGCTGTTCCCCCGGGGGCCTTTCCCTGCGCTGAACCTGCCGGGACAGTTATTTTCTCGGATTTATTGGACAGCAGTTTGCCCAGTCCGCGGTTTTTTCCTGTAAGATCCTGTATATGACCATTCTTTAAAAGAAGGGCTTCTTCCAGGGAACGGATGGAAGCGGTCAGTTCTTCAATCTGTACCGATTGCTTACGCAGTTGGGCAGACTGCCGGGCAAGTTGCTCCTGCAAAGACTTTTCTCTTTCAGCAGAAAGCCTTAACTGGTCTTCCAATAATGCCATCATCCGTTTGTTACTCACCCTGTGAAGGTACTCATAACAATCGGGATGACCAAGAAAAAACAACTAAATATTCTATATAAAATATTATATATCAAATATTTGACTTCATTACAAACCGCTGACGGTACTTTACGGACTTCAGCCGGACCCCCTCCATGATCAAAACAAAAGTGGCCCATTTCATCTCGTATTGACCGCTGCCGGGGTTAAAACAGGGTACCTCAAAAGTCCCTTTTTCCAGTTTCTTCGTGTAAAGAATAAATCCGTCTTTCTGCCAGTGCAGGATCTTGATCATTCCCCTTGTTTTGCCTAAAAACAGAAATACTTCTCCGGACAAGGGGTTTCGGCCCATATCGGACTTGACCAACTGGTACAGGGAATAAATCCCTTTCCGCATGTCCACTGCATGCGGACACAGGTAATAACTCATGGACGGGGTCAGTGCAAACATGGAATTACTGCTGATTACAGAACAGGATTAACCCGGCTAAATCAACACTGCTGATTTCCGGTATACTGACAACCACCCCCGTTTGGGTCGTAATGTGAACGCCCTTCAATGACGATTTTCCCCGGCTTAGCTTTTTCGCTTTCCCACCGATGGGTGACTGGATCAGTAAGGGCACCAGCTGGTGAGTACCGGGGACTGGCTGAGCAGTATTATTTGCTGCCGATGGGCCGGCTAACTTTCCTGATTTAGCTTTTGGGCTAATGATCGAGTTCTTTTTCATCCAGTACCGCAGTCCCCGGTTATTGACGTGATGTAGCTGGCAATACCTGCTCAGGGACATTGATTCTCCTTCCCCCAGCAAGGCTTCATAACCGCTCAGGGTCTTCTGATATAGTTCTGATGTCATCATAATAGCTATCCTTTTTGTTGGATGGCTAAGATAGGATCACTCCTCAAATCCTAAAAGATGGCATCACGGAGACGCTTACCCTGCAACCTGGCTCCTCCCTAAAATGTTCCACCGGAACATTTCTTTACGGTCGGCCCTTCCAATGGTGCCAGATACAATACCGAAGCCGATTTCTGAGCCACCCGTCCACTTCCTTTAGCTTGCCGTGCAGGCTCGCCATTCGGAAATAGTTGAGCCATCCCCGGGTAATTTCTTTGAGCTTTTGAATGCGCTCATCGAAACTCATCGGTGTGGTCTTACGGGTGATCGTTTTCAGCTTTTGTTTCAGGTTTTTCCAGCTTTTGTCGCTTGCAACCAGTTGGTATTGGCCTTTTTCTCCCTTACGGTAAGTAGGTACGAAACCGTACCCCAAAACTTTAAAGTTGACTGGTCGGCGGATGCTCCATCCCTTCAACCTGGCTCCTCCTTAAAATTGTCCACCGGACAATTTCTTTACAGTCGGCCCTCTCCCGGTTGATCGGTAACTTCAACTTGTTTTTCAAAAATAGAAACAAGTTGTTGCCGATCTTGCGGGCCTCCGATCTGCTTTTGGTGTACACACTAAAATCATCGGCGTATCTGACGTAGCGAAGTCCCTGCCTCTCCATTTCCTTGTCCAACTCATTGAGCATGATATTGGAAAGCAAAGGACTGAGTGGGGATCCCTGCGGGACCCCTTTCCGCCTTTTGACCAGTTTGCCGTTGATTTGGATCGGCGCTCTCAGCCATTTGCGGATCAGGCGCAAGGTGAGCGGACATTTGACCTTGCGGTACAGCAACTGCAACAGGATACAGTGGTCCACTTCATCGAAGAAGCTTTTCAGGTCGATATCAACAATGTGCCGGTATCCTGAATTGATGTATTCCTGTGCTTTTAGTACCGCTTGCTGTGCGTTGCGATTGGGCCGGAAACCATAGCTGTAATCCCCGAATCCCATCTCACTTTTGATGGCCAGAACCTGGCCTACGGCTTGTTGCAACATGCGATCGGTTGCCGTGGGCACGCCTAATAAACGGAATTTTCCGTTGCTCTTAGGTATTTCTACCCCAAGAATGGGTTTGGGCAGATACTTACCGGTACGGATATCAGATTCCAGTTGCTCCCTGTTTTTAGTCAGGTGGGCATAGAGTTCCGTCACAGGCATACCATCGATGCCTGCCGAACCTTTGTTCGACACCACCTGACGGTAAGCCCGCATCATATTCCGTCGGTTCAGTACCTGTTCAATCATTCCAATTTTCGTTTACTTCGTTTACCCTGTCCCGCTTAAGACGGGGCTGGCTATGCCTCCCCGCCGAATTTGGAACATCTTAATGTTCAGCCCTTCACTATCCTGTGAGTCCTCCATCTTTTCGATGGCTCGTTACCAATAGCTACTATGGCGTCTGCTGACTCCATTGCCGTAACCAACCCGTGGTTGGCAAGGTATCCCCTGGTAAGAGCTTTTTCCTTCCTCCAATCCCTGCATGATCTACATAGCTGTCCTTTTGGTATTCTTTGGGCGTTACAATGATGTGCTTGCTTACCCGAATAACTATGCCTCATATCACGTTTCTGTTCGTCAGTACCGGATTTTGCCGTTTGGCTTCCTTCACTGCATGGGTCGCCCCAAACCAGCTTGCCACTTGCTAATGCTTCCGGGCGTTACCCCGGTGCATAAGGGACTTGCACCCTCTGGAAAAATACACCTGCTGAAACTATGTTTATTGCTTTTTATTTGTATTTTTAAGCTTTTTCTATAGCTTTCAGCAGGTGCGCTCTGCTCATGCAGGGCGCACACAAGCGGTATAGTTAATTGCCGGTATAGTGCGTATTCGAGTGGCATAACTCGTATCAAAAGTAGTTGTAGCTTGATAGGAAAGTGCTTCGAAATCGGCAACTAACCATACCGCAGCCGTTACCTGCAAGGCTAAAAGAAGACATCGCGTTATTGAATAAAAATTGATATGACACCTTTTTTGACTATTTTTGATTAGATTTAAAAATAATGATTCCCGTGAATAAAGGGATACAGCGAAAAAAAAATCATAGTGCCAAAAAACTCTAACGAGTTTTTTTATATATAGAGTCATATGACAACAATTGAATCCATATTATCCCAACAAGGGCCTTTAATGTCGAGCGAACTTTCAAGACTTCTGGGGAAGAAAGATTCAATTCCAATAAACACTGCAAGTCAGAAAGTTTCGAGAAATACTTATATTGAAAAAATAAAGGGATTCTATTCAAGCAATCAATCTTTTTGCTATTTAAAGGAACACGAGAATAATGGCGTTTTCTATGATAGGTTTATCAAATCACTTTATGAAAATGGGAGGAAATATTGGTATTGTATAAATGCACTAAGATTGCATGGGGGTATATTAAACCAAACAGTTCTTGAATGCTATACTAATTATCCCATTTTGGCATTAAAGGGACATTTGCCCTTCAATAAGGTTATGCAAAAATTTGTTCAGGAAGGAATTCTGGTCTATAATGATTCGTATTATTCATTATCCCCAAAATTTCATTTAAACAGGACAACATCAGTAGCTCATAAAACAATAGAGCAGATAAAGATAGATATACTCACATCTTTCAATTCTTTGGTTAAAAACACGGGAATAATATCTTTTAAAACAGGAGCTCAATTTGCAGAATACGGAAAATTTAGATGGTCATTTAAAGGGGTTTCTAATGTAGCAGGTTTAATTCAAAATGGGAATCCAGGATTTTTGCTAGCTGACATATTAATTGGAAATGCGATTTATGAAGATGATGTTCGTTTTTTTATTGAAAAAGTTCAGCATATTCAAAGTTATAAAAATGCACCTAGAATTCTACCCTTTTTCATAGTAGATGATTTAGACAAGAAAGCTTTAAGTTTGCTGAAACAAAAGGGAGTTATTATTGGATTTATTGGAGAATTGTTTGGTCAAAAGTATGCTGAGACTTTAAAGGAGCTAGTTACCATATTGACTAATGCTGGTGCAAGCTTAAAAAAGACACCTGAAAAGTATCTTGATTTAATTAAGGAACTAAAGAAATATAACGAAGGATTAGTAAATAACATTCGGGGGACTCTATTTGAGTATATGGTAGGGCATATTCATTCTGCCGATTGTCAGAGTATCGATATGGGAAGGGAAATAATTGAAAATAATGCTAGACATGAAATGGATATTCTGGCCGTTTATAGTGACAAAGTTGTAATTGCAGAATGTAAAGCCAAAAAGGCTATGGTAGACTTAGAAACAATTAATAATTGGATTGACATCAAAGTGCCTGCATTTAAAATCTGGTTTGACAAGCAGGAAACTTTCAAGAAGAAAAAATTAGAATTTGAATTTTGGTCTACGAGTGGATATGCTGATGATGCATTAGATAGATTAAAAAGGTTTTCTGAATCAGCACAGAAATTTAAGGTTTTGTATTTTAAGCAGAAAGAAATTCGTGAAAAAGCAGTTTCAATGGATAACAAAAAACTTAAAGAAGCATTAGATAATTTTTTTCTTAAAATTGATGTATAAATAAAGCCCAGCAGGTAATCGAATAGCCCGCCCTGCCAGCAAGTGCTGACAGGGAGAGGCTTTCACACCACTGCAGTGCGACAGGAAGTCGCTTACCATAACTGTTTAACGTTCATTGAATGATTAAACCTTGTGTTCCATCACAAGTAGCCTACGGACACGTGCATACCGGATAACTGGTGTGTGCGAAGCTGTCCGGACAATATAATACTCCTTTGGGGTTATATACTCCAACCCAAGGATCAGCGAAGAAGCACCGGAGGATGGCACAACCCAGAATAATAGGATAAGGATAGTTCTTTTCTTCTGCTTTTTAGGAAATCCAAAGAAATATTTGGACATACGCTGGTATTTTTTGAATTTGTTTTTAATGGCCTATGGTTTAATTTTGTATTACATTCCTGGTTACGAAAATGGCCAAACAATATCAATTTGATGTGTAGCATGAAATAATAAACAGGTGTCATGACCAGATACAATTCAGAAAATGGCCGGGAAAATATGCGGTTGCGGGAGTACCATTATTCTCAGTCCGGATTGTATTTCATTACCATCTGTGTAAAAAACCGGGCCTGTTTGTTTGTCCGGATTCAGAACAAAAAAATGCAATTGAACGGTGCGGGCCGGATGGTGGAAAAATGGTACCGGGAAATTGAAAATAAATATCCCGGCAAACGGTGTCATGAAATGATTGTTATGCCCAATCATATTCATTGTATTATCGAAAATACGGATGATCGCATACATGAATTGGACGCCCACGTAGGGGCGCCCCTACGTGGGCGTCCTGTCAATGATATTGCACCCAATGATGAATATTGCGGACACAATAATAACAACGATCAACCCGGAACGGGAATAAACAATGAATTTGGCGATTCCAGGGGCGAACAATCGGCAACCGGTGAAAAATATGGGATTAATAACAAAAAATGGGGTTCAACCATTGACGATGTCATGGATTGGTTTAAAACTATGACCACCAATGAATACATCCGGGGTGTAAAAAAACAGGGTTGGCCCCCTTTCGAAGGGAAATCGGGACAACGTAATTATCACGATCATATTATCCGCGACGAACAATCCTATCAAAACATTTCGGAATACATCATCAACAATCCTGCAAAATGGGATGATGACAAATTCAATCCATCAACTAAAACGACCTGATAAACACAGCAAAATAGAAAGCTGATTTGACACTTATCCCCGATTTGGTTACAATGAACCTTGATTTGGAAACATTTACTTTTTAAAAGAAGACGAATTTTATGTTGTAAAACTTAAAATAAATATGACAATGCAAAAAGTAAAATTCAAAAATAGAAATTGGAACATAGTAGCTAATCTTCATTTGCCCAACAATTTTGATGAAAAACAAAATTATCCGGCTATTGTATGCGTTCACCCGGGAAGCAGTGTTAAAGAACAGACCGCAGGTTTATATGCCAAACAGCTTACTCAACAAGGATTTATAACCTTGGCTTTTGATGCTTCTTTTCAGGGCGAAAGTGGTGGAGAACCAAGATATTTGGAAGACCCGGCTACTCGTGTGGAAGACATACATTGCGCTGTGGATTATCTTACAACATTAGATTTTGTAGATAAAAACCGTATCGGCTTATTGGGTATTTGTGCTGGTGGTGGTTATGCGGCAAATGCCGCAATGACAGAAAGACGAATAAAAGCAGTAGCAACAGTTGTAGGAACTAATGCAAGCAGAGCATTTAAAGAAGCTGATTTTTTAGAAACACTGGAAGCCGTTTCTGCACAACGAACAGCGGAAGCCAATGGAACAACACCAATGATTACCCAATGGACACCCAACTCTGCCGAAGAGGCAAGACAAACAGGGATGGACGAATTTGATATGTTGGAAGCCATTGATTATTACAGAACACCAAGAGGCGAATATCCGACATCAAACAACAAATTACTTTTTACAAGTATGGCAAATTTGATAATGTTTGACGCTTTTCATCTTGCCGAATTTTTGCTTACACAACCTTTATTGGTTATTGTTGGCGATAAAGTGGGGGCTTTTGGCTCTTATCGTGATGGTTTCGAATTATACAACAAAGCCGCTTCAAAAAACAAGAAAATGCATATTGTAAAAGGCGCAAGCCATTACGATTTATACGACCAACCCAAAGCAACGACAGAAGCGTTGGATAATTTAGTTCCGTTTTTTCAGGAAAATCTTTTGCAGAAATAATGACTATATTTCTAAAAATAATTGGGGGAGTTTTGCTTATCGGAGGTTGTGTTCTAACATACAGACCAAACTCAATTAGTAAAATTCCCTTACCAGAAAACTCATATCAGATGATTGAAATGAGGGTTAAATGGGGATTTCTAATTGGATTGGGCATTTTTTTCATTTTTTACAATCGTCAATGGAGTGCCTGAAAATTAATAATGTGTGCATCATTGTTTTGTCTAACTTTGGGGATTGTTTTAGACGGTTTTTTTCAAAACAATTTCTATGACTAGCCATAGAAATTGTTACTTTAATCACCTTTGGTAATTTATATAGATATGCGGGCAATTAACTCTTTATCTGAATTTCATCGTTTATTATCCATTCCACCACCTTTGCATCCGTTAGTAAGTGTGGCTTTGGTTTCTGAAATACACGCAGTAAATTCTGAATTGTGGAAACAATTTTCTACCGATTTTTATACCATATCTCTCAAGAACAATATCCAATCGAAAGTAAAATATGGACAACAATATTACGACTTTGATAAGGGAACGATGATTTTTACCGCTCCGAAACAAGTCCAATCTGTCGAAGTAAATGAAACCAATGTGTTTAATAAAACTATTGGAATGGGTTATGTCCTCATGTTCCACGCTGATTTTTTGAAAAAGAAATCTTTACAAACCACAATTAAGAACTACGGTTTCTTTTCCTATTCAATAAATGAAGCCTTACATCTTTCGGAACAGGAAGAAAAAGATATTGTTGAGATTTTTCAAAAAATAGAGAAAGAATATCAACATATTGACAAGCATACTCAAGATATTATTCTGTCACAAATTGATTTGCTCTTGAACTACTGCAATCGTTTTTACGAACGCCAATTCATTACCAGAAAAGCAGCGAACAATGATTTGCTTTCTAAGACAGAACAATTACTTAATGACTATTTCGATAATTATGAAACACTAAAAAATGGTTTAATAACTGTTGATTATTTGGCAAATAAGCTCAATATTTCAGCCAACTATTTCAGCGATATGTTACGTTCGCTAACAGGGCAAAATGCACAGCAACACATTCACAAAAAACTCATTGAAGTAGCTAAAGAAAAACTTTTAAATACCAATTTGTCTATAAGTGAAATTGCATATGAATTAGGTTTTGAGCAACCGCAATCACTCAGCCGACTTTTCAAAAAGAAAACCAATCAATCCCCCATGGAATTTAGACAATCGTTTAATTAACAGAAAAATAAAAATACTACCGCTAAAGGAGTGGGACGCCGCTTAAGCCATGGGCCCAGCGGAAAGCCCCTCACAGGCCCGGGAAATGATCATTTTTTATAAATGTGTGAGAACATAAGCGCTATCTTTGGCCGATTTCAGTCAGCAAGTAACAGGTTGGCGGTTGGTGCCTTTTGCCCGTTGGATATTCAGGTGATCCGCCGGAATGGCAGTTGTTCCTTGCCGCTTATTTTGACAAAAAACCTCCGGTCTTAGGGGGTCAGCTTGCTCCAGATTATCCAACAATAAATTGATTTTCTGGAATGAAGGACAATTACCTGAAAACTGGACAATTGAAAAGTTATTGACCAAACACCCATCGAAACCTTACAATCCAGACATTGCAAATGCTTTTTTCAGAAGTGGATATATTGAATCTTGGGGAAGAGGAACGATAAAAATAATTAACGAATGTATTCAATTTGGCATTCCACAACCCAAATTTTATTATGACATGTCAGGCTTTTGGGTGGAGTTTAGAAAAGATAATTTCAACGTTGAGTATTTTGAATCTCTTGGATTAAATCAGAGGCAAATCGAAGCTTTGAAATATGTCAAAGAAAAAGGTAAGATTACGAATAGCGAGTATCAAAGTATAAATGATTGCTCAAGAAACACCGCAAGTAATGACCTTACTGAGTTAGTGAATAAAGAATTGTTGGAAAGTAGTGGGCAAAAGGGAGCTGGAGCTTATTACATTTTAAAAAATGTGTAATTGCACAATAATTGCACAATAATTGCACAATAATTGCACAAATTGCACATTGACAAATTAAGCCAGCACACACAGCCAAGCACATTTGCAATTCGCACAAGCCAACTCACAACACCCAAATTGCAATAGAGCTTGTCTGTGTGCCACCGCTTTTTTGCCGACCCTAAAACTAATTTTTCCGAGAACAGCAGTGCTTCGATTGAACGAATTTCGAAACATGAACAGAATAATAAATGACTAAAAACAAATTAACACCAGCAGCTAACAAATTAGGAATTAAGGCACAGTTGGTAACCGAATAGCCTTACCCGTATAGATATCCAGCCGACGGGGTAATTTTTCCCAAGGCATATGTTGGTCATTTGATTTTAAGCCCCTGGATCGTTTTTGGAAAAATCTAAAATAACCGGAGTTTGATTGGAAATTATTGGAGTTCTTTGGACTTTTTCCAATTATGTGGCAATAAACCGGCCAGGTCCAGGCTGTAGTCGTTGTTATACACCGGTATCCTGGTCAACACATCGGTCAGCCATTCACGAGGGTTTACTGATTATATCGGTGAAACGGAGCCACTCTTGGGGGATAAAAAAAGGACAAACAGACTGACAAAATAACATCCCGTCTACTTTTGTTTTGAGAACAAAAAAACGAGAGTAGTATGGCAAATAAAACAGTCTGCATGTTACGAATAAGAAAATTAATACAGTTACTGGATAAAGATCTTTCGCAGCGCAAGATCAGTTCGGAACTCAAAATGGGACGTAATATTCTGTCCGGGTATATTTGCCGGATAGAACAAACGTAAGCATTCGGCCTGCCACGTATACTGAAAGCAAGATTTTTCTTTTAGACCGGGGATACCATCCTGGGGTTTGGAATTTTCGTAAGCAATCGGGCAGGTAGAGGTGAGAAAATGCGGTGGGTTTACTTTCTGTTTTAAAAATTCCAACAACATTCCGACACAGGTTGGACTTTTTTGGAATCTGTTTTAAAATGGGGTTGAGTTTACCGATTTTTCTAGAGAAGTCTGACAATTACCGGGATCCGTGTAAGCATATGGTAAAACTCGTCTTGCTTTTTTACGGGAAAAGTATTCACTATTAAAGTTTCGCTAAAATATTCAGAGAACTTTGATAGGGTTAAGAGACGGCTGTGCTACCATTCTGGTTTCACAGTTTGAAGTTGTGCGAGAGCTGTTTTGCCGGGTCTTTGGTTTAGTTCGTATCGTATAGGAATGTGAGGGCGTCTCACCAACGTTTGGGAGGGTGCCTCACTAATGCTTGCGAAGGGGGCTCACTAACGTTAGTGAGGGTGTCTCACACGTGTTAGTGAGGGGGCTCCTCTGATTGGGAAAGGATGGGATATAGCCGATACTTCTGAAAAAGAATAAAATGGAAAGTCGATTTAGCAAAGGAATGCAGACAAATGACTACTTTTATGTCTAATAAAGGCAGTAAGAACAGCCGGGTTTCCCTTCACCGGGACAGTCTTAAAAGTGCCTGAGCTGTATGCCGGGAAACTGGCACTGCTTGTCCCGGATTTCCAGAATACAGTTCTTAGCGGCATAAGCTACGCGGTTACACAATCCCCCATCCGATTAAACTTCGGATGAGTTTAAAAACTAACAGTAAAATTGATAAAAATATAATGCACTGATAATTAAATTTTTAATTTTACCGTTAGTCGGAAGCTAAAAAAGAACAAAAACTAATAGAAAAATGAAAACTACAGGATATTCAGAAACTCCCTTGGCAAAGAAACTTGGAATCAAGGAGGGATTTAAAATAAAAATAGTGAAAGCACCTGAAGATTATTTCAATCTGTTTTCCGATCTACCTACTGACTTAACGAAAATAACTGATATAGAAATAAAAAAGGATTTCATCCACTATTTTGTTAAGAGTTCTTCTAAATTAGAGAAAGATATTAAGCAGTTAAAGCAGGAAATAGTGCAAAATGGAATAATATGGATTTCCTGGCCTAAAAAGACTGCAAATGTTGAGTCTGACCTGAACGGAAATATTGTGCGTGAAATAGGATTAAGGAATGGACTTGTAGATGTAAAAGTATGTGCTGTAAATGAAATTTGGTCGGGATTGAAATTCGTTATCCCATTGAAAGATAGAAAATAACTAAAGCCAGTGTACAATCGAGGGGGTTTCCGCTAGGCCATGGGCCTAGCGGAAACCCCCTCATGTCACTGCAGTGCGACAGGAAGTCGCTTACCATAACTGTTTAACGTTCATTGAATAATTAAACCTTGTGTGTTAAGAGGAATAGGTTTTTGGCGAACAGTGCCGGAATCATTCCTAATAATGGAAAGTCTCTTGCCAATAACGGCTAATTTTTGGCAAACTGTTTCGGAGGAATGGCGAAAAGCCCAGGGCAGAGGAGGAGCATGACATGTCGTGATTGTCTGGTTTTTCCGGAATTTGAAACCATTCTTTTTTTTCATATAGCTGATATTACTGATTTGTTGTAATTTGCCACAAGTTTGGAAATATATTTACTGAAGAAGGAGATTAAGTAATTGAAGGAGAAGATTGACCAGTTACTGGAGTTGGTGAGGGAGAAGGGGTAAGGGATTTAAGTTATTGATGATAAACAAGATCAGATATTTCAGGGGAATAATATATTCTTTAGTTTATAAGAAAAGAGAGAAAGGAGTGATATGCAGAATATTCACAACCTGTTTTCCGAAATCAGACAGTTGATTGAAGAAGCAAGACAGGCAGTCGCTATTACTGTTAATGCTACCACGACAGTACTTTACTGGAATATCGGGAAACGCATAAACGGAGAGGTCCTTGAAAATAAACGTGCCGAATATGGCAAGGAGATAGTAAAAACGCTGTCAAAGAAATTAACTTTGGAATATGGGAAAGGATGGAGCGAACAGCAACTTCATCATTGTCTACGCTTTGCGGAGACTTTTCCTGATCAAGAAATTGTCTACGCATTGAGTAGACAATTAAGCTGGACCCATTTTCGCACCATAATGTATCTGAAAGACGAATTAAAGCGTGAATTTTATATTCAGATGACCAGGATTGAAAACTGGAACACCCGCGTACTAAACGAAAAAATAGATTCGATGCTATTTGAAAGAACGGCAATTTCGAAAAAGCCGGAAGAATTGATAAAATTCGAACTTAAGGAGCTGCGTGAAGACAACAAACTTAGTCCGGACCTGGTTTTTCGGGATCCCTATTTCCTGAATTTCCTGGGACTAGAGGACAGATACAGCGAAAAGACGTTTGAAGATGCTATATTACGCGAACTTGAAAAATTCATTCTGGAATTGGGGCAAGGTTTTACATTTGTTGAACGACAGAAGGGAATGTTAATTGATGGGGATAGTTTTAAACTTGACTTATTATTCTATCACCGAAAATTAAGACGACTTGTCGCCATTGACCTAAAGTTGAACCGGTTCAAGGCACAATACAAAGGACAAATGGAATTATACCTTCGTTATCTTGAAAAATATGAAACTGAACCGGGAGAAGATACCCCGATTGGACTGATCTTATGCGCGGAAGGTTCAAAAGAACAAATTGAATTACTCCAACTTGGAGAGTCCGGGATAAGAGTCGCAGAATATTTAACGGAGTTGCCGCCAAAAGAACTTCTTCAAAAGAAATTACGTGCGGTTATTGAACTTGAGAAGGAAAGATTGCAACTGAAAAAATTGGAATAGCCATTCATCTGGACAGTCTTAAAAGTGACTTAACTGTATGCCGGGAAACTGAGCACAGCTTGTCCCGGATTTCCGGGATACAGTTCTGAGAGATAAGCTATCTGGTTAAACACATATAAATTACATGAGATATTTTAAGCGTTTAGACTTTGAGAAAAGAAACTTATAAGTTACCTTTGTTCTATGGATAAAGTTAGAGAGGTAATTGCATACCGGAATTATTTCGAGGATTTTCTCAAAAAACAGCCAATAAAGATTCAAAACAAAATTTTTAAGGTCATTGAGATTATTGAATCTTATGAAAGGATTCCGACACAATACCTCAAATACATTTCCGGGACACCAGGACTTTTTGAAGCAAGAATTAAATTAGGCTCAGATATATGGAGGGTATTCTGCTTTTTTGACGAAGGAAAACTTGTGATTTTACTAAATGGATTTCAAAAGAAAACGCAAAAAACGCCTAAAAAAGAGCTGGAAAAAGCAACCCGTCTGATGTCTGAATATTTCGCAGAAAAGCAAAAGGAGGATAAAAAATGAATACAACAAGTTGGTCTGAAATAAAAGATCGGGTTTATGGAGAAAAAGGCACGGAAAGGCGAGATGAATTAGAAAGGGACTTTGAGGCTTTTCAAATCGGACTAAAACTTAGAGAAGCAAGAGAACAAAAGAATATGACTCAAAGTCAATTAGCCGAGAAATTAGAGAAAAAAAGGACTTATATTTCACGAGTAGAGAACAATGGAAGCAATTTGACTCTAAAAACATTGTTTGATATTGTAGAAAAAGGACTTGGTGGAAAAGTTAATATCTCAATAGAAATTTGAGAATACCTACTGTAACAAATAATTATTTTGCCCGAGCGGAGCACAGTGTCTAAGCACAATGTTAACGTAACCCGGGATTAATAGCCTGGCCGGCATTCTGGGTTTCGGGTGCTTAGTATCAGGCGTCACCTGGCTTTTACAGCCGGGAACAGACACCTGTGAAACGTTGTTGTGGGTATCGCAATAACGTTATTGTGGGTGTCGCAACCGTATTGTTGCGGCGTTCACAAAATTTGAGGGAGAAGTTTTACTAAACAATAAATTTTCGAAAGTTACGCTTATAACCCATTTGTGTTATACGTATAACACAAATGAGTTACACGTGTAATACGATTGCATTATACGTGAAATGCAACTGGATTACACAGTAATCCGTCAATACTCCACCGCAAATGCAGAACGGAGCGGTGCGGGGGCCGTCAAAACGCCCGACAGAGGGTTCGTTTTGACAAGATTTTTGCTTCCTTTTCATCGACTGCAAAAGGAAGAGCCTGTCCGGCTCAAGGACAGAAATTACAAAAAACGTTGTTGTTTGTGCTTAAAAGAATCCGGATCCGGGAAGCGGGACCTGATTGCAAAAATTAAAAACGACGTCGGAATTTTGATTGAACGGGTATTTTGCCCGGCAGGCAACGATAAATTTATCTTTTTCTCCACCTGCTTTTTCAATTGATCTGAAAAAACGGGCTGGGGAAAATCTGGAAAGCCTACAACAAATGGTTCCGTTTCAACACTTCACTAATCTTGTCATTCTCCCATCCCGTAACAGCCTGGATTTGTTCGAGAGTTAAGCCGTTCTTCGAACCGTTTATAATAACCGTTTCCATAGCCAATTCATGACCTTCGGCTTTCCCTTTTATCTCACCTTCAGCAAGTCCTTCAGCTTTTCCTTTTATCTCCCCCTTTGCTTCTCCTTCGGCCAAACCTTCAGCCCTGCCCTGTGACTTCGCATAGGCCAGGATATTCGCTTTATCCCATTTCCGTTTTAGTTCCACATCGTACATCTCTTTTTCCTCCTTGCTCAAATTACTGTATTCCGAAATATTAAACAACTTTTCGCTTCGCGCATTTTGCTCACGCTCGGCATACTCTAAGCAAGCTTAGCCTCTGCGCTCGCTTAATCGCAAAATTCAAATATCGGTTTCCTCAGAAATAACGGGATCTTGTCCATCCTGCTCATGTTCTTCAAAACATATAACCACCCGTCAAGTTCACTCTCCAGCTCGGATTCAGTCTTCACAAAGTTAAGCAATTCATCTGCGATAGTCGTTTCTCACGCTCGGCAAAGCCTTAAACTTCGTTTAGTCTTTGCCCTCGCTAAATCGAAACGATCGATGAAAATAAACCCAAGCCCCTCAAAAAAAACTTCGCCGTTATCCCTGTTGCACAAACAAATATCGTGCAAATACCGGTTGTTGATACTTTCGGGAAAGGTAAACCCGTCCATCAGCACGATCACATAGACTTCGGTTACGGCATAATTCATCTGCGATAGCCGTTTCTGGCGTTCGGCAAAGCTTAAGCAAGCTTAGCTTTGCTCTCACTGACCCGAAACGTTCCATACTTTCCGTTTTCCTTTCGGGGCCATGTCCGAGATTAACCTACTGGCATAATACAGCATGCGTTGTTTCAGGTTTCCCTGCACACTGCGCTGTACCTCGATCAGGAAGGTTTCCCCGTCCGGACCGACACAGGTCAGGTCGAAGATCGCCCCGCCAATGCTGTCATTATCGCCGGGATATTCATTTTTGTTATACACCAGGTTCGTGATCTGTTTACGGCCCCGGAAGATTTCATTCAGAAGGGCGATCAGCAGGTCTTTGTTAGGTTTTGAACCAAAAATCTTTTTGAAAGCATAATCGACCAACGGGTCAATATAGGTAGTATTCACTTTTATAGATTGTTGTGTCGAATGTAAAGGTAAAAATTATTATTCTAATGACAAAAATAAATGCACTATTGATAAAATTAAGGAACTATTCTGCCTGGACTTTGATGCAATCCGTATTATATAGGGATGTGAGGCCGTTTCACCAACGTTTCTGATCGTGCCTCACTAATGCTTGTGAAGGGGTCTCACTAACGTTTGGGAGGGTGTCTCACACGTGTTAGTGAGAGCGTCTCCTCTGATTGGGAAAGCACGGATACGGTCGATGCTGTTCTCTTCGTAAGAAGATGCTGAAGATTTCGCGGAAAGATACCGTACTTTTCAGGAAAAGATGAGGAAGATTTCCTCAAAAGCTGCCCGACTTTTAGTAAAAAGATACCGAAGGTTTCCGGAAAAGATACTGTACTTTTTTTGCAAGCAATAGGTCTGATACAGGTCATAAAATCCGGTGAGTTTCTGTTTTAAAATTATCCTCATATAGACTCGTATGCCATTTCTGTTCGTCAGTACCGGACTTTGCCTTCTCCTGCCCGGCAACCTGGCTCGTTCGCTAAAAATGTCCACCGGACATTTTTTTACGTTCCGCCCCCTTCACTGCCTGGGTCACCCCAAACCAGCTTGCCACTTGCTAATGCTTCAGAACGTTACTCCTGCACATAAGAGGGACTTGCACCCTCTGGGAAAATACACCTGCTGAGCTATGTTTATTGCTTTTTATTTGTATTTTTAAGTTTTTTCTATAGCTTTCAGCAGGTGCGCGACATGCCTATAGACAGTACAAATGCCAACAATTCAACAAAACCGGCATTACCTTTTTTCAATGTGTCTCATTTTAACAAAACAAAACTGGATAATAAAATGTACATAGCAAAGCAACTAAGTCCGATGATACCATCTTATGACCTTGACAGGACGGTATCTTTTTTTCTTAACTTACTTGACTTCAAAATAGCACGAGATGACAAAACGTATTTCATCTTATATAAGGACAATTTAACGGTACACATTCAACGAGCGGGTACAGACATTGGGGAAATGTCCTTTTATTTAGTTGTAGATGATATTGAAAAAGTTTGGCAAGGCATGAAAGACAAATTAGGGGATATGAAAGTGCGAGAACCATTTGACCGAGAGTACGGAATGCGGGAAATTCATGTAATCGTTCCCGCAACAAAGACGCTAATGTTTATTGGACAAGAAATAGTTTGACTTATTATCTGCAGCTTGCTTGAACAAATAGCACAACCGCACAAAAGGGGGTTTGCTGCTATGGAGGGGCGACAAATAGAACTTTTTGAGTTGGAAGACCAGATTCATTTGATTCAGATTAAGTAGTTCCAGGACATGGGTAAAACTCGTCTTGTTTTTACGGGAAAAGTATCTTACTATTAAAGTTTCTCCAAAATATTCAGAGAACTTTGATCGATTTAAGAGGCGGTACTGTTACAATTTTGGTTTCGCAGCTTGCAGTCATGAGGGAGCTGTTCTGCCCGGTATTTGGGGTAGTTCGTATTATATAAGGATGTGAGGCCGTTTCTCCAACGTTAGTGATCGTGCCTCACTAATGCTTGTGAAGGGGTCTCACTAACGTTGGGGAGGGTGGTGGATATTCCGGAAATGTTGTTTCTTCAGTCATTTTTGATGGAAGATCTATGCAGTATTTTAAAACGCCACTTTTCGGCGCAACAGTTCAAAGCCAGCTGACTTGACCGCAAAGAAAATTCTTATCTATGCAAAAATGGCATTACCGGTTAACATAGAGATTTTAATAAATGGGCAGGCAATCGAATGGGATCGGCTGAAATTTAAAAAAGGCTGGAATCCTGAAGATATCCTTCATTCCATTTGCGCCTTTGCCAATGATATAAATAATTGGGGAGGTGGCTATGTTATAGTAGGAATTGCAGAAAAAAACGGAAGACCTGTTTTGCCTCCCGAAGGATTAAATGCACTCAGTTTTATCAAAGAACAGGTCATTGCTGAACATGTACAAAAAGTTCCCCATCGGGCAGAAGCGAATCGTTTCTATAATTTCCCGTTTGAAGCAGTTGAGGAAGCTCTTTCCAATGCTGTCTACCATAAAAGTTATGAGTTGGACAAACCCATTGAGGTACAAATCTGGCTTGGACAAATTGAGATATTAAGCTTCCCCGGGCCGGTTCCCCCCGTAGATGCAAAAATACTGGCAACTCAACGGAGAATTGTAGCACGTGACTACAGGAACAGGAGAATAGGCGATCTTTTGAAAGAACTCCACCTGACAGAGGGAAGAGGAACAGGTATCCCTAAAATCTATAGGGCTTTGGAAAGCAATGGTTCTCCGGAGCCCTTATTGGAAACCGATCGGGATTGCACTTATTTCCTGACGGTTATTTACGCCCATCCGGAAATACCTGGAGATGTAATCAAGAAAAAGAAAAGTGACCAAGATAATGCTTTTGTATTTAGTAATTTAGAAGAAATTTTGGCATTTACGAACCAAGCTGGTGGCCAAGTTTTAGGTATACTTAATGATCAGGTTCATCAACGGGTAGGAGAGGTACTACGAATCTTGCTTACGCAAATGAGGAGGACTGAACTCTTTGAAAGAATGGGATTGAGTAATCATACAAAAAACAGAAAAAAGTATTTAGACCCTTTGATCGATTTGGGCTGGGTGAAAATGGAATTTCCAAATAAGAGAACCAGCCCTGTTCAGAGGTATAAAACTACCGATTCCGGGAAAGAACTACTACGATTGATTACTATTAATTGATAATTCATCTTCCGGTTTACTCAAAAGATAGTTGTTATTAGTTGGTGTTGCAAACGTATTGTTCCGGCATCCCTAAATTCGGTAAGAAGTTTCATTTTGTTTGTCCGGAAGTATCCCGGTCGGGCCTTTGCAAGGCACAGTATAGGTGCCTTTACCTACCGATGTAAACAAAAAGCAAGAATAAAAAGAGAATGTCTAAATCTTTTGCCGGAATAACAAGGAAATCTGTAAACTATTTCCGGCAACGGTCAAAGATGCTGTTCTCTTCGTAAAAAGATGCTGAAGATTTCGCGGAAAGACGCCGTACTTTTCATAAAAAGATAGGACAGATTTTATAAAAAGACCCTGAACTTTTCGCCAAAAGATGGGGAAGATTTCCTCAGAAGCTGCCCGACTTTTAGTAAAAAGATACCGAAGATTTCCGGAAAAGATACTGTACTTTTTTTATCCTTCCGGTATATGGGGAAAAGTATATGGGGAAAAGCACTGGTAGAAAACGATAAAGGCACCGGTTGTAGCACAGACAACTTCCTATTAACACATAAACGAGCTGTCTCTAGTACATAAACAACTCTTCTTTAACGCATAAACAAGTTGTATTTAACGCATGAACACTTCTTCTTTAATGCATAAAGAAATTGTATTTAACGCATAAATGAGGCTGTTTCCATATTGGAGGAAACTTTTTCCGCCATATACCCGGACAAACTTACTTGCAGATTTAACAAAGAATGCCAATTTGTATTTTCAGAGCCAAAGTTTGCACACCCGGATTTATGCTTTGCAAGCTGGAATAATCGCTTTGCTCACCGGAATAATGAACGTAAAAGATTTTATCATTTACTTATTTGACTTTAAGGGAGATTAGCGTAAATTGGGAGGACGGAAATTAAAAGATGAGGTTATGAGAAAATTATTGCGGTTCGGGGGATTCTGATGGTTCTTGAAAAATTATTGAAAGAACAGGAACGGCTGTAAAGTTGTGACAAACACGATAGGGATCAACAATATTGGAGGGAATAATTTTAGCTCAAGAATCCCATTGCCAACATGGATTTTGATGACAGCTGATAGGTATAAACATATCGTGCCGGACAGAAGGAGTATATTTCACTTCCCCGGCAATAAAACAGAAATATATTTGAACATTAATTTACGCGGCCGTAGGCGGTCATGCATACCAACACTACAGTGCTAATATGAAACAAGGTGAAATTGTTTATATTTGAGAGAAAAACGTAAATGACAAAAGAATCCGAAATAATTTTTTATCAAGGCGATGATGGTAACATAAAAATTGAGGTTTTCTATCACGATGAGACTTTTTGGATGACGCAAAAGAAAATAGCAGAGCTATTTGGAATTCAAAGGCCGGCAATTACAAAACATTTGAAAAACATCTTTGAAACCGGTGAGTTAAAGGAAGATTCAGTTAGTTCCATTTTGGAACATACTGCCGAAGATAGTAAAAACTATAAGACAACGTTCTATAACCTTGATGCCATAATTGCTGTTGGATATCGCGTAAATTCAAAAAGAGCAACAAAATTCAGGATTTGGGCAACAAAAGTTTTAAAAGAGTTTATAACCAAAGGGTTCGTATTGGATGATGAGCGATTAAAACAAGGTAAGCATTTTGGGAAAGACTATTTTGATGAGTTGCTCGAGCGAATTCGAGAGATTCGGGCCAGCGAGAGAAGATTCTACCAAAAAATTACGGACATTTATGCCTTATCGATTGACTATGATAAAACAGATACATTGACCAAAGATTTTTTTGCATCGGTTCAGAATAAACTTCATTGGGCAATAACGGGCAGCACTGCGGCTGAGATTATATACTCTTCAGCGGATGCAACTAAGTTATATATGGGATTGACGAATTGGAAACACGCTCCCGATGGGAAAATATTAAAATCAGATGTTTCAGTTGCCAAAAACTATTTAAACGAACAACATATTAAAGAACTTAACCGTATTGTTGCGGCGTTCACAAAATTATAGGAGAGAAGTTTTACTAAACAATAAATTTTCAAAAGTTACGCTTATAAACCATTTGTGTTATACGTGTAATCCAAATGAGTTACACGTGTAATGCGATTGCATTATACGTGTAATGCAACTGGATTACACAGTAATCCGTCAAGACTCCACCGCAAATGCAGAACAGAGCGGTGCGGGGGCCGTCAAAACGCCCGGCGGAGGGTTCGTTTTGACAAGATTTTTGCTTCCTTTTCATCGACTGGAAAAGGAAGAGCCTGTCCGGCCCGAGGACAGAAATTGCAAAAAACGTTTTTGTTTGTGCTTAAAAAGAATCCGGATCCGGGAAGCGGGACCTGATTGCAAAAATTAGAAACGACATCGGAATTCTGATTGAACGGGTATTTTGCCCGGCAGGCAACGATAAATTTATCTTTTTCTCCACCTGCTTTTTCAATTGATCCGAAAAAACGGGCTGGGGAAAAAGCTGGAAAGCCTACAACAAATGGTTCCGTTTCAATACTTCGGTAATCTTGTCTTTCTCCCATCCCGTAACAGACTGGAGCTGTTCGAGAGTTAAGCCGTTTTTCGAACCGTTTATGATAACCGTTTCCATGGCTGATTCATGACCTTCTGCTTTCCCTTTTATCTCCCCTTTTGCTTCACCTTCAGCTTTTCCTTTTGCCTCACCTTCGGCCCTGCCCTGCGCCTTCGCGTAAGAATTATAAATGGGATACTCCAGCTTTTTTAAGCTTAGAAAAACTCGGGTATCCCGATTCTTTTTAAAATTAGTTAAAATAATGATATTATTCTGAATACCAATTGGGAGTTCCTTTAATCTTTTATATTCTTTATCTAAACAATCGCTGCAATGATTTTCCGGAATCATTAGTACAAATACCTTAGAAGTGCCGTTTTTTACTCGAGCTTTTATTGATTCGTATACAGTATCACTAAAATTATAAATATTATCGAGATTAATTTCTTCTCTTCTCAGGCTTACGAGGCTTTTAATTCTTTCCTTCAAAATGAAGTCTTCATCTTTTAAAAAAAGTATTTGATGCTTGTTCCTTTGCTGTAAATAGGAAAAATGAAACGATAATGCTAAACCAATAATCAAAATTGAAGCTAGTATCGGTTTTTTAATCTTCATTTGAAAGTTCTTTTAAAAAGATTTTAGTTTGTAAAACATTAATATGGGATTGTCTTCCAATGTCACATGATCCGCTATATTTTTCTTCAATTTGATATAATTATTTTCAGGAGAAGTTTTATGGTCATCAATATCGTTTTCCCATGAAAGTAGATCTTCTGGTTGAATTACAGCTACTATCCACGAACCATAGGTTGCGATATTACTCCCATGAAAAAAATCATTTTCACCCATGGTAAAACCAGCACCACAAATTGTTGTACCACTATTTTTTGAGTAATATCCAAAATGACCAATAGGAGTTGATTCTTCGTAAAAGGAGAAAATTACAAAATTATCATTCTCAAGAATGTTGCCTAACTTATAAAAATCACCAAAATCCATATAGTCTTTTAGCCTTGTTTTTTGATCCAGATATTCTTCATTGAAATTTTTCCCGTCAAAGTCGAAAGAGTATTTTGGGATTAACCCTTCATCTGCAACCTGATAAACCTGAGTCTTATAGGGTGAGAAGAAATATCTTTTTTTGTTGTAAGTATAAAATGATCCGTACTGAGGAGTAGAGAATAATATCCTTGGATTATAAAAATCTGATGAATTATATGGGAAATAGGCTTTGGTAATCTTCATAGTAGAGTCCAAATAGAGTATATTATATTCCTGCTCAAAAATCCGTTTATTATCTCTGTAATTTGCATAAACTATGTACCCTTTTTCAGAAACGGGAGCAACTCCTTCCAGCCAGAAAGGAATTTTTTTTCGGGAAATATAATTTCCAATTAAATCATATCGTAGGATCCAATACCCTAACAAATCAGTCAATACAATTTGATCGTTTTTGTTGTCAATATCAAAGAAATCCAATCGTTTATATTCTCCAGGGCCATTCCCAACCTTTGAAATCTTAAAGATAAACTTCCCTTCAAGATTAAATACAAAAATTGAGTATGTTTGATTGTCTAATATGTAAATGAGATCATTATAAATGACTACTTTATTAATATTTCCAATGATTGATTTTTCTGAGAGTTCTAGTTTTACAAATTTAACTGTATCAATGATTGTAGAAATATTTGGCTGTATAAATTCGAAACTTGGTTTGATAATTGTAATTTGACTTTCGATGATATTGCTTTTTTCTATATTTTTTTTTCTACTGCAATTAACCATAAGAATGCCAAAAATAGTAAATGTTAAAATAACTTGTTTCCATTGATAATTGTTGTTGTTTTTGATATCCATGATCTACTATTTACTGTAAAAATTTAAAGATTGGCGAGTAAGATGGTTTGTTAAGGCGCAAAATGATTCAGATTAGTATTAATATATCAGGCATCTTGATGTTTTTATCAAGAGCCATATTGGTAGAAATTTCTCACATAGTTAGCTTAAAATTTCGAATTATGTTTCCGAAGGTACACAGTCTTTTTGGCATGCATCACAATCGTACCAGTCACTGCCTCCTGCACAATTTTCTTTCCTGCCAAAATATGTAAAAGTTACTTTTAGGTTTGCAGAGAAATTGCACATTTTTTTCCCAAAAATCGTAATACATCCATTTGCATCTGCTGTCCCGGTCCATGTTCCTGTACAATCAACGCTACGACAAGTTTTTATTTTTTCTCCACCTGTTCCTCCTGTTTCATCTGTACTGCCTGTTGTCGTTGCTTGTACCAAAAAGAGGTTGTTTTCTTTAAGTCCATAATCATTGTCTGCATAATTGTAATTTGAAAACATCAAAATCATCATTGTAATTAATCCAATGAATGGTGTAATTAACTTTTTCATAGTAGAAAATTTTAAATTAATCGATATAAGAGACCAAACATTATTCTATATATATAATATTTTAATGAAAATTTGATCAAATTTGTATAAGCTTTAAATAAAACAACAAACACCCCAAAACACTGTTAATATCTTGATATATAAGTAGTATATCCATCTTAATTCTTATTTATTTTATCAATTAATTCTTTTTTTATGGTATCACTATTATACCACATTCTGCATCTTATGTTCGAATAGGTGATCCAGTAGATCAAACAAGTACCTACCAATAGAAAAAATAAGATCTTTTTCAGTTTATATAATTTTTCATAAAAAATGTATAAATAATATGAAAGGGTAAAGGCTAGCCCAATACCAGCTATGTATATATAGCGATCTGCGATGATTGCAGATCTAGAAATGGAAATGAAGTGCAACGTAATAACAATATGTATCAGAAAGAATAATAAACCGAACAAAAATGGCAATTTTTTTAAAGAATGCCATAGAGTAATAAGTATAAGTATAATTGACAAAGGATATATTAGCAGCCACTTAGGTACTTCTCCGGTTCCAGTAATGGGGAAGGGATAGAGAATTAATAATTTATATGGAAAAATAAATTTATATATATATTCCATAAAAGAAAAACTTCCATATATGATTCTTTGCCAAATTGGGAAAGTGTAACTTGCAGATAGTTCACCTTCTCCTGCTGTATACTGGGAAAGTAATGTCACTATACCAAAAAAAACAGCAAGAATAAGAAATGGAATAATTTTAAACCACACCTGCCTTTCTTTGATATTGTAGCCTAATATCCAAAATATCAGACCTAGCCATATTGGAAAAACAACGGCTTGTTCCTTCGCTCCAAACGAAAGAATAAAGAATAGGAATGATAGTATATAATATACATATCCTCCTTTTTTTAAAAAAGAGAGAAATGACATCGTAGCAGCAAAATAAAAGAAACTGTATAATGGAACCTTAATTGCGCTTATCCATGCAACTGATTCGACATTTAAAGGATGAATTGAAAAAATAAGAGCAGTTAAAAGGGCGACTATTCTTGTATCCATTGTTATAGGAAAGGTTCGGTTTGTTTGACTAAAAAGACGAAGGATAATATAGTAAACAAAACAAGCATTAATGGAGTGTAATGCAATACTCGCTAAGTGGAATGGTAACGGATTATATCCGTACATGGAATAAATAATTAGGAATAAATATTGGGTTAATGGTGCGTATTGTCCATGATAAAAATTGAGAAGTATTCCATGAAGATTACTCATATTAACTCCACCTTCTGTATATTGATTCATTAACATCCATTGGTCATCCCATGAATATAAAAAACTGTTATTGATAGATGGACTAAAAACTAATGCAATTAATACAACTATTACCGATAGGCAAGTTAGATCATTTATTTTCATTAAAATATTAATGCATTACTTTCGAAATTAAATAAAAAATTATGTAAATACAAGAATGTAGTATACAATTTTTTATATGATAGACTGGATTTGTGGTTAGGAGGAATTATTTTCTTTTCATTCGTCCTGCTTGTTAACCGTTCCCATTGGACTTTTTCATTGCTAATGCTCGCTGTAGGAATTAATTTCAAACTTATTCCAATATTGCTTACTCCTATATTTGTTATAGGCACGTTACCGCTAGAGACAGGAAAGAAGATAGGCAGAGATATTCTTAATAAAAACTCATTTTAGCCATATTTATTAGAGGATTATTTTCTAATGGGGGCCATTGTAATACTATTTATCCCTTTTTATTTATGGGAAGGTAATCCTTGTTTCGATTTCTTTATCTATCACAAGGATAGATACTTAAAGTTAGAATCAACCTATAGCTCAATTCTAATAATTTTTCATTTCATAGGATTACCGGTTAAAATGACTTATGGCTTTGGTGCATATAATCTAGAATCTTTTTTGACTCCCCTTTGTTTAAAAATATCTACAATAATGGTAATTGTTGTTTTTTTGGGAATAGCCTTTATTCTAATAAAGTCAATAAGATTTTTCTTTTCAAAAGATGAAAACAATAGTATTGATTTAGATAAATCGACAAAATTAGCACAAATTATAGCTCATCCTTTTTTATATTTTACTATTGCAATGTTGCTTGGATCAATATGTGTTTCCAAAGTATTCTCCCCACAATACCTTTTGTGGGTTGTCCCAATGTTCTCCCTTATTCATTTTAGGATGAAGGAGATAAAAGTTGCAGCAGCATTGTTTCTCTTTGCATGCTTATTTACCACATTTATTTTCCCTTATCTGTACTTTTCCGAATTTGTGAGAGGGAGAACCGAGTCCCCTGCAGGAATGTTAGTTTTAGAGGCACCTTCTATCCTAGCAACTAATATTTTGTTTGTTCGCAATATGTTGCTAATTGGTAGTACTATTACAATATTATTCTTTGCTCTGCCACGAGGTCTTAGATATAATGTAAATGGGTAGCAAAATGCAGGGCGGAACATTAGTCATTTAGATGGCAGTGCTACCATTCCGGTTTCGCAGCTTGAAGTTATGAGGGAGCTGTTCTGCCCGGTATTTGGGGTAGTTCGTATCACCATGTGAATAAAACGCTGTTGTGAGTGTCACAACCGTATTGTTGCGGCGTTCACAAAATTATAGGAGAGAAGTTTTACTAAACAATAAATTTTCGAAAGTTACGCTTATAACTCATTGGAGTTACACGTATAACTTTTTCGCAATTCCGGAGCAGGAAAAAACGGATTAATTGACATTTCAGGTGGAGTAAGATTATTTAGGCATAAATTTTAGCTAACCGGAATAGGAAGAAGGTAACCTGACTCCCCGAAGTACAGACCTAAAGGCTTTAATCTTAGCATTGAAAGATTCGGCAGAAGCACTGGTTGAGCGGTTGTCGAAGAAGTTTGGGAATGACAGGATAGACAATCCCATAATCCGTCAAGACTCCACCCTAAATGCAGAACGGAGCGGTGTACAGGCCGTCAAAACGCCCGGCAGAGGATTCGTTTTGACAAGATTTTTGCTTCCTTTTCATCGACTGGAAAAGGAAGAACCTGTCCGGCCCGAGGACAGAAATTGCAAAAAACGTTTTTGTTTGTGCTTAAAAAGAATCCGGATCCGGGAACCGGGACCTGATTGCAAAAATCAGAAAGACCATCGGATTTTTGATTAAACGGGTATTTTGCCAACAGGCAACGATAAATTTATCTCCACCTGCTTTTTCAATTGATCCCCTGGTTTACATCTGCACCTGAAAAACCCTGTAAAACAAAAAAATCAGCTAATTACTTTTCTCGTAACTAGCTGACTTTAAGTGGGCCCAACAGGGCTTGAACCTGTGACTCCCTGATTATGAGTCAGGTGCTCTAACCAACTGAGCTATGGGCCCTAAATATTACCGTTTAACCGGCTTCCTTGAATTTTGGATTGCAAGTTTACAACATTGCCCGTAAATACACAAATAAAATGTTAATTTTTCCCTTGCTCCCCCTGTAATGATTTTTCCCGATCTTCAGCTTCCCTGGCTTTTTTCTGGTCAAGTTTACTGAACAATTTCCAGTAAAATAAAATAATACTGAAAATACCTATCGTTATCGACGAATCAGCAATATTGAATACAGGACGGAAGAAAAGGAATTCCCGCCCCCCGACAAATGGTAACCAATCGGGATAATGGCCCGAAATCAAAGGGAAATAAAGCATATCGACGACCTTCCCGTGCAAAAAGGTAGCATACCCTCCTCCATCGGGGAAAAGCTGAGCAACCTGCCCGTAACTCTCGTTAAAAATCAGGCCGTAAAAGGCACTGTCGATGATGTTGCCTACGGCACCGGCAAAAATCAGGGAAACACAGGCAATAAAGCCCATAGGAATATCATCTCGCTTTACCAGCTTCAGCAGGTACCAACCGATACCGGTAACCGCCACAACGCGAAAAACACTAAGAAAAATCTTACCATAATTTCCTTCAAATTCGAAACCGAAAGCCATCCCGTTGTTTTCAACAAAATGGATCAGGAACCAATGGCCTATTACCGGGAATTCTTCTCCAAGGTACATATGGGTTTTAATCCATATTTTCAGTATCTGGTCTATAAGCAGTACCAGAAAAATAATGAGGATTGACTTTGTAAGTTTGGACATAACTTTTTAATTACTCAATAAAAAAATGATTGGAAGATAGGTTCCAATCATTTCTGCTTTATCGGATTGTTTGTCACTTCTGATTTTTCTTGGCATCAATACTAAGAGTGGCATGGGGTACTGCCCGTAGACGTTCCTTCGAGATCAGTTTGCCTGTCTCACGGCAAATGCCGTATGTCTTATTCTCGATGCGCACCAGGGCTGCCTGCAAATATTGAATAAATTTCAACTGTCGTTGTGCAAGTTTCCCTGCTT
This sequence comes from Prolixibacteraceae bacterium, assembly GCA_963676095.1. Classification (GTDB taxonomy): domain Bacteria; phylum Bacteroidota; class Bacteroidia; order Bacteroidales; family Prolixibacteraceae. The sequence continues at coordinate 3,027,263 of OY781040.1, read as the reverse complement.
CTTCTTTAGAAAGGGTCGCAGCTCCTTCCTCAAGTACTTTAAAGGTCGGTGAAGTATCCTGGGTATCATTACCATCGCTCTGCGTGATCGAACTCTTGTACAACTCGTAATCCTTCTGGGCTTTTTCAAGCTTCTCCAGGATGAGCTGTTTGAATTCCTCAAGCTCAGCATCAGAATATCTGGTTTTTTCTGCCATAACCAAAAGATTTAAAATCGTTCAAAAAACTAGTACATACAATCAGCTAAAAGACTAAAAAATAGAACCTTTACACCGATTTTAATTATCGTTTTTATGCTACCCTTGTCAAAAACTCCGGTAGACTGATCATTTTTTTAAGTACCGAATTCATTTTTGTCATTCGGTTCCTAATTTATAAAATAATTTTGAATCTAGACATTAAATAACCAATGCCAGCAATCTTTATGCATTCTTTTTTTCAACAAGAATCCGAGCCGGGATATCCTGATCGATCTCGACTGTACTTCCCTGACCGTTTTCAAGCTGATCCACGAGGACCAGTTCCTGAGCCAATGTCTGGCTGCTGATATATTCTTTGAAGACTGTAACAGCCTCATTAAAGAAATCGTTCCTGACAATCTTCAGGGAAATACGGTCAGTTACCTCAAACCCGCTTTCCTTGCGAATGTTTTGTATCTTGTTTATAAATTCACGGGCAATTCCTTCCTGTTTAAGTTCTTCAGAAACATGTATGTCCAGGGCAATGGTCAGTTCGCCTTCTGTTGCAACCAACCATCCCGGGATATCTTCGGTAGTGATCTCCACGTCTTCCGGCGACAACAACAAAAACTGACCGTCTATCCCAATCCGGAAGGCCCTATCCTTTTCCAATACGGCAATGTCACCCTGCGAGAACCGGGCGACGGCTGCGGAGATCTGTTTCATCATCTTGCCGTATTTAGGACCAAGTGCTTTAAAATTAGGTTTAATTCTCTTCTCAATAATATTTGTTGTATCCGTCAAATATTCCACTTCTTTCACGTTCACCTCTGAAAGAATTATGTTTTTAACGTCTTCAAACTGCTCTTTAAAGTGTGTATTAAAAACAGGGACCATGATCTTTGCAAGCGGCTGCCTGACCTTAAGCTTCTCTTTACGGCGGAGTCCCAGGATCATCGACGAGGCCCTCTGGGCAATATCCATCTTCTGTTCCAGGTCTTTATCAATTAGCTCGTCACTGGCCTCAGGAAAATTGGCAAGGTGAACACTTTGCCGGGGTTCCTTCTCTGTAATCCTGTTCAGATCGGCATACAACAGGTCGGCGTAAAACGGGGCGATCGGAGCCATCAGCTTTGAAACGGTCGCCAGACACGTGTAAAGGGTTTGATAGGCAGAGATCTTGTCCTTGTCATACTCTCCTCCCCAGTAACGTTTACGGCTAAGCCGGACAAACCAATTACTCAGGTTCTCGGTCACAAATTCGGAAATCAGTCGTCCTGCACGGGTTGGCTCATATTCGTTAAGGCTTGTATCAACATCCTTTATCAGGGAATTCAGTAAAGATATAATCCATCTGTCCAGTTCAGGACGTTCTTTTACCGGGATTTCATCTTCCCTGTATCTAAACCCGTCAACATTGGCGTAAAGTGCAAAAAAGTTATACGTATTGTAAAGTGTCCCGAAAAATTTGCGGCGTACCTCATCAACCCCGGAAACATCAAACTTCAGGTTGTCCCATGGCTGGGAATTAGTCAGCATGTACCACCGAAGCGGGTCTGAACCATACTGCTCGATCGTTTCGAACGGATCGACAGCATTTCCCAAACGCTTTGACATTTTATTTCCGTTCTTGTCAAGCACAAGACCGTTGGATATGATATTTTTAAAAGCAACAGACCCGCTGATCATTGTCGCAATGGCATGAAGCGTAAAAAACCACCCCCTGGTCTGATCGACTCCCTCGGCAACAAAATCCGCGGGGAAGGGAAAACTCACCACTTTGGAGGGGGTTGAGGGGAGTCCGAACGGATAATGGTGCTGGGCATACGGCATCGAACCGGAATCGAACCAGACGTCGATCAGGTCCGGTTCCCGGAACATTTTTTCGCCCTGATCGCTTACCAGTACAATATCGTCAACATACGGACGGTGCAGGTCGATCTTGTTATAATTTTCTTTACCATAATCACCAACTTCAAACCCATCAAACGGGTTCTTTTTCATAATCCCGGCTGCTATGGATTTTTTAATCTCTCCCATCAACTCTTCCATCGAACCGACACACTTTTCCTTTGTCCCGTCCTCGGTTCTCCAGATTGGAAGCGGAGTGCCCCAGAAACGGGACCGGCTGAGGTTCCAGTCGACAAGGTTTTCTAACCAGTTACCGAAACGTCCGGATCCGGTTGACTGCGGTTTCCAGTTAATCGTATTGTTCAGTTCAATCAGTTTATCCTTGACGGCGGTAGTCCGGATAAACCAGCTGTCGAGCGGATAATAAAGCACTGGTTTATCAGTTCTCCAGCAGTGCGGATAACTGTGCTCGTGTTTTTCTACCTTGAATACTTTATTTTCTTTTTTCAACATGACGGAGATGTCAATATCGACCGTCGCATCGTCGTCTGTCAGCCTTTCATCATAGGCATTCTTCACAAAACGACCGGCAAATTCGGAATAAGCCGGAACATTTACGTTGGAAGCCACGAATGCCGGATCCATATTCTCAATCAGGAAAAAACGTCCTTTCTTGTCGATCAAAGGCTGCTGTTTACCGTCCTTATCAGTTATCATAAGCGGGACTATGCCGTTCTGCCTGGCCACACGGTCGTCATCAGCACCAAAGGTCGGGGCAATATGAACAATACCGGTACCATCTTCTGTAGTAACAAAATCACCTGTTATAACCCTGAAAGCATCGCCATTGGGTTTTACCCAGTTGATAAGCGGTTCATAATTTACACCGCTCAAGGCTTCTCCCGAATATTCATCCAGTACCTTAAACGGAACTTTTTTATCCCCCGGCTTATATTCGTCGAATGAAAGATCTGCATTTTTCGGATTAAAATGGACATTCAGTAAATCTTTAGCCAGAATAACCGTTTCCGGTAACCCCGTATATGGATTAAATGTCTTTACCTTGACATATCTGATTTTCGGACCGACGCAAAGCGCTGTATTCGAGGGCAAGGTCCAGGGAGTAGTGGTCCAGGCGATGAAATAAAGCGGAGTGTCCGTTCCCTTGTAAAGAAATTGTGATTTTTCATTACGTGCAATCTCGAACTGTGCAACAGCGGTCGTATCCTTTACATCACGGTAACAACCCGGCTGGTTCAACTCGTGCGAACTGAGCCCGGTCCCCGCCGCCGGGGAATATGGCTGAATGGTATATCCCTTGTACAACAATCCCTTGTCATAAAGCTGTTTTAGCAGGTACCACACCGACTCGATATACCGATTATCGTAAGTGATATAAGGGTCGTCCATATTGACCCAGTATCCCATACGACGGGTAAGTTCCTCCCACTCTTTGGTATATTTCATCACCTCCCTGCGACAGGCTGCGTTATATTCCTCAACAGAAATTTTCGTACCAATATCTTCCTTCGTAATTCCAAGTGATTTCTCCACACCCAGCTCTACCGGCAATCCATGGGTATCCCAACCGGCTTTACGGTGGACCCTGAATCCTTTCATCGTTTTGTACCGGCAAAAGGTGTCCTTAATCGTTCTTGCCATAACATGATGAATACCAGGCATTCCATTAGCAGAAGGCGGTCCTTCGTAAAATACGAAAGTTGGGTGCCCTTCCCTTGTGGTTATACTTTTATGGAAAGTATCGTCGCTTTCCCATCTTTTTAAAACATCCTTATTTATTTGGGAAAGATCTAATTGCTTATATTCCCGGAATTTATCATCCATCAGATTCCTCTTTTGACCTGTTAAAAAAATAGGTACAAATATAGAAATTTTTATGCATATGGGGAGATAAAATAAAAGGTTGCCGGAAACAGCAACCTTTGGGAATAACTTAAAAAAGGGAAAGGAAAGTCCGACAATAACCCTGATCATTTTATTAATGAAAATAACAGGTTTACATCGCACGTCTTTTGTAAAATTCAAAAACCTGTTTCAAAAATATGCTACAAGAAAAAATATCAAATTTTTAATACTTTAAAGGTAATTTCATTATCCTTCTTCTGGATTAATGTGCTATTATAAGAGCGTTATTGAATTGTTAACAATCGTTCCTTCACATTAATCCAGAATTAAGAAAATTCATCAAAAATTCAGTATCTTGAATAAAAAAACATCCGGGAATTTTACACATGGAAAGATGGACACCAAAAGAACAATTTTAAACGACCTGCTCGGGTTAATTTTCCCAAGAATATGTATCGTATGCGGAGACAAACTGATACAGGACGAAGAATACATTTGTCTGAAATGCCTACTCCACCTGCCCCGGACAAATTTTCACCTTCATGCGAAGAACAGGATGGAACAATTGTTTTACGGAAGGGTCCCTGTGGAAAAAGCCTATGCATATTTTGAATTCCGGAAAGGAAGCAATTACCAGAAAATTCTTCACCAGCTAAAATATAAAGGACAAAAAGAATTGGGAGAATTCCTCGGGAAACGTTTTGCTGCCGAATTGTTACAGTCGGGTATTTTTCCGCAAATAGACCTGATATGTCCTGTTCCCCTGCATCCTAAAAAAGAAAAGAAAAGAGGTTACAATCAAAGCTTCCATATCGCAAAAGGGCTTTCAGCACAGTTTGGGGTACCCGTCATTAAAGACAATATAAGACGCATAATCCAGACAGGGACCCAGACAAAAAAATCGCGTTTTGAAAGATGGCAGAATGTTGAGGGCATTTTCGAGGTGACCGATCCTCAGTTGTTCGATGGAAAACATCTCGTATTGGTTGATGATGTGATTACAACAGGCGCAACACTGGAAGCATGCATATCGGCCATTTTATCTTGTTCCAGCGCAAAAATAAGTGTACTGACTCTGGCGATAGCTTAAAATCGCTCCCTGAGAAAACGGATACTGGAAACACTAATCGGATGAGGCTCCCCCCTGATAAGTGCATGACCCATAAGCAACAGACATCACTGAAAAGACCCCTAAAGCGCCGTTGCTGATATTTCCTTCAACATTGGCAGAAGGACCGCTGAAAAGGGGGATTTTATCTTCAATTTCATCCTGTGCATCATTAATAAAATCGTAGTATGCCTCGGTAATCCCGCAAACTTCCAGGGTAACCACATCCCCGGATTTAAGGGAAGCCCCTTCTTCCTCATCAAAAAACTGAACGGTAACCCCTTGCAGGTAGGTGCCATTAAAGAACTCGTCCTTGGCAGTCTCGTAATTGCTGATGGAATCCGTGTCAAGAACTCCGTTTTTATAGATTTTAAACAGATAATAATCGGTTGTTTCACCTGGCTCCCTTGCAAACAACCCGACTTCCCAGCCTTTCCATCCACTGTTATAGGCTACGCCAACCTTGTCTGGCTTCATTGTGCCCTTCATCTCCGATTCAGCAGTGTAAGTTTCGGATACACCATCATTATCAATATCAACATTTTCAATGGTCAATGTATAAGTCTTTCCCGGAACCGCAGCAAAATCGTCAGGAGTAAAATAGGTGCCGGCCTCATCAGAATCCTCGGACAGGCTGACGGTATCGGTTCCGTCACTGATGAAAACCGTTGCACCGGATACAACCGGAGTTTCCTGATTATAAAAATAGGAAACGGACTGCGACAGATAAACAGCATGTTCCTTTGTTTCATTTGTAATCTCACCAAAAACGACCAGCATCGGGTCATCCGATGCAGACAGTTCGATATCTACCCGTTCAGTACAAGAAAAAAGAAAGAGCAGGCAAGGGAACAAAAAGGATAAGGCCTTTTTAAAAGTACCGGGAACCTGTGCCAAAAATTTCTTATAAAAAGCAATATATCTTTGCCGTTTGTTCCATATCCTCTGATCCATTTGCCTAAAATTTAAAGTTATAAGTTACTGAAGGAATTATCGGGAACAGGTAAGTCTTTTCCGCATAAGTTTGGGTCGGGTTATCCGAATCCTGTTTAAAGTTGAGCATCCAGGTATTTTTCCTGTTATAAGCATTATAAATAGAAAACACCCATTCCCCCTGCCAGGAACGGCCTGGTTTTTGCCTGTTTTTTACAGTCAGCGACAGGTCCAGACGGTGATAAGGGTCATAGCGTCCACCGTTCCTGTCGGTATAGTAAGGAATCAGCGAACCGTTTATCTCGTAACGCTGAACAGGTAATGTCACCGGCTGCCCGGTGGAATAAAGCCAGTTGGCAGAAAAAGTAAGCCTGTTGTTTATCTCGTAAGTCATAACAATACTGGCATCATGAGTTTTATCAAATGGGGCAGGATAAGTCTTCCCGTTATTGATCTCAGGAATTGTCCTTTCCGATTTTGAAAGCGTATACCCCAGCCAACCGGTAAGCCGGCCCTCTGTTTTTTTTACCGAGAACTCCACCCCATAAGCTTGTGCTTTTCCTGTCCGGAGTTCTCCTTCCAGGTACCTGTTCAGCAACAGGTCGGCATGATCGGCAAAATCGATTGTGTTCCTCATATTTTTATAGTAGGCTTCGACCGAAGTTTGATAAACTCCATCCTGAAAATTTCTGAAAAAACCCAAAGCCCATTGATCGGCTACCTGGGGTTTTACGTTAGGACTTGCCGGGAACCAGATATCAAGAGGACTCCCGGCTGTTGAATTGGAAGCCTGCTGAATATACTGTCTGGACCGGTTATAATTGAATTTGACAGACCAGTTATCGGTAATCAGATAATTCAAACCCAGTCGGGGTTCAAGCCCCCAGTAGCTATTATAAATATTACCGGAACCATAAGAAACAGAATCGGTCACTTCATGACTGTCATTATACTCGTACACAGTAGCTTTACCTATATTTTGAAAGAGAGAAACCCGTACCCCCACTTTCACGGCAAGCTTATCCAACGGTTTTAACTCCCAGGAAACATAGGCCGCATGTTCAAGAGAATGATTTTTTTCAATCGTATATTCGGTAAACATGCTATGGTCACCAATTCCCCTGGCAGAACCAGGATTAAAACCATGTAAAAAATTTTGCAGGCCAAACCACAACGTGTTCCGGGGCCTTATAAAGTAGGAAAAATCAAACTTGAGGCCCGTCTCCTGAAGATCAGAGTCCCAGAGCCAGGAATCGGTCTCGTCACTCTCGTTTGTTCCCAACTCATAGTCATATTTACTCCAAACCGTAGTGGCATTCATGAAAAGCTTCTGATCAAAAATATGGTTCCACCGGAACGTGAAGGTTTTGTTACCAAACTGCATCTGGAAGTCAGGGCTTTTCATCACATCCCGGCCAAAATAGCTGCTGACAAACAACCTGTTGCTTTCATTAACCCGATGGCTTAATTTCATGTTCAGATCATAAAAGTAAAGCTTGCTGTCACGTATATCCTTGTCACTTGATAACGGAAGGAACAAATCGAGGTAAGTTCTCCTGCCAGAAAGCAAAAAGGTAGTCCGGTCCTTCTTCAGCGGGCCGTCCAGTGTGATGCGGCTTGAAATAAGGCCTATTCCTCCGGCCCCGGTCACTTTCCGGGCATTCCCGTCTCTCATCCTGACGTCGAGCAATGAAGACAATCGTCCCCCGTATTGGGCAGGAACATCTCCCTTATATAATTTCAGATCGTTAACAGCATCGTTATTAAAGGCCGAAAAAAAACCCATAAGGTGGGAGGCATTATAAACGGTTGCCTCATCAAGCAGGATCAGGTTTTGATCGGGTGAACCCCCGCGAACACTGAAACCGGAACTTCCTTCACTGGTAAACTGCACTCCCGGAAGTAACTGGACTGCCTTGATCAGGTCAACTTCCCCCATCAGCGCCGGTACCGATTTGATCATTTTTGGCTGGAGCCTTTCCATGCCCATTTCGATCCTGGTAATATTGGTATTCTTCTTTTCAGCAGTGACCGTTACTTCGTCTATTTTTTTATCCTCAAACATCAATTCAACCTCAAGTTTAATGTCTTTTGACAGGAGCACCCTTTTCTCAAGGTTCTGGTATCCCAGGAAAGAATACACCAACGTGTAAGTTCCCGGATGAAGTGAGACAGAATAAAATCCATAGTCATTGCTGGCCGTCCCGGTCCCGGTCTCCTTTATCAAAAGAGTAGCTCCGATAAGTACTTCCCCGGTTTCAGCGTCCTTGATGTGCCCGCTGATAATCCGCCATTCCTTTTTGCCGTCGTTACGCGCCAAAACCAGGTCAAAAACAAGCAGCTGCAGGATGAGCAGAGAAAGAAGTTTCCGGAATATTCTCTTTTTTTGAATCATTAGTATCGGTTACAGCCCTTTTTTGCTGAAGTAAAAATAATAACGACCATGAATATAGAAGTTTAAACGTACAAAGAAATTGTATTGGAAAATAAAAAATAACTTCTTTTAACAATCCCCTGTATTCGTAAAAAAGAAAAGCCATCCAGGCATTTCTCATGGACAGCTTTCCCTGATTATTTATAAAAAATGTTCACTAAAACAATCTGTCAATATCTCCTTTGGGGAGGGGCAGCAACGTGAAACTATAATGATAGACTTTATCCAGCAAACGATACTGATCGAGGGGACGGGCGTGGAGCGACCAGCTATCAGTCCCGCCAACGCCGGCCTGAACAAGGTCAATGTTCAAAGTCAGGGCATCCGCTTCTTTCAGTTCATTGGTATGTGTAGCCTGCTGGATCATTTCAGCCGAGTAAGGCCACACCGAGGCAGACAGAGGCTGGCCACCTACGATCAGTAACCCGGTTCCTTTTCCGTTCGAAAGAGATAACCACCGAACATCGGTATGGTTACCATTTTCCTGGGGAAGTATATACTGGAAAATAAAATCATTCACTTTCCCTGAATAAACACCAACTTCTGTCCCATGGTTCCGGTCGGTGTAATTTTCTTCCGGTCCTTTCCCGTAAAATGACATTTCTTCGAATGACTTCGGGGCAGTAGTGGTCATGCCTACACGAAGAGGCTCACTTACCTGGTCAGGGATAGTAACCCCGTAACTGACAGTAACGCGGGCATCGGCAGTTACCAGGTAGGTCAGGTCGACCTGTACGCCCTGGTTTCCGAGAGTTGTCGAAACAGTTGTTTTGCCATCGGTCTCACTGACATTGAACTTCTCCAATTTCAACCCGGCAGCAATTCCTTTCCAGTCGGAAAGCCTTTCATCGACCCGCCATCCACCACGGTCGTTATCTGTACTCGGACGCCAAAAATTAGGTTTAAGTTCTGAAGAAACCAGTTCCGTACCCTTTACCGTATAGTTTTTCAGGTATCCTGATTTCTTATCGAAAGTCACGCTGAATTCCTTGTTTCCCAAGACAAGATCATTTTCATTATCGGTAATGGTCTGCACAGTTCCTTTTACAGCAGAAGCTTTAAGCCCGACAGGTTTGGATCCGGGGATCAGGAACTGCTCGGCTGCAACTTCATAATCGGCTTTGGCCCAGTTTGTTTCCTCCTTCAAATGAGCACTCAGTCTTAACCAGTACTCGCCGTCGGCAACCGGTTTACTGAAGGGAACGGTTAGCAGTTTAGACTCGCCCGGCAAAAGATCGGTATTCTCAAGAATCCCTTTTTCAATTACTTTTCCGTATCTGGAGACTGACCATTCGATCTCAAACTGACCAAGTGATGTAAAAAATGACCTGTTCCTGATATAAACCTCCTTATTTTCAAGACCGCCGTCTGTCCATTCAACAGGCTGAAAAACGTATTTACATTCCGCCATTGCCGGTTTTAAAGTCCTGTCAGGATTGATTATCCCGTTTATACAGAAATTTCCGTCGTTAGGTGTGTCGCCATAGTCTCCGCCATAAGCCCAGTACCTCACACCGTTCTTGTCGGTTTTCCAGAGTCCCTGATCGATCCAGTCCCATATAAATCCCCCCATCAGGTTGGGATGCGACCGGATGACATCCCAATATTCTTTCAGGTTGCCGGTTGAATTGCCCATTGAATGATCATATTCGCACATCACGATAGGTCTCTTAATATAAGGACTGACGGACATTGCTTCCAGTTCATTAACGGTAGGGTACATCCGGCTAAGCATATCGACAAAGGAAGGATCAGTAGGATTGGCATAGTCTTTAATTTCGTGATATTCCTTGCTTCCCGGACGTTTGTAAGCCGGATTATTCGGGTCTCCCTGTGCCCCTTCATAATGAACCGGCCTTGTCGGGTCAAAGTCATGGATCCATCCGGCAGGGCCGGCATGATTCGGCCCGGTCCCGGACTCATTCCCGAGTGACCAGATCACCACCGAAGCATGATTCTTATCCCGTTCGACCATCCGGATAATCCGGTCAGCAAAGGCAGTGTGCCATTCCGGCTGGTTGGTCAGGTATCCCCCGGCATGATGAGTCTCAATATCGGCTTCATCGAGAACATACAAACCATACGCGTCACAAAGCTCGTAAAAATACGGATCGTCAGGATAATGGCAGGTACGAACAGCATTTAGATTATTCTCCTTCATCAGCAGGACATCTTTCAACATCTCGTCTCGGGTAACGGTTTTTCCTCCTTCAGGACTGTGCTCATGCCTGTTAACGCCATAAAGTTTCACTGCCTTCCCGTTAACCCGAAATACTCCGCCTTCTGTAGAGACAGAACGGAACCCGACTTTAGAACTCCTGGCCTCAACCACCTCTCCTTTTTCATTTTTCAGCGTAAGGACAAGAGTATATAAAACAGGATGTTCAGCTGACCACTTCTCAGGACTTAACACCTGTTTTTCGATAAGACCGAAATAAACATGATCCCGTTGAGGATAATTCTCATAGCGGACGCGGTTAACATCAAGGCTTACCGGCTCTTTAAACTCAGGTGTGTTATCAGGGCGATAAAGCTGGGCCTCGATAGTCCATCCTCTCGTATCTGTATCCCGGGGTGCCAGAATTTTTGGACGAACCTGGAGCAGGGCATTTTCAAATTCTTCATCAAGTTTCGTGCGAACAAAAAAGTCATTGATACTAACCTTAGGTTCGGCAAGTACCAGCACTTCTCTTTCCAGGCCACTCATCCGCCAGTGGTCCTGATCTTCGAGATAACTCCCGTCGCTCCACCGAAAAACCTGCACCGCCACGGTGTTCTCCCCCTTCTTCACAAGGTTGGTCACATCAAACTCAGCGGGCAGCCTGCTATCCTGGCTATAACCTACAAACTGCCCATTCAGCCATAAATAACCAGCCGATGCGATCGACCCAAAATGCAGGATAATACGGTCGTTGCTCCAATCGTCTGGAATAATAAACTTTTTCAGGTACGACCCAACCGGGTTTTCCCGTTCAATAAAAGGAGGATCATTGGGAAACGGATAGGTCGAGTTTGTATAAATAGGTACGCCATAGCCCTTCATCTCCCAGCATGAAGGGACATCAATATCATCCCACTTATTAAAAAGGGCATCATTCTTGTAAAAATCCAAAGGCCGGTCTTTCGAGTCCGGTTCAAAATGAAATTTCCACTTCCCGTTCAGGGAAATCAAACGGGATTTAGTCCGATCCGATTTAAGGGCATCGGCAACAGAGGAATAAGACCAGGAAGTTGCCCGGGCCGGCATTTTGTTGATCCCGATTACCTGTTCGTTTTCCCAATCGTTTTTCTGGGCATACCCTCCTGCAAAAACCGACATAAGAAAAAGAACTGTCAAAAATTTTTTCATGATTAGAGTAACTTACTGATTTAATAAAGATTATTAATTAATTACAGGAAGCGTACGGGAAAGCTTATCTCTTTATTTGCTCAATTATCATAACTTTATACCCTTTTCAGGGTAAGCAAAACAGAGAAAGATAATTGTTGTGCACACCCCTCCTGTAAAATATAGACGTACGAAAAGCAAAAAACCCTTATCTGTAAAATCAAAAAAAGAAGAAAAACAGTCCCTCAAAAAAGCCCCACCGGGTCTTCCTGATGGGGCTTTGCATGATATAATCTTATTTTATAATTTCTGTCCAGCCGTGATGATCAGGCTCATCACCACATTGAATGGCCTTCAGCTTCTCATAGAGCCTGACACTCCAGGAACCCGGTTCTGTCCCATATAAATATTCTTTGTCCAGATCAGCATCAAGGATCCGCTTTACAGGGGAGATCACGGCAGCTGTACCACAGGCCCCCACCTCCTGGAATGTAGATAATTCGTCAACCGGGACCCTCCGCTGCTCTACCTTCAGTCCCAAATCCTTTGCCAGTTGCATTAGGCTCATATTGGTAATTGAAGGCAGGATAGACTCCGACAAAGGCGTAATATAAGAATTGTCCCTGATCGCAAAAAAGTTTGCCGGGCCGCATTCATCAATATACTTCTTTTCCCGGGCATCCAGGTAAAGCACAGAAGAGAATCCCCCTTGTTTTGCTTTCTTCCCGGCTACCAGGCTGGCTGCATAATTACCTCCGACTTTAAACTTCCCTGTTCCATAAGGAGCTGTCCGGTCATATTTTCTGAAAATGACAAGGTCTGTCGGCTTAAAACCTTCAGGAAAATAAGGTCCGACAGGCATGACAAATACAATAAATAAATATTCGGTTGCCGGTTTAACCCCTATTTCAGGACCTGTCCCAATCAGTAAAGGACGAATATACAAGGACGCCCCCGAACCGTAAGGAGGTACATACCGGATGTTTTTGGCAATTACCATCCGAACGGCATCCTCAAATAAATCAATTGGTAACTGTGGCATTAAAATACCATCGCAAGAGCTTTGCAACCGCTTTGCATTCTCGTCCATGCGGAAAACACGGACTTTGCCGTCTTTTCCCATAAAAGCTTTCAGGCCTTCAAAGGCTTCCTGCCCGTAATGCAGGCAAGTTGCAGCCATATGAAGATTGATATATTCGGTGTCGCTTGTTTCAAGTGGCCCCCATTGTCCGTTTTTATAATAACAGCGGACATTCAGATCAGTCTTTCTATATCCAAAGCCTATGCTTTTCCAATCTAAATTTTCCATAGTAATAGTAGTTTGTCTCCCTGACATTTTGAAGACCAAAATTAACTAAAAAAACGCCTTAGGAAGAAAGAGTTAGGGTTTATTCTCCGAAAAAGACATTTATTAATCAGTTACACCAATATAAATATCTGAAAAACAAATTTTTATCAAAACTAAGCAATAACAGCAAAATCAATTAGCTAAAGATCACCCGGGATTCCGTCCGTTTTTCCGTCCCGACATAAAAAACAGGGAGAAACCTTTCTATCAGTACAATTCAAGATTATCCAAAAAGTGAATATAATAGCCATTATGCTTACGAATATTGATCACCCGGTTCTCGTCAAAAATCAAATATTGTCCTTTGATTCCCATCAATCGTCCCTCAACAACAGGAGCCTTGTCGAATGTAAGAGAGACAGCTTTCCCCGGGTATTCGAGTACCGGGTAAACCAGCGAAATGATTTCCTCATCACCGGAGGCGTATTGCCTGAGTTCTGCAGGCAAAAAATCAATGGCCCTTTTCTTTTCCTCCAAAAGGTTGACCTGCCCGTTCACTTTATTCATCAGCATATCGCGCCAGTTTGTTTTATCCGTGTAATACTTCTTCAGAAAGCATTCTATAATCCCCGCAATATGACGATTTGGTGTCTTTGCAACGCGAATGGCATAACTGGCGCCCTGATCGATCCATCTCGTAGGTACCTGGTGATTTCGGGTAACCCCCACCTTCACGTCGCCCGAAACAGCCAGATAAACAAAATGATCAATCAGGTCGTTTTCCCTGGCCCATTCCATATCGCGGGCAATACCAAATTCTGCCATCGAAAGTTCCGGACGCATGATGCTCTCACCTGCCTCCGGCACGGTGTTGAAACAGGAAAAACAGAAACCCTGACCAAAAGAAGTTTTGGTTCTTTTTCCACAGGAAATACAGTTAATCTGCCCGTCAAAACGCATTCTTATTTTCTGCCCAAGCAAACCATTCATACTGATTTCCTGATCACCTATTCTAAAAAAATAATGAATCGGGTCTGCCAATTCACTTCTCATCTTGAGTATATTTCCCTGATATTCCATTGTGCTCAAAAGTTAAAATCTAAAGATAATGAAACGAGCATGCTTATACAAACACAAAAGGCCAGGGATAAGTTTTTTATGTTATATCCAACAACCCATACGAAGATTGCCCACTAAACTTTCCTGTCTGAAATGACAGCACAGTTAACATCTTCGAATAAATTCAGTACCTCATGGATTTTTTTTAACTCGAAAAAACGGTCGCTCTTGATTTCTGAGGGATCCATATGTTCATACTCCCAGGTAGTATAATAAGGAATATGGGCACCATACCCTCCAAGGTTAATCACGGGAAGTATATCCGACTTCAGGGAATTTCCGACCATCAGAAGCTGCCCGGGTTCTATTTCGAGATGTTTTATCAGCTCGCTATAGTTCTCCTCCCGTTTGTGGGTCATCACCTCAATATGATGAAAATATTTTCTTAAACCCGATTTCTTTAGTTTTCGCTCCTGATCGAGCAAATCTCCTTTTGTAGCCACGACGATCCTGTACTTTTCAGAAAGTTTTTCCAGCAGATCAACTACACCATCCAGAAGGATCACATCTTTCTGAAGCAGGTTCTTACCGATATTAATGATCGCTTCTATCTGGGCAGGCTTCACTTTTCTGTCTGAGACCAACAACGAGGTTTCGATAAGTGACAGCACAAAAGCCTTGATCCCGTAACCATAAAGTTCCATATTTCTGACCTCGGTACGAAACAAGCTTTGCATGGTTTCCCCGGCAGAGCAATATTCTGACAGTACCTGGCAGAATTCATTCTCCGCATCTCTGAAGAAATTCTCGTTCTCCCAGAGAGTATCGTCAGCATCAAAAGCGATAATAGTGATATTCCTTAAACTCATGCTTATATTGGTAAAAATGTCAATCATCCCTTATCCCGGACCAGGCTGCAAAGCTTTGAAAGCGCCTGCTTCATGGCCGATTCGACGACGTTATAATCTTTTATTTCTCTTCCTGCGTAAATAAACATTACCGCCAGGTATTGTCCATCTTCCATGGCTTCATGAAGCATCTTTTTATGCAGACGATAAGATTCGCGCATTAACCGTTTCAGAAGATTACGTTTCACAGCCCTTCTAAAATTTTTCCGGGAAACTGAAAAAGCAGCCTGCACAGGGTAAGAAGAAGGTCCTGGCAGCTTTAGATAAACGACTTTGAGCGGGAAAATGAAAAAAGATTTGCCACCGGAAAACATACTTCCGATTACATTATGGCTGCAAAGCCGTTCTTCTTTTTTTAATCTGAACCTATCCATTTAATGGCTAATGTACAATAAAAAAGGGGAACCTCTTCCCCTTTCAAATTTGTGTATACAATAATTTACTTGGTTTTCGCCTTATTCTGTGTTTTAATAAACTGCTCCAAAGCCATGGTCATCGATGGGGCCTGAGCTGTAGGAGCCTCAATATCCAGTCTTAAACCAGCTTCCTTGACAGCAGCAGCCGTACTCGGACCAAATGAAGCAATCTTTATATCGTTCTGCTGAAAGTCCGGGAAATTCTGCAACAATGACTTGATCCCGGAAGGACTGAAAAAAACAAGTATATCATAATTAACATCCTTCAGGTCAGACAAATCGCTGCTAACAGTCCGGTAAAGAATAGCCTTCGTGTATTTAAAAGCATATTTATCAAGCAACTCAGGGATCTCCTGCTTATGAATATGCGAAAGAGGAACAAGGAACCTGTCTTCCTTATGCTTTTTCATAATTTCAACAAGATCAGAGAAACGGCCATCTCCGTAAAAGATCTTTCGTTTCCTGTAAATGATATATTTCTGAAGATAAAAAGCTGTCGCTTCCGAGATACAGAAATATTTCATCGTATCAGGTACAGTTATTCTCATTTCCTGACATATCCTGAAGAAATGATCAATGGCTGTCCGGCTGGTAAAAATAACGGCCGAATGATCCAGTATTTGAATCCTGGTCTGCCGGAACTCTTTAGCAGAAACCCCCTCTACCTGAATGAAAGGCCTGAAATCAACCTGAACACTCATCTTTTCTGCTAAGTCAAAATATGGTGATTTTGCGGACTCAGGCTTCGGCTGCGAAACTAAAATTTTCCTGATTTTCAAGATTTATATCTTTTTAGTAATTGAATAACTTATCTCAACACCAATTTGTAGATAAATAATAATGGTAAAATTTCAAGGGTACAAAGGTACAAAATCAAATAAAATATAGAAAAATGTTTCCTCATTAAAATTTTTATACCCCGTAATATTAGCAAAATGTAGATCATGCCTATCAGCACGAAACCGGTTAAAATAACCGGATCAGTTTCTGCAAGAGGCGTAAAGGCTATGACCATGCACACAGGGAACAACAAAAGCCCGAGAACCCTGTTGTAATTGTTCATATTAAAAAGAAATTCAGAAGTTTCCGGTATACTTTTGCTTAAACTCCCCTGTAAAAAATAGAGGAATTTCTTTACTGTAAAGAAAACCAATACTCCTCCTAAAAGGATCAGGTACTCAATGATTTCGGATAGATGAAAATCAATCTGAAAAGCTTGTCCAACCTGAAAAAGGAAAAGACTGAAAACCAGAAAAAAGATGATATCAATCCGGAATGAAGCATGCGTGAGACTTAATGATTTCTCGCGGAACATCCTCGAAGCTGATGAGAAATTAAAAGCAGACCGGAAAAGTTGACGAAAATAATTGTTAAAAAACAATTTGACTGTGGCCAATAGAATCAATACCAGTATAGACAGACCCACAATCCAATCCGGCGTACCCTTTTCAATCTTCCTTTCCGGTAAAATAATATCCTCCTTCTCAACCTGCTCAGTCAATAGCTGAATCTGATTAGCTTCAATCGGTTTAAGCAATCCTAATTTTAAAGTGTCCCCCTTAAATACAACCTGCGTCAGGGAGCCCTGTCTTTCCAAAATGGGAAAATATTCTTTATCAGCAGGGCACATGGTTTCTGTTACCCTCGCAGGAGGTAATACTTCATAGGATGAATCGACAATAATATTTCTGGAGACTTCCAGCGACTTTGATAAATGAATTTCAACAGTCTGGTCAAGTTGCTTTAATATCGTTTTATCCTGCAAAGAATCCTGTAACATTCCAGCCTAGTTGTGAATTTTCAGATGCAAAAATACGGATTTCCCCGTGTAATGAAGTGAAGAGTTACCGAAATTATTCATCGTGCCTGAAAATTCAGGTTCCGGTGTCATCAACGACTTTTCAAAACTTATGGAATTTGGATCTGAAAGAAAAGAGGACGGATGGTTGAGTCGTTAGCGACTGAATGGCTGGGTTCGAAGATTTAGGTCAGGCGCAAATTACATGGCCCTGCACATACAGGGTAACTTCCTTGTTAAAACTTGGAGAATTAAAAAAATTCTCGCTCATAATGAAAATTTAATGCAGAATAACGAAAAATGATAAATATATAATAATCAATCAATAACAAAATTAAATCCAAAAAAAAGAACCAAGAAATAATTTCACATTGAACATTTCAATTATTAATACATTTATATTTATACATATTTCAATATAAAGTTTTATTTTTGTGTTGTCGAACATGAACCAAGGCATAAAAGCCTGGACTTTTCAAACAGAAGCATATGATATGACTGAAGGGTTTAGACTGCATCGCCAGGTTCATGATAACAGACAACAATAAAATCAATTAATGACTTTGAATTAACTAAAAAACTATGCAAATACGACCAATTTTTTTGATGCTTCTGCTGATTGCAGGCTTTTCAATCCCCGGATGGAGCCAGTCCAGGAAACTGACATTACAGGAAGCACTGGGCTTAGCAGAAGAAAATAACCTGACAAACAAAAGTGCCGAAGCTCAGCAAATGGCAGTACGAGGCTCATACAGACAAACCAATTCTCTTTTTCTTCCGGGACTAAGCGTAAGCCAGACCAGCATTTCAACAAACGACCCGCTTTCCGTTTTCGGGTTCCGGCTGAAACAAGAGCGGGTGAAGCAGGAAGATTTTGACCCGGCTTCATTGAATAACCCGGACAACTTTGAAAATTATAACACAAAGATTGAACTTCGTCAACCCTTATTGAATGTGGATGGCATTTATGCAAGAAAAGCCATGAAAAACCAGTATGAGGCTTCATCGTTCCAAACTGTCTTTACCCGAAAAAACATCAGGTATGAAGTAAAAAAAGCTTACTATGGACTGGAACTGGCTTCTGCTGCTGTGGAAGTTTTTCAGCAATCAAAAAAGGTGGCGGAAGAAGCCTTGCGTATGACGCAGCAGAATGAACTGCAAGGCATGGCGATGCATTCTGATGTACTGGAAGCGTCAGTCAGACTTGAAGAACGCGACAATCAACTTTTGAAGGCAAAGGATCAGATGCAGTCAGCCAATGAGTACCTGGCCCACTTATTAGGACTTGATTTATCTACTGCAATAGAGCTTTCCGATTCTCTTTTCAGTTCCCCCTCAGAAATAAAATTGACTGTAACAGACGGGGCACTGGCGAACCGTTCGGATATGAAAGCTTATCAAAAACAAATTGAAGCGGGAGAAAACATGCTCCGTTCGGAAAAGATGAAATTTATGCCAAACATTAATGCATTTGGCAGCTACGAATGGAACGACCGCCAGGTATTGGGCACTTCGGCCAGCAATTATATGGTAGGAGCTACGCTCACCTGGAACCTCTTCAGTGGTTACAAGAACATCGGTGGAATACAACATGCCGGCGCCCAACTGGACGAAGCCCGCATAAATTACAGGAATTATCTGTCTCAAAGCCAAATACAGTTAAACAATGCCCGCCGGAATATGGAACTCAGCTACAAACAGGTCCAATCGAGCAAACTGGCCCGCGAAGAAGCGATCGAATCGCTTCGTATCCGGACGAACAGGTTTAAAGAAGGCCTGGAGAGGACAACCGATCTGTTAACCTCTGAAGCGTTGGCTTCACAAAAAAAACTGGAATATATCCAGTCGGTTTACAATTACAGGGAGTCGATCTTTAAGCTGGAACTATTGCTTGAAAAAGACATTAAATAAACTACCTCTGGTTTCATCTTAACAGGAAAATGTGCAATTCATTCAACCCGAATAAAAAAAAGAATAAATATATGAATACAAAAATCTTCAAAACCATCCGGACATCACTCATGATCTTTCTGTCAGGGACCATCCTGGCTTCATGCGGAGGAGGCGCGGCACAGAAAGAACAGCAACCTGAAAAAACAGCAGTGAAAACAGAAGATGCACAATTACAGGAATACCCTGTCCTCTACAGCTTTTCAGGAAAACTCGAAGCGGAAAAGCAGTCAAACCTAAGCACCCGATCCATGGGACAGGTTGAACACATTTACGTGAAACCGGGACAACATGTTAATAAAGGGACACTTCTCCTTCAAATCCGCAATCAGGATGTATTGGCAAAAAAAGCCCAGGCTGAGGCAGGCATTTCCGGGGCCAGCTCTGCTTTTGAAAATGCAAAAAAGGATCTCGAACGGTTTGAAGCGCTTTACCAATCGAAAAGTGTGACAGACAAAGAAATGGACGATATCAGGATGCGGTACCAGTCGGCAAAGGCAAACCTTGATGCCGCCGAACAAATGCAAAAAGAAGTAGATGAGAACCTTCAGTACACTTCACTGAGAGCTCCTTACAGCGGCATAATAACAGGCAAATTCGTACAGGAAGGAGATATGGCAAACCCAGGAATGCCCCTGCTAAGCATCGAAAGCCCGACATCCTGGAAAGTTGTCGCCCGGATACCGG
This sequence comes from Prolixibacteraceae bacterium, assembly GCA_963676095.1. Taxonomy (GTDB): domain Bacteria; phylum Bacteroidota; class Bacteroidia; order Bacteroidales; family Prolixibacteraceae. The sequence goes on along the minus strand of OY781040.1, from coordinate 3,007,459 downwards.
AAGAAGATATCTCCCGCTTAAAGCTGAACGACCCGGTAAAAGTACAGTTCGACGCACTTGGAGGGATAAGGCTGGAAGGCGTGATTGCCGAGATCAATCCATCGTCAGCCAACACAGGTCCCCAATTCGAGGCAAAGGTGCTCATCACATCGGGGAAAGAATCAACATCAAAACTTTACAGCGGGATGTATGCCACCGTCTATTACGAAAAAGGAACTCAACCGCTGATGCTTGTTTCCAAGGAAGTCATCTTTAACAGGGGACAACTCACCGGAATCTATACTGTCGGACAAAACGGCAACGCCTTACTGCGCTGGATCAGGACAGGTAAGTCATGGGGAGACTCCATAGAAGTCCTTTCCGGGCTCTCGGAAGGAGAAAAATACATCATCCCCGGGAATGAGAAGCTGCATGATGGTGACCCGGTAACATTTTAACCACCCCTGCAGAAAAATAATAGTCACGGTTCCGGTCTCAGTTATTTGCCTGCTGAGATCATAAAAAAATACAACATGAAGACAGGATTTGCTGGCGGAATTGCCAAATTATTTATTAATTCGAAGCTGACACCCTTACTGATGGTCGCCTTTCTGATCATTGGGCTGTACAGCTCATACCTGACGCCACGGGAAGAGGAGCCACAGATCGATGTTCCTATTGCCGATATCTTTTTCCGCTATCCGGGGGCAAGCCCGAAAGAAGTGGAATCGCGCGTCATGGAACCATTGGAAAAAGTAATCTCGAATATCCCCGGTGTGGAATACGTCTATTCTACCTCAATGCCGGGCCAGGCTATGATGATCGTACAGTTCTATGTTGGCGAAGATATAGAGCGCTCCCTGGTGAAGATGTATAACGAGATTATGAAACACATGGACCAGATGCCGAAAGGCACAAGTTTCCCCCTGATTAAAACCAGGTCGATCGACGATGTCCCTGTTCTCGGTCTGACATTGTGGAGCGATCATTACAGCGACTATGACCTGAAACGTATCGCCCAGGAAATGACAAACGAAATAAAACAGGTAACTGATGTGTCTGAAACCAAAGTGATCGGAGGGCGTTCCCGTCAGGTCCGTGTGGTTCTAAACAATGAACAAATGGCTAGCTTCCATGTGGATGCACTGGAAATTGCACAAAAAATACAAATGGCAAACGGTCAGTTCAATACAGGAAGTTTCGATAGGAATGATAAGGAATACCTGGTTGAAGCAGGCGATTTCCTGAAGACATCCGACGACGTGGCCAACCTGGTAGTGGGTTTCTTTAATAATAACCCGGTCTATCTGAAACAGGTTTCCCAGATTATTGACGGCCCTGAAGAACCAATTCAGTATGTCAGTTTCGGGTATGGAAAAATGGATAAAAAGAAGGATGACTACAAACAGGAATATCCTGCTGTAACCATCTCGATTGCGAAAAGGCGCGGAGCCGACGCCATGAAGGTCTCGGACGAAATCCTGAAAAAGGTAAACCTGCTGGAAAAAACATTGATCCCTGAAGATGTCCATGTCGATGTTACCCGGAACTATGGGGAAACCGCATCACATAAAGTATCAGAGTTGCTCATGCACCTGCTGGGAGCTATTATTTCAGTAACTGTTGTTGTTATGTTGGCAATGGGCTGGCGGGGAGGGCTCGTCGTTCTTCTCTCCGTCCCGATCACTTTTGCCCTGACCATGTTCAGCTACTATTTCCTGGATTACACATTGAACCGGATCACCTTGTTTGCCCTGGTGTTTGTTACCGGTATTGTGGTAGACGACTCCATCATTATTGCCGAAAATATGCACCGGCATTTTAAGATGAGAAAACTACCCCTGATCCAGGCGGCTATCCGGTCGATCGACGAGGTAGGGAACCCGACTATCCTGGCTACGTTTACCGTGATTGCAGCAGTCCTGCCTATGGTATTTGTTTCAGGCCTGATGGGCCCCTACATGAGCCCGATGCCTATCGGTGCTTCCATTGCCATGATTTTTTCATTGTTGGTAGCCCTGACCATAACACCGTTCCTCGCCTACCGGCTTCTCCGGGTAAAAGATAAACCGGGTAAAGAAACGAAGGCTTTCGACCTGAAAGAATCGTTAATCTATAAACTCTATTTCCGGACTATAAGCCCCATGCTCAACTCGGCATGGAAACGCTGGGTCTTTATTGGCGGAGTTACACTTTTGCTATTTGCTTCCATATCGCTGTTTTATTTCAAATTGGTTGCTGTAAAGATGCTCCCGTTCGATAATAAAAACGAGTTTCAGGTAATTATTGACATGCCGGAAGGGACTACCCTGGAACGCACCGCAGCAGTGACCAAAGAACTGGCAGCCTATGTTGCAGGACAAGACCAGGTAATAAATTACCAGACCTATGTTGGCACTGCCTCGCCAATGAACTTCAACGGGCTGGTCAGGCATTATGATCTTCGTCAGGGACCAAATGTCGCGGATATTCAAGTGAACCTGACCGACAAAAATGACAGGAAGCTTCAAAGCCATGATATTGCAAAGGCAATGCGTTCCGGACTTCATGAACTCGGGAAAAAATTCAATGCCAATGTGAAAGTCGTTGAAGTACCTCCCGGTCCCCCGGTAATGTCTACATTGGTTGCTGAAATTTATGGGCCCGACCGGAATGTACAGATGGACATTGCCCGGCAAGTAAAGAAATTGTTTGCTCAAACAGCCGATATTGTTGATATTGATTGGCAAACAGAGGACGACCAGACAGAATACAAATTCAGCGTACTTAAGGAAAAAGCCGCTTTACTGGGACTTTCAACGCAACAGGTGCTGCAAAGCCTTCAAATGGCACTCGACGGGTACGAAGTTACCCAACTCTACCAGGAAGACGAACAACAACAGGTTGGCATTATCCTTCGCCTTGGAGAAAAGGACCGCTCCGACCTGAGTGAACTGAAAAAAGTAACCATTCAAAGTCCTTCAGGAAATGCCGTCGCCCTCGGGGATGTTGTCGAAATAACAAAGGGGATCCAGGATAAAAGCATTTACCGCAAAAACCAGAAAAGAGTGGTTTACGTGACAGCCGATGTAGCCGGGAAGCTGGAAAGTCCCGTTTACGGCATTCTGTCCATGTCCGAAAAGCTGAAAGACATTAAATTGCCAAAAGGGTACCAGCTGGATGAAGAATTTACCAAGCAACCCTTCAGCCAGGATACGTACAGTCTGAAGTGGGACGGGGAATGGCAGATTACATACGAGGTTTTCCGCGACCTTGGCGTGGCGTTCGCTGTCGTACTGCTGATTATTTACATGCTTATCATTGCATGGTTCCAGGATTTTAAGGTCCCAATCGTCATGATGATAGCAATCCCGCTGTCGCTGGTCGGGATACTGATAGGACACTGGATTATGGGAGCATTCTTTACTGCAACTTCAATGATCGGTCTAATTGCCCTGGCGGGTATCATGGTCCGGAATTCGATCCTGCTGATCGACTTTATCAACCTGAGACTAAAAGATGGCATACCGTTAAAAGACGCAGTGATTGAAGCCGGGGCAGTACGTACAACTCCAATTTTGCTGACAGCCGGCACCGTTGTGATTGGAGCTGTAGTAATCCTTTTCGATCCGATTTTCCAGGGACTGGCAATCTCGCTGATGGGCGGAACAATTGCCTCGACGTTCCTGACACTGCTGATCGTTCCGCTTATTTATTATATGACGGAAAAGAAAAAATATGCCGGTAATGAAAAGAAATAATATCCGGAGTAGCCACCCCTGTAACGGACCATGGCTACTCTCAGGATTGTTTTTGTACAGCAGAATGCTGATAATAAGAAGTTCATTTTTAAAGAATTGAAAAAAACAGATCTATGAAATTCGTAATTATACAGTGTGTAAAGGCGTTTCAGCAAGAATTGAACCAGATTCTGGAATCGGTTAAAATCGATGCCTACAGCGAAATCGATGTAGAAGGATTTATGAAGAATGCGGAAGGGAACAACGGTTTCCCCAATTGGTTCGGATCTCATAAAAACCCGTACAATTATATGGTTTCATTTACGTTCCTTGCCGGAGACAAAGCCGAAGAGTTATTAAAAAAGATTGAAGAGTTTAATGCTACGATTGAAGACATTAACCCGATCAATGCCTATACGGTAAACGTGGAAAAGTACGTCTAGGCACTGGATAATTGATGGTTTCTCTGTCTGGTGAGCGGATAGTAATAATGGACTGGATGATTTCTGTTTGAATCATTAAATGAGTTCACAGGACATGGGGCAAACCAACAATAGTAACTAAAAAACAACAGGAACAACAATTGTTTTGTGTTTGAATGATTAAAAAAACAAATTATTATAGTATGAAAGAACGGATTATTCGGGGCGTAGCAGGATCAATGATCCTGATCAGCGTCATCCTGACCTTACTGGTCAGCACCTATTGGCTTATCCTGGCTGCACTTGTCGGGCTAAACCTTTTACAGTCGTCGTTTACCCGTTTCTGTCCGTTGGAATGTGCACTGGACAAGCAGGAGGCAAAAAAGAAAGAGAACAAATTGTACCGGACAATGGACTAAATAAGTATTCTCTTCTCCGGGATACAAATCTTGCTGCCCCTTCTTCATGAGACAAGGGCAACAAGATTTTTTTTATTTGTATATCAGCAGTAGCGGATGTTTCTTCGGAACAAAGGTATGACCGGATTTTGCATCAATGCGCCTCCAGCCAGTTGGAAGCGGCGTTCATCTCAACGATCAGGGGAAGGCCAATGTCTACGGCATGCTCCATTTGCTGCTTCACAATTTGTTTTACCTCTTCTAGTTCGCTTTTGGGCACATCAAAGTTCAACTCGTCATGTACCTGAAGGATCATATGGGTCTCGAGTTTTCTGTCCTGCAACTCCTTATAGATATTTATCATGGCCAGTTTGATAATATCGGCTGCCGACCCTTGAATCGGGGCATTAATGGCATTTCGCTCCGCAACACCCCTGACTACTGCATTGGCCGAGTTAATATCGCTCAGGTAACGGCGGCGCCCCTTGATGGTTTCAACATATCCCTTATCCCTGGCTATACGGATACTCGCATTCATATATTCTTTCACCCTGCTGAAATTCTCAAAATATCCGTCGATCAGTTCCTTTGCTTCTGTTCTCGGTATATTGAGCCGCTCTGATAAGCCGAAGGCAGAGATACCGTAAATAATTCCAAAATTGGCGGTTTTTGCCTTACGTCGCATGTCTGGGGTCACTTCCCCAACCGGGATTTTATAAATTTTTGAAGCCGTGATGGCGTGAATATCTTGATTTTCCCGGAAAGCTGCGATCATCTGGGGATCATGACTGAGAGCTGCCATGATGCGCAGTTCGATCTGGGAATAGTCGGCCGATAGAAAAAGGTGTTCTTTATCGGAAGCAGTGAAAGCTTTTCTGATTTCCCTTCCTTCTTCATCACGGATCGGAATGTTCTGCAGGTTCGGGTTGGTTGAACTCAACCTTCCTGTTGCTGCGATTGTTTGATTGAAGGAAGTATGTACCCTCCCGGTCCGGGAGTTCACCAGCTGGGGCAATGCCTCAACATAAGTCGACAACAGCTTCTTCAGTCCCCTGAATTCTAAAATTTTACCAACAATAGGATGCTTGCCTGCAAGTTTAACCAAGACCTCCTCCGAGGTAGAATATTGTTTAGTCTTTGTCTTTTTTGCGTTACTGTCAATCTTGAGCTTCTCGAAAAGGATCGGCCCGAGTTGTTTAGGGGAAGAAAGGTTGAAGTCCTCACCTGCCAGTTCCCTGATTTCCTCCTCCAGGTCGATCAACTGCACCCGGAGCACTTCTGCATAGGCATCAAGTTCTTTCGTATTTAAAGTAACACCCGTGAATTCCATATCGGCAAGAACCGGAATCAAGGGCATTTCTATCTCCTCAAACACGGACCTGACCCCGGTTTTATCCAGTTCAGGATCGAGAGTCTGTTTCAACTGAAGGGTCAGGTCTGCATCTTCGCAGGAGTAGTCTCTCAGCTGACTGACAGGAACCTGCCTCATCGTGAGCTGTCCCTTCCCTTTCTTGCCAATCAGACTTTCGGTTTCAACCTTCCGGTACGAAAGATAGGTTTCGCATAGATAATCCAGATTGTGCCTGAGTTCCGGCTGGATCAGATAATGGGCTACCATAGTATCGTACAGGGGACCTGACACTTCAACACCATACTGAAGTAACATCGAAATATCATATTTAATATTCTGTCCCACTTTACGGATGTTCTTATCCCCGAAAACAAGACTGAAATCCTGGACAATTTTACATGCTTCCTCATGCTCTGCCGGAAGTGTCACACAATACGCTTCTCCTTTACGGAACGAGAAGGATAAGCAAACCAGTTCGGCCACATGGACATCCAGGCCTGTGGTTTCGGTATCAAAACAAAATTCTTCCTGAACAGAAAGTTCAGCCCTGAGACTTGCCCGTTGCATGGCATTTTCGACAAGATAGTACTTGTGAGGCGTATTTTCGAGACAATCCATCTCCGGAACAGATCCTGCCTCCGGCTCCGGGCTGGAAAGATTTCCAAAAAGTGTGCCCTGCTCAAACTTAGTTTCGGTAACTTTTCTAACTTCACCTACTTTCTGAGCAAGGTTCCGGAATTCAAGTTCATTAAAGATTTCCTTAAGCTTCCCCCAGTCCGGGTCACACCGGGTCAGCGCCTTTTCATCAAAATCGACAGGCACGTCCTGGATAATTTCTACGAGCTTTCTGGAAAGCCTGACCTGCTCCTCGTACTGAACCAGGTTTTCTTTCTGTTTGCCTTTCAACTCGCCGATATGCTCATACAACCCGTCAACCGAATGATAGGAAGAAATAAGAGAAGTGGCCGTTTTTGGTCCGATTCCCGGGCATCCCGGCACATTATCTGAGGTATCTCCCATCAAGGCAAGAATATCAATCACCTGCTCCGGCCTCTCGATTCCAAAATTCATACAAACTTCCGGGACTCCCCATATTTCATGATCGTTTGTTCCCCTTCCCGGTTTGTACATAAAGATATTCTCCGACACCAGCTGGGCATAATCCTTATCGGGCGTCATCATGTAAATACGGTACCCTCTCTCTTCCCCTCTTTTGGCTAACGTACCAATCACATCGTCAGCTTCAAAGCCAGCCTTTTCCATAATCGGTATATGATAAGCCTCTATAATTTTCCTGATCCAGGGAACAGCCACCCGCAAATCTTCGGGCATTGCTTCCCGGGTGGCTTTATATTCACTGTACATCTCATGCCTGAATGTAGGCACATTCACATCGAAAACAACGGCTATATGAGTCGGATTTTCCGTGGACAGCAACTGTTCAAGGGTATTCGTAAACCCTAACATCGCAGAAGTATTCAACCCTTTTGAACTGTAACAGGGATTCTTAATGAAAGCAAAATACGATCGGTACATCAATGCATAAGCATCGAGTAAAAAAAGCCGGTGGTTCTGATCTACTTTTTCTGACATGATTTTTCTTTTTTCAAAAATAACTTGCAAAAACACATGCAAACAGCTCATTGCAAAAACAGGAACCTTGCTTCTTAGAGGAACCCGCTTTATTATTATTGTCGCGTTTGTTTTTTCCCGAAGTTATAAACTTCTCCTTAAATAAAAAAAGCCGGTAAATCGGCCGGCAAAATTACAAGAAGGAAAAATAAACGACAACTATTCACCGCAGGTACAACGGTGCAGACAATCAATAATCTGGCTTAATACATCATGTTTAAGGTAGTAATAAGTATTTTTCCCTTCCCTGCTTGAACAAAGCACTCCCTTATCTTTCAGAATACCAAGATGATGAGAAGTCGTTGATTGCTCAATTCCCAGAATTTCATGAATCTCGGTAACAGTTAGTTTTCTGCCTCCTTCCAAATGCTTCAGGATAGCGATCCTCATCGGATGGGCAATTGCTTTTAACATGTTGGCAGCCGTATCCAGGCGGGCTGCATCTAATTCCTGAATTTGTTCCATAGCTGATAATTAAATAATAAATGCAAATATATAAATATTTAATTTCTTCTAAAAGAAAATCGACAAGTATCAAGTGATAAAAACAAATGGCATAAAACTTTTTACTCAAATTCTGACTAAAAATCAGATTAAATTGCTTATTCTGTAAAAGCCCATTTTATTTACTATTTTTGAATGGTTGAAGCTAACGATTGGAGTGCTGCATTAATTTGAAACTATGATCTGTTTAAACACTCCAATCACTTTTAAAAGTAATTGATATACTGAAAGAAGAAATCATGACTTCACTGGATATTATCAGAAAACCCATTGAAAAGGAACTGGATGAATTTGAAAATTATTTTAAATCAACTATTCAAAGTGATATCCCGTTACTTTCGACCATCATTAATTACATTCTCAGGAAGAAGGGAAAGCAGATGCGTCCCATGTTCGTGTTTTTAGCGGCCAAGATGAATGGCGGATTTAACGAAAAAACGCATATGGCTGCTTCATCGATCGAATTGCTGCATACGGCCTCACTGGTACACGACGATGTGGTCGATGAATCGTACGAACGCCGCGGTGCTTTCTCGATCAACGCACTGTGGAAAAATAAACTGGCCGTGCTGGTGGGCGATTACATCCTGGCAAAAGGTCTTTTACTCAATATAGACAACAGCAACTTTCATTTTTTGAAACTAATCAGCCGCTCGGTCAAGGACATGAGCGAGGGCGAAATCATTCAAATGCGGAAAAGCAGAAAACTTGATATTAATTTTGATACTTATTACGATATTATACAAAAAAAAACAGCTTCACTGATTGCAACAAGCCTGGCTATCGGCGCAGCATCTGTCACTGATGATCAGGAGCAGGTGGAACGGATGTTCGATATCGGCATAGACGTGGGGACAGCATTCCAGATCAAGGACGACATCTTCGATTACCAGGCCAAGGGGCTCCTTGGAAAACCTACAGGCAACGACATCAAGGAAAAAAAGATCACGCTCCCCCTCCTTTATGTTCTCAGCCAGTCAGACGATCAGGAAAGACGCCGTATATTAGGAGAAGTGAAAAGAAAAAACAAAAATACAGCTAAAGTCCAGGAACTGGTCAATCTCGTCACAGAACGCGGGGGACTGGAATACGCATCAGAACAAATGAATTTTTATAAAAACAGGGCCATCGAAAAAATCAGCCAATTCCCGGAGTCCCCGTCCAGATCTGCACTGATCGAGCTCGTCGATTACGTGACCACAAGAAAGAAATAGCTACACGTATCGGGAAGTAGTTTCCTTTGCTTCACATATTCCTTCTCACGGTTCCCGGTTATTTTGTAAATTTGACATCCAAAAACAAAAACCGAATATCATGTCAAAAGTAAACTGGAAACCCGGGACAATGCTATACCCGCTGCCTGTTGTACTGGTCAGTTGCGGTGAAACCCCCGAAGAATATAACGTATTGACAATTGCCTGGACAGGCACCCTAAGTAGTGAACCTCCGATGTGCTATATTTCAGTAAGGCCAAGCCGCCATTCATACGAGATCATTAAACGTACCGGAGAATATGTGATTAACCTGACTACCGAAGAACTCGCACGGGCAACAGACTGGTGCGGGGTGCAATCGGGGAAAAAGGTCAACAAGTGGGAAAAAATGGGACTCACTCCTGCCCCGGCGACAATTGTAAAGGCACCTATTATCGCTGAAGCTCCTGTTAACATCGAATGCAAAGTGAAGGAAGTAATGAACCTTGGATCCCACCACATGTTTATATCCGACGTGGTGAATGTAATTGCCGACGACAGGTACATCGACCCGGAAACAGGTGCCTTTAGCCTGAAAAAAGCCGACCCTATCTGTTATTCGCACGGTCATTATTTTAAAATGGGCGATCCGATCGGAAAATTTGGATGGAGCGTCGAAAAGAAAAAAAAGAAATAAGTCGTAGTTCCGTGGGGCCCGGTATGGCTGACGGTCTGAGTTGAAACAGGGAGGGTTACATCAACACCAAGGCATGCAGGTTGCATCACAGAATCTGTAATTTTAAATTGAAAAACAAGTATGAGAGTAGCAGAGAATAAAGAAAATCCGTTGTTAGGTGAGTTTTTGACAGTTCATGAAACAGCACCGTTCCGGCTAATCAGGAATGAACATTTTATGCCTGCATTCACAGAGGCCATTCGGGAGGCAAGAGAACAGGTACTGGCAGTCTCCGGGAATCCGGAAGTCCCTGATTTTAAAAATACGATAGAAGCCCTCGAATCATGCGGAAGAAGGCTTGGCATTGTCCGCAAAATTTTTTTCAACCTTAACTCAGCCGAAACAAACGACCAGATGCAGCAAATTGCCCAGGACGTTGCCCCCCTTCTTTCTGAATTTGAAAACGACATCAGCTTAAACGAAGAGCTCTTCGCAAGGGTTAAGGCTGTTTACGGACGGAAAGATCAGTTGGGGCTGGCCCCAGAGCAAGAAACGCTGCTTGAGAATACTTATCAGGGATTTGTTCGCAACGGGGCTAACCTGGATGCCGCGGGGAAGGAGAAATACCGGCAGATTACCACGGAATTAAGCAAAAAAGGACTTCAGTTTCAGCAGAACGTACTGGCTGATACCAATGCATTCGAACTGCACATCACGAATAAGGAAGACCTGGCCGGACTGCCCGGTTTTGCCTGCGAAGAGGCCGCAGCTACTGCAAAGCAGAAGAAGAAAGATGGTTGGGTATTTACCCTGCAACACCCAAGCTATATCCCTTTTATGAAGTATGCCGAGAAAAGGGAATTACGGGAGAAAATGTTCCGGGCATTCGGTAGTAAAGGAAACCATGACGATAAAAACGACAACAAGGAACTTATCCGTCAGATGGTAAGCCTGAAGCTGGAAAAAGCCAAACTCCTGGGTTACCCGACTCATGCAGCTTTCAAATTAAAACGCCGTATGGCCGAAACCCCGGAAAAAGTAACCGAATTTCTGGATCAGCTTCATCATTCATCACGACCATTTGCCGTTAGGGATTTCAACGAAGTACAACAGTTTGCCGGGGAGTGCGGTTTCACCGGAAAAATTTGCCGCTGGGATTGGGCCTATTACTCTGAAAAACTAAAAAATGCCCGTTATGGTTTTAATGAGGAAGAGATAAAACCCTATTTCAGGCTTGAAAATGTAATAAGTGGCGTGTTTTCCCTGGCACAAAGGTTGTACGGACTAAACCTTGCAGAGAACAAGGAAATCCAGGTTTACCATCCCGACGTAAAGACTTATGAGGTCTATAACAGACAGGGAGACTTTATCGCTGTGCTCTACCTTGACTTTTTCCCCAGGGAAGGAAAACGCTCGGGTGCCTGGATGACTGATTACCACGACCAGTATCAGGAAGGGGAGCTAAATATCCGTCCGCATATCAGCATCGTAACCAACTTTACCAAACCTACAGCAACGAAGCCTTCGCTGCTTACTTTCGACGAGGTGACCACCCTGCTCCACGAGTTCGGCCATGCCCTTCACGGCATGCTCAGCCAATGCCGGTACAGTTCAACATCAGGGACCAATGTTTTCTGGGATTTTGTGGAACTTCCCTCCCAGATGCATGAGAACTGGGCCTACGAAAAGGAATGGCTCGACGGGTTTGCCGTACATTATGAGACAGGTGAAAAGATCCCGGAAGAAATAATCAAAAAGTTGTTAGCTGCAAAGAACTTCCAGGCCGGCTATCTGTCTGAACGGCAACTCAGCTTCGGTATGCTGGACATGGCTTATCACCTGCTGGACTACCCTCTTTTTGAAGAGATTCATGAATTCGAGTTAAAGGCGATGGCCCCGACAGAACTTTTCGACCCGGTTGACGGTTCGCTGATGAGCACTTCTTTTTCCCATATTTTTGCAGGAGGGTACGATGCCGGCTATTACAGCTACAAATGGGCAGAAGTGCTCGATGCCGACGCGTTTTCCGTCTTCACGGAGAAGGGGATATTCGACCGGGAAACAGCTGATTCGTTCCGCAAAAACATCCTGGAAAAAGGAGGAAGCGAACACCCGATGATCCTCTATAAACGTTTCCGCGGCCAGGAACCAACAGTCGATGCTCTATTGAAAAGGGAAGGATTGAAAACAGAATAAAAAGAGTTGAATTTTCTCTGTTCAGGCAGGAAAAAGAAACTTCACGGAATTTAAGGGTAAAATCTTTTTAACAATAAATTTTTCAACATTACACGTGTAACACAAATGAGTTATACGTGAAACACGTTTGCGTTATGCGTGTAATACGTTTGAGTTATACGTATAATGCAATCGTGTTATACGTGTAATCGAGATGAGTTACACGCATAACTTCTTTCAGAATCAAAAACAATATAAACAAAACGATAATAATTAAGGGAAACGCAAAAAGAATAAAAAAATAATTGTCAGAAGCGGATGAAGTAATCTGCTGAGAACAAACAGCGAGTTAACCTCAACCTCTTTGTCTACTGAAATGTTATATCGGTACGGCATCTCGTAATATTTCAAAAAACCTTAGACATAAAATAATATGGAAAATTATGACAATCTGATTAATGAGGCCCACAGACTGATAACAGCATACGGGCCCAAATTTATCCAGGTTATTCTGGTACTGCTCGTTGGCATGTGGATTATTAATCGTTTTACGCGGATCGGCAGACGGATCATGGAAACACGTAAAGTCAATGTTTCCTTAATTGGTTTTATTTCGAGCTTTTTAAATATTGGATTAAAAGCCTTGTTGCTGGTCAGCGTTGCCGGAATGATCGGCATCCAGACCGCTTCGTTCGTTGCCATTCTGGGAGCTGCCGGATTAGCCGTTGGTTTGGCATTACAGGGAACCCTCTCCAATTTTGCCGGAGGGGTTATGATCCTAATATTCAAACCCTTCAAGGTAGGCGATCTAATTGAGGCCCGCGGACACCTGGGAAAAGTAAAAGAGATCCACATATTTGTGACGACTTTAATATCCGTGGACAACAAGACCATTATCATTCCCAATGGGGTTATTTCAGGGGAGGATATTATCAATTATACAACAGAAGGGAAAATACGGGTTGATCTGACTTTTGGTATCGCCTACAGTTCTAATATTAAACAAGCCAAACAGGTTCTCCTGGATACTCTACTGAGCCATCCGAAGGTGTTAAAAGATCCGGCACCATTTGTAGGTGTTCTTGAACTGGCAGACAGCTCGGTAAACCTTGCAGTTCGGCCATACGCCAGACCGGAAGATTACTGGACGGTTTATTTTGATATTTATGAAAATGGAAAAGAAGCGCTGGACCGGGCAAAAGTTACGATTCCGTTTCCTCAAATGGATATTCACCTGGACAAGTAAATGAAATCGACACATGATCTTCTCGGACATCAAGTGAATTTTACCTGATAACAGCCTGATCATTTAAAAAAGAAGTAATAAAAAAGCGACCGGTAATTACCGGTCGCCAATACCTTTTCTCTTTCTCTTTTTATTATAAAAAAATCAATGCGTCAATCTCATTCTTGGCTTTGAGGCGCAGCAAACACCTGACAACTTCCATGCCAAATAACGGCATACTGCACATATGAAACATTATTAAACACTTTTTAAGATTTATTGAGAAAAAGAGACCCTGGAAGGTTTATTTGCAACTTCCCAGGGTCTCTCTCTTATCCTGTACTCTCAACTTACCTCAGACAATCCTGTTCGTCTCAATGTCCGGGAAAACCAGCCTTGGTTTGAACGTTTTGGCCTCTTCAAAATCCATCATTGCATATGAGATGATAATCACCACATCGCCCACGGCAACTTTCCTAGCAGCAGGACCATTCAGGCAAATAGTTCCCGACCCGCGCTTCCCTTTAATAACATAGGTTTCCATCCGTTCTCCATTATTGATGTTGACTACCTGAACCTTTTCGTTCTCGATCAGGTTGGCAGCATCCATCAAATCTTCATCAATGGTTATGCTCCCCACATATTGCAGGTTTGCCTCGGTTACCGTTACCTTGTGTATTTTCGATTTGCAAACTTGGATATACATCACTTTTCTCCCTTTATTTGAAAGCCACATTGTCAATCAGTCTGACCTCACCACAAAAAACAGCGATACAACCTGTTTTGTTTAGCGGAGAGCCCCAATCCCTGACAGGCATAAGGTTTTCATCGTCAACAATTTCAAAATATTCAATTTTCAGAAAAGGGTTGGCATTTATTTGTTCGGCCACCCATTTTTTAAGATCTCCAACGTCCATATCACCAGCCTTTCTTACAGCCTCTGCAAGGGTCCGGTAAATACAGGGCGCGTTTTTCCGTTGTTCAGGGGTAAGCCTCTGGTTACGCGAACTCATGGCCAACCCGTCCGGTTCTCTGACAATCGGACAAGGAACAATTTCGACAGGTAAATTTAATTGTTTTACCATTGCTTTCACAACAGCAACTTGCTGAAAGTCCTTCAATCCGAAAAAAGCCTTATCAGGCCCGACGATCATCAACAGCTTGCTGACAACCTGTGCAACCCCGTTAAAATGGCCGGGACGGAAACGGCCTTCCATGACGCTCTCCAGGTTCCCGAACCCAAATTGACGTGTATCCGGTTCCGGGTACATAGTCTCTGTTTCAGGGGCAAACACAACCTGGCAGGGTCCCCCGTCTAATAACTTCAGGTCGCTGTCAAGGTTTCGCGGATATGTCTTCAGATCGTTAAGATCATTAAACTGTGTCGGATTAACAAAAATACTGACCACAACAAAATCAGTCTGTTTTCCGGCATGCTTAACAAGTGAAAGATGCCCGGCATGCAGGGCTCCCATGGTTGGGACAAAACCAACCGATCTTCCTTCACTTTTCTTCTCCTTTATCAGTGATTTTAGTTTGTCTATTTCCTTTACAACCAGCATCTGACATAAAAATTAGGCTGCAAAGTAAGTAATAAATCAAAATAAAAAGAAAAGAAAAGTCTTCTAAGTTTCCTCAAATTTCCCGAATAACCTGATTCAGCCATGCCCTGAACAAAGGAAAAAAGCAGAATTAAAAAAGCACAAAAGGTTTATTTCTTCAAAAGGATAAGAATAAGACGAAACGGAAAACTTAACCTTATGTTAGAAAACAGGCCTTTTATTACAAAATGATAACATGATTTAAAAAATTTATAATCAGATAATTGAACTCAAAACAAAAATCAACGTATCGAGTTAAAAGATTAAATTAATCGTTTTGTAACATTTTATTAATTGCTCTGTAACTATTTAGATATTCATTTGCCAATGAATTCTGTAAAAGGAATTTAAAACAGCAAGCAATCTTAAGTATATGAAACGTATTAGCGTAGTAACGTTGGTAATGTTTTGCGTTACCGGTATGGCCAAAAGCCAGACAAATGAAGAGTTTAAACCAGGTGGAAAACCATTTATGAAAATTTTCAGTAACTACCACACTACATTTTCCGGTGGAGAATCCGCTTCAGCCTTCGAGCTAACACGCGTTTACCTGGGATACGACTACCAGTTCAGCAAAAAATTTTCGGCAAAAGCCAATATCGATGTAGGAAACCCCGGGAACGGAAGTTTCGAGATGACGGCCTATGTGAAAAATGCTTACATCCGTTATGAAGAAGACAAATTAGCGGTTTATTTCGGGTTAATCCCGACTAACCAGTTTAACCTTCAGGAGAAGGCCTGGGGAAACCGCTATATTGCGAAATCATTTCAGGATGCCTATAAATTCAACTCCAGCGCAGATCTGGGAATGAGTATCGATTACAAATTCTCGGATGTTGTAAGCGCCGACTTCATCCTGGCCAATGGGGAAGGATATAAAAAACTCCAATCCGACAGTACGCTCAGGGCCGGCTTCGGGGTAACTGTAAAACCGGTTAAACAGCTTACCGGGCGGGTCTACTACGACTTTAGCACAAAGGATGGAACAACCTTGTCATCCCTGGCTTTATTTTTAGGTTATACGACAAAAAAGTTCAGCCTGGGTGCTGAATACAACATGCAGAAAAACTACGGATTTACAGATGGAAAGGATATGGACGGGGTTTCGTGCTATACCTCGGTGAGGGCCTCAAAAAAAATAAAATTTATTGGCCGTTATGACCATATCGGATCGTGTACCCTACCAGGGGCTTCTTCGGCGTGGAATCTATCTTCTGACGGGGAACTATACCTCGTGGGACTGGAATTTTCACCAGTCGAAGGTGTAAAAATTGCCCCTAATTTTCAAGGCTGGAATCCCAGGGACGGGAATCAATCCTTTAGTTCTACAGCAATACTAAATTGTGAAATTAAATTTTAAACAAAAAAATAATTAGCCATGAGACTTATTTTGTCTTTTGTAGTGGCAGCCCTGCTTTTAAGCTCCTGCCAAAGTTCATCAAAGAAAGGAAGTTCTTCAGGTGAACAGAGTAACGTTAGTCTGACCGCAGCCGGGGCAACATTCCCGATGCCATACTACAACATGCTCTTCAAGGAATATGCCGACGAAACAGGGGTACAGGTTACCTATGGCGGTATTGGTTCTGGTGGAGGCATCCGCAGCCTTAAAGACAAAGTTGTTGATTTCGGGGCAACTGATGCTTTCCTCTCGAACGATCAGCTGGCTGAAATGGGAGCAGACGTTGTCCATGTTCCAACCTGCATCGGGGCTGTCGTTATTGCTTATAACCTTCCCGGGGTAGACGAACTGAAGCTTACAAACGAACTGCTCGAAAAAATCTTCATGGGTGAAATCACCAAGTGGAACGACCCTTTGTTAAAAGGAAATAATCCGGACGCAAAACTCCCGGATGAGAATATCACCGTTGTTCATCGTTCCGACGGTAGTGGAACTACTTTCATATTCAGCGACTACATGAGTAAAATCAGCCAGAAATGGGCCGGTGCAGTGGGTGCCGGAAAATCACTGAACTGGCCGGTGGGAATGGGTGCAAAAGGAAATCCCGGCGTAGCAGGTACGATCAGCCAAACTGAAGGATCAATCGGTTATATCGGTTCCGAATACGCATTTGCTCAAAAAATTCAGTCAGCCAAAGTGCAAAACAGCAGTGGCCAGTATGTTCTGCCCTCAATTGCCAGTGTTAGCGCAGCAGCACAAGGAGATATCCCCGACGATACAAGGGTGATGCTGACTAATTCTTCCGACCCCCAGTCATACCCGATAAGTGGTTTTACGTGGCTTATCGTTTATAAGGAACAGGCTTACGGTAACCGTACGAAGGAACAGGCATTGGCTACCATGAAACTGCTCGACTGGATGGTCAGCGAAAAAGCACAGGGAGAAGCCGAAAAAGTAAATTATGCCCCACTGCCGCAACTCGCCGTACAGAAAGCTAAAGCAAACCTGCGCACGATCACATTTAACGGTGAAGCCTTATTGAAATAAGGAATTGAATTGCCAACAGGATTAATCAAGCAGGGATGTTGTGATTCCCTGCTATGTTTAACCCTTGCGGCCTGATTAAAAACCCGCGAACAATGAATAGTGACAAGATCACGAAATATGTTTTATCTATGGCGGCAGTGTTGATCCTGCTGCTTTCAGCAGGAATGGTATTTTCCCTGGCGGGAGGTTCCATTTCTGCCTTTAAAGCGTTTGGGGTGAATTTTATCTTTTCCGGTAGCTGGAATCCGACAGAAGGGAAGGAATCCTACGGAGCCCTTCCCTTTATTGCAGGAACTCTCATGACCTCGGTGGCAGCACTGATCATTAGTCTGCCTCTCTCTTTTTCTACATCCTTGTTCCTGGGAGAATACTTTAAAGGGACCCGTGTGGCCCGGATTTTAGGACTGCTGGTCGATCTGCTTGCCGGTATCCCGTCAATTGTCTACGGATTATGGGGATTCTATGTACTGCGTCCTTTACTGGCAGATATGGGCCTGGGGAACCAGGGATTCGGGATCCTTACCTCAAGCCTGATACTTGCTATTATGATCATTCCTTATGCCACGTCGCTTAGCAACGAGATCATCTCGATGGTCCCGAACGATCTGAAAGAAGCCGCCTATTCTTTGGGAGCGACACGTATGGAAGTTATCCAGACCGTTACCATACCCAATGCCCGCTCAGGAATTGTTGCAGGTTATATCCTTTCGTTCGGAAGGGCCCTGGGAGAAACGATGGCTGTTACCATGTTGATCGGGAACACGAACACGGTCCCGCACAGTTTCCTGGCAACAGGAAACACAATGGCAAGTGTTATCGCCAATCAGTTTGGTGAAGCTGAAGGCCTGAAACTGAGTTCTCTTATTGCAATCGGATTACTTCTTTTCCTGATAACAGGAGTGGTGAACGGTATAGGGAAGCTGATCATTAAAAAGATGTCATAAACCATGAATGTGAACGTACAAGAAATTTCGGCATATCCTGACAAATCGGCCAGCAGGATGATGAAAAACAAAATTTTTCTCACCGTGGTTATTATTCTCTCAGTGATTACCACCTCGCCGATTATCCTGATTATTTACAAACTTTTCGTAAAAGGGTACAAGCAAATCAGCCTCGATTTCCTGATCAGGAACACTCCGGATACATTTGCAGCAATGACAGCAGTAGCCAGTGGGGAAAGAATCCCCGGGGGTATAGCCAATGGAATAGTCGGGAGCCTGCTGATGATCGTTATCGCAGCAGTCATTGCCATCCCGGTCGGCGTTATGACTGGTATCTACCTTTACGAAAACCAGGGAAAATTCATGGCAAACCTCACCCGGAACGTTTCTGATATTTTGCAGGGAGTTCCGTCAATCGTTCTTGGACTGATTTCCTATCTTTGGGTCGTGAAACACATCACCATGGGTTTTTCAGCCCTGGCAGGAAGTCTCTCGCTTGCAATCATGATGTTGCCGATGATCGTCAGATCGACCGAGGAAACCCTGAAAATGATACCGGTAACGTTAAAAGAGGCGGCGCTGGCACTGGGAACCCCTTATCATAAGGTTATCCTGAGGGTTCTTATCCCTACCGGCTTTAGCGGATTACTGACCGGCATCCTGCTGGGCATCTCCCGGATATTGGGGGAAACGGCCCCGTTAATGCTTACGGCCTTAGGCAGTAGCGTTATCAACCTGGACATGACAAAACCCACAAGTGCCATTCCGTTACTGATATGGGAATTCTATAACAACCCGAATATGATTGACCTGATCTGGAGTTCGTCCCTGTTGTTAATGGCAATCGTTTTAATCCTAAACATTGTTTCGAAGCAGATTGCTGCCAAAAGAAGATAGATATGACAAATACGATAGCAGAAATAAAAGATCCCGCACTTTCAATCAGAAACCTGTCGGTTGCCTATAATAAAAATTATGCGGTAAAAAACGTTTCGGTCGATATCAAGAAAAAGACCGTTACCGCGATCATGGGACCTTCCGGATGCGGGAAAAGTACCTTACTCCGCGCCCTCAACAGGATGCATGAGCTCTATGAGGACATTACCATGGAAGGTCAGGTACTGATACGCGATGAAAACATTTTCGAGATGCCGGCCATAAAGCTAAGGAGACAAATGGGAATGGTTTTTCAACGTCCAAACCCGTTCCCGACCATGAGCATCTACGACAATGTGATAGCCGGTTATAAACTTAACGGGATCAGACTGAAAAAAAAGGAAAAAGACGAGATCGTGGAACGCTCGCTTAAAGACGTGGCGCTATGGTCAGAAGTAAAAGACTCACTTTACAACAAGGGTACATTTCTTTCAGGAGGGCAGCAACAACGACTTTGTATAGCCAGGGCCCTGGCCTTCAATCCGGAGATTATACTAATGGACGAACCCACATCTGCCCTCGATCCGATAGCTACCTCAAAGATAGAAGACCTGCTGGTTAAACTGAAAGAAAACTATACCATTATCCTGGTGACTCACAACATGTCTCAGGCTGCAAGAATTTCAGATTACTCGTTATTTATGTATCTTGGTGAACTGGTAGAATACGGGAAAACAAAAAACTTGTTTACAAATCCGCAGGATCCCCGGACCGAGCAATACCTGACGGGAAAATTCGGTTAACCGGATATCTGTTTTAACCTTTAAAATTTTCAGTTATGACCATAAAAAAAGATGACGCAATCCATGAAATAGAGGCTGATTTCGAAAAAATGGCCAACATTGTTCTGGAACAACTGGACTACATGGAACATTTCCTGACCACAGGAGAACTCAAAATTTCGGATGAAGCTATGGAGCTTATCACGAAAAACGAAAAGGAAATAGACAAGATCGAGGTTAAGCTCAGCGATAAAATTATTAACACCATCGTGCTGCACCAACCCATGGCCTCTGAGCTACGCAGGATCATGGCGTGTTACCGCATGTTACTGAACCTTGAACGGATCGGAGACCTGGTTATGAACGTTGCCAACTTTATTAAAAAGATAAAGACCCCGGAGTTGTACAACCAGTTTAATGAAGTTCTCTCAAACATGGGGATTTTAAGCACAAAGATGGTACGCAGGTCATTGCTGGCCTTTACCAACGATGACAGGGAAATGGCTATCTGGAGCATAAAAAACGACGACATTCTGGACGAAGTAAACAGCAAGTTGCTGAAAAAACTTTTGCACAAAACACACACAGAAGAAAAAGACAAACACCTGCTAGTGAGCATGATAACAATCAAGGAAATGATGTCAAATATTGAGCGGATTGCCGATTATGCCACCAACATTGCAGAAGCAGCCATTTATTCCATTGAAGGCAAAGATATCAGACACCATAAACTCGAAGAGTAGCATGGACTTTATTCCTAAAATATTAGTTGTTGACGATGAGCAGGACTTACTGGAAATCCTGCAATTCAACCTTTCAAGTGAAGGTTTTGAAATTGACGTGGCCGGTTCGGCCGAAGAAGCGCTAAGCAAGCCGCTTGACAGTTATAACCTGATCCTACTGGATGTCATGATGGGAGGAATGTCCGGCTATAAGATGGCAGACGTGATACGGAAAGACCTGCAACTGGATGTGCCTATTATCTTTCTTACCGCCAAAGGGTCGGAGAACGACCTGCTGACCGGGTTTAACGTCGGAGGGGACGATTACATCATTAAGCCGTTCTCCATCAAAGAGGTAATTGTCCGCATCCGTGCGATCCTGAAGAGAGGAAAAGGTTCAAGTGAATCGTCAAATGTGCTTCAGGCCGATACGCTGAAACTCGACATCAACCGCAAACTGATCACAATCGACGAAAACCGGTGAACCTTACCCGCAAGGAATTTGAGATCCTTGTATTGCTCATGAAAAACCAGGGAAAGTTTATAAGCAGGCAGGAGATCCTTAACCGCATCTGGAGTAATGACGTCATTGTCACGGAAAGAAATGTTGATGTCAACATAGCCCGTTTGCGGAAAAAGATTGGGAACTATGGAAGTTCTATTGTTGGCCGGTCCGGATACGGCTATTGTTTCGAAAAGTAAGATTAACCTCTAAAAAATATTATCGTGTTGAAACGAAAAACATACCAGCAACGGATTTTTATTTATTTTTTCACCGCATTTACATTGTTTACCCTCGCAATACTGGCTTTCCAGTATGAGCGGGAAAAAAGATACCGGACGGAACAGCTGGATAATATACTCGATAATATCGCTGAAATCGCCCACCGGTATATCGAGCACAACAAACTGGAAAAAACCGGGCAACTCAGCCGGCTGGATTCCATCGTTTACATGATCCCTGAAGCCAATACCAGGGTTACAGTAATCGACAAAACAGGGAAAGTTGTTTACGATAGTTTCGTACATGACTTTGCCCATATGGAAAACCATTTGATGCGCCCTGAGGTACAAAAAGCACTTTATGATGGGAAAGGGGCAAACATCAGGCACTCGGCTACGACAAACCAGGATTTTTACTATTACGCCAAAAATTACGACGATTATTTTGTCAGGTGTGCCGTCATTTATGACCTGCAGCTCCAAAATTTTCTGAAAACCGAACAGGTCTTCATTTTTTTCATGATAGCCATTTTCCTGCTGATGTGGCTTATGTTATACCTGGTAACCAGAAGGCTAGGAGAGTTTATCAGAAAACTAAGGGATTTTGCAGTCCGGGCAGGGAAAAATGAAGATATCGACCCGACAATCGATTTTTCAGATTCCGAGTTCGGGGATATCCGTCACCAGATTGTAAAAATATACAACCGTCTGAAAAAAGCGAAAGACGAACTGGTCGCAGAAAAAGAACGGCTCTACAATCATTTACATGCATTGAACGAAGGGATTGGGTTCTTTACTCCCCGAAAAGAAAAAATACTGGCAAACAGTCATTTCATCCAGTACATCAACCTGATCTCGGAACGGTCTACAATATCGGCCGAGGCCCTTTTCGAAATAGACGCCTTCAGGCCCCTGATCGAAAAGATTGAAAGATACCTCGATCCAAACATCATTATCAGCCCGAGAAACCTTCCCCAGGTCCAAAAAACAGTTGCAAAAAATGAAATGTACTTTAAAATCCAGGGAATTATTTTCGCTGACAAGTCGTTTGAGATACTGATCGAAGATATTACGAAACCTGAAAAAAGGCGATTGCTGAAACAACAACTCACGTCCAATATTGCCCACGAATTAAAAACGCCATTGGCTTCCATCAAGGGATACCTGGAAACAATCCTGAATAACAAAAATCTTCCTAAAGAAAAAAGGGATTATTTTATCGAAAGGGCCTTTGCGCAAAGCGAAAGGTTAAACGATTTGCTAAACGACATTTCACTTCTGAACAATATCGAAGATGCAGGCGACCTTTTTGAGTTTAAAACAGTTAAACTGCGGCCGTTAATAAAAGATGTCATAGAGAACCTGGAATCGCGGCTGATAGAAAAAAATATTCTTGTTCAGCTTAATATTGACAATAACGTAAATGTTTACGGCAACGACAGCCTGCTGTCGTCTATATTTCAAAACTTTATCGAGAACACCATCAACTATGCCGGGACCAATATTATAATCCAGATCAGGCAATACCTTGAAGATGAAAAATTCTACTACTTCAGCTATGCCGATACGGGCAAAGGGATCCCCGAAGAACACCTGGGACGTATATTCGAACGTTTCTACCGGATCGACGAAGGACGTACCCGTACCACCGGTGGCACGGGATTAGGCCTTTCCATTGTTAAAAATGCCGTTCAGTTGCATAAAGGAGAAATATCAGTCCGTAACAGGACAGAAGGAGGTCTTGAATTCCTTTTCTCCCTGGCCAAGAGCTAATCATACTAAATTTTGGATTTTACATCTCTCCCGGCTGGTTTTCAGCCGGGATTTTTTTGGGCCATATATCAACGCCCTCTGGATATTGGATCACTTTAAAAAGTTGTGGGGAATCAAAAAAGTTAGAGATTTGTGTTTTTTAGACGAGACAAAAACAGGTTGAGAAAAAGATAAGTTTATCATTGCCAGACAGGCAGAATACCCGTTTAATCAAAATTCCGATGGTCTTTCCGATTTTGGCAATCAGGTCCCGCTTTCCGGATCCGGATTCTTTTTAAGCACAAACAACCACGTTTTTTATCATTTCAGTCCTTGAGCCGGACAGGCCCTTCCTTTTCCAGTCGATGAAAAGGAAGCAAAAATCTTGTCAAAACGAACCCTCACCCGGGCGTTTTGACGGCCCTCGCTCCGCTCCGTTCTGCATTCGCGACGGCGTATTGACGGATTTCGGGATGGTCTGTCCTGTCCATTCCAAACTTTTTTGATAACCGATCAACGAATGCTTCTGCATAATCTTTCAATGTAAAACGAAAGGCTTTCAGGGCAACTTTGAATGAAGTGACAGATACTTATTTCTTCCTTTTTCGTCTCACTAAATTTATGCTTAACAAGGATACCCACAGAAATATGTAGTGATCCTGGGTATTGCATAATTCAAACAATAACCCTCCCTCAAATTTCAATCCCGGAAAAATGTAATTGTTAAAATTGTGTTAAGCGTAAATTTTCTAAAAATTAAGTACTCACCACAAATACATAAAATAACTAATAATCAAAATTTTACACACCAATATTCTTATCTGTGGATTAAAAAAATGTAACACAAGAGTAAATGAACTTTAACCGGAATGTAATATAATAGCCCGTCCTTAGCACCAGAAAAATAAAGAACAAGTTAATCGAAAACATGGTGTTAAAAGCAACATTTCTTTTAGCCTGCAACAAAAAAACAGCCTTCTGTCCCGCTGGATCTTCTTCAGGGGACAAACCAGCAAAATCTTATAAAATCATACTCGTTGCAAACCGGTTGCTGCCGGAATTTTGTCTTTTGAAACATTTAAAAATTTAAAACAGGTACGAAGACAAGCTTCGTTGAACTAAAAACAAACAGATTTACGACAAATTTATGGGAATTAAAAAGCTAATCTTGATGCATCTTTTTTTAGCCATCTCTTTTTTGGCAATAGCCCAAAAAGGTACAATAAAAGGGCTGGTAACAGATGCAAAAACAAAAGAGCCTTTGGTTGGGGCAACAGTGATGCTGGACGGGACAACAACCGGAACAGTTACTGATTTTGAAGGAAAATATGAAATATCCAGTATCAATCCCGGCAAATACAAAATACGTTGCTCTTTTATTTCTTACGAAACTCAATTCATTGAAAATGTAACGGTATCTGCAGGAAAAACATTGACATTCAATTTTAAACTGGGAGCCTCCAATGTAGAGATCAACGACGTTAAGGTAGTTGGCCATGCCAGCCGCCAGTCGGAAAACATGACCCTTCTCGACCAGAAAAATTCCATCGTGGCCACGCAGGCTATCGGCGCCCAGGAAATATCCCGGAAAGGGGCCAGCGATGCAGAAGCCGCCGTTACCAAAATCTCTGGCATATCGAAACAGGAAGGTGTAAAAAATGTAATCGTCAGGGGCTTGGGAGACCGCTTCAATTACACGTCTTTTAACGGATTCCCTCTTCCTTCAGAAGATCCGGAATACAAAAATGTTGCACTTGATTTCTTTGACTCTGAAATGATTGAAGCGATCGAAGTTAACAAAGTATTCGGAGCTCAAACCCCAGGCGATGTTGGTGGAGCTGAAATCAATATCACATCAAGGCAACTGGCTAAGGATGCAGAGTTCGAAACAGGCATTTCAGCCGGTGCGAATACAAAAACCATAACAAAAAATTTTCTGAAAGCAGATGGGGTAAACGCCTTTGGATACGCCGGGAGCCAGCATGGCCCGACAGACCTTACGAAATATAATTTCCCTAATTCGCTTGACCCTTCTTCCCAAAACTTCCAGCTTAACAGGGACTTTTCTATGGCAGGAGGCAAAAAGTATCTGGCTGGTACAAACAAAAATCCGTTGCGCTTTTTTCTGCTTGGAAAATATTCAACCGATTTTGACGCTGAAAGCGGTAAAGTAAGAAAAACGATAACAGACGGAACAATAACACAAGATCAGGATGCTAAAGTATATACACAAAATACCTCCCATATCGTAATGGGTAATTTGGACTATCTCTTTGGAAACAATAATCATATTACCTATAACGGACTCTATCTGCATACCAACATCCAATACGTCGGAGACTATTTCGGTCCTAACACCGAATTTACTGATCTCGATGACGGAACGGGTTTGATCCGCAGGCAACAGGTGAATGACAATACCCTTATTGTCAACCAGATTTTATATAAAAAACAACTTAAAAAACGACTGGGACTGGATAGCGGCATTTCCTATAACCATATAACAGGGAATGAACCTGATCGACGATTGAATTATCTGACCTACCTGGGAAATGATATTTTACGTCCATTAAAAGGGACTGGTGTACAACAACGCTACTTCTCAGAAGTAAAGGAAGACGACATTTGCTTAAAACTTGCGTTTAGTTATAAGCTCAAAGAAAATGACGAAAACAAGTCTGCTTTAAACTTCGGGTACAACGGTCGTTATGTAAGCCGGAATTTCGATGCGGTAGAATACGATCATTCGATGGTCCAACAACCAGAACTGAACCGTTACACTTTCAGTCTTGACGAGGTTTTCAACCAGGAAGAACTGGACGCCGGGGATTTTGAACTTGACCGGCAGGATAATTCCTATTCGGTAGATAAATACATTAACGACGGCTATGGCGAATTAATTTATGAATTCAATAAGAAATTTACAGCAATAGCCGGTTTAAAGGGTGACAAGGTAAACATGAACGTCGATTACAGCGTCAACAATGGTGGAACCCCTGGAAGTTCTAAAATAGACAAGTTGTATATCCTGCCAAGCCTGAACCTGAAATACGATCTGAATGAAAATAATTCTTTACGACTGGGCCTAAGCAATACTTACACCCTCCCGCAGGATAAAGAAATTTCGCCTTACCGGTATGTCTATATCAATTACAAATCCCAAGGGAACCCGGATCTAAAGCCTGCCTATAACTATAACGTGGACTTGAAGTGGGACAATTACCTGTCGAATGGTGAACTGATCTCTTTAAGCGGTTTCTTTAAACTTGTCAAGGATCCAATTGCAAGGATTGAAAAGGCTAGTGCAGGCGGGTATCTTACCTACGATAATATTTCCGATAAAGCAACAGTGGCAGGTGCCGAAGTTGAACTCAGGAAAAACCTGATGAAAAGGATCGGCCGGAAAAACGCTGAAAATAAAATATCAGTGGGGATGAATGCTTCCTATACTTATACGCATGTAAAACATGATAACTATACCTTCACAAACAAGTCGTCCAAGCTTGAAGGAGCAGCACCGGTTATCATTAACGCCGACCTGGCATACAGCTATACGAAAAACGACTTTTCCCTGACAAATACGCTGGTATTGAGTTATTTCAGCGACCGGATCTATACCATCGGTACACAGGATGAACAAGACATTATGGAAAAAGCGGTGCCAACTCTCGACTTTGTCTCAAAATCCAGGCTCAGCAAGCATTGGGGAATGGGATTTAAAGTAAAAAATCTTCTGGACCCTCCCTATCGGTTAACGAGAGAACCGACAGGAACTGATGCCGCTCCCGTTGATCTGGAGAATTTTAAAAAGGGAATTACAGTAAGCCTTGGAATCTCTTATAACTTGTAAACCAACAAGAACACGAAAATTATTTATTGAATAAGTCTTAACCATTAAAAATTTTGAAAATGAAGATCATGAAAAACCTACTTTTTTGTTTGCTTGCCGTGGCAGCGTTAGTTCTTTCCTCCTGCTCGGACGACGACGACAACACAACCTATTATGACGGAACCACCCTTACAGGTGATATCACCTCGGACGTTTCCCTCAATGCTTCTGTCGAATACACGCTTACCGGTACTGTAAGCGTGAAGTCCGGCGCTACACTGACCATTCCTGCAGGAACAGTGATCAAAGCAAAAGCTGGTTCCACCGGATTTAGTCAATACATTATCGTAGAGCAGGGCGGTAAAATCATGGCAAAAGGAACAGCTTCAAAACCAATCGTGTTCACTTCCGGCGCATCAAGCCCTGCTGCTGGTGACTGGGGAGGCCTGATCATCAATGGTTACGCTCCTATCTCCGGTACGACATCCGGAACTACCAGCGATACTGAAATTGATGAAAATATCCCTTACGGCGGCTCAGATTCCGAAGATAACTCAGGTGTACTGGAATATGTGGTCCTTGCCTATACTGGTGCACGTTCTTCAGCGGATATCGAACACAACGGGCTGACACTCGACGCAGTTGGAAGTGGTACAACCATCGAAAACATTTATGTTCCTTACAGCGCTGACGACGGCGTGGAATGTTTCGGCGGTTCTGTCGATATCACAAACATTATGGTTCTTGACGAAGACGACGATATGTTTGACAATACCCAGGGATACACCGGGACAATCACGAATGCCTATGGCGTCTGGTCATCAGGCTATACAAGTTCGGAAAGCGATCCACGCGGGGTTGAATCGGACGGAAACCTGGATGGAAAAACACCAGCAGCAGTTGATCAGACAAATTTTGCCATTAAAAACATGACGATCATTAACAACGCAACAACTCTAAGCGCATCTGGTTGGTCGATGAATGACATAATTAAAATCCGTCGCGGCGCAACAGCAACCATTACCAATGCCTTAGCAAAAAATGGTACTGCAGGAAGTGCTGTTAACCTATACGATAAGGCGGGAAGTGCTAATGCCGCTACTTCCATCAGCCTGACTGTTTCCGGCGTTACTTTTGTCTCAGGAGAGCTTGTCAATACAGACAACGTTGCAGCAACAGTTAATTTCCCGACAACGAATACAGGCGTAGACACCTCTATATTCTCTTGGGTAGATGATGTTGAATTCTAAACAACACTAAAAATAATTGAAGCGGTGGCTTCAATTCCCGTAAATTTGTTTCCGGGGCTTCGGCCCCGGATTTTTTTACTTCTGTTTTAATCGAATTTTAATCATTCTGTAACCACATCGCAATAGCCGATATTTACTTTTGATTGATAAATAAATATCGAAATGAAGCAGTTATTATTATCCTTACTTTTCGTTGGAGTGGTAAGTTTTTCTTTTGCCGGCAGCAGCAAGGACAAAACAGGAACGCAGGCCAACAACGACCAGCTGGCTACCATAACAGGCCAGGTAACTGATCAGAAAACCAACGAATCATTAGTTGGTGTTAAAATTATGCTGGAAGGCACAGACAAAGTAGCCTATACAGATTTCGACGGAAAATACAGCATTGAAAATGTTGCCCCGGGCGATTACAAACTAACAGCCTCCTATATTTCATACAACAAGACAACAGAAAAACTTCAACTTGATAAAAACAAAACCCAGGTTGATTTTAGTTTGAATGCTTCGAACTAAAGGGTTCTGGGCTTTATTCATATACTTAAGATTGCTGACCGCTTCTGAGAGCAGAGGCGGTTTTTTTATTTTTTTCAGCTTCCTTCCGAAATTTAACGTTAATTATTTGTTAATTAAATTAATTTGTTCTTAACTTTGGCTTAACATTAGTGCAATCACAGATCCAATAAGAAGAAAAGGAGGCAAGTATGAAAAAACTAGTATTATTATACGGATTGATCCTGTTTTTTACAGCAAGTTTATCAGCCCAAAACATAACAGAATCAAATGGGGTTTACTACTCCGGAACGCAACCTTATACCGGCGCTTACACCACTTATTTTGATAACGGCAATATAAAGATGACCCTGGCCTTAAAAGAAGGGTTAAAAGAGGGAGAAACACGCCTGTATTTCGAGAATGGTACGTTAAGCGAGATCCGATCCTATAAAGCCAACCAGATGAACGGAACCTGGAAAACCTTTAATGAGAAAGGGATCCAGACAGCCCTTGCAAATTATAAAGAAGGAAAAAAACAGGGTGAATGGAAAATCTGGGACGATAACGGGCATCTTATTTATGAGATGAATTACGAAAACGGAGAAAAAGCCGGGAAATGGAAAAAATTCGACGCATCTTCCGGAGAATTGCTGAGCGAACGAACATTTTGACAGATAGCAAAAGAATCATTCGGCCAGGAACCAAAAAGTTCCTGGTTTTTTTATCCTCCAAAGAATATATAACAAAATAAATCAAGCCCTGTCAGGACCTCTTCATAATGCCGTAACAGAGAATCTTCAGGATATTATCGACCCCTTTTTCAAGGTTAATAGTCCCGTAATCACCGGCAGTAAGCGGCATTTCAAGCCCCTTTATTGCTGTAGTGATACCAATGGCGGCAAGGGTAAAATCACGGACATCAAAAGTGCCTTTTCGCACCCCCTCGATCAGTATCCTTTTAATCATCCGGATCTCTTCCTGATCATACTTATGCTTGATGTTCTCAATAAATTCGATGGCTGTAACATCATTTTCAAGGGCATGGTAAAAATTTGCCAGTCCCCTGAATGTTGTCAACTTTGTGAGGATGTAGTCGCGCAGCTTCTCAACGGGATCGGTATTCCTCATTACCACTTTTTCCAATTCCCATTTCAGCACATCTACTTCCTTCAGGATTACAGCCTGGAACAAATCCTCCTTGCTCTCGAAATAATAGTAAAGAGAACTTTTCCCCTTTCTGACCGCATTGGCAATATCATCAAGAGTCGTTTTCTTATAGCCATACCGGCTGAAAATATCCTGAGCTATTTTCAGGATATGTTCCCTGTTAACATCTTTCTTATTGCCCCCATTGCCATGGTTTATCACCATATCAGACGGATTTTATAAATTAAGCAGCGTAAATATAGATGATTTTTTCGATTTTCCTTAGATTGTAAAACGAATGAATGGAATTTCAGTCGAAAAAACCTTTGTTAAAATACTAGATTACTGTATGTTCTTATAGAGATTGAATACCCGGGTAACCATGCTTTGATCAGGATTTCTCTTTTTCCGGTCGCGTCACCTGCTTCAGTTTATCTTGCTACTTCACTCTCAACAAGTTTAAAATCAAGCTGTTTCTTTTCAAGGTTCGCCCTCAAAATTTCAACTTTCACAGGTTCACCTAGCTGGTAGGTTTTCTTGTTATGCCTTCCTACAAGGCAATAATCCTTCTCGTCAAAAATATAGAAGTCATCATCCAGGTCCCTGATAGAGACCATACCTTCACACTTATTTTCATCGAGTTCCACGTAAATTCCCCAGTCTGTAACACCCGAAATTACCCCGGAAAAAACCTGACCTACCTTATCCTGCATAAATTCGACCTGTTTATATTTAATAGAAGAACGTTCAGCCATAGCTGCGCGGTTCTCCATCTCGGAAGAATGTTTACAGTAATCCTCATATTTCTGGGCATTCGCCGACCTGCCGTCCTCAAGATAACGCTCCAGCAGGCGGTGGACCATCACATCCGGATAGCGGCGGATAGGGGAGGTAAAATGCGTATAAAAATCAAAACCTAACCCGTAATGTCCGATATTCCGGGTCGAATATTCAGCCTTGGCCATCGAACGGATCGCTAATGTTTCGATCACATTCTGCTCTCCTTTTCCCTTGATATGATCCATAAGCGAATTCATCGACTTTGAAATCACCTTTGGGCTGGTAGTAAGGATATTATACCCAAACTTCTTTATAAAATGATTGAAATTGTCCAGCTTTTCAGGATCTGGTTTATCGTGGATCCTGTAAACAAATGTTTTTGGTTGCTTTTTACCTTTTACCTTACCGACAAACTCGGCTACCTGCTTATTGGCAAGCAGCATAAATTCCTCGATCAGCTGGTTACTGTCTTTTGATTCCTTGAAATAAACGGACAATGGTTTTCCCTTTTCATCAATTTCAAATTTGACCTCGATCCTGTCGAATGCAATAGATCCCTGTCTAAACCGTTTATTCCGAAGCTTTTTAGCCAGTCCGTCAAGAATAAGGAGCTCACTGTTCAAGTCCCCCACTCCTGTTTCTATAACTTGCTGGGCTTCCTCATACGAAAAACGGCGATTGGAATGAATGACTGTACGGCCAAACCATTCCCGGACGACCTCAGCCTCGTCATTTAATTGAAAAACAGCAGAGAAGCAAAGTTTATCCTCTTCAGGACGGAGGGAACAGACACCATTTGAAAGTTTTTCCGGAAGCATGGGGACCACCCGGTCAACCAGGTAAACAGATGTCGCCCTGGCATAAGCTTCTTCATCAAGAACAGAATTAGGCTTCATATAATAGCTAACATCGGCAATATGCACGCCAACCTCCCAAAGCCCATCCTTCAGCTTTTTAATGGAAAGGGCATCATCAAAGTCTTTTGCATCTGCCGGGTCGATGGTAAAAGTAACCACATCACGCATATCACGACGCGTCTTGATTTCTTCCTCAGGAACTTCTTCCGGTATCTTATCGGCAACTTTCAACACATTTTCAGGAAACCGCAACGGTAAGTCGAATTCAGCAAGAATAGCATGCATCTCTGTTTCATTCTCCCCGGCATTCCCAAGTACTTCGATAACTTCGCCAAAGGGGTTCCTGGCCTTGGAAGGCCATTCGGTAATCCGTCCAACAACTTTCTGTCCGTTTTCAGCACCTTTTAACTTCTCCAGCGGGATAAACAAATCAAATCCGACTTTCCCTACAGGCACCATAAATGCAAAATTTCTGGACCGCTCAATTACTCCAACAAAGGTAGATTTTGCACGTTCCATAATTTCGACAACTTCACCCTCAAGCTGATGTTTTTTTCGCCGGGCATAAAGGGAAACTTTCACAGTATCCCCTTCCATAGCGTGATTAAGGTTCCGTTGGGACACAAGTACAGGCTGATCAACCTCCTCCGAAACGACATAGCCGAACCCCTGGGGCTGAAGCTCTACTTTACCACAAATAACGCCTCCCCTTGATTTAAGCTTATATTTGCCACGCTGCACCTGGTCAAGTTTTTCACTTTCTTTAAGCTCATCGAGTACAACATTGATCAGCCTCCTGATTTCCGGATCCCTGATTTCCAGAGCTGTTGCAAGTTGTTTATAATTATAGGTTTTTTGCGGATTTTCATAAAAAACGGTCAGGATCTCTGTTTTAAGGTTCTTCTTATTGAATGCCGGTTTAGTCTTTTTCTTCTTTTTTACCATTGGGTAACTTAACTAATTGATAAATTATAACTGATTACTTATAAAAGTATAGCATACTGTTATGATGTCATTTAAGCAACAAACACAGACTGTTATTCTTTTCCAGTTATTCAATAAATTATTCAGGATTTATATCGCTCTTACTATTAAAAGAGCCATCCCGGATAAGTAAAGAATAACGTATGTGAAGTTAATTTATTCCTGACGAAAAAAAAAGAGGAAAGTAACGGCTACCCTCCTCCTTGTATCGTTATTGAAAAACTTACTTATTTTTCATCAACATAAATTGATTTTACCGGGTAGATCTCCAGTTTATCCACCATAAGCTCACCTCCTGTATTATATAAAACAAGCTCCTTGCAATCAGGTTCCGGAACAAAACAATTTGTCATCACCATTTTTCCGTTATTCCCGTAAATTTCAATGGAAGTACGGTCAACCAATATTTCCAACCTGATTTTCCCGTCTTCCGGCACTAACGGGGCTGTCTGCCCTAAGCAGCTCAGGGTATTTTTGGTCGCGTCATACCTGATCTCTGTACCTTCCTTATCACGGGAATGTCTGACCATAAAACCAAAGCTATTGACCGTTTTCAGCTCGAACGTGCCGATTATATGGAAACAGTCCCCTTTTATCCCTTTCAGGATATTTTTATTCAAACCGGGTATAAGGTTCTTTTTATCAAACACATATACTTTCTCATGTAAAACACTAATCTCACGGACGGGGTTACGGACCAGTCTGATCCCGTCTGAACAAGTTTTCAGTGAAAGCTCACACGGAAAGGTCATCTGCCCGTTAAAAGGCATTCCGGGATAATTTCCGCCTTTCATCCAGGCAATCTGAATTGTCCGTCCATCCGTTTTCGGGATGTTGCTCCACGTCTGGGTTGCGTAATAATTTGCACCGTAATCACTTCTTCGCTTAGGCGTCTCAGGAACAAATTCGTGCCCATCGAACGTACCCACATAATAAGACCCGTCCCCGTCAAAAATCACCCAGCGGGTATCGTCTGCATTATTATCAACCGGGAGTTTTACCAGATCAGGACATTCATAAAACCCGGGAATGTGACTTTCAAATTTCCAGTTAATCAGGTTTTCAGAACTATAAAAAGAAATTCCCTGAAGATTTTCGTCTCCGTCAGGTTTCCTCCAGATAGCCATGATATATTTCTGAGCCGGTCCATACCAAAAAACCTTCGGGTCCCGGGCATCGTCCTTTTCATCATAAGGGATAAGAGGGTTCCCCCCATATTTCTGCCAGGTGCGGCCTTTGTCGTTACTATAGGCCATCCGCTGGCCGCACTGGTAGCTGGTATAAAAAATCAGGAGCGCCGGCTGCTCCCCTTTCTTTAAGCCAGTCAGGTTCTTTTCATCGACAATAGCGCTTCCCGACCAGGCCGTACAATGTTCCTTATCCCGGGAATCTTCATCAGCGGTAATGGCTACAGGAAGGTGTTCCCAATGCAGCAGATCTTTACTGACAGCATGGCCCCAGTTCATAAAGCCCCACTCGTTCTCAAACGGGTTATGCTGGTAGAACAAGTGATATTCCCCGTCAAACCAGATTAATCCGTTTGGATCGTTCATCCAGTTAGCGGCAGGCGTAAAATGAAACTGGGGCCTGTAGATTTCGTCAAACGGATAGTCCCCGGAAGAAGCGGAAACAAAAACAAATAATAACAAAAAAAAGATAAGCGGTTTCAGTGAACGACACATGGCTATTTGATTTTTTTTACTCGTAAGCAAAATAAACAAAAATAGTTTTTTTAACTCGCCCAAATCCATCAAAATATTACCCGGGTAATCGACAAATTCAAATTATAACTTATAACCACAAAAATTATAACCGATAATTTTGGAAATTATAAGTTATAATTTCCAAAATATTAAGTTATAATCCTGGAAACATTAACTTATAATCTTGGAAATATTAAGTTATATTTTTTTGAGAATTAAGCTGGGTCCGTTAGGGAAAGCTATTCCACGGTTAAAGAAACCGAACCGATTTTTTAATTGAGCATAGTACCTATGGCAGAATAGGCTGAGTTTATTAACCGGAATAAAAATCAGGCTTTTTACAGAAACACAATAAAAACAGACACGAAAGTCTCAAATTAATTAAAATTTAAAAAACCAATAAAACACTGATTTAAAACAACATAATTAATAATCATTGATAAAAAATAAAACATTCACAATGTTTCAGGGTTTGATTTTAAAATAAATCCATATATTTGCCATCATATTGAAACAGACGAAACATGCTTTTTAACAATTCTTTTTATTACTGGTTTTTTTACTTCGCTTCATTCAACGGGGTCGAACAGTAGAGTATTGTTAAAAAACAAGATATAAAATTCGAAAAGGTCCCGAAAAAGTCGGGGCCTTTTTTTTTGATCAAATTTTAATTAAAACTTTTTCCGGATGAACGTCACAATTATCGGACTTGGGTTGATTGGCGGATCGATAGCCAAAGATTTACGGCGAACAAAGTTTGCCACCCGCCTCACAGGGGTAGACAACAACACGGAGCATGCAGACGAAGCGCTGAAACTGCACCTTGTCGATCAGGTTCAGGAACTTAAAGAAGCCGTTTCCTCGACCGACCTGGTTATTGTTGCCATCCCGGTAGATAAAATTCAAAAGTTACTGCCGGTTATCCTGGACGTGATTCCCGATCAGGCTACAGTAGCCGATATGGGATCGACAAAAAGGCTGATCACGGAAGCAGTCGAAGGCCATCCCAAACGCCGGAATTATGTTGCAGCCCATCCGATGTCCGGGACCGAGTTTTCAGGACCGTCAGCTGCCATAGAAGGACTTTTCAATCAAAAAATCACGATTATTTGCGATCACGAAAAATCAGGCCCCCAACACCTCGCCCTTATCGAAAAAATGTTCCAGACAATCGGGATGGATATCGCTTACATGTCGTCAGACGAGCAGGACCACAGCACGGCATTCATCTCGCACCTGCCTCATGCGGCAGCCTTCGCACTGGCCAATGCAGTACAAGTGAAGGAAGAGCGTTCCATCATATTCGACCTCGCAAGCGGCGGGTTCAGGTCGACGGTAAGGTTGGCTAAAAGTACCCCTTCGATGTGGGGCCCTATCTTCCAGCAAAATAAAACCTATGTGGTTGAATCCCTGGAAACGTACATCAGGCATCTCTCCGAATTTAAAGACAGCATTCAAAATGATGAAGAGAAAATGTATGCACTCATGGAACACGCCAACAACATTAAGGGAATTCTTGACGGTGGAAACGCCTCTCTCATAAAAAATGAAAAGAAGATCGTTAAACTTTATACTAAATAAAAAATGGGAATAGAAATAGACATCAGGCCGATCAAATCATGGTTGCCCAAAATCGACAATCCTCTGCTGATATCAGGGCCCTGCAGCCTTGAAACGGAGGAACAAACGCTCGACACAGCGCGACAACTGGTAAAAGACCCCAGAGTACACATCTTCAGGGGAGGCGTTTGGAAACCACGTACGAGACCAGGCAGCTTTGAAGGTATCGGATCAATCGGACTGGAATGGCTGCAAAAAGTGAAAAAGGAGACCGGCCTGATGGTCGGAACGGAAGTGGCAAATGCCCAACATACAGAGGAGGCACTGAAAGCAGGACTGGACGTGCTCTGGATCGGAGCACGTTCTACAGCCAGCCCTTTTGTTGTTCAGGAAATCGCTGACGTACTGAAAGGCACAGATGCCGTTGTCATGGTTAAAAACCCGGTCAATCCGGATGTTCAACTCTGGATCGGGGCGTTTGAACGCTTAAATCAGGCTGGAATAAAGAACCTGGTAGGCATACACAGGGGGTTCACCCCCTTCCGTGAAACAAAATACCGGAACTACCCCAACTGGACAACCTTTATCGAACTCAGAAGGCTGGTACCTAACCTGCCTATTATCTGCGACCCAAGCCACATCGCCGGCAAGCGTGAGTATCTTTACGAAATTGCCCAAAAGGCTTTCGATATGGGCATGGACGGGTTAATGATCGAATCGCACAGGGACCCGGCTTGCGCACTCAGCGATAAAGACCAGCAGGTTACTCCGACCGACCTGGCAAAAATACTCGACAGGCTGGTAATCAGGAATACTACTGTAGACAACAAACAATTCGAGAACCAGCTTGAAATGCTACGGGCGCGAATCGATGTGCTGGATACTGAAATGATGGAGATCCTGGCCTCGCGGGTCGAGATCACCCGGCAGATCGGACATTATAAAAAGGAAAACAACGTTACCGCGCTCCAGATAAGCCGATGGACTGAACTTATGAACAAAAGGCTGTCCCTGGCGGAAAAGTTAAATTTGAATAAGACTTTCGTACAAATCCTTTTTCAGCTGATCCACGAAGATTCTGTCAGGATGCAGACAGAGATTCTGGATGAGGAATAATGATTCGGATATGGGGCTATTCGAAAGCCCCGGTTCGAACAGGCCGGAAGCCAGGTATGGAGTGTCACCATAACAGTGTATGGAGACACTCCACAGCCTGAGCGGGAAGACCTCTTGACAATGGGCACTAAAATTTATCCGGTTTAGCTTGAAACATTCAACACATAACCGAAGGTAGAGAATTGTGATCCATCTAATACGATACCTTAACTTGCCCATTGGACACAAAGTCCCGGTTTATCTTTTAAGATATAATTCCCTAAAATAAGTCAGATGATTAATATAAAAAGGAATATAAACTTTCCATTTGCTTTCTCCCTTGACAACTCCTTTATCAATCAGCCGTTTACCGTCCGTAAAACCCCTAAAAACACAGTAGCAAAATAGTAAAACAACAAATATTACCGGATCGTGAGGACCAACAACATACCAGGCAATAAAAGCGATAGGAAGTAAAATTGCCAGATAATAAATAAAGATGTTTTTCATGTTTTTATAATTTTTTTTTAATGATACATGGAATTTCATTTGCAACTCATTTTCCCTGCAGCATCATAAAAATGGTCAGGTTCAACAATTTAGATCCTTTTATTTTTCCATCACTGTTTTTCCATCACCAAGTTGTTTAACTTATATAACCAGCCTGCCGCAGAGGAACTGGATGGGGGCTCACTTGTAAATGCATAAAAGAGAAACCCGGTCACCGTATAGGAGGTCCAGGACCCATTATCCGCAAACGTATAAGAAAAGCTCCCATCACTCAGGTTAACAGGTGCTTCATATTGAACGCTGGTATCCCAGGTAAGCGTAGAGCCGTTCCACATGCATAAATATACATAATAAGTAGAGTAATACATCCCAAGAGATTGGCCACTTTCCAGGATCAAGTTTCCCTCGTCAAATAAAACCGTTGCACTGTAACCTCCGGGTAGATTACCCATGATGAAGGAAGCATCGGTTACATCTTCCGACAGGGTAATAGTCCGGGAAGTAGCGGACGTACCATCATTATAGTATAGCGTCCAGTTTCCCAGCAAATCGCTGTAAGATATTTGGTTCAGAAAAACCTGCGCAGAATATTTTCCACAGGTAATGGTAACCGTAGCCTGGCGTGGAAGGGCATCCGTATTTGCCGCGGCCGTAAAGGTAACCATGCTGTCATTGACACTGTATTCAAGCCAGTCGTCTTCAACAGAAACTTCAAATGACAAATTTGCTGTTACAATAAGTTGCGCATTACCTCCGGCTTTTGGAATCAATAGGTTTTGTGTATCTACCGAAAAAATAGCAGAAGCCTGTGTGACAGGCACAGATACCGTTTGCCCGGAAGAGCTGATTGTAACCAGGGCTGTCCGGCTCAGTATATCCTCGTTTGAAGGTACCGTAACGGTAACGATACTCCCCGAAACGCTAACGGTACACCATTCTTCGCTGGATGTTGCACTTACAGAATTATTTGTTGAAACTTCTATTGTTCCTTCTCCTCCAAGTGCAGGCATATTCACATCTGACTTTATAACCGAGAGTTCCACAGCGCTCTCCGGATCATCATCACATGCGTGGATAAATAAACAGGATATTAAAATGAGAATATAGAATAGCTTTTTCATAGACTTTGTTTTTATCATTGTTTAACCATACTGATATTACGGAACCGATAAGTTCCTCCTGAATAATTTCCGGCAGCTGAACCACTGGAAGTAAACTGCCGGAACAATAAACCCGTCGCGGTATAACTTCCCCATACACCATTATCGGAGAATGTCAGTTCGAAATTGTCTTCATCTTCGCTCCACGTACTTACCAGCCCACAACCACTTCCCCAGGTATAGTAACCAGCAGAAGTATCCCAGGGACATAATCTAATTATATAACCATTGTATGTTCCAACATCCTGAGTAACAATATCAACAGTCCCGGTAGCCGGATCATAATTCATAATAAAATCAAAATCGAGCCCGCTTACCAGCAAGGTTTTATTCTTTACTTTTTCGCTGACTGTAACTGCTGTTGTTCCATAATAATAACTGAAGGTCCAGGTACCGATATAATCAGAATAATATAAATAGTTTTCAGGCAAATCGACGACAATAGTTGCTGTAACATTACTATCGGTACAGACAAAGGTACTATTATTACTATCCCAGTCGAAATTTTCCATGGTCACCCCATCAATTGAGAAAGGCTCATAAAACCGGATACCGGTTGTCGTATAAATAAAACTTACCTGTTCGGTCGTTTTTTCATCTCCGTCTGCATATTCAAATTCAAAGGCCCTTCCCGACTGCGTAACGGTGGCGACTGTATCCTCCTGGCTATTGTTGAGAAATAAATTATAGGTACCGAAAGCACTTGATTCTTCGATATCCAGAATTTTCTGAATGTATTCTCCCCAATCAACTCCTTCTTCAAGTGGGGTCATAATAATTTTATTTTCATATTTTTTCCCTTTCATAATAATGGAATCTGAACTGACCGAAGTAAAAACGAATTCATAATCACCCGAATAACCGTCAACATCAGAACTGCTCGGCTCAGAGAAGTAGTGGAATATTTCGTTATAGGTATCGAAGCTGAGAACAGGTCCCTCATCTGAAATCAGTTTATACAAAGAAGTTACCTGATCGCCAGGCTCATAGTTGTCAGTTGTAATTTCTGAAGCCACAGTAACCTCTCCGTCTGAATTGAAGCTACATAGAAAAACATAACCCCCGATTGAATGATCTTCTTCCGGGTAATAGCTCATAACCCATCCATTCGGGGCTTCTGTCAGTATAGAGTCATATTCGGTAAGGGCTTCAGCCATTCTTTCTGAAGAGGAGCTGTCAAATATATTTTCTTCATCCTTTACACATGAATGCAGTGAAAGGATTGAAGCCATAAATATAAGATATAGTATTCTTTTCATTTTCATCAATTTTAAAGGCTGTCCAAATCTAATAAATCCAAATTTCCACATCGTCTTTGCACGACATCGCGCAATTCATCAATATCGATATTCCATGAATCCTGCAGGTAATCTCTTACAATCTCAAATTTTTGCTTGATAATCGCTGCTCCTTCTTCTCCTGCATCTTCGAGCAAATCGTCCCAATATTCCTCTGAATTGGTTACATAAAGGGCAATATTCTCTACAAAGTCTTCATTCGGTTCGCTTTGTGCGTATGGTGTTACAAAGCCGGCCTGGTGTGCTTCTGTTTCCGAGCTGTAGTACCAGTCGCCGCCGACATAATTCCCTGCTGAAATCTGCTCAAATTCAGTACTGTAATTTTTTGTCTGATGCAATATATGCGCAAATTCGTGGTGCATGGTCTTAAAATAGTACTTGTTCAGGAATGTGGCATTAATCGTCAAAGAATTTACATAATAAAGAGTTATTTTCAGACCACCTTCAGCAGTCCCCAGTATCATTGTTGCATCCGAGTTATAGGCAGCAGAACCAATCAAATGAATAACTTTAGGAACATAAGTCCTTGTAAAATCTATTCCGGCCACTTCATCATATGCCTCGAGCCAGCAATATTTGATCAGTTTTGCCAGTTTTTCGGATTTTTCAAGATCCGCAGGCACTAAGGTGTAATCAAAGTCCGACTCAATGTCTTCCATCCTGTATTTAAAATCGATGTTATAGGCATACGTGTAATTTTCGAGCAACCATTCGTCGAATTCATTACGTTCAGCTTCAGAAGTATCGAATATGCTCTTGCTGTTCAGGTCATCATCACTGCATGACCAGAAAAAACCAGCTATTATAAAGGCCAATATGTATATTCTTGTATTTTTCATAATAAACACTTTTAATCAATTAATGGGTGTGTTATCTTGGGTTCTCCTCCAAACCGGCAGAAATAACATCCTGGGGTAATTGCATTGCACGGCGTAAATCGTCTGCAGGTAACTCATCCGTCACGGTAATAATATTATTCTCTACAGTCCGCCGGTAAATCTTGATTCCATACCGTTTAATGTCAAACCAGCGTAAACCTTCATGTATCGTTAAAATTCGGCGCATATGCAGAATACACTGAATAAAATTTTCCTGCTCTCCGGATTCGACAGTGAAATCCGGATTCAGTTCCTTTTTTACGGTAGGATTTTCCGGAGTATAATAGTTGATATTCGAATAAAAATCATTAATAACCTCACGGGTTAACGTAGTTGTGGTAGAAAATGCCGTTTGAAAGGCAAGCAGATCACTCGTTGCATGATCATAATCCCCTTTCATGGCATAGGCTTCAGCCCTGCACAACAAGGTTTCATCGGTCGTGAATACCGGATGGATAATATGCGCATTTCCTATTCCGTTCACTAAATCGGTGTACTCAAAATATTCATTTATCTTCCGGATAATAATTTTAGGAAGTGAGGAATAACTGGCATAACGGTAGTAAAAATTGGTGTATACCCCCCAAGTCCCGGTAGAACCAGTGGTCTCTTTATTGGAAATAGTTTTATTATGCGCAAATTTTGCCCCCGAACTATAAGGTCCGTGGATACGCCCCCACACGGAATAAGCAGAAATAAGCATCAGGGTAGCCCGATTATCCACATCAATAAATTCATCCCCCCGGTAATCATCATTCTGAGATAAAGTACTGGCATATTCCCAATCTCTAAGGACTGAAGAAGGATCAGATCCCAGTACTTTTGTTGCGTATTCAATTACTTTATCATAGTTCCTGTAATACAGGTTAAAACGGGTTGCAAAAGCGTATGCTGCTTTCCGGTTAAAATGATATTTCGGGACCGAATAAATATCATCATCAATCAAGGGGATTGCTTCTTCGATATCCGCATTGATTTTTTCATAAACGACAGCCACATTGGATCTTTCATATTTTGGAGAGACAGTTGTTTCCGTAGTTTCGCTGTAAGGAATTCCCAAATCTGTCTGACTGGTTGTTTCGCTGTAGTTTTTACAAAAAATGTTTACAAGGACAAAATGTCCGTAAGCCCTGCACAATAAAGCTTCGCCTTTCTGTGCGGTCAGACTTTCAGGATCATCACTTTCCTCAATTGCTTCCAATGCTTCATTTGCTGTTGCGATAGCCAGGTAACAGGCATCCCAGAGATCCTGGGGACTGTCATCCCCTGTTTCTGTAATGTCGTTCCACGAGTAAGCCTGGGTTTGCTGCCGATCATAGGCAGTCCAGGAACCTCCGTTGTCATCGACATTATCGGA
Source organism: Prolixibacteraceae bacterium (assembly GCA_963676095.1). Classification (GTDB taxonomy): domain Bacteria; phylum Bacteroidota; class Bacteroidia; order Bacteroidales; family Prolixibacteraceae. The sequence continues at coordinate 2,965,440 of OY781040.1, read as the reverse complement.
GGCCAATTCTGCCAGATAACAATAAGTTGTTGTTGGATAAGCAGAGACCAGTAACTCGGTAATTTTTTCTTCCGAGTCAATAAGAGTCCGGTTATCGGGCGATTCATCAAGAAAATCATCGCAGGAACAAAAAAATAATGCAAATACAAGTAACTGAGATATTAAATATTTATTTTCCATCTGAGTAATCTTTTAGGTTATTTAAATTCCCAACCTTAAGGTTAAAGTAAACTGTTTAGGCACCGGTGCTGATACCCCACCGGAGCGAAAAAATTCAGGATCCTGTCCGTTTAACTTGGAATCGGCATATAGCAGGAATAAATTTGTTCCCTGTACCTTTAAGGACAGATTTGAAACATTCAGGCTGTTAACAACTTTTTGTGAAAAGTCATAAGTCAGTGAGATTTCCTTCATCCTGACAAAACCTCCGTCCGCAATACGAACGTCTGAATAATTATAGGCATTGTAGGCATATTTCAGTTCATTGTCTGCATCATATTGCCTTTTGCTTATAATCACCGGAATATTTGTTTTTTCTTCATCACCAGGAAGGGTCCAACGATTTTTATATTCCTTTGGCGTGGCTGTCAGATCAGAGTAATAACTTTTGAATACAGGATCAAGACGCACCTTGTTCCCAAATGAATAAGTCATAAATATATTCAACCTCCAATTTCTATAACGGAATATATTTCCGAGGCTACCGGTTATTGTTGGGTCAGTAGGACCTTCATATTTCAGAAAATCAAGATTATTCCTTTCCTGAAAATAAATCCCGGTGCTGGTAATTTCTCCGTTCTGATCCAAAAATGTAGGTATCCCATTTTCATCCAATCCTTTAAAGGGGATAGAGAATAGACCTCTGACAGGATATCCTTCCCTGGCGAATCCGCTTCCTGTAATCAGGTCGATTACCCTGGAATCGGATTCCAGCTTGGTCACCTTATTTTTGTTGCGGGAAAAAATAAAATCAGTATTCCATCCAAAATTCTTATGATCTATATTTTTAGCCGAAATTGTAAATTCAATCCCGTGTGATTTCATATCGGCCGTATTCGCAAGCTTTTCAGTCTGACCTCCTACTCCCTCAGTGATCACAGGACCTATCAGATCATAATTGTTCCTTTTATACCAGTCAGTACTCAGGTTCAGCCGGTTATCCAGGAAACCGATTTCTGCACCAATATTCATCTCGTGCTTCTTCTCGTAAGTTAGCTCACTGTTGGCCAAATCTGTGATCTGAAGTCCGGTTTCCTGAATGTCTGTAAAGGGCCGGTAAGGCGTATAACTGGATATGATAATCTGCGAATTTGTCACACTACTGGGCCCCCGGTCTGCTGTCAGGCTATAGGATGCTTTCAGTGTCAGATGAGACAGGGCCGGGTCCAGATCTTCAAAAAATCCTTCTTCGTGCATATTCCATGCCCCGGCTATATTCCATGTCGGCAACCAGCGTGCTGTTCTTGACTTACCCAGTTTATTAGACCCTTCATATCGAAGTGTGCCGTTCACTGTATATTTCCTTTTATAGGAATAGGTACCTGTTGCAAAAAAGGCCACATCTCTGGAACGGGTGTTGGATACCGAATAGTAGCTAGTCCCTTCTTCTATACTTTTCTTAAAAAATTCATATAGATAATAGGGTGTTTCACCCAGAGAGTACTGAAGTCCCCAACCGTTAAACCAGGTTCTCCCCCGGTTAACAGAGCTCGTTTCCATTCCTCCGAAGAAATTGGTGATATGCGTATTATTAAACACATGATTCCATGCCGCTGTTGCACGAAAGTCATAGCTTAACATTTTATAATCCGTTCGCTGGTAGATTCCTCCTTCCGGTAAAATACTGATCGGTAAAGAATAGTCTTCATCCGGATCCGTATAAAGAAGGGGATTGTTATCGCGGATGGTTGCATCGTCCATTGCCCGGTATGCCAGAGCCTGGTTAGAATCGTCCTTAATTTTATGTTCTTGTGATGTCGTCTGATATTTCACGGCACCAAGAGCACTAACTTCCAGTTCTGAAAGGATTTTCCATCTAATTTCTCCCTGGTACTTCAAATCGACGACATTCAACTCCATGAAGTTATTTGCCAGTTCGTGCTTAATGTTAAAGTCTGCATAATTCCGGGTGTAATATTCTTCAGCATCCATCGTTCTTGAAGAGTTAAGGGCAAAACTATAAGGATTGATGTCAAAGTCACGTTTCACTTCCCCGTTAACAACATCAATATCCTGACTTAAGGTACCGGGAGCCTTTTGTTTCCGATAAGAAGCATTGGCAATTAAATTTACCATTAATCTCTTGGACAGGTTATAAGTCGTATTGAAGGTTGCCGTATATCTGTCTACCGAACTCTGTTTGTACCATCCCGGATCCATTAAAACACTTAACGATGCATACGATGATGATTTTTCCGTTCCGGAGGAAATGCTGACTGAATGATTTGATAATACGTTGATGTTAAATAGTTCATCAAACCAATCGGTATTTCTCATTTCTGCTTCCTGAAGGTATTTGTTCTTTGCCTCAGTGGTATTCATTAATGCAAATGTGCCTGTCTCCGGGTCATAGGTATTGATCAGCTGATACATTTTTCCGTATACACCACTATTTGATGCCCGGTAGACATCTGAAAAGTTTAACCATCCCTTTTCCTGCATTTCCTTATAAACATCCATCTGTTCCTGGGAATTCATAATATTGAAGTTGGAATAGCTTGGTTTCAACCGGACAGTATATTCACCGGTATAGCTGATCCGGCTTAGTCCTGGTTTTCCTTTCTTGGTTGTCACAACAATGACCCCCGCCATTGCCCGGGCTCCATAAATAGAAGTGGCAGATCCATCCTTCAGAATCTGAAAGCTTTCAATATCTTCAGCATTCAATCCGGCAATAGCCGAACTAATCAGAGTTACAGCATCACCGGAGGATAAGTCGTCTGCATTTACATCGGTTACATCCTCCATTACAACCCCATCTACAACCCATAAAGGTTTAGAACTTCCATAGATAGAAGTAGCACCACGTACCCTGATTTTAGGAGCTGTCCCGAAAGAGCCGGAAACATTTTGTACAGAAACTCCTGCCGAGCGTCCTTCCAAAGCACGACTGATTTCAGAAAGACCATCTATTTTTACATCCTCGGTGTTAAGCTGATCAGTCGCCCCGGTAAATAGCCGTTTATCCATTTTATTCATTCCTGTTGAAACGATAACTTCCCCTATCAGTGAAACGTCTTCTTCCATGACCACATCAAGCGTTGTCTTGTTTTCAACTTTGATTTCCCGGGATTTCATTCCTACAAATGAAAAAATCAACACATCATCATTTCCCGCGACCTGCATAGAATATTCGCCATCGGTGTTGGTCACCGTACCTGTATTGGTTCCTTTCAGAATAACAGTAACACCGGGTAAAGGAAGGCCTTTCTTATCTGTTATCTTTCCTCTCACCATTTTTTTAGGCTGTTCCGAAGACAAATGCTCTGGTTCCTTCGATTTTTCCTTAAAAATCACCACGTTATCCTGTATTTCATAGGTAATCCCATAAGGTGACAGGATCAACTCCAGGATGTTTTCGATGGTTTCATTTTTTTTGTTTACACTAACAGGCTGAAGATTGTCAAACAAATCCGAGCGGTACAAAAATTTAAACTCGCTCTCCTGCTTAATCTGATCAAGAATTTCTGTTATCCTGACATTTTTCATGTCCAAGCTAAGCTTGGTGTTCTGAGAATAGGCACTCCCATAAACCTTTACGAGGCTAATTAGCAATAGGAACACACTTAATTTCATAATAAGAAAAAATTCCTTGCCCTTGGAAAAGGGCAACCACATAAACCTTTTTTTCATAGATTTGCAATGTATTAATACAACATTTATAGTTAAGCTTTTAAGTGAGAAGTGGTACGAACACTTCTCACTTTTCTTTTTCTGTCTAACCTGTTTTGTGCAGATTCCAATAAATTAATGTTTTCATTAAAACTATTTTATGACAACAGTTTTTCCCTCAATTTCAATCTGAACCTCATCTGTCTTTTTAATAAATGATAAAAATTTGCTTAAATCATCATATCGTTTGATATCGCCCGTAAACCGGATTGAACGAGCTTTATCATTTTCAAAAATGACATTCATATTGTACCAGCGGGACAGTGTTTTCATCATTGACTCCAGTTTTGCATTTTTAAAAACAAACCAGCCATCCTTCCATGAAGCAAATTCATTTACATTGACCGGATATTGCGTCAACGTTTTCGTTTCCTTCTCAAAATGGCACTGGTTCCCTGGCAATAAAATCTGTTCGTTGGAGGTTTCTCCTTCCAAAAAAACTTTCAATTTTCCCTCCGTGAGTGTGGTCAAAACAACGTTCTCGTCCTGATATGCTGATATATTAAACTGGGTACCAAGCACCTCAACTATTTGTCCCCCCGATTTCACCCGGAATGGCTGACCGGTTTTACTGACCTGAAAAAAGGCTTCTCCCTTAAGCTCAACTTTCCGCTCATCTCCCAAAAATTGCACCGGATACCGCAAGGTAGTCCCCGAGTTTAGCCAAACTTTTGTACTATCTGACAAGATCACAAAGAATTCTCCGCCCAAAGGAACCTGCAACGTATTGTATTCGACTTTTCTGTTTTTCTCTTTATCCTTTGTATACTCAAGGGACTTTCCCTTACTGTTCACCCGGGCACCATTCAAATCAAGTGAAATATCTTTGTCTGATGCCAACCGGTAAGTCGTGCCGTTATTTAAAACAAGCACTGCTTCATTCTTCCCCGGTTGGATCGTTGTTATCGATTCAGCCGTGACTTTGTGCTCCGGCTTTCTTTTCGACAAATAAAAAAACGAAACAAACAGAATCAAAACAACAGCAGCAGCAACCGATGAAACGCGCTTCCATAACCACATACCTCTGTCCATCTGTTTCCAGATACTTTTTAAAGCTTTATCAACATCAATAGCAGGTTCAGGTTCCCTTTCCCTCTCATAGTATTTCTTTGCCTTAAAAAAAAACAACCGGTTTTTTCGGCTTTGCTTTAACCATTCATCAAGTATGCGGTCCTCTTCTTCTGTTGATATTTTGTGTATTTTCTTCCAAATAACCTCAAAATCAATCTCCTGACGCTTTTCCACAATTTTTAGTATTCGTTTTATCTAAATCACTATACCTAAAAGACACCAAAAGATCAAAATGGGTGACAAGAAAAATAAGGAATTATAAAAAAAAATACAAATTGGTAGATTTAAGAAGACTTACACGGATTTTATCCCGAGCTCTGGACAATTGTGTTTTAATCGTATTTTCAGAGACATTCAATAATTCTGAGATCTCTTTATTCCGCTTACCCTCCAGGTATTTAAGTTTAAAAATCAAAGCCATCTGGGAAGGTAACAAATCAATACTTTTTTTGATTTTGGTTAATATCACAGGGTCAACCCATTCAGAAGTATCATCCTGGCTCAAAACAGCCTCAATATATAACAACTTCCTCTTATCCTGAATACGCAAATCCCGTAAACGATTCATGCATCTGTTTCTGATCGATTGATAGCAATACTGTTTCAGCGATACTCTAATATCGATATCCGAGGCATTTTCCCAGAGTGACACAAAGAAAGACTGAACAAGATCTTCGCTTACTGTCCTGTCGAAAGTGAAACGTTCAGCAAACCTGGTCAACGCGGGATAATACTCGCGGAATAAAGCGTCAAAAACTTTTCGGTTTCGGTTTTTTATCTCATTAAATAATATCTGCTCCTCAATCTGCATTTGGATGGGGAAAGTTTAGCTTGTAAAATAAATTAAAGTTTCGATAATAGCATTTAAAACTAAATATTTCGTATTAGTCTTAATAAATCCTAAAGTAAAAAAGACATTATAATAAAATAATAAAGGAAAAACCTCCGTTTCTCTAATTTTTACAACTTATTTTGCTTACTCACAGCCATGTTCTGACCCGATATAAAGAACTTAGTTTTACCAAACTTTTCGTCTCCCTTCTTATGTTTTTAAGCAGAAAAATGTAATTTTGCTGATCGATCCTGAAAACTGAGAATCAGGATCATAAAATCTGCATAATTAACAAACAAATGAAACGAATTAAAATCAAAGAAGTCCTGTCCGGGGGCCAGGTAGGCCAGCAGGTATTGGTTAAAGGTTGGGTCCGCACAAAACGGGGTAGTAAAAACGTCAACTTTATCACGTTGAATGACGGCTCGACTATAAATAATTTGCAGATTGTTGCTGACGTTGAAAAATTTGGAGAAGATCTTCTGAAAGATATCAATACAAGTACTTCTTTGGCTGTTACCGGAGTTCTGGTCGAATCACCGGGAAGCGGCCAGGCTGTGGAGTTGAATGCAACGGAAATCATGATTTACGGAAAGGCAGATCCTGACAAATACCCGATTCAGCCAAAAAAACACAGTCTGGAATTTCTGCGTGAGAATGCACACCTGCGCTTCCGTACTGCAACATTCAGTGCTGTTTTCCGGATCAGGCATGCCATGGCTTATGCCATTCATAAATATTTTAACGATAAAGGATTTTATTACCTGCACACCCCGATTATCACTGCATCTGATGCAGAAGGAGCAGGACAAATGTTTAGAGTTTCAACCTTACCGGCCATTAACCCTCCGGTTAACGACGAAGGTGTCGTTGATTTTACACAGGACTTTTTCGGACGTCCAACCAACCTGACAGTTTCCGGTCAGCTGGAGGGAGAATTGGGAGCCACGGCACTTGGAGAGATTTACACCTTCGGTCCTACATTCCGCGCAGAGAACTCGAATACGACCAGGCACCTGGCCGAATTCTGGATGATAGAACCTGAAATGGCATTCTATGAGCTCAATGACAACATGGACCTGGCAGAAGATTTTTTGAAGTCACTCATCAAATATGCCCTGGACAATTGCCTGGACGATCTCAAATTTTTAAGTGAACGCTTACAGCAAGAAGAAAAAAACAAACCCCAGGAAGAACGGTCAATGGAACTGATCGGAAAGCTCCAGTTCGTGCTTCACAACGATTTCGTGCGCTGTACCTATACCGAAGCCATTGATATCCTGAAAAATTCAAAGCCCTACAAAAAAGGCAAATTTCAGTTCCCTGTAGAGTGGGGCGTTGACCTGCAGAGCGAACACGAACGGTACCTGGTCGAGAAACATTTTCAGAAACCGGTCATTCTGATTGATTACCCGAAAGAAATTAAGGCTTTTTACATGAAGCAGAACCCGGATGGCAAAACAGTGGCAGCCATGGACGTCCTTTTCCCTCAAATCGGAGAGATCATCGGAGGCTCTGAACGTGAAGCCGATTACGGCAAACTGCTAAACAGGATGAGCGAGATGGGCGTTCCTGACAAGGAAATGTGGTGGTATTTGGATACCCGCCGCTTCGGAAGCGTACCCCACTCCGGGTTTGGCCTTGGCTTCGAACGGTTTATCCTTTTTGTTACCGGAATGGGAAATATCCGAGATGTAATCGCCTTTCCGCGAACCCCTAAGAATGCAGAATTCTGAAAAAATTATTCATATCAAAAAAGAGAGAGGCCCTCAGAGTACCTCTCTTTTTTATTTGTAAATTTAATATTGTTATAGAATAAACTTATCTTTGAACAAAACAGGAAACTTTATGCCATCTCAGAAACTCAGCTTACAGCAAAGATTGCTTCAAAAGCTTTCTCCTCAACAGATTCAGGTAATCAAGCTTTTGGAAATACCTACTGTTCAGCTGGAGCAAAGGATAAAAAAAGAGATTGAAGAAAATCCTGTTCTGGAGCTCTCCGGGGAAGAGCCTTCCGAAGAAACAGAAATGCAGGACGAAGAACCGGTAAATGAAAGTGAGAATGATGAGTTTTCGCTCGAAGATTACATGGACGAAGATGATATTCCCGAGTACAGGCTTTCTTCCAATAATTATTCGAAAGATGACAAACAAGTCGATATTCCCTTCTCTTCAGGTACCAGCTTTCACGAATCCATGACTGAACAGCTGGGACTTACCGAATTAAATGAAACGCAAAAGAAAATTGCAGAATACATTATCGGCAATATTGATGAAGATGGATATCTTCGGAGAGACCTCATCTCGATCAGTGACGACCTTGCCTTTAACCTGAACATGAACGTGAGCGAAAAGGAACTCTGGGAGATTCTTGAGATCATCCAGGATTTCGATCCGGCAGGGGTTGGCGCACGCAACCTTCAGGAATGCCTCTTACTCCAGATCCAGCGTAAAAAAGGTTCGGAAACAACTATCCTCGCGATGAAGATCATCCAGGACAGCTTCGAAGAATTTACCAGGAAACACTATGACAAGATCATTAAGAAATATGATATTACCGAAGATGAACTGAAAAATGCGGTTGCCGAAATACTGAAACTTAATCCTAAACCAGGCAGTTCGTACAGCAATCCCTTAAGTAAATCGAATCAGGTAATCGTTCCGGATTTTATTCTCGAAAACAATGACGGCGAACTTCAGCTCTTTCTAAATCAACGCAATGTGCCCGACCTGAAAATGAGCAGCACCTATCTCGATATGATGAAGTCATACAATGAAAATAAAAAGAGTATTTCCCGGGACCAAAAGGATGCTCTCCTGTTCGTGAAACAAAAAATGGATTCGGCGAAATGGTTCATTGATGCAATCAGACAAAGGCATCAGACTTTGCTTTTAACCATGTCGGAAATCATTAACTTTCAAAAGGAATATTTCCAGGAAGGTGACGAAACAAAACTGAAACCAATGATCCTGAAAGATATTGCAGACAGGACTGGCCTGGATATTTCTACAATCTCAAGGGTATCAAACAGTAAATATATCCAAACCCACTTCGGAATATTCCCTCTAAAGTATTTCTTTTCGGAAGGAATGCAAAAAGATACGGGAGAAGAAGTATCAACACGTGAAATTAAAAAGATCCTCGAAGAATGCATTTCTGCCGAAGATAAACGCCGGCCATTAACAGATGACAAGCTGGCCCAGATACTAAAAGATAAATCGTACCCGATTGCCAGAAGGACTGTTGCAAAATACCGGGAACAACTCGGCATCCAGGTGGCACGGCTAAGAAAAGAACTTTAAAAAGACTGATATGAACATCATAAAAAATATAGCCAAAGGCATTTCTCTTATTTTTCACCCACTGATTATGCCAACTTTGGCTTTTCTGCTTTTGTTGAATTCCGGCTTTTACTTTTCATTACTTACTTACCAGGCCAAACTGTTCATCCTGATGATTATATTTATCAGCACGTTCGTTCTTCCATTGATCAGCATCGGACTCATGAGCTTAAATACAAAATTCAGGATCGACCTTAATAAAAACGCAGACAGGGTAATCCCGATGCTAGCCTCTGCCATTTTCTACTACCTGGGCTACTATTACCTCGGACGTCTGCCTGTTTATCCGATTTACAGAGTTTTTCTGATCTCTTCAATACTGATCATCGTTACCCTGATGATTGTATCCATTCGCTGGAAAATAAGTGCCCACATGGCTGGTATCGGAGGATTAATAGGGGTATTCATGGCCTTGTCGTTCAGGCTTAATACCGACACGTCGGTGCTGCTCTCTTATTTAATTACCGCTGCCGGATTGATCGGTACCTCCAGGCTTATACTGGATAAGCATAATCCGGTACAAGTTTATTCCGGTTTTTTTGCAGGATTTATAATCAATTATCTGATTATAAACTACATATAGTCAATTAAAACTTTCAGTTTGGTTCCTGCCGGCAAAAACCCAAAGATTTTTATATTCAGGGTCACCGCCTTTTAAGCGTTGCATTTCTTTTACTGCCTTTTGATAATCATTAAACGACTTAATAGCCAGACGGTAGTAACCATCCCGATCGCGCATGACAACAGCAGGCTTAAACCCTTTTTCGATATAAATTTTTTTTGCAGCCTGGGCAAACTCCGGAATTGTGTACGAATTAATAATAAGAAAATATTTGTCACCTGGAAGGACCTGCTCATTTAAAATAACTTCCTGTTTAGGCACAACTACAGTATCCTTCTCAATTTTGTTTTGGGGGGCCACGGTAACCTGAACATCCTCGGCTGGAACATGCTTTGACTTACAGGATACAACTATTAAGGCCAAAAATGCAAAAATGAAATAGTAATTCTTCATGGTTTATAAAACGGTTATTCCAATTACGCAGATCTATTCGACAAACTTGTAACCTATGCCCTTAAGCGTTTTAATGTGATCGTTACCTATTTTCTCACGAAGTTTCCGGATATGGACATCGATGGTCCTGTCCCCAACAACAACATTGTCCCCCCAGACCGAATAGTAAATTTCCTCGCGGGTAAATACCTTGCCTGGTTTTGATACCAGTAACGAAAGGAGCTCGAATTCTTTTCTCGGAAGGATCATTTCCTCTCCGCTTTTTTTAATCAAGTAACGTTCCTTGTCAATAACAAGGTCTCCAATCGAAAGCATATTATTATTCTCAGAAGGAACAGCAGTTGCAGCTGCCCCGCTGCCACCTGTCCTTTTCAGAAGGGCTTTTACCCTGCTTACCAGCACTTTCGGACGGATAGGCTTGGTGATATAATCGTCGGCACCGGCTTCAAACCCGGCTATTTGTGAATAATCTTCCCCCCTGGCCGTCAGAAAAGCGATCACACTGCTCTGCAAAGCAGGAATTTTCCGCATTTCTTCGCAAGCAGCAATACCGTCCATCTCCGGCATCATCACATCCAAAATAATCAGATGGGGCACTTTCTTTTCAGCAATTTTAATTGCTTCTGCCCCATTTTGGGCCGTATAAACCTTAAATCCCTCTTTTTCCAGATTATAACTGATAAATTCGAGGATATCAACTTCGTCGTCGACGAGCAGGATTTTGTATTTGTCTTCACTCATAGTTTCAATTATTATTGGATGCTAAAGTTTCAAACTAAAAATTCGGGACAAAAAGTTTCTCGAAATTTAAGACTTTCATTTGGCTTTTTCAAGAGTAAAAGTAAAAGTTGTTCCCTCATCAACAACTGATTTAACATTGATCGTTTGTTTATGAGCTTCAATGATATGTTTAACGATAGAAAGACCAAGCCCGGTACCGCCCTGTTCTCTGGAACGGGACTTGTCGACCCTGTAAAAACGCTCGAAAATACGGGGAAGATCGTTTTTATCAATCCCAATACCATTATCCATAACTTCAACCATAACGGTATCCTTCAAATCATAAAACTGAACCGTTACGAAGCCCTTGCGTTTCCCGTATTTAATCGCATTGGCTACAAGGTTAGTCATTACCTCCATAATCCGCTTCTTGTCTGCTCTGACCATTACCTGATTTTCAGGTCTCTCAACATGTAACTGAATTTTACGTTCACCAGCCATCATCAATTCCATGTCAAATACCTCATCCACCAACTTTACAAGATCAAAACTTTCTATACGCATTTTTATTTCCCCGGACTCCAGTTTTGTGATTGATTCCAGGTCCTCAACGATCGAGATCATCCGGTCAATACTTTTCTCTGTTCTTTTCAGATAAAGTTTATTGATCTTAGGATCGTCCAACCCTCCTTCAAGCAAAGTCAGAATATAGCCCTGTATGTTAAAAATCGGCGTTTTCAACTCATGCGACACATTTCCCACAAATTCCTTGCGGTACCTCTCAAGATCTTTCAACCTTGTGATTTCCTGGGTCTGGTTTTTTGCCCATTCTTCCACTTCTTTCTGGACATCGGCAATAATGTTTCCCTCCTGATTTTTTTTCTTTGTTTTTCCCTGTATGGGAATTTCTCTGATAACTTTGTAAATAGGCTCGATCTTGTTGTTGATGTATATCTTCAAAATATAGATGACAGTGAAATAAAGAATAATAAAAAAAACGAGGATCAGAAGAAAATTCAGATAAAAAGGGCTTCCGGAATAACGCAAAACAACGGTAAAAAGCAAACTTAAAACGGTTACCATTAAAGACATGTAAAATGCCAATTTCTTCACGGGATAGGTTTTCATTCCTCTTCTGTTTTATTGGTAAAAATAAAACAAAAATCAATTTTTTACCTCATTAACAGTAAATTGATAGACGCTTAACATTAATTTAATACCAGGTGCCCCTTCCTCTCTTGCGAAGCTTATATTTTTGCATGCGGTTATACAATCTTAAGTAATAATGGAACAATACTACCTGTTGCTTGTCGTAGTCTTGTTTGCTCTGGCCATCTCAGATCTGGTTGTAGGAGTAAGCAATGACGCGGTAAACTTCCTGAATTCAGCGATCGGATCGAAAGCAGCTCCTAAATGGTTAATCTTTACAGTAGCAAGTGTCGGTATTCTGGTTGGTGCTACATTCTCGAGCGGAATGATGGAAGTAGCCAGAAAAGGGATATTCCACCCGGACATGTTTGCCTTTTCCGAAATCATGGTCATCTTCCTGACCGTCATGATTACCGATGTTATCCTGCTGGACATGTTTAACACCTTCGGGCTCCCGACATCGACAACAGTGTCACTCGTCTTTGAGTTATTGGGTTCATCAGTCGCCGTTTCTTTAGTGAAAATCTATCAAAGCGGGAGTAGCCTTAGTGAATTATCGAAGTACATCAACAGCAGTAAGGCGCTGGCGATTATCTCAGGAATCCTGGTTTCCGTGATTATCGCCTTTTTTGTTGGTGCCATCATTCAATATATTTCCAGGATCATCTTTTCCTTCCGCCTGCATAAAACCCTAAAGTATTACGGTGCCATGTTCGGGGGTTTTTCGATCGCCGCAATGACTTATTTTTTGATCATAAAAGGGATCAAAGGGGCATCGTTTATGTCAGAAGAACACGTCAAATACATTATAACCCACATTGGGCTTATCCTTTTGATCAGCTTCGCCGGCTGGACCGTTGTACTGCAACTCCTTTACTGGCTTTTCAAAATCGACATTCCCAAGATTATAGTTCTGGTAGGGACTTTTGGGCTGGCCCTGGCTTTTGCAGGGAACGACCTGGTCAACTTTATAGGTGTACCGATAGCAGGGTTCCAGTCATTCAGGGCCTGGGTAACCGGCGGGCTTGCCAACCCCGACAGTTTTAGCATGGAAATGCTTAAAGGCCAGTTGTCCACTCCTGAATACATGCTGATCATCGCAGGAATAGTTATGATTGTTACCCTGATCAGCTCAAGAAAAGCAAAAAGTGTTATTGCCACGACAGTCGATCTCTCGCGCCAAGCGGAAGGGGATGAGCGTTTTGGCTCGTCCATGTTGTCCAGAGCTATTGTGCGTAACACCATCCAGATAAACAAGCAGATCCGAAAAATACTGCCAGACAGTTTTATCAAAGCTATCGATTCCCGTTTTGAACGACCGGAAGAAACGCCGGCAAAGAAAGGAGAAGAAAAAGCAGCCTTTGATAAAATCAGGGCCGCAATAAACCTGATCGTCTCCGGAATCCTGATCTCGCTCGGAACATCGTTGAAACTGCCCCTTTCCACGACTTATGTCACCTTTATGGTTGCGATGGGAACATCGCTCTCTGACCGGGCATGGGGACGGGACAGTGCCGTATACAGAATCTCCGGGGTCTTTGCTGTAGTCGGTGGATGGTTTATGACCGCGCTGATCGCTTTTACCGTCTCTTCGGTTATTGCCCTGATCATATCGGTCAGCGGAGACTTTATGATCTTTATCTTTGTTGCACTGGCCATTTTCCTGATTCTCAGGACACAAATACTTTTCAGAAAAAAGGCAGAAGCTAAAAAAAATGAGGATGAGGAAGGAATTTCTGAAACTGACGGAGCAGAAAAAGTGATTGAGAAAACTAAAAAGCAGGTTCTTAATTCGGTTCTTATTATTAATCAGGTTTTTACAATGAGCATCGAAAGTTTTCTGGACGAGAACCGAAGCCAGCTAAAAGAAGCCCAGCAAATAAAAAATGCTTTCAATAAAAAATCAAAAAAAATGAAGAGCAAAATCTCAGGTGTTATCCAAACCCTGCAGCAACAGGATGCACTTGAAATCGGGCATTTTTACGTACAACTGGTCGATTATCTGAGAGAAGTACACCACTCTTTAAATTATCTCATAGAACCTCTTTACGAGCACCTTGAAAATAATCATAAGCCATTTATACCGTCCCAGGTCAAGGAACTCAGATCTTTTATTACCGATACTAACGATTTTCTTAATATGACCCTCCACGTTGTGAAAGAAGAAAAATTTGAGGAAATAGAGACAATTATCAAACAAAGGGAAGAACTTACTGCCAAGCTTGCAGCTCTTGAAAAGTCACAGATTAAAAGATTAAAGAACAAGGAAGTAAATACCAGAAATGCGGTGCTGTTCTTCAACATTATCACAGAAACGAAAAACCTTTTGCTGAATTATATAAACCTGATCAAAGCCCAGCGGGACTTCTTCTCCAGGGCAAAGAATATGGGACAGAGAGCACAGATTTAAGATAAATCACCGATGAGCTTCCATTTCGAAGGAAACTGACTCGGCAAAGCGAAGTGCGTGTGGCTTATCAACTTCAACCTTGGCCCAAATCACCCGTTCATCTCTCATGATCAGGGCCAGAAGATTATGAGTAAGGACTTCCAATAGTTTAAAGTGACCATCCTGCACATAGGTAATAATCTCTTTCGTGATTGTCTTATAATCGTATATTCCTTCGGGTTCATCTTTCTCAAGAGCAATTTCCGGGACTTCAGCCTCAATTTCCAGGTTAATAATTACATCCTGTTTATTAAGCAATTCTTCCGGATTAAACCCGATGTAAGTCCTGAGTAACAAATTTTTAACGTAAATTTTAGCCATTGTCCTTTAATTTAATAAAAAAAAACGGGTGGAATTAAATTCCGGAAGCCCCGAAAATATGCTTCCTCTTCCAAAAACAGGTAACTCTTTTCAACTATAGTGCCTCACAAAGGTTCTGTCCCCCGTCACAAAATAACAATTGCCCTGTCAGGTGACTATTTTCGAGTATAAAATCTAGACTTTTTAAAATTGGCTCAACACCACCGGGCCTTTTCATCGGAGTCCTCCGCGCAAGCTTCCAAAGATATGATTCATCATGATCTTCCGGAGACAGGATTGCCCCGGGGGCGATGGCATTAACCCTGATCGCCGGGGCAAATTCAAGCGCAGCCATTTTCGTCAGCTCCCACAGAGCCTTTTTTGATAAGCTGTAAGCAGCATAATCGGAAAGACTGGAAGTTATACGGGTATCAACAAAATTAATGATCACGCCTTTCTCTGACAAACGGGCAAAGTCCCGGATCAACAGGAAAGGAGCCCGGTAATTGATCATCATCTCCCTGTCAAGAAGGTCAAAATGGGTTTCTTTAATCGTCGAGGGTTCAAAAACAGCAGCATTATTGATAAGCAAGTCCAGCCCCCCGAAAATCTCAATCACCTGGGGAACAAGCTCTTCAACAGCAAAAGGATTCTGAAGATCAGACTGGAACAGTATAAATTCCTGCCCTGGATAACTCTTCTGAAGTTCTTCCTGAAGTTGCTTTGCAGGCCTGTTGGAAGTATTATAGTGCAAAGCCAGGTTCCATCCTTTCGAAGCCAGATGAAGGGCAACTTCCATCCCGATACGCCTTGCTGCCCCCGTAATAAGAGCTGTCTGTTTCATTGTAAAAAATAAAAAATTTATACTAACTTTATCTAGATCCTGTTTTTATAATCTATTGCGCAGTAAAAACCTGATGCTAATTAACGAAATAGATCAATAGGAGTTCATATTTAATGTGTCAAAAATAACTGAAAACATCATATAATATAAAATTAGTATGCTCTGAAAGGCCAAAAGTTATCGAATTTGTATAAAAATCTGTTCTAAAACTAAAGGTTATGGAAGAAAAACTCATTACAATTGCATTGTTGCCTTATTCTCAGGCAGAAGTGTTGCGCTCCCGTTTTGAGGCAGAAGGCATCGAGTGTTCCCTGGAACATGTTAACCTGATCCAGGGGGCAATAGCGACAGGGGTAAAAGTCAATATCCAGGAAAAAGATATCAAACAGGCTTATCCAATCCTCGACAAACTTATGGGCAAACCGGCATTGAAGAAGCAAAAAACAGAAAATACCGTGTTAATCCCGGTTGACTTCTCTGAGTACTCTTTCAAAGCGGCACTGGTAGCTTTTGAAATTGCCCAAAAGTTAAAATTAAAGATGATTTTTTATCATGTAATCCCGCAGCCGGATTTCTTCACTGTCCCGTATACTGATGTCGTCGCTTTCGACTCCGGCCTGTATGAACACATGAAAGAAAGAGAAGAACTGGCTGACGAGAACCTGAAGACTTTTCTGTTACGGTTAACGGGCTATATCGGACAAAAAAACTGGGACAGCGTCAAATCGGAACACATAATAAAGATGGGGTACCCGGAAGATGATATTCTCTATTTTGCAGAAGAGCACCCTCCCCGACTGATTATCATGGGCATAAAAGGTCCTTCCGATAATTTCGACATCATGGGCAGTACCACCGCCGGCGTAATTTATAAATCACAGGTCCCGGTACTCGTTATTCCTGAAAAGGCACCGCTGCTAAACCTTGCTTCTATGAAAAAAGTAGTCTATGCCACGAATTTTGATGAAAAAGATTTTATTTCAATAGGTAAACTTCTGGGGCTCCTAAAACCATTCGATACAGAACTTTTCTGCCTCCACATCGGAAAACCGGACGAAAAAGAATGGAACGAGGCCCGTATTGAGAGTATGAACAGATTGCTAAAGAAAAGCTACAGAAGTGCAAAAATAGAATGTGTCACTGTTCTGGGCACTGATTTGCTTGACGACCTGGAAAACTACATACAAACCAATAAAATCGATATTCTTTCGTTGACGACACATAAAAGGAATATGATTACCCGCTTTTTCAATCCAAGTATTGCCAGGAAAATGACCTTTCATGCAAAGACGCCACTGCTCGTGTTCCACTCCTGATAAATACAAAAAATCTGTTGATGTACGGAAAAATCCTGTACGTCAACAGATTTTATTCAGAGCTAACCTTAGTTAAAAAGAACTCAGCTTACTCAGGTACTTCCCGATAATATCGAACTCGATATTAACAACCGTACCCTTTTCAATTGTATGAAAATTAGTATGTTCGTATGTATAGGGAATAATTGCAACCTGAAACGACCTTTTCTTTGAATTAACCACAGTCAGGCTCACCCCATTAACAGTTACAGAACCTTTCTCAACAGTCATGTAGCCTTTTTTTGCTTTTTTCTTGTCAAACTCATACTCAAAGGTATAATACCAGCTGCCTTCGGACTCTTCAACCTTCCTGCAGAAAGCAGTCTGATCGACATGTCCCTGGACAATGTGACCGTCAAGGCGCCCGTTCATAAGCATGCTCCGCTCGAGGTTAACTTTGGAACCTTCCACCAGACTGCCCAGGTTCGATTTCAGGATGGTTTCCTTTATCGCAGTAACGACATAGGTCTTTGCTTCCTTATCAATTTTTACGACAGTAAGGCAAACCCCGTTATGAGCCAGGCTTTGGTCTATCTTTAGCTCATCTGTAAAAGAACAGGTTAACGTAAAATGATAATTTCCCTGCTCTTTCTCAATCGCTTTTACAATCCCGAATTCTTCAACTATTCCTGAAAACATATTTTAAATGGTTTTATGGTTAATTAATCAGATGGCTGACAAGGCCATCAATGCGACAATAAAATCATTTCGCATTTCTCCCTTCCCAAATATAAAGAATTATCTTCCCTGGTACTGTTCTTCGTAATACTTCAGGTAATCTCCGCTGGTTACATTCTGTAACCACTCTTCGTTATTCAGGTACCAGTCGATCGTCTTTTCGATACCTTCCTCAAACTGAAGGCTGGGGACCCATCCAAGTTCCTGTTTCAGTTTTGTGGAATCGATGGCGTAACGCAGGTCATGACCGGCACGGTCTTTCACATAAGTAATCAACTTCTCCGACGCGCCCTCTTCCCGGCCAAGTTTCCGGTCCATGATACGGCACATTACTTTAATGAGATCTATATTCCGCCATTCATTATGTCCGCCAATATTATATGTTTCACCAACTTTGCCATTATGAAAAATTACATCAATGGCACGGGCATGGTCATCAACCCATAGCCAGTCCCTGATATTGTCTCCTTTTCCGTAAACAGGAAGCGGTTTGTTATTTCGGATATTATTGATAAACAAAGGAATTAATTTTTCAGGAAACTGGTATGATCCGTAATTGTTGGAACAATTCGACACAAGAGTTGGCAAACCGAACGTATCGTGGTAAGCCCTGACAAAGTGATCGGAACTTGCTTTGGATGCGGAATACGGACTATGCGGATCATATTTGGTCGTTTCAGTGAAAAGAGGATCATCCGACCCCAGCGAACCGTACACCTCATCCGTAGAGATATGATAAAAAAGCTTACCCTCCGGACAATCTTTCCAGATCCTGCGAGCCGCATTAAGGAGGTTAACCGTCCCGATCACATTGGTAAAGACGAATTCTGTCGGATTCGAAATGGACCTGTCTACATGCGATTCGGCAGCAAGGTGGATTACCCCATCAAACCGACGTTCTTCAAACAATTGCAGAATGGCCCCGCTATCGACAATATCCTCCCTTACAAACTCATAGTTTGGCTTATCTTCGATATCCTTCAGGTTTGCAAGGTTTCCGGCATAAGTCAGCTTATCGAGATTAACGATCCTGTAATCCGGGTACTTATTAACGAAAAGGCGTACCACATGTGAACCGATAAAGCCGGCCCCGCCTGTTATTAAAATTGTCTTCATATTTAAGTTTTATTTGTGTTACCTGGGAAATCAAAAATATAAAGAAAAACAATCCGTCAGAACAATTTCATAAAACTTCCCGGGATTGAAGTTTCGAAACGAAATTTTTTCCCGGAAACCGGATGTGTAAAAGCCAGTACCCAGGCATGCAAACCCAGGCGCCCGATAGGGTTGATTTTAGATCCGTATTTTCTGTCGCCTACAACAGGATGTCCAAGATCTTTCATGTGCACACGAATCTGATTTTTACGGCCGGTTTCAAGGTCAACCTTTAACAACGAATAATTATCATTGCTCCTCATCGTCGAATAATTCGTAACAGATGCTTGCCCCTTCTCCGGATTCTGGCTTGAATAAACAATAAACGCAGAGCTTTCAAAAAGGAAAGAAGAAAAAGTACCCTGAGGCGGATCCAGTTTTCCCGGCACAACAGCTAAGTAACTACGGTCAGAAATAGTCTGTTTCCAGGATTCCTGCAGTAACTTCTGCATCTCTTCACTTTTGGCAAACATCATCAGCCCGGAAGTTTCCCGGTCGAGCCGGTGGACAATAAAAATCCGGTTCTCCCGATTCTCTTCCTTCACATAATTGCTTAGCATCCTGTAAACCGTATTCGTTTTTTCCTTTTCCGTAGCCATCGAAAGTAAGCCGGCGTTTTTATTAACTACGATCAGGTCGTTGTCTTCGTAAACAATGCTAATCCCCTTCATCTGCCTGGCACGGGGAGCAAAAGAAGTAGTCAGTTCGACCTTCTGACCGGGTTGTAAAACATGGTTAAACTGAGTAACAACCTTACCCTCAACCAGCACCTCTCTCTTCTTAAGCATGGTCTTGATATTATTCCTGTTCTTATGCGGCAACTGCATAACCAGGTATTTCATCAGTTCCGCTGTTTCCTTCACAGTAAAGCTCATATTACGAGACGTTTTGAAGCCCCGTCTTGTATTTTCTTCTGCCCCGTTCTTGTTCATTTTCTGTATAACTGCTAAAATTAAACCAATCTGTGCCAAAGATAGGGCATTCCAAAATTTTTAACAGTTAAATACAGGCTATTCATCCTAAAATTTTCAAAAACTGAAAAATATTCCTGAAAATCAGATCTGGTGTAAATAAAAAAGAAGCTGTCCAAAAAGAACAACCTCTTTTTTATGCGGCAATTCTATCAAGATGGATCGACTTTCTGTTCCATTGATTTCATCTCCAAAAAATCATCAAGTACTTTTCACATTTTCTACTTAATTCCGCGGATCTTTTTCTCCCAGTTCCAAGCGGATAACAGCGTTTCCTCGAGCGGCGTTGTGGCTTTCCAGCCAAGCTCTTCGTTTGCATAAGAGGTGTCGGCCCA
Organism: Prolixibacteraceae bacterium; assembly: GCA_963676095.1. Lineage (GTDB taxonomy): Bacteria > Bacteroidota > Bacteroidia > Bacteroidales > Prolixibacteraceae. The sequence continues at coordinate 2,945,333 of OY781040.1, read as the reverse complement.
GATCTTTTCAATATCACCCGGACGACGGGCTACAATCTTATAATTTAACTTGATGCCGGTTGCCTTCTCAAAGCCTTTCACAATTTCCAGGACTGAACAACCGGTGCCGGTCCCCAGATTAAAAATCTCGAAGTTGGCCTTATTTATGCCTTCAAGCAAACGGCTGATGGCAACAACATGGGCCTTTGCCAGATCGACCACGTTGATGTAATCACGAACTGCAGATCCGTCGGACGTATCATAATCATCTCCAAAAACTTTTATCTCGTCGCGTAAACCTGCAGCAGTCTGAGTAATGAACGGAACCAGGTTCTGGGGGACCCCAAGGGGCAATTCCCCGATCAATGAAGAAGGATGCGCTCCTATCGGATTAAAATACCGAAGGGCGATCCCTTTCAGTTGAGGATATGCCCTTATCGTATCATGCAAAATATCTTCGTTTACCCTCTTGGTATTCCCGTAAGGAGATTCGGCATCTTTACGAGGCGTTTTTTCGGTAACGGGCAGTTTATCCGGCTGACCGTAAACGGTACATGACGATGAGAACACGATATTCGGAATATTGTACTTCAACTGGCAATCCAGAATATTCATAAGCGAAACCAGGTTATTCCGGTAATAATGCAAGGGAATCTGCACCGATTCACCTACCGCCTTCGAAGCGGCAAAATGAATGATCGCCTCAACATCCCGGTTTCTTCCGAAGAAATCATCAGTCTTTACGGCATCCGAAAGATTAAATTGCTCGAAAGCAGGTCTCGTTCCGGTGATCTTTTCGATATTGTCAAGAACATCAATCCCTGAATTTGAAAGGTCATCAACAATAACTACGTTATAACCTGCTTCCTGAAGTTCAACAACCGTGTGAGAACCGATAAAACCAGTTCCCCCGGTAACAAGTATTTTTTTTGTCATATGTAATTGAGTATATTTTTCCCAAAAATATAAATTTTATATTCTCCGCTTATGATTTCAAGACGTGTATGTTACAAAAGAAACAAATCAAAAGAACCTAAAAAGTTATAATTTTCGAATTGCAGGGCCATTAATTTTTCCTTAACTTTGGCTTATAAATTTTTTTCAATCCGTGGAATTATTAGGTTATATAAAAGAATTATTACTGCTGAACGATTGTGTCGTCATTCCGGGATTTGGCGGATTTGTAAGTAGTTACAAACCGGCCCAGGTTCATTCATCCCGTTTTTTTCCTCCGTCCAAGTCAATAAGCTTTAACAGGAAACTTAACTTCAATGACGGACTTTTTATCAATCATGTTTCAGCAAAAGAAGGGATCAGTTATTTTACTGCCAGTAAAAAAATAAACCTTTTGGTACAGGAAATGACCTACCGGCTGACAGACGGTGAAGATATCGCAATCCCCGGCATCGGTACCCTGAGGTACGACGATCATGAGAACCTTTTATTTATCCCGGAAATAAACGGGAACCTGAATATAGATTCGTACGGGATGCCTTCATTCAGTTATGAAACACTTTATACAAAAAGCCATCCGTTAAAGCCATCCGATCCGCAGGAAAAAAATGAGGCAATCCAGGTCATTTTTCAGAAAAGAACCCTAAAAAAGGTAATGGTTGCATTACCGTTACTCTTTGCTCTGGCTGTTATCCCGTTAAAAAACAATAACGAGCACCTTCAGGCATCGAGTATAGGAAACATTGCGGAAGTGGTTACAAGCAAGGAACCCGCCCCTAAACAGGAAGAAGTTAAAAGTCCGGTTATAGAGGAAACTGCAATATTAAAAGAAGGAAACGAGCCTCATCCCTATTTCGTTATCGGAGGAAGTTTCAAAAGCATCGGAAATGCAGAGACATTCATCTCCCAAATGAAGGAGAAAGGATACAGCCAGGCACAAAACCTTGGGATTATAAAAGGGTTACATTACATTGCACTAAATAGCTTTGCTACTTTCGAAGAAGCAAAAACAGCACAGGATAACTTTAAACAAACGACTCCCGGATCCGGAGTCTGGATATATGTAAAAAAATAATCAGGGCCCCTCCTCCGAGGGGTTTTTCATTTTATTCCACTTGCAGACCAAGACATGATAGTCCCAGATTATTTAAAAAAAGGAGACCTGATCCGGATTGTTTCACCATCAGGCAAAATACAGGAAGAGAAAGTCTGTCCGGCGGTAAAATTGCTCCGGGAAGAAGGTTTTGAAGTGATTGTAGGAGAGCATGTATTAGATTCTCACTTTCAGTTTGCAGGGACAGACAAGCAGCGGCTTGACGATTTGCAGACCGCCTTTGACGATCCCCGATGCAAGGCAATAATCTGCTCGCGAGGAGGCTACGGTGCTATACGCATTGCCGGTAATATAAATTTTTCAAAATTTATAAAAAATCCCAAATGGCTTGTTGGTTTCAGCGATATCACCGTTTTGCATGTCCTTCTTCAAAAGAAAGGGCTTTGCAGCATTCACGGGGCTATGACAGCCTTTTACCTGAAAGAAGATAAACCGACAGAAAGTTACCGGGAACTCTTAAAAATACTAAAAGGAGAAAAAAACGGGATACAGGCGCCAGCCTGTGACTTTAACCGGCCTGGATTGGCTGACGGACAACTGACCGGAGGCAATCTTTCCATACTTTACAGCATGCTTGGTACTTCCATGGATCCCAACACCGATGGGAAAATCCTTTTTATCGAAGATATCTCGGAATATCTTTACCACCTGGACAGGATGATGCATGGATTAAAATTTTCAGGAAAACTAAAAAATCTGAAGGGCCTTGTTGCCGGTGGATTTACGGAGATGGTTGATAATGACTCCCCATTTGGACAAAGTATTGAAGAAATAATACTGGATGCGGTGAAAGAATATAATTATCCTGTCTGCTTTAATTTCCCCTCAGGACATCTCGACCGGAATATGCCGCTTGTACTGGGCACCAGATACCAGCTGACGGTAAGCCAGGGGGAATCCTCGCTTCGGATAGCATAAATGAATTAACGATAGATTGATGCTCTAAAACCACTTTTTTATATCTGTAATTTTGCGAAATTTGGTTATGCAAAGTCCTACAGATCAAAATAAAAAGAAAACATCCGTACCAGGTAAGGAAATCGGCGATAAAGGAGAGCAAATCGCGGTACAGCACCTGCAATCACTGGGTTATAAAATTCTTGAACAGAACTGGCGTTCTCACCATTATGAAATTGATATTATCGCGCAGGACGGTGGCGAACTCGTAATCGTTGAAGTAAAAACAAGGACAGGAGAAGAATTCGACTATCCTTCCGATGCAGTAGGAAACAGGAAAATCCACAGGCTTGTTGCCGCAGCCGAAGATTATATTTTCAAAAAAAACATTAATCTGGATACCCGTTTCGACGTGATCGCCATTATCCTGCTGGACGACACATTTAAGCTGGAACATATAAAAGACGCTTTTTATCCTATTGCCTAATCGATATCTTTGACAAAATTTTAGCTATGAACATCGAATCGATACGATCCTTTTGCCTGTTGAAAAAAGGAATTACAGAAGAATTTCCTTTTGGCGAAGACACGCTGGTTTATAAAGTGATGGGTAAAATTTTCCTAATGGCCAGCCTTGATGGAGAGTTGTCCCTAAACCTGAAATGCGATCCGGAGAAAGCAACTGAATGGAGAGAGGAGTTCCCCTGTGTAACCCCGGGTTATCACATGAATAAAAAACACTGGAACACTGTTATTGTAGACGGGACAGTCTCTGACCGGCAAGTTAGGGAATGGATAGACCATTCCTACGAACAGGTTGTTCAAAAACTGACGATCAAACAAAAAAAAGAATTGGACCAATTAGAGTAAAATTATGAAAGAGTTTGAACTAAAGACAGATTATATCGAACTGATCAAGCTTTTAAAACTTCTCCGTCTTGTCGAATCAGGGGGACAGGCAAAAGCAGTTGTTGAAGAAGGATTAGTCAGCCTGAACGGGAAAACAGAATTCAGGAAAAGGGCAAAGCTAAAAAAAGGGGACAGCATCCGGTTCGAAGGCCACATTATTTTGATAAAATAGTCAAAAAGAAAGCCGGCAGAGAACCTGCCGGCCCATAACTTGTGCGCTTAAGAGTGGAATGATAGAGAGAAATAAACAAATTAAAAAATAAACTGGTTTTAATACGTGGTATTTGTACAAGTGCTTCAAAGTTAACCCTAATCAATCAAAACAATCAAGCTTTTTTCCCAGCATTGCATGAAGGCCCCTGTTTTTTTTACGAAACACCCCGTTTGGATACATGAGCGAACCAAAAATTAAAAAGGAAACCTTCCCAGAAAGAACAATTTTATCAGAATTTATATTCAAACCGATTCCAAAAACGTCCTTAACCTGTAACCTGGGTCCCGATTCATCAAGAATCACATCATTCAAATAAGAAAGGGCACCTCCTAAGGAAATGCCCTCTTTTTATTGACAAAATTATAATACGCTATGCAATATTTTCAACCAGTTCGAGAGAATCCTTTACCTGGTTCAGACGGGAAACCTCTTCTTCGTTGATTGCAATGTCAAATGAGTCCTCAAGATAAAACAAAAATAAAGCCCAATCCACCTGATCAAAATTCAGATCATCGCGAAAAGAGGCTTCCAGTTCAATCTCATTCCTGGGGACACCAGTTTTTCTTAAGACTTTATACAAAGTCCTTCTGATTGTTTTGTTTTCCATGTCGCTTTTAATGTTATATCCTCGTCAATTTCATGTGTTTATGTTTTGCTTTAGTTTTACATGTAACCCGACCTTATAATCAATCTCCTGCTTAAAAAGCACTGATTTCGATGGCCCGTTCCATGAACGAGGAAATAATTTCTGGCCAAAATTAAAAAATCGAACAAAACATTAAACGATTCTAACAATAAAATGTTTTTCGGCATTTATTTTGACAATTCTACTTAAAATCATAATGTTTCCAGAAAAACATATTTTTTATCACTTAGCCGGAGAAAGAAACAATAAACCGACAAACAAAGCAACAAAACTCTGTTTTTAACAAAAATTTACATATTTGTTATTATTTTATAAGCCATTCTTTTTTTAACAGACTGTAAACCTCTAAATCAAAAAAATGATCATCATACTTTTCTCCGGCGCGTTCAATTCCTTCAAAGAAAAACCCCAGTCGTTTCGGAATCGCAGCACTTTTCATATTACCGACAGCACATTTTATCTGTATACGGTTCATTTTCATAACCATAAATACAAAATCAATCAAAGTCCGCACCGAACTGGTCATGACTCCCTTCCCTGTCATTTTTTTGATAAGCCAATATCCTATTTCTGTTTTCTGGTTCTGCGGATCCGTATCTTTCAGGCTGATCAATCCGGCAAAATTCTTTTTATACCAGATAACAAAAACATATTCTTCCTTGTCTTTAGGTATTGCAAGAACAGAACGGATAAACGCTTCTGTATCGTCCTGAGAAACTGTTTGTGCAGCAAAAGGCAACCAATCCGATAAAAATTCCCGGTTCTGATCAATCGCGTGAAAAACCTGAAATGCATGGGAATATTTAATTTTTTCGAGCACGATCTGCCCGTTCACCTCAAGTGAATCCATCAAAAAAACAATTTAATTGATTTATACGAAAAATCGACCCATTGATATACTCCTTTACCATTTCAAAGATAAACTTCCCCCGAGATAAAACGGTGCAGGTATGATAAAAAATATGATCTGCTGCTTATCTGCATAAAAATCCGGAAGAATATCAACTCTGTCCTTGTGGATGTTAGTTATGGCAAATCAGAATAACTATATTTGTAGGAAATGAAAAATATGAACAAGATAGCATTGTCAATACTGGCAGTTCTCCTGTTTGGTTTCCTTTCGTGTAAAAACAGGACCTCATTGAAACAGGAAGAAAACCTGGTAAAGATCGGGACCAGTTATGGAGATATTATCGTCAGGCTTTATGATGAAACACCCGTTCACCGGGATAATTTTATAAAGCTGGTAAATGAAGGATTTTATAATGGACTGCTCTTTCACCGGGTCATAAAAAACTTTATGATACAGGGAGGGGATCCGGATTCGAAAGGAGCCCCCGCCGGTAAGCAATTAGGAGAAAAGGATGCCGGATATACACTTCCGGCAGAGATCAGACCGCAGCTTTTTCACAAAAGAGGAGCGCTGGCTGCAGCACGGGAGCCTGATCAGAACAACCCCGAAGAAAGATCATCCGGATCACAGTTTTATATTGTCGAGGGAAAAGTATTTACCCCGTCAGAACTAGATACACTGGAGCAGGAAATAAACCAGAAGCGGATGATGGAAATCAACAGGAAGGTGCTGCTTCAACATCAGCAGGAACTGGTCCGGCTTAGCCAGGACAAAGAAAAATTCAATACCCGTATGGCAGAGATCAGGGAAGAAGCAGATAAAGAAATCAGCAATATGAAGCCATACAAAATAGACGAGGCAAAAAGAAAAATTTATACGACAATTGGTGGTTACCCTTCCCTGGATATGAACTATACCGTATTCGGAGAAGTTGTAAAGGGAATGGACATTGTGGATAAAATAGCCTCAGCGGAGACGGATCAGTATGATCGTCCAAAAAAAAATATAAAAATGAAAGTGAAAATAATTAATTGAAAAGTTGGCGAATGAAGAGGCAACATTTAATTCTGACAGGACTATTACTTCTTTTCAGCTTAAGTGCCCGCTCGCAGACACACCTTGTTGAAATACAGACCAACATGGGGGACATGAAATTTGAACTTTATGACGATACCCCCAAACACCGCGACATGTTCTTAAAACTGGCCGGAGAAGGATATTATGACGGGACATTGTTCTATCGGGTAATCCAGAATTTTCTGGTCCAGGGAGGATCAAAATCTTCGAAAAATGCACCTCCCGGAAAACGGATTGGTTACGGTGACCCGGACTATACGGTTGACGACGAAATACGTCCGGATCATTTCCATCAGAAAGGGGCGCTTTGCGCTCCCCGGCAGCCAGACGAGAACAATCCGTTCAAGCAGTCGGATATATCCCAATTCTACATCGTCAAAGGACAGGTTTATACTCAGGGAGGGCTTGATACGCTGGAATTGGCCGTCAACACGCCAATCAGAAATAAAATTATAGCTGAGGTTTTTACCCCGGATATCAAAGAAAAACTAAGACAACTGAAGGCTCAGCACCAGGTTGCTGAATTCCGGGAACTGGCAGGAAAAGTTAAAAAAGATATTGAATCCAAATTCGAACTCAGTCCCGGCGTATTAAAATTTTCTCCGGAACAAAGAAAAGCCTATACTACAACCGGAGGATATCCCGAACTTGACGGACAGTATACCATTTTCGGACAATGCATATCCGGGTTCGACGTAATTGACAAAATTGCCGCACTAAAAACCGATTCGAACAACCGTCCGCTTACTGATGTGAAAATTACCGTAAAAATTATCCAATGAGCCCCAGACGATTTTTAACTGTTATATTTTCCGTTTTATTCCTGGCAGCCTGCAATACAGGAGAAAAAAGTAAAAATCAGGTAGCAAAAACGACAGACCAAAAGAAACAAGCTGTGCCGGAGAATAATGACTACCGGAAACTTGTACCGTCTCTTGTCAAAATTGAAAGTTTTGACAAGGACCGTTTTCTAAACAGCGAAACAGCTTTTTTCGTCGACAGCGATATTATTGCCTGCCGCCTGACCCCATTGATCGGGGCAACTGACGCCCGCATCACACCCTGGGATGAGACCAGATCATATAAAATATCCGGTTTTACAGCGGTTGACCGGATCAACGATTTTCTTTTGCTAAAAGCAGAAGGCATTAAGCGGCACGGAACAGGGCTTTTTACCGAAACTGCCTCAAACGGAAAGGAATCCGTTTACCTGACCAAACCGCAAGGCAATACGCTGCCCCTTCATAACGGAAAAATCGTCAGTTACGGGACTGTCCAGGGAGGGAACCGCTATTTTATTACCAACCAGTTTTATCAGCAATCGTATGGAACACCGGTCTTTATTTCTCCGGACCGGTGCATCGGTATCGGCTATGCTGAAGTGGTCGATTACGAAAACCAGAGCATGGTAATTCCCTCGTCATTCATAGCCGAACTTATGAAAAAGCAATCGGCACCCGAACCATTGGCCAACCTGACCACTGCTACAAGTAAAGCTATCAGCGAGGCAAACAGCAGAATAAAAGGATTGCTTATTGAAACGGATATGGGCAATATCCGCATCAGGCTTTTTAACGAAACACCGGAATACCGGGATAATTTTATTTCACTCGTACGGGAAGGATATTACGACGGACTGCTCGTTCACCGGGTAATCTACGGATTTGGCATCCAAAGCGGAGCAGCCGACACCAAATATGCTGGAAAAGATGACGTGGTAGGTTGGAAAGGACCTGGTTATACCTTACCGGCCCACATTGTCTCGGGATTCTATCATAAAAGGGGAATGATCGGTTCTCCAAGAAAACCGGACCAAAAAAACAGCAAGTTCCGCTCCGACGGATCTCAATTCTACATTGTCACAGGAAGATTATATTCCGATTCCGAGCTGAACGATATCGAGAAGGAAACCGGGTACCATTTTACGCCTACGCAAAGACAGGTTTATAAAACAACAGGCGGGGCACCTCATCTTGACGGGACTTACACGATCTTCGGCGAGGTAACCGCAGGAATGGACATAGCAGACAAAATCAGTAAAGTCCCTGTTAACGGCGATTACCGTCCCTTAAAAGACATACGGATAAAAAAAATATCGATTATCAATTAGACAAAGGAAAAAACCTGTTTCTTCAGAACAACAGACTTAACCTTTTGGTCCCCGATAGGAACTATTTGTCATCAAATGATTATCTTTGCCTTTCATTCAACAGCATACGAAGATGTTAGAAAAAATCAATCAGTTAAAAAAGGAACTGGAATCTCTCAAAGTTTCAGCAAAAGAAGAAGTTGAAGAACTTCGTATCAAATATATCAGTAAAAAGGGACAGCTTAACCAGTTATTTTCCGACTTCAAAAATGTTCCTGCCGACCAGAAAAAAGTTGTGGGCCAGGCCATCAACGAATTGAAAGAGCTCGCCCTGAACAAAATAAACGAACTGAAAGAAAAATTTGAGAATACAGGTCACGAAACCGGTCAAACCGACCTGACAAGGCCTGCAGAACCAATGAAACTGGGAACCAGGCATCCGCTTTCAATTGTGAAAAATGAAATCATAGAAATATTTGCCCGGCTTGGGTTCTCCGTTGCAGAAGGCCCGGAAATAGAAGATGACTGGCATGTTTTTTCAGCCCTTAATTTTCCTCCTGAACATCCGGCCAGAGATATGCAGGATACTTTTTTCATCCAAAAAAACCCGGATGTACTTTTGCGGACCCATACCTCCAGTGTTCAGGTTCGCGTAATGGAAAGAACTCAGCCACCGATCCGTTCCATCTTTCCCGGTCGCGTATTCCGCAATGAAGCGATCTCCGCCCGCGCGCATTGTATATTTCATCAGGTCGAAGGACTTTATGTCGACGAGAATGTCTCGTTTGCCGATTTGAAACAAACGTTGCTTTATTTTTCGAGGGAACTTTTTGGAGAAAAGACAGAAATACGCCTGAGGCCTTCTTATTTCCCGTTTACCGAACCCTCGGCTGAGATGGATGTAAGCTGCTCCATTTGCGGAGGGAAAGGCTGTAACGTATGTAAAAACACGGGATGGCTCGAAATCCTGGGGTGCGGGATGGTCGATCCCAATGTATTGGAATCATGCGGTATCGATTCAAAAAAATACACAGGCTTTGCCTTCGGAATGGGGATCGAACGGATCGCCATGCTGAAATACGGAATCAAGGATATCCGTCACTTCTTCGAAAATGACGTGCGTTTTCTGCACCAGTTCGATTCGGCATACTAGATAATTGTATTTATCAATGTCTGTCCTTATCTGGCTTTTATTGACTATTTCGGTTACTGGTCAGAGGGTCAGTAATTCAAAAAGTTCATCCACATCTGAAACGAAATAATCCGGGTTAAGCTCCCGGATTTCTTTTTTATCGCCAAACCCGTAACCCACAGCAATAGTCGTGATTTCGTTGGCTTTTCCTCCGATGATATCAAACTTCGTATCTCCGATCATAACCACTTTCTCAGAAGGATGAATCCGGTTCCTGTCCATCAGTGTAGTTATCAGCCCGGCTTTCGTATGGTTTCCCCCCTCGCCGGACCCCTGAAAATCGGAAATATACCTGTCCAGGTTAAAATGCCTCAAAACAACAGGCGTAAAATCGTCTTTTTTTGACGTAGCCACATACAATTTACGGCCCAGCACTGAAAGTTCTTCCAGCAAACCGGCAATTCCCGGATAAAGCTCGCCTTCATAAATTCCTTTCTGACTGTAATATTCCCGGAAAAGCTTCACACCAGCCTCAACCTGTCCCGGATCGAACCCCAGCATATTTTTCAGTCCTTCCTGGATCGGCGGACCGATCATCTGATCCGAAATATCCGCATTACTGATATCCAACCCCATCCGGTCGAGCATATACTTCAAAGAATTATAGAGGCCTGGTTTCGAGTTGACCAGCGTTCCGTCCATATCGAAAATAAGATGAGAAAATAATGGCATGTTCAATATCTTGATTTAAGACTACAAATATGCAATTTTTGAGTTACCCGCATGTTACCCAAAGATGACGGTGACCTTATTTTTCTCCCGGTCAATGCTCTTACTTACGATCCTCTTCTTTCCGGAAAAAAGTCAGTACCGTCTCATTAAATTCATCAGGATGCTGCTGACATACATTATGAAAGGAATCCGGGAAAATACACAGGAAAGCTGCAGGTATCGACTGGAATATTTTCAGGGTATGCTCCGGTTTAATAATATCATGGTCACCTGCCATTACCAAAACCGGGCACCTGATCTTTTTCAGTTCCGAAAAGGGAATCTGCGGCTGATAGATCATCATTTTATTTAAAGCAATATCAACCGTTGATGCGGCCTTATCATGTTCGACAAAGTTCTTCATTCCGACAATATCTTCATAAGGCAAAGCAGTAGAATCAGGAACAACATTAGCTCCCGAAACAGCCAGTTTCTTAACCTTTTCCGGACAATTCATCGCCATGATCAGGCCATCGATGCCCCCGTCGCTCCATCCAAGCACGTAAACCGAATCGAGATGCAAGTAATCCAGAAGTGCGCAAAAATCGGAAGCCATCATATCGTAGGAAATCGTATCGGGCGATCCGCCTGATTTTCCCTGAAGCCTGCTGTCAATAGCAATTACCCGATAATATTTTGCAAAAAAAGGAATTTGTTTGCTGAAAGCCTGTATTGAGCCACCATTCCCGTGAAGCATAATCAATGGCTGGCCGGTCCCGTATGTCTCATAATAAAGTTTGATCCCATTGACCGGGGCATAATGTCCCGCCTCAGAATTATCGCCGTAAACAACCGGACTTTTCTGGGCAAGAACCACAGAAGAAAAAAATAACCATAGAAAAATCAATCGGATCCTGATCATGATAAAAAACTTACAACTAATTATTTACTTATTATCAATCAAATACAAAAGTGTAAACTCCGCCGAAATCCGGATTAAATGTTGTAAAAACCTCATCCATCTCCAAATTATCTAAAAGAGATTTTATCAATCTGATTATCCCGCTATGAGTTACCAGCGCAATATTCACTGAACCGGAAGTTGCCAGTGTTCTCAAAAAAGATTTGACGCGCTCACGTAATTCAGGATAAGATTCGCCACCGTCACAGGAAGCGGTCAGATAATGGTCCATCCAGAACCGTCCGGTATCTGAACGGTAAATCTCATCCCAGCTCTTGCCTTCCCAAAAGCCGAAATTGAGCTCTTTTAAGCGATTATCCAGCCTTATCTCAGATCCGGGGAACAGATCTCCCGCCAACCGACTGCAACGTACCAGAGGGCTTGAAAATACCTCTTCCGGAAAAATCCCGTTAAGCCTTCTGATCACCTGCTGCAATTCCTTATTGTATGAAGAAGCCAACCCTACATCCGTACGCCCGTAACAAATTCCGGGAGGGATCGCGACTTTTGTATGACGGATACAAATCAGCTTCATGCAACAACAATCAGGATGAGGTAAAATAAAATTTCTGTAACTTGCTGCAAAGCTCCCAGGCAATCGCCGGTATACCCACCAATTTTTCGCTCTGTATATTTCTTGAAAATATAGGTAACAAGCAAGGCAACAGGAACAGTAATCGCCATAAACTGCCAGGGAAAAAACAGCATGGGCAGAAGGGAAATTATAACAGCGATCAATAAGTCTGAATTTGTCCCTTTCTTGCCAATAGGTTTCGTCTTACTCAATTCATCCTCACGCGAATAATAACTGGTAAAAATAACCACTACCGGCATCATCCGGCTGAAAGCATGGGCTGCCAGTAAAACAATCGGGACTATTGCCGGAGGAAATGACTGCAAAGCTAAAAATTTGGTTCCAAGCATACTGATAAGCCCGACGGTGCCGTAAGTACCAATCCGGCTATCTTTCATAATGGAAAAAATCTTTCCCCGGGTATATCCTCCTCCAAAACCATCGCAAAAATCGGCAAAACCATCCTCATGAAAGGCCCCGGTCACAAAAATGGTAGCCATCATACTTATGAATACAGCCAAAGGGACAGGAAATAAAAAGCTCAACCCGAAAAAAATACCCGCCCCGATACCTCCGACCAACCAGCCAATCAGGGGAAAATACCGGGTCGACCGGTTCAGCCGTTCCGGCGAATAGCCCAGGGAACGGGGAACCGGTATGCGGGTATAAAACATCACTGCCGTCAAAAACAGATTAATTTGCTCTTTCATAATAACTACTCTTTATTGCTGACCCCAGCTTCTTCAAAGCTGGCCATTTCATTCAGGAAAGTGGCAGCAGCTTTCACAACTGGATAAGCCACAGCCGCACCCGATCCTTCGCCCAACCTCATTCCCAGGCTTAGCACAGGTTTTGCCTGAAGGAAATCCAGAATAAGCTGGTGTCCTTTTTCTTCAGAAGCATGACAAAAAATACAATTTTCCTTTACAGAAGAATCAAACTGGACTGCTGTCAGTGTAGCGGCAGTAGCAATAAAACCATCGACCAAGACAACCATTCCCTGCTTTTTGGCCTCCAGAATACCACCAACCATCATGGCGATCTCCAGGCCTCCAAAAGTTGCAAGGACCTCCTCTTCCGTTTCAGGATGATATTTTGAAGCAACTGTTTTCAATACAGATGTCTTATAATCCAGCTTTTCTCCTGTCATCCCGGCTCCCTTACCCGTACATTTCTCCAGAGGAAGGTTCATAAAACTATGCATAAGTAACGATGAAGGTGAAGTATTTCCGATACCCATTTCTCCAAAACCTATTATATTGCAGCCGTCTTCCGCTTCCTCGCGAACAAAACCGGCACCCCGGGACATAGCCTGACGGCATTCATCCAGAGTCATTGCCGGTTCATGGAGCATATTTTTTGTTCCTCTTGCTATTTTCGCATTGATAATCGGGCTACCGGCAGGAAAATCATAATCAACGCCGGCATCAATCACCTTCAGGTTAATTCCGTTCTGTTTGCAGAACACGTTGATAGCTGCGCCACCCGTACAAAAATTCATAGCCATCTGCCAGGTAACATCCTTTGGATAAGGGCTCACCCCTTCATCCGCTATGCCATGATCGGCAGCAAAAACAAGGATCGCCGGTTTTTTTAACTCAGGAGACAATGTGTTCTGGATCGTACCCAGCTGAAGGGCTATTTCCTCAAGCCTTCCCAACGCTCCCGTTGGCTTCGTTTTCAAATCGATTTTGTGTTGCAGTTGTTCTTTTAATGTCATTTCAGCTTACTTATTTTGATTTTTACTCCTATTCAGCTTTATCTTCATACAGACCGTTCTGATCACTATTTAATCCGGACAGGAATGCCTGATACCAGCAAATAAGCTTCGTCAGATTTAGCGGCTATAAACTGGTTCATCCAGCCCTGGATATCTGCAAATTTCCGGGCAGATTCATTCTCCGGGTGGACTCCCATTCCCAATTCGTTACTGACAACAATCAGCACGGCATCGATCCCGGAAAACCGGAGCCATTCCTCTTTGGCAGCCTCCAGTGCTTTTTTCTCGTCATAGTCGAAATCATGAAAGAAATTGGTCAGCCAAAGCGTGATACAATCGACCAGGACTGTTCGTCCGGAAAGGTCACGGGCGGAAAGCCATTTTTCTTCTTCAACAGTTTCCCAACGGTCATCTCGGCCAGATTGGTGCCGTTTCACCCTTGCAGCGAAGTCATCGTCCCAGACGCGGGCCGTCGCAAGATAAACCGGGTTATCCGACAATTCCTCAGCCAGTTTTTGTGCAAAACTGCTTTTACCGGAACGAACGCCTCCTGTGATAAATATTGTTTTCGCCATTCTTTTTCTTTCCTGCTAAAATAAAAAAACTACCCGATGTTTGTCATTACCGGGTAGTTTAGAAATAAATTAATTATTCCTTCCCTATTCTAAAAAGATCATCCTGGTCGGGTAAATACCAACAGTATATTTAGTTTGTAATGTTCCTTCGCTGTTATAGATCCTCATAGTACCGGCAGAAGTAGCACTTTCAGCTGTCAGCAAATAAATATCATCATTTTTCGGGTTAACAGCTATCCCTTCTATTCCTGCAACCCCGCTGATCAGCAGGCTGGATTCAAAACTCTTCGACGAGATATCGAAAACAGCCACACCGCCAACCAGGTTCCAGCTGGAATCGTAAGAAGAGGAAATAATATAAATCTTGGATTTGTCTTCATTTATAGCCATCATATCGGCGTATTCAGTACTGACATTGTCAAGGGTATAAACATTTTCCAATTCATCTGTGCTTGTATTAATGTAACCCAAGCCGGTAGTACCGGAAGCAAAAGTATAGGTGCTTAACAGCGACACATAAAGGTTCCCACTTGTATCTTCGACAAAGTAGGAAGATACAGCAGGTGTTCCTATGTACGAGATCGAATTATCATCCAGATCGATAACGGCAATACTATCCTTGTAATTAAGGGCGGCATAAAGCTTCCCGTTGGCAATGGCAACACCTTCAGGCCCGCCGGCTATATGAATTGTATCTTCAACAGTCATTGTTTCAATATTGTACTTGGCAATATAGGAGTCAGCCATTTTTGAATAATCCGGGGAGTCGCCCCAGCATGAGATATAGAGGTAACCACCGTTACCTGCACAGGCACGCGGTGTTGCAATAAGACTGGTAACCCCGTTGTAGGTTTGCACCAGGGTGTCGTTCAGCGTAATAATCTGATCGCTCTCACTACAAATCAGAAATACATTGTCGTTATAGGTATAAGCATATTCAATATTGGAAACCAGCTCGCTGCCGTTCTGTTTTTTGTAATAATTGTTTACGAGGCTATCCTTATCGTAATCGTATTTCGAAATGCTGGCGCTCCCGCTTCCCCAAATGCCATAGTTCATCACATAACAACCTGTTATATTGGATGATGGAATACTATTTTCATCATCGTCGTTGCATGAAGTAAAGCAACTGGTCACGAATAGCAAAAGAGAAAAATAAAGAATTGATTTTTTCATAGCTTCTATAATTATTTAAAAAATATCAAGGTTTGAAGAAATGCCGACACGGAATACGCGTCCCGGCATAGCGTAATATCTTTGATTTTGATAATTCACATTGAAAAGGTTATTGACAGAAAGAGAACAATTGAAAGCCTGCTTCCTGTAAGTCACTTTTCTGGCCAGGCCCAGATTGGTCAAAAAATACGGATCGAGTGTTGTTTCATTTCCATCGGCAAAACGGGAACCCGTATATTGCCCCTGCAAATAAAAACTCCAAGGATGATCAGTCACCGAGAAGAAAGCATTTCCCATATTTTTGGGGACATAGGCCATTTGTTGATGAAGTACAACTGATTCGGAAATATCCTTAACCGGCTCTACCGGATTATAGGTGTACCCCATCCGAAAATCAATGTCTGCCCGCCCTAGTTTTGTCTGGGTTTCCGACTGAAATTCAAGTCCTTTGCTAATAACTTCACCGACATTCCAGGCAGTCCATTCACCCAGGCTCCTCCATTCAATCCAGTTTTTAATGTCCAGGTAAAAAGCGCTCAGTTTTACATTTGCCTTTAGCTTTTCGGTTACATAATAATAATTCAAGCCAAGTTCGTAATTCATACCATCCTCCGGCTTCAGGTCAGGATTACCCTGGGTGCCCCAGTACCGGTCGTTAAACGTCGGAATACGGTAACTCCTGGCAATACTGCCCGTTACCAACAAAGACGATTCAGGACTTGAAAATACACGGTATTCACCACCCAAAGAAGGCGTAAACGGGGCTGAAAAATTGGTTACAAACATTTGCCGGAGGTTTAGGGTCAGTTTCAACCGGTCGCGGACATGTAAAAATGAGGAGCAATACAAATCCAGGTGCTGCTCATAGTCGATAACGGAACTGGAATAAGCATAAACTTTGGGCTTAATGTATTTATACTTCAGACCAGCCTTGTATCCAAAGGTTTTCTTCAGGTCTTGCTGAACCTCAAAAGAAGCGACCAGGCGGTCTGTCCCGATTTTCTCCTGAGTATCTCCGTTCTCAATTTCCATATCATGGACATACCCAAGTCCGGCATTATATTTCAAGGCATTGCGGTCGTTATGGTATTCTGACCAGAAACGGATATTACGGTCAAGCAGCTCGTCGGCGTCACCCGAATACACATAATTGCTGGACATATTGGGTTGTACCTGGTGCCAGTCATGTTCGAGCCACAAAGCAGATTTCAGGTATTCATTCTTTTTGAAGCGGTAATTCAGCTCCTGGATCAGTCCATAATTCTCAATCGAGGCACCATGCTGTCGGTCAGTAACAGCCCCGGGATTTTCAACATCGCCGGTATATGGGTTTTTAAATTTGAAATTATTCCCGTTGTAATAGTAATAAACCCGGGTTACCGATTCAAACTTTCCGTTACCGGCAAATACTTTGGTTCCGTAAAGCTGTTCCCCGTAAGAGCCTTCCACTACCCTCGTTTTAACGTCCATTCCCTTAGTCCAGGGACTGTTCAATCCCAGATGAATAGCCCCTCCGACAGAACCGGAACCATTCACCGCTGAGGAGCTTCCGTACTGAAGGTCGATCTGGTCGAACAAAAAAGATGAAATATCCGACAGGTTCGACTGTCCAAGCGTTAGCGAATTCACATCAAGCCCACCAAAGATCACAGAAGTCTGGTTTGCAGAAGTACCCCGGAAACGGATCGTTGAAAGGCTTCCCGCGTTCGATTTGATATAGATCGAACTGTTTTGCCAAAGAAGCTGTTCCAATCCCCCGGCACCGGCCCGTTCGAGGTCCGATTCATCAAGACGGTCGATCTTGGTTGCAGCCAGGTACTTTTTCATTTTGGCATAGGTCGTGACCTCTTCGATCATCACTGAATCGGCGACATCTGTTGTTTGGGCCAGCAACCGGGACGAAAACAGAAAAAGTGCTCCCGCCAGATAAATTATTCGTCTCATTTTCTAATCTAAAAGAATATGAGCTCAGGCTAAAATTGTGAAAATTAAATGATTCTAATCTCAACAGCTTTACTCCCGAAGCGTCTGTTAAAAAATTACCGGTTTGGCAGGTCTTCTGGCTCACCTTACTTTCCGATGCCTTCCCATTCGTCGTTGACGCAACAGTGGCGAGGGTTTGGAAAGCTTTTAAAAAGGCTTACAGCTGCGGGTACAGCTCCGGTTTCTCACCGGATTCCCTTTTATTCCCCGTCCGCATAAGCGGAACAGGAAACCAAATCCGCTGCAAATGTAGAAATTATTTTGTGATTAGTATTTAAGGCCATCCTAAAACTATCAGGCATCCGTTTACCAGTCCCCGTTAAATCCTTCCGACAAAGCCTTGTTGTATTTCTCTAGATTAAACTTATACAAATAAGGCGCTTTATGGGCCGCACCTGTCCTTCGTTCCGGAAGACGGGTAAGTATTTTCGTATTCAGTATTTTCCTTTGAAAATTACGTCTGTCCAGTTCCCGGCCCAGAATTACTTCATACAAACCCTGGAGTTCGGGCATGGTGAATTTTTCGGGAAGCAGGTTATACCCGATCGGCTGATACTTAAGTTGCAGCCTCAACGTTTCAAGGGCCTTATCAAGGATTTGGCGATGATCCATCATCAAATCCTTGACTTCAGAAACATTTTTCCATTCACTCTTTTTTGAGAAATAATCAGGTTGAGGGGAAACTACCGGGAATTCCACCAGGGCATAAAAACCAACAGATAAAAACCGTTGATTAAGCCAATCATAACTTTCCAACTCCACGCCTGCCTTTTGGAGATTTTCGGGACGAAATCCGGGGTTACTCCTTTGAGGATCGCTGAACACATGGAACTGCTTCAAAAAGATATCGTCAAGTCCGGTACGCTCGGACAGGACTCTGCCGGCAGCCTCTTCCACAGTTTCCTCTTTTTTTACGAAACCTCCGGGAAGGCTCCATTCATCAACAAATTTCGATTTTAGAAGAAGGACTTTCAAGGCATTCTCATGGAACCCGAAAACGACACAATCAACCGATAAATGCGGTAAAAAATCAGATTCCATTGTTTCGAACCAGGACCCTTTTATGTTGGTTTTAATCAAGCTCATTCAGTCTGTTTGTGGGAATAATCATTTTCCTGGCAAAATAAATAAAAATTTTCGATAAACACCTGAATCTGAATACATCGATATTGCAACAAAATTGGATTGACCCAAATAATTCAAAAATTACATTTTCAATGTGTCCGGACGATTATGATTAAGTAAAGAATTTTGAGCCTGGCTCTTCATCATTTTTTCGCTTACAAGAAAAATAACGGGTTTCCCGGAATAGGGGCTCACGCGGATAATGACCGGAGTTTTATACACGTCTTCAATCGTCTCATAAGTAATCACTTCATCCGGTTTTCCTTGCGTATGAACTTTACCGTTATCGAACAGGATTAATTGTTCACAATATTCAGAAGCCAGGTTCAGGTCGTGGATTACCATCAGAACCGTTAGCCCCAGTTCCTCGTTAAGGTTCTGAATCAGGTTAAGGATGCGTATCTGATGCGTTATATCCAGGTGAGAAGTCGGCTCATCCAGCAAGAGCAATTCCGGTTGCTGGGTAAGCGCACGGGCAATAGCTGCACGTTGTTGTTCTCCCCCGCTCAATTCGGTCATAAGTTTATCCTTATGCCGGAATATCTCTGTCAATTTCATATACTTATGGGCTATTGCAATATCTTCCGCCGATTCGAAAAACTGGAAACGGTTGTAGTAGGGAAGCCTTCCCATCAGCACATAATCCTCGACCGGGATCCTGTCGGCATCGACCATCTGCGAAACAATTGCAATATTTTGAGCCCGTTGCCTCAGTGAAAAAGACTTCAAGGCTCTTCCGTTAAGAAAGACCTCTCCTTCCAGAGCGGGTATTGAGCCGGTTATTCCCCTGAATAAAGTCGTTTTTCCTGATCCGTTCGGACCAATAACACCAGCAAAAATTCCCCGTTCAATAGAAAAACTAACGTCAGACAACCTGAACGAAGGATAACCACAGGAAAAATTCCTTATTTCGAAAAAATGACCGTTCATTATTGCCTCCTCTTTCTGCTATTCATCATTACAATAAAAATGCTTCCCCCGATAATCCCGGTAATAACCCCAATAGGCAGTTCATTTGGAGCAATAATTGTCCGGGCGACAACATCCGAAAGCACGATAAACGAACCTCCCAGCAGAAAAGAACTGGCCAGCAGGATCCGGTAATCCGACCCCAATACCAGACGCAACAGATGAGGAATGATCAGGCCGACAAATCCGATAACCCCGGCAACAGAAACACAAACCCCGGCAAGCAGTGAAGCGATAAGAAAAAGGGATTTTATGGCAACACCTGTATTAATACCCAGGTGCAGGGCTTTTTCTTCTCCAAGACGCAAGGCATTTAAAGGCCTTGCAAACAGATAGGAAACGACAAGACCGGCAATAGAAACAATCAGGGTCAGCCAAATCAGTAGATTATTGGGTTCATCAAGCGACCCCATGGTCCAGAAGATGATCCCATGCAGGTTCTCCGTATTGCTCAGTGCCATCAGGAGCATCATCCCCGATGAAGCGACAAAACTAACCATGACCCCGGTCAGGAGCATGTCCTGGACTTTTACCTTGCCACCCCGGGATCCGAGCGTATAAACCAGAAAAATAATCAGGAAAGCCCCAATAAAGCCTGAAAGGGGAAGCATTATCTCGCCGTATTTCAAATGAAGCCCGAGCACAATGGTAAAAGCCACCCCTAACGAAGCCCCCCCGGAAATTCCAAGAGTATAGGGCTCGACAAGCGGGTTGCGGTAAATTCCCTGAAGGATAACCCCCGAGAGACTCAGTGCCCCTCCAACAGCAAGCCCAAGGATAATCCGCGGCATCCGAACCTGACTGATTAACATATACTCAACAGAACCTTTATCTGCTCCCGTAAGCAGTAATTTCAGCGCTTTCAGTAATCCGATCTTCAGTTCTCCTGATGTAAGAGAAATTAACACCGAAGCCAAAAGCAAAACAGCCAGGGACACTACAACCAACAGCCATTTTAAATATTTGCTTTTCAATATGATCATATAAAATAAGCACGAGGAATGAATAGATCCCGTATTTCTATATTATTCAAAAATCCTTATGAAAAAAAATTTAATGATAAACATACGAAATAATATCATCGAGTGCCTCGACAAAAAGTTCCGGAGTAGGACTACAGGTCCTTTCCTGGTCTATCAAAAAAACTTTATGATTTTTTACGGCATTAAGATTTTTATATGTCTCCCATTTGCTCTTTTCCTCCTCGCTTACCGATCCCATCATGGCAATGATAATAACATCGGGATTACGGACGAGGACACTTTCACGGGTAACGCTTCCCAGGGTTAAGTCGCCGGCAATGTTGCGGCATCCCGAGAAATCAATAAAATCCTGCATAAATGTATTAGGAACTACCGTAAATAACGGATTCGCCCCGATCTGGAGAAAGACCGACGGTTTATTCCTGACCGTTGGGACTTTTGCCCTTACGATCGCCAGTTTCTTCCTCGCATCCGCCACAATACTGTCGGCCAACTCACTTTTTCCAAGTTTCTCTCCCAGTATCTGCACATAATGGCAGATATCATCGAATGATTGGGGATAAGGAAAATTCAACGTCTTGATTCCAAGCTTTTGGAAAGTCCTTATGGTTTCCGGGTTAGTCAAGGAAGAAGTCAATACCAGGTCAGGCTTTAGCAAAACCGCCTTTTCTATATTCACCTGTACAGCCGTAGCCACAACCTGAGCGTCATCAGGATGCTTCAGAATGCAAAAACTGGTGCACCCCACCATTTGATTTTCTGCATGGAGCAGGTAAATCGTTTTGGTAAGCGAAGGAGCAAGTGAAATAATCCGTTGCGGATATCCCGCAAGGACATTAATTGCCTGTAGCATTAAAAACAGGACAACAAAAAAGGCAAAGCCCGGTTTCCTTTTCATATTTATTCGTAAATATTTTGATCCAAAGGGAAAATCATGGAAGGAATTGAATACTTTCCACTGATCTTTCTCCCCGAAGATCATGTTAAACAAATTTGTTTCAGGCAGGTCTTCTGGCTTACCTATCTTCCGGGCCTTCCCACCCAACCGGGCAGTGGCATCTATTCCGGTAAAATTTAAAGGCTTACAGCAGCGGGGACTGTTCCGGATTTACACCGGATTCCCTATTAAGGCAAATTCTGTTATCCGTTTTTCAGAAAAATGCCACCAAAAACAAGGCAAATTTAGACTTTTTCCCGCTAAAAAATAAAATATCCGCACCTTTTGAACAAGAATCCGGAGACGAATGAAAAGCATAAAAAAACGACTATCTTTGTAGCCCGATAATTTTTTGCATAAATGCACTGAAAATCTGTATGACATGAATCAGTATAAAAGAACTTTGATCACTTCAGCACTCCCGTATGCCAACGGACCGGTACATATCGGTCACCTTGCCGGAGTGTATGTCCCGGCCGATATTTATGCCCGGTATCTCCGGTTAAAACAGGAAGATGTCCTCTTTATCGGCGGATCGGACGAGCATGGAGTGCCAATTACCCTGAAAGCAAAAAACGAAGGAATTACACCTCAGGATGTTGTCAATAAGTATCATAACATCATTAAAACATCCTTTGAGAAGTTTGGCATATCATTCGATGTTTATTCCCGTACCAGTTCAAAAGTTCACCACGAAACGGCATCACAGTTTTTCAGGAAGCTGTATGACGATGGTAAATTCATCGAAAAAACAAGCGAGCAATACTACGATGAAGAAAATAAACAATTTTTGGCCGACCGTTACATTACAGGTACCTGTCCCAAGTGCGGGTTCGAAAAGGCATACGGCGACCAGTGCGAAAGTTGCGGGACATCACTCAGCCCGACCGAGCTGATCAACCCAAAATCGATGATAAGCGGAAATACCCCGGTACTGAAGGAAACCAAACACTGGTACCTGCCGCTCGACGAATATGAAGCCTGGCTAAAAAAATGGATTCTTGAAGATCACAAAGAATGGAAAACCAATGTCTACGGACAATGTAAAAGCTGGCTCGACAGCGGCCTTCAGCCGCGTGCTGTGACCCGTGACCTGGATTGGGGAGTACCTGTTCCTATTGAAGGGGTTGAGGGAAAAGTCCTTTACGTCTGGTTCGACGCTCCTATCGGATACATCTCGGCAACCAAGGAACTGACCCCCGACTGGGAAAAATACTGGAAAGACCCTGATTGCAGGATGGTCCATTTTATCGGAAAGGATAATATCGTGTTCCACTGCATTATTTTTCCTGCGATGCTGAAGGCAGAGGGGAGTTTTATACTTCCGGACAATGTCCCGGCAAATGAATTTTTGAACCTTGAAGGAGACAAGATTTCCACTTCCCGTAACTGGGCCGTCTGGTTGCATGAATATCTTGAAGATTTTCCCGGAAAAGAAGATGTTCTGAAATATACCCTCACGGCCAATGCCCCGGAAACAAAAGATAACGACTTTACATGGAAAGACTTCCAGAACCGGAACAACAACGAACTGGTGGCCATACTCGGTAATTTTGTAAACCGGGCACTGGTACTTACCCAAAAATATTACCTGGGAACAGTGCCCGCCACCGGAGCCCTGAACGATACAGATAAACAAACGCTGGCAGAAATTGAAAATCTGAAAAAAGAAGTTGAAAAAAGTCTGGATAACTATCGTTTCCGGGAAGCGCTTAAACTGGCGATGGACCTCGCCCGTCTCGGCAATAAATACCTGGCTGATGAAGAACCCTGGAAAGTGGTAAAAACAAACCCGGAAAGGGTAAAAACAGTAATGAATATCAGCCTGCAGATCACAGCCAACCTGACAATCATGCTGGAACCATTCCTGCCTTTCAGCATGGAAAAACTACGTGGCTTCCTCAATTTCGGCAAACAAAACTGGAGCGAACTGGGGCGTTCTGACCTGCTCGAAGCCGGACACAAGCTAAACCAGCCTGAACTTTTATTTGAAAAAATAGAAGACGATGTTATTGAGGCCCAGATCAAAAAGCTGCACGATACCAAAAAGGCAAATGAGGCTGCCGCATCTTCTGCCAAACCTTCAAAGGAACTGTGTTCGTTCGACGATTTCATGAAAATGGATATCCGTACAGCGACTATCCTTGAGGCGGAAGTAGTTCCCAAAACAAAAAAACTGATGAAACTGAAAATCGATACCGGCATCGATAAACGTATCATTGTATCCGGTATTGCCGAATACTACAAACCCGAAGAAATTATTGGCAAACAGGTTGCAGTACTTGTAAACCTGGCCCCCAGGGAACTTCGGGGGATTGAATCCCGGGGAATGATCCTGATGTCCGAAGATGCAGATGGCTCACTGAAATTTGTCGTTCCCGAAAAAAAGGTGAAAAACGGATCGGAAATCAGGTAGTTTTTTTATGACCAAAATTAACGTACTGGCAAAAGCCGGTACGCCTTCGTAAATTGCAGTGCTGTCCTGAAGGGGACGGGTCGGCAATTTACCCTACATATATGAACCGCTTTTGTACGCAAAGGCGGTTTTCTTATTATAAAAAGGACTTCAAACGACCGTTTTAACTCATATTCTTCTCTTTATAAAAACAAAACAGCGCAAATATTTTTCAAATAGCTGTCAGGGTAGAACAATCTAAGCGTGTCATAAAGGGAAAGAAATTGAAAACAAAATGAAACAGAACAGATTTTTAACAAAATTGCTGGCAACAGCTTTCTTTTCCTTTGGCATCAGTGCAGCAATGGCACAGGAAAATCAGCAGAAAACAGAAAAAGAAGTACCGATCCAGATTTCCTTTATCACTCCCATGGGAACCAATGGCATTTCTTCGCCTGAAATATCCAATAATATTTCATTGAATATGTTAATCGGAGTTAACGGAGGAGTAGGCAGCGCGGAGTTTGGCGGATTGATAAACGTAATTAACGGCAACGTACGGGGTGTCCAATTTGCCGGGTTAGGCAATTATGTACGTCAGGATGTGTCCGGAGCCCAATTTGCCGGGTTGGCGAACATCAACCAGGGAACATCTAAAGGCTGTCAATTCGGTGGACTTGCCAACGTATCGCAAGGCAATGCTTCCGGGGCCCAATTTGCCGGGTTAATAAATATCAGCCCCTCTTTTAAAGGCCTTCAGTCTTCAGGTCTTGTAAACATCGTTACCGGAGATCTGGATGGAACACAAATCGGCGGGATCATTAATTATACAAAAGGGGATGTAGCATCAGGACAGATTTCAGGATTAATCAATATCTCCGGAGGGGCCCTGAAAAAACTGCAATTGGCCGGACTGGTCAATGTAGCATCCACTCATGTAAAAGGAACTCAAATTAGCGGATTGGTCAATTATACCCATATATTGAACGGGGTACAAATAGGGCTGGTTAATATTGCCGATTCGATAGAAGATGGCGTTGCGATCGGGTTAATTAATTACGCAAAAAACGGGTACCTGAGCATCGGCGCTTTCTCGGATGAAACATTCCGGGCAGGGGTTTCATTAAGAACCGGTCAGAAAAAACTTTATTCGATCATACAAATCGGATATACAGATAATCCTTACTGGGGAATAGGTTTAGGATTGGGATCTTATCTGGTCAATGGGAACAAGATGTCGCTGGCCCTGGAAGGCATGAGCTTCCAGATCAATGAAGACGAATGGTGGACTGACAAAACGAATATGCTGGTACGGATGAACCTTAACCTCGAGTATCACCTCTCGTCACGAATGTCCATCGTTGCCGGGATAAGCGACAATATGGCGATTTCCAGGTTGAGAAATGCAGAAGGCCAGCTCACCGGCGGATCTTTTATTCCGGGTATGACGTTTATCGACCATACCGGCAAACAAACAAGAATAGCAATGTATCCGGGAATTAGCATTGGATTCCAGTATCAGATCCGGTAATTCCCGGCAGCCATGAAAACAAATTTTAAGAAAACCTGCTGAATTAAAAACCAGCAGGTTTTCTTTTGTTAATTAAGACGGATGTTGCCGGAAATAACGCCGGAAAAGTACCTTTTTAAGGTCACGAAAAATAATTTCGTGGGCAATCAGCTCGGTCTGACTGTAATCCGGGAAAAAAGTCCGTGAACGGGCCAGGTCACGCCCGCTAATGTCTATCTGGTACAAAATAGACATGAGCAGTTCTGCATTCGTTGAAAGAAGTTCATGCACCTGAACCACCAATTGCCGGTGAAGGATCAGATAGGCATCGCATAGGTTACCGCTGAACTCCACCTCTACACCAAACATGCTAAAGTCCTTTTCAATCTGCCGGATCGTCTCCTGAATGATTTCTTCCCGGTCAAGATATTCCTGAAGATTTGTAGTCAGTATTTCCGGTAGCGCCATCGTTTGATTTTTTTTGAATTAGTTTATTTAAGTTTTTAGGACGTTGCTTGTTTTGTGCCCGTCAGGGAGTAACGATCTGTTTTAAATAATGGGAAACGGCGGCGCTGTATGCGCTTTCTCTTCCCTTCTTCTTTGCCAGTTCCTCGAACCACCGGCGTTCCGGTTCATTGCTCAAGGCCTGTTTGGCAAGCGCAACAGCCGCTGCAAAATTCTGCTGAGCTTGCTTTTGCTTTTCACTTAACGGAGCTTTCCGTTCCGATAAAACATAAACGGTCGTTTTATTGCCGCGCCTCCGGAACACCAGGTTACCGACCTTTCCCCTTAACCCCAGGGTCACCAGATTTCCATCTATTTTAGCCATATCCTACGTTTTTCTTACGTTTTTTCTTTGTTAATCATACGAATATTCTTAGACTTAGGTTTCACGTCGGTTCGCTATAAATTGACTGCCGGAATAAAGGAAACAGGCAATGAGCCACGGTTCTACCGATCAAATCCAAGTTGGACTAATTGTCTGATCTCCTTATTGTCAGATAATTGGATTGTCACATGCTTCATCTGTTGTTGCTTTGTCCCATAACGGGTGTATAGTATCGCATAAACCATGACCGGTCCGGTGATGGTTTGCCTGGACTCGCTGTAGTAATTGACGAGGATCCCGGCAATTTCAAGATAACCGTTCACCCTCACAGGCTTATCCGGATAAACTTCTTTCAGCTCAGCATGGTTATAATCGCACGAAAAAAATTTTTCCTCATTTGTCCGGATCACCTCCAATGCCTTTCCTGTACTCAATCTGTTCAGATCGATCAATTCTCTGTTCGATTCAGCAGCGATCCGTTTAAGATAACGTGCCATTATCCTGCCATAACCCCTTTGTAATTGTTTTATTTCAATTCAGAATACGGCTTCAACGATCTTACGGGTATTGTCGGAAACGCCATAAGTATAGATATGAAGGCATGGCACCCCGTGGGCCACCAGTTCCTTTGCCTGCTGAATTGTCCATTCGGTACCGACCGTCTTTGCTTCATCGTTATTTTTGCATTTGGCAAGCTCTGAGGCCAGTTCCTGGGGAAGATCGATACGGAATATCTTTGGCAGCACGGTAAGCTGATTTTTGAGGCTTATCGGCTTAATTCCGGGGATAATTGGAACGGTGATACCCATAGACCGGCATTTATCCACAAAATCGAAATAAGCCCGATTATTGAAGAACATTTGGGTAACAATATAATCTGCCCCTGCGTCCACCTTTTGTTTGAGGTACATCAGGTCGGTTTCCGGGTTCGGGGCTTCGAAATGCTTTTCCGGATAACCTGCCACCCCGATACAAAAGTCAAGCGGGGCGGTATTTTTCAGATCAGCGTCAAGGTATTTCCCGTTTCGCAGATCGACAATCTGTTTTACCAGTTCGTTGGCGTTGGAATGGCCTCCGGGTGTGGGCTGAAAAATATGTTCGTTCTTATTCCCGTCGCCACGCAAAGCAAGAACGTTACTGATACCCATGAAATTCAGGTCGATCAGCACATGTTCCGTTTCGCTTTTGGTAAACCCACCGCACAGGATATGCGGAACCACCGGAATTTCGTATTTATACTGGATAGCAGCAGCAATAGCGACAGTTCCGGGCCGCTTGCGTACTACCTGCCTCTGGATTGTACCATCAGGCATTTCCTTGTAAATCATCTCATCCCTGTGAGTCGTGATATTAATATATTTCGGGCTATAATCGATCAGATTTTCGATAGTCCGGTATATATTGCCGGCATCACTTCCCTTCAGGGGAGGCAGCAATTCGAATGAAAAAACTGTTGTTTCACTATTGCCAATAATATCTATAACCTTCATTTTAGCTACTTTACAATTTAATTTGCTGTTGTTTTTCAAACTATATAAACCGGATTTTCCGACAATTCAGATAGCCTGCAAACATAGACAGCATTTCTGAAACATGAAAACAACTTTATTCAAAAACGATCTTTTGATCTTCATTTAATCTTCCAGATTCGCATCCAGGATCAGATCAACAGGAAGTAGTTTAATCTTTTCCTCAATATCCAACCGGTGCTTTCCCCGGTAAACAAGGAACAGTACATCCAGCCTCAGGTCGGCTAGTGATTGCCTCATTCCTCTGGTAACCTGCGGCTTATCCGAATATTTCACTTCAAATCCGTACCGTTTGCCATTTTTCATTACAAGCAGGTCGAGTTCTACCCCCGTATGGGTCCTCCAATAATAAAAATCACGGGTCTCCATTTTTTGGATAATCTGCTCTATAACAAATCCTTCCCATGAAGCCCCTACTTTCACATGACTGATGATCTGGTCTCCTGGTAACGACAGCAAAGCATGCAAAATACCGCTGTCACGGATATAAACCCTGGGCGATTTTACCTGCCGTTTCTGAAGGTTTTCGTACCAGGGCTGGACCACTCTGACCAGGTAGGTCCCCGACAGAATGTACAGATACCGTCGCGTTGTAGGCTCCGAAACACCCAGGGCTCGTGCAAACTCAGAACCATTCCAGATCTGTCCGTGATAATGTGCCAGCATTACCCAAAAACGTCTCAATGTAGCCGGGGGTATATTAATTTCCAACAGGTTTATATCGCGTTCCAGAAAAGTCCTGATAAAATCTTCTCTCCAATGAAAACTCTGTTCTTCCGAATCGGACAGGTAAGAACGGGGAAAACCTCCTCTCAACCATAGCTGGTTCAGGTTATCCAAGCCTACCTCGTCCAGTTTAAACCCGCTCAGATCGATAAAACCGATTCTGCCGGCAAGGCTTTCGGACGAATTTTTCATCAAATCGGGAGATGCGCTTCCCAGAAGCAAGAACTTCCGACCGGTATCACCCTGATCGGAGAAAACCCGTAACAAAGGAAACAGGCCCGGCATCCTTTGAACCTCATCAATAACGATCAACCCTTTTTGCTGCTCCAAAAAAGCTTTGGGCGAAAATGAAAGCAGTTCGAAATCTGCCGGATCTTCCAGATCAAGCACAACAGAAGAAAATGATCCCGCTATTTTCCTGGCAATGGTGGTTTTGCCACATTGCCGGGGACCAAGAATCGCTGTCACCGGATTATTCCGGACAGATTCTTTTATCCTAGCCTCAAATTTTCCTCTTTCCAGGTACATTGGTTATTCTTTAGAAATCCAAAATTAGCACAAAACATTGAAAATTGAAAGTCAAATTTTCAATTTTCAATGTTACCTAATAAAAAGACATTGAAAATTGAAAACTATTCTTTAGTTTTTCAAGATTAATTAAGTATCTCAACAAATTCTCCGGATCAATTACACCCCCTTGTAATTCAGGTTTACAGGAAGGAACTGTTCCACAAGCTCTACAGAAACACCTTTTCTTCTTGCATAATCGTCCACCTGATCCTTACCGATCTTTTCAAGGCTGAAATACCGGGAACCGGGATGTGCAAAATATTGTCCGCAAACCGAAGCTGTCGGATACATTGCAAAGTGTTCGGTAAGCTTTATGCCTATCTTTTCGGCCTCAAGGATCTTAAACAGGTTTTCCTTTTCATGATGTTCCGGGCAGGCCGGATACCCCATTGCAGGCCGGATACCCTGGTACCTGATCTTGAGGATATCCTCCCAGCTCAGGTCCTCGTCCGGTGCATAGCCCCAGTATTCCCGACGTACCCGTTCATGAAGCAATTCGGCAAAAGCCTCGGACAAACGGTCAGCCAGCGCCTCAAGCATAATGGCCTTGTAGTCGTCATGATCAGCTTTATATTCGGCCATCCACTT
Organism: Prolixibacteraceae bacterium; assembly: GCA_963676095.1. Classification (GTDB taxonomy): domain Bacteria; phylum Bacteroidota; class Bacteroidia; order Bacteroidales; family Prolixibacteraceae. The sequence goes on along the minus strand of OY781040.1, from coordinate 2,915,608 downwards.
TTCGATACCAATGCCGGCGGTAACAGCAAAAGCACCGCAGTAATCCGTTATTCCGGTCTCACACGGAGCAATAAAATCGGACAAACAAAAATTCGGCGAACCTTCCTTTTTCTTTTCCTGCTGGCGTAAATGGTAAAACCTTCCACGTTCTTTTGTCTTTGTTTCATCTTCATATAAAACGATATCGTCGCCATCAGAATTGGCAGGCCAGATCCCGTAAATGCCATTTGCCTGCAACATCTTCTTTTCAATGATCTCATCCAGCATCTGGCAGGCATCGGCATACAATTTACGGGCTTGTTCCCCCTGACGTTCATCATCAAGTATTTCCGGGAATTTACCCTTCAGTTCCCATACAAAAAAGAAAAAGCTCCAGTCGATGTACTTGGCAAGCTCTTCAACCGGGAAACTGATCAGCTCATGAATGCCTGTCTGGTTAGGGATAAATGTCTCGGCAGGCGACCAATCGACCTGGTAACGGTTTGCCCGGGCCTCTTCAAGCGTCAGGTACTCTTTGGGTTTTCGTTGTCCGTGAAACTTCCTGACCTGCTCATAATCATCATTTACAGACCGAATGAAATCCTGATTCCCGGCCAGCAGGTTTGCCACTACATTCACACTCCGGCTGGCGTCTTTTACATAAACGACAGGGTGAGAATACTGAGGGGCAATTTTAACAGCCGTATGTATTTTCGATGTTGTAGCCCCGCCAATCAAAAGAGGCAATGTAAACTTCTGACGCTCCATCTCGGCAGCCACGCTGACCATCATCTCCAGCGAAGGAGTAATCAGACCGCTCAGACCGATTATATCGACATTCTCCTGTTTTGCCGTTTCCAGTATTTTTTCTGTAGGAACCATCACGCCCAGATCGATTACATCATAGTTGTTGCAGCCCAGCACAACGCCCACAATATTTTTACCAATATCATGCACATCTCCTTTCACCGTAGCCATCAATATCTTCTTCCGGATAGTCTGAACTTCCTTGTTTTTCTCTTTTTCCTCTTCGATATAAGGCAACAGGAAAGCAACGGCCTTCTTCATAACCCGGGCCGACTTAATAACCTGCGGAAGGAACATTTTCCCTGAACCGAACAAATCCCCCACTACGTTCATCCCGTCCATCAGCGGCCCTTCGATAATATTAAGAGTGGGTTTATATTTTGGAAGCGCTTCAGCCAGGTCTTGTTCCACATAATCAGCTATTCCTTTTACAAGGGCATGCTCAAGCCGTTTTTCCAGAGGAAGTTCGCGCCACTCATCCTTGTGCACCGTTTTTCCTTCTCCTTCTTTCAGCGTCTGGGCAAATTCGAGCAACCTCTCGGTAGCGTCGGGACGACGGTTTATTACCAGATCTTCAACATATTCCAGCAGGTCTTTGGGAATTTCGTCGTAAATCTGAAGCATGCCGGGGTTCACGATTCCCATGTCCAGTCCTGCTTTTATAGCATGAAACAAGAATACGGAATGAATAGCTTCTCTCACCGTATCGTTACCTCGGAACGAGAAGGAAACATTGCTTACGCCGCCGCTTGTTTTGGCCAAAGGCAAGTTGGTTTTTATCCATCGCACCGCCTCGATAAAATCGACAGCATAATTATTGTGTTCTTCCATGCCGGTCCCGATCGTCAGGATATTAGGGTCGAAAATGATATCTTCAGGCGGGAAACCGATCTTACCGGTAAGCAACTTATAGGCCCGCTCGCAAATTTCAATACGACGTTCGAAACTGTCTGCCTGGCCCTTCTCGTCGAAAGCCATCACTACCGCAGCAGCACCGTAACGTTTAATCTTCCGGGCGTGTTCCAGAAACTGCTCCTCCCCTTCCTTCATACTGATCGAATTTACAATGGCTTTACCCTGAAGGCATTTCAGTCCAGCTTCAATCACCTCCCATTTTGAAGAATCGACCATCACCGGTAACCTGGCAATATCGGGTTCAGACATCAGCAGGTTCAGGAAAGTGACCATTTCCTTTTTGGCATCGAGCATAGCATCGTCCAGGTTCACATCGATCACCTGTGCACCGTTTTCTACCTGATCGCGCGCAACAGCCAAGGCTTCTTCATATTTTTCTTCACGAATAAGCCGCGCAAATCGTTTGGATCCGGAGACATTGCACCGTTCGCCAATATTAACAAAATTGGTATCCGACGTAATGGTTACAGGCTCCAACCCGCTGAAGCGGGTTAACCCGTCATTCTTCGCCTTAATGTGAGGCAGGGCAGCAGTTGCAAAACGGGCAAAATTACGGATATGATCCGGAGTTGTTCCGCAACAACCGCCAATAATATTCACAAAATGGTTATCCAGAAAGTCTTTTATCTGCACAGCCATTTCTTCCGGGGTTTCATCATATTCACCAAACTGGTTGGGCAACCCGGCATTCGGATAGGCACTTATGTAAAACGGAGCCTTTTTTGACATTTCCTCCAGGTAGGGCCGCATATCCCTGGCCCCGAGCGAACAGTTCAACCCGACACTCAGCAGGTCGATATGACGGACCGAATCGAGAAACGCTTCGACTGTTTGTCCGGATAAAGTCCTCCCGCTGGCATCGGTAATCGTTCCGGAAACCATTACAGGAATCCGTATACACCGTTCGTCCAGCTCTTCGTCAATAGCAAAAAGGGCGGCTTTTGCATTCAGCGTATCAAAAATAGTTTCCACAAGCAACAAATCGACACCTCCATCGAGCAATCCTTTTACCTGTTCCCTGTAAGCCTCTTTTACAGTATCGAACGATACTGCCCGGTAACCCGGATCGTTTACATCGGGAGAAAGGGAAAGCGTTTTATTGGTCGGCCCAAGGGCTCCGGCTACAAAACGAGGTTTCCCCGGATCTTTCCGGGTGAACTCTTCCGCAACATGGCAAGCCAGTTCTGCCGAGGCCCGGTTCATCCTGTAAACCCAGTCCTCAGTGTGATAATCGGCCTGGGAAATCCGGTTGGCATTAAAGGTATTGGTCTCAATAATGTCTGACCCTGCATCCAGAAATGCAGCATGAATCTCCCGGATAACGTCCGGACGTGTAATCGAAAGCAAATCGTTATTTCCAAACAATTCATTTTTCATTCCGTCCAATTTTTCATTCCGGAAATCTTCTTCACAGAGCTTGTATTTCTGGATCATCGTCCCCATCGCTCCGTCCAGGACAAGAACACGGCTTTTCAGCTCTTCCCTTATGTCTCTTTTATTTGTCATTATCAGTTATTTGTCATCATTATCAACAGACGAAAATAAATTCCGTAGCAAAATCTGTCACATAAACATCAATCAAGCATATTCAGTTCGAAACTACCGTGCAAACCAACCTGATCTTCAAAAACAGCCAGGGCCCCCGTTACCTCAGGTATAGCCTTTGCCCTCGCCAGAACCTTGCCCACATCAGCCGGTTTTTTAACCAGGTTATTAAACCCGGTAGCCAAAGCGCCGGCCAGTGCTGCATTGGCAGAGGCAATCAAAACCGCATCGGCTTTGCCATAGTTCAATAAAGAACCCGCAGTGCCGGAAGAACTACAAACAGCAACCGGAGTTTGTTCCGCCTTTATCTCAATGCCTGCCATTTCGGATAGTGGTGACTCTCCGGCAAAGATACATACGTTCAAAGATTCCTGAAGTTTTAAATACAGATTATTGCCATCCTCGACAACCAGCTCTTCAATCCGAAAATTATCCAGCAGCATCTGTCCGATTGTTTCACAAAACACAGCCGGCACTGCAGCCATAGGCCCCGTGTTCCCTAAAAAGGCTGCCCCTGCGGCTCTTTTTATTATTTCCGGAGCCGTCTCTTTTACTTCACATGGTTTCAGGCTCTTTTTAAAGAAAGGTTCATCTGTTATATAATTTTCCAATTCTTCCAGAGCAGCTCTTAACCGTTCCTCTGCCTGTTCCTTCATTTCCGGTTTAAAAGAAGGGGGATCAATTCCAATCCAAAAGGCACAACCATCAAGGCTTATGCTAAAATCTTCAAACCGGCCTTCGCGAAAATAATGATGATATGATTTGGTTTCAAAAATCATTGTTCAATAATTAAGTATTTGAAATAATGGAGACTACACCGAAACAAATGAAAAAACACAGATATAAATGTGCCTTCAGCGCATACAGCTATTCGAATAATGCATCTGGCTAAGGCGAAAGAGAAGTAAAGATATGTGTTTACAACAAACCATTTTTTATCAGATTATGATCCTGTGTTTTAGAAAGTCATGTTAATTCAGACAAATGTAATGTCAAAACCGCTAATTTTCAAAATTAATTCAATATAAAATTAAGTCAGCCACTTTCAAATTTTAAATCCCAAAATCCCAACATTTTGGGATTGTAACCTTTATCGATAAACAGTTGCTTTGATCCATCCAAACCAGAGACGATCCTTCTTTGGTTCTAAACGGATAATTAATTCAAATAAAAAGTGATACCTATGAAAAAAATGTTGATTACAATTTTTTGCTTTTTATCAGGGCTTTATGTTTTTGCACAGGGCACAGTACTAAAAGGGAAAGTTGTCGATATAAACAGGGAACCCCTGGCCGGTGTAAACATCATCATTGAAAACCAGGGTCAGGGAACCCAAACCGGGACAGATGGCGATTTTAGTATAGAACAAGTGAGAAGAGAACAAATCGTGCTGATTTTTTCTTTTGTCGGCTACAAAACAGAAAAGGTTCCCGTGAGTGTTAAGGATAAACCGGTCTTGATGCTACCTGATGTAGTTCTTAACGAAGATATCCGGAATATTGGAGAAGTGGTGATTACCAATAACCGAAAAAATAAGTTTGCCCGTGAAGAAAGCGATTATGTGGCAAAATTACCGTTAAAAAATCTGGAGAACCCGCAGGTTTACAATTCAATATCGGCAGAATTACTTAAAGAACAGGCAACGACTAATTTCGATGATGCCCTCAAAAATATACCCGGTCTTCAAAAGCTATGGGAATCGACCGGTCGTGGGTCCGATGGCGCCGGGTACTATTCAATGCGCGGCTTTGCCGTTCAGCCGAACCTGGTTAACGGGTTACCCGCCCTCACCCACGGAAGCCCTGATCCGGCAAATATCGAACGCATCGAAGCAGTCAAGGGACCGTCGGGTACCCTCTACGGGAGCAGCCTGATTTCATATGGCGGGCTAATAAACATTGTCACGAAAAAACCATATCCGACATTTGGAAGCGAAGTTTCTTATTTGTCAGGAAGTTATGGACTTAACAGGATCACAGCCGATCTGAATGCCCCACTGGACAGCGCCCGGGAAGTTCTGTTGCGGATTAACACCGCCTACCATTCTGAAAATAGTTTTCAGGATGCCGGATTCAAAAAGTCGTTCTTCATTGCCCCTACCCTTTCGCTTCAGGCGTCAGACCGGTTGTCGTTCCTGATTGTGACTGAATTCATGGCCCTTGAACACACTAATCCGACCATGTTATTCCTCGATCGAAATGCGCCGCTAACCGTTGATAACCTGCACGATCTGGGTTATGACCCGGAACGCTCCTACACAAGCAATAACCTGAGTATTGAAAACCCGGCATACAACCTCCAGGCCCAAATGAATTACAAGTTATCACCTTCATGGACTTCCCAGACTGCTTTAAGCAAAAGTTCAGCAAAATCAAAGGGGTATTATTCCTATATCTATGAAGTCACCCAGTACTATTCGGATTCCCTGGCACAAGGTTCTGTATTTAACCGCTATGTCAGCGACCAGAATACAACACTGGACGTTACGGATATACAGCAAAATTTTATTGGAGACTTTAAGTTTGGACAGATCAGGAACAGGGTAGTAGCCGGGGTTGATTTCATGCAAAAAAATTACATCAGCAACAGTACCGGTTATGTACTGAACGGCACGATTTACATTGGCGATGATGATGCAACTACCGTATATAATACACTTTACGGAGGGAAAGTAGTCTCTGACTACGATAGCGGTATCCTTTCTGTGGAAGGTATGAATGCGCTACTGGAAGAAAGCTCCGTGTCCAACTCCACGACCAAAGAGAACATATTCGCTGCTTATATTTCCGATGTGGTAAATTTGACACCTTCCCTGGCGGTAATGGCAAGCCTCCGGTTCGACTGGTTCATCGGGGATCCGGACGACGATGACGACAACCAGACCGCATTATCCCCAAAATTTGGGATAACCTATCAACTGTTGCCTTCCAGATTAACCTTGTTCGGCAATTATATGAACGGGTTCAGTAACGTTTCGCCGCAACAGGTTGCCAATTCTGACGGAAGTAATGTCAGGACACAGTCTTATGATCCGGAACGTGCCAACCAATACGAGTTTGGGGTAAAAACCAGTTTATTAAATGACTGTCTGTCAGCCACCGCCAGTTATTATAACATAGAGGTTTCGAATAAAGTAATGACGGACCCGGATAACGTTAACAACTACATCCAGGACGGAGAAGTAGAGAGCAAAGGATTTGAATTCGATCTTGTTGCCAATCCGGTTGCCGGTTTAAATGCTGTTGCCGGATTCAGCCATAACGGCAGTAAAATACTGAAAGCCAGCTCCGATGTGGGGACAAGGCCTTTGGAAGCAGGACCAAAAAATCTTGCCAACCTGTGGGCGAGTTACAAATTTCAGGACGAGAGCCCGTTAAACGGGTTAGGCATAGGTTTTGGCATGAACTATGCCTCTGAAAGTTACGCCATCAACTATGATGCGACAGGCGACTTTATCCTTCCATCTTATACGCTTTTTAATTCGACCATATTCTACGAAACAGACAAGTACCGTCTGGCTATTAATGCAGATAACCTGACAGATAAAAAATATTACACCGGATGGTCAACAATCAATCCTCAAAAGCCGCGGGTAATTTCGGCCAACCTGATTTTCCGGTTCTGAAACAAAAAGTAATTACCCGGTTTTTCCGCTTAATTCATCAAAAATAAAGAACATAAACAAACCGGGATAAATTTCTGATAGGTTTAACTCACCAGATTTTCCTCCCTGTCAAACAGGTCTGGAAAATCTGTTTTTTTTTGAGAACGTTTAATAATACTCCTGAAGTCCGTCAGGTATAAACTCGAATGACATGATCTGCTGGATGCCTTCATCGTCTGATTCCTGATAACGGGCCTCCCCGAAAAGGATCTGTTCCATCAACTGCTTCCTGGGACCAGTTAAAGCTACAGGCACAGAGGCAGGGCGGCGCTCGACCACAACATCCCGCTCATAAGTAAGCGGCACCGGCAAATGCTCGTACAATCCTGTTGGCTGTGGAAAAATATGGCTGACATGATACTCCACAAAAACAGGAATATTTTCTGAAGAAAAGAGTTCAAGCATACCATGGGGAATATCAAGCCTGCCAGTTTTGGAATGAAGGAAATACTTACCTGAACATTCAGGACCAGAAATCGCTTTCATAACCGAATCTCGCTTTTCAGGCAGAATCTCGGCATAGAAATTCCGGATATATCCATTTTCAGTAACTTCCTCCCAGGGTTTTGCCACCAGGGGGGCATGCTTTTTCCTGTTGGCTGATTTTTGGTGACGGTTTTTATAAACAAAAGAACAATAATTGATAGGCAAATTAATCTTCTCATCCAAGTTATACTTCATAAGGCGTAAAGCTGTCAGTTCCGACTCGAGTACAGTTACCTTTTCGCCGTGAAGGTAAGTATAATCATGTTCGATCAGCTGGTGAAAGTTATGAGGAGTTAACCTCATCTGGTGAAGATTCAGGTGATTGACACCTATTTCCTTCAGCTCCCTGATTTTTTGTTTTAGGACCTCTTCTTCCTGCGGTACTGCCGGAATTTCAACAGTCACGACAGGAATTTTTCCCACAGCCAGTTTTATTTTATCGGTGAGGTAGCCGGTTGCTCCAATATCGAAGCGCATCTCGTCCAGACCAGCGTTTCTCAATTCCTCCACCTTTTCTGACGTGAGTAATATGCCATTCGTATAGAGCCACACGTAAACCTCGTTTCCAAAGGCATCTTTCACAGCTTTAACAAATGAAAGGCTTTTACCGAAAGTAATTAAAGGCTCACCTCCGGAAATTGAAACGCCCTTAAAGCCAAACTTACGTATATATTCAACGTAATCATGAGGTTCATCAAAAATGAGGGTATTTGTTTCCGGGCGGGCAATATCGGTCTGTTGTGCAGGACAATAAAAGCATCTCCCGTTACAAAGATTATTGATAAAAAGGCATGACCATTGCCCTTCCCCACAAAGCAGACAACCTTTAGAAAGATTGGTTATATCAGCTTTACTTTCATGAAACCCCCATTTTATTCTACTTCCAATGGCTTCCAGTATAGCCTGCCTTTCCAGTAAAGCAGCATTGGCTTCTTCCGGTGAAGGGAATTTCAAATAATTGTATTTCACCTGGTACTCCTCCTGATTCCTCAGTAAGAGCCTACTTTTTAATGGTGTCAATCTGTTCATTCAACACATCAAATAACTGGCCGCAAATATAGATATATTTTATGTCCGTATATCCTGCCACCAAAAATTTCATGATAAAACGGGCTGATTTCGAAAATAAATTAATAAGACCGCGCCAAAGAGGTAAAACAAACATAACAAAATCTCCTTGTCACGGAATCTCATGTAACCGATAAGAATTACGAATAGTTCGGGTTAAAAAATTTTCTCATGTAACCCAATTTTAATTTTAAAGATAAACTGACCAAAAACCAAGATGAAATAAAAAAATGTTTGTAAAATAGGAATTATATTATGTAATACAAATACAAATTAGCGGTGCAATCCTGATATTTTGTTTCACATAAATTTGATTTTTGTAAAAAATAATATTAACCTTACAAAGGATTAGATATACTCGGGGGAAATATCTAACACTGTAACCCACCATATTATGAAATTTTTAAGTTTATAGAAAAGATAATTAACGAACAGAACCATATCCCGAATGGAAGTCCTGATATTTCAGTTTAAAGCTTTAGACTAAACGGACAAAACAGCCTCAATAAAAGTCACTTTTGAGAGTTCGTACATGCTTTGAAAATAAAAACATCCCAACCAATGAAAAAAAAATCAATTTTCTTTTTGTTTTACACCTTTTATATTTCAACCACTCTTCCTGCACAAAATTGTAACGTGAAGGGAATGATTATTGACGGCTTGTCAAAATCGCCTATTAGTTATGCCAATATTGCCCTGTTTTCACTTAAGGACACATCTCTTTTACAGGGATCAATAACAGACGATCAGGGAATATTTGAATTAAAACACATAAAAACAGGAAATTACAGATTAAAAATAAGTTTTATAGGATACCAGTCCATCGAATTGAATCCTTTGTTGCTTCAGCCAGGAACAACAGATTTAGGAAGAACGGAGCTACAGGTGCTGTCAGAAAACTTAAAAGAAATAACAGTCAGCAGAGACAAGGCTCCATTGACCTATAAGGTTGACCGGAAGGTAATTGATGCCGGAAGTTTTCCCGGGGCAAATGTTGCGATGGATTTATTGGAAAACATGCCGTCCGTCCAGCTCGATTTCGAAGGAAAACTCACCTACCGGGGAGACGGTACTTTCAAAGTGTATGTAAATGGTCATCCGGTAGCCAATGGTGAAGAAAAACTCAGGCAAATGCCAGCCTCACAGATCGACAGGATTGAGGTAATAACAAATCCTTCAGCAAAATACGATGCCGAAGGGACAGCCGGGATTATCCAGGTTATCCTGAAAAAAAACCGGCTGGAGGGCTATTCCATAAGTACCAGTGCAAAAGCAACTACCCAGGGAGCTTACGGATGGTTGTTTTCCGTAGATCAAAAAAGAGGAAAAAATGGCTGGTATATTCAGGGAAACACTGGAAGGGATATACAGGCAAAATATGATATACAAAAGGAACAGTTTGTGTACGATGATAAAAATACTTATGTTACTACCAATGATAATACGGTAAAAAAGCAAGAAGACGAAACCTACCTCGAGGTTGGCTTTAATCATGATATTACGAGAAAAGACTACATCGATTTTGCAGGATATATTTATCCCAGAAAATCGAAACATTCGACTTTGGAAAGTGGGAAAACCACAGAAAAGGAAACAGAAGGAGATGATATTCTGTCGGAAACCGCTTATAAGTTAAACAGCGATGCCTTCTATACTTACCAGTACCTAGGATCGACACTGACCTATGAACATGCTTTTAACAAAAAAAGGAGCCACATGCTCTCTGCCTATATCGATTATTCCGGTTACCTGCAGGACCTTTATCAAAAACAGATAGATACAAAAATCTACGGTAGCATTACAGAACGAATGGGAAATATTGGAACCGAGCATAATGAAGTGATTATTGAAGGAAAACTTAACTATTCCCTTCCTCTCAGTGAAAAAGCCTCTTTTGAAACCGGGGTACAAATCAACACGGACCATATTCCGAGAATAACATCTGAAAACGGAAATTTTGATGAGGATGGAACCTATACCCGCTTCGAAGATGAAGCAGCAGACCAGCAGGTAAACTTTATACAGGACATATACGCCGGTTATATTTCGCTAAAGAGAGAAACAAAAAAAATCTCCGTTCAGCTAGGCATGAGGATGGAATATACCAGAAGAAAAACGGATTACAGCTATTCGGATGACAATGGGGATAAAATCACCGAACCAGACAGGACCACTTTTACAGATTTCTTTCCCTCGGCCCATCTCTCGTACAATTTTCAAAACAGCCAGCAAATCTATTGTTCCTATTCACGAAGGATTATAAGGCCAAACTACTGGAGCCTTGTTCCATTACTTCAATATACTTCACCTTATGCCTACTATAGAGGAAACGGCGATCTGAAACCCGCTTTCAGTAATTCATGGGAAGCCGGATATAAAAAGTCATGGAATAAAAATTTTGTATCATTTGAGTCCTTCGTAAGGCAAACACAGCGCTTTATGCAGAACTATTACCGGACAATGTCGGAAGATATTCTGATCTTCTCGCCCGAAAATGTTGGAAATTCATTCAGTTACGGAGGAGAACTGATGACCGGGGTCAATATTTTTCCATGGTGGAATATGAATGTTTCGGCCACAGTATATGCGTATAAACTGGATATTGATTTTGAAGAAACAAATGAAACAATCCACCAGGTAAAAACAAACAGCCGCTTAAATAATACGTTCCTGCTCCCAAAATCTTTTTCACTAAAGTGGGACCTGAATTATAACAGTCCTATAAAAAATTCGCAAATGAGCCAGGATGGTTATTTTGTTTCCGATTTTGCCGTGAATAAATCATTTCTTAAAGACAGGTGGACTGCTACATTTGTTTACAACAATCTTTTTACCGGGAACAGGTATGATCAAACAACAGAAGGAACCGATTTTCTAATAAAAAAGAGATACCGGGAAAATTCCTATGTTTCGTTTAAAATTGCATATAAGCTCGATAACCAAAATTAAACTTTGGGACCCGGCGTTCAAATCCAACAGGATAATTTACCATTTCGTAACAAGTTACCGGGGAAAAACCGTTATATTTGATAGTATATGAGATTATCCTTAAAATAAAAAAGTTATGGATTACAGAATAGAAAAAGATACTTTAGGAGAAGTAAAAGTTCCGGCAGATAAATACTGGGGAGCACAGACACAGCGTTCGGTCATGAATTTTCCGATTGGTCCGTCAGCATCAATGCCAATCGAGATTATTCATGCCTTTGGTTATCTGAAGAAAGCCGCTGCAATCACTAACTATAATCTTGGTGTATTACCTGAAGAAAAGAAAGGATTGATTTGTAACGTTTGTGACGAAATTCTGGACGGGAAACTCGACGACCAGTTCCCGCTTGTGGTCTGGCAGACCGGTTCCGGGACACAATCGAACATGAATGCCAATGAAGTAATCGCCAACCGGGCACACGTGCTGGCAGGCAATAAGCTGGGAGAAGGAAAAAAGATGATCCATCCAAACGACGATGTCAACAAGTCCCAGTCATCGAATGACACATTTCCTACCGCCATGCACATAGCTGCTTACCGCAAGTTGGTAAATCACACCATTCCCCAGGTAGAACTGCTTCGTGATACGTTGTCAGAAAAATCGAAGGCGATGATGGGTATTGTCAAAATCGGCCGCACGCACTGGATGGATGCCACACCGCTAACGCTTGGTCAGGAATTCTCGGGTTATGCCTCTCAGCTCGACCACGGGTTAAAGGCCCTGAAAAACACGCTTTCCCATCTAAGCGAACTTGCCCTGGGAGGAACAGCCGTAGGAACAGGGCTAAATACCCCAAAGGGTTATCCTGAAGAAGTTGCTAAAAACATCGCTTCTCTGACCGGCTTACCCTTTATTTCCGCGGAAAATAAATTTGAATCACTTGCTGCACACGATGCTATTGTGGAATCGCACGGAGCACTGAAACAATTGGCAGTAAGCCTGATGAAAATTGCCAACGATATTCGCCTGATGGCCTCCGGTCCCCGGTCGGGTATCGGTGAAATAATCATACCGGCCAATGAACCGGGATCGTCGATTATGCCGGGAAAGGTAAACCCTACCCAGGTAGAGGCAATGACTATGGTTTGCGTACAGGTAATGGGCAACGATACCACAATCAGTATTGCCGGATCGAACGGACAATTCGAGTTGAATGTGTTTAAACCTGTCATGATCAATGCTTTTCTGCAATCGGCAACCTTATTGGGCGACGCCTGCAAAGCCTTCAACGACCATTGTGCAGTTGGAATAGAACCAAACCTGATGCGGATTGAACAGCACCTAAACAATTCGCTGATGCTGGTTACCGCCCTGAATACCCATATTGGCTATGAAAATGCAGCCAAGATTGCCAAAAAGGCACACGCAGAAAATACCACGCTGAAAGAGGCTGCCGTTGAATTAGGTATTTTGACCCCCGATCAGTTTGACGAATGGGTAGTCCCTTCAAAAATGACAGGCTCGTTGTAAAAGTTTCATCTTTAAACCTGACAGGACTTCGAAACCTGACAGGTTTAAAATTTTTCTACCTTTGCATAAATTTATAAAATCCGATGGAGAATCAGCTGCAGATTTACAATACTCTGAGCAGGAAAAAAGAGGTGTTTACTCCGTTACATGCCGGAAAAGCCGGTTTATATGTTTGCGGGCCTACTGTTTACGGAAAAGCTCACCTGGGACATGCCAGGTCGGCAATAACTTTCGATTTACTTTTTCGTTATCTGAAGTACCTGGACTATAAAGTACGTTATGTACGCAACATAACCGATGTGGGACATCTGGCCAACGATGCAGATGAAGGAGAGGATAAAATTGCACAAAAAGCCAGGATCGACGAGCTGGAACCGATGGAAGTGGTACAGATTTATACCAATTACTACCACCGTTGCATGGAACAGCTGAACGTACTTCCTCCAAGTATCGAACCAAGGGCCACCGGACATATCATCGAACAAATACAGACTGTTGAAAAAATACTTGCAGCCGGATACGCATATGAAAGTAACGGTTCTGTTTATTTCGACGTGGAGAAGTATGCCAAAGATTTCCCCTACGGACAACTTTCCGGAAGGAAAATTGAAGATTTGCAGACGAATACACGAGATCTGGAAGGCCAGCACGAGAAAAAATCGCCTCTGGACTTCGCTATCTGGAAAAAGGCTTCACCGGAACACATCATGCACTGGCCGTCAAAATGGAGCGAAGGTTTTCCTGGCTGGCACCTAGAATGTACAACCATGAGCTGCAAATATCTAGGGGAAACTTTCGATATTCATGGTGGAGGAATGGACCTTACCTTTCCCCATCACGAAGCTGAAATAGCTCAGGCCCAGGCAGCATTCGGCCATAGCTCGGTAAGATACTGGATGCACAACAACATGATCACCCTGAACGGGCAAAAAATGGGTAAATCGCTGGGAAACGCCATTTCCCTTGACGAGTTCTTCAGCGGCAACCACCCCTTACTGGAAAAAGCCTATTCGCCAATGACTATCCGGTACTTTATGCTGACTGCTCACTACCGCAGTACACTCGACTTTTCAAACGAAGCCCTGCAAGCTGCAGAAAAAGGATTGGACAGACTGCTAAAAGCCTTACTAACATTGGACCAGGTAAAACCTGCTACAAATTCAACAGTAAACATAAAGCAACTTGAAGAAAACTGTTTTGCTGCCATGAACGATGATCTTAATACCCCTATAGCCATTGCCCATCTGTTTGAAGGAGTTAAAATGATCAATTCTGTTTCCTGTGAAAAAGAAACGATAAATGCAGAAGATTTGCAAAAAGTAAAAGCCTTGTTTTCAACCTTTGTTTTTGAGTTGTTTGGACTGGAAAGCCAGCAAAAAAGTAATAAAACAGAATCATCCTCTTATAAAGGGGCTGTTGATTTGTTACTACAACTAAGACAGGAAGCCAAAAATAAAAAAGAATGGACCACTGCCGACAAAATCAGAAATGAACTGGTAAAACTCGGTTTTATAGTGAAAGACACAAAAGAAGGATACAGCTGGGAACTGAATAACGGATAACTGTAAATAATCAATAATAAAAATCAAAGCTATGACCGTTTCCCGTTTTGGTGTTTCCCTGGAAGAAGATCTACTGAAGGCACTTGATGTATATGTTAGCGAAAATTCTTTTTCAAATCGTTCTCAGGCTATCCGGTTCCTGATTGAAAAAAACCTGGTCGAAAAAAAATGGAAATGCGACAATATTGTTGCAGGGGCTATCACATTGGTTTACAATACTGATAAGGCAGAACTACGATCAAAATTACAGGAAATACAATCCAATAGTCAGGAAATCATTCTTTCATCGCAAATATTCTATATGCAAGAAAAATGTCTTGAAATTGTAGCAGTAAAAGGCCCATCCTTTAAACTAACCGCTTTAGCTGACCAATTGATCGCTGTAAAAGGAATCCAACACGGAAAACTGATTATGAGTAAGGTTGACTAATTAATATTCACAGAAACAAACTGAACTTGAAAAGCTGCCGTTTTCTGAATAACACAAATAATTAGCTATAAATATACCAATTCCAAGCCTTTTTTTCAATCGTTTTTAATATGGATACAGGCGATTTCAGACACAAACAGTTCGGGAATAAGAAAACCCTTCAAATGATAAAAAAATATCTAAAAATGATAGAGTAAGAAATCCGGACAGATAAACCGGATATCTCAGAAATATCCAATCCGGAAGAGTTATCCATAACCATCTGTTCGTGAATTCAGGGATAAAAGCTGTCTTAACCAAAAAAATTTTTAGTCTGAAAATTATCAGACACAATATATATTTTATGCCAGGATGTACCTATATTTACATGTATAAATGCGATTTTTGATTTTGGGGATAAAGAAGTTTCTGACCCCATTTTCAAACCAAGTAAATCAACCTTTTTCATGCAGCAATTAACAGTTTCAAAAAGAATACGGCTGGTAGGTTTTTTGATTGATTTAGCCATATACACTTTCATCACATCAATCTTACTGACTTCACTAAAAACAAACACAGAACTGATTGGTAACAAATTGGCTGAAAGGATATTTTCTTTGGCGTTTTATTGGCTGTATTACCTTATTTTTGAACTTTTATTACGCAAGACACCGGGGAAATTGGTAACCTGCTCAAAAGTAGTTTCCACTGCAAATCAATCTTCCTCACCGGGATCCATTATAATCAGGTCATTTATCAGAATTATACCGCTCGACCCGTTAAGTATTTTTTTTACAACAAATAATTTATGCTGGCATGATAGTCTATCGAAAACCCAGGTAGTAAAAATATCAAAATCAAACTAAGATCGAGAATCAACCTGTGATAACCCAATATTTAAAACAACTTAAAAATGAAAACGATGAAAAAAAAATTAACTTTAAAAATGATCGCTGTTTTGTTTGTCGCCCTGACGGTTCTTCCTTCTTGTGCAACGGTATTTGGAGGAAAAGTAACTACATGTCAAAAGACCAAACCTGCTCCGGGAGAACCTTCCCGCCCGGTACGCCCTGCAGCTCTTATTGCTGACATTCTTTTGTTCTGGCCGGGTACTATTGTCGATTTTGCAACAGGTGCCATCTACAAGCCTTGTGATAATAAAAAATAAAGGAAATAACAGCCGAAGGATCAATGTTTTTTTAACCTGATCCTTCGGCTTAATGTAATTTCCGTATAATTTGTTCCATTCAGTACCTGAAGCGAGTTTTTCTCCGGTAAAGGGTTCTGCTGGTACCTGACATATGAAAAACCTACGTAAAACCAAGGGAAATGGTATCCAGCAGAAAGACGTAAAACTCCACTTTGATTAAGTTTTACCTGATGCTCTGTATCTGCTTCTTCAAAATTCCATATACTTCGCTGTAAACCCAGACTAAGCCTGTAAGAACCCGTAGCAATCCAGTTTTTAAGAGGAACAAGGGAATAAGCATAGCCAACACTTGCATTTATAGAATAACATTTTAACCCGTTCAGTGTCCTCCATCCCTGGAAATACGTCTGATCTGTTGAAGAAGGAATAAAGGATGAATCAGCATTTGCAGAAAGATAATAAATGGCACCACCAAGCAACATAGATCCGGCACTCTTTTTTTGCAGTTCATTCTGTTTAAACGCTGCCTTGTACGAAAACTTTTTATTATTTACCACATAATTCAGGTCAAAAGCAAAATTATATGTTTTAATGTCCCTGCGTTTATAATAATTGTCGGGGCTCATTTCCTCTTCCAGATCATTATCATCGTGACTTAAATAATACCCTCTGTTTTTTATAGCCATTACATCGAAAGTAAATTTTCTGGCATATAAATAGCTCTGAATACCAAATTTGGAAGATTTTCCATAAAGGTCGTTATTACTGGATAATAGTGGTATTTTAGTACCAATATTAATTCCAAACCACTTGTAGTTTATTCCTATGCCTATATTAAAATAATCGTTTAGTCTGTACTTGAGATCAAAATAATTGTTTGAAGTATCGCAGAACCTGATAAAATTATTGCTGTTGGCAGAAAGGACTCTGACTATCAAATCATTGTAATAGGTATCGATATAAGTGCTATCCAAGTCAAAAGCCACTTTATGATCATTATTTTCCGCTATTGATCTAAAAAATAAAAAAAAACAGAAACATCCGAAAAATAATTTTTTCCAAACTCTTCGTGTTGCCACATTAAAATTATACTCTGAACCCGTTCTTTTCATCTATTCCTCAATTTCGACCCAAACAGGGCAATGATCCGAATGTACAACTTCATTTAAAATACCAGCACCCCTAATTTTGTTCTTCAAAGGGGATGACACAATATGATAATCGATACGCCATCCCTTATTTCTGGCTCTGGAAGCAGCCCTATAGCTCCACCAAGAATAAAACCCGGGGTCAGTAATGACTTCCCTGAAAGTATCAACATATCCATCATTCACAAAATTTTGAAACCACTGTCTCTCCTCAGGTAAAAATCCAGACGTATTTTGCTGTTTATCAGGATTATGAATATCAATCCACAAACGGCAAATATTGTAATCACCGGAAATAACAAGATTAGGACGGACAAGCCTCAATTCATTCAGATAGGCATGAAAATCATCCAAAAATTCCATTTTATAGACTTGTCTTAGCCCTCCCGCAGTTCCAGAGGGAAAATAGGCACTCAATACTGAAAAATTATCAAAATCAACCCTGATGACCCTGCCTTCCCTATCATACTTCATATTTCCCATTCCATACTCTACATGTACAGGTTTATCCTTTGAAATAATAGCTACTCCACTATAACCAGGTCTTTCTGCTGAAAAAGTATACAACTGGTATCCCAGCCTCATAAATTCTTCTTTGTTTATTTGCTCACTGAAAGCTTTAATTTCCTGGATGCACAGTATATCCGGATTTTCAAGTTCCAGCCAGTAAAAAAAACCTTTACCTATAGCCGAGCGAATTCCATTAACATTATAAGATAAGATACGTTTCACTATTTTTCGTACTTTTGAATTAATTTTCAGCGAAATTAAAATAAACTTTTTAACATAGAAATCATGCCAATAAATAAAGGCATTGTCATAAAATCAACAGGAAGTTGGTACTCGGTAAAAACCGAATCAGGGAATATTATTGACTGTAAAATAAAAGGAAACTTCAGGATAAAAGATATAAAAAGTACCAATCCGGTAGCAGTAGGAGACTATGTAGAATTCAAAATAAAAGATCAGGAAGTTGAAAACAATAATAAAACGGTTGGTCTGATCACAAATATAGTGGACAGGAAGAATTATATTGTCAGAAGGTCATCTAATTTATCTAAACAATCGCATATCATTGCCGCCAACATTGATCAGGCATTTCTTATAGTTACAATAAACTATCCAATAACAACAACAACATTTATAGACAGGTTCCTGGCATCAGCAGAAGCATACCGGATTCCATGTACAATAATATTCAATAAAACAGATCGTTACAATCCTGAACAACGAAAACAAATGGAATCGCTTATTGAAATTTATGAGAACATAGGTTATCAATGCGTCAGAACTTCAGCAAAAAAGAAAACTGGTATAGATCAGCTTCAGAAAATGATGGCCGGGAAAACAAATGTTTTTTCCGGGCATTCAGGAGTTGGTAAATCAACATTAATTAATGTTCTTGAGCCTGGACTAAACTTAAAAACCAGGGAAATTTCGGAATACCACGAAACAGGGAAACATACGACCACCTTTTCCGAAATGTTTGAATTAGGTTTTGGTGCTTATATAATTGACACTCCAGGGATAAAAGGGTTTGGAATGCTCAACATGGAGAAAGAAGAAATTGGCCATTATTTTCCAGAAATTTTCAAAAGATTAGGCAAATGTCAGTACTATAATTGCACGCATACCCATGAACCTGGTTGTGAAGTAAAAAAAGCAGTTAAAGAAAAAGAAATAGCTGAAAGCAGGTATATTTCTTATATAGGTTTACTTGAAACTGACGAAAAGTACAGAAGCTAATCTATTTGCTACTAACTTTTTTTTAAAAAAATAGTCTTTTAAAAAAGCACTAAGCACTTATTATCAATGATTTAAACCTAAAAAATCGAATATTTTAGATGCGCGAGAATCGCCTATTTGGGCTGCAACTGTATTATAGGGTTGTTTTTTCAAATTCTCAAGGCTCTTAAACTCCTTCATAAGATATTGAATAGTCTTCTCTCCTATTCCAGGAATTTCTTCAAGCTGGGACTTAATAAAATTTTTTGACCTTTTATTCCGGTGAAAAGTAATTCCAAACCTATGAGCTTCGTCCCTCGCCTGTTGAATCACTTTTAAAGTTTCCGAATTTTTATCCAGATATAAAGGAACAGAATCGTCGGGAAAAAATATTTCTTCCAATTTTTTAGCAATTCCAATAATTGCAATTTTTCCCCTCAGTCCCAATTTCTCCAAGGCATTCAATGCCATTCCCAATTGACCTTTTCCACCATCAATAATGATCAGTTGCGGAAGTGGCTTATTCTCGTCGACTTGTCGTTTATACCTTCTGTACACGATTTCTTCCATAGAAGCAAAATCATTAGGGCCTTCAACTGTTTTAATATTAAAATGACGATATTCTTTTTTAGCAGGTCTCGCATTTTTAAATACCACACAGGCAGCAACAGGATTAGTTCCCAAAAGATTTGAATTATCAAAACATTCGATTTGTACAGGCAATTCCATGAGATGAAGATCTTTCTTAACAGTTTCTAAAATTCTGGAAGTATTTTTTTGAGGTTTTGATAAAACCATTTGTTTTTCTTTTTCAAGTCGAAAATACTTTGCATTTCTAATCGAAAGATCAAGCAATTTTTTTTTATCTCCTCTTTCAGGAACTCTGAAAGCTACCTGTTCAAATGAAATTTCCGGATCATAGGGAACCAATAATTCTTTTGAATTTGAAAATATCTTTTGTCTGATATCAACAATAGCATAAGCAAGCAGTTCTGCAGGTGTTTCATCAAGAGCTTTTCTTATCTCAGTAGTATATGTCTGTACGATGGCACCATCAATAACCTTCAAGTAATTTATAAAGGCAGATTTTTCAACAACATCAATACCGAAAACATCAACATCAGTAATAGTAGAACTGACAACTGTCGATTTATTTTGAAACTTTTGAAGTATAACTAATTTTTCCTTAATCTGATTAGCTTCTTCAAAGCGATACTCATCAGACATTTTTTTCATCAATTCCTTCAGATATTTAATCACTCCTGAAATATTTCCTTTTAAAATATTTTTGATTTCATCAATAGACTGGTTATAATCATCTTCAGACTGTAATCCTTCGCAAGGTCCAAGACAATTCCCTATATGATATTCAAGACAAACCTTAAATTTATCTGCAACAATATTTTCTTTAGAAAGATTAAACTTGCAGTTACGGAGCTTATACAAACGTCTAAAAAGATCAAGGAGTGTCCGCACTGCCAGAACAGATGTATAAGGGCCAAAATAAGACGAACCATCCTTTATTAGATTTCTCGTTTGAAATACCCTGGAAAATCGTTCATTTTTAATAACTATCCAAGGATATGTTTTATCATCTTTCAACAAAATATTATATCGGGGCTGATATTTTTTAATCAGATTATTTTCAAGCAAAAGGGCATCTTGTTCCGTTTCTACAATCAGATGTTTTATTTCGGCAATATTTCTGACCAGCATAGCCGTCTTTCGGCTGTCATGATTTCGTGAAAAATAGGAAGAAACACGGCGTTTCAAATTTTTTGCCTTTCCAACATAAATAATTTTTCCGGAACGATCAAAATATTGATAAATTCCCGGAGCCTCAGGCAAAACAGAAACCTGTTTTTTTAGATACTCAATTCTGCTATTAAATGATTGATTTTTCAAAACCTCGTACAAAAATTAATATTTAACCAAGGAATGTGTCTCGTATGCTGAAAGGATATCTTTATTTGAATTTTCTATAAATGTAAGATCGCAAATAAAGGAAAAATAAACTTTCCGAATATTCATTTGTTGAACTAAATTCAAGGCAGCTAAAGCTGTACCTCCAGTAGCCAGTAAATCATCATGAATAAGTACAACGTCATTTTCATTAAGAGCATCGGCATGCATTTCAATAATATCAGTTCCGTATTCCAATTCATAGGATTCATGAATTATTGTTCCGGGAAGTTTTCCTTTCTTTCTTACAGGCACAAAACCAGCATTCAAACAATAAGCAATTGCACCCCCAACAATAAATCCTCTCGATTCAAGAGATACAATTTTAGTAATTTTCTTATCACAAAACCGGTCTACAATATTTATTACAACTTCATGAAAAGCTATTGGATCTTTAAGAAGTGTAGTAATATCTTTAAAATTGATCCCTTTTGTAGGAAAATCAGGTATTTCTCTGATGCTGTTTTTTAAATTCATTTATTTGTTTATTATATATACAAATACAATTATTATCTTTTATCTAAAAATGACAAAAAATAAAATAATAATGTTAAAATATTTTTCATCATTTTTAGATGATGTTCCACGTGGAACATCATCTCCCCATCATAATTAAAAGTACATTAATATCTGCAGGGCTAACACCTGATATTCTACTAGCCTGACCAATAGTTTTAGGATTTAATTTAGTCAATTTTTGTCTGGCTTCCGTAGATATAGTATGAATACTTTGATAATCAAATTTTCCCTCAATAACCAAATTTTCAAGTCTTTTAAACTTATCAGCCATTAATCTTTCACGATCAATATAACCACTATACTTAATCAAAATTTCAGCCGATTCTACTATTTCATTAAAACGCTCAACAGGTATATCTCTCAAAAACCTTTTAAACGGAACAATAGGCTCTATTAAATCAAATATTGTTATCTGAGGCCTCAAAATAATATCCCTTAGTTTAACTCCTTGCTTTAATAAAGAAGTTTCCTTTTGCGCCAAAAGATCATTGATAAATTGAGGTTTTATTGAAAAATCAGAAACAAATTCAATGATCTTATCCTTAAATTTAATTTTTTCGCTGAGTAAATTCATTCGCTCCTTAGAGGCCAAACCTAAATCAAAAGATTTTGGAGTAAGTCTTAAATCTGCATCATCCTGTCTCAAAAGAATTCGATACTCGGCTCTTGAAGTAAACATGCGATAAGGCTCATCAACTCCTTTCATCACTAGATCATCAACCAAAACCCCAATATAAGCTTCATCCCTCGATAATATAAATTCATCAAGACCGTGAGCCTTTTGATGAGCATTAATACCAGCAATCAAACCCTGTGCAGCTGCCTCTTCATAACCAGTAGTTCCATTAATTTGTCCAGCAAAAAAGAGATTTTCTATCAACTTAGTTTCAAGAGAATGATTTAGTTGAGTGGGATCAAAATAATCATATTCAATAGCATATCCAGGCCGGAAAATAACAACGTTTTCCAAACCAGGTATTAACCGTAAAGCCCTATACTGAACATTCCAAGGTAAAGAAGAAGAAAATCCATTTAAATAATATTCAACCGTATTTTCCCCTTCAGGTTCAAGAAACAACTGGTGAGAATTCTTTTCTGAAAAAGTTACTAGTTTAGATTCAATACTCGGACAATACCTTGGACCTATACTTTTAATAGTTCCATTATACATAGGCGAATCATTGAACCCCTCTTCCAAAACATGATGAACCTGCTCATTAGTATAGGTAATCCAACAACTTCGTTGTTTAAGATCAGTTTTTACTGACGGTAAATAAGAAAACTTATAATAACCTTCATCACCTTTTTGCTCCGTAAGTTTATTAAAATCGATAGATCTGCCATCAATTCTGACAGGCGTACCTGTCTTGAGCCGACCAGTTTTAAAACCAACCTCAGCTAACTGATCACTTATAAAATAAGAGGCCGACTCTCCAATCCTACCTCCCTCCATTTGGGAACGTCCGATATGCATCAAACCATTAAGAAAAGTTCCATTGGTAAGAATAACAGTTTTTGCCATGAATTCCACACCAATACGTGTTCTAACCCCTGTAACGCAGCCATTTTCAATAAGAAGATGAATCACAACATCCTGCCATAAATCTAAATTTTTAGTATTCTCAAGTTCCAACCGCCAGGTTTCAGTAAACCGCATCCTGTCACTTTGTGCTCTCGGACTCCACATTGCCGGTCCTTTCGAGCGATTGAGCATTCTGAATTGTATAGAAGTTTTATCAGTAACAATTCCAGTATATCCACCCAAAGCATCAATCTCACGCACAATCTGTCCTTTAGCAATACCACCAATAGCAGGATTACAGGACATTTGTGCAAATTTTGTCATATCCATAGTTATGAGCAATGTCTTCGATCCCAAATTTGCAGCCGCTGCTGCAGCTTCACAACCAGCATGCCCACCACCAACTACTATTACATCATAATATGGTAACATGATAAAAAATTTTAGATCACAAAATTAATAGAATTCATTGAAAATGAAACACTCTTAAAACTTATGTTATAAATGAAAAATTCATATACATAAAACACAAACTTCCATTAAAAAATAAAATATTAAAAAAGTTAACACACAAATTATTAAAGAATAGAAAAACAAAACATAAAACTGAAAAGTTAATATAGGATGCTTATAAAAACATCCGTTACACAAATGATCAAAACCGAGACAAATAATAATCTTCCTTTCGAGTCATAAGCGTTTTATCTTCAGGGTCCTTATCATGATAACCAAGCAAATGAAGTACACCATGTATAATAATACGATGAAGCTCAGTTTCAAAAGAAACATTATAAATTCCAGAATTTTCCTTAACCCTATCTATACTTATAAATACATCACCAGAAATTATATCTCCTTCAACATAATCAAATGTTACAATATCAGTAAAATAATCATGTTTAAGATACTGCTGGTTAATCTTTAAAAGATATCTATCCGAACAAAAAATAAAATTAATATTACCCACCTTTTTATTTTCAAAAGTAATGGAAGCAATAATCCAGCTTTTAATCTCTCTCCTGCTAAACGCGACAGAAGGAGTGTCTTCAAAAAAGAAACTAATACTCACAATTTAAATTTTAATTGAACTAGTGAACCGTTATTTTTAAATTTAATTTCATCTGCAAACGACTGAATAATATAGAGACCTCTCCCACCTTCCTTTTTTATATTATCGAAAGAAGTCGGATCAGGCAAATCCATATAATTGAAACCATATCCCTCATCAGCAATTTCAAAAAATAAGAAATCAGATTCAGAAAAAAAAGAAATCAATACATATTTATTTATATCACCCCTATTTCCATGAACAATTGCATTACTAACACACTCATTCACGCAAAGATTAATAAAAAGCATTGCAGAATCAGTTACACTATTTTGCTCTAATATTTCATAAACAAAATTTTTTACCTGATCAAGATATTTTATGTCCGATGGTATCTTTAAATAATTATTCATCTTACCTATCAGAAGACAATTTCAAATTAAAACAAAAGAGAAAGTTATGACATCCATTTTTTGAATAAACAAAATTATATCCGATTTAGTAAAATTAGCTGCTTAAAAACATGAATATATCAATAAAAAGACATAACAATAAAAATAATTCCTCCCTCCCTTAAACAAAGATTAAAATTTTAAAACCTAATTGAATCTATATTGTTAAATAAAAAAGAAGACAATAACAATCAGTTAATTATTAAAAAATATACGATAATCTCAAAAAGGAGCAAAAGTAAGACTAAAACAAAATAACTACCAGTAAAAAAAGAAAACTTCTAAAGAGAACCTTAAACTATAAAATTAAAATAATAAATATAAAAAAATCTTTTTATATTTAAATAATCTTGTGCAACACAAAAAAATTATACGTAAAACTTAAAAGATATAAAGTTAGAAGCTAATCTAAGAAATTGTTTATTATCTACAAAATAAACAACATAGAGGCAGTTTAAAGAACATAAAAATAAGACAGAATAAAAAGATACCAAATAAACAGACTGTTTATAAAATAAAATGAAAAATAAAAAGTGACTGGTACACAGCAAGGAACAAAAAGAAATAATTGTTAACAAAGAATGCAGAGCTGTTAATATTTAAGAAACATTTTTTTAATAATTAATTTGGTTTTTAACACTTATTTATCAAAACGAGTAAAAATGAAAAAGGCAAGAGAAAAGAACAAAAAAGAATAACCAAAAAATAAACAGTTACAAAAAGCTTTTTTAAAAAATAAAAATAAAAATAAACAGATACCAACAATTGTTGATAAAGTATAAAAGACATTGGTTTTCAAAAGAAAAGAAAGTTAAACAAAAGTGTATAAAGAATCATAAAAAACAGAATCACTAAAAAACAAGACTAAAGAAAAAAACTTTTCACAAATATTAACAGGATATATTTATTATTATAAAATTCTTTTAAAAAATAATATATTTAAATAAGCTGTTTAAACAGAGAAATGATTTCTATTTTTAAAAATGAAATTAATTTTATCACGTATTAGGGATAATCGGAATGAAAGAAAGACTTTCTATATTATTGGTAGAAGATAACATTTTAAATCAGCGCATTGTAACTTTTAGCCTTAAAAAATTAAAGCATGAAGTAACAATAGCAAACAACGGGCAGGAAGCTCTTGATTTATTCAAAATAAATAAGTTTGACGTAATTCTCATGGATATTATGATGCCCGTGATGGATGGACTGGATGCTACTTTAAAAATCAGGGAATATGAAAACAGCAATCACATTACACCTCAGACACTGATCATAGCGCTGACAGCAAATACAATGGATAACGATCGCGAAAAGTGCCTCTCTTACGGAATGAACGAATTCATGGCAAAACCGTTTGATATGGAAAGGCTAAACCAGATATTCAGGGAACTTAACATCATAAGCTGAGTCATATATTAATTTTTAGCTTCGTTAATTAAAGCTATCTTTGTCGTCAGCAGGAAAATTAATCGTTTTATATGTCGGAAGAGATTGACCTTCACAATTCATCATTTCCTGAAAAGGATACGGAATTCGACAGGAAATTAAGACCGTTGAGTTTTGATGATTTCAGCGGGCAGGAACAGATTGTCGAAAATCTGAAGGTATTTGTTAAGGCAGCCAGGATGCGGAACGAAGCTTTGGATCATGTTTTACTTTTCGGTCCTCCCGGACTCGGTAAGACGACGCTTTCAAATATTATTTCCAATGAGCTCGGTGTAAACCTAAAGCTCACTTCAGGTCCTGTACTTGACAAGCCTGGCGATCTGGCCGGTTTGTTGACAAACCTTGATAAACATGATGTCCTTTTTATTGATGAAATACACCGTTTAAGCCCGATTGTGGAAGAGTATCTTTACTCGGCTATGGAAGATTATAAAATTGATATCATGATAGATAAAGGGCCAAGTGCGCGCTCTATTCAGCTTGAGCTTAATCCGTTTACCCTTATAGGTGCCACTACCCGTTCCGGACTTCTTACCAGTCCTCTCCGTGCCCGCTTCGGGATCAAAGCTCATTTTGAATATTATGATTTGAAAATTTTAACCGGAATAGTAAAGCGTTCCTCTAAAATTTTAAATGTAGGGATTGATGAACGTGCTGCTATTGAAATAGCTTCCAGGAGCCGCGGTACTCCACGTATAGCCAATGCCTTGCTTAGACGGGTAAGGGACTTTGCCCAGGTTAAGGGGAGCGGAAATATTGATCTTGATATTACGCGCTATTCGCTTGAGGCCTTAAATATAGACAAGCATGGTCTGGACGAAATGGATAACAAGATTTTAAAAACGATCATCGATAAATTTAAGGGAGGACCTGTTGGATTAACTACTATTTCAACAGCTGTTGGTGAAGATAGCGGGACTATAGAAGAAGTTTACGAACCTTTTCTTATAAAAGAAGGCTTTATAAAAAGAACACCCCGGGGGCGTGAAGCCACAGAGCTTGCATATACCCACCTTGGAAAAGTAAAGATTAATGACGAGCCCCGTCTTTTTTGACAAGTTTCACTTCAAAAAGTTTGGGCCAAAGTTTTCCGGTAACATACATTTTCTTGCTTACCGCATCGATCGCTATCCCGTTTAGTACATCAACTGGTTTATTTGGGTTATACATTACTGAAAGCAGCCCTGAAAAATCAATTTTGGAAACTACTTTACCTGCTTCAGTATCAATTTTGACAACATAATTGGTTGTCCATATATTGGCATAAATATAACCATCTGAATATTCCAGTTCATTAAGTTGCATTACCGGGCCGTTATGGTCATAGACGGCAACTTTTTTCACAACCTTCATCGTTTTTGGATCTATAAAATGCAAATATTCAGAACTGTCAGTTTTTATAAGGTATTTGTCATCATGCGTCAACCCCCAGCCCTGAGGTGTTTCATAGGTAAAACTGTCGACCTTTGCAAAAGTATTTAAATCATAAACAAAACCTTTTTGAGCTTTATAGGTGATCTGGTAAATTTTATTATTCATAATAGTAATACCTTCGCCGAAATATTTATCCGGCATCTTTATCGACTGAAGTACTTTTCCGCTCTTCAGATCGAACCTGAAAATACCTGATTTTCCTTTTTCACCTGTACTTTCATAAAATTCGCCGTTATGGATTTCAAGTCCCTGGGTAAAGTGGTCCGTGTTATGCGGATATGTATTCTGAACTTCGTAAGTATCCTGCTCAGGTATTATATCGGAAAGTACTTCAAAAGAGCTAAAACTGGCCCCCTCTACCCCATCGCCCTTATTGGCGATTACCTTGACCTGATGCTTTCCGGGCATATCAAACTTGTTCACCGTGTAATTGAAATCCGTTTCTTTTGAAGTTTTTACCAATTCATTGTCCAGAAAAAGTTCTGCCTTGTCAAGCTCTCCCCCTTTTACTTTTACTGAAACAATTATTGTGACAGGATCACCTGTATAAATTTTTTTTCCGCCAGATGAAACAGTGATTTTAGATACTGGTTTTCTGGAACTTTTTGCCGTGTTGCTGCAGGAAATTCCCGTTAAAAGAAATAAACTGATGATCATCAAGCTGAAAACTTTAAACTTCATTTTGATTCAATTTTATAATAAAAAAATAAGACGGATAAAAATACATAAAAAGCTGCGCAAACAAAGCGGATTTTATCAAAGTTTATGGTTTTACTTTTGTATTTTTATATTTAAAATCCGTTTGCTTATTTAGCTCATAAATTGTTGTATATAAATAATTTATTATAACTGTTTGCTTCATAAGAAAAGTTTTATCGACTTTTTAACCAGATCACTGCAAATAGCTATCTTTGCCAAAAAAAATTTGCAAATTGAACTCATTTAAAAAGTTAGTTGGCGAAACTGCTATTTACGGTGTCAGCAGTATTGTGGGACGTTTTTTAAACTGGTGGCTCGTTCCCTATTATTCACATATATTCATGACGGCGGAGTATGGCATTGTCACAAATCTATACTCGTATATGGCTTTTCTGCTGGTTTTACTGACTTATGGGATGGAGACAGGCTATTTCAGGTTTGCTTCTGCCCATGAAGACAAGGGCCTGGTTTATTCGAGTTCAATGATTTCCCTTTTCTTTACATCGGCGAGTTTTTTGCTTGTTGTTTACAGTTTTTCGGATGTTATTGCCGGATGGCTTGATTACGCCAAACATCCCGAATATGTTACATGGATCGCTTTTATCATGGCTTTCGATGCCTTTACTTCCATCCCCTTTGCAAAGTTAAGGATTGAAGGAAAAGCCATAAAATTTGCCGTAATTAAGATTGTCAATATTTTTTCAAATATCTTTTTCAATATTTTCTTTCTGACCATCTGCCCTGCCCTGCTAAAGAACAACCCGACAAGCCTGGTAAACTTAATTTACTCGGATAAAATAAGCGTGGGTTATGTTTTTATATCGAACCTGATAGCTTCCGGTATCACTTTTATCCTGTTACTTCCCGAGCTGAAGGTAAAGTTAAAGTTCAGCGGCAAATTGTTGAAAGAAATGGTTTTATATTCCTTTCCTATACTGATTGTCGGAATAGCTGGTATGGTAAACCAAAATATAGATAAAATACTGATTCCTGAATTAATCCCGGCCTTACAGCATCCCATGGAGCAATTGGGAATTTACGGAGCTAACTATAAACTGGCCGTTTTAATGAATATGTTTATCCAGGCCTTCAGGTATGCCTTTGAACCATTTTTCTTTTCTCAGGCCAAATCAGAAAACAACAAGAACGGGTATGCCCTGGTCTTAAAATACTTTGTGATATTAGGTCTGCTTATTTTTTTGGGTATAAGCTTGTTTTTGGATCTGTTCAAGACATTTAACATTATTGATAAAGAATATTTCTCGGGTCTAAAAGTGGTACCTTATATTTTGATGGCCAATCTTTTCCTTGGTATTTACTATACCCTGTCATTATGGTATAAGCTGACTGATAAAACCCGCTACGGTGCTTATTTCGCACTAATTGGCGCAGCCATAAATCTGATAATTAATATATTATTTATTCCTGTTTATGGGTACATGGCTTCAGCGGTGGCAGTACTGATTAGTTTTATTGTAATGTCGGTACTTTCATATGTAATCGGACAAAGGCACTATCCGGTAAATTACCCCATGAAAAGAATTTTTTTCTATTTTTTAGTAGCATTTTTGATCTATTCTTTTTCTCTTATTATAAGTCCGGAAGGGATTTTGTTACAGAATATTTTTCATTTGCTACTTTTAATAATTTTTGTTACGACTGTTTATATTTTGGAAAATAAGGAATTCCAAAAGTTTCTTCGTTAAGAAAGCATAAATAAATACTTTTAAGTATTATTTTTGTGCTTGCAATAAACAATGAATCCATTTATGACAGTTGTTAAGGAAAATTTTATACACGATGCCGATAAAATAGCTTTCGATAAAAAGCACAGAGCAACAATAAAATTTAATATTTCCCGTTATGATGCTGCTGTTGAAAAAGGGAAACAGCGTTATTCTGACCTTGAACTTGCTAAAAAGAGAGGGTCCTATATAAAGGAGATAGCTATAAATAATCTTCATGATTATTTGCTTCAGTTTGAAAGGAATATTACGGGACATGGTGCTGAAGTGATTTGGGCTGAAAGCGGGAATGAAGCTATCGGGGCAGTTCAAAAGATTCTCCGGGAAAACCAGGCAAAATTGCTTGTTAAGAGTAAATCGATGACCACCGAGGAAATTGACCTTAACGAGCATCTGGAGCACCTGGGAGTTGAATCGCTAGAAACAGATCTTGGTGAATATATTGTTCAGATAGCAGGAGAAAAACCTTACCACATTGTTACTCCTGCCATGCATAAATCGAAGGAAGACATAGCAGAATTGTTCCACGTGAAATTTGATACGCCGGAAAAGAGTACTCCTGAATTTTTGACCTCTTATGTACGTAGTTTGCTAAGAAATAAGTTTATCAGTGCTGATATAGGGGTCACTGGTTCAAACTTTTTGATTGCTGATATCGGAGGAATAGCTTTGACTGAAAATGAGGGAAATGCCATGATGACTTTTTCATTTCCTAAAATTCACATAGTCATTGCAGGAATTGAGAAAGTGATTCCTTCGATGCAATACCTTGGATTAATGTGGCCGCTTCTGGCGGCCCACGGGACAGGACAGCAGGTGACCGTTTATAACTCGATCGTTACCGGTCCGAAAAAAGATGGAGAGGTTGACGGACCCGAGAAAATGTACGTCATTCTGTTGGATAATAAGAGAAGTGAACTTTACCAAAGCGATGATCAGTATCTATCGTTGAAGTGCATTCGTTGCGGTGCCTGCCTGAACGCCTGCCCTATCTATAAAAATATTGGAGGATACACTTATGCGGCTACTTACAGTGGACCTGTCGGTTCTGTTATTACGCCATTTTATAAAGGTTTTTCAGATTACAATCATTTAAGTTCTGCATGTTCTGTTTGCGGAAGATGTACAGAAGTTTGTCCTGTAAAAATACCTCTTCATAAAATGTTGTTGTTTAACCGAAGGGATGCTGTTGAGAACGGATATGGCACCATAACCTGGAATCTTGGGATGAAAGCCTATGAAAAGACGTTATTAAAACGGAAAAGGCTGGATATTTTTGGTGGAAAGATAAAAAACGGGCTGGCTTCTTTTGGAAAGAATGCACTGGGACCAGAAAAGGAACTGCCCAGCTTTGCAGAAAAATCTTTTAGTCAGCAATGGAATTCTAATTTGTAATATTATGTTGTCTAATACATGTAAATATGCCGTAAGGGCGTTGATTTACCTTGGAAAGTTTAGCGAAAAAGGAGAAAAAATCGGTATAAAAAAAATAGCCGGTGATTTGGATATTCCTACTCCTTTTTTAGGTAAGATTTTACAAAATCTAGTGAAACAAAAAATTTTATCTTCGACTAAAGGTCCGAACGGAGGTTTTGGACTGGGAAAACCAGCTGAAGAAATTTCTTTGTACGAGATTGTTAAAACGGTGGATGGTGAAGATTTTTTCAAGAATTGCCTGATTAGCCTGGAGCCTTGTTCAGTTCATCATGAGAAAGGGAAACCTTGTGCTGTTCACGGACGCTTCAGCGAAGTGAGGGCGGAACTGATGGAATTTTATTCACAAACAACAATTGCCAATATTATTTCTGATATGAAAGGGCACGAAGATTTAATCAAAATTTGATTATTTCTTATTTTTTATGGCTGGAATTTATATTCATATTCCTTTTTGCAAGACAAAATGTCATTATTGTGATTTTTATAAATCGACTGATTTTGTTGCAAAAGCTGATTTTCTTATTGCCCTGAAGAAGGAGATTGTCCAGCGGTGTCACGAACTGGAAGATGAGCCCGTTCAAAGTATCTATTTTGGAGGAGGTACCCCATCGGTACTAAAAATTGAAGAAATAAGCAATATTTTCAGGGTTCTGAGAGCGAATTTTCTATGGGCCGATGATACAGAGGTCACTATGGAGGCAAATCCTGATGACCTGACAAAAACCTTTTTGGATGATATCAAAAAAACAGATATTAACAGGCTTAGCGTTGGCATACAATCGTTTAATGACAGGGACCTGAAAGGAATGAACCGCAGGCACAATGCCCGTCAGGCGATGCATTGTATTGAGGACGCACGGGAAGCAGGTTTTAATAATATCAGCCTTGACCTGATCTATGGCCTGCCCGGGCAGTCGCTTGAAGATTGGCAGTTGAATATTCAAAAAGCCATTTCGCTCAGGGTTCAGCACATTTCTGCTTATCATCTTACTTATCATGAAGGGACTGTCTTTTATGATTACCTGAAAAAAGGAAAATTGAAAGAACTTCCTGATGAGCTTAGCTTCGGACAATTTAGACTATTGAAAGATATGCTGGAGAAAGTCGGTTTTGAGCATTACGAAATTTCAAATTTTGCTGTTGATGGCTTGTATTCCAGACATAACCGCTCTTATTGGCAAAGAAAAAATTACCTCGGTTTTGGTCCTTCGGCTCATTCGTTCGACCTGAAAACAAGAAAATGGAACGTATCCAGCTTGGGCAGATACATGAAGTCAATCGAACAAGGCCTTCCCTATTCGGAAAATGAGGTGCTAAGGCCGCAGGATCAATATAATGATTATATGATTACCTCGCTCCGGACAATTTGGGGCATTTCCAGGGAAGAACTTAAAAATAGCTTTGATCCTGTTTATAGTGCTTATTTTGAAAAGGAAGCAAAACCGTTTTTGGAGTCAGGGCATATGTTTTTTCAGGATGGAATTTACAAACTAACAACTGAAGGACTGTTTATTTCGGACAAAATCATGGAAGCTTTGCTTTATATCTAAGAGTTATAAATATTGTTAATAGATTGAATTACTGAAAGGGACATGTTGATATTTCCCTATCTTTGCTAAATTGTTAAAAATAGATTCATGCAAGTAAAAATCATCAATCGTTCGAGGAACCTTTTACCCACCTACAGCACAGCTCTTTCAGCTGGGATGGATTTAAGGGCAAACCTTGAAGAACCTCTTGTTTTAAAACCTTTGGAACGGATTTTGGTGCCAACTGGATTGTTCATTGAACTACCGGTCGGATACGAGGCTCAGATAAGACCGAGAAGTGGACTGGCATTGAAAAAGGGAATTACCGTTTTGAATTCGCCAGGAACTATTGATGCGGATTACCGGGGTGAAATCTGCGTCATTTTGATCAACCTTTCTACCGAAGACTTTAAAATAGAACATGGCGAACGTATTTGTCAGATGGTTGTAGCCAGACATGAAACAGTGAGTTGGTTACCGGTAGAGTTTTTAGAAGAAACCGACCGGGGAGCCGGAGGATTTGGTCACACCGGAAAAAATTAATCAAATTGTTGTTGCCGGTATATGGTCCTATGGAATGAAGAAAACAGAACAATTAATTAAGCTCGTTCGGAGGAAACAAGCATGTGCATGATAAGTTGGCTAGACGAAACGGAAATAAAAAGAACAGATAAAAAAAAATTGCCTCTGAAACATGGTAGCTTTTAGAAACTTACACAAGTTTAATGAAATAACTTTTTTCGAATGAATTTTAAAAGAATTATTTACATATTTCTGATTGGCTTGGGATTGTCATCCTGTGCGGTACTGAAGAAGACGACTTCGGAGAAGATCACTACAGGAGGAGAGACTAAAGCGGTGGAGACTAAACAGACAGAGACGCAGCTAACAGAAGATGAACAGAACGAGCTTGAATACCTTTTTATAGAAGGCGTAAAGCAAAAAAAACTTGGTAACCTGAAAGATGCTGCATCGGTGTTTTCGCGTTGCCTGGAAATCGATCCAAATTCGGCAGCTGCCATGTATGAGCTCGCCCAGGTACATTATGCCAACAAAGACCTGACAAGTGCTTCGTTGCTGCTCCAGAAAGCAGTTTCTATTGATGATACAAACAAGTGGTACAAAATTCTGCTCGCCCAGGTTTATCAGCAACGGAAGCAATATGTTGAAGCGGCTGATGTTTATGACCAGCTATATCAGGCTGAACCGGACGATAACGAATATCTTTTTACCAAAGCTGGTCTGCTGGTAATGGCAAAAGAATATGAGCAAGCCATAAATGCTTATAATGAGCTACAGAAAAAAACGGGTATTATTGATCAGATTTCTGTGGCCAAAGAACAGGTCTACATGTCTTGGGGAAAAACAGACAAAGCTTTCGAGGAAATCAGGGAATTAATTGGCAAAGATCCTGAAAATCCGCAGTATTACGGTATACTGGCAGAAATGTACCAAAATCAGGGAGATAAGGAAAATGCCCTGAAGTATTATAACAAAATACTTGAAATACAGCCGGACAACGGTTTTGTTCATTTTTCGCTTGCCGGATTTTACCAGCAGGAAGGAGATTATGGAAAAGCTTTTGAACATATCAAGAAAGCTTTTGAAAACGATGAACTCGATGCGAATACAAAAATCCAGTATTACATGATGCAGACTGCCAATCCGGACAGTTCCGACTGGACAGATAATCAGATGAATGAACTGCTGCAGATTCTTCACGATAAATACCCCGATAATAACCTGATGTACACCGTCTATGCTGATAACCTGATCAGGCAAAATAAACTTGAAGAAGCAAGGGAATATCTTAAAAAATATATAGCAACAGACAATACTAATTTTACGATATGGCAGCAGTTGCTTTTTATCAGCAATGACTTGCAGGACTTTAAAACACTTTATACAGACAGCAAAGAGGCCCTTACTTTATTTCCTGATGAGGCTGTCGTTTATGCGCTCAATGCCGTTGCGGCTATCCAGCTGGATAAATATGACGAGGCGTTAAAAATACTGAATGAGGGAGAACCGCACGCAGGAGACAATCAAAACCTGAAAATTCAGTTCGAGATATATAAAGCTGAGGCTAATTATAAGCTTAAGCATGTGGAAGAAGCATTCAAGGCTTATGATGAGGTCATCAAGATGGATCCTGATAATTATATGGCTATGAACAACTATGCCTATTATTTATCGGTAAGAGGAGAAGATCTGGATAAGGCAGAAAGTATGAGCAGCAAGGTTGTTCAGGCAAATCCTCAGAATCCGACTTATCTCGATACGCATGCCTGGGTTTTGTTTAAGAAAAAAGATTACAGCCAGGCAAAGCATTATATGGAAATAGCCCTGGAAAATGGAGGCGATAAAAATGCCGTTCTGGTTGAGCATTATGGTGATATCCTTTATATGATGGGAGATAAGGTAAAGGCAATGGAAAGCTGGAAAAAAGCAAAAGAACTCGGAGAAGGGTCCGATGTTTTGGATCAGAAAATAAAGGAGTCACGTTATATAGAAAGTAAACAACCTTGAAAACACGATCTTTGAAAAATAAACTGCTTTACTCCCTGATATTGCTCTTTGTAATGTTTTCGTGTAAAGCTCCGAGCACTTTAATCACTGAAAAACTTAAACCCGTCAGTACGAACCGTCTGATCAGAAATGTCGAAAACAGTGCTTTTGATTTTAAAAGCTTCGGAATAAAGCGGATTTCCTGTTCTTATGAAACTCCTGATGAAAAAGCTTCATTTAGGGCTGAACTAAAATTATTGAAAGACAGTTTTATCCTGGTTTCCTTAAGTAAACTTAACGTACCGGTAGGACGATTGCTTTTAACGCCTGACAGCATTAAAATGGTAAATTATTTCAACAAGTCTTACCTGTTAAAAGATTATAGTTTTCTGGATAGATTTACGGGGGCCGATCTTGACTTTTATATGGTACAATCGGTGCTTGCCAATGATATTTTTTCATACAGGGAAGATGAGAAGGAAAATGACTTTAAGGAATTTGTTTCCTATGCCGATTCCGGATTATATGTCCTACAATCGTTAAAGAACCGGAAACTTGATAAAATTTTTAAGAAGAAAAAAGACGAAAAAGTGGACCGTTACCTTAAAAAGTTAAATGAAGAAGATCTTGTAGTTCAGTATCTTTACATTGATCCGTTAACTTATAAAATAAGAAAGGTATTTCTGGATGATAAGTCAAATGGAAAAAAACTTGTTATCGATTTTTCCGATTTTCAATCAATTGACAATCAGTTATACCCAGGGGATATAGCGATTAATTTTACAGGGGCAGAACGTTTTTTGAAAATAAAGCTTAAATTAAGTAAATTTTCAACAGCATATGATCCGTCTGTTAATTTCAGGATACCTGATAAGTATAAACAAATTAATTAACAGTAAGGATGTTTTGTAGGTAAAGACCAGATTACTGTAAACTACATTTGATTGTTGTAATGTTAGGCAGATAAATGAGACGTTTCTTTTTTAGCTTTTTCCTGATCGTTTTGGCGTTGTCTTCCAGGGGACAATCCATGCAGGAGCTGCGTGCAAAAAAGAACGATGCGGAAAAAGCCATGAAATATACCTCTACCCTGCTTGAAGAATCCCGGAAAAATGAAAAGGCCTCTTTGAACAAGTTAAAACTGATTAGCAGCCAGATTGAGAACCGGAACAGTTTTATTGAAAGTGTAAATTCAGAGATCGGTTTACTTGATTTTTATATTTCTGAAAATTATGAAGTTACAGGTATGTTGCAAGACGACCTTAAACAACTGAAGAAGGAATATGCCGGGATGATCCGTTTTGCCCAAAAAACGAGTAACAGCTATAACCTGATTATTTTTCTTTTGTCTTCGGAAGATATAAACCAGGCTTATAAGAGGCTCCTTTATCTCCGGCAATATACCAGTTACAGGCAAAATGAAGCAGAAGTGATCAGTTCCATGTCGTCATTGATAAGTAAAAAATTGTCTGACCTGGAGGAACAAAAAAAAGAGAAAGCAAAATTGGTCGAAACAAAAAAGAGAGAGAATTATAACCTTGAGCAGGAAAAGCTGGAACAGAACAAGTATGTCGTGACGCTGCAAAAAAAACAGCGGGAACTGAGAACGAAACTAAGGGAACAGGAAAAAATACAGGAAGAACTGGAGCGGGCTATCGAAAAGTTAATCAGTGAGGAAACGAGTAAAGCCGCAAATAAAACTGAATATGGCCTTACAAAAGAAGAAAAACTGGTATCTGCCGATTTTGAAAAAAATAAAGGTCATTTACCCTGGCCGGTCGAACGGGGAATTATTACCGAACATTTTGGAGTTCATGCGCATCCCGTGTTAAAACAGCTCAAGGTAAAGAATAACGGGATTGATATAGCCACGCAGAAAGGCGCTGTTGCAAGGGCGGTATTTAATGGGGAAGTTAGCAGGATATTTGCCGTATCAGGAGGTAATACGGCCGTTATAATACGTCATGGAAGCTTTTTAAGCGTTTATTCCAATTTAAAGGACGTATTTGTCAAGGCAGGACAGAAAGTGTCTTTAAAGCAAGCAATCGGGTCAATTTACACAGACGCGGATGACGATAAGACCGTGCTGAAATTTCAGATATGGAAAGAAAACCAAAAACTGGATCCTGAAAGCTGGATTAACCAGTAAAATAGATTAATTTTCTATAAATTAGCTGCTTTTGTTAAAGCAGGAATGTCAAGCAATTTGATACGCCTGCCCTGCAGTTCGATCAGTTTGTCCTGCTTGAATTCGGAGAGCAGCCTGATTACACTTTCGGTTGCCGTTCCCACCATGTTGGCCAGTTCTTCCCGGGTAAGCGATATCTGTAGGGTGTTCGCGTTGTCCAGGTCAAAATTGTCTTTCAGAAGCAACAGTATTTCTGCAAGCCTTTCCCTGACTGTTTTTTGAGCTATATCAGTAATATAATCGTTGGCTTCACGCAATTCCCTGCACACGATCTGTAGCATATGGTGCGAAAATTCCCAGTTGTTCTGGATCAGGTAAATCAGGGTCTGGTAAGGGATATGGCATAAAACAGCTTCTTCAATAACTTTTGAGGTTGTACAGGCTAATTCCTGGCTAAGTAACGAACGATAAGCGATAATTTCGCCTTTTTTGGCAAAGCGAATAATCTGTTCTTTCCCATCGATCCCGGTTTTAAATATTTTTACTATTCCCCGGGTTACACAGTAAAAACCGGTAAGTCTGCTTCCTTCCCGGTAAATAATGCTTCCCTTTTTGAATACTGAGCAGGTTTTATCGTAGTTCAGCCTTGAAAATTCCTGTGGGGTTAACTTCTTGAACAATTGAAATCCAGACAGGTCACATTCTTGTTCAGTTGGTCTTTTAATCGAACTTTTCATACATATATATTTTCATGTATTCCGAAAAAATTTTCTATAGCATCTCTAACACTCCGTTTGCAAAGATTTAAATAATTCTTCAAAAATTAAACTTAAATATACGGTGAACACTTATTTTTGTAAAAACAGTCATCTATATATTTTCATATATTAATTTTTTTCGGGCAAAATAAATAAAATTTTTTTTATAAACAGAAACCTGTTATGAACATTTAAATTAAACATATGTTTTAAGTGATGAAAATCATTTCAGGTGACTATTATTGAGAGAAACATGAAACATACCGTTGATCTTAACTGGAAACAAAACATGGCCTTTGAATCAAATGTAGATGGCCATACATTGATTGTTGATGCCGATACCGATAATGGAGGTGACAACCTTGGTCCACGTCCAAAGAAGCTAATGCTGGTTGCTTTAGCTGGTTGTACGGGGGTTGATATTATTTCGATCCTGAAGAAAATGAAAATCGTTCCTGACGAGTTTCATGTAATCGTTGAGGGAGATGTAAGCGAAGATTTTCCTAAAAAGTATGAAAGAATGAAGGTCATTTACCAGTTCTGGGGGAAAGGCCTTCCTTTGGAGAAACTGGAAAAGGCTGTTAAACTTTCGGAAGAAAAATATTGCGGGGTCGGTGCTGTTTACAGAAAGGCACTTGAAGTTACCTCGGAGATCCGGATCGTTGAGTAAAAAGGGAACCAACAGGAAAGCTGTGCACGACAGCTGACCTGACATTGTGATTTATCGGAACCTGAATTGTTAAACAGATAATAAGGCTTATGAAAGCAATAAACCCCTATACCGGAAAACTCATAAATGAATATGAAGATTATACTCCGGACGAAGTTGACCGGATTATAAGCAGGGTAGATGAAACCTGGCGGGAATGGCGCTTTTCTTCGTTTGAAATCCGTTCGGTGCATATGTACCGGTTAGCTGAACTATTGACTGACCGGAAACAAGAACTGGGAGATTTGATCACTTCAGAAATGGGAAAAGTAATCAGGGAGGCGATTCAGGAGGTAGAAAAATGTGCCTGGGTGTGCCGTTACTATGCTGAAAATGCCGAACGCTTTTTAAGAAATGAGCCCATTGAAACGGAATCAAGTGAATCATATATCTGTTTTCGTCCGGTTGGTACGGTGTTGGCTGTTATGCCCTGGAATTTCCCGTTCTGGCAGGTATTTCGTTTCCTGGCACCTGCCCTTATGGCCGGGAATACCGGCATACTGAAACATGCCAGCAATGTCCCCGGATGTGCTTTGGCCATTGAAAAACTGGTTGTTGAAGCCGGATTTCCGCAAAATGTTTTTCGTACGGTCCTTATCCCCGGATCATCTGTAGAACGTGTAATTGAAAATTCTAGAATAAAAGCTGTTACGCTTACCGGAAGTACCCCCGCTGGTAAATTTGTTGCACAGAAGGCCGGAAGTGTACTGAAAAAAACAGTCCTTGAACTGGGAGGAAGCGATCCTTATCTGGTGTTTGAAGATACGGATATTTGCGAAACGGCAAAAATCTGTGTTTCCGGTCGTCTTTTGAATGCCGGGCAGAGTTGTATTGGGGCAAAGCGTTTTATCGTTATGGAAAGCATTTACGGGGCTTTCAGGGATGAGTTCGTAAAACTGATGAAGCAGGCAACCTACGGGGACCCGAATAATGAATTGGTGGCTATAGGTCCCTTAGCCAGAAAGGATTTAAGGGACCAGCTTCACGAGCAGGTTACCGAAAGCCTTGCCAAGGGTGCAACTTTACTTTGCGGGGGATTTATCCCGGGAAAAGACAATGCTTTTTATCCACCTACCGTGCTTGAAAATATCGGTCAGGAAATGCCTGCCTATAAGGAAGAGCTGTTTGGACCGGTTGCCTCTCTTTTTAAGGTTAAGAATGAAGAAGATGCAATCAGGATTGCCAATGATACTACTTTCGGGCTGGGAGCCGCCATATTTACCTCAGACATGGATAAAGCCGGAGAGTTGGCAGAGAAAGGTGTTGAGGCCGGAAATGTTTTCGTGAACAGTTCTGTCAAATCGGATCCCCGTCTTCCTTTTGGCGGAATTAAGGAGAGTGGTTATGGAAGGGAACTTTCCCTGCTTGGTATCCGGGAATTTGTGAATGTAAAAACGATCGTGATCAAATAATTTTTAGACCTTAACTTAACTCCGGAAGAAAAAAATCAGGAAAAATATCGGGATAATCTGGAGAATCAACCGTAATTTCAAGGGCTAAAGTTTTATTGGAGCAAAGCTTAGGAAGTGCAGCAGGTATTGTCTTCTTTCGTATTTTGCAGAAGGCAGGAAAGAGAAAACAGTTTATGGAAAAGAGCAATCAAAAAGGTTTAACGGAACAAACAGGGCTGAAAAATATATTTCGTTCTCTTAAATACAGGAATTACCGTTTATTTTTTGGAGGTCAAAGTATTTCGCTGATCGGTACATGGCTTCAGCGTATTGCCATGCCCTGGCTGGTTTATGATATCAGCAACTCGGTTGTTTTGCTGGGAATTGTCGGTTTTGCAGGTCAGATACCTACGTTTTTGCTTGCCCCTTTCGCGGGTGTTTTGTCAGACCGGCGTAACCGGTATCACATTCTTATTGCAACACAGGTTCTTGCTATGATCCAGGCCCTTACCCTGGCTTTTTTATTTTTTCTCGGCATCATGCAGGTTTGGCATATCCTGGTATTGAGCATTATTTTGGGTTGTATCAATGCTTTTGATGTTCCTGCCCGGCAATCCTTTGTGATCGAGATGGTGGAGAAGAGGGAGGATCTGGGAAATGCCATTGCCTTAAATTCGTCTATGGTAAACAGTGCCCGGTTACTCGGTCCGTCTATTGCCGGTTTGTTGATTGCTTTTACCGGAGAGGGAATTTGTTTCCTGATTAACGGGATCAGTTACCTTTTCGTGATTGTTTCCCTTTTGTTTATAAAAGTCCCTCCCAGAATAAAGAAGAAGAGTGAAAAGCAGGTTTTCAGAGAGCTGAAAGATGGTTTTTCGTACGCCTTTGGTTTTGCCCCGATAAAGTACGTTATTCTGTTGCTGGCGCTGGTTAGCCTGATGGGAATGCCCTATACCGTTCTGATGCCTGTTTTTGCAAAGGAAATTCTTCATGGCGGGTCACATACATTCGGGTTTCTGATGGGTGCTTCCGGGCTGGGTGCTTTGGTAGGAGCTCTTTATCTGGCATCCAGGAAAAATGCTGCGGGATTGGAATGGCATATCCCGATAGCAGCCGGAGTTTTTGGAATTGGTCTTATCCTGTTTTCCCTCTCCAGGGTATTTGCTTTTTCCATGGTGCTGCTGGTGGTTATCGGCTTCGGGATGATGATGCAGATGGCATCTAGCAATACGATCCTGCAGACGATAGTCGATGACGATAAAAGGGGAAGGATCATGAGTTTTTATGCTATGGCTTTCATGGGGACTGCTCCTTTTGGCAGCTTTTTAGCAGGAGAGCTGGCAAAATATATTGGGGTCCCGAATACCATACTCATCGGGGGGATATGTTGTATTGCCGGGGCCTTGTTTTTTATTCGAAAACTGCCTGTAATAAAGGAACTGATAAAACCGGTTTATGTAAGATTGGGATTTATATCCCGCTAAGTAAATTTATTTATAGACCGGCTGTTCCTTGGAATAGAGCTTTTTTTATAAAAAATGGGAAAAATTTGGAATATATTAACATTGTTAAGTATATTTGTAGCGTTATTTAATTATGGGAATTAAAGAAAGAAAGGAACGACATAAGGGGGATCTGAAGCAGCTGATCCTTGATTCAGCAAAGTCGTTGTTTATGAAGTACGGGTACGAGGCTACTTCAATCCGGAAAATAGCTGCAGAGATTGAGTTCAGTCCGACTACGATTTATCTTTATTATAAGGATAAAAGTGATATTGCTTATGCACTGCATCGGGAGGGTTTTAAGCTGATGGCGGAAAAGTTCAGCGCCCTGTCGAATGTGGAGCATCCTTTTGAGAGGCTGAAAGCGATGGG
This sequence comes from Prolixibacteraceae bacterium, assembly GCA_963676095.1. Lineage (GTDB taxonomy): Bacteria > Bacteroidota > Bacteroidia > Bacteroidales > Prolixibacteraceae. The sequence continues at coordinate 2,873,527 of OY781040.1, read as the reverse complement.
GCGGACCTATATTCAGTTTGCAACAGAGAACAGCGATTTTTACGAATTGATGTTTATCATGAAGGAACCGCTTGATTTTTTGGATACTTCATGTTCAGATAATCAGGAAGGCGAAGAATGGAAGGAAGGCGCCAACACATTTATCCCTTTGTTGAAAACCGTTGAGGAATGTCAGCAGTACGGTTATTTTAAGGGGCAGGATCCAAAGACATTTGCCTTATTGGTCTGGTCTGCTATGCATGGAATGTGCAGCCTGACCATTCATGGTCACCTTGACCATATGTGCAGGGAGAAGCTGGACCTCTTTGAAAACGGGAAACAGGCATTGGATGCTGCTTATTCCAGCTTTATTGAATTACTGGGAAACATGAAGTAAGTACTTCAGTATGGGATTTGTACCCTATTTTTGATGAAAGTTAGCGGTCCGTCGGAAGACGAGTGTGAGGTCCGTAACCTGGTTTTGCAGGATGATGCCTGTCGAACGGGAAAGAGAATTATATTTTTTTGAACCGTAACTTAACAATGTAAATAATGAGAACAATGTTAATTATTTCTTTTATTTTATCTGTTTTGTCGACCCTTCCCGGATGGGGACAGGTGCCCGGGCAGAAAGATCCGCTTGAAAAATATATTGCTGAAGGGCTGGTAGATAACCTGGTCCTTCAACAGAAAAATGTTTCCCTGCAGAAAGCTTTGCTGGCACTGGAAACAGCCAGAAGTATGTTTTTACCTGCTCTTGATTTTCAGTTTAATTATCAGACAGCCAATGGAGGACGTGCAATCATGTTACCATTGGGTGACCTGTTGAATAGCGCATACGCCACCTTAAATCAGCTTACAGGGACACAGGATTTTCCTCAGCTTGAAAATGAAACAATCAGTTTTATGCCGAGGGATTACTATGACACGCATATACGTACTTCTGTTCCTATTGTTAATACAGACCTTCTATACAACAAAAAAATCAGTAAACAGCAAATCGTTCTCCATGAGGATGAAGTAGCTATTTACAGGAGAGAACTTGTTAAGGAAATTAAATCTGCTTTTTATAATTATCTAAGTGCTGTAAAGGCATTGGAGATCAGTCAGTCATCGCTCCGGCTGGCAGAAGAAGGAAAACGGGTAAATGAAAAGTTGCTGGAAAACGGGAAAGGGTTACCTGCTTATGTCCTTCGGGCTAACAGCGAAATTGCATCGGAACAGGCAACCATAACTGCCGCCCGTAGGCAGGTTGATAATGCGAGGTTGTTATTTAACTCTCTTTTAAACCGTCCTGCGGATTCGTTGATAGATACTTCCTTTAATGTGGAAGGAGAACTGGAACAGGCCTGTATCCGGCTGAATGGAGAAGCAGGAATTACCGGCAGGGAAGAGCTGAAATCAACGGACCAGATGATCCTGCTGAAAGAGACAGTTGTAAAAATGAATAAAAGTTACCTTATACCAAAGCTAAACGGTTTTTTTGACCTTGGCTCGCAGGCCGAAAACTGGAAGTACAACGAACAGTCACGTTATTATCTGGCCGGGTTCCGGCTAGACCTTCCTCTTTTTGCCGGTAACCGGAACAGACAGGCGGTTATACAGGCGCAGCTTGATGTAAAAGACGCCCGGCTAAATCAGGAGCAGATCCGCCAGCAGCTTGATGTCAGTGTCCGGTTTGCACAGAACGGACTGAAGGCAGCCTGGGGTACCTACCGGTCGTCGCAGGTACAGCTGGAAGCTGCCGAGAGTTATCAGCGGCTGATCGAACGGGGCTACCGGTCAGGAACCAATACTTACATCGAAACAGTAGATGCACGGGATCAGCTTACAGCTGCCCGTATGGCGATGAGCATAAGTAAATACCGGGTATTGATAGCTGCTGCTGAATTAGAGCGGGAGACGGCTTCTTATCATTTTAATGAACAATGAAACTTTCGGTCAGGTGAGATCATAACCAAACTTGTCTGGGCCTTTTCGAAAAAGAGAAACAAGTAATTCAAATAAACAATGAACAGAAAAACAGGTTTAGCCAGTATTGTACTATTTTGTTCAATACTGGTTGTTTCCTGCAAAAGTAACCAACCGCAGGAACAATCAGGCAGAGAGGACAGGATCCCCGTAAAACTACAGCCTATTGAAAAAAATCAGGATCGTTTGGTAATCAGGTCATCAGGATTATTTTCCACAGATGATGAAACGGTCCTGTCATTTAAAAATGGGGGTATCGTCCGGAATATTTCGGTAAAAGAGGGAGATGCTGTGAGGGCCGGGCAATTATTGGCAACGTTAAACCTGACCGAGATCGAAGCCGGAGTACAACAGGCAAGGCTTTCCGAAGAGAAGGCAGAGCGTGATTTTCAACGGGCTTACAGGCTTTATCAGGATAGTGTAGTTACGCTGGAACAAATGCAGAATTCCCGAACAGCACTTGACGTTGCGAGACAGCAGCTAAAGGCTGCGGAATTCAACAGAAAATTCTCGGAAATCAGGGCGACTGTGAGTGGTTATGTGCTCCAGCGTTATGTTGAGGAGGGCCAGGTTGTGGGGCCGGGTACCCCCGTTTTGCTGATTAACGGGGCACATAAGGACGACTGGGTGTTAAAGGTTGGTGTGAGCGACCGGCAATGGGCGATTATCAGCACAGGGGACAAGGCTGTTATCCGTTGTGATGTAGTTCCGGATACAGTATTGCAAGCTTATGTCTTTAAAAAAGAGGAAGGGATCGATCCTTCATCCGGAACATTTACTATTCATTTGAAAATAAGTGATAAAAATAGTTCAGGTCTGGCATCCGGCCTGTTTGCCAGAGCAGATATTTTTCCATCGTCGGGAGCATTACATACCTGGGTGATACCTTATGATGCTCTTTTGGAGGGAGACGGGGAGAAAGGCTATGTATTTGTTACCAATGACTGCAAGGTAGCCCGTAAGGTCGAAGTTACAGTAGGCGACTTTAAAAAGAATAAGGTACTGATTACATCCGGTTTCGAACAGGCCCGGTACCTGGTTGTTTCCGGGAGCCCTTACCTGGATGATGGTTCTGAAATTAAAGTACAGTAAAAGGAGGCATTATGGACATTTCGACATATGCAGTTAAAAATTACCAGTTTACCTTAATCATGGTGCTTATGGCCCTTACTGTCGGGATAAGCACCATGTTCACCATGCCGAGGGCAGAAGATCCGGATATGAAATCGCCCCAGTTTCCGGTAGTCGTGATTTATCCGGGAACAAGTCCAAAAGATATGGAAGAGTTAGTGGTAAAACCCCTGGAAAGAAGAATTTATGCACTGGATAATATCAAGCAAATCAAAACAAGCGTTCTTGACGGTCTTGCCATTCTGAATGTAGAATATCGTTATAACAGCAACGTGGAGGAAAAATACCAGGAGCTGGTGCGGGAGGTGGACGGCGTGCGTCAACAGTTGCCCCGGGATATTTATAGCATTGATGTACAAAAGGTAGAACCGTCAGGCGTCAATATATTACAGGTAGCACTGATCTCTGAGAATGCACCCCGGGGACAGTTAAAAAAAGCAGCAGAAGACCTGCAGGACGATCTTGAGAAAATTACCTCTCTAAAGGATGTGTCAATCAGCGGTCTTCCTGAACAACTTATCCGGGTGGATGTACTGCCTGACCGTCTTAAACAACTCCATATACCCATTGCTGCTGTGATGCAGGCTGTACAGGGAGAGGCAGGGAATGTCCCTGCTGGAAGTGTAATTGCCGGAGGAAAATCTTTTAATATCAAAACCAGCGGCAATTACCAGAGTATTGAACAGATCGAGAACACAATCGTAGCTGGTAATAATGGAAAGGATATTCTGTTACGGCATATTGCAAATGTGTACCCGGATTATGCCCAGGATACTCATATCACCCGACTGAACGGCCACCGGTGCCTGTTCGTTACCGCTGCACAGAAAGCAGGAGAGAATATCAGTCATACGCAGGATCAGTATTTACCTGTTATCGATAAGTTTAGACAGGCACTTCCTTCCAATATCGCGTTGGTACTGAACTTCGATCAGGCTAAAAATGTTTCCCGGAGGCTAAATGGATTGGGAGAAGACTTTCTGATTGCTGTGCTTCTGGTTTTGATCACTCTTTTACCCCTGGGACCCCGAGCTTCCCTGGTCGTGATGATTGCCATCCCCCTGTCGCTTTCAATCGGAATTATTTTGATCAATTTTATGGGATACAGCCTGAATCAGCTCAGCATTGTAGGTTTTGTCGTTGCCCTGGGATTACTGGTTGATGATAGCATTGTCGTCGTGGAGAATACAGAACGCTGGATGCGGGAAGGGTATTCCCGTCAGGAGTCTTCGCTAAGAGGGACCCGGCAGATTACCAGGGCGGTGATTGGATGTACAGCGACGCTGGTCATTGCTTTTATGCCCATTGTCTTTATGCCGGAAGCTTCCGGCGATTTTATCAGGAGCCTTCCTGTTGCCGTGATCAGTTCGGTACTGGCTTCCATGCTCGTGGCCCTGACGGTAGTCCCTTTCCTGTCGAGCCGGCTGCTGAAGCCTGCTGAAAACCCGGAAGGCAATGCCGTTTTACGGATTTTTAAACGTGTTATTCACCGTTCTTATGCCATCCTACTGGACAAAGCACTGAAGCGTCCGGTGCTTACCGTGCTGATTGCTGTCTGTATTTTCGGAGGATCGCTTGCTTTGGTACCGGTCGTTGGGTTCAGTCTGTTCCCTTCTTCAGAAAAACCTCAGTTCCTGATCGATATTTCTTCGCCTTTACAAGCGAATATTTACTATACCGACAGCATTACCCGGCAAATCGAGCGTAAATTAAAAACCATGCCCGAGGTCAGGTATTACTCTTCCAATGTCGGTAAAGGTAATCCCAGGATTTACTACAATGTCGTTCAGAAACATGAACAGACTGATTTTGCCGAGATCTTTGTCCAGCTGGACCCGGATATCCATTCGGATAAAAAAGCAAAGATTATGGAGGAATTGCGTAAAATCTGGACACCTTATCCGGGAGCCAAGGTCGAAGTAAAAGATTTTGAGCAGGGTGCACCGATGATCTCTCCTGTAGAGGTCCGCCTTTTTGGTGATAACCTGGATACGCTCCGCACCCTGGCTTCCCGGGTGGAACAGTTGTTGAAAAATACAAAAGGAACTATGTATGTTAATAATCCGGTAAGGAATAACAAAACGGATATCCGGGTGGATATTAACAGGCAGAAAGCTCTTTCTCTGGGAGTTCCTACAGAGAATATCGACAGGACAGTACGGATGGCTGTTGCAGGCGTCGATTTAGGCACCTATACCGATCCGGCAACAGATGACAATGATTTCCAGATCCGGATGAGTGTTCCCCATTCCTCATATCCTGATCTGTCTGTACTTGACGAATTATATGTAAACAATCTGAAAGGAAATGCTATTCCTTTGAACCAGCTTGCCACACTCCGGTTTGAAACTTCACCTTCAGTAATTAATCATCTTAATAAAGTACGTACTGTTTCGGTTAACTCCTTTGTTCAGGCAGGATTTCGGAATGACCAGGTAATCCAAAACGTGGTCCGCCAGATGAACAGGTTAACGTTTCCTAAAGGATATCATTATGAAATGGGAGGGGAAGTCGAAAATGCACAGCGATCATTCGGCGGTTTTGGAACAGTCATTCTTTTTACCGTTTTCCTGTTTATTGCTGTTCTGGTGCTGGAATTCAGAACTTTTAAGAGCACGCTGATCGTCCTTTCGGTGATCCCCCTGGGGATTGTGGGTGCCGTATTGGCTTTGCTGGTTACAGGCAATACGCTTTCCTTTGTGGCTTCCGTCGGGATGATTGCACTGGCCGGTATTGAAGTTAAGAATACGATCCTGCTGGTCGATTTTACCAACCAGTTGCGACGGGAAGGAATGGATCTGGATACAGCCGTTGAGCAGGCCGGCGAGATTCGCTTTTTGCCGATCATCCTGACAACACTGACGGCTATCGGTGGACTTTTGCCTATTGCGTTGTCTGCCAATCCGCTGATTTCCCCGCTGGCCATCGTGATGATTGGCGGACTGATCAGTTCTACCCTGCTGTCGCGTATCGTAACCCCGGTGATTTATAAGCTACTGCCGCCATCGTTGCTGTGATTTAAATTAAAAAGGAGTACAGTCAGTTAAAAGCTGTACTCCTTTTGATCTATCGTGATGAAAACTGATTAAAGTTTTTTTATTCCGGACAAGTCAGCGGGTCCATCCGCCTCCATGAGACTAATCGCGTAACCCCCGCCGGGTGCACAAAAGATATCCAGCTCACTTTTACTGGTAACAACAAGCTTATAGATCTGATAGGCTTGCGGATTGGTCTTATAATTGGCATCTTTTTTATCGGCATAAACTGTGGCTACATAGTTGGTTCCTGCCGGTAAAAAATCGAAATTGATATGTGAGATCCGGGATTCTTCATCATTAGTCCGTCCGACAAACCAATTGTCGCTTCCTTTTTCTTTCCGTGCGTAGGTAATGTAATCGCCAGGTTCGGCTTCGAGCACTTTTGTATCGTCCCAATCGACAGGGACATCTTTTATAAACTGGAAAGCATCCATGAATTTGCTGTAGGTCTCAGGCAGGTCTGCTGCCATCTGCAACGGGCTGTACATAGTGACATATAATGCGAGCTGCCGGGCAATAGTGCTGTTTACATGGGAATGATTGCCGGGATTGTATTTGCTGACGTCCATTTCAAAGATTCCGGGGGTATAATCCATCGGTCCGCCTTTTAGACGGGTGAACGGCAGGATGGTCGTATGGTCCGGGTGGTTACCTCCAAAAGCTTCGTATTCAGTGGCCCGGGCTGATTCATTCCCGATCAGGTTGGGATAGGTGCGGCAAAGTCCTGTTGGCCTTACCGCCTCATGGGCATCGACCATAATATGATAATCGGAGGCTTTTTTTACGGCATACAGGTAATGATTGACCATCCATTGACCATAGTGGGTCTCTCCCCGTGGAATAATATTTCCGACATAACCACTTTTTACGGCGTGATAATTATGATCGACCATGAATTGATAAGCCTGGTCCATCCGGCGTTCATAATTTCTTACAGAACTGGAAGTTTCGTGGTGCATGATCATTTTGATCCCTTTTGTGGCAGCATACCGTTGAGTTTCATCCACATCGAAATCCGGGTATGGCGTTACGAAGTCAAATACATCCTCTTTCGATTTGCCAAACCAGTCTTCCCATCCGATATTCCAACCCTCGACCAGTACTGCATCAAATCCGTTTTTTGCAGCAAAATCGATGTATTCCTTTACGTGTCGCGTGTTGGCGGCATGGGTTCCGTTGGGTTGTGCCTTTGAATAGTCAGTAACCCCCAGCTGCACACTTGGCAGATTGGTATAGGACCAGGTACTTTTACCGGTGATCATTTCCCACCATACACCGACATATTTCATCGGTTTAATCCATGACGTATCTTTGATTTTGCAGGGCTCATTCAGGTTCAGGGTAATATTCGACAAAAGAATATCTGCCGCTTTATCTGAAACAGTGATTGTCCGCCATGGACTGACACATGGTGCCTGTAAATAGCCTTTATCACCGATGGCATCGGGAGTCAGGAACGATTCAAAGATAAGGTTTTTGTCATCCAGGTTAAGGCTCATGCAGGAATAGTTTACCAGGGCGGCTTCGTGAATATTTATATAAATACCATCGTCAGTTTTCATCATCAAAGCCGTTTGGACCCCCGTCGGAGAAAACGGATGCTGGGAGGCATTGGGGGTAATCGCTTTATTCATCAGCCCGCGGATCTCTGTTAACCGTGATTTGGTATAATCATACTCCTGGGTATCGAAATCGCCGGGAATCCACCAGGCAGTGTGGTTGCCGGTCATGGCAAACTGTGTTTTTTCTTCCTTTATGACAAAATAGATGAGGTTATCCTGTACCGGAAATTCATATCTGAAACCCAGGCCATCATCGAAAAGTCGAAACCGGATAATTAGTCTCCTGTTGGTTGTTTTTTGTAAAAGGGTAACAGCCATTTCATTATAATGATTACGGATGTGGCTGAATTCACCCCAGACCGGTTCCCAGGTATTATCTAAGGAAGACCGTTCAACCTTTTCTATCTCGAACCCAGTTAAGAGATCAGGTTGTTTTTTCAGGTCATATCCCAGTTTACTGTCAGCTATGACCAGCTTGTTTTTATAAAAAAGCCGGTAAACCGGGGTACCATCAATAATTTCAAACTGTAGTTTTTGTTCCTGGTTCGGAGAGCTTAAATCTTCTGCCCGAAGGAATCCTGCAACTAGCATCAATGCCAGGAAAAGTGTCAAATTTTTCATATATCTCATCTATTTTTAGTGGCCATGTGCAACTTCTCCTTCAACCATGGAAGCATCCGGTAATCCAACCACATTTTTTAATTGAATAAATCATACTATTTTATTCTAACTATTTCATTCATTAAATTCCGGCAGCTCCTTATCTGAATACAACCTGTATTCACCTGGTTCCAGCGATAAGGATTGCGACGGAGATGTAACGTCCAGAGTCGTGTTACTGAAAAATTCATACCAGGTACCCGTGTGCTGAAAAGGTGCGCTGATCGTTTCTGTACTGACACCAAAGTTGCCGACCAATGTAATGTGATGGTCATCGAGCTCCAGTTGGATATACTTTAAATCGCCGCTCAGGCTTAGTGTTTCAGTCCCGGAATCGAATACAGGAAACAGCTTTCTAAGGTTGATCATAGCCGCGTAAACCTTGAAGAGAGACAGGTGATCTGCATCGTTAAGATAATCCCATTCCAGGGGTTTTTCGCCGGTACGTCCGTTATAGTCAATCGATATGTCATACCCGAATTCTCCGAATTGCCAGATCATTTTCGGACCGGTGAGGCAGAAAAAGAAGGCAGCAGCCATTTCATTCCGCTTAAGGGCAGTTGATTGATCCTGTATATTATAACTTCCGCTGGAGTTTCCATAACTGATATTTTTGTACATGAGTCTTTCTTCATCATGACTTTCCATATAAGCCACGAGCCCGGGTTGCGTAAAGCCCCTGGTTTGCCAGGAGGTCCAGGAGAAATCCGAATTATCATCCTGGTTATAGCCCATGGTGGCTTCATTAAAATTATAATTTCCGTTGCCCCATACAAGCATCCCGTTACTGTACGAAGTCAGTTCCTTTTCTTCCGAGTTTTCCGTAAAATGTTCGAGGATAACATACGCATTTTTATTGATGTTCCATACGTGATTGGCTATTCGTTCAAGGATCGCAATCCGGGAAGCATCGTAGTCATAGCCGTCCCCCACAGTATTGGTGAACCCTTTTGTAAAGTCGAACCGGAAACCGTCAATATGGTACTGCGAGAGCCAGTAAGTAGTAACACTGTCAACAAAATTTTGGGTATAGGTACTCTCGTGGTTAAAGTCGTAACCATACGAATACAGGGTATTTGGAGAGGTCGTATTGAACCAGGGATTATCTGAGGCCGGCCTTTCGTTGGTTTTGTCCCAGTACATTTTTACCAGCGGGCAAGATCCGTAGGCATGATTCAGCACGATGTCCTGAATAACAAGAAGATCTCTGCCATGACAGGAATCGATCAGTTCTTTCAGGTCGTCTTTAGTCCCGTATGCTTTGTCTGGTGCAAAATAATAATTGGGATTATAACCCCAGCTGCTATTGCCTTCAAATTCGCTGAAAGGCATCAGTTCAACTGCATTTATCCCCAGTTCTTTAAGATAACCTAGTTTATCAATGACAGCCTTGTAAGTACCTTCGTCTGTAAAATCCCGGATCAACAGCTCATAAATTACCAGAGCCTGTTTTTCAGGAAGGGAATAACTGGTGTTTTGCCATTGATAGCCGGTTTGTCCGGTTTGAAGCACCGATGCCCTTCCCCCTGCTCCAGAAGGATAACTGATCAGATTGGGGTAAATGCTTTCATCGATCGATGCATCTTCCGAGTCGCTGACCTTATCGCAAAACGGGTCACCAACGCGGATATCACCATCCACCAGGTATTGGAACACGTATTCTTTTTGAGGCGTAAGGCCGGAGATTTTAAGCCAAAAATGTTCCCCGTCATTTTTCATTTTATAGGTTGTGTCGATTTGCCAGTCGTTAAAATCGCCTAGTACATAAACGCTATCCTTCCCAGGGGCCAGGAGCGAAAGCGTGACTGTTGTCTGGTCGCTGCTATCATAGTTTATGCCGTCCACCACGTTTGATGGTCTGGCTTCCTCCGTTTCGGTATCTGTTCCACTGTCTGCTCCTTTTATCTCGTCATCTCCGCAAGCTGTCAGTAACCCCAATAGAAAAAGGGTCAGCAGTATATTTATTTTCACCTTGTTTTTTAATAAAATGGTAAATAAGAAAAGGAGCAGGAAAAGATTCCTGCCCCTTTGTCGCATTCAATTAATCATTTTTCACGATCGTATAAGTGTAAGTCGGGCCGCTTAAATCCATACTGATGGTATAGTTGCCATCCGATGAGATGGTAATATTATCACCTCCGGAATCGAGCGTTCCGTCAGCTCCGGTATCGCCATAGTTGATATCCCAGGCCCCGTTAGCCCGGAACTTGATTGAACCGGCCGTGATGTCGGTTGTGGCAGTCAGTAATCCTGTGCTGGAATCATAATTCAAAGGCACATCCGCTCCGTCTGCCCAGCCCGTGAAGTCGCCAACGATTCCCCAATCTGTTTCGGTCATGGTATAGGTCAGGGAATTCATGTTCACATTAATCTTGTAGTACCCGGTTACATTCATGGTAATATTATCGCCTCCGGAATCGAGCGTCCCGTCGGCGCTGGTATCGCCATAGTTTTCTGTCCAGTCCGCATTGGTGGTAAATTTAAACTGGTCGCCGGTAGCAAAATAGCCATAGCCTGCATATTTTCCATCGCTGTTTAGCGAGTAAATAATATAGGTTCCGTCGCCGAATGCCCATCCGCTGGACCCGTACGATCCGGGAAGGTATAATTTCGGGTAGCTCACTTCCACTTCAAAAGGAGTAATGGTTACGGTTATTGGATCGGAATATAACGTATCGGCATAAGGACTGTCATTTTCCCCGCTTAAAATAGAACGTATCCTGACTTCAAAACTGGTTGCTGTTCTAGCCTCATAACTCTGTGCAATTACCTTGCTGTTCAGCGTGTAAATCATGATCGAGTCGGTAGGACTTGTTGTACTGATGATATCAAATGCATCAGCAAAATCATTTCCTTCCTGATCCATCTGTACCGTGTAACTGATCGCAGCATCAAATCCGTAATCAGGTTCTACCCAGGAAAATGTAATATAATCCGCCGAGTCTTCATCGGTAAGGACATATGCTTCTCCTGTTGCAGGTGTTGTAATATCTCCCGCTGTTGCTTCGCTGTTCAGATAAACCTTTGTTTCATCCTTCTCGCAGGAGGTAAGCATACTTACCCCAAAGGCAGCCATGAATATGTAGAATATATATTTTTTCATGTGTTCAATTTTTCTAGTTGTTAATAACCAGGATTCTGTTCCAGGTTCGGGTTAGCCGAAAGATCACTTGAAGGAATCGGGAACAGATCATAATTGCTGCTGACTGCTTTCCCGTCTTTTACGCCGCCTTTCCAGGGCCACATATAGGTCCCGTCGCTGAATTCTCCGTAACGGATCAGGTCTGTCCGGCGATGTCCTTCCCAGTATAGTTCCCGGGCTCGTTCATCCAGGATAAAATCGAGGGTCATGTCACCGGACGTGATATCTCCGGAAGAATCGCCGTATGCTCTCTCGCGTATTTTATTGATATATCCGAGAGCCGTGGTGGTATTTCCGCCGGATCCTCCTCTTAAGATCGCTTCAGCATACATCAGGTAAACATCTGCCAGACGATATACGGGATAATCCGTATCCATGTAGTTGGAATTTGAGCCGTCTGTTCCATCTGAATTTTTGTTCGTCCATTTTTCAACAGCATAACCATCTGTAAATTCAGAGATCGAGTTTATTTCCAGGCTTTGGCCTTCGGTAAAGAACATGGCCCGCTGATCGCCGTTATCGAACAGGTTCACCAAAGAGCTGGTAACTCTTGTTCCTCCCCATTTCTGGCTGGTCCCGTAATCGGATGGAACCATATTGCCTCCAATGGCTGCCGCGATGATAAACGTGGTTCCTCCATAGGTTTGCGTATGAGTTCCGTCAAAGGTAACCGGGAAGATCACTTCGTCGGTACACTGATCATTATCGGCCATAAACATTTCGTGATAAGAGGAATGAAGACTATAGCCGGCATCGATGATTTTTTGACAATAGGTAATACATTTCGTATAATATTCCTTGTCATTGTCTCCCAGAAATACCGATGCATTCAGATACATTTTTGCCAGCAAGGTCCAGGCTGCTGCCTTGTCGACCCGTGCGTATTCGTTCGTTTTTGCATCCATCAGGTGGATCTCGTTATTATCGTCGGTAATATCCATCAGTTCGGATTCTATATAGTTGAAAAGGGAATCCCTGCTGACCTGTTCCGGATAAAAAGATCCGACGGGGTCATCTTCTGTTACAAAAGGAACATGTCCGAACAGATCCATGGCATTATAGTAGCTGTAGGCTCTTAAAAACCGGGTTTCGGCCAGGTAGTATGGCACATTGGTGGCCAGGTCATCTGTAAGGCCGGATAATTTTGGGGTAACTTCCCGGATATATTCATTGCAAAGATCTATCTGATAATAAAGACGATCATACATTCCTGTAATAAAGGAGTTTGATGCCGTCCAGTCCTGTTCATGAAAATCAGAAATGCCTTCATCATTCCAGGCGATAACGGCTTCGTCTGTCGTTAGTTCTTCGTGGCTCCAGTATTGCCTTAGATAACTGGAAAAACCTTCATCAATGCCACTGATATCTGCATCTCCGGCAGGGCCTTGTTGTCCGGTAACTGCCAGGCAGGCATATATTTTAGCCAGTGCTTCCTTATAGGCAGCCGGATCGTCAAAAACATCTGCTGAAGTAGTTTCATTTGGATCGATAGGATCTGAATCCAGGTCGCCCGTACAGGATGTTACTGCCAACAACAACAACACAGCGGGCATCAATATCAGAAGAATATTGTATTTTTTCATAATTATTCGTGTTTTAGTCATTAAAAATCAAGATTTACTCCCAGGACAAAAGTTCTTGGACGGGGATACAGGTTATTGTCAATCCCGCCATATATTTCAGGATCCAGCCCGTTGTATTTTGTAATTACAAATACATTCTGGACCATAGCACTTAGATGAAGACTGGATTTACCATCAAAAATATCTTTAAACTGATATCCCAAGCTAACATTGTCCATTCGGAAGAAAGATCCGTTTTCCACATAAAAATCTGATAGGTACTGGGCATTTTGAAATTGTGATTTTTCAGATTGCTTGACTACATTTGATAAGTAAGATGTCCCGCCGTTATAAACGTTATAGTAAGTTCCGTAATTGGAGGCTACGTTATTGTAGACATAATTTCCCAGACTTACCCTGGCCGAGAAGGAACAATCCCAGTTTTTATAATAGAAACGGGATGAAAGACCCATCAGCACGTCCGGATCTGCTTTTTTATACCGATATAGATCATCCGTATTGATTATTCCGTCATTATTCCGGTCAACATACAGACCTTCAACCGGTTTACCGTCTTTATCGTAAACTTGTTGATACACATAAAACGATTTGACCGGATATCCCACACTGTTTATTTGTACGGTATTTCCCGTACCTCCGGAGATACTGCCCGTTTCAACGCCTTTGTAAGTCGGATCATCATAGGCCGTTAATTTGGTGATCTTATTTTTATTATAACTGAGGTTGTAGGCAATTTCCCACATGATATCTTTTTTGGAGATGATTTTGGTATTTATGGAAAATTCCAGCCCCGTATTATTTAGATTCCCCACGTTGGTGGTGATTTCGTTGGTTAAGTTTGAACCTTCCGGAACAGATATGGTATTGAGCAGGTCATTGGTTTCCCGGTAATAATAATCGAGGCTTCCGGTAATACGGTCTTTTAAAAAGCCAAAATCGATTCCGGCATTGTAGGTTGTGGTTGATTCCCATTTGATGTTTTCGTCATAACCATTCGGACGCAATGTGTCATAAAAGGTATCACCAAACTGATACTGAGCCGTTTCATCATCTGTACTCCTGGAGTAAGTAGCCAGATAAGGGTAGTCATCGCCGATATCCTGCTGTCCGGTAACTCCGTAACCTAAGCGTAATTTTAAGTCGGAGATCATACGATTGTTTTTCAGAAAGGATTCATCTTTTATTTTCCAGGCTAGAGCCAGCGAGGGAAAAAGCCCCCAGCGGTTATCTGCAGCAAAACGGGAAGAACCATCGTCTCTTAAGGTAAAAGTCAGCAGATAACGTTCTTTCCAGCTGTAATTTAAACGACCGAAGAAAGAAATCAGGTAATTCTGGGATTTAGAAGAAGTATCGTCATTCACCGTTGTGCCATCCGCGCTGGTTGCATAATCAGAGGTACTGTTCCAAAAATGCTGCCAGGAATAACCGGCCGTAACATCAATTTTACTCTCAAGCGGGGCAATATCCTTTCCGTAGTTCAGGTAAAATTCAAGTAACTGCATTCTTTTCCTTTGACTATAGGCTTCCTGCGTACCTTTAAATGAGGTTGTCCATGTCGTATTTGCAGGGACATATTTGTTCCCGTCTGTTTTGGAATAGTCATAAGCCAAGTTCAGATTTGCCTTCATATCCGGAAGGAAATGCAGCTTATAATCCAGCTGCAGGTTTCCGATACTGCGGTAGATTTTGGATATATCATGGGTGAGATTGATCATGGCTACCGGGTTGGAAACAGCCTGACTATTGAATGTATTCCCACTCATCCATGCGTAGTAACCTCCTTCCTGTATGGAATTGTCATCTTTTACCGGATGCGTCGGATCGAACTGAATGGCTGCGCCGATTGCACTGGTATTGGCAAAACGGGATTTGTTGTAAACGCCTTTGAAATTCAGGTTGACATGCAGGTAATTATCAAAAAATGACGGATTCAGACTGATATCAGCCGTGGTCCGGTCAATATTGGATGTTTTCAGTATGCCATCCTGATTGGTATATCCCAGGGAAACCCGGTAAGGCAGATTTTTAGCTGATCCTGAAAAGTTTACATTGTGGTCTTGCCCGATAGCCGTCTGATAAATCTGATCCTGCCAGTCGGTGTCCGCACTCCCTAACAGGGAATAGGCTGTGGAACTTACCCCGTATAAATCGGAAACAAGCGTTTTATATTCGTCTGCATTTAAGACCTCAATCGTCTTGCCAACTGTGTAAACAGAGGCTGTTCCGTTATAGCTTACTTTAAATTTGCCACCTCCTTTCTTAGTCGTAATGATAATGACACCATTAGAAGCCCGGGAACCATAGATCGCTGTGGCAGAAGCGTCTTTTAACACGGTAAACGATTCAATGTCGTTCGGGTTGATCGAGGCAAGAGGATTGGACATACCTGAAATGCCATCGTTATCGACGGGCACACCGTCTATAACAATTAGCGGATCATTGCTGGCAGACATGGACGAACCGCCCCTGATCCGTATGGTTGCGGCTGATCCAGGGGCACCGTCACCGGAGGTGATGATTACTCCTGCTGTTTTCCCGATGATCAGGTCTTGAGGGGAAGTAATCGCACCTTTATTAAAATCATCGGAGCTTACTGCGGTTACAGATCCGGTGGCGTCCTTCTTTTTTACCTGGCCATAACCGATTACAACCACTTCTTCCAACTGTTCCAGATCGGTGTGCAAGGCTACATTTATAGTCGGTGACTCACCGACAACCTGTTCTATTGCCTTATATCCAATGTAAGAAAACTGAAGGGTAGCACCTTTCTCTACAGACAGGTTATAGATTCCGGCAGAACTGGTAATCGTTCCGTTTGTTGTTCCTTTTACAACGACTGTTACTCCCGGGAGAGGCTCGCCTGTATCGGCGTCGGTCACTCTTCCTGATAAGCTAATGACCTGGGCCCAGGACATACCTGTTACAGTTAAACCCAGGACCAAAAGCAGGGCTTTTAAGTTTTTGCGAATAATCTTCATGTTATGTAGTTATTAGTTCCTTTAATTCAATTAGGTCATCTTTTCTTCTTTAATTCATTAATTTTCAGAATCTAATTTCACTATCTTTACTCCATTATCAATATCCGACGGGGGCAATATTATGACATTTTTTTATACAAATTCTTGTTTTTTAACACATCATAACCTGCAAACGTTTGCGGAGTCGTTTGCATTAAACATGTTATAAAACAGATAGTTATAATAGAATAAAATTTTTTTGATTACCAAAAGATATGTTCTTTTGATAAAAAAATATTAAACATATTCTTTTATTAAACAATAATATTTATATTATTGTATTTGTTAGTCAGATTGTCAGTTGTCGAATTGTAAAATTTTTTTTTGAGTGAAAAGCAGTCAGATCACCATCAAGGATATAGCAAGGGCATTGAACATTTCTCCTTCAACGGTATCGCGTGCCTTAAAAAACCACCCGGATATTAGCGAAGAAACAAAGGTCGCAGTGAACGAATTGGCTGCCAGACTGAAATATCAACCTAATGCACTGGCCCTTAGCCTGAAAAACAGCCGGAGTAATACCATCGGGGTGATTATTCCCGAGATTGTCCACTACTTTTTTTCATCGGTAATCAGCGGGATTGAGGATATTGCATATGATGCCGGTTTTACAGTAATTATATGCCAGTCGAACGAGAAGTACGACCGGGAAGTGGCCAACGCTAACATGCTTCTTTCACATCGTGTAGACGGGGTATTGGTTTCCATATCGAAAGAAACAACCCGTTTTGATCATCTGACAATGCTTAAGGAAAAGGGCTTGCCCCTGGTTTTTTTCGACCGGATTGTCCCCGAAATTGAAACAGACCAGGTGATTATCGATGATGAGGATGCCGCCTATAGGGCAACTATGCACCTGATAGAAACCGGTAAAAAGCGGATTGCCCATTTTGCAGGGCCCCCCAACCTGTTGATTGGTCGCGACCGGAAAAACGGTTATATCAAGGCCTTGAAAGAATCAGGTTTGATTGTTGCTCCTGAATTGATTGTAGAGGCTGATTCTTTTGAAAAGGCGCTCATTGAAACCACCCGGTTGCTGGAGCTCCGGAATCCTCCTGATGGTATTTTTGCCACGAATGATCTGACCGCTATCGGAGCAATGCAAAGCCTCCATAAGAAAGGAGTAAAAATTCCTCAGCAAGTCGCTGTAATCGGGTTTAGCGACGGCCGTTTTTCCGGAATAACAGAACCGACCCTCTCATCGGTCGATCAGCACGGATATGAAATGGGTACTATGGCAACCCGGATTTTGCTGGAGCAGTTGCTGAATCCTTCCGTAAATTATACCCCTCAGACAAAAGTTTTAGCCGCTAATCTGGTGATCAGGGGATCGTCGGTATAAAAAAATTTAAATATTTTTTCTTTTTTCTGCAAACGTTTGAAACGGGCTTTTCTGCCGGAAAAGGTCTATCTGCAGGATCTACAGATGGTTAAAAACAGGTCCGGATTTTTGCTTTTATCAAAATTAGTGCATTATATTTGTGCAAATCATCCGATCTACTTTACTTCATTTTACTTCATTATTCTTCTGAATATTGTTTCAGATGCTATCCGGTGTTTTGGTTAGACAATAAATTTTAGTGGGACAAGTTGTGCGAGTGAGGATTGGTTCCCTGTTTTCTGAAGGGTGACGATCTTCCCATTCACAGTATGTCGCATCGTTAAAACAATAAACATGAAGAAGAAGCCTGTCCTTAGTTTTTGGCAAATTTGGAACATGAGCTTTGGGTTCCTGGGGATCCAGTTTGGATTTGCCTTACAGAATGCCAATGTTTCCCGTATTTTTCAAAGTCTTGGAGGCGATGTAGACCGGTTGGCAGTCTATTGGCTGGCTGCCCCTGTTACGGGACTGATCATTCAACCAATTATCGGGCACTGCAGTGATAAGACATGGGGAAAGCTAGGACGCAGGCGGCCCTATTTTTTGTTCGGGGCTATCCTGGCTTCCCTTGCATTGTTCGTTATGCCTAACTCTTCGCTCTTATGGGTTGCAGTGGGAACACTTTGGATAATGGACGCCTCCATCAATGTATCGATGGAGCCTTTCCGGGCGTTTGTGGGCGATATGCTGCCTGCGCAGCAGCGGACCCGGGGATTTGCCATGCAGAGCTTTTTCATCGGCACCGGGGCAATTGTCGCTTCTTTCCTGCCTTACCTCATGACGAACTGGTTCGGTGTGGCTAATGTGGCGGCACCCGGGAAGCTGATCCCTCCTTCTGTTAAGCTTTCCTTTTTTATAGGCGGGGCAGTTTTTTTACTGGCAGTACTTTGGACTGTAATACGTACTAAGGAATATTCTCCGGAGGAAATGAAGTCGTTTGAACAGGAAAAAGATATTACCAGTCGCAATGCAAAGCCGGAAACACTCTCTTCTGTCGGGTTGAAAGGAAAGTTTTTGAGAAACGGGATTATTTTTTCTGTAGCAGGCCTGCTGATCAGTTATGTTTTTTTTCTGTACAGACTGGAAAAGGAATTATATATCCTGAGCGGAGGCCTGGTCACTTTTGGACTGGTTCAGTTGGCTGCAGCTTATCTGGCTGGCAGGAACCGGATCCGGAACGGTTTGGTCGAGATCGTGACCGACATGGTTAATATGCCTAAAACGATGGGCCAACTTGCTGTTGTCCAGTTTTTTTCGTGGTTTGCCCTCTTTGCGATGTGGATTTACACTACTGCAGGAGTTACCAGTCATATTTACGGAACAACAGATACCGCTTCTGAATTATATAATGACGGGGCAAACTGGGTGGGGGTCCTGTTTGGCGTTTACAACGGTTTTGCTGCGATTGTAGCCATTTTTTTGCCTGCTATGGCCAAATATACCAGCCGCAAAATAGCTCATGCCATCTCATTGGTTTTCGGAGGTATCGGACTCGCTTCCTTTTATGTCGTGAAGGACCCGGATATGTTGATTTTATCCATGCTGGCAGTCGGGGTGGCCTGGGCGAGTATCCTCTCTATGCCTTATGCTATTCTGACCGGGGCTCTGCCCGCACAGAAAATGGGTACTTACATGGGCATCTTTAACTTTTTTATCGTAATTCCCCAAATCCTTGCAGCCAGTCTTCTTGGATTTTTCATGAGGCACCTTTTTCATGGGG
The DNA here is from genome assembly GCA_963676095.1 of Prolixibacteraceae bacterium. GTDB lineage: Bacteria > Bacteroidota > Bacteroidia > Bacteroidales > Prolixibacteraceae. Next base: position 2,854,343 of record OY781040.1, on the reverse strand, counting down.
AGGCTATTATGGCGCTTATCCTTGGAGGGGTCTCCCTGTTTGTTGCGGCAATAAGTGTTTTGTTTGTCGATGATGTGGATAGTCCTGAAAGAACGGCCGCAAAACCTGCCGGTACATTGGGAAAAGCAAAATACTGAATTGAGTTTAATCAACAATTTGAGAGAAATGAGCAAAGAAAGATATTTAAAAGCGTGCCTTTTCGACCTGGATGGGGTCATTGTCGATACAGCCAAATATCATTACCTGGCATGGAAAAAGATAGCGGACAAATTGGGGGTTCCGTTTACAGAGGAGCACAACGAACTGCTCAAAGGTGTCAGCCGGATCCGGTCCCTGGAAATTATCCTGGAGATCGGGAGGCTGAACCTTTCCGAAAAACAAAAAGAACTTTATGCCGGGAAAAAAAACGAGGCTTACCTGGAATATATTTATTGCATGACCGAAGATGAGATATTGCCGGGAGTGAGGCGTTTTATCAGCGAGTTAAGAAGTGCCGGTATCCTGGTAGCCCTTGGATCGGCAAGTAAGAATGCCCGGTTGATTTTACAACGGTTGAACTTGGAAAATCTTTTTGATGCTGTAATTGACGGAACACTTGTATTGGTTGCGAAACCCGACCCTGAAGTCTTTTTGAGAGGGGCTGAAGCGCTTTCTGTAAAACCTTCCGGTTGTGTTGTTTTTGAAGATGCAGTGGCAGGTATCGAGGCAGCCAGAGATGCCGGGATGCTTAGTGTTGGGGTAGGAGACAGGAATATGCTGAAAGGAGCTGACCTTATCATTCCGGGGTTCAATGATTTTTTTCTGAAAGATTTAAAAAAGATAATAATCATATGATTTCCGAATGTCTTAAAAAAGTAAAATAAGGATAAATGAAAGGCTATATTATTCACAACGAGTGGAAAATCATCGAAAAGGGTTTTCATGCTGACTGTAACAGGGTGTCTGAAAGTCTTTTCAGTATTGGCAACGGGCATACCGGGCAACGGGCTAATTTTGAGGAGGAGTATTCCGGAGACAGTCTTCAGGGAAATTATGTTGCCGGTGTATATTATCCCGATAAGACTATTGTTGGCTGGTGGAAGAATGGTTATCCTGAATATTTTGCGAAAATATTGAATGCAGCCAACTGGATTGGCATTCATATTGAGATTGAGGGGGAAGAGCTTGATCTTAACCGGATGAATATTCTGTCTTTTGTACGACAGCTGGATATGAAAAAGGCATTGCTGACCCGTTCGTTCACGGCAGAGTTTCCTTCAGGAAAGAGGGTGGAGGTTGTTACTGAACGCTTCCTGAGCATCAGGGATAAAGAGCTTGGGGTAATCCGCTATACGTTGAAAAGCCTTAACTTTTCCGGTAGCGTAAAGATTACATCATTCATCGATGGACAGGTGAGAAATGAGGATTCCAATTATGATGAAACGTTCTGGAAGGAAGTCAAAAAATCTGCCAATGGGCAACAAGCCAACCTGATCATGGAAACCCGGAAAACAGGGTTTCACGTTGGTCATGGCATTTACACGTCTGTTTACAACGAAGGGCAACCGGTTGCTGCTGCTTCCTTCGTCGAAAGGGAAAAGTGCGTGGCCAACGTGTATAATACAAAGTTGAATGAGAACGATTCGATTCGTATCGAAAAATATGCCGCAATAAATTCTTCCCTTTATATCCGGAAAGAAGAACTGACAGATCGGATACAGCAAACTCTTCAGAAAGCGGTTTCCCTTGGTTTTGAAAAGCTTTTCGAGGCTCATTGCCGCGTTTGGAAGGAGAAATGGGAAACCAGCGATATCCGTATCAGCGGGGATGTTGCTGCCCAGCAGGGGATCCGGTTCAATATATTCCAGTTAATGCAAACCTATACCGGCGATGACGAGCGTCTGAATATCGGGCCAAAAGGTTTTACCGGTGAAAAGTACGGTGGCGTGACCTATTGGGATACAGAGGCTTATTGTCTGCCTTTCTTTCTGGGAACAGCACCGCAACAGGTAACCAGAAACCTTCTCCTGTACAGGCACAAACATCTTCAAAAAGCTATTGAGAATGCTGAAAAACTGGGTTTTACCAATAATGCGGCCTTGTACCCGATGGTAACCATCAACGGCGAAGAGTGTCATAACGAGTGGGAAATTACTTTTGAGGAAATTCACAGGAACGGGGCTATTGCTTATGCCATCAGCAATTATATCAATTATACCGGGGATAAGGATTATCTGGCACCTTTCGGGTTCGAAGTGTTGCTTGCCATTTCAAGGTTTTGGAGCCAGCGGGTAAACTGGTCAGCTTCCAAAAGGGCATACATGATTTTGGGGGTCACCGGACCCAATGAATATGAGAATAACGTGAACAATAATTTCCATACCAATACAATGGCTGTGTGGACCCTGAAATTTACCCTCGGGGTAATCAGTTATCTTCAAAAAGAACACCCTTATTTGTATGAAGAACTGGTCCGGAAATGGAAATTTAACGAACTTGAAGAGACCGGCCGCTGGAAGGAGATTATTGAAAAAATGTATTTTCCCTACGATAAAGAACGGCAGATTTTTCTTCAACAAGATGGCTTTCTCGACAAAGAAATTGTCCCTGCAGAGCAGATCGATCCGGACGAACGTCCGATCAACCAGCACTGGTCATGGGACCGGATCCTGCGCTCCTGTTATATCAAGCAGGCTGATACCCTTCAAAGCCTGTACTGGTTCCAGTGCGACTATGATCAGGAAACCTTGCGCCGTCACTTCGACTTTTATGAGCCGCTGACCGTGCACGAATCTTCACTTTCATCTTGTATCCATGCGATCCTTGCAGCCCGGATAGGAAGGAAAAACAAGGCATATGAAATGTACCTCCGTACCGCCCGCCTCGATCTGGACGATTACAACAACGATACCCGGGACGGGCTCCATATTACCAGTATGGCCGGGACCTGGATGGCCTTCGTGGAAGCTTTTGGAGGGATGCGTATCAGAAATGGCAGGCTCTACCTCGACCCTTTTCTTCCTGATTCCTGGAATGCATACTCTTTCAGGATTAACTTTCATAATTCGCACCTGGAAGTTAGCATGTCTGATGAATTGAAAATTTTCAACCATAATCCGGGATCAGTCGGGTTGACTGTCTGGGGAAAGGAATACTTGCTTGAGGGAAAGCAAAAATTGATCCTGGAAAAAGTCCCCGGGCAATGAGTGACCTGGCGTAAAGCCTGGGACAGGGGGCCGGAAAACGGAAACAGGAGACCGGTTAACCCTCAATTCCTGTTAATGCTTGTATGTATTTAATTTGTAATTGTTTTGTCATGGATTTTATCAAAAGAATTATAGCGTTAAGCTTCTTTATTTTACTATCGGCGGGGGTATTTGCTGTTAGTCTCGACCGTGTGGAACCGATGTTCTGGTGGACAGGAATGAAAGATACTGATCTTCAATTGATGGTACACGGAAAAGATATTGCCAATACCAGGGTCGAACTGAACTACCCCGGTGTAACCCTGGAAAGCGTGGCCAGTGTTTCAAATCCAAATTACTTGTTTGTCAATTTGAAAATTGCTCCCGGGACAAAGCCTGGCACTTTCCCTATTTTGTTTACCGTGGAAAAGAAACCGGTTGTTTCTTATACCTACGAGCTGAAAGCCAGGGAGAATGGTTCTGCGGACCGGACCGGGTTTAACAGTTCAGATGTAATTTACCTGATCACTCCCGATCGCTTTGCCAATGGCGATCTGTCGAATGATGAAATGCCCGGTATGAAAGAAAAGCCCGACCGGTCGGACAAAAACGGACGCCACGGGGGAGACATCGAAGGTATCATGGACCACCTGGATTACATTCAGCAGATGGGGTTCACGGCTGTATGGCTGAACCCTGTTCTCGAAAATAATATGACCAATACTTCCTATCATGGTTATGCCATTACCGATTACTACAAGATCGATCCCCGTTACGGGACAAACGGGCAGTACAGGGAGTTATCGGAAGCTCTGAAGAAAAGGGGCGTGAAGCTCGTCATGGACATGGTCTTTAACCATTGCGGATCGGAACACTGGTGGATGAACGATATGCCTATGCCTGACTGGATCAATAATTACCCGGATTACAGGATTACCAGTAACCGCCACACGGTAATTGAGGATCCGCATGCCTCGCAGTCCGACCGGGAAGCCATGACCGACGGGTGGTTTGTACCATCAATGCCCGACCTGAACCAGCGAAACCCGTTTGTCGCGACCTACCTGATCCAAAACAGCATCTGGTGGATCGAATATGCCGGGCTGGGGGGTATCCGTCAGGATACGTGGCCTTATCCGGACAAGCAAATGATGGCAAACTGGACCAGGCGGATTCTGGAAGAATATCCGGATTTTGATATTGTGGGGGAGGAGTGGAGCATGAATCCCGCAATCGTTTCATACTGGCAGAAGGGAAAAGCCAATGCCGACGGGTACCGGAGCTGGTTGCCCGGCCTGATGGATTTCCCGTTGCAGCATGCCGTTAGCCAGGGATTACGGTCTGATGAAGGATGGGATACAGGACTGATCCGGATTTATGAAACCCTGGGATGTGATTTCCTTTACCCGGATGCAGGGAACCTGGTCGTTTTCCCGGATAATCATGATATGGCCCGTTTTTACACCCAGGTGGGGGAAGACCCGGACCTGGCAAAAATGGGAATTGCTTTTTTTCTCACCACAAGAGGTATTCCGCAGCTTTTTTACGGCACGGAAATCCTGATGTCCAGTCCTGGGCCTAAGGAAGACGGGGTTATCCGCAGCGACTTCCCGGGAGGTTGGCCCGGCGACCGGGTAAACGCATTTACCGGAGATGGTCTGACCGCAAAACAAAAGGATATGCAGGATTATGTGAAGAAGATCCTGAACTGGAGAAAAGAAAAAGAGGTGATCCATACCGGGAAACTGATGCACTTTGTACCCCGTGACGGGATGTATGTTTATTTCAGGTATAACGATCAGGAAGAAGTCATGATCGTCCTTAACAAAAACAAGGAAGAAGAAAATCTGTCGACAAGCCGGTTTAACGAGATCATGAAGGGTTACAGGACCGGACATGACCTTATCGCTGACCGGGAAATAACAGATTTGGCGGCGATACAGGTTCCGGCCCTTTCCGCCATGATCATTGAACTGCAAAAATGACGGTTAACCAGTTAAATCAATAAATATGACCAGGGCAACAACGAATATATTATCGGCACTCTTAATTTTTCTGGTAACTTCCATAATGCCGGCTTGCCGGACCAGTCATGAGGATTCTGTCAGTCCGGATTGGATAAAGGATGCTGTGCTTTATGAAGTCAATATCCGGCAATACAGCCCGGAAGGAACGTTTAACGCTTTTGCCGAAGACCTTCCCCGGTTAAAAAAGCTTGGCGTGAAAATTCTCTGGATCATGCCAATCTATCCGATATCGAAACTAAACCGGAAAGGGACCCTCGGTTCGTATTATGCGGTGCAGGATTATAAGGCCGTGAATCCGGAATTCGGGACTTTGGAGGATTTCTGCAACCTGGTGAATAAAGCCCATCTGATGGGGTTTAAGGTGATCCTTGACTGGGTGGCCAACCATACCGGGTGGGATAATCCCTGGATCCGCGAACATCCTGACTGGTTCACCCATGACTCGACCGGCGCGATTGTTCCACCGGATCCGGACTGGACCGATGTTGCCGATCTGAATTTTGACGTAAAACCGATGCGGCGCGCTATGATCAATGCAATGGATTACTGGGTGAAAACGGCAAACATCGATGGCTTCCGTTGCGACGTAGCCTGGGGAGTCCCTCAGGATTTCTGGGAGGAAGCGCGGGCTTCCCTGGATTCCATAAAGCCTGTTTATATGCTGGCCGAAGATGAAGACCATCCGGGCTTCCTGAATAAAGCTTTTGACTCGGATTATGCCTGGAAGCTTTATCACCTGATGAACGATGTGGCGCAGGGGAAAAAAACCGCAAAGGATATCCGGGCATATTTTGAAAACCTGGGAGATAAATATGCTCCCGGTTCTTTCCCGATGCTGTTTATCACGAATCATGACGAGAATTCCTGGGCGGGTACCATCGACGAACGATTGGGAAAAGCAGCTGATGCTTTCGCTGCCATGACCTTTACGGTCCCGGGTATCCCGTTAATTTATGACGGACAGGAAGAAGGACTGAACAAGCGGCTGCGTTTTTTTGACAAGGATACCATTGACTGGATAACCCCGTCGAAGCAGGATTTTTATAAAAAATTGATTGATCTGAAAACTGGCAACCAGGCCCTCTGGAACGGTACAGCCGGCGGAGATATCCGTTTTCTGGAAACCGGCGATGAAAACAGGATTCTGGCTTATGTCAGAACAAAAGGTGAAAATAAATTGCTTGTGGTTATGAACCTTTCTTCACAACCAGTTGTTGTATCATTAAAGTTCGATGTTCAGAAGGAGATGAAAGAGTGGTTTGAGAGAGGTGTATTGGAAAAAAGAGAGAAGGGGAGCATCGAACTTCAACCCTGGGAATACAGAATTTATGTACGCAGATAGAATTCAGGTTTAGTTTAGGTTTAGTTGGTTTATTAGTTTTAAGGTTCGCGCTGGCGGACCTTTTTTTATTGCCAGTCTGTATCTTTGCTGTTCGCTTCTTACGGATCACTTTAAAAAGTTGTGGGGAATCAAAAAAGTTAGAGATTTGTGTTTTTTTAGACGAGACAAAAACAGGTGGAGAAAAAGATAGGTTTATCATTGCCTGCCGGACAAAATAATCGTTCAGCCGGCATTCAGCCGGCATTTCTAATTTTGGCAATCAGGTCCCGCTTACCGGGTCCGGATTCTTTTTAAGCACAAACAATCCCATTTTTTATAATTTCTGTCCTTGAGCCGGACAGGCTCTTCCTTTTCCAGTCGATGAAAAGGAAGCAAAAATCTTGTCAAAACGAACCCTCTGCCGGGCGTTTTGACGGCCTGCGCTCCGCTCCGTTCTGCATTCGCGGCGGAGTATTAACGGTTTTCGGGATGGTCTGTCGTTCCCAAACTTTTTCGATAACCGTTCAACTAATGCTTCTGCATAATCTTTCAATGCAAAACTAAAGGCTTTTAGGACAACGTTGAATGGAGTGACTGTTTCTTATTTCTTCCTTTTTTGTCTCACTAAATTTATGTTTAACAAGGATACCCCACAGAAATATGAAGTGATCCTTTCTTACCATCACCTTTACGATGATATTCATTAGTAGGTAACGGTTTGAAAATCTCAGGTTTTTTAATATGCCTATTTTACTTTCCTAAGTTTTCTGACTTTTGAGGCTCTGCGGCTACTGTGAATAATGCCAAGAACAATAATATCAGAGGATTTTATTTTGTAAATAATGTTCCAACTCATACAAACCGCTTTGCGGTAGATTTTGATTTTTGTTGGGATTTCTTCGCATTCCCGAAATGCTAAAGGGTTTTGTTCAATACGGTCAATAGTCTCAAATATTTTGTCACCGACACGAATTGCGTTTAAAGGTTGGTGTTTAATATAGGCAATGTAACCTGTAATCTCATCAATATTTTGGAGAGCGTTTTCAGTTATTCTTAGCGAATAAGTTTCCGGAGTTTTTCCTTTTGTGTTACCCATCGTTGTTTAGCTTCTTTTATACTTACAGAGGGAGAACCTTCGGTATACTCAATCCATTTTTTAAAATCTTCTTCGCTAATGGGTTCGCCTGGTAAAGCATAAGAATTTAAATCCGGTTCTTTTATAATCCGTATCAACTGCTTATGCTCCAACTCCTGTAAAGCTTTTAAAGATTCATTATTTGTAAGTTCAATTGTTATTGTTTGCATAAGTTAATTTTTACATTAAACAAGCCTGTCTGGCTTTGGCATCTTTTATTACGAAATCAAGCGTTTCAATATCTCCTTGGGTGTATTTTGCAAAAGCACGTTTTCCACGCAAATAGCTAACAGGTAACCCGAATACATTAGCCATCTTTGAATATTAACACAAATATAGTGAATAAAGCTCTGCAAATAAAGAAAGAATTGTTTATAGGAATAATAAAAAGAAGTTCTGCTCATTACGAAAATTCTCTTGTTTCCCTGTCAGGTTAATATACTGTTCTTTTTTCAGATATTCTTTTCTTTTCCGGATTCTGAAAGTGATTATACCAATTTTGAAAAAGATCAGGTTATTTTTTAATTATCTTCAAATCGGTATTATTGATTATATCCATTAACAGATAATATTTATATTTACGTATTGAGAGTTAGTTCGCTATGGGCACAGGAAAATTTTATTTCGGCATTATCTGTGCTCTGCTTTTAAGCGTTTCCTGTAACCGCCAATCCCGGGTGACGGAGAGGATCCTGAAAAAAGCAGAGGCTGTCGTCGAACAACATCCGGACAGCGCCCTGGCTTTGCTGGACTCGGTCCGGAACCTTCGGGACCTGGATAAAGAGCAGCGTTTTCAATATTTTCTTTTGCAGGTGCAGGCAAAAGACAAAAGCTACCGGGACATTACTTCCGATACGGTTATTTTTGACGTAAAAAGTTACTGTCTGCGGGCCGGTGACTTTAACCGGACTGCTTTAGCCTCTTATTACTGCGGACGGGTTTTGCAGGAGCAGAAGAAATATGAAAAAGCCATGCAGGCTTACCTGGATGCCGAAAAGTATTCAAAACGAAATAGTAACGATAATTTAAAAGGGCTGATCCAAAGTTCCATAGGTGAAGTTTATTACAGGCAGCTTCTGAAAGATGAGGCAATCTCCAGGTATAAGCAGGCGAACCGGTATTTTCAGCAGGCTGGGAACCGCAAAAATGAGATCATCACGTTCAATTTAATCGGGAATTGTTTCCTGCTGAAAAGCGAACATGACAGCGCTTTTATCTATTATCACAAGGGATTGGCATTGGCCGATCAAAATAAAATTAAATGTGAACAAAGTGAGATTCGACAAAATATAGGTGTTGCTTACCGGGAAATTGGCGATTGGTATCAGGCAAGGCTGTTTTTTAGGGAAGCATTGACCTTTTCGGTCGATTCGTTGGAACATGCACGATTATACTACAATCTGGCTTCTGTTTTTGATGAAGAAGATCAGGAAGATTCAGCCAGGTACTACCTTGAAAGATCCTTAACCAACCTTCCAAAGAGAAAGAATAGCTATCTTTTAGCAAATCTTTATGAATTATGGTCGGAAATTGAGGGAAAAGATCAGCATTACAGGGAAGCTTTAGCTTATCATAAACAATACAGTGACTACTTGATAACAATTCTGGATGAAAATAAAAACAAGGCAATTTTGGAGATCCAGAAGAAATACGATTTTCAGCTTATGCAGAACAGGAACGATCAACTGCTGATCGACCGGCAGCGGGTTTCCCTGATTGCCCTGGTATTGTTTTTGGTCCTTATTGTCCTTTTTTTCATTTTCTACAGGCGGTCCGTGCAAAACAAAAGGAAATTGCTGGAAGCGGAACAGAAGGTTTTTCACATGAAAGAATTGGCCCGGAGTTTTGACGAGAAGGAAAATTCATTCCGGAATATTTTAATCCGCCATTTCGGGATCTTAAAAAAGGCGGCCTTGCTGGAAGGCTATCTCCGGGAGGATGAACGGAAGAAGGGGCAGCTCCTGCTCAAAAAGTTCAATGAAATTGTTTACGGGCAGGAAGATCTTGACTGGGACCTCTTATACCGAACGATGAATGAACTGAGCGATGGCCTGCTCGACCGGTTAAAAAGGGTATTTCCCCAGCTGGACGAATCCGAGTTCCGGATCTGTTGCCTGTCGTATGCCGAATTGGCCAATACCGAGATTGCTATTATTTTAAAATACAGCGTTAACACCATCCAGACAAAAAGGTCGTCGATCCGGAAAAAACTGGGAATAAAAACCTTCGGGAATATCCGCGACTTTTTGGAAGAGAAGGTGAAAAACTAGCTCTGTTTTACAATAAAAAGTACCTTTTGTAAATAAAAACCTGTATCCCGTCTGCATTCTTAATTCGGTAAATATCAAAATTTCAATAAATTATTATTTATTCAACAGAATAAAAAGCTATATCCGGCTTATAACCCGTTGTCCTGCCTGTTTGAATGGTGTAACTTTGGTTCTCGATAAGGCATGAGGCAAAACAATAAATTCTAAGCCATGAAAAAAATTACTTTAGTCTGTTTTATCATTATTCTGTTGAATGCACTTGTTCCTAAAACTAGTTTTTCTTCCTTTTCCAGTAGTCTCACTGGTGAAAAAAATGAGGTTAAACTAGTCGGTTCTCTATCTGAAAACCATGTAAGATCTGTCTTTAACCAGATTGAGGTGTTTAAAACTGCGTCTGAATTGGATGTTAATTTCCTGTGCGATGTTGGGAGCATTGACATTGTTGTTTATGATGATTCCGGTAACATCGCTTACGAGGAGAATGTCGATACCTCTGCCGTACGCCAGGTATCGATTGATATTTCCGGCTGGGATCCGGGCTCTTATGAAATCCGGCTTATTGACACGGATGGTAATTTTATGTATGGTGAATTTGACGTTGAATAGTTATACGAGGTACGTGGCATAAGAAAGCTTTGCACACGCACCGGTATAAATTTTTACATGTGCGGAAGTAAAACTCCGTAAGTTTTGGTGTAAACTTTTATAAGTACGAAAATAGATCTCCACACATATGGAAATAATACTTACAGTGTGTGAAAATTTTATTGCATACGTGTGCAGATTTGGCTGTAGAGATGTATAGGTTTTGCTCCGGGCGTCTGTAAATTTTACTGCAGACGTGCGCAGAAAAAACAGATTACTAACCGTTTCCCGTCAAGCCTGGAAACATAACTAAAAAATAAACAGATGAAATACAAACTAATTGAGCGGGCAAACCCGCAAGACCGGACCCAGAAGAAATGGTATGCCAGTCCTGTAAACGAGGGCAAAGTCCTCAAGTCCGAATTAACTAAAGAAATTGCAGGAGCCTCTTCGCTGTCGCGGGGAGATGTTTCAAATGCGATTGAGAACCTTATAGACATCATGCCTAAGTACCTGTTAATGGGCAAAAGTATAAATTTAGGTGAATTTGGGACCCTGAGGATTTCTTTCTCAAGCGAAGGAGTGGAGACATCAGACCAGTTCAATACCAACAAAATTTCCGGGGTAAAAGTAGTTTTTACACCCAGTGTGGAATTCAAAGCAACTCTTGATAGCATTAAATTCGAAAAGAGCGAGTAAGAGAGCGCAAAGCCAAGCCTGTTTGAGCTTTGCCGAACCTGAGCGATTTGCGCGACGAAGAAGCAAAAAAACCGAATAAACCTGTGGAGCCCGGATCATAAATTCCGGGCCGGCAGTTCACCGATCCTGACGGGTTTGTCAAGAAAAGATGATTACTTTTTTGGGTAAAAGACTTCGGAAAAGAGATAAAGTCTAATCTAAAGAAAATGAAAGAGAAAGACCTGAAGATGTTTGATAATCAAAATGAAGAAACAAGTATCCCATCGAGTAACCCAAGAGGATTTTGAAAGATGGATTATTTTTTTTATTGGAAATTCAAAATGTTGTTTTGCTTTTACATCAAACCACAGGATAATAAAAATAAATCGTTCTCTTGATATATTGGATTCAGAATTGTCAAAAGACTGTTTTTTACGCATTAATTATTGTACGATAATTAATACAAAGTTTTTTATTCGCAAAAATGGGAAGCGGGAAGTAATGATGAAAGATGGAAGTGTCCATAAAGTATCACGTCAAAAATGGAAAGGCTTTAAATGATATGCATATATAATTGAAGTGGTGATGAGTTCCACCATAAGCACTCAAAAAAAACAATTTAAATATTTAGCTATGAAGCGAAAAAAGATTGTTATTAATGAAGCTCTTCTGCTTTCAAAAGCGGAAGAAGCTCAAGTTAGGGGAGGTGAGAGATACCGTTGGAGAGCAGGAGATGGTTCCAAAATGAAGGTTATCACTAAAAACGATTAATCTTACAGGCATAAGGATCTGTATTGAAGATCCTTATGCATTCATCTAAAAAAATCATCTATCATTTAAATATTATGATGAGTTTGCAAGTTTTATTAAATTGTTTCCCTCCAACAAGTTTATACATGCCATCAATCGGGTGTGAAATTTTAAATAGTTGTATCTCTACTATAGAGAATGTTAATAGCGAGGTAGTTTATTGGAATCACATATTTCAACAGAAGGCATCCGATGAGGAAAATCTGTTTCAGTCAGAAGAAGATTTTGCACAAATTTTACCTTTCTTGGCAATCCTTAACAAGGAAAATCCTGAAATTAAAAACAGGATTCTTTTGGCAATGCAAGAGATAAATCCAAGCTTTAAATCCTTAGGGGAACATTATTACAAAGAAAAACTATCAAAACAAATCTCAAGAATTTCTGGGATAATTGATACCCAACTTGATAAACTAATGCCAGCTAAAGGTTCTTTTCTTTTTGGAGTAAGCGCAAAATTTGACTCTTGGATTCCAGGAGTAGTTGTAGCATCGGAAGTAAAAAAAAGAAAACCTGATGCGATATGCGTGATTGGAGGGGTGGAAGAGAAGAACGCTCTGAACGTATTATTTCAAAAATATAAAATCCTTGATTTTGCAATATGGGGAGAAGGTGAAATACCTTTAAATTTACTAATTGAAAAGATAATACAAAAGGACAATAATTACCGGGAAATACCACGATTATTATTCCGGTCATTTACATCAGAACAGATTTTACGATCTCAAGAAAATGAAAAAATAACCAGTTTTTTGGATTTAAAGCACTATCCTGCTATAGATTATTCCAGCTATTTTAAATATGCAAAAGAAATAAGCGGAATTAATAAAGAGGATATTCAATTGCCAATAGAAACATCAAGAGGATGCAGATGGAATAAATGTAATTTTTGCGCACTGAGTTGGGGAAATTTATATCGGACACTGGTTTTTGACAAAGTTGTAGAGCAGGTTAAAAATTATCACCTGATATATAACATAACACGATTTTTCTTTGTCGATAATGATATTGTCGGGAAAAATATAGAACTGTTTGAGGAATTTCTGGATAAACTAATAGATCTTTCAGACGAATTAGAGGTTGAATTTGATTTTCATGCAGATATTTTACATTTAAACTTTAATAGCAGGATAATCAAAAAGCTTTCCCTGGCAGGATTCCGAAGCGTTCAAATAGGTTACGAGGGTGTGAGTGATTCAATGCTAAAAAAACTAAATAAATCGACCACTTTTGCGGATAATCTATTATTTGTGAAATTTGGTCAAAAATACGATATAGAAGTAACAATAACAGGATTAATAATCGGGCTTCCAAATGAAAACGAATCAGATGTTTATGAATCGGTGAATAATTTACATTTTTTGAGATTCTTGTTAGGCAAGAAAAAGAAAGAGTTGGAGCATCGGTTTTCTCAGTTAGTTTTATTTTACGAAACAAGATTTTGGGAAATGATTTCCCAATCTGAAATACAAAGGTTTGACACTAATCCCTTGAACGATTATTTTTCACCCGATTTTACTGAAAACATATATGTTGCCTATTCTTTATTTGGACAATGGGGAACTCCCCTTTTAATGAGAAAATGGAATGCATTTAAAGAAATAAGTAATTATTATCAGGAACATGAATTTAGATATTACCTAATAGAAGACAATGGGGTAATAAAGTATATTGAATATAGAGAAGATTTGAAAGTACAGTCTTTGACTTTTGATCAACCTGAATATTGGGATGTGTTAAAAATTGCCAATGATGAGGTTATAAGCTTAAATAAGCTTCAGAAAAAAATCAATGAAAAATATTCCGATATAGATCAATCCCGATTAATAGAAATTGCTGAAGAGCTTAAAAGTTCATACTTGCTGTATAGTTCAGCAGACCATTCCAAGATGATTTCTGTAATTGACACGAAGTGCCTTTAATAAATATTCCTATGCAAATGAAAATTATTCCTCTGTTAATAAGTATCTTCCTGGTAATTTGTGCATTGCATGCTACTGCACAAATAAAAGGGCAGGTAATCAATCAGGAGAACCGGATGCCTGTCGAGTTTGCCAATGTTACGATTGAAGGCACTTTCATTGGTGTAATGGCTAATCATGAAGGTGAATTTGAATTACATATTCCTGCTGAGCACAAAGGTAAAAATATCATTATATCCCGTCTGGGGTTCGTTTCCGATACTATTTCTTCTTACAGAGCCGGCCAAAGAGTCCTGGTCACACTGGCCCCGCTGCAAATCCAGCTGGCAGAAGTTGTGGTAAAGCCGGTCAACCCTCTTGAGATATTAAGGAAGGCAGTCGAAAAAATTCCTGAAAATTATTCGACGGTTCCTGTTTACTTAGATGCGTATTACCGGGAATTGGTAAAAACCGATGCTGCCTTTGTTAAATATGCCGATGCTGCTTGCAGAATTTATTATTGCGGGTATGAAACACCATTTGATAAAACGGAGGCGGGACAAAAATTTTATCATCTTGACCTGAAAAATTGGGGCAGAAACACACCATTTCCACAGGCAGCAAACAGTATTCCTCATCAATGTGATGCTGTACAGATCCTGGCAACCCGAAAAAGTAACGACCTGGAGAATTTCGTTAACAGGTGGGATTTTGAAGAAGGGCTGAAAAAATTCAATATTTCAGGTGGTCCTTTACATATTACCTCCGCCGATCTGGTTAAACTCAGAAAAGATTTAATTGATACCACCACATGGAAATATTACCGGTTCAGGCTTAAAGGTTTGTTGGGAGACGAAGGGAACAGGGTTTACAAAATATCTTTTGAACCGAAGAAGGATACAGAAAATTCCATTTGGCAGGGCGTTCTTTATATTGATGAAAAAAGTGATGCTTTTATGGAATTTGAATATTCTGTTTCAGAAAAGGGCAAAAAGTATTTAAGAGAAAAGAATTATGAATACACCATTGACTTAAAAAAAAGAAAAATAAAGAAAGAACTAAGCAGATCATCCATAACGAGGAAAATAGAACATACCAATCAAAGCGTAACAATTAACTATTCGTTCCACGGGGGAAAATGGTATCTCTCACATATAAAAATCGCCAATGACATTGAAAATAGCGGCGATATTTTTGAAACGATCAAGTACAGCACTTATCTGGAGTTATTTGTCAATGATATACAGTTTAACGATGTTGTGCCGCTGCCGGAAGAGGAGATCTTTAACACCAATAATTTCAGTTATCTCTACTACTATCCTTCCGAATACGATCCCTCTTTTTGGAAGACCTACAATACTCCTGTGCCAACCGGAGAATTCAAAAAAGCGCTGAAGGATCTGGAAAAAGAGAAACCATTACAAGAGCAGTTTAAGGAAAAAACAAGAATAGAATAAAACGAGTCATGAAAGCCACTATTGAAAATCTGAACGAATGAATCATTCTCCATTAAAATATGTAGTTGCAGCTATATTGCTTGTAGTCAGTTCTATAGCTTTTGCCCAGGAAGTGCCTGTATCCAATGTTTCGGGGATCGTAACCGACAGCCTGTACACTCCTGTCGATTATGCGGTAATACAACTTTTTTCTCTCCGTGACAGTACGCTGTCATTTGGCACAATAACCAGTGTTGACGGGACGTATATTATGAAAGGTATTCCTCATGACCGGTATAATTTAAAAATCAGCTCCATCGGTTATCAACCGGAGGCAAAGGAAGTTGATTTGAGTGAGGCCCAAAAGAACGTGTCATTGGGATTGACCAGGTTGAAAGCTTACATCTATCAGTTAGAGGGCGTGGAAGTAAAGGCCGGAAGGACAGGTATTACCGACAGGGCAGACCGGATTGTTTTCGTGCCTGACTCGGCGGCCCTCCGGGTAGCCAGGACCGGGGCCGACGTATTGAATAAAATTCCTGAGGTAAGGGTAGATAAAAAGGACAATACCGTAAAAGTACTGGGCAATAAAAATGTGCTGGTGCTTATTAACGGAGCGGACAATAAGAGGGATGTAACAACCATACCTCCAGGCGATATCGAACGGGTGGAAGTGATTACAGATCCGTCCGTCAGGTACCAGTCGGATATCGCGAGTGTGATAAACATTGTACTGAAAGGCTACCGGCAGAAAGGGTTTGCCCTGAGCAGTAACTTATACGCCGGTTTAGACAAAAAGGACCATTCGGGAAATATTCAACTGGATTACAACATTGGCAAATGGCACTTTTTTACCTCGTACATCGGAAATTTTAAGAAGACGGAAACTGCCAATACAACCAACAGGCTGGATTATGATGAAAATAATACAGACCAATACCTGTCCTCCCCGATTTCGAACAACTACGATGTCGCGTTTAACAGGTTTCAGTATGGAGCCGATTACAGCATAAATGAAAAGAACTTTCTCAGCTTCACGTCAAGGGTCGTCTCCATGAATGTAGAATCATTCAGGCATAACATTATTTTCTCATCGACCAACGACGAAGTGACAGAGCAATCGGAAATAAAATCATCAGCCAATTCTGATAAAACGAACCAAAACTACTCGTTATACTACAGTCATCTGGGTAAAAAGGAAAAGCAAAAGCTGGAAATTAATACGAACTACTTCTGTCTCAATGAAGATTCTCACCATTTTATCGACGACAGTACTGTTGCGTATCCCTCCGGAGATTCTTACATAACTTCAAGAATAATTTTTAGAGATTATAAGCAGCACAGTCTGAACACAAAAGTAGATTATTCCATGCCTGTGACAAATAACGTCCTGTTGGAATACGGATATCAGTTCTACGGGCGTAAGATTAAGAGTGAAGCTACAGCAACGGAAACAGAAGACAGTAATATTTCTTATCATGACTACAGAAATTCCGGATATTTAAATGCTACTTATGAGCCGGGTAAATGGAATTTTCAATTAGGGGCAAGAGTTGAAGATTCCAAAACGAAAGTAAACGGGATAAAAAATAACCAGACTAAGTTTTTACCTTACGGGCTTGTGTTTTATAAGCCTGATGCAAACAACTCTTTCCGGTTGACTTATCGCAACGCACTGGAATATCCGGTATATTCCTATCTCAATCCTTTCAGGTATTATTCTTCCGATTCATTGAGCTATTCGGCCGGGAACCCGGATCTTAAACCTGAACGAAGCAACAGCTTGATTCTGAATTATTCTTTGAGGGGAAAAAGCACCCATCTGTCCCTGACGCTAAACTATGATCATCTGAATAACCTGATCGCCCAGAAAGTTTCACTGGAAAACAGTGTATTGGCCTACTGCTACGATAATGTAGGAAAAGCACGGCGCTATGGAGCCGTTTTTTCTTTATCTTCTTCTTTATTTGATGTCGTGGACGTAGATCTGTTGCTGAGAGGCAATTATACTGATTTTCTCGCCAGGAAAACACACAGTGGATATTCATATGCTGCTGAACTTGATCTGTATACCCCGCTTGTTTGGGGCATCGACCTTGAAGTTTCCGGGGTATTTAAGGAACGGGAAATAAATTACAACGGCTATGAACAGTACGGAACCTATATTGAAGAAATTTTGCTTTCCAGGGATATTACCAAAAATCTGTTTCTAGGCTTTGCGGTGCGGAACCCGTTTATTATCCCGAAAGACAAGGATAAAACATGGGGAAGCGATTTCGTGGAAATCGACCGGACCAGGGAACTGCATACGCCGACCTGGTTATTCAACCTGACTTTTTACCTTAGGTCAGGGAAAAATACGCAACGGAGAAATACGGATTCCTATATGGAGAATCCGCAGGGTAAAGGGAAACAGATGAGGTAGGAGGTTTATGAAAAAGTTCCGGTGTATTTACCAACATGATTCAAACCAATGCGGGCTTTCTTCATTGCTTATGGTTGTAAACCATTATGGGAAAAAGCTCTCTTTAAATAAACTTCGTTCTTTAATCCCTTTGTCCAAAGATGGTGTTTCCCTTCTATCAATAAGTGATGCTGCTGAAAATATCGGATTGAAAAGCACCAGTTTAAAAATAACATTAAATCAACTTACAAACGAAGCCTTACTTCCTTGTATCCTGCATTGGACCCAAAATCATTTTGTTGTTCTTCATAAAATAAAAACGAAAAACCTGTTTCGGAAGCAATCTAAATACTATATAGCAGACCCTGCCTGTGGACATATCGTTTATACCAGTGACGAATTAAAGAGATATTGGATAAACGCCAATGTAAATGGGGAGGACTTAGGTATCGTATTATTATTGGAGCCAACACAAAAGTTTTATAGTCAGGATTCGGAAAAAGAGAGAACGACAAAAAGTTTTAATTTTTTATTTAAATATTTTTTGCGGTATAAAAAATATTTTTCACAACTTCTGTTAGGCCTGTTACTCGGTAGTATTTTTCAACTAATCTTTCCCTTTTTGACACAAGCAGTTGTTGATAATGGAATAGCCAATAAAGATATTGCCTTGGTATACCTCATATTGCTGGCTCAACTTATGCTCGTTTTAAGCCGCATGTCTGTTGAGTTTGTACGCCGTTGGATCTTATTACATATCAGTATACGAATAAACATCTCTCTCATTTCTGATTTTTTTATCAAGTTGATGAAGTTGTCTATGAGCTATTTTGATACGAAGCTTACTGGGGATCTGCTGCAGCGTATAGACGATCATGAGCGAGTAGAACGTTTCATCACAACCAGAACTCTGGAGGCTGTCTTTTCATTTTTTACTCTTGTAATATTCGGAATGGTGTTGTTCGTTTATAGTCATAAAATATTTTCTGTTTTTTTGTCCGGCAGCCTGCTTTATGTTATTTGGATATCCTTTTTTTTAAAAGAACGCAGACAACTCGATTATAAATATTTTGAGATAAAAGCCATTGAACAAGGTAAAACATATCAGCTTGTTCAGGGAATGCAGGAAATTAAGTTACAGAATGCCGAGAAACGTAAACGATGGGAATGGGAAGATATTCAGGCAGATCTATTTAAAGTAAACACTTCAATATTAAAATTGGAGCAAAAACAAGAGGCCGGTAATATACTTATTAATGAGTCTAAAAATATTTTGATAACAATTATAGCTGCACTGGCTGTTATTAACAATGAAATGACGCTCGGAATGATGCTTGCTACTCAGTATATTATTGGTCAGTTGACACTGCCCATCGAGCAGACTGCTCAACTTATCCATGATTATCAGGATACCAGAATTAGTCTTGAACGCATTAATGAAATTCATCAACAGAAAAATGAAACTAACGATAATCAATTAATAATAACAAATTTAAAGAATAGCAGAATAGTGGTTAAGGACCTTACGTTTCAATATGAAGGGCCTCACTCTTGCAAGGTTCTTGACCAATTGAGTTTTTCAATACCAAAAGGCAAAGTCACGGCCATCGTTGGAGCCAGCGGCAGCGGTAAAACAACCTTAATAAAACTGCTTCTGAGATATTATGAACCTACAAATGGTACAATTTTCATAGGTAACTCTGATCTGCAAAAATTAAATCCAGCATGGTGGCGTAATCAATGTGGAGTGGTAATGCAAGATGGATTTATTTTTTCAGAAAGCATTGCCCTTAATATTGCAACAAGTTCTAATGAAATAAATAAAGGAAAACTTCTTTTCGCTGCTAAAACTGCAAATATTCATGATACAATTATGAATATGCCTCTGAAATATAATACAATTATTGGGCAGGATGGCCAGAATCTTAGTCAAGGGCAGCGCCAACGCATACTCATAGCCCGTACTATATACAAAAATCCTGACTTTTTGTTTTTAGATGAAGCTACCAATGCCCTGGATGCTGATAATGAAAAGATTATATCGGAAAATTTGCAGGAGTTTTATAAAGGCAAAACCGTTGTAGTAGTAGCCCACAGACTAAGTACTGTAAAAAATGCCGATCAGATAGTGGTATTAGATAATGGAACGATATCGGAACTGGGGACACACGCAGAATTAATTGGATTAAAAGGAAAATATTTTAACCTGGTAAAAAACCAATTGGAATTAGGAAGTTAACGCAATGAACGAAACAAAAGATATCGAACTACGGAGCGAAAAGGTGAGAAATATTATAGGACAAATTCCACCAAGAATTGTACGTATTGGAATCACGGTCATGTTTATGATTGTTGCATCACTATTAGGTGGAGCTTATTTTTTTGAATTTGACAATACGATAAAGGCTCCTGTTGATTTAACTTTACAGAATGATTCGATACGATATACAATTCCTATTCCCTATCCGAAGTCTAAATATGTAAAAATAGGACAGAAATTAGTTATAACTATCCAAGACATACATCATATCAATACTTTTGTCCAGAAAATAGATTCTACTGTTTTTGTAAATATTAAACAGAGTTATATCAATATAACCGGGGTGATCCGTCCTTCCGGGATCGTACTAATCCAACCGGTTAAGGCATCGGCAAACATTTATGTTGGCAAATCAAATATTATTGATAAAGTTTTAGATAAATAAATGATATCCGGTAATTTGGGGTGTTAAACAATGGGAAAATTATGGAAATAGGATCACACAATGAATTGATGGCTAATTCTGCATATCATTATTTAAAAATCAGATTGCTTGAATACTTATGAAAAATAAGGCATTTAGATATTGGATTAGTGCGTTGGCTTGTACTTTAACAGGGCAATTCGCATCAGGCCAAAAGATTGAAGGTTATGTTCATAATACGGCGGATGAACCTGTGCCTTTTGCTAATGTCGTCCTATACAGCCTTCCTGATTCAACTTTTGTAACTGGAACAACATCCGACGATCATGGGCATTTTATAATTGAAGGGAAGGGTGATGAAACAAAAAGTTATTTCCTTAGAATCAGTAATATTGGTTTTAAAACAGCTACTCTGGGAGTACGGGAAAATGTAGGTGTAATTTTCCTGGAACAAAACGTTACTTCCATAAATGAAGTAACAATAAAAGGACACCGTCCGGTGGTAAGGCAGGTTGAGGGTCGTTTATTGGTTAATGTAAGCGGAACAGCGCTTAGTAAAGCCGGAAACGTATTTGATGCTTTACGGAGAAGCCCTGGTTTACTTGTGGACAGTAAGGATCAGATCACCGTTTTTGGCAAGGGGACCCCCTTGATTTTTTTGAACGGACGGGAAGTGAAAAATACAGCAGAAATAGCAAACCTTCAGTCTTGTGATATCGCGAGTATCGAAATAGACCGTAACCCTTCAGCAGAATATAGTGCTTCTGGTAATGCAATTATAAAGATTACAACAAAAAAGATTACCGGAGACAGGCTTAATTTTCAACTTTACAATTATTCATATATTGCTAAAAGATACAGTGACTTCTTGGGAACAAACCTCAATGGAAAATTGGGAAACACCGATTTTACCGTTAATTATTCATATCGCATGGTTAATTACAAAAATTTTGAAGATGCTTATGAAATTAACACCCAGGATGCCTATGTAATAAATAACAGAAATTCTGCAGTGAGGTATCCGTCTGCCCGGACCAATAATCTGTATGCTTCTGTCAGTCAAAAAATAAACAGCAAACACACTATCGAAGCTCAGGTAACTTTAATAAGGGAGGATGACAAGGAGAGATCACATACCGACCAAACAATTGACAAAACAGATACCGCAACCGTATATCGGGATATTAATAAAAACTCGAATGGTAGTTATGACCTGTCAACCTACAGTTTGAATTATTTATTAAGCATAGATAGTGTTAGTTCCCTGTCGGTTATAAGCGATTATTCTGAAGTTTCAGATGTTTCTTTGGAGAATATTGAAGAATATAACCTGTCCGATCAATCATCCCTGAATACATTGCTGGATGGTAAAAATAATTACGAGGTTTACAGTGCGAAGCTTGATTTTAAAACTTCTGTTTTTAATCGTCTTGGACTAAAAACAGGGGGAAAATTTTCACATGTAAACAAAAATGGGAAAACGGTATCAACCAATGCGGTGACCGATGAAAACAATTATACTGACAGCAATTCAATCAATGATCGGATCGGTGCTGTTTACATAAAAGCAAATTATAAGCTAAATCCGTTTTCTTTAGGAGCTGGCCTTCGTTATGAGCGGACCTCAACAAATGTAGAATCCGGACATACAACGGTTTTGGATTCAGTATATGGGAATTGGTTCCCTTCGGTTTCTGTCAATAAAGAATTTTCGAACAAGGTATCGTTGACGTTAAGTTATATAAAAAAAATAGACAGACCTTCATTCGATGAGCTTAGTACTGATGTTACTTATTTGGATGCCAATTCGTACAGCGTTGGAAATCCCCGGATCAAGCCAACTCTGAAAAATAGTTTTAGTCTTGACCTGTCAATGTTCAGTAACCTGATCCTTAATATTGGTTACAGAAAGGAAAAGAATCCGCGAATATTGACTGCTGTGAACGATGAAGACGACCCGGATATCATAAAATACACGCCCGTTAATCTTGATAAGGCAAAATATTTTTTCGCGAATGTCGATTACTCTCTCTCCCAAAAATGGTATGGGAATACCGTTAGCTTTGGCATTGAGAAACCTAACATCGAGATCCCGTTTCTGAATGAAATAAGAAAGGCCAAAAAACTCTGTTACTTCTTTATGATTGACAATAATTTTACCCTTTCCGGCAGGACAAGTGCGTTAATCAATTTTGTTTACCACAGCGATCAGGAAGAGCTGATGACTTACTGGAAACGTTACTATAATTTATCAATCGGTTTTGATACCTCATTCTGGAATGATAAACTAAAAGTTTCACTATTGGCTAGAGATCTGTTAAATACTTCTGATACTCCGTGGGAAGATCGGTATGGGAACATCATATCGGGTTCGGTACAGGACCTGGATAATAGCTGGATAAGGCTGGTTATTAAATATAATTTCAATAATTTTAAAAGCGGGATTAAGAAAAAATCAGCAGGGGAAGAGGAGCTCGACCGGATGTAGAAATAATCGTTGAGGTATTTTCAGGAGAAGGATTTGGAATAGGTTGTAACAGAAATTATAGAAGATCTTAAAAGTTCTTATTTGTTGTATTGTTCAGCAGTCCGTCCCTGCACATTTTAAGAATATACGGACAGCGGTAAAATTCCGTTTTTCGATGGGGTCAACAGCTTTACATATTTAAATTATATATTAAACATTTGATTACGAAAAAGCTATATGATTACTGTATCTCAAAAGAATTTAAATTGTTTTATATCAGAAAAATATAATGCATTCTATTTCATAAAAATCTATATCTTAATTATAAGCCATTGTGATTCTAATTTATGTGATTTAACTTGGGTTGACATCTTTAAAATTAATTACTATGGCTAAAGTTGGCAAAAACATCGTTGTTACAGGTTTTAGCGGAAAGCTTGGAGACCTGATCGTGTTCCGCAATCTTGGCGGAAAAACAATTGTATCGCAAGCTCCCGGAAAAAGGGAGAATGAACCGAGTGAAGCGCAGGAACAACACCAATTGCGTTTCCAGGAAGCCATTCTTTATGGAAAAGCTTCCATTGCTGATGCAGCTAAAAAAGCGGCTTACGAAGCTGCGGCAGAAGAGGGGCAATCTGCATTTAATGTAGCTGTGGCTGATTTTCTGAGTGCTCCCCAAATTGACGAGATTGATGTAAGCCATTACACCGGTCAGCCTGACAGTTATATCCAGGTTCGTGCCGTCGATGATTTTGAGGTGGCTGAAGTAACCGTGACCATTCTCAATGCAGACAGTTCCAACGTGGAGCAGGGGGCTGCCGAACTGCAATCCGGCAATAACTGGCGCTACACGGCAACTTCTGTCAATGAATCCCTGGAAGGGGATAAGATCATTGTCCGAGTCTCCGATCTTCCCGGCAATCTGACTGAAGAAGAGCAGGAGATTTAATTAAACAGCAATGCGGAGGAGGATTTGTTTCCTCCTCCTTTTTTATGATTTTAATACTGTTGATTATCTGGCAAATACAGCAACGTAAACAGGCGATCCGTTTTCATGATGACCCGAGTATAGGATGAGTATAGGAGAAGTATAGGTAGAGTATAGGTGAAACCTTGTCTGTGAAACATAATGCAATAATCCGAAGTGCCCGAGATACCCGGCAGTTCCGTCAGGCGGGATCCTGATGTGTTGAACCTGATATAGGACAGCACTTACGTCAGGAGGACTGACAGTACGCTGGTATTTTATTTGAACCGGTATCCGGCAGACGCTGATTCGGTCGTTTTGGTTTATGAACTTTATGACAGTTCTACCTTAGTGATATCAGATACAACAGTAACGCCTGCTATTATCGTTAAGTATAAACGAGACTTTTAAAGGTTTCACCCCGGGTGAAACCTCTAATAGATTATTAAAATAAAAGCGGAGGTATCAGATGATCCCGAGAGTCAGCGCATGCTGGATCGCCTCTGCAGTATTGCTTACTTCCAGTTTCTCGATAATCCGTTGCCGGTGCGTATTTACTGTATTTACCGAAATGAAAAGCTGATCTGCAATTTGCTTGCTGATAAGCCCTTTGGACAGTAGCTGTAAAATTTCCTGTTCGCGCATGCTGAGTATGGTTCCGGGAACTTCTTTGGGGAAATGGTAGAGTTCACCTGTTTTGACATTCACCAGCCGGTAGTGGCACAGATCCTGGATGTCTTTGTCTGGTGAAAGGTCTGTAATGCCCAAACTCAGCCATATATTCCCCGAGCAGTCCAATTCCAGCACCTTATGTTGTTCAATGATGCGGATATAGTTACCGTCTTTACCTTTGGTGCGGTAATCCATGATCATCTTATAATGCTGAATATTTTGACCGTTTTCTTTTTTGACTTTCAGAATTAAATCAAAGAATAAGGAGGAAACCTGGTTCAAATGTTCCATATCATCCGGGTGCATCCGTTTGTCAATGTATTCGTTTCCTGGCTTCCTGGCTTCATCCAGGTCCCAGCCAAGCAGATCTTTAAAAGTCGAAGACAGATAAATATGTTGCATCCGGGCCATGTCGAAAATGGAAATGGCACTGTTATGAACCGCTTTGATTGATTCCAGAAATTCGATATGCCGGTTCACAATGGTATAATCCAGTTTCTTACGATCGAATTTCTGACTATGCCAACGGGTTTCTTCCTTTTGATTTGTGGTCATAATACTGATTTTTCAGTATTGTCAAAAATAGGGTATTCGCTGATCTTTGCCAAGTAGTTTCAAATCAACTGATAAATACCTATTTCAGCCGGCATTGCAGGGCGAAGTCCGGTCAGAATGTGTGTGTAATAAAAAACCTGAAAACAATTAAACAATGATCAGAAAACTCTTTTTCATATTTATTCTTTTGGCCATACAGAAATATTCCTGGTCGCAACAGGAAGGACAGGTAATCAAGGGGCAGGTGACCGATGCAGTTACACAAGCCCCTCTGGCAGGGGCTACCGTGGTGATACTGGAATCAAAGCCCCAGCTTGGTACCGTTACGAATGAGAACGGACAGTTTTGGTTAAGGAATATCAAACCCGGGCGCTATAATATTTTGGTCAGCTTTATCGGGTATCAGAACTATTTGTTTCGGGAGGTACTGGTGGGCACCGGGAAAGAAGTGGTGTTGAATGCTTCACTTGATGAACTTATCAAACAACTGGCAGAGGTGAAGATCATGGCACGGACTTCAAAGGAGCAGCCGATCAATGCCATGGCTACCATCAGCGCACGGCAATTCAGTGTGGAAGAGGCTAACCGGTATGCCGGCGGCTATGACGATCCGGCACGTTTGGCAGGATCGTTCGCCGGGGTGGCTTCAGAAATCGGGAACAACGGCATTATCATCCGTGGCAATTCCCCCCGCAATATGCTTTGGCGATTGGAAGGCGTGGAGATCTCCAATCCGACCCACTTTGCCGATGTCACTGCTTTTGGGGCTGGAGGTATTACGGCATTATCGAGTCAAATGCTGGCCAATTCCGATTTTTATACAGGTGCTTTCCCTGCCGAATTTGGTAATGCCCTTTCGGGGGTTTTCGATATCCGGATGCGTACCGGAAATAATGAAAGAGGGGAATATACCTTCAATGCCGGGATCACTGGCGTTGATTTTTCATCGGAAGGACCTTTCAGAAAAGGCAGTAAGGCTTCTTTCCTCTTTAATTATCGTTATTCAACCTATGGACTGATTAGTCCGTTGATCCCCGAAGAGGCTGGAAATATCGGTTATCAGGATTTATCGTTTAAATTGAATCTTCCAACCCAAAAGACCGGCAGTTTTACTTTGTGGGGGATCGGTGCCCTGGATGCTCAGGATCGCGGGCCGCTTGAGGATCCGGCTGACTGGGAAACGAAAGACGATAAGGAGGGATATGACCTGAACTTGTCGACCGGCGCAGTAGGGCTGTCCCATAAAATATTATTTGACGGCAGAAACTACCTGCACACAACAATTGCCTTGTCTGGTAACGGGATCAGGACGGAAACCAGCGAACTGGACAATGAGATGGCATTGCAGGACCTGGAACGGGTGAAGAACAATACCTGGAAATATACCTTTACCAGCGTGCTGAATCATAAGTTCGGGAACGCTCATGCCAACCGGACCGGTATTATTTTAAATCTGCATTATTATAATGTGGACAACCGCCAGGCTGATCAGCCTGGCGATCCGCTGTTCGTTTATACTAATGAAAAAGGAAATGCTATATCGGTGCAGGCCTTCTCCCAGTCTTCAGTAAAACTGACCGACCGGACCGACCTGAATTTGGGTATCCATGTACATTACTTCGGACTGACCGGCGAAACTTCCATAGAACCACGGGTCGGACTAAAATGGCTGGTCAGTTCAAATCAATCACTTGGTCTGGCTTATGGCCTGAACAGCAGGATCGAGATGATTGGCTTTTACCTGGCCCGCCAGGAAACAGACCAGGGTGTCATTGAACCCAATAAGGACCTGAAAATGACAAAAGCTCATCATTTCGGACTTGCGTACAATATCAGCCTGAACGAATATACCCGCTTTAAAGTTGAACCTTATTTTCAGTATCTGTTTGATGTTCCGGTTGAGCCCGGGAGCTATTTCTCTCTGCAAAACCTGGAGCAAGACTGGTTCTTTAATAAAAGCCTTGTCAACGACGGTACCGGTACAAACATAGGCGTTGACCTGACCTTCGAACGGTTCCTGAAGAAGGGTTTCTATTATCTGGCTACAGCATCTGTTTTCGATTCAAAGTATAAGGGGGGCGATGGCGTTGAGCGGAACAGCATTTATAACAAGAATTATATCCTGAACCTGCTTGCAGGAAAGGAATGGCAGGTTGGAAAGAAAGGAAACAATACGTTCAGTGTGAACGGTCGGCTTAGTTTCCACGGAGGCGACCGCTATACCGCGATCCTTGCCGGAGAATCAATGGCTTCGGACGAATTGGTTTACGATTATACCCATGCTTTTGAAAAGCAGGAAGATCCGGCTACTGTGCTTTCGTTCAGTATCTCGTATCGCAGGAATAAGCCAGGGCATGCCAGTGTGTGGTCGTTCCATCTGTTAAATGCACTGGGATATAAAGAATACCGCGATTATGAATTTAACTTGAAAACAGGAGTTCCTGAGATGCAGTACGACCGTATTGTTGTACCCAACCTGAGTTATAAGATCGAATTCTAGAATGCTCCCCGGCATTCTGCATTAACCATAATTAGTTAAAAGGAATAGGGCTAAATACCTTAAATTAATGTTACCTGATTTTATTTATGAGAGGTAGAAATAATATTCGTGAAAATAAAAATTAACATTGATTTATTCTTGCATTTAATCGCTTTCCTATACTTTTAGGAAGTAAACAGAAAATGCATATGCGTGATCCTTCACTAAACATTGATAGTCCCGATCTTTTACTAACCAATAAACTTAAAGAAGGAAGTTCATTTGCATTTGATCTGATTTTTGTAAAGTATTATGAGAACCTTTGCCGTTTTGCTTTTTCAGTTTTGCATGATCCGGATATTTCCCAGGACCTGGTTCAAAACGTATTTTTAACGCTTTGGAATCGCAGAAACGTATCTTCTCAAATTCAAAATCTTCCTGCTTACCTGACCACCATGGTAAAAAACCAAGTTTCTGACTATTTGAAAGATAAGAAAGTGAACTTGCATGAAGTTTCACGGAAATATGATCTGTCTGATAATTCAACCGAAAATGAAATACTGGGACGGGATTTTGAAGAATGCCTGGTATCTGCGCTTTCCAGGTTGCCGGACCGGTGCAGGCAAGCCTTTGAATATAGCCGGTTTGAGAACCTTACCAACAGGGAGATTGCGGTGAGGATGGATATTTCTGTTAAAGGTGTTGAAGCTTTGATTGGCCGGGCGTTGAAATCATTACGCATTGATCTTCAGGAATTCCTGCCTTCGTCCGGGTCTAAAAACAAAAATGGAATCTTTTTGCTTATTCGTTTGTCGAAGAAGATTCTGCAAGAGTTACGGTTGCAGATTCATAATTCCTGACTTAGCATAACTTTCATGTCTTGATTGATGAATGATTACAGCGTGTATTTCCGCTTCCTTTCAGTAATTGCCTGTTTTAATAAACAGTATTTTTTAAGAAGAGTTCAGTTTTATGGATTTAGCACCACAGATATAGAATATTGTACTTTCTGAAAAAAAAATCATTTTGAATGTAGGGTTCCAGGGAAGAAAAGGAGTCATCTGGTAAAAGTGCTGAAAAATGGAAGCAGACGAAGGACGAATTTATGCCATTATTCATAAAAAACTGACAGGCGGGATTACGGATGAAGAAGCTGCCTGGCTGGATAAATGGCTTGCAGTTAACCAACAGAACCAAAAAGAGTTTGGCGATGTCGCCGATCTTTGGAAAAGGACCGGCAGCTTCAGGTTTCCCGGAAGGCCGGATGTCCGCTCTGCATTGTCTTCTGTTCATGAAAAAATAATCGGAAAACAGTCGCGCCGGTTGCGGCTGAATTTTCTTGGACATATTGCAGCAATTTTGCTGGGGGCAGTCTTTTTGTCCTCTTTATATCTTTATTTTTTCACTTCAGTCCATTCCGGGAATGAATATTTTGAAGAGGTCACCGCGGCCAGCGGAACAAGGACCCATATCGGGTTGCCTGACGGGTCGGATGTCATGTTAAATTCAGGAAGTTCCCTTCGTTTTTCCAGTCAGTTTAATAACCGGGATGAACGGATAGTCGAATTGAAGGGAGAAGGTTTTTTTAAGGTAGCCCGGAATAAGAAGAAACCGTTTTTTGTAGAAGCCGGAAAGGTTTGGGTAAAGGCCCTGGGAACGGCCTTTAATTTAAATGCGGTTCATGCAGATCAAAAAATCTTTGTCGCTTTGACGGAAGGGAAGGTGCTTATCAGTGCTGATGAAAGGAATTCCGGGAACAGGGTCATTTTAAACCCAGGTCAGCTTGCCCGTTATGAGACGGACAAGGGTGCCTTTACGACCACTCAGGTTGACGATATGGACAAGTATGTCGGTTGGACGGAAGGAAAACTCGTCTTTAGCGATGACCCGATGTTGGAAGTTGCAGACAGACTGGAAAACTGGTTCAACGTGAAAATTGAAATAAAAAACGAGGAACTGAAAAATTACCGTTTTACAGGGACCTTTATAAACGAACAGATCGAAGAAATTTTAGATGCGTTTTCTCAAACCTCTCCTTTGAAATATGAGATTATTCCCGCGTCGAAAGGGAAAAACGGTGCGTTTTTAAAGAGGAGGGTAATTCTGGAAAAATAAGGAGTTAGAAATTAAAAAATTAGAGCCAATGAAGAAACAAAGAAACAGGAAGATGAGCCAACATCTCCCTGTTACAAATGGGCCTGCGTCGAACAGGCTGCTTTTAAGTGTAAAAATTTAAGCATTCGAATTTATGAAAAAAACAAACAAGAATGGAATACCTGGATGTGTTCCAAAGAACAAAGTTTTGCGAATTATGAAGCTTGCGACATTCTTTTTTTTCATTTCCACGTTCACGCTGATCGCGTCAGGTTCGTACTCTCAGAGCAGGACCATTTCGATTACCCGTGAAAATGCGTTGATCAAGGATATTCTAAAGGATATCGAAGACCAAAGCGGATACTTTTTTATTTACAACAACGAATTTATCGATGTTTACCGGAGAATAAATATCAGTGTAAAGGATCAAACGATTAATTCCCTGCTGAATGAGATTTTTAAAGGACAGGATGTTACTTTTTCCATCGACGACCGGCGGATCATCATTTCATCAAAGAAAAGTTCTGTGCCTGAGCAGTTCCAGCAGTCGAAAATGGTAAAAGGAAAAGTTACCGATTCTTCCGGATCGCCGCTTCCTGGTGTTTCTGTGGTGTTAAAAGGGACCACTTCCGGAACGATTACTGATGTTGACGGGAATTATTCGTTGAGTAATGTTCCGGGCGATGCTATTCTGGTATTTTCATTTGTAGGAATGAAGTCCCAGGAAATTAAGCTCGAAGGAAGGTCCTCTGTTAATGTTACCCTGCAGGAAGAAACAATCGGCCTGGATGAGGTTGTTGCTGTCGGTTACGGTAAAAATTCGCGTAAAAATTTGTCAAGTGCTGTTTCTTCGGTTAATTCTGAAGAACTCAACAAAGGAGCTATCAGCGATGTCGGGCAATTGCTGCAGGGAAAGGTTCCCGGACTGAACATCTCGACCAGTGGCGATCCTACCCAATCTGCGGCAATTATTCTTAGAGGGGCTTCCACTCTTAATAGTTCCATGAGCCCTTTTTATGTGATTGACGGTGTTCCTGGGACAGATATTTCCCTCATTTCTCCCGATGATATTGCTTCTGTTGACGTACTGAAAGATGCTGCTGCAACCGCTATTTACGGGAACCGGGCTGCAAACGGAGTGATCATGGTAACCACGAAAAAAGGGAGCAAGGACAAAACACAGGTCACTTATAACGGCTATATCGGGATTGAGAAGGTATCGCATCAGTTGGATATGATGAATGCCAGTCAGTTGAGAAGTTTTGTGGATAAAAACGGGATGTCCTTTGCCCCGGAGGATGACCTGGGGGCAAGTACCGACTGGCAGGATGAAATACTAAACTCATCTGCTGTTTCTACCAGCCACAATATTTCATTCAGCGGGGGAGGGGCCCATAGCAATTATATTGCAAGCCTGACGTATATCGATAAGCAGGGGATCATGATCAGCAGCGGCCTGAAAAGAATAATCGGCCATTTGTCTGTGGAACAATATGCTTTTAACGACAAGGTGAAATTTGGTTTGAACCTGACCAATTCGGAAAGCAAAAATACCAATGTCCCCCAGCGAAATGTTGCCTTACTGCAGTCAGCAATTCATCTGCCGGTTTCGCCCGTAAGGAATGACGACGGATCCTATTTTGAAAATTTTAATCATTCGGGGTATTTCAACCCTGTTGCTGTTATCAACCATGCCGACGATGATACGAAGTACAATAACCTGGTTGGTAACTTTACCATTGAGGCCAGGCTTCCGTTCGGAATTACCTATAACCTGAATGTCGCCCATCAGAAAACGATTTCCCTGCATGGTGAATATTATGATAGTTATTATGCCGATAATTATAACAGTGCCAATTTTTATAATAACCCGGATCCCCCTGCAACAAAATGGATCATAAACTTTGGATCGAACGGACTGGCATTAAGAAATACCTATCAGACTACGAGTAATATTATCGAGAGTTTTTTTACCTGGAATAAGAAAATGGGGAAACATTCGGTCAATGCTGTTTTAGGATATTCATGGCAGCAGGATGTTGCGGGAGATGGTTTCCAGGCCACCAACACGAATTTCCCGGTTGATAACATCAGTTATAATAACCTGGCCATGGGTAATTATTCTTCTGTCTCCGGGTACACGGTTGATTTCGGGGACGACGGAGCCTATCAGAAAACCCGGTTAATTTCCGATTTTGTCCGGTTAAATTATAACTATAACGATAAATATCTTTTGCAGGCCTCTCTCCGCAGGGATGGAAGTTCTGTATTCGGCGAAAACAAACAGTGGGGTTACTTTCCTTCGGTTGGCCTTGGCTGGAGGATTAACCAGGAACCATTTATGAAGGGACAGCAAATCTTCAGCGACCTAAAACTTCGGGGAAGCTATGGGGTTACCGGTAACTCTACTGGTTTCAATGCTTACACGGCCCGGTTTATTTCGAGCAGCCTGGCTACCTTTTATTACAATGGGGAACAGATCGCTGCTTATGGTCCGACACAGGCTGCGAATGCCGACCTTCACTGGGAAAAAACGGCTACGGCAAATATCGGGGTTGACTTTGCTGTACTGAATGGAAAACTAAGTGGAACAGTTGAGGTTTATAACAAAAAGACTACGGGTATGATTTACGATTACAAAGTTAACCCGGTACTCGTACCTACGGGCAGTATTACTGCAAATGGCGGCAGTATGTCTAATAAGGGTGTGGAAGTCAGCATCAAGGCCGATGCTGTTAAAACAGAAAAGTTTAAGTGGTCGAGTGAACTGAACCTGGCGCATAATAAAAACCTGGTCAAGAAGCTGACCAATCCTTTGTTTGAGGGAGGCGACTCCATCAGGAGAGTCCAGCCGGATGGTGGCGGACAAACAGGAAGTACGCTGCAAATATTTAAAGAGGGTAAACCAATCGGACAGTTTTTTACCCTCGAATATGCAGGAAAAAATGACGATGGCGTTTCTCAATATGTTGCTGCAGA
Organism: Prolixibacteraceae bacterium; assembly: GCA_963676095.1. GTDB lineage: Bacteria > Bacteroidota > Bacteroidia > Bacteroidales > Prolixibacteraceae. The sequence continues at coordinate 2,821,718 of OY781040.1, read as the reverse complement.
CGGTTCGCTGACAACTTCCCCCTCCATTGGCGTCGATTATCATTATGCAGGTAGTGCCCAGCCAAAGTTACTGCTGGGTTGGACCAATGATTTCAGTTATGGTAATTTTGACCTGAATATCTTCATCAGAGGAGTTTTCGGGAATAAAATATTCAATGTCACCCGGGCAGACCTGTTCCGCCCGAGTACGGCAAATTCGGCGAATATCCTGGTTGATGCAGGAAAAGAGTCGCCCGATGATTACAACGTTTACAAGTATTCTACGCGGTTTATCGAGAATGGTACTTACATCCGCCTGGATAATGCGACCCTTGGATATAATTTTCCGCAGATTAACCCGTATATTAAGAATCTCCGGGTATACACCACTGTAAACAACCTGTTTGTTATTACGAAGTATAAGGGTATCGATCCTGAAGTGAACCAGGGAGGCACGGCCCCGGGTGTCGATTCAAACAACTTCTACCCCAAAACACGTTCGGTGTTGTTTGGCGTTAAGGTAATCTTCTAGTTCAAAAATTGTTAAATGAAAGGTTATGAAACATATAGATAAATATTTCAGGTTGCCGGCACTGTTTTCTCTCGTTTTATTATGGGGATGTCACGACCTTGATGTACCCATTACTACCCAATTGACTCCGGATGTTTTTCCCCAGGACTCGCTTGGATATGCCGAGGAGGCAGGTGTTGTTTATGCCGCCCTGCGTGGAAATTATGCCCTGGATTTCTGGTTTTTACAGGAATGTAGTACCGATGAGGCAATTGTACCTGCCCGTGGCGGAAACTGGTACGACAACCAGGGCTACTTAATGCCTCATTATCATAGCTGGACCCCCGATCATGCGGGAACAGCAAGTACGTGGGCGTGGCTTGAAAAAATTATTGGTTATTCGAACCAGGCCATTTCAATATTGGACGATGCAATGCCTGACGGTTCGAGTAAGAACACGATGTTTGCCGAATTAAAAACGACCCGGGCACTGGCCTATTTTTGGCTAATGGACCTTTACGGGAATATCCCTCTTGATACGGTTTATGGTGATTATTCTTCCCATCCGAACCTGCCGAGAAAAGAAGTTTTTGACTGGCTGGATTCCGAGATTCAAAAGCAGATTCCTTACCTTAGCAAGGAAACAGGAGAATCACAGTATGGACGCCCAAATAAATGGACGGCTTATGCTTTACTGGCTAAAATGTATGTGAATGCGGAATATTATACGGGTACCGAACGCTATGACGATTGTATTGCTGTTTGTGATAAAATCATTGAGTCCGGTTTATTTGAAATAGAACCGATGGATAGTTATCTGGAAATGTTTTACCCGGATAATGGTCCGGATATGAAGGAGTTCATCTTTGCTATTCCTTTCGATCCGTCAGCAAGCGCTTTAAGCGGCACAAACGGATATATGTACCGCGCACGTTATGATGTTCCCCGTTCTGAAAAATCAAAATTTGATCTTCCATTCAAACCAAGTGGATGCGAAAGTACGCTCCCTGAGTTTTATGCTTATTTTAACGATGAAAATGATATCAGGAATAAGCAATGGCTTACCGGATTGCAATATTACAGCGATGGTACCCCTGTCACCGTAACAACAACGAAAAAGGGGTATAATCAGTTTTATACAGGTGATGATGGCGGAGACTCATATACATATCAGGTGAATCTTACCCCGGATATCATACTCCGCCAGGATTCTGCTTTATTCGATTGCGGAAACGACGAGATTGCGTGGAACATGGGTTACCGGAATATCAAATTTTATCCGGATGCCAGTTCTACAAACCGGAACCAGAATAACGATATGCCCGTTTTCCGTTATTCAGATATTATCCTGATGAAAGCTGAGGCGATCCTGAGGGGAGGTACGGCTACAAAAGGACAAACAGCATTGTCGCTGGTTAATATGATTCGTGAAAACCGGTCGACATCGTCCGCATGGACGAGTGTTTCACTTGAAGATCTTTATGAAGAACGTTGCCGGGAGTTTGTTTATGAAACCTGGCACCGTAACGACATGATCCGTTTTGGAAAGTATGAAGATTCCTGGGGATTCAAGACCAACTCGGAAACATACCGGCGTATTTTCCCGATCCCGACCGATGCCATGGTACTTGATCCTGCCCTTACCCAGAACGATGGTTATTAGGATATATAGTAAAATAAGCATACTCGCTAATTGTCCCGAATGAGACAGGATCAATAAAGGAGCCCAAGAGGCTCCTTTACTTTTTTCGAATCAATATATCTTCTGGTGTTCAATATTTATTTAGCTATTTGTAAATATTTTACAATAAAATGACTGAAAATCAATCATGTATATTTTTTGTTTTTCAATCAAATGTTTTAATTTTATCTGACGGTTTCACCACTGGTGAAACCGTCAGATAAAATTAAATTATAACTGCAATGAATTATCGTATACGTATCGGGCCGGATAGGTTTTATCATATCTGGAACAGGGGAAACAATCGTGAAAACCTGTTTTATACAGCAGCTAATTACGAATATTTTCTGCGTATGTATGCCGATTACCTTGATCCGGTAGTCGAAACATACGCATTTTGTCTGTTGCCTAATCATTTTCATTTGTTGATACGGACAAAATCATTTTTACCGGTAACGGTTTCACCTACAGGTGAAACCGTTACCGGTAAAAATCCTGTCAGCCTTGCTTTTCAACGTTTTTTTACAGCCTATTCGCAGGCCATTAATATACAGGAACACCGTACCGGAAGTTTATTTCAAAAACCATTTAAGCGACTGGAAGTTAAATCTGTAAGACAGCTGGCTAATCTGGTCCATTACATCCATACCAACCCGCAACGACACGGCATTATTGATGATTTCAGGCAATACCCATGGAGCAGTTACGAACGTATCCTGAAAAGTAAGCCATCCAAATTAAGAAAAGAAGAAGTAATCAGCTGGTTCAATAACAGGGAAAATTATTTACGCTATCACGGGCAAGCCCTTGATTTGGATGATTTGAAAAACCTGATGATCGAATAGGTTTCACCACGGGTGAAACCTATATTTAAAATTAAAATAACCTTCTGACACCGATAAGTTCTTTTACTTCACGAAGCGTGGCTGCAGCTGATTCTCTGGCTTTTTCAGCACCTATCCGTGCTACTTTGGCCATATAGGCTTCATCGCTCAGTATTTCGATTATCCGGTCCCTTATTGGTGAAGTAACAGCAATAATATCTTCGGCCAGTTGCTTTTTCATATCGCCATAACGGATTTCGCATTTGGCATAGGCCTCCTCATATTGCTTTACAAGCTCCGGATCAGAAACGATACCCATCAGGGTAAACAGGTTCTGGATCGGTTCCGGTTTGGACGAGTTCATTTCTGTAGGGCCGGCATCGGTGACAGCCCGCATCACTTTTTTCCGGATTTCTTTCGGGTCATCGAACAGGTTTATAGCGTTTCCTTCCGATTTTCCCATTTTTCCACTGCCGTCGAGGCCGGGGACTTTGATCAGGTCGGCGCCATCGAAAGTAAACGGTTTGGGAGCGGGGAACAATTTTGCATGGTACATCCGGTTAAACCTGTTGGCAAATTTGCGGGCCATTTCCAGGTTTTGTTCCTGGTCTTTACCTACCGGGACAAAATGGGCTTTGTGGATGAGGATGTCTGAAGCCATCAGTACCGGGTAAGTCAACAGGCCGGCATTCACGTTTTCCGGTTGTTTACGGGCCTTATCCTTGAACGAAGTTGTCCGTTCAAGTTCTCCCAGATATGCATTCATGTTCAGGAATGCATAAAGTTCTGTCACTTCAGGGACATCGCTCTGAATGAATATGGTTGCTTTTTCCGGGTCAATACCGCAGGCAAGGTATTCTGCCAGCACCTGTTTTACACTGGCCTGGAGGTTTTCCGGGGTAGGGTGTGTTGTTAGGGAATGGAGGTCTGCGATGAAGAAGAAACAGGTATAATCTTCTTGCATACGCAAAAAATTCCGTATTGCACCGTAATAATTTCCTAAATGTAAATTTCCTGTCGGTCTGATACCGCTTACTACCGTAGCTCGTTTCATCCTAAAATATTGGTTGATTCTTTTTCCGCTGCAAAATTAACCTGATTCACTGAAAAGCAAAATTTTATTTTGTAGTATTGATAACATTTAAAATAATGACTAGTTTTAGCATCAAATTTTAAAAGATGATTATCACGAATAAGTTTATGGGAAATTGGTGGTGGCGCAGCTTCTTATATGTTGCGTAAATGATTTCCTGTGGATAAAAGATATAACCGGGCCATGTTGTTTACGCAGCATGGCCTTTTTTTATCAATTTTTCTGTGGCCTATTGTAAAGCAGAAATATGACAACAATTATTTTACAATACTTAAACTAAATAATAAACTGAATTATGGCTAGACAAAAGAAAATTTTCCTCGATGAAGCCGATATGCCGAAGCAGTGGTATAACCTGGCACCTGACCTGCCCACCACGCTAAACCCTCCTCTGGGACCCAATGGAAAACCGATATCTCCGGATATGCTGGCACCGGTTTTCCCGATGAACCTGATTGAGCAGGAAGTAAGCCAGGAACGCTGGATCGATATACCTGAAGAAATTCGGCGGATCCTGTTTTTATGGAGGCCAAGCCCTTTGATCCGGGCATATGAGCTGGAAGAGGCCCTGGGAACACCGGCAAAAATTTACTATAAAAACGAGGGGGTTTCTCCTGCAGGAAGCCATAAACCGAACACGGCGGTAGCCCAGGCCTGGTATAATAAACAGTTCGGTATTAAACACCTGACTACTGAGACCGGCGCCGGGCAGTGGGGATCTGCCCTGTCTTTTGCCTGCGCCCTGATTGGCGGGATCGACTGCAAAGTCTTTATGGTCAGGGTCAGTTTTGACCAGAAACCTTTCCGGAAAATGATGATGGAAACCTGGGGAGGCACCTGTATTCCCAGTCCAAGTACAGAAACACAGGCGGGACGTGATATTCTTGCCCAGTTTCCGGATACGCCGGGATCGCTTGGCATAGCCATCTCCGAAGCTGTTGAGGCTGCTGTTACCGATCCCAAAGGGGAAACCCGTTATTCGCTTGGCTCCGTGTTGAACCATGTTATGCTGCACCAGACAGTCATCGGGTTGGAAGCAAAAAAACAACTTGCTATAGCCGGTATAAAAAAACCAGACATTGTAATTGGCTGTTGCGGTGGCGGAAGTAATTTTGCAGGATTGTCGTTTCCGTTCATGTATGATAAAATTCATGGGGCCGATATCCGGATTATTGGCGTCGAACCATTCTCGTGTCCTACATTGACAAAAGCTCCGTTTATTTACGACCACGGAGATGTGGCGAAGATGACCCCGCTTTTGGCAATGAACAGCCTGGGACATAATTTTATTCCTGCCCCGATCCATGCCGGTGGTCTGCGTTATCACGGTATGGCCCCGCTGGTGAGTGCTGCACTCCGCGATGGTCTGATGGAAGCTGAAGCTATTCACCAGAGTGAATGTTTCGAAGCAGGCCTGCTTTTTGCCAAAACAGAAGGCATCATTCCCGCCCCGGAAACAACCCATGCCATTGCCGAGACTATACGCCAGGCAAAACAGGCTAAAGAAGAAGGTAAAGAGAAAGTAATCCTTTTCAATTTCTCCGGTCACGGGTTAATGGACCTCGTTGGCTATGAAAAGTATATGAACGGACAATTGTCCGATTATGAATATCCTGAATCGGAGATCAAGGCCAACCTTGATAAACTGAAAGGATACCCGCTTCCAAAATGAAGATATCTTTTTATGAGGCTGTCTAAAAGGAATGGACTTTCCGACTTTTTGGACAGCTTCCTTTTTTAACGTCTGCTTTCGAGATTGGCCAAGCCCTGAAGTCTTGAAATAAAAAGGGAGTGTCAGGTATTTTGTTTAACTTTGCGGCTGATAATTAATTTATATCATGGAATCAACACGTCAGCAAAAGATAAACCGGTTGCTGCAAAAGGAACTGGCCGATATTTTTCAGAGGGAAAGCCGTAATCTTTTTCAGGGAAAGATGATCAGTGTTACTGTTGTCAGGGTAACGCCAGATTTGTCCCTTGCCCGGTCGTACCTGAGTATTTTCCCAACAGATAATATCCGGGCAATACTTAAAGAGATACGTATTGCCAATCCGAAGATAAGAGGCATGCTGGGAAGACGGGTAGGAAAACAGTTACGGATAATCCCGGAACTGGAGTTTTATATCGACGATAGCCTTGATTATATCGAACATATTGACGAACTTCTTAAATCGTAGCAGGTCATATCAAATTAAATCAATTAATTACTTATGCAATACGACCCGATCAAACGTTCGCTGGGAAAGGTGTTCAACCAAAACCCGGTTATGCGGAAACTGTTTTACCGGTTGCTCGATATGCTTTTGCTAAGGGCCTGGCATGTGAGAAAGGAGCTTGGAAAACTCCACCTCGGGAAGGGAAATTTCATTTTGGATGCCGGTTCCGGCTTCGGGCAGTACACTTACCGGATGAACCGCCTGTTTCCGGGAGCACAGATCCTTGCTGTAGATGTTAAAGATGAGCAAATTGCCGATTGCAACCGCTTTTTTCAGCAGATCGGGGAGCAGGGACAGGTAAAATTTGAGGTGGCAGATCTGACGCAGTTTGTAAAACCAAAGAGGTTTGATCTGATCCTTTCCATTGATGTAATGGAACATATCGAAGAGGATGTGCAGGTTTTCAATAATTTTTATCAGTCCTTAACAAAAGATGGTGTTTTATTGATTTCCACACCCTCCGATCAGGGAGGTTCCGGTGTGCACGACCATGATCATGGCGACGAAGTACGCGGATTTATTGATGAACATGTCCGGGATGGATATAATATCTTTGAGATAGAAGGGAAACTTAAATCCGCCGGTTTTTCCAGGGTGGAAGCCAGGTATTCTTACGGGAACCCCGGGAAATTATCCTGGCGGCTGTCTATGAAGTACCCAATCCGGTTACTGGGGATAAGCAAGCTGTTTTTCGTGTTGCTTCCTTTTTATTACATCGTTGCTTTCCCTGTTTCTGCCCTTTTGAACTATTTCGATGTAAGAGGGCGCCATTCTACAGGAACAGGTTTAATAGTTAAAGCATATAAATAATTGAAGCTGGCATTTCACATAGCGCGCCGTTACCTGGTCTCCAAAAAGTCAGTGAATGTCATCAATATCATTTCTGTTATTTCGGTGGTTGGAGTAGCCGTGGGGACCATGGCACTTATCGTGGTACTATCGGCTTTCAATGGCATTGACCTTTTTATTCAGGATTTGCTTTCCAGTTTCGATCCTGATTTGAAAATAACAATCGTGGAAGGGAAAAATTTTTCTCCTGAAGGACCCGCCTTTGAAAAGGTTTACCGGTTAAAGGGTGTCGAAGCCCATACTCCTGTTGTTGAGGATAATGTTTTGCTAAGCTATGCAGGACGACAAAAATATGCAGTAATGAAGGGCGTTGAAACGGATTACGCTTCATTCTCCGGGTTGGATACGATGCTGATCGAAGGAAAGTTCATTCTGGAAAATGATTCAGCTCTTTATACGGTTATCGGGCAGGGTGTCGCCTATGACCTCTCTGTCGGGCTAAAGTTTATCGACCCGATCCAAGTTTATTATCCCAAAAGGGAACAGAAAGGAGGTTTTTTAAACCTCCAGAGTGCTTTTAACCATGATAATCTTTCTCCATCCGGAATTTTTTCAGTCCAGCAGGATATTGACAGTAAATATATCCTGGTGCCGATCAGTTTTGCCCGTTCCCTTTTTGAAATGAAGAAAAATGTGACTTCAATAGAATTAAAGCTGAATAGGGGGGAAGACGCAGGCTCTGTAAAAAAACAGGTGCAGCATTTACTTGGTGACCGTTTTAAGGTACAGGACCGTTACGAACAACATGAGTTTTTGTACAAGGTGATGAGTTCGGAGAAGTGGAGCAGTTTTCTGATCCTGAGCTTTATCCTGATAATTGCTTCTTTTAACCTTCTCGGTTCACTCACCATGATTATTATCGACAAGAAGAACGATATTTTTATATTGAAAAGCATGGGGGCCGACCGGCAACTGGTCCGCAAAATATTTCTTCTTGAAGGTTGGCTTATATCTGTTTCCGGCGCAATTGCCGGCCTCTTTATGGGAATTGTCCTGGTCTGGGCCCAAAAACATTACGAGCTTTTGAAATTGCCGGGAAATGGCTCTTTCGCGATATCTGCTTATCCGGTAAAACTCGAATTTACCGATGTCGCCGCAACTTTTCTAATTGTCCTTTCAATCGGTTTCCTGGCTTCCTGGTACGCAGTCCGGTCCCTTCGCAGGGAGAATGATATGGGCTGAATTGTGTCCGGGCGGTAATTGTTATTCGGTTACTTCGGATCCCTCCGGCGGTTAATCTCTTTCCAGGAGAAAGTCCAGATTGTCTCCGGCATAAAATTCTTTTGGCTCCAGTCCTTTTATAAAAAGCCTCAGCGGTTTGTTGCCGATCAATTCCAGTTTGTTGTTTTCAACTTTTAGCATAGTTCCTTCGCGGAGGCCTGCCACGTATATCCCGGGATTGGCTTCTATAAATTCTTCGATGCGTTGCTGACGGGTTTCCCCTGCATGTCCGGAAGGATTGGCATCAAGATAATGCGGGTTGATCTGGAAGGGGATAAGCCCGATTGTATCGAACCCTTTTGGATCGGTAATCGGCATGTCGTTTGTCGTACGCAGGGTAGGGCAGGCCACATTCGATCCGGCGCTCCACCCGATATAAGGAATGCCTGATTTTACCCGGGTCCGGATAAGTTCTATCAATCCGTTGTCGCGCATTAGCCTTACCAGTTGCCAGGTATTTCCGCCACCCACGACAATTGCTTCAGCTTCCGAAACAACCTGAGCCGGATTGTTGAAATGATGGATTGAGGTTACAGAATGCCCGATTTCCCTGAAGCGTTCGTTTACTTTCTTTTCATATTCATCAAATGAAAATGCTACGGCAGCGTAGGGAATGAACAAAGCATTAACAGGCTTGCCTCCCAGAAAATTCCGGATTTGGTTTTTGGGATAATCCAGGTAAGCTTCACCCGCATTGGTTGAATTGCTGATCAGTAAAAGTTTCATATATTAAGAATTATTTTCTGCTGTAACATTTAATTTGTCATTATATTCACCCGGCTTCCTGTATTTTATCAGGATGATCCGTTTCATGTAAAGCGGTACAAAAATAGTGCAATGACTAAATAAAAATCCATTCCCTTGTTCATGAATTCCGATTTTTCTTAATCCCGGCCTGGCCTGCTCCCCGAAGACTAGAATGAAACAAGGGCAATGCCAACAGAATACGGGTAAAGCTCAGGTCCCTTATCTTTTTTAAATATTGGCCTCAGGTCATAGGCCGCAAAAAGGTTTAACCAGCGGTAACCCATCCTGACGGTAGCTGAATAACGAAATTTGTGCATGTAAAAATCACCGGGTATTTTAAGTTTTTGCTTTTGCCCGTCCTCTTTGTACTTAATCTTTGTCTGGGAGCTTAACCTTGAGCCCAATACGATCCCGGTTGAAAAGTAAAACCGGTTGGCATAATTTTTAACCGGAAGCTGGAATTCGGCCAATAGCGGAACGTTCATATAAATAGAAGTCAGTTTCGATTTGATATTGTCATCGTAAGTCATGGCGATGGGTTCGATCTTGCCGGAACCTTTACTTAATTGAATAGCGTTGTCGAAATGAAAACTTTGAATTTCCAGACCAACTCCCGTTACCAGGCCAATCGTGTTACGGTTGTTCTGTAACCCCTTTGAAAACTGAAGCAGGTTTAGGTCGACTACGTTCGACCGGATCAGGTCCAGGTCCATGAACCCATTGCTTTCCCCGGAATAGTTGGAATAGTCTGCCTGCGTAAAGCCATTCACGCCTATAAAAATGCCAGCCCAGTTTCCGCGGAATTTATCGTTCCAGTAGTTGGCGCCAAAAACCTGGTTCTTCAGCATACTTATCCGCGACGGGCTTTTATATACCGGGCTTAAGTCAGTGGTATCCTGTTGGGCAAATCCCTGTCCGGATAAGAAGATGATTCCTGTTATGAGTAAATATAGTTTCTTCATCTGTTCATTTTTAGTTGTCAATTGTAACTTGCCGGCTGGTAATCTATCCGTCGATCTGTAAACTCTGATTTGACTATCTGAAATTTACAACAAAATAAGCAGGCAATTTCTTAAAAAAAATGATATTTAGGTTTTCCAAATGCAAAAATGTGATTTTTGAAGTTTCTTTTTATGGAAAAGATAGTCTCAGCAGGTAAAAAAGACTGTCCAAAAGGAAAAAGACAACCCTGGAATAAAACAATACTTCTATAGAATTATTATAATAATTTATTTAAAGTTATTACTATAATATTATAAAATTATACTAATAATTCTATAATATCATTAGTATAATTTTGCATGAAGTACAGTTAATAGCCAAATCCTTAAGCTTTATAATATCATACGAATAAGCAAATGGCTGCTCAAAAAAAGAGGCTGTCCTTTTTAGACAGCCTCCCTTTCAGATAAGGTGTTATTTCTTTCCGGTTCCCGATTAAAAGTTGACCAGGCTGATCCCAATACTAAAAGGATACATTTCGGGGCCCTTGTCGTTTTTAAAGAGAGATGTCATGCTATAAGTTGCGTAAAGGGAAATATTTTTAAGACCTGCCCTTACGATTGCCGCACCTTTAAAAGGGTTGATATTAAAGTTTCCTCTGTCCTTCGACTTGTTATGGTTATATTTTACTTTTGTATGCGACCCCACGTTGATCCCTCCCAACAGACCGCCGGAGATAAAGAAGCGGTTGGAATGCCCGTTTACTGGAAGCTGTAACTCCAGCATGAGCGGGACGGTCAGATACGAAACCATTAGTTTGGATTTTGATGCTTTACCTCCTTCCGGGGTAACAGGACGGATTAATCCATCATCTCCTTTTTCGAGGGTCAGGCCGTTATCGAGCCGGTAGTTATTCATCGAGTAACCCATACCGGTTACCAACCCGAGCATGTTGTCTTTCAGAACGATGTTGTATTCGACGAAGTTTATATTTACTTCAAGCGATTTGGGCTGGTTCAGGTCCATGAAATCTTTTCCCTCATCGCTGCTTCCCCGGTAGATGCCGTAGTCTTTATTCACCAAGCTGTTAAATCCGAGCTCGATGCCCGACCAATGCCCGTTAAAACGTTTGTGCGATTTCCAGTCCCAGTCATTGTCGTCCCAGTCGTCGCTCCGGGTCACATTTACGTGGGTCCTGTGATTCCCTTCCACGATCTCGATATTTTTACGTCCTATCCGGATCGTTGTCGTATCGTTGAAATCATCGTCCTTAATATTAATCTTGTTATTCAGGAGACTGACTTCTGTTTTTCCCACATCCTCTTTTACTTCAACAATATTTTTCCTGAAGACGTTTACCTTGGTAGTATCCTGTGCCCGTGCCTGTATCAGGGTGATGCACAATACCGAACATGTAAGCAGTTTAATTGTATGCATAGTTTTAATTTTTTAGATCGAACATGAAATTTTATTTAACCAATCACGGCACCTGGTGCTAAAGGCCTATCATTTTCAGTTAACTTCAACTTTGCTGATTGTTATTCCTATGACGGTTACCTTATAAGAAAGTTACAGGATTATTTCTTTTTTCTGAATGGAATGGAAAACCCGATAAGCCTTGTATTTAAGCTTATCTCAGCGATCTGTCCCCTTGAATTTGTTTCGACGTTTAGTCTTTCGTTACTGATGTTCTCAGCGGCAAGAAGGCTTACTTTTGCAATCGTGCCCAGGGTGAGAGGTTCTGGTTTTCTGGAAGGAGCGACTTGTTTAGGAGGCTTTTCCAGTTTTTCTTTATTAAAATTGTCCCTTTCGGAAAGTTTAACGCTGGAGTTCAGTGGCTTTATCGGGTCTGGCAGATCATTTTCCCGGACAATTGATGGTTGTAATTTTTCCGGTTGGTGTAACCTGTCTTTTATCTGTTCTGTCTTTACCTTTGCTTCAACCACGGACGCCAGAGCTGGCAATTCTTTGTTCGCCGCGTCCTGCCTGTTACTCTCTATAATGGGGGAAGCGTCCGGTTTTTCCCCTGAATCAACAATTTCCCGGGGGGATAAAATTTGAGGTTCGCTTTGTTCATGAGATGAATAGATTGCCAGAACTGTTATCGCCAGGATTATGATTGCCGCTGCCCCGCTTAGCCAGGTAACCAGTTTCCTTTTATTATTTTCTTTTTTCAGATTTTTTTGTTTGCCAGGAAAGGTGATCGATGGATCTGAAGTGAGCCTGACCTTTTTCATGAGCAGAAAGGATCTTTGTTTTACCGGATCTTGCTGTAATTCCTGCAGGAAAACTTCTTTCTCCTCCTGGGGCATGTCTCCTTCAATCAGGGCAACAGAACGATAGTCAAACTCTTCGCTAAATGAGACCTCTTTTTTCAGGAGATGTCCTTTTCCTTCGAAAACGGAAGGTTCCGGCGTAAGTTTCATTTTTGAGACCAATTTTATTTCTTCCTCCAGATCCGGATTTTTTTTCAGAAAATCGAGGAAGTCATCAATCATATCCATGGAAAGGGTTCCATCGATAAAATCTAAAAAATAAGCTTCATAATTTGATCTGGTGATCTTCATAATCGGCACTCCGTTCTTAACCTTATTATACCAGGACATCTATTTTTCCAATATAGTTTTTCAGAAACACCCGCGCCCTGTAAATATATACCTTCACCTGCGTTTCGCTTAGGGCTGTAATCTCAGCTATTTCTTTGTATGAATAGCCTTCATAGTCCCTCAACATGAGCACTGACCGCTGGTCGTTCGGTAAAAGCTGAACGATGCGGCCCAATACCTCAGCCACATCCGAATAATGTTCGTTATGAACTTCTTCAGCCAGTTGCTGGTCTGCAGCAAAACTGACACGACTGTCTTTGCGCACAACATCAATTAGCCGATGGTAGGCCGTTGAATATAAATATGCTTTAACAGAGGCTGCTGCCACAGATTCGTGGCGTAGCCAAAGTTTTTCAAAGCTATCCTGGACAATATCGCGGGCCTTTTCATCATCGCGTATATTTTTCAGAACAAAACGAAAAATACCATCAGCATGCTGGTTTACAGCATTATTATATTCTTCAACGGTCATGGGTCCTTATCTATCCATTCCCTATAGACGGATGAAGATTTATTTTGTTACAGAAAGAAGTTGTGCAACCGTATTTTTTGACCGGGAAATCTCGATCGCTTTGTCTAAGGTTTCATCAATTCGCCTGATAACAGGGTAAAAGCCTTCTTCTCCGATAATATTTCGCGCGATATAAGCTATGATCTGAGTCTCAATAATATTGCCCGAAATTTTTAATCCAGACAGATCTTTTTTAATGCCTTGTTTTTCTGCATACTTAACAAATTGGTCCAGTATATTTTGTTTGGTCAGGTAATCAACAAACTCCTGAGCTGTTTTCATTTGCTTTAGCTTGCTCCTGTTTTTGTCACTGTAATCGAATGCGAAGCTGTAAATCAACATTTTTCCGGCGATTTTGGAATAATAATCAGAATATCCTGTTGTGTCCATCGGAACAAAGTAGTCGGGCATAATTCCGCCTCCGCCATAGACAATGCGTCCGGTTCGTGTATGGTATTTGAGAGAATCGGCAAAGTGAATACTGTCGGCTACTTCCAGTTCGCCGTGTACAGCTCTGTTCATCAGATCGTGGTAATACTCATCAGTCCCTTCTTCATATGGCTTTTGGATGCATCTTCCGCTGGGGGTATAATACCTGGCAACGGTCAACCGTAGTGCAGAACCGTCTGCAAACGGGATTTGTTCCTGGACAAGTCCTTTTCCGAAGGAGCGGCGGCCAATGATTACACCCCGGTCGTTATCCTGGATGGCCCCTGCAAATATCTCGCTGGCCGATGCCGAATATTCGTCGATCAGAACGAAGACGTCTTTATCCAACCATTTTCCTTTGCTTGTGGCTGTATAAGTTTTTCTGGGCTGAGAATGTCCTTCCGTATATAAAATTAATTCTCCTTTATCCAGAAATTCATTCACCATTTTTACCACTGCCATCAGATATCCTCCAGGGTTTCCCCTCAGGTCGATAATAATTTTCTTTGCCCCCTCACGGTCGAGCTTATTCATTGCTTCGACAAACTCGTCATAGGTTTTTTCTGCAAACCTGCTTACCTTGACAAAGCCGGTCTGGTCATCGATCATATAGCTGACATCAATACTGGTAATAGGAATGTCTCCCCGGGTGATATCATAGTTAATCAGGTCTTTGATTGCTTTTCGTTTTATGCCAACTTTTACCTTCGTTCCTTTTTCTCCGCGAAGAAGGTGCAGAACATCATCGTTTTTTATATTCTTCCCGGCGATAACAGAATCATTCACTGTAACAATGCGGTCACCAGGCAGGATTCCAAGTTTATAGGAAGGGCCTCCTGAAACTACGTCGATTACCTGTACAGTATCCCTGATAATTGAAAACTGGACACCAATTCCTCCAAAATTTCCCTGCATTTCTTCATTTACTTCCTGCATATCGCTTGCAGGTATGTAGGTTGTATGGGGATCCAGATTTTTAAGTAATCCTGGTATTGCCTCTTCTACCAGCTTATCTGTTGAAACCGAGTCTACATAAGCATTTTTTATAAGATCGATAACTGCGCTTAACTTGTTAGTCGATTGGATCGAGAAGTTTTGTAATCCGGTTGTTTGGGATCTGTTAAGCCTGTTTCCAAGAAAAATACCGATAACAAGAGATAAGGCGATCAGGACCGGTAAATAAATGTTAATACGTTTATTCATTTGCTTTTTTATTTCAATTCTGTTTTTCTTCAATGTCTACCTGTACTATTTCTATATTTGCCCTGCGCAACAGATCAATTCCGTCTTCGAGCCGGTAACTGTCGGTAAAGACTACACGTTTTATGCCAGCCTGGATAATTAATTTAGCACATTCCAGGCAGGGAGATGAAGTAACATACATTGTCGCCCCTTCGCTGCTGTTGTTCGACTTAGCCACTTTGGTGATGGCATTCGCTTCAGCATGTAAAACATAAGGCTTCGTGTTATTGTTTTCATCTTCACATATATTTTCAAAACCGGAAGGGGTACCATTGTACCCGTCAGATATAATCATTTTGTCCTTTACCAGGATTGCACCTACCTGGCGTCTTTTACAATAAGAGTTTTGTGCCCAGATAGCTGCCATTTTCAGGTATCTTTTATCAAGAAGATATTGTTTGTCGTCCATTTGTATAATTTAATTGATGAAGTGTCATTCAACAACCATCATTTCAGGAATTTCTTTCCCCATTATTGAATGAGGTTCAAAAATAATAAATGATTGGTTTTAAAGTTATAGACTAGGCAAAAAACGTTCCTTCCTTTAGGAGAAATGAACGTTTTTTAACAGAATTTATTTTTTGGATTCTTCATGAATGTATTTTTCAACAATATCCACCAGATCCTTCGATTTAATTGGCTTTGCGAGGTAATCATCACAGCCTGCCTCGAGAGCTTTCTCCCTGTCGTCAGACATGGCGTAGGCTGTTTGTGCAATGACCGGTATAGAGGGATTTTCGTTTTTTATGATCCGGGTTGCTTCATATCCATTCATTTCAGGCATCTGAAGGTCCATTAGGATGAGATCTATATTTTTTTCCTGGTTAAAGATATCGATGGCTTCTCTACCGTTTTTTGCCCAAAAAATTTTTGCATTCATCCTTGTTAAAACAGCATTTAAATACAGGAAATTAGATTCAACATCTTCTGCAATTAAAATTCTGGGTCTGCTTTCTGTCATTTTTGTTTGATGTTAGGACGTTGAGGTATGCAAAGTTATTCAAAGTTTTATAGAAAAACCAATCAGGGAAAAAGATTTTTCTATATGCAGGCTTATGCCGTACTGTTGTGAACAACTTTAAGCTTTAATGTGAACGGTTTTTCTAAATTTTGAAAAAGATTGGCTGGGAGGCAAAACACTGACAGGATTTTTAAATGAAAAAAACCGCTGTTAAAGCGGTTCTCTATTTGTTCGTCTATTTATTTTTTCAGATTTTAATCTTAATCTTCATTGGTATCAACAACGACAACTGTATTCGAATTGCCTAAGTCCATCCCGATATATACCATACTGTCTTTCAGATCGGAATTAGCTTCCTTTTTCGACTTTTCCAGCGAGTTCAGGCAGTAGCCTATTCCGGCGCATAAATGAGGTTCAGGGAAAACAATCACATCAAGGATGTTCTCGAATTCTTTTTTGAACAGATCGACCAGTTCCGGATAGAAAGCCCCTCCTCCGGCCAGATAAAGCTTTGAAGTATCCATGAAGTCAGAGTTAGAAAATTTCTTTCTCATCGCAGGTGAGATGACCTCATTATAATAGATTTCAAGAGCATTCTTCCGCATTTCCTTTAGATCGATTTTCTGACGGTCGATCATCATAACCCCACGTTGAAAAGCCCTCTCCATTTGTTGTTCTGTAATCATGCTGATATAGTAATTTTTTTGAAGATCCTTTTCCAGAATACTCACAGCATAGTTGATTCCCCGGGCACTGACGGCAGTTCTGTTAACAAAGCTGTCTTCTGATGTTGACAGTGCGGCTTCGAACGTACCATAACCGAGACTGGCCACAAAGAAGCTGTCCTTTTCCCTGGTTTCTCCATCCCTGATTGCTTTGATACATCCTTCTATCTCAGTCAGCACATCTGCATTTTCAATACTCACGTTAACCTTTTCGACCGATTGACCGCCGAATGTTTTGGTATCAATAGCTATCTGATGTCTTTTGGTTAAAAAGTCTATTGCCCCTTTTTTAAATGAATTATAGGAAACAAATGGGAATCCGGTGGTGACACTAAAACGGAAATAACTTCCTTGGGTGGCAAGAACAAGACTTACTAATGATAAGATACGAAAATCAAGGTCCTGGGCTGAGCTATTCAAAAATTTATGAGGAGCGGTTCCTTCTGTCAGAGCCAGGTTTCCTACAATATAATTTTTCCCGTCAAATTCTGTAATTTTCATTCCGTCCAGAAAAGTTCTAGCCACATTGGTAAGGTCAATGTTGCTTTCTTCGAAGACACTCGGGAATGTGTAGATTTTCTTCATAAGGTTAATTTTTTTATTGAATTTATAACTGACTATTCGGGATTCCTCGATAATTATTTCAGGTTATTTAAAAGAAATGATTTTGCAGGTTGCGAATTTTTGACCTCTTCAGTGAGAGAAAGGTCATTTGGGGGCAGACTTTTTTCCTCTGCAGGAATCATTGCTATTGGTTTTTGAGCACTCTTTTTTTCCGATACAGTTTTTGGCGAATGTTTCTTTTCTCCGTTTATGTTTATATCCGCATTTATCCGGCTCCCGGGAAACACAGATATGTGAGGAGCATTCAGCTTTCCCGTGTAAATAGCTGTGCTATGGAGGTAAGCGGATTCCACAACTTCTGAAGTTCCTTCAATACAGCCATACAATTTTAAATTGTTGCATTTCAGGTTTCCTTTCAGATGTCCGTGTTCCCCAATAATAACAGATTTGGTTGTTATTACGTTCCCTTCAACATAACCGTCTATCTTAACATCAGTGGAAAGAATAAAATCTCCCGTCATCTGCGACTGGCTGCTAATTATTAGCGGGGTCATCGTATGCAGATCTTCCTGATCGTTGTTATCGTTGTTGCTATTATTATTCTTTTTTAGTATCATGTAAAAAAAGCAAAATTACGTTGATATTCACGGATCAAAAATATTCAAAAAATTTAAAACATCAGATCATTAGTGCATATTCACATAAATGTTTCAGTTTAAATTTTATTTTTTATTTTCCTAAGGAAGGATAATTATTTTTCCTCCTAATTGTCATAAGCCTAAAAATCCCTTCTAAAAATCTGTTCCTTCTGTAATCTTATGATCGGATTCATATTCCCTTTTCCCTATTTTGCCGGACTCTCATTTTCAAACACAGTTAAATTGCAATTTTGATTTATAAACTATGATAATGTATAACAATCCCACGCAACAATAGGTTTTATTCTAAACAAAAATAGGAAGAATTTTAACGATATCATTCTATTGGAGATAATAAATTTATATTGGAACAGCATTCGCTCTGAATTATCTCCAGAAAAGATAAGTTACGGATATACCGGGTATGAAAGTAATGTCGAACCTTATGACAACCTGGATGATGCTTTAGCGGCTGAAAATAATTAATTTCGGGAGGGATGAAATCAAACTGTGGGTTCATCCCTCCTTTTTGGTAAAAGTATGCAGATGGAATCCTGGATTTATATTTCAATCAATGTTTAGGGAAAATTTTTTTAGCGGGATATTGTAAATTTTTTTGTTCATAATGAGGAGAATGGCTAACTTATTCACTAAAATATTTTTATTCTTTTTAACAAAACTAACCAGCAAACAATGAAACTTTTGGCATTCATTTTTTATTTTCTTGGCATAACAAGCCTGTTTGCCCAACAACACGAACTTAAATTCAGCGTGTTTGCAGGAGATTGTTCCCGTAGAAATTGTCCTGTGAGCGTCGACCTTTCGTCGACCTTTTTTGAACTT
This sequence comes from Prolixibacteraceae bacterium, assembly GCA_963676095.1. Taxonomy (GTDB): domain Bacteria; phylum Bacteroidota; class Bacteroidia; order Bacteroidales; family Prolixibacteraceae. The sequence goes on along the minus strand of OY781040.1, from coordinate 2,803,136 downwards.
AATAATGAGTATTTACAACTTTATCAACTGAAGGGAAAAACGGAAGTTCCTGTTCCCAGCCAGCTGGATGAAAGTAAGGACCCCAGGTTGTGGTTTATCCTGGAAGGAGAGATGAAAAAGGGAGAAAGCCGGGATTATGTACTTCGTGCAACTGATGAACAAACCGAAGCTGCACCCCAGGTTGATTCTGGAATCCGGATTCAAAAAGACTGGCAAGGATTGAAACTGGTCTGTAACGGAATGCCTGTTTTAAATTATCAGTTTAATGAGGTTTATCCTCCTGCCGGGGTTGATCCTTTGTTTAAACGTTCGGGTTTTATCCATCCGCTTTGGTCTCCATCCGGGGAGGTGCTGACAAGGATCCAGGCCCCGGATCATTATCATCATTACGGGTTATGGGGACCATGGACCGAGACTCATATCCTGGGGCGGGGGGTGGACTTCTGGAACCTGGCTAAAGGAGAAGGGACTGTTCGCTTTGCCGGGTTTTTGTCCCAGACTGAAGGACCTGTTTTCTCTGGGTTCATTGCTTTACAGCAACATGTCGATTTTGGGGCAAAAGGGCCGGATCAGATTGCAATTTATGAAACATTGGATGTTTGTGCCTGGAACCTTGATTCTGAAAACAAGGTCTGGCTCATCGATTATTCCAGTATTTTGAACTGCCCGCTCGACTCGGGGATCATGCTTGATGCCTATCGTTACGGAGGCGGAATTGGCTACAGGGCTACTGAAAAGTGGAACAAGGATAATTGTACAGTCCTTACTTCTGAAGGAAACAACCGGTCGAACGCAGATGGTAGCAGGGCACGCTGGTGCCGGGTTGAAGGCGAGTCTGCCCGGGGCAGGAGTGGCATTTTGTTTATGAGCCATCCTTCAAACCGCGCCTTCCCGGAACCCATGAGGGTCTGGGCCGAAAATGCCAACAGTCACGGTGACCTTTATTTCGAGTTTTGCCCAATCCGGCACCAGAACTGGAAACTGGAGAAGGGAAAAAATTATTCTCAAAAATACAGGTTGCTGGTGTTTGACGGACGAATCGATGAAAATGAAGCCGAAGAGTACTGGAATGCATTTGCCAGACCTCCCAGGGTAGTCATATTTGATAAATAATCACTTTATTATTATGGAAAGACGTCATTTTTTAAAGAATACGGTTGTTGGAACTACCGGATTAATCGCTGTTCCGACCATAATTCCTTCCTCGGTACTGGGGAAAAATGCTCCAAGCAACAAAATCCAGATTGGTCAGATCGGTTGCGGGCGTATTGCAAGGGTTCATGATCTTCCCGGGACTATGCAGCATGATGTGGCACGGGTTATTGCTGTAAGTGATGTGGATAAAAGCCGTCTGGCAGACGGGAAAAAGTTTGTGGAAGACTTCTATGATAAAAAGACAGGCAAGTCTTATATCGATGTCAGGATGTATGACGATTACCATGACATGCTCCAGAACAGAGAGATCGACGCAGTGATTATAAGTACTCCCGATCATTGGCATGCACAGCCAGCAATGGAAGCAGCGCTGGCAGGCAAAGATATTTATTTGCAGAAACCTACTTCGCTGACCATACAGGAAGGGCGCCAGCTTAGCGATACTGTCAGGGAGAAAAAAATAATCCTGCAGGTCGGGACACAGCAGCGTTCATCTGCACAGTTCCGGATTGCTGCAGAACTGGTAAGAAACGGGCGGATTGGTAAATTGCATACTGTGAAAATCGGACTCCCGGGTGACCCGGCAGGCCCTGACGCTTCAGAGATGCCTGTCCCGGAATGGTTTAACTATGATATGTGGCTCGGATCGACCCCGGTAGTTCCCTATACAGAAATCGGCGTTCATCCTCAGAAAGGATATGACCGTCCGGGGTGGCTGCGCCGGGAGCAATTCGGATCTGGCATGATAACCGGCTGGGGACAGCACCATTTCGATTCAGCAGCCTGGGGAATGAATACCGAGTACACCGGTCCTGTTTCTGTGGAAGCTGTGGCTGAATTTCCAAAATCCGGTTTTTGGAATGTCCATGGCGATTTTATGGTGAAGGCTGAATATGAAAACGGGATTACCATGTACACTTCAGGCGGATACCCTAACGGGATCCGTTATGAAGGAACTGAAGGATGGATCTTTGTTTCCAGGGGCGATTATGTCGCTTCGGCCAGCGATCCCGTATCCAGGGAAAAAAGTTCGAAAGCACTGGATGCCAGCTATCCTAAGATACTGGATTCACAGATCGGCGCTAACGAGATCCATTTGTATAAAAGCGGCGAACAACATGGAAACTGGCTTGACTGTATCCAAAGCCGCCGGGAACCGGTTTCTCCGGTCGAGATTGGGCACAGGGCATGTACTGTTTGTCTGATCAGCCACATTGCCATGAAACTTCCCCGAAGGTTGTATTGGGATCCGGAAACTGAACGGTTTAAAAACGACGACGAGGCCAACACGTTCCTTTCCCGTCCGCAGAGGGCTCCCTATGGAACTAATTACGTTTTGGAAAAAATTAACGGTTAATACTCTGAATCACTATAAACAACTAAACTTAAATTTTTCAAGTATGGTACATAATTCCTGTTTTCTGCTAATCCTGTCTGCCGTCTTTATGGCCTCTTGTTCCGGAGGAGGACAAAAAGAGGAAATACCTGCAGAATTCACTGGTGCCAAAGGAGAAATAAAATTAATGGTACTGAATCCCGGACATTTTCATGCGGCACTGGTTCAGAAGACAATGTACGAACAAATCGATCCGGCTGTTTATGTTTATGCTCCTGAAGGTGAAGATGTCAGCGAACACCTGAAGCAAATAGAGCGTTTCAATACCCGTGCTGAGAATCCTACCTCTTGGATAAATAAGGTTTATACAGGGAATGATTTTTTTCAGAAGATGCTTTCTGGCAAACCCGGTAATGTTCTTGTCCTGGCGGGGAACAATGCCCAAAAGACTGATTATATCAAAGGCGCCATCGATTCAGGGATCAATGTCTTTGCGGATAAACCGATGGCCATTGATCCGGAAGGTTTTTCTTTACTGGAAGAATCCTTTAAGACGGCCGAAAAAAAGGGGGTGCTTTTATATGATATCATGACCGAGCGGTTTGAAATTACCACGATCATTCAGCGTGAATTGTCGGGAATTCCCGAGGTTTTTGGACAACTGAAAGATGGAACTCCGGATGAACCTGCTATCAGGATGGAAAGCGTCCACCACTTTTTTAAACAGGTTGCCGGCTCACCTGTTAAACGGCCTGCCTGGTTTTTTGATACCAGACAGCAGGGAGAAGGGATCGTGGATGTGGCTACTCATCTGGTCGATCTGGTACAGTGGGAAGCATTCCCGGGGCAAATCCTGCAAAAATCGGATGTAAAGATGCTTCGGGCCAGACACTGGACAACTGAACTTACTTCTGAGCAGTTTAAGAAAGTCGCACAAATGGAAAGTTTTCCGGATTTTCTTAAGAAAGATGTGAAAGACGGAAGACTACAGGTTTATTCAAACGGAGAAATGACCTACCAGCTGAAAGGAAAATATGCAAACGTTTCAGTCATCTGGAATTTTGAAGCTCCTGAAGGTGCGGGCGATACTCATTACAGCGTGATGCACGGGACCTTATGCGACCTGATCATCAAACAGGACAAGGAAGAAGGCTATAAGCCGGCAGTATTTATAAAGGCAACGGTCCGTGACGGGGTGGGAGCATTCTCTGAAAAACTGAAAAAAGCGGTGGAGCAGGATCTTGCAGCTAAATATCCGGGGCTTAAACTGGTACGGGTTGACAACGGGTTGTGGACTGTCGAAATACCTGAAAAGTATAAGGTCGGTCATGAAGCCCATTTCGGGCAGGTAACGGAAAATTTTCTGCATTACCTCGTTGCAGGGAAATTACCCGAATGGGAAGTCCCGGACATGATTGTCAAGTATTATACAACTACAGAGGCTTTGAAAATGGCCAGAGGGAAATGAAAAAGAGGATTCCTTAGTTTATAAATAATAAAAGCACGGAGAAAGACAGTTCCCCGTGCTTTTTATCAATTTAGGGATCCAAAGGGTCGGCCGGATTTTGCTGTAGTGATTCAATATGTGCCCGAAATTCCAGAGTAGTGGAAGATAGCCTCTTTGAGATTCTGACCGGCAAATAACCGAGTTCGTTCATGCAGCGTTCCGTAAATTCTTTACTGCCTACATACATGCTGTGACCGTTATTGGTTACTACCAGGCTGTTCTTGTCCACCGGGATATGGTACCTGATCATCAACCGGGAGGCATTTCGTAAATTGGTGGTCGTATGCCTCGCAAGCGGATCAACCAGGATATATTCTTCCGGAATGTGATAAAAGTTCATTAACTCCCTTTTCATTTCGATAGCTTCACAGAACTTCGTCCGGAAAGGATGTGCGTGACCGCCCGAGACAATGATCAACGGTGCCCGTCCGGCCTCGTATTCCAAAACACCAAGCTGTATGTTCAACTTTCCCAGTGCAGACAAGCTATCCCTGTAATTTTCCGGTCCGTTTCCCAGAATAACGATCGAAGCATAGTCATAATTTCTGAAATCGATATTTCTTAAATGTTCTACTGCTTTTTTGTTTTCCTTGTCTTCCAGCGGCTCGTAGCGTCCGGCTTCGTTCCTGTGGTTTAAGTATAAAAGCGACAGGCTGAAATCCAGGGAAGACTGAAAAAAAAGTTTATTCTGTCCGGGCCTTTTATGCCGGAGCATATCGCTCCACATGTAAATATTCCCGATATAATAGGGAGACTTTACATCGTAGGAAACCGAATCGATGGAAGGGTAAAGGGCTTTTTGACCCAGTCCGTAAACATCCAGGATATGGTTCATTCCTTTTGCGCACAGTTGCCATGCGTCAACCAGTAATTGATCGTCTGTCCGGCTTTTATAATTCTCATAATCCCCGGAAGGACGGATATTTTTCGTCACCAGTCGCCGGATAGGCTCCTGATTAAGCACCATGGACTTCAGCTCGTCAGATATTATCCGGATATCTTCCGCGGAGAAGCGATAAGCATTCACCAGACCGTTCAAATCATTTTTACAGTTAATCAGACTGCTGTCAATTCTGTTTTGCTGCTTCCTGTATATTGACTGAAAAACCGGATCGTTTTCCATGATCTGCATTACCTGCTGATCATTCCGGATAGCTGTAAACAAGTAGAAACATTTATCCTGGATTACAGAACCTGACTGAGAGGCCCTGAACCCAGGATCGTAACCTGCCTCTTTTTGTGCGTTCGCAGTTATCCAGATAAAAGACAACAAAAATATTAACTGTGTTATTCTCTTCATGTGTTTGTAATTTTTTTTAAACAGAACATGGAACTCACCATCCAACCATACATCCCATCATTATTCTATACAGGTATAACCAGGCTTTTTATGGTTTGTTCCATGTTCATTCATTTTTAGCCGTTAATTAATACAAAAACATAAACAAGCGGCTAGTAATTATCATTCTGGGTTACCAGGCCTTCTGCTACGCCGTCTATATAAGCCTGGGGTATAGGCCAGTACTCATTTTTTCCTTTTATAAAATGGGCGTTGGTCAGGAAAGTCCTGCGGTTTTTCTCGACAGTCAGGTAGTCATTGAGCGTTTGATCGGCAATGTCCCAGCGTACCAGATCAAAGAAACGATGTCCTTCCATGGCAAGTTCCAGCCTGGTTTCCAGACGGACGGCTTCCCTGGCTTTTCCCTGGTCTGTCCAGGGGGCGTCATAGGTCGATATTTTATAATTAGCGGCATCAGCCGAACCATCCAGTTTTTCAACATACTGCGAATTTTTTGCCCGTAAGCGGATTTGGTTAACCAGCGTCCTTGCTTCTTCCAGTTTATCGGGTCCTCCCAATTCCGCAGCAGCTTCAGCTCTCCACAGGATTACTTCAGCATATCGTATAATATAATAATTCAGCGCGTTTACATAGGGCCAGGTACTTTCATAGTAAGCGGAGTTGGCCGAGACAATTCTTTTTTTAGGAGCATACGGGCCATAAGTGGCCAGGTCCCTTGCCCAGCTTGCATCGTACAACACGCCCAGGTCTTTATAAGGAATTCCCGGACGCCCGACGGTGATGTCCAGCCGGGGATCGACATAATCGTTTGCGGTAATATTCACATTGTCCTCTACAGGCAATCCATTCTCGTCTGTTTTAAAGGCATTCACAAGGTTCTGGGAGGGACGGTGAAAACCATATTGCGCATAAAAGGGACCGCCGGGGGCAGTCAGACGATCGCCGATACTTCCGTTGTAGTTGTCGGGTTGTCCGTCATTGATCGATTGCTGTACGGCAAAAATAACTTCTTTACTGTTATCATTCTCGGGCAGGAACACATCCTGAAAATCATCCAGGAGCCCGTAACTGCTGTTCAAAACCTCTGTGGTGGCATCATAGGTTTCCTGCCATTTATCCTGGAAAAGGTAACATTTGGCCAGGTATGCCTTTGCCGCAATTTTAGTAGGCCTGCCTACTTCGTCCTGGGTATCCGGCAGTCCGTCATATGCATTTTTAAAGTTTTCTTCGATTTTAGCCCAGAGCTCGTCCGATGAAAACTCGGTATTGGATCTTGCATAATCCGATACCGATGAAGCAGTCTCGTCAATATAGGGAATGTGATTGTATATCTTTTTTAGTTCAAAATAAAAGTGTCCCCTTAAAAAATACAACTCTGCCATGCGCTCCTTCTTTAGATCTGCATCAAAATCTTCTGATGCATCCAGAAGCCGCATCGCTTCATTGGTTCGTTTTACCCCTTCATAAAGGGCCATCCATTTTCGCTGAACATCAAGGATTGTCGGATCAGTATTGTAAATTTCCATCTGGTGAATATTGTTCTGGTCTCCGGTTCCCCCTCCTCCTTTATAGCAGTCGTCGGAAACCACATCACCGAAGCTCCAGTTCGAAGCCGGAGAATTATAGGCATTGCTTGCCCCGTCAATCTGTCCGTTCAGGACGCTATAGGCCGAGATAACAGCGCGTTCTACATTTTCAGGTTTTGTCATCTCCGAGGGAGACACTTCTCCATAGGTTTTTTCATCCAGAAAATCATTCGAACAGGAAGAAACAATCAAGCAGGTCGCCAGTAACGCCATCATTGTTTTCACCGTGATTATATATATCCGTTTCATATGCTTATTTTTTCAAAAGTGTTTCATTCAATTTTGAGGCTTACCTTTAAAGTCAATCAAATACGGGGTTAAAATTTCAGGTTACACCCTACGACAAAAGTCCGTGCGGGAGGATAAATGCCCCGGTCTACCCCGATGTCCAGGTTCCTGTTGCTGGAAGTGTAGCTCTGCAACCCGATTTGCGGGGTGACCCCGCTGTAATTGGTAATGGTAAATACATTACTGATCTGGGTATATAACCTCAGGTTAAGGCCGCCCAGGGTAGTCGGATTGAATTCATACCCCAACTGAAGGTTATTGAGCTTGAAGTAAGAGCCGTTTTCAACATAGTAGGAAGAAGGCCGGATGTTATTGTTCGGATCGTCAAGGGACAACCTCGGGATTTTGGAATCAGGATTGCTTTCAGACCAGGCGTTCAGCAAATCGGAACTCTTGTTATAGGCAGCCTGATTAAAGAAGTGGGTTTTGTATTTGGTCAGATTATATAATTTGTTGCCGAAATTGCCGTTGAAGAACAACTGAAGATCAAAACGTTTGTACTGAAGGTCAATGTTCAGTCCAAGCATAAGGTCGGGATGAGGAGAGCCGATAAAAGTCCGGTCGCCGTCGTCAAGTTTTCCGTCTTTATTCACATCCTTAAACTTAATATCCCCTGGTTGTGCATTCGGCTGTAACCCGTAGGCATCCACCTCATCCTGACTTTTGAAAAGTCCTTCTGCCACATAGCCAAAAAATGATCCGATAGGTTGTCCTACTGTACTCCTGGAAACTTCCTGATCAAAGTTTACGCTGTGAAGTGAAGAACTGGGTATCCCCAGGTAACTGGCGCTGGTAAGCCTGGTCAGTTTATTTTTATAACCTGTCAGGTTCAGTGAAACATCATATCTGAAGTCGTTCACATGATCTTTGTAGCCCAGGTCGAACTCAAAACCATGGTTCTTCATTTGTCCGTCATTAATCCATTGTCCGTCGTTTGTTCCGCCATAAGTTAATGGGACAGCGTTGTAAACCAGGATATCATCGGTAACTTTATTATAATATTCTGCTGACACGGTTAGCTTGTTACTCAGGAAGCCCATATCAGCTCCGACAGTTGTCTGGGTTGTCGTTTCCCATTTCAGATTGGGATTGGGAACCCGTGTTTGGGTTAATCCGGTATAGACCGAGTTTTGAGAACCGTCGATGGCATAGTCCGAGTAAGTACTGTTATTACTGTAGCTGTCGACCGTTGCGTAAGAAGAAACTTGCTGGTTTCCGGTTTGGCCCCAGCTGGCACGCAGTAACAGGGACGAAAAGGCATCGCCGGATTTGAAAAAATTTTCCCGGTCTATACGCCATCCGACCGAAAAGGCAGGGAAAGTACCCCAATTGTTGTTTGCCAGCCTCGAACTTCCGTCCCGTCTTACCGTTGCGCTGACCAGATATTTTTGGTCAAAATTGTAATTGGCCCTTCCGAAGTATGAGTTTAAGGACCATCCGTTTGCGTCACCTGAGTTGAGCTGATTCTCTGTTCCGTAACTTAAATAGCGGAAAGTCCCGTCCTCGTAAAGGAAGTTTTGGCGGGATGCTGAAAATCCTTCATAGTAATATTTTATTGCCTCTTGTCCAAGAAGAACGTTCAGGTTATGAACTCCAAAGCTTTTCTTATAGTCAAGGGTGTTCGTCCAGGTCCACTGGTAATCAAAATTGTTACTTGTAGTCAATGAATTTGTCGTGTTCTGCGACAGGATTTCATCATAGACCGGGGAGAAACCCCTGTAGTTGTAATTCTGATAATTAAGGCCAAAAGAAGTTTTAAAAGTAAAATCGCTTACATTCAGATTTGCATAAATATTTCCAAGCGCCTGGATCCTTTTTTGCCTGTTATCCCTTGCCCGGTATAAATCTCCCAGCGGATTGCTGATATCGTTGATCGGGTTCCCGCCGAAGTTGCCGTTAATATCTTTCACGGGGACGATAGATGGAAACTGAAATGCATTAAACATAATACTTCCCAAGGCACTGTTGGTGCCGGCAGAAACCTGTCTGGTGTAAGATCCGGTAAAGTTTTCTCCTACTGATAAAAAGTTTCCTATTTTATAGCTGGAGTTAAAACGGGCCGAATAGCGTTCAAAATTGGTGTACTTGATCAGTCCTTCCTGGTTAAAATAGCTCAGTGAAAAAGAATGCTGGGCTTTCTCATCACTTTTTTCCATCGATAAATTGTAGGACTGTACAGAAGCATTCCTCATGATCTCTTTCACCCAGTCGACATCGGCACTTGGAATTGTGTGTCCGTCATTCAGCCATTCGGGAACCGTTGCATGGTCCGGATTGTTACCGTAAATATCGTCAGAAGGTACTTTCCCGTCATTTTTATTGGCTTCCCAAAGCAGGTCGCCATATTGCTGCGCATTAAGCATTCTTGGCAGGTTAAAGGCCGACTGGACGCCTGCATAAACATCCAGGGTAACATGGTAAGATTCACTTTTGGTCCCCCTTTTTGTGGTGATGACAATGACTCCGTTTGCCGCACGCGAACCGTAAATTGAAGCAGAGGCTGCATCTTTCAGTACCTGGATCGTCTCAATATCCGAAGGATTAATACTGTTCAGTCCGTTGGAAACAGGAACTCCGTCAATCACCACCAGCGGATCATTATTATTTATTGTACTGAACCCGCGAACACGGATTGATGTTCCCCCTCCCGGGCTGTTATCGCTCATTACCTCTACTCCGGGCATACGGCCTTCCAGCATTTCAATTACATTTGCTTTTGGAAGCGACTGAATCTCCTTGGGATCTACCGAGGAGATCGATGCTGTTACATTTTTGCGGCTTTCTGTTCCGTATCCAACTACCAGGATCTCATCCAGCTTCGAGGTGTTCTCTGTTAGCCGGACTATAATATCAGACTGGTTCTCAATATTTATATACTGCTTTTTATATCCCAAAAAGGAAATGGAAACAGTTTTTGTTCCGGCAGGGACTGTAAGCATGAATTTACCTTTCGGATCGGATGTGGTGCCAATAGTCGTTCCTTCTATAAAAATACTTGCTCCCGCAACAGGGGCATTGGACTCGTCGAGCACAATTCCTGTAATTTTTCTTTTGGAATCAGGGTCTTCAGTTTCCTGTCCACCAGCATTTTTTACCAGGATACCGTTACCGGTGATCCTGAAATCGAGATCTGCCTTTGTTTTTAAAATATCCAGCACTTCGGGCAACTGGGCATTGTTTACATTAATCGAGATTTTCCGCTGAAGAAATTCCTGATCCGACATGTACATGAACTTGTCGTTGATTTGTTGTTCTAACAGTTCGAATACTTTCTTTACCGAAGTATCTTTCAGGTTTAGGTTAATAGAGCCCGCCTGAAAGCCTGTCGTTCCGTCCGGGGATATTCCGGATCCCGGACGACTTGCCCAGGCGCAAAGTTGCAACAGGATAAACACTGCCGCTAAAAGTTTTTTTCTCATCTGATTATTAATTTAATTAAATAATAAATATGATTTTTCTATTGTAAATGGCATAGTTCTTCCCTTTACGCTACCATTTATTTTATTAATATTTTGATTTGTAGTGTATTAAAAGCTTGCCTGGCTAGCAGCGTTCTTTGTATTCCTGCAAGGCCTTACGTATATATTTCATAGCAATAGCAATATGGTTTTCGACTGTTTTTGGTGAAATTTTTAGTTTCTCTGAAATCTCTTTATACCGGAGGCCGTCAATGCGGCTGAGTTCAAAAACCTGACGTGATTTTCTGGGAATGTCATGAAGTATTTCACGAATCAGGTTCGTTGTTCTTTCTTTTTGTTCCCGGTCAATCAGCTCATCCTCAACACTGGGCAAAAACAGATCGCGGTCAGGTTTTATATTCTCCAGTGACTGATGGGGCTGCCTGGATTTTTTCCGATTTTGTAAACTATTTCTGACGATCACATAAATATATGATTTGGGGTTACTTATCTTGTCTAAATTTTGCCGGTTCTTCCATAAATAGATAAAAACATCCGCTACTTTTTCCTCGACAATACCTGAGTCTTCTTCATACAATGATCCAAAGCGACAAAGCTTGCTGTAATATTTTTTAAACAGGTTTTCCATTGCATCATAGCTTCCTCCTGTAATTTGCTGAAACAAATCCAGGTCCACGTTCTCTGCATCCGTTAAAGCAATCTCCCTGTTTTTCATGTGTCCTACTTTTCAATTCAATTTTGTACAGTTCATATCAGCACTGATTTATAATCAGTTCACCAAAGGTCATCCTGTGGATAATTTGCATCAATCTCGACATGACTTCCTGGCTATTCGTAGTTGTTCGGAAAGCATGAAGCGGGGCCATGATCCAGGAAGTCGGGATCACACAGGAGCATGATTGTAATGGCAGGTTATAGGTGCCGACTGAAGGCTTAAATTCTGATAAACCGGTTTTTTCTTCTGTAAGTTGTTTCATTTTTTTCTGAGTATTACATAGTTATTTGGACTTGTTTCATTTATTTCAACATTGGCAATGAATTTTATGGAAGCTATGAATTCTTTTAAATTCTGGTCTTTAAATGCCCCCGTAATGTGTTGATCCATGATAAATTTGTCTCCTATTATAAAATTCACCCCATAAAATTTATTGATGTTGTTAATGGCTTCGCCAAAATTGATATCGTCAAAGATCAGGGTGTTATCTTTCCATGCCGTTACCCGATTCTTATCGAAGTTTCGTTTAATCACTTCATGGGATTTCGAATTCCAGACAAGCTGTTCCCCGGGCAAAAGACTTATCCGGTCCCTGCTCTTTTTAAACAGGACATTCACCTTGCCACGTTCCAAGGAAACGGTCTGTACCGGAGTATAGGCATTTACATCGAAACTGGTTCCGAGCACCGTAACTTCCAGATCGCAGGTATGGACAACAAAGGGTATTGATGCGTTATGGACAACATCGAAGAAGGCTTCCCCTGTTAACCATACTTCCCGGGTTTTAACGAAATGATCGGCATATTTAATTTCGCTTTCCGAGTTAAGAATGACCCTGCTGCTGTCGGGAAGGTATATCGTCAGGCGTTGTCCTTTCCCTGCATGCCGGTGGTTCACATAAGCAGACGTTTCATTCCGGAAAGGGATTAACCAGATAGCGGCAAAGAGTACTACAGTAGCGGCGATCCCGTACTTACCGTATTTTAAATATCCTTTCCGGCTGTTCCGGCCTATCCTGTTGACGTTATGAATATCTCTTTTTACTGTCTGTGCTTCCGGATTATTAGAGAGGGGGTAATTATCCCAAATTTCCTTATAATCGTTAAAAAGGTCTTTAAGTTCGTTATCCAGTGTTAGTTCAAACTCAAAAATGGAAGACTCCGTCTCCGACATTTCTCCTGTAAGATATTTTATGCACCTGATCTCTTTTGGGGAAATTTTTTCCATACAAAAATCATTCACAAAAAAGTTATTTTTTCGGTTCATCGCCAATAAGTCAGGATAAGATGAATTATCCTGATTGTTTCTATTCCAAGGAGCCAAAACTCCCGTTTTTCCCCTAATTTTAAATGTGATGAAAATGTGAAATTCCCCAATGCAGTCTTTAAGGTTAGATTAACTTTGAATTAATGCAAATGATAACTTTTATACAGGGGTGATAAACGGCGCTGCTGCCGGATACGAATACAAAGTTCAGTACTATATTTGTACAAAAATAAATATGGCTCGCTACAAGTTGATCATCGAATACGATGGGACCCGTTATTCCGGCTGGCAGTTACAGAATGGTGCCAAATCAATACAGGGCGCATTGCTTAATGCCTGTAAAGAATTATTTCCGGGGGAAAAGATTGAAGTTTACGGGGCAGGCCGTACCGACCAGGGAGTGCATGCACTGGGGCAGGTTGCCCATCTCGATGTTAACCGGAATATGAAGCCTCTGCAGCTAAAGAACCTGCTGAACGACAGGCTTCCGTTTGATATTGTCGTCACTTTTGTACAGCAAGTCCCTTCCACATTCCATGCGCGCTATAATGCCGTACACCGCAGCTACCTGTACCAGATTTCGAAACGACCTTCAGCTTTTGGCAAGAAAATGGTTTGGTGGGTAAAGGATCCGCTGGATTTATCCAGGATGAAAGAAGTAGCAGTTCTTTTCACAGGGATGAAGGACTTTAAAAATTTCGCCGAGAAATCGGGCGAAGATAAGTCGACTCTGGTTGAAATCAGTAATATCGAAATAGCCGAATCCGGTGATTTGATTTTAATCCGCATATCCGGAAGTCATTTTTTGTGGAAACAGGTACGCCGGATGGTCGGCATAATGGTTGAAGCGGGGCGTGGGAGGTTGTCGGCAGGCGAAGTGGAATCCATTTTCAGAAAGCCGTCGGAACTCGTAGCCAGGCTCACCGCCCCATCTTCCGGTTTATTCCTCGAGAAAGTTTGCTATCCCGGGGATGCGCTCCCGCAAGACCTGAACCCGGTCATTCGGGTCGGGTAGAAAATAGAACTATGAATACTCATTCTATATTACACATACCTGGCTAAAGAACACCTGTTTATAGTTTGGAGTGGCACAAAATCGTGGTACCTTTAATCAAATCAATTAGCCACTTGCCATGATGAATAATACTGTTATTCCTACGCCGGATACATTACCTGTACATTGGGGCTGGTTCCAGATTTTGCTAACGTTAACGTTCGTCCTTCATCTCCTGTTAATGAACCTTGTTCTTGGCGGCAGCCTGCTTGCAGTCGGCGATTTAATCAGGGGAAAACAGATCGGCAGGGAATCGAGGCATATCCCGACATTGATCGCCCTGACAATTAACCTGGGAGTTCCGCCGCTGTTATTTGTGCAGGTGCTGTTCGGGAATTTTTTTTATTCCAGTTCTGTTATGATGTCGGTTTACTGGATCCTGATCATCCCCGTTTTAATTCTGGCCTATTACGGCGCTTACATCTTTTCAATAAAAATGGATTCAAATTCCACTTTTGGGAAAATAAGCATGGTAACTTCCACCGTATTGATTTTGTATATCGCTTTCATGTTTGTCAACAACTCCACATTCTCTGTGCAACCCGGTAAATGGCTGGCTTACCGTAATCATCCCGGGGGGACGCTCCTGAATGTGGGCGATCTGTCATTCTGGCCCCGTTATTTACATTTTGTTATTGCAGCGGTTGCCATTGCCGGGTTAGGCAAGGCTGTGTGGGCTAAGTTTTTTGATAAAAAGCTTGAAGCCGGCCAAAAAGAAGAACAAATCAAAAAGAATTTAAGGATATTCGCTTTTGCGACAATGATCCAGTTCTTAACCGGCATCTGGTTCTGGCTGGCGATGCCCGGGCACGTTACGATGGCATTTATGGGGCAAAACATGCTTGCAACGATCCTGATGGCCTTTGTATTTACCGGTGCGCTGTTAATTATTATGTTCGCCCTGAAGGGCAAACTGGTACCTGCACTCATTACAGGTGTCTTTCAGGTGGTATTAATGAGCGTTGTCCGGGAGATCGTAAGATACACCTATCTTTCCGGGATATTCAGTCCCTCCGAACTTGAAAACGTGCACCAAACCAGTCCATTCATCGCATTTTTATTCGTGTTTATCATTGGTTTGTTCCTGTTATTTTATATGTACAAACTTGCTGTGGAACCTAAAATCAAAAAATCATGAACTATCCGGTCTGGTACCTTCCGAATACAGGCGGCGGTATTCTAATTGCCATCATTGCAATTTTACATGTTGTTGTCGCCCATCTTGCTGTAGGTGGCGGCCTTTTCCTGGTTTTGACCGAACGTAAAGCAATAAGGTCGAATGACCGTGGAATGCTGAATTATGTAAAAAAGCATACAACGTTTTTCCTGTTGTTAACCATGGTATTTGGAGGTGTTACAGGTGTCGGCATCTGGTTTATCATTTCGCTGGTCAATCCCGGTGCCACTTCTGTCCTTATTCATAATTTTGTATTTGGCTGGGCTATTGAATGGGTATTTTTCATTGGTGAAATTGTGGCGTTGCTTATTTATTACTACCGCTTCGATAAGATGGACCGGAAAAACCATTTGATTACCGGATGGCTTTATTTTGCATTTGCATGGCTGAGCCTGTTTATTATCAACGGGATTCTGGCTTTTATGCTCACCCCCGGCAAATGGCTTGGAACAGGGAACTTCTGGTTAGGCTTTTTCAACCCAAGCTTTTTGCCCGGCTTAATGTTCCGGACTTCGATTGCACTTATTTTTGCCGGTGTATTTGCCCTGGTTACGGCTTCATTTTTGAAGGATAAAGAATTGCGTATCCGGATTTTCAGGTACAGTGCGAAATGGATGTATTTCCCGCTGATCCTGCTGGCTTTGACCGGTTTTTACTATTCAACGGTAATCAGCGGGGAATCTTTCAGAAATGTATTCCATGTAAACCCGGAAAGCCGTTTTTTCATTAGTTTGCTATTCTATGCGACGATAGCTCTTTTCGGACTGGGACTGCTCACTATCGTAAGGATGAACAGCATTTTGCACAAAATACTGGCTTTTGTGCTGGTAATTACCAGTCTGGGATGGATGTCGGGATTTGAATATATGAGAGAAATAGCCCGTAAACCCTATGTCCTGTACGGGTATATGTATTCAAACGGGATCCATCCGGAAGATGTGGCAACGATCAATGAAAAAGGGTTTCTCGCAACAGCGAAATGGTCAAATATAAAAACAGTGACCGGTGAAAACAAGCTTCAGGCAGGTGAAGAACTATTCCGGTTACAATGTATGCCGTGCCATACAATTGATCATTACAACGGGATAAAACCGGGGACTAGTAAACTGACAGAACGGGGAATTGAGGCCCAGCTAACCGGGATGGGAAAAGTAAATACCTACATGCCTCCGTTTGCAGGGACACAAAAAGAGAAAGAAGCACTGGCTGCTTACCTTTACGAAGTAATCCAGGGAAAGACAACCAGGGCAGCCAAACCTTACAAAGCGCCTCAATTAACAACAGAACAGCCCGGTTTTGATCCTAAAAAGGACGATTACGTGTTGTTGGTATGGAACGATCTGGGAATGCACTGTGTCTCTGACGATGAAAAATATTTTTCTTTTCTTCCGCCTGCAAACACACTGAATGCGCAGTTGTTCAAACGCGGTCCTGTTCCCCAGGTCATCACAAAGGGAGTTGAATTGGTTTATGAAGTGGAACCGATGCATGCCCATCCTGAAAGACACTCTATGTTCTGGAAATATTCAAAAGAGATATTTGGCAAGCAAATTCCTGAAGGGAAGGGACTTGCCGGCAAATCGGTAAACGATACGATGGATGTCCGCGGGAATCATTTTGCAGCGGAATTTATTCCTGTTGTTGCTTACAGGGATGACAGCCTGTATGTTCCTTACCCCATGTTTACGATCAAGGCGATCGACAAGGAAACGGGCAAGGTATTAATTACCACGAAAGCCGTTGCACCTACCTCGACAGAGATGGGGTGTAAAAACTGTCACGGCGGAGATTTTGTGTGGAACGGCATTTCCGGTGTCTCTGACGAAACCTCCGAAAACATTCTGGCTGCACATGACCGGTACAATGGCACCACTCTTTTGCCCGATGTCCAAAATGGTCATCCTCACTTGTGCCAGTCGTGCCATGCCGATCCGGCGGTCGGCGCTCCCGGAAAAAAAGGGATTTTAAATTTCTCTTCGGCCGTACACGGGTTCCATGCCAATTACCTTGCCAATATGGATAACAGTGCCTGCAATTTATGTCATCCTTCATCTGCTACGGGGAATACAAACTGTTTCAGGGGAAGGCATACTGAAACAGGGATCAACTGTACCAATTGCCATGGCCGGATTGAAGACCATGCCTTAAGTCTTTTGGCAGGTCAGTCAGACATTCCCCAGGCGAAAGTCCTGTCTGCGAACCTGGAACCTTTTTTTGTCAAGGATAAAGCGAGTGTAAATCCGCGTACTCCATGGTTAAATGAACCGGACTGCAAAGGGTGCCATACCAATTTCAATATAAAGGAAGATGGGTATTCCGGTACGTCCTATAACAAATGGGCATGCAGTTTTAACGAACTCTACCGTACCCGGACGGACGAGCACGGTGTGATGTGCATCTCGTGCCACGGATCGACACATGCTGTGTATGGGGCAAAGAATATGTATGAGAAACAAAGGGACAATATGCAACCCCTGCAATATCAGAACATGGCCGGAACGATTAGCACCCATAATAATTGCGCTGTTTGTCACACGGTCCGGATGAAAGTAAACGGTCATCACCGCAATATGGTAAACCGCAAAGATGATGTTGCAATCGTACACTGACAGAAGTCAGGAAAAGACGGGAAAAGGGTTGCTTAAAAAGTAATTAAGTTAGAGGTAAAGAAATTCTAAAGTCAGTTCCTTTATTAAGCTCACTTTGAATAGTTAATGTTCCTCCGTTTTTTTGAATGAAATCTTTAATCAGGACAATACCAAGGCCGGCTCCTTTTTCTGTTTTTGTACCCAAGGTAGTTTTTATGACCCCTGTATTGGAGAGTAGCTGATCGATAGCTTCTTTGCTCATGCCTACTCCTGTATCTTTAATACTTATTTCAACTTTTTTTGGACCTGCTTTTGCCGAGAACCTGATTTCCCCTCCTCCCGGAGTAAATTTTATCGCATTACTCAGGATATTATCAATAATGACAGAAAGGGTATACCGGTCAGCATAAACAATTGTATCCTCTGCTATTTCATCTCTTATCCTGATATGTTTTTGTTTGGCATTGGACAAATAAGCATTAATACTTGTCCTGATAATTTGTTTCAGAAACAGTTTATCCTTCCTGATTTTTATCATCTCTCTCTGAGACCGGGCCCAGGTCAGCAGGTTATCCAGTAGCTCATATAATATTTTCGATGATCTGTTTATTTCTTCAATAAATTCCTTTCGTTCATTTTCTTTAAAATCGTCGTATTGGGTTGTCAGCAAATCGGTGAGTCCCAGAACGACATTAAACGGATTTTTCAGATCATGGGCTATTATTGAAAAAAAGACGTCTTTTGAATTATTTGATTCAAGTAATTCCCTGTTAATTTTATCGATGGAAGAAACCTTGCTCTCCAACTCTTTTGCCATGTTATTGAAAGAATCGACCAGTGATTGCAGTTCTCCTTTTGTCCTCAGTTCTACCTTCGTATTTAAGTTTCCTGCAATTATTTGTTTTGTTCCTGCAATTAGTTTCTCCAAAGGCCCGGATATCGAGTTCGAAATATAAATACCCATTGATAATGCAAAAATAATACTAAGGATCGTCAGATAAATACCCAGGTTTATTGCTTTACCGACTTGCTCATTAAGTTGTGCTATGGCCCATTCAACTTCTTTTTCAGCATTATGTATAATAATCTCTATTAACTGTTGAACCCTTTTCTCTGTCGGTTCGGCAATATTTTCATAAAGATCTTCCGCATTGCTGTTCTTTTGTTGACGTTGATAGCTTTGAATACTCCGGATAGAGGAAATAAAACGTTTCACTTCCAGTGCCAGGGAATCAATCAGCTGTAATTCTTTTTCTTCCCTTTCGATATCGGCTTTTTCCTCTGAAAGATCATAACCAATTTTGGTCGCATGGTTTAATACATTAACGGCAGTATCCAGAAGTGGAATATTCTTATCGATCAATAACCCGGATTCCAATACTTCAGCTTTTTTTTCAGGGTTTCCGGATTCCAGAAAGATTTCCTTTTGACTCGAATTTATCAGCTGAAGGGAATAGGCGATTTTATTCGATTGAACAAGTTCAACCCTTTTGGATACTTCAAGATTATTAATTTCTGTTATAATATCAATGTCGCTTTTCAGAGCATAAAAATCAACGATCATCATGATAAAGATGACGAAAATGAAGCCTAACAATATTTTTTTCCAAATCTTCATCGTTTAATAATTTCCCGTCAAATGATTTTTTTTCTGTTTCCTCCATAATAAAAAATATAGACGATTTTTACTTTAAATTGCTAAAAAGTAAAACTTCAACCGGAGAAGCTGATCTGCTCCCTGACCGATTCAATTAACCACAAAAATAGATATTTTCTAATTTTCAATACTTTGGTTGCCAGAAAACAGATGCAGTATAAAAGTATAATAAAAAAGAGATTTACCCGCATCTGAAATTAGGGAGTGCGATGAAAATAGCTTTTTTTAGTTAAATGATCGCCGTAATTACAGGAAAGAAAGGCTTGAAGAGCAACCAATCTGGCTTGTCGTAGCCAAAAGAGGGGACAATTGGGCATAATTTGTTAATACCCCACCATGCCCATTTTCTTAAACATCGTTCTATTATACCACGCCTCCAAGCAACGGATCGGTGATGCCCGTTTTTCCGTTCTCCACATGACCGGCAAAACGTTGTTCAAAGTCAGGATAACCGTCCACCTTTACGCTGTAATCGTACCAGCCGGAGCTGGAAGACAAATTCAACAGGATTTCTTTTGATTCTTCTTTTTGTATGAATGTTTCTTTTCCTCTTTTGTATGAATTATCCGCTAGTTGCACATTTAATTCCTTACGTTCCGGATTTTGAACCACTACCTGTAAGTGTCCGGAATTGGCTAAGTGGGTTACCTGAATGTTAACTTCGGGAGAATGGCTGAACTTTCCTTTAAATTCCCTGAAGAATCCATTGGGGCCATGTCCTTTGAAATGGTAATCATCAGAGGTTTGCGGAATGCGATAGTCAAGTTTTTTACCTTCTGTTACTGTAAAATTGAAACATGCTCCTTGCTCCTGGTTGTTTTCAAGCGCCGTTAAATCATAAAGTTGAAACGGAGCCGAAATCTTTTTTGTTTTGGATAATCCCGGCTGGCAGCCAAGAGTGAACGTTAATGCCTTTTCATCCGGTTGAATCCGGGTATCTAAATATAAATTGTATGGGATGGCGCAGGCCGGTTTAGTCCCGGGTTCCTGTCTTGGCAAGAATTGTCCGAGCTTGTTATTCGATTGAAATTCAATGATGGTTTGGTCATTCAATTCTTTAAAATCACCCGGTAATTTTTTGTCTTTGGCCGAATAAATCCGTTCGATATATTTATTGCGGTTCACCAATAAATCCTGGGATGCAGGCGAATCATCGGCTTTTCTGAATACTGAGGTTAAATTGCCGCAAACGGCCCTTCTCCAGGCACCAATATTTTCTTCAATAACTTTTTTACCGGTTTTCTTTTTTATAAAATGTTCCAAAAATTGCAGCGAAGAAGTATGATCGAAAACTTCACTGTTCACAAAACCGCCTTTGGACCAGGGTGAAGCAATAACCATAGGCACCCGGAACCCAAGTCCAAGATTGTCTTTTCCTTCCACGAATTCCTCTTCTGTAGCTATTTGAGTGGTTGCCCCATTTTTCCCTTGGAGCGGAGCTGCAAAAGGAGAAAAATGGTCGAAATAACCATCGTTTTCATCATAAGTCAGGATGAATATGGTTTTTTTCCACACTTCGGGGTTTTTGGTTAAAATGTCCAGGGCTTCGGACACATACCAGGCACCGAACCAGGGCGAACCCGGATGGTCGGAAAAAGCGCATGGCGCTACCAGCCAGGAAACCATGGGCAATTTGCCTTTGTTCACATCTTTTCTGAACTGGTGAAAAATATCCCCTTTGGGAACGTTTACTTCTTTTCCGTCGAATTCCAGCGGTTCCAGTTCCCGATAATAAGGATCATTTGCATTGGTGATAAAAGCTTTGCGGTGAACGGCCTTTTCCAGTTCGCTTAGTCTTTCAAAATTCTTCTCACTGTAAGTTTCCAGATCTTTCTTTAAATTTTCTATGGCCGTCCGGGTCTTCTCCAACTCATCGTTTTTCAGTTCTCCTGATTTTTCCAGTTGCGTTAGCCTATCCAGTTCTGATTGCATAAATTTCCGGTGTCCGGGATGAAAACGAACGTGATATTGTTTGCTGAATTCCAGATCATTATCGGTAAAATTGGCCAGCCAGTAATCTTCATCGTCTGAAAGTCCTGTTGAGATGCTCAATTCATTTTGATAAACTCCCCACGGAATGCCTGCTTCTTCCAGACGTTCCGGGTAGGTTTTCCAATTTACATCTTTAAAATCGATTTGTCCGTTATTTACATGAGCCGTGGAGTCAGGATTGTGGGCATCTTCCCTGACTGTGCCTGCCCAGAAATAACAGCGGTTGGGACTGGTGCCTGTTAATGTGGAACAGAAATGCTGGTCGCAAACCGTAAAGGCATCCGCCAATGCGTAATAAAAAGGAATATCTTCACGGTCGTAATATCCCATCGTCAGCGGTAATTTCTGATAATCCGGATTTCCTGACTTTTTAGCATCCAACCAGTTATTCATTTTACCGTGATTGCGGGCTTTTACCATGTCGTTCCAGCCATGGGGCAAAGAACCCATCCAGGTAGCCTTGGTGTTTTTTATATCTAAACGGAAAGGAGAGAAGGTCTGTCCTTTGGAATTCCGTTGAAACCAAACAGGAAGTCCGGTTGGTAAATCAATAGCCCTGGGGTCGTTAAACCCGCGAACGCCTTTCAGTCTGCCATAGCAATGGTCAAAGGAACGATTTTCCTGCATCAGAAATACGATATGTTCTGCATCTAAATAAGAGGTTCCGGGATCTGCATTAATGGACATCGCCCTAAGGACAGAGCTTGGGATTATTCCCGATAAAGCTGAAGAACCGGCTAAAAGAGACGCTTTCCTCAAAAAAGACCTTCTTGTTTCCATAATTTATTTAGAAAGATTAAAAATAATTGGGTATAAATGTAAGAAGGGCGGGCACAGCTGCTGTTAGCTTAATATTAAGCTTTTTAAATTTTGAACTTAACAAATGAGTGTTGAACTTAACAAATGAGTAGAAGCGTTGGTGCTTATGACTTCTCCCCCGGAAAAATAAAGTTATATTGGTCATGAGCGGGATTGTTGGGAAAACCGAAGGTATTTAGGGACAAACCAATAAAGTCTACCGGTACTAAATTGAATATATAATAATAGAAGAAATGAGATGAATGGAGCTTAACCATTCATCTCAAATTAATTATTGAATATAAGTTCCGGCCGAAAATTCAGCCAGATGCGTGTACGAATTTGGTCCTTTTGTCATATAAATCCGGATATACCTGGTTTTAACCGGTTCGGAAAGCACATGTATCTGTTCTCCTGCTGTATCTTCCTGTTCAAAACTCTGGCAATCTTCCCAATTAATACCATCACTACTTTTCTGTACTGTGAAATTGGTAAAGTCGGCATTTAAATAATCACTGCGTGAGGTTAAACCTACAAAATCGACATCCAATTCTTTCTTCAGGTCATAAGCAAGCCAATGAGGATACCCTGGCATACTTCCAGTATGTTGTGTATGCCAATAAGTTGATTCGTCGTTATCGATTGTTTTTTCAGGCGCACCATTGGGTAATTGTCCTGTAGCTTCATAGGAATCGGAGGTTACAGTCCATTCCTCTTTGTCATACATAAAAGCTACTTCCGGTACTTTGTATTCGGTATAAAAAGTATCTATCGCTCCTTCTTCCGGTATAAATGCAGTGTTATATCTTAAATCAGAGCCCCAATCTGTCAAAACAGTTACTGTACCAGACATCGGAACAGTCCGGGAAACTTCCTCACCCTCCGGATTTTTATAGAGCAGGTAACAATAAAGCCCGTAATCAACCTCTCCGGACCAGTCAATTGTTAACTCTTCATTTACTACTTTCGCACTGGTTATCCCACGGTTTGTAAGGCTATTCTGAAAGTTGTCGCCGTAAACCTCGCCCTCGGCTTCAAAGGGTAAAGATTTATTACCATATTGATCGATACTTACAAATTGAAAGATATAAGTCTTCTCCTCCATATCTTCCAATAATTTTGTAAAATTTCCGGTTTGATTATTAATCTGAACATCAACAGAATCGGCATAATCATTCCAAAAAATACGAACGGTTTCAATCCGCTGTGACTGAATTAAAAAATTCAACAAAATGCGATATTTTCCTGTGGCTGTCCCTACACTGTCAACTTTTGCAGCGTAAACAATCTCCCCTTCTGCTAAATATTTTTCGTGCAAATCATTCATGTCAGAACAAGATTGCATAATCACAGAAATCAGTACGATGACTGATATAATTATTATATTTTTTGACATTATCATTTTCGAAAAGATTAAATTATCTGTTATCTCCGTAAACCTTGAACTCTGTAATCTGGAAATTATCTCCGCCTGCCCAGGTTTGTGTTACTAAAATCCGGATATAACGTACTGACGGATTTGAAGGGTCATTATAAAAGTCCTCCCCATTGGTTGCCACCTCAATATCTTCGTCGGTATTTTCGCCAAGAGCGAGCCCGGAAGGTTTGATTGATTCGCAGTCCATTAACAAAGTCCAGCTATCCCAATCTCCCGAGGTGTCGAGTTCCTTACATCCGTATATTTGGAATTTGCGCAGATTTCCTTCGGCAAAAGTATAATTTCCCATGCGCTGGTATAACCGAAACCGGCTGATCTTTCCGACTACCCCAAGATCGACAGTTACAGATTGCGGCCATTCTCCGGTTCCTCCCGGAGAACTATACCCTTCATTCGTAGCCCAAATGTTATTCCACATTTTTTCTTTTGGCCAACCACTGACGTATCCGGCATCTCCGGATAAATCAACCGCTGAAAATAATGAATTGTCAAATTCGGTTTCATATAAAGGAGTAATCGTGTCATATTTAGCATCGCTTTGGTTCTCCCAGCGATCCTGAACATAATATTTCCAGTTATAGGGTATCGTATCCATTCCTACGACACTGCCACTTCCTTCTGTCTCTGAAGAATAAAAGGTCTCGACAGGAACATATTCTTTATTGTCATCTTCCTGTAATACAAGCACTGAAATTTTTGCATTTGTCGGATTTTCCCAGGTTGCTTTAACCCCCCCAAAATCCTGAGTAAGGGTTAATGTCTTTCCAATTGTTTCAACAGGTGGTTCTTCCGGTGAAACCGTAATAACAACCGGGTCCGATTCATTTCGGCTTCGGTCGACTGCATATAACGTTACTTCTCGTTCCTCTGTGTCGCCAAAACCTTCAACAATCAGCGTATCAGTATAGAGCGATGCCCGGGCTTCACTATTTACTCCGTCCTTTAACTGATAAACAGCTTTTACATAAAGCAGATCCTCATCTTCCGGAAGGGTATAAGTAAGAATTGCACCTCCCGCGGTATTTTTTACATTTACATCGGTAACCGCTCCCGGAGCTATGTTATCTAATGGTTGTTGACCAACCGGTTCCTCCTCACAGGAAGAAACAACCATATATAAAACGGTTAAAATAAAATATATTCTTTTCACTTTGTTAATATTTTTATTTTTGAATACGATGTTTGCTGTATAATTACCAGCCGTAGTTTTGAATAAGGTTTGTATTGGTAGACAAATCCTCTTCCTTAATCGGCCAGAAATAATCTTTAATTGAAAAATCAACCGGAGTTTTCGCGATGTTTGTAACGTTATAAAAATCTTCAGGGGTCTCGCCTTTAATATTCCAGCCTTTAGGTTGGTCATTTAACTCATCGATTTGTTTCCAACGCCTGAGGTCCCAGAAACGTTTCCCTTCGAAAGCCAGTTCTATCGTTCTTTCCTGTTGGATAATTTCACGCAATCCACTTTTTGTATCCGGTTTTGTCGGATTTGAAGAGTATTTACCCCATGATTCCTTTACGCCTTCAAGCCCTGCCCTTTCGCGGATCAGATTAAGGTAATAGAAGATTTCGTCAGAAGGCCCGCTGTATTCATTCAGGGCTTCGGCATACATTAAATACAGATTGGCAAGCCGCATAATCGGAAAAGGATAATACTCTACACTTGTTTGGGTTGAAGTAATCGCATTTTTAAAACTGTGCATTTTTTTAGCTGAATATCCGGTTATTGAATACAAACTTCCCCCCTGATAACCGGAATATCCGAGATTCAGGAAGTTACAATATTTTACATTATCCGGGAAGTCGTAATAACCGTTCCCAAAATAAATGCCTTGGTCAAATCCTAAACTTGCATAAAAACGAGGTTCACGATTGTAATGCAAATAGGCAGTCTGTTCCCCTTCTTTAACATAGTATATTTCATCACCGGATGATGCCTCCTTCCTCAAATTGTAACGATTCTCGTACCATCCCTTATTTTGCCACTCAGTATCTTCGTCTATAGGCACTCCATTCGATGAATAAAACTTTTCTACCATCTTAAGAGTTGGGGCCCACTGGCTGTTAATATCATTAAGCGTTTCTGCGCTCATCCGCAGAATCCTTGCCTGAGCCGAAGTCGATATTAAATTGCAGTCATTATTTGTATTACCCCAAATTAACTCCTTATTCCACCTGTCGCAAATTGCCTCACGGAACATAACTTCCTGTTGGAAAGGTTCGGGGGCATTTGCTGCTAAAGCGTCAACCTCGTCATACAATTCCTTTCCCTCCTCATTACACGCATCAATAGCTTCCTTGCAGGCATCTGCTGCTAATTTCCATTTATTGTCATCTTCTTCCTGTGGGAAAAGTTGTACCCCCCGGTTGTCTGTCATCGATGAGTAAGATGTGTTCCCGTTAAACAATGGGCTGGCAGCGAATAAAAGTACTTCTGCCTTCATGCTCATAGCAATCAATTTATCGATTCTGCCAGCCTCTGTTCCCTCGACAATCTCACTTGCTTCAGGAAGGTCTTCAATTGCTTCATCCATCAAATTAACAATATAATTCACCACCGAGTCAACCGGTTCCCGATAAACCTGTACTTCATCAACACTTGCTGAGATTGGAAGATTTTCGTCAACAATAGGGATGGGGCCATAGCATTTAAACAGAAAATAGTGATAATATGCCTTCAGAAATTTGACTTCGGCTATCCATCTGGTTTTCTCATATTCCTCTAAATCACTAACCTCATCAATATTTTCAAGAAAAATATTGCAGTCCCTGATGCCAACCCACAAGCTGGTTGCTGAATTTTCTCCGTCCCAGAAATTCAGGATTGGATCGGTTACCGACTGTAAATCACGTGCAATTTTGGATGTTTCCCAAGTCGTGAACGTTCCGCTTAAGGGGTAAAACTGCCAGGTTTCGTCTGCGCCATTCATCCCGGGATCAACATCCGGAGAGCCGACTTCCGGACGATAACTGTAGCAGGTATATAAATATTTCTCAGCTTGAGTCCTGTTTCGGAAGGCATATTCAATGGTTGCCACATTATCCGGAACAATATCAAGATAATCACAAGATGTAAATAACACCAGTGATATTATAAATATTTTATAAACGATCTTCATTTGATTATAAGTTTAAATTAAAAGGAAAGTTGGACGCCTAAATTATAGACCTTCTGGATAGGATACCCGAGGCCGTCTCCTCCCATCTCCGGATCCCAGAGATGGAACTTGCTAAATGTAAGCAAATTCGTGCCCGTGAAATAAACCCTCAAGTTGCTTATCTTTGCTTTCGATAATAACTTTCTGGATAAAGTGTAACCGAATTCTACAGATTTTAATCTCAAAAAAGAACCATCCCGCATAAACCAGGTGGAAGTTTTAAGGTTATTTTCAACATATTCTCCGGAAAGCCTGGGCCAAAGCGCATAAATGTTCCGGTCGCTCTCTGACCAATGATCATCGGCATAAGCTTTTAACAAAGCATTCTGACTATTAATAAAAGGGGACGTTGATTCAGCATCTATCCAGAACGACTCACGGGCCAGTCCCTGAAAAAAGAAAGACACGTCAAACTGTTTCCAGCCGCCAGATAATCCAAAACCGTAAACAATTTCGGGGCTTGTCGGATATCCGATTGGTACCTGGTCCAGTTCTGTAATACTACCATCTCTGTTAATATCTTTATATTTAATGTCACCGGCCATATAATCTCCAAATTGTTCCGGAGAATTTTCAACTTCTTCATCATCAACAAAAAGCCTTTCTGCTACGTATCCCCATGTTTGATTTAATGAATAACCTTTGTGCGACTTCCATGGAGTAGACGAATAATCAGGCTCTTCATAAACTTTATAAGCACTCGTTGAGTAAGTAAAATTGGCCAGTCCGGTAATCCATATATCATTGCCAAATGTTTGGTTATAGTTTAAAGAGAGGTCAATACCATGACTGGTCGCCTCTCCCACATTTGCCTTAATAGACGCTTGCAGCCCCATCGTAGAAGGGATAGAAGAACGTTCCATAAGAATGTTATACCGATACTCATGGAAAAACTCACAATCAATATCCAGGTGGTTCCATAATGACATCTCAAACCCCACATTCAATTTTTGGGCTGTTTCCCAGGTAATATCTTCGTTGGCATACCGGGAAATAGAAACTCCATTTAACGTAGTCCCGCCCGAATTTCCATAAGTACCAAAAGATGAAGAACGGTTAGAGTCGTCCATATTGACATTTGAAAGGTAAAAGAAACGGTCATTTTCATCTCCAATTTCATCGTTCCCAACCAAACCAAAAGTTCCTTTAAGCTTGAGTTTATTTATGACTTTTTTCACATTTCCTTCCCAAAAGGACTCGTTGGAAATAAGCCAGGCTCCCCCCATAGAAGGGAAAAAGCCAAAGCGTTCTTTGGCAGAAAAGCGCTCAGAACCGTTATATCCGAAATTCGCTTCTAAGAAATACCGGTCATTATAGGCATAGGTAAAACGTCCGGCCAGGCTAATGTTCCGGTAAGGCAATGATTTCTGTAAATCTCCGGCATTGGCCTCCAGTTCTTCTCTCATTGTAAAAACCAATAGGCCACTTAATGCATGTTTCTTCGCGAATGTCCTGTCCCAGTTTAACGCTGATTCGAAATAGGTCGTTGATGTAATATCTTTATCTCCTTCACTATATTCTAAATACTCTGTCCCCGAATCTTCATTTATGGCAGATAGTACGTAGGTGTCATTCTGTTTATCATAAGAACCAACTTTGTAGTAAAATGGATTGTAATAACGGGAGACATCAAAATAAGAATACCTGCTTGTATTAAACATAGCCCTGGCCGAAAGCCCTTTGGTTATAAAATCGAGTGTCTGCCTGAGCTCAATCTGTGCAGACATCTGTGCTTTTGTATAATTTTTATACCCTTTAACCATATCAGCGTATGGATTATTATACCCTCCATCATCATAATTACCAAACAAAACATGCTTGGTGTGTTGATTGGCCTCATCCGGTTCATAATAAGGGGGAAAGAGAACCGGATTTGTTTGCATGACTTTTTCAAACAAATCTGAACCTCCGTCAATTGGCCCGGTATAATCATCGAAAGACCCATGCATACGGATAACCGCCTCTGTCGATTTGGTAACATTAATATTAACATTGGATCTTAGCATGTAGCGCTTTAATTTAATATTATTATTGAAGTTGTTTAGCTGATCTACCTTCAGCACTCCGTTATCATAAATTAAACTTCCTGCCAAATAGTAGCGGGCAACCTTGCCTCCTCCACTTAAATTAAAATTCAGGCGTTGGTTAATCGTTTGATTTTTAAATAAAATGTCATACCAGTCATTGGCCGGATATACATAAGGATTTCCTCCATTTTTAGTATTATCAATTTTATTCTGGGAATAAGGAGTTGCCTGAAGTGGATTTCTTGTTCGTATAGCCTCGTTATGTAACTCCATATAAGTAATCGGATCGGCCAGCTTAATCATTTGGGTTGGCATTGACATTGATTCCTCAAAGCGGATATTCATTTTAGCTTTTCCCTCAGTTCCTTCTTTCGTTGTGATTAAGATAACTCCATTGGCCCCTCTGGACCCATAAAGTGCTGTTGCCGTAGCATCCTTCATAATCGAAAAACTGGCAATGTCATCAGGTTGAATGCGGCTCAATTCAGTGGAGGTAACCTCATTATTATCAATTAGGATTAAGGGATCTTGTTTATACCCAAATGTTGTTACCCCCCGAATAAAGAAGTCTGCATCATCGGCACCAGGTTCTCCGCTGCGCTGATAGGAGATCATTCCGGAAACCCTGCCGGCCAGAGCCGTTGTCAGATTACTACTAGGCACCTTTAATTCAGATGGTTTTACGGTCGTTATAGAACCGATTACACTTTCCTTTTTTTGTTTACCAAAAGCGACCACAGTGACATCTTCCAACTCTTGTGCTTTCTCTTTCATCTCTATATTGATTCTCTTCTGGTTGCCAACATCCGTAATTTGGCTCTCCATCCCGATAAAGGAAAAAACAAGCTTATCCGTGGGGTTGGCTTCGATAGAATAGGTGCCGTCTATATCTGTAATTACACCACGGGTTGTTCCGACAATCGTAATCGTGACTCCCGGTAAAGGTTTTCCTTCCGAGTCCGTGACTTTTCCTTTTACTATGTTTTTTGGGGACTGATCTTCCGGCTTTTCTGTTGCAGGATAAATAATAATCTGATTATCGATCACTTTAAATAAAAGATTTGATCTTCTTAAGGCTTCAGCTAGGATATCTTCAATGGAACCATTTTTCACATTAACATCAATTTTCAGATCATCATTTACCTGATCGTTGTTGTAAAGAAATCGATAATCTGACTGAGATTTAATTTGTTCAAACAATTCCTTTAGGGAGGCTTGCCGGATGTTTATGTCCAGTTTTAATCCCTGGGAATACGTGTTTGCATGTCCATTCAGGATAAATAGCATAGTGAATACAAGTGTTAATTTCATAATTAACAAAAGTTTACCCTGCCTACCACGCAGGTAGGCTTTCCATACATAATATTTTTTCATACATTTGTTTTGTTAGCGAATAGACCTTTTTTCGTTAATATAATTTTGAGACAACGAAGATGTGACCGCATTTTCGTTGTCTGCTTTTTTCATAAATTGTTATTCCATAGGCAATTACTTTTTGGTGATAATATATCCGTTCTTAATAACTTTATATTTTATGTTCGAACTTTCACTAAAAAAATTTAGGATTTCTTCCAGATTTTCGGAGCCAAAATCAGCCGTATATTTCATATTACCGATACTTTCATCCCGAATATGTATGATTTTCCCAAATTTTCTTTCCAACTCCCGGACTATTTTATACAGAGACTCATCGTAAAATGAAATTTTTCCGTACCTCCAGGAATCGAATACTGAATGTGGCCTATTTTCTTTAATGATGGCATCTGTTTTTTTATCAAAAAAGACTTCGTCTCCGGGAATCATTTTTATGACCTTTTTTATTTTTTTTAATTCAAGCTCAACACTTCCTTCGGATAAATAGGTATCAACCGTCGGTTCATTGTCATAGTTACTCACCATAAAGCTCGTTCCCAATACCTTCACTTCAATGAAATTTGAATAAACGACAAACGGATGTGCTATGTCATGTTTAACTTTAAAGTAAACTTCTCCTTTCACCGTTACTTTCCGTAACTTTCCTCTAAATTTTTTCGGGTAGCTTATTGACGATTTGGCATTTAGCCAGACTTTTGATCCGTCAGGTAATTCAACTGTCTTAACCTGTCCCGTACTGCTACTGGCCACAATCATTGGAATATTTTCCCATGAATAATAATAGGCAATGCCGGTTATGCACAGAACAAGTAAAACGATTGCAGCATATTTTACTATCTTCAGCTGAAAAGAAAAAGCAGGATGTTTTATTCGTTCAATTTTTTTATGTGTCTGTTTTTGTATGCATTCAGAGTGGCCGGATCTGGGCTTGAGGTTGTTCCAGAACAAATCGACCCAATTAAACAAATCTTTTGTTCCGGGATCACCTGCCAATTCCCTTCTCAGTGTTTCTTTATCTCCTTCTCCCGAATAATGATCTGAAATTTTATCAAATAGTTGTTCTTTGTTTTCCATAATTGTTCAGCACCTTTCAACACTAAAGACGCCGTCTTTAAAAAAAAGGACTAAAAAAATTTTGCTTTTTTTAATTGAAACAGGAAGAAATTATATAAGCTGCTAAATGGTAATATTTTACAGTAAAATCGTAATTTGTAAAACGAACAATCGATGTTTTGGATAGTTGTTTTACTTTTCTTTATAAGCTTGCAACAGAAAAAAGTAAATGTCGGAATGGGTGATTGAACTTCCTTTTTTGTATACACCTACTTCCGAACAGATCTTTTCAAGAGCATACGCAATATTGTTTTTTACAGTGTAAGGGGAAATTTTCATGATTTCGGCGATTTCCTTATATTTTAAACCATTTACTTTTGCCAGGTTGAATGCCATTTTACATTTAGCCGGAAGTGATTCAATTGCTTTATTGATCCGGTCGACCATTTTTTGATCAAATAGTTCGGAACCATCACTTTCCAATGGGGTAAAATAGAAATCGCCAATCTCTTCAATGCTTATTATATTTATTCGCTTACTCTTCCTGATAAAGGAGATACTAATATTTCTGGCAAGGATGAACAGGTAAGATTTAATATTATTTATACTCGAAAAATGATCTCTTTTATCCCAGATTTTAACAAAAACATCGCTGACTAATTCTTCAGCAACTTCATTACTTTGCACAATTCCCCGGACGAATAAAAATAAATCATCAGAATATAAACCCATCAGAGTTTGTAATCCCTTTTTTGTTAACCTTCCATCTAGCTGTTCAATACTTACCGTCATACTATTTGAGAAGTTGTTTTCAAATGTAAGAAATATATAAGCGATCATCAAACGGGGAAATTTTTAATTTCGTTCAGGCTCTGCATTAAAAAACTATTAATTACAAATCAGGAAGTGAAAAAAATAAGGAAAGTATTCAGACGGTACTTCGGAAGGCACAGAAATTTTTATCCCTCAAACAATATTTGATTTAAGTTCCCGGAATGAGTTATAAGGGTAACTTTTGAAGGTTTATTGTTCCGTGAAACCAAGGATATAATAGAATAAGAAATCGTTAATCGTATTCAGATAAGGTTAATAGAAGTTGAGAAATTTCCCTATTTTTGATCCTTAACCAAACAGGATTGTTTGAAAACGGATCAGGAATATATTGTCGCTTTAAAGAATGAAGACTATCATGCTTTCGATGCATTGTTTAAACGTTATTCAGAAAGTATTTTTGCCTTTGTGTTCAGTATTTCAAAAGATTCCTTTATTGCTGAAGAAATCACCCAGATTGTTTTTGTTAAGGTTTGGGAAAAGCGGATGCAGATCAATGAATATTTTTCCTTTAAAGCATTTTTATTCCGGGTCACTCATCACGAAACCATTTCTTATATAAGAAAGCAGCAGTCCGAGAAAAAACGGATCGACTTTTATACTTCAACACGATCATACCTCTCCAACGAAACGGAATATATAGTCGAATTTAAAAGCCAGGAATCTGCCGCACGTACAATTATCGAGAGTTTCCCCGAGCGGAGGAAACAAATTTTTAAACTAAGCAGGGAACAGGGATTCACCAACCGGGAGATTGCCGTTCAGCTTGGAATCTCGATTAAAACAGTTGAAAATCAGATGAATTCAGCGTTGAAGACTTTAAAAAGCAAGCTCGGTGCCGATAAGTTTCCGGGACTTCTTTACTTTTTTATCATTTTTTCTCAAAAAAAATAGCAGAGTGAATAGGTGCTAGGGCTGGTTTGTTTCGTATAGTTAAAAAAAAGGCCCGATGGATGTCTATAAATTAATCAGTTTTTTAAAGCAGGATGCTGTTCCTTCCGCTTATGAGGAAGTAAAAAACTGGCTTACTGATCCTGAAAATGAGCTCCAGCTAAGGGATATGCTGGGCTCGGTATGGGCTGACAACCAGATTTCTTTAAAGAAGGGTTTACCCGATTTTGAAAAGATGCTTGGCCTGATCCATCACAAGATCAACATGGACAGAAGTAAACAGGCTTTCTTTAAGCGGGACCTGTACAGACCAATACCCTTATTTTTCCGTGTTGCTGCTATCCTTCTCATTCCATTGCTTATTGCCACGGCTGTTATGTTTGTTTCTGTTTATAATTCCCGGACAGATCAGGCTCGGTTTTTTGAAAGGGAGTTATTTACAAAACCCGGGACACGGGAAAAAATTCAGCTTGACGATGGCACGAAGGTATGGTTGAATGACGAGACCACATTCAGGTATCCTGAAAAGTTTAACGGGAAAGAGCGCCGGGTATTTGTGGACGGGGAAGCTTATTTTGAAGTGGCTTCCAATTCGGGAAGACCGTTTGTTGTGGAAAATCCTATGGTAAATACAATCGTCACCGGAACTTCATTCAACATAAGGGGATACAGCAGCGACCATTATTTTGAGGCGACGCTTTCGTCAGGAAAAGTCAAATTGATGAAGGATAACAGGCAAATCAACATGGTCCCGGGACAGCAGGTCCAGTACTATAGCCAGGAAGATAAGTTCTTTTCAAGGGAGGTGGATCCTGCTATCTATTCATCCTGGATAGGGGGAAGGTTAATTTTGAAAGACGAACCATTCCCTCTTGCCATGCTCAAGTTAAGCCGTTGGTATAATGTCGACATCCTTATCCAGGACAAAGAACTGAGAGAATTCAAATTGACTGCAACTTTGAAGAATGAAAGAGTTGAGCAAACACTGGAGCATATTGCCTACGCGTTACCGGTAAAATACCGGATACTGAAAAAAACTGAACCAGGAAGAACTAAAACAACCATATATATAATGAAGAAATAAAAACAGGGCCGGGGGAATCTTGCACATTCGCCACCGGCTCTACAATTAAAATAAATAATATAACGCTTTAAATGTATGAAAAAAAAGTCAGAATTAGTCGCCGCGAAGCAGTTACCTCCGTGGTGGAGAAAAACATTATTTTACATGAAACTAACGAATTTGCTACTATTGGCAAGTGTTTTTCAAACATTTGCAGCTGTTTCCTGGTCACAGACAGCCACTCTTTCTCTGAAGGTTAATAACATGGCGGTAAAGGATGTTTTGCAGAAGATTGAAGACCTGTCGGATTATTATTTCCTTTACAGCAGCAAGGTAATCGATGTGGAAAGGAAGGTAAACGTGAACATGGAAGACGCGCACATTGAAAAGATCCTATCCGAAATTTTTGCAGGAACTTCCGCTTCCTGTAAAATTGACGGACGTCTCATTATCATCAAGAATTTGCAGGACTACGATTCATTCGGAACTTCTCAGTACCGGACAATAAAAGGAACAATTAAAAGTGCGCAGGGAGAACCTATCGTCGGTGTTACCATCACGATCAAAGGAACTACCAGGGGGACTGTTAGTGACAGCGAGGGCAATTTTTCCCTGACCAATGTTTCCGATGGTGCAGTCCTACTCGTTTCATTTGTAGGAATGAAAGCCCAGGAGATCATTGTTGATAAACAGTCAACATTCAATATTATTCTGGAAGAAGATACTACTGAAGTTGAAGAAGTAATGATTGTCGCTTATGGTACAGCAAAGAAATCGACTTTTACAGGTTCGTCCAGTGTCGTGAAATCGGAAACGCTGGAGAAAATTTCGGGCTCTGGCTTTGCAGAGGCCCTTCAGGGAATGAGTGCCGGTGTAAATGTCGTTAATAATGAAGGAAATCCTGGCGGAGATACCCGTATCCAGATCCGTGGTATTGGATCGATGAGCGCATCATCTGATCCGCTATATGTTGTAGATGGAATGCCATACGACGGAAAGCTGACTTCCATTTCACCTGCCGATATCGAATCAATGACTGTGCTGAAAGATGCATCTGCCTCTTCGCTGTATGGTTCGCGTGCAGCAAACGGAGTAGTTGTGATCACGACCAAAAAAGGCAAATCAAACAAACCTCAGGTAAACTTCAGAAGTGCCTGGGGAACCTCAGATCTTGCTGTAAAGAATCCTGTCAAAGCCAATCCCTGTGAGCAATTGACAAATACCTGGGAAGGGATGTATAATGACCAGTATTATAAATACGGACAAACCAATGAATACGCCAGGTCATGGGCATCAGGTAATGTATTGGGTAAAATTTTAAAGGCTGTCACCAACTCAAACGGAGAATCTTCCTATGTATCACCTTTTAAACATATCAATGAATGTTATGTCCTGGAGGACGGGACGATCAACCCTAATCTGGAGATGGTATGGGACAAACGTGATTATGACTGGTATGGAGCTGTTTATTCCCGTAAAACCAGGCAGGACTATAGCCTGGATGTAAGCGGCACATCATCTGACGGAGAAACGAACTATTATTTTTCCGGTTCTTACCTGGATGATCAGGGTTACGGACTTAACCAGTATTTCAAACGGTATGCCTTCCGTTCCAATATTTCCACTCGCGTAAACAATTGGCTGGAAATGGGCGGCAATATGGCATACAGCAACTCAAGGCAAAATAATTCAGGCTTTGTACGCGCTTTGGTTTTTTGTACAACAATGGCCTCTCCTTACTTAAGAAATGTGGATAACACGGATTGGGAATATTCTCAGAAAACAGGTTCCCGGATGCTTGATTACGGAACTTACTGCAATAATTTCTTTGGCATTCATCCGTTAGAGAACCGTGGTGATTACTGGGATAACCCTGATGACGCCAGCTTTAGTAACGTAATGTCCGGCATGTTGTCTGCCCGTTATTATGCTGAGGTTAAGTTGCCTAAAAAGCTGAAATTCAGGACGAACATTAGCTTTGACGACAATAATGTTAAAAATATTGATTACGGGTCTGCTGTACACGGAGCAGATCAGCTGGCGCCTTATGGCGTGACAGTAAAAACCAGCGGAGGCAATGCTTCCCGCGCAAATCAACGAACAAATTCCCTTACCTGGAATAATCTGCTTACGTACGAAAACAAATTTGGCGATCATTCAATTAGCGCCCTGTTAGGACATGAATTGTATTCGTACCGATATTACTACGATTATTGTTATGGTGAAGGAATCATGCAACTGGATCAGTATGAGGTGGAATCGGCAACTACAAACTGGAGTGCAAGCTCCTATAAGGATACATATGCCTTATTAAGTTTCCTTGGAAAAATTGATTACGGATATAAAGATAAATATTATTTATCTGCCAGTTTAAGAAGAGACGGTTCCTCCAGGTTTTCAAAGGATAACCGCTGGGGAAATTTTTTCTCCATAGGAACTTCATGGCGAATTTCTAAAGAACTCTTCATGGAAAAATTTCCATGGCTAGACAATCTTTCCCTTCGGGCCAGTTACGGTGCAACCGGGAACGACAACATCGGCAGTTATTATGCTTACCAGGCAACCTATGAATCGGATGACATGTATGGTAATGCAGGATTAAAACCTTCAACTTTGTCAACTCCGGATCTGAAATGGGAAAAGAATGAACAATTCAATGCAGGAATTGATTTTACCGTATTCAGAAATTTTTCAGGGACAATCGAATACTATAAACGCAAATCCAAAGATTTACTTTATTACAAGGATTTGCCGCTTTCGGCACAGGCCGGCACAGCAACAGGTTCTTATACCAATCTGGGAGATATTGAAAACTACGGTTTTGAAATTACTTTGAGCGCCAATATTTTAAAGACCAGAAACTTCAGGTGGAATATCGATGCCAACTGGTCGTCCCTGAAAAATAAAATAACGTACTTGCCCGGAGGTGAATATACCTATACTGACCGTACAGCTACATATAAAATGGCAGAAGGCCATTCACGCTATGAGTTTTTCATGCCAAGTAATGCCGGCGTGGACCCGGAAACGGGAAATGCCTTGTTCTGGATCAAGGATGGCGATGGTAAATGGATAACTACCAGTAACTGGGCAGATGTAACAACCGACGATTATCAGTGGCAGGGATCTGCTCTTCCCAAAGCTTACGGATCAGTGACCAACAGTTTCAGATATAAAGGGTTCGATCTTTCAGCCATGCTCTATTATTCCTATGGCGGTAAAATGTACGACTACATTTATCTGGAAAGAGTAACTCTTCGCGGTGGAGTTGGTGTTATCCAGGACCTCGTGGGCGATCGCTGGAAAAAGCCGGGAGATATAGCCTATCTTCCCCGCTGGTCAAATGATGATTATGCCAGTACGAGACGGGCCACTAATTTCTGGATCTTCAATAACGATTATATTCGTTTGCGAAATCTGATTTTAGGCTACTCATTGCCAAAGTCAATGATTGGCAATGTCGGGCTATCCAATGTACGGGTTTACTTATCGGGCGACAATTTACTCACTTTTGGCTGTGCTAAAAAAAGGTATACTGATCCTGAAACCGGAATTACGGGAAATAATTACAATGGGAACAGTGTTACAGACAATGGTTACCCGAACTCCAGGAGAGTTTACATGGGGGGCATCCAGATTTCATTTTAATCAATAAAATTTAAAAGATATGAGACGGATACACAATATAGTCAAGGGATTTGTCCTGATTCCATTACTTGCTTCTTTTGCGGGGTGTGAAGATCTGCTCACTACTCAGTCTTCGACGGCCGTGTCCGATGCAACCGTTTTAACAAGTGCGGCCAACCTGAATATGGTCCTTACCTCTGCCTACCGGCAATTATATTTTAACTTTGATGGTCAGGACCGGGTCTATGCGGGCCTGACGGGGTTACAGATGTATGTGGATCTTGGCGGGCCTGATGTTATGAGCCATACCAATATGGGCGGCACGCAGGTCGACTGTTATGAGTTTACCAATACAAAAACAATTTATACAGGGTACTCTGAATATATCTGGTCCATGTGTTACCGGATTATCAACCAGGTAAACATTGTAATTGACAACATCGATTCATCCACAGGTGATGATGCAACTAAACAGGAGATAAAAGGACAAGCACTGGCAATAAGAGGTATTTGCTATTTCACGCTGATCCTGAACTATCAGCAAACCTACATTATTGCCAAAGATAAGGCTGGCGTGATCCTCCGGACACATTCTACCGACGGCAGCTCACTTCCACGCTCTACAGTCGAAGAATGTTATAACCAGATTGTCAACGATCTGGCCGATGCGAAATTATTGCTGTCCGATTTCGGGAGGGAAAACAAATGGACGATCGATAAATATGTTGTTTCGGGAATCCTTGCCCGTGTTTATTTGGTCATGCAGGACTGGGAGAATGCTTATATAGAGGCGACTGCAATCTATAATCAGTATAGTACCTTAATGACCCGGGATGAATACAGGAGTGGTTTTGATGATGTTATTACCAACAATTACGCGGAGGTGGCCTGGGCTGTTAAATTTACGGATACCGATAACCTGGGGGGAGGAACACAGTTTAATTTCTGGTTTAACCAGGATGCTTCATACGGAGAAGGTTACACGGATGGCCCCATCTACTCTTTTCTGGATTTCTTTGCCGACGGAGCATTTGAAAAGCTTTTTGAAAAGACCGAAGACCGCTACCAGTTCTGGAAACGGACGAACAATGCCAGTACCGAATGGTCCACAAAATGGGCATATGATAAATACAAACATTATGGCGATGCTGATGGCGCCGTTCAGGGAAATACACGTCCTGAGATTTCTTTAATGCGTGGTTCAGAGATGCTGCTGATCATGGCCGAAGCATCAGCCCATTTGGGTAATGGACAGGCATTGACCTATTTGAACCGATTGCAGGAGGCCCGTGGAGTCCAGGACCTGACCAATGCAACAGGGGATGACCTGCTCGAAGCTATTTATATTGAACGGCGTAAAGAACTTTGCTGTGAAGGTATTGCCGGGATGTACGATCTCCTTCGTTTGCAAAAACCTTTGGTCCGTTTATGCGAAACAGATACTTACGTTGAAGGGCATTACACATGGGGACTGACAAATATGGATGGTTATAATCCTTCGGATGCACAGCCAACGGGTACGATCCCATCAAATGACTACCGGTTTATCTGTCAGATTCCACAAATGGAAATGGCGAATAATGAAGCATTATCTGAAGCCGATCAAAATCCGTTTGACGGTCAATGAATGATCTTAATATGATCACATCTA
The DNA here is from genome assembly GCA_963676095.1 of Prolixibacteraceae bacterium. GTDB lineage: Bacteria > Bacteroidota > Bacteroidia > Bacteroidales > Prolixibacteraceae. Next base: position 2,764,185 of record OY781040.1, on the reverse strand, counting down.
TAAATTTCAACTGAACTAGGAAAAGGATGGTTACTGCGCCATCCTTTTTTGTTTTTACACGCCCAATAATGTTGCTGTGACATTCGCAACAACGTTCTGTCCCTGGTTTTTTCCGGATAACCACAAAAACATCAACTACCGCGGTCTCATCTCTTCAATTCCTGATACTATCATTTGATACTATCAAAGTATATGGAATATTTCTTTTTCTCAAATAATCTTTTGACAAGCGGTTCTCTTTGCATGAGGCAAATAAAATTACCGATAGCAATAGATTGTTTACGCTATTCATTTTTCCCTTTAATATATTTTTGTGTCCAGGGGCACTGTACAACACACTGAAAACAAGTGGTACATAAAAAAACGTCAACTATTTTTTCTCTTGCAATTCCGCAATTCCAAATTTTACCTTTTATTGCATTGGCTTTACATACTTCTTTACAAACGTTACAATTTCCACAGCGTGGGTTTAATGGCTCCTGCCGTTTTGATTCCAATGGGGCATTTGTCAAAACAGAACACATACTAATTGCACTTCCATATTCATTAGTCACTAATAGGTTATGCTTCCCTATCCATCCTAATCCGGCTAATCCGGCAATTGTTTTATGAGGCAATGGCGTTGTTTTTTTTTCTTTGTCGTAATATCCTGTTTTTAGAATATTATCCTCTGATTGCGAATAGGCTTTAAATCCCCTAAATCCAAGATAGTTTTCAAGGTGGTCAGCAATTTTATCCGTTTTTATTTCGGTTAAATGAAATTCATCATCTTTAATTGTTCTATTGACTTTCATTTGCTCAACATAATCAGGGGTGCTGGCTACTTTTCTGAGATACTCTTTTGATAATGTAATGCCTATTAAAATTGCAGTTGGATATCCTTTATTTTGCTCTGTAGTCAAGTGAGATATGTCAACAAAACGTACAAAGTCAACTTTTTGCTTTTTTATTTCGTTTAGAAGTTCTTTTTGAAAAAGGGTTGTTGCCATATCATTTCTTTTATCTGTGGTGTGCGATTAACATTGCTCCACCGGGTCGTTTACGCCCCTTCAGAACTATATGCCGAAAATCCGGGGCAAGCTTTACCGGTTTCCCGGCATACAGCTCAGGCACTTTTAAGGCTGTCCCGGCGAAGGGAGACCCGGCTGTTCTTACTGTTTTTAACAGATATAAAAGTAGTCATTTGTCTGCATTCCTTTGTCAAATCTGCTCTCCATTTTGTTCTTTTACAGAAGTATCGGTTGTATCCATCCTTTCCCAATCAGCGGGGCCTCCCTCACTAACACGTGTGAGACACCCTCCCAAAGGTTGGTGAAACGGACTCACATTCCTATGCGATACGAACAACACCAAAGACTTTTTGGCTTGACCCAAAAAGTAACCAAAAAGGTCAAGGCTTGAGTTTCTCGCCGACCCATTACGGACAAGAGGATTAAAAGATCGTTTCGGGTAAGCGAGTGTAAAGCCGAACTTGTTCGGGCTTTACCGAGCAGGAGAAACAACTAATGAAATGAAAAGAAACTCCTCCCTGCGGTCGTCAAACAGCTTTTCTTTTCCCTCCGGGACATCCTTCTTGTCCTATGGGTCCCCGGCTACGAAACCACAGGCCGGTCCGGACCTCAAAGGTTGTCTGTCTTCTTGAAGGAACTTTGTTGTGTTGTTGTTAATTTAATTAACATGGGCGATTTTGATAATGTGTTTTAAAATAACGGCGATGGCGGTTTCACCCAGGTCCCTGAAGGGGACAAATCTAAATAACCCGGGGTAAGCGACGTCAGGTGAACAGAGGGACATTTTTACATTATTCCTGTACGAAGGAATGGACCGCCGGCAAATTGCAGCATGTAAAGGGCTGTCAGTAAGAACTGTCGATAATCAGATTTACAGGGCCAGAAAGAAGCTGAAGAAAGAGCTGACCGTCTTCAGGCAGGGGACTGACACCGCGTTGTTGCAGGATCTGCGCAGATGAATTATTTATGGATCAGTAATCCTTAACGAAAAAAAGGATGGTTGGGTGCCATCCTTTTCTCTTCTAACCAAACTCCTAAAACTATGAAAAAAATTCGCTTATTACTTATTTGCTTCTTACACGACAAAGATAGGGCCGCAAAGCGTTAAACGATGTCAACCGGGATTAAGGAACGTTAAGATAATGGCCCCCCGGTTCGGGAGGCTACATGGCAGGGATCACTTCATATTTCTGAGGGGTTTCATAGTTCAAGCATAAATTTTAGATACACGAAAAAGGAAGAATTTTGTATCCGTAACACCTCTTAATGTTGCCCTGAAATCCTTAATTTTTACATTAGTCGAGCGGTTATCGAAAAAGTTTGGGAACGACAGGACAGACCATCCCGAAAACCGTCAATACACCGTCGCGAAAGCAGAACGGAGCGGAGCGCAGGCCGTCAAAACGCCCGGCGGAGGGTTCGTTTTGACAAGATTTTTGCTTCCTTTTCATCGAATGGAAAAGGAAGAGCCTGTCCGGCTCAAGGACATATCAAGGATTAGCCTGTATGCTGAATGAAATTTTATATAATCTCAAATGCCGTTTTTTGCGGTTAAAATGACAGGTTTATCAGAGGTAACTAAAACCGTGTGTTCGTGTTGAACACAAAAGCCTCCTTTATTACCTACAAAAGTCCATCCATCAGCTGCCGTATCAACGAATGTAGAGTCTGTCGTTATGAATGTTTCAATGGCAATAACACTATTCTTCTTAAACCGTCTATGGTCATACCTATCATAATAATTCAATATACAGTCAGGTTCTTCATGCAAACCCTTTCCAACACCATGACCTCCTAAATTTCTAATGACTTTGTAGCCTTTATCCCTAGCCGTCCTTTCTATAATTCGCCCAACTTCTGAAATTTTAATGCCACTTCTAATTGTGGAGATTGCTCTATACAACGCCTTAATGGAAGTATCTACTAATGCTTGTTTCTTGTTGATATCTTCGCCAAGTACAAATGATGCTCCGTTATCAGAATAAAATCCGTTTAATTCGGCTGACACATCAATATTTACTAAATCACCCTCTTTTAAAATTCTGCTTGACGGAATCCCATGTGCCATCTCGCTATTAATGCTTATGCAAGTCCACCCTGGAAATTTATATGTAATAAAAGGGGCAGAATTGGCTCCGAAATTTTTCAGAATATCCGCTCCAAAATCATCTAATTCTTTCGTAGTCATACCTGTTTTTGCATACTCTCTCATCTTCTTCAGTGTAATTGCAACAATATCACTAATCTCCTGAATGCCTTTCATCTCTTCTTCTGTTTGTATAAGCATATCTTTTTTAATGCAAAGATTATACATAAGAAAACATTTGTCATAGTATAAATTCGACACATCGAAAATCGTCTGAAATTGAACATTCTATGTATCTTTACATCCGTTATGCCAATAAATTTTTTAAAAAAGATTATTCAACAAGAAAAAGTAGCTTCTGATGACGGGCATTGGATGAAAAAATTCCCTTCAAAAGTATGTGTAGATTATATTGAGAGTTTTTACTCGTTTTATAATATCAATAGTAAAACAGAGCATTGGATATTTAATGATGGTTTCCCTGCAATTATATTATTTCCTGAAAAAAACAACAAGGTTTGTATTAATATTAACGGCAAGGAAAATATAATAAAATCGGGCTGGGTTGATGCTGGCGTAATGAAAAAGGTTTATGTGCAATATCTTGAAGATTTGGACTACATTTTAATTGTCAGATTTAAACCTGAATATTTTTACACGTTATCCAAATTAAATCCTTCATTTTTCAAATATCGCAATATCGCATCATTAGCAGATATTAATTTTGAGTTAGAATTGTTAGATGAAATATTTGCGACAGATTCTATTGAAAAAAGGATTGATATTATAGAGTCTCATGTTAAGAACCTGATTCCTGTAAATACAAAAATAGGTTTACTGAACTCCGCTATTGAACTAATTAGTCAAACTAAGGGGCAAATTTCAGTTGCGAATGTGATTCGGGAAGTTGGCGTAAATTACAAATGGCTAGAACGGAATTTTTCGAAACACCTTGGCTTTACTCCAAAAGAATATATCCAATTACAACGACTTTTATCTGCATATATAAATATGCATAAGGAGCCGGATGATTTGTTGAGTGTTGCAATAACCAATGGATACTACGACTATAATCACTTTCTTAAAGAATTTAAGGACTTTACGGGAAAAACTCCAATAGAGTATATTTCAAAAAGAGAAATATTATCTTTGGAATAGAGTTATTTGAATCAATGATGCCAAAGCAGACCAAAGAGTTTTGCTCATTTCTATCCCATTATGTCGATTTATAATAGTAATTGTGTTATTTATTAAGCGATAATAAAAATCGTTGAAATATTTATGCCCGCCAAAGTGGTCATTTTAAAAAATCTCCGGGCTGCATCCGCCGAACGAACACCCGCCTCCTAAACTTAAGCGGACCCGCCGCCTTTCTGTAATCCCTGCTTCAAAATCTTCTGGTTCAACCGTGATGCGCATCAGCCCGTTTTTGTCTTCTTCAGTGCAATAATTCAGTCTCATTTGGGGTATCACTTTATCCAACCATTTAGGAAGATGGTTACAGATAATTGTTAGTCTCCGGAAATTGGTGGTTTTCATAAAAGGAATCAAAATATCTCTTGAATTTAACCGGCTATTGCTATCCAGAATTTCTGCAAGGTTGATCTCGTATGAAGCATCCGTTTGTTTGCCGGTCAAAACCGGAGAGATGATACTTTTCTTCTGCATTTCCTGTACTTTAAGCAATTCATCCCGGATTTTGTCGAGCAGGAGAAAAGGAAAGGTACCTTTGAAATACCAGGTCCCGATTTTATAATCTTCCAGAATGCTACGGGCTATTCCTTTCATCCTTTCAACCACCAGCATGTCACAATTTTCAAACTGGGAGACCAGCGTCGCAATATGTCGGTGAAGGTCGTTAATCTTTAACGCAGCATTCAAACTGAAAGGGATTTGATTGATGCATTGCCACTTGCCCGTATCGTTTGCATAGAGTTCGACTGTCCCGGAAGCGAAGAAGGGGAGGACATTTCTGTTTTCATCAACAAATACTGCAATTTTCATAATTCAAGGGTGTTTAATAAAAAATCAGAATCCATGTTTCTTACCTCTAACCGAGACAATATCAATACGCACGACAAGTGTTGCATGGAAGTTGGCCAGCGGGTATTTAAATCCGCGTTTGGTAAACCTCCCGACAATCCGGTCGAGGGCCTCAACCTTTTCCTGATCAGATTCGACAAACACCGCCTTTCCAAATCCAATCACAGTCCGGTGACGGGCTTCGAAATCGCAGGCCAGATCGCTTTCTATTACACCTTGGTCGATACTGATTTCAAAACAAATGTTATTGTTATGTTTCATTATTTCCACCTTGGATCCTGCTTTGGCCGAATGAAAATAGATAGACTTCCCGTCGAAGGCATAAAAGACCGGCACCAGGTATGGCATTTCTCCGTCAACAAGTGCGATACGCATTACTTTACCTGTTTTCAGGATGTCTTCTATTTCTGAGTATTCAGTGATCTCGCGGTCTTTTCTTCTCATATCTCCGCTTTGATGTAATTTTGTACAAGTTTCCATACAACCTGATTATCTTTGGTTAATTTAATACGACATTCTGTATCGCAGCTGACTTCAGTGCATTTATACGCTCCTGATCAAAAAGTTTTTCCACTTCGGCACACAGATAAAGGACGTTTTTCATATCCCTTTTGTCCGGGTTGGGGTGCCTGTATTCATCGATGGAGCAAATACCGAAAATCCAATCCATCGATTTAATCCTTCTGTTTAAATCATCCGGAACATCCACCAGTTTCTCAACAACTTTCATCAGGGTGATATAATTATGGTTTTTAGCGTCTTCACCATAAAAGTCGCACAACGCGACCAGATAACGTTCGAGTGCAACCGAAGCAATGTTGAAAACAAGGCTGTAGCGGTATCCTTCAGCCTGAAATTGCAATGCCCTGTTGTAATAGGCTTTAGCATCGGCATAGTTCATTTCAAAGGACTCTTCGTCAATTATTCTGGATTCGAATTCAATCATAATCTTTTGATTTCTGGCATGAAATATTTTTTTGACAACCGGTATTCCAGATAATGCTTACCTGTGAAGTACAAAAATACCGTGAATTAAAACGTATATCCGGCGATAAGACTACCAGACATTAAGTACCCATTCCTTATTATGTTTGTATTCCATATCCGTGAAGATCGTATTCGCCATTTCTTCGGCGAGCCAGATAGCCCCGGCATAGCCGACTACGGGATGACGGAATCCGCCGGCACGGTCATAAACCGGGAATCCGACCCTGACCATCGGGATGTTGTTGTCGATAGCAACATAACGGCCCTTTGAATGGCCTAAGATCAAGTCGAGCTCAAGTCCTTGATTTTTTATACGTTTTTCCAGTTCCCAAAAATCGGCATTGGTAACGATCTCCATATTGAAGTTAACGCCTTCCTTTAGCGCCTGGACCCGGGGGTCCCTCCCGTAGGTTGTATTATCGTCTCCCAGAAGGAGCAATACCGGCTCCATCTCAAGGTCGATGCAGAACTCGGCCAACCCGATTACCAGGTCAGGACTACCGTAAATAGCCACCTTCTTTCCTGCCAGGAACATGTGCGATACATCGGCAATCGCATCAATAGCCACACCTCTTTTGCGGACCAAAGATTCCGGGATTGGCTTTCCTGTCATCTTTTTTACATTGGCCAAAAAAGTATCTGTATTTCGAATTCCGATAGGTGTCGGCCCTACAACGGCAGGTACATCAAATTCCTGTTCGAGGAAATAGGCAGCCTTGCTTCCTTCGTATCTGTTCAATGCAATAGTGCCGATCGCATTTGCCGTACTCTTCAGATCCTCAATTGTCGTTTCGCCGTGAGACACATGGTTCCCTTCGGGCATCAAAGGAGAGTCGAACTCCTCGATTTCGAACAAAACGGTAGCATCCACATTCATTTCAGACAACAACGATTTCAGTTCTGTTACATCTGCGGGGTTCACCCATCCCGTCAACAGATTGATTTTCCCATTGACCTGTGGCCCCTTTTTTGCAAAGTAGGCCACAAAATCTCTGACGGCAATATCATATCCACTGATCATACTCCCCACGAAACTTGGCGTATGGATTGGGACAAGGTGAACTTCCCTGTCAGCGTATTTTTCTTTCAGAAGACCGTTATTCAATTTGAGGACAAGGCCATCGATATCGTCACCGATAACTTCGGTCGAACAGGTGGTGATAATGGGGATCACCTTTACATGAGGATAGCGCATCAAAAGTACATCCACTCCTTGTTCTACCCGGTTTAATGCTCCAAAAACGGCAGCATCTTCATGTACTGAAGAGGATGCCAGTTCAAAACTTTCCTTAAAATGTTGCGAAAAAATTAATCGCACAAACATAACGCATCCCTGGCCCCCATGAACAATTCCAATACAATCTTTAATGCCGATGCTCGCAAACTGGGCTCCTGCCGGTTGGCAGGTAAAAATAGGGTTGATGACCCCAATTCTGTCTTTTGCTTTTAATTCACAACTCATTGTTTCATCTTTTTTAGGGTATTTAATAATCTTCCCAATTCTCTAATACTGTTGTTTTGTAAGTTCCTGGTTCAAGGAACCATTTACCATGGTATAATCCATTTTTTCCTTCAGCATCTGCATGATTTGAGCAATGTCTTCTTTACTGGTTTTTTCGATCCATGAAAAATATCTTTTGAATGCATCGGTCAAAGTCATTGCTTCGCTCCAGTAATACCGGTCGGCATTACTATTATCTTCTTTTGCATTTTCCCCGCAAAGCAGTTGCCTGGTTTTTGTCAGAATACGTTCATTCTGGATTAACCTGTCCCATCCGCGCGAGTTGAATTGCCAGAGACAATGTTTGGAGATGTACCATTCCAATTGGGCTATCTTTTCCTCGGCAATGTTCTTGTCCATACTTTAAATTTTAAAATTCAACATCGACCACTTTGTTCTTTTTCAACTTCTCCAGGGGTATTTGTTTCAGTTCTCCTGTTTCCGGGTCGGGGAACAGATATGGGTTTTCTTCCGCTTTTTTTCTCAATCCGGGTATCGGGTCGTACTTGCTCGTACATTTTCTCAGCACCGTAGAGTTTTTGATTTCATCGTTCAGATTCACGTCGGAGAATGACTGCTGGGTTTCGAACCCCTTATCGGTCGGGATCTCGTCTTTACTGATGTCAAGAAATGCAAGTTTATGAACAGGGGAATAAACGCAATTATAAATATCTCTTGCTAAGCGGACCCATCCTTCAAATCCTTTGTAGGGGCCATTGTGATAGCCATGAACATTGAGATATGGCACCCGGATTTTTTTTGCTACTTCACCCGGACGTTTACCGGTCATGATCAGGTCGGGTTTCAATTCGTACATAGCTTCCAGTCCCTCTAATTCGTTCGGATCGTCAATGGCCAGAGCTCCCGGTTCGCAGCGCGAAATACCTTTTTCCATATCGCCCTGGTGGCCAAATTTGGTATATACAGATACGATGTTAATACCCAGCTCTTTGTGTAGCATGTGGGCCCAGTGCCATAGTTTGGAACCGCCAGGCCAAAGGCACATTTTTATACCTTGCAGGCGGGCTGCATACCAGTCTAATTCCGGTTTCCAGCGAGCTGTTTCTTCTTCAACGAGTTGGCGGGCTTTGTCTTCGATACCAAAGAAATAACCTATTTTTAACAGGGAATCTGCGGTAGCTTCAAAGCCGAATCCATCGATATCCATGCGCGGGATGCCATACCTGACACGAAGTTCGTCACAGATATATTCGGCCGAGCGGGCGCATTCCAGCACATTCAGCTGGGCTTTATGCATGCAACGAAGATCGTCGAAATGACAGTTTCCGGTAAATGTGGACAAGATTTGTATTCCCATACGGTGGAAATAGTCTTTCATGATTTCCTGATCTCCCTGAATGTTATACTCGCCGACATAATTGATTACATATTTGCTGTAAATTTCAGGTTCACCGGTGCCTACCATCTGCGACAACCAGGCCAGGTTGATTTTATGGTGACCGCCGGACTGGCTCGGGCCTCCGAATCCCGGGGAGTTGACCACAAAAACTTTTTTCCCGGGCATTTCTTCCATTACCTCTTCTGCAATCGCATTGATGTCGTCGCCAATCAATGCTGAAGCGCATGTTTGGTAAACCGTCATCCTATCGATTTGAGGGAAGGCATTAAATGCTTCAACGATGTTTTTTTTCAACATTTTTTCAGCACCAAAAACGACATTAGCCTCCTTCATGTCTGAAGCAAAAGTGTATTTCAGCTGAAAGTTGCCATCGTCGCTGATGTAACGTTTGGTTTGCCAGGTGTCGTAAGTACATCCGATAGGGCCATGGCTTAAGTGGATCACATCCTTCATCGGGGTGCCAATCACATGCTTTGCCCCGCAATATGCGCAACCTCTTTCCGAGATAGTTCCTGGAATGGTATTCAGGTATCCCAATGGTAAGGCATCGGTCAATTCTTCCCCATGTTTTTTATCTACCGCATGGTGCAACCGCTCAGGAATGCATTCACTGCACTTAAATTGATGATATGACATAATTTATTTGTTTTTAACTATTAACACTTGGGAAACTATAATGCGGTATTGCCACTTTCTTTTGTTCTTACCCTTAAGGCATTGTCTGTCGGGCAAACAAAAATTTTCCCGTCTCCGATATAGCCTGTTCTGTTAGTCCGGGCAATGATGTCAACTATTTTGTCGACATCTTCATCCTTTGCAACAATTACAAGCATCCGTTTGGGTACGAATTTCATTCCCGAGACACTTCCCTTAATTAAGGCATCTTTGCTGACTTCAATTCCGCTGAGGATCGGATTTATGCCCCGCTGGTTTCCCCTGCCCAGTACCGGAATTGCTGTCACCGAAGGAACATTGAGTTCGTCCAGCTTCTTCTTTGTGATATTCATTTTGCTCGAACGTATAAACGCAATTATTTCTTTCATAACAGTTTCTCTTTACAATTCTCTGGATCCGGTACGGACGGTCAATACACTTTCAACAGGGGATATAAATATTTTTCCGTCTCCTTCGTTTCCGGTGTATGCTTTATATTGAATGATTTTCATAACCTCGTCAACCGATTTATCCTCGACCACGATAATTATAAGCATCTTAGGGATCTCGTCATAATGAACATTGCCAACGGTCAACCCTTTCTGCTTACCTCTGCCAAATACAGGCATTTTGGTCATGGAATAAAAACCGGATTCGGCTAAACCTTCAGTTACGCTGTCCGCCATCTCCGGGCGGACAATGGCTCTAATCATTTTCATATTATGTGTTTGATTTTTTAGCTGTTTATATTCGTGGAATTATTCGCTAATGCCGTATTTAACAACCATGGTTTCCAATTCGTCCATTTTAAGAGGTTTTGGTATAACGAGCATTTTGTTTGCTATGATTTTACGGGCCAGTTCGCTATATTCTTTAGCCTGATTGCACTCGGGGTCGAACTCGATAACGGTTTTCTTGTTAAATTCTGCTTTTTGAACAATGTTGTCGCGTGGAATAAAATGGATCATTTGAGTCCCGATTGCAGCAGCAAATTCTTCAATAAATTCCCATTCCTTGTCTACCTTGCGGCTGTTGCAAACAAGGCCGCCAAGACGAACTCCGCTCTGTTTTGCATATTTTACCAAACCTTTGCAAATATTGTTGGCCGCATATACCGCCATCATTTCACCCGAACAGACAATGTAAACTTCCTGGGCCTTACCGTCGCGGATAGGCATGGCAAAACCACCGCAAACAACATCGCCTAAAACATCATAAAATACGTAATCCAGATCTGCAGTATACGCGCCCTGTGCCTCCATCAGGTCAATGGCCGTAATTACACCACGACCGGCACAGCCAACGCCCGGTTCCGGACCACCGGATTCACAGCAACGGATATCTCCGAATCCTGAAGTGATTACTTTCTCTTTCGTTACCATCTCGGCCCCGTCATCCCTCAACGTGTCCATAATTGTTTTTTGGTTCATACCTCCCAGGATCATCCGGGTTGAATCTGCTTTAGGATCGCACCCGTGGATAAATACTTTCTGGTTATGGAAAAAAGCCATTGCAGCGGCAGTGTTTTGCTGGGTTGTAGATTTTCCGATTCCACCCTTCCCGTAAAATGCGATTTTTTTAGTCATAATACGCTTTTTTAGTTTAAAAAATAGAAATATGATTCTTTTAGTTTAATAATTCAGACACTTTGAATTTCAACAAGTGTGCCATTTCCCAGGAAGGGCCCTTTTGAGCTGTGCATTAACATGAGACGGATCCGCTTGCCAATTCGGGAACAAGTTATTGCTGGTCAGTTTATTGTATGCAATATTATTTTGCTGGTCATTGTAGATAGGGTTTCCGGTACAACCCGGGATCGCATTCTGAGGGAAACGATGATTAATCGTTGATGAATAGTATTTTAGAAGTGCAGAAACTGCCTGAATCAAAAAATACTGTTTTGTTTTCAGAATCAGAAAAACTGGTCTCCGGACAGGGATAAAGATGAATGATGGCTTGAACATTAATGTACACTTCTCTGCCTTTTTGTTCTTTTTGGAACACTGTTTTTTGCCGGACTGGAATTAGTCCGAAGAGCATAACGGAAAAATCACAAGTCTTTTTTTGAAAATGTCAAGACAAAAAAAAATTTTCACTTGACATTTTTTTAAAACCACAAGTGATTTTTATTTTTTCACTTGTGGTTTTAAGAATGCTCACAAGTGCGTTAATAATTTGGTACATAAATGAACTATTCTATCTGAAATAGTTCATTTATGTATGATATTGTAGAAATGTATTTTGTTCATTTTGTACAAACCTTCACTGATTATCGGGGTTTAAATGGCTGTTATCGAATATCTTGATAACGTTTTTCCTGTTCCAGGAGATAGCGTTATTCAATTTAATACATAACGGCATAATAATTGAGAATATTTAAATGTACCACTAGCTGATTATTCTTACCTATACTTAAAAAAACAATCAAAAATTTATGAAATGGAAACCTGTAACACACAAATTAAGGACGAACATAAAATAGAACTTACAGTACAACGTCCTTACATTGCGATTGCAAGTTTGAGGGGACTTTTTATAAATCTCAGACTTGAGGAAAGCGATATATTGCGTATTTACAAACCTGGCGCCAGAGGTCCTGAACTTGTTGATATCCGGACGGTTCCGGGAGAAGAAATACCTGAGGCAAAAAGATGGGGACGGCTGTCTGTGCTGTTAAGTGATTGCTCCTGTTTACTGGTGCACGGGATTGACCCGTTTCCCCGTTCCATTTTGAAAAATTCAGGGATGCAGGTTTTTGTGATAGAAGGATTTGTTGATAAAGCTATCATAAAAATAGGCGAAGGGAAAAGTATCCGTTTTATGGATATAGAGAACTATAATAATTGAAAAGTAAAAGTTTATTGGAATGAAACTATCTTCCTCCAGAGGAGGTGATTTTAATCCCGATTTTTACTTTATGTGCTGATTGTTTGATAAACAGGAAATATGAACTTGCCTGTAATCTGAACGCGCTTAAAAGATACGTTTTTTAGGATTACATAAAAAACGAATTATGGCTTACAAAAGTTAATACAACGAAAGCATATCAGAATTTGATCATCTGGAAATTGATATAATTCGTTTCAAAATTATTCAAACAAAAATGAGAGGAGGATCATTTTATGAGCGAGAAGAGTTTTGGCACAAAGTTGGCCCCCAACATACAGTTTTGTTTTCTTGGAAATGAATACAAACAACTTCACCCGAAAGACAACTCAAAATGCAGGGGGGAAATGCTGGCCCCGCTTTTTCAAATGAGCAAAGCTGTTGTTGAAAATGAAAGTCTTACCGATTCTTTATCAATCCTGCTAAAAATCATGAGAGAAGACATGGGGGTGCTTAAAGGAATGATCAATCTGTACAATAGCAAAACCGGAAAGATTTTTATCCATGATAGCATAGGGCTTAGCGAAGAAGAAGAAAACCGGGGAATATACTCGATTGGCGAGGGAATTACAGGAAAAGTAGTAGAAACAGGAGAGCCAATTGTTGTTCCCAAAATTTCGGAAGAACCGGTATTTCTTAACCGGACCAAAAGTCTGACAGAAAGAGGAGAGGATATCTCTTTTGTATGTATTCCCATTTTGCATGGAAAGAAGGTTTTAGGTGCAATCAGCATTGAGCGCAAGTGTGCTAACCCAAAATCACTAAAGCATGATGTGGAAATGCTTGGTGTTATTGCAGCTATGATTGCCCAGGCTGTCGAGCTTTATTTACTTGAAAACGAAGAAAGGCATTTTTTCAAATTAGAAAATGAACGGTTAAAATTAGCCCTTAAAGAGAAGTTTCATCCTGCAAATATCATAGGCAACTCGAAACCTATGTGCGAAGTTTATTGCCTGATCGATAAGATTGCGAAAACAAAAACGACAGTGCTGATCCTGGGGGAGAGTGGGGTCGGTAAAGAGTTGGTTGCTAATGCTATTCATTATAACAGTATGGAGGCAAATGGTCCCTTTGTTATCTTTAATTGTGCAGCATTGCCTGAAAGCATTATTGAAAGTGAGTTATTCGGACATGAAAAAGGAGCTTTTACCGGGGCAGACAAAATTCGAAAGGGCCGGTTTGAAGAGGCCGACGGGGGAACGATCTTTATTGATGAAATTGGAGAATTGTCACTTCCTATGCAGGCTAAACTCTTGCGTGTGCTGCAAGAAAGAACGTTTGAACGGATAGGGGGAAATAAGCCCATAAAAGTAGATATCCGGGTTATTGCCGCTACGAATAAAGATTTGATGAGAATGGTTGAAGAAGGCGCTTTCAGAGAAGACCTGTATTACAGGCTCAATGTCTTTCCAATCATGATCCCGCCACTTCGTGAAAGGGGCAGTGATGTCATTATTTTAGCAGAACACTTTGTTTCCAAGTTTGTCAAGCGGTTCAATAAAGAGATAAAAAGGATATCTACCACGGTTCAGGAAATGCTTCTTGCATACTCGTGGCCGGGAAATGTACGTGAACTCGAGAATGTTATTGAACGGGCCATAATCCTTTCCGAAGACAATGTAGTCCACGGATATAATTTGCCTCTTTCATTGCAAACGCCTATTTTTTCAAGTACATCGTTCAAGTCGGATCTTACAACGAAACTGGAATCTGTGGAATATGAAATGATCGTTGAAGCTTTGACAAATCATAAAGGGAATATGTCTTTGGCTTCACAGGAGCTTGGGCTTACCCGGAGGATGCTGGGGCTCAGGATGGCAAAATTTGGCCTTAACTATAAAAAATTCAGATAACCCTCATCTTCATGTGATTTTCCTCTTATAATCCCGTCTTCATAAAACAGACCGAAGAGACAAGATAGATTACCCCAATACGCAGTATAACAAAAAAATGTACCTTTATCCGACATTTTTTTGTTACCCATTGAGATGTGCTAAATCAAATAAGGATCTTTTGCTTCTTCTTAGGGAGGGAGATATGGTGGCTTTCTACAATATCTATGAACGCTATTGTAAACGACTTTATGGTTTTGTCCTGAAGTTTATAAAACAAGAAGCAGATGCTGAAGAGATTGTCCAGGAAGTTTTTATTAAGGTATGGGAATCAAGGGACAAAATAGATATCTATTCTTCATTCGAGTCATTTTTGTTTACGGTTGCCTATAATACAACAATGAGCCTCTTCCGAAAAAGGGTCCATGAAAAAAGATATCTGCAGCACTTAATATCACTACAGCTACACGAAGATACTCCCGACCTTATAGATGAAATACATTTTAACGAATTAAACCAAAGGGTACAGTCATTGCTGAATGAATTAACACCCCGGCAAAGAGAAATATTTCAATTGAGCCGGGTGGAAGGGTTAACACACGAGGAAATAGCGAAAAAATTGAATATTTCGCTCAATACTGTTAAAAAACATATGGTAAATACGCTTTCCTTCTTGAGGTCACATATTGATGACTCGTTGGTTATCAATGCGCTATTTATGTATTTATTCCTATAAAAAAATTATTTTTTTCTATACTCCTATTTTCCCGGTTAAGCGTATAACTACTGAAAAATAAAAAAGAATAATGTTGTCATTCGTGGTATCACAGGTTCTTTTTTTCAGATGGTTATGTATTCAGGAGTAAAATGACAAGAGATATAATCATAAAATTTTTAAACAATCGCTGTAGCGAAGCAGAATTGGATGAGGTTATTAAATGGGCAAATAAAAAAGAAGCATTTACTAAAGAGGATATTGCCTTGGTATTTGATGAATGGATTTTGTATCAGGAAGGAGCAGATCTGGGAGAAGATGAAAGATTCAGTTTACTTTTTGATAAAATCAGGGACAGGATAATTAAAGACAATCAAAGGCATCGCACAATGTCTGATAGGCAAGGGCATGTTCTAGCTATCTTTTCGACTTGGTTAACGAGGGTAGCAGCCATTCTTCTCGTGCCAATACTCACCTTTTTGTTTTATACACTTGCTGAAAAGAAAGTGGAATTAGCAAAATATACAAGTCTTACAAGAGATTCGCTCGAAGTTATTGTACCTATCGGGGCAAGGACGGTTGTCCAGTTACCCGATGGTTCGGAAGTTCATCTGAACTATGGGAGCAAAATAAAATATCCGCAGATTTTTTCCGGCAATACACGGGAAGTTGCTCTGTCAGGTGAAGGATATTTTAATGTAGCCCATGATTCCCAAAAGCCGTTTATTGTTAAAACCGGGAAATTAAATATAACAGCGCTGGGAACTGTCTTTAATGTTATGGCCTATCCTGATCATGATGTGGTCGAAACGACACTGGTGAACGGGAAGGTGGTTCTAAATCAGATTAAGGATGACGAAAAAATAGAAGTAATTGGGACCATGGTTCCCGGGGAACATATAAATTACAATACCCGAACAGGAGCAATTGTAAAGACAGAAGGAAACCTTGAAAAATATATTGCCTGGAAGGATGGTAAACTTGTTTTTGAAGATACACCTATTTCCCAGGTAGCAGAAAAACTCAACCTGATGTTTCATGTCGATATCGAAGTTTCGGCAGATATAAAGGATTACTTATATACCGTTACGTTTAAGGATGAGCCGCTTTCTCAGATTTTAGATCTGATGGCCATTGCGAGTCCGGTTAGTTACAAGGTACTGCCCCGTGAGAAATTAGCGGATGGGTCCTTTTCTAACCAGAAGATTATTCTTTCGAAACGGTCACATTAAAAAATGAAAAAACTAAATCTGTTGCCTATGAAGAAGTAGAATAAGAGGGAAAAACAAACAGGGAAATGTTCGCGCATCTCCCTGCTGATTGTAATTATTAGCCCTGCTATTACAGGACAATTTATAACTATACAAAACAAAATTATGAAAAAAAATTGTGACTTACCTGGAAACATGAAAATTCCCAGGTTAAAAAAGCTATTTATGGTCGTAAAACTAACCGCGTTTTTGATTTTGACTTCAATGGTGAGTTTGTTCGCAAATAAGACTTACTCACAAGTCAAGACGCTAAATCTTAACATGGATAATGCCTCACTGAGAGAGGTTCTGCTAAAAATAGAAGATCAGAGTGGTTACATCTTCATGTTCAGTAGTAATGTTGTGGATGTCAACAGGGAAGTGTCCATTAATGCCCGGGACCAAAAAATTGAAGCGGTTCTGTACAAGCTGTTTGCAGGGACCAATGTGGATTATACGATAAAGGACAGAATTATTGTTCTTTCGCTGTCTAAAATTGAGGGTGAGGCTTCAAGCCAACAAGTCAGGCCCGTATCAGGAAAGATTACGGATTCCTCGGGAGTCTCTTTACCAGGGGTTAGTATCGTCATCAAAGGTACAACAACAGGAACCATTACTGATTCGGAAGGAAAATATTCACTGGCAAATGTTCCGGCAAAAGCCACTTTAGTCTTTTCTTTTGTTGGTATGAGAGCACAAGAGGTAGGAGTCGAGGGAAAGAGTAGCATTAATGTCACCATGCTGGAAGAAACAGTCGGGTTGGATGAAGTTGTGGCCATTGGCTACGGAACACAAAAGAAGGTAGCTATGACGGGATCAGTCAGTACCGTAAATGGAGATGAACTGGCAAGGAGACCTGTTTCTAATATTACCAATGCCTTAATAGGGGAGGCTGCCGGGATAAGTTCGATGGTCACATCGGGACAGCCTGGAGCTGATAATTCAACCATTTACATCCGGGGAATAGGGACAACCGGTAGTACCTCCCCCTTAATCGTTATTGATGGCGTAATCCGTGACGATATGTCTCAGATCGATCCAAACACGATTGAATCTATTTCTATCCTGAAAGATGCTTCAGCTGTTGCCCCATACGGATTGGCAGGAGCAAATGGCGTGATCCTGATAAATACCAAAAAAGGAAAAGAAGGGAAGACAACCATTACCTTCGATTCACGTTATGGATTCCAGACCCCTACAGCAATAGGAGACCCGCTCAATGCAGTGGACTACATGAAATTGATGAACGAAGCCTATTTGGATGAAACTCCGGGTGGCACAGACTATCCTTACGATTTGACTTTAATAGAAAATTACAACGAGTTGCATAAACAGAATCCAGACCTTTATCCTGACAGCAGGGCGAAAGATCTCTATGATTTATCCGCTCCTGTTCAAAAGTATAATATACAGGTCAGTGGAGGAACCGATAATGTAAAGTACTTTTGTAGCTTAGGTTATTTTAAGCAAAACGGCTTGGTCCCTAAATGGAATTACGGCCGTTATAATTATGATATTAATTTACAAACGAAAGTTACTAAAACGACTGAGTTTTCTCTACTTATGAATAACTCAGTAAGTAAAATGAATGACCTGGATCCTGAGGAATCGTCAAAGCGAATATATAACGGATATTATAAACTTTTTCCTAACGAAGCATTACATTATTCGAACGGATTGTGGGGGGCTTCCGGAAGTTTCTCTCTCCCGGCAATTTTCAATTCAGAAAGTTATCTGCGGAACACGGGTAATATCCATTTTACTACTTTTACCCTAGAACAGCAATTACCCTTTATTAAAGGATTAAGCCTGAAGGGATCTTTTAGTTATGATACCAACTCTTCTTTCAAAAAAGGATGGCATGTTCCATGGTATTACTATATACAGGATACAAGCACCTCTCCGTATACTTATACAAAATCTACTGACGGTCTGGGACAAACCGCGTATACTTACTTAACGGAAACACAATCTGATTATAAGTATTATACCTACCAGGGAATGATTAATTACAAGCGGACTTTTAACAATCTGCATGAAGTTACCGGCTTATTGGTTGCAGAAGCAAAAAACAGTAAATATTACACTTTTTCAGCCCAACGCAATAATTATTCTGTTCTGATCGATGAATTGGACTTAGGTAGTTCCAGTACCGATGATTCAAAAAACAGTGGGTCTTCATCTGAAGGGGCCCAGATCGGGTATGTTTATCGTTTGGGCTATGCCTATAACAGCAAGTATATGTTTGAGGCTTCAGGCCGTTATGACGGACATTACTATTTTGCTCCGGGTAAGAGGTGGGGATATTTTCCGGCCTTCTCCCTGGGATGGCGTTTGTCGGAAGAAGATTTTATGAAAAAATATTCCTTCATTAATAATTTAAAAATCAGGGCATCCTGGGGAAAATCCGGGAACCTTGCCGGTTCTGCCTATCAGTATTTGAGTGGATATACGTTATCCTCAAACGTTGCAAGTTTTGGGACCGGGAATGTCGTTTCCGGGGCTTACGTCGATACCGAAGCAAATCCGAATATCACATGGGAAGTTGCTAAAAAAACAGATATTGGGCTTGAAGCTTCTTTGTGGAATAGTTTGGTAACCATGGAAGTCGATTACTTTCATGAAATGAGAAGCAATATGCTATTGTCGCCGGAGGTTACGGTTCCTTACGAATATGGTTTGGACCTTGCAGAGGAAAATGCAGGGAAGATGAAAAACAATGGTCTTGAAATGAGCATTGGATTGAATTATAGATTTGCCAACGGGCTAAAAGTAGGGTTGAATGGTAATTTTAGTTACGCAAGAAATAAACTGGTAGAGGTTTTTGAAACTGATGCAACCTATAATAATCCAAACAGGAGGAAAACCGGTCGTCCGTTGAATACAATGTTCGGATATCATTCACTGGGGCTGTTTAAAACCTCGGATGATATAAATGGCGATGGGATAATTAATGGTGACGATGGATATGATATCATCCAATTCGGGACTCTGCATCCCGGAGACATTAAATACGAAGATAAAGATGGTGATAAGGAGATTGAGAGTGATGATTTAACCGCTCTCGGGAATAGTTTCCCTGAGATCGTTTACAGCTTTAACCCAAGTGCCGAATGGAAAGGATTTGACCTAAGCCTGTTTTTCCAGGGAACGGGAAAATGCATGCGTAATACATACGATTATGCAACAGTACCTTTTTTAAATAATAAGAGTAATGGTGATTATTATTATTATCATCACCATTGGGCAACTGATAACCAGAATGCAAAATACCCGAGGGCTACAACCGCTCCTACTGCAAACAATTCAGCGTCAAGTGATTTTTATAATGTCTCCGGAGCTTATCTGCGGCTAAAATCCCTTAATTTCGGATATACTCTCCCTTCAAACAGGATAAATCCGTTAAAAAATATGCAAATACGAATTTATTTCGTGGGGGAGAATTTAATCACTTTTACCAAAATGTTTAAATCCGAGGATCCTGAACAGTATGATGATTCTTCTACTGACGATGATGAAAATCATAGCAGGTACCCGCTCATGAAAACATACTCTTTAGGATTTAATATAACATTTTAACAATTGAGAAATGGAAAAGATAAAGTTACTAAACATATTGCTGACAGGATTATTCCTTATCGTAAGTTCGTCCTGTAAAGATTATCTTGATACGGAAAGCAAGACAAACATTACTGATGATACGATGTGGGCTAACGAGACCAATGCTGATATTTATTTTAATGAGTGTATCGCGTTGCTTGAACCAAAATGGATGAAGGATCAGGATGATAATTTTTCCGATGATTTTGATACTGCTTCAGGAAATTGTTTCTCCTCTTATTTCTGGAAATCAGGCGTTGTAGATCCTTCCTCTGATGATTTTTCCCGACAAGGAAAGACCGGTATCGCTTCCTGTTATGCGAACTGGCCGACGACTTATGCTAAAATAAGAAAAATCAATACATTCATTCAGAAGGTAAAGGAAAATTCGTCAAATTTTTCTGAAGGATGGATGGCCAAACGTCTTGATGAGGCAAGATTTTTACGGGCCTATTTTTACAGCGAACTTTTTGTACGTACCGGCGGGCTGGTACTTTCAACAGTTCCGCAGAACCGTTCAGACGATGATAACCTTTATTCCCCAAGAAGTACATTCGCAGAAACGTTAAATTTCATTATTGCCGACCTGGATACTGTTATTAACGATGGAAATCTGGCAGTTAAATATGACCATGGAGATTCCGACGGAGGCAGGCCAACTATTGGTGCCGCATTGTGTTTAAAAGGATGGATCCAGCTTTTCGCAGCAAGTCCTGCCTATAATTCTGACGAGCCGGCTTGTCCGGATGCAAATAACTTGCAGCATTTTACCTCTTACGATATAAACAGATGGAAAGTCGCTGCAGAAACGAATAAAAAATTTATTGACACCTATGGACCGAACGGTACCGGCGATTATGGATTATTTTCCGATATGACGAAATTTTGGGATGAAGACCAGGAGTATAACGAGGAAGTTATTTGGGATAAGAACTGCGTGGGGACAACTCTTCCTAATTCCCTTAATCATTACGGGGTAGGTCCTACCTGGATTCATAGCGTATATTATAACTGGGGCGATTATAACCCGACAGAAGAATTAGTACAGGAATACCAGATGGCTGACGGGAAAAACATTACTGATGCAGGGTCCGGATATGATGATCAAAAACCATTTGCCGGACGTGAAAACAGGTTTTACCAGTTTGTTTGTTATGACGGGGCATCATATAAACAAGACTGGATGTCAGAAAAGGATACCATCTATTACCATATTGATAAGGTGAACCCATCAAAGAATGAAATAGATTATAAAGGAACGAACAAAGACGGGACCAAAACAGGGTATGACGTTTTAAAAAGGATCGATCATTATAATTCTCCTTCCAATTACAATAATTGTGGAATGAACCATGTCTATTACCGGTATGCCGAAGTATTATTAAATTATGCTGAAGCGCAGAATGAAGCGGTTGGGCCCGATGCTTCCGTTTATGAAGCTGTCAATGCCATCAGAACCAGGACGGGTACCAATCTTCCGGAATTGCCAACAGGTTTAAGTCAGGATGAAATGCGTACGGCAATACGTCATGAAAGAAGAATTGAATTGATGTTTGAGGATAAGCGGATCTGGGATTTATTGCGATGGAAGATTGCGGAAGACGTCCTGAACAAACCTCTTCATGCCTGTAAAATTACGAATACTTCCCCTGATGACAATCGTGGCGATTGGGTAATAACGAGGCCTGAAATAGCAAATATGAACCATGTCTTTTATCAAAAGATGTACTTTAACCCGATTCCTCAGTCTGCCATTGACCGTAATGAAAAGCTAATACAGAATTACGGGTATTAAAATGTTTGTAATGAATATTGTACCTTTTAGTAAGGTGCAATATTCATTCGTTTGTTTCGGTTTCTGATTGACATTTTTCCCTGTTATTTTCATTAATTTTGAAGGAAACTAACAGAACTAAAAAAACCTATTAAAGCTATGAATGAAGGAAAAAACAACATAATCCGGCATTGTATTTCTGTATTGTTCATCCTTATGTTTTGTAAATCAGGAGATTTAACCGGTAACTCCCGGTTGTCGACGATTGATGTTTCTTCTCCGGGACGTGCCAAAAGTCCTGCCCTTTACCTCGGAATATTTTTTGAAGAAATCGAAATAAGAAAATAAATGAAAACATCTTTTGTTATTATCCTCATTGTCCTGATTACTACAGGTGGTATTTTGTTTATTCGTTGTTCCCGTTCTTCCAATGGAATATCTGAAAAACTGGAAGCGGAATTCCTTTCTCCTCCACAGGAAGCAAAGCCTATGGTATGGTGGCATTGGGTGGATGATAATATTACAAAAGAAGGAATAAAGGCTGATCTGGAATGGATGAAAAGGATAGGAATAGGTGGTTTTCAGCAATTTGAGGTTTCATTGAAAACGCCGAACGTAGTAAAAGTGCCGCTGAAATATATGAGTGAGGAATGGAAAGAAGCATCCCGCTATGCCGTAAAATTAGCGGATTCTCTAAATTTGGAAGCAGGAATTGCTTCTTCGTGCGGCTGGAGCGAAAGTGGAGGGCCATGGGTGAAGCCCGAAGCTGCTATGAAAAAATATGTATGGAGTGAAGTAAATATTGAAGGAGGCAGTCCATTTCGCGGAAAACTTCCCCAGCCACCCGGGACGACAGGAATTTTTCAGGATGTCCCTAACGGACCGTCGAGATTCGGGACTATTCCTTATTGGTTTTCTTATAAAGACAAGTATTATAAAGATGCAGTTATTGTTGCGTATCGTATCCCGCAAAATGAATTTCTGGTTGACGATTCTCATCCGAAGGTTACTTCAAGCGGAGGAAAATTCAATATCCGTCAGTTGACAGATAACAATTTGGCAGAAACGGTACTGTTGCCGGCAAAAGGAAATGGAGAGGATTCCTGGATCTTATTTGAATTCAGTACACCAACATTGATTCAGTCGGTTTCGTTGGCTGCCCGGGATCATTCTGTTAAAAGTTCCCGGACGATCGAAGTAAGCCAGGATGGCCATGTTTTCCAAAAGATCGGTGATTTTTTGCCGGATGATTCTCCCCAGACAACAATTACCTTTTCTCCTGTAACCGGGCGCTTCTACAGAATTGTTTTTCATCTGTCAGACAATAAGGGCAACGCGAACAATGACGCCGGAGATGCGGGCATACAGGTAGGAGAGATTCGCTTATATGCTGCCCCCCGCGTTAACCGGTTCGAGGACAAAGCCGGGTTTGTTGCGCTTAATGGTTACAAAAACGGATTATATACATTTGAAACACCTTACGTTTCGGTCAGAGACAATGTTATTCAGAAAAAGGATGTGGTAGATCTTACCTCAAAAATGGAACCGGATGGAACACTCGACTGGACCCCGCCGGAAGGAAACTGGTGTATTTTACGGATCGGATACTCATTAACCGGTAAGACAAATCATCCTGCCCCCCTGGAAGCAACAGGCCTGGAAGTGGACAAACTCAGCAAAAAATATGTACAGGAATATTTTACGCATTATTTGGATATATACCAGGATATTACTGCCGGGTTAACGGGAAAAGGCATAAAAAGTATGGTGACTGACAGTTGGGAGGCTGGTACCTTAAACTGGACAGATAATATGACAGAGGAATTCAGAATGCATTGCGGATATGATATAACGCCATGGCTGCCGGTATTGGCCGGGCATATTGTTGAAAACAGCAGGTCGAGCGACCGCTTTCTATGGGATTTCCGAAAAACGATAGACGAATTGACCGTGGGAAATTACTATGACCAGCTTACAGAAATGTTACATGAAAGGGGAATGAAACGTTATTCCGAATCGCATGAAAACGGACGTCATTTTATTGCTGATGGTATGGCGGTTAAACGAACGGCCGATGTTCCTATGGGAGCCACCTGGACCCCGGATGAGACCGGAAGTGATGCTTTTGAAAACAATCACCTTGCAGATGTACGCGAATCCGCTTCTGTCGCCCATTTGTATGGGCAAAATTTGGTGGCTGCAGAATCATTTTCAACAATGAACCCTCCTTACGGCTGGTGTCCGGAAACATTAAAACATACAGCGGATATGGAACTCTCCTGCGGACTTAATCGCTTTATCATTCACTGTTCCGTACACCAACCTGTATTTGATAAAGTGCCGGGTGTCTGTCTTGATCCTTTTGGTCAGTGGTTTACGAGGAACGAAACATGGGCGGAGGAAGCCGGTCCCTGGATTATGTACCTTACGCGCAGTTCTTACATGTTGCAGCAGGGGAAATTTGTCGCTGATATTCTTTATTATTATGGCGAGGATAATAACCTTACCTCCTTATACAAACAGAAGTTACCGGATATTCCTTTGGGGTATAATTACGATTTCATCAATTCCGATGCATTAATTCATCTCCTTTCAACCAATCGTCATGGAGAAATCGTTACGGCAAGCGGTATGAATTATAAAATGCTGATATTGGACGATAATGCAGCATATATGTCACTTCCGGTTTTGCGAAAAATTAATGAACTGGTAAATGACGGAGCCGTTATTGTCGGGAAAAAGCCGGTTGGTACGCCAAGTTTAAGCGATGATACGCTGGAATACAGTACAATCGTGAATCATCTCTGGAAGAATGGACACGGAGAAAATTTCATAGGAAAGGGGAAAGTATTTTCAGGAATGACCATTGAAGAAGTCATGACCGAATTAAAGGTTCAGCCTGATTTTAAATGTATTTCCCCGACCGGAGATAAAAAACTGCTTTTTGTCCACCGAAAGATGAATAATGTGGATATTTATTGGGTAAACAACCGGAATTTTCATAAGGAGAATATCGATGTGGCTTTCCGGACAACAGGCAGGATACCTGAAATATGGCATCCTGAAAACGGTAAACTGGAGTTTCCCTCATACGAAGTGCAGGGCATTTTTACTGAAGTCTCTTTGGACCTGGAATCTGACGATGCGGTATTTGTGGTATTCCGGAAGAAAACCTGTAAAAAATCAGTGACGGTGATTCCTCCTGAAGAAAAACAGATTGCTGAAATAAAGGGCTCCTGGAAAGTGCGTTTTCAAACACAGAGAGGTGCCCCGGAAGGACAAGTTGTCTTTGAGGAACTAAGTCCATGGAATAAGAATGAAAATCCGGGAATAAAATATTTCTCAGGAACGGCGGAATATCTCAAAAAAATTCAGATTCCGGAAGATAAAATAAAGCAAAATACACAATTGTGGCTTGATTTGGGAGAGGTCAAAAATCTGGCGGAAATTACCATCAACGGTAATTCATTGGGTATCCTTTGGAAATCTCCATTCCGGATCGATATCACAAAGGCCGTGCAGCCAGGAGAGAATGAACTGAGAATTAAGGTGACAAATCTGTGGGTGAACCGGATTATCGGCGATTATCAGCCGGAGACCAAGGAAAAGGTTTCTTTTACGACTACTCCTTTTTATAATATTCACTCACCATTACTCCCTTCCGGCTTGTTAGGGCCGGTAAAACTGACAGGCATCAGATAAAAATACAGTATTATGAGAAATTATTTCATTGCAATATTATTATGCGGGCTTCTATTGTCTGGTTGCAGAACTGATCATCAGCAAGGACCTCACCTGAAATTAATTGAGCGTATTGACTGCACTCAAAACTATCCTGCTGACACCTATTTTTCGTATGGTGATGTAAAGGTTACTTCTTCTGAGGCAGGGAAATACAGGGAGGCTGAGGCGAAACCGTTGTCACGGTTTGGGTACCGGTTCAAAGTAAAACATACCGGCAGGCCTTACCTGGCAGTTGTCAGGTATCCCGACGATAAACGCCGGTTTATGTGTATGATGGACGGGACAAGTTATGACCTTACCATCGGTACTTTCACGGGAGTAAAGCAACCACTTACCAATAAAATGCAGGAAATAAGGAAAATTTTCTGGCCCCGCTGGAACGATTGCAGTATTGTATTTATGACCTGGGGAAACGGCGAACCTGCAGCTGTCGCCGACATTCAGATTTACGAGATGGACGATCTTCCGGCTTTGAATATCAATAAAAGCGGCGAAAATATTCCGGCCCGGGAGCTGGGGCTGCAATTTGAAGATCCGTGCGGGACTGCTTTCAGCATGGGGGCATATACCGAACAGGAATGGCTCGACCGTACTATCAGTTACATGCATTATACCGGGCAGAATTTGTTAACCTATCCTATTGTATGGTACCATCATCCGTTATACCCTTCGGAATGTGAACCCTCGGGACTATTCGGAGGCGTGGCAGCACCCGACCGGACAATCTATGCGCGGTGGACATCACATCCGGCTGACTGGGTTGATACCCTGCTGAAAAAATTTGAAAAGGAAGGTATTGAATTCCAAGGGGCTCTGACACTCCTGCGGTTGGGCAGCCTGATGAAAGATATGAACATAAATCTCGATTCAATAAAAGCCGGAAAAGAAACTTACAACAACATGCTTGCAAACGACCAGGTCCAGTCATCAACAGCCGACTGGACAGTAGAATACAATGTTGCCAATTTTGAAGCGCAAACCAAAGGCACCCCGAAAGAATGGGCGTATGGAGAACATAATGGCCCGTTTGGAAAGGGGCCGATGTTTAACCCGCTTCATCCAACGGTACAAAAGGCCATTTTAGACCTGTTTGGCGAGATCGCGAACCGCTATGGAAAATCGCCGGCGTTTAAGGGAATATCGGTCAATATGTGGCATGCCACCATTCTTTGGTATTTTTCACTTAAATCGGGATACGATGATTACACCACCCGTCTCTTTGAAAAAGAAACCGGCATCCGGGTTCCTGTTAACGGGAAAGACCCTGACCGTTTTTCGAAGCGGTACCGGTTTCTGAATGAAAATCATTCTGAAGAATGGATTAACTGGCGTTGCTTGAAAGTCAAAGACTTGTTTTGTCAGATCAGGGACACAATTACATCTGTCCGTCCCGACTTGAAATTAACCGTTACGATGTGGACCGAAACGAATATCCCCGGATGGTTTGGCACTCCGGATAAACCTTCGCAACAAATTTTTGCCAGAAAGCCGTTGTACGAACTTTATAGGGAAGGTGGTTTTGATGTTAACCTGTATAAAGATGAACCCGGGATAGAGATTGACTATTCGATGGTGCCTTCGCGTGACCGGGATGCTTGGGGAACAGCGGGTGCAGATACACCATTGGAAAAAACCTGCTCATTCCGTGATCACGATTTTCTGGACAAGGAAACGCTTGATGCAATTGGCAAACAGGAATACCCAGGTGCCTTTATTTTTGACTGCTGGGTCGAAGCCTGGGGAAAATATTCGCATGCGCCCTGTGCTCCGGATGACCGGCAGGCGAAAAGCCTGGAGGTAATCTGGGGAAAACCGGCTGAAGGCATCCGCCGTGATATTTCCAGATACCCTGAGGATAATTTTTGGTGGGATTCACAATCGAGAATTACTCCTCATTTTCAGGGAGGTATTTATTATCTCGAATATTTCGCCCATGCTTTGGCCGAACTCGATGCGTGCCGCATTACACGGGGCGGACTGTTTACCGATACCGGACACTCAGAATTAATTCAGCAATTTGCCAGAGCCTACCGGGTTTTACCCGCTAAAAAATTCGGAACGGTCGGTCCAACAACCGATCCTGTTGCTGTCAGGTCTCTTTTGTTAAACGGCAGGCAATATTTCTATCTGGTCAACAGGGAATATTATCCGGTTAAGGTTTCACTTCATTTCAGAAGGGATAAAAACCATTTTGCAGATCTGGTTAGCGGTCAGGAAGTCAACACTTCCGGATCATTTCAAATTGAACTTGGACCGTATGCACTACGGTCATTCCTGGGAGACTCCGAAACTGAAATAGCCGGATTTGAAACCGTAATACCGGAAACGATTAAATCTGCATTATTGCAGGAAGCTGAAACGATAAAAACGAATATTATCAACATGAAAAATTCAGGAAAGGAATTACCTGTAAATATTGAAAAAGCTGTTTCCGAAATGGACTCGGCATTATCCGAAGGGCGTTATGCTTATGTCCGGAAAATTCTAAGCAGCTACCCAATGTTGAAAATAAAAGAAATGGTTGAAAAGGGTGATGAAGGATACGGTAATAAAGAGTGAATGCATTACCTGTAACCCAATTAAATTAAAAAAAGGCCAATTCTTATGAAAGGAATATTGTTTGTTCTGTTTTGTTTTCTGGTTAATCTGTTCTCTTTTTCTGATGGTCTTAGTGGAACAAGTAAGAGAGAATTGGATTATTCACGGAAGATTTTATTAAACAACAATAACTGGAAGATTGCTGTTGACAGTCAGAATATTGGTATTCAGAAAAAATGGTTTGAATCTCCCCCTGAAAAAGAGGCGCAATCCACTCCGATCCCCTGGATTATTCAGGATGTCTTTCACAACTATCACGGGTTCGCCTGGTATTGGTGCAAATTCAATACGCCCGGGAGAACCATTAAAAATGGCCATTATATTTTAAAGTTTCAGGCTCTAGATTACATGGGAGATATCTGGATAAACGGGAAATATATCGGCAATCATGAAGGAAGCGAAACTCCGTTTGAGTTCGATGTTACAAAAAATCTTAAAAAGGAAGGGCCGAATTTGCTTGTCGTCCGTGTTCTTAATCCGACTTATGAGCCGATTGACGGAATAGCCTTAAAAGAGACTCCTTCGGGTGCAAAGAATTACCCGTTTGGAGGCAATGCTTCATACAATACGGGAGGTATAATTGGTGACGTGGAAATTTATGAAGAACCAGCAGTACAAATAAATAACCTGTATGTGTTGCCGGATTGGAAAACAGGAAATGTAAAAATTCAGGTACCTGTTTTAAACCAAAATCCGAAGAAAATTAAATCTTCCTTGTTGATCAATATTTCTGAAATCAGATCCGGGCTGCCTGTTCTGATAAAAAGATTTAAGCAAAATATCGAACGAGGTAGGGATACGTTGAACTATGAAGCATTGGTTCCTGACTACAAACTTTGGAGTATAGAAAACCCGGCCCTGTACCGGATAAGTGCTTCCATCGAATATGATAATTCAGCAGATGAATGTGTTACCCGTTTTGGATTTCGCGATTTCAGGTTTAAGGACGGTTACTTTCAACTAAACGGGAAAAGAATCTTTTTAAAAGGATCCAATTTTAGTACGCATTATCCGATCGGTGTCTATGTTCCGCCAGGGGAGGATATGCTCAGAAAAGATGTAATCAACATGAAAGCGTTGGGTTTTAACTTCGTCAGGATTCCTTTTGGTTGTCCAAATCACAGCGTACTTGATATATATGATGAGCTGGGAATAATGGTTTTACAGGAGCATTTTGGTTCGTGGCAAATGGGTGAGTACGGTAAGTATGAAAATGTAAAGCAGGACGACAGTGAAACAAAAATGGTCAATCGTTTTAGAAACTCGATTGTCAGTGTTGTCAAACGGGACAGAAATCATCCTTGTATTGTGATGTGGGGGATGCTGAATGAAACAAGAAATGAAGCGATACTGAACCAGGCCGTTCATCTTTTGCCTCAATTACGTACCCTTGATCCCCTCCGGATATTTGTATTAAACAGCGGACGTTTCGATAATATGACTAACGTAGGCAGCATGAGCAATTCCGGGTCTTCTCGTTGGGATATATATGATCATGATTTAAAGGACTGGCACCCTTACGTTTGGATGCCATATAATTCTGGTGTTTTAGACGAGCTTTCAGGAAAGGACCAGACCGGTAGCCAAAAAGTTTTTCCAACAGAAACCGGTTTGTGTTTCCCGCTTGATTTGCCCTCAGATTTAGGTGAATACCAAAAAAGAGGAAAAGAAGATTCGGATGATGCTCAATACTTTAAGCGCCAGTATGAAAACTTCATGAATGATTGGGATAAATTTGGACTTAAAGGGATTTGGGCCTGCCCGGAAGATTACATAAGAGATGCCTATAAAACAGCAGCAACCCTGCGTGAGATTGCCGAAACAGCAATCCGGGCAAATCCACATATTGTCGGATATTGTCCGACAAATAGTGTCGCCGACTTTTGTGCCGGAGAAAGTGTTGCCACTAATTTCAGAAAACTGAAACCTGAATTGATAAATTCTGTTTTGCTGGCAAACAGTTCTTTGAGATGGTGCTTAAGAACGGAACCTCAAAGTATCTATGGCGGGGATAGGATACAGTTAAAAGTGTCTTTATCAAACCTTGATGATTTACCGCCAGGGAATTATCCGGCTACCATTAAAGTAATAGATTCTCGTCTGAATATAATCGCGGAGAGAAAATTATCCATAAAAATCAGGGAAAACCAGGCAGATCCTTTTGCTTTGGATTTACTGGATGAGGAAATCTTAATTAACGGTCCGGAAGGGAAATATAAAGTATGTGCAAAAATAGATCAGGGCGGTTATGCCGATGCTGGCAGCACTGAATTTTATGTTACAGCACGGAACACCCTCCCCGAATTGCCACGGGAGGTTGTTTTGTTAGGAAATGATTCCATAGTCAGAAACTGGTTAACGGAACACAACTGTAAAGTACTTCCTTCTACCGAAAAGCAAACCCAGAGGCAGGTGATCGTTATTTCCGGGCAAGTTCCGGATAGCATAACAATGATTCATGTTGCCTGTCAGATGGCCAGGGGAAGTACTGTTCTTTTTCTTGAACCTTCCTCTTTGAAGAAAGGGAATAATTCAACTTACTGGCTGCCATTGGATAAAAAAGGAATCGTTGCCCAAATGGATGACGTGGCGGGATATTACCGGGCAGACCGGTGGGTGAAAGAGCATCCGTTTTTTGAAGGGTTACCTTCGGGGGGCATGATGGACTATCGCTATTTTCGTAACATCATTTCAAAAAATGCCATATCCGGACATACGACTATCCCTGATCAAGGGCCGCATACATTTGTCGAAAAAAATATACCACTGACCTATCCTGCAGAGACGGTTTGTGGTGCGGCGCGGATTAGTCATACTTATTGTTCCGGAATACAGCTGGGAGTGTGGAATCTTGAGGCGGGAAAATTTATTGTGAATATGCTGAATATCGTCGGGAACCTGGGAAAAGATCCGGCCGCCGACAGGTTGTTTGGCAATATTCTTAACTATGCTTCATGCGAATTGAATAGCCCGTTGGCTGAATTACCTGCAGATTTCAATCTTCGGCTTGCTGAAATTTATCATTGACACAGTCTAAACAATAAAAAACATAAACGGATGAAAAGACTTATACTGGCATATTTATTACTGACACTCTTGTCGGGTAGCAGGTTCGCCGATACCTTTAAGCAGGAAGGGATACAAAAAAAGTCTCACTGGGCAAAAACACCAACAGTCAGTCAACTCTTCTTCATATCCGGAACAAACAAGCCTGAGACTTTTAAGACTGTCCGGAATGGCTATTGTTTCGATGTGATAAACCAGGGCGATTCGTATTTAATGCTGAAATTTATATTGAACTCCAATGTATCTGTTTCGCCTGCGATTGTTCGCCTTTCTCCAGGTGCGCGCCAGCAGGTTACCATAAATTGCCGGAATGAAATCAAGTCCGTTTCTCTTTTCTATGCCTTATCGCTTTCTTCCGAACCTTTTACTGTCCATTCCTGCCGTTACCGTGCTTATAACGATGGCGAAACAGAGAGGTGTATCCCTGTTGACACGATTTTTTACCGTGCACTTCAGGCACGGACTGACACCATCCTGAACGAATCAAAAACAGAAGTGACAGACAAGGCAATGCCTGCAGGCACCTTTATTTATACTCCGGGCCCGTTCTACCGGGAAGCAGGTCTTTTTGCACGCGATTTTCTTTATCAGTTAGAAGGTGCAGGCCGTGATTTTGTAACGGCTGAAGAAGTTCGGTCTGCTGTTGATTTTCTGGCGCTTAAACAGCTCAGGGTAAATAAGAAAGTAGGTCCGTTTACTTACCCTCGGGGGGCTATACCCGACCATGTTTATCCTGACGGGCAATTTTGCTGGGGGCCCGGGGAATTTTATGGTGATAACCCTGCCCATTTCCATCGCCCCTCCATGGATGAAGCAATGTGTTTCGTGATTCTAGGCTGGCATTATGGGTTTAAGTCATGCTGGAATTCTGAATGGGAAGCATGGTTTAAAGGGAAATCGCAAAATTTCATTGATGCCTGGAACAGTGTTCCCCGAAATCCTGCAACCGGACTTGTCACTCAGTGGAGTACTCCGGGGCATATCGGGGCAAATGGCATTAAGGAGACAAATGGTGCATGTGTCATGTGGGGGTTCCACGACTCATACGGGTTTGGTGGCGACGATTTGGGAACCTCTGTGCTGGCCTGCAACGCAGCTCGTGCCCTGGCTGATATGTATGAACACTCCGGCGATCCTGATTCTGTAAAATGCTGGGAAACGATTGCCGGAAAAATGCAGGAAGCAATACGTGCCCGGTTCAATCCGTCAGGATATCTTCCCTGGGGAGCAGGAAATCTTTCGCCGGCATTAGCTTCGCCCGACATCACGGGTTATGCGGTTTGGTCGGGTATCCTGACTGACGAACAGTCTGATCAGGCTTCCGATTGGTTTGCCAGCCGGTATATGGCAGACAAAGCTACCGACGGCGCAGCTGATCTTTTCCACATGTCGCCACCTTCTCGGGGTGCAGTGCGGATGGCCCGAAAGGCAGATGATGTTTCTCCGGGAAGGCATGTCTGGCCCGATATGAATGACGGAGACCATTGGGAGAATCCGGCATATGGCTACAATGCCTATCAGGACGGCGGATACTGGTATTATATGAGTTTGGGAATTGCCGTAACCCTATGGCGAAAACATCCGGATTTGGCAAGGGAATGGACCGGAAATATTTATTCCGATATTGCCGGTTCCAATGCCAATTTCCCCTATGAACGTATTGACGGGATGAAACCGGTGAACGACCGTTACAATGCTTCTGTAGGCCCGCTTTTAGGAATGGGTATGCCGGCAGTAGTCTCGTCTGTAATAATCGAAATGAAAAACAGATAATAAAACAAACATAAGAATCAAACTGACAAAATCTAATATATCATGAATAAAAAACCTATCAAAACCGTGGGAAAAGTCAATTTTTTTCGACAATCCATTTTTATATTATTAATTCTTTTATTTATCGGGTTAGTTAATTTAACCGGGAATGCCCAGACAATAACCATCGACGTTTCCAGACCGGGACATGCTATCAGTCCGATACTATACAATGGAATGTTGTTTGAAGAAATCAGCCATGGCATTGATGGAGGGTTCTATGCCCAGCTCATCCG
The DNA here is from genome assembly GCA_963676095.1 of Prolixibacteraceae bacterium. GTDB lineage: Bacteria > Bacteroidota > Bacteroidia > Bacteroidales > Prolixibacteraceae. The sequence continues at coordinate 2,731,031 of OY781040.1, read as the reverse complement.
TAACGGCTCTTTTGAAGACAATAACCCGGTTGAAGGCTGGTCGCTGGTTGAACCGGGGTCTTCTGTGCTGGTCAACAAGGGATATTTGTCCCGTGCAATGAACACCCAGACGGAACTTGAAACGGAACAGTTAAACAACAGCCAGCATCATTGTCTCCGCTGGGGCGTTGGCTGGAACGGTGACCCCGAAACAGGTCTGGTAAATTCCGGTTACTGGGGAATCCGGCTGGATAATAATACGGCCTATAAAGCCTCGTTTTTCGCACGAAAAGACCCTGTTCTCGAAAAAATGGGAAAAGGTTTTAACGGAACGCTTACCGTGAAACTGGAAAGTAACGATGGAGTGGTATATGCTGCTTCCGACCCGATCACGATTACAACGGAATGGAAACAATATACCTGTGAACTAACCACCAGTGGCATATCCGGGGTTTCAGGGAATAACCGGTTTGTTATTTACGGTTCAGGCGGGGGAGTGATCTATCTGGATATGGTTAGTCTGATGCCCCCTGCCTATAAAAACCGTCCGAATGGGTTGCGAATAGATATGGCTGAGATACAGGCTGCCTTACAACCAAAATTGATCCGCTTTCCCGGTGGTTGCGATGTGGAATCGTGTAGCGTGGAGTGTGGATGGAACTGGAAGGGAACGATTGGACCGGTGGAAAAAAGGCCTGGAAAAGTCATCCAGCACTGGCATTACCGCAATAGTCAGCAATTCGGCTTGGACGAGCTATTTCAGATGTGTGAAGACTGGGGTGCTGAACCGATTTATTGTACGTCGGTGTCGATAGATGATGGCTATGTGGGTGTTCCTGTTGATAAAATACAGCCTTTTGTACAGGATGTTCTGGATTTAATTGAATATGCAAACGGGGACGCCAAAACGACTTACTGGGGAAAAAGACGGGCAGAAAACGGGCACCCTGAACCTTATAAACTGAAGTATATTGAAGTCGGCAATGAGAATGGGAAAGGCGATACCGATGGATACGGGTACAATGAACGGTATGCATTTTTTTATGATGCGATAAAAAAGGCTTATCCCGCGATGAATGTAATTATTAATGACCGGCTGGATGGACAAAAGGCAGATCTTATTGACGAACATTTCTTTTGCTCGTTTGATTCTTTTTTGAAGCAGACAAACCATTACGACAACTATGACCGGAAAGGCCCAAAAATTGTGGTTGGGGAATATTGCTGCAAGGATAACCAGACCAACCTGGGGAATTTAAGATATGCCCTTGCTGAAGCGGCATTCCTGACTGGCTGTGAACGTAACTCAGATATTGTGTTGGCGACTACTTATGCTACCCTCAGCGCCAATCTGAATAGCATCAACTATTGTCCTGACCTGATCTACAATAACAGTGTATCCTGTTTCGCGATACCGTCCTATTACATGCAAAAAATGTTTATAGAGAACACCGGTGATGTTGTTTTACCTTATACCGTCAAAGGTGCATCATTGTTTATTGCGCCATCAAAAGTAACCAATAACGGCGATGTAATTATAAAAGTGGTAAATACGTCACAATCTCCTTTAGGTACGGAGATTTTATTGAAAGGACTTCCAAAGAATTTCAAGACGAAAGGAACGGCTATCGTTTTGACTTCGTCAGACATGCTGGATGGGAACTCAATAAACCAACCGAATAATGTAGTCCCGTTTTCAAAAGAACTTGAAGCCGGTTCGCATTTTAACTACACGTTCCCTCCGATTTCTGTTACAGTACTAAGGATACATATAAAGTGACATGATACCAGTTGAGCTAACAGACCACTAAAACAGAACTATGAACCGAACAACTGTTGTTATAAGTATCATCGCATTCTTCGGACTGGCAGGCTGTACCCCTAAAAACGAAAAGGTACAACCCGTTGGTCTGCGTACCGAATACCTTGAAAACCCGATAAACATAGGAACCTCCGCTCCACGCCTTACCTGGCGTTTCGAGGGTCAGGACCCGGACTTCTCTGTGTCAAAGACAGAAGTAAATATCTGGAAAAACCCGGAGCGAAAAGGGCCCAAAATCCTAATAGAAAAAGAAAGTACTTCAGCGGGATCATTGCTCTCAATGGTTACTGTTCCCGATACACTGAAACCACTGACCCGTTACTGGTGGAATGTAACGGTATGGGACAGACACAGGAATAAATGCTGTACTTCGGAATTGGCTTCATTTGAAACAGCCATGTTTTCAGAAAAGGACTGGCAGGCCAGGTGGATTACTGATAACCATGATAAGGAATATGAGCCGGCTCCGCTTTTTAGGAAGAATATCGAAGTTCAGGATAAGGAAATTCTTTATGCCAGACTTTATATCTCGGCTACTGGTTACTACGAAATGTACATCAACGGGAAACGCATAGGAAAAGATTATCTCGACCCGGGATATACAGATTTCAGTAAACGGATTTTATATAACGTGCACGACATTACAAGTCTGCTGTCGCAAGGGAAAAATACAATATCCGTCGTTTTAGGAAATGGTTGGTATAATGCACAAGGTCCGGCAACCTGGGATTTTCACAAGGCTGCATGGAGGGACCGCCCGCGTTTTTTAGCCGGGTTTCATATTCGTTATTCAGACGGTACAGAAGACGTGGTACTTTCCGACAGTACATGGAAAACATCGACAGGGGCTTATACGTACAATGACATCTATAGCGGCGACCATGTCGATTTAAGACTGGAAGAAAAAGGCTGGAAAATGCCTTCGTTTGATGACTCGAAATGGGGACAGGCTCAGGAAGTCTCTTCTCCTTCATCGGAGTTAGTTGCACAACAGATGCCAGGGATTCAGGTTGCCGGAGAATTCCCGGCTTCGGGAATGGAAAAGTTTAACGATCAGTTGTATGTTTACACCTTTCCGAAAAATATGGCTGGCTTTTGCAGGCTTAGGGTGAAAGGAACCCCTGGTACCCGGATCACGCTGAAACATGGAGAAATATTGAAAAAGGATGGACGTCTGGAACAAAGGAACGTGAATTTCTTTTTTTACCCGCGAAATCCGGACGAAGTATTTCAGCAGGACGAAGTCATCTTAAGGGATGCCAACGAATGGGTGGATTTTTCGCCTTCGTTTACTTATCACGGGTTTCAGTATGTCGAGGTTGAAAGTTCGAATCCGGTTGAACTGGGCCGGGAAAGCCTGACGGCCTTGTTTGTTCATACCAATGTAAAATCAGTCGGTTCTTTTGAATGTTCCAATCCAATCCTGAATAAAATATGGGAAGCAACCCGTCAATCGTACCTGAGCAACCTGGAAAGCATCCCGACCGATTGCCCGCAACGTGAAAAAAACGGCTGGACAGCCGATGCCCATGTTTCTGTTGACCTTGGTTTGCTGAATTATGACGGAATCACTGTTTATGAAAAATGGATGGACGATTTTATTGACAACCAGCGGGAACAAGGAGATATCACGGCCATTATTCCTTCGAGCGGCTGGGGCTGGGGAAAATCGACCGGACCGGTCTGGGATGCCGCCCTGTTTATTATCCCAAATGCGTTGTACGAATATTACGGAGATTCCCGCTGTATCCAAAAAATGATTCCAACACTGGACCGTTACCTTGCTTACCTCGAACGGGAAGAGGAAAATGGCCTGCTCCCGTTTGGGCTGGGCGACTGGGTCCCCTATAAATCAAAAACAAACAACACGTACACTTCGACTGCTTATTATTACCTGGATTATAAATTGAGGGCCTCATTTGCAAAGATCCTTGGCGAGGATGACAGCCGTTTTCTGGCAAAAGCAGAAAAAATAAGAAAGGATATCAATGATCATTTTTTCAATCCTGAAACGAATACCTACGCTGAAGGGACGCAAACCGCCCAAGCTTTGGCTTTGTACCTTGGCTTGCCTCCTGAAGGAAAAGAAAAACAAGTAGCCGAAAAGTTGCACGAGTTGGTTGCCGGGAATAATTATTTTCTGGACTTTGGGGTGATCGGCAGTAAAACAGTACTGCGCATGTTGACCAAATACGGTTACGCGGAAGATGCCATGAAGATGGTCTCAAAGACGGAAGGCCCTTCGTGGGGCTATTGGGTGGATAAACTGGGATATACAACCCTGGCAGAAGAATGGATGGTTGATCCGGTAAAGGAAGGTTCGTCCCTTAACCATGTTTTTCTGGGTGATGTTTCGGCATGGATGGTGAATGAATTGGCCGGAATCAACCACGATCCGCAGAATCCGGGCTTTGCCCGTATCCTGATTACTCCCCATTTCGTGAAAGATTTGTCTTGGGTGAAAGGGCAATATCAATCCGTGAAGGGCCTGATCAGCAGCGAATGGAAAAGAGAGAATGGAAAAATAATCCTGAGTGTCATGGTTCCGGAAGGATGTTCTGCCACTATTATTACTGGGGAAGGGCAAAAAACAGAGGTCGGATCAGGTAAACATCAGTTTAAGTTTTGAAGAATTATCAAAAAAATAAAAATGAAAACGGCAGTTTTATTAATCTCCATTTTTCTGGAAATGAGTGTCATTGTTTCTGCACAGTTGAATTCGTTCCCCGAATCGTATAACATCGATCAAAAAGACATAGATCGGGCTCGTCAGGTGATTTCTACCCCACTTCATGCCGAAATGAAAATGCCAAATCCACACCGGGATGCACAGTGGTTTCCCCAAGCCAGTCTGGGTTTGTTTATGCATTGGGGAATTCACAGTGTGGTAGGGGCGCAGCCTTCGTGGGATATGATTTCTCATTACAAATATGGGGGAAAAGTCTCTCCGCCCGATAAATATTATGCTTTGGCAAAGCAGTTTAATCCTCATGAGTACGATCCCGGGAAATGGCTGAAAGCCGCCAAAGAGGCTGGTTTTACTTATGCCGTTTTAACGACCAAACACCACGATGGGTATGCCCTGTGGCCTTCGAAATATGGCATCGGAACAAAGCAGTATATGAACAGTCGCGACCTGTTGAAACCATACGTGGACGCCTGCCGCGAAAACGGCCTGAAAGTGGGCTTTTACTTTTCGCCCCGCGACTGGCATTACCCGGGATTAATGCACCCCAATGAATACGACGCGCTTACGAAAAACGATATACCGCCAATTACCGATCCGGTGGCCAATTACCAGGCATACGAAAAATTCCTCGGTTTTGTGTTGAAACAGATAGAAGAAATTCTTACCCGCTATGGGAAAATTGACGTTTTGTGGCTGGACGGAATGTACTTCCGGGGAGTGAGCGACATGCATACCGAACAGGTGTATGCCTGGATTCGTTCCCTGCAACCGGGAATTGTCATCAACGACCGCTGGTCGAATGTTGTTAATCCCGATGACCCATCCGGCACAGGGATGCGAATTGGTGACTTCACAACACCTTTTGAATGTACCAAACCAACGTATATTCCTTCCGAATGGTGGGAACACTGCGACATATGGACTTCAGGAGGAGGGGGATGGGGTTACGATAAAACCGGAACTTTCAAACCGTATTCCTGGTTTTTTGAACATCTGGTAGCCAGCCGTTCGCTGGGCGGAAATTTTTTACCGAATGTCGGGCCCGCCGGAAATGGAGAGATGAGTCCGAATTATTACAAAAACATGGCGGGGATCGCAGCCTGGATGAAGCACAGTGGCGAATCGCTTATTGGTGCTGGGCCTTCACCGGGTGTTGAACGTAGCAATGTAATGATTACTACCCGCGGAAATATGTGGTATCTGCATCTCCTGCCTCAATCTTCCGGGCAGATATCGCTCAAAACCGATAAACGACCAAAATCGGTCATCCTTTTGCGGACCGGACAGACTATTCCGTTTAGCTATTGGGACGGATTTATCAAGTTTAATCCTTCTCCGGATTGCCGTACTGACATGGACGATGTCGTAAAAGTTCAGTTGTAATTATTAATTAAACAAAAAATGCAATGAATCGAGGAAGTAAATTTTATGTCGGAGCTTACGTGGTGATTCTGACAATTTTGATGTCATTTACCCAACAGAAGACAGTGGAATTTTATGTGTCACCTGATGGGAACGACGCCAATCCGGGAACCAAAGCGGCACCCTTTAAAACCCTTGAAAAAGCAAAGGAATCGGTTCGTTCCGGGTTATCTGAAGCATCGGGAAATCCGGTTGTGGTTACTATTAGGGGGGGAAAATATGATCTTGAAAAACCAGTCGTGTTTTCTTCTGAAGATTCGGGAACAGAAAATGCACCGGTGGTTTATAAAGCTGCCGATGGAGAAAAGCCTGTTTTTACCGGCAGCCGGGAAGTGAAAAACTGGAAATTGCTTGACGATGCTGAAAAGCTGAAACTCTTGCCGCCGGAAGCACACGGAAAGGTATATGTCGCCGATGTAACAGCTTCCGGGATCAGCGACTTTGGTGATCCGACCGGAATTGGCCAACGCCCGGAACTTTTCTGTGGTGGAAAGATGCAAACCCTGGCGCGCTGGCCCAACACAGGTTTTGTTCATGCCGGGTTGGCAAAAGGAAAAACAGAGGCTCCTCCCACCTATATTGAAAAACACGGGACAGTGGAAGGGGTGTTTGAATACCTTGAAAACAGGCAGAACCGGTGGACGGAAGAAAATGATGTCCGGCTTGGCGGCTACTGGTACTGGGACTGGAGCGACGAATTCCAGAAAGTGAAAAAGATAGATACCCTTTCGAGGACATTTTACCTCGGCGAACCTTTTCATCACTATGGTTACCGGGATAGTCTCCGCTATTTTGGGCTGAACCTGTTTTGCGAAATCGACCAGCCCGGAGAATGGTACCTCGACCGCACCGATGGCTTGCTGTATTGGTTCCCGCCCGAAAGAGTTGATCCAAACCAGGCAACCGTTACCCTTTCGGCTTTTTCCGCCCCGTTTATGATTGAAATGAAAAACTGCTCGAATGTAGTGATAGAAGGGCTGACCTTTCTGGAAGGACGAGGCAGCGCGATTTTCATCGGCGAAGGAAAAAACTGTTTGATTTCCAGTTGTCGGATTGAACGGTTCGGCAAAGACGGCATTCACATCGATGGTGGCGAAGGGCACGGTGTTTCGGGATGTCTGCTTCGGAATTTTGGGTGCAGGGGTATCGAAATAAGAGGCGGTGACCGCAAAACGCTGACTCCTGCCAATCATTTTGTGGAAAATACAGTAGTCGAACATTTCTCACTGTACAAACGAACTTATGAACCTGCAATTTATCTCGATGGTTGCGGAATCAGGATAAACAACAATCGTTTCAGCGGTTCGTCGTCGTCGGCCATGCGGTTGGAAGGAAATGATTTTACGATTGAATACAACGAAATCAGCCACGTGGTAAATGAATCTGACGATCAGGGTGGCGTCGATATATATAACAATCCATCGTACCGCGGCATCGTGATCCGTTACAACCGCTGGTCCGACATAAAGGGAGGTACCCGCCACGGAGCCGCCGGCGTGCGTCTCGACGATATGATTTCAGGAGTTTCCATTTTCGGAAATATTTTCGAACGCTGTGGCGCCCTCCATTTTGGAGGTGTACAAATTAACGGGGGCAAAGACAACCTCGTTGAAAACAACCTTTTTTACGATTGCGGTGCGGCAGTAAGCTTTACGAAATGGAGAGAAGAGCACTGGATGAAAGAACTTGAAAGTCCGGCTATGAAAAAGAAGCTTTACGAAGACGTGGATATCCGTTCGGAATTATATCAGAATAAATATCCGGCATTGAAGGACATTCGTACCGGAATAAATATCAACACGGTGAAAAACAACCTGCTCGTAGATTGTGATAAGCTTTTTATTGGTGCGGATGGGACTGAGATTACTGAAAATAATTCTTCTGTCGGGGCAGATGGAAAAACCGCAGCAGCCTTTTGTTCGTCAGAAATATTGAAAAGGTACGGAATGCAGCCCATTCCGTATAGTGAAATCGGGCCGAAAAACAATAAGTGGATAAACGAAATATTGGAATAATCTATAAGTAAACTAAAGGGAGGAGGTAACTTATGAAAAAATATACGAAAATCCTTTATGGGGCACTGTTATTTACAGTTACCTTTCTGTTTTTACAAATGTTCAGTGCATATCATTTTTATTATATCGAACAGTTCCAGTTGTTTCTGACGACTCCTTTATATTTTATCGGGAGCATATCACATCCGGGAGGGGCAATGGAATATATTTCCCGTTTTTTAGTTCAGTTCTTCATTGTACCTTATTGTGGCTCAGCGATTGAGACAATCATTCTTTTATCTGTTTTTACAGTTTCTTCCAGGCTTATCCTTCGTTCGGAAAGAAGCAAAATATTCTTTATCATACCAGGCAGTATTTTTCTATCCTGCCTGGTAATGTGTTTTAATTTTAATATCTTTTTACAGGGAACTTTATCCTTTCTGTTATGTCTTGTTTGTTTAGATATCCTTCTTTCAGAGAAAAATTCTTTTGTCCGGGATATTTTTGTTTTCATAACGGTTCCATTGTTATACTGGCTTGCCGGTCCGGTTTCCTTACTTTTTGCCTTTTGTTTTTGTCTGTACATTTTTTTTAACGGGAGAGGGAAGAGGCGGTTTCTTTGGTTCTCTTTACCCGTTTTTGCCTGTTTGATTTCCTGGCTGGCTGTCCGGTTATCTTTTGCCGGGAGTTTTCGGGTAAGTTTCCTCCCGGACCTGTATTATCAGCCAAAGCTTTCACCTTCTGCTATCATTTATTTCCCCTGGGTCCTTTTGTTATGCTGGCTGACACTTACCGGTTTCTTATCAGGGGTAAATATCTCTTTTAAAAAAAGTTTCTGGATTTTAGGTGTTCAGTCTTTCCTTTTCTTTGCACTTTTTATAACCGGAATTATCAGATACGGGGACCGGGAATCCTATAACGTTAAGAGACTGGATTATTATGCAAGAAATGAGCAGTGGGATAGGATTATCGCCGAATGTAAGAAGGAGAGAATTGATAATTATTTGGATATGAACTATCTGAACCTGGCCCTTGCCTGGAAAGGCTGCCTTTTCGAAAAGATGTTCCAATTTAATCAGAATGGTCCGTTGTGCTTGGAAGTTCCTTATAATAAGAAAAATACAATTTCACCTATTTTAAGTGATATCAGTCTTTTTGTCGGAGATATTGCTTCCTCTCAGCGATATGCATTTGAAGGTTATGAAACTTGTCCGGGAGGGGGCAGCGGACGGCTTCTGAAGCGCCTGGTACAGACAAACCTGATTTATGGGGAATATGCGGTAGCTGAAAAATACATTTGTATCCTGGAGCACACTATTTTCTATAAAAAATGGGCAAAAGGCCAGCGGCGTTTTCTTTACAACGATTCTCTTTGCCTGAATGACCCTCTTCTCTTTGCCGGCAAGAGATGTCTTCCACCTTTTGGGGGCAGAACGGTTACAGGAAATCTTCCGCAGACCTTGAATATCCTGGCTGAAATTAATCCGGAAAATAAACCTGCGCAAAGCTATTTATTGGCTTTTTGCTTGCTAATAAAAGATCTTGGAAGCTTTGAAAAATTTTTAATACTGTATAATGATAAAGAAACCAAGGCCGGGAAACTATCAGCTATTTTTCAGCAAGCAATGTTGATGTATTATGAATCTCAACCTGAAAAATGGAAAGCAATGGGAATATCCTCCGAAACGATCCGGCAATACAATCTTTATAAGCATACGTTTCTAAAAAACCGGCAGGATCCAAAAATAAAAGAGATCATGAAAAAACAATTTTCATTCACCTATTGGTTTTATTTTCAATTTGTTTAATACAACAGAAATGAAACGATCAAAATACAACTGGCTGTTTTTTTTCTTTGGTCTGTCAGCTCTTCTATCCTGTTCTGTTCCTGATATTCATCAATATGAAGATGCCGGAAAATGCCCGGACATATTTCCGGATTATATTAATGTTACAATCCCGTTTAATATCGCCCCGCTGAATTTTCGAATGAAGGAAGCCGGAAGCAGGGGACTCCTTTATCTGGAAGGCAATGGTTGCAAAATCAGTATCCGTTCTTCCGGCGGAAAATTTTTGATTCCTCCTCATAGATGGGAAAGATTGCTGGAAGAAAACAAGGGAAGAAGCATAAAAGCGACCGTTTTTCTAAAGGAAAAAGGATACTGGAAGAGATTCAATCCTTTCTCTGTTGCTGTTTCTTCAGAACCGATTGATGCGTATCTTGTTTACCGGCTAATCGAACCGGGGTATGAACTCTGGAATAAAATGGGCATTTATCAGCGCAACCTTGAAAATTTTAAGGAAACAGCCGTCTATGAAAATAAGATGACGAATTACAATTGCGTCAATTGCCACTCGTTTTGCATGCAGGATCCTCAGAAAATGATGTTTCATATAAGAGGACAATATGGATGTACCATTGTTTTGAAAGACGGGAAAGCCGAAAAATTGAATACAAAAACAGACAGTACCATATCGGCTTTGGTTTATCCGTATTGGCATCCTTCCGGAAAATATATAGCCTTTTCAGTAAATAAAATTGACCAGGCCTTTTATCTTAATAATAAGGACCGGATTGAAGTTTTTGACTCGAAATCAGATGTGGCCGTATACGACACGGAGAAACGTGAAATTTTCACTTCGCCTCTTCTTTTTTCCAAAGATGTGCTGGAAACATTCCCTGCTTTTGCTCCAGACGGAAAGACCCTCTATTTCTGCTCCTCCAGATCTTTTCCGGTACCGGAAAAATCGGATTCCGTGAAATACAGCCTTTGTTCCATTCCTTTTTACCCGGATACACGGAAGTTCGGAGAATGTACCGATACAATATTTAATTCCGGTATTTCCGGTAAAAGTGCCGCATTCCCAAGGATTTCTCCTGATGGCAGATTTTTACTGTTTACCGTTTCCGGATACGGCAGTTTCCCGATCTGGCATAAGGACGCTGATTTATGCCTGTATGATCTGATAGCAGAAAAATATATTGATTTAAGCAACATCAACAGCCCCGATGTAGACAGTTACCATTCGTGGTCGTCAAACAGCCGGTGGATTGTTTTCAGCAGCAGAAGGATTGATGGTCTGTATACCCGCTTGTTTATTGCCTATATCGGTAAAGATGGTAAACCCGGAAAAGCGTTTTTGCTTCCGCAGAGAGATCCTGATTTTTATGGGGACTTGCTGAAATCATATAATATCCCTGAATTTGTCAAGGATAAGGTAAGGTTGGATCCTTATCGCATTTCTCATCAGGCTAAAAGCACAAATGAATTTTCACTTACTTTTAAACGGCAGGAATAATGATTGGATCATCCAAACACCTGGCCAGCCTGTACAAAGATATGTCGTTAATATCATGAATATTGGTAATTTAACTGAATTTGTCTCATGAATAAAATTATTATTTCAATTGAAGCTTTACTCCTGTTTTTATTAAATATTGCATCAGCGCAGGAGGTTACGCATTTTGTAAATCCTTTTATTTGCACGGCAGGCGATCATGGACAACTTGATCCGTCTGCTACCGTCCCGTTTGGAATGATGAAGCTTGGACCGGATACCGATCCGGGAAATCACAGCGGATATGACTATCATGCGAAAAGGTTGTTGGGGTTTTCCCATAACCGGATCGGAGGGGTCGGATGTAATGGTGCAGGAGGAAATCTGAGGATTTTACCGGGAATCGGAGACGATCAAAATACAGCACAAAGTGAAGAATTTATTAAGGGAAGCGAGGAGGCTTCTCCCTGTTATTACGCCGTAACCTTTTCAAACGGAATTAAGGCAGAGCTTACCGCTACAAACCAGACGGGCTTTCACCGGTATACTTTTCCTGAATCAGATTGTGCCTGTCTCTCTGTCGATATCGCCAGTTCTCTCGGAGGAACGATCTCTGCCTCAAAAACAATGATCAACGGGCATGAGTTCTCTGTAAAGGTTTCAGCCCGGAATGTTTGCGGGATCGGACGTTATACCGTGTATTATCATGTCTGGTGTAACAAAGCGCTGACTGATCAGACCAAGGAAGGAGACAAATTGGTTTTCCGGATGAAAACGGCAAAAAACGAACAGGTACTTCTTCAGGTGACCGCCTCAACGATAAGTGAAGACGATGCAAAAAAAGAGTGGGAAAGTGAAACGCGCCAGCTGACATTTGACGAAGTCAGGAAAACGGGACTTGGAAAATGGCAGGAGTTGCTTTCAAAAATAAAGGTGGAAGGGAAAGATGAATATAAAATGTTGTTTTACACGCACCTGTACCATATCTTTTTGAATCCGGTCCGTTCGGAAAACCGGCTGAAAGAATTTCGTTCAACAGATGGTGAAATTCATAAGTCTGAAGGTTATGTTCACTATGATTGCTGGTCAATGTGGGATAATTTCAGAAATAAATTCAGCCTGTATCCGTTGCTCGTCCCGGACATTGCCAACGATATTGCCAATTCTCTGGCTGATCTGTATAAATATGGAAAGCCGTTTTGGTCCGGCTTTAACGAACCGGTTCCCACGGTAAGGACAGAACATACGATTATAACCTTACTCGATTTCTACAGGAGGGGAATAACGTGTTTCGACCTTCAATCTGTTTACCGGGTAATGAGTGCAGAAATCAATAACATCCCGGGTGAGACGCCCGACAAAAAGCTGGAACTTTCTTATGATTTCTGGGCTCTTGCCCAGTTCGCCCAGATACTGGATAAGAAAGATGATTATTTTTTGTTTTCAAAAAAGGCAGACGAATATAAACAGGTCTGGAAAGCAAAATTTCTTGTTATGAAAGGGAATTCTGACATCATGCATGGCGATGGATTGTACGAAGGCACCATTTGGCAATACCGGTGGAATATCCAGTTTGATATTGCCGGAGTTATGGAAATGATGGGAGGAGAACAAAATTACACGCAACAACTTGAGTACTTTTTCGATCATAATTTGTATAATCACGGGAACCAGCCTGACATTCATGCTCCCTTTATGTTTGATTACGGGAGTAAGCCCTGGCTAACCCAGAAATGGGTAAATAAAATCCTTACAAAAGATATGATCCAGTGTTACGGAACGCATGAAAAGTGGGAAAAGCCCTATAACGGCAGAATCTATAAAAACTCTCCGGAAGGCTATATTCCTGAAATGGATGATGATGAAGGAACCATGTCCGGCTGGTTTGTATTGGCTTCCATGGGTATTTATCCGGTACTGACGGGTGAGCCTGTATTTCAGTTAAGTACACCAATCTTCGACAAGATAACACTTCACCTCCCCGGAAATAAGGAATTTATAATCAAAACAAACGGATTAAGCGACCGGAATTTTTATATCCGCTCAGCAACATTAAACGGGAAACCGTTTAACCAGGCTTATCTGAGAAATGAAGATATTATTTCCGGAGGAATACTTGAATTTAATGTTTCAGATAAACCTAATAAAACATGGGGTACTTCCCTGAAAAACTGAGATTATTTGTATTATTCAGATATCCGGGATTTACGCCAAATTCAAATACTTTTTTTTGTATTCTTTGGCCGTAACCCCGGTAATTTGTTTAAACTGCCTGTTGAAATGGGAAATGTTATTATAACCTACTTCATAACAAATTTCAGAAATTGTCATATCTTTTAAGGTTAGCATTTTGCATGCATGAGCAATCCTGATTTCATTTAAAAACAAGGAATAGGTTTTATGGGTCCTCAACTTAAAGTAACGGCAAAACGATGATTTGTTCATGTTTATCAAACCGGCAACTTCTTCAAGTTGGATGTTACATGAATAATGGTTCACCAGAAAATCCATTACTTTATTAATCCGTTCTGTATCATAGGTTTTTACTGAATTGATATAACCCGGACAGGAAAGCAGTTCATAATCCTGAGTTACGGCAAAAGCCTCCAGTGTTTTGAAAAAGAGGATCAGACGTTCGATTCCCTTTGCAAGATAAACCTGTTTGATAAGGGTTGATATTTTGGAATGATCTTTTCCCTTGATTAATATCCCCTGCTGTCCGCGAATGAAAAGCTTTTTTATCTGGGCAAATTCGGGCAGGTCAAAAAATCCCGGCATAAGCGAATCCTCCCTGAAGTGGATCACATAAACATCAACAAAAAAATCTTTATTTCCCTTGTAAAAGTCCTGGTCATTTCTCCATACATGCGGAAGGTCCGGGCTGATAAACATTAAGTCACCATCGCTGAAATTCCCGATATGATTTCCCATTAACCGGATTCCGTAACTTTTTTCCACAAAAATAATTTCATACTCCGGATGATAATGCCAGGGATAATCCATATAAGGAGTAATTTCTCTTTTTACTGCGATTGAAGAAGAGGCTACCGATGGTATTTTCTCAAGTTTTGGAATCATAAATGAACTATAATGACAATAAAATCAGTTTTTATCTTCCTGATATGCAAATATAGTGTCATAATCCGAATAAATAGTCGTTTTTTGAAAGTTCCGCAGTCCATACCTTTGAAACGGAAGATTAGTAAAAACAGAAATAAGACAAGCCGACCATCGTACGACAAAGGAAAGAAACCTCTGAAACGGGCATGCATGCAGAAACACAAAAAGAAATGGATAAATCCGTATTATTTTCGTGTTAATGCACTCCGGGCTCCCGTATTTTATGGAAATTATAAATCTTTAAAAACCATTTCGCGATGTTTAAAAAAGCATTACCGATCTATTTCATATTTTTATGCATGGGCATGGTCGATGCGGCTGGTCCAATGGTTAGCCTGGCGAGGGAATCTTTTACCTTATCGATAACAGTTGCCACATTGTTACCTTTTCTGGGATATCTGATGTTTGGGATGCTGTCTATTCCGATGGGAATCATTCAGGACAAAAGAGGGAAGAAATTTATTCTGAATCTTGGACTTGGTGTCATGTTAACGGGGCTAATGATTCCGATTTTATCAGGCATGTACGGAACGATGTCCATGCAGGGTTCTTCGATGGGGGAATTTTACAGGATCCTGTTGGCCGTGTTGTTTATCGGTGCGGGTGGTGCCATCATGCAGGTAGGTGGAAATCCTTTTGTGCGGGATATATCCGAAGAAGGACATTATTCGAAAAACCTGTCTCTTGCACAATCGTTTATCACCATCGGTTCTTCTCTGGGGTTCTTATTACCCCCGTTTATGCTTCATGTCTTTGGTTTTGACTGGAGCATCTTGTTTACCGTTTATGCGACAATTGTACTGGCAACGATAATCTGGTTTAACCGGATAACGATTAGCGTAGTTAAGCAGGAGAGGACACACCATGCCACAGTCCGGTCGAGTATCCGTTTACTTAAAAACGGCTATGTCCTGGCTATGGTAGCAGGCATATTCATTTATTGTGGTATGGAAGTGGCAATCGCTTCGCATACCCCCATCCTGCTGGATGACCGGTTTGGCATATCCGTAGAAAAAATGGGGCTTATCATAAGCTGGTCCCTGTTTTATCTTCCCATCTTTATAGGAAGATTCCTGGGATCGTTCCTGATGAAATGGATTGCACCTGTCCGGTTATTGATTATTACAGGACTGGTTGCATCAACAGGTATACTCATCGTTCTGGTTTCAAGTGAACTGGTTTTCTCGTTGATCGGCATTTTGCTGATCGGTTTTGGCTTTGCCAATATTTTTCCTCTGATCTTTTCCATCACAATCGATAACATGCCCGGACACCAGAATGAGCTTTCCGGGTTGATGGTCACCATGATCGTAGGAGGTACTTTTATTCCGTTGATAATGGGAACGGTTGCCGATCTGACAAACATCACCTTTGCATTTACAGTACCGCTGTTGTGTGTCTGTTATGTGATCTTCCTTGGATGGATAAATAAAAAAAGATCGGCTTAAGAAGCTGAAATATTCGCGGATTATCGGATAATACAGATATCTGCCTGAATTATAACTAAATCATAGAGTATTACAAAATTGCAAGAAACAGGATTGAATACGTATGGAAAAGGATAGAATAAAAACCGCCTTTGTCGGGTTCGGGGAAATCAACTCTCCTCGTGAACTAATAGAAAATATGTGCTTAAAAGCCAGAATGGAAGTGGAATCGCTGGGGGTAAAAGTCGTTACAACAGGCCCTGTTTCCGATGATCCTGGGGAGAGAGATGTCAGAAGGGCAATCAATGATTTAAAGAAAGAAGAGTTTGATTCACTGATTATTTGTCTTGCCGGCTGGATCCCTTCACATGCGGTAATCTCCATTACTGAAGAGTTCAGAAACCTTCCGATAATTTTGTGGGGCCTTGCTGGTGAAATGAAAAACGGACGGGTTGTTACTCCGGCTCCACAGGCCGGAACTGCGGCACTGCGCAGAGTTTTTGAAGATTTGAAATATCATTTCTGTTATGTTTATAATATTATTGGAAAACCATCTCCCCTGGAAAAAATAAGTAACTTTTTAGTGGCGGCAACGGCTGTTAAGAATTTAAGAAATAAGAGAATCGGTATGATGGGGTTCCGGGATATGAAACTTTATAATACGCTTTATGAAGGAGTTTCCCTGAAATCGAGAACAGGAATTGAAATTGACTTTTTTGAAATGTTGGAGATGCTTTGCCTGAGTGAAAAAACAGAAGAGGCAGAAATTCGGAATTTCCTGGGAAAGATAAAGACCAACTGGGATTTTGAAAAAGAAGTCGATGAGAGATTTTTACGGAAAGGGATCTCTTATTTCCTGGCAATTAAACAAATCGCTGAAGCAAAAGGATTCAGTGCCATATCGTTAAAAGATGTGGAGGGGATGAAAAAAATACTAAATTTTCCGCCGGCAATGATTTTTATGCTGCTTTCCGATGAACTGAATGTTTGCACCATTCCGGAAAACGATGCGATGGGAGCTGTTACTCAGCTGATCATAAAGGAACTTACCGGACAATGCGCAGCCTATCTTGAATTCTATGAATTCTTTGAAAACAGTGTTTTATTAGGCGTTCCCGACTTTGTTCCCGCAGAAGTTGCCGATGGAAAAGTAAAGGTTACGGCAGCGGCATTTGGCGGCATTCCGGGAGGGCTTCTGAATATTTCAACATTAAAAACCGGAAAAGTAACACTTGCCCGCTTGTCGAACAGCGGGAGCGAGTATATGATGCACCTGTGCACGGGCGAAGGAAAATTAAGAGCCTGGGAAGAAGCCGGGTGGGATAGCCCGGCCCCTCAGCTTCCAAGCCTGGAGATTTTTCTGGACAAGCCTGTCGATGAGTTTGCACAAAATATTTCGGGGCAACATTATATAATTGCCTATGGTGACCACTCTGATATGATAAAGAATTACTGCTATCTGACAGATATGAGAGTCGTATAAATGTTGGCAGAAATGAAAAAATATGATGCTGTAATCGCTGGATATACCTGTGTGGATATGATCCCTGTATTCATGAAAAATGAAGGGAAAGATTATCTTTCCGATCTGTTAAAGCCTGGGAAATTGATTGAAATCGAGGAAATGGAGATTGTCCTTGGAGGTGTTGTCGCTAATACGGGGCTGCTTATGAAACATTTTTGCAAGAAGGTTTTCCTGAACGGGTTAACCGGTACGGATTTAATCGGACAAACTGCCCGGCAGTGGTTTACCCGGTACGGGGTTTTCGAGGGGATCATAAAAACAGACGAAGCCGCTACAGCATACAGCATCGTAATCGCTCCTCCGGGAATCGACCGTATATTTTTGGAATCACCGGGTTGTAACCGGATATTCAATGTCAGCCACATTAATTTTGATGCGGTGGCAAATGCCCGTTTGTTCCATTTTGGCTATCCGCCCCTGTTACGGCAGTTCTACCAGGAAGAAGGACAACAGCTTGTCGAAATGTACCATAAGGTACACGAGATGGGCGTGATAACTTCGCTCGATTTCAGTTTACCTGATCCGGAAAGCGAATCAGGCAAAGCAGACTGGCGGAAGATCATACAAAGAATAATGCCTTATGTCGACATATTTGTTCCCAGTCTCGAAGAACTTATCCGGATAATGATGCCCCGGAAATATTTCGAAATGCAGGCAAACTGTAAAAGTGCTGATTTTGAGGACGAAGTTCCGACAGAACTTGTTCGGGAACTTGGTGCTCAACTGATTGATTTTGGAGTTAGAATTCTATTGATAAAAATGGGAAAACGCGGAATTTATTTCCGGACAGGAAATGTTTCAGCCGTAAGCGAAAAGTTAGAAAATACGTTATCGCTTGCTCTCTGGAACGACCGTGAATTCCTATGCTGCTCCTATCAGGCAGAGCGTTCAAAAATAAAAAATGCCTCGGGGGCCGGTGATACGGCCGTTGCAGCATTTCTTACTTCAGTTTTGAATGCCAGTGAGCCGGAAACTGCTGTTAGATATGCAGCGGTTACCGGACGGGATAGCCTGTATTGTGACCGTATTTTCGACAATATGAGTAGCTGGGAAGAATTGAGCCGGGAAATTAATTCAGAACCTAACGAACTTATTTTTTTTAATAATGAAAAGTATTTCACTTCAGCGGAGTAAAGAATCTCTTCAAATAGAGAGTAAAGCAATACTGGATATTCTTGGATATATGGATATGGAAAGCTTCGGCAAAGCGGTCGACAAACTAAGTACCTGTCCGAAGATAATAACCTGTGCCAGCGGATCATCTGGAATTGCAACAAAAAAATTTGCCCATTCCCTGTGCTGCATTGAACGGAATGCACAATTTCTTAGTCCTGCCGAGGCGGTACACGGGGGACTGGGATGTGTCAAAAAGGGAGATGTGGTGGTAATGGTCTCCCGGGGTGGTAAAACAGCAGAGTTGCTTCCCATTATAGAGGTCTGTAACGCAAAAGAAGCAATCCTGATTGCTGTAACCGGGAATAATCATTCTCCTCTGGCCGAAAAGGCCCAGTTCGTTCTTCCACTGAAAATTGAAAAGGAGAGTGACAAGTATAATGTGATGGCAACATCAAGTTTCGTTGCCACGGTAGCCATATTCGACGCACTGCTGGTGGCCATTATGGAAGAGACCGGTTACCGGCTGGAACAGTTCTCTCTGATCCATCCGGGAGGGGCTGTCGGGGAAAGGCTTAATAAAGATAAAAACCGGTAAAAAACAAATTATTCAATAAAAATATGTATTACGGATTAAAAATTGAACCTCCCTTTTTTGAGATCGGTCCGAAAGCTTTTATGTATGGGGAACGGATATTAAAACTTGCAAAGGCTGCAGACAAGGCTTCAGCCAGATATGACGTACGTATTATCCTGACCCCCCAGTACACTGATATCAGAATGCTGGCTGAAGAAACGGAACACCTGCTTATTTTTGCCCAGCACATGGATCCGCTACCTGTCGGAAGGGGGCTCGGATCAGTCCTTCCCGAAGCAGTAAAGGCAGCAGGGGCGGTGGGGGTAATGCTCAATCATGCAGAAAAGCCTATGACTATAGGAGACCTGCGAAGGGCCATTAAACGGGCTGATGAAGTCGGACTGGTATCCATTGTCTGTGCCGATTCGATGGAAGAAGCAGCAGCAATTGCTCATTTTTCGCCTAACATTATCGTTGCTGAACCGACAGAACTTATTGGCTCCGGTCAGACCAGCGACGAAAAGTATGTACAGGAAACAACCCTGGCTATCAAAAAGATTAACCCTGAAATACAGGTCTTACCGGCAGCCGGAATAAAAAACGGGACCGATGTATATAAAATGATCAGTGCCGGTGCAGAAGCGACCGGCACTACCAGCGGCATTATGAAGGCCGAGAATCCTGAAAAAACAATGGAAGAAATGATTCGGGCCGTACGTATGGCCTGGAATGAAATACAGATAAAATAATAACTGTTTTTATAGTTTTTAGTATGAAAATTTACAGAGATTCGATTGAACTTCAATCAAAAGATCACAGACCTGATTTTCACAATGTAACGGAAGACGTAAAAAAAATTGTAGAAGAATCAGGGGTTAAAAACGGGATCTGCGTGGTGTATTCGCACCATACAACCTGTTCAGTCATGACCCAGGAATGTTCGCACGACCTGAATTATTTCGGACGGGAATATTTGCAGCAGGACTTGAACAACATCATGGAAAAGCTGGTGCCTACCTGCCGGTATGAGGGACAATACCTGCACCCCGGACCAAAACATATTGAATTTGCACTTACCTTTCCTGATGAAGAGCCTAAAGGGAGCCTGAATACAGACGCTCACCTGCGCTCAGTCTTTTTTGGCCGTTCCGAAACGATTGTCCTGATCGACGGCAAGCTGGATCTGGGCGATTTTGGCTTTATTTATTTTGTTGACTGGGACCAGATCCGCGAACGGAAAAGAGTTTGCCAGGTCCAGGTTCTCGGGGAATAATACGATAAATAAAAATCGGATTTTAGCATATGCGAATTAAGCTTGCATGAGGAACATGCGGCTCGCAAAGAAAATCAATTCGTTTTTATACTGATTAATTCATGATCATAGATTAATAGGTTTGGGTCGTGTTGGAGGGCTGATAATCAGGAAACTGTCAAAGAAGTAGAATCTAACGATTTTCAACTTACAAATTGAATGCTGTTTCGCGATTTATCCCCTCCGGACCTCCCCTGGAGAGAGTGGCATAAGTCCCTTCAGGGCTTGTCCGGAATTTGTGCCTCGGGAGGATTTCGGGGTAAGAAACTTAACCTGGGTACATCCTCTATTTCTTTTTTAGTAATTCTTTTGCTTTATCAATAGCCAAGCAGCATATATTGCCAAATGAATCGTCTCCCTGTTTATACAGATGATATGCATTGACAAAATTGTAATAAGCAATAATGGCTTTCTTATTATTCTTTGCTTCTACCAAAGTATAATACGATGAATTTCTGAGGTCCTCCCTGATTATTCCATTAACATAATTCCTTAATTTTTCATCAGGAACAATAATTTTTTTATCAAGTCCATCGCGGGCTTCTTTCCTCCTTGATTTTAATTCTTTTGGATCGAAAAGATTTCTTACAATGCCTTTCTTCACTGCCGTATAATCTTCCCGGGATCTGACAGGATGGGCCATCATGGAGTTTCCGTTCTCATCCGGTGGGTATAACCACAAACCTTTTTTCAGCGACTTTTTTATCTTTCTTGGTAGTCTGAATTGTTTCATGAAGCTTTAATTTTCAATTCCGGTATACGTGATTTTCTGTCCTTTCATGTGGATGAAAGTTAACCTCAAAGATAGCATTATCCTGAAGCTCCGGAAAAGCAAAAATTCGTCCCCGGCTTGCTGGAAAAGCCAGCATTAAATTGTTTTTTATTAATGTTGCCTTTATTTTCAAAAATTTTATTTCTAGCGACTGCTATTTGTACTGAATCATTAACCTTGATTTTTTAAAGGTAAATTTTATAATTAACCTTGATTTTTTAAAGGCATATTTTTAATTTTGGATTAAATTCAAAATTTCAATGAAACGGATCATTACTGAAAAACTGATCGCCTGGAAGAATAATCCGGTTCGAAAGCCTTTATTGATCAGAGGAGCGAGGCAAGTTGGTAAAACCTATTCCATAATGGAGTTTGGCAAAAACCATTTTAGTGGGAGTACGCACAACATAAATTTTGAAAAAAATCCGGATTTATATGCTATCTTTCAACAAAACCTTGACAGTAACCGCATATTATCGGAACTTGAACTTGTTGTCGGGAAAAGGATTGTCTCGGGCTCCGATTTGCTTTTTTTTGATGAAATACAGGAATGTCCCAAAGCAATTATGTCATTAAGGTACTTTTTTGAAGAGAAACCTGAATTGCATGTAATTGCCGCTGGCTCGTTGCTCGAATTTGCACTTAAAGATATTTCATTCCCGGTAGGCCGTTTGCAAATGCTGGTTATGCATCCAATGACTTTTGAAGAATTTCTGCTGGCAACAGGAAAAGAATTGCTGGCAGAAAAAATCAAACAACCTGGCAGTCCGTTTCCGGAAATAGTCGTCAACAAGATCAATGATGAGATGTATAATTATTTTATCGTTGGAGGAATGCCGGAATGCGTGGAAATTTATGCCAATACAGGAAGTTTTATTGATGCAATGCAAATTCAAACTGATTTAATTGCAACTCTCCGCCAGGATTTTGCAAAATATGCAGGACATGCCGATAAGCGCTGTTTGAATTCAGTGTTAAATTCGGTTGCACGGAAAACAGGTGAACAAATAAAATACACGCATTTGGCCGATGACTTTTCGTCTCCTACTATCAAAAAGGCCTTTGAGCTATTGGAAATGGCACGATTGTTTTCAAAAGTGAGAGCTGCTTCTCCATGCGGAACTCCGCTTGGAGCCAGTGCTTCAGAAAAGATTTTTAAAATTATCTTCCTTGACATCGGATTAATGTCTAACATGAACGGGTTTTATTCTGGCAAAACGGTACCCAAACAAAAATTTTCACCAGTATGGAACGGAAAGATGGCAGAACAATTTGTCGGGCAGGAACTCCGGGCATCAGGAAATGGAGACCTGTATTACTGGGTTAGAGAAAAACGCGGTAGCTGCGCAGAAACGGATTATCTGATAGAAAAAGAAGGCGAGGTTTTCCCTATTGAAGTAAAAAGCGGTAAGTCGGGAAAATTAAAAAGCCTTCATCTTCTGTTAGGCACCTATTCAAATATTGAAACAGCCTACGTGCTCACAGAAGACAAATATGGAGAGATCCCTGAACAAAAAATTAAATTTCGTCCGTTATTTTGTGCTGCCAACTTACAATCATAAGAAATAATTCAACAATTAAACCAGGCATAAGCCATAAAATTATATGGATAAGTGAAAAAATATGAAAATTGATTAATCTTACAAGAGATTGGTTTTTCCCGTTTTCATAATTCCTGCTTGCGGGTACTGTGAAACCGGCGCATTTCATCTCCCTCTTCCTGTGTAACGGCTTTGATTTATGCTATTTGATCGCGTTCATGCTTCTCCTTAGATTATGTTGTTGTCTTCTCTGTTCTATGATATCTTGATAAAAATGTATATTTAAACCATATTAATTTACAGGAATCTCTCTCCATGTCCCTGTTGATTCTTGCATGCAGATATGATGAACCCGGCACATTTCATCCAGCTTTTCCTGTGGAATCATTCCAATTATCAAAGCACGGCTATTCTATATTTCAACAATAAAGAACTGCGGGGTTCGTTTAAAGTCAGGATCAGTCCGGTCGACAGCTCACTTCCTTTTTTCACCAGAGTCTCTTTTGTATCGTAATTTTCGATTATATAACTTTTATTCGGCAGAAGCCCTGAAAGTTTCACCGTTATCGAACTGTCTTTGGAATTTTCCCGGCGAAAAGCCACAATAAAGCCACTGTTATCGGATGGACGATGTAACTGGTACGCCATCCAGATTTGGTCAGAGGTCATATCTTCAGCCGTTGTTAAAGGATAATAATCTTCATAAAAGTAAGGCCTGACCTCGTTGAACTCTTTCTGGCAACGTTGCATTTCGGTAAAAGAAGAAGACCCATCAGTGATTTTCCAGTTATAAACGACAGAAGTCCCAAGGCTCGACCTGAATGTAAAACGATCGTTTTTTTCGACCCCGGTACCGGTAAGGGGAAGAAAGAAATTC
Source organism: Prolixibacteraceae bacterium (assembly GCA_963676095.1). GTDB lineage: Bacteria > Bacteroidota > Bacteroidia > Bacteroidales > Prolixibacteraceae. Next base: position 2,707,582 of record OY781040.1, on the reverse strand, counting down.
AGTCCATACGTATGACATTGATAGCCCACAGGTTCTCCATAACAATAGTCTGTTCTCCATAAAGGGGCACTTCTCTTTACCGATTCGAAATCGATACGCCTGCCTCCACTGGCACAATTATCGATAATGGCTTCCGGAAATCGTTTTAGCAAATAATCCCAAAAGGCGTACAATCCTTCAATATGGCGTATTTCATGAATACCCATACGTCCTGGTTCGTCATTTTCCCGCCAGAAATTATCCACCCTCATATTGAAATCCTGACGATAATAGTCGATTCCGTTTTCTTCCATCATATCGCCAATAAATTTGCAGAGCCAGTCCAGTGCCTCTTTGTTGCCCAGATCGAAAAGATAAGAATCGGTTCCCCCGGCATCCAGCATCCATTTATGTAAGTTTACTCCCCATTCTGAATCTTTGATAACACGTTCGGGCTCAAACCAGACTATGAATTTAGCCCCGGTTTCGTGCACAGCATCCGAGATAGGTTTCAACCCACCGGGAAAACGCTTTTTGTCTACTTCCCAGTTTCCCACCGTATTAGCCCAGTTCTTATTATGAGCAACATCGTTAGCTTTAATATACCATCCTGCATCAAGCCAAAAGACTTCAGGCACCAGGTTAAAACGTTTATAGCGGTTGATTAAAGCCAGGGCATAGTCGGTCGTTATACAGGTATATTCGTTGCATGGATACGGGTCTCCATAATTAAAGCTGGTAGAAACCGGATATTTTGTAGGAACCCCGTTAATTTTATGCGTTTGGTGCTCTAACACAAAACGGCGAAACTTATTATGTCCGACCATCCTGTCTTTTCCGTTCCAGAACAACAAACAGATACTTGGAGTACGGATAGCTTCCTTCCTGTGCAGGTACGTGTCAAGCCACTTCATCCCGGATGCCAATGAAACACTGCTGTTACCCGTCTTTTTAAAATCGGCAAACCATGTTCCCGACCATCCGACAGCTATCATAGCTCCTTGAGCGGAAGGTGATTCGATATTGAAGAAAGGAAATGCCGTATCCGATGAGCGGCCGCTTTGAGGAGAAAAGCTTGTCGTTTCTCCGGGAGTTAATATTTTCTTTCTGGGATGAAAATCAGTTTTCGAAACATGGGTTCCATCGGCATAATGAAGTGTTATGTCTCCTGCTGAAGGATAATGAAAATCAAGGTCAACAACTTTAACTTCTTTTAATACCGGGGAATCTTCGCCGGATGTATTGGTAAAATGCAGAACCCATTCTACTGCATTATAACCGGGGTATCCTTTTACGTCACATACCAGACTTAGCCCTGTTTTTTTATCTGTCCAGGTATAAGAATATATCCTTACCCCAACTTCAGTATTCTTCAATCTTTCAGAAGAAAAATCCCATTTCCGAAGAAAGTCTTTCGACCGCTCATTTCCATATACAAATGAAAAAGGCGGATTTTTCCCTTTCTTAAAGTTGTCCTCAATCCACCTGACAATATCTACGGGCTTTTGAGTGAATTTATACTTTACCTGTCCGTAACTATGTATAGATAAGATTAAAGAGAACGGGATAATGAGTGCCAAATATTTTGTTTTCATAATTTCTTCAGGTTTTTTTAATCATAATGTAAAAGCAATGATCCCCGTGGCTGTTCAATATTCAAAATAAACCCCGACATAAGCTCTTTCCCTGTTTTGCTGAGGATTTCATTGTTGTCGTAATTACTGAGTGTATATGTTTTATCCGGGTCCAGTCCCGACAATTGCACGACAATCGAATTACCGGGTGATTCTGAACGGCGAAAAGCCACAACAATTCCACTATCATCGGAAGGACGGTGCATTTGATATGCCAGCCAGATATCATTGCGGGTGAGGTCTTCTGTGCCCGACAAAGGATAATAGTCTTCATAATAATAAGGCCGGATTTCAGCATACTCCTTCAGGCAGTTCTGCATTTCAATAATCGACCAGTTTTTATTGGTAATTTTCCAGTTGTATATTAAAGCACTGCTTACACTCGACCGGAAAGAATATTTATCAGTTTGTAGTATCCCTGTACCATGCAAAGGCAGGAAGAAGTTTAGGCCGTAAGTATGGCACTGGTATCCGTCAGGATCGTCGTAATGATAATAATCGCTGCGCCAAAGCGGGGCACTGCGCGATATGGTCTCCAGGTCGAGACGGCGGCCGCCACTGGCGCAATTATCGATCAGCAAATCGGGAAATTCTTTCAGCAGGTAATCCCAAAATGCATACAAGCCTTCAATATGTCTGATTTCTTTTATTCCGACGCGTCCGGGCTCATCATTTGCTTTCCAGTAAATATCCGGCTGCATATTAAAATCCTGTCGATAATAATCAATTCCGTTTTCACGTATCATCCGGGCGATGTATTTACTCAGCCATACCCTGGCCTCCTCATTTCCCAAATCAAACAAAAGATAAGTATCCTTGTTGCTGTCAGGGACATCGAGCATCCAGCCGGGGTGTTCTTCAGCCCATTGTGTTCCGCGGATAACACGTTCGGGTTCGAACCACACCATAAATTTGGCCCCCACCTTATGCGCTTCGTCGGATATTGGCTTTAATCCATAAGGGAAGCGCTTTTTATTTACCGTCCAGTTGCCAACGGTATTGGCCCATGTTTTCCCATGTTCGTAATCGGATGCCCCTGTGTACCAGCCGGCATCGAGCCAGTAAACTTCCGGTATCAGCCCGAATTGTGTATACCTGTGTATCATAGCTATCGCATAATCTGCCGTCAGGCATGAATACTCTGTACACGGAGCCGGGTCACGGTAATTAAAGCCGCTGGAAAGCGGATATTTTGCAAATTTTCCGTTTATTTTCCGGCTTTGATGCGCCAACACAAAACGGCGGAATTTGTTATGCCCCGCCATATGGTCTTTGTCATTCCAGAAAAGCAGGGCTGCACTTGGCGTACGTATCGATTCGCCTGCTTTCAGATAACTCCCGAAATACTTCATTCCAGACTTTACTGAAAATGTACGATCATCTTTCTTTACAAAATCGGCAAGCCATGTACCTGACCATCCGATTGCGAACACTACTCCCTGATTGGCAGGAGACTCAATGTTAAAAAAGGGAAAAGCATCTTCTGAAGAGCGCCCGCCTTTCGGCGTAACCTGGTAACTCTCTCCAATATTCATTATCCGGGTCCACGGATGGAAGTCTCTCTTTGAGATATGATTCCCCTCGATTGAATGTAATCTGAATTCACCTGCTACTCCATATTGCAGATCAATATCAACTGCTTTTACTTCGTTGAGTGTTTTCGAATTCTCAGTTCCCGTATTTGTGAAATGGAGTACCCATTTCACGGCATCGAAATCAGTATATCCCTCCACATCGCATTCGATCTTCAGTCCTGATTTCCCGCTTTCATAAGAAAAACGGTATTTAATAACATTAGGCTCATTACTTTCCAATATTTTTGATGCATAATTCCATGTCCCTATAAAATCATCAGAATGCTTTCCATCATATACAAAAGAAAACGGAGGTGTCTTCCCTTTTGCAAAGGTTTCTTTTATCCACTGTGAAATTTCCAGTGGTTTTGTTGCTATCCTTGTTTGGCACCTGGCATTTGCAACATTCGTGGACGAGGCTGTTAATAACAATAAACAGAGTAACTTCAATCCGTGTAATGATGTATTCATATTATTCCGTTTATCTTTCTGTTTTGCTAATTGTTTGTATTTCATATAGCTTCTATTTCTGTTGGCAAAGAACAACAGTATTAGGCCCTAAATCGACACAAATTCTATTGTTATCCACAACAATGTCCTCCCGGGACATAATCATACTATCATCTTCGGGCAGTGTCTCTTCTTCATATCTGTAAATATCAAAAACACCTTTTGCCAGTGGATTATTAATTGCCACCGACTTCATCGAACCTGTTGCATTGGCAAAAACATAGGTCCATTTCCCGTCATTATTTTTAAATGCAGAACCGATGGAAAAGCTATCGTTCAGGTCTATCGGATATATTTCAGCTCCTGGTTTGAGAAATCGTGTCAACAAGGAATACGAATAATATTGAGGGCGCACCTCATAATCCTTTTTAATATTACCGTACGTGGAATCAGTACAATATGCTTCTTTTATGTATTTCCACAATCCGAGTTGCTGCATTTGCAGATAATCAGCATCTTTCCCGTAATATTGGTCTATCAGGCTCCAGTAACTCACACCTGCCGCCCCGGCATTTAAAAAATTGAGCACCAACCGGGTCATCAGCATGCCACGGGCATAAAGGTCTATATCTTTTTGCCTAGTAGCACCTACACATTGGTTCGAACCGAATTCACCAACCAGGTGTTTTCTGCCAGCCCTGGCAGCTATATCCACATTGGTTTTCTCCCAGTTAAAAATGGAACCATTCGGTACATTATACCCGAAAATGTAGGTATGCGAATTAAAAATATCTGCTACATCTGACAGGTTTTCAGCGCAGTCAGCCAAATAAAATGTTCTTGTATCTGTATTATCCGACAGGTTGAACCTTACCTTTTCCCTTATCCCGTCTTTTTTGAAGCGGGCATCCAGTATCTTCGCCATCTTAATATATTCGGGCGATGTAAGCAAGGGGCCACCGTCAGGCTCATTCATTGATGTAATTTCGTTTACACATGTGTATTTTTTGTTATCGATAAGATACTTAATCAGTGTTGAGAAATTTTCTGCCCACTCATCGTAATCTACCGGACCTGTTATCCACACCCCCTTCTTTTCCGGGTCTGCCATAAAGCAGGTTTTCACATGAGAGTATTTTTCATCCAGCAATGATACACCAGCCGGACACCCCCAGAGGACTATGCATACATCCATATTCTGCTCCTGTGCCAAATCGAGCACTTTATACAACGATTGCATTTCCTGCGACTCAAATGTGAATTTATCCGGATTCGTACTATGGGGATTATTGTTGTCGTTAACCGGTTCATACCACTGTGGCAATACCATTACCCGAAATTTTTGCAGTCCCATAGCTTTTACCCTATTTATAACATACTGCCAGTCCGATTCTTTAGAACCATCATTACGGGTAAGGTTCTGGGAAAAGAAGTAGGGGTCGAGTTCTGCCCCAAAAGCTTCCAGTTTTGTCCCGGTCGGTTCCCCGACAAAAACGTCTGTATATTCTTTTTTTACGTTGCACGAACTTATTACAGTCAGCAGTAAAAGACTGAAAGAATAAAAGATGATTTTCGTTGTCATGGGTTTGTCGTTTTGTTTTATAAATAATATGATGTGTTAATTTTACTCCGGTACCGGCTCCTATGGTTACCTTCTTATCAGTCTGAGAACTATCAAATTGCTCATCTTTTCGGAACAATATCCGATAACTCCGACAGTTTATTTGCCCTCATGTTCAATTATTTAACTGCATATATTTTTGTTTTCTTTAATAACTCTTTGTATTCATTTAGCTTAAATGGAGGTTTACCGTACAGGTAATGATTGGAGTAATCCTTTCCATCTATTTTGCACCTGATAAGCAACATACCCTGTCCGCCCATTTCCGGAAGAGAGGATATTAGTGTCCGTCCGTTAGCTTCCACCGAGAAATTACTTTTATAAATGTTTTTTCCTGTGGCCACATCTGTAACCTCAACACTGCCCTTCGATGGTTCCCGGGTATCGTTAACTGCCACTAAGGGATATTTCCCGTCTTGTGCATCATTTATAAATACACATACATTTTGTTGAACATTCTTCAGAAAATAAAAGGCTAGTTTCTTTGAGTTATAATAATCGGTGACAGCATCTGAAAGCACCGGCCAGCCATCGCGAATATTCCACCAAATAATGCCTGATCTTTCAGGTTTATCACCCCTCCACATTTCTACAAAATATTTCATTGCTTCGGCCTGAACAGATTGAGATGCCATAATGAAGTCATCCAAATTTTCAGGTACCGAACCGAACAATATTTTTATCTGCTTTGTCATTAAATCGTTACGGCCACCCTGTTTCGGGGCATAAGGAAAAACCCTTACAGCTTTTGTCATCCACTCATCGTTCCATAAACCGACTTTCCCATTGAGCCAGGGATTTACCGATTCTTTGGTGAACATTTTTTCCAGGCTGGTTTTATCAGGACACCCATGGTAACCTATTTCACTTACAAAACGGGCTTTAGCCTTTGTGTAAAAGTCATCTTTATAATAACCTCTTGGTCCCCAAAGATGGTTCTCAGGAAGCAAATCGTCATGGCTGCCTCTTTCATAGACTGCCTGACTGTAGTATGGGGAACTCGGCAAAAAAGGTCTGGCTGGGTCCATCTCATAAATCACCTGGGGCAATACTTTTCGACTGATAATATCCTTATTGGGATTTATATTAAAGTTGATGAGAGTCCAGCGCAAGGCAATATCGTCTTCATTATTTCCCGACCACAGCGCCAGAGACGGATGATTTCGAAGTTTTGTAACTACAGCTATTGCCTCTTGTTCGATGGCTTTTGCAAAATCTTCTCTTTGAGGATAAAAAGTACATCCCATGGCAAAATCCTGCCATACCATTATTCCGTTTTCGTCACACAAATCGAAGAAACGATGGTCTTCATATACATTTCCGCCCCAGCACCTTATCATATTACAGTTGGTTTCCACGACCATCTTTACGGCGTCGTCGACCAATGACGCATCCCTGCTATGCAGGGCGTCGAGAGGCACCCAGTTGGTACCCCGGATAAACACCCGCTCTCCATTCACTACAAAGCAAAAGTGTCCGGGTTTGTCCGGCATATCGTTGATATCGGTCATATCTAACTGCACTGTACGTATACCCACTTTACATGAATGTGCAGAAAGTTCTTCACCCCCTTCTGCTATCAGTCTTACCCCGGCATCATACAATGCAGGTTCTCCGTATCCACGTGGCCACCAGAAATCAACATTATCAAGATCTATTATGTAACGGAAGGCATGTGATGTTATTAATACATTGCCTTCATGTACAACCTTACCTTTCCTTTTAAGTGTAATCTTTGCGTTGGTTTTATCCAGTTTCTCAAATGGAATTGCCAGTTGCACATCAACAAAAAGCCGTGCTGTGTTGGCTTTCAAATCAATGCTTGAGGTCATCCATTGGGTATTTACAATATGAGTATCGTTTATCACCCTCAATTCCACGTCGCGCCACAGGCCTGCACTTACCAGACGGGGCATTATATCCCAGCCATACGAGTGGGGGGCTTTACGTATATAAGCAGATTCGCTTGCGGCAAAATTGCCTATGCTGAAAGTACCCAACATGTATTTTTGTGCCTCCAATACAGCAGAGCGAATAATTACCTGTAAGGTATTCTCGGCGTTTTCCGACAACGTTTCTGTTATATCGAAAGTATGCTCTACAAACATATTGCTGACTGAACCGAGGTGCTTCCCGTTCAGCCATATTTCCGCAATGCAGTCGATCCCGCCAAAAAACAGTTGAACTTGTTCATCTTTTCTTACCTGCGGAGACTTAAATTTTTTTGTATAACACCATTGATAACCTTCATACTTACGCAAAACATATATATTATTCCCAACCATGGGATCATCGATCAGGCCGGCCTTTAGCAAATCCAACTCTACATTTCCCGGCACTGTAGCTTCAATTTGCTGAACGCTTACATTTGCTAATTCGTGGGGGCTGGTAACGGCATGCTTCGGCTGGGGAAAGAATTTTAAGTCCCAACTCCCGTTCAGCGGAATATTCTCAGATGTCGCCCTAAACGGGAATAATCCGGACAGAAGCAATAACAGGCTTAATTTTATGTAGCTTCTCATATTCAGTTATTTTCTAAATGTAAATTCATAGTTTCCTCCCACAACTTCTGTCTTTTTATCGGTATAAATTGTGGCGGTGGTATTCGCAGGAATAGTTACCGAAAGTTTGATCTGATCGCCCTCTCTCATCCACTCCGATTTTATCAACCCTTTAACCGATCTATATTCGCCCTTTACCCATGAGAGGTCTTCGACATAGTCCGGTTTGATTATTATCTTTCTAAATCCTCTTTCCTTTGTATCATAATTTATTCCGGCTAAGGAATTAACCATCCAGGCACTAATATCTCCCAGAAATACATGATTAACTGAAGCATCATGAAAATCAGGAGATAAAACCCATGTCTCGGCCAATGTAGTAAAACCCTGTTGTACCCAATTTCCCCATGATGGCGCAGTTTTTTGTGTTGCCATTTTATAGGCAGTCTCTGCATATCCGTATTTCGACAGCATTCTTGGAACATATTTGCTCCCTAACACTCCGAAGTCTAAATGATAGTTATTCTCTACAATGGCTTTATTGAGTTTTTTTGCAACCTTTGCTTCATATTCTTTGGGAACGATCTCCAACGCAAGTGCAACGGCCTGGGCAGTCTGTGCCCCATTTACATATAAGCAGGTCTCCTTATTGAAGTAGTTTTTATTTATAAGCGCTTTCAGGCTTTCAGCTTTTTGTTTGTAAGGATTACTGTCATGGCCTGTAATTTCCGCAAAATACGACATCAGTACGTTGTCCCGGTAGTAAAAACAAGTTGTCGTGTAATCTGTGGGAGTCTGAGTTTTATAATATACCCAGTCGCCTATTCCATAGGTAACCGCGCCATCTTTATCTTCTTTGTTCTTCAGGTATTTCAGATAATTTTCGCATGTTTTATATAGCTTTTCAATGGTTTTTGTATCTCCATAATATCTTTCAAGTGCATCAGGAATAATAAACAGGGCTGCGTCCCATACCGGACCGATCCAGTCGTCATATCCCCAGCCGGAACTTGGAATTATGCCCGAGATATTGCCTTCCGGTTTCTGGTTGTCGATAAAATCGCTCATCCATTTTTCATAGAACTTAATTCCGTCGAAATTTAACAGCCCCAGGTCTATTGCCACATGAGCATCGGCAGTCCATCCGTTTTTTTCCCGTTGAGGACAATCGGTCGGGATACTATGCAGGTTACACAGATATGACTGGTTGCTGGCTTCCCATATTTTATTTAACAACTCATTCGAACAACTGAAATTACCTACTCTCTCAAGATCGGTGTGGATAAAAAATGCCGACAAATCTTCTTTTTTCAGTATGACCGGGTGGTCGGCCTTAACTTCAACATAACGAAATCCATGGTAGGTAAATTCAGGAGAAAACGATTCTTCCCCTTCTCCTTTCATGAAATAGGTATCAGTTTGAAATTCAATATTTTTTAATGGTTTGTAATAAATATCCAGGTTCCTCATTTCCAGCCGGCCGTTGCTTTTTAACAACTCTCCGTGAGTAAGGGTTACTTTGGTTCCCCGGTTACCCCTGACTTTTATGTGGCAGACCCCGGTCAGGTTTATCCCCATATCAAAAACAAAAACAGTGTCCCCGAACGACTGCATCGAAACCGCAGGATATTCTTTGGTAACCCTCACTGGTTGCATGGTTTGCGATATCAGCATTTGTGATGGTGCTTTTGCGGGTACGGCATTACCCCATTTTGTATCATCAAAAAGGGGTTTGTTCCAACTCGCTATCTCCTTACGGGCATCGTAGGTCTCTCCGCTATATATGTTATTATATACATGCGGTCCAATAGCTGTTTTCCATGTTTCATCGGTGGGTATCAACAATTTTGTACCGTCGGTATATTCTACATGAATTTCCATTATCATTTTTGCCCTGTCCCGCCATCTGGCTTTCTCGAAATCCCATGTTGCAACAGGAGCGCTTTCATTGTAAAAACCATTTCCCAGCACCGTGGCAACAACATTTTCCCCCTTTTTGAGAAATTTAGCGATATCATACGTTGAGTATAAATTCTTTTTATCATAATGCGTGTATCCGGGGTCAAGCTTCACCTTGCCGGGAACCTCTCCGTTTATGTATAATTTGTAATATGCTGCCGCACTTACATATAACTTCGCGGACGCAATATTTTTATCAGTGGTAAATGATTTTCGAAACATGGGAGCTGGTCCGAATTCTTTGTCATTTTTGTCTGTTATCCATTTGGCGAACCAATCAGAAGTTTGCATTTTGGCGGTCTCAAAACTATCGATAACAGAAACAATCACCTTATCTGCATCACACCAGGAAATTATTCTCCAATAATATTTGGTATGGGATTGCAGCCCTTCTCTTCCAGTATATACCGCACTACTTATATTTTCTTTTATTTTACCTGATGTCCAGAAAAACGTTCCTTCCGCCAGGGCTTGTTTAGAAGTAGCGATATCAAGTTTATAAGCTTTTTGTATAATATTACCGCAGTCCGATTCGTAAGTCCATGTAAAACGCGGATTTTGAGCATCGATATTAATCGGCGATTCCAGATATTCGCAGCGCAAATCTGAAATTGGCATCGTATCATTCACACATGAGGCAAGAATGATAAGACTCATAATTATTTCTACATTTTTTTTCATAAGTTCTACCCAATAGCTTAGGCGGTTGAATAATGATTGACGCATCCCATTTCAATATTCTGTACTGAGCTTCCATTGATCTGTTCTGAACGGAGTAGCAGGTAAGCCTGCACTATTAAACAGATTTACATCCGGATTACCGGACCAGCAATAGCGTACCGCAACAGGTTTTTTTATCTCATTGGAATATACTATCACCCTGTTTTTCCCTTCGAGTTTTGCATTTGCCCATACAAATTTCTGGTTAGTCCCTGCAATCGAGAAGCCTTCAATATATCCATATTTGCTGGTTATAATCAAGCCTGAACCTATATTGTCAAATTCTATAATAATCCTGTCCCGGTTTATCTTCATTGTCTTGTAAGTAGGTCCCGAGCATATAATATCAGTCATATTGTAGTCCTTATTCAGGGCAATATATGCCAATCTTAAGCCAACATCCTGCTTGTTTTTGGGGTGTATATCGTTTGCATCCCCGATATCGGCAGTTACTGCTTGTCCGGTGTGTTCCAATGAGAGTGTCATTGTTTGAGATTCTCTTAGTTCAGCCCAATTATCGGCAACAGGAGGTTTTTCTGCTTTAGGCAGGTAAGCTGCCAGCTGTACCCAGTAAAATGGGAAATCGTAGCCCCATTTCGTCCTCCAATCCTTTATTAAAGCAGGGAATAAAGTACGGTAATCATATGCCCGGCCAGTATTATTCTCTCCCTGGTACCAGATAACACCTTTGATCGCGAAATCCTTTAAAGGATCAATCATTGCATTATATAACAGCCCGTAACACAGATTGGGAACTACATCTGTATAATGTAAATCAGTCGTATTCAGTGCTGTTTTGTATTGCCAATCCCCGGCTAAAGAATATTTTCCCTCTTTTGTTTTGATATAAAGATCGTCCTTCCTCCCGGTAAGCCCCCCGGCACGAATAGCGTCTACCACTTTTATTACGATCGTATTTTTTCCTTTCTTTAGTACTCCTGAAGGAACATCATACATTCTGTCGTAACCGGCCCCTTCTGTTTCACCAACCTTTATCCCATTTATCCATGTTATATCATTATCATCTACTTTACCTAAAGATAAGGCACCCCCTTGATCAGTACCGGCATCCGATATATTAAAATCATATTTAAACCAGGCCACACCATCAAAAGATGCCAGCTCTGTACCCGACCATTCCTGTGGCTGAGTCATAAGTTTCCACGATTCAAAGTTATGCGATGGATTATACCATTGCTCTTTCATTCCAGCATCGCTGGCAACAGTATCAATAAATGCGTTCCTGTTATTTTCGTTTTTCTTCAATACATTTTCAACGCCGAATATTTCAGCATCTTCATACCTTACCCGGAAGTGCCCGGGAAGGTTTTTAAAGGTATCCATACTTATCCATGTTTCGATATCGGTACCTCCCCAGGAAGAATTTATTATCCCGACAGGAATACCTGTCTCTTTATACACTTTTCTTGCAAAAAAATATGCTGCAGCAGAAAAGTCTGAAACTGTTTCCGGAGAACAGATATCCCATTTCCCTTCAACATCAACTCCCGCATTTGCCGATAAATCAGGCTTGACGTTAAACATACGGATCTCAGGATAATTAGCATCACTCTCTTCATTTTTATAATTAGATACTTGTCCTCCGGCACCATTGACGGTCATTGCCATGTTAGACTGTCCCGAGCAAAGCCAGACTTCGCCAATAAGTACATTCTCGACATTCAGTGATCTATTTTTACTTTTTACAATGATATATTGCGGAATGGAAGTGGCGGCCGGAGTCCTTAGATGTAACTTCCAACGTCCATTTGTACCGGCTTTTACGGTTGTACTCTTGTTCTCCCACGAAGGAGTGACACTCACTTCTGCATCAGGATAACTTTCTCCCCATATACAGATATTTCGTAACTGTTGGAGCACCATATTATCACTTATCAAGGCGGGGAGTTTCAATGCTCCATCTCCTTTTGAATAATACTGTGCCTGTCCATTTACAGCAAATATTAGTCCCAACAATATTGTAAGAACACGTGTTTTCATAAATAAACTATATGTTAATAATCTCTGATGTCGTGTCAATCTTAGACCTTCGCGCTTTACCCCTGACCCGCCGGGGAAGAATACTCCCCCGGCGGGTCCAATGGGTAAGCGGAAGCAAGTGACTATTCAAAGTAATTCAGTAATATTACGATTGGCGAACACTGATTCTTCAAATGATTAATAACCTGGATTTTCTACTAAGTTATGATTTGCTGCAATACGCCCCTGACCAATCGGAAAATAATAATTCTTTTCAGGGAAAGTGGGTGTTTTTGCCCGACCGTCTATATCATCAATAAAATCTAAACGATACTTTCCGGAGGCAGCGTCATAAATATAACGTAATCCTGTATAAGTTCTGGTGAGGGCTGTGACTGCAGTCCTCCAACGTCTTAAATCCCAGTAACGATGATTTTCGAAAACCAATTCTACTTTCCTTTCATGATGAATTTTTTCACGATCGATAGTCGTTAATCCGGCAATTCCTGCTCGGTCACGGATTTGGTTGATTGCATCCAACGCATCTCCTGTTTTTCCTAACTCGAAGGCAGCTTCTGCATAGTTCAGCAAAATTTCACCATAACGAAAGATCAAATAATCAGTAGTCGATTCACTGAACCAGTTCATGTTATTCGCGTCGGGATCAAGATATTTCATTATACCAAAACCGGTATTAGGTGTATTCCCTTCCTTAAAACGTACTAGCTGGTCACCAACAGCAGGAATTCCCTCATATGAATCATAACGTCCATCAATCAGTTCGCCATCTCTTGACATAATTCCATTATGCATGTCGATTGTATTACTGCCCAAAACTCCACCAACAGCATCCGGCCATGAAGTACCGTTTGTCCATATAGAAGCGAAGAAACGGGGATCGCGGTCTCCCCATAATTCCTCCATTTTCCACAGCCGGCTCTTTGCTTGCTCGCGGTCAATCACCCCGGGAGTACCATCTTTATGTTCGAACTCCTCAATCATTTCCAAATAAGGACCATGATAATTTCCTACCCCCCATACATTTGGCCGCGGGCATTCGACCATATCCCATGACCATCTGTTGGAACCGCCATCCATAAAGCCCGCACCGGAATGCTGTTTAACCATAATTGCTTCACAGTTGCCCTTTTTCAAAAAGATATTCTTAAAATTCTGAACTTTATCTGCATCTCCGTCATACAGACTGTAAGGTCCCTGGGTCATTATCTCCTTACATGCATCGTAACAAATCTGATAATACGTGGAATGATCTTCATTGGGAAAGCCCAGCAATCCTCCTAATTGCTGCGTTCCAAACTGTGCGGTGCTCCCGGCATATAGCGCAGCTCTGCTGCGGAGGGCTAAAGCTGCCCATTTGTTGGCACGGCCTGCCTCGCTGGAAGAAGGTAGTATTTTGGAAATTTCATCCGTTTCTTCCAGGATAAAATCATACACCTCTTTTTCGGTGTTTCTCTTAGGGTACAATACTGTTGAATCAGCCTCCAGGCTTTGGACTTCGGTAATCAAAGGTACTCCTCCATAGCGTTTTACCATTGCGAAATAACAGAAAGCTCTTAAAAAACGGGCTTCACCTATACGTTCTTCAACATTCGAAATAGTAGAGTTCCCGGCACCCGCAATAAAATTATTCAGGTTCCGAATTGTATAATAAGCATTTCCCCACCATTGTAGCTCGGTGCCATTTGCTTGTATTCCATTCTCTTTCATACCTAAAAGGTGTGCCTGTCCGCCAAAATTGTATTTGGCTTCATCTGTAATTTCAATCGTGCGTACAGTACCTTCCATCTGTTCACTAAATCCCATAATAGTGCTCCAACTATTATCATCACGGTTCATCGGTGCGCCGTCCCATGTATTCATCAGACAAATCGCATCCTGAACCATTACGGGCGTACATGCATAAAGTTCAGCCAAATGTGCATTTAACAGATAAGGGTCATCCCAAACTACAGCATCGGTATATCTGTCGGTAGGAGACTGATCCAGTACGTCATAGCATGAATTCATAATCATTGTAGCCAAAGCTACTATAGTCAATTTAATTTTCGTTTTCATTTCCTGTTTGAATTAGAAGGTAAGATTACAGCCAATACTCATTGTATACTGTTGAGGGTAATAAACGCCTGCGCCATAGCCTTCCGGCATTTCAGGGTCAACACCATATTTGTTGAGCGTGCTTAAAGTAAAAAGATTAGTACCGGCAACATATACTCTAAATCTGCTAATTCCTAGCTTAGTCAGTACCGATGCAGGAATTTCATAACCCAAGGACGTGTTCTTCAGGCGCATATAAGCGGTGTCATGATTCCTGTAATCTGAATAGAAATCATTTGTCGATGAACCAGCCGGTCTTGGGAGCAATGCATCAGCCCGGTTATTCGTTTTTTCATTCCAGTTGTTTCGATAATTAAGTGTCGTAGCAGCTCCGGCCAGATTTACGTTCGTTGTATAGTCAAATGCTCCCTGGAATAGTGCTGAAAAATCAAAATTTCTGTATTTAAGGAGGATGTTGAGGCCAAAAGTCCAATGAGGTTCAGCTCCCTTTCCGATCTCTTTCTGATCACGCCAGTTGATAACTTTATCTCCGTTTAAGTCTTTATACTTCACGTCACCTGGCTTAAGCGACGAATTGTCATTATTTAATACATCAAACGTGTAAGACCATTCGTCGATCTCTTTTTGGCTTGTAAACAGCTTGTCAAAAACGTATCCGTAACGCCGGTCGGTATATCGGCCACTATTTTTATACATTCTTATCTCATCCGGGTCAGTATATGTCGGTTCATCAATATTTATCCATTTTGATCTTGAATATGCAATATTTCCGGAGATATCATAGTTAACAGCTCCTATCTTTCCGGAAGTACCTAATCTCAACTCAAATCCCGATGTACTTTGGCTATTCAGATTTTCCTGAGGAAGTTCAGCGCCAAAAGTAGAAGGTAGTGAATTTATACGGCTACCGGGAATCCCGGAACGCTTACGATAAAAGTATTCGGATTCGCCATAGAGATGACGATTCCACAGCGAAAAATCGACCCCCACATTGTAGATCTTCATTTTCTCCCATGTTAAATTGATATTGGCCAAACCGGAAGGGACCAGAGCAGAAATCAAATTGTCGTCAAGCGTATAGGTAGCGTCAAATTTATAACCGGTCAGGTAAGCAAAATTGGCGACTGCATCATAACCGGATGACCCATAACTCAGGCGGACTTTCAAGTTATCGAAGAGATCCAACTGCTTCAGAAAATTTTCCTGAGCAATATTCCATCCCAAGGAAACGCTTGGAAAATAACCCCACCGATGTCCTTTTGCAAAGCGGGAAGAAGCATCTGCCCTTAAGATCGTTTCAATCATATAACGATCCATGTAGCTATAATTCACCCTTCCTATCCAGGAGATACGGCCATTAGTATAACTTGATGAATTATTGGCCGCAGTTGTCGGATCACCGGCAAACAATTCTTCAAGTGCCATAGATTGATACCCGCCGCGCGAGGTATTAAAAGATTTGCCCTGTTCTTTTTGATATTCGTACAAAAACATTCCGGAAACATGATGTACATTAAGGAATACCTTGTTATAGTTTAACGAATATTGCTGAACCAACTTAGTATCGGTGCTACTGGCCAGACTTAGATATTGAGGATCCTGAGAGCTACGCACGTAGGTGTACTGTTCTGTTTCAGTACTGTAGGTATAGAATTTTTCCTGTTTCTTCACCACTTTTTGGTCAAAAGAGTTATTCCGGTATATGACGACTGCCTTAGCATTTAATCCTGGAACATATTTAAAATCATATTTCACTTCACCTTTAAACTGGACAATATTGTTTCCTTTATCCTGATAACCGCATAAATCGGAGTTGGTGGCGAACAATGGATTACCATAAGTAATACCTGCATAAGCCGGCTTTGTCGGATCGGGTAATGTTAATGGAAATGAAGGGTCAGCGGCATAAATTAAATCCCTCCAGAAGTTGTTATTCGTGCCCACGCCGTCGGCACCGGAAGGATAAAAGCGCTGCTCTTTAAAATACTGCATATCCATACCGACTGAAATTTGATTAGTTACCTTCGCATCCACATTCGTCTGAAAATTATAGCGGTCATAATTTCCTCCATTCTTTTTCAAAATGCTTTCCTGCGTGTTATAGCCGAAGTAGCCGTAATATTTAATCGCATCGTTGCCTCCGGAAAGAGAAACATTATGATTTTGTTGGGGTGCGAATTTCCGGATCGATGCGTCAAACCAGTTTGTATTCAGGTAATTGGGATCAGACCCATCTTTGAACTTCTGGATTTCCTCTTCCGTAAACGGAACCTGATCTGCCGGTTTGCCTGAATTGAGCCATTTATCTACTTCAAACTGTGCCCGTTCTGCTGAACTTGCCGCTTTGATAACCTTTGTGGAACCTTGTAATGTATATGAACTGTTGACTGTTATAGTCGGTTTGGATTGTTGACCACGTTTTGTCGTAACCAAAATTACGCCATTACCGGCGCGTGCCCCATAGATAGAAGCCGCTCCATCTTTCAGGATAGAAATTGATTCAATTTGGGCCGGGTCCAGCTTGTTTAAATCTGTTTCAAGACCATCGACAATAACCAGCGGGCTTCCAAAACCGCGGATATTTAAGCTCGCGTCATCAGCTCCCGGAATGCCGGACGTCTGTTTTGAAATCAACCCAGGTAGCTGACCTGCCAGCATGTGGGTTACATTGGCTTGAGGAGCTACTGTAATCTTTTCTGACTTAATTTGAGATACGGCGCCCGTTACCGTAGCGACTCTCTGTTGTCCATAGCCGACAGCAACCACTTCTTCAATGCCAATGGACTCTTCCTGCATTACCACATTTATCGTAGTTTTACCTGATACTGCCATTTCCTGGCTCCTCATTCCAACAAACGAAAACATGAGTGCCGCATCGCCGGGGACATTGGTTAATGAATATTTCCCGTCGGCATCGGTAATAATTCCCTGGGTAGTACCTTTTATTACGATTGAAACCCCAGGCAAAGGTGCACCGGAAGAGTCGGTGACACGGCCGGAAACGGTGATTTGTTGCTGTTGGCTTACAGTACCGTTTTTCTCGCCTGCATTTCGTATCACAACATACTTGTCGACAATTTCATAAGTAACATTAGCCGGAAGTATTTCATCTAAAATTTCCTTTATCGTTCCTTTGCTAACATTAACTTTAACCTTTTGATTCGGGTCGAAATTTGAACCGGTATAAGCAAAACTAAATTCGCTTTGTTGTTCAATCTTTGTGAACAATTCTTCATAGGAAATGTCCGAAAAGTTCAACGTTAGTCGTGTAGTTTGTGAGTATAAACTAGCAGAAACCAACATTGTAGTCGAAAATAGAATGATCATGGTCAGTTTCATAACTCGCAAAATTTTTAATATCGGGCGATTTGAGCCTCCCGACATAAAAGGTTTCTTTTTTTTCATAAATTTGACTTGTTATTACGTTAATAAAATTGATACAATTTTCCGGGTAGAATCGGCGCTAACGATTCTGCCCGTTTTTTATATCACAGGGTATTTTTATCATTTCATCCGCTTATTTTTTTATTTCATAATCTTAACTGTTTTTGTTTCAATGCGATATTTGAATTCTCCGGCTGTTGCCATAACCTGGAGTACATGTTCAAGTGTTTCCGACCGTTTAAACTTAGCCGTAAAAGTTTCGTTTTTGAATAGGGCAGGATTGTAATCAAAATCAACATCATACCATTTCCCCAGTTCCTTTATAACCTGATCAAACGGCGTTAACCGGAATATTAGCTGCTCATTTTTCCATGCAAGCTCATCGCTTTCGTTAAATGGCAGAACGGTAACTTCCTGTTTATTCCTTGTATAAATGAGTTGCTGGCCGGGTTTTAAAATCTTAAAGCCGTTTTTGTATCTCACTTCAATGGATCCCTGGACCAGGGACGACCTGATTGCAGAAGATTCAGGATAAGACGAAACCACGAAGTATGTCCCCAACGCTTTAGTCGTGATGCCTCCTGATGAAACTTCAAAAGGAAGTTGTTTGTTCTTCGTTACTTCAAAATAAGCTTCTCCTTCCAATTCCACGTTTCTGGACCTTACACCGTAATTTACAGGATAGCTTAGTTTTGTATCTACATTTAACCAGACTTTCGAACCATCGGGAAGTATCACGCTGGTTTGTTCCCCCTTCTGCGTAGAAAGTGTCAGTAATTTGCCCGAATCAATCCGGTTAATATAGAAATAGAGGGAAATGACAAAAAACGGAAGGAAAAGAACAGCAGCAGCTTTTGACAGAATGGAAACCACTCTTTTCAATCGTTGCTTCGTTGATTGATCTCTGATCTGTTTCCTGATCTGTTCAAATTGAACGTGTACCTTTTCCGGAGTACTGTCATTCCATTTATTTTCAAGCCATTGAAAAACTTCCTTTTTATTATCCGTATCGTCAATCAAGCTTTCCAATAAGGCAAATTCATCGTCTGTTATCCTTTTGCCCGATATAAATTTTTCAAGAAGATTATCGGATATTCTGTCCATTTCTTAAAATTGTAAATACAAACCCGTTTACGTTTGACGACAATTTTTCCGTGCCTGCATTATAAATTTTTTTTTCATATTTTTTAAACACGACAATGTATTGTATTGATAATTAAAATAATAGATGTTTTTAAAATTATTCACGGAGGTACCATCCTACCCGTTGAGGTAGGAGATCTGGACTTTGATATAATATATTTTGAAACGGCTCCAATACATCGACAAGTTTCGGACAGTGCATCCGAAACTTAATATTCATGCATTCGCAACTTAATATTAAGGCTTCAGCGTTTCCGTCAACATTACTGTTGGAGATACCACCAGATGAGGAGCCCCAGATAGTGTTCCATTTCCAGGTGAAAGTATGCCAATGCCTTCCGCATTTGTGAATCGACAGTGTTTTCCGAGATATTTAACTTTTCAGCTATTTCTTTATAAGTCAGTCCTTCCAGTCGGTTTAACTTGAATATTTCCCTTCTTTTTTCCGGTAATTGATTAATCAACCCGATTATCTTTCTTTCCAATTCGGAATATTCCACGATCGTTTTTGTATCCAGACTGTTCTTCTGCTCTTCGTTTAACTGCCGGCAAAGATACTCAAGATATTTTTGTTTGTGCAGCCTTTTCCGCATGACATCGATTACCAGGTTCCTGGTTATTGAAAAAAGGTAAGTCTCAAAATTTTTATCCGGCTGAATAAATTTTCGCGTTGACCATAGCTTTAGATAAACATCCTGCATGATGCTCTCTGCATCTTCATCTTTTGGTAATGCTTTTTTGAGGAATCCTTTCAGTTTGCCCTTAGTCTGGTGAAAAATCAGTTCACAGGCTTTTTCATTACCTGAAATAAATTGCAGGACAATCTTTTTTTCAATATTTATGTCTGCCCCTTTCAATCGTTTATAAGTTTAACTAAGGTAAGTCAATGCCAAATGTTAAAACTTTTTACGATTAAAGCAAATACAAATTTGAAATTTGTACGATTCGTCTATGTTGAAAATACAATAAAATACCAGTGGAAAGATTTTACTTCGTCAGTTTTAAATAATTTTATTGAACCTCTTTAACCAACTCCGGGTTTTACATTTAGATTTTAATATTCCTGATGGTTACATTTTGTTACGCTTATAATAAGGGATTACTGTTTTTTTCATAATCTCACTTTTGAGCTGTTTGGCAATTAGCGTATAATCTTATCAAACTTGTCTTTAAATAAAAACCTTGTCCAGAAAATCCTTTTGTTTTTGTCTTTGGCTTACCCGATCACCTGTTCCTCCCGGCTGACATTCTGAGGGCGATCGGGAGGTGATCTTGTCGCCGTTTATGTTTTCGTTGGCCACAAGTTGTGTAGACCCAGGACAGCCCGTCCTGACTTAAAACAGCTTTTCCTGTGGAATCATTCCAATTTGAGCCACCTGTTCCCACCCGCTATTCATTTCATAGCAGGGGAGGAAGGGGCATCCTGATACCGGGTTCCCAAAGAAACATAGGATATATCAAGTCGGGTATCTAAGTAAAATGAGCTTCAAAATAAATTGTTATTTGTTTTGACTATCCATGTATTCCATTATGAACCCATAACAAAATGGTTTATTCCCATCTATGGTGTACTTGTCTAAGGTACGGGCTCCCCAACTATCATTTCCACCAACTCCGTGAATATTGAGGTCAATATTCAGGTTGATAAAATCGTGATTGGGCAGCTCATACGGATGCATGGCTTTTTCCAAATCGTCTTCGTTGTAAGGCCATGCCCTGAAATTTATCGGTTGCAGGCCTGTTATGCGGATCGTTTTCCCTTCTTTTTCGCTTAATGAAAACCAACGAACATCGGTGCGGTTTGCATTATCCTGCGGTGCGATATAATTGACAATAAATTTCTCCAAAGGCAGGCTGTATTTCCCGATAAAATAGCCTGTTTTACGATCGGGATAATTTTCCTGTAGGCCACGTCCGTACCAGTCAATCTGATCAAAATCCGAAAGGATACGCATCCTCATTCCGAATTTGGGCATTAATGGGAGATCGTTTTTTCCCGGGTGGTAACTTGCTTCCACCTGAAGTTGCCCTTTCCCATTTACGCTGTATTTTAATTGGTATGAAGCGCAAATGGCAAGTTTCATATCAATTTCGACCACAGCCAGTCCATTTTGTACGGACTTTTTCACATCCTGTACCGTTCGTTCCTCAGCTGCATTTCTCCAGGGACCTAACCGTCTATTATATCCGTTCCGTTTTTGGTTGTCATTTGCAGGTTTCCAGAAATATGGCTCCAGACTACCCTTCAGTAATTCGTTGCCGTTATTTTTCCAACTGGTCAATGCCCCATCTGTAGCGTCAATAGTAAAGATGTTCTTTTCTGCTTTTACAATGATTTTCTCTGAGTTTTCTTCAATGGAAACCTTACCTGTATTTTGCTCAATTTGCTGATTTTTTGGACTTTGGGTAATGAACTGTTCTTTGGCGATTACCAAACCTTTTTCAGCCCAAAGTGTGGCATCTTTAAGTGTGGCATACACATTCAGGCACAATTCGCCATTTTGTGCCGATATCGATGGTATTTTCAGTAAATCGCCCTGGAGTGCCACATGGCCCGAATCAATCAAGTCCCCATTCTTTAACCATTCATAGCTGTAATCAAATTCATCCAGGCCGGTAAAGAAAAATTTGTTCTTCAAACGCACCTGCGAATTGTTTTCAAGGCTAAAATCAATATTCTGATATACCTTTTGCACCTGGTAATAGTGTGGATGGGGAACACGGTCGGGTCCAATCAACCCATTGATGTTAAACACACCTGAATTCGGATGATCATTGAAATCTCCTCCATACGCCCAGAATTCGTCTTTCCGGAGTGTTAAGTCCGACGGATTCGTTCCATATTTCAAAGGCGATCCGTCTATTTTTTTAGCAATCCCCTGATCTACCCAATCCCAGATCGCAGCTCCGGCTATGTCATCTCGTGAATCAATGATGTCCCAGTATTCTTTCAGGTTTCCTTCGGAATTTCCCATCGCATGTGCATATTCCCTCATCATCACCGGACGGTCAGTTATTTTATTGGCTAATTCGATTAGTTTATCAGGGGACAGGTACCCGTCATCGTATATCTCAGAAACAGATCTGTCGGAATCATAAAAAACGATACGCGTAGAATCCATTGCATGTACTGTATCGGCCATTGCCCGGGCATTCCTGCCTGCGCCTGCTTCGTTTCCTAATGACCAGAAAAGAATGCTCGGGTGGTTTTTATCCCGTTGTACTAGCGAAACAGCCCGATCAACGTGTGCTTTTGTCCATGATGAATTGTCTCCAAGATCTTTGTTTCCAATACCATAATCATGACTTTCATTATTAGCTTCGTCCATGACGTAAATACCATATTTATCGCAAAGTTCGTAGAACAGTGGCATATTGGGATAATGGGATGTACGGATCATATTAATATTGGCTTGTTTCATCAACCGGAGGTCTTTGACCAATGCCGCTGCATCTACAAGACGCCCTGTACGTGGATGATGCTCGTGCCGGTTCACCCCTTTTAATTTGACCGGTTTCCCGTTGACCAAAAAAGTTTCGCCGTTGATATCTAACTTGCGTACACCTGTCTCGCATTGAAATTTCTCAATCGCCTTATTGTCCTTCAAAAGGGTGATCTCGACCTGGTACAGGTTGGGTTTTTCAGCGGACCACAATTCGGGGTTTTCCAGAAAAGCATTAAGCTCAACATCAGCTGTCGCACTAGCACCAATCTCCTTGATTGCTGACGATAGTTTTTTTTCTATTTTTTCTCCTTTCGTATTTCTTCCGGTCAACGCCACATTCACTGCCAGGTTTTTGACTTTTTTCTTAGAAAGGTTCCGAATCTGAAATTTTGCATGGAAATCAGCCGTGGAAAAGTCGTTGGAAGGTATTGCGGTAATGGTATAATCCCGGATATGGGTTTGCGGGCGTACCCACAGTTCCACCGGACGGAAAATGCCACTAAAGCGCCACATATCCTGATCTTCCAGATAACTTCCGTCTGACCATCGGTACACCTCTACAGCCAGGCTGTTTTTACCTTCCGATACAAAATCGGTCACATCAAATTCCGCAGGCGACATCGAATTTTGGCTGTAGCCTACCTTCTTCCCGTTCACCCAAACATACATCGCAGATTTTACGCCTTCGAAATGAAGAAAAAAACGTTTATCCTTTATCTCAGTCGTAATATTGAAAGAAGTAATGTAAGAACCGACCGGATCCCGGTTTTCATAGCTGAAATAATCTTTCGGCGGCTCGCCGGTTACACGGGGCTGATCTTTTTTGAATGGATACGTCCAGTTGGTGTATATCGGAATTCCGTAGCCCTGCATCTGCCAGTTGCCCGGCACAACAATATCATCCCAGGAAGAAGCGTCGAAATCTTCTTTATAAAAATCTATCGGCCTTGTCCAGGGATCTTTTGACCAGTGAAACTTCCATTGGCCATTAAGGGAAACTACTTCCTCACAATTCTTTTGTATCGAAGGTAATGTTAAGGTACAATGATACGGTTCTTTGTTAATGCACACAACATCAGGGTTTTCCCAATCATGTGTTTGTGCTTGTACGTGTATAACAAGAATAAGACCTATCAGAGTAAAAATTCTTGACATATTTATTACGTGATTATTTTTCAATAATTGATTTCTCTGCTTCAACAGTTAGCCCCAACAGGGAAGGCTCCATTTCGTCCTGACCCCAACTTTTCCTAGTGGGTAGAGCCTTGCAAAATAAGTATCGCGAGCCAGTTTCAGATCGGGTTTGCCAACCGCATCTTTCGTTGTCTTTTTGGAAAAGTACTAAGATATGATTTTTAATTGTTCAAATTTCATTGATGACATAGTTTTCTTCCATACTATTAATTTTATATTCTCAAGATATTTTTGTTTGTGTAGCCTTTTCCGCATGACATCGATTACCAGGTTCCTGCTTATTGCAAAAAGGTAAGTCTCAAAATTCTTATCCGGTTGAATAAATTTTCGCGTTGACCATAGCTTTAGATAAACATCCTGCATGATGCTCTCTGCATCTTCATCTTTTGGTAATGCTTTTTTGAGGAATCCTTTCAGTTTGCCCTTAGTCTGGTGAAAAATCAGTTCACAGGCTTTTTCATTACCTGAAATAAATTGCAGGACAATCTTTTTTTCAATATTTATGTCTGCCCCTTTCAATCGTTTATAAGTTTAACTAAGGTAAGTCAATGCCAAATGTTAAAACTTTTTACGATTAAAGCAAATACAAATTTGAAATTTGTACGATTCGTCTAAGATGAAAATACAATAAAATACCAGTGGAAAGATTTTACTTCGTTAGCTTTAAATAATTTTATTGAACCACTTTAACTAACTCCGGGTCTACATTTAAATTTTTGCCGGTTACGTTTCTCAGGATAATTTGCGCTCCGTTATTGTCCCCGTTCATGTAAACCTTATCCATATTTACCCCCTGCACATCGTCAAAAACATAAGCAGGCCTGAAATCGTGTTTTCTGGTTACCACTGCAACATTTTTAAACGCAATGCCGTTTACATGGCGCACATAAAAACCCCATGCGGGTAATTCGCGGAACATATGAAACTCTGGGTAATCTTTTATTTGTTCAGGCACCTGGTTTAATCGGCTCAGCGGAACGTAAGCCATTCCTTTTGATGCCCTCCCCGGGTATGTTATCTCAATATCTTCGATCCTGACATTTTCGACCTCGTGTCCCGGGATACCCGTTATTGATGAAGGGAAAGGATTGTGAAAAAAGGTTACAGCCGGGCCCCTCATGTCATAATCGATATCGGGCCGGCCAAATGCGACCTGTACTTTCATATCGTGGATATGAACATTTTTTATGCTTCCCGGATTTTTACCTCCCCTGTGTCCCAGACGGATAAAAATGGCATTCCCGGTATTTTTTGCCGTGATATCTGAAATTTCAATATTCTCAATGTCAGCCCCGTCAACCGATTCGATTGCTATTGCCGAGCGGAAAGTATCGTAGATTTTAATATTCCTGATGGTTATGTTTTTAAACCCACCGTATGACGCTGTCCCGAATTTAATGGCGCTGGCACTTGTCCTTAGCTTACAGTTGGCAATATAAATGCTGTCGTTGGCATATCCCGGATAGTATGATTTCAGGCAAATACCGTCATCGGCAGAGTTGACATCACAATTGGTTATGCTTACGTTGCGGCAATCCGAAATATCCATTCCGTCATTGTTCCAGTAAGCACGGTTAAGCACTTTGACCCCGTCTATTTTCAGGTTATGGCATAACTCGAACGAGAGCCCCCAACAGGCGCTGTTTTGAAGTTCCAAACCTGAAATACTGACATTCGTGCAGGTCGAAAAACGAAAAAGCTTCGGGCGCATCGTTTCGTTCGGACGCATGCCTGAAACATTATAATTAGGATCAATCCTCTCTCCGGTATGATGTAAGCTATCGATATTCAGGGCCAGCGCCCTCCCTTGTCCGTCAATTCTCCCATTACCAGAAATGATTATATTATCAGCTTTGTATGCAACCAGAAGTGCCATTTGCGAATTATCGTCCTTTTTATCGGTCTCCGGCCTGCCGGGCATCGCCAGTTCGGTGTAATGATAAGGGTTGGTGCTCCCGAGTAAAACTGCCCCCTTTTCAAGATACAGGTGGATATTGGATCTCATCTGCAAACTTCCGGTAAGAAATTTTCCTTCCGGAACGATTAATTTACCGCCACCAGCTTCCGACAGTTGGTCAATAGCCGACTGAATAGCCTTTGTGTTTATTGTCTGCCCGTCGGGTTTTGCTCCGAAATCGAGGATATTGTACTCTTTGGCCTGAATCCCGGTTGTAAATATCAGACATAAAATTATACTAATGCGGATTTTTAACTTGTTCATTATTGTATTTCTGTATTTAATTATCGCAAATTTACACTTCCTACTCTTTTTTATAAAGGCGTTATCTTAATTGTGCTTTCGCCTTTCTTGCCGGTTGAATGCATTGTAAATACAATCCGGGTAATACCTTTGGGCCAGAAACGTTTCAATCCGTTGTCTTCCACATCACAGCATTCTATATCCATGATTGCGGAAGGTAAATTATCCCAGAAACCACGATTGCTGTATCTTGGAAAATCCAGCTCAGAAAAATTTTGAACCAGCAATTGCGCCAAATTAATTCTCCGGGCTTCTTTCTGCAGCAGGTCACGTTTTTCGGCTGCCATGCCATGAAGAAAGAAACCTGAGAAAAAAATAAATAAAACAGATTTTCTCATAACCGTTCTTCTTAAAAAAAGTCCTCTTTCATTTGTTTATTGAGCGTACTCTGAAAATCATGTAATTAAATGATTTTCAGAGTACGCACTCTTTTTATTCTATTTCCAATAAAACTTTCTCAATTTCAATATAATATTACTTGTCAAACAGTGATCCGCAGCTGATATTTCGGAGGAATGGTTATTGCAAATACCATAGTAAAGAATTGTGGATTTTTTATTAGTCTGAGTACCCCGGATTCTGTGTTAACGAACTTTGAGTCCGCTCAATTTCTGTTTGAGGAATAGGTCTTAACAGGAAATAGGAATCAATATCCGATGCGCTTGAATGGTGTGCCTGAACAAACTTGTTATATTTATATGCCCTTTCAAATAATTTGCCACAACGTTTCAGGTCCATCCAACGATTTGCTTCACCAAATAACTCGCGTCCTGATTCATCGAGTACTCCATCTAAATCGATACTTGTTAATGAAGTCGCACTGGCACGGGTCCGGATATCATTCACTTGCTGTAAGGCTTCATCTGTCTTCCCATTTTTAAGATATGCTTCAGCTAACAGCAATTTTGTTTCTGCGGTGCGAAAAATATAGGTATCTCTTGTTCCCATACCGTCTTCTCCATCGGTCACACTTGCTGTGTATTCTGGGATATTCGGATCATAAAATTTATATACCATCGGATAACAAACATTTTGGTTCCCAACAACAAAAAGTTCATGATAGCGGTCTGGGTTACAAACCAAATAGACACTTGGATTTGCAGCCTTGTATGTTGTGATCTCCTCATCACTCATTTCATACTTAGGAAAATAAATTACGGTATCGCCTTTTTCAAAGGTTATATTCCCGGTGGAACCTGAAGCTCCGGCAACCACATGTCTTATCAAATAGGTTTCATCGCTTCTAATATCATTGTCTTCAAAAGAGTTTAAATAATCTTCCGAAGCCATATAAGAAACATCGGAACGCCAATAAGGAGCTCCGCGATGAGTATTCCCCGGCCACATATACAATGCAAACTTAAAATGCTGGTAAAGGCCGTTTCCGGTTAATCCGTTATAACTTTGGTTGGTCGAATACCTCACGGAAAAAATCACCTCAGAATTATCATTATCGTATCCATTATCTCCAAATAATGTACTCCAATCATTTACCATTGGATGAAGAGCAATAACATCATTGAAATAGGTAATGGCCCTGGATAAATCGTCCGACACGGCAAAAGATTTATAACTCCTCGTCAGCAAAACTTTACCAAGCAAGTGCTTAGCCATTCCTAAATCCACGCGTCCAAAATCACTTGAGCTTAAAGAAGCAGGCAGACTTTTAATGGCTGTTTCAAGGTCGCCTACAATCTGTGTATAAACTTCTTCTTCTGATGCTCTTGTATAGGTATAAGTCGGACTTAAGGATTCTTCAAGGACAAGGGGAACACCACCAAAAGTTTCTACCAGGTTAAAATAGGCATAGGATCTTAATGCTAACATTTCTGCAGTTCTTACAGAACGTGTTCCTTCGGATAACTCAATATCCTCTCCACGACTCATTGCGGTGTTGGTTTTTGTTATAACATTATAATTATCAGACCAATAGTTGTAACAGCTGCCATCGTTTGGATCTAAATAAGAATAGTCATCAATTCCAACCTGAGAACTACTATTAACCTCACCGGTCCTGGAATAAATATCAGTTCCATACCACATCATATGCGTATTTGTAGATCCTAAAAGCGGGCGCAAATACATATAAGCAGCTGTTACTAATTCTTCATATTCAGTTTCACTGGTAATATAATTATCACTTGTTTCGGTCGATTTATTTATCTCATCCAAACTGCAGGATGCAAATACACCTGTAGCCAAAAGGCCCAATATTGAAATTTGTATTATTTTTTTCATTTCAGTATATCAATTAGATTAGAAACTTAAGTTGACGCCAAGATCAAAGGACTTTGTCATAAAGTAGGAGGTATCTGTTCCTTTACTTGGAGCTTCCGGATCCCAACCATCATAGCTTGTAAACACAAATGGGTTCTGGCAAGAAAAATAAAAATGACATTTATTTAGTCCCCATTTAGGAGTCAGGGATTTAGGCAAATCATACCCAAGGGTAATATAACCGACTTTTACAAAAGAGGTTTTTTGCCACATAAGAGCAGACGATTGTCCATAGTCGCCAGTACCCGCGCGATACCATTCTGCTCCGTCAGGATCTTCGGGTGTCCAATATTTGATGTTCATATGGTTAAAGTTTACGTTATCATCAAGCGCAGCAGTCCAGTGAAACTGGGAATAACTCTTTTGCCCCTGACGAGTATATACAAACACTGCTAAACTAAAATTCTTATACGTGAAAGTATTGGTTATACCACCTGTCCATTTCGGGTAGCGATTTCCCAAAAATACTTTATCTGCATTCGTCGAGCTGGTATTTCCATCGACCTCCAACACTTTGACGGAACCTGGAACACAACCATAAGCTGCAGCTTCATCGATTTCATCAACGCCCCAATATCCGACTTTCTTGTAGTCCCAGATAACACCTACTGATTGCCCAACAAACCATTGATTTGCTTCATCTGAAGTGCTGCCGTCTGACAATTCAATAATCTCATTATGATTAGTCGCGAAGTTTATATTTGTTGTCCATGAGAAATTTTTTGTGCGGATATTTGAAGAAGTCAGACTGAGTTCAATACCCTTGTTACCAACGATTCCCACATTATCTATAACGGAACTATAACCGTTCATGATAGAAAGCACCCGATCCATTAAAATACCCTCTGTCCGGCGGGTATAAACATCTGCGCTACCATTAATACGTCCTTTAAACAGACTTAAGTCAACACCCAGATTCCACTCTTTGGTAGTTTCCCATGAAAGGGTTGTATTTGCAAAACTGCTGATGGTTGAAGCGACCGAAGCATTATCTCCAAACACGTAATAATTGTTGTCGATCGTAGCTGAAGTTTCATACGGATCAATATTGTTATTATTACCGGAAACCCCATAACTTAACCGAAGTTTCAAATTATTCACCAGATGTTGGTTCTTCATGAAATCTTCCTCAGACAGACGCCAACCAAGGGCTGCCGATGGGAAAAACTTCCATTTATGTCCTTCGGATAAACGTGAACTGCCATCGTAACGACCTGTTACAGTTAACAGATACTTATCTTTCAACGAATAATTCAGACGTGAAAAATACGACATCCACTGCTCTCCGCTATAATAGCTATCCAGCGTGTTAATACTTGCACCGGCAGCCAGGTTATAAAAGGTATATGCATCTGTTGAAAAATTTCGGACCTCAGCATCAAGACCATCCTGTTCTTTCTTAAACCATTCCGTTCCTAACATGACATCAAATGAATGAACCCCAAAATTCTTTTTTACTGTGGCCAGGTTTGTCCATGTATACGAAAGGGTATTACTTGTTTCATAGTAAGCTCTTGTATTTGCAGCAGAACCCTTTCCTGTTTTTGATTCTGAAGCTGCATATCCCCCATACCGGTCAAATGTAACATCGGGAGAGAATGTTGTTTTGAATGTCAACCATTTAAGCGGTTTGTATTCCAGGTATACATTACCAAAAGCATGTAACGTTTTGGTTTCACGGACATTGTTTTTTCTTTCCACCAATGGGTTTGATACGTTGCTCAAAGCAGCATCCGGAAATGTCCGAAGACTTCCGTCATCATTGTACATATCAGCCAATGGAGAAAGACGGTACGCCTGGCGGACAGTCTCAGGGGTTGAAGAAAGTACAGAATAGGTATTATAAATATTAACACCTGCTTTCAAGTTTTTATTCAGCTCTTTATCAATGGATCCACTTAGGTTATAACGCTTATAATTGTCGGTATCACCTGTAACGCCAGCTTCATCAGTATAGCCTAATCCGAAAGAATAAACGAGTCCTTCTCCATTCCCGTAAATTCTTGCCGAATGATTATGAGAAATAGCCAGCCCTAAAAGCTCATCGACCCAGTCGACACTTTTCCCCGCATTTAAATTATTTAATTGCTGCGTTGTTAAAACATCAGCATAGGCAGGGGCGGTTTCTCCGTTAAGATAATTTTTCCAGTTTGTCCCTTTATAGCGTTGTACTTTATAGTCTGCCCACTGCTGTCCGTTCATCATATCAGGAAGGTTCGTTGCACTTGAGAAACTGACGAAGCCATTATATTCGGTATAAAAACGTTCTTTCCCGCCGGAGCCTTTTTTAGTTGTAACAATAACAACTCCATTTGCCCCTCTGGAACCATAGATAGCGGTAGAAGAGGCATCTTTCAACACATCTATTCGCTCAATATCATCCGGAGCAATATCATTGATAGATGACATCATCATCCCGTCAACGACATAAAGAGGAGGATTAATGTCATTCATATTTCCTGTTGTACTGGCATCGGAGATCGTATTCTGGCCACGAATCATGATATTAAAACCCGATCCGGGGTTATTCCCATCTTTGATTATATCAACACCTGGTATCGTCCCTTGCAATGCAGCCGTTGTACTTTGTTTATGAGAACTTACAATTTCTTCACTACCGAGAGAGGTTAAAGAGCCGGTAAGGTCACTTTTTCTCATCGTTCCATATCCGATGGCTACGACCTCCTCCAATCCGACTGTTTCTTCCTGCATCACCACATTAATCGCAGTTTTCCCGGAAACCGGGATTTCCTGTGCTTTCATCCCCACAAACGAAAACACGAGTGTCGCATCGCCGGGAACATTGGCTAGTGAATATTTTCCATCTGCATCTGTGATTGTTCCCTGCGTAGTGCCTTTTACAACGACAGTTACCCCCGGGAGAGGAGTGACGGAAGAATCGGTAACTCTGCCAGAAATTGTTTTAACTGGCTGATTATTGTAAAACGGTTTACCCTCAACATCTTTTTTACTGGTTATGATAACATATTCGTTCTTTACTGAAATCGACAATTTTTCAGTATCCAGTACCTTATTCATAATTTGTTCAACTGATTCGTTTTCAAATTCACAGGAGATCCTTTGCGTATCATCCAAATCAGATTTGTTATAGGAAAATCTGAACTCGCTGTTTTGCTCCAGGTGTAAAAACAGATCATTTAACGTGCCGTTTTCAATTTTAAATGAAAAACGGGTATTCTGAGAATAGGTGCCCGCCGATATCGCTACAAGTGATATCAGCATAAATAGTCCGGTTAGTTTCATCGTCCTCCAAATTTTTTTTAAAAGGGCATTACCAATCCACACCCCTTTTTGGCGTAAATCATCTTTTTTCATAAATTTGAGTTGTTTTAAAATTTATTTTTATTACTAATTGCAACAGGGAACGGCCGATCGCGAGTTAGCTGTTTCCTGTTTTAGGAAAGTTAGTTTCTACATAGGCATTATTATTTTTTTGTTAGTGCAATTTTATCATTCTCTATTTTGTAGTTAATTCCGATAGTTTCATCAATGATTTCAAGCAGGTGTTCCAACGGTTCCCCTTTTTTAAGCCTCAGGGTTAAATAATCATTCTTAAACTGGATTGCAGGGTAGGTTATACTGACATTAAACCAACGTTCTGTATTGCTGATGACTTCATTGAAAGGGGTGTTTTCAAAAATTAATTGTTTGTCTTTCCAGGCTCCTACTGTCGACTGATTGAACTTTTTCATGTTGGCATGATCTGTTTCTTTGTTAAAGACCAGTGATTGCCCGGGATTCAGTATTTGTTGCTCTAAATGTCCTTTGGAATCATTTACTTTTACATCTACTTTCCCTTCAAACAAAGATGCCTGAACCATCAGGTCATTCTCATATCCCTTTACATTAAAAGCAGTGCCCAATGCTTTTACATCCATATTCTGAACATGAACGATAAAAGGTTTTGCGGCATTCTTCTTAACCTTAAAGAACGCCTCTCCGCTAACCGTAAGTTCCCTTTCTTTTTTCCCGTACGATGTGTTGTATATGATCCGCGTATCGACATTTAGCCAGGCAGAACTGCCATCGGGTAAAATGACATTCGTTTGTTCCCCTTTACGGGTGACTAAAGTAAAATATTCGGCTGGGGCGAAAAAGTATTGGTAAGTTACCCAGGTAGTGTATATTAACAACGGTAAGAGCAATATTGCCGCGTATTTCCGGATGATTGAAATGGTCCGTTTGAACGGAAGTGTATGTTCCTTTCGTTTTCCGATTTCGTCCCAAATGGTTTCAACTTTCAGTTTCAGATCGGAAGAAGAACCCGTTTCCGGAATTTTATCCAGGTATGAATTGAGCTCGTCCATATTACCGGGATTTTTTAAAAAATCCCCGATATCAGATAACTCCTGTTTTCCTAAAGGCTGTTTCTGATAAAGCAGTTTGATGATTCTTTTTATATCTGTTTTTTCATTGTCCATAAACTCCTGCTTTAATGATAACTATCCCTAATACGGATTTAAAAATGATTTCCGTAATCGGGCTGTAAATTTTTTTTTGAATTGTCGCGTGGAAGATGCTGAAAGAAGTACGGATCAATTGTTGACCGAGTATCTGTCGGCACATCTGTTGTCAAAAGTGCAGGAAGAAAATAACCAGCCAGGTCAGGTATTGTTTTACGGCCTGATAAATAGCACTATTGGCCAATCTCATCTGCATGTCTACGGTATTTTCTGAAATTTTGAGCAGTGCCGCTATTTCCCGGTAACTTTTTCCTTCCAGTTTTGCAAGTTTAAAGATCTCTCTCCGTCTTTCCGGCAGCTGATTGATCTTCTCTGACAGATAATGCTCAAATTCCCAATACTCCGCTTCGTTTGCTGCAGCCCCGGAATTTACTGAATAATCCGAAAGTAACGTGTTCAGATATTTTCTTTTTGAATAGATTTTTCGAAGGTGGTCGTAAATCTGGTTCTTGGCAATGGTAAATAACCAGGGTTTAAGCGGTTTATCCTCATCAAGATTGTCCCTGTTGAGCCATAAACTGATAAACACTTCCTGGACGATTCCTTCCGGATCTTCTTCTGAAGGCAAGGCTTTACGAATAAACAGGTATAAGTAGTTTTTGTAGTGCTCAAAAACTAATTCAAAAGCCTTTTTGTCGCCGGCTTTCAGCTTTTTGATCCAGGTGCTTTCGTTATTTGTGAACAACATAGTCATAGGATGATCTGAAACAAAACAGAAGGGAAATAAAAACGAAATTATATTTTTTGAGGCTGATTACAATATTTTTCTTAGCAGGAGTTAACTTTTGGAAAGAAAGGGAAATGACTATGTGTTTATCAGCTCAGTTACTGCATAAAGAGGAAGATTTTGCAGCCAGCTCTCTTTTCTGTAATCAGACATGGATGTCCGAATTGCCAATTCAGGCGAATATTTGTTATAGAATGCCTTTAAGCTTTTGGCTTGCAGATTTTCTTCTGCTTTAACTTCGATCGGAATTACCTTACCGGCATGCTGAACCAGAAAATCGATTTCTGCGCTCGATTTTTCGGACGACCAATAATGTATTGCCAAATCGGGAAGTGTGATCAACTGCTGTAAAACGTATTGTTCTGTCAAAGCCCCTTTAAATTCTTCAAAAATAGTATTACCCTTGATTAATGTCTGGACATCAATATCGCTCATGGCACCCAAAAGGCCAACATCTGCAATGAAAAGTTTGAAAGCACCGAAGTCTTCATACGCTTTTAGTGGAATTGCCGGTTTTGAAACCCTGCTTATCTTGTGGATTAGTCCGCAATCGATCAGCCATGATAAGGCCAATTCATAATCTTTGGCCCTTGATCCCGGTTTCACCGCTCCGTAAATGAATTTTTTATTTTCTTTGGCCAACTGCGCCGGAATAGAGTTCCAAAGCATTCTGATACGTGGAATGATCCCAACGGGAGCATGCTTCGAAAAATCCTGTTCATAAGCCATAAGTATTCGCTTCTGGATATCGCGTACTTCTTTAAAATCGTTCTGTTCCCTGTATGATAAAACCGCTTCAGGCATTCCCCCGATGTAATAATAAAAACGAAGGAATTGAATAAATCTTCCCTTAAAGTTTTTTATAAGGATCCAATCCTGCTTCACCAACAAGTCTGTAAGAGGTTGTTGATCCAGCGCCATCAGAAACTCTTTAAAACTGAGCGGGTATAAATCCAGGAACTCGACCTTTCCGACAGGAAAAGAGGTTTGCTGGTGCAGGGCTACCCCCAGTAGCGATCCGGCCGCAATGACGTGGTATTCAGGCGCATCTTCATAAAAATATTTTAATGAAGTGATGGCCCCCGGAACTTCCTGTATCTCATCAAAAATAATTAATGTGTTTTGTGGAGCAATCTGAATGCCTGATACAATCTGTAAGGCGGTAATAATCCGCTGAATATTGAAGTCTTCCCCGAAAAGTGTACTTAGGGTTTTGGTATTTTCAAAATTGATATATACCGTTTGTTTATATTCGTTTTTACCGAATTCTTTCATTAGCCAGGTTTTTCCTACCTGCCTGGCACCCCGTACGATTAGTGGCTTCCGGTTTTTTTTATTTTTCCAGGAAATCAATTCCTGTATGGCTGTTCGTTTCATTTTCGAGGGAATTACATTTTTTCGAACGACTTTCTGTTCTTTGTTGCATTTATTTTATCTGTCTCCCTGTCTTAACTTTCCTTAACCTCGTTTTGCACCCCTTAACCCTTCTGTGATGTATCTTTGTTTCGGATAAGCACATAATAAGCATAGTTTTTTTCATAGATTTAGGAGTTTGGTTATAAGAGAAAAGGATGGCGCCCAACCATCCTTTTTTTCTGATTATTTTTCTGTCAAATTACCGTTTCCCCATTTGTTTTTCAGGAATCCAGACGGTCATTGAACTTTTTCCCCGGTTAGCCCACGCATAATAGGGGATAGCCGTCAGTTGGACATTCTTAACGGTTTCGGATGCCGGATTTGCAACTTTCCATACCTGCTGTCCCTGCATGTGAATTACCCCTATGCCGTTCAGCAAACCAGGCATAAATACATAATTGTCCTTATCTTCCGGACCGACAACGGCATTCAGCGCATCTCCGTTGTTGTCGATGCCTTCCAGGCAATACACGACCGGTCCCCGCTGGTAGGCGACACAACCTTTGTCTGCATCCACTTTTTCGTTGGCATAAACGTGTTTGATCTCCATCGGGATGCTGATATCGACTTCATCTCCGTTTCTCCAGTAACGTTCTATGGCAGCATAACCGTTCTTTACAGTATAATCGGTTTTCCGGTTATTCACTTTTATTAAAACCGGTTTTGTTGTTCCATTTCCGGCAAAAGTATACAGATCGGAAGGGACCGCCTGATTTTCCGCCCATCCCGGGATCCTGACCAGCAACCTGAAATTTTTTTCACCGGCAGACTGGATGGTCAGTTTTATCTTTCCGTCCCAGGGGTAACCGGTTTCCTGTTTCAGGGTGACCTTGTTCCCGTTTATGCCGGCAGATGCCACACTGCCAATGAAGAGGTTCACATACAGGTCGTTTCTCGGGTAAAGACCTACGCTGTTCACTTCCGGATCGATCCCGCTGTACCCGGTAAACGTGAACAGGTTGGACCCGGAAGCATAAACCCGCAGATACCTGACAGGCCCGCCCTTCAGGTCGAAAGTATAACCAAGCGTAATATTGTCTATTTTCCAATAATCGCCGTTTTCAATAAAATAGCTGACATATTGAAGCTCCTGGGCATCGTTCAGGGGAACTTTTCCGTAGATCTTGTCGTAAGTGCATTTCATTACATTTCCGCGGGTCAGGCTGACCGGTACGGCGTAAAACATTTTGGTCATGTTCAGAATCTGAAAGTCGAAAGCTCCCCTCATGGTGATATTCAGGTCGAACCGTTTGTACTTGACCGTGTTGTTCCAGTTCAGGTAATATCTCGGCAAGCCATTTCCCAGTATTTTTTTGTCTTCCGGCTCCTGATCGGCAATAGCCTTCGGATTGCCGTCTTCTCCTTCGATAATCCAGTACCCGTCGTCATCGACACCGACCGATTTATACCCGTAAAAGTTACCGATTGGTTTTCCTTCCTGTACCCGGTGCGTCGTACTCTGGATAGGTTCATCGGTTGAACCGGTATCGAAATAGCCGCCTTGCAGGTGATACTGGTCACTTGATAGGGAGATCACCTTATTCCGGTTTGTGGAACAGTTGATCTCGGTCTCCCAGGTCAGTCCCGGAGTTTTGGCCGGCACTGCCCTGATCCCAAGTTCGATACCTTTGTTGCTGATTTTTCCCGCATTGGCAAGGACAGTACTGTAAAGATAGGGTGGTGTTGAAACGGTATAATCCCACAGGAGATCTTTTGTTGTCCGTTTGTAGAGGTCAAGGTTCACGGAAAGCCGGTCGTGAAAAGCCCCTACTTCCATCCCGAGGTTGATCTCCTTCTTCTTTTCCCATTTTAAATCCGGATTGGCATTGGACGAAGGGTAGATCGTGGAAATCCACTCGCCGTTGTAGTAATATTTGGTCGAGGTGGAAAGACGGCTTAAGGAAGCGTAGGAATCGGATGGGGCTGTACCGGTTATGCCGTAGCCTCCCCGGATCTTGAAGGCACTGATCTTTGACTGCCAGCTTTTCATAAAGGATTCATTGATTATGTTCCAGCCGGCAGAAACAGCAGGAAAAGCACCCCATTTATGGTGTTCCCCGAACTTGGTCGATCCTTCGTAGCGGATACTGGCCATTAGCAGGTATTTGTTACGGTAGTTATAATTGACCCTTGAAAAGTAGCTGACCAGTTTGGATGAACTTTTTTCCGAGTCCATGCCCGCAAGGCCTTCGGTCAACGCCGAACCATCAGACATGTTATTGTAGGAATACAGGTCGCTGGAAAAATCGTAGGTGTTCATCCAGTAAAATTCATAGGTATTCTTTTGGAAACTGTACCCTTCCAGCAAGTTGATATTGTGTTTGCCAAACGACCTGACATAGGTGCCCGTTGCCTCAAGCAGGTCGTCCACATCCCGCGTGGTCCCTCTCGAGGCAAATCCTGTCCTGCTATTCTTAATGCTGTTGATGTGCTTAAAGGATTCGGCATAGCCGGCGGTTTTGTTGTAAATATCGCGGGATGCCAGAATTTTAAAGGTCAGCCCTTCCAGCGGAAACAACATTACCGTTCCGAAAGGCTTGAAATTGGTAATACGGATCGATCCGTCCGTTTCTTCAATCAAGGCAACCGGGTTGCAGTAATTATTCATATCCGGATGCTCGGTCCAGTTCCCGTCTGTATCTTTTACCGGATCGGTCGGGTTATAGATCAGGGCGTTCCTGTAAACGTCGCCCCGCCAGCTATACCCGTCGCCGCCTGAGAAATATTTCTGGTCATACCCCATTACCGCGCCTTTAATTTTCAGTTTCCCGTCAAACATGGTATGGTTGGCCTCTATCCGGACATTGAAAACTTTATTGTCCGACTTCAGCATTAATCCTTCAAGCTCTTTGTAATTGACGTTCATAATATAATTGCTGTTAGCGTCTCCTCCTTTCATACTCACATTATGCGTATGGGAAACAGGTGTCCGGAAAATTTCGTCGATCCAGTCTGTATCCGACCCGTAGTCGATTGCACCGGATTTGCCTTCTGCCACGAGTTCCCGGTATTCCGGGGCGTTCATAAAGCGCAGGCTTTTGGTGATCGACTGGGTGGTAAGATAGCTGTTCCACTCGATCGTGGCCGGGATTTCTTTTTTAACACCTTTGGTGGTGATCAGCACTACTCCGTTTGTGCCTCTTGTCCCGTAAATGGCTGCGGCGGAACCATCCTTCAGAATATCGATGGATTCGATGTCTTCGGGGGCAACATCGGTCAGGTCGCCCGGGACCCCGTCAATGACGATCAGGGGTTGGGTTTCCGCTTCCAGTGTGGTCACCCCTCTTAAAACGATCTGCGAGGTGCCGGTCGGGTCTGCATCCGGGTTGACAACCGTAACCCCGGCTACCTGTCCCTTGATCAGCTGGGCTGCGTCGGTGGTCGAACCTTTAACGAAATCTTCCGAGTTAACATTGGAAACAGCGCTGGTCAGCTCGAGCTTTTTCTGTGTGCCGTAGCCAATAGCCACGACCTCTTCGATGCCGACGGCTTTTTCTTCCATAACGGAATTTATTTTTGCCCGGCCGGATACCGCAATTTCCTGCGTTGTCATACCGACAAACGAAAATACCAGGGTCGCATTGGCCGGTACGTTCGTCAATTTGTAGTTCCCGTCGAAGCCCGTAACGGTCCCGGTGGTTGTCCCTTTTACAACGATGGTAACGCCGGTCAGTGGCTGGCCTTGCTTGTCGGTAACCGTTCCGCTGACGGTCTTTTGCTGTTGCCCGGAAACTTCCGGGGCGATAGGCTGAGAAGAAGAATGAATGCCGGCCGTTTTGTCCCCGGGAAGGGGAATACCGGCCTGGATAGATGAGGTCCCGATGATGGAGTGGACCAAAAAGAGCATAAAAATTCCATAAACACAGGAACGTGTTTTTAAGGCTTTTTCCATAAATTTGAAGTTTAAAGTTTAAAATTTTAGTAAAACACTAATCCTGCGGTTCCGAACAGTACGCCAATACTTATTTTTTGGAACCGCAGGGAATTTCACACCGGAAAAGGCAACTAAAAACTCCGGCGGGTTTTTGTTTTAGTCAGTGTAAATTTAGATCATAGGCAAAAGCGGGTTTTAGTTCTGATTGTAAAAATACGCAACGGTGTATTAAAAAACAATGATTTAATGAAAAATTTTGTAAAAAAATTCTGATGAGCATTAATGATCGCATTAAGGTTTTGATTGATTTATTAGCTAACGGACGACAAAATATATTTGCAGAAGCCACTGATTTAAAGACGACAACCATAAATGGGATTGTTGGTCCTCGTCAAAGTGAACCTTCCTTTTCTACATTAAAGTCTATCGCGGATGCTTATCCGAATATTAACCTGTATTGGCTGATAAAAGGTGAAGGGGAACCGCTTGTTTCTGATTATGAGAAGGAAGAAGAACTTGTGTTGTTGTACGATAAGATTGCCGGCGGCACTTTTTTGTCCGGGAATTTAAAACTACTGAGAGAGTCTGTTCACGAAAGTCAGGAATCCTTTGCCCGTATCCTGGGGATAACAAGAGACAATGTTGCCTCCTATGAAAGAGGGTCCAAACCAGACCTTCCGCTAATAATCCGGATTGTGAAATATTTTCACATTTCATTGGAGGATTTTATTACTAAAAACCTGAAAGAACACCCGGAGGTGCTGAAGAAGGTTTTCGGACCGGAAGGAAAAGAAGAAACAAAGAAATAAGATTCTAGATGTAATCATAACAAGGATCATTTTTCAGTGTTGTTTGTGTTTATTATTGAATTTGCCTTCCAATGGAGTATGAAAAAATTATCTATTGTGACTGAAAAATTTGAATATAAAGGGTATTGGTTTCTACCATATTCCAATAATAGTGAGGTTGCTGGGATATTGACTTTCAACCCTGATGAAAAAATCATATTGGAATTAATCGGAGGATTCAAAAAAAGTGAGTCCCCTATTCAGTCGTTTATAGATAAAGAACAGGAATCCGTTATTCATGGAATTACATCTGATTCTAAGGAAATAACTCTTTTTAACTGCTATCCTTCTGGAAGTCTCAATTTGAGTTGCCGGTTTCCAATTACAAGATATAGTAGTCAGTATGCCGTGGTTGGAAAGCATATGCCTTCTATGTATGAAAAAACATTCAATAAAATACAAATACATTCTCCTCTCCTAAGCATTTGGCTATATCCCGGTGTAATTAAGAATACTATCCAATTCGATAAAGAAAGGGAGATTGAAGAAATTTCATATTCTGTTTCAGCAAACAAAGCCTCAACGTTAAAAAATGAGACTTGGGTTGATCCCTCATTTAAATTACTATTAAAAGGTGGATCATTCATCAATAGTTCAGATGATTTGTTAACAGTGCAATTTGGTCAAAATACATATTTTGAAATCGAATCTCTAACTGGAAAAGTTGATATTTGGGAGCTTCTAGATAAGGCTCTTTTGTTTTTACAATTTATTTCACTAGCGACACTTTCCACATGTCGTCCTTCCGAAATAATTTTATATGATTATGACAGCTATCAAGAGTTAACAGATGGTCGGAAAATTTATCATCCGATCCCATAGCTGTCCGGAATTCTTAATTAGGAAAAAAGCTCAAAAATTCAAAATTTTAAGGCGACAAAACACTTAAAAAAGAATTATGAGCTTTCCGATGCATAAAAATACAAAAAAGTCTGACATACCATTGTTCGGACAGTTAATTGATTTGATTCCCCGTCACATTCTGATAACAAGTATCGACAAATATCAAACGGATAAATATTGTAGCAATTACAAAACCTACGACCAACTTGTAGCATTAATGTTCGGACAGCTGAATAAATGCACGAGCCACCGCGAGATTTGTATCGGGTTGGGCGGTGACGAAAAATTTCTCAGGGACATTGGGTTGAGCCAAAGCCCGGCACGTTCCACCATGAGCGATGGCAATGCCAAACGCAACTATGAAGTATTCTGCGAGATATACCACAAGCTGGTGGAACATTACCGAAATGTTTTTAGTAAACGCCCCGGGTATAAAGAGATAAAGGAAATTGAAGGGAAAAACATCAAATTGGTCGATGCCACCATAATGAGCGTTTGCCTTAGCCTCTTCGAATGGGCCTCATACCGGACAGCTAAAGGAGGCATAAAGGCACATGTGAGCCTTGACGAGAAAACAATGTTGCCTGAGATTATAAACATTACCGAAGCCAAACTAAGCGACAGGCGAGGGGTTGACGGATTCCGTTACCCCAAAGACACCATTGTTGTTGACGACCGGGGATATTTTGATTTTTCCCTGTTCAAACAAAGGGTCGACGACCAAAACATCTTTATCACACGGATGAAATCAAATACGGTGTACCAGGAAATAGAAGAACTTGACCTGCCGGACGACCGTGATTTTGAAATTCTCAAAGACGAAACTATAAAATTAAGCAGTGTTGCTGCCGTCGAAGCAGGGATGGACGATATAACACTAAGGCGTGTTGCCATTTATTTTGAAGAAACCGACCGTAAGACAAAAACAAAAAAACACAAGGTAATAGCACTGGTAACAAATAACCTTGATTGGGATGCTTCCGTCATTGCGGAACTGTATAAAAGAAGGTGGTATATCGAAACATTTTTCAAGCTGATGAAACAAAACCTCCAGATAAAGAACTTCCTTGGAACCAGTGAGAATGCCTGCAAATCGCAAATCTATGTTGCACTGATCTGCTATTTTCTGCTCGAACTGGTAAGACGGACCGCAACAAAGGCCACGCACCGCTTTGGGCATTTTATAACGCTGATAAGGGTCTGCCTCATAAAATATGAGGTGATGGAATATATCGTCAATGATATCCGTACGGTTGTGAAAAAAGTGAATGATTACAAAAAACGGCAGGACGACAAACAGATGGCGCTAAATTTAAAGACCGGCTAAAATAGTTTTGCCTGTTTTTCTGAAATTTAAAAAAATAAACACTTGATCTCAACTTAGTTATGAAATAAAAATCATTTTTTTCATAAAATCCCGGACACTTATGATCCGATCCATTTATATTATATAGATAAATTGAGAATTCAGATATCAGACCTGAAATCCTATGAATTACTTTTCGGCTACAAGCAGATAGAGACATCCTTCAGTGATATAATATATGCGTGGTTTGAAAAGGCCAAAGACATTGCTCCTATCAGAGGTCATTTGATAGATAGTATAAAGAGTAAAACGTATTATACAAGTTTGGACTTCTTGATTCTTGTCCAGGCACTAGAAGGTTTTCACCGACGCTTTATTGACAAATCAAAAAATAAAAAGATAGTACTTAAGAAAAGGCTTTCAGAACTCATGGATCAATTTAGTGACATTGATAAAATAAAAAAAAGTTCTATTGATATAGAAGCGACGGTTCAATCACGCGATTATTATTCTCATTTCTTTGATAGAAGAGAGAAGCCTCTTCTACTTGATGGAATACCATTATTACATCTTTCCCAAAAGTTAAGGATGTTGCTTATTTGTTGTGTCCTCCATCTAATTGGATTTAGTCATGAGAAGATTGATACTTTGTTGAATAATTGTGATAAAATGTAATTGAAATCTGTTAAAAAAGGTATACTCTTGTCGGTGTAATTTTGTCAATGAGAATATGTCGGTATCGGGAATTTCCCTGAAGTTTATTTTTTCACTTCTTTAGAAAAAGACGTTAGAAAGGTTGTAATGCATTTTTTTGATTAATAGTATTATGCATTTTCTTTTTATTCATCTTTTTCCGTCGGCAATCAAATAAGAACAAAGTCCTTAAAAATTAATAATTTTGAACTTCCGGTATCATCAAAGAACAAAAGGCCTTATGGATAAAGTACAACTAATATCTAAACTTTCAGACCTTGAATGGGAAGATTTCGAGGTAAAAGAAGCTAAAGCGAATATTCCCAAGAACACATGGGAAACAGTTAGTGCTTTGTCCAATTCTTCAGGTGGGTGGATTGTTTTTGGAATCAAACAATCCGGTAAATTGTTCGATTTAGAAGGAGTTACCAATGCTGAAAAAATAGAGCAGGATTTCCTGAATACCTTGAGGGGAGATAAGTTCAATGTTTTTGTTCCTACTAAACAGGTAAAATACAATATTGATGGTAATATTGTTTTAGCTTTTTACATTCCGGCCTCGGCAAAGAAACCCGTTTACTTCAACACACCGACAAATACATTTATTCGTAGAGGAAGTTCGGACCAACGGGCGACTAAGGAAGAAATTGATAGCATGTGTCGTGATCAAACCTTTGGCACTAAAACCTCGGAAGTGATTGAAGGAACCAGTGTTGTCAATCTGCATGCCCGGTCATTATCTCAGTATCGTGATTATATGAAGCGATTCAATTCGGAAGTCGCATATAACCGCCTTGATGAGAACGAGTTTTTACATAAACTTCGAATCCTGGAAGATGGGAGGTGTACATATGGAGGATTGTTGTTTTTGGGTGAAAGAAATACCATCGAAAAGTATTTTCCTGATTTCAGGATTGATTTACTGGAAATCCCCGGCACTTCATACAACGATGCAAAATTACGCTATACTTTCAGGTTGGATGAATTCGAAAACCTTTGGGAATATTACTTTGAATGTTTTGCCCGTTTGAAATCCAGGGTTGATGTAGCATTCCAGCTGACCGACGAAGGTTTTGGAACGGAACTTTCTCCTGGTTTAAACGCAATAAGAGAGGCATTGGTTAACGCTCTTTTATGTAATTCTTTGCATAAAATCATGTATGTAAACGTCTGAGATATGTAAAGTTCTTCCATCATCAAGATATTAATGTAAAGATACACAATTCAATTTTAGTTGCGACTTTGCATAATACCCTTACATAATATTGTTGTATTTAGAGTATTCTAATTCAATAATATTATGGAACAAGGCATTTTATCAGAACTTCGGCTTCGTGTGGAAGCCATCTTCCAAACAAAGATGTACAAGGAAGCATGTATCAAGCGGTACAACCACACATGGGATCACTTATACGAGTACATGAAGACCAATGCCATAAAGTTCTATTCCCGTCAAACGGGAATGAACTTTCTGAATGAATGGCATCGGAACAAAAGTTTCAATGAACTGACACACCGCCAACAGGAAAGAGTCCGGCATGTTGAGGTTTTGACCAATGTATTGGAAACCGGCACGATCCGCCGTAATAGGCATGTCAACAAAGAGTTTGTGTTCGAAGGAGAATTGGGGAAACCTTTTAACTGCTTTATTGAATCCGAATCCCATCGAAAAAAGGAGTCTTCTCTCACCCGTTACAAGGAAAGGATCAACAACCTATATCGGTTTTACAGGAAGAAGATCTCACTTTGGCAACCTTTGATGCGAAGCTTGCCCTAAAGTATATCGGAAAGTTAGACCGCGAGAAGAGCTCACCTGACCGCGACAATATCGTTATGACCACGAGGGTGTTCTTCCGTTTTCTTTGCGACAATAAGCTACTAACAGACAATAATTCCGAGAAGTGGATGGCTCTGTTCAAAATAAAATATGTAAGGGCAAAGAAAATCCCTTCAACATACACCAGGGAAGAAGTGGAAGCCATAATCGAATCAATAGACAAGTCTCATCCCCAAGGGAAGCGTGATCACGCGATGATACTTCTTGCTGCCAGGTATGGACTGAGAGTTTCTGACATCAATGGATTGCGATTCTGTAATTTGGATTGGGAATGTAACAGGATAGTCTTGATACAACAGAAAACACAAAGGAAGGTGTCCCTGCCACTGTCGGAAGAGGTTGGCGGCGCAATTATCGAATATATCAAATTTGGGCGGCCTTCAGTTGATCTTCCATA
Organism: Prolixibacteraceae bacterium; assembly: GCA_963676095.1. Taxonomy (GTDB): domain Bacteria; phylum Bacteroidota; class Bacteroidia; order Bacteroidales; family Prolixibacteraceae. Next base: position 2,662,959 of record OY781040.1, on the reverse strand, counting down.
CGTCTTCATTACCGCGCATGCCCCGTATAAGGAACTTGGAAGCAATACAATGACTGCAAGTATTGCTGATTATATGAGGGCTGCCGGAATCGACTCTACCAGAAAAAGGCATGGTCCTCATGCTCTCAGGCACAGCCTTGCAACCAATCTCCTCAAAGCAAACGAGCAGCTTCCTGTTATATCCGAGATTCTTGGGCATAAGAGCACTGATAGCACCATGACTTACCTTAGAGTAGATACCGATCTGTTGCGTCGATGTGCCCTTGATGTTCCCTTTGTTCCTTCAACTTTTTATGAAAAACTCTATGAGTGAGCAATCTTACAACCATGGCATATACGCTGGGCTTATAACCCAATATGTTGATTATAAGCGTTCTCTTGGTTTCAAAATGGAGGACATTGGCAAACGCCTTCGCCGTTTTGACAGACTTACAATAGAGAGAAAAGAAACAAAGATTGGGATATCAAAGGACCTTTTCGATGCATGGATTGCTCCATTTCCTTTGGAGTCGGAATGTAACAGGTACAGCAGGATAAGTATTCTGAGAGGCTTTTCCGCGTATCTTCAGCTTACCGGATATGACTCCTATATACCAAGAATGCCCAGATACAAGTCGGTTTTTACTCCGCACATCTACACACGAGAGGAAATGTCAGCCATCTTCAGGGAATGTGATAAGTTGTTTGTACATCGCCACTATATGTATTCCGTCAAATGCGTCATGCCCTGCCTGGTAAGATTGCTTTACGGAACTGGCATACGCATAGGAGAAGCCTTGAAGTTGACACACAATGACGTTGACCTGAGCAACGGAATACTCATCTTACGTGAATGCAAAAACGGACAAGACAGGATTGTGCCAATGTCGTTATCGTTGAGGGAAGTATGTAAGGATTATGTTGCCTATAAGCAGACACAGGAAATCTCCCTTGGACCGGACAAGCCTTTCTTTACGGCTGCTGACGGCACAAGATGCAAGGCTTGTACCATATACGAGAACTTTCGAACGATTCTTTTCCGTGCAGGAATAGGACATGGTGGTAGAGGAAAGGGTCCGCGCCTGCATGACCTTCGTCATACATTTTGTGTGAATGCCTTCGTAAAGATGTCTGAATCGGGGCAGGATTTATATTACTCCATGCCGATACTGATGACTTATATGGGGCACCGGTCATTAGAAGCTACAAATCGTTATGTCAGAATCACAGAGGAAATGTATCCCAACCTGCTAAAGAAAGTGGATGAGGCATACAAATATGTTTTCCCCGAGATCGGAATAGAACTCTTAAATGACTACGAACATGAAACCGACTGATTTTGCAAAAGCTGTAACGGACTTCCTTGGACAGTACCTTCCAGTGGAGTGTGGCATGTCGCACAATACAGTGGTGACATATAGTATCACGTTCACCCTCTTCCTCGATTTTATGTGCATGGAAGAACTTATAAAACCGGAGAGAATCTACTTGAAGGATATCACAAAAGACCAAATCATAAGGTTTCTTGAATGGCTGGAACATGAAAGGAAGTGTGGCATATCCACGAGAAATGCAAGGCTTGGGGCTATTCATTCTTTTTTCAGGTATCTTCAATACAGAAGTATAGACGGATTGGCAAAATGGCAGGAGATCATGTCGGTCAAATACAAAAAATCACCCGCACCGGACATGGCATACCTCACGATTGAAGGAGTAAAACTGCTGCTAAGGCAGCCGGATCTAAATACAAGATTAGGAAGGCGGGACTTTGCCATGCTTGGACTGCTTTATGACAGTGGCGCAAGGGTACAAGAGTTGATTGACCTGACACCATCCAGCTTTCGCTTCGAAGATACAACAACAATACGGCTATGCGGTAAAGGAAATAAGGTGCGTATAGTACCACTCTCAACAAATCAAGTAAGGAACCTGAAACAATATATGGCTGAAAACAGACTTCTACTCACCGCCTATAGGGAGCATCCTCTGTTTCCCAATCCTCAGGGGAACAAGTTGAGCAGAATGGCGATACTCAATATCGTCAAGAAATATGCTGATATAGCTAAGGCTAAATCACCAGAATTAATACCGGATGGCATAGGATGCCACTCTTTGCGCCACTCCAAAGCCATGCATCTGCTTGAGGCTGATATAAATATTGTGTATATCAGAGACTTTCTTGGGCACTCCTCTACTGCGACAACCGAAGTATATGCAAGAGCCAGCGAAAAGAAAAAGCAAGAGGCTTTGTCAAAACTTGATCCGGGAATCATAAAAAATGGGAAAACTTCCTGGCAGAAAAATAAGGAGTTGATGAATTATCTGAAAGATATGCAACGAAAATACTGATTTATTATGTAGAGTTTGTTGAGTCTATTTTTTTGATACATACCTTTGGCATACAATATGCTATATAATATAGACTTGAACAAACTTTACATATCTTAAACCTTTACATACATGCTTATGCATGCTGACTATTTCTCCCCTTCCCGTTCACGTATCCGGATTTTTACCGATCATATTGAATTCTATAATCCCGGAGGCCTTCCCAAACCGTTATCTGAATTGAAAGATAAAGACATTTCCATGCCACGGAACCCAATTATAACCAAATTGTTCAGAATGGTTAAGTTGGCCGAAAATGCAGGTTATGGCCTGGATAAGATAGAAACGAACTGGAAAGCTTATAACAACACTTCCCCGGAATATGATATCGCATTTGACTCTACAATTCTGAAACTGACGTTATACGACACCGAAAAAAGTAAAGTAAAGCATTCCGATGATATGTTGGAATTGATACGGAATAATCCGGCAGTTACTATTCCGGAAATGGCTAATGAGTTAAAGGTTTCAAGTAGGACAATAGAACGTTACCTTAAAAGAATGCAGGATGAAAAACTGATAAAAAGAATTGGTCCAACGAAGAATGGCATTTGGAAAATTTTATAACGACACTGTCGGGAGAACTGTCGGGAGAACTGTCGGGAGAACTGTCGGGAGAACTGTCGGGAGAACTGTCGGGAGAACTGTCGGGAGAATTGTCGGGAGAACTGTTCTGATTTAAAAAGCAAAACACCGGAGAGGTCCAATCCTCATCTCCTCAGGGGAAACGGGGGAAAAGGTTTTTAACCCGTTCCGGGGTTTTGGAATTTCCGGTCGGTAGAGCAATCCGTCAATTCTTTGCCTAACTTAATGAGGGGAGGCATGTAAGTAAGCTTTTTTCTTTTAAATAATTTACGTAGCACGAAATAACTATATCAGTTCCCCTTTCTCGAATTTTTCGATCATTTCGCCTGCAATACTTATGTTTGAAGAATGGTTCGGAAGATTTCCCCTCGTGAACCACGCGGCCTCTGCAATTTCCCTGTTGTCTATAGAGATGGGCTGATCCTCATCGGCCTCTGCTATAAAACCAATCATCTGCGAACCGGATAGAGGCCATGGTTGACTTTTATAATAGCGGATGTTTTTAACATCCAGTCCGATTTCTTCTTTAACCTCACGTGCCAGGGTTTCTTCGAGCGTTTCGCCGACATCAACATACCCCGCAATCAGGGAATACCAGTTTCCGGGAAAGTGTGAATTGCGGGCTAGCAGTATTTTGTTGTTGCATAGGATCGCTACAATAATTGCCGGGGAAATTTTAGGGAAAACAGTTGTGCCGCAATCCGGGCATATGATAGCCCTTTCGTCGGACTTTGGCTGAGTTTTTACCCCGCATTTCCCGCAAAATTTATTTTGAGAATACCAGTTCATCAGGTGGAACCCGACAATACTGATCCAGGCTATCTCCCGTTGCCCGATAGTCCGGAAAAAATTGATTTCCCTGTAAATAAAAGAGGACTTGTTTGCGTTCAGGCTATCCCACACAAGAAAGCACGGGACATTATCAAATGTGAATAAGAATATCTTTTCTGTTTTATCTGAAATTTCCAGAAAATCTTTTTTTTGCGGTATCCCGAATTCATCACCATTCGTTTTCAGTAACAATGAATTTCCATTATAATGAAGGACAAAATCCGAGTCTGCAATATTTTTATTTGCGATATAAGTATTATTGAAGCAGTGTGGAAAAATTTCCTGGATCATGCTGATAACTGATTTAATTAACCTGGACTTTTATTGCTGTTTAGGCATACGAAGATAGACAGAAAAAGCCCCTTGTATTGAGCGGGATGAATTTTTTAACAAAGATTCATAAAATAATAATGAGAGGATCTGTTGCGTATTTTATCCCGACAAGGGAAATTCAATTTGGCATCATTTCTTCCTGTTGTCCCAGTGGGTATTTTGCCAGTTGGTTATGATCCCTTCATTCGGACATTCAGGACAAAACCAATAAATTTCATTTTTGTCGTCCGAAATTGAGAATAAGATATCTCCTTCGCAATTTTTAGCGTTGCACCGGACTCCGGTAAAAGAAATATCCTCATCGGCAGATGTCGCACCATCCACGATTAATGCCAGATAATTTGCCAATTCTCTGCCCTTTTTCGGGATATCTTTAGGAATATTCCCCTGTTTATCCAGAAGGTGATGAAAATTAGTTACATACATACCTTATTGTATCACAGTATTTTATTTATTTTTCATTTGCAGTCTGCTCACCGGCAATAAAAATAAACAATAATTCTATAATTTTATAAATGAATCGGTAATCTTAGTAACGACATCAGTCTGCTGATAGAATCACCTCTTTTAATTTTATGTTCAACAACATACGAATTGATCAATGCATTTTTCGTAACTTACATAATATATTTTTCAGATATAAATAGTAATATTCTTTCCTGTTGAATTTCGAACTTGTTCTTATTCATGGTTATTATTCCAATGCGAGTAGGAGAGTCGGTGACGTTGTAAATCAATAAAAAACCAGGGATCACGTCCGAGAACTGAAAAATAGGAAAGCCATGAATTGAATGATTATGAAAAATATTTCCTTCTTCACTTCAAATGATAAAAATAAACACCAGCAAAAAGAAAGGAGGTGATGCGAGCCAATCCTGTTTCTCAACCAGAAATGATAACCGGCAACCCGGTTGTTGTTTTCAGGGTATTTGCACACCCCGCAGGTCAAGTGCAAACAAGTGGAAGCAGCTAACCGTACTCGAAGACAAGCCTGTCCCGCACAGGCCAATTTGCGGGGGCAGAATCCGAAAAGCCTTATGAGTAGGGATAACTAAAATTTTAGGAATATGACATTTACTTATGTAAGTTTTACGTCAAGTCAGGCAGATGACTCATTGTGGTCACAGGTCATGAATAAATTAAATTCGTTGAATGATGCTCAGGCAGACTCGGTAAAAATAGCTGCATCTGATATGAAAGGTAAAGATGCCAGAGCCGTAGTTATTTTTTGCAGTTCTGCTGCCCCTGATCCCGCAATACTGGGTACTACCTGGAACTATAAAGTTTTTGAAACGGATAGTGATTATGAAGGAATGTACACTGATTGTGTTAAGTACTTAAATGAAACAAAAGATTTGAATCCAACGCAAAAGTATTATGCAAAATTATGTATGACAAATGCTGCAGAACATAAATCCCGCTTAGTTCTGTATTACAGAAATTAAATTAAACACTAAACAAGGGCTGGTCCTTTTCAGAAGCGGTCCTTGTTTTCTGTTGAGAGGCAGCGTTTTTAGAAATAACCTGACGATATCTGTTTTGTCAGCGATTTTTATGAATAAATCAACGAAAAACAAGAAGATACTATGAATATAGACTTTCATTATTACGGAACATACGTTGCTGCCTGTCTCGCTGGTTATAGTTCTGATCAGGCACAAACAATAGCACATGCGGCACAATACGTTGACGACTCGGATGAAATAATGCTAAAAGATTCCCTGGGACGATACTATATTTCCGATTTTACCCCCGTTCCAACAGTACAGGGACTGTCGGATATGCTGGACAAAAACTTCCGGTGGTCTGAAGGGGCACTTAAAAGTATTGCTGACATTTGGATCCCCTTTCATTTTCTGCCAGGCAATTATGGGGACATCCCTGTGACCCAAATCTATTCCGGTCCCGCAAGTGACAAGGGAACACTGTTTAAATGGACATTTGATGATGAATCTGCCAATCAGTTCAAATTACTTTGTCAACCTAACAGCCAGCTGGTTAAACGAATGATCAATGATATTGTGATCAATCATTCCGACAAAGACTATTTGTTGCCGATGATCGGCATGAGGATGCATGTCCTGGCCGACACATGGGCCCATATGTACTATATAGGGATGCCTGCATGGTTTACCAACGATGCCAAAGAACAGGTATACAAAATTGAAGGCACAACAAAAATACCGGTTAAGTGGCAAAGGATATGGCCCTGGGACGACAGTACCGATATTCTGCACGGGGAAACAGCTACCCCTGATGCCCTTGCCTATAATTCAATTGTTTATCTTGGACACGGACGGATGGGGCATCTTCCTGATTATCCCTACCTTAAATACCAATATGGTCCTCAATGGTCAAAAAATGAAATAACCAAAGACAACCCTGCCTATTTTTTACAGGCATTTAAACAGTTGACCAAAGCTTTATCATGTATAAAGAATAAGGTCCCGTTTGACATTAACAGCTATGCCGACTTACCAGATGAAACTGAAGCTGTGATTACTGAGATTCTGACAACAAAAGTTAATGACCAATCCCAAACGTGGCGAGATCATATCGGAAAGATTAGAGTAGACAATGTTGCACTTGCCCTTCCGGAAATATACGATAAGGATTTGTGGCTTAATGAACTAAAAGCAATGAAAACGCCGATTGAGGAGACTGACTATTATTACTTTAACGTCTCGTCTTTGTTGCATTTAAATCTGGTGAGGGATTCATTGGCGGCGTACAACATTTACATCGATTCTATTCCGAAAGAGGACATTGTAAGCACGAAGTTCAGGTGTAAAACGGGTCTGTACATTGGATCAATAGACCAGAAGTCTAAATCTCAGTATTACCCTAAAATGCAAACTGACGGGATTACCCTCCAGATTATTAAGCAGACTCCAAAATTACTCACTTCGGGGGATATTATTGAAATTAAAACTTCTGAAACAGATGTCGGCGAATATAATTTTCTGGGGGCATGGGAGACGACTGCTCTTTATTATTACACCCGAGAATGGGACATCAGCAAGCAAAAATGGCAAATTGAAAAGGTGGATACTTCCGGAGATGCCTTAATCAGGGATGGTGACCAGGTCCGCTTTAAAAACATGAATTTTGACAAAAAGCCCTACATGTGCACTTATGATTACTGGCTGGGAGGTACATACCTGACGACACAGGCCAGCGGTTCACAGGACAATGCCATCTGGATTATGGAAGGGCTGACGGAATTCAATATACTCATTGTCTCTCCCGATTATTTTGTATCCGGCATCATTAACCTGGATACCTCGGTCCGTATTTATAACGATATGAGAACCTACGGGATTGTCCTTGAAGACAATGCGGTTGATGTCAGAAACCTGAAGAATGCACTGTCCAGTATCGGTCTGGGCTTTATACAGGCGGACCTAAATTCCGGTCAAAAAGAACAGGTTTATATCCAGCTTGAAAAAATTGTTAACTACAACGCATAATTAATCATTTTAAAACAAGGAGGTAAAGATGACTTCACATGATCCGAATAAGGGTACTATTCTAAAACTGACACCCGAAAAATTGGCAAACCGCAGGCATGCTTTAAGTTTCTGCAAACATGACGGCATTCCGGTTGATATTGATTTGGCCGACGACAAGCAGTTTGAATTTTTACTGGATGAAAGAGGTGGGAATGAGTACCTGCAGAAATACTTTCCCCGTTACCATCAAATGTTGCACAGTTCCCGGGAAAAAGCGATTGAAGCCAAACAGACAAATGCACTGGCTGTCCGGCCTCACCTGACATTGTTGGAAAAAGTGGCACAAGGCGAAGATGTTTCTGACGATTGGCACGATCTCATCCAGATTACCGGGCTTGTTGCTCAGCAACAGGAAAATTCTTCTGTTTATCAGGTTCAGTCCGTTGCTTTGATCAGTTTTGTGGAAGGCATGCAAACAACAAACGCAACGCTCACTATCGGGAATCCAAATACCGGTGAGCTGATTGCCCAAACAAATGTTACAAATATCTTCGATCAGGGTTATGATACTGTTATCATGGCCAATGGGACAACCGATACCCTGGAAGGGATCGAAGCATCGCTTACGGTTGACGGCTTGCCTTACCAAACCGATGTTCCGATCCATAAAGTTGCAAAAATAGGTCTTTGGGATAAACTCGACCCCAGTGAACCTATCGTGGTAACTAATCCCGTTCATAAAAAAGGTGTAGCTAATATTGGTTTTATTAAAGTTTGTATGGGGCGCTATGGCGCTGATTGTGATTATGAATACGACATACAGTCAGGCTCACTGCCTCCAATACCAACAATTGCCGTGTCCGGATCGGTTACTTATGCCGGTACCATTACGCAACCGTCTTCCGACTCGAATAAATTCGGGATCTATTTCTTTGTAAAAAAACGCGATGGCGGGGCGACCCAGTTTTTTACAGGGACAGATGCCTATAAATATTTTACATTAAGTAACAACGGTCATACCCTCAATTGGAATTTTCTTCCGGCTACCTTTGAAAAAGCGCCCTGGAACCAGGGGGATACCATCGACTTAAACCTTACCGTTGGTATTGGCGTCAACTCACTTGTTAAAAATACGCAGTTTCAGGTTACCAGCCTTCGCGGGGTTAGCGAAAATCCGTCTGTAGCTAAAATTGATGTGCTCAAATTTGTCTGGGGCTGCCTTGGCGCTGATTCCCTGATAAAGATGAAAGATGGCCTGGAAAAACGAATTGATACTTTATTGATTGGACAAAAGGTACAGATCAATGATTCCGGGGAATGGTTAACGATCATGGATATCGTGACCGGAAAAGAAGAGAAACCCTGTTTGAGGATTACCACAGCTAACGGACACTCACTGTTGGTTACCGACGGGCATCCCATCTGTAAAAATGACGGGTTCTGTCTGGCCAAAGAATTAGCTGTTGGCGATCTGATACGCACAGAATCAGGAATGGAAACTGTTTCCGGCATAACAGAAGAACAATACGATGGGACGGTCTACAATCTTAAGTTAGGTAATGCTGAAGGACAGGCCACTTTCGGATCGGCACACTACGCTAATGGCATCCTTGTGGGTGACGGAAATATGCAAGGATATTTGTCTGAAAGACTTAAATACGAAGCCAGAAAGTCCCGGAACATAGAAGAACTTCCGGCTGAATGGCGTTTCGATGCAGAAAATGCAAGGAGATTAAAAGAAAAAGAAACCTTAATTCCTGTATAATTCTTAATCTACCTGTATCCCGCGAATGTTTCAAGGGGTGTTTATACACCCTGCTAGCCAAGCATAAAGCCAGCCGACAGGCCGCTGTCGGGAGGAGTATTCCGAAAATCCTTAAAAGAGTAGGAGTTATAAATGCAGAATCATTATGGAAAAAAATGTAATCATTTGTACGATTGGAACCAGCTTTGATATCATCCTGGAGTCGCAGGTCGGTTCTACCGGCTTTGGATGGTGTCTGAAGAGCATACCCGAGGGAGTGGAACTTGCCGATATCGGATCCCTTCCGTTAAGCCAGCATGTTTCCCCCGGATGCAAAGAACGACAGGTCTTTACCTTTGTAGCCGTAAAACCGCTGAAAGAGGGGAGCATCGCATTCGATCTTTTACGTTTGACCCATCCTGTTTGTGAAATTGCCGATACGGTAACTTATACCGTCTATGTTCACGATGAAGATGAAAATGATGTCCTGAAAAAGGAGATCGGAGGACAGAAATTTGTTAAGGGGGCAGGGGCCATGGTCCACGCGAAACCGGTACAACCTTACGGATTTGCCGATGCTGAAAAGGCCATTCTTCTGTATGGTTTCCCAGTGAACCCGCTATACGGGTACCCGTCGGTCGGTTACAGTCCAAGTTTCATTGAGAGTGCGACCAATTGTATGGTCAAATACGGCAATCCGTTTGGGGTCGCTGCAGATGACGCTGAGTGTAACCTGAAGTATGGATATCCTGTGGTAAAATATGGATATCCACCGATTTACAAGTACGGATTCCCGCTGAATGACGCATCCGGGAAAACATTTACTGTAAAGGAAGATGCACAGAACTGTATTGTGAAGTACGGGACACCTTTCGGAGTAGCCAATAAGCCGGAAGACTGTACCTTAAAATATGGTTTTCCTGTTCAGGAATAAGCAGATTTTCAATCATGAAACGGATGCCGGGAAGGCGTCCGTTTTGTAAAAAACAATTAAAAAGACAAATTAACAGTATATGAAATATCAACCTATGACGGCGGTGTGGGAGATAACCATGGGATGTAATATGCGTTGCAAACATTGTGGTTCTTCGTGTGAAAACCCACTTCCTGATGAACTGACAACTGAAGAAGCTCTTGATCTTGCCGACCAGATTGCCGATCTCGGCCTCACCTGGGTCACCCTTTCCGGAGGTGAACCATTTACCCGCAAAGACTGGCACCTGATTGCCAAACGGCTATCCGATAAAGGGGTTATTCCTAACATCATATCCAATGGATGGCTGGTAACTGACGATACTATTTCAAAGATCCGCGAATCAAAAGTGGGCACTATAGCCATCAGCCTTGACGGCCTGAAAGAAACCCACGACTATATCCGGAAGCCCGGTTCTTATGAAAGGACTATAAAAGCGTTAAGCCGTTTTGTCGAAAACGATGTGCCCTGTGGTGTGGTAACAACCATTTCGAATGCCAACATACACGAACTGCGCGACTTGCGCAATGTATTGGTCGGACTGAAGGTTCCCTACTGGCAGGTTCAGATTGGCTTGCCCATGGGAAACTTTGCCAGGGAAAAGGGATCGATCTTAAGGCCTGAACAGGTTAACGATATCATCGATTTCTGTTACGAAACGGCCAAAGGAGGCGAAATCACCCTGTATCCGGCCGATTGTATTGGCTATTACAATTTGAAGGAGCTGGAGGTCAGACAAATTGCTCATAAGACAGGTACCCTGCCTGTATGGAAAGGATGCAATGCCGGAAAACGCGGTTTCGGTATTCTGCATAACGGTGAGATCATGGGATGTACTTCTATCCGGGACCGTCAGTATATCGAAGGCAGCATCCGGAAAACCTCGCTGAGGGAGATTTGGGAAAACGAGAACAATTTTGCCTGGAACCGTACTGCAACAAAGATGGATCTGAAAGGAGAATGCAACGAGTGCAAGTATGGCGATGAATGCCTGGGAGGCTGCCCCAATACCCGGTTAACAATGGAGGGGGATATCCGGGCAGAGAATAAGTATTGTTCATACAATGTGGGGATGAAACGAACGAGGAGTATTGTTGCCCGGCGTAATAATGTGGAAGAACTGATGAAAGATGCCTTCCGCTACATTGAAGAACAGGAGTACCAGATTGCCGCTATTGTACTCGACAGGGTACTGGAACTGGAACCTGTAAACCTCGACGCTTTGAAATATCACGGTTTTGTCAGTTTCTTTTTACAGAATATCAGGCAAGCCGAACGTTCCAACCGTAAAGCTTTGGAAGTGAAACCCGGAGATGTTTATTCACTGAAGGGACTTGGACTTACACTGTATAAGAAGGGAAACAAAATACAGGGTATCGATTACCTGAAACAAGCTGTCGCAAAATCAGATGAGAAATTTATGGACCCATACTTCGACCTGGCATTGGTGTATCTGGACAACAACCAGCTAGAAGAAGCTAAAGCCCTACTGGACGAGGCCCGGAAGAACAACCCGGAATTTTACAACCGGAATCAGGAGTTATATGCCCGGGTATTTGTTTAGAAGATTTCCGGGAAAACCTATTCACAACTGATGAGACCTTTTGGCTGTTATTATTAATTTTTAACCAGATAAAAAACTAAACATGAAGCAAAGAATTATTTACCTGTTAGGGACACTGCTTTTTTTGTGGGCTTGTACATCCAACGGACCTCAAAGGTCCCACGGCGACCCGCTACCCTCATGGAATGATACGGAGATGAAAACGAAAATCATTGATTTTGTTGAAACCCAGGTACCCAGAATACCGGTAGCAGACCGTCTGGCTGTTTTTGATATGGATGGGACCATTGCCTGCGAAGAACCCCTTTGGCTCGAAATGTACTGCGCTGTTCAGGGATTATGCCTCAAGTCGGATAAAGACACCACCCTTCGCAGCCAATTGATTTACCAATTGGCCGATTCGTTTCGGGTGAATCCCAAAAGCCAGTGGGCACAATCGCAGTGGGGCCCATACATCGACACCATGGTGAGGACTGCTTTTGCCGGTTGGGATAACGAAGCATATATCATATTCAGCAACAAGCTGGTCAATACCGAAAAGCAGCCCGACTACGGTATGCTGTTGATAAAGACATTTTATCCGCCGATGCTCGAATTGATTTCGTACCTAAGAGAAAATCAGTTCGACGTTTATATTGTTTCCGGCTCCCTGCAAGGTTTGCTTTGGAGCGTATGCCCCCAGTCCATCGGTTTTGAACGTTCACACTTAATAGGCACGCGCCAGCAAATGGAGCCGGTTTTTTATCCTGACGAAAAAACGGCATTCATCCTGCAGCCGGATATATGGATGCCCAGTAACAATGATAATGGCAAAGCCCAGGATATTTACAGTTACATCGGGAAAACCCCGGTTTTTGCATTCGGTAATACAATCGGCGATTTTGGAATGTTCCGGTTGACATCGACCAACACGCTGCCGCATGCCTGTTTTTTGCTTAATCATGATGATGCTAAACGCGAGTATGCTTATCTGCCCTGGCATGGCGAGGGAATGCCTGCCTGGCAGGATACCATGAAAAATAACGGCTGGAATATTGTGGATATGTCGAAAGCTTTCAAGACTGTCTGGGGAACCCCCCAATAGTTAGATCAGGATTGGTATCTCAAACAGAGGTTTTTTGAGTAGTGAGCCCGTAGTGGCCCAAGCTTTTGTGCTTCCGGTAAAACCGGGAAAAGAGAGGAACAGAGTCGAGGTATTTTTAACCCAGGGGAGGGATTGAACAATAATGACTTATTCGTTTGTTGTTCAGCCCTCTTCTGGAATTTCTGGAATCTTGCCTTTTGCAGGCTCTACTTTCTTATGATACCTGTCTGACCTTCTGTATGCCGGAATGAATTTTATTACCAGTGGCCCGGAATGCCATGTTCCTGTTTTTTAAACGGGGACAGCCAAAAAAGATTAATTACTTTTGGACAGAGATTAATAAAAGAACATACTTATGGCGCTTCTTAAATACAGATCCTTGTGTGCGTGTTTAATCATGATGATCTTTTCCTGCCGGGCTGCGGAACTGCCCAGAGAATTTAAAGTAAAGATCCTGTCTTCCGAATTTGTATATGATACGGCTTCTTTTGCTCAATGTCACGCCTCGACCATTGTTGAAACAACCAAGGGTTTGCTTGTCTCCTTTTTTGGCGGTACCCATGAACGGGCTTCTGATGTCTGCATTTATACGGCCAGGAAGGAGAACGGGCAATGGACCCCACCCCGTAAAGTTGCCGACGGCTATGTAAACGATACCCTGGCCTATCCGACCTGGAACCCTGTTTTGTTTAATATAGGAAAACGGTTATACCTTTTCTATAAAAAAGGTCCAAGCCCTTCCGGATGGTGGGGAATGTCCATGTATTCCCTGAATGACGGCGAAACCTGGTCGAAGCCGGAGAGATTAGCGGATGGCTTGCTCGGACCAATAAAAGATAAACCCGTACGTCTGAGTACCGGGACCATCCTTAGCCCTTCAAGTATTGAATACAACTCCGGTTTATGGAAAGCGCATATCGAAAGATCGACTGACAACGGTTTGACCTGGCAAAAAATCGATATTGTTTCTGATGATTCCATCAAAATTATTCAGCCGACCCTGTTAATTCACCCGGATAACAGTATTCAGGCCCTGTTCCGGAGTAATCAGAATGTTATAATGGAAAGCTGGTCGCGCGATGATGGACTGACCTGGTCAAAGGTAAAACCGACTACTGTTTTAAACCCAAATTCCGGAATTGATGCGGTAACAACCAAATCCGGCTTGTTTTTGCTGGTCAATAACCCTTTGAAGAGCGGAAAAACCTGGGATGCCGGCCGGAACAGGTTAGACCTGTATGCATCGAACGACGGCAAAAACTGGGTTAAGGTTTACGAGCTGGAAAACCATAAAAAAGGAGAGTTTAGCTATCCGGCCATCATCCAGGGGAAAGATGGCATTATTCATATTACATACACCTTTAACAGAACAAAGATTAAGCATGTGAGCCTTACTGTCGAAAGAGTAGGAGATTAGAAACAATCCATGAAGTGTCTGCTTCTTTGGTCGATTTTCATCAGTAAAAAAATGGAAAACGGGGAGGTTGTCTCAATGATGTTCTCCCCGCCTTTTTGTAATTCCAGTCCGTCAGCTTTTCCTTGTTATTCAACACTTGCTCATAGCTTCCATTAACTCATGGTACATGTGAATGCTTTTGGCCGGACCATACTCTCGGTATAAATATTGCCAAAACGGTCGGTCACTTTAATTTCAAGTGTTGAATCGGGAGCTGAGGCAACTACCTTGAAAAGGTGGGCGGTTTCGGTTGTCACGAAAGCGCTGGTCGGGGTGGCCCCGGCATTCAGACGTTTGGCTTCATACGAAATGATGTGTAACGGGTCCAGCGCCTTTACGCGGCTCACTGCAAGGGCTGTTCCGTTTTCGGTTACCTCAACCTGCCATTGGCTGTCATAGCCCCACACGTTGATCAGAACTTCGTTGTTCAGGTTTTGCTGAGCGTAAGGGCCGGCATATTCAGCCAGGGCTGCATTACTTGCGTCAGGGGCAAAGTTCGCAGCAGTAATGTGCACCGTATTTAAGTCGTACGAGCGGAACTGGTAGCCCTTACCGTAGCCAACGCTTTTGTAAAACCATCGCATGTTTTTGCCTTTCATTTCCCAGATGCCGTAGCCGCCGGGGCTCCCATCTTTACAGATATGATTTCCGGCATAGCCGTTTTTTCCGGTCCACCACCATGTTGCGCAAATGGCTGCGGTATTGTGTTCCATCAGCGAACTTTCTTCCTCAACCGAATAGTTGATATGGGTGTGCCCGGTAAGCACATGGACGGTCGAAAAGTCGCTTAGACAGTTAACCAGCTCGCTGCCGTTGTTCAGCGAAAGCTGGTTGATTTGATTACCGTTCCCGTCAAGCGAAGGATTACTGTAGAGTTGCGTATGCATTGCCACGACAATTGGCGTGCTTTTATCGGTAATTGTGGCCAAATCTTTTTTCAGCCATGCCATTTGATCAGAGATGACCACATCGTTATAATTCCGTTTACCGATAGTGCCCACTGAAGCTCCTGTGTTCAGGTATTCCACGTCGTCCAGTACCACGTAGTGCACCTGGCCTAAATTGAATGAATAATAAGTCGGCCCGATGATGCTGCGGTATTTATTTTCAGCCAGCCAGTCGTTGGCATAATACGGGTCGTTGTCGTGGTTGCCCATCAGATTAAAAACCGGGCAATTCAGCCTGTTCATATACGGAAGGTATTCCTTTAGTCCGAAACTGTTGTCGTACCAGTACTGGTCCCAGGTCATGTCGCCAAGAGTGAGCACATAAACCTTGGAGCCATCGGCCGAGTAACTGTCGATAGTGGCATTTACATCCGGTAACACATTGGAAAGGAACTGTTCGAGGTCGTTGTTCCTGTTGGCCAGGTGCCAGTCGGCCATCGGAATGACGACATGATTGTCGTTATTTGTTTTCGTCAGTGAAAAGTCTTTTTGCTCTGTAACGCCGGAACTGCCCAGCCGTTGAAAGAACTGAGGAGCATTTCCTTCGGCAGCTACTTCGTAATTGCCTGGAACAGATATGAAAACATAGCCTGTTTTTTTAAGGGAAGGGAGATAATACCTCCCTTCATTATCGGTAACCGTAACTTCGAAACCATCGGAAACCACTACCCCGGGTATGCCTGAGCCGTTGCAGGAAACGATCCCTTTAACGGTCATGCCTTCGATGTCGGGAAGGGCTGTCGTACTGCCACCTGTTTCTTCAATGTCGGTAGCCCCGGAACTACAGCTGCTGAATAATATCCCGGAACCTATTAAGCCAGCCAGGGCTGACAGGCTTAATGTTCCTGTCTGAATGAATTTGCGTCGTGTTTGTTTCATTTGTGATCTTTCTTATTCTGTAATTTCAATTTTAATGTCGTCCAGGAAAATCCGGTTTTTGCCTTTACCGACGCCTTTCAAATAGTAGTCGCCGCCTAAGAACTTGATATGCGTATCGGTGGTCGCACCGGTAATGGTAAATGAACGTTCTGCAGCCTGGTCCGACCAGATAGCGGTACAATCAGGATCTGTGCCGTAGTCCGGCCAGTTGTCGATGGTGAATGAGTTTGTGCTTAGTGTGCCGGGGCCCGTCAGTGAGATATTAAGCGTGTTGTCGTCTTTTGTGCCGGTTGCCGTCATATAAGGAACAGCTTTGAATGTAACTTTCAGGTTCCTGGTCCCCTCAAAGTTCAGCTGCGGGGTTATAAGGTCGCCTCCGTAACTGGTTTTGCCGAGTTTCACGAAGCCTTGACGGGCATAAACCAACGGGGTATTTCCGCTTCCGTCGGTCGTGTTTACAGTACTGGTCCATCCTTTGCCCTGCTCCTCTAAGGTCCAGCTGTCGTAGCGGGTTTCGTCGGTAGTGGTGTAAAATATTGCGCTTCCATAAGAGAGCCAGCTGAAGTTTTCGTCAAGCAGGACCGAGCCGGGAGCTTGTGTCAGGGTAATGGTTTGCGATACGTCCGGATGGCCAACTGCTGTAACAGTCAACCCGGCTGAACGGGCAACGCTGTTGTTGACAGAAGCAGTCAGCACAATCTGATCAGAGCTGACTGATGTTTCGGAAAGCCAGTCGACCTCTTCGAGCGAACAGGTCCATTCAGTGTTGGAGGTGACACTGATGGTTACTTCACCGCCATCGGCCAGGACCGTGATGCCCGATCCGGCATTCTGAATGGTAACGTATGGTACGTTTGCTGCCTGTTCAACGGGGAAGACTGTTTGCTGTACTCCGTCAACCATGATGGCAAAGTTTGCGGTACGGGCTTCAAAGCTGTTGTTTGCTTCTATATCGAGCGTAAAGATGCCGTCATCATCGCCCTCAGCAGGCAAGGCCCTTACCCAGTCGGCCTCCTCCTGTTTCACGATTTGCCACGGGCGATTTGAGCGTACTACATAACTTTGTTCCTTTGACGATGCACTGACGGATAATCCTGTCGGATCGCCTTCAATTGAGAAATAAGCAACTTCTGTATCTTTATCGTCATCCTGGCAGGAAGAAATCAGGCTCATAAAGGTAAAAGCTGCAATCAAAAGTTTCAGGCCGGAACTAAGCCTTCCGTTATTATTTGTTTTCATTTTTTTCGGATTGTTGAATTTTAGTTTTGATTAATGGCTTGTTCGCTCCACCATAGCGGGGTCTTCATATCATTTTCTCCGCCCATGTTTTCAAGGGCTGCATTGGCATTGTCGCTGTTCGTGGCCATTGTTACGCTCGGATAAGCAAAACGGGTCGGAAGGACGTGATCGTTCAACGTTCCTTCCCCGATAGTCAGCACTGGGTAACCGGTACGGCGGTACTCATGCCAGGCTTCCATGCCGATCCAGAACAGGGCCAAGTATTTTTGGTCAGCAATGAGTTCTTCCAGATCTGACTGGCTTGCATTCGTATTAAACTGGACGCTCTCGAATTGCAGAAAGCCGGCAATCTGTTCGTCGGTGATTGAAACCGGGGTAGCACTGTAGGCCCCCAGTTCCGACCATTTTTTCATACTTGCAGTGATGCCAGCTTCATAATAAGTTTTTGCAGCCGTGGTCCCTCCTGTAATCATGCCTTTTAAGGCAGCTTCGGCCAGGATGAATTCCACCTCGGCATAATCCATAAACGTGTAGGGCGCCGCATCCCGGCAGAAGACCTCGAAATTCAACAGGGATGCTCCCGAGTTCGAGTTGCTGGTCTGTTCGATTGTTCCGCCGGAAATTGCTCCTTTCCACGTGTTTGTTGAATTATTGGTCTTCCCGATTATCGGCAGACGGGGATCGATCATCTCGGTATTGCTGCTGTTTGTAAGGACCATCATTTTAATGGTCTGTTCGGCCAGGTGACGGCCCGATTTGGTGAAGTCGTTTTCAGTCGTTGACCCGAAATAGTTTACGTAGGGAGATTCGCCTGAAAAGTTAACGGTGGCGTTGTCTTCGTTTGAGGTAAAGATCGGGTACTGTCCGGGATTTTCTGTGATTTCACGGATCTTTTCGCCTGAGTTCATTTCGCTGCGTCCGCTAACCCGCATCAGTAAGCGCAGGTATAACGAGTTATTGAATTTTTGCCATTGAGCTATTTTTCCACCGTACATTTTGTCCCGTGATGTTTCGGAAATATCTTCCGCTTCCGCATAAAAATTATTGGCAGATTCCAGGTCGTCAAACATTTCTTCATAAACTTCTTTTTGCGTGTCGAATTTGGGTTTTACATTGCCGTTTATCCTTGCCTGGAACGCTTCTGAGTAGGGGATGTCGCCGAAAATATCTGTTTGGTTCGACAGGTAGAATACTTTCCAGGTCAGGGCAATCGCTTCCAGCGCCGGATTATCCTGTTCCCCGGCCAGCTCGTACATATGGACGGCATTATTGGCATAGTCGGCATTGAAGTTCCACCAGTTGCTAAAGTTTCCGTCACTGATAAAATAGCGGTGTTCTTCCCGGGTGGTGCCACCTGAGAAAACGGTAAACTGCATTAATTCGTCGTTCCAGAACCAGGTACGGTTAAGCCATTCGTTGGCACCATCATACAAGATAGGCTCAAACATGCCGATGGCCTGTATTTGTCCTACTGTCAGCTGGTTCGGGTTCGTGTTGATATCTTCAAAACCGGAGGTACAAGCCTGAGATAGCAGTAAGATTAGTAAAATAGCCGGAATAAATTGTATTGTCTTCATCGGTATAGATGTTTTTTCATTAACAGATTGGGTTAAAATGACAGTTTTGTGGTCAGTCCGTAAGTACGTGTCATGGGGAACGACATGGTTTCAATGCCCCGGTAGATGGAAGAACCGTTTAAAGCTCCTGTTTCCGGGTCAAATTGAGGAAAGTTCGTCCAGCAGAAGACATTGGTCGCGAATACGCCGAGACTGGCGCCCTGCAGGAAGCCTGTTTTCCTGCACAGGTTATCCGGTAAACCGTAATTCAGCCTGACTTCCTTCAGTTTCAGAAATGAGGTGTCAAAAGTATTGTTTCTTGTATTGTCACGTACCCATACATACTTGTTGTAGTAAGTGGAGATGTCTTTGGTTACTGTTTCGTTTTTCGCGTAAGTCACGTTGCCGCTCCCGTTATCAACAGCATTTACCCCCGGGTGGACCAGACCGTCGTAACGCCCTGCAAGCGAGTTCTTCAGTTTTCCCTGGTAACTCAGGGCAAAGTTGGTGACGGAGAAGGTGTTCCCGCCCCATTGCGCAGAAAAGGTCATGTTAAGGCTGATGTTTTTATAGGAAAAAGTGTGTGTCATGCCAGCACGCCAAAGGGGGTTTACGTTACCGATACGTGTTTCCGGCGACGAATCCAGAACAGGATATCCGGTCGATGCGTCGACAAGGGCCATGCCTGAGGCATCGTGAGTTTTACCATTTTCATCCGTGTAGGTCGATCCTTTGGGAGCACGCTGGTAGTCCTTCCCGTAAATCACGTGCATCGATTGGCCAACATACGAATAAATGTAGGTGCGGCTTCCAATGGTTGTGCCAACGCTGGTCTGCAGGGGTTGGGAAGGGTCCCAGTCTTCGTTGAGCGATACCAGTTTATTCCAGTTGCGCGACCAGTTTGCATTGAACGACCAGTTAAACCCGTTTTTATTCCGGAAGGGTACAAAGCCCATTGAGATCTCAATCCCCCGGTTCCGGATTTCACCGACGTTGATTTTCATGGCCGAAGCCCCGGACATGCGGTCGGTTGTTGAATTCACTATCTGGTCGGTCGTTGACGTGTTGTAAACGGCAACATCCATATCGACCCGGTTATTGAAGAAACGGCCCTCCATTCCAAGTTCGACGCTTTCCACGTTTTCCGGTTTGATATTCGGATCGGGCAGGGTCGTCGATAATTTGTAGCTTCCGGAATAGTCTGTGGTCGAATAATACTGGTCCAAAGAATAAGGACTGGTATCGTTGCCCACATTTGCCCAGGATGCCCTCATTTTGAGTAAATTGACAAGTTGGTTTGAATTTGAAATATTCAGGACCTTATTCAACAAAATGCTGGCGCTTACCGAAGGATAAAAGTAGGAGTTATTATTGGCTGACAGGGTACTCGACCAGTCGTTTCGTCCGGTAATATCGAGAAAATAAGTGTCGTCCCAACTGAAATGGGCAAAGCCATACAAGCTGTTTACCTCTTTTTCTTTCCGGGTTGCTTTTACTGTCGGGGGAAAACCACTGGCAGCATTGCTGATCGAATAAAAATTGTCGATATCCAACCGTTCAAGCGATATGGTGTTTACCCCATAGCTGTAATTCATGTTGTTCCCGCCGAAGGCAAAGGTCATTTCCATCCTCTTTTTCAATGCATTTCGGTCATATTGCAGTAAGAAATCGTTGTTTATTTCATATTCGCGGATTGTTTGTTCCCTATAAAATCCGTAAATATTGTCGCTGGCAAGCTTGGGTTTTTGCTGTGTACGGAACTCGACATTCATATCCAGTCCTGAACGGATATCGAGCGTTAGCCCTTTTGCAAGCGTAAAGTTAACCCCGATATTTCCGAATACACGGTCTTTGTCCTGTGTGTTCAGCTCTTCGTACAAAGTGCGGTATGGATTGTAGGTATTGTCGCTCGGGAAAACAAGGCTTTTGCCGTCTTTTCCTGTTGCATCATAATTTTCTTTGTTGAAACGTCCGTTAAAATATTCGGCTTTCCAGGCTTTATTGATATCGTTCACGTTTTGTCCCCAAACCAGCTGGTACATAACCGAGGCCTCATCGTAGCCGCTCATGGGCATATTATCGCTGTTTTTACGATAGTAATTTACTTTCGACTTTATGGTAATGTGCGGGTTGATTTCCTGGTTCAGGGTGAGGGCTATATTTTGCTTCGTATATCCGGTATTTGGCAAAATCCAGTCGTTCCGGGTATCGGTTACCGAAAGGCGCACGCTGGTCCCTTTTCCTGAGTTTCCGCTGATGGTTACAGTATTGTCACGGGTGATTCCTGTTCTGAAAATACCGGTGTACCAGTTTTTTGCATATACCCAGGGTAACCTGGTATATTCGTTGGTATCCCAGTTCTTGGAGGCATACAGGTACCGTTTCTCGTTTGGATCAAATTTTTCGCCAAATGCATAGCGGCTGTAGTTTCTTGAAACAGCGGCACCGTCGTCGGTTTCGTCTGCAGAAAGTGTCCAGAAGGAATAAGGGTCGCTGTACCCGTTTCCTGCGCCATATTCTGTTTGAAAATCAGGCCAGAAACCGGCCCGTTCAAAAGAGATTGTCGAGTTCACGGTTACGCCAAGTCCTTTGTCGCTACGTCCGGATTTTGTCGTGATAATTATCGCTCCGTTCGCCGCGCGCGAACCATAAAGGGCTGTTGCAGCCGGGCCTTTTAACACGCTGACTGAAGCAATATCTTCAGGGTTAAGGTCTGATGCCCCATTCCCGTAATCAACAGGAGAATCGGCATTGGCATAATTGGTATTGCCGGTTGTCGCGGTAGTGCCGCTGTTAATCGGGACCCCGTCAACCACAAAGAGAGCTTCGTTGTTGTCGTAGTTCAGCGATTGGTCGCCGCGTAATGTAACACGCAGCGATCCCCCGGGACCTGTTCCTGCCTGATCAAAAACCAATCCGGCGACTTTGCCGGATAAACTGTTCAGCCAGTTCGACGATACCGTGTTTGTTACTTCTTCATTACTGATCTTTGATATCGAATAACCTAAAGATTTGTCTTTTCTGGTCAATCCCAGGGCTGTTACTACAACTTCATCAATTGCATGGTCCTGCTCTGTAAGTTTTACATCGATGACCGCTTTATTTTTAGCAGGTATTTCCTGGCTACTCATTCCAACGAATGAGAAAACGAGAATCCCGTTCTGGGGTATCGCTTTGAATGAATATTTTCCGTTGATGTCAGTGACGGTTGCCATTGTCGTTCCTTTCAGAAGAACGGTGACCCCGGGGAGCGGGATTCCGCTTCCATCAGTAACCGTTCCGCTGACAGGACCTTTTACAGGTGCCTCTTCTGTTTTTTCTGTCAGCAGTATTTGATTACCCCGTATGGAATAGTTTATTTCAGTTCCCTGAAAAATTTTGTCCAGAACCTCGTTGATACTTTTTTTTTCCAGATCGACCGATACGGTTTGTTCGAGCTTTACTTCCTTTGAATTGTAGAAAAATGAATAGCCGGATTTTTTTTCAATAATCTCCAGAACTTCAGACAGCTGCTGTTCTTTTACTTTCATGTCGATTTTTTGAGAGGAGTGTTCCTCTGCAGTCCGGGAGTTGGCTTGCAACTGCAAAAGCAGCAGGATACAAACTGAGAATGTTTTCAGATGCTTTCGGGGCTGCTCGAAATATTTCCGTAAGCTCTTTAATAACAATAAATAATTCATACTTTTGTCGTTTTCAAGTGTTATTTTTTCCTTATTTATAATGCTTGGGGGTAGTGGCTCCAACACTACCCTTTTTATTTTATTTTCTCCAGTTGAACATGGGATCCGTTAATGGTTGCTTTAACATGGGTCGACAACTCGATTAACCCACAGATTTCTTCCAGGCTTTCTTTTTGAATGCTAAAGGTGTAGGCAGGGTCCTCCTCCAACAAATCGGGAGAAACGGAAATGATGCAGCTATAACGCCGTTCCAGTTTGCGCGCTACTTCGGCGATTCCGGTATCCTTGAAGATAAGCTTGCCTGTTTTCCACGAGGTGAAGTCGTCCGTTTTTACTTTTGCTTTAATCAGGCTCGATTTTGAAATGTTAAATGTTGCCTGTTCCCCGGGAATTAGCTTCCCGATCTGCTTCCCTTGCTTATCCAGCAGGGCAATTGAACCTTCTTCCAGTGTTGATGAAACCACCGGATCGTCGGGATAGGCCGAAACATCGAAACAGGTCCCCAAAACGCGGATATCCATTTGAGGGGTCCGGACAATAAAGGGACGTGCTGCGTTGTGACTGACCTTGAAGTAGGCTTGTCCTGTAAGTGAAACGACACGTTGTTTCGACGTATAAAAATTTTGGGCATAATTTAACCTGCTGGCCGAGTTTAACCATACTTCAGTACTGTCGGGTAAAAAAAAGTGTTTGGTTTCAGTCTGGCTTTCTTGTACGATAAGTTGATTCAGACCTGAAAGATCATTCATCCTTTTGTAGTAATGAATTCCGGTCAGGATAAATAAGGGAAGGAGCAAACTTGCCGCAATCAGGCTGTACCTGGCCCGTTTATATTTGGCTGTTGATTTATTGCTTTGTTCCGGTTTTATATTGGCTCTGATGTGTATCATCTCCAGCAGTTCGTCCAGCCGGTGATAGTCTTTTTCCGGAAGATCGGTATCCACCTTGTGCCAGTGCTCTTCCCACAGGCGCTGTGCCTGATCATTATCCGGATTGTTGCGTAGCCAGTCTTGTAACTGTTGTTTCAGCCCGTTGTTTGTCGGATCTGAACGCAGCTGCTTTAAGAGTTCTTCAATTTTTTGCATGAAATACGGCATTTTATGTCGGTTCGCCGGTTACACACACGAACCTCCCAAAATGCCCATGCCTTTAATCGTTATTTAATAAAAAAGGGGTAGAATTAATATTCCTGTAACCCCCAGGCGTATAATGAGGTCCCTGATCTCAGACGAGGCAGCATCCATCTGGTTACGCACCGTTTTAGCCGAAATTCCCAGTTTTTTTGCAATCTCGTCGTAGGTTAAAGCATATTTTTGGCTGAGGATGAAGATTTCTTTTTTGCGGGGACTTAACTTATCAATAGCCTTCTGGTAAATTGTTTCGAGTTCCATGTAGTTGAGTTCCTGGTCGAGTACCGGGTCTGGTTCCGGGTTGGATAGCTTGTATTCCAGAAAAAACCGGTGATAATTTGCTTTTCGGATGGTATTGAGTACGGCATTCTTGCTCATGGTG
Organism: Prolixibacteraceae bacterium; assembly: GCA_963676095.1. Lineage (GTDB taxonomy): Bacteria > Bacteroidota > Bacteroidia > Bacteroidales > Prolixibacteraceae. The sequence goes on along the minus strand of OY781040.1, from coordinate 2,638,757 downwards.
AACAGATAAGATTCAAATGAGCCGTGTGGTGAAAGATCCTGACGTTTATCCCAGACTTTCATAAAAACTTCCTGTACAATTTCTTCTGCTTCAGACCGGTTTTTTAAAAGCGAAAGTGCAAAGGAGAACACCCGGGGGCTAAAGATTTTATAAATCTGGTCAAAAGCCTTTTCATTTCCTCTATTTAGTTTCCCGATAAGCAATTGAACGTCTGGATATGTTTCCATCTACAAGCGCGATTGTGGATTTTTTCTGATACAATAGTAGGCTTTGCAGAATAGAGAAAAATTACATTTCGAATAAAAGAGTATTAAAAAACGGAAATTCAGTACAAATCCGGTCATGGCGTCAGGATGATCAAGAACATAACCAATCTTTGAGTCTCCTTTTGGGTAAAGTTTTGCATTCTATCTGCAATATTTGTAAAATTGCAGCCTTCAGAACTACTAACTGCTTGAAAAAAACACATGGGAGGCGAAGGGAAACATAAATTTGACCGGTTTCGGGAGAGATTATCCCAGGAGTCTTATACAGATTTCTTTGATTATTATTTTGGCAGGTTACTCAAGTTTGCTGTCTCTATTGTAAAATCAGAAATACTGGCCGAAGAGATTGTTCTGGATATTTTCTTAAAGCTATGGGAACAAAAGGAATCTTTGGATAAGATAAAAAATATCGAGACCTATTTGTTTATCTCTGTCAGAAACGCTTCTATAAACGCACTTAAAAAGGAAAAGAAGTTCCATTTCGATATGCTGGAAGGGGCTCATATACAACTTGCCGATTACAGATCTGCAGAAAACGACCTCATTGAGGATGAAATGCTAAGTGCGCTTAATGAAATAGTTGTTCAGCTACCCTCCAAATGCAAGATTATTTTTCAGTTAATGCGGGAGGATGGGCTTAACCGGAATGAAGTTGCTGAAATCTTAAATATTTCGGTAAAAACAGTTGATAATCAACTTGCCATTGCCGTGAAGAAAATTGCGGAAAAGCTGAATATCGATTTGTCGAATCCCCAAAATTCCAAGGGCTTAATGACTTTTTTGTTAATGTTTTGATTCTGTAAATTGTTCTTTGTTAGTCATTTGCAAGAAATCAAAAAAATAGTTCAATTTTTTTTAGGGAATTCGCGATGATAAGATGTCCTTAATGCGAAACAGGATAAAACCAAATTCCGGCAACATGGAGGATATTTCACATATCATAGCCCGTAAATTACTAAAAGTAGCAACCAAGGAGGAGGAGAATAAATTATCCGAATGGGAAGATTTATCACCGAGAAACAGGGCTTTTTTTGACGGTCTGAAAAACTATTGGAATTATGGTGTTCAGAAAAAAGCGGGCACCCGGCTGGAGTTGGCCCGTCAACGGTTACAGGCACGAATCCGCAATGTTAAAGAGAAAAAGAGTGAACGGTCATGGAGTACCTATTTGCTGCGGATTGCAGCGGTTTTTACATTGATCATTTCATTTTCAGGTTTATCGGTTTATCTGGTTTCTCAGTCCGGCTTATTCTACCAAAAGAACCGGATGGAAATTTCCACTGAAGCCGGACAACGAAGCAAGGTTGTCCTTCCCGACGGTAGCCGGGTCTGGTTGAATGCAGAAACTGCTCTAACATATTGTTCGGATAAAAAAGAAAGGAAGGTGCTTCTAAGCGGAGAGGCGTATTTTGAGGTTGCTCATTCCCAAAGTTATCCTTTTGTTGTTGAAACAGGCGACACAAAAATTAAGGTACTGGGTACTAAATTTGATGTGTCTCATTATCCTGATTCAAAACTGACCACGGCATCGCTTCTCGCGGGCAGAATCGCAATGACACTTAAGAGTGATCAGACCATTGAACTCAAACCCGGTGAAAAACTGGTTTATAACGCTGATGAAAATGTTTTTTCAAAGGAAATAACAAAAGTGAAGGATGAAACTTTATGGAAGCAGGGTATTCTTGTTTTCAACAACGAACCGTTTCAGGTACTGATCCAGCATCTGGAACGTTTTTATGCCGTAAAAATCGACTATAACCCTGTAGAATTTGATGAAATTCATTATACAGGAACTATTGATAACCTCAGTATCGATAACGTACTGGAATTTATTAACCTAACAATCCCGATTAATTATGAAGTAAATAACAAGACAATCAAACTATCACTAAAAAGTGAGTAAAAAATGGAAAAAGGGGAAGGTGGTACCCGCGCCAACGAAATATCACCTTCCAATTATTTGATTTAAAAACGATAAATCATTTCAAAACTATGAAAAAAAAACGATTATCCTACTATCCGACTGAAGTCGGATGGTTGAAATTAGCGCGTATCATGAAATTAATCGCCTTTTTGGTATTTGTGTTTGTTTTTGATGTTTCGGCATCGGTTTATTCCCAGAATTCAAAAATCTCGGTCAAGATTGAGAACGGTACATTAAGTGAAATCTTTAATAAAATCGAAGAGCAGTCTGAATACCGTTTCTTTTACCAGAATGAGCAAATCAAGAAGATTGAGAAAAAGACTGTTGAAGTCAGCGATAAGAATATCTCGGACTTAGTTTCGAGCTTGCTCGAAAATACCGGATTGACTTATAAGATGGTAGACCGCAATATTATTATTTATCCGGAATCTGATGCCGGGAAATACGCGGTTAACAGGGATCAGTCGATTCCGGTTTCCGGTCGCGTTACCGATTCTTCCGGAGTTCCTTTACCCGGAGTAACTGTTGTTGTAAAAGGAACAACAATCGGGGCCATCACTGATTCAGAAGGGAAATATTTTTTGAAGGATGTTTCCAGGGATGCTTCACTGGTTTTTTCATTCGTGGGAATGAGGACTCAGGAAATGCTGGTCTCAGGGAAAACGGTTGTTAACGTAACATTACAGGAAGAAACAGTAGGAATTGAAGAAGTTGTTGCTGTGGGTTACGGTACCCAGAAAAAAGTAAACCTGACAGGGTCTGTGTCCACTGTCGATTTTGAAAAAGAAGCCTTATCCAGGCCTGTGACAACGGCTGCTGCAGCCCTCTCCGGTATGAGTGCAGGTCTTCAGGTTATGCAGGCGTCAGGACGGCCCAACGGTGAATCCGTCTCGATTAAAATCCGTGGATTAGGAACGCTGAATGATTCGGATCCTCTGGTTCTGATTGACGGGATGGAAGCCAGCCTGTCGGATATTAACCCGAATGACATTGCTTCTATTTCTATTCTTAAAGATGCTGCATCCTGCGCCATATATGGTAACCGGGGAGCCAATGGCGTAATCCTTATAACCAGTAAAACAGGGAAAAAAGGGAAGGTAACAGTAACTTACAGCGGAAAATTTTCTTTGAATACGCCGGCAAACCTGGTCCGCATGGTAAGCAATTACGGCGATTACATGGAATTTATGAATGAATCTGCCGAAAATGTTGGGCAGGCTGATATTTATAGCGAAGCTACAATTGATCAATGGAGGGAGGCAGAGAAGAACCCGAATGGAATAGCGGAATCCGGTTATCCAAATTATGTGGCCTATCCGAATACCGACTGGTATGACGTAATTTTCAAAAATAAACTTATGCAGGAACACACGGTTTCGGTGTTGGGACAGGAAGAACATACTAAATATAATTTCTCAGGGACCTACATGGATAATCCCGGGCTGATTGTTAACTCCGGCGTAAAGAAATATTACCTGAGATCTAACATCTCATCCGATATTACCGATTGGTTGCGCGTTGGGACCCGTCTATGGGGTTATCACACAGATCAGGATCGCAACGATGTTTCCAACCTGACAGCCTGGTCATTCAGGAAAACAGTTCCAGGTATTTATCCTTATTATGATGGAAAATATGGCGGTGTTGAGAGCAATGAGGAAGACCCGGCTGCCGGGAACCCTATTTTGAACATCAATGGGAACGGGGACAGTTATTACAAATATAACCAGATTTTTGCGACTGTTTTTGCCAATGTCAGGTTCCTGAAGGACTTTTCGTACGATATCAGTTTCGATTATGACCGCTATGAAACCCAGCATAAATATACCGATGGGAGTAATTCTACCTATAGCTTCAGCCGCGGTCAGGTGGTACAGGCAGCAACTTCTACAGACCAGATATCGACTTATCTTTATAGCAAGGACTATTCTAAATGGAAATTTACGCAATTGCTAAAGTGGAACCATACATTTCGTAAACATGATATTAGTGCGATGGCAGGTTTCGAGGAAGAACACTACCTGGAAAATTATTCGGATATCCAAAAGCAAGGTGTTCTCGATCCAAGTATTACAGACCTTTCTTCAGTGACCACCATGAAATATATCAATGGGGCACGTAGTGAGTATGCCTCGCGTTCTTACTTTGGTCGGGCCACCTACGCCTATAATTCCCGTTATTTGTTTGAAGCAAATTTACGTTATGACGGTTCTTCCCGTTTCTCTTCAGAAAACAGATGGGGTGTATTCCCTTCGCTTTCCGTAGGGTGGCGTTTGTCCCAAGAGGCATTTATGAAGAATGCGCATATTGATGATCTTAAATTGCGTGCATCATGGGGTAAGTTAGGTAATAACAGTATTGGTAATTATGATTGGCAATCGACATACAGTTCAGCTTACTACTCTTTTGCTGGTACCAAGACTTCGGCCCTGGCCCAATCGACCCTTGCCAACAGCCATTTAAAATGGGAAACAACAACAATTACAGACCTGGGTGCCGACTTTGCATTTTTGAATAACCGTTTTTCGGCTGTCGTCGATTATTACAATAAAGAAACCAGCGGAATACTCTATCGTCCTACAATCTATCTGACTATGGGGAACAAAACAGCTCCTTTGGAGAATATTGCCAAAGTAAATAACCGCGGGTTTGAAGTAACATTGGGATGGAAAGATAAAATAGGGAAATTGTTCTATAGTGTATCCGGTAATTTTGCCTATAATAAAAATGAGGTTACCAAGTATAAAGGACAATTGGAGCGAGGCTGGACAGTAGATGAGTCAGGCAGTAAAGAATATTACACGAACCTGGGAGATGTGTCAACCGGTAGTGAAAACCGTATTGTTGAAGGTAAAATAATCAATGAGTTTTACATGCTTAATCCGTATAAAGGTAACGGGAACTACTACAATTCGGATGGTTCTGTAAATGTAAAAGGGGGCCCGAAAGACGGGATGATCCGTACGGATGATGACATGAACTGGCTTAAGTCGATGATTGACGCAGGTTATACGTTCTATCCCAACCAGCAAGTTGGTAAAGATAAAATCTGGTATGGCGATTATATTTTTGCCGATACAAACGGCGATGGTATTTACGGTAATTCGTACGACTATGATTTCCAGAATTGCTCGACAGAACCAAAATATAACTTCGGATTACAGGCAAGTGCTTCGTGGAAAGGGTTTGATGTCTCAATGAACTGGGCTGGTGCCACCGGATTTAAAATTTACTGGTACGAAGTGGGCGAGAACAGCAGTGCCACTGTTTATGGATTGGCCCTGGGTAAAAAAGTAGCCTATAACCATTATTTCTATGACCCGGAGAATCCGTCAGATCCACGCACAAATTTAACATCGAGAAATGCCCGTCTTTCTTTGAATAACGGAAGTGATCAGAGCGGTTCTTTATTAAGCTCAGTCCATTTGTATAACTGTAATTTCCTTAAGCTGAAGAACCTGACTTTTGGATATACACTTCCTAAATCAATCTCAGGTAAATTACATTCAGAGAGCATCCGGCTATATGTTTCGGGAGAAAACTTACTGACAATCACTCCGTTTGATGGGATTGATCCGGAAATGAGATCGGGAGTTGGCTACGCTCCCTTACGTGAATATGCATTTGGTGTAAATGTGACATTTTAAAACAGTATAAAAGTATGAGACATAAATATTTTCAGACTATAGCTGCACTTGCTGAATTATTTTCAGTAATTGCATTCAGTAGTTGTGATTCCGATTTTTTGGACACAGTCCCGACAGACTCTGTCAGCTCCGAAAATGTTTGGACATCTTCGAATATGGCAACCGACGTCGTTGCCGGTGTTTACACGATCTTACTGGATGATTACCGGAATAATCCCTGGGAAGGTTTTTGGGATACCTATTCCGTTATTATGGACGAAGACAGGAACTGGCTTGGAAACGTTCCTATTCTGACAGGAGTGGCAACTCCCTCTTCCGGTGAATTTTCCTTGTACTGGAAGCGGTTTTATGAAGGGATACAACGGGCCAATGATGTAATCGCCAACATATCTAAAGTTCCTGACATGACAGATGCCGATAAGGCCAGGTATATAGCCGGATGTAAATTTTTGAGGGCATGGTTCTATATGCGCCTTAATATGCTGTGGAAAGGAGTCCCTCTTTATCTGGAACCAATAAACGTTGACGAATGTACCAAAGCCCGGTCATCCGAAACGGAGGTCTGGGATGCCATTATTCAGGATCTGACAGATTGTATTAATGAAGAAAACCTGCCTGATAAGTATGATTCAGGAGATTCCGATTATGGGCATGTTACCAAAGGTGCTGCCTATGCTTTACGCGGTAATGCCTATTTATGGCTGGAAGAATATGCAAAGGCAGAACAGGATTTTAAGAGCGTGGGTACCATGGGGTATTCTTTGTTCCCCGACTACAAAACTTTGCTGAAGGAAGATAACGAGCGCTGTGATGAAATGATTTTTTCGGTACAATGCATCGATGAAAGCGGGTTAGGCAATGATAAGAACTGGTCGTTTGGTAACCGGAATACGGTAGGTTACGCCTGGGACAATTACATTCCCAACCCAAATTTTGTTGACACCTATGAATGTGCTGACGGAAAACCGTTCAATTATGATGATTTCCTCCCGGGGTATTCTTCGATGACACCGAAGGAACGCTCCGTTTTCTACCTGCGCGATAATATGACTGAAGGAGAAATTGAAACCATGACGAACTATGGGGCCGATATGACCAAATATTTGCCTGATGGTAACGAAGCCCGGATTAAAGCGGTTTATGATAACCGGGATCCCAGAATGAAAATGACCGTTATTACGCCTTATTCGACTTATGTAGGCGGTTGCACAGGCACCAGCTATACTTATACCCTGAGGTGGCCCTACAGGGGATCTGATGCCTCGGACCCTTTCGATTTGCGTACCGATACAAATTCCAAGTTTTATTACCTGTGGCGTAAATTTGTTTATGAAGGAACTGAGCATAACAATATGACTTATTCTCCGATAGATATCCCGTTAATCAGGTACGCGGATGTCCTGCTTTGCCTGGCTGAAGCCTTAAACGAACAGGGTAAAACAGACGAGGCTGTAACCTATGTAAATAAGGTAAGGGCCCGTGCTGGTGCAGCTTTGCTGAATAGCAACAGTTATACCGAAGTAACCGGTCAGGATAATATGCGTGAACGTATTCGAAACGAGTGCTATTGGGAACTGGCAGGCGAAGATTATCTTTATTTTGATGAACTGCGCTGGAAAACATGGAAAGATAAAAAATTTGTTTCCGGTAACGGTATGACAGAGATCTGGGGGACAGCTACCTACACCTATTCCTGGGTGGGCGATCAGGCATGGTCCTGGCCGGTCCCTGCAGCTGAAATGGAAATGAACTCAAACCTGGAACAAAATTCCGGATGGAATAATTAACCGGATCAGGATCAGTTAAGTCCTCAAACGAGATAAATAGCATGACTTATACTGTTTGAGGGCTTAATCTTTAGTCAGCTGATATAGATATCTGTTGTTTCGTTTTTTTACCCGATATTGAAATTTTGAAAATGATTAAGCGATTTTACTATGCGTAAGGATATTTTATTACAGCCTGTTGTTTGGGTAATGGTACTGAGCTTCAGTTATAGTTGCAGCAAAGGAAGTGACGATAAACAGGGACAGGAAAACCAGACTGGCAGTTCGACTGTGGCTCAGACTTACCATAACCCGGTTTGTAGCAGGAAGCTACCGGATCCTACCGTTATCCGGGCAGACGATGACTATTTTTATCTTTATGCTACCGAAGATACGAGGAATGTTCCTATTATGAAATCTGCTAACCTGGTCGACTGGGAGCAGATCGGGACCGTATTCACAGAGGAAACCCGTCCTGATTTTGTCGAGGGTGGCGGAATCTGGGCTCCCGATATTGAATATATCAATGGTCAGTATGTTCTGTATTACTCCATGTCGACCTGGGGCGGGGGAGCTGTTTGCGGAGTTGGTGTGGCAACAGCCGATAACCCGGAAGGGCCGTTCACAAATCATGGAAAACTTTTTACCAGTAACGAAATTGGCGTTTACAATTCGATAGATCCCTGTTTTTTTGACGATTGCGGGGAAAAATACCTGATTTGGGGAAGTTTTTCGGGAATATTCGCGATTGAATTGACAGATGACGGGCTCCAGCTTAAACCCGGAGCTGAAAAAAAACAAATTGTAGGGACTGCTTACGAGGGCTCTTACATTTTTAAAAGAGGTGAATATTATTACTACTTTGGTTCAAACGGATTTTGTTGCGATGGCATAAATAGTACTTATGAGGTTGTCTTCGGACGTTCCTCGTCATTGTTGGGGCCGTACTTAGATAAGGAAGGAAAAGATCTTATGGATAATAATTTCGATGTGCTGATCGGATCCAATGAGTATTTTGTTGGAAACGGGCATAATTCCCAGATTGTGCAGGATGATAATGGCGATGACTGGATGTTGTATCATGGATTCCGGAATGCATCCACAACCGGGCAATATGACCGTTATTTGATGTTGAGCCGGATTAAATGGGATGCGGATGGCTGGCCTTATGTCGATGGAAACAGTCCTTCTATAAGTGCGGTCATCCCTGTTTTCAATGAAAAATAATTGACGGATATATGACTAAGAATCGAATTTATTTAGTGCTGATGGCTGCCCTGGTTGTTGCAGCCTGCCAGGGGACAAGTAAAAAAACTGAAAATGCCGGATCTGTTTCGTTCCGGTGGAGTAGTGAACAAGCCGGGGAATGGGCCAGCCAGAAAGGTTGGCTGCGTGGCTGCAATTTTATTCCAAGTACGGCAATTAACCAGCTGGAAATGTGGCAGGTTGAAACTTTTGATACAGCGACCATCGACCGGGAACTGGGATGGGCCCAAAATATTGGGATGAACTGCATGCGGGTATTCCTGCATCATTTGGCCTGGCAGGAGGACCCGGAAGGGTTTAAGTCCAGGATGAACCAGTATTTATCGATTGCCGGCAGGCACGGGATTGGCACTATCTTTGTCTTTTTCGATGACTGCTGGAACGCGACTTATCATGCAGGCAGGCAGCCTGAGCCGAAACCGGGAGTTCATAATTCCGGCTGGGTGCGCGACCCCGGAGATTTATTCTACCAGGATTCGATGCTGGTCGATACGCTAAGATCGTATGTAAACGATATTCTCACTTCCTTTAAGGACGACAAGCGGATTGTTATGTGGGACCTGTATAACGAACCGGGCAACTCGGGCTACGGGGATAAATCATTACCCCTTCTGAAAGAAGTATTCGAATGGGCTTGGGATGTTCGCCCTTCTCAGCCCCTGTCTTCGGGAGTATGGAATTCTTCATTATCCGTTTTAAATAAATTCCAGCTAGAGAATTCAGATGTTCTTTCTTATCACAACTACGAGGGGCCGGAAAAACATCAGGCTGCCATTGATACGCTAAAACATTACGGAAGGCCGCTGGTCTGCACGGAATATATGGCCCGCAGGAACAACAGCTTGTTCTCAAATATAATGCCTCTGTTGAAAAGAGACCATGTCGGGGCAATTAACTGGGGATTGGTTTCCGGGAAGACAAATACCAAATACGCGTGGGACGAACCTATACCGGACGGTTCGGAACCTGCATTATGGTTTCATGATATCTTCCGGCCAGACGGAACTCCTTACAAGCAGGATGAGGTTGCTCTCATTAAAGGTATGACAAGCGGGAAATAGAAGTGTCTGCGGACAGAGAGAAAACCGATAACCACCGGAAATGAAAAGCAGGCTGCCATCAATTTATATATTTTAAATGATTCTGTTAAAAGCAGTAATAGATAAGCAATGGAAAAAAGTGAGAAAATCCTGGCATTACTTCTTTTTGTAGTTACTTTTTTGTTTTTACAGAGCTTTAATGCTTATCACTTTTATTATATGGAACAGTTTCAATTATTCCTGACCACCCCTTCGTATTTTTTTGAGAGTATTTCTCATCCGGGGGGAGCCATGGAATATTTGTCTCATTTTTTAGTGCAGTTCTTTATTTTTCCTTATCTGGGGGCATTGATTGAGGCTTTTACGCTTACTCTTGTTTTCATTTTGACTTCGACCTTGTTCGCGCGGCTGGGCAATAACAGAATTCTTTTTCTGGCCCCGGCCTCTGTTTTTCTCTCCTGTTTAATTGCTTGCTTTGACAGTAATTTTTATTTTCAGGGTATTCTGTCTTTTTTATTCTGTCTTGGTTTTCTTCTTGTTTTTACTTCCGGAAGAACATCTGCCGTTGTAAATAGTTTGGCGTTTGTTTCGGTTCCCTTGCTCTATTGGCTGGCCGGCCCGGTTTCCATGCTGTTTGCTGTAAGTTTTTTCTTAATCAGGTTAGTTAACGGGAAAGATAAAACAAGGTTTTACTGGCTTCTTCTGCCGGTATTTGCCTCGCTTATTTCCTGGCTGGCGGTACGTTATGCCCTGATCGGTGAATTCCGGATAAGTTTTTTCCCTGATTTTTATTACCAGCATATTTTTAGACCAAAGTTAGTCATATACCTGTCGTGGATATTTTTATTAGCCTGGATACCGGTTGTTCCTTTTGTCGGAGCAACTTATGTAATTAAAAAGAGGAAGGTGTATATTTCAGCCGCAACCCAGGCCGTCATTCTGTTATTTTTGCTTTGGGGAGGCATTGTAAAATACCGGGAGTGGAATTTTTATGGGATAAAAAAGCTGGATTATTATGAACGGAATGAGCAATGGAACAAGATTATCCTGGAGCTAAAAGGGAAAAATGTTCATAATTATCTATATCAGAACTATTTGAATCTGGCTTTGGCACAGGAAGGCAACCTTTGTTCCGATGTGTTTCATTATTCTCAGAATGGTAGTTCCTCATTGATGGTATCTCCGGAAGATAAACGGGCTACAGCCCCGCTTTTAAGCGATATTTGTTTTTGTATCGGAGATATTGCTTCTTCCATGCAATATGCCTTTGAGGGGAATGAATCTTGTCCCCGAGGTTATAGCGGAAGGCTGTTGAAACGTCTGGTACAAACAAACCTGATTTACGGAGAATATGCTGTTGCGGAAAAATATATTCACATTCTTGAACATACCCTTTTTTATCGCGAATGGGCAACAAGTCAGCGTCGTTTTCTCTATAACGATCCTCTGTGCCGGAAAGATTCCCTGATCGCTGCAAAAAGGGAATGCCTTCCGGTTCAGGGAAGCCGGGATTTTGGAACGGCGTTCCCGGAAATACTCAGGATACTGATCGCTGTTAATCCTTCCAACAAACAGGCAGAGGATTACCTGCTCGTTTTTTGTTTGTTATCCAAAGATTTGAAAAGTTTCTCCGACTTTCTGTTTCGATCCGGACATGATGAAACAAACATCGTCAGCTTGCCGGCCAGTTTTCAGCAAGCACTTTTGATTTATTATGAATCGCAACCCGGAAAATGGAAAGAAAAAGGAATATCGGATGAGACAATCCGGCAATACAGGGATTATAAGTCATTGTTTATAAGAAATTCCCGGGACCCTGGTCTGAAGCTGCTCATGCAGAAGCAATTTGCATCAACCTATTGGTTTTATTATCAGTTCATTTAATATCAAAAAAATGAGAAGATTAGTCCGGGTTTGGTTGTTCCTTTTCGGCCTGATTAGTTCCTGTTCTGTTCCGGACATTCAGGAATACAACGATGCAGGAATATATCCCGACCTGTTTCCGGATTATATAAATGTTACAGTTCCCTGTAATATTGCCCCGTTGAATTTCCGGCTGCATCAACCGGGACAACAGGCGGTACTCTGCATGGAAGGAAAAGGAAATCCGTTGAAAATAGCTTCTTCGGACGGGAAGTTTCTGATCCCTCTGCACAAATGGAAAAGATTTCTGGAAGAAAACAGGGACGGAAAAATAAAACTGACTGTTTATAAACGGGATAATGGATTGTGGATACGATACAAACCATTTTTCATTAACATTTCGTCCGATCCGATAGACCCTTATCTTGTTTACCGGCTGATTGAACCTGGCTATGAACTTTGGAATGAAATGGGGATTTATCAGCGAAGTCTTGAAACCTACAGGGAGCTCCCTGTTTACGAAAATAAAATGACCAGTTACAATTGTGTCAATTGCCACTCGTTCTGTATGGAAGATCCTCAAACAATGATGTTTCACATGAGGGAGCTATATGGAGGGACTATTATTATTAAGAACGGACAGGTTGAAAAGCTGAATACAAAAACCGATAGCACCATGTCTGCCCTGGTTTATCCCAGCTGGCACCCTTCTGGAAGGTTCATTGCTTTTTCTGTAAATAAAATAGCTCAGGTATTCTATCTTAACAATAAAAACCGGATTGAAGTTTTTGATTCAGGGTCGGATGTCGTTATGTACGATACCGAAAGGCATGAAATTTTTACGTCCCCGCTTCTTTTTTCCAAAAATACACTGGAAACATTTCCCGGTTTTTCACCCGACGGGAAAACGCTTTACTTTTGTTCTGCCAGGTCATTTCAGGTGCCTGAAAAGTCTGATTCGGTAAAATACAGCCTCTGCTCTGTTCCTTTTTATCCGGATACCCGTACTTTCGGAGAAAAGGTCGATACGCTATTTAATTCAAAAACATTCGGGAAGAGTGCCTCTTTTCCCAGGGTCTCCCCCGATGGAAGGTTTTTGTTGTTTACCGTTTCCCTGTATGGAAGCTTTCCTGTCTGGCATAAGGAAGCTGATTTGTATCTGTTCGACCTGAAGACAAAAAGATACATTGATTTGAGTAACATTAACAGTCCGGATGTGGATAGCTATCATTCCTGGTCGTCAAACAGCCGGTGGATTGTTTTCAGCAGCAGAAGGGTGGATGGTCTGTATACCCGTTTATATATTGCTTATATCGGGAAAGACGGGAAAACGGGAAAAGCATTCATGCTCTCTCAGAAAGATCCTGATTTTTATAACGCTTTTATGAAAGCATACAACATCCCGGAATTGGTAAAGGGCGAAGTAAAAGCAGGTCCTTATCTTATTTCACGGCAGGCTAAAAACACGAATGGATTATCTGTTCGTTTTAAAAGTCAGTGAACCATGTATACAAGTTCTGTCTTCGGTAAATATTTTCCGGCATTTGAAGGATTGGCAATCCGGTTTTAAAAATAGATCTGATTGTCAGGATTGTATAAACGTTAGTTGAAAAATTTAAAAAATGATACGATTCGTTACTATTTTATTTTTATCTGTATTGGTTCAGGGGTTAAATATTTTTGCCAGTAAGGCCCAGAACCCCGTAGAATTTGGGGATCCTTTTATTTTAAGTGATCATGGAACTTATTATTTATACGGGACTTCTGATCCGCAAAAGGGGATCAAAGTTTACAGCTCAAAAGATCTGAAGACCTGGATCGGTCCGGTTGGGGCAAACGATGGTTTTGCCTTGATCAAAGATTATGTCTGGGAAAATAATAATTTTTGGGCACCTGAAGTCTATCATCAGAATAACAGGTATTACCTGTTTTTTAGCGTGGAAGAGCACATTGCTGTTGCAACAAGCAATAGCCCGCTGGGACCGTTTATCCAGGAAATCCGGAAACCATTACTGGAATCAAAAGCCATCGATACGCATTTGTTTGTTGATGACGATGGGCGAAAATATCTTTATTATGTGGCATTTACCGATGGCAATGTGGTCTGGATGTGTGAAATGAACGATGATCTACTGACGATTAAAGAGAACACTGTCCAAAAGTGTTTTGGCGTATCACAGACTTGGGAATTCAGTAAAAAAGAACCTGTCGCTAAAGTCAACGAAGGACCGTTTGTGCTCAAGCACAACAGAATTTATTACCTGGTCTATTCGGCGAATCACTTTGCCAGTCCTGACTATGGCATTGGGTATGCAACGGCGACAAGTCCCACAGGCCCCTGGACGAAATATAAGGGAAATCCTATTGTCTCATCAACAGATAACATGACCGGCCCCGGGCATTGTGCCTTTTTTAAAGATCAGAAAGGAAATTTCTATATCGTTTATCATTCCCATTTCAGCTCAACGAAAGTGCAGCCGCGTATTGTCCATATTAACCGGTGCCGGTTTGCTGCAAATCCCGACGGTGGTGCTGATATTCTAAAAGTATTGCAGCCCGAAATAGTTTCAGGACAATTTAATCCTGCTTTAGCCGATTAATCCAATCCAGGATCTTTCGGGTGTATTAATGACCGCTTCAAAATATTAACTTATAATTATGGAAATTATAACCTGTAATTTCCATAATATTAACCTATAATCACGAAGATTATAACCTATAATTTCCAAAATATTAACTTATAATTTTTTGAGGGATCAATTAAAAATTTTTTGATGAAGAGGCATCAGGGTAAGTTGTATTGAAGGTGTCATAGTTTAGAATAACCCCTAAAAAGACCCCATTTACCGATTTTTTGGGAATTGTTCAATGAGTTCAGTTAATTTCGCAGCTCAAAACCTGAAAAACAACAAAACAATGCACACAACTTTCCTGAAACTAGTATGCCTTCTTGTTATCTTCTTGCCTTTCGGTCAGCTCCGGGCTGATTCGGTGGGAAAGAAATTGGTAACGATTAGTGGCTATGTCAAAGACGCATCCAATGGCGAGGTCCTGATTGGAGCGACTGTTTTTATTCCAGGTAAATCAGCAGGGACAGCAACCAATGCCTACGGTTTTTATTCGTTGAGTATTGAACCCGGTGATTATCAGGTCCAGTATGGATTTGTTGGGTTTAAAACCGTGACCCGGCAGGTAAAACTTACGGAAAATGCAACAATTAACATCGAGCTTACCCCTGAAAGTAAACAGCTCGAAGAATTCGAGGTAGTAGGAAACAAGCAGGGAGTCGACTTGCGTAAGCCCGAGATGGGGTCGGCAACCCTGCCCATGAAGACCATTCGCCAAATCCCGGCAATGATGGGAGAGGTTGACCTGATTAAAGCAATACAGCTTTTACCCGGGGTTCAGCCAACCAGCGAAGGATCATCATCCTTCAGCGTGCGCGGGGGATCGGGTGACCAAAACCTCATCCTGCTTGACGAAGCTACCGTGTATAACGCTTCTCACCTCATGGGTTTCTTTTCCGTGTTTAACAACGATGCCATCAATTCAGTCACACTTTACAAGGGAGACATCCCTGTATGGGCAGGCGGCCGGCTGGCTTCCCTTTTGGATGTGCGGATGAAGGACGGTAACAATAAACGCCTTGCCGCATCCGGAGGTATCGGGATTCTGTCGAGCAGGCTGACTGTTGAGGGACCTATTCAGAAAGATAAGAGTTCTTTTATCCTTTCCGGAAGGCGTTCCTATTTTGATCTTTTTACCGCCATGTCGAGTGACGAAGATTTACGCAAGACCAAACTTTATTTTTATGATCTGAACGGAAAGATCAATTTTACATTGGGAGAGAAGGACCGGCTTTATTTTTCGACCTACACGGGACGTGATGTTTTTGATAGCGAATTTTCCGGAATAGCTTTTGGTAACAAGACTCTTACCTCTCGGTGGAATCATTTGTTCAGCCAGAAAATATTCTCTAACCTTAGCCTGATCTATAGCAAATATGATTACAAGCTTGATTTTTCTTCGACCGAAAGTAATGATTACATCTGGAAGTACGATATGAACGATGTTGGTTTTAAATATGACCTTGGGTTCCTGATATCCCCCAACTTCGAGATTAAGTCCGGCTTTCAATGGGCTTTTCATACCATGCATCCGGGAACTGTTACAGCAACAGGAAATGATTATGAACCATATATTCTTCAGACAAAGAAGTCAGCCGAAGGTGCGGCTTATGTGCAGGCCGAGCAAAAGATCGGCGAACGGCTCAGATTTCGTTATGGATTAAGGTGGTCACTTTTTGCAAACAGGGGATTGGATACAGTTTATGTTTACAATGAGCAGTATGAAGAAGTCGGGCAAAAAGTTTATGGCAGCGGAGATTATTTTAACTGGCAGAACGGGCTGGAACCCCGGGTTGGGATGTCATTCCTGATCAACAGTATCTCTTCGTTGAAAGCCAGTTATGCCCGTACCCGTCAATACTACCAGATAGCGACCAATTCCACTTCAGGTACCCCGCTCGACCTTTGGTTCAGTTCGAGTCCCAATGTGAAACCGCAGATCTCCGACCAGTGGTCTGTCGGTTATAACCGTTTCCTTTATGACCGGAAAATAGAGCTGTCAGCCGAGGTTTATTATAAAAATATGCAGCATACCTTCGATTTTAAAGACCACCCTGAGTTGTATTTCAACCGGAAACTGGAAGGAGAACTGCGTTATGGTAAAAGTTATGCCTATGGAGCAGAATTAATGGCCAATCTGAATTTTAATAAAATCAGTGGCTGGGTCAGTTATGCCTATTCACATTCCGAGCGGAAGATTGACGATATTGCGGAGGGAGAATGGTTTACTTCTCCTTTCGAAAAACCGCATTCTGTTAATATTGTGCTGAATTATCAGTTAAACGAAAGGAGCAGTTTTGGATTGAACTGGGTCTATGCATCAGGACAACCGGCAACCTTTCCTGTAGGAAGAATGCAATACGGGAATGATATCCTTCCTATTTATTCAGACCGGAACACGGAACGGTTCCCTGCCTACCACAGGCTCGACCTGTCTTATACGCACAAGCTGAGCAATTGGGGAAAGGTTGAACGGGAACTGAACTTCTCCTTGTATAACGCTTACGGACACCATAATACCTGGGCCATTCAATTTGAAGCAGACGATGACAATCCAAACGTTATGAAGGCGAAAAATATTTACCTGTTCACATTTGTCCCTTCAATCACTTATAATTTAAAATTCTGATGATCATGATAAAACAATATATTTATATCATACTGGCAGCTTTGCTGGCGACAGCTTGTACCGAGGATATTGATCTTCCTTTGAAAACCTCGGGAACGCGTATGCTTGTTGTTGAAGGACAAATCACCTCCGACACGATAGCACAATGGGTTAAACTTAGCTATACGTCCGATTATTACGATACAATCTCCTACGTTGTTGAAAATGCTTCCGTAACCATATCGGATGGTAGCAACATTTATGAATTGACAGAAGATACTCAGGAGAAAGGTTTGTTTAAAACCGATCCCGGTTTTTATGGTGTTCCCGGTAAAACCTATCAGCTTACCATTTCTGGAGTTGATACGGATGAAGACGGAGAAACCGAAACCTACACCTCAGAAAGCACCATGCCGGATATTCCTGTTGTCGATTCCATAAATGTTTCGGTAGTACATAAATTTTATACCGATGTTCTGCAGATCAGCTATTATGGGGAGGATGGCCCTGAGCTTGGTGACGCCTATCTCTATCGGGCGAGCATTAACAACACCATGATAACCGACTCTCTGCATGAATGGAGTTTTACGGATGATAAGCTATTCAACGGTCAGCGGGCTGAGGACGAACCTGTGATCTATCTGGATCAGGACATTGATGAATATAAAGTGAAAGACGGGGACCTGATCACACTGGAGACTTCTCATATCCCGTACGAATATTATCAGTTCTTGAATGATGCCCTGTGGGAATATGATGGCTCTGATCCATTCGGTGGTAACCCGGCCAATATCCGCACCAACATCTCAGGCCCACGCCAGGCCTGGGGTTTCTTTACCGCGTATGCGATTGACCGGAAGCAGAAGGTTTTGAAAATAAGCACAAATAAATAAGAGGCGATGAGGCTGTTCAAAAAGCAACATTGACCGTTATTAAAAAGAAAAAGAAGAGGTTGTCCCGGAAGACAGCCTCTTTTCGTTATAATTTGTTTTTATGGCTATTTCTTTTGTAAAACATCTTTTATTGATTTGTTAACTGTATAACATTCGTATACAACGGTTTATCGATGCTCTGTGCAAAGGCGGCTGATACCTGAAAAGCTGGCGATAATGCCTTTGCCTTGTTGTTTTTAGAGTAGTGTCAATATATTTGTAGGACAGATTTAAGGTTCTTTTTACAAAGTATCTGTTCACTCTCTTGCAAATGTTTATACCGATGAAGCAGAATATGTCAAAAGAAGAGATTTTTATTTTACAGCGGATGATTGACGGTGATGAGGATGCTTTTAAGTATTTCTTTGATACCTATTATGATGATCTCTGTAATTTCGTAAACAGTTACCTGAGAGATGAAGTTTTATCGGAAGAGATTGTCCAGGATATATTTGTTTATTTTTGGGAGAAAAGAAGTGCTATAAATTTTTATAGTTCGGTTAAATCCTATTTATATACAGCATCCAAGAACAGAAGCCTTAATTATTTGCGTGACCGGAAAAATCAAAAACGGATTTCTGATAAATTGGTTTCCCCATCAGACTTCGTTACAAATGAGGCTGACCAGTACCTCGAAGTTGAGGAATTGAGGAGGATTATCAGTCAAGCCATTGAAGGATTACCTGCAAAGTGCCGGGAGATTTACTGTTTGAGCAGGGATGGAGGAATGTCGAACCATGAAATTGCTGAAGAATTGGGAGTTTCTGTGAAAACAGTCGAAAACCAGATAACGATCGCTATCCGGAAGATTAAGGACTTTTTACGGCCCTATAATGATAAAATTTTTATTCTTTTTTTAATTCTTCTTGGGGGGTAGGGGCAATTTAAGTGCCATAGCAATAAAATCAGCATAAAGCTATGGACAACGGAGTCCCGATACATAAAATCATACGGCATATTGCCTCCGGCAACACAGAATATGCAGGAGAGGTTCATGATTGGTTAAATGAGAGTGCCGGGAATGAAAAGATTTACCAGGACCTTTTGAATTTGTGGCAGGTAACCGGAAGCTTTCCTGACCGGTTTTCTCCGGATAAACTTATCGCATGGGAAAATATCAGGGCAAAGATCCGTCCTCAAAAAAAGAAACGTGTCCTGTATCGCTGGTTGTACCGGGCTGCGGCTGCAATTGTTGTCATCTCGTTCAGTGTCTGGACAGGAACAAGGCTCGATCGTTGGGGGCCGGGCACATCCTGTACCGAAGTCATCTCTCCCGAAGGGCAAAAAACCAAAGTCATTTTACCGGATAGTTCGGTCGTCCTTCTGAATGGCGGCACAAGCATACGCTACGACCGGAATTTTGGTCTGCATGACCGGACCGTTGAGTTACACGGAGAAGGTTATTTTGATGTACGGAAAGATCCGGCAAAAAAGTTTATTGTAAAGACCCCTGAAATTAACATAAGGGTCTTTGGAACATCTTTTAACGTAAAAGATTACGACGATGACCAGTCAGTCGAAGTTGGACTAAAACGGGGAAGTATAGGAATTGAACAGGGTGAGAAGGAAATTGCCCATCTGGTGCCAGGACAAGTGGCTATTTTTGAAAAAGGAGAAAAAAAACTCCATATCCAAAAGATGGACATGAACCTTGTCTCTGCCTGGACCAGGAACGAGTTGGTCTTTGAAGAAAACTCGATGCAGGAAATTGTAAAGTACATTGAACGCTGGTACGGGGTCAATATTCAGATATCTCCAAAACTTCTTGATAACGAGCGGTTCACATTTAGAGTGAAGACCGAGTCCCTCAGGGAACTGTTAAGCTTGATAAATTTTTTGAAACCTATTGATTATAAGATTGAAGGAAAGACTGTAATTATTAATCAACCGCAGAAATAATTTTGCCTATGAAACAACAATAATTCTCTGAACAAAAAAGGCTTGCCTTTCGGGCAAACCTTTATTAGTCGAAAATTTATTAACTCAGCCCGACTGAGAAAAGTTACCCTCATAACTTTTCTCATTGAATGGCTGATAAATCCATTACAAAACTATGAAAAAAAACATTAGTCTGGTCAGGCAATTCATGAAATGGTCTGTCCGGAAAAATTTGATTTTAAAAATGAAACTAATTGTCATACTGATTTGTATTGCCGGTCTGACGGGAAGCTATGCTTCAGTTTACAGTCAACAGACCAGACTGAACCTGAATGTGCAGAATACGACAGTAAAGGATGTCCTGAAACAGATAGAAGACCAGTCGGAATACTCCTTTATGTATAATAACAGCAAGATCGATATTTCCCGCCGTGTCGATCTTAAGGTGGAGAATAGTTCTGTGGAAGATATCCTGAGGACGATTTTTGCCGGTGAGGATATTTCGTATAAAATAATTGACCGTCATATCATTATTTTTCCGACCAGCGAAAAAATGGGATATGACCAGGGACAACAGACCAGGAACATATCCGGGAAAGTTACCGATTCGTCAGGAATACCGTTACCCGGTGTTACCATCTCCGTAAAGGGGACCATGATCGGGACGATCACCAATAATGATGGAAAATATGTGCTTCAGGATATTCCTGCAGATGCTGTGCTGGTTTTTTCGTTCGTAGGGATGAAATCGCAGGAATTTCCGGCTGCCGGTAAAAATATCATCAATGTGATCATGGAAGAAGAGACAATTGGCATTGAGGAAGTTGTGGCGGTGGGTTACGGGTCGGTAAGCAAGAAAGATGTTACAACCGCTATTTCAACAGTATCGACAGCTGATCTTGATCAACGGCCTGTTGTTTCAGCCGATCAGGCTTTACAGGGAAAAGCTGCCGGCGTGACGGTGATTAAGCCGAACGGCCTTCCCGGCGAGAACATGGTGATCCGCGTTCGTGGTGCAACTTCGATGAACTCGAGCAATGATCCGCTTTATGTGGTCGACGGCGTTCCTACTGATGATATTTCTTTCCTTTCTGCCAACGATATTAAAAGCATGCAGGTGCTTAAGGATGCATCTTCCCAGGCGATTTACGGTTCCCGGGGGGCAAACGGCGTTGTTATGATCACGACAAAGTCGGGCGAAGCCGGGAAATCAAGAATTACTTTCAGTGCTTATACCGGGATTACCAAATTGTCAAATAAAATCGATCCTTTAAATGTTGACCAGTATCGTGATTTATTGGATGATATGGGCTCAACAATCAGTTTGCCGGACGATCTGACCGATCAGACCGATTGGTATGACGAAACTTACCAAACGGCCGTCACCCAGAACTATCAGGCTTCTGTAACCGATGGAAACGATAAGCTCAACTATTTTTTATCGGGAGGTTATACCGCTGAAGACGGTATCATAAAAGTTGCTTTTTTTAAGAGGTACAATTTCAGGGCCGACATCGAGAATAAACTTCGGAAATGGCTGAAAATAGGGGCAAACATTTCTTACTCGGACAACACAAGTAACGGAATTATCTCAGGAAAAGGATCGAACAGGGGGGGCGTGATCCTTTCTGTTATCAATACGCCGACTTACGCTCCGGTTTGGGATCCCGACAGCCCGGATCAGTATTACACCGGGTTTTATGGCGTTAATATTACTTCTCCTTCAGAGAATATGGCCCGCTCGAAAAATAACAAAGCAAGGAACCGCCGTCTCATTTCAACCGGGAGTGCGGAAATTACCTTCCTTCCTGAATTGAAACTGAAATCGTCTGTCACCCTGGACCGGCACGACTATCATTATACGTCCTTTATCGACCCGACCTCGACGACTTACGGCAGGGACCAGGGTGGAGAGGCTTCCGACAACCGGTACACCACTACCGTGATGATCTATGACAATATTCTGACCTATGACAAACAATTCGGGAAACACGGTCTGAATGTAATGGCTGGTAGTTCAGGTACCACTTCGGACTATACTTATTCTTATCAGACTGTTACCAATTTTGCGGACGGCAATATTCAAACCCTGAATGCCGGGAATAAGGTATCCCAGGGTAACGGGACAACTGCTTCCCAGTGGTCGATCATGTCGTATATCGGACGTGTTTCCTATAACTATGCCAGTAAATACCTGGTTACTGCCAATATGCGTATTGACGGATCCTCAAAACTGGCTCCCGGTCACCGCTGGGGATATTTTCCCTCTGTTTCGGCAGCATGGCGTATTTCATCAGAAGATTTTATGAAAGATATTGACTGGATCGATGACATGAAGCTTCGTGGCGGCTGGGGACAGAGTGGAAATCAATCAGGTCTGGGAGATTATGATTATCTGGCACTTTATTCGATCACCAGGCAGGATTGGTGGGAAGAAGGGATGTCTGACGCCACCCCGGTCATTACCCAATCGACGTTAAGAAATTCTGACTTAACCTGGGAAACAACGACCCAGACAAATTTTGGGGTCGATTTGTCTGTTTTGAAAAACCGGCTGAATTTTACCGTTGACCTTTATTATAAAAAGACAACAGACATGTTGGTCGATGTTACCCTGCCGTCAGGTTCTTCCGTGGCCTCCACAATAACGCGCAACGAAGGGGAAATGACCAATAAAGGGCTCGAATTTTCTGTGTCTTCCAGGAACCTGAAAGGAAAATTAAACTGGGATACCGAGTTCAATATTTCGTTCAACAGGAATAAGCTGACTTCCTTGGAGCTCACAAAGGTTTATTATGATGCCCAGACCAGCGATAACCTGGCCGAATATTGTGTCCGTAACGCACCGGGACATCCGCTTGGAAGTTTTTACGGGTATATCAGTGACGGAGTGGACCCGGAAACCGGGGAGCTGAATTACCGGGATGTTAACGGGGACGGCCAGGTCACCTCTTCTGACCGCACCTATATCGGAGATCCTAATCCGGATTTTACCTTTGGCATGACCAATACCCTATCCTATAAAGGGTTTAACCTGAGCGTTTTGCTCCAGGGATCCTGTGGTAATGATATTTTTAATGCCTCAAGAATAGAGACAGAGGGAATGTACGATGGGAAAAATCAATCGACCAGGGTATTGAGCCGGTGGAAGAGACCCGGAATGATTACCCAAATCCCCAAAGCCGGGTTTAATATGAAAACATCTTCTTATTTTGTTGAGGACGGCAGCTACTTGAGAGTGAAAGACATTACGCTTTCGTATAACTTTTCCGGAAGCTTATTGTCCAGGTTGGGAATCACCCGCCTGCAGACTTATTTTACCGCGACGAACCTGCTTACGTTCACCAACTATGTGGGGATGGACCCTGAAGTAAACCAGTGGGAAAACAGCGGGACTGTGCAGGGAATTGACTGGGGCACCTATCCTCAGACTAAGTCATTTGTCTTAGGGATAAACATTGACCTTTAATAAAACTGAACGATGAGAACAAAATATATTTTTTATTCTATTTTAATGATGCCGTTTGGGCTGGCGTCGTTTGTGTCCTGCTCTTTGGACAAGGATCCGTTATCTGACTACTCTGAAGTTATTTATGGTAGCAGCACTGACAGTTCCACGGTTTATACCTATGATGAGATGTACTCTCAGTATCAGGCTCTTTATCAACTTTTAAAAGACAGGCAGGAACACTGGTACCTGGATTATCTGTTACTTACGGATGCCCATTCCGATAATGCCTATGGGGGAACAACCGGATCGGAAGTGATCCCGTTCGAAAATAATTCGGTAGATGCCAGCAGCAGTATTTTATACAGGGACTGGACAAATTACCTGAGCGATGTCGCCCAGGCTAATATCGTGATCAATTATATTGATAATGTAACAGATACCGAGCTTACCGATACGGAACGCACCCAATGGAAAGCCGAAGCAAAAATTTTTCGCTCCATGATCTGGTTCGATATGGTACGGATCTGGGGAAATATTCCGCTGGTGACAGATGTAGGTGTAGATATTACTTCAGACAATATAAAAGAAGTATGGGATACCTATTATCCGTCCCAGTCTGCGCCGGCTGAGGTCTATGCCCAGATCATAGACGACCTGACCGACGCCGTGCAGAATGCCCCGGATGTTGATGCCTCAGATAAAACCATTTTATCCAAATCCGTAGCAAAGGCTTTACTTGCTAAAGTGTATGCAGAAGAGCCAGTACGGGATTACGGAAAAGTCCTTGAATACTGTAACTCGGTTATTGATGATGGTTTTACTCTGGTTAGTGATTTCAGCGATCTTTTCGGGATGAATGAGACTGGCACTGATACCAAATTGAGATCTACGTCAGAATCGATCCTTGAAATTGATTATCCCGCTTCGGACGGGAACTGGGTAACCTGGATGTTTGGAAGGGATCTCCTGGATTATGACTATTATTTTACCTGGGCAAAATGGGTTACGCCATCACGCAATCTGATCAGCGCCTATGAAGTGGAAGGAGATACCGTCCGCTATAACCAGTCGGTTGTCTATTACGAATGTACCTGGAGCAATTATTATGCATCCGAACATTATCCTTTCATGTATAAATGCCGCTCTTCGGCAAGCAGTATTATTAAAATCCGTCTTGCCGATATTTTGCTCCTTAAGGCGGAGGCTCTGGTAAATATCGGGACAGATCTTCAGTCTGCTGCTTCCATCGTCAATACCATCCGGGAGCGGGCCGGCTTATCTGACCTGTCGCCTTCAGTAACTTCTTCGCAGGATAAGATGCTGGATGCCGTTTTGCACGAACGCCGCCTGGAACTGGCTTTTGAAGGACAACGCTGGTTCGATCTGATCAGGTACGGGAAAATGGAATCCGTGATGAATGCTCTTAATGAAAAAGATTCAGGACGTCTGGCCTTACAACGTACATTCGACGAGAATTGCGAATTGCTCCCTATTCCCCAGGCCTCGATAGACGTGAACACGAACCTTGTTCAAAATCCGGGATACTAACCAACCTTTAACTAACGATTGATTATGAAAACGAAATACAGAAATATTATTGGAGGATTATTATCCTTTCTGCTTTTTTCTTCATGCTCGGATGATGCGCTGCGGGTTGTTTATCCGCATTCGACGCCGGTAGTCGAATCGTCGGCAGTCAGCCCTTCTTCTTTCACGTACGGCGATTCTATCTCGTTTACGGCGGTTGTTTCAGATGATGAAACCCCGCTGTCAACCCTTGTACTGCAACTGGTTGTTAACGATCAGATATTGCTCTCTAAAACGATAAGGACTGCCGGTTATAATGCATCTGTGGATACCATGTTCCGGATACCTTTCGAGAACGACCTGCCTGATAATGCTGAAGCCGAAATTACCTTGACATTGACCAATGTCGAAGGAGATGAAACCCAAACTTCCGTTTCCGGGATTACCGGCCAGCGCACTTATTATGATAAACTATATATGGTTATGGAGGATGGAACGGTATATACCTTGTATCCTTTGGAAACCGGGTCCGACCAATACCAGGTAAGCGGGCTGGAGCTCAGTAACAGTATCACTTACAAGATTGCTACGGCTCTTACTTCGGAGAATGAAATTGATTATTCCGGTTATGTCTGGGGGGCCAGTGATAACGCTATTGAACTGATTGAGGACGAAACCGGCGACTATATTACAACTGAAGATGTTTTTTTGCGACGGATTAATTCGGTTACTTTTGATACCTATGCTTTTGAAACAACTGTTACCGGGACTGAAACCGATGCCTCTGGTTTGTATTCCAGCGATCTTAGCGACGTGACTGTTTCCGGCGAGTCGTTTAAAAAAGTGACCAGAACGTTGACTAACGGACAAGGGCTGACTCTGTACGAAGACTTTGCCGATGACGATATTGTGTTTAACCTGGACTATTTTGACCGGATCCGGACCGATTCAGTTAGTTTTACCGGTGAAACAGGCAGCTATGTTCTATACTATAGCGAAACCCGGAAAATAGTACTTGTGTCTCCGGTAAGTCAAACTTTCCCAAGCGTACTTTACGCCTGTGGAATGGGATTGGGTTATCCGTCAAAAGTTGATCCAGAGGCGACTACCAGCTGGGGCTTCGATAATGCTCTGCAGTTCATCCTCTTTAAGAAAGTTGATGATAATATCTATCAGTCAACGGTTTACTTTGATGCATCCCAGGCTAACTTCAAGTTCTTTGAAAGTACCGGATGGGCAAATGAAAAGCGGTCGGACGATTATACCTTGCCGGCGTCACTTATCCAGTCTGCCACAGATCACGGGGCGACCGACGGCAATTGGTATGCCGCCGACGATGCCGTATCCGGGAATTACCGGATCACAATCAACCTTAGCACGAATGTGGTTACCGCAGAGGCTATCGATTTGGAATAGAATTTTTTAATCTTTTTTAGGGTATCCTTAAGGTTGGATGAAATATCGTTGACAGAAAGATGAACCTGGCATCAATTGAATGGGTTACAGTTGAAAAAAAGTTTTTCCAGGAATTTGTGCAGTTCTGTGGTGTTTTAATTGACCTTTGGGATATCCTTTTCAAAAATATATTGAAATGAGAATGACTAAATTTTTCGTTGTAACAGTATCGTTAATCCTTTTGGTATTATCCTGTTCAAGCGGTTCAGATGGTGGAAGTGACAATACCGGCGTTGATTCCGGAAGTCATGACATCAAAGTCTATTTGACTGTCAGGTATTCCGGAACAGAACTTAGTGAACAGAACGGGATAGATTTCTCTTCAGATGCATCTGACTTTACCATCCGCCTGGATACAGCAGATTTGAAGCAGGAGATTGACGGGTTTGGCGGTGCTCTGACTGGGGCATCTGCCTATCTGATTAAAAATATGAGTTCGGATCAGCAGGAGGCCATCCTTAAGGACCTTTTCACGGATGAGGGTATTAATATGAAATACCTGCGCATCTGTATCGGTTCATCCGATTTTTCCATGGGAAATTATACCTATTGCGATTCAGAAGGTATCGATAATTTTGCTGTTCCGGATATCGACAGGAGGGACCTGCTTCCGGTTTTAAAAAGTATTCTGAATCTGAACCCGGATATAAAAATTCTGGCCAGTCCCTGGTCTCCTCCTGCATGGATGAAGGATAACGGGAACCTGTACGGGGGATCGTTGGCAGGGGAACCGGTTTATGAATCTTTTGCCGAGTATTTCCTGAAATATGTTGAAGCCATGGAAACAGAAGGTATCCCGATTGATGCCCTGACCATACAAAATGAGCCGATGTACGAAAATGATTATTACCCGACGATGTATATGCCTTCGGAAGAACAAAATAAAATTATCAGGGATTACCTGGGACCGTTATTTGAATCAGAGGGAATAAAAACGAAACTACTGATTCTTGATCATAACTTTGATGAAGTGGATTATCCTATCAGTATTTTGAGCGATTCTAAAACGTATAATTATGTATCGGGTGTTGCTTTTCACGGATACTCCGGTTCCCCGGAGGATATAGATGGGATGATTACGCAATTCCCTGATGTGCCGGTTTATTTTACAGAACAGTCGGGTGGGGGATGGAACACCGACGAGCCAATCGGGAACATGCTTTATTACATGAAAGAGATGGTTATTCCTTGCATGAACAGGGGATCGAAAAATTTTCTGATGTGGAACATTGCGCTTGATGAAGAACATGGCCCCGTTACTTCCACTACCGGAGGTTGTCAGGATTGCAGGGGAATTGTCACCGTTAAAGAGGATGGCTCTTACAGTGTTAATGAAGAATATTATTTACTGGGGCATTTTTCAAAGTTTTTGAAAGAAGGGGCGCACCGGATAGGGTATTCTACCGTTGGTGCACAGCCGGACAGCTTTCTGTTTTGTACTTTTATGAATCCGGATGGATCGAAGGTGGCTGTCTTCCTGAATCAATCCGGAGCCCAGCAGAAGTTTACTGTGCGTACCGGGGACAGGCGTTTTACCTATACGCAGGGAGATCAGTCTGTCGTGACATTTGTCTATGATTAAGCAGGGCATAGTGTATGTGTGGCGAGGTGATCATGGAAACTGGGAACAGGAGACTGGTCTCGGAGAAGAACAAATAAACCAGCTGAAGACAGGCGATCCGGGAGCAACGCCCCGGGTTGACGCACATCACTGTCTCCCTTATCCTTGTCCCCGGGAAATGCCAGGCAGGATGGCTTCTCTCTTCCGGGCGGAATGACGGTAAAATATTCTTAAGTCTTAATAAAAATCGTTATCTTTTTATAGAATAACGATAAAAAAGTAATTATCTTTGAATGACAAAATTTAGTGTGTCCAGTTTACCAGTAATTTATAGGAGGTATAATGCCGGAAAGAGGAAAGGAGAATAGCGATAGATCGGAAGAAAAAGGGCGGTCGTATGTTGCTGTTGCAACAAATAGCGGTTATTTGGTGAATCGTCATCTTGGAAAAGTAAAGTCTCTGATGATATACCGGAAAACGGAAAGCGGGTTCTTGCCTGTCGGATGCAGGAATACTCCACCTGCCGGTACCGGGGACTTCCGGTGGATCAGGCTGGCAGCTCTCCTTAAAGATTGCAGGGCGTTGCTGGTTGCTCAGGCAGGGAATAACCCTGTAAATATTCTTGAGCATTCAGGAATCCGTGTGATCCGAATGAATGGCCTTATTGATGAGGGTTTGGAAAAGGCTTTTAACAATAGCCCATAGGGCCGGAAAAATAGAAGTATAAAAGTATTTATTTTTAGGGATGAAGACGGACAAAAAAATTATTGAAGAAAAGAAAAATATCGTAAAGGATTTTTTCCCGGGAACAAGGGTTGACGATAAAAGAAACAATATCGAAGGGCATAACTATAATTTATCCGTTTCTGATAAAGGATTCGAACTTTCCGGGAAGCAGGCTTTATTAGCTGATGATCAGAAAAACAGCGGAAATCCTTTTATGGTAACAATCTTGCCACTTGTTCTGCAGGCAGCGTTTAAAGATACATTTTTTACGTCATTTCCGGGCTTTGCCCATAGTCACAGTGGCGTAGTCACCCTGAATGGCAGTATGTATCCCGACAATGTTTTTTATAAATTTTTAGAGGAGCCGGGATCTATTGATTCGTTGCCTGATATTTTGGTTACCACTGATTTCAATAGTATTTATCATCGTCCCTTTTGGGATCGGTTCCTGAACAGTCAGTATTTTGAAAGGATCGACATTCCGTCTCCTTCCTTCTATACAAGGGCAGGATGGGACCATCTTTCTTCCCCTTTAAAATTAATCGCTTCCGATTTGCTGGTCATGGTTGTTGACAAGTCAAAATTTCTGTACCGCGGGGTTCCGAGGGAGTGGTACGAACTGTTAAATCCGTCTTTTACCGGAGAAATTATTGTTCCGGGAAACAGAGATTTCTTTTGCAATACATTTTATTACTATTATGTGAAAAATTTTGGATATGATGCTATCCGGCAACTGGCATTAAACACCTGCATGCGCGCTCATCCGGGAGATATGCTGAAGCAGATTGAGGGCGGGAATCCATTGGACGCCTCGGTTTTTGTCTTGCCTTATTCTTATGCAAAAGATATAGAAGACAAGTTTGGTTATGAGATCGTGTGGCCGGAGGACGGGGCAATAATGATCCCGGTTCAGATGCTTGTTAAAAGAGGTGCTTATGAAAAACAGAAACGGGTTGTGGATTTCCTGACCGGGCCGGTTTTTGGCTCTGTGGTGCAGAGGCATGGATTGGTTTCAACAAATACAAAAGTTTTTAGACGATTTGGAAAGACCGCTATCAACTGGATTGGATGGGAATTCCTTGAAACCGGAGACCTTGGATCGATTAAAAGAAAAATAAGAGAATATCTTGATTAACAAGAAGTCAAATAATTTTCATTCTTTCTTAGTTGCCAATTGAAGCTTGTCAGTCAGCTGTTAAACATTCCACCGTCAGTAATTATGATCATGCCTTTGTGTGATCCCGATTTTCCGGTTCATAGCTCTTTTGGTCTCTTCTGTTCTTTTTTTCAGGAATAAAAAATAATAAAGAACCGCCATCCCTGCCCCAACAATTATTCCTCCCAGTATATCGCTGGGATAATGCACACCAAGATCCATTCTCAGGTAGGTAATGAACAGTGCCCATGTATATGATGGGATTGCTATATACCACTTTGGAAAAGCCAGGCTTAGCGATGTGGCCAGGGCAAAAGCATCAGCAGTATGTCCTGAGGGAAAGGACGGGCTCCCCCCGCTCGACATTTTTTCAATAAACGTATAGGTTATAAATGGCCTGGGCCTGTTTATCAGGTGTTTTAATATGGTGGTAACCAGACCGGAGGAAAGAATGGAAATCAGCATGTAAATTGATTTTTTTAAATGGAGAGGAAACCTTTTTCTTTGGCTTAAGCCTATTCCTAAAAGCAACAACGGTAGTCCATAGGCAATGGTACCAGCGTAATTGCATATTTCTCCGAATACCTGATCCAGATTTTTATTCCGGTTTAGATTGATGTCCTTTAAAATTTGAATATCTAGGTTGTTGGCAAAAACAATTATCGTAGGGAATATAAACAATATAGACAGCAAGAATTTTTTCATTCCAAAAAACTTGATTAATATACTTTAATTACTGTCTGCTCACATGGACCCCATCTGTCCCGAAAACAGCACTCTGATCTATTTCTAATTTATGCTTTTACTCCGGCAATACGCGGTGACTCTGTATAAGATCATTATGCAGGATTTTGTCTCCCCAGGTTTGATTCTTTTTCCTGATTCTTCACTGGAACTGAATTCGGTTAAGCTGTTTTTTTGTTTGTTAAATTGTTTTTTCATGCGTATAAATTTTCCATAAAACTGAACACGGTACTTGTATCAACGGCTGTGCTTTTCACAAACTTATCTCAAACACAAAATTTATTCATTTTCGTTTTATTTCGATGCAAATATGGCCATTTCATCTAAAAAAAAGCTTAGTTAATATAATATTTCTGTAGAATATCATGAATTTAATGTTTTCTGTAATTTTTTATCTTTTTCCGTATTGCCTCTCTAAAAATATTTTTTGAGGCTGCTTGTTTTCATAACCGTTTTATTTGAGCATATCTCTCTAATAGAAAACAAAGAAAAACAACAATTCTAAAAAGATTCTAAATTTTCTGTGAACTATGCGAAAATGCACTTTAATTTAAATTTGCTTGATACAGGAACTCGTTTCTCCGTAAAAATAAATATTAAAACATTACCTCAATTAGTGATACTTGCATCATTTATTTCAAAATCTATTTTCTTACAAACATAATAATATGTTTTACTATCAAAATAAAATAATTACCAATTCTTTATTAATTAAGCAAATGAAACTACGATTTAACAGGATTTGAATCCCATGGTTTATTCAATTTTTTTTTCGGTGAAGATTGATTTTGATTGTTTTTTTGACACATTGATTTTTGTTATTGGTTTTTTTATCGGTTAACTTTATCCTGTTCTGGAGTTTTATAAACAGATGATATTTATTGTGAAAAATAAATTGAACAAAATGCACCAATTAAAAAGAATTACTGTATTTCTCCTGCTCTTCATGCTGAGTACAGTATCCCGGGCCCAGCTTGACAGCACTACACCAAGGGTGAGAACAGCCAATGGAATTTTGGAGGGTATTAACAAATCCGGCGTGAAGGTTTTTGAAGGAGTCCCGTTTGCCGCACCTCCGGTTGGAAATTTGAGGTGGAAAGAACCTCAGCCAGTGGTTAACTGGGAAGGAGTAAGAAAGGCCAGCAAGTTTGGTCCCCGGCCAATGCAGAATAATGTTTTCGGGGATATGAATTTTCGTTCGGATAGTATGAGTGAAGACTGCCTTTACCTGAATATCTGGACGCCGGCAAAAACCGGGGAAGAGAAGCTGCCTGTATTGGTCTACTTTTACGGGGGAGGGTTAATTGCAGGAGCAGGATGTGAGCCCAGGTATGCCGGTGAAAGTATGGCGAGGAGAGGGATTATATCAATTACAGCCAACTACCGGCTTGGGATCTTTGGCTTTTTTGCTTATCCTGAACTGACACAGGAGTCTCCTCATCATTCATCCGGTAATTATGGGTATCTTGATCAGAATGCCGCCTTGAAGTGGGTAAAGCAGAATATTGCCGCTTTCGGGGGAGATCCCGGCCGGATAACGATCGCCGGTGAATCAGCCGGTTCCATATCTGTAAGCGCCCAGATGTGTTCGCCATTGTCGAAGGGACTGATTGCCGGAGCTATCGGGTCAAGCGGTTCGCTGATGGGCGCCCTGCCTTCTGTTTCTTTATCGGAGGGAGAAAAGAATGGGGTAGGAACAGCCGGAACACTGGGCGCGCATTCTTTAAAGGAACTCCGGGCAATTCCGGCAAATAAGCTTTTATCTGCCAAAGGACATTTTGCAGGTACGGTCGATGGGTATTTTATGCCGGAAGCTCCTGATAAAATTTATGAAAAAGGCCAGCAGTCACAGGTTCCTTTACTGGTGGGCTGGAACTCGCAGGAAATGACTTATCCTTACCTGATGAAAGGGATGAAACCTACTTTGGAGAATCTGACAAAGGTTGTGGCCGAGCTGTTTGGCAATAAGGCGGATCAGGTACTTAAGTTGTATCATGCTGCAGATGATGCTTCTGCAATCCAGGCGGCCAACCATCTGGCCAGTGATCTTTTTATCGCTTTCAGCACCTGGAAATGGAGCGATGTGCAGGCCAGAACGGGCGGCCAACCAGTTTTCCGCTATTTGTATTGCCATCCGCGGCCTGTGATGGTTGCCAGTTTGAAGGATAAAGTTGCCGGCCTGGCTGGAGGAGTCCAGGATGCCAGGAACGCTTCACCTGTCCCCAGGGATAAAGGCGCTGTCCATTCTGCAGATATTGAATACGCCATGGGGAACCTTCCTACAAACCGTGTTTACGACTGGCAACCGGAAGATTACGAAATTTCAGAGGTTTTCCAGTCTTATTATCTGAATTTTGTTAAAACAGGTGACCCTAATGGACTTGGATTAATCCAATGGACTGAGGTAACCGGACGGGATGTAGCCCCGGTGCTTCAGATCGATTTGAATACTTTTGTGAAGCGCGACCCGGATCTTGAAAAAAGATATAAATTCCTCGATGACTTTTATTTTTCGAAAAAGTGATCCGTATGAAACGAATAAAAGGCCGGGGTATAACTCCGGCTTTTTATTATTTAATTTGGCTTAGCCTGTCCAGTAGCGAATACATGATCCTGTTACCCTGTTCGCAGTTGATAAGACCTGACAGGATATCTTCCTTTTTTTGGATGTACTTCCCTTTTTCTGCAAGTTCTTTTTTCCCGTTTTTTATCATGGCACCGATCGATTCAGGAGTGGCCTCGAAATGAAACTGGAGGCCGATGACTTTGTGCCGGTATTGAAAGGCCTGAGAGGGACAAGCTTCACTTTTTGCCAGATGAATGCATTCCTGTGGAATTTCGAACTGGTCACCATGCCAGTGGAAAACAGTAGTCTGTTCCGGCATAATACCTGAAAAGACGGACTCTTCGCAGGTTTTTACCTGTTGTATGGGGAACCAGCCAATTTCCTTGTCCTTCCCTGGTTTAACTTTAGCTCCCAGGGCATTGGCCAATAATTGTCCTCCAAGGCAAATCCCGAGAACTGTTTTCCCTGTCGCTATAGCCTCCTTCAGAAATAATTTTTCTTCTGTCAGCCACGAAAATTCCTGTTCATCATAAATCCCCATGGGGCCTCCCATAATGATTAACCAGTCCAACTCTGAAACAGCAGGAAGGGGCTCATTTTGATACAGGCGTGTACAACTGAGCAGGTGGTTTTCTTTTTTGGCCCAGTTTGTTATACATCCTAACCCTTCAAAAGGAACATGTTGCAGGTAGTGAATCCTTATTTGTCGTTTCATAAAGCCTTTTTTCTTTAAAGAGGCCGCCCGAAAAGATGTACTTTTGGGGCCGCTCTTTAATATTTAGATTAGAAAAGAATTAAAGTCCAAAGCTTTCTTTAATCAGACCTACATAATCAAGCTTTTCCCAGGTAAAAAGTTCAACTTCCTTTTCGATTTTACCAAAATAGGGAGATTCGAAAACTTTTACTTTATGCTCTGGCACCCGTCCCATGTGTCCATAGGCAGCAGTTTCACGGTAAATTGGATTTCGTAATTTCAGCC
Organism: Prolixibacteraceae bacterium; assembly: GCA_963676095.1. Taxonomy (GTDB): domain Bacteria; phylum Bacteroidota; class Bacteroidia; order Bacteroidales; family Prolixibacteraceae. Next base: position 2,604,775 of record OY781040.1, on the reverse strand, counting down.
GGGCTTCGATCGCTGCCGGGCGAAGATCGAAAATTTCACCTACTTTGTTCGCAATTTGTCCGTCATCCAGTTTTATATTGGCTGTTCCGTAGGTATTTACATAAATGCCAAGAGGCCGCGCAACGCCAATCGCATAAGCCAGCTGTACGAGTATTTCATCGGCAACACCTGCTGCGACAAGATTTTTTGCTATATGGCGTGCTGCATAGGCAGCAGACCTGTCAACTTTTGAAGGGTCTTTCCCGGAGAATGCGCCTCCACCGTGAGCTCCCTTTCCTCCGTAAGTGTCGACAATAATTTTCCTCCCGGTAAGTCCTGTATCTCCATGAGGTCCGCCGATAACAAACTTGCCTGTCGGATTGACATGGTAAATAATGTTATCGTCAAATAAGGCCTGTACCCTGTTGGGAAGAGAAGAAATTACCCTCGGCATCAGGATCTCAATGACGTCTTTTTTTATTTTTGCCAGCATCGGTTCGTCCTTGTCAAACTCGTCGTGTTGGGTCGAGACAACAACGGTATGTACCCGTTTGGGCGATTTATCATCGTTGTACTCAATTGTGACCTGCGATTTTGCGTCAGGTCTCAGGTAAGTCATCACTTTCCCTTCTCTGCGGATGGTAGCAAGTTCCATCAGAATCAGGTGGGATAACTCAAGGGGAAGGGGCATGTAGTTGTCGGTTTCCCTGCAGGCATAGCCGAACATCATTCCCTGGTCTCCGGCCCCCTGTTCCATCTTGTCTGCCTTTTCGACTCCCCGGTTAATATCGGGACTCTGTTCATGAATGGCAGTCAGAACACCGCACGATTCACCATCAAAACGATAAGCAGCTTTGGTATAGCCAATCGAGTTGATTACTTTCCGGGTCACCTCCTGTACATCGATGTAGGTTTTTGATTTTACTTCCCCGGCGAGTACCACCTGTCCTGTGGTCACCAATGTTTCGATGGCTACTTTCGAATCCGGGTCAAATGCCAGAAATTCGTCAAGTAAAGCATCTGAAATCTGGTCAGAAATCTTATCGGGATGACCTTCCGATACAGATTCACTTGTAAAAAGATAACTCATATCCTTATAAATGTTATTGAACCTGTAAATAGTCTTAACTATTAACAGATCTGGGTTTAACAATGTTGTGGAGGATAGATTGAATGAGATAAACTAGAAAAGTTAAAGCGATTACTTTAGCATTTTTTTCTGTGGTTGCAATCAATCTCAAATTTGTCCACAATTCGTCTACAAAAATACAATCTTTTTTTGATATCCTTGATTAAAATAACCGGTTATCTTTTTTGTATTGTTTCCGTTTGTCGTGTCAGTTCCTGGAATATGTATCCTATACTGGCTTGCTTTTCTTTCATTGTTAAAATAACAAGTCCTTGTTTAACGGCAAAGCGGAATAAATCGGGGCGAAGGTCATGCTGTTGGCCCGAGGTGACCAGAAATGAATTTTTCCCCTGCTGTTCAGCCGCATAAATGTGCATATTTTCGAATAAGGATTGTTTATCAATGGCTTTATCGAATTCAACAAAAATCTGCTGTTTTTCATGAAAGCTTCCGCTTTTTAATGTTTCGACAGGACTGTCAGCTACAAGATGACCCTTGTTAATAATCAGTACCCGCTTGCAGATGGCTTCCACTTCCTGCATGATATGTGTTGAGAACAGGACCGTTTTTTCCTGACTTACCACCCGGATAAGAGTCCTGATTTCCTCCAATTGATTGGGGTCGAGTCCTGTGGTTGGTTCATCCAGTATCAATACTGACGGATTATGGATTAGGGCCTGGGCTAATCCAACCCGTTGCCTGTATCCCTTTGAAAGTGCCTGTATCTTTTTATGTTGTTCCTGTCCCAGTCCGGTCATTTCTATGATCTCCTTTATTCTTGCCTTCTTCTTTTCTATAGGATAAAAACCGGCTGTAAGCATAAGGTACTCTGTGACATATAAGTCAGTATAAAGCGGGTTGTTTTCAGGAAGATAGCCTATTTCTTTTCTCGCCTTGAACTTTTCAGGAGAAGCAGGTCGCCCGTTTATGCAGATATTTCCTTCGTCTTGTGAAAGATATCCTGTAATAATTTTCATCAGCGTTGATTTCCCTGCCCCGTTTGGGCCCAGAAAACCTGTCAGCTCACCTTTGCTTAGTTCAAAACTGACATGTTCGAGCGCCTTTTGGGAGCCAAAGCTTTTCGAAATATTTTCAACCAGAACAGACATTGAAATTTATTGATGATTGATTTTTTTATTCTTGCCCTTTATAGGCAAATGCGAAAATCTGACGACTTCAAAAATAATTAAACAAGGATAAAACAGACATGTTTGATAATTATTTTCGTGGGAGCAATGTGAAGAGGAAAAGCATGGTCCGTAAAAAAACAGGTTCTTTATGCTGTAGACAGGGGATTACTCATCGATAAGAGCTGAATTTTTTTTTCTGATACTAAATTTAAATCTGGGGTAAATCTTGGGTCATTTAATTTGATTTATTTGTAGAATCGGGTCTTCTGTGGCAGCTGGTTAATTAACTAATTGTAGTTGAGATTTTTCTCTGAAAAATATTTTCAGGAAAAAGATTGATTTTTGTTTATTCCGGCAGGTATAAATTAGGCCTTGGGATTTTTTATTTATTAACTTTAATTTAACTTTGTGGCTCCTCTAAAATTAGGATGACTGAGATGGAAGATCGGAATTTTAATTACATTAAAGATTTAACCAGGTACCAAAGACAAAGTACTGTGACTGTGCAAATTGGAAAAGTGCCTGTTGGGAGCGATTACCCGATCCGTATTCAGTCTATGACTGATACCGATACCAAAGATACGGATGCTACTGTAGAACAGATTATCCGTATCATTAAAGCCGGAGCAGATTTTGTGCGGGTAACGGTAAAAGGGGTGAGTGATGCGGAGAACCTGAAAAATATCAAAAGGGAACTGGTAACCAGAGGGTACGAAAATTCCTTAATCGCAGATATTCATTTTAATCCTAAGCTTGCCGAAATTGCGGCCAAATATATTTCAAAGGTGAGGATCAACCCTGGAAATTTTTATGACAAGAGGGCCAGGTTCGAGCATCATCTTTATACGGATGAGGAATATAAAGAAGAGTTGATCAGGATTGAAGAGCAGTTTATCCCGTTTCTCGAGATCCTGAAGCAAACGAATACTGCCTTACGTATCGGGGCAAACCAGGGGTCGTTGTCTGACCGGATCATGAGCCGTTATGGAGATACGCCTGCAGGAATTTCCGAATCAGTGATGGAATACCTGCGGATTTGTAAGAAAGTGGGGTTTAATGATGTTGTTATCTCGATCAAATCGAGTAATACCAGAATGATGGTTTATACTGTCCGGCTACTGAATAAACGCATGCGTCTTGAAGATATGGAGTACCCGTTGCACCTGGGTGTTACCGAGGCTGGCGAAGGCGAGGACGGTCGCATTAAATCTGCGGTAGGGATCGGGGCCCTTCTTGCTGACGGTATTGGCGATACGATCAGGGTTTCGCTGACAGAAGATCCGGAAAAAGAAATTCCAGTGGCCCGGAAGCTAATTGATCATATAAAGACTTATCAGAGCCATGAACCAATAAAAGCTCCTTTGTTTGCGCAGACCAACCCTTTTGAATATGAGCGTAGATCGGTAAGGCCAGTGATGAATATGGGGGGAAAACAAGTTCCGGTTGTTGTTGCTGATTTGAGAAACCGCACCTTGGCGGAGGTTTTGCCGTTAAGAGGGAAACAAATTCCTGAGTATTTCCTAAATAAAGATCATATCATTGATCTTGAGGGGAATACTTATCCGATTCTTGACCTGGAAGAATATTTATTCGGGGGGAGCCATTGGGGACAAATGAAATTTATCCGGACGAATAAGATGGAATTCGACCGTTTTATGGCTGAAAACCCGGAAATCATTACCAAGCTAAAACAAACCCGGAAGACAGTGCTGATCCTGGAGAGTTTTAACAAGAATCCACTGGCCGAGCTTAGGGCATTCTTTATGGCGCTGGAATCGCATATCTGGAAGGTTCCCGTGATTATCCTGAGGTCTTATCGTGAACATAGGCTTGAGGACCTTCAGATTAAAGCTTCCGTGGATGTGGGAGGTCTGTTGATAGACGGTTACGGAGATGGTATCTGTATTACCAACGAAGGGGACAATATCACGTTTACCGACTTGAAAGACCTTAGTTTTTCAATCCTTCAGGCCAGCCGGATGCGGGTAACCAAGACTGAGTTTATTTCCTGTCCGGGATGCGGGCGTACGCTCTTCGACTTGCATGAGACAACTAAGAAAGTTAAAGCACATTTCAGTCATCTTTGTCACCTGAAAATCGGTGTTATGGGATGTGTGGTTAATGGTCCCGGCGAGATGGGCGATGTGGATTACGGATTTGTTGGTGCCGGTCCGGGGAAGGTGAATTTATACAAGGGACAATCGCTTAAGAAAAGGCATATTCCTTACGAAAATGCTGTTTTTGAACTGGAGAACCTGATCCGTGAAAATGGCGATTGGAAGGATCCTGAAGAACCACAATCTCAGCATTGATCCGAAAATAACGATTGTAAATTCATGTCCGGATGAAGGCAAATGACCTGCATGCCGGTTATTGCTGCGCTTTCTGTATTTTTCTCGGAATCATCGATAAACAACGTTTCTGTAGGGTTTATTCCTGCATCGTTCAGTACTTTCCGGTAAGCTTCAAGACTGGGTTTTCTCATGCGGATATCGCTTGAATAATAATCCTTGACAAATAGTTCTGACAGGGAAGAGCCAAATTTTTTCCGGTATAGTTCATGAAAATAATTGATGTGGATGTTGTTGGTGTTTGAAAAGAGATAAAGCTTATACTTCTTTTTTAGCTTTTTTAGCAATTCTATTTTCTTAGGGTTAAAATCGATCAACATGGCGCACCAGGCATGGTCGATCTGTTCGTCTGTTGCCGGTTGAGGGAGTAAGGAGCGTATGCCATCCCGGAACTGCTGGTCGTTTAGCAGTCCCTGTTCCATTTGCAGGAATACATCATGGTCATATCCCCAGCCTCCCGGCCTGATCAGGTCGGGCATGCCGAGCTTTCTGAATGCTTCGACTGTTCTGCGGGCATCGATATCGAGTAATACCCCGCCCAGATCAAATAGGATATTTTTTATGTTTCCCGTAATTCTCATCTGGCAATTGATTATTTAATAATATATTACTCTTATTTTTTGACCGTTACTGATGGACGATTGGAAAAATATATATTCTCCCACTTGCCGTCAGGTAACTTTGTTACCGTAAAGATAGAACAACAGGCTTCGTCCAGATAGTGTTACAACCCTTTTTATGAAGCGGATTAACAATTATTTTATTGTATTTTTGTCAGTAATTGTCTTATTTATGGCGATAATGCCAAATAAGACAAGAAAAGTTTATAGAGATGAGCGTACTAACAGATCAGAAGGTGAGGGATATTGTCATTTTAGCCCCTCGTTACACGTCGATCCTGGATGTTGCCGGGCCGTTGGATGTTTTTGCCAAAACTCCGGGCTATCCGGCTATTTTTGAAAATGCAAATCAAAAGCACTACCGGGTTCATGTGGTTTCTGACGGTTTACCCGCAGAAGTACCTACTTCTACCGGTTTGCCTTTATTAAGCGAAGGGCCCTTAAGCGCTGTTGATTATCCGGTAGATACCTTGCTGGTCACGGGCATTCCCGGACCACCGGAGAACATGGTTTCCGAAGAGACCTTGTCCTGGATAAAAAGAAACTGGGAAAAAATCAGGCGGGTTGGCTCTGTTTGTAATGGTGCCTTTATTCTGGCAGAAGCCGGAGTTCTGGACGGGCGCAGGGCTACAACCCATTGGGCCAGATGTGAAAGGCTTTCCCGGCTATACCCAAAGGTGAAAGTTGACCCTGATCCTATTTTTATTAAGGATGGCACGGTTTATACTTCTGCCGGAATTTCTGCCGGGATGGACCTGGCTTTGGCCATGGTTGAAGAAGATTTTGGAAGAGAGGTTGCTCTGAATGTGGCCCGGACACTGGTGCTATACCTGAAGCGTCAGGGGAATCAATCTCAGTTCAGCGTACTTCTGTTCTATCAACAAATCGACTATGAGCCGGTGAAGAGGCTGATTGAATGGATACCCGGGCACCTGGATGAGAAGTTGACAGTTGAAGTAATGGCCGAACAGGTTTCCATGAGTCCCCGGAACTTTGCCCGTGTTTTCGCCAGCAAAACAGGGATTACACCGGCAAAGTTTATTGAAAAGCTAAGGTTGGAGACTGCACGGCGCCGGCTAGAGGAATCGAACCTTACACTGGAAGAAATTTCTGCAGAGTGTGGAACAGGAAGCGCCGACACCTTGAGACGGATGTTCCTTCGCCATTTTAAAACAACCCCCGCTGATTACCGTCGAAGTTTTAAATCAGCTTTTTCTCTCTGAACAGATTTTTGTCCATAATCCTTTTCAAGGGTTGGGATAAACATATAAAATTGGGCACAAAGGAGTGACGACTGGTTTTTATTGTGATTTTGATCATATACCTTGTGCCCTGTTCCTGCGGCTTGTCCCGGACAAAGCAAGACGGAAATGCGGGAATATCCCGTTGGGATTACAAACTTCCCGTATATTCAGCTGTTCGTACCATCTGAGATACAAACGACATTTCGTTGTCGTACCACGCTGATGTTTTGACCAGTTGACCGGATGGTGTGCTTACCACCTTGGTCTGGCTGGCATCGAAAAGAGAGCCAAAACTGATTCCGATGACATCGCCTGAAACGATAGGGTCTTCGGTGTAACCGAATGACTCGTCGGCTGCAGCCTTCATGGCCTGATTGACCTCTTCCGCTGTTACTTCCTTATTCAGGATGGTAAATAATTCGACAATCGACCCCGACGGTACAGGTATCCGTTGTGACGAACCATCGAGTTTTCCTTTTAGCTCAGGGATTACCAGCCCGATTGCTTTTGCTGCACCGGTAGTGTAAGGAACGATATTGGAGGCAGCAGCCCTCGATTTCCTGTAGTTTACTTTGGGATCGGGTGTATCCATAAGCGGTTGGGAATTGGTATAGGCATGGATGGTCGTCATTTGCCCGGCAACAATCCCGAATTTATCGTTTAAAGTCTTTGCCATTGGTGCTAAGCAATTGGTTGTGCATGAAGCGCATGAAATTATCTGATCGTTTTTGTCCAATAACAAATGGTTCACGTTGTACACGATTGTCTTGACATTTTCTCCCGCAGGAGCCGAAATAATAACTTTGGACGCTCCTGCCTTCAGGTGCGCCGATGCTTTTTCTCCTGTGGCAAAATGACCAGTACATTCCAGTACAAGATCTACCTTAAGTTGTTTCCATGGTAATTTCTCCGGATCCCGTTCAGAGATAACAGCAATTTTTTTACCGTTTACAATTAAACCATTCTCATCAGAACTGATTTCAGCAGGAAATGTTCTTTGTATGGAATCGTATTTTAGCATGTACGCCAGCATGGATGGGGTAGATAAATCGTTGACGGCCATGACTTCCATGTTCCTGTTTTCTTGTATTCTGCGAAAAGCCAGACGTCCTATCCGGCCAAATCCGTTAATTGCTATTTTAATCATATCTTTCCTTTTTTGCCCCTGTCGGAGCGGTTAATTTTTATTTCATCCTGAACAAAGGTAGTTGAATCTTTTTTTGTCTGCAATGACATATATCCGGCATATACTGCCATGTGTATTTATACAAATCAAGTCAGTACATTTATTAAAATGCAGAGTGATAGCTAACTATGTCTGACAATCAAAGTTGTAGGTTTCTCTAATCTACTGATTTTTAACTAAGCTGATAAGTTTACTGATTGTATTCATATTGCGAACAGTTCCTTCTTGGAATATTTTAGGAAGTTTAAGCTTTGAGCGTCCCATCCCGTCCGGATAGTGAATATAAACTTCCCGTCCGGATATTTTTGCTTTTTCACGCCCGGTGGTGGTAATTAAAGATGATATATCTGTCGGTACCGGTTCAGCAAAAAACATGACCCCTATCCGTGACGGTTCAGCATCGGGAAAGGGATTGCCTGCTATTACTGTCTCCATCTCGTGAACAGTCCGGATAATGACAGTAATGTGCTTCTGTCTTTTGACGAGGAGAGCTTCTTCCAGCTTTTTTTTCAATTTTACTTCAGTAAGTTCACTTTCGAATATCACGTTACCGCTTTGGATGTAAGTGCATACATCTTTTAAGCCGATATCCGTGCATATGAACTTAAGTTCTGGCATAGGGATAATGGTGCTGCCTCCAACATTTATTCCTCTTAAAAGTGCAAAATATTTACTCATCGTGCTTATTTTTCCTGGCCGCCTGTTATTGTTTCGGATGATTTGTTTAGCAGGTACCGCCTCCAGTTTGAAACAGCGCCTCCTTCCGAGGTATTGGCATAACAGTATTTACATAAGTGAGGACAGGTGTTGTATTCGCCAATATCTTTACTCGCAATGCAGTTGCAGAATTTACGCTGTCCTTTATCTTTGTTTTTCGTTCTCGCTTTTATATAATTACCGGGGTTAAACAGGTACTGTTGATTAATTTCAATTCCCAAAAATTGCATTAGTTCGTTGTCCTGGGAAAACAGATTTACAATCAGGTCGTCATCGATACATTTGTTCTGGATGATGCCGTATTGTTCGAGAGAAACCTTTTCTCCACAGGAACCGATCTCAAGCCCCCATTTTTTATTCAGTTTTTGAACTTCGGCAGCAAAAACATCCATTTCAGATTCTGTAAATTCACGGCAATTGATCATCTCTTTTTTCAGGTTGTTTTGAACTTTCTGATAATTGTTTATATCAACAAAACTGAAAACCAGCTTCGAAGTATGATTTTTTAGGTGGTCCCCGATATTCTCGACTTTACGCAGTAATTCCCCGATCCCGGTCGTATCGGTTAGTATTAGCGGATCGAATCTCCAGATAAGCTTATTCTTGCCTGTTTTTTCAGATAAGCGGATAAATGTTTCGATTCTTTTTGAAATTTCCGGGACATTGGGTTCCAGTTTTTCATCTTCGTAATCGTTCAGGGTAAACTGAAAATAATAATTTGGTATTTTTTCCCGGATTACATCAAGATGGCTGATCAATGGTTCCGGATTTTTTGACCAGAATACAACCAGTCTTGCTTTTGAAAAAGAAATGTATTGAACTGTTTTATTGAATGGGTTTTCCCATTTGGTATAGCCGGCCTTTAGCCGTTCTGTAAACCAGCCGGGGTAGAAAGCCGGGATATCTGTAGCCCTGCTTGCAGAGATGATTACAGGGGCTATTGCCTTTGTTTTCTGCCCTGTCTGACTGATAATCGGTACTTTTTCCCAGTTCATTTACAAATATTAAAGAGGCTAATTTAACAAACCTATCTGAATGAAAGATCTTCAGACTTCTAAACATGCTGTAAAATTTTACAGGTGCGGTTCTCCCTAGCGAAAAACAAAAAATTAATCGACATAATGATATACATATTGTTTTTCTATTGTAACTTTCAAATGATTGTTAGTTAGGATTAAACCTTATTTTTACAGAATATGGAAAAAGACGAAATTAAACAAAAAGTTGCCAGGGTACTTGCTATAATGTCAAGTTATTCCGCAAGTAAAATCTTGGAATTAATTGATTATTCGGATGATACCTTTCTTCAGCTAGTGTCGCTCCTGTCTCCGTCTCATAAAGATACATTGGCCTATGAGCTTTGCAAGTCGTTTGATAAATTAAATGAGCGGAAACTTTATGACGAATTATTTACTTCAATCAAGACTGCCGAAAAGTTAATCGATTATATTTATGAAAAATATTGCTAAGTCCTTATTGTTTCTGATTGGTGTTTTATTTAGTCTTCCTTCCGGGGCTCAGGAAACTACTTCATTCGGGTTCGGGTATAATTTTGTCAAAAAGCAGCCTGTAATTGATTTTCTGTTTAACAGAACATCGGCTACTGATGCCGAAGACCAGTATGACATTAAACTAATAAAAAAAGGCTTTGTCCTTAATCCTGCAGCAGAAGTTCATCTGGGCGAGGGTACTGAAACATCGGAAGACAACATTATTCTGAATCTAAATACCTATTTTAAACACATGATTTATCAGGCGAATGGCAATCGTCTCTGGAAAAGTCTTTACAAGCTGTATCTTCTGTCGCCCCAATTTAATGCGGACAAGGATTTTGGGGTCTACCAGGCTTTAGCTATGGTTGGTACTGATTTTACACGTTACTATTCCAGAAGGGACCGGATGGGGTACCTAGAGTACACCTTGGGGGCTGATTTTGATTACGGACTGAGTCATCTAGGCTCGCACGAATCTGCCGGTATTTCAAGAATAAGATTCAGGCCTTCCTTTAAATGGCAGTTTTGGGGCAGGAAATCTGATCCGAAAATTCCTTCTGAACTGGATCCGGATTTCTACTACCGGGTTGATCTAAGATTAGCCTATATGCATTACCTGTTTTTCCAACAGGACGAACATATTACCTCGAATAAATCATGCGGTTACTTCAAGGCTGTTGCCGGATATAAAATCAATAAATCGGTCAAAATAACCATAGCTTATAAAACCGGAATGGTTGAACCAAACTTTACGAACTTAAACAGTTTTAGTATTGGTTTTGCCCTGACAAACTGATTCATTCGGAGATATTCCTGATGTGATTTTTTCAAACGATAATTCAGTGAACGGGCATAAAGAAATTGAGGCCTACATTAATCCGGAAAAATTCTTTTGTGGTAACCTAATTCAGGAAAGAGGTAATCCATTCTTTCTGTTGAATTATTTCGAAAGTAATCATTGTGTTAAGAATCCTTTTCGAAAAGCCGGATTCGTTTCTTGCTTCATGAATTCCATTTACTTTGCTCCCGGATCTGTTACTCCCGAAAGTGATTAAGCAGGTTTATTATCAATAGTTTCGTGTAGTTCCCCAAGACACAGTAACGCCGGATGCCTGATAGTATTGCTTTAGCCGGTATAATATTTAAGGTGAAGCCGCAGCCTGATGAAGACAGGCCGTTATTAAAAATCCTCCCCGATAAAACAGGGAGGATTTTATTGTAAAGAATATAAGTATGATTTGAGTAATACCTATCCAATTTACAAGAAATCAAAGACCAAATGGAAAAAGAGGAGGGAAAAAAGATAAATTTATCATTGCCTGCCAGACAAAATAATCATTCAACCGGCATTCTAAAGACGTTTCAAATTTTGGCAATCAGGTTCCTCTTACCGGATACGGATTGTTTAGAGCGCAAACAACAACGTTTTTTGTAATTTCAATCCTCAGGCCGGACCGGCTCTTCCTTTTCCAGTCGATGAAAAGGAAGCAAAAATCTTGTTAAAATGAACCCTCCGTCGGGCGTTTTGACGCCCCCGCATCGCTCTGTCCTACATTTCCCGGATTAAAAAGATTCTCCGGTTCGGTTTCCCCGAAGAAAAAATTTGTGGCGCATTAGTGGCGAAAAAATAGTAATAAAAAAGCCTTAATCAATTGATTCACAATTAGATTAAGGCTTCCGGGTAGCGGGGGCCAGACTCGAACTGACGGCCTTTGGGTTATGAGCCCAACGAGCTACCAACTGCTCCACCCCGCAGTATATTTTTAAGATAACTTTATCAAAATAATAAAAACATTCTAACTTGTGCCAGATAATTGCTTTTGCTTTCAAATGCGGTGCAAATATAAGGTAAGTTTTACTAAAAACAAATCTTTCATTATATTTTTTTATCTCACTAATTCGTTAAAAAGAATTAATTTCCGCTTTCTGTCTGGTCTATATGCTTATTCTTTATAATTTTGATGCTTCCAAAGTTGTGGAATGAAAAAAGAAAAAAAGAAGGAAAAAATTTTTCAAAAGCTGAAGAATCGTTACCGGCTCATTATTTATAATGATTCGACTTTTCAGACCGTGTGGAGTAAACAGCTGACACGAATAAATGTATTTGTTATAGGTGGTATTGGCGGATTTATACTGATTTCTTTGACGGTACTAATCATTGCCTATACGCCTGTTAAACAACTGATTCCTGGTTATCCTTCAGGGAATGTGCGTAACCTGATGATCCAGAATGCAATTATGGTAGATTCGCTGGAACAGGAAATTAAATTGAGGGATAGCTATTTTGACAAAATAAAGACCCTGATCGAAGGCGATGTTCCGAAAGAACCGGATTATGTAGCTGACACTGTTGTGAGACCGGCTACCGCAAATTTTCAGACTTATAACCATGATTCGCTATTCCGGCAAAATCTGCTTGAGGAGCAGTTAGACCTCTCTTTGCAGAGAGGTGAGGTTAAACAAACCAATATTGCCAGTATTCATTTCTTTACGCCGCTTAAAGGAATGATTTCCCAAAAGTTTGATAAGTCGATTGATCATTTTGCTGTTGATATTGTTGGACTCCCTAACTCGAGGATCTCAGCTGTATTGTCAGGGACTGTTATTTTTTCCGGATGGACGTTAGATACCGGTTACGTTATTTATATTCAGCATGATAATAACCTTATTTCCGTTTATAAACACAATTCTCAGCTTTTAAAGCAGGTCGGGGATCATGTCGACGCTGGTGAGGTAATTGCTTTTATGGGGAATACAGGAGAGCTGACCACGGGGCCGCATTTGCATTTTGAATTATGGTACAAGGGTATTCCTCTTGATCCTGAGAAATATATCGATTTTTAATAACCTGTGATCAGCAGATGAATTGTGAGGATGACCGGATTCTTTTTTATATAATGCGGATTGATCAAAAAATAGAGGCTTCCGTGGAACTTATAAGTCTGTTCTGTAATGAAAAGATGAGCACATGAAGAAAAAAGTTGCAATCCTTGGGTCCACCGGATCGATTGGGACTCAGACCTTGGAGGTTATTGAGCAGAATCCTGATCAATTTGAAGTTGAGGTGCTTACTGCAAATAACAATGTCGATTTGTTGATAGGGCAAGCCAGAAAGTTTAAGCCCAATATGGTTGTCGTTGCAAACGAATGCCGTTATGATGCTTTAAAGAAAGCCCTTGAATACGAACCGGTGAAAGTGTTTGCCGGGAAAGACGCCATTAATCAGGTCGTACAGCTCGATGAGGTCGATCTGGTTATGTCAGCAATGGTAGGCTATGCCGGGCTCATACCTACACTTCATGCAATCCGTGCTGGTAAGCAAATTGCTTTGGCAAACAAGGAAACACTGGTTGTTGCAGGTGAGATCATAACCCGGGAGGCAATCCGGAATAAAGTGAATATTTATCCTGTCGATTCGGAACACTCAGCGATTTTTCAGTGTTTGGCCGGAGAGCATATGAATGAAATAGAGAAAATTTATCTGACAGCTTCTGGTGGCCCCTTCAGAGGATTTTCCCAGGAACAGTTGCTGAAAGTTACAACTGCTGATGCTCTAAAACATCCTAACTGGGAAATGGGGGCCAAGATTACGATCGATTCGGCCAGTATGATGAATAAAGGTTTCGAGGTGATCGAAGCCAAATGGTTGTTTGACCTGAAACCTGATCAGATCGACGTTGTTGTTCACCCACAGAGTATTATTCATTCCATTGTCCAGTTCAGGGATGGGGCGATGAAAGCACAAATGGGGCTACCCGATATGCGTTTACCTATCCAGTATGCGTTGAATTTTCCCCGGCGTCTCCCTTCTTCCTTCAGTCGATTCAACTTTGTTGATTATCCAAATCTGACTTTTGAACAACCGGATACAAAAATTTTTCGTAATCTTGCACTTGCATTCGATGCTTTAAATCAGGGTGGTAATATGCCCTGTATCCTGAATGCTGCCAATGAAGTGGTTGTCCAGGCATTCCTGAAGGAGAAAATCCGGTTTGTTGAGATGCCCGGTATTATTGCAGAAAGTATGCAAAAAATAAATTTTATAAAAAATCCTGTTTTGGACGATTATATTCAAACCGATAAGGAGACCCGATTGTTAACAGCTTCGTTGGTTAAACAACGAAGTTTAATCAAGATACATTAAACGAATGGAACAAGTATTGATAAAAGCTGCCCAGTTGATCCTTAGTCTTTCACTGCTCGTAATACTTCACGAGTTTGGACACTTTGCCTTTGCCCGTTTTTTTAAAACTAGGGTTGAGAAGTTTTACCTTTTTTTTGATCCCTGGTTTTCTTTGTTCAAAATGAAAAAGGGCGAGACCGAATATGGAGTTGGTTGGCTGCCTCTTGGTGGTTATGTTAAAATCTCCGGAATGATTGACGAATCGATGGACCGGGAGGCGATGAAACAACCTGCTCAGCCTTGGGAATTCCGTTCAAAGCCTCCTTATCAGCGTTTATTGATTATGATTGGCGGCGTGTTGATGAATTTTATTCTGGCATTTATTATTTATATAGGGGTGCTCTATGTCTGGGGAACTACTTATCTCACAAGCGATAGTCTTAAATATGGTGTCACCGTTTCCGAAGCAGGAGAGCAGATTGGTTTGAGAGATGGAGACAAAATCCTTGCAGTGGATCATCACTATATTAGTAATTTTTACAAAATTATTCCGACTGTTGTTCTTGATAATGCGAAAAGTATCCAGGTATTGAGAGGTGGACAAAAACTGGATGTTGAGATTTCTGATGAGGACTTGGCTTTGCTAATCAAAAGCAAGGAGGTGATTGATGCAAGAATTCCTTTTGACTGTAAAATAGCTAAGCTGGTGAAAGATTCTCCTGCTGCTTCTTCAGGATTTCAGAAAGGAGATGTTTTTGTTTCCGTGGACGGTCAAAAATTTGATTTTTATGATCAGTTCAGAAATTATTTAAATGGACATAAAAGCCAGAAAGTTAATATTGCAATCTTTCGAAATGGTCAACCTTTAGATATACCGGTTACTGTTTCAGCGGAAGGTACCGTTGGTTTTTACACTGAGTTTGCAGAGCATGTGACTGACTTTTTGAAATACGAAACAATCAAATATAATTTTGCAGAGTCGATACCTGCAGGTGTTAAACGTGGAATCTCAACAGTTCAGGATTATCTGAAGCAATTTAAGCTTATTTTTTCCCCAAAGACTAAGGCCTACGAATCGCTTGGCGGTTTTATTGCAATTGGAAATATCTTCCCTGCTGCCTGGGATTGGTATTCATTTTGGAATATGACAGCATTTCTTTCCATTATTCTTGGGGTAATGAACCTTCTTCCTATTCCTGCCCTCGATGGCGGGCATGTGATGTTTCTTCTGTTTGAGATGGTGACGGGGAGAAAACCTGGTGAAAAATTTCTTGAATATGCACAAATTACCGGAATGATTCTTTTGTTGGCATTAGTGCTTTATGCAAATGCAAATGATATTATTAAACTCTTTAATTAGTACGTGATTATTTTTCTATTTTTGTAGAAACCATTAAACTTGAAACTATGTACATGTCAATTATTGCCGGTATGTTCGGGCCACAGGAAATCATCCTTATACTTATCATTGTTTTGTTGCTTTTCGGAGGTCGCAAGATTCCGGAATTAATGAAGGGGCTTGGAAAAGGGATGAAGGAATTCAAAAAGGCTTCAAACGAGGATGACGACGATGAAGTAAAGCCAAAAAAGGAATCCGGAAAAATTACAGAATAACTTCATCTTGAATATAATCCCATCTTTTGATGGGATTTTTCGTTTTTATATAAAAGAATTTTCTGTTTAAATTCCTTCTGGTAAGATTTTTGTACTCAAAAGGGAAAACCGGAATAATATGATAACACGTAAGATTTTTACCTTTATTTTTTTAATTGCTGTATTTTCCATTCTCGGATTTTCATGCCGAAACGATGGGGTAATACATAAAAACATTACCGGCAAAGCCGGTGAACTGTTGGTTGTTATTCCTGACGAGACCTGGAATGGCAAAGTTGGAGACACAATGAAAGCGGTCCTCTCGAGCCCTCAGTTATCGTTACCTCAGGACGAACCGATTTTTGATGTGATTAATATTCCCCCTAAGGCTTTTAAAGACATCTTTAAAACGACCAGGAATATTATTAATGTCCGGATTTCTCCAACACTTGATTCTGCTAAGGTGGAGTTTAAAAAAGATGTTTGGGCCTGGCCTCAGGCTGTTGTAAATATACAGGCACAAACACAGGAAGACCTTATCAGGATTTTTAATAAAAATTCGGATAAAATCGTGGCGTTTATGCTAAAGGCTGAACGAGACCGATTGCAGATGAATTACGCAAACGGTTATGATAAGGCTATAAAAAATGATCTGTTAAAGAAATTTAATATAGACCTGACTGTGCCGGTCGGATTTGTCATTGCCTCCCAGGGAACTGATTTCTCATGGATCCGATATGATACTCCGGATATTACCCAGGGAATAGCTATCTACACATTGCCATATACATCTGATAGTACTTTTACTGAGAATTATCTGATAAATAAACGCGATTCTGTGTTGAGAAAAAATGTTGAAGGGCCTACTGAGGGAAGCTATATGACTACAGAACATCAGGTACCTTCCGTTTTTAATGTATTCGAGTATAAAAATAATTATGCTGCTGAAATAAGGGGGCTGTGGAAAGTGGAAAATGATTTTATGGGTGGACCTTTTGTAAGCCTCACTGTTCTTGATGCGTCAAAAAAACGGGTTATTGTTCTCGATGGATTTGTTTATGCCCCTCGGTTCGACAAACGTAATTACCTGAGGCAGGTTGAGGCAATGATTTATTCTTTAAAGTTGCCTGATCAGGCTGAAAACGACAAAATTAAAAGTCAGATAAATATGGGCAATTGAGAAAAACGTCCCAAAAGTCAGTCTGTAGTCATCTCGATTTGCCGAAGGAGACTATTTCCCATTGGCGGGCTGCGGTAGCTAATGATCTGCGGTCGTTTTTAGTGACATGACTGACTTTTTGTGAGGCTCTCTTTTTCCCGGTTATGATTTATTGATGGTAAGCAAGTTTCTGATTTTGCATTAGCTGGTTTTGAACGGCCACCGGATCAAAATTGGCTTTGATTGTTTTTTCTGATCCGTCAGGATAAAAAATATTGTAGGATATAGCCTTGCCGTTTGCCATGTTTACTTCTACCAGCCTTTGCAGTTTTTTGCCTTTTTTCAGGTACCAGCTATTATCTTCTGTACGAAATACCAGCTCTGCTTTAGAATTGGATTTTCCTGATTCCTCTATTGTCATTTTATATTTTTCTGAGGTAAGCTGATATTTCTTTCCATCTATCTCTACCGTCTTCTGGTGTTTTTCGTTATTCTTCATGGTCATAGGATTTTCACCCGACCAAAACTCAATGCTGTTAAGGACAACTGCATCGACAAATGTCGATACTTCATAAACGGGAACTATCAGACAGACCAGAAATACGAGCTCATTTACAAATTTATCACCAATGCTGGTATTCCAGTCATATACAGTTCTGGTAAGCTTGAAACTGCCAATGCAGCTACTCAACAGTATGGCAGAAGATAAAAGCGCTGCCACAGAAATACTTTTAATTCTTTTCATAGGTGTCTAATTTAAAAATTTTTTAATTATTGTCAGAAGCTAAAAGTAAACATAATAGACTTCAGTCATTCATATCCATCCAAAATTTCAGGACTTTTTATTGGATAACAGCTATTGGTCGGAGTTTGTTTAACCTGCTTAAAGGGTCGGAATGCCGGGTTTAGAGACTTTATCTGAAAAAGGAGTAAGGACTCTCCATGAGATTATGTATGGTTGACTTAAATCGTGAGTTCCATAAGAACGGACATAAATTATAATTGAGTAAGTTTCTTTCTACTGAAAATATTTATTTTTGAGAGCATGATAAAGAAACAAATGCGCTTCCCGGCCGAATGGGAAAAACAAAGTGGAATCCAGTTAACATGGCCCGATTCCCGGACCGATTGGGACCTGATTCTTGGTGAAGTGGTGCCTGTTTACGAGCAGATTGCAAGGGAAATCCTGGTACATGAGAAGTTATTGATCGTATGCCGTGATAAAAATGAACTTCCCCCTTTTCTCCAGGAACAAAATGAAAATCTGATTGTGAGGGAAATGGACATTAATGATACTTGGGCCCGGGATTACGGGGCTTTAACTATTCTGGAGAACAGTCTGCCTGTGTTACTCAATTTCAGGTTTAACGGTTGGGGAATGAAGTTTGCTGCCTGTTTTGATAACCAGATTACACCTAATTTATATAAAAGCAAAGTATTCCATGAAAAGATCGGATGGCGCGATTATTCTTTTTTTACATTTGAAGGCGGTGCAATCGAAAGTAATGGAGCCGGATGTTTGCTTACCACATCTGAATGCCTTTTGTCTAAAAACAGGAACGAGCATATGAGCAAGGAGGATATCGACGGGTGGTTAAAAAAGTCTTTTCACGCTCTGAAGGTGATTTGGTTGGATCATGGATTCCTCGAAGGAGACGATACGGACAGTCACATTGATACCCTGGCCCGTTTTTGTTCCCGTGATACAATTGCTTACGTGAAGTGCGAAGATCCTTCTGATATTCATTATGAGGAATTGAAGAAGATGGAAGAAGAACTCTTCCGAGCCACTGATCAGGATGGCAGACCTTTTAACTTGATTGCATTGCCTTTCCCGGATCCTGTGCTTGATATCGAGAGACAAAGACTTCCAGCTACCTATGCCAATTTTCTGGTATTGAACAAGTCTGTCCTGTTACCCGTTTATGGGGTAAAGCAGGACCGCGAAGCGGTTGAAGTATTAAGTTTATTGTTTCCGGAGAGAGAAATAGTAACGATAAATAGTATTCCCTTGATTAAACAGCATGGTTCAGTTCATTGTATCAGCATGCAATTTCCCGAGGGAGTTTTATAACTAAATACTGAATAATTATGAATAAGATAAAGATAGGACTGGTTCAGCAACGCAATTCCGTATCAGTGGATGAAAATAAACGGAAATTGGCGATAAATATCGCTGAATGTGCGAAGTCCGGGGCAAAACTTGTTGTTTTGCAGGAGTTACACAATAGTCTATACTTTTGCCAGACCGAGGATGTGGGGGTATTCGATTTGGCAGAGCCGATTCCCGGTCCTTCAACCGATTTTTACGGAGAACTTGCCCGAACGCTGGATATCGTGTTGGTAGCTTCTCTTTTTGAGAAAAGAGCAGTCGGGTTATATCATAATACCGCAGTTGTTTTTGAGAAGGATGGAAGTATTGCGGGGAGATACAGGAAAATGCACATTCCTGATGACCCGGGTTTTTATGAGAAATTTTATTTTACACCTGGAGATATGGGATTTAAGCCTATTCCAACATCCCTTGGAAAACTTGGAGTCCTTATTTGCTGGGATCAATGGTATCCTGAAGCGGCCCGTTTAATGACACTTTCAGGGGCCGAGTTATTAATTTATCCTACAGCTATTGGTTGGGATCCTCGGGACGGGGAGGATGAAAAAATACGCCAGAAAGATGCCTGGATTACCATTCAGAGGTCACATGCTATTGCTAATGGGGTACCTGTGATTAGCGTAAACCGGGTCGGTTTTGAGGCAGATCCGACGCAGTCTTCGGCAGGGATCCAGTTTTGGGGAAACAGCTTTGTCTGCGGGCCTCAGGGTGAAATAATAGTACAGGCGGGAAGCACGTCAGAACAAAATGTGGTCACAGAAATTGATATTAGCAGGTCAGAGGATGTAAGAAGGATCTGGCCTTTCCTGAGAGACCGCAGGATCGAAAGCTACAACGACTTAACCAAACGCTTTTTAGCAGATTAACCAGTAAGATTTCATCAAAAGAAGTCATCGTAATTCTGGCTGCTGTTCTCCTTGTCGTCGTCGCAGTCCAGATTGATGATGAAGTTTTCAGGTTTCTCAAAAGTCTGATCCGGCTTATATTCAAGTGTTGGGTCGGCATATACTTTTTTCATAAAGCGGCCCCAGATGGGAAGGGCCATGTTGGCTCCCTGTCCCTGACTGATATTGTCGAAATGAATGCTCCTCAATTCTGCTCCGGTCCAGGCCCCTGCAACCAGCTGCGGGGTAACGCCCAGGAACCAGCCATCTGAATGGTTTTGTGTCGTTCCTGTTTTTCCGGCAATTGGCCCGGGTATTTCGCCATATTGCTTGTTCCACCTAAGCCGCCTTCCTGTTCCATTGTCAATTACCCCTTGCATCAGGTTGAGCATCAGATAGGCAGTTTGTTCATCAATCGCATCATGCCGCTCAGGCTGAAAGCGGGCAATCACATTACCATGTTTGTCTTCAATGTGGGTAACAAAAAATGGACGTGTAAATACTCCCCTGTTGCCAAAAGTACCATATGCACCCACCATTTCATATAACGTGATATCGGAAGTTCCCAGGAACATGGAAGGAACAGGATCTATTTTGCTGTAAACCCCCATCTTTTCCATGATTTCGACTACTGACTGCGGATTGAATTGTTTCATCACCCATGCCGAAACCTGGTTGACTGAGTTGGCAAGCCCCCACTTCAGGGTAACCATTTTTCCATCCATATCACTTTTTTCCGAGTTCTTGGCTTCCCAGACCTTTCCGTCAGGCATGATAAATTGTTGTTTTACGTTAGGTACCTTCGTGCAGGGGGACAACCCGTTTTGCATGGCGAGCGTGTAGAGAAAAGGCTTCACTGTTGATCCTACCTGACGCTTCCCGTCTTTTACCATATCGTACATAAAGTAACGATAATCCGGCCCTCCCACATATGCACGTACTTCACCCGACTGCAGGTCCATTGCCATGAACGAGGAGCGCAGAAAACTTAGCGTGTATCTAATAGAATCCATCGGAGTCATTGTTGTGTCCCTGTCTCCGTGCCAGGAGAAGACAGTCATCTGAACGGGGCTATTGAAATTATTCCGGATTTGTTCAGAGCTTAGTCCTTGTAGTCGCAGTACCCTGTAACGTTCGCTTTGTCTCATACACAGGTTGAGCAGGTTTTTGACATCGGCTGAGCTCATGTCATTTGAAAAAGGAGGATTATTCAATACCCTCTGGTGTTTGTTGAAGGCTGGCTGTAAATCTGATTTCAAGTGATCATCAACTGCTTCCTCTGCGTACTCCTGCATGCGCGAATCAATGGTTGTATATATTTTAAGTCCGTCTTCATAAAGGTCATAATTGGTTCCGTCTGCTTTGACATTCTTTTTACACCACCCGTATAAAGGATTTGTTTCCCATTCAACTGAATCTTCCTTGTATGCGGTCCGTTGCCAAGAGGCGTATTTTGAAGGATCCGGTTTGCCCGCTCCCATTATTTTGCGTAAGTATTCCCTGAAATAAGGTGCTAACCCGCTTTTAAAATCTTCTTTATGAAAGTCAAGTCCGAGAGGTAGGGCAGACAAAGAATCATACTGTAACCTGTTTATATATCCATACTTTTCCATTTGTTTAAGAACCACGTTCCTGCGTTGTAAAGTCAGTTCGGGACGACGGACGGGATTATATAAAGCTGAGTTTTTTGCCATTCCAACAAGCATGGCTGATTGCTGAACTTCAAGTGAATCTGGAAGTCTGTTGAAATAGATGCGAGCTGCCGACTTTATGCCAACCGCGAGGTTCAGAAAATCGTATTTATTGAGATACATGGTGATAATTTCTTCTTTTGTATAGCTCCTTTCAAGCTTTACCGCGATCACCCATTCCTTGAACTTACGAAGTACAAGTTCCATTTTGTTTTCAAAAGGGTTCCTGGGAAATAGCATTTTTGCAAGCTGCTGGCTGATGGTACTTCCTCCTCCGGAACTGCTGTCTCCAAAAATAATTCCTTTCAAAACGCGGAATAATCCCCGCAGATCAACCCCTGAATGTTTATAGAAACGTACATCTTCTGTTGCGATAAGGGCACTGACCAGGTTTTTTGGAAGCTGATTATAGGTTACGAAAGAACGGTTTTCCCGAAAATAACGGCCAAGCACTACATTGTTCCTTGCGATTACTTCTGATGCCAGCAGGCTCTGGGGATTCTCAAGTTCTTTAAAGGAGGGCATCTCTCCAAGCTTCCCTTCAGCAATGGAAAAGAATAATGCAAAAATACAAATCACAACAACAAGATAAAGTGACCAGAACCCAAGGGTATATTTCCTGAATTTTTTATTTTCTTTTTCCATCACGCAATTTTTGATGTTTTGCCGACAAAGATAACGAATCGGATAAAATTATTGTTTTTTTTGAAGTTCTGATATAGAACGAATGAATTGAAGTTTTATGTTTTAAGTTGCCAAATATGTTTGCGAATCCTTGTAAATTACGATATAAGGAAGTGGCACTGGAGAAGAAAAAATACAAGTTGGAGTGGCGTCACCCGGATATACATGTTTCATTAGAACGTTCAGAATTATAGTAAATTAACCAGATTCTTTTCGAAACAAAAAAAATAATTACGTATCTGACAATAAATTATTTAAACGAGTTAACCTCCAAAAAATTGTTCCTATAAAATTTGAAGTTAGCCTTACATTTTCTTTTATTTGCAGAAATTTTTATCAAAACAGGAGGTTTTATGCACGAGAATCTGGTTATTGTTGAGTCTCCGGCCAAAGCGAAAACGATAGAAAAGTTTTTGGGAAAGGACTTTATGGTCACTTCCAGCATGGGACATATCAGAGACCTCGAGAAGAAAGACTTCGGGATAGATTTGAAAGATAATTATAAACCCAAATATGTTATTTCTCCCGACAAAAAGAAAATCGTAACAGATTTAAAGAAACTTGCAAAAGAAGCACAGACTGTTTGGATTGCATCTGATGAGGACCGAGAAGGAGAGGCAATTGCGTGGCACTTGCAAGAAGTATTAAAGCTTGATCCAAAGAAAACGAAGAGAATTGTTTTCCATGAAATTACGAAAGATGCCATCCTTAACGCTGTTAAGGCACCGCGGCCGATCGATACCAATCTGGTAAATGCCCAGCAGGCAAGGCGTGTTCTTGACAGGATCGTAGGTTTTGAAGTTTCTCCTGTATTGTGGAGGAAAGTCAAGCCATCTCTTTCTGCAGGCCGGGTTCAATCTGTTGCTGTCCGTTTTATTGTTGAGCGGGAACGGGAAATTATAAGCTTTCAAAGCCAGTCAAGTTTCCGGGTTTCCGCAATTTTCCTTGTTCCGGATGCCAGTGGAGATGTAGTTGAGCTCAGGGCAGAACTCAATAAACGTTTCGATACAAAAGAGGAAGCCCGCCAGTTTTTGGAGCGGTGCAAAGGAGCTGAATTTGCAATTGCAGATATTGTTACGAAGCCTTCAAAAAGGACTCCGGCTGCTCCGTTTACTACCTCTACCCTGCAGCAGGAAGCCAGTAGAAAACTTGGTTTTTCTGTATCTCAGACTATGTCGGTAGCCCAACGCCTTTATGAAGAAGGAAAAATTACTTACATGCGTACCGATTCAGTCAACTTATCTTCCCTGGCCCTTAATACAGCCAAAAGTGCAATATTAAAGATGCACGGGGAGCAATATCTGAAAACCCGTCAGTATAAAACAAAGTCGAAAGGGGCTCAGGAGGCTCATGAAGCGATCAGGCCAACCTACATTGATCAAGAGGAGATTGGCGGGAATACACAGGAAAAGCGTCTTTACGAACTCATATGGAAGCGTACAATTGCTTCGCAGATGGCCGATGCGCAATTGGAAAAAACCACTGTATCTGTCAAAATATCAGGTACTCCGGAGATGTTTTTGGCTACGGGGGAAGTAATCCGTTTCGACGGATTTCTGAAAGTGTACATGGAATCGAATGATAATGAAGATGAATCAGGCGAATCAAAATCGCTGTTGCCTCCTGTAAAGGTAAATCAACAGCTGAGAACGGAAGTTATTCAGGCCACGGAGCGTTTCACGCAGAAACCTCCCCGTTATACAGAGGCCAGTCTGGTTAAGAAACTCGAGGAACAGGGAATCGGACGTCCTTCAACCTATGCTCCAATCATTACTACTATTCAGAATCGAGGATATGTCGTAAAAGAGGATCGTCCGGGGGTTGAGCGCGAGTTCTTTCAGCTGACGTTTAAAAATGACAAGATTGAAGAAAAAACAAAATCAGAAGTTACCGGAACTGAAAAGTCAAAACTTTTCCCGACAGATATAGGTATGGTCGTTAACGATTTTCTGATCAAGTATTTTCAGAAGATCATGGATTATGGCTTTACTGCTGATGTTGAAATAAACCTGGATGAAATAGCTGAAGGGAAACGAATTTGGAACGAGGTGATCGATGAATTCTACCATCCTTTTCACAACGATATTGAGAATGCGCTTGAGGTTTCAGAACGGACGAACGGGGAACGCTATCTTGGAGATGATCCGGTAAGTGGAAAGCCGGTTTTTGTAAAAATTGGCCGTTTCGGTCCGGTGGCCCAGATCGGAGAATCAACTGAAGATAGCGAAAAACCACAATTTGCCAGTTTACGTTCTGGACAGATCCTTGAGACCATCACGCTTGAAGAAGTCCTTGATTTGTTTAAACTTCCACGGGAATTGGGCGAGTACGAAAACAAAAAAGTCACCGTTGCAATAGGTCGTTTTGGTCCTTATGTAAGACATGATAACAAATTTGTTTCCTTGCAGAAAGAGGATGACCCTTTTTCAGTGACTCTTGAAAGGGCAATCGAACTGATTGAGTTAAAGAGGGAAAAAGATAGAAATGCGCTTATAAAATCTTTTAACGAAGAACCAGATCTGAGGATATTGAATGGACGTTGGGGCCCTTATATCTCTTACAAAAAGAAAAACTTCAAGATACCTAAAGGTACAGATGCAGCAGGGCTGTCGCTGGAAGACTGTATGAAAATAGTCAGTGAAGGACCGGCACCTAAGAGAGGAAAGAAGAAATAGTAATTCACATGAAGTAATGGATCTGGATCTTTATCTAAAACCAGTTGATTTTTCAAAATTTAAACAAGCTCCCTGGGAACAGAAGAAGTTCTCGCTTGCTTTATTGCTTGAAAAAAACAGAGAGAAAATTCCTTTGGAAAAGGCTAAAGTCGTCCTTTTGGGGGTTGAAGAGGACCGTAATGCCGTTGTTAAAGGAAGTTATACGGCTCCTGACAAAATCAGGGAATACCTTTATTGTTTAAACCGTATAGCTCCCCGTTTTAAAATTCTTGACATTGGGAACCTTATAAAAGGCAAAACGGTAAATGACACTTATTTTGCATTAAGAGATGTCTGCAGGGAACTCGTCAGCCGTGGTATTGCTGTTGTGGTAATGGGAGGAAGCCAGGACTTGACTTTTGGCATTACCAAAGCTTTTGAGGAAACTGATTTCAGACTTATCAATGTCGATCCGAAACTTGATCTCAGAAAAGGAGCTAAAACGATAGACTCTGAAGATTATCTTAGTTTTGTTTTTGGAAAGCATATGAACCTTTTCTCTCAGGTGACACTGGGATATCAGAATTATTTTACAGACAGTCTGGATGTTGACTATGCATCGGAATTCGATGCGGAGGTGAGACGCCTTGGTCAACTTAGATACAATATGTCTGAAATTGAGCCATATATGCGTGATGCAGATATCCTGAGTTTTGATTTAAATGCGGTACGGCAGGTGGAAGCTCCGGGGCAGTATTTTGCCTCGCCCAACGGACTTTATGCGGAGGAAGCCTGTCAGGTAGCGCATTATGCGGGTATGGGCGACAAAATGAGTATCGCCGGGTTCTTCAACCTTATCCCATCACTGGATCAGGGTGATCTTAGCTCTAAGTTAATGGCGCAGATTGTCTGGCATTTCCTGGAAGGTTTTTCCGGAAGGACCATTGAAGACCCGACAGAAGATACGGGCGAATTTAGCCAGTTCATTGTAGAGATGGAAGATGTCGGCTTGCCTCTTACGTTTTATCAGAGCCGTAAAACTGGCCGCTGGTGGATGAATATTTCTGATACGTCTGGAAAAGAAGAGCGGATTATCCCTTGTACACAGGAAGACTATGATATGGCTGCACGTTCCGAGATACCAGACCGGTGGTGGAGAAGTGTCCGGCGAATGAACAGGCTTTTTGTCGAGGAAGGGAATAAATAGTTCCGGTGATTGAACTTTGGGTTTTAAAGAAGAAGCTATCCGGAGTTTGATATTTTTTTGTAATAAATATTTTTCTTTTTTATATTTACCCGTAGTATTTAGTTTAGGCTTTATAGCCACGTTTTTCCAATTATGTAATTTGAGACTGATTCATGGTTCCAAAGGACTTTGGTAAAATTCCCGGTTGATATCTTCCGTGAAGTGGATTGTATAGCAGGTTTAATATTATTCTGTTAGAACGGTTTAATTTGAAAAAATATAAAAATTACTTACAATATTCCTTACAATATCCAAAAGTCAAACTTAACCTTGTTTCGCTGATATTAGGTATTTGAAAGAATAATGGAGATACCGGATAATATTTCCGGGTTAACTTCGTTATCAAAAATAAAATCTTCCTGAAGTCAGTTCGGGCATATTTTAGTATGTCTTGAAGTTTTATTAAAAGTAGTACTAACGCATTTTATTATGATACATAAACGGTATGGATATGAGACAAGGTACGGGAATATATACCCTTGGGTAAGTTTTGGAAAGTGCGGAATTAGTTTCATATTCTCTTAAAAAGACCTAAACCCATGAGAAAAATATTTTTCCTTCCTTTTTTGTTTATTTTAGTGGAACTGATAACCGGTTGTAACGGATCTGGAAGTGGCGAACTTACCGGGGTGAAGGGGCGTGGAAGGTGGTTTGAACCAGCCCCGCATGGTATGTCGTATATCCATAGAGGGAGTATAACAGTAGGTCCTACCGACCAGGATATAAAGTGGTCATCGACCCCTACAAGAACGATTTCCGTTGATGCATTCTGGATGGACGATACCGAGATTACCAATAATGAATACCGGCAGTTCGTCTATTGGGTAAGGGATTCCATAGCGCGGACTTTACTGGCAAAACAATACCCCGAGGATTTTTATATCTCGGAAGACCGGGACGGAAACCCGATAGATCCCCCCAGACTTAATTGGAACGAGAAGCTTGATTGGCGCGATCCGGATAATGCAGATGCACTGGACCCAATGTTTATTTCGAAAGGGGAGCGTTTTTTTAATAAAAAGGAAATCGATGCAAGAAAGTTGTTTTATACGTACTACTGGATTGATTATCAACAGGCAGCCAAAAGGACTAACAGTTATAATTATAAAACCCAGAAATACGAAGGAGCAGTAGTTGATGAAAACGGGCAGTCAAGGCCCATCACCGGAAGGACATCCTTTATTTTCAGCCAGCAGGTAAATGTTTATCCGGATACTCTATGTTGGATCCGTGATTTTACTTTTTCATACAATGAACCCTGGGCGACCCGTTATTTCTGGCATCCGGGTTTTGATAATTATCCGGTTGTCGGTGTCTCCTGGCCACAGGCGAAGGCTTTTTGCAACTGGAGAAGCCGCATTCAAAACAGCGAGATGGCCAGGAAGAAGGATGTCCCATTGCAGGACTACCGATTGCCAACAGAAGTCGAATGGGAATATGCGGCCAGAGGTGGAAACAAGGTTTCTATGTATCCTTGGGGAAGTTATTATACCCGGGACAGAAAAGGGGTTTTCCTTGCCAACTTCAAGCCTCTTAGGGGCGATTATGTGGCAGACGGCGGAATGACTACAATGGAGGTTGGAAGCTATGCCCCCAATGCTTTCGGATTGTACGATATGGCAGGGAATGTGGCAGAATGGACTAATACTGCTTATGATGAGTCGGCCTATATTTATATGAACGACTTTAATCCAAATTTTGAATATAATGCCAAACCTGATGACCCTGTATCAATGAAAAGAAAGGTTATTCGCGGGGGATCATGGAAAGACATTGCTGCCCTTATTGAAACCTCGACAAGAAGTTACGAATATCAGGACAGCACAAAATCTTATATTGGGTTTCGTTGTGTCCGGTCCTCGTTTGGCAATGAACAAGACCGTTAATATCATTTTTAATTGAAAAAATATATGAACTTAGGAGAAATCGCACAAAGTAAACGCTGGAAAATATTGACTGGCTATGCCTATAATTTTGGGGCCGCAGTTGTAATTCTTGGAGCTTTATTCAAACTTCAGCATTGGTCTTTTTCTGGTCCATTGCTTGTTACCGGTCTTTGTACGGAAGCTTTTATTTTTATCATCTCTGCCTTTGAACCACCTCTCGAGATGCCTAAATGGTCGAAGGTTTATCCTCAGTTGAAAGATGATTACATGGAAGATCCAGCGGAAGCACGTTCTGTCCCCAATAATATCAGTAAGCTGTTTAATTCGGACGAGGTTAGTCCTGAGTTGATCTCAAAACTTTCAGAAAGCCTGAGCAATCTTCATAAGACAGCCTCTTCAATGAATGATATTTCTTCGGCAGCACTGGCGACTGGTGCGTATGTAAAAAATATGAATTTAGCTTCAGAAACAATCGGCTCCATGGCTGATATGCAGAAAAAGGCAAATCAGGAAATTAGCCAGTCTGTTAATTCGCTTGTCAGTGCTTATGGAGCGACTTCCCAAAAAATCTCGGCTAAAGGAGACGAATTATTCAACGAGCTGGCTGTAGTCGGCAGCAAGCTCACCGACCGGCTTAACCAGTCAGGTAATAAATTAATTAGTTCTTATGATAAAGCTTCTTCTATTATTGAACAAGGTTTTGTTGGTCTGGAAAGAAATTCACAGCATTATGGAGAAGGGCTCTTGCAGTTAAGTAAGAATATGGAAGCATTGAATTCTTTTTATGCAAATCAGCTAAAAGGAACAGCCCAGCAGATGGAGGCTTCGCAGCGGTTCTTGGATGAAATGAACCAGA
The DNA here is from genome assembly GCA_963676095.1 of Prolixibacteraceae bacterium. GTDB lineage: Bacteria > Bacteroidota > Bacteroidia > Bacteroidales > Prolixibacteraceae. Next base: position 2,576,037 of record OY781040.1, on the reverse strand, counting down.
TGAGCCGGATTATTGCTTCCTCTCTGGATGAGATTAAAAAATACCAGGCGAATGCTCTCGAGCTAAACAAAAATCTGGAAGCATTAAATTCCATTTATGGTAATATGCTTGGGGCCATGAATTACAAGAAACAATAAGTTTATTTTTGAATAGGAAAATATGGGAGTAAAGAATTGCCCGGAGACAGCGAGGCAGAAAATGATCAACATGATGTACCTTGTACTGCTGGCTATGCTTGCACTCAATGTCGCATCAGAAGTTTTGGATGCTTTTCGGGTCGTTGATTCCAGTCTGCTTCAAACCTATAAAAATATAGATCAGAAAAACGGACAGATATACAGCGCCTTTGCTCAGTCTTATAAACTAAACCAGGAAAAGGTAAGACCCTGGTATGAAAAAGCAGCCAGGGTGAAAGTTAGCGTTGATTCCCTGATCCATAAAATTTATTCGATAAAGGAAGAGATTGTTACCAGGGGCGGAGGTTTTAATATTGCCGAGCAGGATCATAAAATTGATGCCGACCAGTCTTTCATAATAACTGAAAAAAAAGATACCATTGTTATGAAGAAGGATGACGACTTGAATGTCCCTTCTGAAGTAATGATCAGACTAAAAAGGGGGAGCGAGTTAAAGGAAGGTATAAATGCACTGAGGGAAGAACTCCTTTCCATGATCGATAAAGAAGCCCCGGTCAGGGCGACAATAATGCAGGACCTTGACACCTCTGATTCCCGCCCAAAGTTTAGTGAAGGCGGAGAAAAGAAAAGTTGGGAGTCCGAACGGTTTGAAGATAAACCGATGATTGCCGTTATTGCCTTGTTGTCGAAAATCCAGATCGATATTGAGAATTCTGAATCGAATATTCTGAACTATCTCTATGGGCAGATCGATGCAGGGTCTTTCAAGTTTAATAAACTGGGAGCTGTTGTTATGCCGGTGTCATCATATGTGTTGGAAGGTGATATTTATCATGCTGAAGTTTTTCTTGCTGCTGAAGATTCGACTCAGGAACCGGTTATTACTGTTAATGGGAAGATGCTTCCGATTAAGAGCGGTAAGGGGATATACGAAGTTCGTGCCAGTCAGCCCGGACTTTACTCCTGGAGCGGGGAAATTCATTATAAAACTCCGGAGGGAGATATGAATGTTTATCCGTTTAAACAGCAATTTCAGGTAAGTGTACCAAGTGTGACTGTTTCTCCGACGAAAATGAATGTTTTTTATCTGAATATTCCGAACCCGATTAGCGTTTCTGTGCCAGGGGTTCCGTCTGAGAACCTTTCTGTTACTGTTACTAACGGAAGAATTGAAAAACACGGGAATGACTATCTTGTTTATCCGGCGAGGGAGGATATAAATGGGAAAAATACAAGGGTTAACGTTACTGCTAGTATTAACGGGGTAACAAAAGATATGGGGTCTTCTGCTTTTAGGGTAAAACGTGTCCCTGACCCGATTACGACTATTGCTGATAAAAACGGAGGGGTTCTTAAAAAGGAAGACCTCCTGGCTGAACAAGGTATTTTTGCTAGAATGCTAGATTTTGATTTTGACTTGAAATTTATAATTACGCGGTTTGATGTGACGGTGACGGGGTCGGGCGGATACAATAAAACATGGTCATCTAAATCGAACAAGTTTACTTCTGAACAGAAGCAGCAATTTTCAAAGTTGCCTTCGGGCAGCATTATTTATATTGACAATATTATGGCACATGGTGATGACAATACAGATAGAGAGTTGTCACCGGTGAGCTTTAAGATAAGATAACCCGGATTATTTTTGGAGAATCGGGATCACTCTGGTCCCGGATGATTGGATCTGATAATTTTATTTTACTAAATTAAAAAAGAGACAGATGAAGCGTTTTATTTTTTCCACTGGAATTTTATTCTGTGTTTTGGCTTCTCAGGTGAGTTTTGCCCAGTCTCATATTATTGACGGTGCTTACGCGAGAAGTGACATCAGTAAGATGAAACCTGCGCCCCTGCCCTATGTGAGGGAAGCGGACGTCATGTGGTCTAAAAAAATTTGGCGTATTATAGACCTGAGGGAAAAGATGAACCAGGTGCTTTATTTCCCAACTACGGATATGGATGGCAGGAAGAGTCTTATTAATCTGTTATTGGATGGTATCGAAAGCAAAGCGATTACTGCTTATGATGCGAGGATGGACGATGAGTTTACAGTTCCCATGACCTATGAGCAGGTCAGGGAAGTTTTTGGTGCCATAAATCGTACCCGAAGAGTACGGAATCCTGATACCGGCGAATACGAGGAGGTCCCAATAAAGGGACAAATACACAGTGATGAAGTTAGGCAGATTATGGTCAAGGAAGAATGGTATTTCGACAAGCAAACGTCTTCACTGAATGTACGCATAATTGGTTTGTGCCCGATACGTGAATATTACAGGGAGGATGATATTAACCATGAAAATGTTCAGCGAACCCAGTTATTCTGGGTATATTACCCGGATGTCCGTGGTCTCCTGGCGTCTCATGAAGTGCTTAATCCTTATAATCCCGCCGCAAATATGTCTTTTGATGATCTTTTTCTGAAGAGAAGGTTCAGCAGTTATATTGTCAGGGAGTCGAATGTTTACAATGACAGGTCGATCAGCCAGTATCTTACAGGAAACGATGCGATGAAGGAGTCACAGCGGATTGAACAGGAAATCTTTGATTTTGAACAGGATCTTTGGGAATATTAATGGAGGTATAATAAACTGATAAAGTCGGAGGGTTGTTTGGCTTACCTGAAGGTTATTTCGAGATTGACCCATTATCCTGATTTATTCGGATATTCTGAGAGTATAGGTTGCATGCGCAAAACGTTCTTAACTGTTGTTTGTGCTTGTGCAGGGATGTCTTTGGTTTCGTGTCAAAAGCATTTGCCCGGCTTCATTAAAGGTCAGTCTTCACATGAGTTTTTTGAACCTCAACCTTTCGGTATGGCTTATATTAAAGAGGGAAGTTATGTGATTGGTGATGATGAAACGGCAGGAGAAAGGCAAACTTCATTCAAGCAGGTTTCTGTCGAATCGTTTTGGATGGATGAAACGGAAATTACCAATAATGAATACCGGCAGTTTGTTTTCTGGGTTCGCGATTCCATTGCCAGAAGGATCCTTTCCGGAACTTTCCCGGAATTCATCGGGAGTGACGGGGATGAAGATGATGCTTCTGGCGGGCGGCGCTTAAACTGGGATGATCCTATTGAGTGGAGAAACCCGAAATTCAGGGAAGCTTTAGCCGATTTGTACATACCAGAAGATGAACGGTTCTTTCAACGGGCTCCTGTCGATTCCCGGAAACTGATTTACGATTACTACCGGATCGATTATCGTCAGGCTGCCGGTGTCAGCAATAAGTATGATTATGAAACCCAAACTTACAGAGGAACTATTGTTGATGAAACCGGGAAAAAGGTTCCGGTAAAAGACCGGTCTTCTTTCATCATTCATGAGTCTGTACCTATCTATCCGGATACCCTGTGTTGGGTTCGGGATTTTACCTATTCCTATAATGAACCACTTACCGAGAATTATTTCAGCCATAGGGCATACGACGATTATCCCGTTGTTGGAGTTACGTGGACGCAGGCCCGGGCCTTTTGTAACTGGCGTACCAAAATTTATAATGATGCCCAGATGCGGTCAGGTGTGATCGGTTTAATGGATTACCGTTTGCCAACCGAAGCAGAATGGGAATATGCGGCCCGTGGAGGCCATGAACATACTTTGTATCCTTGGGGAAGCTATTACGCAAGAACAGAAGGTGGATGCCTTCGGGCGAACTTTAAACCGGAACGGGGAAATTATGTCTCGGATACCTGGAGTGGCTGTACAACGGTTAAAGTAGGCAGTTATGAACCTAATGATTATGGCCTTTATGATATGGCCGGGAATGTTGCCGAATGGACCAATACTGCTTATTATGAGTCAGGATACGATGTAATGGGAGACATGAACCCAATCCTGGAATACAATGCGCTACCGGACAATCCTCCCGATATGAAAAGAAAGGTAATCCGTGGTGGATCGTGGAAAGATGTTGCCTATTTCCTCAGAAATGGTACGCGTAGTTATGAGTATCAGGATACGGCAAAGTCCTATATTGGCTTTCGCTGTGTAAAATCAGCCTTTAACAGGAGCGAGTCTGAAGTGATCAATTATCGTTAATTGACCGATTTCACTTTTTCCCCCACATCTGTTCGATCTCTTCCAGGGATTTGCCGGTTGTTTCAGGAACCATTTTCCAGGTGATCCACAGGTAAGGGAGGCACATCACGGCAAATAACCAGAAAACACCCATCGGTGAAAGCGTTGCCATAAGCCACGGCGTTAGCTGCCCGATCAGGAAAGTGCCTATCCATAGCGAGAAGCCTGCAACCGACATGGCTGCACCTCTTACTTTTGTCGGGTACATCTCGGAAAGCAGGACCCAGATAACCACGCAGATCGATATTGCACAGCAGAAAATATAGATGAGGATCAGGACTAGCAGTATGACCGGAGGTATTATGTTTGATGTTTTGTTGACCATGAAATAAAATCCGATTAAGATCAGAGAGATCAGCATCCCGGAAACTCCGTAATAAACCAGCTTTTTCCTCCCGATCTTGTCAATTACCCAAATTGCCACGATCGTTGAAATAACATTGATTAATCCAACAAAGACCTGGTAGAAAAGGGAATCTCCTTCGGAAAGTCCGGTTTGCTCGAAAATGCCCGGGCCGTAATAAAGCACAGCATTTACTCCCATGAATTGCCCCAGGATAGCTAATGAAACACCGATGAAAAGCGGTATCCTGTATTCCTGTCGAAACATCAGTTTCCAGTCCGATTTTTCTTCTTTTTCCAACGTTGCCTTTATTTCGGAAACCTGGATAGCCGCCTGCTGTTGCCCGTAAATTCTGGAAAGGATACCCGATGATTTTTCTTCGTTGTTCTTTACCAGTAGCCAACGGGGGCTTTCCGGGATGAAGAAAAGGATAAGGAAAAACAGTAGAGCTGGCACTGACTCTGCGCCAAGCATCGAGCGCCATACTTCGGTAACGAAAATTTTGCCAAACCAGTTTGTTCCATTGATTTCTGTCTGCATCAAATGGGCGTTTAGCTGAAGGGCATAATTGACAAGGTAGGCGCCCAGAAAACCGATGGTTATTGCCAGCTGATAAAGCGAAACCAATCGTCCGCGATACCTGGGAACTGAAATCTCAGAGATGTATAGAGGTGAAACGACTGAGGCGACCCCTATCCCTATTCCACCGACAATACGGTAAAATACCAACAGATTCACATCTGGAGAAAACATGCAGCCGATTGCTGATGCGGAGAAGAGTACTGCTGAAACAAATAATACAGGTTTGCGCCCAAAAGCATCGCTCAGTCTGCCAGCAAACAGTACGCCAATAATCGATCCCAGAAGGGCGCAACCTACATACCATCCTGATTGTAACTCGTTCATATTAAACTGTATCGAAACACTTTTGATCGTTCCGGAAATTACCGCGGTATCATACCCGAAAAGGAATCCTCCCAGTGCTGCTATCAGCGACAGGAACAGGACATAGCGCATGTTTTCTTTCATGTAAATTGTTTTTTAGTTGCTCACAAAACTTGCCATTATAATCATCCTTTTGTGTGGAAAGAAATAACTCTCGTGGTTCGTTTTTGCGGTATTAGATATTAAAATATTCTCTGTAACGGTCATATAAATGCCCGGCTTGCATATATGCTGATTGCGGACTCATAAAGTGGGAGAACTCGAAGGTGATTCCTTTGTCGTATCCGGCACGTTTTGCTGCTTCCAGTTTCAACCGCAGTTTGTCGAATTTGATCGGAAAAAAATGGATAGGCATATCCCGGTCGAAGGTTTCTGCATTGGTCCAGCATTGCATCCCGTACTTGTCGGCCATCTTTTTGTTTACCGAGAAGAAGGCATCAAGTTCATCATAGTCGATATGGCCATCTTGAAATGCGCAGGCGTCAACCACATCATGGATCCCGTCAAATATTTCATTCCATTCTTTTTCGTGCTCCTGAACCGAAACGGCATCGCTTTTTGTTAGCTGGTCGGAGGCAGCAGCAACAGCTTTTTTACCATCAATCCATGGAGATATAAATGTAGGTAGTCCATTGGAAATATCCTTACATTGCTTGCCCATGGCATGAAAGGCACTAATGGCACCCTTTGTTTTGCGGCTTATTTCCCCGCTGATATACCATCCCTGGAAACTTTTATACCGACTCCCGTAATTTTTCCAGACCTCGTCGATCACGTATTTGTTGTCTTCTATTTCCCACGACATGTCGCCGGTATCCCAGTACCGGCCTGAATCATACAAACCAAAGAAAAATTTCATGTGGTATTTTTCGGCAAGACGCAAAAATAAGTCCAGCAGGTCAACGGAAGGTTTGTAGCAGCCTTTCCCCAGCAGATAGGCAGAGGGATAGGTGATGAACTTTCTATACCCCGACCGGATCATGATCACCGTATCGATACCGATGTTCTTCATGTGTTGAAAGTCCCGGTCCCATTCCTTTTCTCCCCAGTTCTGATGAGGAATATCGTGAGAAATCTCGTCAAGGAATGTTCCTGTAATCTTTAGTCCGTTTGCTTCGGGGATAATCAGGTGGTTGCCTTCTTTCCGGTGTCTTGAAGCCGGTTCATTTGTGCCGGCAGCGTGGAGCAGCTCTGTTCCTCCTACTGTCAGTGCTCCGGCTACTGATAACTTCTTTAAAAAATCGCGTCGGTTGTTTTGTCTGTCGTTCATGATTCACTGTTTTTTTAAAATTAAAAGCCACCTGAATTCCTGTCCTAAAATTACATTTTCGTTGAAATACGTGTGGTCTAGAACTCTGCTTTTTTTTGCACGGGTACACTTCCGTTGCCGTTTATGGCGGGTTCCGATAATATTTTCCATAGCTGGAACATAGCCCTTGGAACGTGGAAACATCCTTTCCATTTGCCACCTTTTAGTGTCAGCAATGGTTCCCCCTGGCGATTAAGGTAGCCGTACCATTCTCCGTAATCAGGGTCTTTGAAATGCTTCCAGGTATATTCCTGAAGTTTTTCAAACCAGTCTTTGCACTGTTTGTTGCCGGTCAGTTTATAGCATTTCGCCATTGCTATCAATGATTCCAGATGGACCCACCACAGTTTTTGGTCCCATTCGAGTTGGGGCTGAGGATGTCCTTTGATGTCCATGAAGTAAAAGATTCCTCCGAATTCTTTATCCCAGCCGTATTCTGTGGTTCGGAGCAATATTTCTTCCACTTGGCCAATCAGTTCCCTGTTGTTATATCTCACGCCGATGTCGAGAAGGAACCACATGGATTCGTTAATATGTCCCGGATTTACCTGCCGGCCTTCGAAGCAGTCAACAAACTTGCCATCGGGCGAGATGTTTTCCACGATTAAGCCGTATTCTTTCTGATAAAAGTTATCTATAATATTGTTGACCAGTCCGTTTACTATTTCATCGATCATCTGGTCGCCCAGAATATCGCCCAGGGTCAGAGACAGGTTACACAGGATCATGGGGAGAGCAAAACTTGTCAGTGGTCTTGTTCCGGGGTAGCGCTTCTCATAGATTCCTTTCGGTTCTTTTTGTCTTTTTAGTATATTATTATAGGTATCGATTGCTATTTGTTTATACCCTTTTTCATTTGTTGCTTTGTAAAGCTCGCCGAAAGCCATGGCTGCAAAGCAGTCCGAGAATATATTGTATGCCTGGATAAGTGGTTTTCCCTCCCGGGTTAGTGAAAAATACCAGTTTCCCTTTTCGTCCCTGCCGTATTTTTTCATAAACTCAGCTCCCAGTAGTGCCATGTCGAGCCATTCCTTCCTTTTTTCAACCTTGTTGTAGAGCATGGAGAACATCCATACTTCCCGCCCCTGGAGCCAAATAAATTTATCTGTGTCATAGATGTTGCCTGTGCGGGTAAGGCAGGTAAAATATCCTCCGAATTTTTTATCGGCAGAGTAGTTCATCCAAAAAGGGATGATGTTTCCAAGCAGTTCAGTTTCATACTGACTGGCATATTTATCCAGTAGTGTAATCTCCATTTTTGCGTATATTAAAATTTATTATATATCCTTCTTTTTCAGCTTTGCACTATTGGAGAAAGCAGAAAGGCTTTCAAAGCTGAAGCGTTTTGTTTTTATTGGATTATACTCTTAATAATCCAATGTTTTCAATCTATGCACAAAATAAAATAAAAAAATTTAATAATTATCGATTTTAAGTATAATAATTTTATATTTATTAGGACGGTTTTATTTTTTATTGATCAATCAATTGTTTTTCACTTATTTGTATTCTTTTGTTTTATTTTTTATTTTTCGATGTCGTGACTTTTTTGAAATGATATATAATGGGCTATTTAATGTTTTGTTGTTTATCTAATTGTTTTTTAATATTTTGTGACTGTGTTTGCTGATTGTAGTTTTATAGATAATTCTTCATATTATTTATGAATGTGTAATTTTATTTTAAAAAATTTTAATAAAAAATTGGAGTTAATAATAATTTGTGTATTTTTACAAATATTATTAAGAGGGAATAAACCTGGTACTTAATAGATGTTGCGACTATCGGTTTTGCAGTTAGTTTTACTTCCTGCTTGCTATGGGAGGAAGGGTGAGTTAACAATGAAAGCAAGGTGTCTTCTGCTATTCGTAAAGACTTGATGAGTCGTTGTGGATAAGTAATTTGATTAACAAGAAAAAAGCCGAGCCTATGTAAGATGATTTAGTGTATCACTCCAAAAAGTACGACTGCTGAAGAAATTAGATCATATAGTAAAAATTCAAACTCAATAAATTATGGAAAAAGTTCGAAGGATGAATTCTGTTTCTCCTGGAATGAATCGGCATGCTTTATTAACAGCATTCCTGTTGACTGTTTTTTCCTTTATGTTTTGCTTAGGGCATGCTTTTGCCCGGCCAGAAGGTAAGGCTTCTCCCGGAGCAGGCATAGCCTTCTCTGTTCAGGAAGACCCGCAGCAACAAGGAAAAGTTCACGGGAGAGTTATCGATGTGAACGACAAGCCTATTCCTGGAGTAACAGTTGCCGTAAAAGGAACGGCAAAAGGTACGATTACCGACTCTGAGGGAAATTTTGAATTGGAAGACCTGGGGGTTAACCCTGTGCTGATTTTTTCTTTTGTTGGAATGAAAACGATCGAAATTCCGGTTGGGGGAAAAGAAACCGTTAATGTAACCATGAAAGAGGAAACTATAGGTCTGGATGAAATTGTCGCCGTTGGGTACGGGACCCAGAAGAAAGCTTCATTGGTCGGTGCAGTTTCCCAGATAAAAGGGGATGACCTGCTGACTACTCCGGCCACGAACATCACCAGTGTTTTGGGAGGACGTCTTCCTGGTATCCAATCCGTGCAGACATCCGGTCAGCCGGGAGAGGATGGTGCCAGCCTGACGATTCGGGGATCTATTTACACGCCAACTTATATTGTAGATGGGATTCCTCGTTCGATTGATGAAATTGATCCGAATGATATCGAATCGGTTTCTGTTTTAAAAGATGGTGCTGCCGCTGCTGTTTATGGATTAAAAGGAGCTGGCGGTGTGATTATTATCACCACCAAAAAAGGTCATAAAGGGGAAACGCAAATTACATATGACGGTTCCTTTGGAATCTCTAGAAACGCAAACTTCCCGGAATTCCTGAATGGACCTGATTTTGTCTATTACTATAATAAAGGTCTGGAGATGGATGGTGATGACGTGGTTTTCACCGAAGATGAAATCGAAAAAATGAAAAACGGTGATGATTCCGATGGTTGGGGGAATACAAACTGGATGGACAAGGTTTTTGGAACAGGTAAGACCCAAAAGCATAATGTTACCGTTCAGGGGGGGACCGATAAAATGACTTATTTTACTTCCCTGGGATATATGGATCAATGCGGGAATATTAATAACTTTGATTACGACCGTTATAACCTCAGGACCAATATCGAGTCTGAGTTTGCCCAAAATTGGAAATTTTCGCTGGGAATGGCCGCACAACTTGGTCAGACAAGCAGGCCCGGTTATGAAGCTGGATCTTCCGGGGAAGATGGCGATTCCTGGATGACCATTGTTAACCAGGCTATTGGGATGCATCCTTATCTGCCCGTGAAATATGACGGCATGTACACGGCTACACCTAATGCCAGTGACCAGCCGAATAGCCCGCTTGCTGCAATTAATGAATCTGGAAAGTACAAGAGCAAAACATTGGATTTGCAGTCGAACCTCATGCTGCAATATGATGTACCCTGGGTAAAAGGGCTGAACTTTAAGCTTACTGCTGCCTGCGACTATGAATCGACCAGGTCGAAGAACCTGGATACACCTTACTATGTTATGATTGGCTATATGCCAGAGTCAACATCTTCTGACATTACCTATGATGAAGTAATCGATCCTCGTGGGGTTACCTATTATAGTTTAGGCGAAGGGTTGTCTGAAAATACCCAGCTGGATGGACAGGGAAGCATCAACTATAAAACCACGATTGCGGGCAATCACCATATTGATGCCATGGCTTTGTTGGAAATCAGGGATTACCGGAGTAGTAGCTTTGCTGCTTATGGCAAAAGCACGAGTACTGTTTTTGAAACGCTTGATGAACTGGACTATGCCCAGGCAGCAGACAGCCCGATTTCCGGTTCAAGCGATCACACCCGCACCGCAGGGTATGTTACCCGTATCCGTTATGATTTTAAAGATACATACTTGGCCGAATTCGCGGGACGTTACGATGGATCTTATAAATTTTTCGGGGAAAAGAAACGATGGGGGTTCTTCCCTTCTTTCTCTGCAGGATGGCGGATTTCCAACGAAAACTTCATGAAACAATTTTCATTTATCGATAACCTGAAACTTCGGGCTTCTGTTGGAATGCTGGGAAATGACGATGTCGATGCTTATGAATACATGAATAAATATGAATTTTCGAGTGATCAGGTTATTGGCGGATCTCTTGCCAGTACGCTTCAAACAGATGAGTACGCGAATACGAATCTTTCCTGGGAACGTACCTTGTCTTATAATGCCGGGTTTGACCTGACCATGTGGAAGGGGCTCCTGAATGTCACGCTGGATGGCTTCTATACTTATACTTATGACATCCTTACCTCAATGGATTCAAGCTATCCTCCTTCGATGGGCGGCTATTATCCAACCTATGAAAATTACTCGAAAGTTGATGGTCGTGGCTTCGAAATTTCGCTGACCCATTCCAATCACGTGGGAAGTGGTCCAAATACATTCCGGTATAATGTTGGTTTTAACCTGACCTATGCCGAGAGCCGTTGGTTGAGATACCCGGATAGTTCTGAAACTCCCGATTATCAGAAGTTAACCGGGAAAGCGGTTGGCTCAAAACTGGGCTGGAAAACAGATGGGCTTTACCAGAGCGATGACGAGATTGAAACTTCTCCCTGGCCTTTTGGCGAGGAACCGCGTGCCGGGGATATAAAATACGTGGATATCAATGGGGATGGCGTGGTCGAATACCAGGATAAAGCCTATGATGGAAAATCAAATACCCCGAGACTGGTTGGTGGATTAAACCTGTCGGGTAGCTGGAGAGGATTCGATATGAATGTACAGCTTACCGGTGCTGCGATTTGTGATGTCTCCCTAACAGGGACCTATTATAATGGATATGACGATAACACGATTTATACCCAGTCCTTTAAAGAAGGTGGAAACTCTCCCCGTTACCTGATCGAGAATGCATGGAGACCGGACCATACCAGTGGAACTTATCCCCGGTTAACCGTGAATGATCCTCACAATAACAATGGACTGGCTTCTACTTTTTGGTTTAGGGATGGGAAGTATCTAAGACTGAAATCAACCCAGATTGGCTATAGCCTTCCGAAAACAGTTTTGGATAACATCGGGATACAAAAATTAAGGATTTATGTTGAAGGATCGAACTTGTTGACTCTTTCAGGTCTCCCTGAGGGAATCGACCCGGAGTCTCCTACTGTAAACAATGGATATTATCCTCAGCAGAGAACTTTTATGGCTGGTGTTACACTTTCGTTTTAGTGTTGTTTACTCTTAAATCCAATGAAAATGAAATATATAAACAAAATAATACCTGGTATCGCGGCGTTCGGTTTCATGATTGCCCTTGCCGGTTGTAATAAATTTCTTGATTTAACACCTACAGACAGCGTTTCGGATAAGCTGGTTTGGAGTAATGAGGAATATGCCCAGTTGGCCATAAATGATTTTTATAAAATAATCAGCGTGTATGGACAGTTTGATATCGGGCAGTCTGTTGATGGTCTAACCGAAGGGTTTACGGAAACGTTGAAGTACGGTTCCAAGACCAACGCGACACATATGGATCGTTGTAACCGGTTTATGTATGCAACCACCAAAACGGCAACCTGGACTTCCTATGATTTAGGTGCCTGGTCTGATTTGTATGAATACATTACCGAGGTAAATGTTGCCATTAGCAACCTGAAAGCATATGGCGACTTTGATACGGAGACAACAGCCGAATACATGGGGCAGCTTCAATTTTTCAGGGGCTTCCTGTATTTTGAATTGATGAAGCGGTATAAGGAAGTCATCTTGTATGATGAAGACCTTAGTAATTATAAAGCAAACACCGCGTTAAGTACCGAAGATGAAGGTTGGGATATGGTAGAAAGCGACCTGGAAGATGCAGGTAATGATTTGCCTAAAGAATGGGATTCAAGCGATTTCGGACGTATTACCAAGGGTGCAGCATACGCGTTTCTTTCGAGGGCTATGCTTTATGCCGAACGGTGGGATATTGCAAAGGCTGCTGCAGATTCTGTTATGAACCTGAATTTGTACTCGCTGATGGACGATTACGCCGATGCTTTTGGTTCAGGGGCCGATGGAAACACGGAGGCCATTTTGGAATATGACTATGATGCCAGTGGTATTTATCACGATTTTGACGATGAATTTTCTCCGGGAGGAGACGATGGGATCCAACAGGGAGGACTTGGAACGCCAACCCAGGAAATGGTTGAGTCTTATGAACTTGCTGATACCGGCGGTTTCCCCGACTGGTCAACCTGGCACACGACCTCGGGAACGACAGACACTCCTCCTTATGACGAGCTTGAACCGCGTTTCCAGGCTAGTATTCTATATAACGGGGCTTCCTGGAAGGACCGGACCATTGAACCTTACGTTGACGGAACTGACGGATGGTGCCAGTATAGCGTGACTACCTCTCCTGCAGGACGCACGACAACCGGGTATTACCTGCGTAAGCTGATCGATGAAGATCATGATCTGTCTGAAACCACAGCCAGTACGCAACCTTGGATTGCAGTTCGTTATGCAGAGGTACTGCTTAATTATGCAGAGGCTTGCTATGAAACCGATGATGAGGATGATGCCAATGATGCAATCAGAGAAATCCGTTCCAGGGTTGGACTTCCTTATACTGATCAGTCGGGAGATGACCTGTTTGACGCCATTCGCCAGGAACGTAAAGTTGAACTGGCATTCGAAGGACAGCTTTTTTGGGACATGAGACGTTGGGAACTAGGGGTTTCCGAATATAATGAATCACGGGTACATGGTTTAAAGATTGTCAAAAACGATGATGATTCGTTTACTTATACTTATGTTGATTGCGATCTTCAGGACCGTTATTACCCGGAAAAACTCTACCAGATACCTCTTCCCGAAGAAGAGTTGGAGAACAATTCGGCTATACAGCAATATACTGAATGGCAATAGTTGTAAAGAATCAGCATGGAGCGAACAAGGAGCATCGAATTTTGATTGTCGGGTTCGTTCCATCGGATAACTAAAAAATGATAAAAAACATGGAGAACTATATAAAACTATTAATAATCGGGATCATCGGGTTTGTTGCCGGATGCCAGGAGCCAGAAGAAATTATTTCTTCAAGTAGCAGTTCTGGAATTAACAGCGTCACGGCCTATTTTGTCGATGATAATACCGATGCTGAATTTATCGATTCAACAGTTACCGATTTGTCTTCCGATATTGTTATCGAGGTTCCTTATTATTATCCTGAGGAAAGTGATGATACCGCATCAATTACAAAGATGCGGGTGGTTGCCTCGATTGATGACAACTGCTCGATTTCTCCAGGACTTGGGGTGCTTGATCTGACCCAGAAGAATTATTTTACCTTCACAAACGGGAATGGGGAAAAAACCCAGATTTGTATTACCGGAGAAATCAAAAAGCTGAGCGGCTGTTCGATTACTTATTTCTCGATTCCCGAAGACGAGTCCACAGGAAGGTCTGCGATAACGGGAACGATTGATGAGGATAACAAAACGATCTCGTTGGTTACAACGGAAGACCTGTCTTCTGTGAATATTGAATACAAACTTTCGCCTCATGCAACAATGAGCCCCGATTCTACTTCTACGTTTGACTTGAATGATGAAACCCAGTTCACTGTTACTGCACAGGATGGAACAACTTCGACCTATACCGTGTCAAAGTCGGCTCCGGACAAAATCAGCTATGGCTATAATGAAGATAGCGAAGAGGAACTTTGGACACTTAATTTCACCGATTACGGGTTGTCTTATTCTGAAGACAATAATGCTTCACTTGCCGCTATTGGAAATTACTTGATTGTAAGCATGGGTGATGGAACAGCCCCTATCTATTTCAACCGGATAACAGGATCAAAGATCGGGTCTATCACGCTGGGATCAGCTAGTGGTACGGGTTGCGTGACCAATGACCTGAATAATCATTTGCTGATTTGCGACTATGCTGCCAGTGGAAGCACATTCAAAATTTACAGCACTTCTTCTGTAACCAAGTCACCGAGTCTGTTGCTGTCGTATGCAAATGCTACCGGCTATTCCATAGGAAGCAAGGTTTCCGTGCAGGGAAGTATTGATTCGGATGCGATTATTACGGCTTCGTTAAATGGTAGTGGGTCGAGCAGCTTTGTACGCTGGGTAGTAAGTTCGGGTGTTGTTGGTAGTCCGGAAGTGGTCGCCATGTCAGGGATTGGTTCCTGGGATGATGATATCGTTTGTTCTGATGTCGTTTACGCGACAACGAGTTCAACAGGTGGCTACTTTACCTCCTTCTATGATGAGGATATCCTTTATTACATGAAAGGAACGTCGGCTTCTGCCTATCTCGATGCTCAAAGCGACGGGAATGCCTGGGCTTACAATAACAACTGCCTGGATGTAAAAGAATTTAATGGTGCCAGTTACCTGGCCATGTGCTCTACCTCGTTCTTCCCGCAATGGGGACTGCCAACCCAGCTGTATTTGTACGACGTGACCAGCATGTCAATATTTACAGGCAATGTAGATTCTTCAACCGCTCTGTCTTTCAGTCCTACCATTACATCGAATAACGATGCGGATGGGGTGGCTGCAACCGGCGATGTGCTTCTTGTTCCTTCTACCGATGGATACACGTTAAACCTTTATTATATCGACAACAATTGTAACGTGCTTGGTGCCTACCAGTTTGATTGTATCGATAATTAATTGTCAATTATAAGAACAGGTATCTCCATTTTTTGGAGGTACCTGTCTTGTTATTTTTTTTCATATGAACAACTTTTTTTGTAAACCCACATTGCTGATATTATATGCCCTGATGATCACGGTACCTGTTGTTTCATCATGTAGTAAAGACAGTAGTACTCCGGAATGGGAATGGGACGATTCAGGTTCCGGAACAACTGCTGATTCTTTAATCGTTGCCCAGGGCTGGACCAGACAAACTGATTTTGGAGACCTTCCATCGTATATTCGGGTATATAAGTCTCCTTCCAAAATGCTTGGCAAAACGGTTATTGCCTACATTGCCCTGGCTGATACCGATAGCGCTACCTTTAGCGTGCTTGGCAGCGCAGATGGATACAACACCCCTGCCGATTTTTATGATTCGAAAAAACATAGCATCATCATGAATGGCGGGTATTTCTGGTCGGGAAGCTCCCTGAGCCTTCTTTGCCGGAACAGTGTTTTGCTCTGCCCGAATAATCAGGTCGAGTACCGCGATAATGATACGGAAATTTACTACCCAACCCGTGGCGCTTTTGGGTTGATGGACGATGGCTCTTGGTCCGTAAATTGGGTTTATACCAACAATGATGTTACCTATAGCTATCCTTCGCCTGCTGAAAATAAGTCGGGATCGACTCCTCTGGCGATGCCCTCGGCAACCTTCCCGGAAGGAGCGTCGGAATGGGCAGGAAAAACAGCTATCGGGGGCGGACCTGTACTTGTAAAAGATAGTACATACGTGAATTCGTGGGAAGCCGAGCTGTTTGATGATGAGAGTGGCGTGGACCCTGAATCGAGCAATCCCCGGTCTGCAATCGGGATAACTGGTGCCGGGAAACTAATTTTTTTGGTTTGTGAAGGCCGGGAAATGACAACAGGTGGGGTAGGGCTTACGCTCGAAGAAGAAGCCAATATTATGCTTAGCCTGGGATGTGTAAGTGCACTGAACCTGGACGGCGGCGGCTCCAGCTGTATGATCGTTAATGGTAAAGAAACTATACAACCAAGCGACGGTGAAGAGCGCTCGGTCGTTACAGGCGTTGCGATAGATTAAATAATCGATTATTCGTAGAAATGTACAATCGTTTTAACAATCAGTTGAATGTCGGTTATTGACCTAAATTGGATAATTATGTTTTCAGGGAAATCTGTGAAGTCAATATGGCTTTGCGGAATGACATACCTGATATTTTGCATCACCGGATGTGGATCAGATGTTGGAACCCCGGACTGGGAATGGTCAGATTCAAGCACTGTTTCTAAGGATACAACCGAGAAACCCCGTTATATCTGGATTGACGCTGCTGCTAATTTTTCCCGGTATGCCAATAACAAGGATAATATACGGACAGACCTGGCTCAGGTAAAAGATGCAGGCTTTACCGATATCGTTGTCGATGTACGGCCGACTACCGGGGATGTCCTTTTCCGGACAGACCTGGTCGACCAGGTCTCCAAACTGGATGTATGGGACGGAAGTACTTATCTGTTTTACGAACGTAAGGCAACCTGGGATTACCTTCAGGCCTTTATCGATATTGGTCATGAACTGGGGCTTAGGGTCCACGCATCAATCAATACATTTGTCGGAGGAACCAGTTATCTTTACGGGCTTGGTGATCCACAGGGATTACTTTTTCGCGACGACTCCAAAAAGGACTGGGCTACCACGTTAAACCTTACTTCTGGTCTGGTGAATGAAATGGACCTGTCGGACGATTTGCATACAACCCGCTTTCTGAATCCCGTGAACGAAGAAGTGCAGGCTTATGTCCTTGACTTGTTGGGCGACCTGGCAAAATATGATTTGGACGGGATAGTTTTGGACCGGTGCCGGTTTGATGACCTTTCCAGTGATTTTTCCGATTATACCCGAAGTAAATTTGAATCCTATATTAACAAATCGGTGACTGATTTCCCTAATGATGTTGTCGTTCCCGGAACTCGTGCGTCATCCTTGCCTTCAACGCTACCGGTCTATTTTAAAAAATGGCTCGAATTCAGGGCCAAAACGGTTCATGATTTTATCGTGAAAGCGGGAAACGAGATTAAGTCGGTCAATTCTGATATTAACCTCGAAGTGTACGTAGGGGGATGGTATTCAACGTATTTCGACTCGGGCGTTAACTGGGCCAGTCCCGATTATAATACTGTGGGCGATTATTCCTGGGCTACTTCTGACTATAAGAATTACGGCTATGCCGATCATCTTGATTTCTTGTTGCTTGGAGCTTATGCTCCGGCCAATGCCATTTACGGGAATAATGAATGGACTGTTCAGGGATTCTGTAAGCAAGCCAGGTCGAAACTGCTTGATGCAGTGGATTTCGCTGGTGGCCCTGATGTAGGTAACTGGATCGTGCCGTCGGGGACTAATGCCGAAACTGCGGTTACCAATACCGTTGATGCCTGTATGAGTTCGAGCGGCGGTTATTTCCTTTTTGATATTAGCGCAGTCGGGAAATACAATTACTGGCCTTCGTTGAAAAATGGGATCGATGAATATCTTGAAAGTATAGAATGATGAATGGAAAAAAAGTGATCTTTACCTGTCTGGTTCTTGCCTCTGTTAATACTTGGGCAGGACCGGAAAAATCGTTACGGCCTCTTCCCTTCGATGTATATAAAGATAAGGTGGCAGGAGGATGGGCCGGAAAAATGATTGGCGTTGAATATGGTGCCGCTTTTGAATTTGTTCATGATAACGAGTTGTTTGAGGGTTCTGTTCCCTGGGATAAGGCAAAGGTAAAAGAGGCTTTGAGCAATGACGACCTCTATGTACAAATGCGTTTTATGATGGTGCTCGATAGTCTTGGCCTTAACTGTCTGGCTTCAGCAGTAGCTGCTTCACTTGCCAATGCTAAATTTGAATTATGTCATGCCAATCGTATGGCTCGTCGCAATTATTGGGCTGGCATTCTTCCCCCAAAAAGCGGAAGCCCGGAATACAACATGCATGCCGATGATATTGATTTCCAGATAGAATCTGATTTTGTCGGATTTGTAAATCCGGGAATGCCACTTAACTCCAATCGTTTGTGTAACCGGCTGGGGCATATAATGAATTATGGTGACGGAGTTTATGGGGGAATGTTTGTTGCCGCAATGCACACTCAGGCCTTTTTCGAAAGCAATATTGAAAAGGTTGTTTGCGATGCACTGAACGCAATTCCTGCAAAAAGTCTGTACGCCCAATGTGTTCGTGAAATTCTTGATGGTTACAGGCAATATCCCGGTGACTGGCATAAGACCTGGAAAGAATTTACCGATAAATGGGGGGAAACGGATATTTGTGTTCCTAATCATCCATTTAATGAAGATGCAAAGTTTAACGGAGCCTATGTTGTCCTTGCCCTTTTGTACGGTAACGGTGATGTGGAGAAAACGATGGAGATTGCAGTCAGATGCGGTCAGGATACTGATTGCAATGCGGCCACAGCTGCGGGTGTGCTGGGGATCATTAAAGGGTATAAGGCCCTGGATGCTGAATCAAGGAAATATATAGAAGAAGTAGCTGACGAAAATTTTGTCTTTACGAATTATTCATTTAATAAGGCAATTGAGCATTGTTTACAGTATGCCAAGGAGAATGTAGTTAAAAGTGGCGGGCAAGTTCAGGGAAATACTTTGCTCATTCATCCCCAAAAACCAAAATCTGTTTATCCGCTCGAACAATCTTTTCCCGGAATATCGTACAGTTATGAAACAACGGTAATGCAATTGTCTGATTGGAGTTTTAAAGGCGACTGGAGAGATTTTATAATTGGCCGGGGAGATAATTCTGTTTTCAAGAACTCGGTTAATGCAAGTGACGAATGTACATTGACTTTTACGGGAAAGGCAATCTTGCTTGAAGGCTACTGCCACCGTAACGGAGGAATGGCAAAGATTTATCTTGACGGGAAATATATCCGGACTATCGATTGCTATTATCGGGAAGAAGCAGGGATTTATCTTGGAAACAGGGCTCATCTTTTTCACGAACTTCATCTTGCTCCGGGCAGGCACACCCTCCGGTTGGTGACTGTCGCGAAGAAGAATCCGGAATCAGAAGGGAATAACATATGGGTCGAGCGGGCTATAATTTATAAATAACAATTAAGATTGATCTTATGAAGAAACGAGGTGTTGTATTTATTTTTAGTGTTATATGCATGTTTATAAGTATAGTCAGGGTCTCTGCCGGCAATAAACCAAAATGCATGTGGTTTGATGCTGAAGCCAATTTCGCCCGGTTAAGCGATCCTGATTCTATCGATTTTTACATGGAGAAGATTAAGTCTTTGGGATTTACTCATGCAATTGTCGATATTCGCCCGATTACAGGAGAGGTGCTTTATAACAGCGCTTATGCCCCTGAAATGAAAGAATGGAATGGATTCAAACGCAAAGATTTTGATTACCTGGGAAGGTTTATTCAAAAGGGGCACGAGCTGGGCATTAAAATCTTTGCATCGTTGAATATTTTTGTTGCCGGACATAATTATTTCGATCGGGGGATTATTTATTCCGGTCATCCGGAGTGGGCTTCGATGGTCTATAATCCGGAAAAGGGCATAATCCCGATTACCGAAGAAAAGAAGAAATACGGGGCCATGGTTAACCCGGTAGACGAAACCTTCCGGAAATATATCCTGAATATTTTAAAAGAAGTGGTTGCAAAATATCCCGGCATTGATGGGATCATGCTTGACCGGGTACGGTACGACGGACTGGAGGCTGACTTTTCGGAATTATCAAAGACCAGGTTTGAACAATATCTTGGAGAAAAAATACTTCACTTTCCTTCTGATATTTACGAATGGCAGAAAGCCGGTGATGGAAAATATTATCCTCAACGGGGTAAATACTTCAAAAAATGGATCGAGTGGAGGGCTAAGAATATTTATGATTTTA
Source organism: Prolixibacteraceae bacterium (assembly GCA_963676095.1). GTDB lineage: Bacteria > Bacteroidota > Bacteroidia > Bacteroidales > Prolixibacteraceae. The sequence continues at coordinate 2,555,588 of OY781040.1, read as the reverse complement.
TGGCTTTGGCCAGGAAAGAAGTAAAATCGGTAAATAAAAAGATTTCGTTTGCAACTTACACGGGCGCGTGGTATCCTTCATATTATGAAGTCGGTGTCAACTTTGCCAGTAAGGAATATGATCCTTCAAAAGACTACGATTGGGCGACTCCCGATTATAAGAAATATGCCTATGGTGAACTGATCGATCTTTACGCTACGGGTAATTACTATACGGATATAACGAAAGAAGAATATTACCGGAAAAACAGCATTGTCGTGAATGAGACCGATAGTCAGAGCCATTCCGGTGTCTGGTATTGTGTGGAAGGTTCGTGCGAAGAGCTTAGAAATATTATGGGAAAGAATAAATTCGTCGGCGGTGTACTTGTCGACCAGTTCTATTCAGATCCCGATAAGTTGCGTAAGGCAATCGAGATGAATTTAAAAGCTTCTGACGGGTTGATGGTCTTCGACATTTGTCATATTATCAATAAAAATTTGTGGCAGGAGGTTGAGGAAGGAATGAAGCAGGGGAGATAGTGAGAGTAACTCTCTCATTTTTAGTCTATGGGATTATATTATTACATTTCGGTATTCGGGTTAGATTGTGAAAAATTAGACATATGAACAAAAGAGCTTTTTCATTGGATGCGTTGCGGGGGTATGCGATCCTTACTATGGTTTTATCGGCCACGATAGCATCTTCTGTATTGCCGGGATGGATGTACCATGCCCAGGAACCACCTCCCGATCATGTATTTAACGGAAATATTACAGGATTAACTTGGGTCGATCTGGTTTTTCCTTTCTTCTTGTTTGCCATGGGGGCTGCATTTCCGTTTTCAGTCGGGAAAAAACTTGAACGGGGAGTGAGTAAGCTGGTTTTATGCCTTAATGCCTTGAAGCGGGGAATCGGATTGACCTTTTTTGCGATCTTTATACAGCATTTTTACCCGTATGTGATTAGTTCACCTCAAGATCCGAGGTCCTGGGGACTGGCGTTGTTGTGTTTTGTCATCCTGTTTCCTATGTTTATGCGGATCCCCCTGAATATGCCGGCATGGATGCACACAACAATCAAATTGCTGGCTTATGCCATCGCCATGGTCCTTTTACTTATGGTACATTATGCTGATGGCCGAAAATTCGACCCTGCTTTTAGCAATATTATTATATTATTGCTGGCGAACGTGGCTGTATTTGGAACTATTGTTTATATTTTTACAGCAAACAGCCGGCTGGCCCGCATTGCTGTCCTTCCTTTTGTGATGGCGGTTTTCCTGGGAAGTAATATAGAGGGGGCATGGACTCAGACATTGTATAATTTTACCCCATTCCCCTGGATGTACCGTTTTGAATATATCAGGTACCTGTTTATTGTGATCCCGGGGAGTGTTGCAGGTGAGTACCTGATGGAATGGATGAGGTCGCCGGAAGAAGAAACCCCTGACAGAAATGAAGAGCGGAAACTGACTTTTGGTTTGTTGGCACTGGCCTTTTCATTAATTTTCATTAATCTCTGTTGTTTGTATGCCCGGTGGTTGAATCTCAACTTGTTGTTAAATGTATTGTTTCTTGGAACCGGGGGGTATCTGTTACGAAAACCGGTGTCTTCATTCGAAAGGTTATGGCGGAAGTTATTTTACGCAGGAGCTTTTATCCTGCTTTTGGGACTTTTCTTTGAGCCTTTTCAGGGAGGTATCCGGAAAGACTTTCCGACCTACAGTTACTTCTTTGTAACTTCAGGATTAGCTTTCATGTCCTTGCTTATTTTCAGTATTGTCTGTGATTATTATCGTGCAGGGAAAGGTATGCGTTTACTGGTAATGTCGGGTCAGAATCCTATGATCGCCTATGTCGCCACGGACCTTGTGACAATGCCCCTGCTAAATCTTGCCGGTGGATCATTTTTGCTTGATGCACTTTCAGATAGTGCCTGGCCTGGCTTTTTTAGAGGCGTTATCCTGACAGGCATAGCTATCCTGATAACAATGTTTTTTACGAAGATCAGATGGTTCTGGCGTACTTAACCGGTTTTTTAACCCTGGAAACAGACTATCCCGATAAATGGGGGCACTGGAGGATCTGGCGGTTGCCGGATGGCGAGTTCCGTATATGGCAAATAAAAATAATATATACCTATAATGAATGTGTTGATTCTGCATTATCTGTAAAAGAGGGAGGCGTACAGTGCAAAAAAATGATAAATTTGTAAAATATCTGATAGAAGAAAGACTTAACTACGTCAACCCGGAAACTATGCAGCAACATAAATTCATTGATTCAGAATCAGAAAGCAAAGTCGATCTGACGAAAAAAAATATTATTCGTTTTTACATTAATAACGGATCGAGCACGATTGCTGACCTTGCGAAAGACCTGGACCTAAGTATCCCGACAACAACCAAGCTGATTGGAGAACTGATCGAGGAAGGTTTTGTCCAGGATTTTGGAAAACAGGAGACAGAGGGGGGGAGACGGCCTAATCTGTACGGATTGAACCCAGATTCCGGCTACTTTGTTGGTGTTGATGTAAAGAGGTTTCAGATCAATATAGCCCTTTTGAATTTCAAAGGTGAGACAATTAAATATAAAGACGGAATTCATTATTTACTGGAGAATACGCCTGAAGCACTGAATAATCTCTGCGATTTGATACGAAATTTTATTACTGAAGCCTCTGATGTTTCCGAAAAGATTTTATGTGTGGGAGTTAATGTTTCCGGGCGTGTGAACCCGGAATCCGGATACAGCTACAGCTATTTCTATTTCGAGGAAAAACCCCTGAGCGAGCTGATCGAGGAACGGGTAGGTTTCCCGTGTTTTATCGACAACGACACCCGGGCAATGGCTTACGGAGAATATATGTGTGGCGTTGCAAAGGGAGAGAAGAGCATGATTTTTGTCAATATTGGCTGGGGGGTCGGAGTCGGGATCATCATTGACGGAAAACTTTATTACGGGAAGTCAGGTTTTTCAGGCGAATTTGGGCATATCAATACTTTTGATAATGAGATCATATGTCGTTGCGGCAAAAAAGGATGTCTGGAGACAGAAGCTTCAGGCCTTGCAATTCACCGGATACTGCTTGAACGTGTGAAAAATGGCAGCAACACAATACTTCAAAGTAAATTGGAGGGGAAGGAGCCGTTACTTTTGGAAGATATCATTCAGGCTGCCCAGGAGGAAGATGTCCTGTCCATCGAAATTATCGAGGAGGTTGGCAATAAGCTGGGAAAGGCCATCTCCGGACTGATTAATCTTTTTAACCCCGAGTTGCTGGTTATTGGAGGCACAGTTGCCAATACCGGAGATTATATTTTGCTTCCGATAAAAAGTGCCATAAAAAAATATTCTCTGAACCTTGTCAATAAAGATACTGAAATCAGGCTTTCCAAGCTTGGTGATAAAGCCGGTGCCATTGGAGCAGGATTATTTGCAAGAGAAAGGGTATTGGGAATTTAAACTACATTTTGATTTGCTTTTCTGTTGAACAAGGGGCGTTCAAACAGATTTTCTGATCGCAAGTGTACCTGAAATAGATAGGCACCTGTGAGTATTCGTCTGCCATCCTGGCTCCGGTGAAATTTTCAGCATTTTTGTATTCAATACACGATTGATTCACTTTCATAACTCAGGGGAACTTTTGTTTGTACGCGAAAGTGCAAAAGTTGGTTTATTTGTCATTTAATTTATTAAAGGAAGATGAGCAATAAAAGGAAGAATTCTACGTCGTTTTTGTTGATATCTATGGGGGTATTGTCGGCCTTTGGCCCTTTTGTTACGGATTTTTATTTGCCGGCATTTCCAATTATCAATGACTATTTCAGGACTTCTCCATCCATGGTGCAGCTAAGCCTTACTACCGGATTACTGGGGTTGGGGGCCGGACAGCTCATTGTCGGGCCTGTTAGCGACAAATACGGACGGAAAAAGCCGTTATTGGGCTCTCTTCTCCTTTTTATTATTTCGACGGTTGCCTGTTTGTTCTCATGGAATATTGAAGTTTTTATTTTTTTCAGGCTAATCCAGGGGATGGCCGGTTCGGGTGGAGTGGTTATCTCAAAATCGGTTGCAACAGATCTGTATAAAGGGGAAAGGCTCACTAAGTTTTTTTCCATGTTGATGGTTGTAAATGGACTGGGGCCAATTATGGCACCTGTTCTTGGCGGACTCTTGATGAAGGTTACCGACTGGAAAGGGATATTTATCCTTTTGCTGGTACTTGGTTTGCTCTTGCTTCTGCTGAATCTCTTTTTCATCGAATCGTTGGCGGAAGGAAAGCGGGTAAAAGGCAGTATATTATCTTCCTATAAATCGTTTGTTTATATCTTTAAAAACAAGCGTTTTATGTATTTTGTTTTGACACAGGCCTTTGCAATGGGACTTTTGTTCGCTTATATTTCTTCATCTCCCTTTCTTTTTCAGGTGCATTACAAACTGGGGCCTGTTGCCTACAGCCTTTGTTTTGCGTTAAATGCTTTTGGAATTATGGCCGGGAGTTGGTTTGTATCATTTTTTAGCGGACGCAGGGCTTTATGGGTGGGAAACTCCGGTATTGTTTTGATGGGGGCCGTGTTTGCCTTTTTCCTGATTGCCGGGAGTTCCGTTTTGTGGATTGAGTTTTCTCTTTTCTTGCTGATGGTATTTTTGGGGCTTATCTTACCTTCGTCTGCCGCTCTTGCGCTTGACCTGGAACGGAAAAACGGGGGTAGTGCCTCTGCTATTTTGGGTTTTATGGCTTTCCTGGCAGGAAGTATGATATCTCCACTTGTCGGAATTGGAGACTTAATCTGGTCTGTTTCCAGTGCTGTTGTCGTTTGCGGGCTCCTTTCGCTTGTTTTTTCTTTACTTGCTTTAAGGAAACGAAATTAGAAGAAAGGGGATCGGTCGATTCTTTTCTTGATGAAATCGGTTTTTTTAATCATTATGTCGTATTTTTATCTGTGTTAGGCTAATTTGTGCTGAAAATCTGGAAATAATAATACTTTTATAAAAAATTATGGTTTTATAATCTTGGATTGGTTTTAGTGTGTATTCGTTCTAATTTTTTTCAGATGAAGATTTCGAAGAATTGGCAAATGTTCCTGCTATACGTGGGAGTAGCAGTTGTTTTTCGGACCTTTAGTTATTTTACTAGCGTGCTCGATCATGATGAATCAACCTACATGATTATCGGGCGTGATATATTGGCAGGGAAGGCTTTATATTCCGATGTTACTGATACCAAATCTGCAGGTATTTTTCTTATTTATGCCTTTTTGCAGTTTATGTTTGGTTATTCCATCGTGCTAAAACGTATTTTTGCTTCCGTTGTTGTGGCGTCAACTGCTTATCTGATCAACAGGGTTTCGATGAAAATATTCCAGGTTAGGAATGTTGCCATGGCTTCAGGCTTCATTTATATCTATTTAATGTCTGTCTGGAACTTTTTTGGACTTTCGCCGAATACAGAGCTTTATTTCAACTTTTTTACTGTAAGTGCACTCTATCTTCTTTTATATAAGTCAAATCTGAGATATCTGGCGGCAGGGCTTTTATTTGGGGTCGGTTTTATCATAAAGTGTATGGTATTTTTTGATTTTGTTGCCATAATTATGTTTCTTTTTCTGCATGAACTGATCCGGAACAGAAGAAAACTTTCTTTCTCATTTCTTTTCCGTTATTTTCTGGCAGGTTTAGGTTTTTCATTTCCTTTTTTGCTTGAAAATTTATATTTCTATCTTGGAAAACACTTCAGTAATTTTTGCTTTATTACTTATGAAGTTCCCGGCAGGTTTATGAATGAGGGAGAAGTTTGGTCTTATATCAAACTTTTACTTGATTTTTTTGCCCGTTTTTTGCCCGTCTCCTTCCTTTGTTTTTATGTCATTTTTGCGAAGGGGACTTACCTGAAAGGATGGCCCAGGTATTTTTTATTAGTGTGGTCGGTCGCAGTTTTGCTGGCGGTTTATCTTCCGGGAAAGGGAACCAGCCATTATTCAATCCAGCTGATGCCTCCTTTATGCCTGATTGCCGGGCTCGCTTTTCACCCTGATTTCGTTCTTGACCGTTTTACCCGTTTTGTTTACAGGGGAAAGACGGGGATTATATTCCTTGTGGCGTTCATAGCACTGGTTCAGGCTGCCGGTATTGTTGGAAAAGTTATTGAAGATGATAAGCCGGAGGTGATCGCAGATTATCTGAGACCGAAGCTAAAAGACAATGATGTCATTTTTGTCTCCAATTATGAACATGTTTTATATTATCTTTTAAAGGAAGAATGCCCGACCCAATATGTACATGCAACCATTTTTAGCAAACCTCTGCTTTCCTATGTTTTTAATATTGATCCCGGCAGGGAGATCAAGAAGGTGCTTCGAAAGAAGCCTAAATTCATACTGGTGAGGCGCCGTTACGATCTGGTCCAGAATTTGATAAAGAAGGATTATCAGTTGGATAAGGTGTTTTATAACGGAGAAGTCCTGATATACAGAAGGCTTAAATGAATTCAATTCTTCTTGCTTAAATTTGAATATATAACAGATAGGTAACGTTCCGTTTTAACGGAATTTAGGGGCAATAAGCATAGAAATGCGACATTATTTTATCCTTATTATTTATTAGATTTTCAGGGAATCTTTTTGTGAAAACAAATTCAATATCCCTTATTTGATCATTCAACCTGCCCTTTTGATAACTGATCCGGTAGTAAGGAGCTTTATGTAATTTGAATTATATATATTTGTTTTTAAGAAAGGGGAGAATCCCAGAATTTTGTAAATCAGGTTCATATTTTAAGCATAAGAAAAGGGACAATCGAAAAAATATTTTTTAACCTAACATATATTAAGTCGTATCCGTAAAATAGATATGTTTTGATATGAGTGGACGATATAGACTGAGAAATGTCTGTTGGTTATATTGTTATATAGAGAATTGAGGTACATTAAATTGAAAAAATGCACAGAATGAAATCGCAAATTTTACTTTTAGGTTTAGGGCTCATTTTTATGGTCTCATGTGACCTGAACAATAGTGATAAAGAATCAGGGACCACGGATCCTACATCAGAATATAATATTCCTGATGGGTTTGACTTTTCAACGACAAAAACTTATAACGCCAGTATTTATGTAAAGGCAACTGGTGGTGAAGCATTGTCTTATATTGATGTTACAATTGCATATAATAAGGGACAGAAGGTATTTTCGGCCTTTAGTGATAAAGATGGGTTGGTTTCAGGAGCATTCTCACTTCCCTCTTATATTGAAGAAGTAGAGCTGATAACTCGTTTCCCGGGATTGCCGGATACAGTATCTGTCGCCCTTAGCGGAAGTACTCTTTCCTATGTATATAATTCGGATAGCGAGGTCGTAACGGTGGCTACAAAATCATTCTCCGTTAAGGCTTCTTCAACAATATCGGGTTTTTATACGCTGGGATCATGGGATAGTAACGGGCGGCCACAATATCTGACGAACTCTGACGTTATCAGTTCAGATTTGTTGGCAGACATTAATGCCAGTTTACCTGAGAGTTCTCCCCTGACGACAACTCATCCTCAATATTTGACCAGTAGTGCGAGTGCTACTATTCATCTGGAGAAGGAATGTGATGTATGGGTTACCTTCGTGCACGAAGGCGCCAGTTATAAAAATGTGCTCGGATTTTATTCCTATGCGGATGGCAGCGAACCTGCTTCTGCTAATGACGTATCTGGAAAAACGATTATTTTTCCGAATGTTTCATACCCGGGCAGCGGCGGAAGTCTTTCTTCTGGGAGCAAAGTTTATCTGGGACGTTTCAATGCCAATACCAATATCGATTGGTTTTTAATTGCTGATGGATTTAAGAATGCAAATAAGATCAATACTTCTCCGATCTATTATTCAAAAGATAATTTCAACCCGGAGTCTTCTTCCGATAAAAAGAAGCATGTGGTTGTTTTGTATGATACTCAACGGGACCTCGCTCTATTGAGTTTCGAAGACCTGAACCGTGAAACGGGAGGTTCCGATAATGATTTTAATGATGCAATTTTTTATGTTACAGCCAACCCTGTTGATGCCATTGATAAAGCACAATATGTTGATAGAGGACAAGTGGTTGATACTCCTAAAGATACGGATAATGACGGTGTAAGTGACTCTTTTGATGATTATCCAAACGACCCGTACAGGGCAAAGCTAGTTACTACAGATACATATAGCACATTGGCATTTGAAGATTACTGGCCAAAGAAGGGTGATTATGATTTTAACGACCTGGTCCTCGATTATAAATTTAATTATATTACTAACGCCTCTAACCAGGTTAAGGACATTAAACCAACAATCGTAATCCGTGCTGTCGGGGCATCCTATCATAATGGGTTTGGGATTCAGTTCCCGTTTACATCTGACGTTGTGAGCGAGGTTTCCGGCCAGGAACTGACTAACGGGTTGATCTACATAAATAGTAACGGAATGGAAGCAGGACAATCTAAGGCTGTTTTGGTCGTATTTGATGATGTGTTTGGAGTTTTGGGTGTTTCAGGGAATAACTTTATAAATACCAAAGATGGAGGAACGACGATGTCACCCGATACCATCAATTTGAGTATTACACTTGCAACCCCGCAAACCCTCACTGAAACTGCTCCTTTTAACCCGTTCATTTTTACAAATGGTGACCGGAGTAAGGAAATACATCTGGCTAATTATGAACCGACTGATCTGGCAAGTGAGAACTATTTTTCTACCGAAGATGATAAATCAGTACCGTCTTCCGGTATCTATTATGTATCTACAGGTAATTTACCATGGGCAATCAATCTTGCTGAAAGTTTCAGCTATCCGCTGGAAACAGTTAGTATTACCGATGCCTACAATTATTTCGTTACCTGGGCTGAATCAGGAGGAAACAGTTACTCCGACTGGTACCGTGATCTGACCGGATACAGAAATTCAGCAGATATTTACTAGAGGACGCCGAATTACCGACGGATCCTTTATAAAAAACCGTTACCGCTTTAAGCAGTGACGGTTTTTTATTTTTGTATGCCGTTAGGAAAATGTGGGAGACGATGGGGGCGAAACGGAATGATCGAATAATATATCCTGGCATCTTCGGATAAGCTGTTTGTTATTCACTTATCTTTGTGTTCTCATTTGGAGTAAGTTGGAATGTTTTGCAGGGATAAATGAGCTTTCTTGGAATCTTTAATACAATGAGATATGAGGAGAACATTGCTCTGCATTTTTTTTCTTTTGGAAACCATCATGTTGTTTTCACAAGAGAATGGTAAGATTGGTATTCAGACAGAGATCAGCCAATCCATTAACTGGGGATATAACTATCCTGTCGTTACCGGAGTTCAAACGCTTTTCCCGGCTGAAAGGGCCGGAATAAAACCTTTGGACATTATTATGCAGGTTGACGGGCAAAGCACGGCCGGGAAACCGGGAGAGGAGGTAACCGGGATGATCAGGGGAAAAGCGGGATCGGAAGTTGTCTTTACCATCCATAGGCTGGGACAGGCTGATCCTTTTGTGGTTAGGATGATACGCCAGCCAAGCTTTCCTGAAGAAAGATCGATGTCTGAAGCTTCTCTGGCTTCTTATATTTATTCTCATTTAAGGATTTCAAATGCTAGTGTGTCAACTGTTTTTCAGGAACTTTTGGGGAAACAATCAGTCAATTTTTCAAAAGGTATCGCTACCATTGCAAATATTGCCAACCATACCCTACGTGATCCTGAAGCAAAATTTGAGCAATACAATATATTTGATTTTGAATATACCAGCACCGAAAACCCGATCATGGAAAAGCAACTGGCTTCTGTTCTGCAGGGGCAGTTGGAACAGAAAGGGATGAAGCGTGATCAGGAAAATCCAGATTTACTCGTGTTTATCTCTTTTTACAACGGGAACGAGAAGCAGTATATTCCACCAACCTCTAAAGTTACGACCAGGTATCAATACCAGTGGGATATCTGGTCTGGATGGGGAAATAAACCCTACGTGGAATCGCAGCAGCAGGGTGGTTATACCCAGGTGACCTACATGTGTTCGTTTAAAGTTGTCATGATGGATGCCAAGAAAGCCAAAACCAACCCGAGAACACCGCCAATTGTGTGGCAATCGGAGTATTCGGAGACTTCGGATAAGGAGATTGACCTCATGACAGTGGCAAAAGCCCGTGTTTTTCCAACCATGATTATGGCTTACTATCCTGTTTTTGATATCAGCTTTTTGTATCCTCATGACGATGGGCTTCTTGTGTATAATATTGAGGCCAATGCAACTGAGTTCCCTGTAAACATGTATTATAAAGGAGAAGATGGTAAACCCATTATGTACCTTATTCCAACGGTCACCTATAATTATACCGGGCTTCTTTTTACTTCGAATAACCCGGATAAGGTTGTTTACATCTATCCCGACAGCCCGGCCGAGAAAGCAGGAATGCAGGTTGGCGATCGAATCACGTCGGTAAACGGGAGGATTATTCCGGCAACGGAAAAGGAAATTGACGAGGACTGCCTAGCGTCGCTGGAGAAAAAGGGAGAGAAACTTCGTCTTTCTACCCTCGATAAGCCGGAATACAAGGCTGGATTTACTTATTTGCTTGGGCTTTATGAACAGATTCCTTCTACTTATACTTTCGAGGTGGACAGGAACGGAGGGAAAATGACGTTCGACCTTGTTCCTGAAAAAAGGCAGGTCAGCTATATCGGGGGCAATCCGCCGACAATCCCGGTCCCGAGGTAAGCCAATTTGTTCTCCCGTGGAAAACGCAGACCATCGAAGAAACCCACTTTTCTGCGCATTCCACGAGAGAAGGAAAGTTATTCTATTTTTGTTTCTTCTTCCTGGTAATTCGCCAGGATTTTTTTTACCTGCTGTGGGGTAACCCGCCCGTAAACCTTTTCGCCTACCATAACGACCGGGGCCAGTCCGCAAGCCCCGACACAACGCAGACAACTCAGCGAGAACTTCCCGTCGCCGGTCGTTTGTCCGACTTCTATTTTCAACTGTCTCTTAAATTCTGCGAGTATTTGTTCTGCTCCTCTGACGTAACAGGCTGTTCCCATACAGACCGAAACCGGGTGTTCTCCCTTGGGCAGCATGGTGAAAAAGGAGTAAAAGGTTACTACCCCGTAAACCTTGGCAACCGGCATCTTAAGCTCCCTGGCTATAACTTCCTGTACTTCTGCAGGCAGGTATCCCAGCTGGTGCTGAACACCGTGCAGAGCATTGATCAATTCCCGCTCATCGTTGTTGAATTGCGTACAGATCTTTTTGATCAGGTCAATGGTTTTTTCTGAAAGTTTTATTTTAATCATCAGATCGGATTTTTAATTATGAATGAACGTTGAATTTTGTTAATAAATAAGCAGTTCATTGGGTCATTCTTTCCCTGAATCATCAATCGTAAGGCTTCTGTCGAAATACTTTGTGTGGAGAAGGTGGTGTGCTTTCTCGCTCATTGGTGCGCCAAGGAATTCCTCGTATAATTTTTGTACATACGGGTTCTCGTGAGATTTGCGCAACGTTTTGTTCCTGTCTTCGTTATAAAGCGCTTTTTGTCTCTTTTTCAGTATCTCAACATTACCGTGATGATAAGGTTGTCCTCCGCCACCGATACAACCGCCAGGGCACGACATGATTTCTATGGCATGGAACTCACTTTTTCCTTCTCTGATTTCCTCGAGCAGTTTACGAGCATTTCCCAGCCCGTGGGCAATGCCGATGTTAATGTTAATTTCTCCGAAGCTGATGGATGCTTTACGAAGGCCCTCCATTCCCCGCAGTTCCTCGAAGTCGAGGCGGGGAAGCGCTTTCCCTGTATAAATTTCGTATGCAGTCCGTACGGCAGCTTCGATAACTCCGCCTGTTGTTCCGAATATAACCCCGGCTCCAGAGGATTCGCCCAGCGGGCTGTCGAAATCTTCGTCAGGAAGCGAACGGAAGTCGATGTTTGCCAGATTGATTAGTTGGGCCAGTTCACGTGTAGTTAGTGCGTAATCGACGTCAGGGTTGTTTTTTACTGCAAACTCGCCACGTCCGCGTTCGTATTTTTTTGCAACGCAGGGCATGATTGAAACAACGATCAGGTCTTCCCGTTTAATGTTCATTTTTTCTGCAAAATAGGTTTTGGCGATCGACCCGAACATTTGTTGAGGGGACCTTGCTGTCGAAGGGATGTCCTTCAGGTTGGGAAACTGGTGCTCGAAAAATTTCACCCATGCGGGACAACAGGAGGTCAGGATAGGAAGTTTTACTTTTTTATCGCCGGCCAGGTACCTGTTGAGGCGGGACAGTAGTTCCGTTCCTTCTTCCATGATGGTCAGGTCGGCTGCAAAGTCGGTGTCGAATACATAATCAAATCCGAGCCGGCGCAAAGCTGCAGCCATTTTGCCGGTAACAATGGTTCCCGGTTCCATCCCGAATTCTTCGCCCAGCGCAGCCCTTACTGCCGGGGCCGTCTGCACGATTACCATTTTTGAGGGATCCGAAAGGGCCCGGATCACAGCCCCTGTTTCATCCACCTCAGTCAGGGCTCCTGTTGGGCAAACAGCAACGCATTGACCGCAGTAGGTACAGGCCGAATGATCAAGGTTCATTTCGAAAGCCGGTGAAACGACAGCGGTAAATCCTCTGTTAACGGCAGAGAGTACTCCCACGGTCTGAATTTTGTTGCACATGGTCTCGCAGCGGCGGCACAGGATACACTTGTCCATGTCACGGATAATTGCAGGGGAAGTGTCTTCCCGGTAAGTCGATTGTTCTCCCTTGTAATGGATCTCCCGTATGCCCAGATGCTGGGCCAGTTTCTGTAGTTCGCAGTTCCCCGATTTGGCACAGACCAGGCAGTCAGCCGGATGATCGGATAAAATGAGCTCCACGATGGTCCTGCGGGCGTTCACGGCGCGCATGGAATGCGTACTTACATCCATACCTTCTGTTGCCTCTGTACAGCACGCAGGTGCAAGATTGCGCCTTCCTTTCACTTCGACCACACAGACACGGCATCCCCCCGGTTTGTTCTCGATGTTCATGTCGTGGAGTTTCATATAGCACAGTGTGGGTATCTCAATGCCGATACTTGCTGCAGCTTCCAGTATGGTAGCACCTTTTTCTACTGCTATCGGTTTATTATCTATTGTTAAATTGATTTTTTGCATCTGCTATTGGTTTAGTTGATACGGATAGCTCCGAATTTACACTTGTCATAACATGCCCCGCACTTGATACATAACGACTGGTCGATGTAATGGGGCTCCCGTTTTTCTCCGGAGATGGCACCCACCGGGCAATTCCGGGAACAAAGCGTACATCCTGTGCATTTTTCTTCATCGATCGTGTAACGGAGAAGGGCCTTACATTGGCCCGCAGGACAATGTTTTTCCGTTACATGGGCCTCATATTCTTCATAAAAATGATTGAGGGTCGAAAGTACAGGGTTGGGCGATGTTTGTCCCAGCCCGCAAAGGGAAGCATCTTTAATAACAGTGCTTAGCATACGGAGCCGCTGAAGGTCCTCCGGTGTCCCTTTCCCTTCTGTAATTTTTTCCAGGATTTCATATAGCCGTTTGTTCCCAATGCGGCACGGGGCACATTTTCCACACGATTCCTCAAGTGTAAACTGGAGGTAGAATTTTGCGATCGAGACCATACAATCGTCTTCGTCCATGACGATCATTCCTCCCGATCCCATCATCGAACCTGCAGCCAGCAGGTTATCATAATCGATCGGGGTGTCCAGAAAATCCTTGGTAAGGCATCCTCCGGAAGGTCCCCCCGTCTGCACTGCCTTGAACTCTTTTCCGTCTTTTATTCCACCGCCAATATCGTAAATTACCTCCCTGAGGGTTGTTCCCATGGGAACTTCGATCAGTCCCACGTTATTGATTTTTCCGGCCAGGGCAAATACCTTCGTCCCTTTTGATTTTTCAGTGCCAATGCTGCTAAACCATTTTGCCCCTTTGTTGAGTATTACGGGGATGTTGGCAAAAGTTTCCACGTTGTTAACGTTGGTTGGTTTTCCCAGATATCCTTCCTGTGCCGGGAAGGGGGGTTTGAAGGTAGGTTCTCCGCGGAGCCCTTCCATGGAATGGATCAGGGCCGTTTCCTCGCCACATACAAAAGCTCCTGCCCCATAACGGATCTCGATGTCGAAGCAGAACGTTGATCCTAAGATGTTGCTCCCCAGCAGCCCGTATTCCCGGGCTTGTGCGATGGCTGTTTTTAATCTGTCTACGGCCAGCGGGTATTCTGCACGGATATAAACAAGTCCTTTGTCTGCGCCAATGCTGTACCCGCATATAGCCATACCTTCGATTACGGTATGTGGGTCACCTTCCAGTATTGAACGGTCCATAAATGCACCAGGGTCGCCTTCATCAGCATTGCATACCACGTATTTCTGTGATCCTTTCGAGTTTCGGGTGATTTCCCATTTAAGTCCTGTCGGGAAGCCACCGCCGCCCCGTCCTCTCAACCCGGAATCTTTGATCGTACTGATTATTTCCTCCGGAGAAAATTCCCCCAGACATTTTGCCAGCGCTGCGTAACCGTCGTTACCTATATATTCTTCGATGTTTTCCGGGTTAATCATTCCACAGTTACGAAGGGCCACACGGACTTGTTTTTTATAAAAGTCCATGTTTTTGTTCTCAGAAACACTCGCGTGCGACCGGGGGTCACGGTAAAGCAACCTTTCCACTTTTCTCCCTTTTAACAAGTGTTCCTTTACGATCTCTTCAACATCTCCCGGTTGAACTGTTACATAAAAAGTATTATCAGGCTGGATTTTTACAATGGGGCCTTTTTCGCAGAACCCGAAACAACCGGTATGGATTACCTGTACCTTATCTTCCAGTTGCAGTTCAGCCAGCCATCTTTTCAGATTGGATTTAATGAGTTCGCTTTGAGACGCTTTGCATCCTGTTCCTCCGCAAACCAGGACATGCGTATGGTAATTTGCCATAAATAAATTAAGATTTATTCGTCAATGGTATTGAAATTTACCGGGATAATCCCGTCGGTGAGTTCCCCGAGCTTAATATGTTTCTCTATAATCTCCCGGGCTTTAGTTGTGTTTACATACCCGTACACAACCGGCTCCTTTCCCGGTAATGTCAGTTCGATGGTTGGCTCGGCATAACAGAAACCCATACATCCTGTCTGGGTAATCAGGGCATCAATCCCCTGATGGTCGAGCTCCTCGATAAAATAATTCATTGTTTCCCGTGCCCCGGCAGCAATTCCACAGGTGGCCATGGCAACTTTTATTCGGACGAGGTTTTCCGGATGGTCTCCTTTTTCTCGGATACTGATTTTTGACCGGACCTCTTCTTTTAGTTTTCGGAGGTCAGCCAGCGATTTGATTTTTGGCATGGTTCTTTTATTAGGTTAAAACCTGATTTTTTGCGCAAATTTAGATTTTTATCCGAAATGAACGATGATTTAATTCAATGAAACGAACCGGATGCAAAAAACAATTTTAAATAGGCAGCTCAGGGAGGGACAAAAAAGTTGTATCAAAAGTCGTTTTTATATATAAGTTGAACGATAACAGCGCAAAATACAAGTAGTGCAGATTTATTCGCTTGCCTGGATTTGCTTTAAATTTTCCCGGATCATTTCCAGCAGGAATGATCTTACCTTGGCGTTATTAACGGAAACTCCTTCCAGTGTACTTTTTATTTCACGGGAATCGAAGCAGAATTCCCCTATAGCAGTTTTGTGCCGGTAAACAAGTTCTGCACTTTTTTCGTTCGAATACAGAATCAGTAAAGTACCGGCAATGTCACCCAGAACAGGCCTGTCTATATGGCTGAACCCGAAAACAGCCCTTATCGTTGTCCCTTTCCCTTCAGTGGATTGAAGCTCTACAAAACCTCCTGTTTGCTCGGCATTTTGTTTCAGTAACGGGATTCCCAAACCCACTTTTCTCCGCGTCCGGGAAGTAAAGAACGGGTTTGTTACTTTTTTCAGCTCCTCATAGCTCATGCCGGTCCCGTTGTCGGAAATCCTGATGACATACTGGTCTTTGCCGGGGAGTTCTTCAATGTCTGTTTGTATCAGGGAAGCATTGGCCCTGATCGAATTTCTAACGATATCCAGAATATGTAATGATAATTCCTGCATTTAAATTTTGTTCTGCTATTCCGGGTTCCTTTATTTTTTTTCAATTTCCGTGTATCTTCCCTGTTGCCTGTTCAGGGCAAGTTTTATCTCGGCAAAAGATAATTCCTCCATAAAAAAACGGGTTACGCCGCTTCCCACATCTTCAGGATAATGAGCATCTGAGCAGCTGATTATTGTGATATCATCAGGAATGTTATAGCGGATTTTTGTTTTATGTTCATCTGCATACCTGCTGATCTGCAGGGCATCTGTTTTCAGTGAGGGAGGGAGAAAGCCCAGTTGGCTGAAAATACTGTTATGGGGCCTGTCGATATGCGCCGGAATGAAAATGCCCTGCAGCTTATCTACCAAATTTCCGATTGTATCAATCCCGGAATACAATCCGCTTCCCAGAAAATAAGGTTCTTCCCCGGTGATCGTTTCATGCTCGTCAAGAATGAGCTGATACCCCAGAAAATCAGGCTTATTCTGTATCTTTGGTAAATGTTTATCCAGAAATTTCTGAAATATCCGGGTGGTTTCCAGGTCCCTGAAAAAGCAAAGGACATGAACTTCTTCCGAAGTATTGACCTCGCATCCCAAAAGCACGGATAATCCTCTTTGTTCTGCCAGTTTTTTTGTCAGGGCACACTGCCGCGTACTGTTATGGTCGGTAACGGCAATCAGGTCCAGCTTTTGCTCGAGGGCCTTTTCTATGATCTTTGCCGGGCTCATTTCCAGACTTGCGCAGGGAGATAAAACCGTGTGAATATGTAAGTCGGCCCGGAATGTTTTCATTTTTTATAAATATCCGTTAAAAGATTGAATCCAAATCGAGTGGTAGTCAAAATTAAATTTTCCGGTCAATAAAAAAAATAATCTTATTTTGTATTTTTCAATAAAAATAAGTCGCAGGTGCAAACGAATGTCATATCGACTTTTTATTAAACAAAAGAAGATTAAGTTATATACATTTAAAATAAATATTTCAGCCGGTCATGATATACGAAAAAATCCCTTTTAATGAAGAGATACCGGACAATCCGGACCTTCACCAGCAAATTATAGATGCACTTCCGATACCCATTTTTTACCGGGATATTCATGGTATTTACAAAACATGCAACAAGGCACACGAACGGTTTATCGGGTTGAGCAAGGATGAAATTGTAGGGAAAACGGTATTCGACATCCAGCCTTCCGAGATAGCGGAAATATATGCACATCACGACCATGAGCTCTTCGAAAGCCGTGCAGACCAGGTTTATGAAACGAAATTCCGTTGTTCGGACGGAGCTATCCGGGATGTTGTGTTTAATAAAGCCGTAATCAGGGACCGGGATGGTGCTATCACCGGGATTGTCGGCTCTATTTTTGATATTACAGAAAGAAAAAAGACAGAAAGGAAACTTGAAAAAGCCAGGGAAGCTACAGTAATTGCATCCGTAATGATGCACAAGATCAGGGCAGGGATCGTAATTGTAAATAACGATTTTAAAGTAATAGACTGTAATCTGGGGTTTGCCCGGATGTTCGGCAGTGAAACGGAAGAACTTTTCGATACGGTTCCGGGGCTGCATGGGGCTGATTTCAAAGAGCTGGTACCCGAAGTGGTTTACAAAATGTTTTCCGCTCTTCTTGCCAGCGGAGAAAATATGCTCGAACGCGACCTGAAGATACAGAACAAGTTGCTTCAGGTTTCCGTGATTACGATTTATAAAAACAGGGTGGTCGGGGCATTGATCCGTGATATGTCTGCCCCTTCGCTTGTCCGGGAAGAAATCATTAGCAGGGCTCAGCAGGTAAACCGCCGGAACCTGGAAACGGTGCAGAAGATCGCTTTCCTGCTTGGGGAAAATGCAGCCCTGACCGAGAAGATGCTCAGTTCGATTATCGAATCCTATAAATACGATGAAGAAGACAACTGATTAAAAGACGAAACAATAAACAATCAATTATAATTCATCAATTATTTAATGGCTGATTATCATATCGAAATAGACCTGCAGCAAAAAATGCCGAAAGGGGAAACGGCCTGTGGTGATGTTTTTTATTCACGCAGGATCAGCGAGGAGAGGCGTACAATCCTGGTATTGTCCGACGGGATTGGACACGGGGTAAAAGCGAACGTACTGGCCACGCTTACCGCTTCGATGGCGCTTAATTATACCTCATTTCATACCCGGCCTGAGGTTGCCGCCAATATCTTTATGAGGGCGCTCCCTCAAAGCAGCGAGGGCAAGGAAAGCTATGCGACCTTTACAATCCTGGAAATTGAAGATGGAGGTGTCGTGCGGATTATTAATTACGATAATCCTACTACCATTATTCTCAGGAATGGAGAACCTTTCCAACCCAGGGAAATGGGAATTAACATCAGGGGGAGCAGGAATGCGGGAAAGATATTAAGGATCAGGGAATTTAAGCCAATGCTCGAAGACCGGATTATTTTTTTTACAGATGGCATTACGCAAAGCGGGCTTGGTTCCGGTCGGTTCCCTTTGGGATGGGAGCAGGGACTGGTGCAGAAGTTCGCTGAAAACCAGGTGGCCCGTGACCCGGAGATTGCAGCAAACAGGTTGGCCCGGAAAATTATTAACCAGGCAGTTATAAACGACGATTTCGGGATAAAAGACGATGCCAGTTGTGGTGTCGTTTATTTCCGTGAGCCGCGGGTGTTTATGCTTGTTACAGGACCTCCATTTTATAAAAGTAAGGATGCTGGTTTTGTAAAACAAATTAGTGAATTTCAGGGGAAAAAGATTGTATGCGGAGGAACAACCGCTGAGATTATTGCCAGGGAACTGAACCTCGAGCTTGAAATTCAGCAGCAATTTGCGGATGGGGCAGTGCCTCCGGTTGCCAGTATGGCTGGATTCGAAATGGTTACAGAAGGGATAATTACCCTGGGAAAGGTTGAGGAACTGCTGGAGAACTTTACCAGTGAAACCCGTCCGGGAAATACGGCTCCGGATAATGTGGCCAAACTATTGCTTCAGCATGATGTTATCCATATCCTCCTCGGGACACGTATCAATTGGGTACACCAGGATCCCAGCCAACCGGTCGAGGTGGAGATCCGGAAGTTCGTGGTTAAAAGGATTGTAAAGCTACTGGAAGAAAAATTTTTCAAAAAGGTGGAGGTGCAGTACGTTTAACTTAATTTGTAAGATAATTATATACTTGTTCCATACGTTATCAGGCAATGAGGCAGAATGGAGATTGTGATAATATTTGATGATGAGCTTTTTGTAATATTTTAAGTTCTTTTTATATCATTTTTTTAGAATTTCCGGATATTTTCAGTTTTTATTCTAACTTTGGTTGTGTCTTTATCTGTTAAACCGACAAACTTGGCATCGACTTTTAAATATATAGACTCTCTTGCTGTAAAACATCTGAAGCAGGGTAATGCCCAGGCATTTGATGAGTTATTTAAGAAATATTCCCAGCGTCTTTACAACTTCTCGGTTAAATATTTGTAACTACTCAGGTCATTAAAATTAATAAGACTGACTTCTGCGGAATTCATTTTTGCCGGCAGCAACAGCTATTGCAAAGCGGATTGATTCAAACGGATTTCCTCCTTTTTTGATGATGGAGTCAACAACAGAGCGCAATACTGCAAATATTTCAGCGCCTCGTTCCGAGCGGAAACTTCCCGATACCTTCTGCTTGACTTTGACATTACGGATTGCTCTTTCCGAACCGTTATTATCATAAGGAACATCGGGATAAAACAGGAAATTGAATACCTGATGCCTGCGTTTTTTCAATCGCTTTTGGAAAGGAAGTATTTTTGAAACAGTATCAGGCAATGTTTGATTTACCAGCATATCAAATTCATTGATCACTGCCCCCCGCTGATCAAATGATCCGGTGTACTGTTTTAGTGTCATGGTATCTTTCAGCTTAATGGCCCGGGTCAACAAATCCTTCATTTCAGTTGCCCACTTGTGGTGATATAGCTGCTCAAAGAAATTCAATTCCCGAAGCAGGTGTGCAAGACACAGCTGATGCTCCCTGGCGGGGGTCTTTAACTGGGCACTCAATGAATCACTGACAAAGGTTGCATTGGCAAACCCGTCAGGAAAAGTATTTTCAACCGTTACAAAGCCGCGGCTCTTTGATATGACGATGTATGTTGCCCGCATTGTTTGCCAGGTCCAGGCCCAAAATTTATTCTTTTCAACTTTCACGCCCGTTTCATCTCCACCTACCGTAGTGGCATTGGATATTTCCTTTTTTATCCCTTCATAGATGGGAAGCACCATGTTGGCTGCTTTGTTTAGCAGGTTAAAGATGGTGCCTTCGCTTATGGAGATATTGGTTATACTCTTTATTAATTCTTTCAAACGTGAATATGGAACATACTGTCTCGAACTCAAATAAGCCGTAAGTGCAATCAGATTGTTTCCGTACTGAACAGGCGCTGTTACTTCTGCCGGGAAATTCCCCGTACTGACATGGCCACAGCTACAATTCCTTTGATAAACCTGGTGTTCAACCACTCTGGACTGAATAAAGGGAATGTCGATAACCTGTCTTTTGCCTATCAACTGCACCGGTTCATCGACATAGATCTTTCCGCAACAGGGACATGGGCCTTCTGGCATATGAACCTCTATTTTATCCGGAGCTGGCGACATCCGAAGTGTTTCTCCTTTGTGACCCGCTTGACCACCGGATTTCTTATCACTTTTTCCCCGGAGGCTTTGGTTCTTACCCCGGAACAGGTCCTGAGCCGGAGGCAGTGAACTGTTACCACTGTTCTTTGGTGTCTTCAGACGCTTTATTTCCTCCTGAAGTACCTCTACCATACGGGTTAAAGCATCAACCTTCATGGAAAGATCATAAACCAGATCGACCAGTTCTTCCTTGTCCAGCTTTCTAAGTTCTTCTTTCGATACCATAACCCTTTTGCTTTTAACAAAGATCTTGTTCTGAGATTCAATACACAAATTTAAACCCCATTCTTTATGAACATCCACGATCCCTGTTTTCAACAATTTGAAAAATAAGTTTGAGTTTCGAGAGTTAAACCTCATGTGAAGCGCATGGATGAATATAAAATCAAAAAACTTAACCCCTCCTACGGAAAATGAGTTGAGCAAATATTAACTCTAATATCCTTTTCCAAAATCTTTTATCCCGCAGGTACCTGAGTAGTTACAAATATTTAAAATCCGCAGAGGAAGCAGAAGAGGTAGTTCAGGAAGTTTTTCTCTATATCTGGGACAAAAGAGAAAAATTGAAACCGGATAACTCATTTAATGCTTATGTTTTTACAATAGCTTTTAATATTATCAGGAAGCACTTCATTAGAAAATCACGCGACAATGCGTTTAAGGATGAACTGATTTACGAATTTTTGAAGCAGGAAAACAACCTGGAAAAGGTAATCGATTATAAGTTCCTGCTCGAAAAGGTGGAATCGATCATCGCGTCTTTGCCTGAGCGCAGAAGGGAAATTTTTATAAAAAGAAAATATGAAAATCTTTCTGTCAGGCAAATAGCCGAGGATCTAGGTATTTCTCCCAATACAGTAGAGAATCAGTTAGCCTCGGCTCAAAAGCAAATTCAGGGCGGACTTGAGAAGGAAAAGCTTGCCGGATTACTTTTCTTCGTACTTTTTATTTCTTTTTGATCGAATAATAAATTGTTTATTATTAGCTTGTTTTATCTGAACAGTAAAAATTTTTATATTTTTTTGATTTTCGGATAGTGGAAATTGCCTGTAAAAGGACATAACAGGAAAGATGGAAACAGGAAAGGAAAAAATAAAACGGTTTATTTCCGGTCATTTTTCTTTTAACGATTATCTGACCGTCTCTTCCTTGTTCAGGGAGAAGGAAAGTTTTGCAGAATTAAAAAACTTCATGGAGGAAGATTGGGACGAGACCGGAAATAATGGAAACGATCAGGAACGGTTTTCCCGGATACTTGACCGGTTACATCACCGGATGAATTTAGGCCGGGGTCAATCTTTTACTCATCTGTTTTCAAAGGTTGCTTCGGTCCTTCTGTTGCCCTGTCTTGTTACCATTGCCGTTTTATACTTCGCACGGGATAAATTTCCGCAAATAATTAACAAGAGAAAGTTGAAAACTTTGTCAGGAGAGGCGTAAAATAAAAAGAGAAGCATATCAAATTAGTTCTACCATAAATCTAAAGAAGATATGCTTCCAATAAATCTCGACGGAGCCGAAATTCAACGGCTAAATTATGAAAGATATCATTATCCTGATGCAATGGTTCAAAAAAGAATACAGGCCGTTTATTTAAAGATTATCACAGGTCTGTCTAATGAGCAGATCGGAGTTTTAGCGGACTTGAACCGGGATTCGGTTGGTTATTGGACTAAGCGCTATGTGCAAGAGGGCTTTGAAAGTCTTTGCAAGGTTGGTTACGGTACGAACAAAAGTAAACTGGAAAACTATGCCGACAGCATATTGGAATCTTTTACCAAACAGCCCCCGATGAGTATCAATGAGGCCAAATGGCGTATTGAGAAGATGACGGGTATTGACCGAAGTCCTTCCCAGGTTCGTGCCTTTATGAAACGACACGGATTGCGTTATATCAAAACGGGACATATCCCGGCAAAAGCAGATGCCCAAAAACAACAGCAATGGATGAAAACAACCTTGGAACCAGCCATTGAAGAAGCTCAGAACGGGAAATGCCACCTGTTGTTTATGGATGCGGCCCATTTTATTCTGGAACCTTTTATTTGCGCCTTGTGGTGTGTTGCCCGTTTATTTATCAAAGCATCTTCAGGGCGTAACCGGATCAATGTACTGGGAGCTGTTGATGCTATCACAAAACAAGTTATAACCCTGAACAATACTACGTTTATTAATGCAGAAACCATTATTGCATTTTTTAAACAACTTCGGGACGTTTATGTGGATTTACCCCTGAAGATTGTTTTGGACAATGCCCGTTATCAGCATTGTAAATTAGTTGAAAATGCAGCAAGGGAATTAGGTATAACCCTCCTGTTTTTACCTTCCTATTCCCCTAACCTGAATATTATTGAACGCTTATGGAAATTCACTAAGAAAAAAATACTGTACGCAAAATATTATGAAACATCAACGCTTTTTCACAAGGCTATTACAGGCTTCTTTCAATCAATTAATCAAGAATACATGGATGATCTGAAAAATTTATTGACCCTAAAATTCCAATCTTTTGAAAATAAACGTGCGGAAATTTATCCCAAATGAAGTATAAGTTATTTTTCTTTTCACCGGTTTGATCAGGTCAGTACCTGGGCTGAAGTTTACTCCCCGGCCGGAACGCGTACGCAATTCCAGTTGCCCGATGGTACCAGGGGATGGTTAAACAGTAATTCTTCTATAAAATATCCGCTGAACTTCAAGAGAAACCGTAACGTTGTGATTTCAGGAGAAGCATGGTTGAATGTGGTTCATCTCAGAAATGAAAAATTCAGGGTTATAACGCCTTATTTCGATGTTAAGGTATTGGGAACCTGTTTTGATGTGGTCGCTTATGAGCAGGAGCAGACAGCTCAGATTATCCTAGAAAAGGGCGAAGTGGTCGTAATGGATAAAAAACAGGAAGTAATCGGCATGTTGGAGCCGGATCAGCAGATTGTTTACAGCAAAGCAGCAAAGACGGTCCTAAAATCAACGATTGATGCAGAATCTTATGCAAGCTGGACGGAAGGACTGCTGATATTTAAGAATGAACCCATGGCAGAAATAGCGAAGAGGTTAGGAAGAAAATACAACGCCGATATTATTTTACATGGCGATTCTCTGAAATCTTCGGTTTTCAGGGCTACCTTCCAGGACGAAAGCCTGGATGAAGTCTGTAAGTTGCTTTCATCCGTGGCCCCGATCAGATATGTGATCCATAAAAGAGAAAAGCGGGGAGATGGTACTTTTGAAAGAAATAAGGTTGAAATGTGGCTTGAACGAGATAAAAAAACATTGCCTATGAAGTAAACCCTAAAGACAGGACGGTATTGAGGCTACCATCCTGTCGATCAGTAGAATTAATTTATCAGAGTATTAAATCCACTAATGGAGCAAATTTATGAAAAAAAAGAGAATTGACAGGCCGTCACCAAACTCAGGCCTGTTAAAAATGATTAGAATTATGCGTTTTACCATTTTTTTCGTATTGGTTTCCTT
The DNA here is from genome assembly GCA_963676095.1 of Prolixibacteraceae bacterium. Taxonomy (GTDB): domain Bacteria; phylum Bacteroidota; class Bacteroidia; order Bacteroidales; family Prolixibacteraceae. Next base: position 2,531,345 of record OY781040.1, on the reverse strand, counting down.
ATCACAGGTTCTTGCTGTGAATTCCTATTCACAGCAAACTAAGCTGACACTGGATATGACCAATGCAAGAGTAGAGGAGGTGATTGACAGAATAGAGAAGAGCTCGGAATTCTTTTTTCTGTATAACAAGAACCTGATCGATGTTGACCGTAAAGTCAACATCAAGGTCGAAGACAAGAGTGTAAATGAAATCCTGTCCCGGATTTTTGCAAATTCAGGAGTATCCTATACCATTAAAGGCCGCCAGATTTTGTTGGTAAACAATGGTAAAAGTGAAGAATCTTCAAGTCAGCAAACCAGGAAAGTTTCCGGGAAAGTGACCGATTCGTCCGGTGCCCCCTTGCCGGGAGTTTCAGTAGTTATAAAGGGAACAACAAAAGGGACAATTACAGATTCGGATGGAAAATATTCGATTTCCGGTTTGTCGGATGAGAATATGCTGGTTTTTTCGTTCATAGGCACGACCCCGCAGGAAATAAAAGTCGGATCCCAGAGTGAAATAAACACGAAATTGATATCTGCCGATATTGGTATCGATGAAGTCGTTGTAACCGCTATGGGGATTGAGCGGGATAAAAAATCGTTGGGTTATGCGATCAGTACCATCAAGGCGGACAAGCTTACCGCATCGGGAAATACGCAGAATCCCGTATTGTCACTTTACGGGAAAGCGGCCGGGGTAACTATTCGCCAATCTACATCTGGAGCATTGGGCGGTATAAACATCAACATCCGTGGGGTTTCGGCTCTTGAGGCAGATGCTAAGACAAGGCCATTAATCGTGGTTGATGGTGTCCCTATTTTCGATGAAAACACGGGACTGGATAAAGCAAGCTGGGACTATGGAACCGGGATTAACGATATTAACCCGGAAGATATCGAGTCGATTGAAATTTTGAAAGGCGCCAAAGCTTCGGTTTTGTACGGAAGTGAAGGAGCAAACGGAGTTGTCTTAATCACGACAAAGTCCGGGAAGAATGCAGAACACGACAAGCTTAATGTGAGTGTCTCTTTCCAGACTGCCATTGAACAGCCTCTTACATATGTCAAATTTCAGAATGACTATGGAAGTGGCGAAAATATTTATGATGTAAAAAGCATTGCAGAGGGTGAAGATTATCCCCGTTATAACATCAACTCAAAAAGTTTTGGACCGGCTTTTGATTCAAGTGAAAAACGTATCTGGTGGGACGATAAGGCCAGACCTTATGTGGCACATCCGGATAATTATGATTTCCTGTTTTCAAACGGATCAAATAACCAGGCTAATATAGCTTTGGATAAGAGCGGAAGTTTCGGGAATGTACGTTTGTCTTATACCAACATGAACTATCGGGGGATCGAGGAGAAACTTTGGCAGAAAAAGAATATTCTGAGTTTTTCCGGCACCTTTAAGTTTTCGGATAAGTTAACGGTTGAGACATCCACAAATTTATATTTTATCAGGACTCATAACCGGTCGCAAAATACACTTAGCTTCTTTGTCAATGGAATTTCCCGGGATGCGCCCTTTGATGAATTCATCAATAACGGGGATTATCTGTATAGTGATCCTTCAAGTGCAAATTACGGATATAAAAAGGATTTTGAAGATGTAGGCTATCCAACCGGATATTATTCACTTCAGAATTATGCTTCTTATGTCTGGGGAAGAAAGCATAACAGTTATCTGGATGACAAATTCCACCTGATCGGGTCGATTCACCCGACCTATAAAATAACCGACTGGTTATCGGTTTCCGGCCAGGTAGGCCTGGATTATACGGATACCGATTTCACCAATAAGGAAAGTGTCACTAAAGTCGATCCGGAATTGGTTGGCGGTTCCTTTAGTTATTCCAGAAAGAAGACAAAGGTTCAAGAATACAAGGGAATGATTAATTTTTACAAAAGCTTTCTGGATGACAAGCTGGATGTTTTTGCCTTGACCGGGATTTCTTACAAAAACAATTATGATGAACTCATTAAGGTTGCAACGACCAATAACGGAACGAGCAGCGGTTTTATTTATCCTGACTGGTATTCTCTCGACAATCAGAATCCTGATGGATGGGCAAGTTCCAGTCAGATGGATAAGGTAAGGGGCTATGATTACGGAGAAGATTGCCTGTACGGAGTATATGGCGTGCTGACGCTCACCTGGGACAAGAAATATACCATTGAATTGAATGCCCGTAACGACTGGTCTTCAACACTTGATCCCGGTAATAACTCTTACTTTTATCCGGGTGTCGCCCTTACCTGGGATGCTACCGACCTGATGAAGAAGGTGATTCCGTCGCTTCAATTTGGAAAATTCCGTGCATCCTTCGCTGATGTAGGCCGGCCGGCTCCGCGTTATTATGCTTATAATAGTTTGAGCGCAAGTACGATCGAGGGAACAAGTGCGCAGTCTGTTTCAACATCTTCTTCGATGTTTGCCGGTGATATTAAACCTGAGAGGAAAAGGGAACTTGAATTGGGTACTGAACTTGCCTTTTTCAGGGAAAACCGTTTGAAACTGGATGCCTCGTTCTATACCAATGCTGTATATGACCAGATCATGTCTGTTCCACTTTCTAAATCGACCGGGGCCAGTGAGATCAAGATCAATGCCGGACAGGTTAATAACTGGGGGTATGAGATTCAATTGGATGGTACCCCTCTGTTAACCAGAAATATTAGGTGGGACCTGAATTTTAATACTGCGAACAGCTTTTCGAAAGTAAAAAAATTATATTCCGGCATCACTAAAAAGACAATCAGTGGAATGCGGGGGCATGTAAATGTGGAGGCCAGGGAAGGAGAGCGGATAGGAAATATTTATGGAACTGCTATCGCTACGGATTCTGACGGAAACAGGGTCGTGAGTTCTGATGGAAGTTCGTACGTTTTGGATGAAAACAACGAGACTCGTGTCGGAAATGTGTTCCCTGATTTTATGGGCGGTTTTAATACAACATTCCGTTACAGGGGATTCTCTTTATACGCGGGTTTTGATTATAGCTTTGGCGCTTCCATGTATTCTGAAACAAATCAATGGCTGTATTACAATGGAGCATCCAGGCAATCACTGGCACATCGCGATGCCAAGCACGGAGGCATAGAGTATACTTCCGGCGGAAAAACCTATAATGATGGTATTATCCTGGAGGGTGTGCAAAAACAAAATGATGGTACTTATGTAAAAAATACGACGGTTGCACCTGTCAGTTCGTACTATTCCACTTTTGTCAGTTGGTCGGGTGAGGCAATTAATGCGGTTGACCTGAAATACAAGAATAATTATATCAAATGGCGGGAACTGGCCCTGAACTATCAAATACCGAGAAGAATAGCTCAGAAGATGACATTGCACGACGTCGTGGTTGGATTTTTTGCGAGGAATATAGGTTATTTGTATAAATCTGTCCCGAATCTGGATGCTGAAGCTTACATGGGGACCAGTTCCTATTATGAAGCTTCTCCTATCCCTTCAACACGAACTCTGGGGATTAACCTTTCGGTCGGTTTTTAATCGGTTAATATAAAAAGTGTATGAAAAAATATATTATATTGTTATTGATCCCCTTTTCTTTTATGAACATGGGGTGTCAGGATACGTTGGAAGATAAATTTGTTGATCCTTCTGTCTATACTCCTGATGAAGAAGATGTGCCTTCCGGAATGTTCTCGGAGATTATGTCCCGTTCATTTAATTTCAAGAATGATTATGCTCAGTTTTGGTATGAGGCAGACGCCGGAGGAATGATCGCGCATAGCCATTTGACAATGCGTTTCCTAAAAACCGATTACACCTGGTTCTCGGATGCAAATGATATAGAAGCTTTTTATACAACACAGAGTGTTACTGACTATTTTTACGGACATAATTACGATTTCAGGGAATTGCCTGAGATGGAAGATCATGTGAACGGAATGTCTGATGAGGATAAGGCTGATAATCAGATCTATGTTACAATCACAAAGATGGTCCGGGATTACAGGGCCTCCAAGGCTGTGGATTTATGCAATGATATTCCTTATTCTGAGGGGCTTCAGGGTGTTAATGGCGATTTCTTCCCTAAATATGACGATGCCAGGGAAATTTATGAAACCATTATCAATGATTTGGATTCCCTTTCGGATAAAATAGTGGAACAGAACGCAGTTATGTCGTCTGACGGGAAGTCTGCTTTTGCAACCCAGGATATTATTTTTTCCGGAGATGCCGATAAATGGGTACAATGGGCAAACGCTTTGCGTCTTCGCCTGGCAGTCAGAATCTCAGGGGTGGAAGAGGAATATGCCAAAAAGGTGATTAGCGGGATTATCAGTGGTGGTAAACTTCCAACAGAAGACCTTTTTGTGACACTCGCCAATTGGGTGACTAAACCCAAAAGTTACTGGAAACAAGGTTATGCGGAACGGGACTATGCAGCCTTTGCCCCTCCCAAAATTATGTTTCAGTTGGATCGGAATAAAGATCATAAATATACAGAAGGAACTGACGATCCCAGATTACCTGTCTATTTTTTGCCCAATAGAGATACTGTTTATATGCCTGTTTCCTATGATTTTGCGATTGGACAAAAGATTTACAACTATGTTAAATCCAAGAATGAATCAAAATATGGTTATAGCGGAGCCTATTATTATTACAATTATTTCAGTTCTTTCGATAATTATATGAAATATAACGGAGTTTCGCTTTGGAACCCTGCAACAATGGTTCAGAATACGGATCCGTGGAGAGCATTTACCCGGGCCGAGGTCGATTTTCTCCTTGCCGAAGTCCAGCTAAAGGGGCTGGCTGAAACAGGGAGTTCTGTTGAGGATCATATCAGAGACGGAGTAATCCATTCTATTAATTATTGGTATTATATCAACAGTTTTTCAACCTGGAGCGAGATTAACAGTTCCAACGAATCTTTCCTGAAACCGACGGCTCCATCAGAAAGTGTTAAAGAAGAATTTGCCTCAAAAATTCTGGATGATTATACAAATGCTACCACATTGGAGGATAAAATGGAAATTATTATAGGTCAGAAATATATCCATTTATGCCTTCACGATTATTTGGAAGTTTTTGCAGAGCTGAGGAGAACGAGACATCCTAAGCTGCCATTGATAAAATACAGTTCATCTATGACAATCGACCCTGTGGTTGAACGGTATCCGTATCCTTCTGACGAATCTTCCTATAATGCCGATGAGCTTAGAAAAGTTAGTGACGAAGATAACTTTACCTCACCAATCTTTTGGGTTCCTGAAGATAAAAGGAATGTTTCCTATTATGAGGATTCTTATAATGATGATTATATGTACACCCGATATAATGGCGTTCCGGAATCTTTCCCAAGTGAGTAAAGCCGTGGCTATTAATTTTTCACATACAGTAATTTTAACATGATGATTATGAACCAGCCGGGATTCTCGTGATTCTGGCTGGTTCTTTTATGATGTCCGGAGTCGGTTGAAACGATAAAATATTAAAAATGAAGTTATTATTTTTTTTGACTATAAGCTTAATCTGGTTCCCAGGTTTTGCCGCAGATAAACCATTGGTATATGAAACGGAGACGATGCGAGTTTCCCTTGACGGGAAAGGGATGCTGGAAAGCCTGTACGACAGGGCCGGTCAGAAGGATTATCTGTATCAGGGGCAGTCAGCCCCCCTGTTGAGCATCCGTTGCAACGGGGAGTATGAATCGCCTTCGTCCATGAAGACAGAAGGGGACCAGCTTGTTCTCTGTTTTGAAAAAAACCAGGTTGAAGCCCGGGTAAAAGTAGTTAACCGGAAAAGTTACCTGACCTTTGAACTTGTAAGAATCACACCGCTAAAAAAAGTAGAGCTGGTAGTTTGGGGGCCATACCCAACCACCATCAGCGAGACGATTGGTGAAACGGTGGGAGTAGTCAGAAATCAGGATTTTGCTATTGGGATCCAGGCACTGAACATTAAGACTCTTGGCGGTTACCCTTCGGATGAGAGCGACATTGAACCATCAATTGACATAGCAGAAAGTAGCCTGGTTAACAGCGATGAACCCTGGCGGGCCGGGCGTACATACCGGGGACAAACGGCAAAACCGGAGAGTTATGGCAGTGTAATCCAGGCCTATTGCCGGGACAGGAGCCGCGAGCGGGTGATCACAAACTGGGGTCATGATTATTATGTAGCCCCTCCCTTTAAAGACGGGGGAGTGGTTGGATCGAAAATAGCCCTGTTCGGGTGTCCGACCGGAAAGGTACTGGAGGTGATCGGTGGAATAGAACTTAGAGAAGGCCTTCCTCATCCAATGTTGGACGGGGTATGGAGTAAAATATCACCGGAAGCAACATCATCTTATTTGATCATTGATTTTGATGAGAACACGATTAATGAAGCCTTGGCTCTTACACGAAAGGTAGGTTTTAAGTATCTGTATCACGGTGATCCGTTTGAGACGTGGGGGCATTTCAATCTGAAAAGGGAATGTTTTCCTCGGAACTGGGAGAGTATGAAGGCAGATGTAACCAAAGCGGAGAAGGAGGGAATTTATTTGGGGGTTCACATGCTTTCGAATTTTATCACAACCAACGATCCATATGTAACACCGGTGCCCGACAAGCGTCTGGCGAAAGTCGGTTCCTCAGTGCTGGCCGGAAACATTGATAGTAAAGACACGGAAATCCGGATTGTGTCGCCGGTGTACTTTAACCAGATGAAGAACAATACGCTTCACGCGGTGGTAATCGGTAATGAGATCATCCGGTACAGGGAAGTCTCGGGAACAGCTCCATGGACACTGCAAAGTTGCACGCGGGGTGCTTTTGGGACCAGGGCGTGTGACCACGCCGCAGGGGATACGATTGCCAAGCTGATGGATCACGGATACAAGACGTTTCTGACTAACAGTGAACTGACGGAAGAGGTTGCCGGGAGGCTGGCCGATTTTTTCAACTACACGGGCGTGAGGCAGACCTCGTTCGACGGATTGGAGGGGAACTGGTCTACGGGGATGGGAGAATACGGCTGCCAGTTGTTCGTGAAGACGTGGTATGACCGGCTCATCCCGGCATTAAAGAACAACGTGATCGACGATGCGAGCAAACCCAATCACTATAACTGGCACATCAACACGAGGTACAACTGGGGTGAGCCGTGGTACGCCGGTTTCCGGGAGAGCCAGACCCGGCAGCGGCTAAAGAACCAGGACTTTTTCCGGAGAAATTACATACCGAGCATGCTGGGGTGGTTCAAGATGACCGACGAGACAAGCATCGAGGACTTGGAATGGCTGCTGGCCCGGGCCGCAGGCTTCGATGCCGGTTTTGCTTTTTGTGTGAATCTGGAATCGGCAAAGCGCAACGGTGAGGGAGATGCCATTTTTAACAAGATCAGGCAATGGGAAACGGCCCGGATATCCGGTGCTTTCACGGTAAACCAAAAGAAAAGGATGGAAAACATCAATAATGAGTTTCATCTGGAAGAAGGATCAACGGCCGCGGAGTGGATGTTGTATCCTTACCGGATAAGCCGGTATATTTATAACCAGAAGATTCGACAGCCCGGGGAACCGGTGCCTGAAAGTTATGAATTTGTTAACCCTTATGTCGCTCAGCCATTACAGTTTATCATCCGTCTTTTACCGGGAGAAAATGGTAGCGTTTCCCCGGTAAATACCCTCCGGATAGGGATAAATAACAATGATGAGATCGAGATTCCGGTAGAAATGGAGCAATCCCAGTACCTGAAATCTGACGGATCAGGGCGACTTTTGCTGTACGACCGGAACTGGAATTTGATCAGGGAGATCAAGGAAGATGCCAGGTCGTTTCTCCTCGATCAGGGGAAAAACCTGATCAGTTTTGAGGCTGTCTTTTCCAGTGAAGCATCTTCAAAAGTAAAAATCGAGATGAAGGCCATCGGGCCCGGTGAAAAAATTGAGGGTTCACTGAAATAAAAACGCCGGGATAATGTAATTTTGAAGAAATAATAAGTTCCGAACAAAACCTAAATCAAATGGAACGAGTCAGAACAGAAGTTAATTCAAAGAAAATAACATTACAATAAATGGCAGATTAAATGTACCTTTACGCCAGTCCAAACTATTATGACAATTATAAACCTTACCAACTAATAGTAATTTTATGAGTATTAAAAAGAAACACCTGATTAAGATTGTAGCAGTAGTATTTATTGGACTGACTGCCTGCAGCCCTTCACAAAAAGATACGGTCGATTACACGGCTTATGTTGATCCGTTTATCGGATCAGGAGGGCATGGGCATGTATTTGTAGGAGCAAGTGTCCCGTTTGGCGCTGTACAGCTGGGACCGAACAATATCCATAAAGGATGGGACTGGTGTTCCGGCTATCACTATTCTGACAGTATCGTCATCGGTTTCTCACATACCCATCTGAGCGGTACCGGGTGTGCCGATCTGGGAGATGTGCTGATTATGCCTACCACTGGTAAGATCCAGACCAACCGGGGAGAGCAAAATGATATCAGTAACGGATATGCTTCCCTTTACAGTCACAAAAATGAAGTTGCAAAACCTGGTTATTATTCGCTTTTGCTTGATAAATACAGCATCAAGGCAGAACTTACGGCCACCGAGCGCGTCGGTATGCACAAATATACTTTTCCTGAAGGAAATAACGAGGAACATGTGGTGATCGATCTGAAAGAGGGAAACGGAGATCAGTCGTATGATACTTATTTGAAGCAGATCGATGAAAATACCATCGAAGGTTACCGTTTTTCCCACGGATGGTCTCCCGACCAGCGGTTATATTTTGCATTGAAAAGCAATGTCCCTGTGCATCTTTCTGTTTATGACGACAATGATCCCAAAGAAGGTACCGAATTGAAAGGAACAGGGGTAAAGGGGATACTTTCATTCGACAAGGCGCCGCACGAACTGATGCTGAAGGTTGGCATATCACCGGTTAGCAGTGAGAATGCCCTGGCTAACATTAATGCGGAAATCCCGGGATGGGATTTTGATGGTGTCGTGAAACAGGCCCATGATCAGTGGAACAAAGAACTTTCAAAGATCGATATGACAACCGGTGACGATGCGGCCCGCAGTACTTTTTATACTGCTTTGTTTCATACGATGATTGCTCCGGCTTTGTTTAATGATCATAATCTTGACTTCAGAGGACATGATAAGCTGGTTTATACAGGAAATAAGTTTAATAACTATACCACTTTTTCATTGTGGGACACTTACCGCACTGAAAACGAGCTTCTGATCCTTACCCAGCCTGAACGTGTGGACGACATGGTCAACTCGATGCTTGGCATTTTTAAACAGCAGGGTAAACTGCCTGTATGGCCTCTGGTGGGAGACGAGACCAATTGCATGCCTGGTTATAGCGCTGTTCCCGTGATTGTCGATGCTTATCTGAAAGGTTTTAAAGGTTTCGATGCAGAAGAAGCATTTAATGCGTTGAAGAGTTCGGCGACTTATCCGGAGCAGAATGCTGTGCCTTATGTTATGTCGAAGGGATATATTCCCTGCGACAGCGTCCGTGAGGCGACATCAATAGCCATGGAATATTCCGTGGACGACTGGAGTATCGCACAGATGGCCAGGAAAATGGGGAAAACAGATGATTTTGAATATTTCTCGAAGAGGGGAAATTATTATAAACAGTATTTTGATCCGGAGATTAAGTTTATTCGCCCAAAAATGGCTGATGGATCATGGAGGACTCCTTATAATCCGGTATTGCCTTCTCATAACGGGTGGCGCGATTTTACCGAAGGGAATGGATGGCAATATACGTTCTTCGCGCCTCAGGATCCACAGGGGTTAATCGCTCTTTTTGGCGGGGACAAGGAATTCACGGCAAAACTTGATTCATTTTTTGTTGTTTCCGGTGATATGGGACCTGATGCTCCTGCCGATATTTCCGGCTTGATCGGTCAGTATGCTCATGGAAACGAACCAAGCCATCACATTGCCTATCTTTACGCCTACGCCGGAGAACAATGGAAAACCGCAGCGAGAGTCCGGCAAATCCTTGATGAATTCTATACCGATAAACCGGACGGACTGATTGGTAATGAAGATTGCGGGCAAATGTCGGCCTGGTATGTCATGTCCTCGATGGGACTTTACCCGGTAAGCCCGTCGGGAGGTATTTATGTGTTCGGCAGTCCCCGCTTTGATAAGGTCGTACTTAATCTTCCTCAAGGAAAAACATTCACTGTCGAAGCGGAAAACAACGGACCAAAAAATATTTATATTCAGTCGGCCTCGTTAAACGGTAAACCATATACGAAAAGCTATATCAGCCATGAAGATGTTGTTGCTGGCGGGGTGCTGAAATTTGTTATGGGCGATAAACCGGATTATGATTTTGCTACCTCTGAAGAAGACCGGCCGAAGTCGGTTTTATAGATAGTTATGCAGGCGGAAAAGAATTTGTCGTTGAGGCAAGAAACAGTCATCATCGTAGAAAAAGAGAGGGGTACCAGACTTGCTGGTCCCCTCTCCTGCATTTTAGGCAGCAGACCGTCTTTTTAATAACCCGGATTCTGCATGGCTTCTTTTTCTTCGCTGGTCAAAGCACTGCCGCTCTCGTCGGTAATGGCATCCAGGAATGACTGGGGGATAGGCCGAAGGTAATGCGTTGATGCACTAAATGCCGTATTACCCCTCACGTAGCCGTCATTAAATGTTTTCCATCTCGATTCCAGGGTCTTGGTACGCGCAAGGTCTTCCCACCTCAAGGTTTCTCCGCATAATTCGCGGGTACGTTCGTTCAGCAGGAAGCACATCATTTTTTCAGCGTTGCTGGTACAATCAAGCGCTTCATATATCGGAGAATCGACAGTCGAATTGTAGATGTCGTCGACCGAGTTGAGGTGCATCTCCGATGCAGTCGATGCCGTTGTTTCATCCATATCGCTGTTCGATTCATAGTAGGTATTTTTATCCCAGTAAATAGCCCCGTCAGAGGAATAGCCTCCGCCGATTCCTTCACAGTACGAATTATTTTTATAGGACTGTCCTCCATCAACATTCACCGTGCGGTCTTCTCCATCCTGGTAAGCAGCGCGGTCCCTCAATTTGTTAAACCAGGTAACCGCATTGGAATATTGTGCTTCCCCTTGCCGGATGTAAGCCTCGGCGACCATCAGGACATCTTCGGCTGAACGTGCCAGGATCGCATCGCGGGTGCCAAACTGGGATGAGATGGAAACCCGGTAGCCATCGCGGAATTTAGACAGGGCAACGGAACGTTTTTGTACGCCGTAATAGCCGTTGTTCCCGTGTTTTCCGACCCATGCCTGAGATTCCCCATCGAAATAACGGACAAAAGTGTGGGTGTTTTGCATGACGCCATCTTTTTTGACCCCGGTAGCATCGTTTGTAACGGCAGTGTAACGACTGTCCCCTGCATTGTTCACGATATATTTAATGGCAAGCTCTCCCCCAGAGAACCGTTTTGTCCCGATCAGGTCCGCTGTCGGGGCATTGGATTCGGTCCAGCTTGGGGCGCCGGCTGTATAATTACATCCATAACAGGTAATGAACGACTTCCAGAAACGGGAGTCATTTATCCTGTCGTAAACATCCAGTGTATAGTTCGTAGCCCGGGCATAGGAAAACTCCCGGTCTCCTGAGATATCCCGTTTGGTCCCGGCGATATCCTGGTAAACAGACGGATAATAGAGGTGCATCTGGTTTCCGTAACGGCCCCAAGTGGTTTGGTCGTCAGAAAACTGGGCGGCAAGAACGACCTCTGAAACATTTTCGTTATTGCCATTGGCTTCCTGGTAATCCCACAGATTAACGTAGTCATCACAGAGCGGATGTGCAGCCACCACCTCTGATGCATATAAAATAACAGAATCGAGGTCCCCGTTGATATAGGAAGTATTCCAGTCGTCATATAATTCGCTGGCCCTTGCGAGGTGAGCTTTTGCCAGGTAATGGGCGGCTGCATATCTGGTAATACGTCCTGTCGCTTCCGGTGAAGTGGGTAAAAGGCTGTAAGCATTTCTCAGGTCCGAGATAATCTGTGTAAAGCACTCTTCCTCCGATGCCCTGGTGAAATAAGTTTCAACGCTGGTTGAAGGGGTTAATTTCAAGGGAACGCCGCCGTATTGGACAACTAATTGCAGGTAAAAGAACCCCCGCAGGAAATAAGCTTCGCCCAATCGCGTGTTGTAGGTCGAACTGCTTTGGTCATAATAAAGGGGGATGTTCTGTATTAACGTGTTGGCCGATTCGATACCTCCGTACATGTTATCCCACAGGGGTTGGTTGGCCCCTGTCTCGGATGAATTCAGGTCGGAACTGTAACAATTGAAGCTTGGAATGGAATTGTTTGCATCCGTGAATTCATCCACGCCCAGGTTAAACATCTCGATCCCCCAGATATAGTTGAATTTAAATTTCAGTTTTTGATAGGTCCCGGTAACCAGTTCGTCAAGTCCATCCTGAGTCATAAAACGATCTGTACTATAGGTTGTCGTGAGTTCTTCATCCAGAAAATCCTTGCTGCAGGAAATGACAGCCATACTTAATATGCCTGCGGTCACAACTGCCAGTATTATTTTATTTGTTTTCATCTGTTTATATTTTCAAATTATCCCAAGTTAAAATCCAACATTAATTCCTAATACCAGGCTTCTGGTCGTAGTCGTTGATCCGGTAGTAGTTGTGTTGTTGTCGTAGTTGAGAAGATCAGTATCCAAATAGTCGCATTTACTATAGATCATTACCGGGTTCATGCATTGGGCATAGATTTTCAGGGAACTGATCCCCCTGATCCGGTTCAGTTGTTTTTTATTAAAGTTATAGCCCAAGCTGATGTTTCTCAGTTTGATGAACGACCCGTTCTGGTAATTCATGGAAGAGTTGTATGTGTCGGCACTTTCACCATTGGAGCCGGGTGAATAGTATTTGGCATTTTCATTGGTTCCGGCTACCCAGTAATCTATTTTACGCTGTTGATACCGTCCGTCCAATGTTAGTGCCCCACTTTTGAATGTTGATCCCCAACGTGTGTAAATAAAGAAGGATAACTCGAGATTTTTGTAATCAAAGGTATTCGTTATGCCTCCGGACCAATCAGGACGTTTATTTCCAACAATTTTCCTGTCATTATTGGCATCAATTGCTCCGTCGTCATTAAGATCCTTCACCTTGATTTGGCCTGGCTTACGTCCGTATTTGGTGGCCTCTTCTGTCTCGTCTGTTTTCCATATCCCGTCGTATATGTAGTCATAGTACACCTGGATCCCCTTTCCAACAAACCATAGGTTGCTGAGATCTTCCGTGTTGCCATTGGCCAGTTCCGAGATCTTGTTTTTATCTTTTGACCAGGTAATGTTGGTCGACCAGCTAAAATCGGTAGTTTTTATGTTGATCGTATTCAGTTGAAGGTCGATCCCCCAGCCTTTTGTTTTGCCGACATTGGCATAAGTGGATGTATAACCTGTCAGGGAAGGAATAGTCATCTCCATTAGTAGGTCATTGGTCTTTGTTTTATAAAAGTCAAGGTTTCCACTGATACGTCCTCCAAAAAGGGAATAGTCCAGGCCAATGTTATATTGTGTGGTTTTCTCCCAGCCCAGGTCCTCGTTGGCCATCTTCGAAGGATCTTTCTGTGATGGATCGGATGCTACATAACCTAATGATGAAGAGGTTGTTCCCCAGTTATAATATAATGAAGTAAGCGCCCCCTTTGTTCCATAAGCATCGATCGCAGAGTTCCCTGTAATTCCGTAACCAAGACGAAGTTTCAATGCATTGATCCAGTTGGCATTTTTCATGAAATTTTCCTGCTCGATACGCCACCCAAGGGCAAGAGCAGTGAATGTATCCCATTTATGGCCTTCAGCCAATTGTGAAGCACCGTCCCAACGTATGGAAGCTGTCAGCAGGTACTTTTCCTTGAAACTGTAGTTGCCCCTCATCATATACGATTCCATTTGTTTTTCTTCCAATCCGGAGCCATAAGAGCTGATATCTCCGTTTGATGACAGGTTGTACCACAGTTCGGATGAAGTGGCTACATTGGCTGTTATTTTGGAGTATTCATAATGATATTTGGATGACGACTGCATCAGGGTCAGGCTGATTTTATGATTGTTGTGTATCGTACGGTCGTAATAAACCAGGTTATCCAGGGTCCAGGCCCGCGTTTGGTAATTATTGTAGGAAGCGATATTATTCCCGTCGCCGTTTATCCCTTCGGCGTCGTTGAAGGTACCTATCCGGTAATACTTAAATTCAGGACCAAACTGGATTCGGTATTTCAGTCCTTTTAACGGTTGCCAAAGTTCCCCGGCGTCGATTTGAGCATAGATACTTCCTGCAACACGGAGGGTCTGACGTTCGTTGGTGTTATACTTGGTTTCGTTTATCGGGTTGATAATGTTTGTATCTCCGGCAGCCGGGTTGCGGATGTAGTCCCCGTTTTCATCATAGGGGACAGTCCAGGGCAACATGGCCTTCAGTGCTGAATAATAGTCGCCTGCCCCGGTGGTCGATTTGGTAAAGCTGTAGCCGTAATCCTGGTCACCCCAGGAAATATTGGTCGATGTACCCATTTTGAACCAGGTCATTGGTGTAGCTTCAAAGGTAGTTTTGGCTGTGTACCGTTCGAATGACTGGTCTTTGATCGTTCCTTCCTGCTTCAGGTACCCGAACGAGCCATATCCCTGGAACTTTTGCGTACCTCCTGAAATACTCAGGGTATGTTCGGTGGTTATGCCTGTTTGCTTGCCATATTTGCCCCAGTCGAAGTTTCCGGCTTTACTGCCGTTCCATACCGTGTTGTTATCTGACCACCCTTTTTCGATGTTGGCGAATGATGCAGTTACTGAGCTCCATGTGGCATAATCTGCATCATAATTTGGCGTGGACGAAGCATAAATACCCATGTTGTACTTGGCCAGACGGGCATAATCCAGCCATTCCTGGGCGTTCATGTATTCAGTAACATCGTACATCTTTTCGATGGTTACCGATCCTGAATAATTCAGGGAGACTTTCCCTTCTTTGCCATGCTTGGTCGTTACCAGGATAACACCGTTTGCTCCGCGCGACCCGTAGATAGCGGTTGCCGAAGCGTCTTTCAGAATATCGATGGACTCTATGTCGCTTGGATTTATGTTGTCAATCCCTCCGTTCTGGATCACCATCCCGTCGACAACATATAATGGGTCCTGATCCGCGCTCAACGAACGGACACCTCTGATCTTTATACCTCCGGTCTCCCCGGGACGCTGGTTGGTCGTGATGTCTACTCCTGCCATTTTTCCCTGCATAGCCTGCAAGGCATCCTTAACAGGCATGGCTTTTAGTTCCGTTTCGCCAACACTCACTATTGCCCCGGTTACATCGCTTTTTTTCTGGACCCCGTAACCAACGGCAACAACTTCCTCGATCCCGATTGTTTCTTCCTGCATGACTACATCGAGCACCGCTTTTCCTTTTGAAGGCACTTCCACTTCTTTCATCCCTACGAATGAAAAGACAAGTACCGCATCTCCGGGTACCCCTGTCAGGCTGTAATTCCCGTTAATATCGGTAATCGTTCCTTTGGTCGTCCCTTTTACAACAACGGTAACACCCGGAAGCGGGGCTCCGGAAGAGTCAGTCACTTTTCCCGACAGGCTCCTCTGTTGGACCAGGGGACTTTGACTGATGACCGGTGAAAGTATAATTTGCCGGTCGATAATTGTATAATTGACATCTCCCTTTGAGAAAAGCTGATTCAGCAATTCTCTTATTTCAGCATCATGAATATTGACAGAATAAATCTTGTCCATATCAATTTCATCTTTATTATAGGCAAAACGGTATTTGGTTTCGCTTTCTATTTGGGTCAGGATGTCTTCGAGTTTCATCCCTTTGACAGAGATCGATATTTTAGAGTTCTGTGTGTAGGAATTTATTGCAAATGACTGCATTATGCAAACAAGTGAGATGATAAAAGCTATTCGCATAACCAAAAGTGTTTTTTTTAAAGCATGGAAGTAGCTTACCCCATACTTGTGATTTTTTTTCATAACTTTGAAACTTAGTAAGGTTAATAAACTCAATGGACTTTACTGTTTGGCGGGGAAGCATGGCGGTGCTTTCCCGTTTTTTGTGATCATAATTTTATTTCATAGGCTATTTGTTTTTTATGATTACTTTTTGTTTTGAATAACTGTTGTTTCCCAGTGCTTTTCTTTCCTCTATTTTGTACTTTACCGGGGAAATCATGGTTAGAAGGGTTAAAGCGTCCTTTAGCGTCTCGTTTTCAAGGACAAGTCTTATTTTTTGATTATCAATATTTTTAGCCTGTAAATCTACTTCGACATTATAGAACCGGCTGATTTTCATACATGCTTCATTTAAAGAAACATCATTCAGAACAAGTTTCCCGTCTTTCCAGGCCAAATAGTCAGAAACTGTTACTTTCGATTTCTGAATAGAGTTATTTTTCGAATCGTAAAAGACCCTGTCGTTTGATCGCATTTCCGCCACATTTCCTTTATCTGTCCTGATTTTTATATGGCCTCTCTCGAGAACGATCTCACAGCTATGGTCATCCGAATAGGCAGAAACATTGAATCGTGTTCCAAGCACTTCAATGTTGAGGCTCGCCGGGGTATTTACCAAAAAAGGCTGTCCTTCATGGCGGGTGACATCGAAAAAGGCGAGACCATTGAGATCAACAACCCGTTTATTATGATCGGCATGATACTTCAGGTCAGACCCGTATCCTAACCACCCGGTTGTTCCGTCAGGTAGTCTGAACTGGTTCCTGAAGCCGCTTTTTGAAATAAACTCGATTTGTTGCTGGTCTTCGTTGTTACTTTTATTTCCTGAAAAATAGATTCCCGAAGCGATCAGGATCCCTGCAATTAATATAGCAGCAATTTGGGAAACCCGGAAAAACAGGTTCTTTTTTTGGGAAGATAACTCTTTTTCACTGATCGAGTACAGCATTTTGTAGAAGACATGATCCAGGTTTGCTTCATTCTTCTGATCAGGATTAAATTGCATCCATTGATCAGTCATGAACTTTCTTGTCTCCTCATTAAACTCCTTGTCTTCGAAGTATTTTATAAGCTCCTGTTGATCTGCCAGGCTAAATTTCTGGTCGAAGATATTTTCGATATGTCTTTTGTCGAATGCCATTTATTCCGGTACGTTTTGTATTGTTATATCATCTGTCAGCTAAAACGTACCTCTCGGAATTCTTTTTTTTCTGATTTTTTGGAAGGAGATTACGGCGGCATTTATTTTACGAATAAGTAAAAGAGTAAGAGACAGGCCAGGTGATTGTCATTTTCCTTTATTTTATCGATGATGAATTTTTTGGCAATCGATAACTGGTTTTTTACAAACTGCTCGCTTAAAAACAATTTGTCTGCTATTTCCTTGTTTTTCAATTCCTGGTGATAACTAAGGAGAAATATTTCTTTTCTGCGTGGTGGCAATAATTCTATGATGCTATTTAATTTTTGTTTGAAAAGAACATAATCTAACTGATCATCGCCCAAAGAAGAATCGAGCAAATATTCTTTGGCAAATAGCTGAACATATTTTTCTTCCCGGCTCTTTTTTATGAAACGCTGCCTGATATTGTTGTAAGCTATTGTAAACAGGTAAGCCTTAAAAGAGGTATCTGTCTTTAGCGACAGGCGGTTTTCCCAGATCTTAA
This sequence comes from Prolixibacteraceae bacterium, assembly GCA_963676095.1. Lineage (GTDB taxonomy): Bacteria > Bacteroidota > Bacteroidia > Bacteroidales > Prolixibacteraceae. The sequence continues at coordinate 2,513,707 of OY781040.1, read as the reverse complement.
GGAAAACTTCGTGCAGTAAATCCTCGGAATCTTCTTTTTCCCTGAGGTATTTTAATGAAAACTGATACAGACGGGAGCTATATTTATCAAAAAGTTTTTTAAAAGCCTGCTTGTCCCCTTTCTGGAGAAGGAAAATCAAATCTCTGTCCGTATTGTCTGTTTTTATATCCAATTTTACTGATAGTTAGAGTTAGCTGTTGTGTTTCCGGAAACGAAATTCAGAAACGCTCTTTCAAAAGTAGTGTTTATTCCTAATTTATTTTAACTTCGGTTGCGTATTCTGCCATTATCGGTAAAATCAGGAGAATAAACAGATTAGTTCGATATGAAGATTTTTATGAAGTATATTCCGATAACAAAATCTTTTTCTTGTTGAGCCGGTTTTACCTTATTCGGCTGGATTACCGAATGACAATAAAAGAAGCTGATATGAAAGTGTTGATACTTTATTTTTGTTTGGGTTTGTTGTTGCTCTTTGGCTGTCAGCAAAAACAGCAACCTGAGAAAAATGAACCGGTGAAAATTATCTTTGACACCGACATGGGACCTGATTTCGATGATGTCGGGGCAATCGCTGTTTTACATTCGCTGGCAGCCATGGGGGAATGTGAGATCATTGCCTGTGGTTCGAGTGATTCCAATCCATATACGGCTCCGGCAATTGATGTTTTCAATAGCTTTTTTGGAAAGCCGGAGATTCCTGTTGGGGCGGCAGGTCATTCAGCTCCCGGTATTCAGGCTGCAAATGCCTGGAACGATTCTCTTTGTGCGAGATTTTCTGTTTTATTGAAAACCGGGAAAAAATATCCTCCTGCTGTGGACGTCTATCGAAAGGCGTTGTCAGATCAGCCGGACAAGAGTGTTACAATTGTGAGTGTCGGTTTTTTAACAAATCTCAGGGACCTGTTGCAATCTGGCCCTGATGGGTTCTCTCCGTTGTCTGGAATCGAGCTGGTCAGACAAAAAGTTATCCGCTGGGTCGCAATGGCAGGCTGTTTTCCTGAGGGTAGTGAGTTTAATGTGAATTGTGATCCTGAATCATCCCGCTACGTCCTGCAAAATTGGCCTACTCCTGTTTTGTTCAGCGGGTTCCGGATTGGTGATCTTATTTATACAGGGGGCCGGGTGGCAAAGGAAGGAAGTGCCGGCAATCCGGTAGCCTGGGCCTACCGGTACAACCTGTTGACCTTTGAGAAAAAACCTGTTGAAAACCGGAATTCCTGGGACCTGACAGCAGTACTTTGTGCTGTTCGAAATCCTGAAGATTATTTTTACATGGCAGGGCCCGGGAGACTGGAGGTAGAAAAGAACGGGACCGATTTCTGGGACCCTGAGGCTGATGCCCGCCAGTTCTTTCTGGTACATAAGTACCCACCTCGTAAAATAGCCTTTTTGCTGGACAGCCTGATGATGTATGAACCGGTAAATAAACCTTAAAAAAAATTAAGCAGGGTCTAGGATTCTTTATTGATGTTCTCAGTAATCAACTTAAAGAAAAGATATCTTTGTCCAGGAGGAAAGGTACAAACATGAAATTATTTTCAGCAATATTTTCCATTTATTTGTTCGGGCTTATTTTTATGCCTTGTTCGGATATTCATGCTGAGAATAATCCTGAATCAGCCGCAGTTTGCAATCAGGAAAGTTCATGCGGCCAACGTGAAGATGCCTGCACTCCTTTTTGTTTTTGCGACTGTTGTCAAACGATCAGCCACGCAGCCAATTTTTGTCGCGTTACATTTTATGGCTTTCTTGGCAAGGCATTGGTGCCATCTTTTATATTGGCTGATTATACCGTTTTTATAAGTTTTTGGCAACCGCCCAAGATATAATCCATTTTACTCTTTTTTCCTAACAGTACGCAGGATCGATGATTATTCAATCCTATCCTGCTCAAGTCTAATCATTTTCAAATGGATTATATGATTAATCGTATCATTTTATTTTCAATTAAAAACAAAACAAAAATCGGGCTTTTGACTATCGGTTTAGTTATCTGGGGAATTTATTCGATGACCAGGGTCCCCCTGGATGCCGTTCCGGATATTACCAATAATCAGGTCCAGGTAATAACAACGGCACCAAATCTTGGGACGGAAGATATTGAACAGTTTGTTACCTACCAGGTCGAACTGGCGGTGGCCAATCTTCCCGGGGTTACCGAGATAAGATCTGTTTCCCGGTTCGGGTTATCGGTGGTGACAATCGTTTTTGAGGATAACATGGAGATGTATCTGCCCAGACAACTGGTCAGTGAAGCGTTGGGCGGGATTAAGGAAAAAATCCCGCATGGGTTTGCTGAACCATTTATAGCGCCTATCAGTACAGGGTTGGGCGAGATTTATCAATACACGCTGGAGGTTGAACCCGGGTACGATACCATTTACGACGACATGGAGCTGCGTTCCATACAAGACTGGATTATAAAGCGGCAGATGGCCATGGTCCCGGGTGTGGTGGAAGTAAATTCTTTTGGAGGCCGGGGAAAACAGTATGAAGTCTCGGTCAACCCGGATAAGCTTCGCAGTATGGACCTGACGGTACAGGATGTTTTCCGGGCATTGGAAAACAACAATCAAAACACCGGAGGGGCATACATCGAAAAGAACCATCAGGCTAATTTTATCAGGGGAGAGGGATTAATGCGGTCACTGGACGATATCCGGAATACTTTAGTGACCAATGTCGGAGGGCAGCCCGTTTTTATCAGGGATGTCGCCGGGGTAAATTACGGCAGTTTTCTCCGTTATGGCGCTTTCACGAAAGACGGAAAAGGAGAAGCTGTCGGGGGGATTATCATGATGCTTAAGGGGGAAAATTCAAACGATGTGATTAAAGCAGTGAAGGAAAGGCTGCAACTGATCCGGGAATCACTGCCTGAGGGTATTACCATTAAACCTTTTCTGGACCGGAGCACGCTGATAAAAAGAACAACCTCTACTGTTGCCGAGAACCTTTTGCTTGGTGCCCTGATCGTAATTTTTGTCCTGGTTATTTTCCTCGGAGACCTCAGGGGGGGCCTGCTGGTAGCCACAACCATACCTTTGGCCTTACTCTTTACCTTTATCATGATGAACCTGTTCGGTGTTTCGGCCAACCTGATGAGCCTGGGGGCTATCGATTTTGGGATCCTGGTGGACGGAGCGGTTATTATTGTGGAGAGCGTGATTTTTTATTTCTGTAGCCACGAATTTACCGGGACGAAACCATCTCTCCGCCAACGGGACGAAATTGCATATAACTCGGCCAGTAAGATGATGAATTCAGCTTTTTTTGGTCAGCTTATCATCCTGATTGTTTTTATACCGGTTATGGTCTTGCAGGGAGTAGAAGGGAAGATGTTTAAACCAATGGCTATGACCTTTGGTTTTGCTGTTTTGGGCGTGGTCATTCTTTGTCTCACCTACATCCCGATGATGGCCGCCTGGATGCTTAAGCCTCCGCGTTCAGGGAGAAAGACCTGGGGCGAACGTTTTATCGCCGGCTTGGAACGTATTTATGAACCCTTTATTGGCTGGAGCCTCGCAAAAGGAAAACTGGTCATATCTGTCGCGCTTGTTTTGCTGGTTTTTGCAGGCTTCCTGTTTTCGAGGATGGGGGCTGAATTTATTCCCCAGCTGGATGAGGGCGATTTTGCCATGCATATGTTCATGAAACCGGGCACCTCGCTTTCTGAAGTGACCGAGGCATCAACGAATGTCGAAAAACTGCTGAAAGAGAAATTTCCTGACGAAATCGAATCGGCCCAGACCCGTATCGGAGTAGCCGATGTTCCGACAGATCCAATGCCTATCGATATCGGTGACGTATTCATCCTGTTAAAACCGGAGAAAAACTGGGTCAGGGCGGGATCCAAACAAGAGCTGGCTGAGAAGATCGGGGAAGAACTGTCTGTGTTTACCGGTATTGGCTTCGAGTTCTCGCAACCCATTGAGATGCGCTTTAACGAGTTGCTGACAGGGATCCGCGAAGACGTGGCTGTAAAACTTTACGGCGACGACCTGGAAGTATTGGCTGATAAAGCTCAGGAAATAACCCGGCTGATAGGGGGAATTAAAGGAATTGGCGGGATGAAGGCCGAGGCCGTTAAAGGGTTGCCCCAGATAACCGTACGCTATGACAGGAACAAACTCGGGGTTTACAACCTGAACATTAGAGATCTTAACCGGGTGATCGAGCTGGCTTTTAGCGGCGGGGTTGCAGGCGTTATTTACGAGGGCGAGCGAATGTTCGACCTTGTGGTGAGACTTGATGAACAGCACCGTCAGCATATTGACGACTTACGCGGACTGTATGTCGATACCCCGTCGGGGACACAAATTCCCCTGAAAGAGGTGGCTGAAATCAGCTATCAGCCAGGGCCTATGCAGATCAGCCGGGATAATACAAACCGGCGGACTTATGTCGGCATTAACGTGGAAGGCAGGGATGTAAAATCACTGGTAAAGGAAATTAAGGAAACGCTAAGTGAAAAGCTCGAATTGCCCGCCGGGTACTATATCCGGTATGGAGGGGCTTTCGAGAACCTCGAGCGTGCCACGAAGCGGCTTTCCCTGGTGGTACCCCTGGCTTTGGCCCTGATTTTTATCCTCGTGTTTTTTGCTGTCAAATCGTTTAAGCAAACCCTTATGATTTCCATTGCCATACCTTTTGCAGCCGTTGGGGGTATTGTTTCACTATACTTAAGAGGAATGCCCTTTAGTATCTCGGCCGGGGTCGGTTTTATCGTATTATTTGGGGTGGCTGTGCTCAATGGCCTTGTTTTAGTCAGCGGGTTTAATGAGCTAAAAAAGGAGGGGGGGCCGGGCCTGGACGAGATCATTAAAAAAGGCACGGTACGAAGGATACGTCCCATCTTTTTAACGGCATCGACCGATATCCTGGGATTCCTGCCTATGGCAGTTTCTACATCGGCAGGTGCCGAAGTGCAGCGCCCGCTGGCGACTGTTGTTATAGGAGGGATGCTGACTTCAACCTTTTTAACCCTGGTCGTTTTACCTGTTTTGTACCGGATGGTGGAATCGGGTAAAAAGATGAAGGTGCCAAAGATGAACAAATTTATTTTGACGGGTCTTGTTTTTATTGTGGGAACAGGGACCGCATTTAAGGTACAGGCACAGCCGGCAACTATCAGCCTTAACCAGGCTATCGGTATAGCCAAAGAGAATTATCCCTCTTTAAAATCGGCGTCTCTTGAAGTGGACCGGCAAAAAGCCCTGAAAGCTGCAAACTATGATTTGGGCAGCACCTCCCTGTATACCGGAAAAGACGAAACCGGAAACGGTTCTGCCGGTACCCGGACCCGGTTGGGAATTACTCAATCCGGAATCGATCTCTTGGGTATTCCGGCCAAAGCCGCTTTAAATGGAGCCAGGGTAAAACAAGCCGAAGCCGGGGTCAGGTTGACGGAGAAGACGTTGGTCCGCGACGTGAGCCTGGCCTGGTACAGGGCGGTCTTTGCAAAAAAGCAATATCGTTTATACCTGCAAACCGACAGTGTATACGGGAATTTTGTAAGGGCTGCCGAATTAAGGTTTAAGACCAGTGAAACTTCAAAGGTTGAATACTTGTCTGCACTTGCAAAATACCGGGAGTTAACAGTAAATATCATACAGGCGAAAAGTGAGTATCAGTCTGCATTGCAGGTATTAAATCAGTACCTGATGCTTCCGGATGGTTTCGATCCGGATGAAAATGGTCTGGAGGAGACGGAAAATTTACCCGTACCCCAGTCCGTGGATACGATTGGCTATTCCCCGGTGACCGGTTATTATCGTGAACAGGTTAATGTGGCTGAAGCTGGATGGAAAGCAGAAAAGGCTAATTTTTTACCTAAACTCGATTTGGGATACGTCCGTCAGTCTGTCGACGGGCAATCCGGATTTCATGGCTGGGAAGCCGGAATTTCTATGCCTCTTTTATTTTTTTCGCAGAAAGGAAAAACTAAAGCTGCCCGTTACGATTACGAGATTGCCGGAAATGAATTCAGGCAAAAAGAACTTGAACTGAATGCGGCTTATCATGAATTATTAAACCGGTATAAAACCCGGCTCGGTGTTCTGGGATACTACCGGGAAGAGGCACTCCCGCTTGCCGGCGAACAGATTGCGGCAGCCAATCTTGGCTATAAGCTGGGCAGTATCGATTATATCCAGTTTATTCAAAGTATCGAAGCATCCGTAAAAACCAGGAAGGAATACTTGCAAATCCTGGAAGAATATTACGGGATAATAGAGCAGATTAATTTTATAAGCGGTTTGTAATTGATTATTTACCAGCGCTTATCATGTTTTATGATTCATGGAATTTTTTAAACAGATAAATTATGAAGAAAAAAATATTATTAGTCCTTCTGTCTGCAGTTATTCTTTTTTCGTGCCGTTCAACCAGTAAAAATCCGCACGGAGAAGAAGAGCATGAAGAACATCGCCATGCCGAAGATATTGTTTTACTGACAGAACAACAAAGGAAAGCACTTGGTCTTCAGATCGGAACTTTCCTGATGCGTAACCTGACGACCTCGGTCAAAACAAACGGGCAGCTTGAGGTGCCGCCGGCTGCGAGCGCTGAAGTAGTCGCTGTTATGGGGGGAAATGTGAAGGAAATCAAAGTATTTCATGGTGATAAAGTCCGTAAAGGCCAGGTGCTGGCCATTCTCACAAATCCCGAATATATTGTCATCCAGGAAGACTTCTCGGAAATAGCCAATAAGCTTGAGTTTCTTGAAAAGGAATACCTACGGCAGAAAGAGCTTTATGAGAACAATGTGGGGGCAGGCCGGGACTTTCAACAGGTAAAATCGGAATATAATACGGCGAAGGTCCGTTTTGAAGGGCTAAAGGCGAGGTTACAGTTGTTAAACCTTTCACCCGGAAATGTTTTGGCCGGGAATATTTCAAGTACCGTCGCTATAACATCACCTATAAACGGCTATGTGAACAAGGTGAATATCAGGATCGGGACCTATGTCGGCGTCAGTGATAAACTGTTCGGCATTACAGATAACAGCCAGATCCATGCTGACTTCATCGTTTATGAGAATGATGTACAACTGCTGAAAAACGGACAAAAAATTAATTTCTCCGTTTCGAATAATAAGGATGATGAACTGACAGCGACCATCTTCGCCATCGGTAAAGAATTCGAATCTGCCACCCGGTCCGTCCATGTTCATGCCAGGCTCGATGAAGGCCCCGGCGATTTGATCCCCGGAATGTACGTTTCCGGCTATATCCATACCGATGCTGATTATGCCAGTGCATTACCCGATGATGCTGTTGTCAGGGAAGGAACAAACTCGTATATTTTTGTGACCGACAATACCTTCATGTCTGAAGATCGGGAAGAAAATCATGCTGAAGAGGAGGAAGAACATACGGGGTATCCGCATAACGGCAAAAAAGACCGGGGAGATAGTCACGGCATGGCATTCAGGATGACGGAAGTTATCTTGGGGCGTCAGGATGGAGGCTATACCGAAATAAAGCTGCTTAATCCGTTGCCTGAGGGGGCGGAAATTGTTACAAGCGGCGCGTATTATCTGATGGCCGAGCTGAAAAAGGGAGAAGCAGAACACAGCCATTAACCGTCAACATACGTTTTTCTTCCGGGAAAAAGAAGCCAGCAGTATCCTGGCAAACGCCGGTTTTGTTTCCATCCAATTTTTATAAGGCAGAAATGGGAAAAAGTTGGCCGACTTATTACAAAAAGTTGGCCAACTTTTTATATGTTCCCGGCCAACTTTTAAACAAAAGCCGGCCAGCTTCATGCTTTATGATCGGGAGAATTTTACGGCATGTTGAACACAACCTGTTTCCCTGAGGATCGCAAATGTCATCTGCCCCGCGGAAAAGGAAGAGATGATCAATGATTGGACGATGACGGACGGGACGGCTGATTGTAACTAAGCGGTTCAATTTAAGCCGTAATAATCTGATAAGGCAATGATATATGCCGCGGAGCCATAACCGACCATTGGTATTGACCCTTCATATTTTGCAAAAACATTATCGGTATTTTCCGGTTTCAATCGTCCTGATTCTATGTCGTAATTTGTATCCAAACCATATATTTCGGGGAAAAGGTTATAATTGCATTTAGCCTGCCTTGTGTTCCAGTCAATAATTGATTTTGCTTCCTTCATTTTTCCGAAATAGGTATGAATGGTTGCTATCCTCAGGCTTAAAAAAGGCCATTCCTGATTTTCATACGGATCATTACCTGCAATCCGGATGTATCCTCTTTCCGGGCTAACCCTCATTTTGCTTTCAAACCCTTCAAAATGCTTGTAAACGAGCGTACTGTCTGTAAATAGTCTGTTCGCGAACATCTCGTAAACCGCCCCGTCATAAAATCTGGTATCTGTTGGTTGCGTGACCCGGATATTTCCTTTAAACATCCGGCCTTCATACAGCAGATTTTTCATGATGGACTGTTTCATTTCGTCTGCCTTTTTGATGTATAAATCATTGCCTTTTCCTATCGATGCCAACAACTCACTCAAAAGTTCCAGGCCTCTTGCACATACCGCAGTCGTAAACGTGTACTGGCTTCCCGGGAGATGATGTTCCCAAGGGCCGGAATCGGCTCTTATCAGGCCGTTTGAGGCGATATTGTGAATAATAGGATCTGCTATTTTGGTTGTGAGGACATGATCCCACTTCGAAATAAAAGCAGTATCGCCACTGTAATGGACATATTTATAAAATGCGATCAGAAAGAGTCCGAAATCATCCAGTTCTATATTAGGACTGTCGCAACCGGAGTAATCAGCTTCTTCCCTCCCGTTTCCGTAATAACGGGTAACCGAAATCTGGTAATCCATGCCAATGCCGTAATCCTTTCCGTCGGTATGAATAAATTTGACGTATTGACCTGTAGGGGAAGCTTTCAACATAAATTCCAATCCTTTTTTTGCCTCTTCAAACATACCTGTCCGGCTCATCGCTTCAATTGTGTACGCTCCATCTCTTACCCAGGCTATTGCCCATTCTCCGGGTTTTAGAGAAGCCAGGATCTGTCCTCTTGACTTTTCGAACACTTCTTTGTCGCTTACCTGCGACATTTTGAGTACTGTTACCGATTGTTCAAAAGCATTTTTTTCATCAACATTCATATTTTGAGGATACCTGCATTTTGCAAATAATTGCTTCATAAACCGGATTTCCTTATCAACCAACGATTCTTTATTTTTTAGAATTTCTATCTGGGCAGATTTGATTGCCTCTCCATTTTTACAGAACTGATCGTCGAAGGAAAAAAGAACGTATTTCTCCGAGTATTTGCCATAGTTCTTTATGCAGTCATATTGATATACATTGCAATACGTTTTTTTGTATTCGAACTGTAACTTTCTGATTTCAGGATCATTTCCTCTTATTACAGCATAAAATACTTTATTTCCCTGGGTGAATGAGGCAAAATAAAACACTTTGAATGTATTATAATCGACCTCGACAACATGCGTGTTTTCTTTGTAAAATGTTTTTAACGGTTCCTGTTCCGTTTTTAGGCGTACCGATTCCAGAAAAGGTTGTACAACCCGGGCCGAATCGTAAAAGGTAAAAATATGGGGAAAGACAGAAATAACTTCGCCTTTGCTTTCGTCATAAACTGCTGCTATCGACCCGTTCGAGACCGTTAATTTGAAATAACTGTGGACTGAGTTTGCAGCCTGAGTGTTTTGACAACACCATATGACCAATATGAACAGCTTAATTTTTTTTAGCATAAAAACATTGTTGTTTAAACCCCGTATGTTATTTTCTGACATACGGGGTTTTGACTAAATTGTGTTATAAATAATTTTTATTCCGGGTCGGCTGTAATGTTTGGATTGGAATCCTGAATCGTCCTGGGAATGGGAAAGTAAGTTTTGTCTTCCATATCCGCAGTTTTCTCCCATCTGGCATCGCCATAGGTCCCCCAGCGGATCTGGTCTTGCCGGTGGCTGCCTTCTGCAAACATCTCCCTTGTCCTTTCTTCCTGTAAATCAGATAGCGTAGCGTCTGTAAGGCTTGCTAAACCAGCCCTGTTGCGAACAAGGTTCAGGTCATCGTCGCCCGATTTACCCTGCATGATGCGGGCCTCGGATCTCATCAGCAACACGTCTGCATAGCGCATAATAGCATAATCGTTACTGGCGTCGTACAATATTCCATACTTGTATTCATATTTTTCGACCCTTGCCCCTGAATTTTTAATTTCAGCAGTTGTATAGGAACTACTCATTTGCAAGGCCGGAATATAGGGATCGAGATATAACTGGACAAAATTGTCGTCGGTACTCAACTGGCTGTCCTCGACTTTTGCACCTGTCGATTTGTTGTACTGGTAACCATAGAGGAACATTGATTTCCGGGCATCGTCATCCGAGAACAGGTCAAAGATCTCTTTCACGGCCGCTATCCCGTTCCAAAAGCTGACCGAAGAGCCAAACTGGCTTTGCTGGTCATAATGTAAGGTTACCTCGTGAAGGTTCAGTCCGGTATTGTCTGATTCATCAAAAGGAACCGTGAAAATATTTTCGGAAGAACCGGAATTGTCAGTAAGGAATGGATCCAGTGGATTGGATTCCAGCGAATACTTACCACTTTCCGCCACGCTATCGCAAAATTGTTCTGCCTTGGCCCATTGTGCAGTTCCTGTATATGTTTCTGCATTCAGGTATAACTTGGCAAGAAGCGTGAAAGCCATGTATTTGCTAACCGTAGTTTTGTAGTTGGAAGTAACGTTTTCCATATTGTCCAAAACTTCCTTTTCGATGAAATCGTACACTTTTTGTTTGGTTGCCCGTTTGGGGTTCTCCACGGCATTTGTGTACAGGGTATCTAAAGGAACATCACCGAAACTATCTAAAAGGATATAATAATAAAATGACCTCAGGATTCTCATTTGGGCAACAGATGCAATTGAACTTTCTGTTTGGTTATCTTCCAGCATTTCGATTACCCTGGAACAACTTTTAATGCCTGAATACATGTAGTTCCACATGTCGGCGTAATACCAGTTTCCGGTACTGGTCAGGTTATCGCTGCTTGTCCAGGAGTGTTGGTGCATTTCGATATAAACGCCATCGTCATACCAGTCGGCAGCCCTTGCCGGGATGATCATTTCTCCCGAAGCCTGTTCCTGGGCGCTCAGCCAATCCCATCCGTAATTGCACAACGTTTTTACTTTGTCATAGGCAGCTTGTGTCAGTATGGTATATTGCGTACTGTTTTCAGGGAAATCTTCGGACGGGATAGAACTATATACTTCTGTACCAACGTCTGTACAAGACGTGAACAGGACCACCAGTAAAAAAAATAAGGATATATCTATTGTTTTCATCGTGTTAAGTTATTATAGTGAAACATTTAACCCTAAACTAAACGAACGGGTTTTTGGATATATGTTAAACACTTCGACTCCTGTCTCCAACGATTTATTTACCACTTGTGATTCCGGATCCAGTCCCTTGTAATTGGTTATCGTGAACACATTATTGGCGGCAAAATAAATCCGGAATCTAGAAATGACATTATGAAATGTTTTGGTCGGCAAATTATATCCCAACTGGAGATTGGTCATCCTGACATAACTTGCATTTTCGATGTAATAGGACGAATATTGCGGCGAGCTGGTCAAGGTCCCGTATAGTTCGGAAGCTTCTTTTAATCCATTGATGCCGTTATCCAATACAGTCGGGTTGCCAAACCACATTCTGGTCGCATTTAACTTTTTATGGCCGAACTCTCCCCGCAATGTGGCAGCCAGATCAAAATTTTTATAGGTAAAGGTATTCGTCCATCCTAATTCAAACTTGGGCAATGCAGAACCTAATTTTTTTGTTGCAGCGTTGCTTACATCTGTGGTCGTTCCTCCGTCCTCAGTTTCATAAAGATAGTTTCCACTATCTATTCCCACACATTTGGGGCCATAAAAGTCGCCTATTGCCCCACCCACTTTTATAATCTGGGTCTTTGTACTTGTCATTCCCTGTACGGAGCCAAGGCCACCTTCGTACAATGCAGTTAAAGAATAGGTATCTCCGTCTCCCAACTTGGTAAATTTTTGCCTGTTAAGTGAAAAGACGGCATTCGATTTCCAGGTAAAGGATTTTTTTGAGATAGCTATTGCCGTTACCTGGGCCTCGATACCTTTGTTTTGAACTTCGCCTGCATTAGCCCAGGTAGTCGAATAAAGGTTGGGTGGAACCGAGACAGCATAGTTATAAAGAAGGTCAGAAGTTACTTTTTTGTACAAATCAATTCCTCCCGATATTTTGTCTTTCAAAAGCCCGAAGTCTAACCCCATGGTGTATTCTGTCGTTTGTTCCCATTTCAGGTCAGGATTGGCATTCCGGGATGCAGCGAGGCTTACAATTGTATTTCCCGATTCATCGATAGTGGTTCCATTTGGCACGTACGTTGTTTCATATAAATAATTGTCTATATCCTGGTTTCCCGATACACCAATACCTCCTCTTAATTTTAAGAAATTCAGAAAGTCTACCCCTTTCATAAAATTCTCTTTCGAGATATCCCAGGCTGCTGAAAATGAGGGGAAATAACCCCATTCATGATTCTTTCCAAATTTTGAGGAACCATCCCTGCGTAATGTCCCTGTGAAATAGTACTTTTTATCGAAATCGTAATTTATCCTGCCGAAGAAAGAAATCAGCCTGCTTGATTCCTTATTGGATGAAATTGTTTTGGAAATAGCCAGCATACCCAGATTGTCAGCCTGTGTATAGTCAGAAGAGGACCTGTATCCTAACGCAGAGAAGTCATCTTCACCGTCTTCCTGGTAAGAATAACCGGCCACAGCATCGATACTGTTTTTTGCAAAAACATTCTTGTAGTTAAAGTATGACTCGAATATCTTGGAACTGGTGTTATAGTATGCCCGTTTTCCATAGCCATCATTTGATCCGGGCAGGTAGGTCGGTTTATAGTTCCATGTTTCGTAGTCGTTCCGGTAATAGGAACCTTTAACATTTCCGGTCAACCCTTTTAAGATGTCGGCTTCAATTCCCAGACTGAACAAGCTTGCTTTGCCTGATTGTTCGTTTTGCGACTCTTTGATATAAGCAAGAGGGTTTGACGCGTATAACCCGGGAGCGTCCTGGTTATACATATCGGTCACGGAAGTATAGCTTGAGTTATAAACCGGGTAAGTCGGGTTACGGGCATAGGCCTGATACAAGACATCCGATTGCCCGGCCCCGCTATAGTCCTGCATATGCTGTTTTTCATAGGTCTGGGCGATAATCGCTGTTGTTCTCAATTTATTGTCCAGGAAGTCCTGTTGCAGGTTTGCCCTTACAGAAGTTGTTTGGTTGTCCGTTGCCTTTACAACTCCCTGAAGGTCGTTGTATGTTACTGAAATGCGGTAATTGCCTGTTTCCCAAGAGTTGCTGATTGCAATATTGTGGTTTTGGGTAAGCCCGTTTCTAAAGATGACATCTTGCCAATCCGTGCTGTTCCCGTCATCATACTCGGTTTTTCCACTCTTTTGGGTCCATGCCCGGTATTCGCCTGCCGACATGAGGTCGAGCCTTTTTAACACGCTTTCAGAAGCGAAGTAGGTGTTATATTCCAATTGAGCTTTTCCCTTGTTTTTATTTCCCTTTTTAGTCGTTATCATAACCACCCCGTTCGATCCGCGAGACCCGTAAATAGCTGCAGATGATGCGTCTTTTAAGATATCGAAACTTTCAATGTCTTCCGGGGCAATGGTATTGGGATCAATTCCGGGAACCCCGTCTACAACATACAACGGTTCTGTTCCTGAGCCCATCCCAGCCGATCCTCTCACTTTTATCGAGAACCCCGTGTTCGGGTCGCCTCCCTGCTTCGAGATAGAAACACCAGCTACCTTGCCTTGAAGTGCTTCGATAGGATCTTCCAAAACGCCTTTGTTAAAATCATTTGCACCGACTTTAACTGTCGCACCGGTCAAATCTGCCCGTTTTACGGTGCCATATCCGATGGCTACGACTTCCTCGATCCCGATCGCATCTTCGGTCATGGTAATATTGAAATTGTTGTTGTAATCAACAGCAATTTCCTGCGTTTTTAACCCGACAAACGAAAAGACCAGAATGTCGCTCGTTTCGACATTTGCCAGCGAAAATTTACCACTCGCATCGGTAATCGTACCTTTGGAAGTACCCTTAACCAAAACAGTTACACCAGGAATTGGAACACCTGATAAATCTTTAACGGTACCGGAAACAGATTTGGGTTGTTGTTGTCCGGGCAGAGCATCGTTATTCTTTAGTATAATGTGCCGGTCCTGTATCTCGAACGAGACACTTGTCCCTTTAAATAAACCGGAGAGAATATCAGAAAGCTTCTGATCTGTACACGACACACTTACTTTCCGGTTTACATCCACTGCATTCCGGTTGTAAATAAAATAGAGGTTGCTTTGTTCTTCTATTTTCATAAGAACGTCCTCAACACGGGCATCCGTCACGTTTAGTGAGATCCGCGCGGACTGCGAAAAAACGTCGTTTGCCATCAGTTGAATAATCCCAAACAATAAGCAGAGTAACGTCAGTTTCATCTTCAATAAGTTTTTTTCCAGGAGGGACATTGTTCCTCCCGGGGCATAAGCAAATTTTTTTTTCATACTTTTGTACTACTTGATTAGTTATTTAAAAAAATTAATTTGGTAGTGCAGGGTGGAAGGTCCGAATTTCTCCCCTGCATTTTTACATAGGCTCCATATTTAGATTATTTATTTTTCTTCTATATATATTTTGCTTTTTTCGAAGCTTCCGTCAGGGAGTTTATGCTGAGGCCCGTAGCTGTATTTAAAGGGTGTGCTAAGAGAGAGCAATCTAAGTATTTCATCTAAACTTTCATTTTTGAATGTGGCATCCATCGACGTGGATCCCAGGTTTTTGTTTGCCAGCTCTATGTCCACGTTAAACCTGTGGGATAATTGCCTAAGAACAGAATCGAAAGAGGTATTCTTAAATACAAGCAGTCCGTCTTTCCATGCAGTGTATTGAAAAGTATCTTTATATTCAACATCCAGTTTGTTCGATTCCCGGTAATAGGTAACTGTTTGGCCAGGTTTGATAAAAAATTCTTTTGCCTGGTCTGCTTTACCGGAAGAAGATAACGATACACTTCCTTCAACCAGGGTTATTTTTGCAAAACTCTCATTCGGATAAGCATTTACATTGAATGTTGTACCGTAAACTTTCAGCTTGACATTCCCGGCGGCTATTTCCATGGGCATCTCTTTATTTTTTACGACTTCAAAATAAGCTTCTCCGGTAAGGGAAACTTCTCTCTTTTTTCCGGTAAAATAATTCGGATAGGAAATAGCGCTGCCGGCATTCAGGCATACTTTAGTGCCGTCTGGCAAAACCAGTTTCGTGATCACGCCAGGCTGTGATTGGACGACAATGGCATGATTGTCGCTGGCGGGGGCCGGATTATGGTGAAACTGAATATAGAATGCATATAGTATAACCGGAACAATCAGCAGAGCGGCAATCCTGGAAAACCGTTCGTACAATGCCCGCATGGGGGACTTGCCTCTTATCACGTTTTGTTTTTTTGCTATTTCCCATAACGTGTCATTTAATGCGGTTTCTATTTTTTCTGCATGATAATCCGGAGAATGGAAATCAAGCCCAAGCCATATTTGCCGGAGTATATTTATTTCCTCCAGGTTGAGATTGTGCTTTTTGCATATGTCCGATTTTTCCTTATCTGTTGATGCAGTCCAGTTTGAAAGAACCTTTTGAAAATTCTTATCTGTTAGCAGAATTGAAATGTCTTCATCCCGTCTCATAGCGAATCATTGAGGTTTGCTACTATAGAGAGAAAAGCCGGAAATACATAATCAAATTATTCAACTTTTTTTGCAGGGATGTACAAAAAAAATAAAAGCAACATGTTTTGCATCCTGTTTACAGACTCTTCTCCCAACGATTTTCTTAGATGGATTAATGTCCTGTACATCAAATTCCGGGCAGCCTGGACGCTTATACCGACAACCGCTGCTATCTCCGGATAAGATAGCCCGTGGAAAAAAAATAACATGATCAGTTCCCGCTGTTTTTTTGTCAAACTGTTGATTGCCTTTAACAGTAACTGGCGGATTTCTCCGGAAATTTCCTCGTGTTTGACGAATTCGTTTTCTTCAAAAAGGAAAGAATAGTTTTCCACATTCCCGATTTCAGTGTAGCGTTTACTTTTATTTTTTTTCGTGATTATCTTCCTTCGTAAGGAGACCAGCAAATAGGCTTTCAAATTTTGAACGTCAGCCAGGTTCTCGCGGGTTTCCCATATGCGAATAAAGACTTCCTGAATGCATTCCTCTATAAAATCTTCATCAGGAAAAATTTTTATACCATAATAATGCATTTCAGGATAATAACGCCTGAAAAGTTCGTTAAAATAACTTTTACTCCCGGTTTTAACACTCTGCCATAAAACTTTATCTTCTATGTCCCCTGAAGGTCCGGTCATGTATATCTCTCTAAAAGGTAGTTCATTAATAGTTGTTCTTTGCCATCCCGGGCGGATAAAAATACCAAAAGATTTCCGATAAAGAACATGCCGGGAGTAATAATATTTATGACAGGGAATAAGGATGTTACGTGCATAATCCAGGCAAGCGGGCTTGTTCTTTCAGTCACACATTTAGCTTTCAGAAAACTTTTAATCTGACGTGTTATCAATTTTCTCTTCGGCAATAACAACTTTAATTCCAAGCTCTTTAAAGAGGCTCTGATAAATCTCAGGTATATTTTTATCCGTAACCAGGGTATGGATTCTGGAAAGTGGGGCATAGTTAATGATTCCATTTCTGTCAAATTTACTCGAATCGGCAAGTACAATGTTTTTCTTTGCATTTGACATAATTATCTTTGCAATCTGACCTTCTTCGAGATTTGAAGTGAAGAGACCTTCTTTATTAAGGCCATCAGCACTTACAAAATATTTGTCAGCCCTGAACATTTGAAGGTTTTCAACGGCAGTTACCCCGACAAGTGAAAACGACTTTTTTCGAAACAGGCCACCGGGAACAATAATTTTTAAATGATTAAATTCGGAAAGCTTAACTGCAATATCCAGGGCATTGGTGATCACTGTCAGTTTCTTTATTTTCCCCAGATGGTTGGTCATCTGCATCAGGGTTGTCCCCGAATCCAGAATAATTGTATCGCCTTCCTTGATTAATGCACTTGCAGCCCTGGCGATGGATTTCTTTAAGTCGAGATTCAGAACCATTCGCTTTTCTACAGATAAGTCTTCTCCTACCTTAACAGAGATCATGGCGCCACCCCTTGAACGAATAAGAAGATTTTTATTCTCCAGGTAACGTAAATCTTTTCGCAAAGTCACTTCACTGACATTAAACCGGGCTTTCAGTTGAAAAATATTTACTTGCTTATTTTGCTGGATCTCTTCCATAATGATCCGGCGTCTTTCAACTGTTGAAATAGTTTGGGTTTTCTTCATATCCGGTGATTTAAAATTTTGCCCAGGCTGATGTTAAGTTATTTGTTCCGTTTTCTCCTTCCAAAAGTAACCATAAAACACAGATTATTTAGCCGGATCAAGCGGAATTGTTTTCTTACAGTTTAAAAACAAAACGGAATACAACCTGTTTTGTGAAAATTATTATGTCATTTATCTATACTGTTTTATTACTATTTTCAGTTATGTTTTCTGTTGCCAGGTTTCGTTTCGTTTGGAAAATAAAACTATACGAAATTAATATAAAATTTAAAACGAAATGTTGTGAAACATTAAAATAATATCATACATTTACAGAGTCCTTTCTTGTTTAAACAGGAAAGTGTGTTATTTAAATAGTACAGAAGGCTCAAATATCAACAAAAACGTTTTTTTCTCAAAAACCTGATTAAAATGAAACGATTAAATTCTAAACAGTTAATGCTCAGTTTTTTGTTTTTTGTATTAGTGCCCTTTGGGTATTCAAGTACCAGGCCACAGGCTTCGGGGGAAAAAAAAGATGCAAAAACAGAATGGCGACAGCTTTTTAACGGCAAAGACCTTACGGGCTGGAAACATGTCGGTCCCGGATCAATGTCAGTGGAAGACGGAATGATACGGGGTCATGGAGGAATGGGCCTGCTTTACTGGTCCGGTGAAAAGTTTGGGAATTGTGTCATCCGTGTGGAATGGAAAATGCGCGATGAAAACAGTAATTCCGGGATTTTTACCCGCATTCCGATTGAACCTTATGAAGAATGGATGCCTGTTTTTTATGGTTATGAAGTTCAGATTGATAACAAACCGGAACTTTCAAATGAGGATGATTACCATTACACCGGGACACTCTACTCGCTTACCAAACCTTTGGCCAAACCTGGAAAACCCGGGCCTGAATGGAACACGACAGAGATTTACCTGGACGGACTTCGCACTATTGTCTATATTAACGGGGTAAAGGTTACTGATTTTAAAGAAGGAGACCCGGTGCCGGAACGCAAGTTCGATTTTGAGCCGTTTCGTGGGCCGCGCCCGGAATATGGGTTTATTGGCTTGCAAAATCATGGAGATAACGATGTGGTTTACTTCCGAAAAGTAGAAGTACGGCCATTGACAAAAGAAGACAAAGTTTCAGAATAATTAAAAATCCAAACAAAACCGGGTTACGATGACGACAAATAACCATTCAAATACCAAACAGATGTCCCGCCGGGATTTTGTAGGGCTGACTGCTTCGGGAGTGGCTGCCGTAACGATTTTGCCAAGTTTTACGGTTAGTGGGTTAGGCCATGTTGTGCCAAGCGATAAACTTTACATTGCCGCTATTGGTTGTGGGGGTGAAGGGGCTGCAGATATCCAGACACATATGAAAACACCTAAAAATAACGCGGTTATCTCGCATTTGTGCGATGTAGACGACCGGATGGCTGTACCTATGCGCAACCAATTTCCTAAAGCTCCGTTTTTTCACGACTGGAGAGAGATGTTCGATAAGGAAAGCAAAAATTTTGATGCCGTAACTGTGGCCATACCCGATCACAACCATGCCATCGTCGGGCTGAGCGCCATGCAATTGAATAAGCATCTCTATTTGCAAAAACCTTTGTCGCACGATATTTACGAGGCCCGTGTTTTAACCGAAGCGGCAAAAAAATACAAGGTGGTCACCCAGATGGGCGATCAGGGGGCTTCGTGCGATGGACTGAGGACCTTGCGCGAATGGATTGAGGCCGGTATCCTGGGGGAGATTGAAAAGGTTTATTGCTGGACAGACAGGCCGGTATGGCCACAGGGAATCCCCTGGCCAAAGGCAACAGCAAAAATCCCCAGGGAACTTAACTGGGATTTATGGCTCGGCACTGCGCCTCAAACCAATTACATTGAAAACCTTGTACCTTTTAACTGGCGGGGCTGGTGGCAGTTTGGGACCGGGGCCCTGGGCGACATGGGGTGCCATATCATCGGACCTGCATTCAAGTTGCTCGGATTAGGTTATCCAACCGAAGTTTCCGGAAGTGCCAGCACTGTTTACGACGGTATCTTTTCTGAAGCCCAGTATCCCGAGAGCGGACCTGTTTCAAGTTCGATCAAATTCAGGTACACGTTAAAGAATGGTAAAAACCTTGACCTTTACTGGATGGATGGCGGGATCACCCCAGAACGCCCGGCTGAACTGGAAGGAGATGGCAATATGAACGATATCCTTGGGGATTTTACCGGGCTGAACGACTACGAAGGGAGCACTTTGTTTGTTGGAACGAAAGGGAAAGCCGCCTGTGGATGGGGAGGACGAAACCCCGTGCTACTGCCCCTGTCGTTAAATAAAGTGGTGAATGTACCTAAAAAGTACCCGAGGGTAACCGGCGACATGGATGGCCATTATTGGCAATGGATCGACGCCTGTATTGCCGGATCCGGGAACGCGGAACTTAGTTCACCGTTCGAAGGTTACGCCGGGCCATTGACAGAAACCGTTTTGATGGGCAACCTGATCCTGAGAAGTTTCAGCATCCGGGATAAAATTAAGCGCGTAGATCCCGTATATGGAGAAATGGAAGGATTTACATTCCCGGGAAGATATATCAATTACAAGTGGGATGGGCCCAATATGCGGATAACAAATTTTGAGCAGGCCAATCAGTTTGTAAAGAGAGAATACCGGCAAGGCTGGGGAGAACTTAAATTTTAACTTATCCGGTCGGGCTGCAAGGAAGTGAATAAATGTATTGAGGCTGGTCCTGAATACATTTATTCGCGATAAAATAAACGTATGAAGATAGATATTTGTGATACTTACGAAGAATTAAGCCTGAAAGCGAAAGACATAATTGTTCAGGAGATTCAGCGAAATAAAGAACTTTTGCTTTGTGTAGCAACGGGAGGAAGTCCCACCGGGACATACGATTTACTGGCTGCCGAATATCAAAAAAGTCCGGGACTTTTTTCGCAGGTGCGAATCCTCAAACTTGACGAATGGGGCGGAATTCCCATGGAATATCCCGGTACTTGTGAATCCTATTTGCAGGAGCGCCTCATTCGTCCATTAAATGTTTCCGGGGAGCGGTACGTTGGGTTTATTAGCAATCCGGAGAATCCTTCAGGCGAATGCAGGCGTATTCAGGAAAACCTGGATCAGAATGGCCCGATCGGGTTATGTATTTTAGGTCTTGGAATGAACGGGCATTTAGCGCTTAACGAGCCAGGCAGCTTCTTGCATCCTTACTGCCATGTCGCCGGACTTTCGGATACCACCCTTCAACACCCAATGGCAACTGAAATGCCGGTAAAACCAACTTATGGCCTGACATTGGGAATGGCAGATATTTTGAACTCGGAGAAGATCATTATGTTGATTAACGGATCGCAAAAAAAGGCTGTTGTCAACAGGTTTTTGTCTCAGGAGATCAGTAATTCGGTGCCTGCGTCGTTTTTATGGTTACACCCGAATGTCGTTTGCCTGATTGAAAAAAGCTCAATAGGAAAAAAACAACCAGATAAATCTTTGTGTTGATCAGATTAAATTTTATTTGCCGGATATCGTTCGGATATCCCCAAATGTTGGCAGATTCTTTTATTCATTCCAGTGCCCGTGAACTATTCTGAAATATAACATTCTTAAAATAAGTAATTTATTCATCTTTATCAGCTCCGGCTAATGAAGCGCCTGTTTTGGACCGGGCTGATTTATGCCATGTTTTAGGGATTGAAAGGTATTATTGGTAATCCTAATTTCACCGTTCAATTAGATATAATCCTGACGCCAAATTCTAATCAGGCCTGTATAAAACCTAAAATATAAATGATGGATAAACTATTTCGCAAGTCCGTACATTGGGGACTATTGCTTTTACTTTTCTGCTTAAGCGGACAGGTTACTTTTGCCTTAACAAAAGAGAAAGGTACCGTAAGGGGACAACTGGTCAATGAAAGCGGGATTGCTTTGGCCTATGCTTCGGTAGCTGTAACGGGAACGGACCATGGTACAACAACCAATCTTAACGGAGGTTTCTCGTTAAAGCTGGAACCGGGGAACTATACACTGACTTTTTCATATACTGGTTGTGATAGCCAAAATAAAAGCGTTGAGATTACCGGCAATAAAATGCATATTGATCTGGGCCGGCTGGTGCTGAAAGCTTCGGATCAATTGATTTCGGAGATTGTTGTCAACCGGAAAATGAATGTTGCCCATATTGAGGAATCGGATTATGTGGCCCGTTTGCCAATTAAAAACCTGGAAAATCCACAGGTTTATGTAACGGTTTCAGACAAGTTGCTGAAACAGCAGGTAAGCACGAATCTGGATGGCGCCCTGAAGAATGTTCCGGGGGCCGGCGTTCCCGTTCGTTTCAACCAAAACCGGATTGTTTTTCTTTCCCGGGGTTTTACGACTGAACCAAAATTCAGGAACGGGCTGGCAACATTTCTGCAAACCAGCATCGATCCGGTTAATGTCGTCCGTATTGAAGTGATTAAAGGGCCTTCTGCAACCTTGTTCGGAAGTAGTGTCGTTTCGTATGGAGGATTATTGAACCGGGTGACCAAATGCCCCCTTCCGGGCAGGAGCCTTGAAATTGACTACGCGGGCGGGAGCTGGAACCTGAACCGGTTATCTGTCGACGTCAACCATCCGCTAAAAAAGGATGAATCTTTGTTGTTCCGTATGAACGGTGCTGTGCACCGGGAAAATAGCTTTCAGGATGCCGGGTTTAATAATACCGTAGCTTTGGCCCCTTCTGTCAGCTATAAGCTGTCGGATAAAGCCGCTATCCTGGCCGATCTGGAATATGGCAGGAATAACGGGACATCACCTGTTCGTTTTGCCCCCTATTCCAAAATCTCCGGGAAGAGAACTATTGCCGATATGGGTATCCCGTACAAACGTTCTTTCGCCAGCAATGAAGTCGCTTACAACTCGACATCGCTGAATTTGTTCCTGCGGGTGGATGCGGATTTGAATAATCACTGGAGATCTCAGTCAGCCCTATCGCGTACCTATTCGGGGTTCGATGGCTATACGACCCAGCTGACCGGACGTTCGGACACGACATTGAGGGCAACAATTACGACAGGCGGGTATAACTATTATTCGACAGATGTTCAGCAGAATTTTATTGGTGAATTTAACTGGCTGGGGCTCGGGCACAAAATGGTATTCGGTCTGGATTATTACAATTATTCATCCCGGAGGAACACGGCAAATGTGTATTCTGCAACTGTTGACTTCCGGGGTTCCCTGGATGATTATTACCAGACCTTTAACCGTTCGTACATCGATTCGGAGGCAGCCGGCGCCACCAGGCGAATGGAGAATAACCAACGGAACACATACACCAGTTATGTTTCTGATGTAATCAGTTTAGCCAGGCAGTTGAGTGTTATGATGAGCCTCCGGCTGGATCATTTCAGGGATAAGGGAACTTACGACCTTTCAGCCGGGAGTACCACCGGGAAATATCATCAGACGGTTTTATCACCAAAGATGGGGCTTGTTTACCAGGTTGTACAGGACAAACTCGCTGTCTTTGGCAACTACATGAACGGATTTACCAACCAGAACGGGACCGATAAGGCCGGCAATACATTCAAGCCGGAAAATGCTATTCAATACGAAGCCGGGGTGAAAGCCGATATCTGGCATAAGCGTTTATCCGGGTATGCAAGCTATTACGATATTCTGGTCAGGGATATTTTACGCGACGACCCGGCTGATGCAGATTACTCTATTCAGGACGGGGAACAGAAAAGCCGGGGAGTGGAAATACAACTGACGGCCAATGCTACCAAAGGACTAACCGTACTGGCCGGGTTTGCCTATAATGACAGTAAATACATGAAGGCTGACGAAACCATTAACGGGTTGCGCCCGGCATCAGCGGGACCCGAAACGACTGTAAACTGGTGGTTGAATTATGATTTACCTTCTGGAGTTTTGGATGGATTTAATATTGGTTTTGGCGGAAATTACGGAAGTTCCTCCTGGCAAACCAATACCACGGAAACGCAGGTTGTTATTCCATCCTATTTAACAATGGACGTTTCGGCAGGCTGGCAAAACAAGCATTTCCGTGTTGCTGTTAAAGTCGATAATCTTACTAATGAAAAATACTGGTCATACCGTTTGGCCCCTCAAAATCCAACCCGTTTTACGGGAGCCGTGTCTTACATTTTTTAGTAAAATGTTCCGGGGATTTTTTTCCCCGGAATTTCTTGTCCCTGTCCTTCCTTCAATATGGCAATCCTGCCGGATTCATTTACAGAGACAGGTTCTGTGGGTGTTACTTGTCCGGATGACAAGTAGAGATAAGGGACCCATACGAATAACTGTTTTTTATCATTTTGTAATAGGATATGATATTTTTTTGTCGAAAAATATCATATTTGTAACTGAAAATGTTTTTTTGTAGGAAGAATGAATAGGAGTTACAGCCATACTGATTCGTTTATGCTTCGTTTTAATCAAGGAGATGAAAAAGTTTTCGAAGAAATATTCCAGTTAAATTATAATCGAATCGTGGGTTTTTGTACTCATTTTATCAATGATCTTGAAAAAGCAAGGAATCATGCCCAGGAAGCATTTATTCATCTTTGGCTGAACAGGGAAAAGATAAAAACGCAAAACGGAATCGTTTCCTTTTTATATACTTATGCAAAATCAGATTGTCTCGATGATTTAAGGCACTTAAAAGTCAAGTACCGATATGAAAATAAGATCCTCCAGGTTAGGGAGAACCTAATTGCCCGGCAAACACTTGATTCGATGGATTTCAATTCTCTGGAATTTTCGGAGTTGGAACGGCTGATTAATGATTCTGTTGAAAAATTACCGGACAAATGTAAGCAAATATTTATCATGAGCCGGGTCGAAGGAAAGAAAAACCAGGAAATTGCCTTGGAGCTGGATATTTCAGTCAAATCTGTAGAGGCGAACATCACAAAGGCTTTAAAATTATTGAAGATAGACTTATCCGAGTACCTGCCTGTATTCCTTGTGCAGGTATTACTTCTGCACTGCTTTACAGAATTTTTTTTGTCATAACGAGGTAACCAAAATTTTTTTAAAAAAATTGATTAATCCCGTAGGGTTAGTGGTTGTTTGTCCGTACTAAATGTATAAGTCACAGAAATGGATTATTCGTTAATTAATAACTATTTGAATGGATCGGCCTCTGAATCAGAGGCTCTGGAGCTATTTGAATGGATCGGCCTTTCTGAAGAAAACAGAGAAGAATTTATAAAATACAGAAAGATTTGGGCTTTAACTTCCAGATCACAAGAGGATACAAATGAGGTGTGGAACGATTTTCTGACAAAAAAAATCAGGAAAAGAAGGCGGATTTATATTGTTCCAAGATATTTGAGATATGCCGCAATCATTTTCTTCTTAATGGGACTTGGAGCCTGTCTTCAATATCTGATTTTCGGAAGGGGCATGTCCGATTTTTCGTATCAGGCTGATACCCGGATTGAAGTGCCTGCCGGGCAGATGTCTAAGGTGATTTTGCCGGATGGATCCACTGTCCATCTTAATTCAGGAACGACCTTACGTTATTCCGCAAATTTTAATGGAGGAAAGCGCATTGTCTTTCTGGAGGGAGAAGCTTTTTTTAGTGTGGCCAAAGACAAGTCCCATCCATTTCTCGTGAGAACCGATTTTTTCGATTATAAAGTTTACGGAACTTCTTTTAATATTCAGACTTATCTTGGTGATCATGAAGTAAACGCAACACTGATTGAGGGAAGTTTGGGTATTCTTGATAAAAGCGGGAAGGAATATTCGAGGCTGAAACCCAGTGAAAATATGTGCTTTAATCTTGATACTAAAGAAATAAAAATAGAAAAAGTCAATACTGATTTGTATGCCTCTTGGAAACAGGGACTTATAACATTTAATAATGAAAAATTGGAGAAGATTGCATTGATGCTTGAACGTTGGTATAATGTGGAAATTATTTTCAAAAATAAAAAACTGGCCAATAAGACTTATATGGGAACCATTATGAAGAACAAACCGATAGATCAGATACTGGATGTTTTTCGGTTAACTTCGTTGTTAAACTATCAAATAGTGCCGAGGGCCAATAAACCAACATTGATCTACCTTGAATAATAAAAATTGATATTAATTTACATAAAAAGAAATACGATGAAAAAAGCGGACACAAGCTAAAAAAACAGACCGAAGAAATATCGGTATTTCCGGTCTGTTTAATCGATCTAATGTTCTCAGCATTAGTTCGATAAATCAATAAAAGCCTTTAATTTGGACATTGTAAGGCCATTATTCATTTTAACAGTACAAATCTATGAAAAAATTGAATTGTATCTCCATTTTGGGAGATATTAAAAAAACTATGCGGGTTATGAAAATCACTGCATTTCTTATTCTGGTTATTGGAATACAATTACATGCGAATACTTATGGACAGACTGGGAATATCAGTCTGGATATGAAGTCATCGTTCCGGGATGTGCTTGAACGTTTGGAACAGTTATCTGGATATCATTTCATATTGGAGTATGATCAGAATATCCTCGAAAAAAAAGTAACAGCAAGTTACACCAAGCAGAGCATTGATGATATCCTTAAAGATCTGCTTAAAGGAACGGGGCTGACTTACAGGATTATTGACAGATATATTGCGATAACCGGGAAAAATGATTACTCTCAGGAAGGACAGTCCAAAAGGAAAGTTCAGGGAGTTGTAACAGATAGCAGTACCGGGGAAGTACTTCCTGGAGTTTCTATTGTCATAGAGGGGACTTCATCCGGAATGACTACCGATTTAAATGGGGAATATGTGATAGAGGTTCCTTCCGAAAATACAACCCTGGTCTTTTCCTTTATAGGTTATGAGCCCAAAAAAGTCGCTGTAACTAAAGAAAGTACCCTTAATGTTCAGTTATCGCTGGATGTTAAGAGAATTGATGAAGTTGTTGTTACCGCGTTGGGAATTTCCCGTGAAAAAAAGGCATTAGGTTATTCTGTCAGCGAGATAAAGGGAGAGGAATTTACAAAGGCGAGAGAAGTAAATGTTGCCAATTCTCTGGAAGGAAGGGTTGCGGGAGTGAATGTCTCAGGCATGTCAACAGGACCCGGTGGATCGAGTCGTATCATTATTCGTGGCAATGGTTCTTTGAATGGAGATAATCAGCCTCTCTATGTGATTGATGGTATGCCAATTGATAATACGACTCCTGGTGGAAGTGCCGAGGCAAATGGCGGAGGCTTGAATGTTGACCGGGGAGATGGAATTTCCGGAATTAATCCTGATGATATTGAAAATATTAGTATCCTGAAAGGAGGCACTGCTGCTGCATTATACGGATCAAGAGCTTCTAACGGGGTAGTGCTTATTACGACCAAAAAAGGTAAAGCTCAAAAGGGTATTACGGTGGAATACAATGCCTCCTATACATTCGATCAGCCGCTTACCTATCAGAATTTCCAGTATAAATACGGACATGGAAAAATGGGGACAAAACCTACGACCCAGAGTCAGGCGATTAGCTGGGGACGTCACTCCTGGGGTGCATTGATTGACGGGGAATCCTACATTTCTATTGATGGGGAAGAACATCCTTATTCTGCAGTCCACCTGGAAGATAATATTAAGGAGTTTTACAGGACAGGAAGTACAGGTATTAACACGGTCGCTTTCTCCGGAGGGGATCAGAAGTCCCAGTTCCGGGTCTCCTTTTCAAATACCGGAAGTAAGGGGATTTTCCCAAGTACCAGGTTAAACAAGAAGATCATTAATGCGACCTTTGATTCTCATTTGGGAAGCAAGATTTCTTTGGGCTTCATGTCTCAGTTCAATCTTGAAGAAGTCCATAACAGAACAATGGCCGGTGACGCAAACGGAAATCCCAACTGGGTTGCCATGCTTGCAAATACGGTAGATGCGAAACAGCTTGCTCCCGGGTACCTTGAGGATGGAACGGAATTTTTGTGGAACGAAACGGCCTATGCAACCAATCCTTATTTCGTTAAAAATCGCTATAAAACCAAAGATACAAAAAACCGCTTTATCGGGCAGGCTCATATTCAGTATGATATCACCAAGAACCTGTTTGTAAAGGGAAGCATTAGCAGGGATTTTTACAACTTTAAATATGTCGGTATCATCCCGACAGGGACCCTTTATACAACACCTTCCGGTGGAGGCGAATATCATGGTATTAATTCCAATGTTTCCGAAACAAACATGATGGTTACAGCAGATTATTCCAAGAAATTCTTTAAAAACCTTGACTTCAATGCGATGCTTGGAGTAAACAGAAGAAACTTTGAGAATGATCAAACGAGCATTGACGGAACAGAATTTATTATTCCATACTTTTACAGCTATACAAATGTCTCAACCTTATCTTTTACGCCTGATGATCAAAGATCCCGCATCAATTCAGTGTTTGGATCGGTCGATCTTGATTATAAAAGCCTTTTGTTTTTAACTATTACCGGGCGTCAGGATTGGTTTTCGACCCTGAATGTGGCTAATAATACGGTTTTTTATCCGTCTGTCGGGGGAAGTTTCCTGCTATCCCAGGCAATCAGGATGCCGCAATTTATTAATTTCTTCAAAATTCGGGGCTCGTGGGCTCAGGTAGGAGGTGCTATTCCTGATGCTTATGTGACAAAGTTGACTTATAGCATGATTCAGGGAGGACATAATGGGAACGCACTTCAGGAGGTTAGCTCTTCAACAATAACTGATTCAAATTTGAAGCCTTTAACATCAACGACTTATGAATTTGGATTTGATTCTAAATTCTTTAAAAACCGGGTTGGATTAGAGTTGACCTATTATAACAGAAGAACAACGGATGATATTGTCCAGACGTCTATTCCCGTTACTTCCGGCTATAGCTCGGTAAGGCTTAATGCAGGAGAACTCCAGAATAAAGGAGTTGAACTTCTTGTAACGGGAAATCCTGTAAAGTCAAGGAGTTTTTCGTGGGATATCAGCTACAATATGTCTTATAACTCCAGCACGATCCTAAGCCTGGCCGATGGATTGAATACCGTTCAAATGGCTTCGAGTGTAGGCGGTTGGGCAGGTATCTATAATGATGTAAGTCGTCCATATGGAATTATAAAGGGGTATAAGATGTTAAAGGATGATCGTGGTAATACGGTTTATGATTCATCAACCGGATATGAAAAACAAAGTGATCTGGTTGAACTGGGAAAAGGTGTTGCCCCGTGGGCAATGGGTGTATCCAACACGTTCAGGTACAAAAGGCTGTCCCTTGATGTTTTAATCGATGCGAAATTCGGTAATAAGGTTTTCTCGGTTATGAATACTTATGCGAACCGGTTTGGTTTGCTGAAAAGGACGTTGGCCGGCCGGGAGAATGGATTGACGTTAAAAGGGGTGGATGAAGAAGGCAATGATTATGAAAGGACAATCAGTTATACTTCTGATGCATTCCGGTTATATTACGACCATCAAAAGAATTATTCCCAGTTATTTACATACGACGGCGGTTTTGTAAAGCTGCGTCAGATAATCTTAAGCTATGATTTACCTTCTTATTTGATTGATGCCATTCGGGTTAAATCTGCCTCACTCTCATTTGTCGCCCGCAATGTTGCTATTCTGTATAAACGGACGGATGGTTTTGACCCGGAAACAAGTATCACGAACGGAAATGCGCAGGGTTTTGAGTCCTTTGCGTTACCCCGTACCCGGAATTTGGGCGTTAACTTAAAGGTTACATTTTAATTGATTATAAATCAAAATCTTGATTACAATGAAAAGATTTTTAAAAATATGGTACTTGCTTGGAATAGTTTTAACCTTGCAATCGTGCGACAGTGGTTTTGAGAATTTAAATACAGATCCCGATGCTGTTGAAGAACCTACTGCTGCATATCTTTTTACTTTGTCCCAGCTTGATGCATTAAATCCGGAGGTCTTTTGTTCCCATGTAATTACCTCTGGCGGCTTTATGCAGCATTTTGCAACTTATAAGGATGTTCCCAGTTTGGGAGACCGCTATACCTGGTCGCAGGGAAATTACCCTTATGCTTTTTTTAATACCGTCTATCCCAATTTTGTGAATGTGATTGGTGAAGTAATCCGGGCCGTCGAGGATGATGCCAATGAAGTAAACCTGCTTTCTGCCGCCCGGATATGGAGGGTTTTAGTTTTTCAGCAAATTACTGATTTTTATGGAGACGTACCATACTCTGAAGCAGGGGAAGGATATGCTGAAAATTTATATACGCCGGTATATGACGAACAATCTGATATTTATGAAGACCTGTTAAATGAACTCGAAGAATCCATTAATGCATTCGACTCGTCCAAAGATACCTTTGGATCCTCAGATCTATTGTACGGGGGAGATATCACTCAATGGAAGAAATTCGCTTATTCATTGATGCTGCGGATTAGCATGCGGTTGACCAAGGTCGACGAGACAATGGCTGAAACCTGGGCGAAGAAAGCGATTGCGGGAGGAGTTATAACTGAAGATGACGACCTGGCCAGGGTGGAGTATGTCGAAGGTTCCAGTTCGTTAAATTATAATCCTTTTGCTTACGCTTTAATGTCAAATGATTACAGCGTTGCCAACGGGACAGACAATACAGAAGGTGGTAAATATTCAAAGACATTTATTGATTATCTGAAAAATACCAATGATCCACGGCTTAGCGTTATTTCCATTGTGTGGGTAAATGGTGTCGCTGATACAACATCTTCTATCCAGGAAGGGATGCCCAACGGGCTTGTCGGCGGTTCTGCTCCGGATAATTTTAGTTCATTGTCTGAACCGAATCCCGAAACCCTTCTCGATTATACGGCTCCTTATTTGGTGCTAACAAATTCGGAAATGTATTTGTTGCTTGCAGAAGCTGCCCTACGCGGATGGTATGCCGGCGATGCCGGCGAATGTTATAACAATGCCATCGGGGCCTCCATGCGTCACTGGGCTCTCTATAATTCGACAGCAGGAGCGATATCTGATTCAAGGATAGAGGCTTATATTGAGGCCAATCCCTTCGATGATGGTACTTATGCCGAAAAAATGGCGCGAATTCACACGCAGTTTTGGGTATCCTTGTTTCCCAACGAAATCGAAATATATGCCAACTGGAGAAGAACCGGTTATCCTGAGCTGACTCCTGTCAATGTGGAAGGTAATCTGACCGGAGGGACCATCCCCCGCCGGTTGATCTATCCGCCTGATGAAGAAAGCCTGAATGGTGAGAACTATGCAGCTGCCGTTGCCAGAATTGATGGAGGGAATGTCCTGACCGGCCGTGTTTGGTGGGATGTGGAAGAATAAAATAGTAGTTTACCTTTTTCACATGCCGGTTAAATGGCTAAATGAACATGCCGGCATGTGAACTTAAAAATTAACTAATTATGGAAGAAAGAAGATCTGTAATCAAAAAAATATTTGCGGGTATCGTGGGAATAGCCGGAGCCGGCATGGTTTCCGGAACCAAGGCGGTTTCTGCCAAAACCGGGAGCGGAATAGTAAAAGATGAAGAAATACCGCTCTTTTCAAGTGCTGTAAAATATGGCGATTTGGTTTTTATTGCCGGTAAAGGTGCTCATTTCGAAGGAGATATTGTTGACCATACAAAACATGTTTTGGATGATTTGGAACAGGAACTGGTCAAAGCCGGATCTTCAATGGATAAAGTGTTGAAAGTAAATGTTTATCTGGCAGACCTGAACGATTATAAAGCAATGAATGAAGTTTACCGGGGCCGGTTTGGAAAGACGCCTCCTGTACGGACGACTGTTGCCGTATATGGAGGGGTACCTGGAAATTCATTGGTCGAAATCGATTGTATTGCACATATTTAACCTATGCGTCCTATAACGGAATAAATTTTTATTTAATAAAAAATGATCCTGACTTTTTTCCAAAAGAAGAAAGATGGGGGGTCTTTTATGTCTTTTTTTATAAATATTTAATTCAAAATCATGATAAGTCGTCGTAATATCATAAAAAGTCTGTCAATTCTCCCTTTCGCCAATGTTTTGATGAGCAAGCCTGCGCAGGCGCTCGCTTCATCGGTTCCGTCTTCCCGGGACTATTTTAAAGAACTGGGAGTAAGAACTTTTATCAATGCAGCCGGGACCTATACAAAAATGACCGGCTCGTTAATGACACCGGAAGTTTTGGAGGCTTACCGCTATGCAACAAACGAATATGTCATGCTCGATGAACTTCAGGACCGGGTCGGTGAACGCATTGCCTCCTTACTGGGATGTGAAGCAGCTACCGTTACGGCCGGGGCAGCTTCTGCCATTACTCTGGGAACGGCTGGCGTTCTTACCGGGACAGATCCCGAAAAAGCAGCAAAGCTTCCTCATCTGGAGGGTACCGGAATGAAAACAGAGGTCATCATGCAAAAGGCTCATTATATTGAATATGCCCATGCCATCGAAAATTGCGGTGTAAATATCGTATATGTGGATACCCGGGAAGATCTGGAAAAAGCGATCAATAAGAATACGGCCATGTATTATTTTGTAAACTTTTTGAATTATGCCGGAAAAATTCAGTGGAAAGAGGTCCTGGAAATTTGTCAGGAGCATCATATTCCCACAATGATTGATTGTGCTGCCGATGTCCCTCCTGCCGAAAATCTGAGTAAATATACGGGCATGGGTTTCGATATGGTTTGTTTTTCAGGGGGGAAAGGGCTTCGGGGACCCCAAAGTGCCGGATTACTTTTAGGAAAGAAGAAATACATTGATGCAGCCCGTGTCAGTGCCCCGCCACGTGGAAACACGATTGGACGAGGCATGAAGGTAAATAAGGAAGAAATTCTGGCAATGATGGTTGCCGTTGAATCATACCTGACCCGTGACCACGAAAAGGATTCGAATCTATGGGAAAGCCAGGTCCATCTTATTAATGATGCGATTAGGTCTATTGACGGGATAACTACTAAGACCGATGTTCCTGTCCTGGCCAACCATGTTCCGACACTGAATATTTCCTGGGACAGAAAGAAAGTGAAATTTTCCGGTGATGAAATAAAAGAGGTGCTTAGAAAAGGGCATCCATCTATCGAAATTGCTGGAGGTGGTGAAAATTCTGTCAGTATCACGACATGGATGATGGTCCCCGGAGAAGAACGTATTGTTGCAACCCGTCTGCGTGATGCTTTACAAAATATAACTCCCGGGTATCTGTTCGATAAAGATGAGAAATATTGAAAATAGGGGAAAGAGATACAGCAGTTCTGAACAGTTGTGTTTCTTTCCCGCCAGCGAAACAAGAGAACCATGATCACTAAAATAAATAAATATCTGTTTTTTATCATTTATTTTGCACTGTCTATAAATGGGGCTGCGCAGAAATACAGCCTCTTGATTAAAGGGGGACATGTAATTGATCCCAGAAATAAAATTGACACAACTACAGATGTCGCCATTGCTGACGGGAGAATTGTTCTGATTGGCTATCATATCGACGAAAGCAAAGCCGAAAAAGTAATTGATGCAAAGGGTTTTTATGTAACCCCTGGTCTGATAGACATCCATACCCATAATTTTTTTGGTACCGTACCCGATCATTATCTATGTAACAGTTTTGATGCCCTTCCTCCTGACGGCTTTACTTTCCGTTGCGGCGTCACAACTGTTGTCGATGCCGGAAGTTCGGGATGGAGAACTTTTAAGACGTTTAAGGAACAGACCATCATGCATTCAAAAACCAGGGTGCTGGCTTTCATCAACATTGTTGGAGAAGGGATGAGGGGAGGACCTTATGAACAGAATCTAAACGATATGGACGTCAAAATGACCGGACTGACTATTCTACAAAATTCTGAAATTGTCGGAATTAAGGTCGCCCATTACGATGGGGCAGAATGGGATCCGATCAAACGTGCTGTGGAGGCCGGTAAGATGTCGCATACTCCGGTAATGATCGATTTTGGAGAACATGAACCCTCGCTTTCGCTTGAAGAATTGGTCCTTAAAGTTTTGCGGGCGGGTGATATTTTTACGCATGCTTTTGCCAATGTGAATGGACGGATGTCGGTTGTTGATGATTCAGGTCGTGTCCGTCCCTATATCAGGGAAGCTCAAAATCGGGGTATTATTTTCGATGTAGGCCATGGCGGTGCCAGTTTCGCCTTTTGCCAGGCGGCCCATGCCACTAAGAAAGGTTTTTTTCCCAATACTATTAGTACCGACCTTCATACTGGAAGTATGAACTCGGGAATGAAAGACATGAACAACGTGATGTCCAAATGCCTGAATCTCGGCATGAGCATTCAGCAGGTGATCGATTGTTCAACATGGGCTGCGGCTAAGGCTATTCAGCGTGAGCAATTGGGGAACCTTTCAGTTGGGGCAGTGGCCGATATTGCCATTTTTTATCTCCGGCATGGAAAATTCGGTTTTACTGATGCGTATGGCTACCGTATGGAAGGATCCAAAAAACTGGAATGTGAAGTAACAATCCGTGCGGGAGAAATCGTCTATAACCTTAACGGGTTATCTTGCCCTTCATGGGATGGTAAATGATTGCGAGAATCTTCAGATTCTACGGAAGTGCACTGGATTATAGTAATTTAACCAATTGTTTTCTAATGAAGAGTTTCATTTTGATTGTTGTTGTCATCGTCGGATTTTGTCCGGATCAACTGTGGGCACAGACCATTTCGAGTGAAGAACTGATTTATTTAACTTCTGAATGGAAAGGGGAACGTTTTGCTGACGGCAGACCGAAAATTCCCGATGAATTGATTGAGAGGGCCAAACATATTTCAATTGAAGATGCATGGCTCGTTCTGAAAAATGAGGGATATTACTGCCAATTTGAAAGTAATTTCAAACTGTTGCATTCTGGTGCGGTGATGGTAGGTCGGGCTTTAACCGCTCAATTTTTGCCTGCCAGGCCCGACATTGAAGCGCTGATCAAAGAACGGGGATGGAAGGACGGTTTTCACGGAAATACAAATTCATGGCCTATTGATAAACTTAAAAAAGGTGATGTTTACGTTGCTGATGCAGGTGGAAAGATTATTGGCGGAACCTTAATCGGAGACAATCTTGCCAGTTCCATTTTTAAACATTCAGGAAACGGGGTTGTTTTCAATAGTTCAGCCCGGGATCCCGAAGGAATTTCAGACATTAAGGGCTTTAATGCCTGGATCAGGGACTGGGACCCGTCGTTTCTTGAAAACGCTATGCTGACCGGGCTGAATGTTCCGATTACATTGGGACGGTCGATTGTCATGCCGGGTGATCTGGTGCTGGCAAAAAATGAAGGCGTCATCTTTATTCCGGCCCAGTTGGCTCAAAAGGTAATCATCACTGCTGAATTTTTGAGTTTACGTGACCAGTTTGCCAATAAGGTCTTGCGTGAAGGCCGGTTTTCTCCCGGCCAGATCGATAATCAGTGGACTGAGGAAATTAAAAATGCATTTCTGGGCTGGCTGGCAGAAAATCCGGGGGTTCTACCGATGAAACGAGAGGAACTGGATGAATACATGAGAAAACGGACCTGGTAACCTGATTAATAACTAAAAAAGACTTATGAAACGAATAAGAAACAAAAGCTCGATTCTTTTGCTGGGTTCAATGCTGAGCTTTTTGACAGCGATATCCCTGTCGATTTTTGACAGTGGAAAGATCTTTGTCACCTTGTTCCTGGCAGCAGGTTTTGTTTTGTCTGCAGTCATGTTTTATCATTCGTCCAGATTTGACGGGTTAACGTATCCTATAATGATTATTGCCTCTGTCCTTCTGGCGATGGTTCATCCATGCATTTTTATCAGTATCGGCGGATTTTATCTGGCAACACTGATCACTCCTCTTTTACAGATTATTATGTTCGGAATGGGTACGACAATTGGTCTTAAGGATTTTATCAGAATTATAAAAATGCCTAAAGGTGTATTGATCGGGTCATTATGCCAATTTACAGTCATGCCCTTATTGGGGTTTACATTGGCCAGTATTTTTAATTTTCCTCCGGAAATAGCTGCCGGCATCATTCTGATCGGGTCGTCTCCCGGAGGAATGGCCTCAAATGTGATGGCATACCTGTCTCATGGAAATGTTGCCCTCTCAATAACCTTGACAACTGTTTCGACCCTTTTGTCGCCTGTTGTTACTCCTTTTTGTATGAAATTGCTGGGAAGCCAATATATTGAGGTCGATGCGATGAAGATGATGTTTGACATCATTAAAATTGTTATCTTCCCTGTTGCCGGAGGTATCCTTTTCAATCATTTCTTTAAGGGAAAAATGAAATGGATAGATGTACTAATGCCTAAGCTGTCGATGGGCGGTATTGCATTTATTATTGTCATTATAACGGCAATCGGAAGAGACAGTCTGATGCAAATTGGATTGCTATTGTTTTTTACTGCTTTTATTCATAATACGTCAGGGTATCTGATAGGGTATTATGCTGGGCGTATCTTTAAAATGAGTAGGCAGGATTGCCGGACCATTGCGATTGAGGTTGGAATGCAAAACGGAGGATTGGCTTCCGGAATAGCAAAGGAAATGGGGAAAGTTGCAACGGTTGGTCTCGTTCCTGCTATTTTTGGTCCAACAATGAATATTACTGGTTCTTTGCTTGCATCATGGTGGAAAGAGCGACAATAAATAATGATTTATCAGTAAGTTTTTAAGGCAGGCTTACTCCCCTTAAAAGCTTACTGATGAATAATGAAAGGCGCACAAACCATCCCGGTCCCTGCACTATCGAGTTCATTATCCTCTGCGAAGAGCGATCCTGCCTTCGTATCTTTAAGATGCTTTCCCCTTGTAGCCTTGTTGTAATAGGTAACCCGGATCCGACGGCGAGGCTCAAGATTCAGTTAATCATTCGGTTTTGTTGTTCTATCAGGTTGCAACTGGTGTTTCGAAGGCACCTTGAGCCAGGTGTACCCCCTCATTCCCTTTCCGAACAGATAGCAAGGACCTCGTTTCTTTATAAAATCTTTATGCTTTTAAGCATATTCTTTACATGGTCTTTATGAATTTCTGATCATTTTTGCTGCATAACAGATAAACATAAATCCGGACCCATGGATCCGGATTTATATGGGTTGTTGATCGTGGTTTTGATCGTTTATTGTCTGTGGTTCTGTAAATTAAGTTTATCATGAACTTGCCAAAAACTGGAAGATTTGTATGGATAACAGCTTTGTTCCCGGCTTTTGAAGGATTGTTTCTTCTATTATGTATTCCTTATGCGGCGTATCGCGGAGAACAGGTAAAACCGTTTTTCCTGCCTGGAATAATTATGGTGGCGGTTGCAGGATTATCATTCCTGTTTTTCGGTAACTCAGAACCGGAGACCAGCCGGAGGCACCTCATCGTCCTGTTAATTTATTCCTGGTTAATACTTATTATCGGCGCAGCATTGCCTTACATCCTGAGCGGGGCGGCTTCTTCTCCGGTTGATGCCTTTTTTGAAGCGGCATCGGGCATCACAACGACAGGCTCATCTGTTTTTACTCACCTTGATCGTTTGCCCGGATCAATAGTCTTGTGGCGGAGCCTTACCCAATGGATTGGAGGAATGGCAACGCTTGTTTCGATACTGACAGTTTTCCCGGTTCTTAATATTGGAGGGGCCGGTATTTTTTCTGCCGGGTTTATGACAGGAGAGGGGAGTAGCTCCGGATTGGGAAGAACTGTGAAACAAGTCTGCCTGATTTATTTTTTGTTGACATTAGTCCAGGTGCTGTGCCTTTATCTGGTGGGAATGGATCTTTTCGGGAGTCTTTGCTATAGCTTCGGGATTATATCAACAGGGAGTTTTTCCCCGGTTAATGAAGGAATGGAGGGCTTTTCTCCATCGGTCCGGTATATTATGACGTTATTTATGTTTTTGTCGGGAGCAGGTTCTGCTTTTTATTATCAGGCGATAACCGGAAGGTTAAAGGGTGCCCTGAAGAATGAGGAAATGCGTTTTTACGGAAGAGTGGTCCTGTTTGCCGTGTTGATTATCGCCGGGATCCTGTATTTTAAGGAAGGATATAGTTTTGGATCTGCTGTCAGAAGTGGTATTTTTCAGTCCGCTTCATTTATTTCCAACACCGGTTATTCTATTGACGGGTACCTTCAATGGCCGGTTGGCCTTCTGATGTTTTTGCTTTTCCTGATGATTGCAGGCGGGGGCTTTACCTCTCCCGGAGGAGGTATAAAGCTGCCGAGACTTCTTGTTCTGTTCAAAAACTTCGGACGAAGCTTCAGAACAGGGAATAACCCAATGACCTTTCCTGTAAAATACAATCAGGGAGAAGTCGGCGAGAATGATAATCACAGCATTTTGTCTTTTATCATGATTTGGGGAATTATTACAGCCATCGGTGTTTTTGTACTTACCGGCAACGGGGTAGGTGCAGGAGAATCCGTTCTCCTTGTTGTTTCTGCCCTGTCGACATTCGGACATCAGTTCGGCCTGGCAGACCTGACAGAAAATACGAAACTATTTCTGGGTATCCTGATGATTGCAGGAAAACTGCAGGTCTATCCGTTGCTGGTTTTATTTAGCCGGTCGTTTTACAAGGCTGGTTGCGGGTTGAATAATATGAAGGGTAATTAATTTTCGATTGAGTGAGAAGCAGTACTTATAAAATCATTTTAAAACAAACCGGGAGTTTGTTTATTTTGCTGGGAGCAGTGATTGCTGTTCCGGCGCTTGTTTCAGCCATTTATTCTGAATGGTATTCCGCCTTAGGGTTCCTTATTTCGGGATTGAGTGTTTCTTGTTCGGGTTTTATTTTAAATCAGGTTTTTCACCGCTCTGAAGAGGTCCAGCCGGTTCATGCAGTTATTATCGCTGCATTCGGGTGGTTAGGTATAACGCTGATGGGGGCGTTGCCTTTTTTTGTTATCGCCTGGATTACCCCGGATGTAGTGATGAACCGGTTTATCCCTGCCGGGGCAGATTATTCGTTCAGCAGTCTGGTCTATTTCCGCAATTTTTTACATTGTTTTTTCGAAAGTATGAGCGCCTATACCACGACAGGGCTTTCAATGGCTGTTCACGAACCGTCTGTGGGCAAGGGGGTGCTGTTTTACCGGTCCCTTGCCCAGTGGGTGGGGGGTGCCGGTTTTATTGTCATGGTGCTGGCGGTAATGAAGCAGGTAAGCGGGAAAGGGGCAATCCTGCTTTATGGTTCCGAGTCGACCGGCGAACGGCTGAAACCCAAAGTAATCCAGACAGCCAGGTCGATCTGGAAGGTCTATGTCTATGTTACCTTATTTTCTTTTGTTTACCTGGTGATAGGCACATCTGTGATCCTTCCGCGCTACCCGTTGTCCGAAAATATTTTCGATTCGATCAATCATGCGATGGCCGGTCAGTCTACCGGAGGTTTCAGTACCCTTGACGACAGTATTGCCAGTTATCACTCGGTTTATATGGATATGCTGTACCTGTTGCCGATGATCCTGGGAACTTTCTCTCTTCCTTTTTATTACAAGGTAATCTATGAAAAGAAATTCAGTGAGTTCTGGAAGGATATCCAGACCCGCTGGCTACTCCTGTTTTTTATATTCGGGAGCCTGATCCTTTCGCTCCTGCTGCTTTATGCCGATGCCGTTCCTGCTCCTTTCAGGGAAGGGATTTTCCAGTTTGTAAGTGCGATGTCGACTACCGGCTGGCAAACGTCCGACATGGGGCATTGGGACTGGTTATCGATATTTTTTATTACGGCCGCAGGAATGTTTATCGGAGGGGCCTCCGGCGGTACGGTCGGTGGCATAAAAATGATCCGGGCCCTGATTATTTCGAAAGTTATCCGGTGGCAGATCAGTAAAGTCTTTTTATCAAGCCAGACGATACAGACGCTTCGGTTTAACAACAAAAAACTGATCGGGGAGGAAATTTATGAAGAATTCGGTAAGGCTGCTTCCATTGCCATCCTGTTTTTCCTGATGATCATAGGATCGGCCATCCTGTCGACGATCGTCCTGCACGGGACTTTCCGTTTTTCTGATGCCTTGGTCGAGTCAGCTTCGGCACAATGTACGGTCGGACTGTCCTCCGGAATTACTTCTCCTTCGATGCCTCCTCTTTTGGAAGTTATTTATATCTTTCAGATGTGGTCGGGAAGGTTGGAAATCGTTCCTGTATTTGCATTGATACGGGTCGTTTTCCTGGGTACCAGGCAGACAGCAATCTGACGGGAAGATGCCCTAAATTTGTCAATTAATATTTTACATGATGAACCGGCAAACGCGAAAACAAGAAAAATCAGGCCCCCTCTCATTCCTGTCTTTTATCAGGTGGGCCAACCAGTATGTACTGGCGGTTGTCTCTATTGGTTTTACAGTCCTGCTGTGTATCCCGCTATCAGAAGCACAGGGATACCATGTTGTTTCCTTTGTCTTGCTTTTTGTCGTATCCATACTGGCTACCTTTATGAAGATCGGGCCCATCTTTTTAGCCTCGGCCCTTAGTTCGCTGGTCTGGAATTTCTTTTTTATTCCGCCTCATTATACTTTTCATATCAATAAGCCGGAAGATATCCTGATGTTTTGCATGTTTTTCATCATCGTGCTGTTGAACGGCGTGCTGACCAGCCGGATCCGCAAAGAGGAACAATTGGCAAGGAGCAGGGAAGAACGGACAAACGCCCTTTTTCAGCTAACCAGGGGGCTTTCCAAAGCAGCAAACATTTCAGAAATACTTGCTGTGGCAAATGATGAGATGAAGAAGCATTTTTCGTTCGAGCCTCTGTTTATTTTGCAGGATGGGAATAACAAACTGATATTCCCTGGCTTGCTGAAAGCGGGGGAGATTTCTTCCCAGAACCTGATCGTGCTGGCAAACTGGGTCTTTGAGTATTCCACGGAAGCAGGCCGGTTTACAGGGACAATGCCATCAAGCGGGCGTACCTGCTATCCCCTGACCGGTTCCCTGTTAAATCCCGGCGTGGTGATGGTGGAGCACGAGAAGCCCTTTAACGGGAATAAAAAGGTTTTCTGGGAAACCTTTCTTACCCTGATATCAAATGCCCTGGAACGTGAATTTTTGGAAGAAATGGCGAAACGGGCCCGCTTCCTGGATGAATCGGATCGTCTGTACAAGACCTTGTTCAACTCAATTTCTCATGAACTGAGAATTCCTGTTGCCACGATTCTGGGCGCTTCCGATACATTGCTTACTTCTTCGTATTCGGCAACCGACCAGTCAGCTCTGTTCAAGGAAATATTCATGGCTTCTGTCCGGCTTAACAGACTTATTGAAAACCTGCTGAACATGTCCCGGCTGGAGAGCGGACGATTGACCGTCAGGCTCGACTGGTACGATATCAACGACCTGATCAATAAGGTAACCGATGATCTGAAAGACGAACTGAAACCGTTTTCGTTGTTGGTTTCTGTTCCTGACGATATGCCCCTTGTCAGGATCGATTTCGGGTTGATGGAACAAGTCCTGTACAATCTTTTATTCAATGCCTGCCAGCATGCCCCGGTGGCTTCTAATATCAGACTGAATGTTTGGTATAACCCGGGCGAGCTGGCTATGCAGGTGATGGACCGTGGTCCCGGGTTCCCGGAAGCAACAATAAAAAATGTTTTCAGAAAATTCTTCAGGACAGAAGGAAGCAAAACAGGAGGGCTGGGACTGGGTTTGTCTATCGTAAAGGGTTTCGTGGAAGCACATGATGGTTATGTTTCTGTGGAAAACAGGAAAAACGGAGGGGCCAGGTTTACCGTGAAAATACCGTCGGGGAATCCCGAAATAGGCGATATATCGAAATAAGCGTGTAAAGATAGTCCTGATTTTAAAAGTTATGAACGAGAAAGAGACCATATTGATCATTGACGATGAACTTCAGATCCGTCGTCTGTTGGAAATTACCCTGTCTGCCAGCGGGTACAGGATCATTCATTCGCCAACCGGAAAAGAAGGGCTGACGGATGCGGCGACTTATCATCCGTCGCTGATCATTCTCGATCTGGGCCTGCCGGATGCCGATGGCCAGGAAATCCTGAAGAAGCTCCGTGAATGGTTTTTAAAACCGGTAATCGTTTTGTCTGTCCGCGATTCGGAGGAAGATATTATCAGTGCGCTTGATAGCGGGGCTAACGATTATCTCACGAAGCCTTTCAGGAGCGGTGAACTGTTGGCGAGGATCAGGGCTGCAATCCGTTCCGGAGGAGAAAAAAAGGATGAGCCGGTTATCTGCTCCGGCTCACTCGTCATTGATATGGCGAACCATGTAGTCAGGAAGAATGATGAGATCCTGAAACTGACATCAACTGAGTTTTCGCTTCTTTGCCTGTTAGCAAAAAACCAGGGACGGGTACTTACACATCAGCACATACTGAAGGAAGTGTGGGGTTACGGGTATATCGAGCAGACCCAATACCTCCGGGTGTTTATGGCGCAACTGCGGAAAAAGATCGAAGACAATCCCTCGAAACCCAGATTGCTGATCACGGAATCGGGCATCGGGTACCGGTTCGGTGAATGACAATGCCCTTGTCCGGCTAGTTTGATCGTAAATTGTCGATATTAAAGTTATACTTGTTCGATATCTTTAAAAAATAGCGATTGGCACTGTCCGTATCTTGCTTTCCCAGGTATCCAAGGGCCATAAGATAATAGCAAAGTTCCCGGTTCCTGAGGTTTAGGTCATCATCCCAGATCAGCAAATCGGGCAGAGAGACTGCGAAATAGTCAATTCTGACATTATCGTTCATGTGTTCTTTCCCAAAATCGATAAGCGAATCGAACCTTTTCTCTGCTTCCCCGTTTTGTCCCAGCTTTTGAAGGGCCAGTCCCTGATAAAAAATAGTATCCGGCTGCTGGTCGTTATAAAATATGGCTGCCGATACCTTATTCAGTCCCTGCGATGCTTCGGTAAATAACCGTTTGGCTTCTTTTATGCCGTTCATGCCTTCGTAAGCGGTCCCCAGCCAGTATAATAATTCATTTTCCTGTGCCCCGTAAAGTTTCCCTTCTCCCAGGTTTTCAGGATACTTTCTTGCCAGGACAAGCAGCTTTACAGCCTTTTCGAATTCATTTTCCCGGATGGATTGTTTGGCTATTTCTTTCAGACTGAAAACATACTGTCTGGTTACCTTTCCTTCACCTCCTTCCCATGGATGAAACTTACGTGACATAATTAATTCATAGGCTTTTTTATATTCTCCAAGGATGTTGTGAAGCGTAACCCGTTCCAGAAAAAGATCGTCCCGTTCATCACAAAGAGAGCGGTGCTTCTCCAGTCTTGCAAGTCTTTCTTCTGCTGAATAATTCAACCGTTTATAAAGCTGGTCCAGTTCCATCAGGATGCGGGCGTCGGTCTTGTCCAGTTCAAAGGCTTTCTCAAGAGAAGCAAGCGCTTTTTCTGCGTTGTGCTGCTTGTTGAAATAGGCAAGGGACAGGTTTCTGTGTGTGGTGGGGAACATCGGGAAAAGTTCAGTCGATTTTTCCCAGCATGAAACAGCTTCCTCATAATTCTTAAAAGCATACCAGAAATTACCCAGGTAGTATAATGCTTTATAGTCCCCTGGATTCTGGTGAATGGCCCACTGTAACGTCACTACGGCCTCCGGTTGGTTCGGGAAACAAAAGTCAGGGCAGAGTTCAAGGGCCGATGTCAGGACTTTCATTGCTTCAACCGTCTTTCCGGAGAGCGAAAGGAACCACGCTTTATAGTAAACCGCCATCGGGTAAACGTTTTTCCCGGCTTGTTCTTTAATGCCGGTCGATATCAGACGGACAGCTTCTTCATAGAGACCGGCATAAGCATAATCCAGCGAAAATTCAATGTAGTTGTGAATGTTGCCCCGGATCAGCGATTTCATTTCGGAAAGGGCTTTTTCGTCTTTAGTCAGCAAATATTTTTCAAAATATAAACTGAAGTTGAACGGGTCCAGATGGAGCGATTCCCTGCATAATGCCAGTGCTTCTTCTTTTTTATTTAAATGGCGGAGGATGCTTACTTTTAGTTGCCGGGCTTTATGGTTGTGCCAGTTCCGGATCAACGAACGGTCAATGGCTTCCAGCGCAGGATCCCATTTGCCGTTAAGGGTTTCAATCCGTGCAATCTGAAAATAACCATTGTCCATCCAGGCGGCATTCCAGACAGATTTATAAAAGGCATTGTACGCTTCTTCTGTTTTTCCCTGATAGCGTTGTGCCAGGCCTAAATTGAAAAAAGGTTCTCCGTCAACCGGGTTTGGGTTTCTCTCGGTGAGCGTATCAATAGCGGTCCTAAAATAACGTTCAGCTTTCGCAAACTGTCCCCGCCGCAGGTACCAGAGACCAAGCGCGTTATTACAGCGGCTTTCTTTCGGGTCGCGCGACAGTGCTTCTTCATAATAGGGGCGGGGATCGTAAGTCGCATGACGGTATTGTTCCAGGTGCAGGCCGGTAAGATAAAGCTGTTCGTTGCTTCCAATTTCTTTGGGATCTTTCGCCGCTCTTGCCGGCGACGGTATCTCCTTTTTTTGTATTGGTTCTGTTGTCCACTTTACAAGGCAAACACCTTCTGCTGTAAAAACGGAAATGTCCAGTTTGTCAGGATTGACTTCTGCGGGCAGGTTCAATACTTTCCCGTATGAAGTTCCGGGGTGAAAATCGAATGTATCATCTAAAAGGACCCTGCCTTCGCTGCTAAGTAAAACTTTCCCTGCAGGATAGGCTGCTGTCGTATAAATTTTAACAGCCGTTTTCCCGTCTTTGGTCCCGAGGCTTAACATCGCTTCCCGGGTAGCATTTTTTACTACGCCCAAGTCCCTGTAAGGCATAAAGTATTGACTGAACGACTTTTCTTCGCCAGGCATCAACCAGGAAAAATCGGGCTGGTTATCCGTATAAACGCCGCACATTAACTCGATGTAAGGCCCGTCTTCGTCTGTCAGGTTCCGGTCCCATGCCTGTCCAAAATCGCCGTTCCCCCATGTCCATTGTTTTTTCCCGGGTGATATATGATGATCTGCCACGTGAAGCAGGCCTCCCCGGCTGTCGTTTTCATAACCGCCCACAAAGTCATAACCGGATGTGATCGCCATGTATGAAGTCGGGACCGGGATATTTTTGTACCGGGAAATATCCGTTCCGGGAGAGTAGTCAACTTTATAGTAAGTGCCTTTTGCAACGGGAAACTCAGAAACGTCGCGTTTTCCGTGATCGAATACCGCATTTACATCGGGAGGAAAAACCGACTGGTAATCATCATTTACCTTGACCGCCGGATTTGCCCACCACAGGAATGTTTGCGGATGATCGGTACGGTTGTAAAGTTTTACTTTTATTTCGAGATAAGCTTTATCCGGATATAATGTGAACCCTGCCATGCCGCGGGTACGGAACATGCGTTCCAGTTCGTTGCACCAAACGGTCACACTCCCGTCCGGATGGCGTTCGATCAGGTGA
This sequence comes from Prolixibacteraceae bacterium, assembly GCA_963676095.1. Lineage (GTDB taxonomy): Bacteria > Bacteroidota > Bacteroidia > Bacteroidales > Prolixibacteraceae. The sequence goes on along the minus strand of OY781040.1, from coordinate 2,468,882 downwards.
TCGGTCGGTTCATAAGTCGACGGACGATGATGTTGCGGCCAGTTAAATTCAATGCCTCCTGAAATCCAGGGACCGGTCAAACCAACCAGTGCAGGCTTGATAACCTGGTTGTAATATACAAAATGACGTTGTTTGGTTTTATCATAAGCCATCTGAATGCGTCCGCCCAGCTGAGGAAGGATCATAATTTTCAGGTACTGGTTTTCCAAAAAAACAGCTTCCCATTCTACTTCTTTTTTTTCGTCTTCAATCTTTTCAATAACCGGATGAGGATAAACAACTCCGCTGCTTCCCTGATAAACCCGTTTTTCAAGAAACAATGGGTTTTTCTCCCTCTTCCCAACTCCATAGGTTGGGATCAAAACTTTTTCATACCAAGCTTTCACCGACATATTCTGTTCATTGTATAATTATCGAAATTTTTCTTTCTTATTCACTGATCAGGTTACTGATCTGACCGGCTTCAATTTCTGTTGAAGGATTAAAATTGCTGCCGGCCATATATTTTTTCAGACTGTAAAGTAACTGGGAGGCCTCCTTCCGTTCTTTTAGGTTGGAAGTCAAATCAATACCCGATACCAGTAATTTGCCCTTCCCAACCTTCGCCTCAAAAATCAGGGCAAGGGGCCGGTTTGTAAACCAGTCGTCGATTACCCGCACAACCGGGTTCAGACTGTGTGGCAGACTGGTCAGGTCTATGGCTCCTGAATGGCTCATTGCATCCCACCACTGCCAGTTGCTGTGGTACTCCGTAGGGAACTCAGCCAGGGCCGGGTGCTCCGGGTTACAAAGTATTCCAAGTGTATGGGGGGCCTGCCCTAGTGTCCATGCCGTGTTCCAGAAAATGCTCGAGAAACCGACCGGGATTGTTCCACCCATTTGCGGCGAAAGCGTTCCTTTTTTCAGGGTCAGCAAAACCAGGCCTCCGTTTCTCAGGAAACCGATAGTTGCCGGATTGGCCTTTTGAACGACGCGGATTTTTTCTTCCCCTTTGATTGCTTCCTTTTTTGCCGGATAGACCCAAAAATCCCAGCTGTTGTAAAGTGAATCGATCGCTATTGTGAGCGTCAGTTTTTCCGGACGGGCTATCTTGTTTAACGGGAATGAGATTTTACCGATCGGGAACCCGTTTCCGACCGGCAGATCTGTTTCTGCCAATTTTCCTTTTATAATTACTTCGCTTTTGGGGTTTGTAATTTTCCATTCAGGGATACAGCCAGTGATTGTTTTTTCCCCATAATGGGCAACTTCGGCAGAAGCCTCAAACTTCTCGTCATTTGTAAAGATTCTTTTTTTCATGCGTACCAGCGGAACGGTGGAATTACAGAAATGTCTGTATTCTTCAGGGGATATATAGCCTTTTTCATCCCAGAATGAATTCAGCACCCCGACAAGTGCAGTTCCCTGTCCCGGAAAATCGTGCAGATCGAGCAGTTGAAAACCGCCAAGGTCTTTTGTGCGCAGTTCAGCCTCAATGTCGGCCTTATAGCAAAGCGCCTGAAGTTTTCCGGAGGCCAGCAGAAGGCTGTCCGCCAGTTTTTCCATCCCGTTTTTTTTCAGCGTTTCCCTGAAGATTTCAAAATTCCGGGCACGAAGGATCCCGTCGTATGCTGCAATTTCTTTAAAGTCCGGATAGGCGCACCATTGACCGATTTCATGGCTAACTACCGGCTGTGAAAATTGGTCGATATAACCGGACCAGTCGAAATCGGTTGAGGGGGCCTTTGAGTTAATGATGCTTTTTAGCCCTTCGCCCCAGTGCTGGATACGAGGGTTCGAGTCACTCAGGTAATCGTTAACAGGAAGGTTGGGCCAACCGGCCCCGGAGGTGTAAATACGCCGGCTGTCTTTGTTTTTCCAGAAGCTCACGAATTTGGTCAGAAAAGGAACCTGATTATTTCCTCCCGGCTCGTTCCCGTAGGCCATCATGCAAAACGACGGGTGGTTTCCGTATGTTTCAACCATGCGTTCGCTCTCTTCGTACAGATATTTGTCGAATGGCTTACCGTCGCCCAGCGTAGTCGATTGGTTTGCCCAGGACGAACATTCTACCTGCAGGTAAAAACCGGTCTGGTCGGCAGCAAGGAAAGCGGCTTCGGGCGGGCACCATGAATGAAACCGCATATGGTTCAACCCATGCGCGCGGCAAATCCTGAAAATGCGGAGCCAGGCATTGACGTCAGTAGGAGGGTAGCCTGTTTTTGGAAAGATGGCACATTCAAGTGTTCCGCGTAAAAACACGGGCAGTCCGTTGACCAGGATATGTTTCCCTTCTGTCCGGATCTCGCGCATGCCAAAAACGGTCCGGCAGGTATCGCTTTCATCCGGCACCTTTCCCTGTAAAATTGCGGTGAGCCCGTAAACTTCGGGATGGAATTCGTTCCAGAAACTGAAATCATCGCCCATAGCATAGTTTACAGTCAGCACATTCTTTCCCGGATTTATCCTTAAATCATAGGCCTGTGATCCCGGAGAAGTTTTCCCCGTTGCTTCGAGGACAAGGTGTATTTTTGTTTTTTCCTCCGAACTGTTGTCCACGCTGATCTTTGCATTGATCAGTTTACGTTCAATATCGGGGAACACTTCGATATTTTTGATAAAAATTGGCGGGCGGGATTCCAGGAACATCTGCCCGGTGATGCCGTTCCAGTTCGTTTGCGTGTGGTCGGAAATGCTGTGCGAATTGATACCCGGGTCTATATCTTTCACCCGATTGTCAATACACAGCGTGAGCCGGTGTTTCCCGGGTGTGAGCAAGGAAGAAAGATCGTATTGGTGAGGGGTCCCCAACGAGTTTTGCATACCGGCTTCCTGCCCGTCGACCCACAGGCGGCTTTCCCAGTGGCAGCGTTCCAGAAACAGATTGATATGCTTTTTATTCCAGGTTGCGGGGATTACAATTTCTCTTTGATACCATGCAGCTCCTTTATAATATTTTAAGGGCTGGAGCCAGAACGGAATTTTGATGTTATCCGGCTTCCTGTATTGTGCATAGACCGGGCTCTTAAAATACGAGCTGTCTATAATCTGCCCGGTCCAGGGAGTTTTCAGGGAGATGTCGTTCCCTTTCCCGTTTGAAGTCATCGATCCAGGAAGCATAATATGGTCAGGTAGCCTGTGATCAAACCATTTTCCGGGAATGCCCTGATCCAGCGAATCGACGGCAAATTCCCATTCGCCGGAAAGGTCAATTTTTTTCTGAGTATCCGGTTGATGACAGGCCGGCAAGGCCATTACCAGGAGTATGATTGTTAAATATCCGGTTTTCATATCGTTCCTAATTCTCTAATTATAAATTAATTCGCCAATTCACCAGTTCACCAATTCACCATTCGGCCACTCAGCGTCTGATTACGGCTGTTTTGGCATCTACATTCCTTCGATTTCTTCAAGCGTCTTCCCTTTTGTTTCAGGAAGTCTTTTCAGGATAAACAGAAATCCTGACAGACAGATGAAAGCATATAGCCAGAAAGTTCCGCTTGCATTAAGCCACCTGTTTAAAACAGGAAACGTGTAGGTAAGCACGAAACAAGCAAGCCACAGCGATGTCGTGGCAATTGCCATCGCGGCACCTCGTATCTTGTTTGGGAAAATCTCAGAAAGAACAACCCAGGTGACAGGTGCCAGGGTCATCGCATAAGTGGCAATAGCAAGCAGGACCAGCAAGAGAATGGCAAATCCCTTAATTTCAATAAAATAACTGCCTCCCAGGATAAGGTAAATAAAGGCAAGTCCGCCGGATCCTAGCAGCATTAATTTGCGGCGTCCCCAGTTATCGACCATACGCATTGCAATGAGTGTAAAAATGAGGTTTACCGTACCGGTGATGACAATATTAAATAGCATATCGCCGACGGAATAGCCAGCCGATGTAAATATTTCTTCGGCATAGTTGAAAATGACGTTGATCCCGCACCATTGCTGAAAGATGGCCAAAATAATACCTGCAATTAACAGAGGACGTACTTTTTTGGCTTTTAGTCCGTCCCAGTTTATTTTCGGTGAGGCAGAAGTCACTGTCTGAATGATACTTTTTTCCTCAATATCGGCATACTCTTTTCCGCCTATGCGCTCCAGGATTGAAAGGGCCTGTGAATTTTTTCCTTTTCCGATCAGAAAACGAGGGCTTTCAGGGATTGTAAAAGCCAATATAAAAAACAGGAATGCAGGGATTGTTTCGGCCCAGAACATCCAGCGCCAGCCCATTTGCCCGTTCCACGACCGGAGGATTTCCTGGTCTCCGGATCCGGGTTCAATCTTTTCAGCAATCAGGTAATTAATGATTTGGGCAGCTAAAATGCCAATAACTATTGTCAGCTGGTTGACGGATACCAGCCGGCCCCTGATTTGGGCAGGGGAAATTTCAGCAATGTACATGGGCGATATCGCTGACGCGAGGCCTATCCCGGCCCCTCCGATCAGCCGGTAAACAACAAATGGCGTAAACAGCGAAACGGCACCTGTTCCGATGGCCGATACGGTAAAGAGTGCGGCAGCAGTGATCAACGGTAATTTACGGCCATACCGGTCTGATAAATAGCCTGACATTACGGCCCCAAACAGACATCCGATCAGGGCGCTGCTCATAGCCCATCCCTGTAAGTAAGGGATCGCTGCTATACCGAAGAACCGTTCATAAAAGGGTTTGGCCCCGCCGATGACCACCCAATCGTAGCCAAATAATAACCCACCCATAGCGGAGACCAGGGTGATCCCCATAATAAACCGTTTGTTTAAAGTTGATCCTTTCACCGTTTATTTGATTTAGTCTGATGACAAAACTATCAAAGATCCGGGACAGCATCCATGAAGGATTTTATTTTTATATGGATAATATTGCTCTGTTATTATTGTCTGTCCTTTTGTTCCTGATCCTTGAAATTGTTTCAAGTTGTGAATAATTAGTACTTTTGAAATATCAGGTTTTTCCGGATATAAGTATGATATTGACAATATCTGTTAATAATTGTTGAAACAGGATATATTGGGGAAAGTGCGCAGGAAGATGATTATGCGTTAGATTGTTTTATGGTTGGTGGTTCTATAGGTATTTAAACATGGGTAAACATATGAAAAAGCAGGATGGGTTTCCGGGGCAGTTAAGTTATGTCATCCCTGACAAGATTCTGGACATTCTTAAGCGGAATCCTTTGATTGAGGATTTATATCTGACAGACATCGGGTACTATCCGCATGCCCGTTATCATTTTCGTGAACGAACAGAAGGAATCTCTCAGTCAATTTTGTTATATAATACCGAAGGGTTCGGTACTATAAAAATATCCGGCAAAGACTATATTCTTCCGCCGGATCATTATTTTATTATTCCTCAGGGTGCCCCTCACGCCTATTATGCGGATATAAAGGATCCATGGTCGATCTACTGGATCCATTTTGCCGGTAAAAAGTCGAAATACATTGCCGGGAGCCAGCCCCAGGCTATTGCGGTTGAAAGGAATAAAACATCCCGGATTAGCGAACGGATTGACCTTTTCGGGGAAATTTTCCAAAATCTGGAGCGGGGTTTCAGTATCGGGATTCTCGAGTACGTAAATCAATGTCTTCCCTATTTGCTGGCTACTTTTACGCACCTGAAGCAATACCGCGTGATTAATGAGCAAATAACCAACGACCCGGTAAGCCTGATCATTAACTTCATGCTGGAGAACCTGAAGAAGAAATTAACCCTGGCAGAACTTGCCGGGGAAGTAAACCTTTCAGCCTCTTATTTTTCCCGGCAATTCCTTGGGCGGACCGGATTTTCCCCGATCGACTATTTTATTCAGCTGAAAATACAATATTCATGCAGGCTATTGGATAATAAGGAGCTTTCGGTTGCCGATGTCGCCAGGGAAGCGGGATTTGAAGACCAGTTTTATTTTTCGCGCCGGTTCAGGAAAGCAATGAACGTATCTCCCCGCGAGTATCGCAGGGGAAGGATTATTTCGGGACCAACGGGGTAGAAACAGCGCTTCTTTTTAACAAGATTGAGGCTGTCCAAAAAGTAGATTCCAGCGATTTTCAACTTACAAATTGAAAGCTGTGCTGCGATTCACCCCTCCAAATCCCGAATTTAATTCGGGATTTGGAGGGATGAGAGACTGAACCTGTACTTACAATCTGATAGTCTCCAAAAAACTTGTCAGACTTTTTAGACGGTCCCAGCGTTCGTAATGATTATTTCCAGGATGAATCAAAATAACCACTTTGAACCGCATTATCGAATGGCCTGTCATCCCATACTTTATAATCATACCACCCATAATCAGAAACGTCGTCAAATGGTCCCGTGGTTTCAGATCCCAGTGAGATATAAGCCGGGTTATTGTAACCGATAATAGCAATATAGTTGTCCCGGTTCAATGGATTCGGGTAGGCCATGTAAAAACAGAGTTTGTCCCCGCTGGTCTCTTTTCCTTTTATGGTAATGCCTGTTGCTGAAACCGTTATCGGAATATTTTTCTGTACCCTGCCCAGGAATAAATTCGATGCCGGGTTTCCCAATAAAACAAGGTTCGAATGCTCAATATCTTTGGGGGTAATATCGTAGTCGTTTTTGATCCGGCAGTTGACGAAATACCGTTTATACCAGTACTTATTAATGGTATCGGCCAAAGCGCCAATCGCTTTATTTTCGATCCGGGTCCCTGAAGTTCCCTTCACGATGATAAAACGATGGGCAAACACATGTGCCAGAGGACCTGCTACATTCCGGTTCTTTTTTAAAGTGCCGGGAACCTCCCGGGGACCGATATGCAAAACAGAATCCTTCACAATCGCACCGAACACCCGGTCCCCGTTATCGATTATTCTTAAAGGCTTATTTCTGTCGTACGGTAATGTTGTCAGATCAATATCATAAGCTGTAATATTCTCTTTGTGAACGGTCAATTTGTTCCTCTTGATTTCTGCCCGGATGCGGGCCTCACCCGGTACCTTCATGTCTGTAATCGTGACCCAGAACGATTTGTTGTAAAGCATCTGGCTGGTTGTTAAACCGACCTGACGGGGACTTCTGTTCAAGGTATAATTCCGGGTGAACTTAAAGATGTCGTCATAAAAATCGTCCGGGTAGTACTTAGGGTATTCATTCGGTATTTTTATGTAATGAAAATTTTCGAGCCGGAAGTATGCTGCCAGCTTGTTCAGGTTTTCACTGGATTCAATGGGAACATGCCGGTCGATAACGCTGTGCGTATCGAAAATCGGTAACTGTCTGTCATTACCCAGAAACATGACCGGGAAGTTTGCTTTTCTCCACGGATTTTCATGTTTATCAACATAGACAATGTCCGGGGCAACCACGCCAACTGCAGCAAAAAGGTCGGGATATTTTACGGTCATTTTTATCAGTTCATTTCCGCCGCTGCATGTCCCGGCTAAATAGAGCCGGCCCTGGTCTGTATCATAATCCGCTTCCACATCTTTTAAAATTGCAAAGAACTCAGTCTCCTCGATGGAATTGTAATTTGCCTTATTTTTCCGCCTTGATCCCGGTTCAATGATGATCAGGTTATATTTTTCGGACAGGTCCTGGAAAAAATCAATCAGTTTACTGTTGGCCACCCGGAAACTCTGCAGGTAAGGAAATTTATCGTAAACATTTACAGGGACCGCTACGCCTACCGCTATCGCGTTCCCTTTCCGGTACGAAGAAGGGACATGCAGAATATAGTATTGCAGACTTGAATCGATCTCAGAGATATAAGACCTGATAAAGCAGCCTTTGGTCTGTTTAAACGGATCAATCCCCTGTTTTAAATTAGCGTAGATATCCTTTATCTGAATAAATAAGCTGACATATTTTGGGTCGCCCCACCAGGTATTCTTCTGAAGGTGTTGAAACCTGAAACGGAGGGCATCAATGTTTCGCTTAACCTTATCAGAGACCTTAAAAAGGTTGAGTTCATCCAATATTTTTTGAATGGAATCAGTGGCAACGCCCCGGTAAATGTCATGGGTAAGCTCTATGTCGCCAATTTTTGCTTCCACCCTGTAATAACCATCCTTAAGCACTGCCATTGGGTAAGCCCAGCTTATCCCTTCATGAATGGAATCTTTCACAACCAGTTTATTATCACTGTCAAGGATACTGATTTCACCATTACTCGGAGGAAAGCTACTACTCAGCTTAATACTATCTCCCCAAATATATACGCACCCGTCCAAAATGCCGTGACTGTGGAGCCCATAAGCCCTCTCCAATGCACGCTTGCTTGCATTCTCCAGGCGTGCATACATTTCCGTTCCCTTATTCGGCCGATTAATTTTTATCAATATAAAATTATTTCCTTCCTCTAATGTTATGGGTCTAAATTCCCGGTAACTGGCGATTGGAAGTGAATAATCAGCACAATAGAACAATTTATTATTTACCCAAATTTTAGCTCTCGCATTGCTCGAAAAATGTAACCTTGTTGAAATTGCTCTTCTGCATCGAATTTGACAGGCAAAATAATAATCCCCACTCAACTCTCCTTCCGATATCCCCGACAACTCTTTAAACTCGATTGGAGTAGCTCCGGAAAAGATATACTTGTTTGTAAAAGTTGTATCCAGAAGACAGGTATCTTTCACATCATCCTTTACTATCTTTAAAAAGTCCTGATATGTGATTGTATCTTCCTTAAACCCGAAACATTCCAAATTATTTATATTAATCGAGTTCTCCGGGTTAGCGAGAGGTAAAGGGCCCAAAAGTTGCCATTTATTGAGAACCACTCCTTCTTCGGGAACTTTCCGGACTTCCGTTATTGGTTCATCGGTCGCCGTCTTTTTTTGACAACCTATTATTGCAAGGACAGATGCAAATAAAATAAGGATACAGTTTTTCATATCAATTCAGTTGTTTGTTAGTTAGTCAGAATATTTTTCTGAGCAGTTTGTTTATCCGTCAAATGTCATAAGTCCAATACCAGGGAATCGTTATACGCCAAGCCTCATATCCTGAAATGAACGGGATTCTTTTCATAGATTGGTTACCTGATTTTTTTCAATACCCGGTCCCAATTAAAAGCGTCATCATTATTAGACCAAAGGATGTTCGTCGCTTTCCCTACAATTTTATATTCAGGCAGCATGCCCCACATTCTGGAATCGACAGAATTGTGACGATTGTCTCCCATAATAAAGTAATAATCGTTTTGGAAAGTGTACCGGGTTATTTCAAGATCATCAATATAATAGTGTCCGTTACGAATATGAACGGGTTTGCTTTCCCATTTTGAAATGATCCCCAGATACAAATCGGTTGTTGTTCTGTTCAGGTTGATCGTCCATCCTTTAAACGGAATCTTCAGTGGGCCATAGTTATCGGCAGACCATTGCTTCCTCCGGTAGTACGGATAGAACCATGCCATGCTGTCAACGGCCTGAACATCCACTTTGACCGAATCAATTGTCCGGTCCGTTTTTAATCTGATGGCTTCGTTTTTTGAAAGAAACAACTTCCCGGCTCTGTCAGATACGGGATAGGAAAGAGAATAACGGCTGATATGCAGAGAATCAAGCACCCGGGTTAATGTGGATGGACTATGGCTATACACCAGTCGCCTCTTTTTAACATTGCCCGGACCGTTGTTTTCCGCATAGGTTCCGTTAAGGTATAAATCACTGTTGATCAGTTGAAGTACATCGCCCGGTAATGCGACACAACGCTTAATAAAATATCCCGGGGCGACGGGTTCATTTTTAAAAACCAACACATCATTGCGCTTAATTTTCGTCAGGCCGGCTAAACGTCTGGGGTTCCACCATGCAGAATCGATCTTTGTCATGCTGTCTTTAGTCATGTAAAAAAATAAGTTGATCCACGGAATTTCAAAGGGGGACCGGGGCATTTGCGGACCGTAAATCATTTTATTTACCACGATTTTATCGCCGGGAATCAAGGTATTTTCCATTGAACCACTCGGGATCGCAAACACTTCAAAGAGAAATACCCGAACCGAGATGGCCAGGCAAAAAATGAGGAAAAATGTCAATGCCAATTTAACTCCCCGGACCTTCCGGCTCCGCTGCTGTAAAAATTTCAATTTTGAAATAAAAAGATAACCACAAACAGTCAACGCCAAAAGGACTGTTAGCCAAAGCAGCCTTGTAAGCAGCGCAATTAACAAGACTGTTATGCCGTTAATTATAATTGTTTTTCGCTTCATTTTTCAGCTCCTTCCAGATCGTCCGGATACTCCACTTCCCCCGTTATGCTCAGTTCTTTGGGCGAATCTTTCCCGTTGTAATACACTTTTATTGTTTTGTGGAACACGCCTGGAAAAGCAGCATCATATTTAATCTTGATTTCCCCGCTACTACCCGGTTTTACGGGCTTCTTTGTCCATTCGGGAACAGTGCACCCGCAGGATGTTTTCACATCTAAAATAAGTAGGGGCGTTTCCCCGGGATTGGTAAACTGAAAGCTGCATGTGGCTTCTTTTTGGTACGGAAGCGATCTAAAGTCATGTGCCTTGTTTTTCAAAAGAATATGTGCGTCGTCCTTCGTAACGGAAGGATTGCAAGACACAACTGCCATTAATAATTGTGATATAAAATATATTTTTAAATAATTCATTTTGTGATTAATTGTAGTATTAATGACGTACCACGACCAGCATATAAAATCTCGTTTCATCCACGTTAATTAAGATAACATATAATGATTCTTCCAAATATTAAAAATGAATTATAACAACCTCTAATCTGCTCTTTCTTTTTTTGAAAAATATAGATCATTTAAGACGGTACAATACTCATTTAAATGTTCTAGACTGATTTTATCAACAATAAATACATGTTTGGATATCTTGTCCTTGTCAAAAAAGAAAAAATATGGCATTTGTTTCTTTTCAATTGGAATGTTAATTTCGTTTTTATCAATTATCCTAAAGTTATCTCCAAACTTGTATTTTAAATATCTTGGTGAGACATCTGATGCCAATACAATAAAGTTTTCGGCTTCAAAATTTCTTATTATTGTTGAAAAAACTGAATCGATGCAAGTACCACAATAATTGCCAAATATTCGTACAATCATAATATTTCTGGCCTTTTTACCTAATATTCCTTCTATATTATCTAATGGTATATTTTCATTTCTCAAATCAGCAATGAAGTGTTCCTTTAAAACAGCGTATTGATTACAACATTTATCGGCTTTTCTCCTATGCAAAGCCTTTTCTTGTATCTGGTTATGATTATCACAGCTAACTAAGCTAAAGATTACAGCTATGTATTGTAAGAACTTAAACATCTCTTTTAAATTTATATACTATGACAATAGGGTTATCATTGATATTTATCTCCATTTTTTTTGTTTTAGACATGAAACTTTCCGGTACATATTTTTCAAGAGATAATGGTTCAAAAATTGCGAACAGGGAATCGTCAGAAAAATATTTTACTTGCGGAAATTCATACTTGTCAAGGAAATAATTGCAATTATTTCTTTTATCTAAAATTGAGGTTTGTATCTTTTTGTTAAAAAAATAACTTGTGAAGTAATAATTTGAAGATTCGAAAAAGTAAAATATATTCATTGCATATTTCCCGTTCAATATCATTTCTTTGTATCGTTCTTTATACCTTTCTGCCCCCAGATCTAATGGGATTACAGAATTATTGTGTATTCCAAAATCTAACTTTTCAAGAGTTATTTTACCGGGGAAAGAAATATTGAAAATTTTATATGAATATAAATCTGTACAATAATATGAATTGCTTTTTTTTTGCATAAACGGTGTATGTAAATGCCCAAATCCGGTTTTGTAAGCAAAATCATTATTGGGTATTGACTTCTTTACTATTTCATTCTTTTTCAGGTTAAAAAAGCAAAACCGATATTCATCCGTGTCCGAGAATAGCAGGAACTCGTCTTTCCCCAGCCATTCGATATAATGGCAGACATAATTTTTTAATATTGAACTACCAATGTATTTACCTTCAAATGAATAGGTCAATATATTTCGTCCATTTGCTAATAAGATAATTCTATTTTCCGTTTTATCTATGCAAAAATCATTTATACTAATGTACTCTCCTGGTCCCTTCCCTATCTTATGTATTTTATTTAGAAATTTACCTTTTGAGCTAAAACGAAGCAAAGCCTGTTGTCTCGAATCCAGGACAAAAATGATATTATTATAAATGATAAGCTTTTTTACCTTGCCAATTAAGCTTTTTTCATTGGTCTCTAAATTTATCATTTGTATTGAATCAATAACTGAAAGAGGTTCGATCGTTTTCGAATTATCAATATCGATCCTTATGATATCCGATGTATCTTTGGAATTGAACGAGCAACTAAAAAGAAAGGATATCACTATTAGTGAGTAAAATGGTTGCTTCATGATAAATGAATTTTAAAAATGTAAAAGTTAATAAGAATAGGTTGCGATACCTTTAAGTATCACAACCTATAAAAAAGCTATGCACAATCGTGTTCGTCACTAAACATACATATGTCGGAGCAATCACCTGTCCAAACACATTCTGCTTCCATTTCGAGTATTGGCCAACTATATGAGCAAATACTTTCCAAAAGGATTGCACCTTCTGTTCCACCTCCGCCTGGAGTAATTATGACATCGCATCCACTTTCTCCAGGATCAGCAAAAGCCAGATTCAATGCGTTTAGATTTAGCCAACTTTGATTTTCTGAAACATTTCCAACAATTGAAATGTTAACTACAATTATTGCAGCTATAAACAGACCAGCAACAACTATTTTTATTTTTTTCATTTCATTATAATTCAAATTAACAAATAACATAACGCCTGCTTTATCCTTTCACAGGCAGGGTGCCGTAGCTCCCTGAAAAAATTACATACCTTTGTTCCCGAAAGGGGAGCTACCAGAATTGATGTTTAATGCCCATTGAGTATTGGTTTGTGGAGTTATCTCCTTTCATTCTTGCTTTTTTATTTGTTATCTACCCCGTATTAAAAAAAGTCTTTAACAATAAGGGCGGGCGCGGCGCATTGATTGCTTTGTCCATCCGTTTTTCGGCTAGTGCCAATAGCCAATTTTCCGAGAACTATTGCCGATATAAGGAACAGGGACCATCAAATCTTTCCAATATTTTTAGCAAGAACATGGTTTAGAACAATCAATATCGAAATTTACTTATATCATTGCTTAAAATATACTTTTTTCTCAAATAGTTTGTGAGCGTTTAGTTTACAAAGTAATTTTACAAGTTTACTATCTGAAACGGGTATTTGGTATAATTTTTGATGTGCCGTCTTTCCTTCAATATCAATCCATTTCACTTCCAGCAAATTAATCAGGTAAGACCGGTGGCACCTAAAAAAACACCTTCCGCCCAACTGGTCCTCCAGCCATTTTAGTGTTTTGGATACAAGATAAACTTCACCCGTTTTAAGAAATAGACGGGAATAACTGCCGTCGGCGTGGCAATAACAGATATCTGCCTTTTTAATACAGCCATTATGGTTGTTAATCCATATTTTTAGTTTATCTGTGCAAGGATGCTTCATAACTATTTATTATAAGACGTTTAAATTTTCTCCTCCATGTCTTCCCCCAATTTTTTAAAAGTACTTTCTCTTTTCCTATTCTTTTTTAAATAGTAATAGCAAAGTGGTACAAAGTAGAGGCTGACAAAAGTGCCGATAGTCATGCCGCCGATGATGGTCCAGGCCAGGGGCTGTTGCAGGCGTGAGCCCATGTCGTTTCCCCACAGGAAGGGTACCATGGCCAGGATTGTGGTGGCGCTGGTCATAATGATCGGTTTCAGGCGCCGGCGTCCCCCGATGTGGATGGCTTCCAGTACCGGGAGGCCACTACGTACCAACCCGTTGATGGTATCGATTTTCAGGATTGAGTCGTTGATAATAATCCCGGTCATTACAACCAGGCCGATCATGCTCATCAGGTTGAGGCTGTTCCCGGTAATCCAAAGCAACAACAAGGCCCCTGCAATGTCGATCGGGATTTCAATAAAAACGATGAAAGGCTGAAGGACCGATTCGAATTGAGAGGCCAGAATGAAATAAAGCAGCAGTAAGGCGACGATGAGGACCACGATCAATTCTTTAAAGAGAGTCCGGTTTGAGAACAGTGCCCCGGCAAATTTCACCTGGACATCCGGATAGCTTTTTAATACCTGATTGACTTGGTGCTGCATGCCGGAAATCCCGTCGTCAGGAATATCAAATGCCAGAGAAGCGTACACATCCTCTTTACCTCCTTGCAGCAGCTTGTATCCGGTTATCCGCTTTACCCCGACCAATTGTTCAACAGGGATCAATCCTTTATCGTCTGTCATTACCCGGACAGTCCGGATAACCGTATAGATATCTTCCTGTTTCCCGGTCAGCACAACAGGCACTTCATATTGTCCCTGCCGGAGCGTAAACAGGGAAAGGCGGTTCAACGATTTCTTGAGCACATTTGTCAAACGCTCTATGGAGACATTATACAGTTTGATGCGGTCAAACCGGGGGGTTATTTCGTAATACTCCTGTAATGGCACTTTTTTATCCGGGTATTTTCCGGACGCTTTTCCAATGGCGCTCACAATCGAATGGAGCACTTCCGGTGTTGGCAGCGGGTCTTTGCCATTGGTCCACAACCTGACTTCAAAAGGGGCTTCATGGTTGCCAAATATCTTTTCGAAGATTGTCTCGGGAGGAGAAACAGCATACAATGCTTCGGGATAATTCACGTTCATCCATTGCTCAAGACGTTGTATTGCCCTTTCCCGGTTGGCAGTACTGGCGGATTGAAAATAAAGGACTGACTGCGAAGAGCCTAAATTGTTCCCCTGCTCAAGAACAAAAGACTGCCCGCCAACCATGACTGACAGCTGTGTCGTCAGACTGTCCATTTGCCGGATTAACAACAATATCCGTTTTTCATTCTCATCCACGCTGATATTCCTGTTCCAATCGATGGAAACTTCTGCTTCCGTCTGTTCAAAAGCAGGGAACCGTTCCTTGTTTAATTGTACAAATGCCCAACCCCCTGCCAATAAAAGCAGTAAGGAGCCAAATACAAACCATCTCCGGTTCTTAAAGATCCGGTCGTACCCGTGTTCGTAACTGTTCTCAATATTCTGGTAAAAGCGGATCCACCTGAAAATTTTTAACTTCCCGGGGGTCCGCTTCTTTTTTGAACTCCGGTAGAAGATAGCATACAACACGGGGATCAGTGTAATCGAGACAATCAGGGAAGCGCCCAACCCTATGGTGATTGCCATGGCCTGATCATAGAACAAAGCGCCGGCTATCCCGCTCAGAAAAATCAACGGGATAAACACGGCGCAGGTTGTCAGGACCGAACTGATCAGGGGACGTATAACCTCGTTGGTCCCGGAAACAGCCGCCTGTAATACCCCCCTTTTGTTTGCAGAATAATATTGGGAAATATTATCGATCACAATGATTGAATTATCGATCATCATTCCAACCCCCAGGATCAATCCGGAGAGGGAGATAATATTGACAGAAAGCTTAAACAGATAAAAAAACAACAAGCTGATTATTAAACTGACCGGGATCGAGATGCCGATCAGGACAGGAGATTTCAGGTCTTTCAGGAAGAGCAGCATAATTAAAAAGGCCAGTATCCCCCCGATGATCAGGCTGCTTTGCAGGTTGGAAATCGAGTAATCCAGCAACTCGGTCTGATTGCGTGACAATTCGAAATGCAGCCGGGGATAATCTTCATTCAGATTGTCCATAAGCTTTTGGGTCGCTTCTTTCAGGTCTTTGATCCGGGCGTCCGATTTTTTGATGACCGCCATGATGATTGCCTGTCCTTTCTTGTCGATGAAAACCCCCTTTCCCGATTTGGGACGGACCTCGATCCGGGTCAGTTCCCCCAATGTAAAGATGCGGTTGCCCGACCGGATACTGATATTTTCAATATCCCGCCTGTTTTTCAGCAACGTGGCATATTTTACATTGAATTCGTACATCCCGTTACGGACCCGGATATTTCCCAACGAAATATTGTTTTCTTCCAGCGCCGACTGGATGGCACTGTAATCGATTCCCAATATCCGGAGTTTATCCAGATCGGCCAAAATACAAATCTCGGGGTACTCCATACCGCTGATATCCACCATCGCCACTTCGGGTAGCTGTTCAATCCGTTTTTTGATAACCTGCTCACAGAACTCGCTCAGTTCCATGAAACGCTCTTTGCTTTCACCGGCATACTTTTGTTTTAGCATGACGGTCAGATAAAATACCGGGATATCAGTAGCAGAGGCCTTGATGATACGGGGCCGTATAAAATCAGAGGGCATGGACCCCATCAGGCCGTCCATCTTCTCGTTCACCTCGACAAACGCGTAGTTGATATCGGTGCCGTATTTAAAAGTGAGCCGGATAAAACCCTGCTCATTGGTTGCCGTACTTTGGATATCGCGAAGGTGGCTTAATTGCAGCATCTGGCGGCGTATCCTGCGGATATAATTCTGTTCGATTTCATTCACCGGCTTATCAGGGACCGAAACCTGGATGGTGATTTCCGGGATCGCCACATCCGGTAACAATGACACCGGGATCAGGTTCATCGAAGCCAGCCCGAGAATCAGAAAAGCGATAAAAGTCATGATGACGGCAACCGGTCTTTTTACAAGAAATTTTATCATATCATCTAAATTAAACAACCTCCAAATTTTGGCGCTTTAAAAGGTTTCTGTTTACTAATAAGCTTTCAGCATCCGGTCAAAATCAGTATTCAGATCGACTTCATTTTCAAAGTCATACAAACAAAGCTTCCGGATAGAATAAAGTTGTGTCCAGAAATTATCCAGCGAATTCAGATAACTGTTTTGGGCGCTTTGCATATCCGTATACGAGCTGTTAATCTCCAGCACGCTGGTTTTACCGAGCATAAATTGTTGTTGTACAATTTGGTAGGTGATTTGTGCAATGCTGTCAGCCTGGGCTGCAGCGGTAACCTGCTTATGCTTAATATTAAATTCGTTTACCATATTCAGGACTTCAAGGCTGATGGCATCACGTTCTTTCCGGGCGTTCTCTTCCACTAGTTCCCGGTTAAGCCTGGCCTGGGTGATCGCACGTTTGGTATCCCCCCAGTCAATAATCGGGATAGACAATGTAAAGGACACCGATTCCTGGTCTTTAAGCGATCTGTACGCATCGGCCAATTTTTCCTGATTTTGATTTAACCCTACCGTAGCGCTGAAATTAGCTGAAAACCTGTCCGCTTTGGCCGATTTGACGGCCCGCCGGGCAGAAAGCAGGTTGTTCTCCAATGCTGCGATGTCCGGGTTATTCTCAAATGCTTTCTCAAGAGCCTTGTCAGCAGATATTTCAAAATCGGGAATGTGTGACGGAATGCGGCACTGTATCTTGGTATCCCGGGGTAATTCCAAAAAATTGTTTAAAGCCAGCCGGGCTTTCTGAAGGGACAGAAGGCTGCTTTCAAGAGAAATTCCGGCATTTACCCTTTTTAATTGTAACTTCAGGTAATCATCGCGGGAAACAGCCCCTATTTCCAGCTTTTTCTGACCGAAAAAATACAAGGTGTCAGCATTGTTTTTATTAAGCATCGCAATTTTGTAACTCATCTCTGCACTTAGTAAGTTAAAAAAAAGATCGATGGCCTTTATTGTGGTTGCTTCAACATCTTCCAGGTACTGCTTCCTGGCCTGACGGTATTCAACGGAGTCAATCTGCATCTGCCACTTGAAAGAATTGATCCCGGCAAAATTCTGGGAATAGGTTAATGTTACCGGATTGGAAATATAGGTGGTATAATCGTCCCCTTTTTCCTTAAACGTTTTATACCGGTACAGGTACGAGTTTAAGGTAACCGTTCCGCCTGTCCTGGCAATATACTGGCTTAATGAAAAGTTTCCGTTTGAGGTCAGTCGCTGTACTTCATACGGCTTATACTGTTCATCTTCCGAATCCCATTGTTCTTCGATCGAACGGCTGTAGTTTGAAGGGCTGAGACTCAGGGTTGCCTTCGGGAACAACAGTCTCAAAGAGGTCTGGTAATCCAGCGCTTTTGACAGGAAACTGTTTTTTGCCTTAAAAGCTTCGAACGATTTCCGCTTGGACAGGATAATTGCTTCGTCCAGTGTCAGGTCTGTTTTTTGGGCAGCCAGCGGGGTAAGTGCTATTACTCCGTAAATTAACAAAATTAATCGTCTCATGTTTTGAAATGTTGTTTATGGTCCGTTATAAAATCCGGATAGTCATTTTAGTGGTTTTTAGATCTATCTCTTTTGGATCACCTGTACCGGTGAAAGATGGGACAGGTTAAAATGGCCTTCAACGATCACATCTTCGCCCGGATTTATATTATCGTTGATTACTGTATATTTCGAGTTGGTTTCTCCGACATTCACATAGTGCCAGTAAGCCGTATCGTTCCGCTCAACAAAGACCACATTCCGTTCCTGACGTAAGGTTACTGCTTCTTTCGGGACGTATATTTTGTTTCCCTGGGGTTTTCTTACCATTACCTTGACGTTCATGCCTTCTGCAAGTATCCCGTTTTTATTCGCCACTTGTGCTTTAACTTGCACCATCCCGTTTTCTTCTACTTTCGGATTGATCCCGGTAAGCGTTCCTGTAAGAGTATCCGACTCAAAAGCAAACGGAACGATTTCCACGTGCATGCCTTTTTCAATTTGTGCCATCTCCGCCTCAAGCATTGGGAAACTAACCTCAAAGGCCCGGTTGTCGATCAATGTGCAGCAATGCTTGTAAGAAGAGGTTTCATTAAACGCTTTGGCCTCCAGGTCTGCTATAATTCCAGGGAAGGGGGCAATAACACTTGTTCCTTCCAGATTTTGTCTGGCCAGGTCAACATCATTTACTGCATCCAGATAGCCGGAACGTATCAGCGCCATTTTCATTGTATTTGGAGGAACAGATGCTGAATCCGTTAAGGAATATCCCTGGTTCAGCAAAGCTTCCTCCAGCGCCAGATAACATTTTTCCTTGTCCCGCAGGGCTTTCTCGTAACTGTATTTTTGCTGTGAATCTTCAATGGATGCCAGCACCTCCCCTTTATCAACGAGATCACCATTGCCCACATTCACAGAAACAATCTTCCCGCTTTGTTCAAAGTTAAGAACAGCACTTTGACAGGCAGCCAGTTTTCCATTGTTTTCAAACTCTTTGTAAAAAGTCCCCTGTTTTGCTTTCGAGGTGACTACGACATTGATATCTTCGGTATGGTCCCGTTTACCCACGGCATATTCCTGCTGTTGGTCTCCCGCGTTACAACTGATCAGCATGGAGATAAGCCCCATGCAGGACAATAACTGCGTATACCTTATTGTTTGCATCATTGACGTCATGAATTAGTTTTTTATCGTTGTGAATATTATTTTTTGTTTTCGGGTAATTTTCTTTCGTAAGTTTTTGAACCCAGTTACCCTTCCCGGCTGTATTCCCCTTACAAACAGAGGAAGGATGACGACGATGGCCACCATAGAGAACAGCAGCCCCCCGATGGTACCTGATGCCAGGCTAAACCAAAAGGCTTCCTTTTTACCCCCCGATAAAAACGGGACCAACCCTAAAACGGTAGACAACAGTGTCAGCAATACCGGTACAAGTTTGCTGTTATAAGCTTTCAGGTAACCCCTTAATGGAGAAAGCCGGGGGAAACGTTTGCGGATATTGTTCAGGTCGTTTAAGATATACAGGGCTGAATTGACTGTTAACCCGCTTAGCAATAGCAAGGAGGCATACCCTCCCTGATCAAAACCAAGGTCGAAAAGGTAAAACGTCAGGAATACCCCGATAAACGATAACGGGATCATCAGAAGAACAGCCAGAGGCAGTAAAAGGGATTCGAAAACGATGGCACAAATGAAAAAGATGATAGCTGCAACCAGCAGGAGCAACCAGACCTGTTCCTGATCGTCCTTCTCGTCCATCCAATTGCCCCCCGTAAAATACTGCTGTTTGATCCGGTAGCCCACAGGCAGTTCCTGGACCAGGCGTTTCTCCACCTGGCCGATGATGTATTCCTTCTGCCCGTAGCTGCCAATGAAGTTGTATTCAACGACCATTGTATATTCCATGTTTTCCTTATTGATCAGGTCCTGTTCCCGTTCTTTATGGAAACTGCCCAGACCGTTTAACCGTGTCGCCTGGTCATTTCCCAGGTCAAGGGGGCGGTTGTTGATTTCCCAGAAGTCCGGGGCAGAGGCACGGTCCGGCGTCAGGTAAACCTGTTTTTTATCCCCCTTGTCGTAAACAGATAGCACCCAGTATTCCTCGACGGAAAGGTCTGAGAGGTCGTTTAGCACCCGCCCTTGAGAGATGCCGGTCCGGCGCATCTTATCCAGGTCCATATCCAGGTAATATTCGCGGTGTACATTCCCTCCCGATGTTGAACGTCCGTTAATAAAAATTGAGTTTTCTTCCACCCGGGGAATTTCTTCCAGGTAGTGTTTTACTTTCAGTGCATAACTTTTTAAAGCTTCCAGGTTATAACCATATAACTGGATACGGCTATTGCGGTACCCCTCGTTTAACGAATTATCGAAAGCGCGTCCGACTCCGCTCACTGTCCAGTCGGCGCTTCCCAGCTCGCTGACTTTGCTTTCGACCTCGTTTTTCAGGGTATAGGGAAACCCTCCAAATTCGTATTCGGGCTTAAACAAAACGGTGGTTCCTGCAGATGAAGGGCTGTAAATCCGGGTTTCAAACTGTTCAATCCCGTCGTACCGGGCCAGGAAGTTTTCAAGTTTTTCAAATACCCGGTTGGTATGTTCCAGGGTGCTCCCGTCATTCATGGTCGCTGAAATGTTAATCGAGGTCCTGCGGTTCGTGCTGGTCAGTGCATTGTGTTTAACCTCTTCGGTAAACAGGCGCAACGTTCCTCCGAGGACCACATCGGCAACCGGTTTTATGGTTTCGAGGTAGACCGGTGCCCCCAGTATCTGGTTATACCATTTTTTATACCAGGCGTTATCCTGCAGGGATGAAGGAAGCCTGTAAACGGGCAGGCCGAACCCCAGGACGGCTATCAACAGCAAAAGCCAGCGGAACCTGGTCATCAACAAAATAACCTTACCGTAAAAGCGGGTCAGTTTGACTTTCCGGCGTGCCCGTTTCATGGAGGAACGATTTCTTATTTTTCGCAGGGGCATTTTATCCAGGAGGGCAGGGATGAAAAACAGGGACACCAGCAATGATACCCCAAGGTTGATCATGATGACCCAGGCAAAATCGATCAGTCGAAGTTGCAGGTCCTCGTCCAGGAAAAAAACAGCGACGAGCGCACCCATGGTTGTCAGCGTGGCTGCGAGGATTGCACGAAATACACTGATGCCATGTCCATTACGGAGATGGTCGGCCATTACGATGGTGTTATCGATAAGAATTCCCAATGAGATGGTGATACCGGCGAGCGAATACATGTGGATTTCGATGCCCAGCAGGTAGTAAAAAATGAATGCGATTAAAATATTGGCAAGGATGCTGAAACTGATTACCAGCAGGTAACGGCCGCTGCGGCTGACCAGCAGCACAAAAAGCAGCAGGATAGCTACCGATGACAGGATACGGAGGATGATTTTATTGAGTTCCTCTTTTAACTGGACAGAACTGTCGTAACTCACATTGATGGTGTACCCGTCCGGCAATTGGGCACGTATCCTCTCAACTTTATCCTTCACCATCCCGGCAGTAACAATTTGGTTCGCGCCCGGCATGGCCTGCACGACAATATTCACAGTATTTAGCCCATTGATCCGGTAATAGCTCCGGGGATCGCTTTCCCGTTCTTTTACATCCAGCAGTCCGGACAGTTTAAACAGGCGGCCCTGGTGCTTTATCTGAATATCATCAGGTCTGAACTCGCTGGCATCCAGTCCGGAAAAGGTCACCGGGACAAATGTTTCATTGCCAGAAAATGACTGTTCGGATACACGTCCCAGGTTTGTTTGGTTATAGTATTCCCGTATTTGGGATGCAATTGTATAAACGGGCAGTCCGATATTTTTGAGTAGTTCCCTGTTATAAACCAGGTCAAAACGCCGGGTATTGGCCCCGTAAACGTAAACACCGTTCACCCCCTGGATTTCCGATAACCCGGGCACCAGGTGTTCATTGGCATAGTTGCCGATTTCGCTGTTGCTTCCAGGGCCGTTTAACGTAAAGGAGATCAGGGTTTCGGCCTTTTCTTCCACATCCGGACGGTTGACCCGGATTTCCGGGTAGCTGACATTATCTGGCAGGGAAGGATAGGCCTGCCTGATCAGGGTCGCCACCTCAAAGCGGACGGCATCCATATCCGACTGTTCATCCATCTCCAGGGTAATCCAGCCGCTGCCTGCAGATGTTCCGGAAGTGAGCTTCTTCAGCCCCGCGATCCGGGAAAAAAGCCCTTCCAAACGGGAAGTAACCTCGCTGTCAATGACCACGGCATTGGCCCCCTGCACCTGGTAGCTTACCGTAACTGCCGGTTTGCTCCGCCCGGGATATAAACGCAGGTTGAGCAGCGGGGCCAGCGCCAGACCAATAATCGCTAAAGCGATAAAGGTGGCTATAAGGGTAAAGGAGGAAAAAGGTTTGTCACCTGACATAAATAACTATTAAGTGTTAATTCTAAGGTTTTGTAACTGTTTATTAATTACTATGAGATACTGTGACCAGACAGCATATTATCTTTCCAGGTATAGAAAATTATCTGTTATTTCAGGAAATTCTGAAATTGGACGAAATATTCTAAAAACGTCACCGTTTGCTTTCAGTTCTATCAATAGCGGCCCTCGTTGAACTAGTTTCTCGAGAAAGCCGGAGTACTGAGCAATGAACAATTGAGACTTTATATTTCTTTCATGAACGAAAACTCTTAATGCTCTTATTGTTTCGTTAGAAAATACTACTCCAACTTTGTAATTTTTATTTCGACTATTAAACTTTTCAATGATGGAAATTTCCCTTTCAATGCAAGAAGAACAACCGGCCCTAGATACCAGAAGTAGATATTTGATCTGATATCTGTAAATATCCTTTAGGCTAAGATGATTATAGCTAGTAGTCGTCAGCTCATAGGGAAGACTTATATTGAGCTTATTCAATTGAAATGACTCATTAATATGTTCTTTTAAAATATCTATTCTTTCTTCATTAAACTTCATCGAATCAGACCATTTTCGATACGAGAAATATGAAAATGATAAGCCAGTGATTATAAGGAATAAAATGATAAAAATATATTTTTTCATACTCGTTAATACTTTATTTTTTTTGTGAGCATTCTTTACATCTTAAACTCTAGAAATAGTAAAACAGGATTATCATTTTGATTTAACGACTTATCAATTTTTTTGATTTCAGATGATACCTTGTCTGGATGATTATTACACATATATTTAATATGTATTGGATCCACTGCAACAATCATTCCTTCGAAATCATTGGTACTCCCAACTTGAGACGACATATTAACCCCAATTTTGGGATCAACGCCTGAACAAGAGGTAAAATAAGCAATGTCCCCTTTTACAATACACCGAAAACTCTTATCTGAAAAAATTTGAAAATATGTAAAATATCGAGTAATGCAGAGGTTGCCAATTGATTTAAATAATCCTTTCTCATTATAAATTCGTAGTAGTTCTGACATATTCATTTTGTCCTGTGCATTTTCAATGCTTTTATACCCAAAGTCCAGTTTGATGTATGGTTTCAGTCCGTCCTTTTCTACTTTGTATATGTAATCAGAGAAGGGCTTAGTGAAAAACAAATCTGAAGAAGAGGAAAGTGAAAAATTGCAGCCTCGACTTCCGTAGGTATTAGAATAACCACAAAAACTTTTATTATATGGAAGGTCAGACCAAACTACTTTTTTTGTCTTATCAAGGAAAGCAAAATTATGGTATTTATTGTTTGAGAACAGTTTTTGGTCACAACTATTTGAGGGATAGCAATAAACACCATCCTCCACAACTTTTATTGCTCCACATGTTACAGGAGATGCTTCTTCATTAATAAAAGATAATCCTAAATCAAATTTCATTATTTTTTGTTTGGCTTGCCAGGCCAATAAATATATCGCATCATTAGTTACGTCCATGGATTGAATACTTAGATATTCCGATGGTCCCTTGCCGGGGTTATAAATTTTCGAAATGTACTCCCCTCTTGTGTTAAACATAAACACAGAGTTGGCTTCTATGTCTAAAATGTAGATTCGTTCATTTTTCACAACTAATTTGTCTATTCTTGAGATGAAGCTGTTATTATTTGTTTCCAGACAAATAATTTTAGACAAATCAAAATAGTCGGAAACATTCCAGTTCTTTTTTACACAACTTAAATTATATTCCGGAGTAAAACTTATCTTTTTCTTACTGGTATTTTTACAAGAGCTAACTGTTAGAATAACTAAAAACAAGCAGAAAATTTCCTTTTTAAAATTCATGTTTTAGAAATTACAATTGAGATTATCTAAGATTATAGTTATTGGATAAATACTGGTGTTTAAGTGAGATATAAACACCAGTATTCAATTTAGCTATTTAACTAAACGTTCACAAATTATCGGGGCATTTACAGACAGCACAGCCTTTCCCGTAACAAACAAGATGATATGTAGTAGATGTTTGTCCATCGGGATCAGTAGTCGTTGTTTTTGTACAAGTTACAGACTCATAGTCCTTTGGAAGTTCTGGGATTTTGGGCTCATCTTCTGCAGATGCCAGACTCAATGTAAAAATCTCTGCTAAGCTAATTCCGTTCATTTCTTGAGGAAATGCCGAGATCAGGTGTAAAGACATCGCTCCAACCAGGAGTATTGAAAATAAAGAGATGCTAACTATTTTTTTCATAAAATTAATATTTTAGTTAAAAATTTTAGACCATTTCTATTACTACGCTTTACACTCTATATCGCCTTCTCCAATACAATCAATAATAGTTGCTGTTACCTTGGTACCATCAGGTAAAGTAACTTCTTCTTCGTGTGTTACTTTAAGTTTAACTTTAGCAACATCGCCTTCCGCCAACGCACAATTCGTTGAATGTAGCATAGATAATATAAATCCTTTATTGGGTTGTTTATTCGGAAAAGAGAGGTTAGTTGAAAGCGTTATTTCTATTATAAATACTAATGATAGGATTATCCCAATTATTTTTTTCATTTCTTAAAATTTAGTTTCTTAAAATTCATTAGACCTGTTCTATCATTTCACAGGTTAGAAACAGTAGTTTCTGATTTTACAAATTCATTATCTTTGGTCACCTTACCTCCTTTCTTGTAAAGGAAGGGTCCGGGCAGGAAGCGGTTTGTTCGCGCGTACAGGCTTCCTGCCCTTTTCCTTCAGGTTCATTACTATTTTGCAAGCTTGCGTTGTTGTTTATAAGTTGTTGCATTTCTGCTTTTATCTCTTCAATGGCCCTTGAGGGCACCTTTACCTCTTTGCCCAGGATTTCTGTTGCTATTTCTGTTGCCTTTTCGGTTTCTCCTGATTCGTTGTATAGTTTAGCCAACAGGTACAAAGGGTAAAATTTATGGGGAACCATATTTGCTGCCAGCCTGTATTGTTTTTCCGCTTTGTCATATTCGCCTAGTTCCTGGTAGCAGTTGCCCAGGATAATCCCGGTGAATTCGTCCTGGTAGTAACCGGTTGACTGGTTAAGCAGGGCAATTGCTTCCGGGTACTTTTCTTCCATCGACAGGCTTTTTGCATATTGCTGCAGGAACAGTCCGTTGTGGCTTAAAACAGGATGGGCACCGGCAAAGCTTGCATTGGCTTCTGCATAAGCTCCGGTTTGATAAAGCTGGTCCGCCTCGTCCCACAACCAGTAGGCATAGCGCTGTTTTGGGACCTGCTCCGCGTAGAATATCATCAAAAGAAGGGATGCCAGGAAAACAGGTATTTGTCCCGTGATATGACAGGCCTCTTTTGCTGCATTAAAATGAATAGTCCGGATAGCTGACAATACAGCTAATGAAAAGAAGAACAACAGGGTGGCCGGCAGCGAGTAAAAGGGGTAAGAGAAACACCCGAATACCAAAATACCGGCCAATGAGGCTCGCGCAGCGCCTATCGCTAAATAATAGTTGCGGGGCATCGATGACGGGAACCGGTAAAACAAGGCGTATCCTGTAACCAACAGGAACAGAAACAAACCGACAAGTCCGGTCTCAGAAGCTGTTTGCAGGAACTCGTTAAAAGCCCAGCGAACACTCCCTGCCAGCATCCGTTCATTCCCGTTTTCTTTCCCGGCAGCAAAATAAGCGGCCTGTCCCGGGGCAAGGGTAGCTTGCGCCGTATTAAATCCATGTCCGGTCAACGGTTGTTCCATAATCGTACGAAGGGCGACCTTCCAGATCAGCACACGTCCGGAGGCCGAATCTTTTTTCACCAGGAAAAAGCCGGTACCCAAAGCCAGGACCAGCAGGGGGATGACCAGCCAGGCCAGTTTCCTTTTCAAGGGGGAATTCAGTACTTTTTTCAGGTAAAGCAACGGGTGGTAACGATAAAAAGACCAGACCAGGATAACTGTCCCCATCCCAAGAAAACCGGCCCGGCTACGAGTGGAGGGAATAGCGATCAGGATCATGCAAACGGACAAGCAGCCAACCCAACAGATTGTATTGCTGATCCTGTTGTATTGCTTTACTGAGGACAAAAGTAACGCCCAGGGCAGTGAAGCCATCAAAAAGCATGCATAAGGGGCGGGATTAAAAAAAGTTCCTGTTATCTTAAACAGGTTATGGTAAATCCGGGACATGCCATAAAGCTGAAGCACGCCATGTATGGCCTCTGCCAGGACCACCAGGCTGATTATCAGCACAGGGATTAACATTAACTGGCTTTCCCGTTTTTTTATCAGTCCTTTTAGGATGGTGCCTGCCACAAAATAGAATATAAAACATCCCGAATACCAAAAAAACTTTTCGTCGTTCCAGATCCCTCCTGTCTTTCCCCTTACGATGATCCATATACCTAAAACCAAAATGAAGAATGACAGTTTGTCGAGCGGTTGCTTCCGGTTCAGGCCCCAGCTAATTATCCCCACCGGGATGAGCAGCAACATCCAATTGGCAAAGAAGAAAATTTTTCCCATCCGGGTGGGATCCTGCAAGTCATGATCCACTATTAGCGGGGCAACAAAGGTTCCCGAGAGGATCAGCACCGCGACAATGTTCAGGTAATATCGGATCGTTTGGGACTTCATTTTTGTAGGTTTTGTTTATACCTTAATAAAAGAAGTATTGGATATCAATATAATTAATTATCAGGTTACCTTTTCAGAAATGATAAAATGAATCATCCGGTATCTTCAAATTTAAGAATGATGGATTAACTCTTTGTTATAATTTAAGATATATTTTTTCTAAAATTAGGTACAAAAGGAAATTTTACCTGAAAATTGGAAGAAAAGGACTATCCAGGTGACGGTATGCAGGAAAAATCCAACCCTGTATTTTTATCCGACTGTTCGTTCATAGTTGGCTTTGCTGTCTTGAAACTTAGTTTAAAAGCGTTTTATCGTTGCAATCGGATTTATTCGGGATTTTTATCCTGACACCCTACAGATGGGGTAAATCAGGAGAAAAATCAAGGATTGATTTAATTTGTCAATGCAGAATTAATGAAGATAAAATAATTTATGCGATCTTTTTCCGATTTAATTGTTGTAAGAATTTCAAACGGGCTCTTCTATTAATGAAGTTATTTCGCCTTAAATGTTAGCACTACCGGATTACTATTAGCTTCCAATGGATAATTCATTATTTTATTCGTATATAGAATATTATGATCTTTTATTGTTGATAAAGCACTGGATGATGAGTAAAAGTAATTATCATTATAAAATAGCAATTTATCAGGGGACCAAATATAATTTCTGAATGTTGATACTTTTTTAGTTTTCAGGCCGATGACGGAGACATATCGTTCCCCGCAATTGGCAAAAGATGTATAGAGAACATTATCCGCAATCTTTCTATTGTTGCTCAATTTTAGACAATTGCGGAGAACATTCCGGAATAAATTTTCTCCGGGGATCATTTTTCAATCTTTGGGCCTTCCAAACACTCATAAAAAACAAGAACCGGGTTGCTATTTTCATTCAATTCTGGCTTTTTGTCACCAAAAGAACCAATGGAGGCTATTGCTGGCTACTGACACGTTCACCAAAAAAAAATATTGTTGAAGTAATCAAAGAAGCATTTACCGCCTACGGTTTCAGGTGGAAAATAGAAGAGTATCACCGACATATAAAAGGATGCTACAATTTGGAAGACATTCAGATCAAAACATTCGAAGGGCTGCAAAGCATGTTGTCCATTCTGACTATAGCGATGAGTATCATTTACTCATCACTTTCATCCCTGCACACAAGGCTATTGCTTGAGAGTGGGGTAAAAACACTGAACAAGGAAAAAATGTACGAGCTATGCAATTTCATTTATTATAAAATCAGCACGATAATAAAAGTCTTGCTGGCCAATATGACACCGAAGGCTTTCCTTCCTCAGGCACATCCATCTCCAAATGACGGACAGCTAAGCCTTTTTCTAAATCTTGAAAACTAAAAACGGGAGATGGTCAAATGTCTGTAAAAGGTCAGAATAGGATGCAAAGAATCTTTTGTTGAAAACAGTAACCCAGCTTCTGATAAATGAAGCATATTATCCTTGCAGCATTAATAATAATGATTTTCATATAGAGCTTAATGTTTTGCTGATCTGTTTTTACTATGTTTTTGATTTAATTTATCGAACTAAATTAGTCATTTTATCGGATATCTGACTGGTACTTTTAGATTATTTTTATCAGGGAATCTGCTTCATACGATAAGTAAGACATCGGAGTCCTGAGCTTTGCGTTTTTTTCAGGTCAAGAAAATTTTATAGATAAACCGAGTGAAGCATGCCCGGTATTGAAACGGAAATTCTCATCCTCCGGTTTTTCAATTACGGGGTAAAACAAACCATGTGGCTTCGTCTTATTGCGCCACATCTTGTCTGTTTTTGAGTTTCTTTGTTCGTTAGAAGAAAAAAAATTGCTTGATTTTGATTCGCTTCGGAATCCTAAAAAGTGGGTTGTACTGGATTCGAACCAGTGACCCCTACCCTGTCAAGGTAATGCTCTAAACCAACTGAGCTAACAACCCGCACATTGAGAGGCACAAAAATACAAAAAAATCAATATAAAATAAGCTGAATCCGGAAAATGCGGATGAAAGCTTTCTTTTTCTGGAGGGCTATTCTCAGAAAAGTTATTAAACAAGTTGACAATCATCAATCAGAAGATTGCTTTTTTTATCTTTGTTGAATTAATTTTTTAAATTGCCATGCTCCAGGGGCTTTCAAAATATTTGTTGGGATTGTTATTTTGTTTTTTGCTTACTTTCGGTCGACTGTTCGCTGCAGAGGATGTTGTCTTTAAACATTATGACGAAAGTATTTTTGTTATTTCCAATTTTTCTGGTACTGATGCCACTTTTAAGGAAAGCCGTTCTGTACGTGAGTTGCTGGAACAAAACATTGGGGGATTTCGTTTTTCGCTGGAATGGGAACGTCAGCAAAACGAGCTGATGCTGAGGGACGCCTGGGGACGTTCGACTCCTTTTATTGACCAGTTGCGCATTATCAGGGAATTTCTGGAAAACAAGCCTGACAAGATTCTGACTTTATTTCTTGATTTCAACGTGAATATTAACGAATTAACCACATTGGTTGATGAATCCGGCATCCAGCCGTACCTGTTCGTGTATGACCCGCGTGACGGATGGCCCACGTTGAAAGAGATGGTCGAAACAGGGAAACGGTTGGTTATATTCGGGATGCAGGAACACCGGAATAGTCCTGAATGGTTGAATTATGTATGGGATTATGCTGTTGAACCTTATTATTCCGTTCTTGAAGCCCCTGTTTTTGCAGGAGAGTTTTTGAAGGGAGATCCCAAGAATTCATTGCTGATCTATAATGACTATAATATTCCCCGTAAAACAGAAACCGTCGATGCATCCTATTTCAATACAACACAAAATCCTTATCTGATCGAACATGTTAAAAACGTGTGGAAGAGTACCGGGAAAACCCCTAATTTTATCGTCTTAGACCGTTATGAAAACTGGATCCTTTCCGTACTTTACCAGCTTCGCAGTTTTAAAACGATCAGTGGAACGGTTACTTTTAATACCCAGATCCTGAATTATGTAAGTTGGGACGGGACCAACAGTATCACCAGCGGGAAGTTTTGTTTTCCTCTCGGTCCCGGAGAATCGATGACCCTTACACCTAAAAGCCCGGGGTATAGCTTTAAACCTGAATCCGTCACGTTTGAGGAACCTGATCAGAATAAAGTTCAGCACTTTGTGGGCATGCCCCTGGAAATTACCCAGGACCTGGAAGCACATTATACTTTTGAGAATGGGGTACACGATTACAGTGTCAATAATTTTAATGGTAAGGCTGTCGGCGTTCAATACCATGAGGATTCGGTCCGGGATATGGTTGCCTGGTTTAACGGGAAGAGTCATATTATTTTGCCAAAAGCGGACGAGCTGATGCTCAGGGATCATGATTTTACCGTATCTGCCTGGGTGAAGATCGACCATTATGTGAAAGGGAAAAAGGACTATTGTATTATAGGGACCCCGGGGAGTTCGTATCAACAAAGTATTCACCTGGTCATACGTGATCGTAAACCCTACTTCGGCTTTTACGCCAACGACCTTCAGGGAAAAACGCGTATTGATCCGGGAAAATGGTATCATCTGGTCTGGCGTTACAGTAAACTTAACGGAGAACAGGCGATTTATGTTGACGGGAAACTGGACAGCCGTTCTATCGGTCATCCTTCATATAAGGGGAGGGATAATATTTATATCGGACTGGCGGGATACGACCCGGCTTCAAATATGCTTGGTTCCATCGACGATCTGACAATCTGGTCCAGGACTCTCGGCGAAGAAGAGATATGGAGCCTGAGCAAGGACCTTGTCGAATTGTCTCCGCATAAAACTATTTTCATGCAGTATCCGCTTTTATCGAAACTTGGGATCGTACTGACAGCCCTGCTTATCCTTTTTCTGATTTACCGGAAATTACCGGTCAGGTCGTACCGGAAATCTCTTTTAAGCACTGAGAAGTTAAAGGAACTCGAAGATCCCGGATTTGGCAGTTACCCTGAGAAAAATTTTATCAAGTTATTTGGTGATTTCAAGGTGGCCAATAAAGAAGGGGGCGATATTACCAATCAATTTACACCGAAAATAAAACAGTTGTTTTTATTGATACTGGTTTCGTCCCAGCAGAACAGAAACGGGATTTCCACCAGGGAACTCTCCGAGGTACTGTGGCCTGACCTGGGGTACCAGAATGCTAAAAACAGCAGGGGAGTGACAATTCGTAAACTAAGGCTTATCCTGGAGTCGATGGATGCAGTCGAAGTCGTGTTCCAGATCGATTATTGGACTATGCGCTTCTCCCGGAATGTCTATTGCGATTACGTGGAGTGCCTTAAATTTTTAAATGGCAACCACGAGAACAGCCCTGATTTTTTCTTCAATTTTTATAAAGTGGTGTGCGCGGGAGAGGCTTTCAAGGGTGAGTCGCACGACTGGCTGGATGTTTACAAGGGAAATATCGGGAACAACATCGTCGATATTCTGATGAATTTTATATCCAGGTTGAATATGGACAACGACCACGAACTGATTATTAAGTTGTCAGACCGCGTTTTAATGACCGATCCGGTTAATGACCAGGCACTTTCCTGTAAACTAAAGGCGTTGGTGTCCCAAAACAATATAAATACCGCCCGGTTTGCCTACGAACGGTTTGCCTCCCTGTACCAGGATTTGTATGGCGAGCCCCTTTCCCTGTCTTTTGAAGACTTGCTGAAGTCATAAAAAACAGTAGTGGGTTAAATTTTTTATAATAATTTTTAACTTATTGGTAAATATGTCATTATCTATTATATTCCTGTAGAAGAAATAGTCAAATTAACCCATTTAGTAACCCATTATTAACCGCAATCTAAACACAATTTAAAAGGCCGCTAATTGAGGTATCTTATATTTGTTATGCTAATTTGCCAATAAAACAAACATGCCTGTATTAGGTACGAAAGCGATGAAATAAATGTAGCGTGATAAAAAAGAAGATGAAGCCTAAACTAAGAAATCCTTTTAAGGGGAGTAAAGCTTATCTGTGGTTTATTGTACTTGGTGTTCTGATTTGTATATTCATAATTACAGCGAGCCAGAAAGCAATCGAATATACTTCCACAGATGAATACTGCATGTCGTGCCATATCCATCTGCATGCGGATCAAAGCTGGAAACTCTCATCTCATCATAATAATAGTTCCGGAGTTATCGTACATTGTGTCGAATGTCATTTGCCACCCAAGGATCATTATAATTATCTGCCTGCAAAAATAAAACATGGGATTAAAGATGTTTACGGGATGTGGTTTAAGGACAGCGCTGACTTTAACTGGGAAGAAAAAAAGAAGCTGGAGAATGCAAAAAAATTTATTTACGAGCAGTCTTGTATCAAATGCCATCAAAATCTTTTTCCGGTAACTCTTTCTGATGAAGGTGACGATGCCCACCTTTACTATTTGACCAGTAAGGATGGTCTTTCCTGTCTCAATTGTCATTTGCAGGTCGGCCACTATGATCCGAATGTAAAACATGAGCACAACCTGAAGTTTGGTAATGTTGCCCAGGTTACTGAGGTTTATACAGAACCAACCCAGGTTATAAAATTTGAAAATTTTACTGAAAAAATTCCTGGGACAGGCGTTTCGTTTGATATGGTAGCTATTCCCGGGGGAACATTTGATATGGGAAGTCCCGGAAAAGAACCATTAAGGGGAAGGGATGAAGGCCCTGTTCATAAAGTGAAGGTTCCCCGTTTCTTCATGGCCAAGGCTGAAGTAAGCTGGGATGAGTATCTTGAATTCTTTAAGGCGACCTCGTCGCAGGGACGAAA
Source organism: Prolixibacteraceae bacterium (assembly GCA_963676095.1). Taxonomy (GTDB): domain Bacteria; phylum Bacteroidota; class Bacteroidia; order Bacteroidales; family Prolixibacteraceae. The sequence goes on along the minus strand of OY781040.1, from coordinate 2,435,947 downwards.
AGAATCGGAAAAAGCAACAGAAAACGATGTTGATGGTATAACCGGTCCTACTCCTCCGTGGGGAGCTCCTGACCAGGGGTGGGGAAAAGGTCAGCTACCTGCGATAACGATGAGCTGGCATGCTGCCGAGGTATATTGTAAATGGCTTTCCCGGGTGACAGGGAAGAAGTACCGCCTGCCAACCGAGGCCGAATGGGAGTATGCCTGCCGGGGAGGTACCCAGACACCTTATCCTTTCAAGGGAAGTCCTAAAGATTACAGCTCGAAAGGTTTTTTCCGGAAAATTATAGGTCCGGATACAACTGTAATCAACTCGTATGTTGTGTATGACCTTAATAGCGGTGGAAAAACAAAAGAGCCCGGAGATGTGCATACCAATCCCTTTGGGTTGAAAAATATGGGAGGAAACGTAGCCGAGTTCTGCCTTGATTATTATTCCCCCGATACCTATAAAGCATATGCCGGGAAGATTGTGACCGATCCTCACGGCCCGGCCCGAGGGAGGGAGCATGTTGTCCGGGGCGGTTCATATCAGAGCGATGCCGCCGATGTCAGGAGTGCTGCCCGCAGTTATACGAAAACGAGGGAGTGGCTGACGACTGATCCACAGATGCCAAAATCGGTCTGGTGGTATTCAGACGTCATTGACGTAGGCTTCCGTGTTGTTTGTGAAGTTGACGATTCGATAGCGCAATAATAGAAATAAAATGAGCAACAATTCTAAAAATATTGACCGGCGCCATTTTTTGGGTGCCACAGCCTTGGCCGGAATCGGAATTATAGGGGCGAATGCCATTTTCACTTCCTGTAATAAAAAGCAGGGAGACAAAGAACTTGGTCTGCCGCCAATTCTGGCTGCTGCACCGAAGGGCCGCCCGTTGCGTGCAGGATTGGTTGGCGCAGGAAACAGGGGAACCGGAGCTGCAATTAACTTTATAAGTGCTGGTCCCGACCTGGAGATCGTTGCGCTTGCTGATGTTTTTCAGGATAAGATAGATGCCTGCAGGAGACGTTTCGAAAGATATAAGAGGCCGATCCCTGAGAAGAATTGTTTTGTCGGGTTTGACGCTTATAAAAAACTTATGGCGCTTAAGGAGGTTGATGTTGTGATTCTGGCTACGCCACCCCAGTTCCGGCCTGAGCATTTTCATGAAGCGGTGATGCAGCAGAAACATGCTTTCCTGGAGAAACCTGTTGCTGTTGATCCGGTAGGTATCCGTTCGATCATTGCTACGGCAAAAAAAGCAGAGTCGATAGGGCTGAATGTAGTGACTGGTACCCAGCGCCGCCACCAGCAGGACTATATCGAAACTTACAAACAGGTGGCAAACGGTGCAATCGGCCGGATTACGTCAGCCAAAGCATTTTGGAACCAGAACCATGTCTGGTTCAGAACGAGGGAAGATGGTTGGGACGATATGACCTACATGATCCGCAACTGGAATAACTTCTGTTGGCTTAGCGGGGATCATATCCTTGACCAGCATGTACACAATATTGATGTTATCAATTGGTTTTTGGGTAAACAACCGGTAAGCGCTATTGGCTTTGGGGGTCGTGCGAGAAGGATTACAGGCGATCAGTACGACTTTTTTAGCATTGATTATGATTTTGGGAATGGCCTTAGCTCGCACAGTATGTGCCGCCAGATCGATAACTGCGCGAATGAGACTGGCGAACTTATAGTCGGAACAGAGGGGTATACCAATTGCCAGAATACGATCTGGAACCTGGATGGTTCCGTGAAGTGGGAATTCGGGTATCCGAAAGATGAGAACGGGCAACCGACTAAGAAGGTAAAAATACCTCCTTATGTGCAGGAACATATGCATCTTGTTTATGCTATCCGGACCGGACAATATGTAAATGAGGCAGAAACAACGGCTCTTTCAACGCTTACTGCCATTATGGGCCGTACGGCTGCCTATACCGGTAAAAAAATTATTTGGGATGAGATTTTTAAATCAGATATGGACCTCGGCCCGAAAGAGATAAAATTCGGGCCTGTAGATATGGAATTCCCGGTGCCAGTACCGGGGACTCAGCATAACGCTTAACCTAAACCAACTAGATACTGTTATTTGAATTTTTTTGAGTGAGTGTGGTGGGAAAACCTGGTCTTCCCACCATTATGTACGAAGAAGAGCGGACGCTGGAAATATAAAACAATCCCTGAACCGGGCTTCTCATAGACAATGGTTATGGATAGAGTAGTTTAATGGTTTGATGGTTAGGATTGGTACAATAAAATAAATACAAATCGGATGAAGGTTTCACTGGTTATACCTGTTTACAATGAAGAAATCCTGATCGATGAGTTGATCAGCAGGACCGTAAAGGCACTCGACGGGTTCGCTCCTGCCTTTGAGGTCATTATTGTCGACGACGGGAGTAATGATGAAAGTCTTCAGAAACTGGTCAGGTACCAGCAAGCTGATTCGCGTATAAAGATTCTTGTACTTTCAAGAAATTTCGGGCATCCCTCTGCTTTTACCGCCGGGCTGGAATATGCTTCCGGAGATTATGTCGGTATGATGGATGGGGACTTGCAGGACCCGCCTGAACTTCTGGAATCCATGTTCAGGAAGCTTACCCGGGAAAATTACGATATCATTAGCGGTAAACGGACTGCCAGGAAGGGAAATCGGTTAAAAAATCTGGTTTTTTCTGTTTTTCATGCACTTTTTAAAAGAGTGGCCAATATGGAAGATCTGGAGAATGCCGGGAACTTTTGCATGATGAACCGTAAAGCTTTGGAAGCTTTACTTTCTATGAGGGAAAGAGTAAGGTATTTGCCGGGACTGCGAAGTTTTTTGGGTTTTAGACAAGGATTCGTCGAATATGTCAGGGAAGACAGATTCAAAGGTGATTCAAAGATGAGCCTGAGTAAACTTTTTATTCTGGGAGCAGATGCTATTTTTTCATTTTCAAGATTGCCGATCCGTATTTGCCTGGTGCTTGGATTGATCGGGACCCTTGTTTTCATGGTAGCAGGAATCTATGTCCTGATTGCCAAGATTTTCGGTTTTGCTGTTCTGGGGTGGTCGTCTACAGTATTAAGCATTTATTTTCTTGGATCGATACAGTTAATTTTCCTGGGGGTTGTTGGAGAATATGTGTACCGTATTTACAAGGAGTCGCAGAAAAGGCCGCTTTATTTTATCACGAAGATTTTTGATGATGAGAAAAAAGAAGAATGAACGAACGTAACCTGAAAATAATATTTTTTAGCCTGTCATTTCTGATGCTGGTTGCTTTGTTGGTTATCAGCAGGGATGCGGGGATATCGGGAGATGAAGAAGTTCATTACCTTCATTCTGAAGATGTTTATGACTATTATGCTTCGATGGGAAAAGACCAGGATGCATTGAGTACGCCGAAAACGTACCTTCAGTATTATGGACAATCGCCCGATAACATGGCTACGATCATGATCCACTGGTTCGGGATAAAAAATATTTATGGGTTCCGTCATTTATTTAGCAGTTTCCTGGGATGGCTGGCAATTTTTATATCAGCTCTTTTTGCCCGCTGGCTGAAAGGCTACGGGGCTGCAATTTTAACGCTGATCCTTTTTGCTGTTTCGCCCCGTTTCCTGGGACATTTGCAAAATAATCTGAAAGATATTCCTTTTGCCCTGGCTTATATTGCCGGAGTGTACTATATACTGAAGTTAACCTATACCAAGTTCAAATCACAAACATCACTTACGATTTCATTTTTAATTGCGAGTATTGCTTTTTCCGTCAGTATCAGGGCAGGAGGAATTTTATTGATATTTTATCTGCTTTTTGCAGCCTTTCTATACTATCTCTTGGAATATATTCATAAAAAAAAACTGGACTGGGAACAAGTCAGAAGAACTATTCTCCTGCTGCTTATTATTTCTTCGGCAGGGTATCTGATCGGGCTTTTACTTTGGCCTTATGCATTGCAGAATGCCTTTGTAAACCCATGGAAATCATACTTGATTATGGCCCATTTTCCAACAACTATCCAACAGATTTTTGAGGGTCGTTTTATCTGGTCGGATTATCATCCCTGGTATTATTTACCCAAATATATGTTGATAACGATCCCGCTGGTTGTACTTCTGGGAATCTTGCTTTTTTTGATTTTTGCGCGGAGTATCGTCGAACCGGAGCGTCGGTTTACTTACGGTTTTCTGGTTTTTTCTATTTTACTCCCTCCTGCGTATGTAATCGTGACCAGCTCTAACCTGTACGGTGCATGGCGGCATTTTATTTTCATATATCCCGGGATTGTTATTTTTTCTGCTGTCGGTTTTCATGGATTCTGGGAACGCATTAAACGAATTCCAATTAAAATTGTTTCAATAATCGTTTTTGTACTGTTTTCCATTCATCCTTTAAAATTCATGGCGGCCTCTCATCCTTACTATTACTTGTATTATAATCAGTTTGTGGGTGGATTGAAAGGGGCATACGGAAGGTATGAGACCGATTACTATTATCACACGATGCGGGGAGGGGCTGAATGGCTCAAGAAATATCTGGATGAGAGGGGGATCAGGCGGAATGTCCTTGTTGGAAGTAACTTTCCGGCTGGTTGGTATTTCAGGGACAGGGATAATTTCCGGTTCCGGTATTTTCCCTATCAGCAACGCAATGATTATGATTGGGATTATGCCATTATTGGCAATAGCTATATTAATCCGGAGCAGTTGAGAAACAAGAATTTTCCTCCGGAAGGAACAATCCATGTTGTCATGGTTGAGGGAGTCCCAATGTGCGCCGTTGTCGAGCGGAAATCGAAACTGCCCTTTATTGCAGAACAGGCTTATGAAGCGGAGGATTATAGAACAGCCATTGATAATTACCGGGATGCGCTGATCTTTTATCAGAAGGACGAACACATTTATTACAAATTGGCGATGAGCCTGAGTCTGTTGGGGGAGGATAGTGAGGCGCTTGCTGCATTAAAAAAGGCGTCGGAAATAAACGGGGAATACGAGCCGGTATTGTTTCTTTCCGGTCAGCTGATGATGAATAAGGGGGATAATGATGCTGCGAAGGCCAGCTTTGAGAAGTTGATTCATGTTAACAGGAAATATTTCAATGCCTATGTGGGACTTGCTGAGATTTCACAAAAAGAGGGAAAACTGGAGGAATCAAGGGAGACACTGAAAGCATGTTTGAGGATTAATCCGCGGTATAAACCTGCAATTATTGCTTTGGGTAAAACCTATAAGGATACAGATCCGTCTATTGCTGAGAAATATTATGAACAGGCTAATTCGATTGTTAAATAAAATATTAAGTTTTTACATAAACTCAAATAAAAAAATAAGCGTATGAAAAAATTGATGTTAATCCTTGCCATACTGGGATTTGTGGCATTTGGAAATGTGAGCACAGCTTTGGCCCAGAGCGATGACCCTCTGGCAACAAAAGATACTTTGTCTATTGATGATATGGATCCTGTTTTTTATGAGGCACAGCAGGAGTCCGGAAGTCATACCACGACAATCATCATTGTTGCAGTAGCCGTTGTTGTTGTTGGCGGCGCTGCTTTTTATATAATTAAGAAGAAGAAAAAACAGTAAGCATAAAAGAAAAAAGCCGTTTTACGGCTTTTTTCTTTTATCTTGGAGTTTGTATTGTCAGATAAAGAACTTGATCAGGAATAATATTGACAGTACATACATTATTAGAGAAATATCTTTGAATTTTCCGGACAGAATTTTCAGGATAACATACGAAAGCATCCCGAATACAATCCCCTCCGCAATACTGTATGCCAACGGCATCATAATAATTGTCAGAAACACGGGGACCGATTCTGTATAATCGTCGAATTCTATCTGTTTAATAGGGGTCATCATCATTGCCCCGACAAGGACGAGGGCGGGGGCTGTTGCCGCACCCGGTATCATCAAAAATAGCGGGGACAGGAACAAGGCGATGAAAAACATTGCGGCAACAGTAAGTGAAGTTAAGCCCGTTCTCCCGCCTGCTGTTACTCCCGCTGCGCTTTCAACATAGGTTGTCACCGTAGAGGTTCCAAGCATTGCTCCGGCTGCAGTTCCGATAGCATCGGCAAACAGGGCCTGTTTTACCCGGGGTACCCTTCCTTCCTTATCCAGCATGCTGGCCTTTGAACAAACCCCGATTAATGTGCCTACCGTATCGAACATATCCACGAAAAGGAATGTGAAAACGACCAATAACATATCAGATGTAAAAATCTGGTTCCATTGAAATTTTATAAAAATAGGAGCTATTGAAGGAGGTATTACCTCGAATGATACCGGCAGGTGCGTGATTCCAAAAGGAATGCCCAGGACTGTGCCGAAAAGTATGCCGATAAGCAACGCACCCTTTATCTGAAATGCCAGAAGCGCTCCGGTAACCACCAGGGAAACCAACGCTATAATTGCTCCTGTGTTATGAACGATATCGCCTAAGGTTATAAATGTGGCCTCGTTAGCTACGATTACACCTGCTCCTTTTAGCCCGATGAATGCGATGAAAAGTCCAATACCAACGGAAATGGCATGTTTTATATTTGTTGGTATGGCATTGACAATCATCTCACGGATATTAAAAGCTGTAAGCAGGATAAAAATGATCCCTTCAATGAAAACGGCAGTAAGTGCGAATTGCCAGCTATGTCCCATGCCTAAACAGACAGAGAAAGCAAAAAAGGCATTTAAACCCATCCCCGGGGCAAGGGCAAACGGTAACCGGGCAAGAAATGCCATGACCAGTGTTGCCAGTAGTGAAGATATGGCGGTTGCTGTAAATACGGCCCCTTTGTCCATCCCTGTTGCCGAAAGTATTTCCGGGTTTACAGCCAGGATGTAGGCCATGGTCATAAACGTAGTAATTCCTGCCAGGATCTCTGTCTTTACAGTAGTATTATTCTCTTGCAGTTTGAAATAATTTTTCATCGTGTGTTATTTTAGAAGTTCCATTTTGCTGCAATAGTTGGATTAACACGGAATCCCTTCACATACATGTTTGAACTGATCTCAATCTCACTTCCAAAAGACAGATTTTGGGTCAGGTTATACCAAATCTGAGGCTCTGTCAGAAAAATAAATTTAGTTTCATCAACATAGTTAGCCATATTATCCTCCCTCCAGAAATCAGCAAACCCGTCGAAGCGAAACTTGTTCTTGCAAAAGTTGAGGTACCACACCAGTGTCGTTTGAAAAGATGCGTTATTCTTGTTCCTGATAGTTTTATACATGGCCTGAAAAGTGACTCCTTTTGAAAAATCCTTGTTGTTCCATTCATATTCAAGGCCTCCCAGCCAGGCGTCATTTATTTGGTAGGCAGCATAATCAGTCCCGGATTTGTTATACTGTCCGAACCCTCCGTTATATTCTACGTGGGCAAATACCGGGCAATCCTGTCCTAATTTAATGGCGCGTGCAATTTCCCAATAAGCAAGGCTGACGCCCTCAACATCCCCATCTCCGTAATTCATATCGATAAAGAAAAATGTGTTTCCCCATTTATCCGGACGGAACATTTCGACGGTTGTGGTTAGGTATCCCCTGTCTTTTCCCATGTCATAGTGGGTTTGCAGGTCTTGGGCGTAGCCGCTGGAAGAGAAAACGGCAACAAAAAGAATAAGCAAAATTTTCTTCATTGTCATTTAATTTAAAGATTTAGAATACTTTGTGCGCCAAAAGTAACAAAAAAGTAACATTATCTTTACGTTTGATTTTCAACAGAAATTGATAAGTCGATTTTTGCTAAGAATGGGAAGGGGACAGAAATTTTTTACAGAACATTAATTTATCTTTTATTGTTTATAAATTATTGATTTATAATTTTTTTTAAAATACTGGAGAGGCCTTCAAAATAAAAGGGGAAAGCTCTTTAGTCTGATTCTAAATTGCTGGTTGGTCAATACAGGATTCAAGAAAGAGGTAACTGTCGACGATTATCAAAGAAAAGAATCTTTTAACTTTACCATTGAAAGTGGAAATGTACATGCAATAAGAGTCGGGATGGCAGATTCTGTGCAACTGGATGATACGATCGATCGGATTATGTCTGTCGTTCCTGTAATGAAAGTGTCGTACCTTTCTTTGAAAATATATTCATGGACAAAAAAATAAATTATGACGACCTGATTGGCTTATACCAACGGTCTTTTATGGCAAACTGGGATTTGCCTGCTTTTTCGGATTACGGGGGGATCGGTTTATCTTATGGAGAAGTTGCAGGAATAATTAGTCGCATACATCATTTTTTTGAAATGGGACGAATCTCCAGGGGAGATAAAGTTGCCGTTTATGGGCGAAACTCAACTATGTGGGGAGCTGCGTTTCTTGCTGTCGTTACCTATGGTGCCGTGGCAGTCCCTGTGTTACCCGACTTTAACACGACCGATGTGCACCATATTGTGAATCATTCTGATGCTCGTATTCTTTTTGCAGCGGATCAGCTTTTTCAGAAGCTGGAGATTGAAAAAATGAAAGACGTAGAAGCAGTTGTCAGTCTGAACCGGCTGGAAATGGTTTTTACCAGGGATGAAAAAATGCAATTAGCCTGGGAACAAAGCCGTGAACAACAGGGGGTGACCACTCCGGATCGCTTTAAACTGAAACCATTGCAGGGAAGTGCTTTATGCATTATTTCATATACTTCCGGGACCTCCGGTTTTACAAAGGGAGTCATGCTTTCATGTGTCAACCTGATGTCTAACGTAGTTTTTGCCCGTGATCATATGCCTTTGAAACCAGGTGACTGTATCGTTTCTTTCCTGCCTATGGCTCACGTTTTCGGGTTGTTGTTCGAATTTCTGTTTCCCGTAACTCTTGGATGTCACATTACTTTTTTGACAAAGGCACCTACTCCGCAGGTAATTGTTGCGGCTTTTAAAGAAATCAGGCCCCGCCTGATTCTTTCAGTCCCGCTGGTTATCGAGAAGATTTACAGAAAGCAGATACTTCCGGAGCTGGAGAAACCACTTCTGAAAGTTTTAATGAAGGTTCCGGGCATATCGTCTGTTATCCGGAGGAAAGTGAGAAAATCGCTGATCGAAACTTTCGGGGGACGTTTCCATGAAATCGTTATTGGAGGGGCTGCGCTTAACAGGGAAGTTGAAGATTTTTTCAGAAAAATAAAATTCCCTTTTACTGTTGGATACGGAATGACCGAGTGTGCTCCACTGATTGCTTATGCTGCCTGGAATGAGACACTGCCTTTCTCTGCCGGTAAACTGGTTGACCGGATGAAAGTGCGTATTGATTCTGCAGATCCTTATCATGACGTAGGCGAAATATTAGTTAAAGGAGACAATATTATGCTTGGCTATTATAAAAATGAAGAGGCGACCCGCCAGTCTATAGACGATGAAGGATGGTTACATACAGGCGATCTGGGAGTTCTGGGAAAGGAGCAGTTCATCTTTATCCGGGGACGCAGCAAAAATATGTTACTTGGCCCCTCCGGACAAAATATTTATCCGGAAGAGATAGAAGCTAAATTATCCAGCCTTCCGTTTGTGTCTGAATGCGTGGTGGTTGACAGGGATGGAAAACTGATTGCCCTTGTTTATGCCGACGTCGATGCTATGGCTGAACAACAGGTATCCATTGCCCAGCTTCCTCAGTTAATGGAAGCTAACCGGCTGACACTTAACAGTGAATTACCCCGCTATAGTCAGATTGGTCGCATTGATTTGGTCGACAACGAATTTGAAAAGACTCCGAAGCGAAATATCAGAAGGTACCTGTATACCTGAGGATAGGTTATGTCCCCTCTCTTTTTTGCTGTAAGTTCTGCCGGTTTTTTTATTTTTGTCTTTATGGAAACAATACCAAAGAACGAATGTCTGAAAATCGGGTACCTTCAGAAGCCTTATGGGGTGAAAGGGGCGGTTATTTTACAGTTTGAACCCGAATATATGGATAGCCTTTCCGAAGAACCGGTTCTCTTTTTGGAGATCGGAGGGCTGCTGGTTCCGTGGTTCCTGTCGCCAGAAGGGGTTCGTTTCAGGTCGGCAGAATCCGCTCTCCTGCAATTCGATTGGGTAGAAAATGAGCAACAGGCCCGGCAAATTTGCGGATCATCTATCTATATTAAAAAAGAAGACTGGCTGCATGACAAAGAACATGTTTTTTTGCACCATCTCGAAGGTTTTGTCCTTATCGATAAGAATATCGGGGTTATAGGGCCAATCGAAAAGATAGAAGATTATGCGGGCAACTTGCTTTTTCAGGTTACCTATAAGGGAAGCGAAACCCTTGTTCCGTTTAACGAGGACTTCCTGGTCCGGTTCGATGAAGATAAAAAGGAGATTGTTCTGAACTGTCCGGAGGGAATTTTTCAGGTCAATAGCTGATTTGTATTGTTAATTGTGTAACTTTTTCTTTTGAAAGATGTCTTTATAAAGAACTACGAAGCATAACATTTAAATTAAAGATGAGCAATATGAAAACAAGATTAACAGTGATTTTGACATTTGTTGCCCTTTTTATTGGACTACAGACAGTCCGGGCGGATCAAGGAACCAGGGAGGTTCCTGCATTTTCCGGGATTTCGCTTAGGGTGCCGGCAAAACTTCATGTTACCCAGGGAGAAAAACAATCTGTAGAAATTGTGGCCAAAGAATCGACATTGGAAGATATCATTACCGAGGTTAAGGACCGGGAACTGGTGATCCGTTTTCCGAATAAAAGGTATCTTTTTAGCAGTAGTAATCCCGGTAAAATTGAGATTTTTATCACGGTTCCCGAAGTTGAATCGCTGGCTGTTTCCGGGTCCGGAGATATCGTAAATGACGGAGAGATCAATACCCGGATATTGGATATCAGTGTTAGCGGGAGCGGCGATGTAACCCTTGATGCCCTTAAAGCCGAAAGGGTGAAGGTCTCGATCTCCGGTAGCGGAGACATCAGACTGTCCGGACCGGATAAAACAAGTGAATTATCGGTTAGTAGCCAAACAACTTTCAGGATCGGGAAATTTCCATGGAATTGATTTTCCCGCAGAAAATGTTGATGTTAAAATGTCCGGATCCGGGAATGTGGATGTGTATGCTGAGAATAACCTGAATGTCAAGTCCGCCGGTTCCGGCGATGTTACTTACCGGGGTAATCCGAATCTCAGCCAGAACACATTGGGTTCAGGGAAGGTAAAGTCAAAAAATTGAAGAAGCTGTATAGATATTGAAAAAAGTGCCCTGAAAACAACAGGGCAGGCGTTATAAAAAGCAGGGATAAGCATGCTAAAAATGCTTATCCCTGCTTTTTATTGAGCACAGATACGTGAAAGTCCGTTTTTTATTTTCTTATAATTTCAATTTCACCGCCAGTGCCAAGCTTGATAATACTTGACGGCGAAGCGGGGGTTACATCATCCTGCCTGTACGACACAATATAATCAACAGCATGCCTGATTTCCCCGCTTACTTCAGCGAATGTGGCGGGGGACGGTAATCCGCTGATGTTGGCCGATGTTGAAACGATCGGCTTTCTGAACCGTTGAATTAGCTGGCGGGTGAATTCCTCCGTGGTGATCCGGATCCCGATAGTTCCGTCCTGTGCGATCAGGTTTGGGGCTAAGTTTTTGGCCCTTGGATAAATGATCGTCATTGGTTTATCAGCTACCTCGATCAGATCGTAGGCAATTTCCGGGACTTCTTCGATGTAGCGATCAAGGAGGTTGATGTTTTCCATGAGCACCAGCATGCTTTTCGAGTCGGCACGCCTTTTAATTTCGTAAACTTTTTTGATGGCAACTTCATTGGTGGCATCACATCCCAACCCCCAGATTGTATCAGTAGGGTAGAGGATCACGCCTCCATTCTGGAGTACCTCCAACGCTTTTTTTATATCTTCCTGCATGTCCGGTGATAAATTCTGTTCTATTCAAAGTCAACTGCTGCGTCGAAGTCGAGTGTTGCAAAATAGTCGTCAAGTGTTTCTGCCCGGCGTATTTGTACTACTTCCCCGTTGTCGCGGAGCAGTAACTCTGCTGAACGCAGCTTTCCATTGTAGTTAAAGCCCATTGAATGTCCATGTGCCCCGGTGTCATGTATCACAACAATATCTCCCGGTTCCATGTCCGGTAATAACCGGTTTATTGCAAACTTATCATTGTTTTCACAAAGCGATCCGGTTACATCGTAAAGATGTTTATGCTGCTCGTTTTCCTTGCCCAGAACGGTAATGTGATGATAAGCCCCGTACAAGGCAGGACGCATCAGATTAGTCATGCACGAGTCGAGGCCGGCGTATTTTTTATAGGTTTCTTTAATATGTAAAACAGTAGATACCAGGAACCCGTATGGGCCTGTGATGGCACGTCCGGATTCGAAGAAAATTTTCAGAGGGGCCAGCCCGTTGGCAACAATACACTTTTCATAACGATCACGAATTCCAAGGCTTACCTTTTCAATGTCAACAGGTTTATGTTCATTTTTATAAGGAATACCTATCCCTCCGCCAAGATTCGCAAATTCGAAGCGGATGCCGACTTCTTTGGAGATCTCGATAATTAAGTCGAAAATGATATCTGCTGTTTCAACAAAATAATCGGAATCTAGTTCATTGGATGCTACCATCGTATGAATCCCGAAACGTTTTACCCCCTTTTCTTTCAATATCCTGTATCCCTCGAAAAGCTGCTCCCTGGTAAATCCGTATTTCGACTCCTCTGGTTTTCCGATAATCACGTTTCCTTCCTTAAGGGCTCCCGGGTTGTAGCGAAGACAGATCAATTCCGGTAACCCGGCACATTTCTCCAGATAATCAATGTGTTTGATGTCATCCAGGTTGATAATCGCTCCGAGTTCTATTGCTTTCTGGAATTCTTTAGCCGGCGTGTCGTTCGATGTGAACATGATCTCTTCTCCCCGCATGCCCAGTTTTTCAGCAAGCACCAGTTCTGCCAGAGAACTGCAATCAATTCCAAGTCCTTCCCTTCGCAAAAGTTTCATCAGGAAGGGATTTGGTGCGGCCTTAATGGCGTAATATTCCTTAAATCCTCCATTCCATGAAAATGCACCAATAAATTTTCGGGCATTCTCAATCATCCCTTTTTCATCATAAATATGAAAAGGGGTAGGATATTGTGCAATAATTCGCTCGATCTGTTCTTTCGTAAAGGGTAATTTTTTACCGATCATAATGATTTTTCTTTGACGAAACCGGCATGACTATTTTATCCTTTCCAATGAAGATAAATATCAGATATCATGACAATTTCATATGTTTAGAAATTATTTTTTAGTTATTACGCGAAACTGCTCCATGACAAAGATAGAAATTTAAACAGCCTCTTTTCTTCCGGTTTTATTTTTATTCATTCCAGTTAACAGAGAATTGACAATCTCTGGTGAAATTGATTTAATTACTTTTCAAGTTCCTCAAGCAATTCCCTGCTGAATTGTCCGGATGCGATTTCCCTGACTTCTCCCGTCATATGGATCTGCCAGTCTTCGTCAATTTCCAGTTTGAGTTCTCCTCCCGGCATCCTAAGAGTTAGTTTTCTGTTTGTCAGTCCTTTTTTTACCATGACGGCAGCCACCGCACTTGAAGAACTTCCGGAAGCCAGGGTATACCCGGCCCCACGTTCCCAGATTAGGATTTCTACCAGATCGGGTGAAATCACCTTGGCAAATTGAACGTTGATACGGTTGGGAAATTTTGGGTGGTTTTCGATTTGCCGGCCATACTGCATAATCTCTTCAACCGAGAGTTCATCCCGGAGCACCACACAATGAGGATTACCTACCGAAACACAATTGATCCGGTAGCTTTTCCCCTTCAGGTTGAGTTCCTCGTCCATGCATTCAGGATGGCTGCTTTTTACCGGGACCTTTTCGGCCTCAAAAATTGCCTTGCCCATATCGACACGGATGGTGCGGGCTTTCCCCTTTTCCTTTCCGATAACGCTGGCGTTCACAATACCTCCTAATGTGTCAATTGTAAATGAGTCGGTACTGCTATACCCATGGTCGAAAAGGTACTTTGCAAAAATGCGGAGGCCATTACCGCTCTTCTCTGCTTCAGATCCGTCTGGGTTCAGTATCCGTAATCCAAAATCAGCCCGGTCACTGTTAACCAGGACAAGGATCCCGTCTGAGCCGATGCCATAATGAACGTCACATACCTTTTTGATGTTGTTGACAGAGAGTTTCCATGAGATTTCGTGGCCGTTTACAACCAGGTAATCGTTACCCAAACCGTGAGATTTAACAAAGGAATTGTTCATTCTGAAAAAACTTTTATTATTGTACAGATGTATGTTTTTACGGAACCTGTCCGGGCCTGCAACTGCTTTTTATATATTATGTAATACTTATGTTATTTCCCGGACAACTGATTTTTTTTGATGCCAAGGGATTTACTTTATTCTCAATTATATTATGGAATACACCATCCATCCATCTTTTCCCATGCAAATCTACTAATTTCCGGTTAGGGTTTTGACTCGTCAAAAATTAAATGTATTTGCCGCTATATTTTACCTTTCCGTTCTCTAACATGAGCAATTTATTTACACAATCCGGAATTTCATTTTTCAGATGGGTCACATAAATCAGGGTTGTGTGAAGATGGGTGCAGATTCCGTTTAAAAGCGTTACGAAATGACTTGTCTGAAAGCGGTCCAGCCCTTGACAGGGTTCATCCAGAATTAGCAGTACCGGCGACTTTACCAATGCTCTCGCCAGTAACAGGGCTCGTTGTTCACCCAGGGATGCTTGCATGAAAAGTCGTTCTTTCAGATGGTTTAGCCGGAGGGCAGGGAACCAGTTTTCGGCGATTTTCCGTTGCAAATCGGTAGATTCCGAAGCAAAACCGATCTCATTTTTATATCCGGAGACGATGACGTCAAGGCATGACAGCGAGTCATATTTAGTATGGGCTTGGTTTAATCCCGGGATCGTGTTGAATATTCCGTCTCCTCGTAAAAAATACAAATGAAGTTCGGGCGACACAAATCCTATTTTATTCTTGATATCCCAGATACTTTCCCCCGTTCCTCTTTTCCTGTCGAAAAGAATGAGGTCGTTGTTATACCCTTGAGGGTTATCGGCAGTGATCAGGCTAAGTAAAGTTGTTTTTCCTGCTCCGTTATGTCCCAGAAGTGCCCATTGTTCTCCGCTTTTTACCTGCCAGTCAATTCCTTTAAGTATTTCTTTTTCCCCGATTGTTACATCAACATTTTTCATTTTGATGATGTCTGAAAATGGTTCTTTTGGGGCTGGAAGCATATCGAAGAAGCGGGGATCGGTTCCCTCCTGATCATGCCCATGCTCCCAAACCCTTTGATGGTAACTGGTCAATGGTGAAATCTGGGCAGCTTTTCCTGATTGAAGTTCTATGACCGTTGAAACTTTGTTCGGAATCTGGTCCGGATCACAAATAATAACGAGGGACCCTCCCGATTCCATGCGTTTGTTTAATAATGCGGTGAGATTCTCCCTGGCATAGGCATCCAGTCCGACAAATGGTTGGTCCAGCACCAGTAAATCAGGTTTTTGCAGCAGTGCTGCAGCCATTTGTGCCCTTTTGCGCTCTCCATTACTTAATTGCAGTAGTTTGCCTTCCCGGATATGTTCTATTTGCATCAGGTGCATGACATCGTTGATTGCCTGTTCTGCGTTACTAATATTTGTTTTTTCAGCAATTTTTTGCAGATATTCCCTTGTGGTAGGCGTGTTTTCCATGCCTTGGTTTTCGTACCTCTGACCGTAATAGGTACTCCTTCTTCCGGAGAGGGACATGAAATGATCCTGCTGATCAACCATTATCTTTTTTGCGGAAGGAGAACATTCAAGCAAACCGGCCGTGTTTTTTAGCAGACCTGCGAGTACCCTTCCCAAGCTCGTCTTTCCACTGCCGGATTCGCCTGTTATTGCCAGCGATTCGCCTTTTCTTACTATTAAATCAATATTTTCAAGGATAGTCGACAGTCCGCTTTTTACCGTTAGCTTCTCCAGCCGGATCAGTATTTCCGGGATATTGTTTTCTGACATAAGTACTCTTTTTCATTCGAAATAAAAACGAGGGTTGTTCCGGCTTTTCCCTGACATCCCCCTGTTCTATTTTTTATTGGTACAAATATAGAAGTAGACGGTTTTTTCAGACGAATTGTTCATCATTTTTTAGATAGACGATGCAAAAAAGTAACGTCTGACTTCAACCTTGCAAAAGAAGGGCTTCTCTGAAAGGAGAAGCCCTTCTAAATCAAAAAATGTCAGAAACCAAGCCAATTATTGTAAAACAAAACTAATTGGTACACTGAATGAAACCCGGACCGGTTCTCCCCGTTGTTTCCCCGGTTTCCATCTGGGAAGGCTATTTACCACACGTAAAGCTTCTTTGTCGAGAGAAGGGTCTATTCCCCGGATAACCTTGGCATCAGATACGTTGCCATCCTTGCCAACAACAAAACTTACATAAACTTTCCCTTGAATCCCGTTTTCCTGTGCTATTACGGGGTATTTTATCGCGTTTGCAATAAATTTGCGTAAAGCCATTTCCCCTCCCGGAAATTCAGGCATTTCTTCCACAACGTAGAAAATTGGTGATTCTTCTTTCTCTTCTTCTTTCTCTGTCTGGATTACAATTGGAACAACATTGATTTCTGTTTTTTCATCGGCTTCAGTTGTTTCAAGTTCGAGTTCCTTATCGAGTTTCACATCGTTGGAGACGATATTCAGTATTTCGACTACTTTTGGGGGGGGCGGAAGATCCGGTGGCCGGACTTCTTCCTGTCTGGTTATAGGAATGATTTCAGATTCTGTTTCCCCGACGGTCAGCTGATCGAAGTTGTTTGTCTCTTTTATTTTAGTCTTCCATTCAAGAGCGGCGTAGCATATTCCCAGGGCCAGTATTAGGCCTATTTCTAAAAGGAAATTGTGGTACCGGTCCAAATCTACTTTTGGGTATTTTTTTATTTCCATGATTCTGGTTTTTAAGATTTAACTAACCGATACATTGTATATGATACATTCTCTGATAAAAGGTACCTTTTACGGGCAGGAAGAATTGAAGTAATTCCTGTTTTCAGGTAATGAACACGGTTCATGGACGGAACCTGGCTGGACGGTATCTTTTACCCAAGCAGATCAGGTTCTTTTTATCCGGTTATACGGTAATCCGGAAACCTATGTTCCCGGAATGTTGTATGAAAAGTCTGTTAACAAGATTGTTTTAAGACATGTTTTTTGTCTTATGTTGATGTTATTAAGCCGGCCTAGTGCTTTGCACTGTTTCCAAATCAATCCAAGCTAAAAGTTTCAGGTTCTTTTACGCCGGCAAAGAAAGCTTCAAGTTCCTGCAGCGTTTTGTCTGTTCTTGCTTCGTCTCTTACAATCTTACCTTTTTCAAGTATAATGATCCGGGTACATACTTCTGTTATATTGTCGAGAGTATGCCCGGATATTAAAAATGTAGTTTGTTGCTCTTGGGCCTGGTTTCGGATCAGGTTACGTAGTTTATATTGAGAACTGGGGTCCAGGTTGGCAAATGGCTCATCCAGAATAACCACTTCCGGATTTCCCATCATAGCTGCTGCGATGCCGACCTTCTTTTGGTTGCCTTTAGACAAATCCCTGATGTATTTCTTTTTACCTCTGATTTCCTGATTGAAAAAGTCGCCGAACTTGTTCAGAAAAAGATCCAGGTCTGTTTCGTTCATATTTCTGAGACCGGAAATAAAACTAAAATATTCATCAGGAGTCAGGTAGCCTATTGTAAAACTTTCATCGATAAAAGATCCGGTGAACGACTTCCATTCTTCTGACTTTTGGACGACAATACCGTTGTTGACGGCATATCCTCTTGATGGTCGGATTAGGTCGAGAAGAAGGTTGAACAAGGTCGTTTTTCCTGCGCCATTGTTACCTACCAGTCCGAACAACTGTCCTTTTTCAATTTTAAGTTCGGGAATATCCAGTACAATTTCCTTATTATAGGCTTTTGCCAGGTTTTTGATTTCGATCATGATCAGGAATTTTTATAGTTACTGATTAACTGGTACTTCTTTTTTAAATAGATTTCCACAAAGTAATCGAATAATTTATTTTGGAATAGTATACCGATAATCCCAGCCCCGCCCAATACGGTCAGCGCAATGTTTGTGCCGGCAATCATTTTGACAAGAGAAAAAAGCAACAGAGGAAAAACGATTGTCGGGATGCCTATTAGCATTTGTGTCGCTCCTGTTCCTTGGTAATTAAACATGGCCGACCTGCTGAGATCTACGGCCCTTTTGCTGAACTGTCCCCAGTAAATCAGAAAATTGATGTTTATACCAAGATGGTACAGCAATATAACTGAGTGAAAATAAATGACCCTGGAGTCGATTAGCAAATAGGGAAGGGAAAGCAAATAATAAATCACGGAAGCAAAGAGATTCATGTAATAGAACGATTTCAGGAATTGCTTCATTTTGATATTCTGGGTCATTAGCAGGGGAAAATAGCGACTGTGCCAGGCCGGGAAGAACTGCCCCATGGTAAATGAGAACATCGAAATCATGAGCATGCCCCCGAGCAGGAATATAGAATCGGGAACACCTTTGGGGTTCCTGTATATCAACAATCCATAAAGAAGAAACACAACCGACATTAAAAATTGTGAACGGGGGCGTTTGTTTCTCCATATCATCCTCATTTCAAGTGATATGAATTTTCCGTATTCTCCCAACCGGCTTGTCCATGAGAGGTCGTTGACAACAATATTTCTATTCTGCTTTTTTTCAACCTCGTCCAGATAGAGATGGTTTCTGAGCATTTTAAAATTGAGATAGTAGCAAAAACAGGGAGGAATGATCATTGCTACAGCTGATAGCGGATACCGGAGCACCACATTGAAATAACTTCCGAATATGGAGCTGAGATCCAGTGTCCCGTAATGATTGATGGCAAACAATCCGGCAATGACAGCGATGAGGATATAAAGTCCGTACCGGCTTTCGTTGATCTTCCATTTCAGATAGACCGAAAGGAAATGGTTTGTAAAGACCATCAATGCGAGGGAGAATAGCCAGGCTGCTGTATTAATCTCAGGATAATGTTTCCCGATCATCATTATGGTAACAGGAAAGAGCATGAAGTAAGGCAGGATATTTAAAAAGTGAAGCACCGAACGGGATAGCATATATCGGACAATTCTGTTCCTGTGTATATTTTGAAGGATGAACGATTTAAAGCTGAATGTGGGAAGTCCCTGAAGTAGCTGCCTTACGAACAAATCAGAAAGGAAGTAGTAGAATAGCAGATTATTAAATTTCAGAACCGGATCAGAAACAGGATAGGTTTTCGCTAGAATTGCCGGAACAGAAATCCCCAGCACCACGAAATTGAGAACGAAATACAAGGCGATAAATCCAAGCATAATGTTCGAGAACAGGCTTTTGTCTTTGTAAGACGACCGGGTAACCTCGAGCCAGGCAAAATGGAAAAGACTTTGGTTCATACGTTTTTTTAGCAGGTTTTAGTCTTTGTTAATGGCCATTTGATTTTTGTTATATTTATAGGAACATCCGCTGAGGACTTTACAAACATAGCGTATGTTCCTAATAAAACAAATAATGATTTCATTTATTAAAAAAAATAAAACTAAAAAAGCAAAATTAATGATAAATCAGGGGTATAAGATGAAAAATTAAAAGTAAACCATTAATTTTGGCGGTTTTATAATTAACGTAAAGCTTAAAATTGAGGATTAAATTTAATAAATTTTTATAAACTATGAAAGTTGCAGTTGTTGGTGCAAGTGGTGCCGTTGGCCAGGAATTTTTAAAAGTTCTGGCAGAACGAAATTTCCCATTGGATGAATTGGTTTTATTTGGATCTGCAAGGAGTGCAGGTACCGAATACGAGTTTAAAGGGAAAAAACTGGCCGTGAAAGAATTAAAGCACAACGACGATTTCAAGGGAGTTGACATTGCCTTGACTTCAGCTGGTGCTTCTGTTTCGAAAGAATTTGCATTGACTATTACCAAACATGGTGCAGTGATGATCGA
This sequence comes from Prolixibacteraceae bacterium, assembly GCA_963676095.1. Taxonomy (GTDB): domain Bacteria; phylum Bacteroidota; class Bacteroidia; order Bacteroidales; family Prolixibacteraceae. Next base: position 2,415,980 of record OY781040.1, on the reverse strand, counting down.
CAACTCGAGCGCTTTTCGTTATGACGATGATGTTCCTTTGGTTGTGCCCGAGGTAAACCCGGAAGACGCCCGGAAACGTCCCCGAAAGATTATAGCCAACCCGAATTGCTCTACTATTCAGATGGTCGTTGCTCTAAAGGCAATCGACAATCTCTCGAAAATAAAGAAGGTCCAGGTCGCAACCTACCAGGCTGCAAGTGGTGCTGGGGCTCAGGGAATTGCCGAGTTGGACAACCAGATAAAACAGTTGGCTGAAGGAGAAGAAGTTATTGTAAATAAATTTCCTTATCAGTTGGCTATGAATGTTATTCCTCAGATCGATATCTTTCTGGATAATGATTATACCAAGGAAGAAATGAAAATGAACTGGGAGACAAAGAAAATAATGGGGACTGATGCTGAAGTTAGTGCAACCTGTGTGAGGGTACCTGTTGCCCGGTCTCATTCCGAAGCAATCTGGGTTGAAACAGAGCAGGAATTGAGTATTGATAAAATACATGAGGCCTTTGAAAACTTCAGGGGACTGACTGTGATTGATAACCCCCAAAAGAAGGAATACCCGATGCCGCTTTTTGTGGCTGGAAAAGATGACGTTTTTGTTGGCCGTTTACGTAAAGATCTTACCAACCCAAAAGGGATCACTTTTTGGTGCGTCGGCGATCAGATAAAGAAAGGTGCTGCACTGAATGCAGTGCAAATAGCTGAATGGTTGATTGATAATGATGAAATAAAATAATCTCTTACCTGAAAAAAAAGAAGCTACAATTTTGCAGCTTCTTTTTTTTATTGAAATGGGTTGATTGGGAAGAAACTAACCATCTATTTATTCCGAAATTCAGGAAAATGTAACCCTCTTTTCAGATTTTTTTTTAATTTTTTTTGTGAATAAGTGAATTTTCATGCTAATATAAGGTTTTTAATCGACGAATAACAAATTTTAAAGCCATTTATCAAGTCCGGCATTTAAAAAACGATTTACCTTGTACAACTCTTTATAAGCCTTTATGGCATAGCCTACAAAATCACCATTTAATAGTTGTTCGTCAGGAACAGGTGTACTAAATGCGTAAGACTTGTATTTGAGAAGGTCAACGTCTTTAAATTCTTTATCGAACCCCTTGGGGGCTGCCTTTAACTTTTCTCCTTCAATTTCTTTGAAATATTTTTGGAATTCTTTATCATTTAAGATTTCTTTGAATTCGTCAGGATTATCCTGTATTTCCGTCCGTATCGCTTTAAGCGGGTTTACATCGGGACACCAGATACCTCCGCTAACCAGTGAATTCCCGGGTTCTATATGAAGGTAATAACCGGCCCTTTGGCTTTTACGGCCCCCGGCGGCCATGTAACTTCCCATGTGGGTTTTGTAAGGGGTCTTGTCCTGTGAAAAGCGGATGTCCCTGTAAATACGGAACAGGCAGTCGCCGGGACTTACAGTTGAGACTTCCGGGTCGAACTTGCTTATTTCCTGTAGCATTACCCCCGTCAAAAACAACATTTGGTCCCTGCTCTCTTCATATCGTTGTTTGTTGGCATCAAACCATTGTTTCGTGTTGTTCTTGTAAAGATCATTCAGAAAGTCTAGTAAAATCTTCATGGCTTTTAATTTTATTGTGGCCTTAATATAGTTATTTGTTTGCTCAGTTGGAACAGATAAAAAAGTAATATTATTTTTGTCCACAACAATAAAGTGATGGAAAAGTTTGCATTGATAGTCGCTGGAGGGGCCGGGACGCGTATGGGGGCCGGAATACCAAAGCAGTTTTTGGATTTGGCGGGCAAGCCGGTACTGATGAGGACGATCGAACGATTTGTTGCTTATGATAATTCTTTGAAGATAATCGTGGTACTGCCACATACTGAATTTGAAAGGTGGAATAACCTTTGCACCCGTCATTGTTTCCGGCAAAAGTATACTCTGGTTGAGGGGGGGGCAAGCCGTTTTTTGTCTGTAAAAAATGGCTTGTCCGGATTGCCAGGTGAAGGCCTGGTTTTTATTCATGACGGGGTCAGACCGCTGGTTTCGTTACAGACGATTGCCAATTGTGAAAAAGTAGCCATGGAGAAGGGAAATGCACTGCCGGTCATGCCCCTTTCCGAATCGTTGCGTCAAGTGGAGGATGATTCCAATAAGAGTGCTGAGCGAAGTAAGTTCCGTTTGGTGCAAACTCCCCAGACTTTTCGTGTCGGCCTGATCAAAAAGGCTTATGACTCAGTGAAAGACGAATCTTTCACTGATGACGCCTCTGTTCTGGAAGCCTGTGGAGGAACGATTAACCTGGTAGGAGGCAATGCAGAAAACATTAAAATTACAAGACCCTTGGACCTTATTATTGCAGATTGTCTTTTCCGGCATACCTTGAAATCATAGACCTAAAATCAACAGCAGGATCAACATCAATAACCGATAATCAATAATAATTCATCAATTGCAATCGTTCCCCGATCAATTGTTCCAGTTCGCCGATTATTTCAATGTATGGTAGCAGGCAGCTGGTAGTTTTGTGTCCGGAAGAGGTTGATTTCAAGCCTTGCAATGATTTAACGTATATTTATAAAACTCTTGCTTTTTGAGTGATCTCTATTTCATTAAATGGATTATACTTTGTCTCCTATTTTTAGGAGCACAACAGGATTAAAATAATCATTGAAAGACGGTTCCCGGTAAAGCCCGGGGCAGGCAGTCGGTTAAGGAATATATTTTTGTTTGTCCGGTTTGCAGCATGGTGATTTGTTGAGCCTTATAATTAAGAATGGCTATTTAGGAAAATAATTAAAAATCTTTAGAATGAGAGCTAAGTTTAAGCATTTGATGACTGCACTTGTGTTGGTATTTATCGTGTCAGGTACATTTGCTCAGGACTTATTGACCTTTTCTCTGGCTGAGGCCGAGGATTATGCGATGAAGAATTCGTATGCGATAAGGAACAGTAGCCTGGATGTCGCTTCGGCCCGTAAGAAGGTATGGGAAACCATTGCTACCGGGTTGCCCCAGGTGTCGGGAAGTGCATCTTATACCAATTCCCTGGATCTTCCGGTGTCCCTTATACCTGCTGAGTTTTTCGGAGGAGAATCAGGTACATATGTCCCAATAACATTCGGACAGAGTTATAATTCGGATTTCGGCTTTAAAGTGGATCAGCTTATTTTTGACGGATCGTATATTGTTGGTGTCGGCTCGGCAAAAATCTATCTTCAGCTATCAGCACAAACAAAGGAAAAAACAGCGATTGATGTGCGCCAAGCCGTTGAGCTGGCTTATTATTCCGCGCTTATTGCGGAAGAAAACCTCTTGGTAATGAAAGAGAATCTGGTCAACTCACAGAAACTGGAAAACGATACGAAAGCCATGTATGAAAATGGTTTCGTGGAAGAGCAGGATAAAGATCAGATGAGGCTTCTGGTACAGAAAGCCGAAAATGAAGTTTTGAAAGCAGAGCGTGAGATCCGTGTGTCAAAGATGGTGTTAAAATATGCCATGGGAGTAGATGTGAATACGGAAATCAGGTTGTCTGACAAACTTTCCGATTTTGTTGAACCATTGTTGGAAGAGAAGAACGCAACTTCCGGATTCGATTATACCTCTCATATCGATTATCGCTTGCTGGACACGCAGCGGCAAGCCAATAAAAAACTTCTGCTATTGGAAAAATCAGCTTATTTGCCCAAGATAGATGCTTTTTACAATTTGAGTGAGACTGCATACGGGAATGATGCCAACTTATTCCGGAGCAGTGTCGATTGGTACAAATCGTCCCTTTGGGGAATAAGCGTTTCTGTCCCGGTTTTTTCTGCTGGAGAGCGCATGGCTAAGGTAAAACAGGCTGAATTCGATTATCAGAAAGCTGTCAACAATCAGTCGCAGGCGGTACAGTCGCTTCAAAAGGATTATATTACTGCTGTGGCTGATATGGAAAGTGCTGTTGGTCAGCTTAATAATGACATCGATAACAAGATGCTGGCCCGGAAGATTTACGAAAAAACAGTTATAAAATACAATAGCGGCATAGCGGGGAGCACAGAACTTTCTCAAATAGAAGGCCAGTATATTCAGGCACAGGGAGAATGGGTTTCTTCTGTGATGCAGTTATTGAATTCGAAAATCAACTTTGAAAAAGCAACAGGTAAATAACAAACCATGATGACAAATAAAAAAGAGATGAAGATAATGCCTTTTGTTGTACTTGCCTTGTGTATAATCCTTGCTTCATGTGCCGGAGGCTCTGATAGTTTGGAGGCTAAACGCAAGCAGCTAAATACTTATAAAGAACAACTGCACGATCTGGAAGCGAAAATATCCAAACTTCAGGAAGAAGTCGATTCTTCCAGATCGGTCGAATATGTCAGTGTAAAAGTGACAGTGGTAAACCCCAGGTTGTTTGAACATTTTTTTGAAATTACCGGAAACGTTGAGGCAGACGAGGAAGTTAATGTTAGTCCTGAAGGGGCAGGTAAAATTATTGATATACTGGTATATGAAGGTCAAAGAGTGAAAAAGGGTGCTATCATGGCTAAACTGAATACGGACATGCTGGATCAAAGTATTGCCGAAATGGAAATCAGCCTCGACCTTGCCCGTACCACTTATGACAGGCAAAAAAACCTTTGGGACCAGAAAATCGGTTCTGAGCTTCAATATCTTCAGGCCAAATCAAATAAGGAATCACTTGAGCGTCGTCTCGAAAGCTTGCAGGCTCAGAAAGATATGGCTGTGGTGAAATCTCCCGTTGAGGGAATAGTTGATATTATTTACCAGAAACAAGGAGAAATTGCAGGGCCCCAGGTGCCGTTTGCCAAGGTGGTCAACATTAACCGGGTCAAGATTTATGGCGATGTTGCCGAATCATATCTGACCAAAATTAAAAAGAATGATCCTGTGAAAATCAACTTCCCGGCTATTTATCAGGAAGTTGAGGCTCCGGTTACACAGGTTGGTAATTATATTGATCCAAATAACAGGACATTCCGGATCCGCATCGATCTGAAGAACCCTGATCAGATGATCAAGCCAAACATGGTTGCGGTGTTAAAGATCAGAGACTATGTTGCGGATTCTGCTTTTATAATCCCGACCCTATTGGTCAAAAACGACTTTAAAGGACAGTATACCTATATTGTAAATAACAGCGATTCGATTCCAAGGGCGAAAAAGGTCTATGTAAAAACCGGTGTTTCAGATAATAACCTGACAGAAATTACTAATGGACTGAAACCCGGAATGAAGATCATTTCGGAAGGGTTCGATCTGGTAGTCGACGGATCGGCCCTTAAGCTTTAATCAAAATTTGCAGACAGAAAAAAATCGCCATGGATAAAGAAAAGAATAAGATTAAGGAACAGGGCGACCACAGGAAATTCAAGCCGACATATATTGCCCTGAAAAACAGGACAACCGTTTATATACTTTCAGCTTTGCTTGTTTTCTTTGGCCTGTTTTCCTATAAAATGATGCCCAGGGAATTGTTTCCGGAGGTTGTTGTGCCCTATATTTTTATACAGACTTTATATCCGGGAAATTCGCCGATCGATATCGAAAATTTCATTACCCGGCCTATTGAAAAGGAACTGAAAGGGATGCAGGGGGTAAAAAAGGTTTCATCTGCTTCCTATCAGGATGTAAGTATCATTGTGGTCGAGTTTAATACGGACGTGCCGATCAAGGTGGCACTCCAGGATACCAAAGACAGGGTTGACAAGGCCAAGTCGGATCTGCCCGAAGACCTTGATTCGGATCCGTTGGTACAGGACCTCGATTTCTCAGAATTCCCGATCCTGAATGTAAACCTGTCCGGTGATTTTAGCATGCGGGAATTGAAAAAATATGCAGAAACGCTTCAGGATGAATTCGAAGGACTAAACGAGGTCTCAGAGGCAAAGATTAAAGGGATCGATGAACGGGAAATACAAATCAATGCTGATCCCTATAAACTTCAGTCAAGTGGCCTGAGCTTTCAGGATATCGGACTGGCTATAAAGGCAGAGAACCTGACCATGGGGGCCGGAGAGTTCTCTGCCGACCAGATCAGGCGGGTAATCCGGGTCCAGGCCGACTATACCAATATGGACCAGATCCGGAATACGATTATCAAAGTGAATGAAGGAAAGCCGGTCTATATCAGAGATGTAGCGACTGTTGTTGATGGGTATAAAGAAACATCAACAATTTCAAGGCTTGACGACAAACCCGTCGTTACTTTGTCGATCACCAAAAAGAGCGGGCAAAATATACTGGAGGCAACGGATAAAATCCGGAAGGTGATAGACGAGCAGAAAGAGGATGGTTTTCTTCCCAAAAATCTGGATGTCCGTGTAACTGATGATAACTCGGTATATATCCGTGACCAGATTGCCAACCTGGAGAACAGCATTATTTTGGGGATGATCCTTGTTATTTTTGTGCTCTTCCTGTTTATCGGGTTCCGGAATGCTTTGTTTTCAGGATTGTCGATCCCGATGTCGATGATGCTTTCTTTCGTTATCCTTCAGCAAATGGGGATCTCGCTGAACAACATGGTCCTGTACAGTCTGATCCTCGCACTGGGAATGTTGGTCGATAATTCCATCGTAGTTGTTGAGAATGTGTACCGCATGTTTTCAGGAGGGGCTGATTTACAACATGCTACAAAAAGGGGGGTAAGTGAGATAGCCTATCCGATCATTTCGTCCACGCTGACAACGCTTGCTGCTTTTTTCCCATTAATATTCTGGAAGGGGATCATGGGGGAATTCATGAAAATATTACCCCAGACGTTAATTATTGTGCTGGCATCTTCGTTATTCGTGGCTCTCGTTCTGACACCCCCGTTTATTGCTTCGTTTATGAAGGTAGACGACATTGACCGTCGGGCCGATGGCAGGAAAACATTCAAAACAGCAGGCATCATCATCCTTATTTCTGTACCTTTTTATCTGATCCGTATTTTCTGGATGGGAAATATCCTGGTAGCAGTAGCATTAATTATGATTGCTAATGTTTTATTTATGAGGCAAATGGCACGCTGGTTTCAGACAAAGTTTCTTGTATGGCTCGAAAATGTATATGAAAAGCAACTGAAATTGGCTGTTTCCGGGAAAAAACCTTTATTATACTTCTTTGGAACCATTCTTTTGTTAATTGTTTCAACCGTTTTATTTGTAGTAAGCTCTCCAAAGGTGGTCTTTTTCCCTGATACAGATCCCCAGACTGTTTATGTAACAGTCGAATTACCTTTGGGAACTGCAATTGAAAGAACCGATCAGGTATCGGGGCAGGTCGAAGAGATCATTAAAAAGACGCTGAAACCTTATAACGATATTATAAAATCGGTTACCACGAACGTAGGTAATGGTAAAGGAGGTATGTTTGAGGATTCATCGAGCCCGAACAAGGCGTTGACATCCATTTCTTTTGAAGAATATAAACTTCGCCACGGGATCAGCACCTCAAGGATCATGCGGGAACTTGCCGAAAACCTGGATGGCTTTGTCGGGGCGAAGATATACGTGGAAAAAGAAGATGACGGCCCCCCCGTAGGGGAACCAATCAATATTGAAATAGCCGGAGATAAGTTTGATCAGCTCCTGAAGATTTCTGACGATGTGATGAACCTGATCGATAAAGATAAGATCGCGGGGATTGAAGGCCTGAAAATGGATATCAATGTAAACCAGCCGGAAATGCTGGTGAAGATTGACCGCGAAAAAGCCCGTCTGTATGAGTTGTCTACCACAGATATAGCCTTGGCAATGAGGAATGCTGTTTATGGGTATGATGCAGGCGATTATAAGGAAGGCGAAGACGAGTATGATATTTATGTCAGACTTGCCGATAAATACAGGAACGATGTCTCAACGCTGATGAATCAAAAGCTGATGGTCGAAGGCCATGAAATCCCTATTTCTGCAGTGGCCGGTTTTGAATATTCGACTACCTATGATAAAATTAACCGTATCAACAACAAACGGGTAATTACTATTTCGTCGAACGTCCTTGAAGGGTACAATGCCAACGAGATCAATGCCAGGATCAGGCAACTGGTAAGCGACTATAAAATTCAGAGGGGATACAGTATTTCCTTTACCGGTGAACAGGAAGAACAGGCCGAAAGCAGTAACTTCCTGTTGGGTGCCTTGCTGGTGGCTATAGCCCTGATTTCATTGATCCTGGTTACCCAGTTCAATTCGTTTATCAGGCCACTGATTATTATGACAACGGTCCTGTTCAGCACGATCGGGGTCTTTCTGGGACTGACCATTTTCCATATGGAATTCGTGATAATCATGACGGGGATCGGGATCATTTCGCTGGCCGGGATTGTGGTTAACAACGGGATTGTCCTGGTCGATTATATTGATCTTCTGAGACAACGGAAACGGGAAGAACTTGGACTTTCCGGGAAGGCTTTTATGTGTGTCGACGATGAGATCAATTGCCTTGTCGCAGCTGGAAAAACACGGTTGCGTCCGGTATTGCTTACTGCTGTTACTACCGTACTCGGGTTGGTACCGCTGGCTATTGGATTGAATTTTGATTTTTTTAAGCTCTTTACCGATTTTAACCCTGATATTTCAATGGGCGGTGAAATGGTGGCTTTCTGGGGGCCAATGTCATGGACCGTAATCTTTGGGCTCACGTTTGCGACGTTCCTGACCCTGATTATCTCACCGGTAATGTATATGCTTACTATTCATATCAATTACCGTGTCAAAAAAATGATGGGAATTGTTCCCGAAGACAGTCCTCGGGGGAAACGGCTTCCCTCGCTCGAACAATAACTGGAGGAAATATAAGATACAAAAAATTAACTCTTTAACCCGGACATGTATTTCTCTGGTCCGGGTTATTTATTATTTGAACCTTCAGAATTTTTGTTCAAGAATGTTGCATGCCGTTTCAATAAACCGCGGACATAATTTGTTAAAGACATCTTTCTCCCGGGCTAACGCCTGTCCTTCAGGTGTAGAGATGTTGGCGCCAAGCAATTCCTTACAAATCAGGCTTCCGTGCTTTTCGATAAAATACAGGTTAAATTCCCTGATCTTTTCTTTTATCGCTGTTTTCTGAGTACCAGTACTCGCAGCTGTTACCTGTTTCATCCCGATCACCATGTATGCACCGGTAACCGCCCCGCAGGTTTCGCCGCAGGCCATTCCGCCGCCAAAACCACCGGATATTTTAAGTGCAATAGCCTCTTCAAGTTGAAGGTCTCCTGCAAAGGATGAAAGAACGGATTGGCAACAGTTATAAGTCTTGAATTTTTCTAAGGCCAGGATTGATTTCATTTCTGTTTTTTTCTTATCGTCTTTATATTTCATTGATTAACTGATTGTTGCTTTTCTTTTTGCTGTAAATATAATAGGCAAATTCAAGCATAGCGGCAAAAAGCATCGTATAGCCGAAAAGTTCGCTGCCTTCTTCTGCGGCATTTTTCACCCATCTTTGTACCGTATCCAGCTGGTTCACATTAAACATAGCCATCCAAACAGTTTTTTTACCGAATAATCTGGAGAAAACAAAAATCTCCATGGCGGCTATCGTTAAAATCCCGAACGACGGGGTTTTAACATATTCCTGGATGTTTTCCCATAATTGTTTACGCCTTTTAAACACCAGCAGGAGTGTTATAACGGTAACAGCAAGGGCAAAGGGAAACCATGCCCCATGATAAATATTGTCGAGATAATAATCCTGTTCCCTGATCATCATGGTAAGAATGCCACCGCCCATTAATAATGTAATTGCTTCATATCCCTGCGACAGGAAAAAAACAAATATAAGAACGACTACCGCTGATAACAGGTAGAACGTTTGGCTCCATTCCGTTTTCGAGACTTCGCTGAATTTCATGGTCGTGTCGGTCCCTGCATCAGATGCAATGATTCGTGTAGAAAGAACGATCAGAATGCCATAGATAAGGATCCTTGCCACAGCCAGAACCACCGTTTTAGCTCCTTGGCTTTTTTGGGGAACTGCTCTCTGCTCTTTTGTCTTGTCTGGCTCGTTTTCTTTTACAGAGGCAGAAGTCCCGGGAGCTTTGATCTTTTGTCCGGGTTTAAAAAATGTTGTGGTAAAAAACATATAAAGATCTGCAATTAATCGTTAATAATTAATTAAAAAACAATTGCAAATGTAGACAAAAAATTAAGATGTGAATAAAAAATGAATCCCTGTTTGTTATTGCCTGGAAGAGAGATGGCTAGTTCTAAAAAATTGATACGGCGTGCAGTAAAAAGCCCGGGAAAAACCCGGGCCGGGATACTGTATTTATCAGATAAAAAGTGCAATTATTCGCCACGTACGGCCGCAATACCAGGAAGAATTTTTCCTTCGAGATATTCAAGCATCGCACCACCGGCTGTCGAGATATAGGAAACGCCGTCAGCAATGCCGAATTTATTAACAGCTGCAACAGAGTCGCCACCTCCAACAAGGGTAAATGCTCCTTTTTTGGTAGCTTCAACTACTGCATCGCCAATTGCTTTTGTTCCTTCAGCAAATTTATCCATTTCAAATACGCCGGCAGGACCGTTCCAAAGAACTGTTTTCGAGTTGGCGATTACTTCCTTGAATTTGGCAATTGTTTCAGGACCTACATCAAGGCCCATCCAGCCTTCCTTAATATTTTTTGTTTTGCAGATTTCTGTAGCAGCGTCGTTCGAAAATTTATCAGCAGCAACACAATCTGTTGCGATGACGAGGTTTACCCCTTTCACTTTAGCCTTTTCAATGATGGTTTTTGACAGTTCGAGGAAATCGTCTTCACAAAGTGAAGAACCGATATTTCCGCCCATTGCTTTGACAAAAGTAAAAATCATTCCTCCGCCGATGATCAGGTTGTCAACCTTATTCAGCATATTTTCGATGATCGTGATTTTTGTCGATACTTTGGCCCCTCCCATGATCGCAGTTAAAGGGCGTACCGGGTTGGCGACCACCTTGTCGAGGCTTCCTACTTCGCTTTCAACTAAGTAACCGAACATTTTGTCGTTCGGGAAGAACTTCGAGATAACGGCTGTAGAAGCATGGGCACGATGAGCTGTTCCAAAAGCATCATTAATCCAGCAATCGCCATTCTCGGCCAGTTGTTTGGCGAATTCTTCGTCTCCCTTTTCTTCTTCCTTGTGGAAACGCAGGTTTTCCAGCAATAAAGCTTCGCCCGGTTTTAGTGATTTGGCCAGATCTTTAACTTCTTTTCCTATACAGTCAGGTGCCAGCTGTACTCTCTTGCCAAGAAGTTCGCTCAGGTGGTTTACCAGGTGGCGCATTGAGTATTTATCTTCCGGTCCGTTTTTAGGCCGGCCGAAATGAGACATAATAATAGGAGAACCGCCCTCTTCCATCACTTTTTTTATAGAAGGAAGGGCAGCCCGGATTCTTGTATCATCTGTAATCTCAAAATTTTCATTCAACGGAACATTAAAGTCCACGCGGATCAATGCTTTCTTTCCAGAGAAATCATAAGTTTCAATTGTCTGCATAATGGATTATTTTTAGTTTCTTTTTTATACGTCCAAAGATAGGAAAAAGATAACTTTTAGGTCAGTAGCCCCTGGATTTATGGTTAATTTTTAATAATGTGGTAAGATGTTAAAATCATGGGGGCGGTTCAAAATCGTAATTCATTATAATGGACAGCTATCAAGCCGGTTTTTACTGCTTAAATTAATCCGTATATTTGAACAACCATTTTTTCTAAAGGATTAAAAGAACGGTATTATGTTTTTTCGGGATGTTATAGGACAGGAAGCGGTAAAGCAAAGATTGATACAATCAGTAGCGGAAGAAAGGATAAGTCACGCCCAGTTATTGTCAGGACCCGAAGGTTCGGGAAGTCTTACCCTTGCTCTGGCTTACGCCCAGTATGTGTCCTGTCAGAATCGGCAGGACGGTGATTCCTGCGGCGTGTGTCCCTCCTGCAGAAAATACAACAAGCTGATCCATCCGGACCTTCACTTTGTATTTCCTGTGGTGAAGACCCCAAAATTCAAAGATCCTGTAAGCGACAATTTCCTGGAAGAATGGAGAAGGATGGTTACCGAAAATTCCTACTTTAACCTGGAAGACTGGTTTAACTTTATCGGGGTCGAGAATGCTCAAGGCCTGATTTATGCCCATGAAAGTGAGGAAATTATCCGAAAGTTAAGCCTGAAATCTTTTGAGTCGGAATATAAAGTAATGATTATCTGGATGCCTGAGAAGATGCATGTTTCCTGTTCGAATAAACTATTGAAGATGATTGAGGAACCTCCTGTCAAGACATTGTTTCTGCTTGTTACTGAAGACGAAGAGGAAATCATATCAACGATCCGTTCCAGGTGCCAGTTGGTAAAGGTTCCGGGGATTCAGCCGGAAGCACTTACGGGGGCGTTGAATAAATTGCCGGGATCATCCGGTAAGAATATAGCCAACGTCGTTCACTTAAGCCGTGGCAACTACAGGAAAGCTGTCAGCCTGCTGGAACCCGATACTCAGAACCGATACAATCTGGACCGCTTCAAGGAGCTCATGCGTTTGTCGTATGGACGTAAATTTTTAGATTTGTTCAGTTGGATAAACGAGGTCGCCGAGATTGGGAGAGAACGGCAAAAGAGCTTTTTACAGTACGCTTTGGAACAGGTACGGGAAAATTTTGTAAATAACCTGAAGGAACCCGGGCTGGTTTTCATGGATGATGAAGAGATGGCTTTTTCTTCGAGATTTTCTCCGTTTATCAATGAGCGGAATATTATCCCTATTGCAGAAGAGTTTGAAAAGGCTTTCGTCCATATTTCGATGAATGGTAACGCACGGATCATTTTGACAGATATGTCCCTGAAGATTGTCAAGCTGATCAGAAAATAAGGGCTTGGTGCAGGAATGTGCAGGTACCGGTTCGTTAATGGTTGTGTGGCTAAATTTTACAAATGATTATTGTTTATCCATGGATCTCTGCGTAATCTGTGGCGTATCTGGCTGCCGAAAAGCACATTCAAACAGAGATCGTCTCTTCCTTTGAATGTCCACTTTATTGATTATTTTTGTACACACTTAGCTTTGGCTATTGCTGACTTTAAGAAATAATTCAGCGCTAACCTTTAATTATGGATGATAATTTATCTGTAGAACGTGGATGCTGCCACAATGCGGGCGGGACCTGCTCAAAGCTGGAAGTCTATGACTGGCTGAGCGATGTGGTCAATATCACTGACCCGGAGAGTATTGTTGAGGTCCGCTTCAAGAATACAAGGAAGGATTATTTCAGAAATGTAAATAACCTGAAGTTGAAGGCCGGGGATTTGGTTGCTGTTGAGGCAAACCCCGGTCACGACATAGGTATTGTAAGCCTTGTGGGGGAACTGGTTAAACACCAAATATGTAAACATAAAGTAACCCTTATTAACGGTGAGATCCGCAAAGTTTACAGGAAAGCCAAACCTGCTGATCTGGAGAAATGGAAAGAAGCCATGAGCCTGGAGCATGAAACAATGATCAAGTCCAGACAGATTTCGGCAGAGCTCGGACTTGAGATGAAGATAGGCGATGTGGAATATCAGGGAGACCGGACCAAGGCCATTTTTTACTATATTGCTGAAGGACGTGTGGATTTTCGCCAGTTGATCAAGGTTCTGGCAGAGACCTTCAGGATTCGTATCGAGATGAAACAGATCGGAGCAAGACAGGAAGCCGGCCGTATCGGGGGAATCGGACCTTGCGGACGGGAACTGTGTTGTGCTACCTGGATCAGCAATTTTATTTCGGTGACGACCAATGCTGCGAGGTACCAGGAGATTTCACTCAATCCCCAGAAGCTGGCGGGACAGTGCGGAAAACTAAAGTGTTGCCTGAATTTTGAAGTCGATTCCTACATCGATGCACAAAAGGATTTTCCCCCTTCCAACATTCCTCTGGAAACAGAGGGGGCGAGATATAAATTTTTAAAGGCAGACACCTTTGGCAGGCTAATGTATTATGTGGAAGATTCTCCTGAACAAGGAAGTCCGATTGCCGTGCCTGTTGACCGCGTAAAGGAAATTATTTTGCTGAATAAAAGAGGAAAGAAAGTTTCCGGACTGTTTGATAAGGAAAAGGAGAAGACAGTCCCTAAGTCGAAAGAGTTTGAGGATGTTCTTTCTCCGGATGGGCTTACCCGTTTCGATACTCCCAAGCATCGTTCCAGAAAGAAAAAAAGGCCGGGGAGAAAAAGTATTTCCCGGAAAGCAAACAGGGAAGGAAGAGAAAACGAGATGGAAGCCGGGAGTTGAAAAATGGCCGGAATCAGATGCTTGTATAAATAAAGTTTTTTTCATAATTATCCTGGATGAAATTTTTATTTTTTATGATATTGCCGCTTTTGTTTCTTAGTGCCTGTGGCCCGGGGACATTTTTTGAGGATTATAAACCTGTCGGGGATAATGGTTGGCATAAGGATTCAGCGGTGGTTTTCCATGTTGTTCTCAAAGATACTGTCCATCCGTTCAATGTATATGTGAATATCCGGAATAGAGGGAATTACCCGAATAGTAATATCTGGCTTTTCGTCAGCATAAAGTCGCCTGATGGCCGGCTGCTGAAAGATACTGTCGAATTTATCCTTGCCGATAGTTCGGGGAAATGGAAAGGAAGCGGTATCGGTGACCTGTTCGACAACCAGTTTGTATATAAAAAGGATGTATATTTTCCAGTGCCGGGTGAATACCTTTTTTCAGTAAGGCAAGGTATGCGGGAGAAAGAATTACAGGGAATCAGGGATATTGGCATCCGTTTGGAAAAAGAAAATAACAGAGGTGGGAAAGAATAAGTTGAAAAAGTTTGCGGAGGTTGCAACTTTTACAAATGTTGTGCAAGTCCCGTTCTATGCTCCGGATCAACCGGACTATGAGTTGAAAGGGAAATGGTGCAGTGATTTTTTCGGGAACAGGAACCCGCTGGTTCTTGAGTTGGGATGCGGCAAGGGGGAATATACCGTATCCCTGGCCAAATATTTCGGACAGAAAAATTTTATCGGCATCGATATTAAAGGTGCCAGAATCTGGAATGGGGCTAAGAATGCACTGGGAAACCGGATTCCGAATGTCGGTTTTTTGAGGACCAATATAGAGATCGTTGATAAATTTTTTGGAGCAGAAGAAGTTGATGAGATCTGGCTTACTTTCCCGGATCCTCAGATGAAAAGTGCCGGAAGAAGGCTTACTTCTTCATGGTTTATGGAGAGATACCGTAAAATATTGGCTAAAGACGGGATAATCCATCTTAAAACGGATAGTAACTTTCAATACCGTTATACATTGGAGATGGTAAAGGAAAACGGATTGAATATAATGGCCAACACGGAAGATCTCTATCAGTCTGAATTGCTTGATGATGTTTTATCAATACAGACATTTTATGAAAAGCAATGGAGAGAAAGGGGCATCCCGATTAAATATCTGGCGTTTCAGCTAAGTCGCGATGAACCGTTCCGGGAACCTGATGTTGAAATTGAAAAAGACCCTTACCGGAGCTTTGGCCGTTCTGCGAGGGAATAAAACGGTCCCGGAATTGGTTAAGTGGCGAATGTAGTAAAAACAGATAATTATGATACAGGATTTCTTCGGGATGGTTTACGAGGTCGTCAGGCTGGTTCCGCCAGGAAGAGTAACAAGCTACGGCGCGATTGCCCGTTATCTGGGGACTGGTCGTTCGGCCAGAATGGTCGGATGGGCTTTGCATAACTCTTCTTTCCAACGGGAACATGTCCCGGCTCACCGGGTCGTTAACTCACAGGGGCTGCTTACCGGGAAACACCATTTCGGAGGCGGAGATGTGATGGAGGAGTTATTGAAAAACGAAGGAATTTGTGTCGAGAATGGACAGATCCTGGATTTTGAGAAAGTTTTCTGGGACCCGTCAAAAGAATTGGAAATAGAATTGTGACAAAAACAGAAAGACTATGGATACACCTCGGAAAATGATTGTACCAAAAAATGTAACCGACGCGCTGCGCCAGGTAAGTTATCCAGGATCGGATGAAGATGTCGTTTCGATGGATATGGTTCAGGAAATCCGGATTGCCGGGAAAAAAATTAGTTTCTCACTTGTTTTCCAAAGATCGGATGATCCGAATATGGACGCATTGGTAAGAGCCTGTGAAGACATGATTTTGCAGGAACTGGGCACTGATGTCGAGATTAGCGGAAATATTACGACTAAAGCCATCCACCAGATGGAACGTCCTGTTCTGCCCGGGGTGAAAAATATTATTGCTGTCGCATCCGGCAAGGGGGGGGTTGGTAAATCTACTATCGCAGTGAACCTTGCGGTGGCTCTTGCGAATACAGGAGCCAAAGTTGGTCTTATTGATGCGGATATTTTCGGACCTTCAGTCCCGAAAATGTTCGGGGCTGAGAATGTTCGCCCTTACGGAGATAAAGTTAATGGCCGAGATGTAATTGTCCCGGTTGTACAGTATGGGGTTAAGATCTTGTCGATCGGCTTCTTTGTCGCTGTGGAAGATGCCCTGGTCTGGCGTGGCCCTATGGCGTCAAATGCCCTGAAACAACTAATTATGGAGGGAGATTGGGGTGAACTGGATTACCTGTTGATCGACCTTCCTCCCGGAACAAGCGATATTCATCTTACCCTGGTGCAGACAGTTCCGGTTACCGGAGTAATTATCGTTACAACACCTCAGGATGTAGCCTTGTCAGATGTTGTAAAAGGAGTGAATATGTTCCGCAGCAAAACGGTTGACGTTCCCGTCATTGGTCTTGTCGAGAACATGGCGTGGTTTACTCCGGAAGAATTGCCTGAAAATAAATATTATATTTTTGGTAAAGACGGAGGGAAAAAGCTGGCAGAACAAATGGGCCTTTCACTACTTGGTCAGATACCGATTGTACAGGGAATACGGGAAGGCGGAGATGAAGGAAAGCCTGTGGCGGCTGATGAAGATTCCCCGATGGGAAAGGCATTTCTTGACCTGGCAAAAAATACAATCGGGCAGGTTGAAAAAAGGAACAAGGAACTGGACCCTACCAAAAAGGTAAAGGTGAGCCGGAAGTAAATTTCACAGGGAGTGCGGGTGTTTTTTTGTAAGAGGCGAAGTGGATATACTTTTTCCTGAAAATTTGCGTTTAACCAAAGTATGCCTGGAGCAATGGTCAAAATTGCAACCATGCAATACTTTGGTCGGGAATCATAAAACATTCAGTATTGAATAGGAATTTGAAGTTTATTCCGGTATTGTTTTGTTTGTTGTTCATTATTTGGGGATGTTCAACCGAAAAAAACACCTGGTTCAGGCGTGCGTACCACAACACTACAGCTCATTACAACATTTATTTTAACGGGGAACAGAGTCTGAAAACCGGCGTTGACAAAATTGACGAAATGCCGGATGATTTTAATAAGATGCTGCCTGTCTTTAAAGAAAGCATGGCCGGTTCGGAAGCGGTTTGTAAAACATATATGGATACTGCCTTGCTGAAGGCTTTTAAGCTGATCCGGGACCATTCGATCACCAAAAGGCCAAAGAACCATCGCAGGAAAAAGCGCCAAAAAATCAGGACAGACTATAACAATTGGATTGACGATAGTTATATTCTGATCGGGCAGGCGAAGTTTTACCAGAAAAAATATTCTGAAGCGACAGGTACTTTTTCATATGTTATGCGCCGGTTTAGTTCGAAAGATATTAGGGCTCAGGCCTGTATCTGGCTGATCCGGTGTTATACGGAGACCCGGCTTTATAATGAAGCCTTTAACCTGATCACAGTAACGGATATCAATAAGATTCCCGGGCGGTTCCGGTTCCTGATGAATGAGACTGTTGCCGATTTTTACCTGAAACAAGGGAAATACGAGGATGCTGTCACGCCGCTGATGATGGCAATCAGCAGAGCTGGTACCCGGAATAACAAAGCTCGCCTGAAATATCTGCTTGCACAGGTTTACAAAGAGACAGGACAGGACGATCTGGCTTTTCATGAATTCAATGAAGCTGCCCGCACCACTTCGTCATACCGAATGAGCCTTAACGCGAAAATTAATGCTTTAATGTCGCTTCCCTCCGACGACAAAGTGACTGCGGCAATCGAAAAACTGAAATATCTTCTGGAAGAAACTGATAAGCAGGAACTTAAAGCGAATAATGAAAAAGCAGAAAAGCTATCCCAGGCTTTGAACGCCGGTAATAACAGGGGACTCAGATCCCGCGAAGAAAGGATGAGGGGCACTGGTAATCAGGTTGCCGGCAGTCTGAGTGTAACTGACAATGAGAGAAGAGATATTTCAGCCAGGGGACAGGACTCGTTGTTGCATGTAAGTGAAGACAGTACAATGACTGTGATCAACGAAGATCTGTCTGATTATTTTTCAGGTCAAGAGGCCAGGGATACCCTGGAAAATCTTTATGAACAAGCCTACAATGCTTATCAGAAGGAAGACTATGAGACAACTTTAATCCTTGCCCATCAAATCGTGAACATGGGGACCGATAGCCTGATGATGCAGCGTTTT
The DNA here is from genome assembly GCA_963676095.1 of Prolixibacteraceae bacterium. GTDB lineage: Bacteria > Bacteroidota > Bacteroidia > Bacteroidales > Prolixibacteraceae. The sequence continues at coordinate 2,397,526 of OY781040.1, read as the reverse complement.
TTCTTTATCGCAGCAATTGCGGAAGGGAAACAGACAAACAGGGAAAGGATGAAAGAACTGATGGAGGAGTATGTCGAAAGGTTTCCGTATGCTCCATTGGTACCCCTGGCTGAAAACATCATTAAACTGATCGGGAACAATGCCTTTTCTGATTATAAGGATATGCTTGCTTCCGGATATATCCGGGAAAAACAACCCGACAGCGAAAAGACTGAAGATAAACCTTCTTTGAATATGGCAGCTATTGATTCTTCTGCCTCTCCTGCTACAGAAATTGCTCAAGAAGAAGCAATTATTGAAAATCTTTCCCGGCTGGAAACGAAACCGGTAACTCCTCCCGGGCCGGCCATGATGGGGCCTTTTCTCCTGTCAACCGAAGGAGAGCACTATTTCGTTCTCATTATTCCCGGGGATATCGATAAGAATCCTGTTCTCAATGCAATAAATATATTTGTAAACCAGAATTATCCGGAACGGAAACTTGCAGTTAAAGACATTCTTTTTGGCAAAGATCAGGAACTTCTGCGAGTCGGAGCATTTAAGGATAGGGATGAAGGTATGAATTTTATCAGGCAAATTATTCAGGACCAGTCGGTTTATTCCCCTCTGGGCGAGGCCGAATACAGAAATTTTATTATTTCTGCAAGGAATTATCCTGTCTTTATGGAAAACAGGGATATTACCGCCTATTTGAACCTGTATAAAAAAGTTTATTTAAAAACAGCAGGGAAGAATTAGGTCCGGGTTCAGCGATACTTTTCCGGGAGGTTTGTTTTTGAGATAATATTGATGTTTTTTATGATACCAAAATAGTCATACAAATGAGGACAATCCGTATTCTTTGGATAGATGATGAGATAGATTTCCTGAAAGCGCACGTTATTTTTCTCGAACATAAAGGTTATGATGTAAGCACAGCCACAAATGGAAATGATGCGATCGATCTTGTCCGGGAAAATCAGTACGATATCATTTTCCTTGATGAAAATATGCCAGGCCTTTCGGGACTGGAGGCCCTTAACGAGATTAAAGCCATTGCTCCGGGTGTTCCGGTAGTCATGATTACGAAGAATGAAGAAGAAGATATCATGGACGAGGCTATTGGTTCGAAGATGGCTGATTACTTGATAAAACCTGTTAATCCGAAACAAATCCTGCTTTCAATTAAAAAGAATGTTGATCAACAGGAGCTGGTAACACGTAAAACGACTTCTAATTATCAGAATGAGTTTTCACGGATAGCAAGGCTCCTCAATGAACAACCTGGTTTTGAAGAATGGAAGGAAATTTACAGGAAACTGGTGTTTTGGGAACTGGAATTGTCCGGATCTCAGGATTCTGCAATGGACGAGGTTCTCCGGCTGCAGAAATCTGAAGCAAACAATAATTTCGGAAGGTATATAAGATTAAATTATCCGGAGTGGTTTAGCGATACTTCCGGGACCGGTCCGCTTTTGTCTCCCGGTCTTTTCCGGGACCGAATATTTCCGATGCTTGATCAGGGCGAAAAGGTCTTTTTCCTTTTGATAGATAACCTGCGTTACGATCAGTTTTGCGTATTGATGAATGCTGTAAGGCCGTTTTTTTTTGTTGATGAAGAGCTTTATTACAGCATCCTGCCGACGGCTACGATGTATGCCAGGAATGCCATATTTGCCGGACTGATGCCTTCCCGGATTGCAGAACTGTATCCAGGGCTTTGGGACGAAGATGACAATGAAGGCAACAAAAACAACCATGAGCAGGAATTACTGGAGAAACAAATGTTCCGGTTGGGACGAAAAGAAAAATTGCTTTTTGAAAAGGTGACGAATATCAGATCGGGCAGGAAGTTAATCGATAACCTTTCAAATGTTCTTCATAATGATCTATCGGTACTGGTTTTCAACTTTGTTGATATGATGTCGCATGCCCGGACTGAAATGGAAATGATAAAAGAGCTTGCCAGTAATGAAAAGGCATACCGTTCTCTCACATTGAGCTGGTTTAATCATTCGACTTTACTCGAATTATTGAAGGGGCTTGCCTCCTGTGAAATTAAAGTAGTGCTGACTACCGATCATGGAACAATCAGGGTAGACAATCCTGTCAAAATAATAGGAGACCGGACAACTAATACGAATCTTAGGTATAAGCTTGGGAAAAACCTGAACTATAATGCCAGACAGGTCCTTGAAATCGGAAGGCCGGAAGAGATCGGCCTCCCTGGACGTAATGTCAGCTCCAAATTTATTTTTGCGCTGAATAATGATTTTTTTGTATATCCAAACAGTTATAACTATTACGTACAATATTACCGGGATACGTTCCAGCATGGAGGAATTTCCTTGGAAGAAATGATTGTCCCCTTTGCTACTTTGACACCGAGAAGGTAGATAAAGCTCACTGGGAAGCAGGTTACTCAGATTAACCAGGGTTTCGGTTGTTGCTGTGTTTATGGCCAATATCAATCTTCCTCTTCCTTTTGTTCTATCTTTTTATCCCTGATTTGCCTGTATTGCCTGTTTGCAAAGACAAATTCCTGGAGTTTTTTGTTTGTGGTATAAAGTATTTCGGTTTTTGTGCCCTCCCACTCTTTTTCCCCTTCGCTGATGAATAGGATCTTGTCGCCGATTTCCATGACTGAATTCATATCATGCGTATTAATAATGGTAGTGATGTTCAGATCGATGGTAATTTCACGGACCAGGTTATCAATTACGTTCGATGTTTCCGGATCGAGCCCGGAGTTTGGTTCATCGCAAAAAAGATAACGGGGATCTAACGAGATGGCGCGCGCAATAGCTACTCGCTTTTGCATTCCTCCGGATATTTCGGAGGATGAAAGTTTAAATGCTTCCCTTTGTATGTTCACTCGTTCCAGACAAAATTCGATTCTTTTCTGTTTTTCGGACATGCTCTGGTTTGTAAACATATCAAGCGGGAAGCGTACATTTTCTTCTACTGTAAGCGAGTCGAACAAAGCCCCTCCCTGAAATACCATCCCGATTTCCTTCCGTAATAACTTACGTTCCTTTGGCTTCATATGGGTAAAATCGCGATCGTCGTAATAAATGTTGCCTTTATCAATTTCATGAAGTCCTACAATCGATTTTAACAATACGGTTTTTCCGGAGCCGCTTCGCCCGATAATCAGGTTGGTCTGTCCTTTTATAAATTCGGTGGAAATGTCCTTTAAAACGGTTTTTCCGTCAAATGACTTATATAAATTGACTACCCGTATCATCTGAAAAGTAATTGAGTTAAGATTAAGTCGAATACAAGAATCATAATATTGGTGTTTACAACAGCCCTGGTACTTGCCGTACCAACCTCGAGGGCTCCTCCCTCCACGTAATAGCCGAAATAGGCTGGGATTGAAGCAACCAGGAAGCCAAAGAAAAGCGTTTTAATGAGAGAGAATACTACATAATATGGGGTAAACAGGTACTGGATGCCATTGATGTAATCAGGGGTACTGACTGCTCCTACGGACGGACCGACAACGAGCCCCCCTAGCAATCCAAAGAAAACGCTCAGGATATACAGGAAAGGGAAAATAAACACGACAGCCACGATCTTTGGGAGGATCAGGTAACTGGCCGAATTAACCCCCATGATTTCGAGCGAATCAATTTGCTCTGTAACGCGCATGCTGCCAATCTCCGAGGTAATATTTGAACCGATCTTCCCGGCCATGATCAGGGAAAGGATGGTGGACGAAAATTCCAGGATCAGGGTATCCCTGTTCCCCAGACCGATCAGGTAAGTTGGCAACAAGGGGTTAGACATGTTGTAAGCAACCTGAAGGGTGATAATTCCGCCCATAAATATGGATATAACGATTACGATCCCTACAGAATCGATCCCCAGGCTTTCTATCTCAATAAAAAGTTTGCGTAAATAGATCTTTGTTTTCTCTGGCCTTGAGAAAATCCGTCCTAACAATCCAAAGTAGCGGCCCGCGTGATAAAATAAATTCATTCGTCTAGACATTTTATAAAAATGTGGATTAAGAATTGAAATAACAATCCAAATCTACGTTAAACTCAAATTTAGACTAATTCCCAAAAAAGTCTTACAAAAAGTGTCGCCAGGCATAACCTTATTTTATTATAAAAGTACAAAAAACCAGATATAGTTTACGGGCTGTGATTAAAATCGGGAAGATATGCCGCATTTCTTTCCGATTTTAAGCGGATGGATGGCAGTTCTTTTCCGGAATACGGTTTGTTGCTGCCCTGGGCTGTCGTATGTTATGAAAGCACTCCACGAAAACAAAGTTTCATTTTCAAATTAGATATCTTTGCATGGGAATAACTGTATAGCAGAAAAACTTATGGAGAATAATTATTGCGTGATCATGGCGGGAGGTATAGGGAGCAGGTTTTGGCCACTGAGTAAAAGTTCGATGCCAAAACAGTTTTTGGATATTTTGGGAATTGGCCGAACGCTGATCCAAATGACTTTTGACAGGCTGAAGAACTTTTGTCCGGTCGGTAATTTTGTTATTGTCACAAACGTTGATTATAAGGAATTGGTATTGAAACAACTACCGGAGATAAAAGAGGACCAGGTTTTGCTGGAACCGTTGCGCCGTAACACGGCCCCGTGTATTGCCTATGCCTGCAATAAAATCAGAATTGCAAATCCCGGAGCTAATGTCATTGTTGCCCCTGCCGATCACCTGATCCTTCAGGAAGGTGAATTTATCGAACAGGTAAGAAAGGGGTTGGAGTTTGTTTCGGCAGAAGATGCTTTGCTTACTTTGGGGATTACCCCTCACCGTCCGGAAACAGGGTATGGTTATATCCAGATCGATGGAAAGGTTTCCTTTAACGGGCTTCGTGAATTGTATAAGGTAAAGACATTCACGGAAAAACCCAACCTGGAAATGGCTAAAATCTTCCTGGAGAGCGGAGAATTCTTCTGGAATTCCGGAATCTTCATTTGGTCCCTTAAAAGTATCCTGAAGGCTTTTGATCTTTATTTGCCGGATGTTGCCGAATTGTTTGTCAGGGGAGAAAAGCTATACGGAACAGATGACGAGGTTTATTTTATCAATAAAACCTATTCGGAATGCCAGAACATTTCCATCGATTACGGTATTATGGAAAAGGCTGATAATGTATATGTTTTATGCGCTGATTTCGGATGGAGCGATTTGGGAACATGGGGGGCATTATATGAGACCCAGCAAAAAGACGAAAACCGGAATTCCGTAAAGGGAAACAATGTTTTTCTTTACCATTCCCAAAATTGCATCGTCCATATGCCCGATGACAAAGTAGTTGTTTTGCAGGGCCTCGATGGGTACATTGTCGTAGAGTCAGGGGCAACACTCCTGGTTTGCAGAAAAGAAGATGAACAACAGATCAGGCAGTTCGTGAATGATGTAAGGTTGTCGAAAGGCACAAAATACGCTTAATAATGTATGAAAAGAGATAAATCAACCATCAAGGGGTAATATATAGGGCAAGGATATCAGCCTCTTTAACCAAAATAACAATAGCAACCAAATAACCAGAAATAAAATTAATTTTTACAGCCTTGCTTGTTGCCGATAGTTTAAAATAGTATTTATTTTTCTTTAATAAATGACTTAACTATTGCTTTCCTTAGTTTCAATCTGTAATTTTACAACACAGCTCCACTAAATAAAGTCCGTTCCAGTTGTTTTATATGCAATTGGTTCCGGATATTAATCAAAACATGAACAACGTTAAACAGGTGTATTGTTGATTTACCTGTAACTGGTGTACAGAAAACAGATTTTTTTGTTATTATGCTCTTGTTTGGATAATGTATTGTTGACATAAATTCTATTTCTATGAAAAAAAATTTACCTATGCTTGCAATAAGCCTGGGGTTATCTTCTTTTATTCTCATTTCCTGTGTGGATAACAGTTATGACCTTGAGAAAGATATTTCCCTGGATATGAACCTGGGGGGAGATTCTGTTTCAATTCCCGTTGGTAATACGGATACGATCAGGTTGAGCGACTTTATCGATCCGTCCGGTATGCTGGTAGTCGACGAATCAGGGCTGTATTCAATTATGAAATCCGATGAGATTGATCCTGTGAAGGTTAATATAGATCCGGTAACGGTTCATGTCGATGATATCGAATTTGAACCTCTTGACGTTGATTTTCAAACTATCACATCAGGAACAGAAACTTCGTTTCGTGTGAAGTCTGCTGTAACGATCGGGCCATTGTATGCAAGTATCGACCGGAGTTCTTCTTTCGATGTGAACGAAGAGGTGCCTGAAGAAATTTCTTCAATCAAAACGGCTACATTTAAGGAGGGAACTTCTCCAAAATTAAATCTTACCCTGAAATTTGAAGGGGTTCCTTCCGATGTTGACAGACTAACCTTCGACCAGCTAAAACTGACTTTGCCTTCTTTTCTCGTATTTGCCGGTGATGTTGTTGTCGATGGCGTACTTACCCTTGACGGGGAAGATGATGCTTTCGATCCGCACGAGGGCTTTACGAGGACACTGACATTGACCGGATTTGACTTCTCTGGAATGAACGGAGGAGAAGGACTGGTGATGCAGAAGGTAGGCGATAAGAATATGCTGATCATTGATTCGGATAATGAGGTTTCTTTAAAAGGAGGAATAAAAACAGGGGAAGTTACTGTCGGGTTAGACGAACTTCAGAATATAACAATTACACCATTGATAACTGTTGACGATTTGCAGATTGCCGGAGTAACCGGGAAGGCAGATCCTGAAATCGATCCGGTAAGACAGTCAATCGCTGTCGATCTGGGAAGCGATGTCGATTTTCTGAAAGATTCGGCTTACCTGGACTTGCATAATCCACTGATTTATTTGACTATTGGCAATACGACGGGTATTCCCGTTGACTTGTCGGTGGATATGTATGCTAAAAACAATGATGAGGTTGTTAGCGGTTCACAGGTCGATCAGATCAATCTTAAAGTGAATGCCGCAGATGTCGATGGTGAAGAAACAGATACCAGATTTCTGATATCAAGGCAGGGAACGGCTGAGGACGGATATGAAACTGTTCAGGCCGAGGATCTTTCGAACTTGTTAAAGGTAATCCCCGATTCGATCATAATGGCAATGAATGCCAGTGCTGATCAGGATGAAACGCACCATGTCGATCTGACAAAGAAAATGGAAATTACCGGTAGTTATGAGGTACTTGTACCTTTTCGGTTCGATTCGGTAAATATAAATTACCAGGAGACGATCGACGGTCTAAAGGATGATTTGTCGGACGTGTCAGAGAATGTGAAGAACCTGGGTATAAACGTGGTGATGACGGTTGAGAATTCAATTCCACTGGAGCTGACCCTGACAGTCAGGCCGCTCAGGTCGACTGGAACGACGATTCACGGGATTACGACAACCGTGTCCGGAACTATCCCTGCAGGAACTGCTACCGGTTCTGTGAGCAAAAAGCTGACCGTTTACATGACCGACGAGAACAATGAGCTGGAAGACCTCGATGCCCTGGAATTAAATATAAAAGCAACCAGCAGCGGGAAAACAGAAGGAGGAGTGGAACTGAATGCAAACCAGTTTGTAAGACTGACTAATATAAGCCTTCAGATAAACGGGGGAATCGATGTCGATCTGAATGATTAATCTTTAAATTGAAAATAAATGAAGCGCTATATTCGAAGAACTATCTTGTTTTTGGCAGCCGGCTGTATTTTTCCGTTTTTTTCTTTTGCACAATTGCCGCACTCCGGCTACTTTTTGGACGGGTCTTTTTACCGGCATAAGATGAACCCGTCGTTTATGGGAGAACGAAACTATATCAGCATGCCCGGCCTGGGAAACCTGAGCGCGGGGGCACAGGGAAACGTCGGACTGACAGATTTTATATACAAGTATGACGATCCTAATGAAAAATATACCATGACAACGTTTATGAGCTCGACGGTTAAAAGGGACGATTTTTTAAGTAAACTTCACGATAAAAACCATATTCAAGCAAACCTGGACCTGACTTTGCTTTCTTTCGGATTTTACGGATTTGGCGGATATAATACCTTCGACATCGACGTGCATACGGATGTCTTTTCAAATATGCCGTATGAACTGTTTGACTTTATGAAAACAGGGATGTCCGGCTCGAATGTAGGTTACAGGATCAGGGATATCCGGGTTGTTTCGGATGCATATGCCGAAATCGCCATTGGACATGCTCATCGGATTAATGATCGCCTGACTGTTGGGGCCAAGCTAAAATTGTTGCTGGCCGGCGCCAGGGGAGATGCAGATATTAAACAGCTGGATGTTTCCGCGTCACAGGACAAATGGGAAATTATTGCTTCCGGCTCACTGGATGCTGCTGTCTCGGGCGCGAGTTTTGAAACAAAAGAAGAAGACAAGGGGAACAAGATAACAGGCTTTGACACGGACGATACGGGGCTTAACGGTTGGGGATTGGGAACCGATCTTGGGGCTACCTATGAATTCTCGAGAGACCTGACCCTTTCCGCTGCGTTACTTAACCTGGGTTTTATTTCGTGGAATACAACACTGAAAGGAAGGACGATGAACGATCCTTATCTATTCGATGGGTTCGACGATATTGCCGTTGCCGGTGATGATCATAATTCGAAGGACTTTGGCGATCAGCTGAATGACCTGGGGGATGATCTGTCCGATCTGGCCAAATTCTATGACCAGGGAGAAAAAAGTGGAGAGAAAACGATGCTGACTGCCACACTGAACCTGGCCGCCGAGTATAAAATGCCTTTCTACAGGAAGCTATCTGCAGGTTTCCTTTGGTCTACCCAGTTCAATCCGGTCTATACCTGGACTGAAGCCCGGATATCGGCCAATGTCTCCCCTGTAAGGTGGTTTGACTGTTCTGTGAACCTGGGGGTTTCGAACCTGTCAACCTCGCTCGGATGGATGCTGAATTTCCATCCCGGAGGATTTAACTTTTTTATCGGGTCCGATCAGATGATCATGAAGGTTAACTCCCAGTACATTCCTTTGAATAATTTAGGGGCGAACATTTGCATGGGGCTGAATATTCCCTTTGGAAAAAGAAGGTACGACAATAGTCTGTGACAATCTTAATAATGAATGAGTTGGATAGAATGAAAAAGCCGGTATCTTTTAACTTTTCAGGTTAAGGATGCCAGCTTTTTTCATGTTTATAATTTTCTTCCCAAATAATCTCAATCGATCAGCGTACCAACAACTTCATAGGCAGGTTTACCCACGAATACGGCCTTGTAAATAATATCGTTAAACTCGAAATAGGGTTCGCCGTTAATCTCGATGGCCACGGCCCCCTGTGGCAACCTGGAAACAATAGCCCCTACAGGAGGTGCTGCTACAACATATTGTCCCCCGGGCCCTGAAGGAAGGTAGAAAGTACCTTCTGCATAAAAGTATACCGAAGGACCGACAGTTATCCTGATAAAACTGCGGGGAATTGAAGTAACCGTGATCCCAATAGGAGGAACAACGCGCACATAGAGTCCGTTCCGCATGGCATAAAAATTTCCGCCTTTGTGATAGTAGGGCCTCTCGTGGAAATGGATTGGCTCTTGCCGTCCGGAAAAAGACCTCATCGTTTTTTCCTGGGGCCTGCTCTTATATACGACTGAGTTACGGTGCATCTGACCCAGAAAGTTTTTATCCTTGCCTGGCTGTTCCTGTTTTTGCTGCTGCCCCCTGCTGTGATGGCCGCTTCTCCCCTGGGCAAATGATACGGTGCCGGCGAGAACGAATAACGCCATCATGAAAATACTGATAAGATGTTTTGTCTTCATGGCTGTAAAAATTTATAAGTTGTTCAACATTTAGAACATTTAGTGATACAGCCTTTCAAAAAGCATGCCAGCACGGGATATAACCGCACCGGCATGTCTGGACGTTTGATCTGACCAATTCGTTTTAAGAGAAATTGAACATTAATTCGTGTCTTATCGTAATTGCTTCATTAATCGTGTTTTGTTGATATTCAAAAAAGATTAAAATGAATTTGAGGTATTTGTCTGCAAATTATCCTTTCTGAAACGTAGACTTCCCAATTACACCAGCCATCGGGAAGTCTACGGGAGCTATTGGACGGCAGTCCCATTCTTTTTTAGCCGTCCGAGCATCCATTCTAGACGTTTTATCTGTTGCTGGCGGAGACTTTCTGCCTGATCAACCTGCTCCGGCGAGAGAATGGCCATTATCTCATGGCGCCGTTTCTGGTTAATTTGTGCCAGTTCTTCACGTGCCTGCATGGTTGTATCTTTTCGTTCAATATAAGGTTGGCACAACCGGGCATACTTCAGGTTGATCCGGTAAGCTGTCTCTGCCTGGCTATCATTCAGGGACAGCCTGTTTTTTATCATTGCAGTGATCAGGTTTGCCCGTGTTTCAGGGCTTCTTTGAAGAAAACGGTACATTCTGTACTGCGTGGCGGGAACAAAGCTGCTAAATAATAATATTGCTGATAAAGCAACCGTCCCCATTAAAATTTTTGATTTCATCATGTCTGAATTTTTTATTTAATTGATTGTCATCCTCCTACAGTATCCAACATCCAGTTAATCAGTCCTGTTTGTTTGATTTTTTCTTTCCTGGTAAGCATTTCTTACCTGGTCCCGTAATTCTTTTTTCTTTTCCTGGTAAAGATTAAACTGATCCTTAGTCAGTATTTTTTTCAGTTTTTCGTCTTTTTCCTGTAAGATCTCCCTGGCCGTTTTAAGCTGGTCAATCTTTCCCGAGATTTGCTTTACCGATTCCATCTTTTTTGCATATTCCAGGTTCAGTGCTTCCAACTGGGGCATTTGATCGTCGGTGGCATGGAGGTTTTCCTTCATCCATTCATCGATTAGTTTGGCCCTTTCTTCAGGAGTATGACCGCTCGCCGGCTCCTGGGCCGAGATGCAGTTTGTAAAGAAGTAAAAGAGAAAACTGATTAAAACTAACTTTTTCATACTTGTCATTTTTGAATTCTTAGTTATTGAACGTGTTTAAAATCTATTGATTCGATTCAGGTTTAATTCTCCTGTTTTTATGCAGCAAACTTATTTCATCGGATTTCCCCCGGAAAATCTGTTCATCAAACAGCAGATTGACTTGTACCAACATCAGGGAACTTCAATAAAATGAATATTGACCGAAACGGAATTTCGTTGAATGGTTAATGATGTTGGTTTAAGCACTTCATTGCGGATGTTTTAATTTCGTAACATTGTATTATGAAGAAAAAATTGATACACATAGCAGTTTGGCTGGTCCTTGGTTATTTCCTGTTTATTTCATTTTCAATGTTTTTTTCCTGGCAGCAGTCGCTGGTCAGGGGGGGCACAAGTATCTTGCTAATGGCCGGCAGCTTTTATACTGCGGGCTGGCTGGTTGCTGAGCAATTGCTTATCCGCAGGCAGAAACTTATTTTATTTGTTCTGGCAATACTGCTGTCTGTTTTTTTGTGGTCAGTTTTCAGGGTGAGGATTTTCGGCTTGATCCCGGGAGAAGTGGTCTCTTTTCCATCCCGTTTATCCGGCAGATTCCCGGCCCTTCAGGATAATCTTCTTTGGGGAGGGAGCAGGTTGGTCAATAACCGGGTTGTTCCCAGCGGGGGGGTGTGGTTGATTAGTCTTTTGATGAATTCGGTATTGTCGGTCATAGCGGTGCTTTTGCGTTTGTATGATTATAAAGATCAAAAGGAGCAGGAAAGCAGGGAAGAACTTAGGCGTAGCCAGGAGGCACAAATCTTATACCTGAAATCACAAGTCAACCCGCATTTTTTGTTTAATACCTTGAATAATCTTTATGGCCTGACATATTCCAAGTCGGACCTGGCCCCAAGAATGGTGCTCGGGCTTTCCGATACCATGCGTTATATGATTTATGAGACGGAACAAAAACTGGTTCCGCTTGAAAAGGAACTGGACTTTATCCGAAATTATCTGGAGCTGGAAAAGATGAGAATTTCTTTTCCGGACAATGTCCGTATCTCCGTTAATATAAAACGGATGGGAGTATTTATTCCGCCCCTGTTACTGCTGCCTTTTATCGAGAATTGTTTTAAACATGGATCTATTGGCAGGGAGGAAGATGGCTGGCTGGAGCTGGATATTTGGGACGAAAAGGCGAATTTTTATTTTGTCTGTAAAAATAGTTTCAAAGAACCCCTTCATGTAGAAAAAAAAGCTGGGTCAGGGATGGGGCTGAGCAATGTAAGGAAACGGCTGGACCTGATTTTCGGAGAGAAATACGAGTTGACAATGATGAAAAAGGACGATGAATTCATGGTTTCACTCCAGTTCCCTGTTTTTCCCAGCCGGTAAAAGAAGAATGAAACCAATCCTCGATTTTTTTCCCGATTTACCCCATCCCTGAAGGTAGTCAGGAGAAAAATCTGTCTGTTCCTTTTAGGGCGCAAGGTAAAAACAGTCAGATTTTTCGAATGCGTTCAAGCTGACTTAAATATCCTGTCAGGGAAATAGTATTATTTCGCCGGAGGATGGTATACCCGCTCACCTCGTATTTTATGGAATTATCGATAATCACCTCTTTGTAGATTATTCCCTGAAATTCATAATAAGGCTTCCCGTCTATCATGGTTTTTACCGATCCGTCAGGTAACGCGGGCACGATTGTGCCCTGAGGGGGAAGGACCACCTTGTAACTTTCGGTGCCTTCTGTTTTTACATAAAATACCCCGCCGGAATAATAATAGGGTACCCTTCCGACCCAGGCAATCCCATAGTAGGCAGGTAATGATGCAATAACAATTCCCGGTCGGTAAATTGGCGCGACGACCACCGGCCGGGGGGCTACAACGACCCTTCTTGCCGGATAGTAGACGCGGGTTACCGGAGTCCTTACAACGGTGACGGCAGCCGGCCTTCTGGTTACAACAACCTGGGCCTGCGTACCTGCTGTTGCTCCTGCTGTAATAACGATCAGAAGCAGCAATTTTCTTCGGTAGTTAATGATTCGTTTCATACCTTTAATTTTTCTTTTGATTGTTACGAATTGTTTTCCTGTATTTTTTAAACCTGTTCAAACTTAGAGCGCCGGGATGAAGTCGTTTTTATCTTTTCATCCAACTGCAGAATATTTTATACCAACGTCCCGCTCGTTCAACTTTTGAATTTACAAACCGGAGCGCAGGTGGAGTATTGCAGACATGCTCTCTGTTACCGGTTTGGGTCAATTTATCCATAAGTCCTGTTCATAACAATCATTCCGGAACAGGTTTTCAAAAGGGGAAGAAAAGTTGTCTTTATTCTACCGGAAATTATAAGTTAATATTTCCAAAATTATAGGTTAATATTTCCAAAATTATAGGTTAATATTTCCAAAATTATAGGTTAATATTTCAGAAATTATAACCTATTATCTTCAAGATTACAGGTTATAATTTTTCTGATTTACATTTACTATTCCTTTATCTACGAATTACTCAAATTTCACAAATTCTAAAACTCCAAAGTGGTTTCGAGGACTTCCTGCGGAAAACTAATTCGCGTAATTGGTGTAATTCGTGGAGATGGGTATAGCGAAGGTTTGTTGAAAAATTGGAGGCGTTCGTTTAATTCATTCATGGGGTTGCGATTATTTTTATACTATTACCTGACGGTTTAAAGGGATATTTGTTTGATATTCTCTATTTTTATAGATGTCGTTATAAAATAGCAGCTTATGGTGCCGAGAATAAAATGTATTGTTGTTGATGACGAGCCTATTGCCCGGGAATACCTGAGCGACTATGTAAGAAAAATGCCTCAGCTGGAATTGGTTGCCGTTTATAGCCGGGCGCTGGATGCCTGTGAAAAGATTGAAACAGGAGAGGCGGAACTGGTTTTTTTGGATATTCAGATGCCCGGCATTACAGGGATCGACTTTATTAAGACCTTGCAGAAAAGACCTGCTGTAATACTGACCACTGCTTATTCGGATTATGCCATCCAGGGATATGACCTGGATGTGGCCGATTACCTGCTAAAGCCTGTTCCGTTCGACAGGTTTGTAAAAGCGGTCAACAAACTGACTGCAAGAATGTCCCTGCTCCAGGATAAAAGCGAGGCTCCCGGACCGGTATCCGGCAATTCCCTGAATCCTGTGCGCGACTTTATTTTTGTGAAGTCGGGGTATAAATCCGTTAAGGTAAACTTTTCAGACATTCTGTATCTGGAAGGAATGAAAGAATATGTAGTCATTTACACGAGGGACAGAAAATTTACCAAGCTCGACAGAATGAAGAATATTGAAAACCAGCTTAAAGACCACGGATTTATTCGGATACATAAATCCTATATTGTTTCAGTAAAAAGCATCGATGCTGTTTTCGGAAATACCGTCGAGGTAAACGGGAAGCATTTACCAATTGGAAGAAGTTACAAGGAGGAAATTAATTCTGTTCTTGGAATGAACGAATAATACGGATTATTGACTAAAGGTAAATCATATATTTTCAGGCTTAAGGATTTTAAATGATATTGGATGTTTCTGTCTGAAAAGGAAAATATTGGATATGAATAAAAGTTTGAAATGGAGCCCTATAAATTGCCATTGCTGATTAATAATTAGAGATTACAGGTCTGGTTTAACTCGTTAGAAGAAAAAACGCTTTGCTGTCGGTTGACAATAAGTTAATATATTGGGAAAATTGTTTATGTTTGAAACAAAAAGAATGTTTAGACAAGAAATATTCTAAATTTGTAACGTTTCATTAATTCTTATAACAACTGGCATGCTGGAGGACGAGGTATATATTGAGGCGCTAAATAATGATGATTATGAGGCGTTTGATAAATTATTCCGGAAATATGCCGAACGGATATATGCTTTTTCTTTAGGAATAACCAAGCAAGCCTTTGTTGCCGAAGAGATCACGCAGATCGTTTTTATAAAAATTTGGGAAAAACGGCATCAGATTGATCAGCACCTGTCTTTCAGGTCGTTTCTTTTTTCGGTGACCTATCATGAAATTATTTCCTGGCTGAGGAAGGACAAATCAGAAAAGAAGAAAGTTGAGACGTTTGTTAAGAATAAAAGTTATTCTACAAATGAGACGGAGATCAGGATTGAATTTAAAAATCTGGAAAATATTGCGAGCCAGGTGATCAATAGTTTTCCCGAAAAAAGACGGCAGATTTTTATCTTAAGCAGGGAAGGAGGATTTTCGAACCAGGAGATTGCGGATGAATTGAATATTTCTGTTAAGACAGTAGAGAGCCATATGACTTCTGCATTGAAAACCCTCCGGGAACGTTTAGGCAAAAATATGCTGCTGGAATGCTTGTTTTTTTATCTTTTTATCAATTGAATGTTCTCAGTGATTATTGATTCCCTGTTGTTTAATCGACAGGTGATGAGGTATTGTTTTATTTCAGGTTACTTATTATCTCTTTTTGAATAAAAACCGGTTAAATTTTTTAAAAATAATTTAACCGGCACTCAGGGTTAAAGCAGTTCGTTTGCGTATTAAGTATAAAAAGGCACCGGATGGACCAGTCAGTCATCATAAAGTATTTGCTTGGAAAAACTTCGGAGGAAGAATCGAAGGGCATTATCGATTGGTTGAAAGACAAAGAGAATGAAGATAATTCATTTCGTTTGTTAAGCGATATCTGGAAGGATGCTGAGCTGTCTCTCGTAGGCGAGAAGCCTGATTTTGAGAAGTGGTTGGAAAAAATCAGAAAGGAAATTAATATCCGTGAAAAAAAGTCTGCCAGGATAGCCCGTTGGGGAATATTTTATCGTTCGTTTTCCAGGGTGGCAGCTGTTTTGATTGTGCCGTTGTTTATTTTGACTGTTTACCTCTTTTTAGCCGGGAACTTTAATCCGGAACAAAAAGATATAGCTCCCGTCGAACATGAAATTTATACGAAAGCAGGTACCCGGACAAGAATCACTTTGGGAGACGGGACGATAGTCTGGTTACATGATGGCACGAAATTCAGGTATCCCGAAAAGTTCGGAAAGGACAGCCGGCAGGTTTTTGTTGACGGGGAGGCTTTCTTTGAAGTGGCGAAGAACCCGAAGAGGCCATTTATCGTTGACAACCCGATGATGAAGACAATGGTTACCGGTACGAAATTCAATCTGAATGCGTATTCTTCGGATAGCTACTTTGAGGCGACACTGGTTGAGGGCAAGGTTGAACTGCAACATGAAAAACAGAGGTATAATCTGACCCCTGGACAACAGATCCGTTACGATCCGGAGTCGGATGAAGTTACCCGTCTGGATGTTGACCCTTCTATCTCAAGTTCCTGGATCGACGGACGGTTGATCCTTCAGGATGAACCATTGGGAATTGCCGTAAAAAAACTAAGTCGCTGGTATAACATCGACATTGTAATGCAGGATCCTGAACTGGAAAATTTCCTGCTTACTGCCACGATCTATGATGAAAAGCCGGAACAGACTTTCCGTTTGATCTCGCTGGCAATTCCCGTCGATTACTCGGTGAAAACGATTCGGACAGGGAATACGTTCAGACAAATATTTTATCTTAAAAAGAGATAGCTGCTGAAAAAAGAATTTTTAAAAACACCCTGAAAAACTAAAATATAGGAGAGTAATAGAAATGATATAAAAAAAGACCGACAGGAATCTGATCCATTCACTGCCGGTCAGTAAATAGTTTAATTACATAAACGGTACAAATCTATGGAAAAAAAGTTGAACCTGGTCGTTCTTGGGCGTTTATCTCCAGGAATGAAAAAAACACTTGTGTACATGAAATTAACGTGCGTTATTTTGTTTCTGGCAATATTTCAGTCTTTTGCCGGAGTTTCCTATTCACAGACCCAAACCACTACGATTTCATTAAAGATGAGTAATAGTTCTGTGAAAAGCGTGCTTGCGAATATCGAAGACCGGAGCGATTTCTATTTTTTATACAGTAGCAAACTGATCGACATTGACCGGAAAGTTACTATTCAGATGGAAAATGCTCATGTCCGGGATATTCTGGATGAAATTTTTAAGGAGACCAATGTTTCCTATACCATTGAGGGCAGGCAAATTGTTTTGACGACCCGGACCTCAGAAGTCGAACAGCAGGGAAAAAAGACAGGCAAAGTAACTGATTCGAACGGGAGGCCATTGCCTGGGGTGACTGTTGTGATTAAAGGGACAACGAAGGGGACCGTTACTGATATTGACGGGATATACACGATTGTGGTTCCTATTGATAACCAGACTCTTGTTTTTTCGTTTGTGGGCATGAAGGGCCAGGAGCTGGATGCAACCGGGCAAAATGTTATTAATGTAACGATGGAAGAGGAAGTCGTTGGCATCGATGAGGTTGTCGCTGTCGCTTATGGAACGGCAAAGAAAAAGGATTTGACCGGCTCTATTAGTACGGTTGATAACAATCTTATCGCGGCACAGTCAAATTCGACTGTTACCAGGGCGTTGGAAGGCGCGGTTCCCGGGATCCAGGTTTCGGCAGTTGACGGGCAGCCTGGTTTGGACATGGGCATCCGGTTAAGGGGTATTGCCTCTTCAAAGCAAAATTATGCAAATGCGCTGGTGGTCATTGATGGTGTACCGGCCCAGAATGATAATCCCCTGTCGACGATCAATTCGAAAGATATTGCCAGTATCACTGTTTTAAAGGATGCCGCCTCAACAGCAATGTACGGATCAAGAGGGGCAAACGGCGTTGTTTTGATTACAACCAAGAAAGGGAGTAAAGGCGATACAAAAATTTCTTTTGAAGGCCGGTGGGGTATTAACCAGGTCGGACCCTATGAATATGATAAAATATCAAATCCGAAAGATCTCTATGAATATGCATGGCTGGCTATCTACAATTCGGTAAGATATGGTATTGATGGAACAGGAATCTCTAAAAATTATACCACAAATGTGCAGAATCCAAATATGACAGACGGAGAAGCCGCTGAATTTGCCAGCGCCCATTTATTCGACTATACCGGATCAACCACTTCTTTTTCACGGAATAGCCTTGGAAACTGGATGTTATATAGTGTCCCGGGTGCAGTCTATACATCATCGGGCTCAGGAGCTACCTCAAGTTCTACCATGTCGGGGGCTTATCTGGTCAACACAGACGGAAAGCTCAACCCGAATGCCCGGTTGCTTTATAATGACAGTTATGACAAGTACATTTTGAAAAACAGCTTCCGCCAGGAATATAATGTTTCTGCATCAGGAGGAACAGATCAGGTAGATTATTTCCTTTCGCTGGGGTACCTGGAAGATCCTTCCTATATCCGAGGATCGAGTTTTGAACGTTACTCCGGACGTTCGAATATTGACGCTCAACTGTATGACTGGCTGAAGGTAGGGAGCAACGTTGCCTATTCTTGGCGTGAAACCCAATCGCCTGCTACCCGTTACGGACGTAACCCGGGATCGTCAGTTGCCAATATTTTTCGCTTTATAAACGGACAGAACCAGCTGATCCAGTTATATGCTCATGATGAAAACGGAAATTATATTTATGAAAATGGTGAAAAGAAAGTCCACGTGGAGGCTGGCGATACATATTCTCCGCTGGGGCTGACTTCTACTTCTTTAGGATCGACAAATGTTCTTACAATGCTGGACGAAGATATGGACCTTCGGAAATCGAGCGACATCGTTACCCGGTCTTATGCTGAGGCAGAACTAATGAAGGGCCTCACCTTTACCACAAACATGGGGCTGGAAAAATACCATGAAACCCGTACCCGTTATTGGCAAAGTGAAACAGGCCAGGCTGAGGGGACCGGAGCGTTCGGAAAAACGTATCAGAATGTATCCATTTTTAATACGCAGCAATTGCTTAATTATTCCCATGACTTTGATAAACACCACCTCGAAGGAGTGGCCGGTCATGAATTTAACAAGTATCATTATGAGAGCTTAAATTACAGGTCGTCTTACGAGCTTGTTCCCGGCTATGCCACTTTTGCCAATTTTGTTGCCCAGAATATCGGGGGGACCTTTAGTGGCAATGGGGGCAATGAATATGCACGGACCATGGAAAGTTACTTTGGAAGGGTCAATTATATTTATGATGAAAAATACTATGCCGAAGCTTCCTTGCGCCGGGATGGTTCGTCCAAGTTTAAACATAATTCTGACCGGTGGGGTAACTTTTGGTCGGTCGGTGGAGGCTGGAGAGTATCTTCCGAAGAATTTATGTCTAATACAAAAAATTGGTTAAATAATCTGAAAATTCGGGCCAGCTATGGCCTTATAGGCAATGAAAGCGGTATTTCAAATTATTCAGGTTATCAGACCTGGTCTTATGGGGCCACCTATACTTCTTCAACCGGAGGAACCGGGACCCCGGCCAGTTATACATTAACACAGGGCTCTTATGTAAATGACGGCCTGACCTGGGAAAAAACCAGGACCTTTGATACAGGGATCGAATTTAGCTTATATGACAGACTACACGGTACATTTGATTTCTATAACAAGAATACGATCAACGCTATCTGGGACCAGCCCATTGCAAGTTCACTCGGTCAGTCAAGCATCCAGACAAACTCTGCAAAGATCAGGAACAGGGGTTTCGAAGTTGAGCTAAATATTGATCTTATTAAAAACAAAGATCTTTTCTGGACAGTCTCCCTGAATGGTACCCATTATACAACAGTACTGACGGGAGTCCCAGCCGGTGTCGGCTCAGATGAGCTGGATGGTTGCTGGACTGCAACGGCTGATGCCTGGAGTGCTTCCGGCGCCGGAAGTTCCTCCGGAGTTACTTACCTGCGTGGAGTCGGAAAAGATTATTACAATATTTACCTCTTCAGGTATGCAGGAGTAGACCAGAGCACAGGGCTTCCCCTTTTCTATCATAAGGTCACTGGGGGAGACGAGGATTTTCCGGATGCAGAAGTGGGATCGGATGTTAAAACGACAAATTATTCTTTGGCAAGCCGTTACGAGAAGGGAAGTGCTATCCCTGACTGGATCGGCGGTTTCAGTACAACTGTAAAGTATAAAAATTTCGACTTTACAGGAATGCTGGCTTATCAGTTAGGTGGCAAGTTTTTTAGCACCGACTATGGGAATAACCTTTATATCAGCGAAAACCTGGGCAGCGCAATCTCTGCCGAGTTGATCGGGAATACGTGGACCCCAAACAATACGAAGGCAAAATTTCCAATGGTGATGTATAATAATACCTACGGGAACGGGGCTACATTCGGCAGTTGGTTATATACCGATATGGCCTTGTTCAGCGCTTCGTACCTGAACCTTAAGAACCTCACCCTGGGCTATACTTTTCCCGGATCGATCACGAAAAGATATAAAGTCAGCAATATGCGCATATATGTGTCCGCAGATAACCTGCTGATGGTTACCTCTCATTCCGGAATTGATCCGCGTATGTCGCTGGTCGGAGGATTTGAAGTGGGTGCTTATGCATATCCTTCTATGCGAACAATTTCATTCGGCGTTAACCTGGATTTATAAACTCCTAAAAAGTTTGAAACTATGAGAATTTATATCATTGGAATACTATTTATTGCAGGTCTGATTTTTACCTCATGCGGCGATCAGCTCGATTTAACACCTGCAAACAGCATAACCGACGAACAGATAAAGCAATTATTGGCTTCAGGTGATTCTGCAACGATAGACCTGATTATGTCGAGCATGGCAAACAATATGCCATATCAGTTTAATGCTTCCGGGAAGAATGGAGCCGGAAGTGCCGACGGGCGGTATTATTCTGTTCAGGGACTGGATCATATGCGTAACCTTGAGGGGAACGATATTGTATTCGGAGATCAAACCCTCAGTATCTTTGGAGCTGATGAATATTATCTGCGCGATTTTATTTCCACATCTGTTGATAAAAATGCTTATTACTGGCTCCACTACTGGAGTCTGATTACCACGGCCAACAAGATGCTGAACTATCTGGATGATGAAACTGTAGGAACGACTAAAACATTGATGGAATATGAGGCCCGTGGATTAGTGGTCAGGGCATATGCCTACAGTTGCCTGATGGAAAATTACCAGGATTCGTATTTACAGGGAGGAAGTGATAAACTTGGACTGATGCTCTATGATACTTATTCTCCGACACAGGATTATAAAGCGCGGTCTTCTTCTGATGAAACGTACGATTTTATAAAAAACGATCTGAATAAGGCCGTACAACTATTCGAGGACGCAGGGATTGGGTACACGACAGAAACGCTTACCGATATCGATCTGTCTGTTACAAAATTTATCATGGCCCGGGTAAGCCTGGTTACGGGAGACTGGTCCACAGTGATTTCTGCCTGCGATGATATCCTCAACAATTATCCCGCTCTTATGGGACAAAGCGTATATGGCGGTGTAAACAATGTCGGTACGGCAACAGATCCGGAGATCCGTCCGGAAACCAACGGCTTTCTGGACAACGATGTAAACCCTGAGGTTATTCTGGGTTTTCCGGTAGGGACGGCGCTGACCTCCTATTGCGGCTGGCTCAATCCGTTTGGCGAGAGTTCCGGCGGTCTGGGACAGGGCTTTGCCCGGATCGATAACCGTTTGTACGAAAAAATTGACGATAATGATTATCGCAAAGATTGCTTTATGTCATCCGATTTCGGAGATTATGCCTATCCTACCAGTGGTACCGTAGAATATATCCCGGCTTATACCAATCTGAAATTTGCTGCTACTCATGGTATTGGCACCGATGATAAAAAGAATGTCGGAACCGTCACCTGTTACTATATGCGGTCATCAGAAGTTCTGCTCATGAAAGCAGAAGCCGAGGCCCAAAACGGCAATGCGTCCGCTGCGAAGGAAACGCTGAATACACTTTTGGCTGCACGTACAAGATCGGGAGCCACTTCTTTAACCTGCGATACTTATTCCAGCATGAGCGGGATGACAGCGTTACAGATGGTCGAACTTCAAACCCGCATCGAGTTATGGGGAGAAGGCGGTCGTGAATTCTACAACAACAAACGGTGGAATACGTCCGTTGACCGCACTGCCTCCTCCAATCATGTGGATAAAGGCACATACAGCGTAGAAGATATGACATTGCAGATCCCTGAAGATGAAATGTTGTATAATCCTTTATGTGAACAGAATTAAACAGCGTCAAATATATTCTTTGGTAAGGGCGTGTCCGGAAAGTAAGGAGAACATATTGTTATTGGTTGATAGGTATAATAGTTTGTTATTCAATATGTTGATTCAGCTATTTTTTCTTGGCAACAACAATCGTTCCTGCTTTTTGGACCCCCTTAAATTACTTCTTTTATTAACTGTAAAATTTTAATATAAATGACTTTAAGGAAGATTGTTCCGATAAGCCATCTCCTAATTTTTTTCGGAATTCTACTATTGCTGGCAGGGTGCCATGCCGAATCTCCCTCTCCTCATAAATACAGGGTGATCCATAACAACGACGGGACCGATGCCCTGGGAAATTACTGGTTCCACAATCGTCCCCTGACGGTAGACGATATCAATGCCTATGTCGATGAGGTTGCCAATTCGCAGGTTACGACCTATATGATGTGCAGCGGCAGCGATTACATGCTTTACCGCTCGAAATACGGGCGGGTTCTGGGAGACGACCTGAATGGGAAGCTTGATTGTGGCTGTGATACTGCAGCATTTAACCTTTATAAACGGTTTTACCGGAATTTCCGGAACCTGGAATCAGCAGGGACCGATTTGATCGCGGCATCGCTTACACGGGCAAAAAAAGATGGCATGGAGGCTTTCATTACTTACCGGATGAATGACCTTCATTTTTGTGACACAACGGTACATTGTCCCGTTGCTTTCCCTGATTTTTGGTACCATCATCCTGAATTCCGGCTGAACGACAATACTCCGGGATGGCATGCGAACCAGGCACTTGATTTCGCATACCAGGAAGTCCGTGACCATAAACTGTCTGTTATTTCCGAACAGCTTAGGAAATATGATATGATTGATGGTTATGATCTTGATTTTATGAGGTTTATTGTTTATTTCAGGTTGGGTGAAGGAAGAAAGGATGCCCCGCTGATAACACAACTGGTCAAAGATATCCGGGAGAAAGTGGATGAGGTTTCTGCAGAGAGAGGAAAAAAAATCCTGTTGTCGGTGAGAGTTCCGCCGACAATAAAGGACTGTTTGGACAAAGGGCTTGACGTGCCGGAATGGGTCAGGCTTGGACTGGTCGATTTTGTTAGTATCGGCGTTCACTGGCTTGGTGACCCTTCGTTGCCTGTTGCAAAATTTATAAATGACCTCGGTAATCCGGATATCCCGGTGTATGCCTCGATCGACGATGGCGGGTATCGTCCCCGTGAACCCTTTTCCCATGGAATGCTGAGGGGAATGGCTTCTCATATTTTATCGCAGGGAGCTGACGGCCTTTACCTTTTTAATCAATATTACGGGGAGTACCTGTCTAAAGATAACGGGCAGCTTCAACCGGAAGAAGGCGGGCAGGTTTGCAGGGTGAATTTTCCGGGTCTGTTGAAGGAAATAGGCTCGTTAGAGACCCTGAAATACAGGAATAAGATCTATTGCCTGTGCGATAGTTCCGGGCAATATGGCATTAATCCTGTTTCTCCTCTGCCTCTGGCGGTTGAAAAAGACAAAACAGGCAGTGCTGAGATTTATTTGGGCGATGATCCCCGGGTTACAGTTCCTGTGGAAGCCATTTTGTTTTTCCGGTTGGAGAAGGCTTCGTTATGCCTGCCCATAGTAAACGGGCAAGTATTGGACGAGAAGCCGGAATATGTGGCCCTTTATGACAGGGGGCGAGGTTTATCCTCTAATGAAAAGGAGTATGCCTTTGTCATTCCTGTTTCCTGTCTGAAGCAGGGATATAATACTGTATCATTCAGGGCGCCTTCAATGGGTTTACGGGTAAAACGACTCGAAATTGCCCTGAAATACGGGGATGTACAAACACATGGTTATTTCTGATATCGGATATTATGAAGCGAAGAACTTTTTTATGGCAAAGTGCCGTTTTTTCAGCCGGCTATATGGTCGCCGGTTCACTTCCGGCACGGGCAATCAGGGCCGGTGCTGCCAGCCTGGATAAAGATCTGTACGGGAAATTCAGGATCCCCGATTTGGTTTATCATCCATTTGTGCGGTGGTGGTGGAACGGCGATAAAATTGAGGTGGGCGAACTGGTGCGGGAATTAAAATTGCTCAAAGAAGCAGGGATCGGGGGTGTCGAGATCAACCCGATACGGTTCCCGTCAAGGGAAAAGGGGGATGACCTGGGTAAACCTTCTCTTCAGTGGCTTGGCAATGAATGGATAAACATGCTGCAATCTGCATTCGACGAGGCAGGACAACTCGGCCTTACCTGCGACCTGATTGTCGGCTCCGGCTGGCCTTTCGGGGCAGAAACCCTGGAACGGGATGAACGGGCACAGGTGGTTGTCCTTGATGCAGAAGTACTCGAAGGTCCCATGGTTTATGAAACATCCCGTTTCAATCTGTTTAAAGCGATAGATCCGGGGGTAACTGTTCCTTACCCGGGCAGGACAATGGAACTCATTTCTCTTAAGCTGGTTCCCGATCCTGTATCCGGATTGGATCAGGTAACCGATCTTTCGGATAAATGTGGGGATGAAGTGATCAGGATAGACGTCAGGGAAGGGAAGTATGTGCTTTATGCCCTGATAAAAGTCGATTCGTTTGCCAGCGTGATCAATGGGGCCCCTGGTGCGTCCGGCCCTATTCTGGATCATATGAACAGGAACGCCGTGCGCAAATACCTGGATCATATGTCTGATACGATCCAGGCAAAAACAGGGCCGGTTTCAAAATACCTGCGTGCCTTTTTTACCGATTCGATGGAGCTGGAAGGGTGCAACTGGACAACCGACTTTGCCGGGGAATTTGAAAAACGGAGAGGGTATGATCTGATGCCTTACCTGCCTTTTATTTTATTCAAAGTCGGAAGGCTGGGGAGCGTCATCGACGATCAGTACGGCGCTGCCAAGACACCGGCTTTTTCGGATATCCTTACCCGGGTCCGTTTCGATTTTGAATGGACAAAGGCCGAGCTGCTGAATGAACGCTTTACTCAAACTTATCTGCAGTGGTGCAGGGACCTGCATGTCAAATCGAGGGCACAAGCTTACGGGCGGGGTTTTTTCCCGCTTGAAAGCAGCCTTGGCTATGATATTCCCGAAGGCGAATCATGGACGACCAACTGGCTGAGACATAAAATAGGCGAGGAAATGCCTGACGACGACTACCGGCGAGGGAGAGGTTATACCATGATCAACAAATATGTTTCTTCTGCGGCTCACCTGACCGGGAAAAGGGAAGTGAGTTGTGAAGAGATGACCAATACTTACCGGGTTTTCAATACCTCTCTGGAATTTCTGAAAATAGGATCTGACCAGAGTATTATGTCCGGCGTTACCCATTCCGTGTGGCACGGGTTTAACTATTCCCCGCCTGACGCTCCTTTCCCGGGATGGATACAATATGGTTCATACTACAATGAGAACAATACGTGGTGGCCTTATTTTAAATACCTGAATGCTTACAAGGCAAGAATTTCAGCTTTGCTGGAGAATGCTGCAATGTTTACTGATATTGCCATTCTGCCGGCCAATAACGACATGTGGGGAGAGATGGGCGTCCAGACAGATCCTTTTCCGGAGAAACTGAATGTCCCCTATACGTCATTGATCTGGGAGTCGATTTGTAAGAACGGAGGGGCAGCTGATTATACTTCCGAAATAATTATCCGGGAGTCGGATGTCAGGAACGGAAAACTTTGCTATGGGCCTAAACAATACAATACGTTGTTTCTGGTGGAAGTAAACGGCATAAACCCTGAGACGCTGGCTAAACTATATGAATTTGTTTCCGGTGGTGGACGGGTCTTTTGCATTGAAAAATATCCTGAGAAGTCACTGGGATTGCCCCATCGTGAAGAACGGGACAAGGAGGTGAAGGACTGGATAGGAAAGCTTAATACCTTTAACGATCGTTTTATCCTTCTGCTGAAGCCTATTGATAACCGTTTTCTGGAATGGTACAGTGATATTATGGCTGAGTATAAAATTCCTCATTACCTGGAAATCGGGAAACCCGATCGTTTCGTGATGCAGAACCGCTACCAGTCTGATGACCGGCGCGAAATTATCTTTTTTGCCAATGCACATAAAAGCGAGGCGCACGTTACAACGGTAGGTTTCTCGGAAGACATTGTCGGGGAGAGGAATGGCTGGATCTGGGACCCGGAAACCGGCACCCGTTACCGGATCAGGCTGGGCAGGCAGCGATCGTTTGATCTGGTGCTTGGGCCTGCTGAATCGAGAATATTCGTCTTCGATCGTGAAGCTGACGGGAAAGAATGGAAGCCGGTGCCTTTTTCCGGCAACGGGGAACGCGAAATATCCGGAACCTGGGACCTGGAGTTTATGCATTGCCGGAAGGCCAAGGTCGACCCGTTGCAGCTTGATGCGTTGAAAGATCTGAAAGATGTTTCAGGATATGCTGATTTTGCAGGGACAATAATCTACAGGAATAAGGTACAATTGAGTAATCCGCTGCCGGAATATCTGAACCTTGGAACGGTTTACGGAATCTCAGACCTGAAAATAAACGGACAGCCCTGCGGGGTAAAATGGTATGGTTACCGTGTTTACGAGGTGGCTGGCCTTCTCAATGAAGGAGAAAACGAACTGGAAGTGCGGGTAACTACTGTGATTGGAAATTATGTGAAATCGCTCACGGACAATCCAACGGCCCAGCTGTGGACAAACCGCCCCCAAAAAGCCCAGGAACCAAGCCTTATGGGCATGATAGGACCTGTAAGGTTATATGGAAATCTGAACCAAAAAAAATGAAAAACTGATGTCAGGAATAAAAAAATTGATTTTTATAATGCTGCTTTTTATCGCTTGCCAGTTGAGGGCAGAGGATTATAAGGCCTCGGTATTCGGGATAAAATCGAACGGAACAACATTGAATACGACGGCTATTCAAAAGGCTATCGACTATATTCATGATAAAGGAGGGGGACGCCTTGTTTTCTATGTAGGGCGTTACCTCACCGGTAATATTCAGCTTAAGTCGAATGTTTCCATCCGTCTGGAGGAGGGGGCTATCCTGGTCGGTTCGACCAATATTTATGATTACAACATCGAAACGCCCTATAGTTCGCTGATCTTTGCTTACCAGGCTGAAAATATCAGTATCACGGGCAAAGGAGTAATTGACGGTCAGGGAAGGGAGGTGGCTTATAACCTGATCGACCAGATTCATAAGGGAATAATTCCTGATGAACTGAAAAACGACCGTCCTGCATCACGGCGTCCCAGGGCTATCTATTTCAGGGAATGCAAAAATGTTGAGGTGTCCGGTATCATGATAAAAAATTCGGCTGACTGGGTACAGGTTTACGATCAGTGCCAGAACCTTAATATTGACCATATTACCGTCGACAGTAAAGCTTTTTGGAACAATGACGGTCTTGATATCGTGGATTGTAAGGATGTGAAGGTGACGAACTCGTTTATCGATTCTTCCGATGATGCGATTTGCTTTAAATCGCACGACGCAACTAAAATGTGCGAGAACGTGGAAGTCAGGAACTGTGTTGCCCGTTCGAGTGCCAACGGGATTAAATTCGGAACCGTGACCGCGGGCGGATACCGGAATTTCAGGATTATAAACAATAAGGTATATGACACTTACCGGTCTGCCCTCACGATCGCAACTCCCGACGGGGGTTCTGTCAGTGATATCCTGGTTGACAGTTTGTATGCCTATAATACCGGAAATGCAATTTACCTGCGCATCGGTGCCAGGTGGAACAAGGGACGAAACGGGTCGATGAGCCATGTTACCATTCAGAACATGTATGCCGAGATCGCTGCCGGGAAACCTGATGCCGGCTACGAATACGAAGGCCCGGTCGAAGATCTTCCCCGCAATATTTGCCCGGCAGGCATCATTGGCCTGCCCGGGCAATATATTTCTGATGTCACCCTTCGCAATGTCACAATTGTTTATCCGGGAGGCAGTAACCCGAATTATGCATGGAGGGGCACCACTTCTGCCGATTTGGACAGTATCCCTGAGATGGCAGGTGCCTATCCCGAGTTTTCCCAGTTTAAAGAACTTCCTTCCTGGGGCTTTTACGTGCGTCATGCCCAAAATATCAGGTTCGATAATATATCCCTTTCAGTAAAAGAGAAAGATTATCGTCCGGCAGTTGTCCTCGACGATGTAAAGGGGGCTGTCTTATCAGGAACGAAGTTTAAAGAACCGGGACGGAACAAGAAACAGGTGATCGTTTATAAATCTTCGGACATTGTTCAAAGAAAAAATAATTAAAAACAGACAGGGACTATGGATACGTTAAAAACAGTATTACTGGCAACGGCCTTTTTTTTCAGCCTTGGTTCGGAAGCAAAAGATTATGTGGTATCGGATTTCGGGGTGAAAGCCGATGGAATAACCCTTAATACGTGTTCCTTGCAAAAGGCGATCGACTTTGTCAGCGAACACGGGGGCGGACGTCTGGTCTTCGGGGCCGGTAATTATGTCACCGGGAGCATATATCTCAAATCGGGGGTTACCCTTCAGTTGGATTATGGGGCTACGATACTGGGATCCACTAACCCTTTCGACTACATCAAGGATAAAAAGATCGGATGGATGTCGATGATCTTTGCGGTAAACCAAAAGAATATCGGCATTACAGGCAAAGGGACAATAAACGGCCGGGGTTTTACTGCAGCAAACA
Organism: Prolixibacteraceae bacterium; assembly: GCA_963676095.1. Classification (GTDB taxonomy): domain Bacteria; phylum Bacteroidota; class Bacteroidia; order Bacteroidales; family Prolixibacteraceae. Next base: position 2,368,859 of record OY781040.1, on the reverse strand, counting down.
ATATGGTCAGTTATATTGAACGTGGTATTTATTCCGACCCGCTGAAACTGGATCGGCCCAATGAAACGAACCGTCCTCAGAATATTTATTTCCGGGAATGTGAAAATGTTACGATTACCGGGATCACCCTGAGAGACCCTGCCAGTTGGAACCAGACTTACGACCAGTGCCGGCATTTGTATGTTGATGGTATCTATGTCGACAGTAAGTCTTATTGGAACAACGACGGGATCGATGTAGTCGATTGTGACAGCGTGATAATCAAAAATTCTTATTTCGATGCGGCCGACGATGTGATTTGTTTCAAGTCGCACGATGCAAACAGTATTTGTCAGAATGTTATCGTAGACAACTGTGTGGGACGTTCCAGCGCCAATGGATTAAAATTCGGGACTGTTTCACGGGGAGGGTTTCGCAATTTCAGGGTAACCAACCTGACCATTTTCGATACTTTTCGCTCGGCAATTACTTTTGCTGCCGTCGACGGTGGTGAAATTGAGAACATTGTTGTGGACGGGGTCCGTTCGATCAATACCGGAAATGTAATTTACCTGCGGATAGGCGATCGCTGGAGCAAAGGCAAGCAACCATCCATGAAAGATATTTTTATCTCGAATGTTTATGCAGAGGTCCCTTTTGGCAAACCGGACGCCGGTTATAATTACGAAGGGCCTGTTGAGGACCTGCCCCGTAATATATCACCTGCCAGTATTGTCGGCTTGCCGGATCATAAAATTCAGAATGTAAGGCTTAAAAATATAGAGATTGTCTACCCGGGGGCAGGGAACCCTCTTTATGCGAAACGGGGCCTCACACCTGCATACCTGGACAGTATCCCTGAAATGCGTAAGGCGTATCCCGAGTTTTCCCAGTTCAAGGAATTACCGGCCTGGGGATTTTACATCAGGCATGCCGAAGGGATCGAGTTTGATAATGTGAAACTTACAGCCCGAAAGAAAGATTACCGGCCGGCCATCGTGATGGATGACGTAACCGGTGCAACCTTTAGCAGGACCACGTTTAACGAGCCGGACAGTAAAGGCAAGAAACAGATCTTTCAGTATAAATCCGGTCATGTGGTTATCGAGTAAACCAATAGTAAACATTAATTCAGGAATCTGATTATGAAGAGGACAAAAATATTTTTCACAATGCTGCTTTCATTTAATGTATTGATTTTGTCGGCCAAAGATTACAAGGCCTCTCTTTTTGGGGTGAAGTCGGACGGCATTACCCTGAATACCCGTTCTATCCAGACCGCGATCGATTTTATCAGCTCGAACGGAGGGGGACGGCTTGTTTTCTATGTGGGGCGTTACCTTACAGGCAGCATTCAGCTGAAGTCGAATGTGACGATCCTGCTCCAGGAGGGAGCTGTACTGGTTGGGACGACTTCTGTCTATGACTATTCCGGGATAAACGGGAAGATGGCCCTTGTTTCTGCTGAAGGACAGCAGAATATCGGTATCACGGGCAAAGGAGTAATCGAAGGACAGGGGGCAGCGTTGCAGGAACAGGTCGGAATACAGATTGACAAGGGTTATCTGGAAGGGCCGCTCTCAAAGGTGTCTCCCGCATTGATTGCGATGAAAGAGTGCACCGGGATCGCTATCGAAGGGATTAACCTGACAGGTGCCTGTGGTGATGTCCAGTTTTATGATGCATGTAAGGACTTGATAATTACCGGGCTATCTGTAAAAAGTAATTCCGTGGATAATAGCAGGGGCATTTGCCTTTCTGATTGTGCTGGCGGCAAACTTTCCTCTTTGTTTTTCAGTACCTCAGGAAAAGAACTGACCATTGACGGGACCTCAGCTAATATAACGGTAACCACTTGCATTAATGAACAAGGAGAAAAGATCGGGGGAAAAGATTAGAGAAAGGTTAATCTTTAAGAGTATCAATAGATGAATTACGTTGGAAATGATAAAACGAATAGGAATATTGATCGTTTTCTTTTGTTTGGCAGGCCCATTGTCGGCCCAGAGTAAAGAGGACGGCGATAAAAGGATGGAATGGTGGCACGAGGCAAAGTTCGGAATGTTTATACACTGGGGCGTATATTCCATGTATGGTGGCGTGTATAACGGCTACCACCAGGCCAGGGGTGACGCCGCCTGGATTGAAAACCGCTGTAAAATTTCGGTTGCCGAATACCGGGAGCATGCCAGGCAGTTTAACCCGGATCATTATGATCCTGACGTTTGGGTTAAGATGGCCCGTGATGCAGGAATGAAATATCTGATCATCACGGCAAAACACCACGATGGGTTTGCTCTGTTCGATAGTAAGGCCAGCGACTGGAATGTTGTTGATGCCACAGTTTACGGGAAGGATTTGCTGAAACCGCTTGCCCGGGCCTGCAAAAAATACGGGATCAGGCTTGGCTTTTATTACTCCCAGGCTGTTGACTGGACCAATCCCGGTGGATCTGCCGCCCGCCGTCTGATGAGGGAAGGATGGCCGAACCCGGATTCCACCCGGATCGACCAGTATACGGAAGAATACGACGGACATTGGGACCCCGTTCAGTTAACCTCAACATTTGATGAATATATCGACCGGGTTGCTGTACCCCAGGTAAAGGAATTGCTGACCGGATACGGGAAAGTTTCGGTTCTCTGGTGGGATTATGCTACACAAATGAAAAGCGGAAAAGGAGCCCGGAAATTACAGGAACTGCTTGCTTTGCAGCCGGGCATTATTACCAACGACAGGTTGCACCCGGACTTTCATGGCGATACCAGGACCCCAGAACAGGCAATCCCCGATCGTGAAGCTGTTAATGGGGAAAATTGGGAAACCTGCATGACCATGAACAATTCCTGGGGCTATAAAAGTTTCGACGAGAACTGGAAGTCGTCTGAGACCCTGATCCGTAACCTGATCAAGGTTGTTTCAAGAGGAGGAAACTATCTGCTGAATATCGGGCCAAAGGCTGATGGCAGTTTCCCTGAAGCGTGCATTCAACGGCTAAAGGATATCGGACAATGGATGCAGGTAAACAGTCAGGCAATTTACGGGACCAAGGCAAACCCGCTTGAAACGTTGTCGTGGGGAGAATGCACTTGCAGGGAAAGTAAGAACAGCACCATTTTATATCTTTTTGTCTTTGACTGGCCAGAGGATGGAAAACTGAACGTGCCCGGACTTAAAAATAGAGTGGTATCAGCCAGGCTTCTTGCTACCGGGAAACAGCTGCAAAACAACAGAATGACTGATGGTTTGATTATTGATGTTCCCATAGCAGCTCCTGATACGATTGCCAGTGTGATCAAAATTGAGATTAGAGGGAAAATACAAGGCTGTCCTTCATCCGTTCCGGCTCAAAAGAAGATCGATGGGTAATGATTTAAACGGAGGAACTATGGTAATTCTTTAGATTCTTTGATACAAAGTAACGAATGATGCCTTTTCCCGGCAGGCTGACCAGATAAACCAACACAACGTAAAGGACAGAAGTTTTGTTATGGGTGTAGCCAAGTAGTGGTTGTGCCCATATCTTTTTTCTGAAAGATTAACAATTTCCCGGTAAAGTGTTGAATAAATGAAAGGTCTTTCTCCATTTATGGAATTAATACCATCTTTGCAGTCTAAGTAAGGACTTGGAAGAAAGTATGAAGAAAGTGAATTTTCAGACCTTAAAAAGATATCTTCCTGATGGGTTTATCTCAGGTATCCTGTTAATGATTCTGATGGCATATCTCGTTCCGGGTATTGGAGGGAAGGGGAGCATTGTCGAGTTAAAGGTACTGATCAGGTACGGGATATCCCTGTTGTTTTTCTTTTACGGATTGCGTCTAAGCCCTGAAAAGTTAAAGAGCGACCTTTCCAACTGGAGGCTGCATTTACTCATCCAGTCAATTACCTTTTTTGTTTTTCCGCTGATCGTTTTGATGTTCTATCCCTTACTAAAAGGAACTGAGAATGAAATCCTCTGGCTGTCCGTTTTTTTTCTGGCCTCCCTGCCTTCGACTGTTTCTTCCTCGGTCGTAATGGTTTCCATTGCAGAAGGAAATATATCGAGCGCTATTTTTAATGCCAGCATTTCAGGAGTCATAGGTATCCTGATTACCCCGGCCTGGATGGGAATTTTTCTTGAAAGACAGAACGAGGCATTTGCCTTTGGCGATGTTTTGCAGGACCTGGTAGTACAGATCCTGGTGCCGGTATGTATCGGATTGCTGCTGCACCGTTTTTTGGGCAACTGGGCCAACCGGAATAAGCGTTACATCGGCCTTTTCGATAAATCCGTCATTCTTGCCATCGTGTACAACAGTTTTAGTAATTCATTTTTGAACGGCATTTTCAGCAGCATTCAGCTCCATGAACTGCTTATTCTTGCGGCCAGTGTGATCGGTTTGTTTTTTCTTGTCTTCGAAGGAACGAAAACTCTTACCCGGCTGATGCATTTTAATCGGGAAGACAGCATAACCGTGCTTTTTTGCGCCTCAAAAAAATCACTGGTGCATGGGTCTGTCATGGCCAGTGTTTTGTTCGCCGGCACCTCTGCCGGAAGCCTTTTCCTTGTGCCGGTTATGATTTATCATGCTTTTCAGTTGTTTTACATAAGCATTGTTGCCCGTCGTTTCAGCAGCGAGTTGCATCGGGGGAAAAGTGAATCTTAAAAAAGGCACTACCCCTCTGTATCCTTTATTTAGCGAGAGAGAAGCTTCAGTAACTTATTATTCTTTGTTTAGCAAGTGAAAAATTTATAAATTGTACCTCTTACTATTAAAGGCATAAACCAATATTTCTTGAAGAACATTATAGATATCCAGGATAAGCAACTTGTATCCGATCTTAGAAAGGATGATGCGTTGGCCTTTGACCGTTTTTATCATGGCTATGAAAAAGGGTTTCACACGTTTGGCCGGCAGACCCTGATGATGCAGGTCGAATGGACGGAAGATCATTGCTTCGGGGTTCCGGAAGGTGTCACCAGCAGTGATACGATACCCGTTTCCGCGGGTACTCCGTCGTTTTCGGATAATGGTTTATCTGATGATTTCTCCGGAGATGAGCTTGGCCTACAATGGCAGTTTTTCAGGCTTTATAAACCAGAATGCGTAAGCCATTAAGAATGGTCGGTTGGTCATGACAGCCGAAGGTAAATCTTTTTCAGTAAGTTCTCCTTTATTGGTAAATTTTTGTGACAGAAAATACGAGGTTCAGGTTGAATATACAATCGATGATGGTATAACTGCTGCTTATGCTTATTTTATAGGGAACAAGCAAATGCCCGTATAGCTGTCGATACTTCTAAATTTACTGTTTTTGTTCAAAAAAGCGCTAAGACCAGGTAGCAGAATTAATCAGGTACCCATGGATATCTCAGGATTCAGAATGATGAAAATGAGGTCAGTTTTTATTACAGCAACAATGGCAGGGACTGGATACGAGTAGAGCGTAGCATCGATGCTTCTGGCTATAATCAAAATGTATTCGGGGAATTTTTGAGCCTTCTAATCGGATTATATGCATTTGAAAAAGGGAAAGTGATGTTTGATAATTTCGTGTATAGAAAGTTGTAATCCTGATTCAGGCCCGGGAAGTATTCAAAAACTTTCCGGGTCTTCTTTTAAGACAGCAAATATTTTTAATTTAGCAGGGACTAAACTACCGGGCTTTATGAAAATTTTTGTTGGTATCCTGCTTGCTCTGCTTGCGGACATTGCTTCCGGCCAGAACTATTTGTCATTCGAGCACCTCTCGATTGAAGACGGATTGGCCAACAATTCTGTGCGGACTGTTTTCCAGGATAAAGAAGGTTATCTTTGGTTCGGCACCCTGAACGGGCTTAGCAGGTATGACGGTAAACAATTTAAGAATTTCGTTTATAACCCGGCAGATTCATTGTCTGTAAGCAGTAATAAAATCAGGGAGATCTTTCAGGATGGATTAGGTTATATCTGGCTAACGACTTATGATGAACAGGCACATCGTTTCGATCCTAAAACAGAAACATTTATCAATTTTCCTTCTTCGCTTGGTCCTGCAGTCAAGGATTACTCAATACACTTTATTTACGAAACCTCTCCGGGGGTAATGTGGATGTATGTAGTCGGAAAAGGATGTGTTCGTATTATGGAAGATCCTGCTTTCCCCTCTTATTCTGTGACATGGTTTAACTCCGGTAATATTCTTCCATCCGACGGGCTCAATTTCATTTCTTCAGGTAAAAAAGGAGGGGCCTGGATCGGCACATCCAAGGGCCTTTGTTTTTTACCTGACGATCATCTGACAGAAGAGAATTTTTCTCTTGTCCGGGAATACCTGGTGAATCCTGCATACAGTGTCATGACCATGTACGATGCCGGAGATGAAGCCTGGGTCGGGTGCCAGAAGGGGCAGCTTTTTAAAATTTCGAGTGGAAAACAGGAGCTGGTCTGGACAACTCCCGAGTATGGGGGTAACAATAATACCATCAGTTTCATCGAGCCTTCCCGAATAGGAACGCTATGTGTAGGATCCAGGAAAGGTATGCTTTTGATTGATGAAGCTACCGGACAGCAAACTCATTTGACGACCCGGAACAGTTCCTTAAATACCAGCTACATCGTTTCTTGTTATCACGATAGCCACGATGATTTTTGGCTGGTAACCAGCCGGCGGGGAATAACACGGTTTGAGCCCGCATCAGGTCGTTTTACTTACTACCCGCTTCATCCGGAAATCAGGCAATCGATTCTTGAAGGGGAAAAACAGGTGTTTTTGGAGGACCGTAACGGTGACTTGTGGATTGGAATTTATGGCGGAGGAGTCTCCCGTTTTAACAGGCAAACCGGAAAGTTTGAACAATTTCTGCATGAAGATAATAACCCGGGGAGTCTATCGTCAAACCTGATACTTTCTATTTTTTCTGACCGTTCCGGAAACCTGTGGGCAGGGACTTACAAACGTGGTCTGAATAAAATAAATCTCAGACAGAATAATTTTTATACGCTAAATGGAAGCTTTGGAGTAAGTCCTGATTTTGAGAGGGAAGTAAGGTCTGTCTACGAAGATAGCCGTGGTTGGGTATGGACAGGAAATAAAAGAGGAAAAATTGTTGTTTATGACCGGAACCTGAAGCTGCTTTTTTCCCTGGATGAGCTTCCGGGACATATCCAGGATCAGATTACTTCCGGTGTATATGCTTTTGAAGAAGACCATAATCATTTCATGTGGATCGGGACAAAAGGAAACGGGATCTTTATCCTGAAAAATTTGCCCCGGTCAGCTGAGCGTATAGCTTTTCCCGGAGTCAGCATGGTTCATTTGGCCCCTGAGCCGGAAAATCCGAACAGCCTTTCTCATAAAGACGTTTTTGACCTGTGCGAAGACCGTCTTGGGCAAATGTGGGTAGCGTTGTATCACGGAGGGGTGAATGTCATCCGTAATCCGCTTCAGTCTGGTCAGCAGGTGCTTCATTATCTGGAGAATGATGACGACCGTTTTTCTGTTTCAGATAACCGCGTTCGCTGTCTGTTCGAGGACAATCGGGGGAATATGTGGATTGGAACGGCGAATGGATTGAACTTTCTGGATGCGAGGTACCAGGGAACAGATGATAAAAAGTTTCAGTTGATCGAGCGAACAAATGATCCTAATAGTCTGTCATACAATGATATAATATGTGTATTCCAGGATTCTTCCAGGACTATCTGGATTGGAACATACGGAGGAGGCGTGGACCGTCTGATTTCAGGAGGAGAGGGAAAGCCGTTTAAATTTAGTCATCTGACTACAGAGAAAGGGCTTTCGAGCAATCTGGTCCTGAGCATTATTGAAGATAACGACAAAAATCTATGGATTGGAACGGATTTCGGACTGTGCAAGTATCAGGAAAAAACGGGAACCATCGAAAATTATTATGCTGCCGACGGGTTGGACGAGAATACATTTTCAGAAGGAAGGGGAATAAAAATATCATCCAATTTTCTTCTGTTTGGAAATATTTCAGGAATGGTCTGGTTTAATCCGAGGCAGGTACATAAATCGAAGAGACAGGTCCCGGTTGTGCTTACCAATATGCTTATTAATGGTCATGCCAGTAAAAGTAGGCTCAATGAGGCAAGGGATATGCTCAATGATTCCGTCCGTTCCCTGAGACTTAGGTATAATGAGAATTTTTTGACATTCGAATTTGCCGCGCTTGACTATAAAGCACCTTCCAAGGTGAATTATGCCTTTAAACTGGAAAATTTTGAACAGGAGTGGAACTATTCGGGAAACCTGAATAAAGCCATTTACCGTGAACTGAAGCCCGGAAAATATTTGTTCCGGATGAAAGCTTCCAATAGTGACGGGCTGTGGGTGAACCCGGAACTGAAACTTTGGCTTACAATAGCCCCGCCACCATGGATGACTGCCTGGGCTTATTTTGTTTATCTGACATTGGCAGTTGCCCTTTTTTTCCTTGCCAGGCGTATTGTCCTTGAACGCATCCGGTTAAAACACGAAGTACGCCTGGAAAAGCAGATGGCTGAAGATAAGCTAAAATTCTATACCAGTATTTCTCATGAATTTAAAACTCCTCTGGCTCTGATACTTGGACCGGTCGAGGACTTGCTTGCCGGGAAAGATCTTTCCCCTTCAGTAAGAAACCCGTTGAAGATGGTCAGGAGAAATACTCAACGACTGCTGGAACTGATTGAACAACTGATGGACTTTCGAAAAATACAAAAAGGTTTTTTCAAGGTGGTGCGGAAACCTGGTGATGTAGTCCGGTTCCTGGATGAGATCTATCAAACCTTTGCCCCGATAGCCGGACGTAAAAACATTGAATTCATATTTACTCATGATCTAACTGTTTTAAATGCTTCATTTGATGAAAAGTCGCTTGAGAAAATCGTTTTCAACCTGCTCTCAAATGCGTTTAAGCATACCGATGAGGACAAGAAGATTGAGCTTAGACTGGAGGTTTGTCCCACGGGGCAACAAATGTTGATCTCGGTCACGGATCAGGGGGAAGGAATCAGGGAACAGGATCTTCCGCATATTTTTGACCGTTTTACTTTTGGAAATCATTCCCGCTGGCGGGATGAGTCCAGCACCGGGATTGGATTGTCATTGACCAGGGAACTGGTTGAATTGCTCGGGGGAAAGATTTCTGTGACCAGTACTCCGGGAAAAGGAAGTCGTTTTGTTGTCGAATTGCCATTGATAAAGGAACCGGCCTCTTCGCTTTCAAATACAGAATCAGGTCTTGATTTGAACTATTCTCGTCAATTTATCAGGAACATAGAAGCAGAAGAAGCTGATCCTGCAGGTGACGGTCCGAAATCTAACCTTTTATCGAAGGAGACAGTGCTTGTTGTGGAAGATAATGCAGACCTTAGGTCGTACCTGGTCAGGCACCTTTCAGAAACTTACCTCGTACTGCAGGCCGTAAACGGGAAAGAAGGACTCGAACTGGCAAAAACAGAATTCCCGGATATGGTTGTATGCGATATCATGATGCCTGAAATGGATGGAATTGAGATGACCAGACTATTAAAGAACGAGTTCCATACCAGCCATATTCCTGTTATTCTGCTTACCGCAAAATCGCTTGATGAACAAAAAATCGAGGGGATTGAGACCGGTGCTGATGATTATATTACGAAACCCTTTAATATGGTGTACCTCCAGAAACGGATTGAAAATATCCTGAAACAGCGAAAGCAGTTGAAGGAACGCTACAGTCGCGATTTGGAGGCAGAATCAGGTTTAGTGGCTCAATCGTCTGCAGACAAGGAATTTTTGGATAAGGTGGTTCGTCTGATCGAGGAAAATTTGTCCGATCCAAATTTTTCAATCGATGAGCTGCTGGAGCATTTTAGTTTCGGACGAACCATATTTTATAAAAAGATGAAGGGCGTTTCCGGTTATTCTCCCAAGGATTTTATCCGGATTATTCGTATGAAAAAAGCCGGTACTTTGTTGCGCGATACAGATCTGTCTGTCGCAGAGGTATCTGCCGATATTGGTTTGGGTGATCCCAATTATTTCAGTAAACTCTTTAAAAAACACTTTGGGGAAAATCCTTCGGAATACCAGAAACGCCAAAGGGACAGTGCTAGGTAATCCAATAGGGCATGCATTTGATTTTTGTGATCAATCCTTCAAATTTTGTTCTCTTTTTTCAGTTAAAAAACAGTTTGTCCTGGTTATTGTGTACAAATTTCCAGATCGCTTTTCTTTTATAGTAAGATCTTTGCAGGAATACAGCGTTTTTTATGGAAGGAAGGAATTCTCTTTTCATAGAGAGATATAAAAAAGAAAAATCATAAACTAATTAACGTAACATGAATTATAGACTTCTTCGCTCCCCGCACAGTTGTATCCCGGCTATGACAGTTTTATTGTTTTTTTTAGTAAATGCCTGTACAACTTCTCATAAAACAGTTACTGTTTTAAATTCGGGTGCAGATTCTTTTGCTGCCCTTGAAATCGCCAATTCTTACGGAAATCCGGTATTATTGTCTGCCGGTGAAGAATCCGGGGCCATCGGCTATGAATTAAAGGGACAGGCTTATTGGCTGAAAGGGATTCCTGAGATTGCAACTATTTCCGATTCTATATTTACCTATACGTGGGATAATGGCGGAACACCTGTTGTTTTAACGATTGAGGCTGGAGACAAGGACAAGGAACTGACTTTTAAGCTGGAATCCGCAGAAAAGCGACCTTCCCGTTGGTTTCTGAATATCCAGGCAACGCCTGACGAATATTTTACAGGTGTTTTCGAGCGGGTAACAGACGGGGAACAGACGGAATCGTGGAAGGAAGGGATTACTACCGGACTTAACCTGCGTGGCGAGAAGATGGATGTGAAACTGAAACCTACTGTTTCTGCCTACGCACCATTCTATATTTCCTCGGGTAATTACGGGTTATTTGTGCACGGGACATGGCCCGGCGTGATCGATTTTTGTGAGGAAAATCCCTCTCTTGTTCAGATCTCCTTTGAAGGGCCACAGCTTTCTTTTTCGTTGATGACTGATAACGGACCGGCTGATCTGGTAAAGAGGCATGCTTTGGAAACAGGTCCTTCCTATTTGCCTCCCAAATGGACATTTGGACCTTGGCGCTGGAGGGACGATCATTACAACAAGAAAAAATATTTTGATAGCACGTTGGTAAAAACTCCCTATAACTCAGATATTGTAGAAGATGTACTGATGATGCAGGCTTATGGGATTCCCTGTACTGCTTACTGGATCGACAGGCCCTGGGGGCCTGGTCCGCGCGGCTTCGATGATTATAAGATCGATTATGACCGGTTACCCGATTTTGAAAAGATGATTTCCTGGATGGGGCACAAGGGCATTAATATGATGTTGTGGATCGGCCCCTTTGTGATGGGCGAGATGGCTGATGTGGCCGAGGAAAGGGGATACGAGCTGGTTAGTAAGGAATGGAAAAACTCCCGCCAGGTGCTGATGGATTTTACGAATCCGGAAGCCTGTAAGTGGTGGGCCGAAAATGGTCCTGCAAAATTGGCTAAAATGGGAGTGAAAGGATATAAACTGGACCGTGCCGATGGCGAGAAACTTTGTGATTCGCTTAACTTAATTACGTCGGCAGGCACAACCTACCGCGAAAATTATAACGACTATCCCCGCCAATATGTAAAGGCAACTTATGACGCTGTAAAACCCGTTCTTGGCGACGATTTCGTTCTATTTCCGAGAGCTCAGTATACTGGCAGCTCCAAATATGGGGCCATGTGGGGCGGCGATACCGGAAACCCGGCCGAAGGATTGCGTTCAGCTTTGATAGGCATGCAGCGTTGTGCGGTTATGGGTTACCCGGTTTGGGGATCGGATACAGGTGGATATCCTAAAAATATACAGCGCGAGGTTACCATGCGTTGGCTCGGGTTTTCCTGTTTTTCTCCGATTATGGAAGTAGGCCCTACAAACAACTGTGGATTTTGGGGAATGGATTATGATCCTTCATTTGACAAGGAACTGCTGGCATGCTGGCGTTTTTACACAAACCTGCGAATGAGTCTCATGAATTATATTTATAACTGTGCCCGTGATGCCCGCGATACAGGCATGCCTGTTGCCCGGCCTTTATTCCTGGAATACCCGGATCAACCGGAAAGCTGGAAAGACTGGACAACCTATAAACTGGGAGACGATCTCCTGGTCTCGGTTATTTGGGAAAAAGGCAAAACAACCCAGAATGTTTACCTGCCTGCCGGTAATGCCTGGATCGACTTGTGGAATAATAAGGAGTACGAGGGAGGAAAATATATTGAGGTGGAAGCCCCGCTTTACCAGACCCCGGTATTCCTGAAAAAAGGGAGTACACTGAAATTGCCGGATTTGAACCAGCTTTACCGGGAGTCTGTAGAAAAAACTTCCGTATTGTATAAAATGAGTGATCTTCAGGTAAAGGAAGATTGGAATTAGTATAAGTTTGAATTGTTTGAATTGTTTGAATTGTTTGTTTCGGAGGTGTATGTAAATGGAAGTATCTGGTTTCCAGGTTTCAGTATCAGGAATCTAGGATCCAGGACCTAATAAATCATTCTAATATGAAAGAAATAGCATTGTGTATATCCTGCTTCCTGTTTTTTCTTTCTTATACCTATTCCCAGGAGGGAGGAAAGGTTGTGAAAGGAAGGGAAGAGACACAACAGGTATTGGAAAAGATAGCTGACCGGATTATTTCGGAAACGAGTTACCTGTTTATTGATAAAGAAACAGGTAAAACCTATAAGTCGACAAAGGGTTTGCCGGAGAAAGCCTCGTTAAAGGTTGAAAGCCGGTATAACGACTGGCATTACACCAACGGTGTCCTTAACTTCGGAATGTATGAACTTGGCGATCTGCTTGGGAAAAAAGAGTATAACCAGTTCGTTGATAAAAATTTCGACTTCGTGTTTAACCAGGGAAATCTGGATTACTTCAGAAAACTGTACGACGAAGAACGAAAAAAAGACTGGCGTAGTGTCCAAAAGCTAAACTGGTATATGTTTTTCAGGATGGTAAGACTTGACGACTGCGGGACAATGGGAGCCAGCCTGATCGACGTTTACCAGAGGGATATGCAGTCAGCTTACAGGGATTATATTGATAAGGTAGCCCATCACCTGATGACAACGGAACCCCGTCTGAAAGACAATACAATATGCCGTTATAGCCCTCATGAGAATACGATCTGGGCCGATGACCTGTATATGAGTATCTCTTTTCTTGCCCGGATGGGTAACCTGACAGGGGATACCAAATATTTTGATGATGCTGTTTACCAGATAAAACAGTATTATAACTATTTATGGTGCCCTGAAGAGCAGGTTTTTTATCACTGTTATCTTACGGATATCCAGCAAAACGGGGTCGCGCACTGGGCCCGGGCCAACGGATGGATTTTTATGGCACAGGCCGATTTACTGGAGGTACTCCCCGAAAATTATCCCGGAAGGGAAGACGTATTGAAAATCTTTAGGGAACAGGCTGCAGGACTGGCCCGGTGCCAAAGCGAAAGTGGCCTTTGGCACCAATTGCTAGACAAGAACGATTCTTATCTGGAAACATCAGCTTCGGCTATGTTCGTTTTTGGAATGGCCAGAGGAGTTAACAGGGGATGGCTGGACCAGGATTTTTCCTATGTGGCCGATGAAGGCTGGCAGGGGATCCTGACAAAAATTGATGCCGATGGAAATGTACACGATATTTGTGTCGGAACAGGTATTATGCCTTCTCTTTCATTTTACTATAAACGCCCGGTCGCTACCAGTATCCCAATGGGAGAAGGCCCTGTTATTAGAGCTGGTACAGAGATCCTGCAAATGCAAAAATATCATGAACAGCCCGCCGAAGCCAAATATGACAGGATATTAAAAGAAGCTGCAGACAAAAAAGCTGAATAAATAAGCGAAAGCTTGCATATACTAATCTAATTCACAAGACCTGATTATGATTGAAAAAATTTTCCCGTTTATTATTTTTGCGGCGTTTCTGATATTAAGCTGCAAAGCCGAAAAGTTGCCCGTCGTGGAGACCGGATCGGTTAGGCCAATGCCTGACCAGTGGATTGATAAGGATACCGGGCATAAAGTAATTCATCTTACTTCGCGAAAAGGGGATAACCGTAGTTTTTATTTTCATAATAATCCCTTCCTCCCTGCAAGCGGCAGTACTCCCGAAAAGATGGTTTTCTACGGAAGAGTAAATCGTGACATGCAACTTTTTTCCGTGGACATGGGGATCGGTACTGCAGAGCAAATTACTGATAAAAAGAGAGTTTCCGGAGAAATACTTGGGCAAAAGAACCGTCTGGTTTATTATCAATGCGGAGACAGTGTTTTTTCCACGGGGGTCGATGATCATCAGACCAGGCTGATTTATGTTTTCCCGGATAGTATCCTTGGGCATATTACGACTGTGAATGCCGATGAAACGTTGCTGGCTGGTGCTGTAAATTCAAAAGAAGAAGCTGAGATTTTCAGAAAAAACCCGGAGAAGCATGATTATTTTAACCTCATTTACGAAGCCGGATTGCTTCGCTCTCTATTTACTATAAACATTGAAACAGGAGAATTTAAAAAGATTTATTCCGAAAACGCCTGGCTTAACCATATTCAGTTTTCTCCGGCTGATCCGGACTTGTTGATGTTCTGTCATGAAGGTCCATGGCACAGGGTTGACCGCATCTGGACAATCAATGTCAATGGAGGAAAACCCAACCTGATGCATAAAAGGACAGTCGATATGGAGATCGCGGGACATGAATTTTTCAGTCCTGACGGAAAACGGATCTGGTTTGATCTTCAGGTTCCCCGTAGCGTGAATTTTTTCCTGGCGGGAGCGGATGTCAGGACAGGCGAAGAGATCCGTTATTCATTGACAAGAAATGAATGGTCGGTTCATTATACCATTTCACACGATGAACAATTATTTGCCGGAGACGGTGGCGATCCGGGACAGGTGGCCAAAGCTGAAGACGGGATGTGGATTTACCTGTTCAGGCCGGAAGGAGGTCATTTTAAATCGGAAAAACTTGTCAATATGAAACACCATAACTATAAGCTGGAACCCAATGTCCACTTTTCTCCCGACGGGAAATGGGTCATTTTCAGAGCCAACTTCGAGGGACATTCAGATATTTATGCCGTGGAAATTGCTAAATAGCAGCTTAACGTGATATGATTTGGTAAAGGACTTTATTAAATTTAAGGAATTCATTTCTCCTTTTTTAATGATAAACATCGATGAAACAAAAGAGAATCTTCGGGACCCTTATTTTTCCAAGGGTGGCAGCAATCCTTTTGATTCTGCTTTTTTCTGCATCCTGTACGAGTAGTGATGCAGGTGGGCCAAAGCCGGAATGGCCGCAGGTCAGTAATGTTACCAAACCCTGGACACGTTGGTGGTGGCATGGAAGCGCTGTTGATCAGGCAGGACTGACAGCAAACATGGAAGATCTCCGGCAGGCGGGTTTTGGAGGTGTCGAAATTACACCGATTTACGGAGTGAAAGGATACGAGAAGCAATCGATTGTTTTTGAATCTCCCGAATGGATGAAGATGCTTGCCTTTACAATTCAGGAAGGGAAACGGCTGGATCTGGGGATTGATTTGTCGAATGCCTCGGGCTGGCCTTTCGGGGGACAATGGGTTCAAGCTGATGATGCCTGTAAGGACGTTCACTTTAAAAAGTATGCACTCGAAGGGGGAAAACGTTTGTCTGAGAAGATTGAATTCGTTCAGGAGCCTTATGTCCGGGCTGTTGGCCATAAGGTGGCTATTGAAGACATAAAATTCCCGATAAGCAGCAATCAAAATCTTCAGAAGCTGGCACTCGACCAGGTTCGTTTTAAAAAGCCGCTTCCGCTGCAGGCTCTTGTAGCCTATAGTAATTCCGGGCAGGTAACCGATTTGACAGATCGGGTTAAAGCAGATGGAACACTGGATTGGCAGGCCCCGGCCGGTGACTGGAATCTGTATGCCGTATTTCAGGGGTGGCATGGGAAAATGGTGGAAAGAGCCGGAAAAGGAGGCGAAGGCAACGTGATCGACCATTTTTCAGAGAAAGCAGTGAGAGGTTTTCTTGCAGAATATGACAGGAACTCCCAGAATATAGATGTCAGCGGGATCCGTGCTTTCTTTAACGATTCCTACGAAGTTGATGATGCCCAGGGCGAATCGGACTGGACCCCTTTGTTTTTTGAAGAGTTTAAAGCACGAAGAGGATATGATCTGAGGCAATACCTGCCTGCCCTGTGCGGAAACGATTCTGAAGAAATGAACAGCCGTGTCTTGTGTGACTTCAGGGAGACAATCTCCGATCTGTTGCTTGACCGTTTTACCAAAGTGTGGAGCAATTGGGCAAAGGAACATCATGCCGTTATCCGTAACCAGGCACACGGCTCGCCGGCAAATATTCTCGATCTGTATGCTGCAAGCGATATCCCGGAAACAGAAGGAACAGATGTCATGAGGATTAAGATGGCTTCTTCTACAGGGCATGTATCCGGAAAACCGCTTATTTCATGCGAAGCGGCTACCTGGTTGAACGAACATTTCCGTGCCGATCTGGCAGAGGTAAAGGAAAACCTTGACCGCTACCTGGCCAATGGTGTCAATCATATTGTATATCACGGGACCCCTTATTCTCCGGAAACAGAGGAGTGGCCTGGCTGGTTGTTTTATGCCGCTGTTCATTTTGCTCCCACGAATTCCTGGTGGCCGGACCTGAAAGCTATCAACGAGTACGTGACCAGGTGTCAGTCGTTTATGCAAAATTCGATTCCTGATAACGATATTCTCCTTTATTTCCCGATTTACGATACATGGTCGGCCAAAGGGCGAAGTATGTTGCCTCATTTCGGAGGGGCAAGGGAGGAACTGACCAGGGACATTAGCGAAATGCTGATTGGTAAGGGCTATACTTTCGACTATATCTCCGACCGGCAGATCCAGGAATTGACTGCAGGAACTGATGAGATTAAGTCGAAAGGGGGGATTTATAAAACGATTCTTATACCGTCCTGTACTTATATGCCGGTTGAGACGATGCAGAAACTGGAGGAATTGGCAAAAGGGGGGGTGACGGTAATTTTCCAGGATAAGCTTCCTGTTGACGTACCCGGCCTGGTTAATTTGAAGGAACGTCAGAAAATTTATGAATCCATGTTGGAAAGACTGGATTTCAAAAAAGTGGAGGACGTTTCTGTTCATCGTTTCGGCAAGGGGCGTTTCCTGTTAGGAAGTAATGTAGAAGATATGCTTTCCCTTGTTAATGTTTTTCCTGAAAAGATGGCCGGGGTGGGATTATGGTTTAACCGGGTAAAACGGGCCGAAGGTCCTTGTTATTTTATCAGTAACTGGAGCGGGAAAAAGATCGATCAGTGGATTGACCTTCGTTCTCCTGAAAAGAATGGGGCCTGGTTCGATCCTACGACCGGGAAAACAGGAAAGGCTATCCTGAAAAAATCAGATACTCCCGGTTCTGAAGTTTATGTGCAGCTTGAACCCGGTCAGTCTATGATCCTCCAGCTCTATCCTTATCGTGTTGATCTTGAAGATTACCCTGTTTGGGAGAAAATGGCTGATACGGATACCCTGAACGGAGAATGGTCCGTTTCTTTCGTCAAAGGCGGACCTGTATTGCCGGAGGCTATAAAAACACGAGAGCTGAAATCGTGGACCGATTATTCGGACGAGCTGAGACGCTTTTCCGGAACTGCAGCATACCGGATCTCGTTTGATAAACCTCATGTGACGGCAGTTGCCTGGGAACTGGATTTGGGAAAAGTATTTGTTTCGGCCGATGTATTTCTCAATGGTCAGAAACTGGGGACACTGGTTGGTCCTGTTTATAAGCTTAATATTGATTCAAAATTGTTTAAAGATAAGAACGAACTGGAAGTACAGGTCTCTAACCTGATGGCAAACAGGATTATCGACATGGATAAACGGGGTGTTAATTATAAGAAGTTCTATAACGTGAATTTTGCCGCCCGGGAACGACAGGATGTTGGTGTGGATGGACTGTTTACTGCCGCCGGCTGGGATCCTTTGGCGTCGGGCCTCATCGGACCAGCGACACTGACGGCTCTTCATCAGAAGGGAATAAAATAATCAGACTATGAAAAGAATGAAACGCAGGGCGGTATCTGCAAAGCCTATTTTTTCCGGACTGAAGATGTGTTTGCTGTTAATATTGGATATTGCCCTTTTTGCCGGTACCGGTACTGCTAAGAAGATTGACCGGAGAGCACTGGTTGAACGGAACAATGTCCTCGTGGAAGGATATGATTCCCTGGCTTCGCTGTCGGTTGGGAATGGCAACTTCGCTTTTACCACCGATCTTACAGGGCTTCAGACTTTTTACAGGGAGTATGAAAACGGCGTGCCGCTCGGTACCCAGTCTGACTGGGGCTGGCATACTTTCCCGAATACGGAACATTATAAATTTTCTGAAACGCTGAAATACTATCAGGTACAGGGCAGAGAAGTGCCTTATCGTCATCAGCTGAAAGACAATCCCAGGACAGAAGCCGCCTGTGATTATTTCAGAGAAAATCCTCAACGATTGCATCTGGGCATGATCGGATTGATTCTGAAGAAAGCCGATGGAACAGACGCCGTTCTTACAGACATCAAAAATGTCCGCCATAAACTGGACATGTGGACCGGAAAGATTTCCAGCGAATTCGAGTTTGAAGGGGAACCGGTGAAGGTAGACGTTTTTTGCCATCAGGAAAAAGATATAATCTCGGTGCATCTTGAATCTCCGCTTATTGCAGGGAAGAGACTTGCCGTGCAGTGGAAATTTCCGGCGCCGGTTGCCATAAATACCGATGCCGGATATGACTTTAATTCTCCGGGGACACACCAGTCTGTGCTGGAAAAGATATCTGACCATGAAGTTCTGATAAAAAGGACCCTTGACAACGATCATTACCAGGTAGCCATTGAATGGAAAGGAAACGCCGGCATTGAGAAAACGGCAGAACACCAGTACTTGTTGCAGTCTCAAAAAGGGAACGTGCTGGAATTCAGCTGTCTGTTTGCCCCGGAAATCACGAACACAAACCTTCCTGATTTCGGTACTACCCGAAAGGAGAACAAAACAGCCTGGAAAGATTTCTGGGAACACGGAGGCGTCGTCGATTTTTCAGCGTGTACCGATCCCCGGGCAAAAGAGCTTGAACGCCGGACGGTATTATCGCAGTATCTGACGAAAATACAAAGCTCGGGATCGCTGCCTCCGTCCGAAACAGGGTTGACCTATAACAGCTGGTACGGAAAATACCATCTGGAAATGCATTGGTGGCATATTGCCCATTTCGCATTCTGGCAACGTCCGCAGTGTATGGAAAAACAGCTTGACTACTATAACAGACTGTACGCAAATGCGTTGCAAAGGGCAAAAGATCAGGGTTACAAGGGAGTGCGTTGGCCGAAGATGATCGGACCTGACGGGGAGAACAGCCCTTCGTCGGTGGGGTCTTACCTGATCTGGCAACAGCCTCATATTATTTATATGGCTGAAGAAATATACCGGCAGGATCCGAAGAAGGAAACCCTTGAAAAATATAAAAAAGTAGTTTTTGCAACGGCTGATTTTATGGCCGATTTCCCAGTCTGGAGTGAGAGCGAAAAACAATATAACCTGGAACCTCCGTTAATTCCGGCACAGGAACTTTGGCCTAGGGAAACAACGAAAAATCCTCCTTTTGAACTGGCATACTGGTACTGGGGACTCACAACTGCGGAGAGTTGGAGAGAGCGTTTGGGGTTGCCTGATGATCCGAAATGGGAAGATGTCAGACTAAAACTGGCTGCTCCAGACCAGGACGGAGGCGTTTACCTGGGAATAGAAGGGGCCAAAGATTCTTATACAAACCACGATTTGATGGAAGATCACCCGGTTGTACTGGGTGCTTACGGGATTTTGCCTGCCTGGGACAAGATTGATCCGGAAGTAATGCGGAGAACAATGCACCTGATCGCTGAACGGTGGGACTGGCCTTCGACCTGGGGATGGGACTACCCGATGGCTGCGATGACAGCTGTCAGACTGGGAGAACCGGAAGAAGCCCTTGAATTTTTGCTGAAAAATGTCCAAAAGAATACCTACCTCACAAATGGGCATAATTATCAGAGTGAAAGGTTACGGATCTATCTTCCCGGCAACGGCGGGTTCCTGACGGCTATGGCGATGATGTGCGCTGGGTGGGATGGCTGTACAACTGTCAATCCAGGGTTTCCGAAGGACGGAAAATGGAAGGTCAGGTGGGAAAATGTCTCTCCGGTGTTTTAAGCGAATGTGGATTTGGGAAAATCTGTGTGACAAAATATGACTAATTATATTATGACCAGAAAAACAATTAGAACTTACATTTTATTGTCTTTAGATAGAATAGGCATATTCCTGATCCTTTTTTTGTTCCCCGGATTGCTTGCTGTCGCTTTACCGGGGAAGAAAGAAATAAGATATCTTTCCGGTACGGACAATGAACATACCGTCAGTTGGGACTTCTTTTGTACTTCCGGACGAAAAAGCGGTTCCTGGACCAAGATTCAGGTCCCTTCCCAGTGGGAACAGCAAGGGTTTGGTGAATACGATTACGGACGCGATTACAGGACTTATGGAAAAAAGTTCCGGTTTGCTGATGAGACAGGTATTTATAAGTATCATTTTCAGGTTCCGTCAGAGTGGAAAGATAAGATCGTATTTATTGTTTTTGAAGGTTCAATGACCGACACGGAAGTGAAAATAAACGGTCGGCCTGCAGGTCCGGTACATCAGGGTGCTTTTTACCGTTTCCGGTACGATATTACCGATAAACTGAAGACTGGCGAGGATAATCTTCTTGAAGCTGCCGTTCACAAAATGTCGTCTGATCAATCGGTCAACCGGGCTGAACGCTATGCCGATTACTGGATTTTCGGAGGTATTTTCAGGCCGGTTTACCTGGAAGCTTACCCGAAAGAATATATCGACAGGGTGGCTATTGCTGCCGGGGCGGACGGGAGCTTTAAAATGGATGTTTTCCCGGTGGTTTTATCAGGGGAAAAGAAGATAAAAGCAGAGATCCTGGATGCCGGCGGACAGATCGTAAAGAGCTGCGAAGCTAAGGCAGCACCTGGCGATTCCCTGGTAATACTGAGCTGTAAGGTCGACCGTCCTAAGCTGTGGACTGCTGAAACCCCGGAGCTTTATTCGGTTAAGGTAACCCTGGAAGATGGAAAGAACCCGGAATATAAGATGACCCGTAAGTTCGGTTTTCGGACCATCGAGATCAGGCAGGGCGACGGTATTTACCTGAACGGGGTAAAAATTAAGATGAAGGGAATCAACAGGCATGTGTTCTGGCCGGAAACAGGACGTTGTATAAATGCCGGTATTGATTTGTCCGATGTGCAACTGATGAAGTACATGAACCTGAATGCGGTGCGCTGCTCGCACTATCCGCCGGACCAGTCATTTTTGGACAGTTGTGATTCTCTTGGACTTTACGTGCTTGATGAACTTTCAGGATGGCAAAATGCCTATGACACTGAGGTTGGCCGCAGACTGGTAAGGGAGATGGTGATCCGCGATGTGAACCATCCCTCAATCATCTTCTGGGACAATGGGAATGAAGGCGGGACCAATCCTGAGCTGGATGGCGATTTTGCTGTTTATGATCCTTCCGCTCGTCCTGTCATTCACCCTCATCATAAACCGGGACATGATTTTAACGGGATCGATTGCAACCATTATGAAAACTATTACAGTTCTAGAAATATTCTCGAACAGGGAAAAATTTATATGCCCACAGAATTCCTGCATTCACAGGATGACGGGGGAGGTGGTGCCGGTCTGAACGACTTTTGGGAGCTGTTCTGGAATTCGAAACGTTCGGCAGGTGGTTTTATCTGGGCCTTGCTCGATGAAGGAGTCGTGAGGACGGATCTTGACGGGTTCATCGATGTTAACCGGGTAAATGCACCGGATGGCGTAGTTGGTCCCCACCGCGAAAAGGAAGGCAGCGTTTATGCCATCAGGGAAATTTATTCTCCTGTGAAAATATGGATGGATAAACTCCCGGAAAATTTTGACGGATCAATTCCTGTTGAAAATCGTTATCATTTTATAAATATCAAAGATTGCCGTTTTGAATGGCAGCTGATTAATTTTAATCCGTCCTGGCAGCGGGGTGCCGGTCATCAGGTTCTGAAATCGGGACCTGTTCCTTCCCCGGATGTGAAACCTGCAGACCGTGGAATCCTGAAAATGGATCTTCCTCCCGACTATAAACAAGATGATGCCCTTTATCTGAAGGCCTTCGATCCGGCAGGAAGGGAAATCTACTGCTGGAGCTGGAAGATCGGCGGGAATAAAAAGGCAGTCGATCAGTTGGTAAAAAAAGAGCTGGACCGGCAAGAATCTGATCAGCAGGAAAAACTAAAATCAACTGGTATTGAGGAAGATAATATCCTTCCGATCGAAAAACAGGAGGGAGAAGTGTCGAAAGAGAACGATGACGTTGAGGTGTCAGAAACCGACAGCCTGCTTACGATGAAAGCGTCAGGTATTTCCGTGACATTCAGTAAAAAGGATGGGACAATACGATCGGTAAATAATGACCTCGGCTTACCAATCCCGTTTAATAACGGTCCTGTGCTGGTTAGCGGGCATGCAGCACTGATCAGTATCCGGCATTATGAGAAAGGGAATACGCATGTTGCAGAAATGCTGTACAGCGGTGACATGAAACAGGTTACCTGGACTATGTACTCCAGCGGATGGCTGAAGATGGATTACGATTATGAGGTAGATGGAAAGCAACTCTTTACCGGAATTACTTTCAGTTTCCCGGAATCGGATGTCATTGGGGCGAAGTGGTTGGGAAGAGGGCCTTCCCATGTCTGGAAGAACCGTCTTCAGGGAGGGACCCTTGATGTGTTTGAGCGTATGTACAACAATGTCCTGCCTGGCGATAACTCGTGGGAGTACCCTCAGTTCAAAGGATATTATTCCGATATTTCATGGATCGAATTCAACACGGTTGATGGTAAATTTACGGTGGTATCAGATGAAGATGGTTTATTTGTGCGGCTTTTCAACTTTTACGGGTTGTCCGGACCAAAGAATTATCCGCCGCTTCCGGCAGGCGATATTTCGTTTTTGGACGGAATACCACCGATAGGGACAAAGTTGGCTATGGGGATCAGTAACGATACCTGGAACCTGGGCCCTTCGGGTGAATTGAATTTTATGGATAAACCCGTTACCCGTACCTTGTATTTTTATTTCGGGTTACTGGATCAGTAGTATTTTTAAATATGACAACAAAAATATCAAACAATATCCGAAAAGAACAAAGGACCTGTTTCTGCTGGTCCCTGATCGCGGCTTTTGTTTGGTTTAATGTTATCCTGGCTAAACCCTCTTTTTCCCAGGAAATCTGGCATAACCGGACGCGTACGTTACGCTATCATCCGGACGGGAATGGCTTTGTTATCGTTAACGGGACACACCGGTTTAACAGAGCCCTTTACGGTTCCCATACCGGGTTCCGTGTCGAGGCCGGCGACCTGCCCGAATTTGCCCTTTATCTGCCGGGGATGGGAGGAACATTGCGGCTGGGACTGATCCGTAACAATAATTCGAAATGGGTGACCGGGGCGGAACTGGTTGAAGCCCGTTATGAACCCGGTACCATGATCTACAGGATCAGCGATCCCTGGCTGATTGGCGGAATAATACACGTTCAGGTGCTCGCTCTTCCTGATGCTGACGGAATGATTGTAAAAATCAGGGGAGAACATATACCTTCGGATACGGAGGTGCTCTGGACTTTTGGCGGCGTTACCGGAAAACGTTTTTCAAGGGAAGGTGACCTTGGCGCAGATCCGGAATCGGTCTTTAATCTTAAACCTGAATATTGTAAGGACAACGAACTTGTTATTTGTGATACGGACCAGACAACCAGGCCTGCCATTGTTCAGGATTCCCTTCGCGGATCTTTTGACTCCTTCAAGCTTTATTACGGATCGGTCAGGGACCGGTCGGACACTGAGCGTTATGAAAATAATTATATTCCCTCGAAAGAGAAACTGGAGGCTATCCGTTTGCGGAATAAAAAATTGCTGACTGGTTTTATTTCCCCGGGATCAGAGATCAGGCTTGGAGATGCGTCCTGCCAGGACAATCCGCTATCTCTTTTTCAATCCGGGAAGAAATTTGCACCTGTTGTTACCGGGAAATTTTTTCCTGAGAACAATAAGGATTTTTATCTGATGATTGTCGATCCGTCAACACAAATCGTCCCCGCATCCGGAGAACTGTCCGGTATTTTTAGGAAAGCTGACGAGGCCCGGGGGCAACTGGCAAACCGGATACGTATCGATACCCCTGATGATTATATCAATGCCGCCTGTGCCAATCTTTCTACGGCCGCCGATGCGATCTGGGACGGGCAATCGTTTATGCATGGTGCCGTGGCCTGGCGTATGCCATTAAATGGTTGGCGCGGGGCTTATGCAGCCGACTGGCTGGGTTGGCATGACCGGGCTGAAACATATTTCCGGGGATACTACGCCGCCCAGTATACCGAACCGGAATGGGGCCCTTGCGTCCCGGATCCGGCAACACATTTGTCCCGTCAAAAAGAGGAAGCAGGGATCTCCCTGTTTACAAGCGGTTATATCAGTCGCTATCCCGGAAAGATCAGCAGCCCGAATCATTATGATATGAACCTGGTGTTTATCGACCAGGTGTTATGGCATTTCAGATGGATCGGGGATACCGCTTTTCTCCGGGAAAGCTGGCCGGTTATTGAACGGCACTTGGCCTGGGAGAAAAGGAACTTTGATGCCGGTAACGATGGCCTTTATGATGCCTACTGCTGTATCTGGGCAAGCGATGCCTTGCAATACGGGGGAGGCGGTGTTACGCATTCTTCAGCCTATAATTACCGGGCAAACCTGATGGCTGCGGAATTGGCGCCTTTGATCGGGAAGGATCCCGGACCTTATTTAAAGGAAGCCGGGAAAATTAAAAAAGCGGTCGATTCCTTGCTTTGGATGTCCGGGAAGGGATGGTTTGCCGAGTACCGGGACCTGCTTGGGAACAGATTGGTACATCCTTCAGCCGGATTGTGGACAATATATCATGCTATCGATGAGGAAATAGCAGATCCTTTTCAGGCATATCAGGCGACTGTCTATGTCGATCATTCCATTCCCCATATTCCTGTGAAAGCAAAGGGGATTGCTCCGGGAAAATTTTATACCCTATCCACCACCAACTGGATGCCCTATACCTGGTCGATCAATAATGTGGCTTTGGCCGAAGTTCTTCATACAGCCCTGGCATACTGGCAGGCAGGCCGCGAACAGGAGGCTTTTGCCCTGATGAAGGGCAGCTTTCTGGATTATATGTTCATGGGATCAAGTCCCGGAAATTTCGGACAGTTATCCTATTATGACGCCTTTAGGGGAGAACTGTACCGCGATTTTGCCGATCCTGTTGGGGTGGCAGCCAGAGCTGTGATTGAGGGGCTGTTCGGTATCCGGCCCGA
This sequence comes from Prolixibacteraceae bacterium, assembly GCA_963676095.1. Lineage (GTDB taxonomy): Bacteria > Bacteroidota > Bacteroidia > Bacteroidales > Prolixibacteraceae. Next base: position 2,343,356 of record OY781040.1, on the reverse strand, counting down.
TATGGTCGATAACACGCTTGTTATCTGTCCGGGGTGGCCTTTGGAATGGGACCATGCCTCACTGGAAACGCCTGACGTAAAATTGCACTTTTGCCGGGACGGTGCGGAAGATCATTACACGATTGAGTCCTTTTTTTCAGGGAAGGTGCGATTGAAGCTTCTGCTGAAAGCTAAGTCCGATCAGTTAAACTCGGTACTGGTTAACGGCAGAAAGGTTGAATGGGGACTGGTCGAACAATCTGTTGGCGGGCCTCTTGTTGAATTGAATATCCAGACAGGGGATCAGTTTGATATAACTGTTGAATGGGCAGGGGACCCTCTTGAGAAACCTGCACTGCAATCGTTTTATGCAAAAGGAGAAACTTTCTCCAAGATAATGAAAGAGGCTGATATGCTCGGTATCTATGATCCCCAGGGAGTGCTCCGGTCTGCGAAACAGGACGGGAAGAAAATTGATGCTTTTCTGACAGGAGAAACGGGATGGAGGACTTTCTTTGTCAGGCTCCGCCAGGGACAGATGACCTGGTGGCAGCCTTTTTCCTTTGAATTGCGGACCCCGGTCGAGGTCGTTTATGAAAAAGAGCAACCTCCCGGTCAGCTTCTGGTGACAATCAGGAACAATCAGGAAAATGACCTGAAAGGAATGCTGGAGGCCGGTCCTTTCATGAAAAAGATTAAAGTGCCTGCACGTGCAGAATCCGGATCCGTAACAATCCCCGGTGAAGTTCTGGTTCCTGGAACGAACCGGATTGATATTCATGCCGGAGGAAAGGTTTTTGAAACGACAGCTGTAAACTGGGCAATCACGGATACCTCAAAAGCCGGCTATGAGATGATCGACCTTTCAGATTGCTTTAATGACCGGATTACCCATATCTTTAATGAACAATATTATTCGCCCCGGTCACCCTACCCGACCCTTAGTATTCCGGTGCAGGGTATCGGGGATTGGTGTTCTTACAAGGAAACCGTAAAAATTGATGATTCAGGGCTCGGCGGACAGGCAGGACCTGAAAACGGGACAATGTCCCCTATGGGAATTCCATTCCGGATTGCAGGAAACAGGAGGAATATCATTTTCACATCCCAGTGGGATAATTATCCTGACTCCGTTACAGTGTCCCTGACAGGGAAAGCCTCCCATCTTTACCTGCTTATGGCTGGCTCAACACATCATATGCAAAGCAGAATGGAAAACGGACGGATAACCGTGCATTATTCTGATGGTACAAGGGCCGTGCTTTCACTCGTCAATCCGGATAACTGGTGGCCGATTGAACAGGATTACTATGAAGATGGCTTTGCCTTTAGGGTAAACGCTCCCCGTCCTCCACGGCTATATCTGAAAACTGGAGCCTGGCATTTGGATTCGTACAATGTTTGGGCAAAAAACGGGACGAGAAAAATTGATGGAGGAGCGGCATCGGTACTGGATCTGCCCTTAGATTCCAGGAAAAGGTTAAAATCTGTCACGCTGGAAACCCGGGCCAATGATGTAGTGATCGGTTTGATGGCTGTTACATTGAACCGATATTGTGAATGAATAACTTGATAGACAAGCATATGCTGACGCGAAGAGATTTTGTAAAACGGGTGGCTATTACCTCGGGAACGGTAATGGCAACCGGGATGACAGGGTGGGGTTCTGTACCCGGGTTATTTTATGGGCCCGGTGATATGTTCGATAATGATCTATATTAAAAAGTGACAATTATGACACGACTACTCAGTTTTTTTATTTTGACCGTGATTTTGAGCGGTTGCCAGCAGAAGAAAGTAGAAGCTACTCCCCAGGGAAAACCAACTGTTTACATTATCGGTGATTCAACAGTAAAAAACGGACGCGGCGACGGTGCCGGTGGTTTATGGGGGTGGGGCGATCCGATTGTCCAGTTTTTCGATACAGCCGGGATCCATCTGGAGAATCATGCACTTGGCGGGACAAGTAGCCGTACTTACCGGTCGAAGGGTTTATGGGATGAAGTGTTACAGAATATTAAACCTGGCGACTATGTTTTGATACAGTTTGGACATAATGATGAGGGCCCGATAAACGATACCATCAGGGCCCGGGGGACAATCCGGGGAATAGGGGACGAAACCCGGGAGATCGATAACCTGATCACCGGACAGCATGAAGTTGTCCATTCCTATGGCTGGTATATCCGTCAGTACATTATTGAGGCAAAAGAAAAAGGGGCTATCCCGGTCGTGATTGCTCCTATACCGAGAAATATTTGGGTAAACGGACATGTTCCCCGCAACGATAGCACTTATGGATTGTGGGCCAGGGAAATGGCCGATTTCGAAGAAGTCGCGTTTATCAATCTGAACGAGATGATGGCCTCTGCCATGGAGAAACTCGGTGAAGGGCAGGTAACAGGAACCTATTTCTATGAAAAAGATCATACGCATCCGGGCGCAAAAGGGGCGGTGCTTGCTGCCTCGCTGGTTGTTGAAGGACTGAGGGAATCGGATGATTGTTTCCTGAAAAAGTATCTGCTCGACCATCCGGTCATTCATTTCCCGGTGAAAAAGAATGTTTTCATTATCGGCGATTCGACGGTTGCAAACGGGGAAGGCAGTATTGTCGGATGGGGACGCGAACTCCCTGCTTATTTCGACACGACACGGATCAATATCTTCAATAAGGCCCGCGGCGGGCGCAGTAGCAGGAGCTATCAGTATGAAGGGCTATGGAACGAGGTGCTCTCTCAACTGCGAAAAGGAGATTTCCTGCTTATACAGTTCGGGCATAACGACGGGGGAGAAATCGATCGTCCCAAGTACCGGGGGTCACTCCCGGGAACAGGAGATGAAACGCAGGAAATTACACGGACGGATAATGCCAGTGAAATTGTGCATACTTACGGGTGGTACATGAAAAAATATATCCGCGATGCCAAAAAGAAGGGAGTTACGGTGATTGTTCTGTCCCAGGTCCCAAGGAATGAATGGGATGGAAACAAGGTGAAACGGGTTGACGACAGTTACGGAAAATGGGCCAGGGAAGCTGCCCGGGCCCGGACAGCCTTTTTCCTGGACCTGAATAATGCCGTGGCGCTTGAATATGAGGCGATGGGACCCAAAATGACCGCTCTGTTTTTTCCGGGAGACCATACTCATACCAATGAGGCAGGGGCACGTTTTAATGCTCTTCAGGTAGCCGGGCTGATCCATAACCTCAGGGACTGTCCGTTGTACGGTTATGTTGAACTGGAAAGGCAGGAATAAGTGATGATGAGTTTAAGTTTTTATTTGCATACAAGTGTGCTAATAATTAGCCTCCAATAAAGCGTTGCTTGCATACGCTTTAGATTGGAGGCAGTGTTGAACTAAACATGATTTTTTATGTAACCGCCTTTTGGTCAGTATTCTGACAGTAGTGTTTTCAATCGGTTTCAGGGTTCCCTATCCAGCCGGTTTTTACCATTTGTTTTTACATCCTGAAGATCTGGCTTATGATCGAAAATTCCGTTACCCGTCAAAAACATTCTGGGTTTTATCCATTTTTGAAAGGAACATGCCATTTGAACCGGTAAGTTTTGTTTTCCGGGCATAGCATTCCCGTTTACGCCCGGGCGCATCAGTTTAAGATCCGGAAAATCAATCATTGGCACATTCCTGTCAATGCATTTACCGGCGGAGCCCGTTGCCCGGGCCAGGATTCCAGCAATTGAAGCACCCCGCCACAATCTTTACACCTGAGCAGGGAGTGCTGGCCAAAACGCAGTTCCAGAACCTGAGCCCGCGAAAGCGGTGCAGGGGGTAGCTGTTCTAGCCCAAGGCTTTGGCGTATTGCTTTCAGATTTTGTTTTTTGCTCCGCGAGGCCAGGAATCCCAGGTGGCGGATACGCCGGAAATAAGGGGGCACAATGTGGTCCAGGAAACGTTTGAGGAACTCTGTTCCGCTAATGGTTTCGGTTTTCTTTTGGTACCCGTTTTCGCGATCGCACCAGCTAAAGGTAACATGGGTATCGGTTACTTTCATGATCCGCGCATTGGAGATGGCCACCCGGTGGGTGTACCTGCCCAGGTATTCGACCACACTTTCCGCGGATCCGAAAGCCTGTTTGGCATAGACCACCCAGGGCTTTTTAATCAAATCACGGGGCACATACTTGCGGATTTTGCCCTCTTTTTTCAGTGTTCTGAGTTTCTTTGCGAACCTGGCGCTGAACATTGCAGACATTTGTTTGACATCGAACAGGAAGCCGCCGTTCTGTTTGGTGCTTTTCCATTTTCCGTTTTTATCCATTCCCCCGGACGGTACAATCAAATGCACATGGGGGTGGAACCGGAGCTGTTGGTCCCAGGTGTGGAGAATGGCAATGGCACCCGGACGGGCCCCCATGAGTTTGGGGTCACGGGCAAACAGGCACAGGGTTTCCCACGATTTTTCCAGCAGCAGGTTGTACATCACTAGGCGGTTGAAACGGAACAGCTCCAGCAGGTTGTGCGGGACGGTAAACACCACATGAAAGTATTTTAGCGGCAGCAATTCCTGTTTGCGGGCTTCCACCCACAATGCTTTATCGATGCCCTGGCAACGGGGGCAATGACGGTTGCGGCAACTGTGCAGCACGTAATGTACCGATCCGCAATCGTTGCAGACCATGGCCGAACCACCCATTCCGGGGGTACGGCAAGCTGCCAGAGCCCGGAGTACCTTTAGCTGGTCGGAGGAAACGCCCCTGTCTTTCAGCAACGCGGGCAGGAATTGTCGGATAACCCCGCCCAGGGAGTTATCGGGTGGCACCGCCGTATAGCTTTTCCATGGGGGCAAAACCGGCCTTGGGGTCCGAACGGGCAATGTGCAGGTACATCATGGTAGTGACGATATCGGCATGGCCCAGTTGGTTTTTTACGCTCACGATATCGAGTCCCATCTCCAGCAGGTGCGTGGCATAACTGTGGCGCAAGGTATGGATACAGGCAGCTTTGCGGATGCCAGTCTTTTGCATGCACGAACGAAAAGCATGGCGTATCCCTTCGTGACTGATCTGCTCCCCCCTGACCTTGCCGTTGAAAAGCCATGTTTGCGGGTTGGAAGCTTCCAGGTACTGTTTTATTCCTTTAATGGTGAGCGGGGAAACAGGCACGTAACGGTCTTTTTTGTATTTGCTTTGGCGGACATGTACCTGCCGACGGTCAAAATCGATATCGGTTATTTTCAGGTTTATTACCTCTGAGATGCGAAGCCCGCAGTCGTAAGTAACGGCAAACAGCGCCCGGTGCTTTAATAGTTTGGGCGTTTTCAGGATGAGTTTGATTTCGGGTTGGGAAAAGACTACAGGCAATGCCTTACTGCCGGATATAGCAGGCAGTGCCAGATACAGTTTCTCGTTTTTGAACATCGAAAACAGGGTGCGCAGCCCGTACACCAGGTGTTTGAAAGAGCTCATGCTCGGCTTTTCATTTTGGCGGAGATGGAAAAGGTATTCTTCCATCTGGTCGATGGATAAATCCAGTGGCGAACATCCGAAATGGAGCACCATTTTTGATATTTGCATCAGGTAGTTTCGCGTGCATGATCCGGATTTACCGGCAATGGTGTACTTGCGAAGGAACTTTTCGCTGATGGTTTTAAACTCGGGAACAGCCTGGCAGGCCTGCTCCAGGTAAGATTTTCTGCTCATAATAATTTGTTTTTAAAATTAGGAGCAGCAAAATCAACAGATATCACCAACAATTCCTATTTTAGTTGTAAAATAAGCTCCCGCTTAGCGGGTTTAGTTCAACTCCTTGTTTATTTGAAATAAGTGGTTACCTTTGTACTACATATTGTAACATAAAGATGGCTGCAGGTCTATCTGCAGGACTTAAGATAAAAACAAAAAGTATAGATAAAGAGCTATCCGGATTGGTTGATAGCTCTTATTTTTTTTATTCTTAAATTAAAATCTGGCAATATGGCATTCCATTCTGAATTATTTTCATTTGCAGTTTTTCCGAGCTATAACAATTCCATTAGATTTTTGGCAGATGAATTAGCGGCGACAGAGGAGTGGGATTATTCGGATTCACAGGTAAGAACTTATCCAATTCTCAAGAATTATCTGGAGTTCACGTTTAAAAAGTTAGTGCAGGAGAGAAAAATTGCATATACTTTCAATAATAAATATGCATGTTTTAATACAGGCCTTATTACGAATAACCTGGAAGATATATTTGCTTTTTTTGAGGAATACAGAAATCCCCGACCTGGATCGCAAATTCCTTTTTGTTTTAAAGCCTTTCTCAAAGAAAGTGATAACAACATTTTAAGAAATTTTTCCGATAATCTTCCTGATATTGCTAATTTTTTTGAAAAGCCGGAATTATTAATTTTTAATCCCAAGTGTCGTTAATTACTAATATAGATCATATTATTAAAGATATTATATGCAGATTTCCGGTTCACCTTCAACAAGCAGGAGAAGGAGAGATAAGAAGACAGCTCATCGGTGCTATCGATGAGGTAAGAAAAAAAGTCAGAACAAATTATAAAATTGCTGTTCCGCAATATTATGATGGAAAGATACAGCTGTTATTACCTTTATGCTTAACGGCTGGTTCTCCAAATCCGGACTTGGCTTTAGTAGTCCATCGGTTAAATGAAGAAACTTATACTGCAAGAACTTGTCTTACGTTAAAAATGGCATATAATAATGCCAGATTAATTGTTAAACCTCAAAGTAATTGGCTGAAACCGTAGATTTCTGAAATAATAGGCATGAGAGCTATATTCCTTATATTATTATTGGCGAGTTCTCCCGAAAATTGGAACAAGTTATGTGGCAACTAAAAAACAAATTAAAATGAAATACCTCACTGCTTTAGTAGCTTCTCTGATCGTCAGCCTCCTGGTTACAGTACAGGCACAGACCATAAAAAAAACAGATTCGACTGCCCCATTGCACCTGTTACACCCTGATTATGAGACTCCCTATGGGATCCCCGGTCCTTCATCAATCATTAAGGTTCTTGACCGTGTATACCACTACCTGGATTCCGTAACCCCGGCAAAGCTGGAAGACAAGTTATCCGGGAAAGAAATCGGTGACTACAGTAAAATAGACGGGAATACCATTTTTAAGCCGGGCGATTTCCGGCTGGTCAGCTATGAATGGGGAGTAACATATGCCGGGATGCTCCGGGCTTCGGCAATAACAGGAGACCCGAAATATGCCGGTTATGTTTATGACCGGATGCAGTTTCTGTCCGCTATCCGGCCTTATTTCATAAAGTTTGAGGAAGACCATCCGGGAGAGCAGGATGCCTTGCAATCCGTGTTGCACCCTGGCGCGCTGGATGATGCCGGGGCGATGTGCGCAGCCATGATCAAGTCGGAGCTGTCCGGTTTCAAGGGCGACCTGGACCCTATGATCCGTAATTTTATCGATTATATACATACGAAACAGTACCGGTTACAGGATGGTACGCTTGCCCGGAACCGGCCCCTGCCGAACTCGCTGTGGCTCGACGATTTGTTTATGAGCGTACCTGCCTTGGCCTGGATGGGGAAATATACAGGCGATACGGTTTATTATAACGATGCGGTGAAGCAGGTTTTGCAGTTTTCGAAGAGGATGTTCGATTATGGGAAAGGACTTTACATGCACGGTTGGGTTGAGGGGATGGCAGAGCACCCTGAGTTTCACTGGGGAAGGGCAAATGGCTGGGCGATCATGTCGATGGTCGAGTTACTGGAAGCACTTCCTGAGAGTTACCCGGGCCGGGACCAGGTACTCGACCTGTTAAGACACCATGTAGCAGGCCTGTCGCGTTATCAGTCGGGAAGGGGCTTCTGGCACCAGTTGATCGACCGGGAAGATACCTACCTTGAAACTTCGGCGACGGCAATTTACACGTACGCGATAGCCCGGGCGATAAACCGGGGTTACGTGGATGCGAAGGTTTATGGACCGATGGTTTGCCTGGCCTGGAATGCAGTAGCCACGAAGGTAAACGGCCAGGGGCAGGTTGAAGGAACCTGTGTTGGAACCGGTATGGGGTTCGATCCGGCTTTTTATTATTACCGTCCTGTGAATGTTTATGCTGCGCATGGGTATGGTCCGGTATTGCTGGCCGGTTCGGAGGTTTTGGAGATGGTCAGGACACATAATATCAGGATGAATGATAGCTCTGTTCAGTTTTACGGAAGGGATGAAGGTTCCCCCCGGGTTTTTAAGTTCGATTTTGGTTCCGGCGCGCTGGCTGACGGCTTTACCCGGGTTGGTGCGACAATGGTTTATAAAAAAGGTGATCAGTTCGGCCTTGTTTGCGAAGGTCCGTTGGAGAGCGTTTCCCGGGGAGGAAAAGACGATCTGACCAGTGATTTTATTACCGGGAAGGATCCGTTTTATTTTACAGTTAAAGTTCCGGAAGGAAGGTACAGGGTTACCCTCACGCTTGGTGATCCGAAAGGTGGATCGGAAACGACGGTCAAGGCCGAATCGCGCAGGCTGATGTTGGAAGATATTCGTACCTTCGGGGGAAAAGTCGTTACCAAAACAATCGTGGTCGATGTCCGTTCTCCACGGATCAATGCTACGGAAGAGATCCACCGTAAGCCGCGGGAAATGGCTTATATGAACTGGGATGATCAGCTTTCTCTGGAATTTAATGGACCCCATCCCTGTGTCTCCTCCGTCCGGATTGAGCCTGCCGACGATCTTCCCGTTATTTTTCTTGCCGGAAATTCGACTGTGGTTGACCAGGAATATGAGCCCTGGGCTTCCTGGGGACAGATGTTCCCACGGTTTCTGAAACCGGATATTGTTGTGGCCAACTATGCTGAATCGGGTGAAACCCTTAAAGCTTTTCGACGGGAGAACCGGCTGGAGAAATTGCTTGGCGTGATGAAGCAGGGAGATTACCTTTTCATTGAGTTTGCCCATAACGATCAGAAACCTGGAGGGAACCACGTGGATCCTTTTACGACCTATAAGGAACAGTTGGTATATTTTATCAGTGAGGCCAGGAAACGAGGGGGAAAACCGGTATTGGTAACATCAACCAACCGGCGATCGTTCGATGAAACCGGAAAGATTGTAAATACCTTGGGCGATTATCCTGAAGCGATGAGGCAAACGGCAAAGGAAGAGCATGTCCCGCTAATCGACCTGAATGCAATGAGTAAACGCTTTTATGAGGCCTTGGGGCCAGATAACTCGACAAAGGCTTTTGTTCATTATCCTCCAAATTCCTATCCCGGCCAAACAGAAGCTCTGGCCGATAACACCCACTTTAACCCGTATGGTGCCTATGAACTTGCGAAATGTGTCGTCCAGGCCATAAAAGATAACAAAATGGATCTGGCTGCATACATAAGCGATGATTTTACTTCGTTCGACCCGGATCATCCCGATCCGTACAAGGGCTTTTTCTGGCCGGATAGTCCCGATGTAAATATTGTCAAGCCGGATGGAAATTAGCCCATCTCTGACATTTCTATAAAAATGTAAAAGAAAAGCAAATGTAAAAATAGGCTTTACAACATATCTTAGTTCCTTTTAATCTGGGTTATTCTGCTTTTCCGGGAAGATTTTTCCAGATTTTAATTTTTAAATTTGTTCAGCCTGAACGAAACGTGAAAAGCGTTTTATTTAAACCTATAAATTATTAATATGGAACAAAAGAATAACAATCTCGTGGTTGGCATGTCTGTATTCGGTGCCATCTTTTTTATTTTTGGTTTTGCCACTACTTTTATTGTCACGTTAAGTGCTCCTGTAAAAGAAATATTCCATTTGTCTGAGTTTGGGGCTCAGTTGTTGTCGTCCGCCTTTTTTATTGCTTATCCGATCATGTCTATCCCTACGGGAAAACTGATCGACCGGATTGGTTATAAATGGACAGTGATTGCCGGCCTTTTGCTGATGGCTTTGGGAAGTTTCATTTATATTCCTGCCGCCGAGTTGCCTTCGTTTCCGATATTTCTGTTCGGAACATTTGTGCTGGCTACCGGTGTTGTTTTTCTGCAGGTTGCTGCTAACCCCTATGTCACGGCCATTGGATCGCCGGGAACAGCATCGAGCCGCCTGAACCTGACCCAGGCTTTGAACTCGATTGCCACAATGATCGCTCCCTGGCTGATATCGGTCGCTATTTTTAAAGGCTTGCAGTTTCCGCAAGATAGTGCTATAGCAGCAAGCAGGGTTCCGTTTCCTTTTATTATTATGGGAGGAATCGTAATTCTGGTGGCTGTCGCTATTTTTTCCATTAAGCTTCCTGTGATCGAGGTTGAGAAGAAGGAGAAGAAAAGGATCCTGAATCATCCGCATGTAATCTTGGGTGCTATAGGAATTTTTGCCTATGTGGGATGTGAAGTCGGTAATGCCGGCTTGATTGTGAATTACCTGAAAAATAACCTGGGCATGATCCCTGAAATGGCCTCGACTTATGCCGCCATTTATTGGGGAGGCGCTATGGTCGGACGTTTCTTCGGTTCGTTCATGTTTTCGGACATGAAATCGTCTAAAAAATTAACCTATGCATTGCCGGTCCTTCTTTTAGCTCTTGTTTCAGGGTCTTTTGTTACGGAATGGAACTGGACTATCGGGTTAACATTTATGATTGTGGCATTGATTAATTTTATAATTATGCAGATTGGACGGGGAAAGGCTGCCAGAACTTTGGCAATTTTCGCTCTTGTTGCTGCATTGCTTGATATCGCCACTACTTTTACAACAGGATCTGTCGCTTTGTGGACTGTTATCTCGATCGGTTTGTTCAACTCGATCATGTTCCCAAATATTTTCTCTTTGGCAGTGAAAGACCTTGACAATGCTGAATTGAGCAGTGCCTCCGGATTGATTAATGCGCTGATCCTGGGGGGAGCCGTTATTCCTCCGCTTATGGGTGGTGTTGCAGATAGCGTTGGTTATACCTGGGCTTTTCTCGTTCCGGCTATCGGGTACCTGTATATTTTCTACTATGCTGTCAGCGGAAGTAAAATAAGAAAATGATTATTATAAAAATGGATCAGGTGCCTGGTAGAGCAACTATTCTCCGGGTGCCTTTCCCATAGGATTAAATAAATTAAGCAATTATGAAGAAAGTAGCTATCGGAATAGACATAGGTGGGACTAATACGGCAATCGGAGTTGTTGATCAGGAAGGACATGTTATGGTAAAGGATTCCATACAGACACCATCTCATGGAGACGTGACCCGTTATATTGCGGAGTTGTCGTCATCCATTAAAGAACTGATCAACTCTGTAAAATTGCTGAACCAGGATCTGGAGATCTTTGGAATCGGTATTGGTGCACCGAATGGGAACTATTATAATGGCACGATTGAATATGCTCCAAACCTTTCATTTAAAGGTGTCGTGCATTTTGTTGACCTGCTGAGGAACAACTTTCCGGAGATGAGGGCATTAGCTTTGACTAACGATGCCAATGCTGCTGCAATTGGCGAAATGATCTACGGAGGGGCCAAGGGGATGAAGAACTTCGTTTTGTACACACTTGGTACTGGTGTTGGCAGCGGCATTGTTGTCAACGGAGACCTGGTTTACGGGCATGATGGTTTTGCCGGCGAATGCGGCCATACTACCCTGATCCCCGGAGGTCGTTTGTGCGGATGTGGAGCCAAAGGACATTTGGAAGCATATTGCTCTGCCCCTGGAATGAAGAGAACTGCTTTTGAGATCATGGCCCGGGATAACGCATCCGACAGCCTGCTGGCCGACAAATCGTTTGCAGAACTCAACTCGAAGATGATTTTCGAAGCAGCGGAAAAAGGCGATAAAGTAGCCCTGGAGGTATTTGAACAGACAGGGAAATGGCTTGGACAAGGCCTGGCCGATACTGTTCACCACCTGAGCCCGGAAGCAATCTTCCTCTTTGGTGGCCCTACCGCTGCCGGTGATTATATCTTTAAGCCGACAAAAGAAAGTATGGAAGCTCATTTACTTCCTATCTTTAAAAATAAAATTAAAATATTGCCCTCTGAACTGAAGCCCGGAGATGCAGCTATCGTCGGAGCCAGCGCTTTGGTATGGAAAGAAATTGAAAAATAAACGGATAAAATGATCCGGAAAAAGCAGCGCGGGTTTTTACCTGCGCTCTTTTTGTTTTAATGCTTTCTTTTTTTATCCTGTATCTGGGTGATGTCTTTCAGAAATAACCGGGCGATATCCTGAATTGTATTGTCAAGTTCCCGGTATTTGAAATCGATAGTCATACATATTTTTTCCCCGTTATACCTGTTTATCCGGTTTGTGCCGGAAACAGTTTCCCTGGTAATGGAAGGCCTTTTTCCCGAGAAGAAACTGGCCATCCGGGCTGCCCTCCAGGATAGCTGAAGGATCATATCCGAGGCAAAGGTTTTAGGTCTTGGCTTTTGGAGCGCATCGGCTATTTTGTTGAAAAATTCCTGGTAACTCAGGTTCCCTGCGTTTAATATAAAGCGCTGATTTTTTGTTTTGTAGAAATTGCTGTCGTCTGTCAGTCTGCTCATGGCATTGGCTACATCTCTTACATCGACGAATCCTGTTTCTCCCTTTGTGTAATATTTCAGGCCTTTCCATATTGCCTGAAACAACTTCGGGCTTCCTATATCCCAGTTTCCGGGACCAAGAATGATGGACGGGTTGACGATAACTGCGTCCAGTCCTTCCTCTATCCCTCGCCATACTTCCATTTCAGAAAAGAACTTACTCAGACTGTATGACGATTTTTGCTTGGACGGGATCCAGTATGTCTCTTCATTGACTTCAGAACCATCCTGCGTTTTTCCCAGTGCGGCAATTGAGCTGACATGACAGAACTTTTTAACATGATTGAACAGGGCTGCATCAATAAGGTTTGCCGTCCCCTTTACATTGTTGTTGAGTAAACTGTCGTGATCGTTCGGATGAAACGATACCATGGCTGCGCAATGATAAATCTCGGTGACTTCCGGGAGCAGGTCTTCGAGGCTGTGGTAGTCAAGGATATCTCCTTCGACCCACTCAATTTTATTCAAAAGATCTTCTGCTTCGTCCGAATAGTAAGAGAATACTTTATTCACCAGTTTAAAGCTGCTTCCGGAACGCCTTAATGCCCTGACATTTTTCCCGGACTGGATCAGGTTAAAAAGCAGGTGTGAACCTACCAGTCCGGTGCCTCCGGTAACGAATATCATAATTTATGACCTCCTTGCTTTACTGATTCCAGGGAGGAAATATTTTTTAATGGTTGTTGTTGCCTGTTCATGTTCTCAGGTGATTGTTGGCAACAAAAATAACAAAGTCTTTTGACCTGTAAACATATCAGCGGGGATTATGCTTTTTATGTGTTTATATTTTGTTTTTAGCCTCTATTACGATTTACTGATTCCAGGGAGTAATGGCCTTTGCCCCAAATTCCTTACCTGTGACAGACTGAATGTGTACTTTAAGTATGCCTACATTCCGGACCGCCGGAGGGGAAAAACTGAATTCAAGATCGCTGTATTGGGCCATTAATACCTTTAGCAACCTGTATTTTTCGTCATAATCATCGATGAATTCGACAGTGCCTTCTATATTTACCGATTTCGATTTTACACGGTAGCTGCAACCAGCCCGCTCGTCCTGCCAGGCTAATTCCTCTCCGAGGGTCCAGTTGATGCACACCCTGGGGTTTTTTTTGAGTGTTTCCCACATTCTGCCGTTTTGGGCCGAATGAAGAATAACTGCATCTCCTTCGAGGGCAAAGTTCATTGGCAATACATAGGGCTTACCTTCGTCACACATAGCTACATAACAAGTCTTGCAGGCACAGATCACTGCGTCGGTTGCTTCCCGGTCTTGTAAAAATAGAGTCCTCATGGATATTGTCCTTTAAATAATTGTCCTGTTTCCCAGTTGGGACGAGAGATGTTTTTCTACACGTTTGAGATTAATATACTGGTTTTGAAAATCCATTACCCTTTCCAGATCGCTATCCTTCGCAGCTTCCTGAATATGCTTTTCTATTTCGCGAAGCATTGTACTGACCTTTCTCAGTTTATACTCCTGTACAATGCGGGGAACGATCATATCGAGGATTTCTTCTTCTGATTCCACAAAAGATCCGCTTTTTTTCCATCGTTTACTTTCAATGTATTTTTCTGCAAGCAGGTCGCTGGCCAGTTTACTTATCTGGGGATCATTGTGGTAAATGAAGAATTGGGAAGGATTAAAGGCCGGGTTTCCTATATTCTCGAAGAAAAGGTCCATTACTTTGTTTATCAGTGGATTATCGGATCTGAGTCCGTCGTTCTCAATTTCTTCCAAAACGAATTGTCCCACGGTGATACTGATTTCTTCGCCGGGTTCTTCCCCTTCTTCCTCGAATACTTCCGCGTGAAAATATTTCAGCAGGATCCGGATGATTTCACGTTCTTCGATTTCACAGAGGTTTTTTGCAGGGGCTCCTTGTGCATTATTTGTTTGAGTTTGGCGTACCTGCTGGTTCAGGTGGTCCTTTTTCGCAATTTCTTCTGTCTGATGAAACTTGATCTTACGTACTTCTGTGTAAAGTACTTCTTCATTTACGTCGAGCAAACGGCTGCATTCCTGGATGTACACTGTCCTGGTAATGGAGTCGGGTACCATGGAGATTGACCTCACAATATCGTTGATCAACCGGGCCTTGCTTACCGGATCGTTTTCCGTATCCTTAAGGAGAAGCTGGGTTTTAAAACGGATAAAATCGGTCTCATGTTCCCTGATATATTCCTGCAACTGGCTTGAACTTCTGGATCTTGCAAAAGAGTCTGGATCTTCCCCGTCGGGAAGCAGGAGCACCTTCACATTGATCCCTTCTTCCAGTACCATATCGATGCCGCGAAGCGATGCTTTAATGCCGGCAGCATCTCCGTCATAAAGAATTGTGATATTTGGGGTAAAACGTTTTATTAGCCTGATTTGATCGGTAGTCAGGGAAGTTCCCGATGATGCCACTACATTTTCTATCCCGGCCTGGTGCATTGAAAGTACATCCGTGTATCCTTCCACGAGGAAACATTTGTCAAACTTGGTGATATCCCTTTTGGCCTGGAAAATCCCGTAGAGGACCCTGCTTTTGTGATAAATTTCAGACTCCGGCGAATTCAGGTATTTGGCCGTGTTCTTGTCTGCTTTCAAAACACGCCCCCCAAAGGCGATCACCCGGCCCGAGATGCTATGGATAGGGAACATCACTCTCCCTGCAAAGCGGTCGCGCACCCAGTCTTCCCGTTTAATGGTCAATCCGGTTTTTTCAAGAAATTCCATCCGGTACCCCTGTTTTTGCGCCTTTTGGGTAAACAGGTCCTTCCCGTCCGGGCAAAAACCCAGTTCGAATTTTTTGATGATTTCGTCGCGCAGCCCTCTTTCTTCTCTCAGGTAGCTTAGCCCGACAGCACGTCCTTCTGACTCGTTCCAAAGAAAATGGGTAAAAAATTTTTGTGCAAAAGCAGAAACAATCATCATGCTTTCGCGCTCATCCTTCAGTTGTTTTTGTTCTTCAGTTTCTTCTTCTTCCTTTATGTCGATGTGATATTTCTTTGCCAGCCACTTCAGCGCTTCGGGGTAGGAAAGCGATTCATGTTCCATGATAAAGTTGACTGCATTACCACCTTTGCCACAGCCGAAGCATTTAAAAATACCTTTCGCAGGAGAAACGATAAATGAAGGAGTTTTTTCATTATGGAAAGGGCATAGCCCAAGTAAGTTGACGCCTCTCCGTTTGAGTGTCACAAACTCGGAAACCACATCTGCGATTTCTGCAGCATCCAAAATGCGTTCTATAGTTGTCTGGTCGATCATCTTTGCAAAAATAGCAAAAAAGCCTCTGTAAAAGGAGGGACATTTTCAGGATGTTCATAAGTTTTGGATGGCCGTTTGAGTGGGGGAAGAATCGACAGGATTTGTAATGATAAATCCAAATCTTTCATGATTGTTCCTGGTCTCATATTGAACTCGTATCGGTATAATCGACTCTAAAATGACCGTAATATTCGGTAATCTCTTCCAATATACGGCTAAGTTCATCCATTTCTTCAGTTTGAAGTAACCTGATCCGGTAGTTCCTGAAATTGGGAATTCCCGGAAAATATTTGGCGAAATGTCTTCTCATCATGAGGATACCTGTCCGGACATTGTCTTTCCAGTCGATCGACATTTGAAGTTGCTCCCGTACGTTCCGGACAATTTCAGCTACAGTCGGAGGGGGAAGACATTCTCCTGTCTGAAAATAATGTTTTATTTCCCTGAATATCCAGGGGTGGCCGATGCTTCCCCGGCCGATCATCAGCCCGTCTACTCCGGTTTTTTTTAATAATTCCGCTGCTTTTATCGGGCCATTGATATCTCCGTTCCCGATGATCGGAATTTTTATCCGGGGGTCGTTTTTTACCTCGCCAATCAGCGTCCAGTCTGCTTCTCCGGTATAGAGCTGTTTGCGTGTCCGTCCGTGAATGGCCAGTGCCGAGATTCCGGCATCCTGCAGCCTTATTGCTGCTTCGCGGATTACCAATGACTGCTCGTCCCAGCCAAGCCGGGTTTTGGCAGTTACCGGCAACGAAACAGCTTTTACAATCTCCTCAGTCATGCGTTGCATTTTATCAAGATCCTGGAGCATTCCGGCCCCTGCCCCGCGGCAGGCAATTTTTTTCATCGGGCAACCGAAATTGATGTCAATAAAGTCCGGACCCGCTTCTTCGGCAACCTTGGCAGCCTGGACCATTGATTCGATGTTGTGCCCGTATATCTGGATGGCTACAGGACGGTCGAAACCGAACAGGTGCATCTTCTGATGTGTTCTTTGCACGTCGCGGATCAGTGCTTCTGACGATACAAATTCGGTGTACATTACGTCGGCACCATATTTTTTACACATGCAACGAAATGATTTATAGGTCACATCTTCCATGGGGGCCAGAAAAAGCGGCGTTTCTCCCAGGTCTGTTTCTCCAATTTTCAAGGCTGTATTATTTTGAGACTGCAAAGATAAGAAAATAACTGACCATCTCCCGAAAAATGGGTTGAATAAGTTCTGCATCCCAGTCATATCGGGTGTTTAAAGATGTTTAGATATGAGGAAAGCTGGTTTAAAAAGGTTATTTTTATTGTGCAAACAAAAGCAAATAATCTCTAAAAACCAGCTCATGACAAAAGTATTAACAAAACAGGTACAGAACAAGATTAGCCGCTATTTTCTCAAACTTGAGGGTCAATTAACAAAACCGGAAGCCCGATGTATCCGGGAAATGACAACCGGAATACTAAAGACAGGTACAGTATTAGTGAATAAAATAGCCACTGGCATTGGTGATACAATATCGTTGAGCCAAACAACTAAACGCTTCAGGAACCATTATAACAAGAAAGATTTTTTCATGAAATTATTCCGGGGACATATGAACAGTGTGAAAAGCAAAGTCTGCCATGGCGACTATATCCTGTTCGATGGTTCTGATATTCAGAAAAAATATGCCAAAATGATGGATGGTCTGGACTATGTGAAAGATGGCGATAAAGGATCAATTGGCCTTGGCTATTGGCTGATGAACGTTGTACACTTTAGCAAAGACAAGGAAATGACCCCACTTTACAACAAGCTGTACAGCTTTGACAGTGGCGCCAAAAGCGAGAATCTGGAGGTTCTTGAAGCCATCAAAGAGGTGGGCTCGATAATTGACAAAGATGTCACAAAGATATTCGACCGTGGCATGGACCGGCCGATTTGCCGGGATTTCATTATTGCCGATGAAGGCCATTTCAACCTGCGTCTGAAGAAAACCACCAAGCTGGTCTACAAAGGCGAAGAAATGGCCGTGAACAAGATCAGCCGGAAAGTTCCATTGTTCATGAAACTAACAGCTACAAGGATACAGAAAAGCAAGAAGCGTCAGTTGGTTTATGAATGCGGCGCCATAAAGGTCCAATATAGAACCAAGGGCAAGACGCATGATCTTTGGCTTGTTGTCACCAAAAGGACTAATGGCGGCTATTGCTGGCTACTGACACGTTCGCCAAAAGAAAGTATTGTTGAAGTAATCAAAGAAGCATTCACGGCATACGGTTTCAGGTGGAAAATTGAAGAGTACCACCGGCATATAAAAGAATGCTACAAACTGGAAGACATCCAGATCAAAACCTTCGAAGGGCTACAAAGTATGTTGGCCATACTGACCATAGCCATGAGCATCATATACTCGTCACTTTCATCTCTGCACACAAGGCTATTGCTTGAAAGTGGTGTAAAAACACTGAACAAAGAAAAGATGTATGAACTATGCAATTTCATTTACTATAAAATCAGCACCATAATCAAAGTATTGCTGGCAAACATGACCCCAAGAGCTTTCCTCCCTCAATCCGATCCATCTCCAAATGACGGACAGTTAAGCCTTTTATTAAATTTTGAAAACTAAAAACGGGAGATGGCCAAATAAGAAAATAACATTTTGCAGATTGTGCCGGCCTGTAATTCGGTTTTCGACTTTTTCAACAAATACATTTTACTCCTTTTTTATAATATCTTTCCCTTCAAATTTGTAACATTGCGGCAGAATCGGAAGGATGAAACGGGCATGCCGCAAGGAATAATTCCAGGGTAGCGACAAAAAATGAAAGGGATGGATCAAAGAATTGTTATTGAAACATGCGAGTTCCATAATGAACATTCAGAAATATAGTAGATTAATAAAGTTTTTTTACATGAAAAATTTTAAGGCAGGAGGGAAAGATTTTCTGAAGTTTACCAATCTCACGCGGGCCGGGATTTTTCATTTCATTTCTACCCGTAAAGGATGGGGACATGACATGAAAACCCGGTTTACCGGGAATCAGCCGGGGATATACCAGCAATACAGGAAAGAGCTGGCAAATGCTCTGCAAGTCAATCCTCAAAATTTTGTTTTTCCGCGCCAGATTCACAGCGATCATATTGCCCTGATCGATAATCCGGTCGACTTCAATGAAATTCAGGAGACGGATGCCATTATTACGAATCAGCCCGGAATGTGTATCTGTGTACAGACAGCAGATTGTGTCCCATTGCTTTTATATGATCCGCATCACCGGGTGGTAGCGGCAGTACATGCCGGATGGAGGGGCACCGTAAATAAAATTATCGCCAAAACGATTCATCAGATGCAGCTGCATTTCGATTCAGAACCGGATGAGCTGGTTACCGGGATCGGGCCTTCCATACATCTTCATGCATATGAAGTAGGGCCGGATGTTATTTCTGCTGTACGCGATGCTTTCCCCGATCACAGGGAGTTGCTAAAACCTTCGCTCAACGGGGAAAAGGCTTTCTTTGACCTGTGGAACGCTAATAAGGTTCTCATGATAGAATCGGGAATGAAAGAAGAACATATCGAAATTATGGGAATGTGTTCTTATTCCCATGAAGAGCTTTTTTATTCATACCGGCGTGACGGGGCCGATACCGGAAGGATGGTCAGTGGAATTATGCTAAGGGAATTGATAAAATAAGAGCCTTCATCCGGAAAATTCCGGGCTGGTAAGTCAGGTCCTCCAGAACCAGCCGGTAAAGAGGGCCAATACCGGGAAAATTTCCAGACGTCCCAGCAACATGGTGAATGATAACAGGTACTTGGCTGCATCGGGCAGCATGGAAAAGTTGGATGCAGGGCCTACTGTGCCAAATCCAGGGCCGATGCCCCCCATCGTTGTTAACACGGAACCAAAGGCAGTTCCCCAATCGGTTCCCAGTCCTACCATTGCAATTGTTCCAATAATGGATACCCCGTAATAAATAAGGATAAAGTTGATGACGCTGCTGACTTGTGATGAATTAATAATCTGATTGTTATAGCGTATGTTAAAGACTGCCTTCGGGTGCAAAACCCGCATTAGGCTTTGTTTCAGATATTGCAGGTTGATGACGTGCCTGATTACTTTTACTCCTCCTCCGGTTGATCCGGCACAAGCCCCTATCAGCATGAGAAATGCGATCAGGATGATAGCCTGGATAGGCCATTGCAGGTAGTCGGCTGTGGCAAATCCTGTTGCTGTTATAATTGATATGACCTGAAAAAAGGAATCCCTGAACGCCTTTTCAAAGGGGATATCTTCATTGAAGTAAAGAAGAAGGGCAATAATGAACCCCACGAGGACAATAATTTTCAGGTACAGGTGAAGTTCCTGGTTACGAAGGGCCGTTTTATATTTCCCCTGAAATACCAGCACATGTAGTGCAAAATTAATCCCTGACAGGGCCATGAAAATCATAATGACATATTGTATATACGGGGAATAATCGGTGATAGAGGTATTTTTCGTTGAAAACCCCCCGGTTGCGACAGTTGCAAAGGAGTGGCAGATACTATCGAAAAGCGGCATGCCTCCAAGTGTGAGCAGTAACGTTTCTACAATGGTAAACCCGACATAGATAAGCCATATATTACGTGCGACATAGCGCACCTTTGTGGAAACTTTCTCATCGACAACAACCGATGCCTCCGAGCTGAACAGTTGCATGCCGGTCATTTTCAAAAAAGGCATAACGGCGATAACCAGAACAATAATCCCCATACCGCCGATCCAGTGGGTTTCGCTTCTCCAAAGAAGGATGCTTTTCGGTAATGCCTCTATATCCACGAGAATAGACGACCCTGTGGTTGTGAACCCTGACATCGACTCAAAAAATGCATCCGGGAACCTGGGGATTGTCTTCGTGAAGAGGTAGGGAATACTGCCAAGAAGGGCCAGTATGATCCATCCCAAAGCTGCGATAACCAGGCTTTCCCGGACCCCCGGTTCTGCGAACCTGAACCTCCAGGTGAAAACATACAAGACGATGCCTGCGACAAAGGTTGACAGGATTGACAATAATAAATTATCGAAAACTGATTCGTGATGGTAGAACGATACCCCCAGTGTCGGTAACATGAAAAAACCTTCGAACAATATAATGATCGAGATGAGGTGGAGAATGATCAGTATGTTTATCTTTCTTTGCTTCAAACCGCAACTGCTGATTTTAATAAGAACCGCAACTATTTTGAGTTACTGAAAAGTCTTGTAAAATACCGTGGCGAAAATAACGAATATGCCAATTGGTTGTTGCAAAAAAATTAAATTCAATGTGATGGCAACGAAGATTTAAAAACAGAGTAACAAAGAATAAAAACCTGTTGCTGTTGTAAGGAAATATATTCTTTATCCTGCCGGAATGCTAATAAGACGTTGATCCTTTTTTCCGTTGTTTTAATTTTTTCCAGGACGATTGCCGGATCACCGGATTTTATATTTTTGCCCTGCTGAAAAGGTCGCGCTAACCGAAAGGTCAGATAACAGTGCATTTAATTAGAAATCATCAGTTAGTTCGTTAAATTTGGCGTTTTAAAAACAAAGTAAAATTCAGGAAATGAAGGTATTCAAATTTGGTGGTGCTTCAGTGAGTTCAGCGCCGGCTATTCGGAATGTAGCCGCTATAATCGATAGGTTCCCTGGCGAGAAAACTATTGTTGTTTCGGCTATGGGAAATACCACCAATGAGTTGGAGGGCCTGGTGCGCAATTATTATAAAAAAGCAAATAAAGGTGAAGAGATCCTTCAAAAAATAAGGTACTATCACGATCAGATTATCCGTGAACTGGAGTTGTACGAAGAGGATCTTTCTCTTGTAAATAAACTTTTCAAGCAGCTTAAACGCAGGTTGGAAAATACTCCCTCTCTTCATTTCGACTATGAATATGACCAGATTGTATGTTATGGAGAATTGATTTCTACATCGATTGTTTCGGCATTTTTAAACCGGATTGGCCTGAAAAATAAGTGGATTGATATTCGTGAAAGCCTGCGTACCGACGATACCTACAGGGAGGCGATTGTCGATTGGGAATGGTCGGGGATGCTGATCAATAACAGTTTTAACTTTTGTCAATGTCAGCTGTATGTAACACAGGGATTTATAGGTTCGACCAAAACCAACCAGACCACGACACTCGGACGTGAGGGATCAGATTTTACCGCTGCAATACTTGCAAATTTGCTTAATGCCGAGAGTGTTACGATCTGGAAAAACGTACCTGGAGTACTGAATGCAGACCCTTCTGATTTTAAGGATACGCGGAAGCTGGCGGAACTTTCCTATAAAGAGGCTATTGAACTGGCTTACTCAGGGGCTAAGGTCATTCACCCGAAAACAATTAAGCCACTTCGTAATAAGAATATTCCTTTATATGTCAAACCGTTTGAAACACCGGATGAAACAGGGACTGTGATCCATGAAGTGGGGCATCAGCTGGACCTTGTCCCGGTTTATATTCTTAAGAAAAATCAGGCGCTTATTACCTTATCTCCGGATGATTTTTCTTTTATTGGCATCGATCTGTTATCGGAGATATTTGCCCTGTTCAGAAGCCGGCGTATCAAAGTAAACCTGATCCAGCAGTCCGCTATCGACCTTTCGCTTTGTATCGACGAACCGGAAGTGGGCCTGGAATCTCTGGTTATGGAACTACGGAAGAATTTTGATGTCCGTTACAATACCGGCTTACGCCTGGCTACGATCCGTTTCTATAATGACGAAGCTCTGAGCCTGATCAAAAACGGGTACCAGGTTTTTATGGAGCAGAAAAGCAGACGGACCGCCCGGTTTGTGTTGAAATAAAAAGTATCGTAATCTTCTCATCGACAAGGGAAATGTTATTTTCCCCGTTATCCTGTTTTCATTCTTAAATACGCGATCAGGAAATCAGCTCCTGTCAAACAAATCCGGGTCTGTGACATTTTGTGACAATTCCTGACATCTTGTTACATATTCTTGACAATCAGGTTATACCTGTGCTTTAGTTTTGTAGTGTTATATGAAACGAACCATAATTGGTTTTACTTATAACCAACTTCATGCTGCATGGAAACAATAAAACAACAGAAAAACAGAACTAAAACAACAGAAAAAATGAAAACAATTTTAGCAACAATGCTGCTCGTATGCATGGTGGGTTTTGTACAGGCCGGTACTCCGACAGAACAGGAAGCCAGGAAGAATATCTCCCAAACGGTAAGAAAGATGTTCACGGATGAAATGAATCATTACGATAATTATTTTTATCGGAATGAAATTAATAAATTTGATGAATACGTTCAGATTATTTTCACTGTGGATGATTATCAGAATCTGAACATGGTAAGGGTAAAAGGCGATAGCGAGGACGCTATCAAGTACGCAAAGTACGTTTTGGCAGATAAAAGGATAAGAACAGATGCGGTATTGGTCGGTAAGGTTTTTGGGGTTAGCGTAAGAATAAAGTACAGGGCCTGGTAGTACTCTCTCTGTTCGCACTTTGTCAGCAGGGTTCTCTTATCAAGAATGTCTGGTAGATAAAGACTGAATTTATACTGTTGGTTTAATAAGTCACAAAATGCGTTTTTTTTTCATGACAATCGTAAAGGTTTTAATTGTAATTATGCCATGTCTGCTGTTTCTGCGCTCACCTGAACTGGAAGCCGCAGACTGGCATTTAATTGTCGACATGAGAGGACAGTGGCAGTTTACAGTCGGCGATGATCCTGCCTGGGCAGATCCAAAAACTGATACCCGCGACTGGGACCACCTGTACGTGCCGGGAAGCTGGGAAAACCAGTCATACCAAGGGTATAACGGCTATGCGTGGTATCGTTTGGCCTTTGACATCCGGACGATGCCGGATCTGGACTATGTGACTTTATTTCTTGGCCGCATCGACGATGTGGATGAAGTATTTATCAATGGACAGAAGATCGGGCAGACCGGCGATTTTTTTCCTCACTATCAGTCTGCCTACGATACGGAACGCTGTTACAAGGTCCCTGTCTCTCTATTGATGAAAACCGGAAATGTGATCGCTGTCAGGGTCTATGACGAGCAAAGGGAAGGCGGGATTGTCCGGGGCGGACGCATCGGGCTTTATGACGACCGGGAACTGGCCCTTCTGAGTATAAACCTGAGCGGCATGTGGAAATTTTCGATACATGATCTGGGAGATATGAATTCTCCGACTTTGAATGATTCTTCCTGGAAAGAAATATATGTTCCTGCCACGTGGGAAAGCCAGGGCTATAAATATTATGATGGTATAGCTTATTACCGTAAACATTTTACAGCTCCGGCTTCGCTTCAAGGTCAGGATCTTTTTCTGGTTTTGGGTAAGATCGACGATTTTGATAAAGTTTTTCTGAATGGTAAAATGATTGGTCGTGTTGAAGAGATGAAACAATATTCCATGTTCAGGAAGAATGATGCTTATAAAATATTCCGGATTTACCGTATCCCTGGAGGCCTGATGAGAAGTAAAAATCTTATATCGGTTGAGGTGAATGATACGCATGGCGTGGGCGGGATTTATGAAGGCCCTGTCGGAATTGTTACCTATGAAGCAGCCCGCAGACTGGCTGAGAGGCGTCAGAAAGAACGCAATGATTCGTGGAATTTTTCCTTTTGGGACCTGATTCACCTGTTTGACTGATAAGTATGGAAGAGATTGTGCAAAATAATAGGTTTTCCAGAGCGGCCAAATGGTTGCTGATAACTATGATTACCGGGATATCCTTGCAGGTTCTTGGAAAAAATAATGATTTTGTTCCTGACGAAATCAGCCTGAAAGGATACTGGAAATTCCGGATTGGAGATGAGATGGAATGGGCTTCTCCCAGGTATGACGACCACGACTGGGGGAGCATCCGTGTCCCTGCCCGGTGGGAAGACTGTGGCTTTCAGGGATACGACGGCTTTGCCTGGTACCGGACTTCTGTTTCTGTTCCGAAGGAATGGAAGGACCATATCCTGGTGCTCCAGTTAGGTTATATTGACGATGCTGATGAGGTCTATTTTAACGGAAAAAAAATCGGACAATCAGGAACTTTTCCGCCTCATAGTGTGTCGGCATACAACGCATTGAGACAATATCAAATCCCGAGTAATTTGCTGAAGCCCGGAACGGATAACGACATTGCCGTACGGGTTTATGACTCTCAATTGTCTGGTGGTATTGTTTCCGGTGACGTAAAAATAAAGTCCACGGGGATTATTCCTCCTTTTGATATCGATTTGGACGGGGAATGGCAGTTTAATAAAGGAAAGCAATATGATCCCGAAGAAGCAGTCGGTATTCATGTCCCTGGTGCCTGGGAAAACCAGGGCTTTTTCAATTACGACGGCTATGCCGTTTACACAATGAAAGTCAGGATTCCCAAAGAACTGGCTGCGCAAAGGCTGGTTTTTCTTGCCGGCCGTATTGACGATGTTGACCAGCTTGTTATTAATGGGCAGCTTGTCGGGCAAACCGGCGGATACGACTCCCGTCAGGCGGGGGACTACTACCGCGAATTCCGTAATTATTTTTTACCTCCCGGGCTTTTTAAGCCTGGCCAGGAAAACGTGATTGAGGTAAGGGTACTCGATACCCATGGTGAAGGAGGGATTGTGGAAGGTCCTGTCGGCATCATCAGTCAGGATAAGTTCAGAAAATATTGGAAAGACAAAGCCGGGTGGCATTAATTTAATTCAATCTGTTTCATAAGTTTTGATATAACCAGAAAGTCCGCATGGATTTCTGTCGATGTAGCCGCAGAGAGTAGCCAGTTGTAATATTTTTATACATTTTTTGTCAAAAAAATGGACACAAGTTAAATGGACTTAGGTTTCATGTGTCTGTTATTCTGTTATTTGCGTTAAAGGCATCTTTTTTGAAATACAGGCTATCAGTATTTCAGACCCTCTTAGGGGTGTAAACCATGCTTAAAATGAATGTTCATAATATTAAATTAGCTATCAGGAACCTGCGGAGAAATAAGTTGTACAGCATCCTTGTTATTACCGGTTTCTCCGTGGGTTTTGCTGTTTGTCTTTATATTGCCTTGTTCATCTACAATGAACTAAGGATGGACCGTTGTTTCCCTGGTTTCAGAAACATAGTCCGGGTGTACGATCCTGCAGAAAACAATTGTGGACTTGATGTTGCCATCAATCAGAATTTTAAGACAGATTATCCCGAAGTCAGGGCTGCCTGCTTTGCAGACCAGTTTAACAGAGCCGGGATTTCGGCGAAAAGCGAAACCCGTTTTACCCGATTTACCGGTCTGATCTCTACATCGAACGATTTCTTCAACGTGTTCCCTGTCCGGATTATCATGTCTTTGGGAAAACATCCGTTTGAAGGGAAGGAATCGGTTGTAATTACCAAATCGATAGCCGGTATTTTATTTCCCGGAGAGGACCCCCTGGGAAAACCGATCACTGTTTTCGATTACCAGAAGGGACAAATTACAGCTGTTATTGAAGACTTTCCCAAACATTCCGGAATACAGGGCAAAGTTCTTCTCAATGCAGATAACCCGGATTTCAGGTTATCCACGAGTTGTGACAATGGACGGTGCTGGGACCCTATGAGCCATTTCCTGCTGCTTCGTCCGGGAACAGATATTGCCGCTCTTGGAGGGAAAATGAATGCGGATATACCTAAAAACCACCCTGAAATAAAGGCAATTGCCTTGCAAAAATTAACAGCTATTTATCTTTCTGTACCGATGGATGGAAATGGAAATCTTACAGGGAACTTTTCACTTCTGTTAATTTTCTTTTCCGTTGGACTTGTCGTTTTGGTCTTATCAGTCATCAACTTCCTGAATTTTTACATTTCAGTTCAGTTTAAGAAATTGAAAGAGGTCGGGATAAAAAAGATCAATGGTGCGAGCTATACGAATTTATTAGGCTATTCTATTGCAGAATCTTCCTTAAGTATATTGATTGCCATTCTGATTGCATTTGGACTGTGCTGGTGCTTCCTGCCGCTTGCAAACCGTTTGTATGAACGGCAACTGGAGGCAGAGTGGCTCTTTCGTCCCGTCATGATTCTTGTTTGGCTGGGTATTACGTTCGTGATTATTTTAATTAACAGTATTGCACCCCTCGCTGTCTTGTCAGGGTTTAATACAAGCTCATTTCTCGGGAAAATGAAAACATCCGGAAATCAGAAATCCGGACGCCATATCCTTACCATGTTTCAACTTACGGCATCCATCGTGCTGATGATTATGGTCCTTTCTCTCTACAGGCAGATTTCATATGCGGAACATGCGGACCTTGGTTTTGACAAAGAGCGGCTGGTCCGTCTGAAGTTTCCTTTTGGATTTAAGGAACAGGATGCTTTTAAACAAAAACTGGAAGAATTATCCTTCTGCAGAAGTGCGTCCCTGAGCCGCGGGGTTCCCGGGGAAATTAATCTTACAATGGGCGATGGGAAAGGACATCCGATGTTCAAGTGCCTGTATGTAGATGAAGATTTCACTGAAACAATGGGGCTGAAAATGCAGGCAGGGAGAAGATTCCTTTCTGGAGATATGGGTGTTTCATGTATTATAAATGAAGAAGCATTACGGCAAAATGAATGGACCGGTTTTGAAGGAAAACGGTTTAATAACGGACGCGAAGGAGGGTATCAGGTTGTCGGAGTGGTCAAGGATTTTCATGTCGAATCGATGCATTCGAAAATACAGCCTGTTTGCCTCTTAGCTTGGGCACCTGACCGGCATGGCGACCTTTTTAATATCTCGGTCAGGCTTACTCCCGGGAACCTGGGGCAGCAGATGGACGGGCTACGGCAGGTCTGGAAGGACTTTATCCCTGATGAACCAATGACTTATTCATTTTATGATGAACAGTTTGATGCGATGTACCGGAAGGATGAACAACTGGGCCAGGCTATAGGAATAACTTCAATAATAGCATTGATCCTGACTTTTATGGGGATCCTGGGACAGATATTCCAGGTTAGCCTGAACAGGACGAAAGAAATAGGAGTCAGAAAAGTAAATGGCGCAAAAGTTTCTGATATTCTGATTTATATGAACAGGGAATTTTTGGTCTGGGTTGCCTTGTCTCTGGTGCTGGCTGTTCCGATGGCCTGGTACCTTGTTCATAAATGGCTGGAAAATTTTGCTTACAAAGCAGAAATCAGTTGGTGGATCTTTTTACTGTCTGGAATGATTATGCTAATCACTGTTATTTCTACGGTTACCCTGCAAAGCTGGAACGCTGCAACGAGGAATCCCGTGGAGGCTTTACGGTACGAATAATGAACAATGAATAATTAGTAATGTGCAATTTGATGATGTGGACTGTTGTTTGTTGTAAGTGAATAGGTTAAAGAATTTTTTTTGATGGACAGCTTTTTCAGATAAAACCAAACAGACCGATAATGCTAAACTACCTGAAGATCTTTGTTCGCAACCTTAAAAAACATAAGGTTATCTCTCTCATTAATATAGTGGGGTTATGCCTGGGGATACTTAGTTCCCTGTTTATTTTTGAATATGTATTTTATGAGCGAAGTTTTGATGATTATCATGAAAACGGGGACCGGGTTTTCCGGGTAGTTTATGACCGTTATCAGTACGGGAAGCTTCAGTGGAAAACGGCTAACTCCTTTTACCCGACAGGAGCCTGGCTGAAGGACAACTATAGTGAAGTGCAGGACTGGATGGTCATTTCGAGAAAGTACAACATCACGGTTGCCTGTGAAAATAAAGCAGGCGATAAAGTCTCGTACAATGAAGAGAAAACCTATTATACTACGAATTCAATCTTTCACTTGTTTACAATTCCCTTGGAGAAAGGAGACGGGACATGTCTTAAAAACCCCAGCACAGTGGCTATCTCGCATCGGGCTGCCATTCGCTATTTTGGAGAAGACGACCCAATCGGAAAAGTACTTACTGTAAACAGTACTGAAAAATATACAGTCACGGCAATCTTCCGGGATATTCCTCCGAATTCTCATTTGCAGACCGACTTTCTTTTTTCTCTTTCTTCATTTACTGCTTCCCGGCCTCAATTGTCTGCCAATTGGGGCTACGATCTTTTTCATACGTATATTCTGCTGGCCCCTGGTGTTGATTATCTGGCTTTCTGTAAGAAGGCTTTCCCTGCAATGATCGCCGAAAATTACAAGGAAAGCCTGGATGCCAGGGATTCCCGGGATGAGTATTTTCTTCAACCTTTACCGGATATTCACCTTCATTCGAATATCGAGTATGAAACAGAACCGCCAGGTAATGCAAAAATGACTTCTATCCTTTATGGGTTTGCCATTTTCCTTCTGATTGTAGCCTGGATTAACTATATCAACCTCGTAACGGCCCAATCGATGGAAAGGGCTCGTGAAATCGGGATCAGAAAAGTTAACGGGGCCAGGAAGGTCAGTCTTACCGGGCAATTCATTTTTGAAGCGTTTGTATTTAACCTGTTTTGCCTGGTCATTACCTTTGGATTATTCTTTTTGGTCAATCCGTATTTTAGATGGGTTACAAGCATAAAGGATTTTAATTTATTCAGTCATCCCGAATTCCTGAAGACGGGAATTTTAATTTTTCTGGCGGGGATCCTGGTGTCGAGTATTTATCCGGCCTTTATCCTTTCTTCGTATAAACCGGTAAGGGTGCTTAAAGGGAAGTTTAAAAATTCCATGCAGGGAATGACATTCCGGAAAAGTCTGGTCTCGTTCCAGTTTGTCATTTCTATCGTGCTGCTTTCCGGCACGTTCGTTACTTTTCGTCAGGCATCTTTCCTGATGAAAAAGGATATGGGGATCGACTATAATTCGAAGCTGGTTGTCAGGGCTCCGCGTACCGATGATACTCAGGAAGAACGAATGAACAAGATCATACTGTTCCGTGACCGGATTAAGGAAATGCCGGAAGTGGGCGATTTTACTTTCTCGTCGGATATTCCTGGAGAAGAGATAAATAACTTTTTTTCGGGTTGGAGAAAGGGCTTTGACAGGAATGACAACAAGGCCTATTTTCAGATAGCTGCGGACGATCATTTTATGGATTTTTACAAGGTAAAAGTAGTTGCCGGCAGAAAATTTTATAAAAATGAAACCTTCGGCCAGCAGACCATCCTGATGAATAAACTGGCTGCTGACCGCTTTGGCTATTCAGACCCGGAAGAAGCTGTCGGAAAAGTGATGGTAACCAGTTCCGGACAGGAATGGCAAATTGTGGGAGTTGTTGACGATTTTTATTATAAATCTGTAAAAACTGAACCGGTCCCGACCATTATTACGCTGAATGATCGACCTAAGGCATTCATGACGATCAGGCTATCAGGTCCGTCGCTAACCTATTCGTCCCTGGTCCCGAAACTGCGTGCTGTATTTACTTCTGTTTTCCCCGGTCAGCCGTTCCAGTATTTCTCGCTCGATGACAAAATGATGTTCGACCTAAGACCGGACCGGACCTTTGCCTCTGTATTCAGTCTCTTTTCCGTTCTGGCTATCCTTATCGCTATGATCGGTATTACCGGGCTGATATTGATCACCATCAATCAAAACATGAAAGAATTTGGGATCAGAAAAGCTTTGGGTGCCGAGTTAGGCGATGTTTCCTATGGCTTATCCGGACAGCTTTTGTATCAGTTTATAGTCGCTATGGTCATCGCGGTACCGTTATCGTTTTACGGCTACAAAAACTGGTTCCTGGATGCATATAACCATCATATCGATTTGGGGCCATGGTTTCTTTTGGTACCGGTATCAGTCCTGGCCTTATTCATGTTTTTCGTGATTCTTGTCTTCGCGGTTCGGGTATCCCGGATGAATATCAGGGACGTTTTGCAGTATGAATAGCAGGATATAAAATCCCGGACAGAAAAGGGCTGCCCGGGATGAAAAGATTGAGAATTGTGCTTAATAAGGCATTAAATAACCTCCTTTTTCCAGCGCATATTTTTTCCCTCCAAGTGTTTTATTTCCTGACGCTTTGTAATAGACTGAATGTCCGTTCCCATTAATGTTTGTGATTTTGTCTCCTGATATGGAAATGGTTATTGCTGTCACATATGAATCGTTTGTCAGGTTCCATGTACATGATGGATCAATTTCTACAGAAACAAGTTGGGCCTTTTGATCAGAATTGATGCTTCCTGTCAAAACCGACTGATTTTTTAAAGATAAATTGATCTGGCTGTTTTTATCCGCATTTAAATCTCCCTTAAGGGTTTGTTTATCTGCGAAAATGTTGGCTTTCCCTCCATTCGAATTTTCTTGTCCCCACCGGTCAGCCTTTGCTTCCAGCAGGATACCTGAAGCGGCATTAATGCTTACATTATTTAGAAAAATGTTTGCGTTCGAGTTGGTGACAAAGAAGAGAGGGCCTTGTTCGTCGGTCGATTCCAACGAACCGCCATTCATTTCGAAATGGCCGTCGACCCCCTCTGCATCACCGGAGAAACTCTGATAGATCATTACTCCCCATTTATTGTGAAAGGAGCAAATGAGCTTACAGTTATTGGTAATAATGGAGTTCGACCCTTCTATAACCGCAACTTCGGCGCCTGTCGCCGTTATTTCTGCATTTGATACGGTAATTTTCCCTGTTGAATAAATGCCGGGAGAGTCTGTCCCTGTTGCTTCTATTTTTCCCCCGGTTACAGTAATTATACCACTGCCCCTGTCTGTTGCAACTGCCCCTGAGTTTGCTCCCCGGGTAATGATGTTCACGTTTTTAGCTTCTATGGTACCACCGCCGCTGGCCATCAGACCATGTGCGCCCCCCGCTGTACAATCGATCACATCGTTCGTAGAATAGATAACGCTCTTTCCATAGGCAAAAATGGCGTTGGCTCCTGTTCCGGTGGTTTTGACGAGATTGTGGTCCATTGTTATGACACTTCCATCCCTGCTCAAAACCGCCGCGTTTAATCCCTGGAAGCTGCTTTGATCGTTCGATGTACTGTTACCTGAAGTTATAATCTTGTTTTCGCTTAAGGTTATTTTAGCTTGTTTGTAGGCTACAACAGCAGACTGGTTTTCTTCGCTGGCTTCTATCGTTTCTCCTGTTTTCGACTGGGTTCCGTTATTCACGATAAATATTCCTTTTATCAGTGACGTATCAAACTGTCCGTTCATGCCGCCAGGAGGCATTCCTCCTTCTGGTGGTTTCCCTCCGGGCATTCCTTTCCGACCTTGTCCATCGGGTGGCGGACCGGGAGGCATTCCTCCCTGAAAAGATCCCTGCCGGGCCACAGGCCCTGACTGATTGTTCATACTTAGCTGATTTTTGTCAGCTTGCTGCATCTTTTTCGTAGAAGAACATGCGGTAAATAGCATTCCAAAAATGAGACAAATACTTAAAGATTGTTTCCGAATAATCATAGCATTTATTTTTTTATTTAATCTCTTTTTTTCCTTTTTTGTATACAAATTAACAACCAATAAAAGTTAATGTATTTATAATTAACGTTTTTAACAAAAAATGATTTTTCGTGGATGATGGGTGAAATTTTTCAAAATATCTATGGATTCCTGTCTTATGTAATTAAAAAAATATGTTTGGTAAGTAATTTTATAAATACAAAAAGCGGTAGATGATTTTCATTTTTTAGACGTAAATGATTGATGTCGGGAAAAATCGGATATTATTTTATGACCGGAACGATCCGGTTATAAAACGTAATCGTTTTGTATTCGTTTTTTAAGATTTAAATAATAACTGATTGTTTTTGGGCTGCTTATTTTATGCCGGAAATTCACCGGCGAAGAAATGGCTTTAGCAAGTAATGACGATTCAAACCGGCAGAGAAGTCTTATTTTGCTGGTTGCAAGGGGAAATCAACAGGCTTTTAAAGAGTTGTTCGATATCTTCCATCCCCTGATTTTTCATTTTTCAAAGAGATATCTTCGATCCGAATACCTGGCAGAAGAAGCGGTCCAGGATATTTTTCTTAAGATATGGATAAAACGGGAAAGCCTGGTTTATGTGGAAGATTTTTCAGCCTGGTTATTCCGGCTTTCCAGAAATTATCTCCTGAATGTTCTGAAAAAGGCATCCCGGGAAAACAGGATCAAAGACGAAATTAAATTGACCCTTGACGAGAAGGACGAAGAAAGCGATCAGCTACTAGGCCAAAATGAAGATATCGCCTTACTGGGGAAAATTATGTCGATGCTCCCGCCCCAGCGCCAGGAAGTTTTCCGGCTATGCAGGTTTGAAGAAAAAAGTTACGACGAGGTGGCCCGGGTACTTGGAATCTCTAAAAGTACGGTGAACGACCATATGGTGAAGGCCATGAAATTTGTTAAGAACAACTTTCCCGGAGTAGCTTTGTGACCCCTCTTATTTTCCTTGTTTATTTTTTGTTACCTCATTGTTAAGCAAACCCGGTATTGTTAACAGATTGTGAAATCCTAAAATACCGGCAGATGTTTTTCTGTTTCTGCTTGTCTTATGTGTGTATTCGGAAGTTAGTCTAATGAAACAAACATGTTGCGCGTATAATGAAAAATTTGTTGCAAACCGAAGAAGAAAAAAACAGGATGCTTAAGCTGTATCTGGAGGGAAAACTTCCGGCAGGTGAACTTGATGATTTCCTGGAATTTATGGGATCAGAAGAAGGGGAAAGGATGCTGGATGAAAAAATGGGGGAAGAAGCGTTTACGAGCAATGTTCCTCTTCCCGGGAACCAGAGCAGCAGGATATACAGCAACATAAACTCCCGGATAAGCAAAAGAAAGATGGCATTAAACCCTGTGTTCAGGATTGCCGCATCCCTGTTGATCTTCATCGGTACCGGTTGGGGGATATATCAGTCCGGATGGGTAAGAAATCAACTAGACTATACGACCGTTCAGGCGCCTGAATCCGGGCAGGAAACAGTAGTACTTCCCGATGGGACACGCGTCAGGCTGAATGCAGGAAGCGGGCTGAGATATTCGGAAAAAATGAACCATCAGGAAACCCGCCGGGTCAGGTTAACCGGCGAGGCCTTTTTCGAAGTGGCAAAAAATCCGGATAAACCTTTTATAATCGATGCTAATGATGCTCAGGTGCGGGTATTGGGAACAGTATTTAATGTAAAGTCGGTTCCCCGAAGGAAAACAGTGGTTGTTGCCGTTGAAGAAGGCCGGGTCGCTTTTAAAGGAAAGGGTCAGGAGAATGGGGTAATCCTTACGGCAAATGAAGTGGGTGTAATGGATGAAAACCGGCATGCGGTGAAGGTTGCCCAGCCAGCCAGGAACTATTTTGCATGGTTCGACCATTATCTTGAGTTTGATCATGTGCCTCTTGCCCAGGTGGTAAGTCAGTTGGAAAATATTTTTGATACGGATATCGGGATAGAGGGAGACGATCTGGAAAATAAAAATTTTACAGCTTACCTGAAAGCTGTGTCCCTGGATGAAGTAATTGGGCAGTTGGCCCTGTCATTGAATGTCCGGGTTAGGAAATCCGGAGGAAGGTATTTTTTGACTCAGTAAAATCAACAAAATATTAATAATTAATTGATTGCACGATCTGTAAAATGCAAAATGGGATTGCTGTGCGCTGATTTTTAGGATGGAACGAGCCAAAAAGAATTAAACGGCCAGATCTGGAAATAGGTAATAAACCGGCTTGATCCGATGAATAAATCGAAACCAACAAAAATTATCCAAATGAAGAAAAAGTATTTGAGTTTGTTCCTGCTGGTATGGATGACCTGTCCGTTCAGTCAGGCAGCCGGATTTGCCAATTTTCCGGTAACGGAAGGGCAAGACCGGGCACAAAAGGCTTATGAAGAAACGGTGAACCTTCAGCTGAAGGGGCTCAGTTATACTCAGGCATTGAAGAAAATTGCCCAGACATTTAACCTCGGAATGGCTGTCAGTTCCGAGTTGATCCCGAAGGGTGAGGTTAAACTGAATATGGAGAACGTGACATTAAAGGAGGCCCTTGAAAGGGTGCTGGAAGGTACAGGTATTGAGGCATTTATTTCGACGGAAGGAAATATTATCCTTCGCAGCATGGAACAGCAGTCTCCCCGAAAGAAAGATGTTAAAGGAAAGGTTGTTTCCGGTACAGGCGAGCCTTTGCCAGGGGTTAGTGTGACCGTAAAAGGGACCGCGGAAGGGACGGTTACCGATATTGAAGGGAACTATAACTTAATCGGTGTACCAGGGAATGCCACCATTGTTTTTTCCTTTATCGGAATGAAAACCCGGGAAGTTTCTGTTTCGGAACGCAGCGATATCAATGCAACCATGCAGGAAGAAACAATCGGGCTGGATGAAGTTGTCGCTATCGGATATGGATCGGCCAAGAAAAAGGACCTGACAAGTTCTATTTCGACTATTTCGGCAGAGGAAATGAACAAAGGCGCTTATCCTAATCCGATACTGGCTATCCAGGGAAAAATTCCGGGACTGAATATTACAAAAGACGGGAACCCTAACGGGAGCATGTCCATAACCCTGAGAGGCCCGTCAACCCTCCGGACCGGAGATGCCCAGTCACCGCTCTATGTGATCGACGGGATTGTTGACGGTCTGATGCCTGCCGATGACGATATTGTTTCAGTCGATGTCCTCAGGGATGCCTCCGCTACTGCCATTTACGGATCGCGTGCTGCAAACGGGGTTATTATTATCACGACGAAGAAAGGAGAGCCAGGTCAGTCTGTTGTTAATTACAATGCCTATATGGCTATTGAAAAGGTTTCCAGGAAGATCGATATGCTTTCGGCAGCGGAATACAGAGCATACCTGTCTGAGAACGGACTGAGCCTGGACCCGGAAGATGATGACGGTTCAGGAACCAATTGGTTTAATGAAGTTAGCAGGCCGGGCGTTTCGTATGATAACAATGTAACGCTGGGTGGCGGAAATAACAGGACAACCTATATTGCGAACATCGACTATAAACGGAACCAGGGAATTCTTGATAATTCGGCCCGTAATACCCTGAAAATGCGTGCGAACCTTGAACAGAAAGCGATGCGCGACAAATTAAAGTTGGGCTGCACGCTTTCTGCAGAGGTCGAGAATCAGTCAACTGTTTCCGATGATTTGTACCTTACGATGTGGAATTACCTTCCTACTGTTGGTATTTATGATGAGGACGGGAGCTATCACGAGAACCTGGACAGGGGGTCTTATAACCCGGTGGCACTGATCGATCAGAACACGTTCGATACCCGGAACAAATATCTTCAGGGAACGATCCGTGCCCAGCTGAATATCCTTGATGGACTCGATTACGAGATCAATGGTTCCTATAAAAACACCCAGTCCAATTTTGCGGAATACCTCAGCAAGGATTCCCGCCTGGCCCAGGGATATAACGGTTATGCCTACCGGTCGTCCTACGAAGGGGAGGTAAAGATGATGGAAACATTCGGAACTTACCACCATCTGTTTGGTAAGCATGACCTGAAATTTTTGCTGGGATATTCATGGCATGAGACCAAGAGCGGAAACGGATTTGGGGTGAACAGCACGAATTTTGTGTCGGATGAAACAAGTTATTATAACCTGGCACTCGGAAGTAATTATGACGGTTTCTCTCCCGATTATGACGACACTTCCATGAGTACGCTGCGGATGATTTCTTTTTATTCCCGACTGAATTATGATTACAAAGGAAAATATTTGTTGCAGGCAACTTTACGCCGGGATGGATCTTCTGCCTTTGGTGAAAATAACCGGTGGGGGTATTTCCCTTCTTTTTCTGTCGGATGGAGAATCACTGAAGAACCGTTCATGCAGAAGCAACACTTGTTTGATAACCTGAAATTCAGAGTGGGGTATGGTATCAGCGGGAACTCGCTTGGTTTTGATGCCCTGATCAGTAAACTCCGTTATGGCACTACGGGTAAGTTCTATTACGATGGTGATTATATCAATGGGATTGGTGTTACGCAGAATCCGAATCCGGACCTTAAATGGGAACAGACAGCCATGCTGAACATCGGCCTCGATTTCGCTGTCCTGAAAGGAAGACTGAGCGGAACAATCGAATACTATGACAAAATTACCAGGGATCTGATCTGGACCTACAGCGTTTCGACCAGTGAATATTATGTAAATACGCTTACGGCCAACGTGGGCGAGATGGAAAACAAGGGAGTAGAACTTTCACTTGAGGCAATGCCGGTCAGGACCAGAAACTTCAAATGGAATACTTCCTTCAACCTTTCCTTTAACCGGAACAACATCAATAAACTTTCCAATGACGAACTGGAACTCGATTATGTCCATTCTGCCAGTATCGGCGATCATGGACAATCGGGAAATTATGCCCAGATTATAGAGGAAGGAAAACCGCTCGGTCAGTTTTACCTCTGGAAATACGCCGGGAAGAATGACGAAGGTGTTTCCCAGTTCTATGATGAAGATGGTAATCTGACAACTTCCCCGTCAAGTGGTGATCATTTTTATGCAGGAGATGCCCAGCCTAAGGCAACCGGGGGGTGGCACAACACCATCTCGTACCGGAATTTCAGTCTCGATTTTCTTTTCCGGGGAGTTACAGGCAATAAAGTGCTGAATGCAACCCTGGCTAACCTGAATTATCCGGCAGAAGCCACTCATTACAATATGCCGCGGATGACCCTGAAAGAATCGGTTGACGATACCGGCGCGCATTATACGTCGGACCGTTACCTGGAAAAAGGGGATTACATCCGGCTGGATAATGTGACCCTTTCCTATGATTTCAGGCTTGCAGATGCTCTGATAAAGGGACTGAAGATTTATTCCACCGTTAATAATGTGTTCGTGATTACCGGATATAAAGGAACAGATCCTGAGATAAACATGGGCGGTATTACTCCCGGGATCGACGATGACGATTATTTTCCCAAGACCCGTTCGTTTATTGTTGGTGTGAATGTAGAATTTTAATTTGTTAAAAATCAAGGTTATGAATAAGATAAATTTTGCCGGTATTGCATTCGTCTTAATTCTGTTACTATTATTCAACGGATGCACAAATCTGGATGTCCCGGTCGAATCTGAGCTGACAGCCGATAATTTTCCGGTAACTGAAGAAGATTTTATTGCCGCATCAGGTCCGATATATACCAATCTGGCTAGCTTGTACTTTAAGTCATACTGGTTTTTGCAGGAATTTTCTGCAGACGGTTTAATCCTTACGGCCAACGGAGGAAACTGGTATGACGACGGAAGGTATAAAAATTATCATCTGCATACATGGACAGCCGATCAGCGCTTTATCGGGGAAGTATGGGACTGGTGTTACAGCGGGATCACGTCATGCAACAGTATTCTTACCCTTTACGAATCGGCAGAAGATAACAGTACCAAAGAAACGGCAGTTGCCGAAGTAAAAACGATGCGCGCTTTTTATCATTTTATACTGATGGACCTTTATGGCGATGTGCCCCTGGTGACAACCTTCGGTCAGGAGGTTACCGAACGGACATCCCGGGAAGAAGTTTTTGGTTCCCTGGAAAGCGACCTGCTGGATGCTGTCAGTTATCTGAGCACGACAGTCGATCAAAGCACGTATGGACGCCCTACCAAATACATGGCTTATGCCCTGCTGGCAAAAATGTACCTCAATTCGGAAGTTTATACGGGAGTAAACCGGTATGACGATGCCGTGGCTGCCTGCGATTCGATTATCGAAACGGGGAGTTATAATCTTGATGACGATTATCTGGATGTTTTCCAGATCGATAATGGTCCGGATATCAAGGATATCATTTTTGCGGTTACGTATGATTCCGAAAATATCGCCAATCAGTACTGGTCACGCTACTGGCTGCATAAAGCTCTGAAAAATAAATACGGTCTGCCTTTCAGCCCGAGTGGATGTGTCAAAGCGTTACCTTCTTTTTATGATCTGTTTAATGATCTCAATGACCGGAGGGACGATATATGGCTTACAGGAAAGCAATATGACTGGAATGGGGATCCGATCCTGATCGAGACTACGAACTCCGGACTGGATGCCGGCTACTGCGGGGACGAGCCGAACGGGGCTGTTACCTATCAGCTTGAATTTACCAAAGATATTGTGTTTGATGATTTTAATAAGTTTGATACGGGCGACGATGAACTTGGTCGTGCCCAGGGCTATCGCTGTAATAAGTTTTATCCTGACAGTACTTCCACTACCCGTAATCAAAGCAATGACTGGCCGGTGTTCAGATATGCCGACATCCTGCTTATGAAGGCCGAGGCTATTCTTCGCGGGGCCACGGCAACCCTAGGACAAACTCCTGTCTCATTGGTAAACATGGTCCGTGACCGGTCTGATGCCACCGATTACAGCGAGATCGGCCTGGATGAATTACTGAATGAACGCGCACGGGAACTATGCTATGAAGGTTGGCGCAGGAACGACCTGATCCGTTTCGGAAAGTTTGAAGATAGCTGGGGATGGAAAACAAACAGCGATGTCAATATGCGTATTTATCCTGTTCCCCAGGATGAACTGGACCTGAACCCGTCGCTTGGCCAGAATCCGGGGTATGATGATTAATTCAGTGTTGCCGAAAATGATTGCAATAAAATAACATTTAAATAATGATGGTAAAAAATATTTTTTTGTGTTTTGTTTTGATTATCGTTTTTCTTGCCGGATGTAAACCCGGTGAGAAAAACGGTTCCTCAGGAGAAGGTAAAGTAACCGGGTATAGGCTGATCGCCCATCGCGGCGGAATAACAGGGAGCAAATATGGTGAGTATGATCCGGCCTCGGTAAAGGCTGCTATCGACCGGGGCTATTACATGCTGGAGATCGATATCCGGATGACCAGGGACAGCGTGCTGATCCTTAATCATGATCCTGATTTTCATAAATTTTATAACGATACCCGACGGGTTGACGAAATGGATTGGGATGAAATTAAGAAATTTCGTTCTGTAAAGGGCGGTTACAGTCCGATGACCCTGGATGAACTCTCCCGGATGTGCTCCGGGAAAATTAAGTTTATGCTTGACCTTAAACCGGAAAACCCTCCCTTGTCATTTTATAAAAAGCTTGAAACGATTCTCGAGAAATACAACATGCTTAAGGATGCTTATTTTATCGATAAAGATGCCCGCAACTATTTTATGGGAAAGGCAAAATTCGAATTCAGGGTGAACGAAGCCCCGGAGATGATGGCTAAACTTGCTGCAGGGGAAGATGTGGCATCCAACTATTTTCTTTTCGATAATGCAAACCGTATGTATTCGGAGATCGTGAAATGGTGCCAGAAAAATTCGATAACCGTTGTCCCTTCGGTAAACGATTTTCATTATAAATATGAAAATGACAGTACCGGCGCAGCAAGGGATATTGCTTTTCTTCAGAAATGCGGGGTCACCGAGTTCCAGATCGATTCGAAATATGACCGGAATTTTCCCGGCTTTGAGGAACAATGAGTATGGATCATAATATATCCTGTCTGGAAGGAGTTCCGGAGAACGTTTGTCTGGTTTTAAACGATAGATGTTTGAAGGGTTTGAATGTTCGAATTGCTCGACGCTTCGCGGTTAGGTGGGAGGTACATTGAGATCTGGTGAGTTGGTGAACTGGTGAATGAAAGAATGATTGAATGAGAGAATGGGAAGAAAACCAAAGTCATAGGAACCGAAAACAATAGGAACCATATTAACCATCTTTTTAGTGCCTTTGTGTCTTAGCGTTCAGTTTAGAAACAACACTCAAACAACATAGTATCAAACGTTCAAACGGCTAGCCTCAAACGGCAGGAACGATAGATGTTTGAAGGGTTTGAATGTTCGAATTGTTCGACGCTTCGCGGTTAGGTGGGAGGTACATTGAGATCTGGTGAGTTGGTGAACTGGTGAATGAAAGAATGATTGAATGAGAGAATGGGAAGAAAACCAAAGTCATAGGAACCGAAAACAATAGGAACCATATTAACCATCTTTTTAGTGCCTTTGTGTCTTAGCGTTCAGTTTAGAAACAACATTCAAACAACATAGTATCAAACGTTCAAACGGCTAGCCTCAAACGGCAGGAACGATAGATGTTTGAAGGGTTTGAATGTTCGAATTGTTCGACGCTTCGCGGTTAGGTGGGAGGTACATTGAGATCTGGTGAGTTGGTGAACTGGTGAATGAAAGAATGATTGAATGAGAGAATGGGAAGAAAACCAAAGTCATGGGAACCGAAACAATAGGAACCATATTAACCATCTTTTTAGTGCCTTTGTGTCTTAGCGTTCAGTTTAGAAACAACACTCAAACAACATAGTATCAAACGTTCAAACGGCTAGCCTCAAACGGCAGGAACGATAGATGTTTGAAGGGTTTGAATGTTCGAATTGTTCGACGCTTCGCGGTTAGGTGGGAGGTACATTGAGATCTGGTGAGTTGGTGAACTGGTGAATGAAAGAATGATTGAATGAGAGAATGGGAAGAAAACCAAAGTCATGGGAACCGAAAACAATAGGAACCATATTAACCATCTTTTTAGTGCCTTTGTGTCTTAGCGTTCAGTTTAGAAACAACATTCAAACAACATAGTATCAAACGTTCAAACGGCTAGCCTCAAACGGCAGGAACAATGTTAACCATATTAACAATAGCAACTAAAATAACAATAGCAACCATATTTATTATAAACCCTGTAACAATTCTAAAAAATGAAGAAAGCAACTACCCTGTTATTTATGATGTTGATGCTGACACTGGTGTCATGGGGCGGGAAAAACGGCGTGAAACCTGTCCTTCGTTTCAGCAAGGATGGTAGATTTAAGATCCTGCAGTTCACGGATATCCACTTTCAGTATAATTCGTACAGGTCGGACAGTGCGCTTGTCATGATGAAAGCGGCAATGGAAGAAGAGAAACCGGACCTTGTTGTCCTGACCGGCGATGTGGTCTGTTCCAAAGATACCCGTAAGGCCTGGCTGGCGCTGGCCCGGCCTTTCATTGACTCCAAAATACCCTGGGCTGTTGTTCTCGGAAACCATGATATCGAGTATGAACTGACAGGAAGGGAAATTATGGAAATCATCTCCGGTTTACCCTACAGCATGACAGAAAACGGGCCTCAGGATATTTCGGGCAACGGCAATTATATTCTGAAAATAGGGTCTCCGGATACCGGGAAAGCAGAGGCTGTCCTTTATTTTCTCGATTCACATTCCGGGTTCCATCCAAAGACAGATCTTGGCAGTTATGACTGGATCAAGTTCGACCAGATAGGCTGGTACCGGGAGCAAAGTGCCGGACTTACCCGGATGAACGGGGGAAAACCGTTCCCGGCCCTGGCTTTTTTCCATATTCCTCTTCCCGAATACAATGAAGTAGTAGGCAAAAAGACAACGGCAGGCGTCAAGGAAGAATCGGTCTGCTGTCCGGACCTTAATTCCGGATTATATACCTCTTTCCTTGAGATGAAAGATGTGATGGGCATGTTTACAGGTCACGATCATGACAATAATTATATCGGGTGTCTCCGGAATATTTGTCTGGCCTATGGAAATGTCAGCGGACGCCAGTGTTATGGTGAGATCGGACGGGGTTACCGGGTGATCGAACTGGAGGAAAACCAGCGGAGGTTTACAACCTGGATCCGGACTAAATATCAATGCGACCGGGACAAGGACATCTGGGAGCCTGCGAAAGAAGACCAACCCAACTATGTGGTTACCTATCCCGGTTCTTTTGTAGATACCGGTAATTGAAAAATGGTTAAGACAATAATATTTGCCCCCTTCCGGGGGCATTTTATGTTCTATCAAGAAAAATCTGTATCTAACAACAATAATCCTCCGGTGCCCCGCCATTAACAATAAAATCACCAACAATATCAACCATGGACCTTTGCTTATTTTGAATAAAATTCAGTCAAAAATTCTTCCACGCTTTGAGGCTTATGCCCGATCAGCTTTTCCAGGGTCGGGTCGGGAAAATCGAATTCGCCCTGCCTGATCCCTTCGCTGAAAGTAACAGACATGCCGATAATCCCTTCCGGGACACCTGCTTTCGAAAGGGTATCTTTAAATTCTTCGGAAGAAGGGGATATATAGACAATCTGTTTGCCGCTGATTTTATTCAGCATTTTTGCAATATCCCCGTAAGAGCAAGATGAATTTCCGGCTATCTCATAAACTTTATTGACATGACCTTCGGTCGTGAGGACCGTAACAGCGGCCCTGGCCATATCCGACCGTGATGCAAACGATACTTTCCCATCTCCGGCGGGCTGGTAAATGACCCCTTTTTTAAGGACATCTTCTCCGATAAACATGGGGATAACATCCGAGTAAAGCGCATGTTTCATGATCGTGTAATTCAACTCCGATTGTTTC
Source organism: Prolixibacteraceae bacterium (assembly GCA_963676095.1). Lineage (GTDB taxonomy): Bacteria > Bacteroidota > Bacteroidia > Bacteroidales > Prolixibacteraceae. The sequence goes on along the minus strand of OY781040.1, from coordinate 2,300,364 downwards.
AGTAATTTTTCCGTGTAGAGATGTACCCCCGCAACTACGGCGACCGGGGAATCTTCGGTTTCTGATTTCCGTTGGAAGCTCGTGTAAACCACGTGTTTTACCCCGGCCTCCTTTGCTGCTTCCACGACGTTTTCGTGTTGCTTTTTTCTTATGAAAATATCATTGCCCGAAATAAAGTAAAGCTTGTCGATCCCCTGAAAAGCTTTTACGAGCGATTCTTTGTCTTCATAATCCGCCTGGATAACGGTTATCCCTTCCTTCTGCTCAGCTCCGAGTTTTGACGGGTCCCTGGCAATAGCGTAAATTGAATAGTTACCTGCTTCCTGTTGAAGAAGATGCAGCACCTGGCTGCCGAGGTGGCCCGTGGCCCCTGTAATCATGATCTTGTTCATTGTTTGTCTTTATTTTACATTTTTTTTATTTGCGTCAACAGCTTCGACGAATCCATACTTGATTTAAAAACCGGATTAATTACCTAAAGAAAATTACTTACTTTTGGAGAGTCAAAGGTAACAGGTTTGGGAATATGAGTCAAGATCTTACTTTATAACCAGATACTTACTCCGATGTTAGTATTGTTGATAATCAGGATGGGAAAATGGAAAAATCTCTTGAAAAATTTAAAGTGACCGGTAATTGTCCGGTCCGTAATGTGCTCGATCGTTTTGGGGACAAGTGGTCGATTTTAGTGATCTCGATCCTTGGTGAGGCAGAAGTAATGCGCTTCAGGGACTTAAATAATACCATCAGCGATATTTCACAAAAAATGCTGACCGTGACGCTCCGCACGCTGGAAGCAGACGGGCTGGTATCCCGGAAAGTGTATCCGGAAATCCCTCCCCGGGTCGAATATCGCCTGACAGCACTCGGAAAAAGTCTTCTTCCCCATATTCAAAGTCTTACCAGTTGGGCTCTGGAAAATATTGAGGTGATCAGAAAATCGAGGGAGGCTTTTCATGCCTGAGGTTCCGGTGTCCATATTTTTAACAGGGAGTGTCTATATTTTTTACATATTTTCCCTGCTTCTTTATCGTAATAAGTTTGTATCTTGGATGTTGAGATTTTGGTATGTTTTATGATCCGTTAAAAATAAAAACAAATACTATGATCCGGTTAAGTGAGATAGACAAATATTACGATTCGAAGTTTCAGCGTACTTTCGTGTTAAAAGGCATCAACCTGGAGGTTAATGATGGCGAGTTTGTCAGCATTATGGGGCCGAGCGGCTCGGGAAAGTCGACCCTGCTCAACATTATCGGGTTGCTTGACGAACCTTCTGCAGGCAGTTATTGCCTGTATGATGAGCCGGTACTTGATCTGAAGGAAAAGAAAAAGGTTGAATACCACCGGAATTTCATGGGGTTCATTTTCCAGGCCTACCACCTGATCGAGGAAATGACCGTGTATGAGAACATCGAAACCCCGTTGATTTATAAAGGGGTAAGAGGAAAAGAGCGAAAGGCGATGGTCGCAGATCTGCTCGACCGGTTCAATATTGTTGCGAAGAAAGATTTGTTTCCGGCCCAGCTGTCGGGGGGACAACAGCAACTGGTAGGGATTGCCCGGGCTATCGTTGGCAAACCGAAACTCCTTCTGGCCGACGAGCCTACCGGTAACCTTCACTCAACCCAGGGTGAAATGATCATGAATGTGCTGATGGAGCTGAACGGGGAAGGGATGACCATTATCCAGGTTACCCATAATGAAAAGTTTGCCAATTATGGTAAAAGGATCATCCGGCTTGAGGATGGGCTGATCAGGCAGGATGCAAAGACCACGGCGGCACAGGTCGCTGATTGATCATGGCCGGGGGTATCCCTCTGCCGGTCTTTGGTAGCACGGTTTGCAATTCTGTCATTTCAGGAAAGAGCCAAATTAGGCATGAACAAAATATCCACGCAGCCGTCAATTATCTTGGAAAAAGCAAGAAAACAAGTGCTTTGGATAAAACAAACAAGCATTGAAAGATTCGGCAGAAGCATTAGTTGGGCGGTTATCGAAGAAGTTTGGGAATGACAGGACAGACAATCCCGAAATCCGTCAATACTCCGTCGCGAATGCAGAACGAAGCGGTGCGCTGGCCGTCAAAACGCCCGGCGGAGGGTTCGTTTTGACAAGATTTTTGCTTCCTTTTCATCGATTGGAAAAGGAAGAGCCTGTCCTGCTCAAGGACAGAAATTGCAAAAAAAGTTGTTGTTTGTGCTTAAAACAATCCGGATCCGGGAAGCGGGACCTGATTGCCAAAATCAGAAATGCCATCGGAATTTCGATTGAACGGATATTTTGTCTGGCTGGCAACGATAAATTTATCTTTTTCTCCACCTATGATCTTTTTTCTTCAATACTTTTTTCCCGATACAACCTACAACCTATTAGGTTTCTTTTGAGAACGATTCCATTGTATATATTGAATAATTTTTATTACAAAGAGAAGGTACGAGAATGAAGCAATCTATACCCGAAATTTGAGCTTTGACTCAAGAATAAATTTCACGCTTCCCAAACAATGGGAGGGGCGCAGAGGGCATGGGAAAAGGAGACGGGAGCAAGGAACAAGAGAATGGAAGTGGGCGGGTTGGTCCAGATATAAAAATAAAAGAAGGAGACTTGTCTTCCTTGAATTGGTCTATGTGTTCAAAAATATTCATTCAAAGCGGGTAACCTTTTGTTCGTTTCAGGAATTAATATATGAAATATTTTACTTCATCAGATGAAACGGACATGGCAAGGCCCGCAAATATTGAATACAGGGTCATCATTATTCTGCCATGGAACATAGCGGAGAGGACAAGACAGGAAGAACGGCCACCCGATGAAGTTTCGGCTGAAACTGATAATCCTTTTGGGAGGGGACAGGCTCCCCTGAAGGAATGTTCTCCAAAATACACGATTACATATGCACGGAAAAGCCCGGACGCCAGATATGATCCGAAAGCAGTGTATTTTACTATTGTTCTGATCCCGTTTTGGGAAGAATATCAGAATACCTTTATTAAAAAATCCTGCTGCCAAAATTAGACGCTGCAAGCAGGCAATACCCAAAGGAAAGGCGTATATTGCCATGTCCTTCTACTACAGGAACTTTACCTGTTGCCCGAAAGGGCAGTATTTTTCTTTTTCTTCTTTTGTACCTCTTACGGGAACGGTAGCCCGTCCCTTTTATACTCAAAATACATCCTTCCTGTCACAGACAGGAAGAGTGCATTTCAGAACAAACAATTATACACCGTTAAAAACCGCAGTTATGAAAAAGACAGTCATGCTGGCTGTATTCAGCCTGTTAATAATTTCCGTTGAGGCCCAGATCAAGGTCGACAGTAACAATTACATTGGAATAAGAACGAGCACCCCCACCCAGCGGGTAGAAATTAACTCGGGGCAGACCCGTTTTTACAATTCATCGAACCAGCCCTACTCCATTGGTTTGTGGAATTCCGATCCCCGGATGATGAGCACCAACAGGATCGTGTTTTATAAAACAGACGGGAGCGGCTGGATTGACATTCAGTGCGGGACGCTTTACGAAAATTCAGATAAGGCAGCCAAGATAAATATTACCCCGCTGGCCGGCGATAACCTGGGAAAGATAAAAAAACTAAGCGGGGTCAACTTTTCCTGGAAAAACGACCGGACAAAACAACTGCATGCCGGGTTACTGGCCCAGGATGTAGAAGCAGTCATCCCTGAAGCGGTCATGACCAACGACAGTACGCAGGAAAAATCGTTATCCTATTCAGCCCTGATCCCCTACCTGATCGAGGCGATAAAAGAACAGCAGGCCGAGATAGACTCCTTGAAGAAGCAGGTCAATCAATAAAGGGAGGGCTGGTCATGAAAACTATTTTCACGGCATTTATCCTGGTGGCAGCCGGACTGCTGACAGGAAATACAAGTGCGGGACAGACCACGATCGGGTTTGGCTATGATGTGAGCGGAAACCGGATCACCCGTTCGGTGGTAACGACGCTGAATACAGCTGCACGGGACGTAGTTGCGGTTCCGGACAGTTTGACCTTGCCGCTTGAGGCCCGGGTTGGCGGACAACCGGTACAGCTAAGCTACCAGGAAGAAGAAGGGATAGTCCATATTGGGTTTCCGGTTCTGGATGGCCATAAGATATTCATCAGCGTCCGTAATCCGGAGGGACGAAGGATCTTTCAGGAACCCGGATCTGCCCGGGGAAATCAAATTGACTTATCGGGTAAGCCTGCGGGACCTTATCAGCTGACAATACGTGCGGGCAGCAAAGAGAAAAAGTGGACGATTGTCAGGAAGTAACACCATGTTAAAAGATTATCCACATGAAAAAGATCTATTATCCTGTTTTAACGGGCTTGTTGTGCTCATTTATGGGGATAACAAGCCAGGGACAGCCGTCCGACCTGGTATTGAACGGTTCCGAGACGGGGACTGTCGTCCACGAGGCCACCAACAGCATCATGTTCTCCCAGGGGTATTCCTACACCACTGACGGAGGTACTATGCTTGCGCAAATTGTTGAAGAACAACCAATTTACAATAAAAATATTGTTTATTCCGATGCCGTCGATCCATCCAGTTACGAGATCGACGCTACTTTGCCTGTCGGCAAGACAGAAGGGGCACTTTCCGTTTCAGGAACTGCTTCCTTTCAGGTTCCCATTACGGTACCCAAAGGGGCAAATGGCCTGCAACCCAACTTATCCCTTGACTATACCAGTTATCTTTCGGCTGGGTCTATTGGCTCGGGATGGAATATTGGCGGCCTTTCCGTGATAAGCAGGGTCACCCAGGATATTTACAACGATGGTCAGACAATGGCCGTTGACGGGACTTATTCCGACCGGTTTGCCCTGGACGGGAAAAGGCTGCTTGTAACCAGCGGAAGTTATGGCTATAGCGGGAGCGAGTACCGGACCGAGCGGGAAGAATTCTCCAAAATAGTTGCCTATGGCACTTCCGGGCAGGGGCCCCTGTATTTTATTGTTTATACCAAATCCGGGCTTATCTGTGAGTACGGGAACAGCGCGGATTCCAGGGTAACACTGAACGGTTCTTCCATATTGTACTGGAAAGTCAACAAGATAACGGACCGTTACGGAAATTACATGAACTTCAACTATATCAGCTCAGATGATGAACATCCTATCGGGGAAATCGATTATACCGGAAATGCGTCCCAGTCGACGGAACCTTCCGTGAAGGTTTACTTCAGGTACCAGGCCAGGAGTAATGTGAACCAGTATGTTTATGGCGGGAAAAATTTTTATAGTGATATCCTGCTTATCAAAATCAGGATTACCAGTAACGGACAGAATTATAAAAGATATGATCTGGATTACTGTGAAGATAAGAGATACCCCCTTTTACAAAAGATAACCGAGTACAGCAGCCAGGACCAACCGCTGAACCCGCTGGTATTTACTTACAGTAATCAAACGGAACAGTTTAGCGCGTCGTCAGGTATTTATTCCGCATCGGTTAATGAGCGGATTTATCAGGGAGATTTTAACGGGGACGGGAGAACAGACATCATGACAGCGCCTTTGTCGGGCTACGGGGACATGAAAGTTTACCTGGCCGATCAGAACGGTAACATGGCCTTCAGCTGGCAAACCTACACTGATTTTGGTAACGGGGAGACTAATTATATCATTGCCGATTTTAACGGGGACGGGCTATCCGACATAATGCAGATTGTCTATGACTACGGTTTTGATTTTTACTATTTTCAGTCAACCGGGAGCAGCTTTGACAATTTTTATCATGATTACTGGAGTACAGACGAGGACCTTGACCATTACCAAATCGTTGACTACAATGGGGACGGTAAACTTGAGGTAATGGTCTATAAAGAATACAGCGGGGCCCTGACTGTGTTGCCTTTCTATGAATTATATTCATTCTCGGGAAGTTTTATACAGGATGGATATATGCCGTCAACAGGGACGTTGCCTCCGGCTGGTGTTGGAAGCACTCCCTTTCAGATCCTGGATTTTAACGGGGACGGGTGCTCCGATATACTGGCCTTAAACGACACAATGTATTACCTGGAAGAATTTAAAGGTACGGACAACAAGCTGATACTGACTGGCTCCGGGAGTAATATGGTTAATACCAACTCGTTGCGGTATGGCGATTTTAACGGGGACGGGAGAACGGATATCCTAAAAACCGACAAGGCAGTAAATCCTGTGTGGTCTTTCCTGATTTATACCCAGAATGGTTTTAGAGAACAAGGAATAACGGGCCTTCCAAGCTTTAACTTGGTATCTACAAATAATCAATGGAACTGCTGCGATGTGAATGGCGACGGGAAAATGGATATGATCCTTTGGGGCAAAGGGACTTCGGACACCCCAAACAAGATTTACGTGGCCACCAACCTGGTTAACGGTTACGAGTACGACATGCAGGAATATACTTCTCCGATAAATTTCGATTTATCAAATGTAACCGATGAACATCCCTTGTATTTCTATTTTGGCGATTATAACGGAGACGGCAGGGAAGGCTTTTTTTACAGTAAACCCGGATCTCAAAGGAGCTTTTCATTTGCCCATGGAACGGTGAGCAACCTGATGGGCAACATTTTCGACGGGCTCGGGTACGAAAGTTCGATTAGCTATTCTCCTTCCTCCGATGCCGGCGTTTATACAAGAGGGACAACCCCTGCTTACCCGCTTTCGAACTATACGGATGTGTTGCAGCTTGTTTCCGCTGTGTCGTACGACAATGGCATCGGCGATTTTGTCAGGTATGATTATACCTACGAGGGCGCGAAAGTACACCTCCAGGGCAAAGGCTTTCTTGGGTTTTCGAAGATAACCGAGGAAAATGAAGCCCTCGAAGCGACCAGTACGGAGTACCATACGATTAACGGGACCTATTATTATCCGCAAGTGACCAGGATCGTCAAACACGATTACGGCACTGTAACCACGACCGACAATACATGGAGCGAGCTGGACTTCGGTAATAAACGGTTTTTCCCGTATATTTCCTCTTCAACGGTTACCGATAACCTGACCGGTCTGAGTACGACCACCTCCAGGGATTATTTCGCTGACGGTAACCTGAAATCGGTCACCGAAAACTTCGGGGGAGGACATACGCGGAAGACAGAATTCGCATATAACGATGAACATACCGACAGCTGGCTGATCGGCCGGCCCACCACGATCACCCGTACTTCTGTCAGCGGTGCCGGCACACGGACCTTCGTGACCAACCGGACCTATTTTTCCACGAACAATTCGCCGGATACCGACCAGTACAATACCGGCGACGCCAGCGCCTGGACCCTGGCGCGGAGTTATGATGCTTTCGGGAATTTAACGGGAGAGCAACAGTCTGCAACCGGCCTAAGCGCCCGCAATACGGTTTACGGCTATGATACCCGGGGGGTGAACCTGCTGAGCGTAACCGACCCGGTGGGACGGGAAACCGGCTATACCTACGATGCGGTTACCGGGCTGATAAAAACGCAGACCGACCCGTACGGGAACCTGACGACCTGGAATTACAACAGCGCCGACCAGGTGGGCAGCATTGTCCCCGACGGCGGGATTACCACCACCGTTACCCGGAGCTTTGATACCTCCGCGGGGCCGGCCAATGCCCGTTACTATATCCAGCAAGCCGGCAGCGACGGCACCCTGACCAAAAACTGGTACGACCGGCTGGACCGGCAAATCAGGAATGAAACCAGGGGCTTTAGCGGAACGATGATCAAAAAAGACTGGCAGTACAACGGGAAAACGGAATTATTCCGGTTCTCGGAGCCGACGACCGGGACCCCTTCCTCTTGGAATGTAATTAATTACGATGATTACGCCCGCGTCCATTCGCGGGACCCGTATTACGGGGCCACCACCACCTATTCCTATTCCGGGCCTACGACCACCAGCGTCGTCAATAGCCGTACCTATACCACCACCATCGATGCAGCCGGACAGGTAACAGGCCGTACCGACCCGGGAGGGAGCCTTACCTATACCTGGTGGCCCGACGGGCTGCTCAAATCGGCCCAGTCCCCGGGCAGCGTAGTGACCTCCATGACCTACGACCGCAACGGGAACCGGCTGACCCTGAACGACCCCAGCGCCGGGACGATTACCGAGACCTGGTACGGGACAGGAGAGGCAAAAACGCACCTGAACGCCCGCGGACAGACGACCACCTATACTTACCAGTCAGACGGGCTGCTCGATTATTATACGGCATCCCCTTCCGACGAGGGACAGACCAACTACAGTTACAACAGCGACGGGCAGGTCAGCAGTATTACTTCCCCGGGCGGGGTTTCCCGCACATATACTTACGATACCAGGGGCAGGATCAGTACGGTAACCGAATCCATTGGCGGGGAGAGCAATACGGTTACCTACAGCTATGACAGTTACGGGCGGCTGTACCGGAAATATTTTGACGGGACAACCGATTACGAACAGTATAATTACAATTCTTATGGTTATCTTTACCGGGTACAGTTTAACGGGACAACGGTTTGGCAGGCAACAGCAATGGACAACTACGGACGCATCACCCAGGCCAGTATAGGCGGAACCACGAACACATGGAGCTACGACAGTAATAACATGCTGTCGCAGATCTATGCATCAGGGGTACGTCAGGACACGTATTCGTTCGACGTGAACACGGGCAACCTGAACACGCGGTCCAATACGCTGAAAAGCCTCACGGAGAGCTTCGGCTACGATGCTGTTGGGCTCGACCGGCTGACCTCGGTGACCGGACCTTCGGGACAAACGGTGACGTATGGCAGTAACGGGAATATCCAGAGCAAGAGCGATGCCGGCACGTATGCCTACAGTAACACACCTTATGCGGTAAGCAGCATCAGCGGGGCGCTGAACATTCCGGCAACCACCCAACAAATCAGCTATTACTCCTTTGAAAAGGTGAAAAACATCACCGAAGGGACGAAAACGGCTGACTTTGTTTACAATGCCGATCAGCAGCGGATCCGGATGGTCCTGAAGGACAACGGGACGACCACGAAAACCCGCTGGTACTTTGGCCGCAGTTGCGAACGGGAGCAGGTGGGCAGCACGGTTACCCGGTATATCTGGATCGGTGGAGATGCTTACAGCGCGGTGGCCCTTGCCCGGAAGGTAGGCAGCGGGAGCTGGGAAGTGCTCAACATTTTCCGCGACCACCTGGGGACGATCACCCAGCTGAAGTCGGGCAGTACGATTTATGAGTACAGCTACGATGCCTGGGGCCGCAGGAGGGACAAGGATACCTGGGGCTATACGTTGAGCGGCGAACCGGACCTGATAGCCGGCCGTGGCTTTACCGGCCATGAAGAACTGACAGATTTCAACCTGACCAACATGAACGGGCGGCTGTACGACCCGGTGGCAGGCAGGTTCCTGAACCCCGATCCGTATGTTCAGGCCAGTGGCTTTACCCAGAATTTTAACCGGTACAGCTATGCGCTGAACAATCCGCTGAGGTACATAGATCCCAATGGTAACAGCTGGTGGAGCCATTTCTGGAACTGGGCAGGGAACCGGTTTAACAACCTGGGGAACTGGCTCAAGGATCAGAACGTTCAGGCAGGGATCAATATAAGCGGGAATGGCACGGTTCCTTTTGTGAGTGTACCGGTTTCCGGCAACACGAATGTAAGTGTGGGCTATAATACAGACACCGGCAGGTTGGGCGTCGGGAACAATTCCAGCGGCTTAAACAGTTTTTATTATCCGTCTTACAATTACAACAGGCCGGAGGAAATAGCCCTGCAATCTATCGAGAATGCAAGACAAACTGCAAATGGTGGGGGTAATTCAGGGCAGGCAAGCAATATTGTATCTGGTGCAAGTTTAGGAGTGAGTATTGCTGAAAATTGGGGATACGATGCTACTATAGGAATTTGGAAGGATTTATCAAAGATTAGGTATTACGCATCTGGATGGACTACCGGGAATCAATATGTATTAAAACCCCTTAGCATAACAAAAGGTGCGACATCTTTTTTATATGGTGCTGACCTTTTTTTAAATTATTCTGGATGGGCTAATGGGCAACAATCTGGATTAGAAACTGGGCTAAATGTTGGTGTAAGTACAACATCATTGATTGTTGGGGGTACAGCTGGAATAGGAGTGGCAGCCGGCTATGGATACTTAAAATACATGTGGAATACTGTTATAGACTATGGGCAAACTATTCGTCAGTATTATCAGGAGACTTATCAAAACCTGATGAAAGGGACGCCTTTTGATCCACAATATCAATATTAAGTTTCTGGAATATGAAATATTTTTATTACAGGATATATAAAGCATTGAAAAAAGTAAGGACAAATGATACTCCTGCTTTCAATGCAATGATTTTAGTTGTTGCATTACAAGGAATGAATATTTTTTCAATTTATATGTTAATTAATTACTTTTTGAATCTGGAGTTTGAGAAAAAACAAACATTAACAATGGGCGTGTTTGTATATATTATCCTGCTTATTCCAAATTATTTTTATTTGTTTCGTAATAGGGAGGAAATAATGAAAAAATACCAAGATGAAACAAAAGAAAATAGAATATGGGGAATTATTGGACTGTTCCTTTATATAGCCGTATCAATAACAATTTTTTTTGTATTGGGTAAGGTAACATATAGGAATAATTAAATAAAAAGCCCGGCGAATTGAACTGCACCCCAAAAGTTAGACATAGCATTTGGGGTGTTTTTATGAAAAAGAGAAAAAGGAACAAGTTCAGTATTGAAGAAAAAGAACGTATAGTTCTTTCGGTTTTAGAAAAAGGTTTTGATTCATACCATTTCAATTTCATTGGGATGTTTAAGCGTATCCGTGTCACTGCAGATCCGGATTTATAAATTGAATCCACAGTTGAGGGATATATTTCTCGTAAAACGAAGCTGTTCTATTCGCATATATTGTATGTAAAAGCTTTTCCGCGGACTTTTGTTGGCTTACGGAGGAATACTTATTTGTCTTTCCCCCTGCATTGGCGAAGTTCCATAAAAACTGTACCTTGTGGGCGATTTTAGTTGATCCGTCTTACAATTACAACAGGCCGGAGGAAATAGCCCGACAATCGATCGAGAATGCAAGACAAACTGCAAATGACGGGGTTGCCTTTGTGCAGGTTGAAGCAAAAGCTGGTGTATCCTTAGGAGAATTAGGTATAACAAGTTCTGCTGCATTTGGGATTTTGCTTGATAGACAGGGTAATATAGCCATTTATAGTGTCCCTTCTTTAGGGGTAAGCAATGGTGGAGGTGTATTTACAGGAGTCTCAGCGGGATTATTTCCTAAAGCTAAAAATATTTACGAAGTCAAAGAATGGGGTATTGAAACAGGGTTTACATACTCATTTCGAGGAAGAAGCTTTGCATTAGAAGGAGATGTTGCTCTTGGGAAAAATGATTTTCGACTAGGAGGAACAATTGCAACTCCTATTTCTTTGGGATTAGGAGCTATGGGGTATGTCGATGCTTGATTAACACCCGATCAAACATTTGAGTGACGCCTCATCAAACGTTTGATCGAGTGTCTATCAAACGTTTGATCGGCACCCTATCAAAGTCAGGGTTAAAACCCTTACTGAAAATCTGCATAAAAGAGGAACCGTTCCATTGCGTTTCCTGGATTTTCCTATCCGCAACAGCGTTCGTAAATCATGGTTCGATCATGACAGCTACCTGGTAAAAATTATTAACGCCTCCCAATACCTTGTATTTTAGGTAATAGGAAGAACTCCATTCCCGGAACGCTTTAAATTCATGTAGCGGGACATTAAATTCATCAAAGAAGATGATGTCTCCGGCCTTTAAAAAGGGACTTATCGTTGTTAAAACATATAACGTCGAAGAATATAAATCGGCATCCATGTGGATTACTTTTCGCCTGTCCGACTTGTATCCTTTCAAAAAAGGAATCAATGTTTGCTGGAATAGTCCTTTAAAGAATGCAGATCTGTGATCACTTATTTCCGGAATGGAACTGCCCATATCTCCTTTTTTAAAAAGTCCCCAGTCTTCAGGCAGCCCATTGAATGTGTCAAAACCGTAAAATCTTGAATTTTCGTTTTTTATGTGAGCGATCCACCACTTAAATGACTGCCCCTTTGAAACTCCGAATTCTAAATAATCTATTTCATCCAGGTTTTGGGTTTGGATCACGTGAGTGAAAAGGTCCTCTCGTCTTGAGTATTTAAAATTATAGCAATAAAAATCGGTGTAACCACAGTTTTTATTGGCCGATATCCATACTGACAGATCGGCCAGGTTTGCAAAAAAATGAAATATTTTACCTGGGATTAATTTGTCTAATCTTAGCCGGAAGAATATTCCTTTAATCTTTCCGGGGAGTCTTGTCTTTTTCATATATTAGATCGATTATTCGTTATTTTATACAGATAAAAACAAAATTTAGATAGATAAAAATATTATTATTTTCGTTTTGTTATCTGATTTCGATGAATATTTTTATGAACCTGAAGTAAAGGCTTTTGGTCTATTAATAACGATTGATAAATCCTTTTTTTCAGGGGATCCTTTTTTTCTTAACTTTGTCGTTGCCCAAAAGGGAAAGTTTGCCACATTTCGTTCTACTCCGGCTGATTAAACAGGACTGAGATATATTGCTGAAATAGACGAATGGTTTAATTGATATATTGTTGTATATTAGATTGCAGTGTGGCTGTGGCGACTAAAAAATTAGAATTGAATGAAACTGGTTTTTGCAACGAACAATAAACACAAGCTGGAAGAGCTTCAGACAATACTAGGTGATACATTTGAGCTGATAAGCCTTGGTGATATTGGCTGTAAAGAGGACATCCCGGAAACGAGCGATACGCTGGAAGGAAATGCTTCATTAAAATCATTTTATGTTTACAATAATTATGATTATAATTGTTTCGCAGATGATACGGGTTTGGAAATAGAAGCGTTGAACGGTGAGCCGGGTGTTTATTCTGCCAGGTACGCCGGAGAAGGTAAGGATGCGCAGGCTAACATGGATAAGGTGCTTTTGAAACTGAACGGAGCAGCAAGCCGGGAAGCGCAGTTCAGGACGGTCATATCGCTGGTAATCGATGGTAACGAGAAACAGTTTGATGGTATTGTGAAGGGGCAGATCCTTACTGAAAAACATGGTCAGGCAGGGTTCGGATACGATCCGATTTTCGTGCCGGAAGGGTACTCCCGTTCCTTTGCAGAAATGGACATTCATGAAAAAAATGAAATTAGTCACAGGGGAAGGGCTGTACAAAAGCTGGTGGATTGGCTGAAAGAGAATGTGGCTGATAAATAGGGGCTTTACATTATTATGATTGAAAAGACCAGGGGGATATTTTTGCATTACATCAATTATTCCGACTCCTCGGTAATTGCACATGTTTATACCGAAAAATTCGGGAGGCAATCTTATTTGGTCACTGGTGCCCGTTCGAAAAAATCAGGGGTGAAGATCAATCTTTTCCAGCCATTGTTTTTAATGGAGATGGAAGTATATCATAAGCCGGGAAGAAACCTTCAGCGGATAAAGAGTGTAAGGCTTTCAAACGTATTTGACGACATCCCTTTCGATATAAAAAAGCGTTCCCAGTCCGTTTTTCTGGCAGAGGTCCTTCTTAAATGCCTTAAAGAGGAAGAGTCAAACCCCGATTTGTTTGAATATTTATATCATGCAATCTGTTTGCTCGATTTGTTGAAAGAAGGTACGGCCAATTTTTCGGTGGCATTTTTGTTCAGGCTCACCCGTTATCTCGGGGTTTTTCCCCGTTTTCCGGAAAACAACGGGGGCAGGTTCTTTGATTTGGTATCTGCCTCTTTTAAGAAAGAGGAACCTTCTCATCATCAGTTTATGAATGTGGAGGTAACCGGAAAATTTGTGGAACTATTTAATTATGAACTGTCTGAATTGAATAGGTTTTCATTTTATAATGATCACCGGACTGTTCTGCTGTCTAAATTGCTGGAGTATTACAGGATACATCTTGATCTGACCTCTGAGATCAAATCGTTTACCGTTTTAAAGGAGGTACTGACCTAAAAATAGCTGAACTAAAATTATTTTGAATGAAGTTTTCAAACAACTAATGTGCCCTTTTTGTAAATTTGCACGCTGATAAATAGTCATGATACAATCTAAATTACCAAATACCGCGCCAAGTATATTTTCTTCCATGAGAGCGCTCATCGAGAAGACAGGTGCTATCGACATGGCGATAGGAGAGACTGATTTTCCCTGTCCCGGAGAATTGATCCAGGCAGCCATGAAATATTTGAAGTCGGATTATAATAATTATGCCCCGATAGAAGGTGTTTATAAACTGAGGGAAGAAATAGCGGCTTTTGTAAAGAAAAAACACGGGCACCAGTATGATCCGAAAACGGAGGTTGCCATTACTGCCGGATATATACAGGGTATCCATTCAGCGATTAGCGCTGTTGTAAAAGACGATGATGAAGTAATCGTTTTCGAACCTGCTTTTGAATCCTTTGTCCCTTCTGTTGTTCTTAACGGAGGCAAGCCTGTTTATGTACAGATGAAATCTCCCGGGTTCAAGATCGATTGGGAGGAATTCCGGAAAATGATTACTTCCAAAACAAAGATGATCATTATCAATTCGCCCCACAATCCGACAGGGAGCGTTTTTTCAGAAAATGATCTTGTTCAGCTACAGCGGTTGACCAATGGTACCAATATCGTTATTCTGAGTGTTGAGACTTATGAGTCAATTATTTTCGATAACATTGTTCACCAAAGTGTTGCCCGTTTTGAGAAACTGGCGGAGCGAAGCCTCATTATTTCGTCATTCGGCCCTGCTTTTAATATCAATGGATGGGGGGTCGGTTACTGCCTCGGATCTGAAAAACTAATGACCGAATTCCGGAAAATGTTACAGTTCCAGGTTTACAATGTTAACACGCCGTTGCAGTACGCACTTGCCGATTATTTACCTTCGGGCTATTTGTTTGATGAGGTTTCAGAGCTTTACCAGGGTAAAAGGAATTATTTTAACCGTCTGATGGATGGGAGTTTATATAATGTGATCCCTGCCCAGGGCGGTTATTTCGAATTGCTCGATTACTCTAAAGTGTCTGATGAGCCCGATTTTGTGTTTGCAGAACGTCTGGCACGGGATTTTGGCGTTGCCGTGTTGCCTGTCTCTGTCTTTTTTCATGAGAAGGTCAAATCGCGTTACGTCCGGGTTTGTTTTGCCAAGAAAAATGACAAACTGGAACAGGCAGCCGAACGATTATTAAAAGTGCCTTCGGTGATCGGATAGTAAAAATAGCATATCAAGAAAAAAGCTTATTGTTGAATGATCTAGATTCAACAATAAGCTTTTTTCTTTTAGGGAAACCGGCCTGATGACCGGTTTATCGAATTACTTCTTTATTAACAACCAGGTGTCAGCATATTTGGGATAATCGTTACGGATTTGGTTAACCCGCTGTCTCGCTTCGGCTTCATCCGTATATGAGTTTACACAAACCCTGTAGTATCCGGTTTCGCTATGTAACACGATCGGATTGAAACCCTGGGGGATCAGTTCCTGTTTATAGCGGTTGGCATTTTCTGCAGAACTGAAGCTGCCAATGATAACAAAAAAGTTGCCTTTATATTTACCGGCATCCTCCTGCTGGGCAAATGTAAAATTTTCGGATTGAGTGCGCACCGGTTTCGACGATGTGTATGTTTTTGCCTGGCTGGTTGCTGGCTGGCCGTAAGTCGATTGGGTAGACGGCGCGGAAAATACTTTCGTTGCAGGCTCCTCCGGTTTAACCGTCTCTGTTTCTGCCGAATCGCTCCTTCTTAACTTTTGAGTCGATTTACATCCCGTGAAAAGTATGCTGGCTGCAAATACTCCAATAATAAGTCTTCTCATTTCTTATATAATTTAAAAGGTTTCACTTTGCAAAACTATAAAAAAGTAAATCAGCTTATTAGTCCGCCGGGAAATGGTTATTAACTATTCGTTGTTGAAATCTTTTTTTTCAGAATTTGTTTTTTTGCTGATATGCCGTATTCCCGGTTCATTTACTTATTGCTGACCAGTATTCAACCGTGCAGTAAGAGGCTGTTAAAAGCTAAATCTTTTAAAAATGCAATATTTTTTTCAGATAAAACTGGCCCGGGCTTGTTCTGAAGAAACGAACGCGCCTGGTTGCAAGCTGTTTGCTTGAAAATCCCTCCTGATGCACCAGAACCCAGGGCGAGATATTCCTGGTTTCGTCAAACCGGCCCTCATTGTGTGCCTGTTCGGTCTTTTTTGGGTCTGTACATATTCCGTACCAGAACCTGTGATGTTCGAGGTTATAAATAACGTATGCGTAATAATTCATGGTGCAAAAATACGAATCTATTTCGACAGATTAAGCCGGGCCCGGATTTTTCTCCAGGGTTAAGGGTTCCGGAGAAAGATTTGTTCGTTTCCTTGGGCGCAGGTAAAAAACAGACAGATTTAATGCCTATTCCTGCGATTTTAGACACTTAGTTCGGCTGACAATGCGGGTGTTCCGGGCAAAAATTTGTCCCCGTCGCATATGACAAACCGGGATGGTGTCTTCTGACCCGGGGTAGAAAGACGTCAGAAACGTCACCTCCGTGCCATGAAGATGTCACCCTCCTCCTTAGCCTTCAAACCGCGCAACACTAAACTTTCAACCGTTCAAACCACCTGTCCGTCATTCTATCCGATATCTGGTATCCAGCATCCAACCATTTAACCATTCAACCATAAAACCATTCAACCATAAAACCATTCAACCATAAAACCATTCAACCATAAAACCATATTTCTATGTGTCCTTCTGTGACTATGTGGTTTTATTGATTTTCTTTTTCAAGTAATTTGATAAAATATCCTCCTACCACCGATCTTGCCTGAAATCCTACCTGTTTGGCATCGGTTGTTTCATACCAGTCGGTCATTGGCACCCGGTCCGGAGTTTCTGTTACAAAAGAAAATAACGGAGCAATGAATTTTTCGAAAGTTTGCTGGTCATCAGCCAATGTTGCAGTCCAAACAATCCAGTCGGCCTTGGTGTAAGTACGGCGGTTGTCCAGGGGCAATCCGTATTTGTTCTGTTTGGTCAGATAGAAGAGCACTTCTTTTTCTGCGATTTCCTTGGAAAAAATATTCAGGTTCAGTAGCTTATCCCATACAAGGTTGTACTTTTGGCTCCATGTTCCGGGCTGGTCGAAGGTCAGGCGGTAATGGTCCCCGTCGTTTGCCATCTTTTCCCATTCCCCGGCCATCCTTTTAGCCTCGGAAGTATATTTTTCAGCAATATCGTTCTTTCCGAGCATGCCGGCAAGTTTTCCGTAGCAGGCAATTCCCATGATGGCTTTTACAGACAGGTTCACGTTATGGGCGAAGTGCCCGGCAAAGTCGTCGGTGCAAAGCTGGTTTTCCGGGTCGAGCCCGTTTTCAATGAGGTAATTTGCCCAGGTGGTCAGTACCTCCCAATGTTGCGCTGCATAATTGGCATTGCCTTCCCTTTCTGCAATTGCTGCAGTCAGGATCACCATGTTACCGCATTCTTCCACGGGCATATCGCCGCCATAAGTTTGTCCGTTTGCTTTGGGATAGGTCCCCACATCATGGGCAGCAAATGGTTTTGTCCATTTCCCGCTTTCGGAAAAATAGAAGATCGGGTTCATCATGCCTTTCAGCAGATCGGGGTTATATCTCAAAAATAGCGGTGACGAGGGATAAGTGACATCCACGGTGCCGATCGAGCCGTTACTGAAATTTTCTTTCGACAAAAACAAGATGTTGCCCAGAGAATCTTTCACCAGTTTATGTGCTGCAACCGACTGACGGAAAGCCAGCACACACAGGTCTGCATAATCCTTGCCTCCGGCTGCAAACGTCTCTTTCCACAGACTATTGTCGAAACTGACGCAGCGGGCCATAACCTGGTCGTGATCAGTTGCAGCAGACTGAAGGGCATCGTCTATCGTCACGATGCCGTTTTTAGTCCACCATGCTTTCAGGTTATGGCCAAAGTACTGGATCGATTCGATATCGTCGTACCCGATCATGACAAAACCTTTTGCTGCTTCCGGGGAGACTTTCCCTAGCTGTTCCACACACGACATGGCAGGCATGCTGTCGGTCATTATGGCCGTGAATTCGTTTTCTCCTTGCGGCAGGGAACCATCCCGGATAAATGATCTTTTCATCTCCACGTAATTACCAGCGGAAAGGGAAGACTTTTCATCCTGTTGGGCTGCGAGGTACACATACCCCCAGTCGATCCGGATATTATCCCCTTTTTTCTGCAGTACCGGCTGTCCGGTCGTTCCTGCTTTCAGATAACCGATACTGCCGGCATTCCCCTTGCTTACCTTCACTTCCTGGTTTACTTCATTCACTGCCCATTGGGGGGTAATCTCGAAATAGAGCTGAACTTCGTGTTTCTTGCCATCGGCTGAAGCTACCTCATAGTTGATGTAGTTTACCGGGCGCGACATCAGGTCCAGGTCGTCTGGTAACAAGGGCGATGTAAACTGAAGCTTCAGGCTGACCGGGCCACAGGTGAAATCGTAACGGGTTTGTGTAGCGGACAGGGAGACGCTGTCCTGAACAGCGGTTTGCGTAAACACATTGCCTGCCTCGTTATCCCTGTAAATTCCGAAATCGACGTATGCGAGCCCGCCCCGGTCGAGGCAATGGGCCGCAATGATGTTTTTTCCGTCCGTATGGAGAAGGTCGGCATCGATTTTCAGAACAACATTGCTTTTTGCAGCGTTCCCGGTATTGACAATTTCTTTGCCGTTCAGAAAAAGCTCGAAATCATCGTCATGGGAATATACGAGGTACAGGTTCGATCCGGAAGGTACTGCCGGAACTGTGAATTCCCTGCGTACCCATATTTCTTTTGCTTTCCAGTCAGTGCCTGTAGCCTGGGAGCCCGTGGTTCCGAAAGCTGCGTTCCCGGTTTTCCAGCCGTTATCATTAAATCCGGTTTCCTCCCAGCCGGTGGCAGGCGTTTTCATTGTATACTTTCCTGTCCATGGTCCGTCTTTAGCCATCGGAACGATTGCCTTCACGGGCAGGTCTTCCTTGCCCAGGAAACGGTACACCTGTCCGTCGACCCGGATAGCCCCGATCAGGGAGTGGGTCTTCCCGGTCCAGTGGCGTACAGGGCTGTCGAACAGCTTATCCGTTTCAGACCATGCACTGGTGTACGGATCGATGGTGACCAGCGGATAGGCTGGTGCCCTGAATGAAGCGGTAATTGCCTCAGTTTCTTTTTTTTCCTGTTGGTTACATGAAAAAAGCGCCGCGACTAAGACTAGTATTATTCCGGCACGATAAAATCGGAATTCAGACATGATTTCTCTGTTTAATTGGTTAAGTGAATTCGTTGTTTTGATACAAATTTATGGATTTACTTTTATTCCTTCAGACAAGGCCCATTTTTTCCATGCCCGGTCCATCTGTTCAACTTTTTCCGGATATTCAGAGGCAAGATCGTTAATTTCCGTATGATCTTCATCGATGCGGAACAGTTGCCATGCTTTATTGGGTAATGCAGACATTTTCCAATCGCCGGTACGGATTGCCCGTCCGCCCTCGTGTTCCCAGTACAGCGTATCATGAAGCACCTTTGTTTTTCCGAAAAGGAGCGGTAGCAGACTTTTCCCGTCAGGATGCATGGTTTTTTCGCCGTTTATGCTGTCGGGATAAGTGGCACCTGCGAGTTCCAGACAGGTTGGTAAAACATCGATTACGTGAGCGACACCCCGGTTAATCGTGTTCTCCATTCCATCCAGTTTTTTCGGCCAGTGAACAATAAACGGGGTAGCGCTTCCCCCTTCATACGACTCTTTCTTCCAGTACCGGAACGGCGTATTGGAAGCGCTGGCCCAGGCATCACCGATATAGTTCCAGGTGTTTTCTGCTCCGGGGTGGTCAGAGTTGTATCCGATGATCGTTGAATCGCGGGTAAAGCCGGGCCTGTCGAACCCAGGGGGATAGCCCCGTTCGTAAGAGGCCCCGTTATCTGAAAGAACGATAATGATGGTATTGTTGTAGCGTCCTGTTCTTTTTAGCTCGTCAATAATTTTTCCCACTCCCTGGTCAACATGGTCGACCATGGCGGCATGAACCGACATACAGGCCGATTCGTAAGCTTTTTTATCACATGTTTCCCATTCCCTTCCCGAAGAGTTTGGTGGTAATTTATAGGTCGTACTGTCGATCAGTCCCATCGAAATCATCCGTTCATAGCGTTGTTTCCGCAATGCTTCCCAGCCATCTGTATAGGTATCCCTGTATTTTGCGATATCTTCAGCCGGGGCCATTAAGGGCCAGTGAGGGGCATCATGGGCTACATACAGAAAGAAAGGTTTTTCATCTTTACTGAACTCATCGATCAGGTCGACCGATTTTTGCGTGATAAAATCGGTCATGTAGAAATCATCCGGTACTTCTTTGATTGGTTCTTCATTATGGACCAGACTGAATGGATCATAGTAATCAACCACGCCCCAGATCACGCCCCAGTGTTCTTCGAATCCACGGTTACACGGGTAACTGCGGAGGGGGGCAAACGGACCGTGTTCCGACCGGTGTGCCAGCCAGTTCAGCTGTTCCTTCGGGTCGGACAGTGCTTTGGTTTGCGACAGGTGCCATTTCCCGGCCATTCCGGTATGGTACCCGGCTTTTTTTAGCACTTCGGCAATGGTTGCCGCGTTCATATTCAGGTTTACCCCCATCCCGTTGATTCCTGCAGCCTGGGGATAGAGGCCGGTCATCAGGGATGCCCGCGTCGGACAACAACGTGCGCAATTGTGCATCTGGGTGAAGCGGACCCCTGTCGCAGCCAGGTGATCGATGTTGGGAGTGTGGATCTCTCCCCCGTAACATCCGAGATCCGAATAACCCATATCGTCGAGCATAATCAGGACGATATCGGGCCTTTCCGGTTTTGTTATCTCAATGGGCCTGGTCTGGGAGCAACCCGCGAGGATCGTTCCTCCAAGCATGAGTAGTTGAGTAGGTTTCATGTGCTTGTATTGTTTTGTATTCTTGTTTTTTGTTTTAGTCCTACATATAATAAGCCCGGACCTTGTAATTTACTCATTCCACAATAAAATTAATATCCATCGTTTTGAATCATATTGCTGTTAGCATCAATCTCTTCCTGAGGAATCGGGAATAAAAGCTGATAATCTTTTGCATTATAGCCTCGTTCTACAGCCGATGAGATAAAGGTTCCAAATCGTATCTGGTCCTCCCGACGGATAAAGGCCTCGCAATAAAATTCCCATGCACGTTCCTGCAACAGGTGTTCATCCAGACTTTCGGTTGTCGGGAAATCCGCTAGCTGCAAATCGGGTACACCAGCCCGTTCCCTGACCTGGTTAATCAGGTCAATCGCTTCCTGTGCCGGGGCTGTGCTTAAGTGATTAAGTGCTTCAGCCCTCGACAAAAGAATATCTGCATAACGGATTAATGGCATATCGTTTCCATGTTCATTGCTAATAGCATCCGGATCGGGCCAGAATTTAAAAGAACGGGTATTATTGGCATCTAACAACGATATGGTATCTCCGGAGGAATTAATATATTTCTTTATGATGCAATCATCCCTGGTGTCAGAAGCATCGAACGAATTCACAAACGAATCGTAAAGACGGTACTGGGCAGCCCAGTTGTTCCAGTTTGATTGCATCACCAAACCGGATTCAGGCTCTTTCTTAAAATTAGGAGGAAAAGCCCCGTTCATGTAATTGAGCCCGGCATTCTCGGCCGTATTCGGACATACAAGAATATATTCCTTGTTGATTTCATTCTCTACTTTAAACATATCCGCATACGGGCCGTCGTTATAAAGCTCATAATAACCAAGATCAATCACGTCCTGTGCTGCATCAGCTGCTTTTTGCCACTCTTTTTGATTTAGGTAGAATTTGCATAACAGAGCCAGTGCAGCACCTCTTGTTGGCCGGCCATAGTTCTTTTCTTCGCCGGGGAATGGGAGAATGGGAGCAACCTCCCGGAGTTCTGTTTCGATGAACGTTTTGATCTCGTCATCGGTACACCTTGCCATGTCTGTCGGATCGGTTGAACTCGTTCTTAAAGGAACTGTACCATACCATGAATATAAATAGATGTACATCATAGCCCTCATGAAACGAGCTTCTGCTTTATAAAGTTCTTTGTTCTCATCACTCACCTCCGAATCGTCGATATAGCTTAACAGAGAATTTGCATTCCGGATTGCGCGGTACGGGCGCTCCCACATGACCCCGCTGAGCCATGTCGTTTCGGAGTCCCAGTTGAAACCAAAGACCAAAACTGAGGTATATCCTTCCTGACCGCCGGTTTCCCATTCAAGATCTGTGCACCAGTTCGTAATATTATAAACATCATGGAGTTCGTATCCGTTAATAAAACCAGCACCGAAACATGAATAAAGCACGGATTCAATACCCTCTTCTGTATTTAAAAAATTGTCGGGTGCCAGTTCGCTATATGTTTCCTGGTCGAGCATATCTTTGCATCCCGTAAAGGAGAATGCCATGATCAAAACCGTTATATATATTATCCTGATTTTCATATTCTATGTATATTTAAAATTCGACAGAAATACCCGTGGTAAAGACTCGTGAAGTAGGATAAGCGCTAAAATCTATTCTCCTGTACGGGTCACCTCCATTGGGGTTGATCGTAGGATCGAACCCGGAGTATTTTGTAAAGGTGACCAGGTTCTCGGCAGTTAAATAGACATTCAGTGATTTAAAAATATTTTGATTTCGCAGATGAATGAAATAACGTAGGGTCACATTTTTTAACCTGACATAGGAAGCATCTTCAACTGTAATCGAATTAACCTGTGTTGACCCCCAGTTGCCTGTTGATACAAATGACGGATATTTTGTTGAAGGATTATCTTCGGTCCAGCGGTTCAGATAAGGTTTTGCAAAACGGTTTCTCCGGAATGATACCGGGTAATACGAATCAACAAGATTCTGGTTTAGCATTTTTCCGCCATGAGAACCCTCGACAGAAACTGAAAGTTCGAATTTTTTGTAGCCGAAAGTATTAATGAACGACCATTCGTACCTGGGCATTGATGTACCTAAAATAACCTTATCATTGGCGTTTATCGAACCGCTGTTGTCCTGGTCCTTAAATTTGAGGTCGCCTGGCTCATAGGTATCGCTCATCGTTGAGAAATCGTCGTCCTTCTGCCAGATACCTTCTACCTGATATCCATAAAAAGCATACAATGGTTCTCCCTCACGAACGAGAAAAATGTTACCCGATTGTCCTGCCGATCCGGTTGTAAACTCATCAACACCGCCTAAGCTTTTTACTTTACTTTTCATAGAGGTGAGGTTTATGGTTGACTTCCAGGTAAATTTATTAGTCAGGTTAAAGGTCGTCACCGAAAATTCCCAGCCCTTCACTGCAGCGCTCCCTGCATTTTCTGTTTTACTTGTAAATCCGGTTGACGCTGATACCGGTTTACTTAATAGCATGTCCTTGGTTGTTTTATTAAAATAGTCGGCTGTTCCCGAGATCCGGTTTTCAAAAAATCCAAAATCAATACCAAAATCTGTTTGTTCTGTCGTTTCCCATTTCAGGTCCGGATTAGGCAAGCGCGTTGGAGCAGTTGAACTCACCGCTTCCTCGTCAAGAATAGCATCTGTCCCGGTACTATATGTTAACATATAGGCATTGTTTCCAATAGATTCATTTCCGGTTTGTCCCCAACTAGCCCGTAACTTGGCAACGGAAATGGCTTCAATATCTTTAAGAAACGGTTCTTCCTGAAGTTTCCACCCGATCGCGGCAGAAGGAAAGTAGCCAAAACGATTGTTCTCCCCGAATTTTGAAGATCCATCAATACGCAGGGAAGCAGTCAACAGGACTTTGTTGTCAAAATCGTAATTGACCCGGCCTAAATACGACAATAACCGGCTGCCATATTTGCTGCTGCCCATATCATAAGTAGATTGCGTACCGAGTGACATATTATCGGTACCGGTTGCATCAGAAGGAAACTCGCTGGCCTCCTGGTAAGTATAACTTGTCAGAAACTTTTGGAAGGTTGATCCAATTACCGCGTTCACATTATGCTTTCCTGTTTTCTTTGAATAGGATAAAGTAGCTTCTTCCAGGTAATTTGATTTTTGACCGGTCGAGATACTGGCTATACCACCCGAAGCTGATCCGTGCTTGGTTAATCGGCTAACATAAACATCCCGGCGTTCATTCCTGATATCGCCACCGAAGTTGACCTTAAAAGTCAAACCGGGAAGTATTTTGTACTGGGCATAAACAGTACCAAAGGTACGGTAGGCATTCGAAATTGCTTCCTTTCCCTTCGCGGAGGCAACGGGATTATCCATATCCAGGGCCGAACTGATCATATAATCTCCGTTTTCGTCTTTAACGGGTAAGGTAGGATCAAAATTCAAAGCAGCATAAATTGCGCCTGCTTCACCATTTATTCCAAAGCCAGTTGAAACATCGTCAGATCTGTCATAGTTTGTGTTAAGATTGATTCCAACCTGCAACTTGTCAGAAGGGTCGATTGTCAGATTTGCCCTGGCACCGTATCTTTTATAGCCGGAACTCATCACTACCCCGTTCTGGTTAAAATAATTTAATGATACAAAGTAGTTGATTGCATCTTTTTCTCCTCTTATGGATAGATTATGACTTTGTATGGGTGCCCTTCTCTCAAAAATCTCATCCTGCCAGTCAGTACCCCTACCACTAAAAACCGCAACAGAATCAGCGGCGCTGGATGCCCCCGCGGCAATCAGTTCATTTAAAACAGTCCGGTATTCCGGTGCTGTGAGGACATCTATTTTATGAGCGACATTTTGTACACCATAATAGGCATCATAAGCAATGACTGGTTTCCCCGGAGAACCTTTTTTTGTGGTTATAATGATGACTCCGTTTGCTCCGCGAGCCCCGTAAATAGCTGTAGCCGATGCATCCTTGAGTATCTCTATCGATTCAATATCCGAAGGATTAAGGCTCGTAAGCGGGTTCCTTGCGGTATTCCCGTCAAATTCAGCACCGCTATTAACATCCATAGATCCGTTATCCATTGCGTAACCATCAATTACGTATAACGGACTTGTCCCGGCATTAACAGATGCAGATCCCCTGATCTTTATTGTTACTCCGGCTCCCGGTTCGCCGCTGCTTTGAACAATATTTACCCCGGCAGCCCTACCGGTTATTAATTGATCGAAGGTTGCACCGATTCTGTCTTTTAACTCGTCGGAGCTGACCGAAGAAACAGCCCCTGTCAGGTCACTTTTCTTTACCGAGCCATATCCGATGGCAACTACCTCTTCCAGTCCGATGGTGCTTTCCTGCAGCATTACATTGACCCGGGCCTGCCCGTTCACAGGCAGTTCCTGTGTTTTCATCCCGACAAAGGAAAAGACCAGGGTGGCATTGGCCGGCACATTGGTCAGGGTATAGTTTCCATCTGCATCGGTAATGGTGCCTGCCGTAGTCCCTTTTACAATAATGGATACCCCCGGCAAGGGGGCTCCGGAGGCATCGGATACTTTCCCTTTCACATTACCGGATTGCTGTGTGAAAGTGGCATCGGCGCTGCGCCCTTTTGAGACGATCAGGATGAGCTTCCCCCGGACTTCATAGCTCAGGTTTTCATCTTTTAAAACGTCATTAAGGATGGCAAAAACGTCGCAATCATTGTAATTACCGGTTTTCAGGCCCGACTTGTCAATTAATTCATTTTTGTAGAAAATGGAATAATCGGTCTTCTGCTCGATGTCGGAAAAGATCTCTTCCAGTTTCCTGTTTTTGAAGTCAAGGGTAAGTTTCGAATTCTGAGAGTACGTTGATGCTGTTACCTGCATCAATGCCAGAAAGAAGAGTACGGTTGTCAGTTTCATAATCGTCAACATCTTTTTAAGCATAAGACTTTTGCGGAGCCGTTGCCCAATACATTTTTTTTCCATAATTTTGATTTAGCATTTGAATAATGTATTATTTAAGCGTACAGGCGTAGACGGAGGTTAGGAGCTCCGTTTCCGCCTTTTTAGTTAATTATCAGTTTTATTTTCCGGGTATCTGTTTTTTCATAGGATAAGGGTAAGTAAACTTTTATTGCATCCAGTACCTGCCAGATCGTTTCTTCATTCTTAAATGTTCCGGAAAATGCAATATCTTTTTTCCCTTTGTTTTGGTATTCAATATCGACATCATACCAGTTTTCGAGCCTAAGGATCAGTTCGTTCAGGGGAATTTTACTAAAATTGAATTTATTTTCCACCCACCCGTAGGCCTGGTCAAGATTTGTTTTTTTAATACTGAGCGTATCATCCGAGACAGTCAGTTTATCACCGACGTGAAGGACCTCCGAATTTTTGGCTGTTTTTACATCGACCCTCCCTTTAATCAGCGTAATTTCATCCCTTTTTAACTGATCATAAGCCATAACGTCAAACTCGGTCCCTACAACTTTGATAGCACACCTGGACGTTTTCACGGTAAAAGGTGACTTTTCATTGTGTTTTACCTTAAAAAAAGCCTCCCCGGTCAGACTAACATTACGTGATTTGTTCGAGAAAGAATGATAACTTAATCTGGAACATGCATTCAGCCAAACCTCTGTCCCATCAGGCAGATAAACCTTCGACTTTTCACCACGTGGCGTTTCAATAACCGTTAACCCATGAATAAAATTTTGATTTTTCCAATATAAAATAACCGTTGAGACCAGCAGCCCGATAATCAGAATAGCGGCTATCCGCAAGAACCACTGTTGCCCGGCTGCATGTTTCTGTGATCCGCCGTTTTCACCGGAGATGAGATTAATCCGGCGGGCAAGCCGTTCCCAGGTTTTCCGGGTCCCGGCGTTTTCTTCAGGATCCCAACTGTTTTTCAACGCATAAAACCAGGATGCTTTTTCCTGATCTTGCAGTAAGCTGAGTAACTGATCATATTCCTGATCGGCTAATTGTCCATTCAGATAACGGGTTACAAGCCCTTCAAAATGTCTTTTTTCATTATCCATATTCCGGCGTTATATCTTAATAACGGGGAAAGGACCATTTTACCCATCATTGAAAATTGATTTTTTTAGTTTTTTCTGTCCGATAGAAGGAGGACTGTCTTTTTTATTTCCGTAAATCAGGCAGATTCATGACAAAACAAGTTGCTCTGTAACCAGGATAATGATTACCAGCGGAATTTCTCCGGAGAATTTTTCGGTAAATGTTTTCGCGGCCCGGGCAAGATGCCTTTCTACATTTTTAATGTTGATCTGAAGTTTCTCGGCAATCTCTCTGTTCTTTAACCCATCAATCTTACTGAGTATAAAAACTTCCCGGCACCTTGCAGGTAACGAATCAATCGTCTTTTCAATCTCATTCTTTAACTCTTCCCGGATCAGAAGGCAGGGCTCGTCCCGGACGAAATCTATCCGGTAGAGCTCTTCATATTTACTGACCTCTGCCAGTTCAGTTTCTTTTTCTGAAACGATCTTAACAAACCTGATATAATCGAGGCACTGATTCCGGACAAGCTTAAACAAATAAGCCTCGATATTAATACTTTCAATACGGCCTTTCTTTTCCCACAGTTTAATGAAAGCATCCTGCAGAATATCTTCAGCTATTGCATTATCCCGGGTAATTTTTGATGCAAAATCGAAAAGACGGGGAAAAGTCCGGAAAAATAATTCTTCAAGAGCTTTATCGTCTCCCTTCTTTACCTGAAGAAAAAGCTGGGTTGACCGGTCAGAAATTTTATTTGAAGGTTTAGCAGTCATTTATGCCGTAAAAATATGAAGACAAATTAATGAATTGCCAATGTCCTGTAAAAAAATTAACCGGGGCAGGCTAACAGCTCATAAAAAGTGCTTTATTCGGTGATGCGTCCAGGTTCCCTTCGGTTTTTCCCCGGGTTGCCGGTTAGTCCGTCTCCCAGATCTTCCCGTGCCTGACCGGCTATTTTTTCCAGGTCCCGGATCACGCCGGGATATAGCCCGGATACATCATATCGTTCGCCGGGATCGCGTCGCAGGTCATATAGCCCTCCCTTGAAAGGAAAGTTTTCATTGACTTTCCCGGGCATACCGTCATTTCCGGGCATGTACCCGGCATATGTCCTGCCCGGATGGGGAAAAATAAGCTTCCACATGCCGTTGGTTACTGCTTCAAGATTGTTTTTCCGGTAGTAATAGTAAAATGACTTCCGGGGATTTGCAGTGGTGTCCCCTTTCATTAGAGGAAGGATATCGACTCCGTCAATCCGGTTCGGAGGAAGATCTGCCCTGGCGATTCCTGCCAATGTCGGAAGAATATCGATGCCGGAAACAAGTTTGTTGCAAACAATCCCTGCCGGAATGGTCCCTTTCCAGTACATCAGGCACGGAACGCGCTGCCCTCCTTCGAAAGATGTTCCTTTTCCTTCCCGTAATCCGCCTGTACTTCCCGCATGATTGCCGTAATTGATCCAGGGGCCGTTGTCTGAAGCAAAGATCACCAGCGTATTTTGTTCAAGATTGAGCTTCCGGAGGGTCTGCATAATCTGTCCGATGCTCCAGTCGATCTCCATCATGACATCACCATACAGGCCTTGCTGTGATTTGCCTTTGAACTTACCGGATACGGCGAGCGGAACATGGGGGAGGGGATGAGCCAGATAAATAAAAAAAGGATTCGACTGATTTTTCCGGATAAACCGAATGGCCTTTTCTGTGAACATCGTGGTAAACTGAGAGAAATCGGGTCCTGTGGCGATCACGCTGTCCC
Organism: Prolixibacteraceae bacterium; assembly: GCA_963676095.1. Taxonomy (GTDB): domain Bacteria; phylum Bacteroidota; class Bacteroidia; order Bacteroidales; family Prolixibacteraceae. Next base: position 2,271,602 of record OY781040.1, on the reverse strand, counting down.
CTTCGATAAGGGGCAAAGGAGGATAATAGTTCTTATGGGTAGGATGGCCGGGGTACATGTCATGAGAATAGGGGATTCCGAAAAATTCGTCAAACCCGTGGTGAGTGGGTAAGAACTGTTTCTGCCATCCCAAATGCCATTTGCCGAATGCAGCAGTGGCATAGCCTTTTTTTCCCAAAACATCCGCGATGGTTTCTTCCCTGGCACTGATCCCGGTCTTTGCGGTGTGGTCAATGGCCCCGCTCATACCGATCCTGTTGGGGTAACATCCGGTGAGGATGCCTGCCCTGGATGCTGTGCACACCGCCTGGGGAGCATAGTAGTGAGAGAAGAATATTCCTTCCCGGGCCATGCGGTCCAGATTTGGGGTACTGTAGCCGGTAGCCCCGGTAAGCGTGAGATCTCCGTAACCCATGTCATCAAGATAGATCAGGACAACATTGGGAGAGTGAGCTGTTTGGCTGGCCTGCTGCGGGGATTGGACAGCAGAAGTACATCCGGCAAGTCCTGCCAGTATTATTGAACCGGAAATAATAGATTTATTTTGCATGTTAGGTACGTTTTTATCAAATACTGCCGAAGGCAAATTTCCTTCAGCAGTGCTTTGAATGGTTTTTAATATTGTTTCACCAGCCTGGGTTTTGCGCCAAATTAGGATTTAAAGTTAGTTCATCCTGCGGAATATCGTCAAGATAATCCTGTTCAGGACGGAACTGATACCCGTTCGGTAGCTGGGAAAGAAAATAATCGATCAGATTGTTCCCGTTTACAGGCGGATCATAGTCCGGGAATTCTGAAGGATCAAAAGGATATCCCAACGGCCTTTTCTGATAAAACAGGGCATGAGCGGCCCAACGCCGGTAATCGTCCTCCCGTTTGCCTTCCAGTGCAAGTTCGACCCTTCGTTCCCTTCTTATTTCATACAATTCATCCGAAATGGTGTACCCATAATCAAGCAAATTCGGATCGCTGCTTTGCGGGTTCACCGTAAAGTCAGGCATTCCTGCCCTTTTGCGGAGCAGATTCAGCTGGTCATAGGCAACAGTCCCATCCAGCTCGTATTTCGCTTCGGCATAATTTAACAATACTTCAGCGTACCTGAAAATAATATATCCGGTTTCACTGTATCCTCCCCAATCTCTTCCTGCTGCGTCTGAATATGGATTTGAAAACTTTTTCACCTGAAAACCGGTACCGCATAAAAATTCGCCTCCCTGATTTATAAATGGCTTATCGAAATAAGCTGCCGTACTTGCGACCCGTAGATCACCTGGTATCCAGACTGTTGCTTTTAGCCTCGGATCGCAGTCTTCAGCGATTTTGACCAGGAAGTCATTTCCCTGGTTACCGGAAGCCACTTCCTGATAATCGTAAGGGATCCCGTCTTTATCCAGGTAGGATGATACGAGCCACCAGGTAATACTCATTGCATCTGTTGCATTTGTCGTATAGTACTGAACATTACTTCCAAGTGATTCTTCTTCGTTTGCCACCCGGTATAATAATACTTCGTCGACAGCGGACATGTTGTCCAGTCCGAAAAGTTCATAGTAGTCATCGTATAATCCTTTTGTATAGGAGGACCCGTTCATTAGTTCTTCAGCCGCGCCGACACATTCCTGAAAATATTTATCAGGATCAGCACCGGATGTGGCAAATTCGGTTCCCGCATGATATTTTTGCCAGGCCCCTTCATATAATGCGATACGTGATTTCAGGGCCAGCGCCGCCTCTTTGGTTATCGTGGAATTGCCGGCACTGTTAATCGTATTCAGGAGATCAACGGCTTTGTCGAGATCAACAAGGATACTGTCAATAACCAATGTCCTGGGATCACGGGGGTTCATCAGTTCTTCCGAGTCGGTAGACAGGGCAGAGGAATACCATGGAACATCGCCGTATTTTTCGACCAGCTGAAAATAGAACCAGGCCCTGAAAAAGTGGGCCTCGCCCAAATATTGCTGGTAACTGCTTAAATCGTCTTCCACATTCCGGAAATTATCGAAGAACAGATTAATACCCCGGATATTTTTCCATTCGTCGGTCCAATCGCCGGTTGTAATACCGCGTTCCCCGTTCATAACTTCATTTGTGACAGCCTGGATTAAATTATCCGAGCCTTCGTCTTCAAGGGGCATACCGGCACCCACATCATTATGGGAGGGAAGTTCCTGGTAAAACTGCACGACATAATTCTCCAGGTCGCTGGCTGTTTTCCAGTAGCTGTCGGTGCTGATTTCATCCAGCGGGTCACGATCAAGAAAATCTTCACATGCTGTGGCTAAAATGATCAGTGCAAACAGTAAGGTATATCGATAGTTTTTCATAATTAATTCGTTTATTTTTTGTATTTAATAGGTAACTGTAACCCCCATGGAAAAGATCCGGTTGGCCCCGTATGTTTTTCCTACCCCCCAGCTACTGCTTATTGCAACAGGATCGATCCCGGCAGTCAGTTTCGAGATCGTTAAAAGGTTCTCTCCGGATAAATAAAACCGGGCCTTTTGGAGCCTCAGCCTGGACAACACTTTACTGCTTAAATTATAGCCAAGCTGAACATTCTGTAACCTGGCATAGGCACCATTTTGCAGGTAGCGGGTCGAAGTTTCCCTGTTTTTATTGTTGGCTGCATTACTGAGATAGGGCCTTGGCCAATAAGCATCGGTGTTAATATTTTTCTCATTCTGGTATAATCCGGCATAATCAGTTCCCTCCTGGTCCCGGAAATAGTCCAGATGACCAGGGAACAGCGATGTCTGGTTCCAGGTACGGAAACCCCAGAAGATGTTTTGGCTGGCACTAAAAAACAGGTCCCTTTTGGCAACGCCTTTCCAGATCATGGAAAAGTCGAAGTTTTTATAATTTATCCCCAGCGACAAGCCGAACTGATAATGAGGATCGCTATTCCCGATAACGGACAAGTCCCCGTGATCCTTGATTGTATTTGATCCGTTATTTACCGCCCCGTCATTGTTGGTATCCAGATATTTGAGATCGCCGGTATTCCAGGTCCCTCCGTAAATGCTGGAAAGGTCGGTTTTTGCCGTGTACTGGTCCAGCTCTTCCTGTGTACGGAACAGCTCTTTTGCGGTGTAACCCCAGATTTCCCCTTCTTCATACCCGACGTAATAGTCAGACAAAGTTCCGGTTGTATTTAAATATTTCATAATAACCGATTTGCTGTCGTAAAGGTTAAAATTGACAAAATAGGAAAGATCCTGGTTAATGGTTTGTTTCCACCTGAGTGTAAGTTCCCATCCCCTGGTCCTCAGGGTGGCATTATTCTCGAGAGGTAAGTCTGCTCCGATAACACCCGGCAGGGAGGAGGCTGTTCCGATCATATTTTTTGTTCTGCGTTCAAACAGATCGAAGTCGGCCTGAAGCCTGTTCCCGAGAAAAGACATATTTGCTCCTGCATTTTTGGTTACAGCAGTTTCCCAGGTCAAACCGGAACTGACCAGCTCCGGGATTTCTGCATACCCCACCGGTTTGGTTTCCCCGTAACCGAAGATCCAGTTTAAGGCCGAGGTATTATAGGTAATCAATTCCAGGTCCTGATAGGATTCAACATTCTGATTTCCCAATTGTCCCCATGAACTCCTGATTTTAAAGCTATTGACGTATTTTTCAATTGACGACCAAAATTTTTCCTGGTGTAAATTCCATGCCAGGGCTACGGAAGGGAAAGTTCCCCAGCGGTTTCCTCTCGTAAAACGGGATGTACCATCGCGCCGGACATTTATCTCGACCAGGTATTTGTCCATAAAGTTATACTTAAAACGGCCGAAATATCCTTCTGTCGCCCAGTGTTCCAGCGTTTCTGTAGCGACTGCGTCACCCGTGGCCGTCTGAAGGGAAGGGACCTCTGATGTGATCAGGTTATTTTTTAAGACATTCAGTTCGCGCTCCTTGTTGTATTCAAACTGTGTTCCCGCCAGCACCGAGAAATTGTGCCTGTTGCTGATACTGAAATCATAGGAGGAATAAACGTTGGTTGTCCAGTAATAGTTGCTGGTATGGTATTGCTGGATACTACTGGGGACGGTATTTCCGCTTTCAACCTCACTCCCGTCGACCAGATGATCGTAAACGGTCAGTTCCTGGTCGGAACGAAATCCGTCAACAGACTTGTAGGCATAGTCGGCATTAATTTTCCAGCCTTTGACAGGCCTTAATTCGGTGGCAAAGGTATGCCAGTTCTCTGTAATTTCGGTATTGTCGGTGCCGGCATCATTTACCCATGGTATTTTAGACTGGATGGTGATATACCCGTTTCCGTCGTATTTTGCCTGTGTTGGCGGGGTACGGGCAATCTGGTGAAAGATCAGGTCGTAGGATCCCTGGTTATCCATATTGGGCCTGATCCGTTTGCTTTTCATAAAGCGGGACTGGTAACTGATATCCCACCAGCTGGTTATTGAGAAGTTGACTTTCCCCATGACGTTTGTTCTTCCGAACGTATCTTCTCCATAATTTAAAACGCCTTCCTGACCGAGGTACCCTGCAGACAGATAATAGGAAGCTGTTGATGTTCCCCCACGTATTGTCAGATCGTGGCTGTGATTGATTGCACTGCCATAATATTCATCAAACCAATCGTAGTTTGCATTCGATTCATTGTTTGCTCCCCAGGTCCCGTCGCTTTGTGGGGTCGTTTCGAAATAAATGGCATCATCGGTTGTAAACTGTTTTAGATAATCGATATTGCCGTTATTGTAGGCACGGATCCGGTCAATCACATCATCCGTATAGGGACGGCCTCCCAGGTTATCTCCGGCTTCATTGAGTACTTTTGCATATATTTCTGAATTAAGCATGGAGGGAAGATTTTGTGGCGTGGCAAGGGAAACACTTCCGGAATAGGTAATACTTAATTTTTCATCTTTATTGCCTGATTTTGTCGTAATCAGAATGACCCCATATGGTGCACGTGCACCGTAAATGGCCGAAGCTGCCGCATCTTTTAACACGCTTATCGATTCAATGTCTTCCGGGTTCAGGCGGTCCATGTCCCCCGGAATCCCATCGATGACAACATAAGGCGATCCACCGTTCAGGGACCCCGTCCCCCGGATCTGTATATTCATTGTCGCTCCGGGTTGAAATCCATCGTTATCAGTGGAAAACGTCAATCCGGGCGACTGTCCCTGCAATAGCTGGGAGACCGTTGGCGACTGCCGGCTTTCGAGCTCGTTATTATCGATTACATCAATAGCTCCGGTCAGATTTACTTTTTTCTGGACCCCATAGCCGACGGCAACAACCTCATCAATCCCAATTGTATTCTCTTCCAGAGAAACATTGACCTGTTGCTTTTTTCCCACCGGAATTTCAAGGGGTTTCATCCCGACAAAAGAGAATACCAGAATGGCGTCGTCGGGAACCTGCACCAGGTTATAGTTCCCTTCGGAGTCGCTGACTGTTCCCCTGGTACTTCCTTTTATTGAAACGGTAACTCCCGGTAAGGGGGCACCTGCTCTGTCGGTAACTCTTCCCTCAACCGATTTTTGCTGTTGTGAGGAACTTTTTCGGGATAAAACGATCTGTCTGCCAACGATTTCATAAGTTATATTGGTCTCTTTTAGCAGGTTATCCAAAATCTCGAAGATATCCTTATTGATATAATTTACGGAGACTTCTTTGTTTATATCAATTTTTTCATTGTAGAAAAAACGGAACTTGCTTTGATTTTCAATTTTCCGGAGTACATTTTCTATTGTTGTATTATTCACCACAACGGTCAGCCTTGTTTCCTGGGAATAGCTCTCCATTGACAGACTGTTCAGTACGGTGATGCATAACAGAAGGATTGTAAGCTTCATTTTTCTCATAATTTGGTGAAACGGCGGATAAAACCCATCATTACTTTGCTTTTTTTTCATAATTTTGAAAATGGTTTAATGAATTATTATTTAAACTAATGCTTACAGAAAAGGTGGAAACTGCTATTTTCCGCCTTTTCTATTTTTTCAATTTTGTCTGTTGTTTATTCCTGCTGGCCTCCTTTCTTGTATATCTTTAAAAGTCGTTTGTCCCGGTCATAGGTGTATTTTACCGGCATAGTCCTGCAAATCAGGTCCATTAACTCGCTTAATGTCTCCATTTCGATTGTTCCGGTAAACCGGAGATTTTCCATATTTTTATCATCAATTTCTATTTTTATATTATACCATCGTTCCAGCCGTCTGGCCATTTTTTCGAAAGGTTCCCTGTAAAAGATCAGCTTGCCTTCTTTCCATGAAGTAAAAATCAGCGTATCAACCTTCCTGAACGACAACTGTCCTTGGGCGTCCAGGTAAGATTGCTCTCCGGGGTGCAGGATGACCGGCCGGCTGTCTGTCCTGTCGACCCGTATAATCCCTTTTACCAGGGTCGCCTGAAATTCCCCGTCATGATAGGCTTTTACATCGAAAGAGGTCCCCATGACCTGAATGTTCCCGTAGTTTGTCGATACAATAAAAGGTTTCCCGTTTTTTTTGACGTCGAAGTATGCTTCCCCCTCCAGCCTCACGTTACGTTCTTTTCCGAACCGGAAGGGAAAAGAAAGTTTTGATCCCGAGTTGAGCCAGATCATTGATCCGTCAGGGAGCAAGAAGTTTGTTTTCGCCCCGTAGGGAATGGAAATCAGCTGAACAGGTTGTTTATATCCGGTCCGGTTTTCTTTTTCTACTGACAGATAGATGATACCCGGAATAATGATCCCTACTACAAATGCCGCCGCGACAGACAGGATATGCCTGGTTTGGTGCAGGGCCCTGGTTTTGGGCGGAACTGAATTTTTTTCTTTGAATAACCGGTATGACAATCTTTCCCATTGCCGGTCAGTTTGTTCGTTCCCTGTCTGAACAATTTTTTTTCGAAGGGACTCCTGCTCTTTAAGAAACCGTTTTTTCCGCTTTTTGCCCGACTTTATCCACTTCAGCAACTCCTCTTCTTCTTCAGGAGTAGCTTTACCTTGCAGAAATGAAAGGATTCTTTCCCTGTATTTGAAATTTTCCTCTTCCATTCGTCATTTTATTGAAATACGAATGAGCGGACCTTTTTACCAACCTTATTTTATCTTTTTTATTGACAGGAGCGGTAAATTTTGTCAATAAGTAGTTGGATTTATTTTTTTTAAGCCAGGAGTCAATTTTTTTTCGATAGAAGAAACAGAAAGAATAAATCCGGATATAGTTTTTCTTTCGCCATGGAGAGCCCTTTGGCCAAATGTTTATCAACCATAGTGGTGGAAATATTCATGATTTGCGCAATTTCATGTATTTTTTTGCCTTCAATCCACTTTAAACGGAATGCAATCCCGCATTTTTCAGGCATTCCGGCAATAAGCTTAAGAAGTTCACGGTGCAGGATCTCTTCCATGGTAATAAACTCTCCTGTTCCCTCAAAGCTCAGGTGGTACAGTTCTTCCGTTTCCAGGAAAGCCTGCCGGCTGAGGTATTTTTCTTCGACAACCTTCCTTCTCAGGTGGTCCAGGCATTTATTCCTCAAAAGGGTAAATGAGTAGGAGGGAATGTTTTGGCACTGATCCAGTTTTTTCTGTTCTTTCCACAGCTGAATGAAAACATCCTGCACCAGATCGTCAGCTTCCTGTTCATCCCGGAGAAAATATTGGGCATATTTTTTTAGCCGGGGATAGTAAAACCTGAAGAATTCCTCGAACTGGAAAGTGGTTTTTATCCGGGTGTTCAAATCTGCTCTTTCTTTTTTCATATCCTGGATTACAAGTCGCTTTTCAATTTTATAAAAAAATAAGGGAAGAACCAAAACGGTTGAGCTGGTTCCTCCCATATTGCCAAATAATTCACCTGCACGGATCCGGCAACGCGGTGTCAGTCCCCTGCCTGAAAAACGGTCAGCTCTCTCTTCAGCTTCTTTCTGGCCCTGTAAATCTGATTATCGACAGTTCTTACCGACAGCCCTTTACATGCTGCAATTTGCCGGCGGTCCATTCCTTCGTACAGGAATAATGTGAAAATGTCCCTCTGTACAGGAGGCAGATCAAGGACTATGGCTTCGGCCCGGGAGACGGCTTCATTGAACAGGATATCCGGATCGGCCGTCGGGGGATCCGAGTTAACCAGGTAGTCTTTATGCTTCCGGACAATATTTTCATGCTTTTTATAGCTGGAAACAACATTCAGCGTCATGCGGTAGAGCAAGCCGAACGAAAAACGGTCCGGGTCCAGCTCATCCCGGTATTCCCAGACTCTCATAAAAACATTTTGTACCAGGTCCTCAACGTCGTATGATTTGCCAATCCGTGCCCGGACCAGTCGGTAGATGTTGTCCCTGTAGGTTTTGTAAATGCCCGAGAAAGCATAAGGGGTAACCTGGTTTTCAGGTAAAAACCTCTTTACGGGTTTCTTTAAATCTTGTCTTTGAATCATTTTCTGAGATAATAACAGGATAAATTGTGAGAACCGTTTCCCGCGGGCGGGAAGCAATGGTCCGGGTCCGCTCCTTACCCGGGGCGCCGCTCCTGACGTCGCTTACCCCGGGTTATTTAGATTTGTCCCCTTCAGGGACCTGGGTGAAACCGCCATCGCCGTTATTTTAAAACACGTTATCAAAATCACTCCTGTTAATTAAATTAACAACAACCCATCCAAGCTCCTTCAAGAAGACAGACAACCCTTGGGATCCGGAACGGGCAACGCCCCTCAAACGGCCGCAGGCCATCAAACTCTTCAAACACGAAGTTTCGAACATTTTCAAACGGCGAAGCCTCAAACCTTCTTAACCGGGCAACGCCCCCTTTCACCACTCGATCGCCTGATCCTCGTCAGGGACCTGGGTATTGATCTTCCGTTCCATGGTTATCGAACCCTGTACCGTATATTCATAATCGACGGCATCCGAGGTGGAATAATCGGTAAAACTGTAATCAATCCCTGTGATTGTAGTCGTACGCCTCATAAGGTACGGAAGGGTGGCATCCATTTCCTCTTCCACGGAGAACGCCGGTACACTGTATGACTGAAAATTCATTTCCGGATTATCCGAATAAAGGGTCACCTCACCGGTCTCTTCGTCAAATTCAGCATAAACCTTATAATTATGGCGATCGGTACGGTCTTCGTCAACCATCCCCGCATAAAAGAAGACGGTATGATCGTCAACGACATAGACCCGCATGGTACTTTTAACAATCGGGGAACCGTCTTCCCCGCCTTTGATATAAATCATTAAGGTTGTAGAACTATAGGTCCCGGAATAATCGTTAAAAGGCATCACGCGGAGCAACGCTTTCGCATAATTTTTCCGGGGATGCGGCGTGTACGTATCATTTACCGTATCGGAAACAATCGTTAGCGGGAGTATCCATTTATGGGCCAGGTCAATACCCTCCATGCTAAAACCGATATTGAGCAGTCCGGCATCTTCTCCCGCATTTATGTTCACGGTTGCGGGCATGGTAAAATAAGAATCTTTCAACTGCTCATAATAAAGGTCCGTCCGGCTTTGAAACTGTTCATAATTCAGGGTTTCCAGGGTATCCGGGTCAACAGCCACCTGTACCGTCAGGTTTTGCCGGTTGGTTGTCGATCCGCTTACCTCCACGGGGAGTTGATAAGTGGTTGAAGAATCTGCCCGGTAACGGACATAAATCTCCGTAACCCCGTCGTCATTCAACGGAGCTTTAAAAGAAATGTAATGCTCATATTGTTCATCTTTCCATTCGTCATTGCAGGCACTGCACCACACCAGCGCAGTCAGCAGGAATAGCAACCGGTATTTATTTTTCATTTTTTTTCAGTTTAATCAATTAAATAATTATTTGTTTATTGTATCAACCGTCGCCGTTCCGCCCGGGGAAGGTGATCTGTTCTGATCAACGTTTTCCCGCGGGCGGGAGGCAATGGTCCGGGTCCGCCTTTTACCCGGGGCGCCGCTCCTGACGTCGCTTACCCCGGGTTATTTAGATTTGTCCCCTTCAGGGACCTGGGTGAAACCGCCATCGCCGTTATTTTAAAACACATTATCAAAATCACTCCTGTTAATTAAATTAACAACAGCCATCCAAGCCCCTTCATAAGACCACCACCCTTGGGATCCGGAACGGGCAACGCCCTTCAAACTCCTCAAACGGCCGCAGGCCATCAAACCCTTCAAACGGCGAAGCCTCAAACCTTCTTAACCGGGCAACGCCCCTTCTATTCCGCCCGAAAGAAGCAATCTGTTTTGATCAACGTTTTCCCGCGGGCGGGAGGCAATGATCGGGGCACGCTCCTTGCCCGGGGCGCCGCTCCTGACGTCGCTTACCCCGGGTTATTTAGATTTGTCCCCTTCAGGGACCTGGGTGAAACCGGTATCGGCATTATTTTAAAACACGTTATCAAAATCACTCATGTCAATTAAATTAACAATAGCCATCAAAGCCATTTCATAAGATCAACAACCTTGGGGTCCGGAACGGGCAACGCCCCTCAAACCCCTCAAACGGCCGCAGGCCATCAAACCCTTCAAACGGCGAAGCCCCAAACCTTCTTAACCGGGCAACGCCCCTTCTATTCCGCCCGAAAGAAGTAATCTGTTCTGATCAACGTTTTCCCGCGGGCGGGAAGCAATGGTCCGGGTCCGCTCCTTACCCGGGGCGCCGCTCCTGACGTCGCTTACCCCGGGTTATTTAGATTTGTCCCCTTCAGGGACCTGGGTGAAACCGCCATCGCCGTTATTTTAAAACACGTTATCAAAATCATGAATGTCAATTAAATTAACAATAGCCATCAAAGCCCTTTCATAAGATCAACAACCTTGGGATCCGGAACGGGCAACGCCCCTCAAACTTCTCAAACAGCCGCAGGCCATCAAACCCTTCAAACACGAAGTTTCAAACCTTCTTAAACGGGCGAAGCCCCTTCTATTCCGCCCGAAAGAAGCAATCTGTTCTGATCAACGTTTTCCCGCGGGCGGGAGGCAATGGTCCGGGTCCGCCTTTTACCCGGGGCGCCGCTCCTGACGTCGCTTACCCCGGGTTATTTAGATTTGTCCCCTCCGGGGCCAGAGGTGAAACCGGTATCGGCATTATTTTAAAACACGTTAGCAAAATCACTCCTGTTAATTAAATTAACAACAACCCATTCAAGCTCCTTCATAAGACCACCACCCTTGGGGTTCCGGAACGGGCAACGCCCCTCAAACGTCCGCAGGCCATCAAACCCTTCAAACACGAAGTTTCGAACATTTTCAAACGGCGAAGCCTCAAACCTTCCCAAACGGGCAACGCCCCTCCTTCTTAGTCATTATACGTCCACCCCGGGTTCTGCGTCAGGCGGCTGTTTGCCTTTAACTCGGCATGGCTGATCGGCCAAAACCACATTTTATCCGAAAAGGTCGACTGAAGGCCCCACGAGTTTACCGGCGTCTGGAACAATTCCCGGTTATCCTCGTCCATCAGGACGTTACAGCCATAAATAAGCAGCGATTCTTCTTCAGTGGCATCCTTCCAGCGGCGCAGATCGTAATAACGCTTGCCTTCGCCCAGCAATTCGATCTGGCGTTCGCGTTTTAACTTTTCACGAAAGCTGTCCTTGTCGCTGTAAACATCTGCATCGTAATCCGGTAACCCGGCACGGATGCGGACCGGCCTGATCCCCTTTCTCATTTCGCTGATATCGCGGCTGACGGTGTATGTCTGCGTGCTGTCCCACGACTGGATGCTGTAGGAGCCGTCCAGCTCGTTCAGCGCTTCGGCATACATCAGCAAAATATCGGCATAACGGATAGCCGGCTCCAGCTTTTTAACAATATCGTCTTCACTGGTATTCGAATAGGTGTCTGAAGGATGGACGAATTTCTTCAGTCCGATACCGGTACGGAGCCATTTTAAGGTATTGGTATAACCGTTCCCGCCTCCCCGGTAATAAAATACCTGCTGGTTCATGTCTGTTTCCAGTTCTTCGTTCAGCATATTCCAGATGCACCCGTTATAGGCAACAGAGGCGTAAAAACGCGGTTCCCGTCCGGCATATTGCAGCGAAACCCCGGCCGGCAGCGGTTTATATAACCCGGCACCGGCATCATCCTGCGTTGTAAAACCGGTCAGCCTGGCGGTACCGTCACCCCGGCCTATTTCCAGGTCTTTACCGGGACAGTCGGTCCCGTCGTCCATGTAATAGGCATCGCATTGTTTCTGTGTAATGCCGTTATTGGTCCAGCCGCCTGCAATTACGGGCAACTGGTTCGTCACCATATTCCATATTTGATTCCCCCCGTTATCCCCACGGGTAAAAATCAGCTCAGGGTTGTCTCCCGTGGCCGTACCATTAAACAGCGAGCGGTAAGACTCGAAAGGGTCTATGTTTTTCCAACCATCGGGCCAGTCCTGTTCCGAGAACTCCGGATCATAAGGAGGATCGATGGTTGCCGGGTAAGCGACATCGCCGCTTGTCCTGTAACTGACCGTGTACAGGTCGTATACGCCCAGTTCCATCACATCTCTGGCCGCTGCGGCAGCCCGTGCCCATTTTTTTTCGTCATAAGTTGCCGAGAGCAGTTGGTTCCCCTCATCGTCAACCAGCTGCATGGCATAGTCGTCTGTATTGCCGTTCATTAACGGGCTTGCCGCAAACAAAAGCGCCTGCGCGCGGGCAGCCAGCGCCGCGCCTTTGGAGGGCCGCGCCACTTCCGTGTAAGGCGAGCGGGCCAGTTCCAGGTCCTTTGCGGCCAATGCCATTTCATTGCTGATATATTCGGCGCATTCTTCATAACTACTGCGTGGCGTGGCTATTTCATCGTAACTTTCGTTATAGTCGATCCCTTCATCGGGCAGCAAGGGTACCGGCCCGTATTTCCGCAAAAGGATCCAGTAATAATAGGCCCTTGCAAAACGGGCCTGCGCCCGGTAGTCTGCGATTTCCTCATCAGACAGGTCTTCATTCATCCAGATGTACTTAATAAAGATCGTTGCATTCCGGATCCCCTCATAAGCCTGTGTCCAGGTAGCCTGTTTGTCATCTTCACTATAGGACCCGCCATGAAAAATGTTGTAGGAAAAGGTTTCCCCGGATCCGGTCGTCCCGTAATCCGCATCATCGCCGCCGTAAATCATATCATCGGCAAAGCAGTGGGGAGATGAGCGGAAATTACAGACATCGGCACACTGCCCTTCCAGATCCGAGAAAACATGGGCCAGCCATTCTTCGGAATAGGTTTTGTCGGAGAACACCGTTTCAACGGTCAGACGGTCGCTGAAATACTGGTCAGAGTCGAGGTACCCGGAGCAGGAAGGAAGGGCCCCTGCCCCCAGTATGATTGTTAACAAAAAACAGGTTGTCTTTATGATATCATTTTTCATTTCGCTAAAATTTTAGAAGTTCATGCTTAACCCCAGCGTAACGGATTTGGTCAGGGGATATTCTTCCCCGTTCCTGCTCCCCAGTTCCGGGTCCCAGAGTTTAAATTCCGACCAGGTCAACAGGTTTGTCCCCCTTAAATAAATGCAGAGGCTATTGCAGTAAAACCTGTTGACAAGTGTTTTGGGGAGGGTATAACCGATGTCGATTGTTTTAAGGCGTAAATAAGAGCCGTTTCTCATCCAGAATGTCGAACTGATGTAGTTATTGGCATTCCCCCCGTAACTCAGGCGGGGATAGGCAGCGTTGGGATTTTCCGTTGACGCGTCCCCTGAAATATCGGCAGAGACCCACCGGTCCAATCCCATTAAACCGCTCAGCGGGACCCCCCAGTCTCCTTCATTGAATGCAAACACGGATTTCCCGGTCATGGTAAAGGTCGATTTTCCTGTTCCCTGGAAAAGAATATTAAAATCAAGTCCTTTCCATTTTGCCGACGCGCCTAACCCGTAACCCAGGTTGGGCCGGCGGGTGGCCCCGATCGCCAGTTCATCGCCGTCATTGACGACGCCGTCCCCGTTAACATCCTTGTATTTTATATCCCCGGGCTGATAATCGCCGAATTCCTGCTCCGGGCTGTTCCGGATATCGTCATAGTCTTTAAACAGGCCCAGCGCGATCAGTCCCCTGGTCTGGTTAACCCGGTAACCTTCTTCCATTTGGTACGGATAAACATTGTTGGCTTCATCTTTCTCCAGGATGATATTTTTGCTGTAGGTCATGTTCCCCCGTACCGTCATATCTACCGGCCCCAATTTTTGCTTATATGCGAAATTGCCGTCAAACCCTTCCGAGCGCACCGCCCCTACATTGGCGCTGGGGTTGCTTTCCAGACCTACCATGTCCGGTAAATATGCGCGTTCCATATAAATTCCGGTCCTTTTTTCTCTGAAGTAGTCGATCGTGCCGCTAATCTTATCGCCGAACAAAGAGAGGTCCATCCCGAGGTCATTTTTGGTGGCGATCTCCCACGTTACCCCGGTTGAAGCTTCCTGTGTAAAATTTACCCCCTCGTATGAATTGTCATAACCGTAATCGGCCCACTGGTACCCGTCCAGTCCGGTACCGATGGTGTACAGGTACGGAAACCGGTCGTCCATCTCGTCGTTGCCCACTTTCCCGTGCGAATAGCGGACCTTGAACATGTTGACCCATTTCATGTTGTTTTTGACAAATTCTTCCTCGCCCAGGTTCCAGGCTAAAGAATAGGCCGGGAAGAACCCGAACCGGTGACCGTCGGCAAAATTTTCCGATCCGGTATACCCGAAGTTGAAGTCTGCAAAATACCGGAGTTTCCAGTTATAGGCCACCCGCCCTGCAAGTCCCTGGTTGCGTTCGGAAACCCCGTTTTTGATGTCGCTGCCCAGGTTTTGCGTTTTAATGAAAGCGTCCTGGGTATATTTCAGGGTCGAACTAAAATGGTGTTCATCCAATGCCCGGTCATAATTAAATGTCAGATCGAGAAATTCCCTCCGGTCGCCATAAGATGAACTTTCCTGGTACATCTCCGAAGCAGACGAGATCAGCGTATAGACAATGTCCCCGTTGGAATCGCGCGCCCGCTCCGCTTTCCATTGTTCCGGCCACCTCTTCCTGCTTATGGTATCGCTGTTGTTCGTGTCGTAACCGAAACGACCGGTAAAGCGGAGCCCTTTGGTGATAAAATCCAGCTTTTGTTCGACGGAAACATTGGTCTGTATCTGATTGGACCAGCCCTCATTATACCCGGTTTGCGTAGCCAGCACCCATGGATTTGTCTGGTTACCGGTCCCGTAAGCCGGCACATATCCGTTGGAATACACAATGGGGGTACATACCGGCGAATAGCCAAAAAGCGCATCCCACAGATCGTCATCGCCTAAGCCCGGACTGTTCCGCTTGCTTAACGATCCCGAGACGCCCACCTTTAAAACCGTTGTTTCCGTAATGTTCATGTCCGTATTCAGGCGGTAGTTCCACCGCCTGTAATTGGCATTGGTATCGTAGTCATTCAGCGTTTCGTCCGTCTTGTACATCCCCCCTTCCTCGAGATAACTTCCGGAAACATAATAACGGGCCGTCGAACCGCCCCCGCTGATGTTCAGGTTGGCCCGGTAGCTCATCGCGCCGTCATTCAACAGCAAATCCATCCAGTCGACATTGGGATACAAATCCGGATCGAGGCCTAACCGTAATATTTCAAGTTCTTCATCATTATAAGCAGCCTCCTGGTTCCGGGTAACAAGGGCCTCATTCATCAGGCCGGCATAGGTAAGCCCGTCGACAAATTTTGGGGTAACCGTACGCGTATTATAACTGCTTTCAACTTTTACATCGATATTCACCTTACCCGCCTTGCCGCTTTTGGTCGTGATCAGCACGACCCCGTTGGCCCCTTTCGAACCGTAGATGGCCGTGGCCGAAGCATCTTTCAGTACGGTAAACGATTCGATATCTTCAATATTCAGATCGTCCAGGTCGCGTTCAAAGCCATCGACCAGGATATAAGCGCTGGAACCTGCGCCGAAAGTGGAAATTCCCCGGATCCAGAATTCGGAGGTGTTTTTTCCGGGCTGGCCGGAAGTCGTCCACGACAAAATGCCCGGAACATTGCCGGCCAGTGTATTCGAAAGGCTCGACGCAGAAGAATTTTGCAGTCACGACAACCTCATCGAGCACGCTGTTAGCCGATTCCTTCAGGGTAACATTCAATGTAGGAAAAGGTTAATTGCATCAACGGTTGTGATCGCCCCGGTTACGGATACTTTTTTCTGGACCCCGGTACCTGTCACGACAACCTCGTCGAGCACGCTGTTGGCCGATTCCTTCAGGGTAACATTAACGATACGCTGGTACTTGATCAGCACCTCAAACTTATCATAGCCAATGTAGGAAAAAGACAATGAGCCGTTGTATATTGGGGCACCTTAATTTTATACTTTCCGTCCGCGCCGGTAATGGTGCCCAACCCGGGCACTTCGGCAACATAAACATTAACCCCCACAAGAGGCTCTTTTTTCTGATCGGTTACAAGCCCGGTTATTTCAACCGTCTCCTTATCGTCCTGGGCAACTGTTTCCAGGGAGAAGCCCGCCAGTAACAGGCATAGAATTATAATTTTATTCCTCATATTTTTTCTGCGTTTAGTTGAATGGTTGGTTATTCCGGCTGGATTTTCCGGATGCACCGGTTGCCCTCATCCACAACGTAAAATGCATCTTCCGGCTGGTTATAGGCAATCCCTGTCGGCGTGTCAAAACGGGCTTCGGAGCGTACTTCCCCGTCGACATAACCGGAAACATCCGAATCGGTACCGGAACTTCCACGTCCGGCAAAGGTGCTTACCCTTCCGTCGGGTTTTAAGATGCGGATATCATGGTTACCCTGCTCTACGAAATAAAAATCATATTCATCCTCCTGCCCGGCATAGTCCGGGTTCTTCACAAATACGCCCTGGAAAGGAGTATTCAGGAGGGCGCTGGTCCCTACGCCGTCTTCATAGCCTGATTCCCGGGGTTCCCCGCAAACCCGGTAAGGGGTTTTAAAGCGCTTGGTGTCCCAGTTATAATCCGTCCGCAAAATATAATGCTGGTTTGAAACAACGATGTAGGCATAGTTGCCGGATGGATGGATTTCGATATGAAATGCCCAGTTGATGTCCTGGATCGACAGCAGGTCCTCATAGTCTGCCGTGCCCAGGGCGCCGCCGAACAGCGATGAATTCCCAAGGTCATAGCGCCGGAGGTTACCGGTTTGATACTCGCTGAAATAGAGCTCCCCGTTCACCGGATGGATGGCCAGCCCCCGGTTGCCCCTTGACTTGATCAGCACTTCCGGGTCGGTAAAGCCGTTGGCCCGCGACATAACCGAAACAGAAGGGTACGCGGCATTTCCCTGGGCCTGGGCAACAACCATGTACTCGCCGTCATTTGTGAAATTTATATTCTGGAGCGTCTTCACACTATTTACAGCCGATCCGTCGATCAGCTTCGTTACCGTGCTGTCCGTAAAATTGACCGTGTATATTCCGGCCCCGTTATCATAACAGATATAAAGGAGGGAAGAATCCAGGGGGTCGTAAGTCATCTGGCCAACCTGCGCAAAACCGGCAGTTTTGTCAAAGCTCCCGGGAACCCAGCCCTGGTCGTCATACTCGTCTTTATAACCGCAAAGCGTGCTGACAACTGTCGTTTTCTCATAGACAAAATTGTTTTCGGCAGTAGCCAAAGGTTCCTCCCCGTCCTGCTTTTCGCCCATGTACAGTTCAATTTCACCGGTGAAGGCTTCCCTGGGGACAAGACAATACAGGCTTTCGCCTTTCACGCCGATCACTTTGGCCTTTTGTCCGCCAATGTACACCTGCACCGAATCAGGATCGTTGCCAAAGTTGCTCCCGTAAATTACCAGTCGCTGGCCCGATCCCCCGGAATCGGGAATGAAGCCGGTGATCACCACCGGCCGGGACGGATCGTAAGCCTGCGTGCCAGGATTGATCTCGTCGTCGTTACACGACCACCACAGCCCTGCCAGGGCCATACACAGCAGGAGCCGGCGTTTGTCAGCCAGCCAATAAAACAGTCGTTTTTTTTTCATCATTCAGTTAGTTTATCGGGTTAAAATTTAATCGTTCCGCGTCCGCGGATTTTTATCATTGTTCATTACTAATTATTAATTACTCATTGTAAAAAGGGCATAAGAGTGCCATGAAGCCGGATTTTTGTCTCCTGCTTTCAGGATTTTTCAGGTTGAATGTTCAGTTAATATTGGATTCACTGAATCCTGCTGTTGGTAAGTATTTTAAAACATCACGGAGGCGGACGATGGTAAAAAGGTTTCGCGTGAAGCATGACTTTAGGGGGTTGGGTTAAAAATGACAGATTTAAGGAATGTTCCCGGGGCAACAGATTTGATCGGGAACCTTTAATCCGGAAGGAATGTGTGGTGACCCTGGCATAGACAGTGCCTGCAAACAGGGTGCAACATCCCCTTAAAGCAGGGCATACAAGCCGCCTGCCTATGTAATATGAAAAGTTTTTCATTAATTTAGGGTGTTAATTAATTTATCAAGATTGATTAACGGCTAAGCCTGCTGCACGTCGCCAAACAGTTGCAGCGGGCCTTTACTTTTTAGGATTATTGTGGTTAGTCAGGTCACAACCAATAATTTTAAAGTTAAACTACAAACACATAAGGCATGCCTGGTAAAAAGGCATGGCCTGCACAATTAAGTTGAGTCGATTAAAATGAAAACACCTGGAACAAAAACAAAAAAGAAGGCGCGGACTCAACTTATTGCCTTTGGGGTACTGGCATACCTTGGAACGATAAGAGAGCCCACGCCTAGGTCGTGAGCTTTTCTACTTATTATCCCGTTCCATAAAAAGTGCCAGTTTTCAAAGGCGAGATTTTAAGCGAATGCTTCTAATATTTTTATCTGTAGAAGAATCGCAAAATTACATCTTTCGGATGTAATGATTTGACAAATACAGGAATAATTATTTACCTATTATAAGATCTTATAACAAATTTTGATGAAAAAATTCCGCCCTTTGTGTAAAAGGCGTAAAAATGGAGATACAAAAGGAAAAGATATTACTGAAATTTGGACAGCATATAAGAAAACTCCGAATAGAATCAAATCTAAGTCAGGATGATGTCGTTATGAATAGCGACAGACTTGTTAAAGCAACAGTAAGCGATGTAGAGAATGGGAAAAGGGATCTAGCATTTACTACCCTTATCGATTTGGCTAAAGGTTTGGGACGAAGCCCCAAAGAATTGTTAGACTTTAATCTTTCTTTGAAGGATGAATTATAATGTAGTATTCGGTAATGAATTTATTAGGAATGTTGATCGTTGAACGCTGTTTTTATTATACAAGACGGAATTTACCGATTGCTACGTTACAAAAAAACCTGAGCAAGTCAGGTTTATGTTAATACTTTTAAGTGCATAAACTAAAGCGAATTCCGGAAGCAAGACACTTTTTAAAAACACAAATAATTTTATGCATTTAAAATTACCTGGGATGCTGTGATAAGTGATCTGCTTTCTTTGAGTTGATAGTCCTTCCTCACTTCTTCCATGTACTTGTTAACCTGATTCATTTTTTCGAAATCACTTTCTGAATTGAGCACTCTAGTCTTATCTTCTTTTTTAAGACGTGCATCAATTTCAGCGGTTTTGCTGATTTTTCTGACCATGGATTTTATTTTAGATTGTGTGTAAATATACTAAAAGTTTGCAAAGGTATGCTTTTTTCATTCAATAAATTCGTTGTAGAATCAATTGATATTAAATTATTTAAGTAAGCACCTAAAATAAGCGGCTTTAAAAACTGCGTATTTGCTTCAGTAGCATCTATAACAATTAACCCATTTGCTTGTTTATTTTTTATTAATTCTTTGGTGGATATTTCACCTACCCAGATAAATTTGGGCATTGCAGTTTCTTCGATTATGTCTTTGATATCCCCGTTTATTGTAGTATTGAAATTTAAGCTGTGTTTGTATGATCGGCTGGATGTTAAAAAGAAACGAATATAAATTTTTGAATTATCAGGGATGTCGAAATAATTGAAAAGTACTTGTTTGAAAAAAAGTTTTGCTTCATAGGCTTCAAGATAGATCTTCGGATACAACGGAACAACAAACGATTTTACCTCACAATTGTGCCATGCATTCGAATAATGAACAGTCGGTTTATCAAAGCTACATTTTTGGTAGGCAGGCATATTGTCATCATTAAAAATGTAATTTTTGGCAACATCGTCGTTGTCGTATAACTCAATTGTTTTAAACCTGTTTGTATCACTTTCTATTTCTTTGCTACCTGTTGTTTCGGGTAAATTCTCAATCAAATCTGGTGAAACATTTGAATGACCGATTCCTAATATGGCATGGCCAATATTGCCATTATCATGAAAATTATCAATTGCCGTGATAATAGGCAAGCCACTTTCGATGTAGCAGCTAAAAAGTCTTTTAAATTCGTCAGGACCAAATTCACTTTTTGAGTAAACTTTGGTGCCAAAACCAAATTCACGTAAGGCATAAGCCATTTGTGAAATGTTTAGCCCTTTTGTCGGAACCTGCCTTTCGGTAGAAACCCGTTTTAGGACTTCGATTATTTCTGAAGGGAGAACAGGTTTATACTCAGCATATTTGTAGCCAAAGTATTCCATTAACGCCCAAATTGTTGTTTCGGCGCATGAGATGGTTTCGGCATCTTGTGATGAATGAGGAAATCCTTCGACTTCAAATTTTACGAAGTTTGCGGTTGCAGGAAATTTTGAGCTACAGGTAATAAAATCGTTACTCACAAATGCCCCAGGTGAAATAATATTACGCCCGAAAATATTTGGGACAGTAGGGCGCAAAACGATAAACCCCCGGTATCGTTCTTTTAGTCTTTCGACCGACTCTTCGGTAGTGAAATCATCCAGCGATATTGCATCTTCGAAAAGAGAAAGGCGCATACTGTCCTTTTTATAATCTCCAAGTTTTGATGAAAAATAATGGTAATAACTATCACGATAAACCTTATCGACATACGGAATTTCGATAAAGAAAAAGATGTTGTCTTTTAAGCGTTGGATTCGATAATCCAAGGAGCTTTGGTAAACATATTTTGCCGGTTTTAAGTCCAATCCCAGAAACTCCGAGAGTATTTCAGGTAAGTTGGCAGGGAGTTCGACTTTGCTTAGTATATAACGGTCAATATTCATAGTTTAGTTGTTGGTTTTTATTCTATTTCAAACGCTTCGTACTCCTCACGACTTAAAGTAAACTTAGGGTCAACGATTAATACTTCCTCATAGGTGAGGGAGTAAAGCTTATAAAAAGAAATATTAAGAATCTTATATAATTCTGAATTTTCAGTTGAACGGTGGTCTATTGGTAGGTTCATTATTTCATTAACAGTCCTATTGATCTGTTGCTCAAATTGACAATTCGCTTTAAATGGAATATTTTTCA
The DNA here is from genome assembly GCA_963676095.1 of Prolixibacteraceae bacterium. Lineage (GTDB taxonomy): Bacteria > Bacteroidota > Bacteroidia > Bacteroidales > Prolixibacteraceae. The sequence continues at coordinate 2,250,289 of OY781040.1, read as the reverse complement.
GTAAATTAGGTTTTATCTGGGCAAGTATTTTCCCTTTTTCATTAGATATCATATTGTAAAAGAAAGTAGCTAATTTAGAATTTAAATATCCAACTAAAAAGGTGTTTGAAGTCTTTGAGTTAGCAGCTAATAAATATATTCCATCTGTTGGGAATATTTTATTTTTATCCAATGCTACTTTTAATTTGTCACCTGTTATTACGCCAAGGACTTTTTCTTCTTTCTCGAAAACTTTTATTTCTCTTGGCCTATGTAATGTGTAAAATGGATGTTTATTCTGTAAAACTTCTTTGCAAGTTATAAAATCTTTGAATCTTGAAATATAGTTAATTGCATTAGGAATTTCTGATGAATTGGTTTCCTTAGAAATGTATAATATCACTTTTGTGGGGCTTGGAATTCTAAACTGAACCATATCTTTACCACCAGTAATTGTTGGTTTTTGAATTTGAGTTTCTATTATGCTCAAATCCGGACAATTTTTATCTAGAATGAATGCAGACTTGTAATCTGGAGATATTCCGCGTTGAATTCCATCTTCATCAAGGAAATCAATTAGGCTTTCACCTAAATTTTTTATTAGTAGTTTAAAACCTTCTATATTTTCTGTCGGAATAGTATTATTAGGTAATAATTGTGGAATTTTGTTTGAAATAGAAAGTAAATCAGAATAATTCAGTTTTTTGTAATTGTTATGAAAAGAACCAACTATAAAATTATAAGTAGGGATTATTTCTTTTTTAAATGCAATTAAACATGATGCCCTTGTAACTTCATTAAAAACAAAGTCTCCTAAATTGATGCAATGTAACATTCTATTTTTAGAAATGAGTTTATCTCTTAATTTCAGATTATCTGCCTGATAAAGTATGACATCGGGAACGATAAATGAGCAATTTCCAAAGTCTTTTGTTTGTTTGCTAGATTCATTTATAAAAAACATGAATGAATCAACCATTCTTACAATAATTTCTTTGTTCCTATTTTTAGTTGATACATTAATACATGATTTTGAACCCCAAGGTGGATTTCCAATTACAATATCAAACCCATCGGCTACGCCAAACATCCATTTGGCATCGAACCAGGGCGTGCTTTCGTCTCCAAACGGGTTCCACGTAGCCAATAACGAACTTTGTGTTTGGTGTTCGAGGTTATGTTCGCCAATATCCCGGTTAAAGAGGTTTATATTTTCTGTAAATAATTTTTTTTGCAGGTTTTGGAATTCAGCCTTTATGTTCTTTTTATCACTGCCATAACTTACAAAATACTCCTCGCGCAGGTTTTCGAGCTGCTCAATGGCATCGGCATTTTCGAACAATTCGCGGTTTGCCGGTAGGGGAATTAAGGTGTTGGCACAGGCAAATTTGAATTCCAGGTTAGGTAAAGGTTCAATTCCCCGGTTTTTTTGATCGTCCTGTATTTTCTCATCAACAATAATGGAAAGGAAAAAACGGAGTTTTGAAATTTCGGTGGCTATGGGCTGAATGTCGATACCAAAAATAGAACGGCGAATGATGCTCAGTTTACGGGCATAATCGTCGAGGTCGTCGTCTTCCATTAATTTAGCTTCAAAAAGCTTACGGTATATGGGGTCTTTTATGTCTTTCAGAATATTCTTAATGGAGTTTTCAGCACGATGATCTACCTTTTGCAGGATTAATAACATTTTTTGTAAAATGCCCATTGGGAAAGCCCCAGAGCCACAGGCCGGGTCAAGTACTTTAATGTCGTCCAAAGCAGCTTTTACTTTGGTTTCTTCATCTGGTGTAAGCCCCGATTTTTCGATGCTGTAATCGAGTAACGGAACGATTTTTTCTTCTGGTAAATTGGTTTTGGTAATGATGTGTTGTTTCAGACTTTCGTCAACCATGTACTCGACAATAGGACGAGGCGTATAGTAACTTCCGGTTGATTTCCGGGCAGTTTCCCCGGTTTCGGGATTAATTTCGGCCAGTAAGTTTTCAAAGATACGTCCTAACATTTCGGGGTCAACCGAGAGGTCGATATCGATGCTGGTATTTTCATCGATAGTGAAATTATAAGTCTCAAGAATATCGAAGAATTCTTTCCACCACTCGTCAGGGATTTTTAAAGCATAATTGGATTTACCTGCCACATAGAAATCATCGTGGTGCGGCTCGAACAATCCACCGTTCAGGAAAGGAATAAGGATGTAAGGATCTTGTTTGTATTCTTGTTTCCGTTTGTCGGTTGGCGTATTGAGTACTTCAAAGAAAAGTGGTTCGACCCTTGCATGGTAATAATCGGGGTACATGTTAACTGCAAAGTGGGAAAGAACATCTTCAGGAATTAAGGAAATACCGGCGTTTGATTTTTTCTTTTTCAGGAACCAGCAAAACACCGTACGTCCAATTAAACGTACGGCAAATTCTTTGTATTTCTGTTCATTTTTTTCAATAGGATAGGATGGTAGTTGTAATTGAGGTGTATAGTTTAGCGTTTTTACGCCACGTTTACGTTTGCCGCCCACCAGTTTGGAGAACATCTCGGCAATTTTGCTGTAGAATTCTTTGTTAACCACTTCGACTGAGAAGCGTTTTTTGAGATCGTCGATATTCGTAACTCGTCCCAGCCCAATTAAATATTGTTCGGGAGTATGTGTTTTTGAATTTAGTCCAAGGTAGTAGCTGTACCGTTTTGGATTTGAAAATTCTTTAAACACACGAATTCCTTTTGCATCAAGTTTATGTTCGATTGTTACCAACGAAAGACGATAGTTGGTTTCATTTTCCGGCACAAAAAGGATAAGGGCATTGTTCTCGAAATAGTGTGAAACCATTTTAAAAGCATCACGTGAAAGACCAATGCGGGCATCGTTCTCGGACGTGTGCCTTATTTCGTAAACTGCCAGATCGAGTGATTCGGATTTTCCGAAATAGGTAATTTGCTTGAAATATCTTGATTGAAAATCGATGTCGATATTTTGGGTTTCCTGTTGAAAATCTTCAGGTAAGAATTCATCTCTAAAAAACGAAATGTAATCTTGTTGATTGTATGGGGTTGAAAATTGCATTATGTTTGGTTTAAATTAGTTCTTCAGAAATTATTAAAGTTTCAGTTCCGGCATCAACCTGAGCTGCCTTGGTTAAAATAGTGGTCAAATAACGCTGGGTAATTTCATGAATGATAGTATCAATGTCTTTTGCCTTCATGTTATTAATCAGGCGCATGTAATGTTTTGGCAATGAATCTAATTCGATAACAGCCAATAAATCTTTTATGTAATCGGGATGTGCAGAATAGTTGTTATCCAAAACTATTTTTAATTTTCCTTTTACTTCAGTTTTAAGCTTTTCGGATTGCGAGCGGAAATTTTTCACAAACAGGTTTTCTTTTACGAATTCATAAGTTGCCCCAAAATTTTTCGATACTTTTTGAGCTTTTTCAATAGGCTTTGCATCAAAAAGTCTGAGAGCTTCCTGTGGTGATATAATTTTTTCGTTCATTGCATTTATGCCTAAGCGAAAAACAAAGTCGTTGCCTTTCTTTCCAAAAAGAAGCACGCCGTGTTCCTCTTTTTTCTGAGTACGTGCAATTCTTGTCCGAAGAGGAATCTTTAAGGCTTCCTGGAATGCTGTTGAATTATTGTTTTTTAAGTTGTTGTAAATGTTTAAATATGGATTTTCCCAGGAACGTTCCTCTGTTTTTGCAATTTCGTTCTGGTATTGTTCTTTATAGAACGATTTTAATTCCTCGTCGGACGTCAAAATTTTGGTATCTTCGCCTAAAAGTGCCTGGATCATGGCAATCTTTAGGGTTGAAATCTCTTTCGTCCGGGTTTCGAATTCACCTGTTGCTGTTGGAAAATAGTTGAAAATATTGAGCGTTTCAAATACTTTTTTGTTGATACGATTAATACGCCCGACCCGCTGAATTACCCTTGTGGGATTATATGGAATATCGTAGTTAAAAATAGTTCCGGCACGATGCAAATTATAACCTTCAGAAATAGCATCGGTAGCTAAAAGAATATCAAAGTCGTTTAACTGGTCTGTGGATTTTACCCCTGCATCGAAATTTAATTTGAGTGTTTGTTTGTTTTTAGCATTGGCATCTTTCGAAGTGTATTTCATTACCCGATGTTTATCTTTTAATTGATCGAAGAGATAATTAATTGTATCGGCGAATTCAGAAAAGACTACAATTTTACGTTTGGGCTCAGCTTTAATTTGATTTTTGATAATTTTTGAAAAAGAAATAAGCTTAGGGTCTAACAGAATACCCTTTTTAAACCAGCGTCTATAAATATTTTTCAGTATTTCAATATCGGAAAGAAGATCTCTTTTAAAATCAACCTTTATGTCATTTATCGGTATCTCAAACAAGCCTTTGACTTTAAGCTTTTCAATCTGGTCATCAAAACTTAATCCTTTTATCTCATTCGATAAATCGTCATTATCAGTATTGTAGTAATCTTCGACATTGGGCAGATTCCCCTTTTTGAAGATTGGAACCTTTTCTCGTTTTTCTATCCAGTTGAGAATATTAGCCGAAGAATGAATCATGTTTTCCAAAGTAGACTTAAATGCAAAAACAGAACTTTCAAATCGACGTACCAGTAAATGACGCATGAATTTAGAAATATTGTTTTGTGATTCACGAAACAGGTTAAGATCGCCAAATTCATCTTCAATTTTCTTTTGATATTTTTTTATGTTTTTAAGGTATGCTACAGGTTTGTAACGTGTACCTTTAAAACAGTTTTGTTCATTTTCGGATGAGATTAGTTCAAGTGTATTGATGTACAGTTTTTCCATGCTTCCAAGTTCATATTCTAGTATCTCGGGTGGTTCTACTATCGGAAATTCAATGCCTTGTAAATTAATATCATTTTTATAAACATCAATTTCATTTAAATCAATTCTTGAACGCCGTATAATAAGAGGGGAAATAATATCCCTGATTTTTTGAGCGATACTTTCGAGTTCTGATTTGATTACTTCTTCTGATTTTGTTTTTTCCTTTTGGGCCTTAGCCAACAGCTTGTATTCTTTTATTAAGCGAGAAAATGTTTCTCCTAAATTATTGACTGTTTTCAATGTCGATTTTGCAGGAATCTGGAAAAGTTTTACCATTGAAAAAATATCCTGAGGTTTATTGTTGAAAGGCGTTGCAGTCAGGAGCATAACCTTGTTCCCCTGACAAAGTTTGTGCAGATTCACATAATCCTGTGTTTCTTCGTTTCTGTATTTATGTGCTTCATCAACAATAATCAGGCGTTCTTCTTCATTAAAATTTTCGTTAAAATATTTCAGCGCTTTTTCAATTGAGCCGCTGCTGAATACTTTGGCATTAAAATCGAATAAATCACGGTATTCTTCGTCCCATTGTTTAACCAAATGGGGAGGAGCAATTACAATTGTTCTTAAATTTAAATTATGGGCAACAGTGGAAGCAATAACGCTTTTACCTAAACCAACCACATCGGCAACGATCACCCCATTGTGATTTTCGATTGTATTTATGGCTTGTTTTATAGCGTCGCCCTGGTATTTTAAATCAACAAATTTATTTTTTGTGATTTCATTCGGTAGTTTGATCTTCTTATCATATTCAATGGAAAAATATTCGTGTAAAACCCTGACAAAAACAGAATAAGGGTTGTACAATTTTTCGAACCAGATTTTATCAATTACTTCTTCGTCGAATTCGGTTATGTGACTCCGATCTGCAATTATAACCGCATTATACCAAAGTTCATCAAATATTCTTTTGCCTTCTTCAAAATCAGCTTTATTTCTTAAAATAACATTTAGTTCGTATTGATGTCTAAGACCGGATGCTGTTAAGTTGCTTGAACCAGTAATCAATGTACCCGGGTAAGTTCCCATTTCTGTAAACTCGGGTTTGCGTTCAAACAGATATAGTTTTGAATGATTGGGGTGTAATGTTTTTCTGATTTCTAAAGAGCCATCTTTAATTTTTGAAACAAATATTTTGAAGGCTTCTTCCTTTTTAGAAGAATCAAAAAAATCGGTTTCATTAAAGATCTGAACTAAAGAGTCGTTAAAATTGCTTCGAATTTGTCCTCTTGAGATATTCTCTTCAGAAAGTAGTTCTACTTCCTTTACTTTGTTTATCATGCTTTTTTCAATGTCAAGGCCAACAAGGATCTTGAGGTTTTTATTCTCGAGATTTTTATATATTTCTTCGAACCCGGAGAAATAGAAAAACCCAACTAAAAAATAAAGCTTATCTGCCTGTGGAAAGATTCCTTCCATGACATGAGACAGAAGTAGTTTTTCATTTGTAATGAATTGATCTGACATGTTTGCAAAAAATCAGTTTAGCTATTTTAAACTTCTAAAATTATCAAATTTAATTTTTAAGCTGGATTAAAACACGTCTTAATTATAAAATCAATTATTTATTGTGGATGAGTTTGCCCAGACACCTGAAAAACATGCCGTCCGATCTCCTGGAAAAGGAATTGCGCTGGTGGCTCGGCATCTTCTTTTTCACCGGGGACATCCAATTCCGGCAGAAGGGCCCTAAAGTTGATTAATTTATTTTCACACACGATAAAGGATATTTTACCAATGAACAAGTAATTCTGTAAACCATTTCCGGCAAAGATCAAAGATGCTGTTCCCTTCGTAAAAAGATGCTGAAGATTTCGCGGAAAGATACCGGACTTTTCAGGAAAAGATAGGGACGATTTTGTAAGAAGACCCTGAACTTTTCGCCAAAAGATGAGGAAGATTTCCTCAAAAGCTGCCCGACTTTTAGTAAAAAGATACCGAGGATTTCCGGAAAAGATACTGTACTTTTTTCATCCTTCCGGTATAAGGGGAAAAGTATATTGATTAAAAAATTACTGTATAATTTTCAAAATAGTAGTGCATAATCCTGGAAATTATAGTGCATAATCCTGGAAATTATAGTGCATAATTTTGGAAAGATTAACGCATAAACCTGGAGATATTAATGCATAATTTCGGAAAGATTCACTTATCAGTATTCCTGTTCCGGGGTGTCTTTATTTGGTAAAATAGGCAGTTCGCTCAACAAAATGTATTCCTGTGCTTTGAGTACCGCTTGCTTGCTGTGCATTGCGATTTGGCCGGAAACCATAGCTGTAATCTTCAAATTCCATCTCGAATTTAGCGGCCAGAACCTGGTCTACGGCTTGTTGCAACAGGCGATCGGTTGCCGTGGGCACGCCTAATAAACGGAATTTTCCGTTGCTCTTGGGTATTTCCACCCCCAAAATGGGTTTGGGCAGGTACTTGCCGGTACGAATATCGGATTCCAGTCGCTCCCTGTTTTTGGTCAGGTGGGCATAGAGTTCCGTTACTGTCATACCATCGGTGCCTGCCGAACCTTTATTCGACACCACCTGACGGTAAGCCCGCATTATATTCCTTCGGTTCAGTACCTGTTCAATCATCCTCTTTTCGTTTACTTTGTTTTACCCTGTTCCGCTTAAGCCAGGGCTGGCAATGCCTCCCTGCCGGATTTGGAACATCTTAATGTTCAGCCCTTCACTACCCTGTGAGTCCTCCGCGGTATCTGTTCGCGGCCCGTTACCAGTAGCTACTATGGCTTCTGCTGACTCCTTGTCCTAACCACCACGTGGTTGACAAGGTATCCCCTGGTAAGAGCTTTTCCCTTCATCCAATCCCTGCGACATCTACTGGAAAACGATTTTGGTATTCTTGGGACGTTACAATGGTGTGCCCACCTTATCCTCGTTTTACAGCCTCATATGCCACCGCTACGCTCTTCATGTCGTCAAATGTCCACCGGACATTTGGTTTTACTGCCGTAAAACTTTACGTCATTCACTGTTCGTCAGTACCGGATTTTGCCCCTTCCCTGCATGCTGGCTCGTTCGCTAAAAATGTCCACCGGACATTTTTTTACGCTCCGCCCCCTTCAGTGCATGGGTCACCCCAAACCAGCTTGCCACTTGCTAATGCTTCAGGACGTTACTCCTGCACATAAGGGACTTGCACCCTCCGGGAAAATACACCTGCTGAATCTATGTTTATTTCTTTTTATTTGTATTTTTAAGCTTTTTCTATAGCTTTGAGCAGGTGCGCGCTGCTCATGCAGGGCGCACACACGCGGTAAAAAACATTGGGGGTGCAGTGGGTCAGTCAACATACTGCCTCGCCCCAGCATCAGTAACGGTGGATACGAACGCAGCCCGTTCACCCCAACGATTTCTTACCGCCATCCGTTAGCGGTTATAGTATATAACTAAAATGTAAAGAGAATTAGTAACAAGTTGTTCTAAAAAACTGATCTATGAAGAATGAAAAGACTAAATATAATGAAATATGTAGATTTTTAGGAAATCACTGGATCTTATGTATCTCAATAATACTGTTGACCATCTCAATATCTTTAAATATTAGTAGAATAACAGTATCAAATGAATCAATAGTCTTAACTTTTATCGGCATACTAACAACTTTTGTTGTTGTTAGTAACTATGCTCAAGTAAAAGACGTTCAGTCTCAATTCGAACAAAAAGTAATTGATATTAATCTTGCCAATAGAGCACAGATTGAAAAACTAGAGTCGGAATTTAACGATAAATCATCTGAACTGTTTGAACGGTTTGAACAACATGAAAAAAGTATCAATGTTATTCATTCTAAAATATTGAATGACTATTTTGATAATTTAGTTGACAGTAAAGAATACACAAAGACTTTCAATTTATTAAGAACCATCCTTTTTCTTGAAATTAAACTGAAAAGTAATCGAGTTGACAATTTTATTAAAATAATGAATGAGAATTTAAACGTAATTGAAAACTCTACAGATGATGAATTAGAAGAGTATCTGAAACAAGAAGAATTAAATCTTGATAAAGATTTCTTGGCACCAATAATTGATGATTTAAATGTTAAGCCTATTATTGATAAAATAGACATATTGAATGGAAGAATTAAAAAAATGCGACTTTCTAAATCGTAATAATACTACAACCGCTAATAATTAGCCTCCAATAAAGCGTTGCTTGCATACGCTTTAGATTGGAGGCAGTTATACGCAAAATTGGGAAAGGCGATATTTCAATATTAGAATTTTCAAAATGGAGAAATTGAAGATTATACTAACATTAGTTTTGACAATTTTATTTTTAAGTTGTTCCTCACAAACGGCAAATGAGAAAAAAGAATTTCCCGACTATTTTCCACGAATTGATGGTAAAGATATGATTGACAGCTTCTTATGTAAGTGGTATTCTGAGCAGTTATTTGCCTTAAAGGAGCCAATTCTTTGTAATCAGCGAGACAAAAATAAAGTTGTATATCGTTTGACAGTCCTCAGAACTTTCGCAAATCCATATTCAATTCGAGTCGAAAATACTGGAACTGAAGTCACACTCTGTTGGAAAGAATGTGATGGTTCCGGCGGTTATGAACCAGGTAACTTAATAGAGGATAAAAAAATTCGACTCTCAATTGAAGATTGGACAGAAATTGAGAAATACATTGACGAAATAAACTTTTGGAATTTACCGATTGAAGATAACAGTTATGATTCGCCGCCAGATGGCACAACAGGGCTGATTGAAGGGTTCAATTATGGGAAATATCACATTATAACCCACTGGAATCCCGAAAAGGTTGATATATCAAGACTTTTTCAATTCTTAGTGAGTAAGACAGATATTGATTATAAAAAACAAAGAGATTAAAAATAGAATTTAGCACATAACACTTAAGTGTCCTGCCAGAGCGGAGCACAGTGGTAGAGCGCGGTGTTGGCGTAAATCGGTGATTTGTCCATAATACTAAGACAGGAGTGTCTTTTCCTTCGACGATGGTTGAGTTGTAACGAGTGGATGTGAGTCCGTTTCACAAATGCCTGTGAAGGGGTCTTACACGTGTTAGTGAGGACGGCTCCTCTAAATGGGAAAGGATGGATATAGCCGATACTTCTGTAAAAGAACAAAATGGAGAGCAGATTTTGCAAAGGAATGCAGACAAATTACTACTTTTATGTCTAATAAAAGCAGTAAGAACAGCCGGGTTTCCCTTCACCGGGACATTCTTAAAAGTGGCAGGGATGTATGCCGGGAAACTGGCACGTACAGTTCTTAGGGGGCGTAAGCTACCCGGTGGCGTAATTTTAATGAACCAAATAACATGACCAAAAAGTTGCTAATACTAATTCTATCTCTTCATACTGTTCTTGGTTACTCTCAAGACAAGCTAGAAATAGAATCTCAACTAATAATTGATGAATGCAATTCAATGAGTGTTCTTAATGCTTTCCAATCAAATGACTCGATTATGCTTCTTGTCGCTCGCTTAGAGATAAGTGAAACAGATGGAAACAAATTAGGAGTCTATAAAATCAATGACAAGGGAATAATTGCTAGGACGATAATTAGTCCTAAAGAGTTTGTTGCATATAAAGATTTAATTCCTAACGACAACCAATTTCTAATTATCGGGAGTGTTTTTGTCGAAGATGACCTTGAGCAGGATTATTTGGGGAGTTATGATGAAAAAGGCAACTGTAACTGGACTTTGAAATTGGAGAAAAAATATGAAGGAATTTTTCAGGTTAAAAAATCATCTTTCGGTTATGTTGCGGTATCGAGTGGTATAAATGGTCTATTTCGGTACGAAATAAAATCTAACGGAGAAATACTAAATAAGAAAAGCATACCTGTCAATGAATATTTTATTGATGCTTTTATAACAAAGGATGATAGAATGTTAATTGTTTCTTTAGTATTAAACAAGAAAGGTGAAACTGAAAAATGGAATTTAAATTTATTTGATTCCAATATGAGTTTACTTAATCAAACATCTCCTGACATTTCAGATAAATTCTTTGTAAAAAAAATTATCGAGTATAAGAATGGTTTTTTAATTGCAGGAAACCAAGAAGGCGAATATGTTTCAATTCCCAAAATTTATATTTTCAATGAAAATCTGGAGTTAATTAATAATTCCACTTTTCATTTCGAACCCGCTCATTACAAATTCAAAAGTGATTTTCAAATAAATGACATAGTTTACAACAAATCCGATAATACTTTTTGGGCATCAGGAATTACAAAAGTGGTTAACGATGAAACTAATATTGCAACTCAAATGGACGAAAATAGTTTATTAAATTATAAATTAATTGACCTAACTAATGGCGTTTGGAGGAACAATAAGATTCTCGTAAAATCAAATAATAAGATTGTTTTCTTTGGCGATTCAAGGAAGCATGACAAAACTGGAACTGACATCAAGATGATAAAATTTAAATAAAAAAACTACGCCTACTTATTAAAGACAATTGCCAAACAATGTCAATTTGATGTGTAATATGGAATAATGAACAGATCAAGTCTGGTTTTGGGAGAGACTGAGGGAAAAGTTTCTCCGGCATACCCGGCCACCAAACCGTTATAGGGGAATTGAGGAAACTGAAAATAAATGAGAAACAAAAACCTAATAGGAAGAATCTCGATTTTACTTATCGTTGGTACGATTTTGACTAAGATGACATATTGATTATATCGGTGAAACGGAACCACCGGTAGCGGAGTAAATGGAGCCAGGGCCATCGGAGTAAACGGAGCCACCGGTATCGGGGCAAACGGAGCCACTCTTGGGGGATAAAAAAAGGACAAACAGACTGACAAAATAACATCCCGTCTACTTTTGTTTTGAGAACAAAAAAACGAGAGTAGTATGGCAAATAAAACAGTCTGCATGTTACGAATGGATAATCTGGAGCAAGCTGGTTCTTCGTCAGTTTTGGTGAATGAAAATGATGGAAAAAGAGATAAAAAATTACAGATAAATATGTGATAAACAAGTAAATATATAGTGAAAAATATTAGCAAATCTCAACATTTATATCTAATTTAACTTTCTGATATTTAAATATTTAAGATATAAAATGAAGCAATTTGCTAATAAGAGCAAATTTAGCCCTTTTAATGCCCTGTTACAACTTTCAGGGATAAGAATTAATGAAGTTCATATTAAAGACCCAGGAATAATGATCATTGCTGAAATCAAATCCAGATCAGGTTTTTGCCCACGATGCGGGAAAAAGAGTACGAGCATTCATAGTCTCTATTACAGAAGCTTGCAGGATTTGTCTATTGCAGATAAACAGGTGAACATAAAGTTACTTGTTCGAAAATTTTTCTGCCGGAACAAGCGATGCTCCCAAAAAATATTTTCACAACAATTGACAGGTAGATTGGACCGGTATGCCAGAAGGACCAGCCGGGCAGGTCAACTGTTAACCCGGGTGAGCCTGGAAACATCAGCCAGGAAAAGTTCGTGGCTGTCAAAACTTATCCGGATTCCGGTCAGCCCCTCTACCTGTTTGAGACTGGTAAATAATTGTGTCCTTCCTTCTGCATATCAAATCCCCAATATAGGGATTGATGACTGGGCATACCGTAAAGGGACTTCTTACGGAACCATCCTGGTCGACATGGACCAGGGAAGAGTTGTCGATCTTTTGCCCGGAAGGGACGGAAAAGGGGTAAAGAAATTTCTACAATCACATAAAGAAATCCAGTTGGTTTGCAGGGACAGATCAAGCGCCTATTCTGCCGCGGTAAATGAAGTGCTCCCATCAGCCAGGCAGGTAGCAGACCGATTTCATTTAGTCAAGAACCTGTCGGATTCAGTTTATCAGCTTGTTAAATCAGAATATACCAGGTTGGTAAAACCATTAAAATCGCCATCCATGCAATCAGATGGCAGACCTGCCACAGAACCAAAAACAGGAGATGCACCATCAAAAACTACGGTACAGCCAACGCCGGCTAAGGGGGCTCCATCGGATTACCGCAAAGAGCTATTTGCTGAAGTAAAATCTCTTATTGCACAGGGGCTTGGTTTTAAAACGGTCTCCCGCAGGTTAAAGATTTCCCGCACTACTGTCCGTAAATATGCAGCGCTGGATGTACTGCCCAATAAATCGGTTATTCTTAAAAATGACTATTCAGGCTATCTGCCTGTCATTGAGCAGGAACTTGGTAAGGGGAACAGTATAAAAGCAATTTATAAGATTATAGTTACTCAGGGTTTCAAGGGAAGCCGGAGTGCTTTTTATGAGCAGTTCAAAAATCATCCGTTGATAAACAATCTTCATAAACAGGCCTCTCCTGCGGCGGAAAAACTTCAGGATGTATCTATCTTATCACCCAGAAAAATAGTACGCTATCTTTTCTTTGACGACTTAGACAAAATAAAGAATGAAAAAGAAAAACAACAAATCGGGCAGCTACTGGATAGCAACAGCTTATTAGCCAGTTTACGGGAACAAATACTGTCCTTTAGGGAGATACTCAAAAATGGAACGCCGGGACAACTAAATAAGTGGATGGACAAAGTTACAGCATTGAATAAAAAAATACTGAATACTTTGATAAACGGAATGAAGGAAGATATCACAGCAATCGATAATGCCATTCTTACAAATTGGAGTAGTGGAAAAGTTGAAGGCAATGTTAACCGGTTAAAAAATATCAAACGGCAAATGTATGGCAGAGCCGGGTTTGAACTGTTACGCAGAAAAGTTGTGCTGTCAAATACCGGATAGAGTCTTCACCTAATTTGACGAAGAACCCAGCATCACCGGAATATCCATTACGAATAAGAAAATTAATACAGTTACTGGATAAAGATCTTTCGCAGCGCAAGATCAGTTCGGAACTCAAAATGGGGCGTAATATTCTGTCCGGGTATATTTGCCGGATAGAACAAACGGGGCTAAGCCATCAGTCCTTGTTGAAGCTGGATGATTCCGCCCTGGCCAGCCTGCTCACCACAGCACGGGCAACACCCGCGGCCGATCCCCGGTTGTCCGGTCTTACACCACGCCTGGAAGGCTATGTCCAAGAACTGGGACGGACCGGGGTAACCAAAAAACTTTTGTGGGAGGAATATCAGCAGGAGGTTCCCAATGGCTATGGTTATACTCAGTTTAAAGAGCATCTGAACCGTCATCTGAAGAACCATGATTATTCCTATCATCATGATTATGTCCCCGCCCGTCAGATGCAGGTTGATTTTGCCGGGGACCCGCTTTACCTGACCGATCAGCGGACCGGGAGGGTTACAGCCTGTCCGGTCCTGGTTTGCAGCCTGCCTTACAGCAGTTATGTTTTTGCTGTTGCCTTACATGATTCCAGGCAGGAATCCTTTTATTATGGTCTTGGCCGGGCACTGGACTACTTTGGGGGAGTAACCGAAAGCGTTAAAAGTGACAACATGCGTCAATGGGTAAAACGGGCCGATCTATATGAACCCACCTTTACGGAAGCAACACTTTGCTGGGGCATTTATTACCAGACAGAATTATTGGCCGGACGAGTCTGTAAACCCCGCGATAAGGGGCACGTGGAAAGCCATGTGAACATTATCTACCGGGAAGTATATGCCCCGATGCGCAATCAAACCTTTTACTCCCTGGATGCCCTGAACAGCCGCATTCTGGAACAGCTGGAACAACTTAACCACAAAAAGATGCAAGGCCATGACTACAGCCGTTATGAACGCTTTACCCGGGAAGAAAAGCCACTGTTGCGGGCATTACCCCCGGAACCATACGTTTTTAAATACAGCAAAAAGTTTACCCTGAACTCCACTTATCATGTCCAGCTTGTTACAGACCGGCATTTTTACAGTGTCCCTTATCAGTATGTAGGTTCCCAGGCAACAATGATCTATGATTACCGCAACGTGGAAATATACATTGGACTGGAACGTGTCGCCGTTCACGTCCGCTCTTATGAACAAGGATATACAACAAAGGAAGAACACATGCCTGAAAGACACCGGGCTTATAAACGCAGCAGGGAATACAATGCCGCCTATTACCTGGCAAAAGCTTCAGGGATAGGTCCCTGTACCAGGGAAGTTATTGGCCGCATTCTGGACTCAAAAATCTTTGTACAGCAAAGTTACCGTTCCTGCCAGGGGATCCTGTCCCTGGCGGGCAAATATCCTCTCAAGCGTATCGAGTCCGCCTGTGAAAGGGCCCGGGCAGCTTCCTGTGTATCTTACCAGATGGTCAGGCAAATCCTGGCAAAAAACCTGGATACCGTACCTGAATCAAAACAAACAGGACCGTGTCTTCCTGAACACGAAAACATCAGGGGGGCATCCGCCTGGCAATAACAATCAACACCATATTAATCATTAAAACCAAAAAAAGATGAACACACAAGCCACGATTGATCAGCTTCAGAAGTTGAAGCTAACCGGGATGGCCTCGGTTTACCAGGCGGTTGTCAACCTCCCGGTACATGAACGTCCCGACCTGGACCAGTTTATGGCCCGTTTGTCCCAGGCAGAGTTGAGTGAACGGGATAATAAAAGGACAATGATCTACCTGAAAACAAGTAAGCTCCGCTACAATGCAGTCATCCAGGAAATTGTTTGTTCCCCTGAACGAAACCTCAGCAAAGAAGACCTGCTGACCCTTTCCGACTGCAGTTTTGTTAAGCGTTCGCAGAACCTGTTGATTACCGGGAAAACCGGTTGTGGAAAAAGTTACCTGGCGTGTGCCCTGGGACGGCAGGCCTGTCACCTGGGACTGAGAACATTGTACCTGAGTATGAATAAATTTATTGAAAAGATCGGCCAGTCCCGCATCGATGGAAGTTTTATCAAAGTGATCAACCAGATTGAAAAGAACAACCTGATCATTTTTGATGACTTTGGGTTACAGCCCCTGGATACCAACTCCCGACTGGCCCTCCTCCAAATCATGGAAGACTGTTATGAAAGAAAAGCGGTTATTGTCACTTCCCAGCTGCCTGTCAGTAAATGGTATGATTACATTGGAGAACCAACCATTGCCGATGCCATCATGGACCGGCTGGTCACCAATGCCAACCGGGTTGAACTGAAAGGGGATTCAATGAGAAAGAAAAAAGTGAATCAGTAACCGTAAGCGTCTCCGGGATGCCATCTTTTAGGATTTGAGGAGTGATCCTATCTTAGCCATCCAACAAAAAGGATAGCTATTATGATGACATCAGAACTATATCAGAAGACCCTGAGCGGTTATGAAGCCTTGCTGGGGGAAGGAGAATCAATGTCCCTGAGCAGGTATTGCCAGCTACATCACGTCAATAACCGGGGACTGCGGTACTGGATGAAAAAGAACTCGATCATTAGCCCAAAAGCTAAATCAGGAAAGTTAGCCGGCCCATCGGCAGCAAATAATACTGCTCAGCCAGTCCCCGGTACTCACCAGCTGGTGCCCTTACTGATCCAGTCACCCATCGGTGGGAAAGCGAAAAAGCTAAGCCGGGGAAAATCGTCATTGAAGGGCGTTCACATTACGACCCAAACGGGGGTGGTTGTCAGTATACCGGAAATCAGCAGTGTTGATTTAGCCGGGTTAATCCTGTTCTGTAATCAGCAGTAATTCCATGTTTGCACTGACCCCGTCCATGAGTTATTACCTGTGTCCGCATGCAGTGGACATGCGGAAAGGGATTTATTCCCTGTACCAGTTGGTCAAGTCCGATATGGGCCGAAACCCCTTGTCCGGAGAAGTATTTCTGTTTTTAGGCAAAACAAGGGGAATGATCAAGATCCTGCACTGGCAGAAAGACGGATTTATTCTTTACACGAAGAAACTGGAAAAAGGGACTTTTGAGGTACCCTGTTTTAACCCCGGCAGCGGTCAATACGAGATGAAATGGGCCACTTTTGTTTTGATCATGGAGGGGGTCCGGCTGAAGTCCGTAAAGTACCGTCAGCGGTTTGTAATGAAGTCAAATATTTGATATATAATATTTTATATAGAATATTTAGTTGTTTTTTCTTGGTCATCCCGATTGTTATGAGTACCTTCACAGGGTGAGTAACAAACGGATGATGGCATTATTGGAAGACCAGTTAAGGCTTTCTGCTGAAAGAGAAAAGTCTTTGCAGGAGCAACTTGCCCGGCAGTCTGCCCAACTGCGTAAGCAATCGGTACAGATTGAAGAACTGACCGCTTCCATCCGTTCCCTGGAAGAAGCCCTTCTTTTAAAGAATGGTCATATACAGGATCTTACAGGAAAAAACCGCGGACTGGGCAAACTGCTGTCCAATAAATCCGAGAAAATAACTGTCCCGGCAGGTTCAGCGCAGGGAAAGGCCCCCGGGGGAACAGCCGCAGCCAATCTGAAGGAGAGGGGTAACAACAATGCCAAACGCAAAGAGTTTTTCGATCTGGAGACGATCATCGAGGAGGTTTATCCCGATGATCCGGGTTTTGATAAAGAAAAATCCCGGGTGATCGGTTACGTGGATTCCATTCTTTATGAGTGTATCCCGGCTAAGTTTATCAAACGGATCTTCCGGCAGTATAACTGCCTGTTGGATGAAAAGATATATTCCGGTAAAGCCCCCAGGGCGCCACTGCTCAACTCCAACTATGACGGTTCCTTTATTGCGGGCATGCTGCAACTGCGCTACATTTACTCCATGCCCGTTGAGCGGATCGTTAAATACTTCACGGAGCATGGATTTGAGATGAACAAATCCACGGCACACGGGCTGATCAAGAAGTCGGCATGGATGATGGACTGTCTGGACAAGGCCTTAAAAAAGGCTATCCTGGAGGATGATTATCTTTCGATGGACGAAAGTTATTATACTGTCCTGACCAAAGAGAAAAACAGCCAGGGTAAAGGTGTGCGCAAAGGGTATATCTGGGCTGCTCTGGGTAATACAGTCAAACTGGTCCAGTACTTTTATGAAAACGGTTCCCGTTCAAGGGAGGTATTAACCAATTATATCGGGGAACAATACAAAGGGGCCATCCAATCAGACGGGCTTGCCAATTATAAAATTTTAGAAACCGGAACTTACCCGGGCGTGATCCGGCTGGGCTGCTTCCAGCACTGCAAACGTAAGTTCCTGGATATCGAAGGCGATGAAGATGCCAAAGAGATTGTGGACCTGATCAATAGTCTTTACCGGAAAGAGCATGAGATAAAAGAAGACTGGGAACCGGATAAAATCCTGAAACACCGGCAGGAATATGCCCCTCCGGTATTGGAAGAACTTAAAGAGAAACTGCTCAGCATACAATCCGACCCGGGGACGCTGCCCAAAAGTCCGCTCGCTGTGGCTGTCAACTATACATTAGGTGAATATGAAGCCCTGTGTCATTATATCCGGCGGCACGACTATAAACCAGACAACAACGCCATTTATCCAAACTTTTCTATTATCCCAATATTTTCTTTAACGTTCATATAGTCAGTATACTATCCGTAAAAAGTTGGGATAATATTATCGTATATTGTGGCCGTAAATTAAATACAATATCGTATGGACACATCAAATCTTCGGAAGACCCATCAAAAGTTGATGGACTTCCTTGTTAAAAACGGTTATAAGAAAGATGCTCTCCTGCAAACCAGAAAATGTATCAGATTGGCTTTGGAGGTTGGTGCATCACCGGGAATTGCCTCCTATGAGGAACTTTTTTTTTCTGGAAGTTGAGAAACGTGGCTATAAAGCGGAAGAAGGAAGATACAAGTCTTTAATGACTTATGTTGGAAATGTTAAACAGTTTGACCGGAAAGGTATATACCCAGGAGGTGTTGGTTCCAAAAATGGATTTCTCGCACCTCCACCATTATACGACCGGCTGAATACTGTTTTTCAATCAGCAATAGACTATCATTTTGAATTTGGCGGATTGCGTGAAAAGCGGGAAAAGACCGTATGGACTGAGGCCCGTGCAGCGATGAATTTCTTCAAACATTTACAGAATTGTGGCGCAGAAACATTCCATGATGTTGAAAACAGGATGGTCTATACATTCTTTTTCAACGGAGAGCGACAAATCAGGGGTAAAGATTATTGCAGTTTGATTAAGGCCGTTCTAAGAACGACAATGCGACTGTACGGAGAACCGGTACAAAAAATACTCGAAATATTACCTGCGATAAAATCCGGTACCAGGAACTTCCAGTATCTGACCCCCCAGGAATCCATGAAAATACGGGAATGCCTTGAAAACAGGGATTCGGGACTGACACATCTCGAGCGGAGTATCGGATGGCTGTTATATTTTTTGGGGCTAAGGGGAACTGACATCACAAAACTCAAACCCGAAAATATTGACTGGAAATATGACCGGATACACCTTATACAATCGAAAACAGGAGAACCATTGACAATGCCCATGAATGCAGCAACAGGGAATGAACTGTTTGATTACATAACAACGGAAAGGCCTGAAAATGCCGTTAAGAATGTCTTGGTAACCAAGAGCCGGCCTCATGGTGAACTGAAAAACCTTGGGGGCCTTGTCAGGAAGCTTTTTGAGAAAGCGGGAGTACGGACCCATGGGGGTACCAAAGGATTGAGAGTGCTTCGCCACCACCTTGTCACCTATCTTTTGAGCCATGGAATTGAATGTGATGTTGTTTCTTCGATTGCCGGCCATAGCTCACCCGAATCCATCAAACCGTATGCGGATGCAGATATTGAGCATCTGCGTGAATGTTCAATAAGCGTCGCTGAATATCCGGTGTCCAACGAACTGTTCGAAATATGAAAAGGCCGTTCAAATCATTCCTTGCACCGCTTTTTGAAGAGTTCATTCTAAGCAGGCAGGATGCAGGACAATGGTGCAAGACCTATTACGAGAACCTGCACTATTTTGACAATTATATTATGGACAACTATCCGGCAGCGGATATCCTCACCGATGAGATGACATCCTGGTGCAATCCAAGACCGGCAGAAAACGGGAATTCCTGTAGGGTACGGACTACGGCCATATGGAACTTCATCGATTATGCCCGCAAACGTAAATGGACAAAATCGGGATCAAAAAGGGATTCTGCCAATGTTCCATGTTCATATTTACCTCATTATTTTACACCTGAGGAACTGGATTCCTTTTTTTGTGAATGCGACAGCTACTTCATGAAGTTGTCATTACGACAAAGAAGTCTTCACGCCATGTTGAACCGCCTTGAACTTCCGGTATTCTTCCGTCTTCTTTTGAGTTCGGGAATGAGAACCTGTGAGGCCAGATGGCTGAAATGCCGGAATGTAGATCTAAAGAGCGGAGTGGTCGAAATTGAAAGATCCAAAGGGGCGGACCAACATCGTGTTGCACTTCACCAGTCAATGCTGTTCATCCTAAAAAAGTATAATGAAGCGATGTCAAAACTGATGCCGGGACGCGAATACTTTTTCCCGGATAGGAATGACAATGCGCGTACTCCCGCATGGGAAGGTTATCACTTCAGAAATGTTTGGTATAGACTGAATACAGAAGCGGCATGTGCATATGATCTCCGCAGCCATTACGCGGTAACAAATATTACAAAATGGGAGAACCATGGATACGAATTAAGCGGGAAACTCCTTTTTCTGTCCAGAAGTATGGGCCATAAAAGTATTCAAAGTACATATGGGTACTTTCATATAACACCGATGCTCACCGACAAACTGAAAAGGAACACAGAGAACAGTTTCAACAATCTCTTACCTCAATTGCCAGACTATGAGAACGAAGAATAACACAAAGAGCGGCATAACCCGGCAAGCAAAGGATCTTGCCCGTTATACGTATGACTGGATCAACCTCCATGTCCCTTCACTGAAGACAAGCAGCCGCCATACGGAGCGGTCGTATAGACTATCCCTTTCACTATATGTCAGGTTTCTTGAATCCGATAAAGGAATCACACCATTCAATTTGAACGGTGAATGTTTTTCTGTTGAAAGATTAAATGAATGGCAGATATGGCTGAAGCAGGTACGCGGTGTATGCAACGGTACCTGCAACAGCAGAATGGCGGCTGTAAAAAGCCTGTTGGAATACATCGGGGGCAGAGATCCCACATACAGTTATCTCTATATCAGGGCATACGAGCATATAAGACCTCTCAGAGAACCTAAAAGAAAGGTAAACGGAATGAGCAGGGATGCAGTTCAGGCCATATTTGCTGTTCCTGACACGGTAACACGCATAGGCTTGAGAGACCTTGTCCTAATGATGCTCTGTTACGGAGTTGCTGCCCGCATTGACGAAATACTCTCATTGAAGGTTTCTGATATCCATCTTCAGGCAAAAGACCCTTTTGTTATACTTCATGGCAAAGGAGGCAGGATCAGATCGGTATATCTTCAGAAGCGACTTGTTGAATGGCTGGAACGGTATCTGAAGTTGTTCCATAAACCGAATCCAAAACCGGATGACTTCCTGTTTTATTCTCCATGCCATGGGATACGGGGAAAACTGACACAACCTGCCATTAGCAAGCGGTTGACGTTATATGCAAAAAAAGCCCATGAAAAATGTGAAGAGGTTCCCCTCGACCTGCACAGTCATTTGTGGCGTCACAGCATGGCGTGTCATTGGAGAGAAGACAATATCAATATCGTTGAAATTAAGGAATTGATGGGACACTCCAGTCTGCAATCAACAATGGTATATCAGGATGTTACGGAAGAACAAAAAAAGGCTGCAATTGAAACTCTCGAAGATACTGTAACCAGGTCCATGAAGAAAAAATGGAAACTACCCGGGAACAAGGGATTAGCGGCAATGTTCGGAATAGAAACCGAATAAAAACAATAATATTATCCCAACTTTTTATACGCAATATATTGATTATATAATTGTTAAATCGAAAGTTGGGATAATTGAAAAGTTTGGATAAATGGCGTTGTTGTCTGGTTTATAGTCGTGCCGCCGGATATAATGGCACAGGGCTTCATATTCACCTAATGTATAGTTGACAGCCACAGCGAGCGGACTTTTGGGCAGCGTCCCCGGGTCGGATTGTATGCTGAGCAGTTTCTCTTTAAGTTCTTCCAATACCGGAGGGGCATATTCCTGCCGGTGTTTCAGGATTTTATCCGGTTCCCAGTCTTCTTTTATCTCATGCTCTTTCCGGTAAAGACTATTGATCAGGTCCACAATCTCTTTGGCATCTTCATCGCCTTCGATATCCAGGAACTTACGTTTGCAGTGCTGGAAGCAGCCCAGCCGGATCACGCCCGGGTAAGTTCCGGTTTCTAAAATTTTATAATTGGCAAGCCCGTCTGATTGGATGGCCCCTTTGTATTGTTCCCCGATATAATTGGTTAATACCTCCCTTGAACGGGAACCGTTTTCATAAAAGTACTGGACCAGTTTGACTGTATTACCCAGAGCAGCCCAGATATACCCTTTGCGCACACCTTTACCCTGGCTGTTTTTCTCTTTGGTCAGGACAGTATAATAACTTTCGTCCATCGAAAGATAATCATCCTCCAGGATAGCCTTTTTTAAGGCCTTGTCCAGACAGTCCATCATCCATGCCGACTTCTTGATCAGCCCGTGTGCCGTGGATTTGTTCATCTCAAATCCATGCTCCGTGAAGTATTTAACGATCCGCTCAACGGGCATGGAGTAAATGTAGCGCAGTTGCAGCATGCCCGCAATAAAGGAACCGTCATAGTTGGAGTTGAGCAGTGGCGCCCTGGGGGCTTTACCGGAATATATCTTTTCATCCAACAGGCAGTTATACTGCCGGAAGATCCGTTTGATAAACTTAGCCGGGATACACTCATAAAGAATGGAATCCACGTAACCGATCACCCGGGATTTTTCTTTATCAAAACCCGGATCATCGGGATAAACCTCCTCGATGATCGTCTCCAGATCGAAAAACTCTTTGCGTTTGGCATTGTTGTTACCCCTCTCCTTCAGATTGGCTGCGGCTGTTCCCCCGGGGGCCTTTCCCTGCGCTGAACCTGCCGGGACAGTTATTTTCTCGGATTTATTGGACAGCAGTTTGCCCAGTCCGCGGTTTTTTCCTGTAAGATCCTGTATATGACCATTCTTTAAAAGAAGGGCTTCTTCCAGGGAACGGATGGAAGCGGTCAGTTCTTCAATCTGTACCGATTGCTTACGCAGTTGGGCAGACTGCCGGGCAAGTTGCTCCTGCAAAGACTTTTCTCTTTCAGCAGAAAGCCTTAACTGGTCTTCCAATAATGCCATCATCCGTTTGTTACTCACCCTGTGAAGGTACTCATAACAATCGGGATGACCAAGAAAAAACAACTAAATATTCTATATAAAATATTATATATCAAATATTTGACTTCATTACAAACCGCTGACGGTACTTTACGGACTTCAGCCGGACCCCCTCCATGATCAAAACAAAAGTGGCCCATTTCATCTCGTATTGACCGCTGCCGGGGTTAAAACAGGGTACCTCAAAAGTCCCTTTTTCCAGTTTCTTCGTGTAAAGAATAAATCCGTCTTTCTGCCAGTGCAGGATCTTGATCATTCCCCTTGTTTTGCCTAAAAACAGAAATACTTCTCCGGACAAGGGGTTTCGGCCCATATCGGACTTGACCAACTGGTACAGGGAATAAATCCCTTTCCGCATGTCCACTGCATGCGGACACAGGTAATAACTCATGGACGGGGTCAGTGCAAACATGGAATTACTGCTGATTACAGAACAGGATTAACCCGGCTAAATCAACACTGCTGATTTCCGGTATACTGACAACCACCCCCGTTTGGGTCGTAATGTGAACGCCCTTCAATGACGATTTTCCCCGGCTTAGCTTTTTCGCTTTCCCACCGATGGGTGACTGGATCAGTAAGGGCACCAGCTGGTGAGTACCGGGGACTGGCTGAGCAGTATTATTTGCTGCCGATGGGCCGGCTAACTTTCCTGATTTAGCTTTTGGGCTAATGATCGAGTTCTTTTTCATCCAGTACCGCAGTCCCCGGTTATTGACGTGATGTAGCTGGCAATACCTGCTCAGGGACATTGATTCTCCTTCCCCCAGCAAGGCTTCATAACCGCTCAGGGTCTTCTGATATAGTTCTGATGTCATCATAATAGCTATCCTTTTTGTTGGATGGCTAAGATAGGATCACTCCTCAAATCCTAAAAGATGGCATCACGGAGACGCTTACGGCAATACGCCGAAAACGGATTGAATGGGGTGGGGGGGCAAACAAACGGAATGCATGAGTCACATTCGGGGTACACATAAGACGCACGGCCGTGCGTCTTATGTTATTGGAGGCTTGTCAAATCGTATAATTTTGCCACCGCACTCGTGATGATATTGGGGCAATGGTGTCAAAAAGCTAAACAGTGGCGTCAAGAAAGTTGACACTTTATGAAAAGCGAGTTACAAGTAAATTTAGTTAAAGTGCAGATATTTAGTACTGTAAAAAAATAGCATAAATATTGCTTATTCTCTGATGATTGACCATCCAAAAATTTAGAATCATGATCTTACATTATTTAAAAACTGGTCTGAAAAGTTTACAAAAAAACAAATTTTACTCTGCACTAAGTATTGGCGGTTTTGCTGTGGGATTTGCCGTATGTATTATAATTGGGCTGTATACTTACAGCGAATTTACGACTGATACGGTTTTTAAAGACTATGAGCATATTTACAGGCTGGTAGATGTTGATTCAAAATTTTCTGATGAAAAAACCACTGCTTTTGATTACAATCTCAGAGACATATTAAAAAACAATTACAGCGAAATTGAACGTGTGGTCCCATACCAAATTAGCAGTAGTTATAACTTTTTATTGCTGACTGAAAACAAAAGTTTTAAGTATGATTACAGTATGAATACGACAGACGAAATGTTCGATTTGCTGTCGCTCAAAATCATTGAAAAGTCGAGAAATAACAATTTGCTGGATCATAACTCAGTTGTGCTCACACAATCAATGGCTGATAAAATGTTTAAGGGGGGAAATGCTATTGGTAAAAGAATTGTATTGGATGATTGGAAAGGAACAGAATTGTTTGTATCTGCCATTGTCGAAGATTTGCCAATAAATACAAGTTTTCCCAACATTTCTGTTTTTCTGAATATTGAGAGAAATTTGCAGTGGAGTCAAATGGGAAATGATGAGTACAATGTTAATCCTGTAAGTTACTATGTGAAATTAGCAGGTAATATAAATCCTGTTGATTTCACAGATAAATTAAACAGTAGCCTGAAAAACTATCAAAAGATACACGAAAGAGTTGCATTGCAACCAATAAAGGATGTTTATTTATCGTCAACCGATATTTATGACTTATCTCAATGCACAAAAACAGGAAATACAAAACTGATATTGCTGTTAGCTTCCATAGCCATACTGATATTGGCACTATCTATAATTAACTATATAAACTATTCCATCGCTCAGCATCAATCACAAATAAAAAGTATCGGGATAAAAAAGACCAACGGCGCCGCTTTTTCGAATATTTTTAAATATTTTCTGTCCGAATCATTTATCGGGGTATTTACAGCAATAGCAATATCGTTAATATTATCATTTATATTCTTACCCTTTGCTAACCGGTTATTGGAAAGCACAATCAGCATAAGATTATTATTTCAGCCGGTGCCGCTCCTGTTTTTCATCCTGACAATTAGTGTTATCATCCTCATAAATACACTTTTGCCACAATGGGGATTGATAAAGTTTAACTTGGTAAAATACCTGAAAGGCGGATATGTTAAGCGTGGTGGAAGTTTTGCCTCCAATGTGCTTTCCGTTTCACAATTTACAGTTGCCGTAGGCTTACTTATCTGTCTGTTCTTTATCAACAAACAGCTTCATTTCGCAAAACACGCCGACCTCGGGTTCCAGAAAGAAAACATCATTTACCTGAAACTAAATGGGAATTTGAAGTTGGCAAATGCCCTAAAAAGCGAAATGGAAAAGTTGCCATTTGTGCAAAGTTCATCTATTAGCCAGGGTATTCCGGGTATAATAAATGCTCAGACCCCGGATGGATATTTGATTTATGCCGACAATGACTTTATAAAGACTTATGGTATAGAGATGCTTGAGAATTGGGAAATTGGACGGGGGAAAACCGACAAAATATGTATTGTGAATGAAACGGGAATGAAAAAGAACCAATGGAAGGAAAGTGAGAATCCAAAATACGGTGACTACTATACGATCGTAGGCGTAATGAAAGATTTTAAGTTTATGTCGTTCAGAGAAGCCGTAACTCCTGTAATCATTGCTATTGACCACAGGTACATTAACAATTTCCCAAATTATTCCATCCGGTTATCCAATGGAAATATATCCTCGCAACTATCAGCAATAAAAAAAGTATGGAAGTCAGTTATGCCGGAAGAATATACGATGGAATTTGAATTTATTGATGACAGGCTCAACGTGATGTATGCAAAAGACGAGCAACTTGGAAAAGCCATATCCTCTTTTTCTGTTACAGCTTTTATTCTGGTACTTTTAGGTATTCTCGGTCAGGTTTTCCAAATCTGCATCAATAAAACCAAAGAAATAGGCATAAGAAAAGTGAACGGGGCAACACTGTTGGATATTTTCAAAATCATTAATTACCGCTTTGTAATCTGGGTATTGACGGCATTTATAATAGCATCGCCAATTGCCTGTAAACTCATGCAAAAGTGGTTGGAAAATTTCGCCTATAAAACGACCTTGGATTGGTGGGTATTTGCATTGGCAGGAGTGGGAACTTTTGCGTTTGCCGTAACTATTGTTACACTGCAAAGCTGGAATACAGCAAGGCGAAACCCGATGGAAGCACTTCGATACGAATAAGCCAACGCCTATCTGCAAACACATTTGCAAACCGCTACCGGCTAACACACAGCCAAAGTTTGTAAAAAGAGCTTGCAAATACCCTACCCGATGTGGCAAACCTGTTTTTGTCAACGATCTCTGGATGGTGAGCATTTTTATTTTTGGCGGGATTGTTCTTTCGGCTATTCTCCGCTCTATATGAAATGACTTTCAATAGCAACGGATGTAACTATTTGTAAACGATATTCGTCGTAGGAATATAATTAAAATTGAATTGTCATGAGAATAAAAGTTGAGAATGTGAAACTAAAATGGATTCTATTATTTGGTTTATTTTTATTCCAATTAGGTGTTAGTGCTAATCCTGAAAAACTACCTAAGACTAAAAGTGACTGGATGTCTTTCGATAGTTATAATTTTTCTGGAAATTCATCTGGATATACTTTCAGCGGTGATATCTATTTTAAACGGAATGGAGTTGAAGTAGACATTAAAAAGGATAATGTAATTTTTATGAAGGATGCTTATTTTAAAACTAATTCATCTTTAATAAAGTTGGAACAGAACAAATTAATTGTTTTTACTACTGAAAAACTAACGGACTTAAAGTATAATGCAGACAAAGTTGTAGAAGAAGAGAACAAGTTATATTTAATGGGCAATGCGCTGTTGAGTTTTCCAAATAAAAGTATATTTAAAGCGAGCGAAATAATTATTGAGAAAAAAGACAGCCGCTAAATTTACTATTCATTATGAATCGAAAGAGCCCGTAATTATTAAACCAAAATTGGATGAATAAGAATTCATATAATAAAGTCGCCCGAAGATGGACAGAAAAACGAAAGCAATCTGCAGTCAGTAAACTAGTGATAGATTTTGCAGACAGGGTAATTGCAAAAGGGAGGATTTTGGATATAGGATGTGGAACAGGTATTCCTATCTCAAGTTATCTGAGTGAAAGAGGTTTTTTTGTTACAGGTATTGACTTCTCCGAAGAAATGATTTCCATGGCACGGTTATCCGGTATTACAAATGCCCAATTTGTCAACCGTAATTTTTTAGATTTTGAAACTACCGGGAAATTCGATGGTGTGATTGCCTGGGATTCCTTGTGGCATTTTCCGAAAGACAAACAGAGAAGCATATACCCAAAAATTGGAAACCTTTTAAACCAGGGGGGATATTTGATTTTTACGCACGGAAATACTGATGGCGAACATTTCGATAGTATGTTCGGGGAATCGTTTTATTACAGCTCATTATCGAAAGATACAGTACTTGAGTTACTACGTGAAAATGGATTTGAAATTATATATGCATATGAGGATTTTGTGGAAAAGAAGTCACACCGGGCCCTTGTCGTGCTTGCTCAGAAAATACAATAAAGACTTGATGTTGATCAGATTGACAAATAACTGACAGGATATGAAAAGTGACAGGAAAGTAATCTTATATATAGCGGTAAGTTTGGACGGCTATATTGCTAAGCCGGATAATGATTTGAGTTTTTTATCAATTGTGCAACAAGACGGCGAGGATTATGGTTATGCTGATTTTGTGAAATCGGTGGATACTGTAATACTTGGCCGAAAAACTTATGATTGGGTAATGACGCAAGTCGTGAATTTCCCTCATATTGACAAAGATTCATATATCATTACTCGGACACCGCGACCAAGCATAAACAAGACAAATTTCTATACGGGAGACCTTAAGGAACTTGTTATCAGTCTTAAAAGTGAGCAAGGAAGAAACATTTTTATTGACGGAGGAGCAGAAATCGTAAACGAACTTTTAAAGGAAAAACTAATCGATGAATTTATTATTTCTGTAATTCCAATTTTAGTGGGTAATGGAATAAAACTTTTTAAAGATGGGCGACCTGAACAAAAATTAAAGCTAGTTGACATAAGAAAATTTGATACAGGACTAATTCAAATCCATTATAAATGTAAGTACCCGTTAAAAATTAGTTTACATTAAAATGGGAAAAATTAATTTTGAAGTTCTTATTCAAGCTAGCCAGGCACCGGTTAGTTGGGTAAAAGAGAGTATCCTTGTAGAGATAGTCTTCCGGGTTCAGCCATTCTTTCTTCAATTTTCTCCAAAGGGTTTCAGCGATGTTCAGGTGAGGGGAATAGGGAGGAAGAAAAAAGATAAACAATCCCCTTTTCTGCCAATAAGGAATCCTTTCCTGAATGGGTTTAGCCTTATGTACACGAGCGTTGTCCAATACCATAAATGTTTTTTTGTGGATCTGAAAAGAAAATTTCTCCAAATATTCCAATACAAACTGGGCATCAATATTTTCCTGGGTGGTTTCCCACCAGCATTGGCTCTGCCTGTTTATAAATCCAAAACAATTGAGTTTATAAGCTTTCTCCGAAAGGATACAAACATCCTCATCCGGAAATTGCCAGCCGTAAGGAACATATCCTTCGCTGCACACATGGGTTTCATCGCCATAAAAAAGATCGATTATTCCTTCCATACTCAACTGCTCAAGCTCTTTCAGTTTTTCGACCTGAAGATCATAATATTCCGGTATCGGCTTGCCTTTGCTCCGGCGTCTTATTCGTTTATATCGTCCGCCAAACTTTTTAAAAAATTCTTGAAGGTGCTGCTGCTAACATTTTTCCCGCTTTGCTGCACCCATTCGGCTTTCGCTGTTTGCATACGTTGCCGGTTGGCTTTAATGGCTGCCAGGATAGCTTCCTTATCTTCGACCATATCAATAATCGGCTTACGGCCCCGGCCAGGCTTGGTGCGCAAGCCCAATAGCCCCTCGGACTTGTACCGCTTTAGCCAACTGTTGACACTTACATTACACATGCCTGTAATAGCTCCCACTTCTGCAGAACTGCGGCCTTCGGATTTAAGCAGTATGCTTTGGCAACGCATCCGGAAACAATGGCTTGACCCACGCTTGAATCCAGCTTCTAATTCCCTGTGTTGCTCCGGTGTGAGAATTGGTGTATTGACTCGTCCCATAATGGGACCAAAGTTAATAAAATAATGAAAACTATTTTTTATCACATACTTAAAACAGGATTAAGTACGAGCAATTTTAGAAATTATAACTAAAAGCATAACTATGGAAATAGGCATTGTCGGAGACTTTCATAATTCTAAAACTCAATTGGCAATTGCAGAATCGATTGACCATTCGAATAAAAAGCTGGGATATGCGACAAAGTACAGATGGATTGAGACAACAATTCTGGCTAATGACAATTATGAAATGGAACTTAAAAATTTTAATGGAATATGGAGCGCATCCGGTAGTCCTTTTAAAAGTATGATTGGTTCCTTGAATGCTATTAAGTACGCGCGGGAAAAAAGGATTCCCCATATTGGGACATGTGGCGGTTATCAACATTCAATTATTGAATATGCAAGGAATGTATTAGGATTTAATAATGCCAATCATGCAGAATACTCAAATGATACAACAGATTTGTTTGTGGATAAAATGACGTGTTCACTAATCGGGACGAGAGGCGTTGTGAATATCCGGGAGAACACTCTGGCAAAAGCGATTTATTGTAAAGAACAGATTGAAGTTGATTATTATTGTAGTTATGGGCTTAGCGATAATTATAAAGATTTAGTTTTAAATGGAGAAATGGTGGCTAGCGGATTTGATATTAATAATTCCGTACGTATGATAGAATTATTAAATCATCCATTTTTTATAATAACAGCTTTTGTCCCTCAGATTGATTCGACTTTTGATAGGCCCAATCCGTTAATAACAGAATTTGTTAAGAGAGCAAATAACTGAAGTTTCGCATGTCAAGAGCATACTACAAATGCCTGAAGACACTTATATCGCTTATATTATTCACCCCATTATTGTAGTCAGCATCACGATGTTTCTTGAGGCTTTTACAATTTATCCGATATGTAAATTAAGTATTGATTTTTGAGTAAATATTTATAACGAAATTTTGATATGAATATAAGACGGGCAGATAAAAAAAGTGATTATGATAAAATCTGGGACATTTTTAAAGATGTAATTTCAACAGGAGACACCTATGTATTTTATCCCGATACCCCCAAAGACAGTTTAGAAAAAAATTGGTTTGCTGACTATATGGATACTTTTGTGGCAGTTGAAAACGATAAAATCTTAGGAACATATATAATTAAACCCAATCAAATTGATTTGGGAAACCATATTGCAAATTGTAGCTATATGGTGGGGCCCAAATTCCAGGGGCTTGGAGTTGGAAGATTATTATGCAGGCATTCAATAAATTATGCAAAGGAAAAAGGATTTTCAGGAATACAGTTCAATATTGTTGTAAGTACCAATGAGGTTGCTGTGAGGCTTTGGCAGAAATTTGGTTTTGAAATAATTGGCAAAACGCCCGGTGGATTTCGGCACAAAACTTTAGGGTTCGTAGACACATACATAATGTACAAAAACCTGGACCCGGATGAATAAAAGCTATCGTTAATGAGCCTCTGATAAAATCCGTTCTGCATT
The DNA here is from genome assembly GCA_963676095.1 of Prolixibacteraceae bacterium. GTDB lineage: Bacteria > Bacteroidota > Bacteroidia > Bacteroidales > Prolixibacteraceae. The sequence continues at coordinate 2,219,237 of OY781040.1, read as the reverse complement.
GGAGGCCGTGTTGAACCGGGCTTTTCCCTGCATGAAGTCCCCAAACAGGGCAAGCCCATAGTGCCGGACGGGAGATAGTACGGCAATAGCAGAAAAACTTCATGGCCTTTTGACCAAAGTAAATCCGGCCTTTTAAACAAAGTTGACTCTTTTGTTTTCTGATACTTTTGTTTCATCAAAACAATTAAAAAGGTATAACAATGAGACAGAACAACTATCAGGGAGCGTTGCAAAAAACACTTGGCAGTGGCTTTAACGCACAATCAACAGCAAACGAGGTTATCAAGGGTATTAGCCTTGAAGGAAAGATTGCCATCGTAACCGGAGGTAATACCGGTATTGGTCTGGAGACAACCAGAACATTGGCATCTGCAGGGGCAGTGGTTATTGTTCCTGCAAGGGACATCGACAAGGCAAAACGTAATCTGCAGGACATTCCAAATGTAGAAATTGAACAAATGGATTTGATGGATCCGGATTCAATAGATGCATTTGCAAATAAATTTTTGGACTCAGGCAGGTCACTTCATTTGTTAATCAACAATGCCGGAATTATGTGGGTCCCCTTACTAAGGGATAACCGTGGACTGGAATCACAATTGGCGACAAACTATCTGGCTCAATTTCAACTTACGGCAAGAGTTTGGCCGGCACTGAAAAAAGCCGGCGGAGCAAGGGTCATTAACGTTTCCTCTCAGGGACATCAATTCTCTCCCTTCAACTTTGAGGACCCTAATTTTTTACAACGGGAGTATGAAACGCTCGCAGCATACGGGCAATCCAAAACCGCTGTAAACCTGTTTTCCCTTGAACTGGATAATCGGGCAAAGGCTTTCAATGTAAGGTCTTATTCTTTACATCCGGGTTCTATACACGGTACGGAACTTGGAAGAGAAGCTTCTTTGGAATTGTTCCTGCAAATGGGATTTTGCGATGAAGGAGGAAACATAAAACCGGAAGTTCTAGCATCATTAAAGACAATTCCCCAGGGTGCAGCAACGACTGTCTGGGCCGCAACAAGTCCTTTACTTGATAACCTTGGCGGTGTTTACTGTGAAGATGCGGATATTGCAGAAATAAACTACGGACAGACCTTTTCTGCGGGTGTGAAACTTTATTCGCTGGATGAGGCTAATGCCAAAAAATTATGGGCATTGAGCGGGAAAATGACCGGAATCACATTTGATGTCTCATAAACTCAAACAACACTAAGTATGACAATTTTAAAAAATATGGTTGCAGTGGTTACCGGCGGCAATAGTGGAATAAGAATTAAATTAAGCTGAAATGATTATTACTATTTTTGTTTTGTCGATTTCAAAAATAAAAAGAACAAAAATGGAGTATAACGCAAAATATATTACAGAAGACATAAAGTTGTCCTCGTATGAGGATAACTTTTTTAAGTCAGACATTATGTTTGACCATCATATGCTTGTCTGGTTTATTTCGGGAGAAACGAAAATTGTGCAATCAGATGCTACCTATTATTTCAAAACAGGAGATATATTCTTAATTCCCAGAAATCAGTTGGCTACAATAATCAACTACCCTAAGAACGGACAGCCACATAAAACGGTTGTCATGCATCTTTCTGCAACGAGGTTAAGGGAATTTTATTCCAAAATTGACATTGAGCCCAAACCTTCGGCTTCGCCCCGGATATTATGCTATAACAGTCATCCGCTATTGCAAAGTTGCCTGTCTTCTTTGATTCCCTATTTTGAGATGGACGATATTCCGGAAGAGATTGCTTCATTGAAAATAACTGAGGCGATCAGTATCCTCAGAAATATTGACAGGAAAATTGACAATGTTTTGGCAAATTTTGAGGAACCGGGTAAAGTTGATTTAATCAGTTTTATGGAGAAGAATTTTATATTTAATCTCCCGCTGGAAAAGTTTGGTTATCTGACAGGCCGCAGTTTAACAACTTTTAAAAGAGACTTTAAAAAAGTATTCAGCACGACACCACAAAGATGGCTTACACAAAAACGTCTTGAACTGGCACATTATCGTTTAACGCAAAGTACGTCAAAGCCAATAGACGTATGTTATGAAGTAGGGTTTGAAAACCTGTCGCATTTTTCATTTGCATTTAAAAAACAGTTCGGTTATTCACCAACACAGTTGTCAAAATAAAATCTGCCATGCATCCGCTGATTTGGAAAAGATGGATACGACAGATACTTCTGTAAAAGAACAAAATGGGAAGTAGATTTAGCAAAGGAATGCCGCGAAATAGCTATTTTTATATCTGTCAAAGACAATAAGAGCAGCCAGGAGCCGTTCGACGGGACAGTCTTCGGAGGACTCCCGGTTGTAGGAAGGAAAAGCGGATACAAGCCTGTCCCGGATTTTGGGGATACAGTTTTTTAGGAGCGGAAGCTATCTGTTTGCCTAATTAAAAAAGATAAAAATGAGATTCTTCACCGTTGATGCATTTACAAACAAACCGTTTTCAGGCAATCCCGCCGGAGCATGTATTTTGGAGAATGAGATTCCGGAAGAATTATATCGATTGATTGCCAGGGAAATTAGTTATTCTGAAACAGCCTTTTTACTTGCAAAAAACGGCAGATATGAAATTTGATGGTTTACGCCTGAAATTGAAGTTAATCTTTGCGGACATGCTACATTGGCTGCGGCTCATGTATTATATGAATTCCGGTATTGCGATTTTGCAAGGATCATTGAATTTGAATCAAAGAGCGGGCTATTGACTGCAAAAAGGCATGGAGATAAAATTGAACTTGATTTTCCCCAGATTTTTATTGATGACGCAGAAAGTAATGATATTATTGAAAAAGCGTTTGATATTCATCCAATTTATGTTGGCAAGAACGACAACAGGTATTTAATAGAGATTGACGATTATGAGAAAATGTTGTCCATAAGGCCTGATTTCCAATTTCTCAAATCAGCAGATCTGGGAAGATTCATAATAACTGTAAAATCAGAATTACCGGAGTATGATTTTATTTCAAGATACTTTGCTCCGGGAGTCGGAGTTCTTGAAGATCCTGTTACAGGAACAGCACATTGTTATTTGGCACCTTATTGGGGTAAAAAACTAAGTAAAACAAAAATGGTCGGATTTCAAGCATCCGAAAGGTCTGGAACTATTGAATGTGAACTAGTTGATGGTAATCGGGTGATTTTAAGAGCAAACGCGGTAATAATGAATGAAATGATTCCTAAATGGATAAAGAAAAATATTTTATAACCAGTGAAAGATTGGGATTTGCAAAATGGAAATCAGCGTATTTTTCGTTTGCAAAAAGACTATGGGGAAATATAGAAGTTACGAGACTGATCGATTTAAGAGGGGAACTGAATGATACACAAATTAAAGAAAAGCTGGACCTTGAAATTTTAAACGAGAAAGAATATGGGGTTCAATACTATCCCATTTTTTTACGAATAGAAGATGAATTTATAGGTTGTTGTGGATTAAGACCTTATGATGTGAAAAAAACAGATTTTTGAAATAGGTTTTCATATTCTGCCTGAACATTGGCGAAAGGGCTATGCTTCTGAAGCTGCAAAAAGAATGATTGAGTTTGCATTCAACGAAAAGCAGGCAAGTAAATTATTTGCAGGACATAATCCGAATAACAAAGCATCTAAAAAATTATTAACGAAGCTCGGTTTTATCTATGTGCGTGATGAATATTTCAAGCCAACAGGCTTAAATCATCCGTCATATTTTTTGGAAAGAGATTACTAATCTCTTTCGCATACGGGCAATGCGGGCGTAAACAGAATTATGAAGGGATTGAAATGTGAAAATTACTTCCCTTTCCGACAGTGCTTTCAGCCCACAATTTACCTTTATGCAATTCGATAAACTCTTTGGAAATAATAAGTCCCAAGCCGGTTCCGGTCTCGTCATCAGTTCCTCTTGACGAATGCGTACGATCTAACCTGAAAAGTTTGTTAACCTGGTCTTCGGTCATGCCGGTACCATTGTCTGAAACTACGATATTTAAATTATCCGGTTCAACAAAAGTTTTAACAATAACTTTTCCTCCCCTGTCTGTGAATTTTATCGCATTTGTAACCAGGTTTTGTAATACAGAACCCAGCATATTGGCATCGACATCCGCAGTTATGTCGTTATCAACCTTCCATTGCAGCGTAATTTCTTTGTTCCGGGCCAGCGGGGCCATTATCGTCATCGTATCGGAAATCAACTGATCTATCCGGGTTGTCTTCGGACAAAATTCCATCTTTCCGTTCTGCATCCTGGACCATAATAATAAATTCTCTAACAGGTTATAGATCCTTTTGGCCGACTGGTGAATAAATGATGAGCATTCTTCAAATTCTTCCTTGTTTCCCTCCTTGGCTGCGTCATTGAGCATGTTGCTGAATCCAAGAAGTGTATTAAACGGATTCATTAAATCGTGACTGATTATCGAGAAGAATTTATCCTTCTCGATTGAATCTTTCATTACCTTATTGTTAAGGGCGATAATATTTTCCTGGAACGCATCATTTTTATAGGCCAGGATCATGATGTAAACAGCCAGGATACATGCCAGAAGCATTAAAACGATCAGGATATTCTGAAAAATACCTGTCGAATGCCTGACTGATTTTAAAAATGAATTGTTTTGTCTTGTTTCCTCATCTTTTATGCGGCTTTTGACCTCGTCAACAAGTCCATGTATTTCTGCTATTAAGTTGTTGTTTATCTCTATGAGTTTTAATTCACTTTCTTTTAATTCATAATTTTTCAGGACTAATTCGCGGATGTTGGTCGAATTTGCCGTAGCTTTTTGTGTCTGAGAAGTTCGTAATAAGTCGTTAATCAGCTTATTCCTTTCTGCATGAGACTGGATCCGCAATTTTGTATTCACGTCTTGCTGTATTTTTTCTCCAATTATTGCGCTTTTTATTTTTTCCAGTAGTCCTTTTTTATAACCGACCCTTCTCTCTGTGATGCTCAATGTATCGACTCTTCCTCCGGATCCGTCACCCAGGTACTTTTCAATTTCGTTTTGATTCTCTTCCAGGCCTCCGACAGAATATATCAGCGAATCTGTAACCTGCCGTAACCATGCATAAATGTCGGCCTCTTTGGTCTTTTCCTCGAAAATATTGGTAATGCGCAGATCGTTTCCCTCCGTTTTTTTAGATAACGTTTGCTGTAAAGACTCAATATTTTCAGCCAAGGTTGCGACCCTCGTTTTATATTCTTCAAAAACCGGCTTTTCAAACGTTGTGCAATATTCCTTGAACCGGGCTTCCGCCAGCAAAAGAGATTCGGTGACGCTTTCCGTTCTTAACAGCTGTTCCCGGTTTTGTTGCGACAGATCCAACGCCGACTGAATTTTACCTTTTTCATAAATAAGGCTGATTATTATCCCGATAATCATTATAAGGATGAACGACATTAAAATAGTTGTCGCGATTAGCCGTTTCGGGACCCTTAACTTGAACGACTTCCGGATGTTCCTTATTATTAATCGATTTAGAGTTTTTAACTCAGACAGCAAAGACAATATCGGCATCATTGATTTGTAATCTACAGGTGGTAAAATAAACTATTATCATACTCTGCATTTATATAACATGTCGCTATATTTTAATTATCGGCGCAAAGTCACCGATCTATCATTAGGAGAAAGTCTGTGAGATTCTCATCATTGACAAGGTTGAGCTTTTTTCGTAACCGGTACCTGGCAACATCTACACTTTGCGGATTCTGGAAAGTAAGAGCAGCAATATCCTTGGAAGTAAGACCGGACCTTAACAATGCACACAGTTTACGTTCATTCGGGGTTAAATTAGGAAATTTTTCAAGCAAGACCTTATAAAATGAGTCAAACGCATCTTCAAATCTGGTTTCAAAGTCATTCCAGATCTGTTCGGTCATATCCAGTTTAAACTTATTTCCCATCTGACGGATCATTTCCTGTCCGTCTCTGTTTGCGTGAGGAATGATTTTTTGCATATCATTTATCAGGCTGTTGTTCATTTCGTTTACATGCATCAACTTCAACGTATTCGATATTAATTCAGCCTTTTTCGTATTAACGATGTCTTCATTGGCTTTTTTTAAGGCTGTTATGTCTGTAAATGCCGAAATAATGCCTATGGGATTGTCTTGAATATCAAGAACTATATTTTTAGAAATTATATAGATATGATTGCCAGGGAAAACATTTCGTTCATAGGATACAGGTTCCTTGTTTTGAATCAGCTCGACATCTTTTTGCACATGGTAACCCACTTCTTCGCTCAGAAAATGCCGGTACACAGACTTCCCGGTCAGATCGCTTTTCTCTGTTTTCAACAATGCTCCGAAAAATTGATTACACATGAGCAGGATTCCCTCCAATGAAGTATAGATAACCGGATGGGGAATACTTTCTATTAATGAGGTAATAAATAAGGTTTTGTCTTCCAGCGAGCTATTCTGCTTTTTCAGCGTTTTTAACGACTCTGACAGCGCTAAGATATTCCTGACGCGTGCGCTTAGTTCAAGCTTATCAAATGGTTTTTTCAGAAAGTCGATCGCCCCGACAGACAAGGCATAAGCTAAATCTTCAGACGAGGTCATCACCCCGGTGATCATTAAAACCGGAATATCTTTAGTCGTTTCGTCTTTTTTTAGTCGTTCCAGCGCTTCAATGCCATCCATAACAGGCATATTCCAATCCATTAGTATCAGATCAGGAAAATGTTCGTTGACTTTTTCGATGCACTCCTGCCCGTTAACTGCTGTGATTATTTGAAAATTAAAATCTTTCAGCATTTTGTCGTAAAGCTTGAGGTTCAGAAGCTCATCATCAACAAGCAGAAGTCTGGAATTACTCATCATACATTTAATTTACTTTTCTCCATTTCAATGCTAATAAAACAGATCAAAAAGACATTTTATATTTTCAATATATGATCATAACCGATGGTTATAAGACAAAATTTAGTCCTCAATAAGTATTATGGTTCCAAAAGTAACCTTTTTCGCTCTTTCCCGGAAATCGGTGCAACTTTTATTGGAATCTCAGAAACAAGGCAGGGAGAATACGCATCCAAAACCGCTTATTCCCCCATATGACAAACGGGGTTTATGGCTGTAAATCAAGATGTAACGCTTCTTGTATAGAAACAGTATAGGAGCGTGTACAGATGTTGTCATATCTAAAAGTGCAATAATGAAGCAGGATCTTTGGATTTTTGTCTGAAAATAATTTTAACCAGTTCTCTTCGGAGATAATGACCTGAAAAAGCATTCGTCGAAAATTAAATCACTCAGATATGAAGAAATACTTATTAAGTTTATCTGTCATTCTTTTCAGTCTCCCGGTTTTTGCTCAATCACCCATTGCAAAAGGCGGAACGCAGCTTAATACCGGGATAGGTCTTTCATCCTGGGGCGTTCCCGTGTACATGGGGCTCGACTTCGGAGTTCATCCTGACATTACCCTTGGGGGTGAATTCTCCTATCGTGGATACCGCGATAAGTATGCCGGTTATTATTACGACCATAATGTAATCGGTATCTCGGGAAACGGGAACTATCATTTTAACCGCATCCTGGAAATTCCCGGCAACTGGGATTTTTATGCCGGGTTAAACCTGGGGTTTTATATCTGGAACTCGCCTGACGATTATCAGGGTTCCCATTCTTCAGGTCTGGGGCTTGGGGCCCAGATAGGAGTCCGTTATTTTTTGTCAGATAAAGTTGGACTGAACTTGGAATTTGGAGGGGGCAATGCCTTTTCTGACGGGAAATTCGGGCTAACGTTTAAACTATAAATAAACACGGATAAAATAAGAAGTCCGTAGGTTGATAAGGTAAAGTTCCCCTTAGAAGTTTTCCTCCTTGTTGACAACGGACTTCTTTCTTCTATATCACGCTTATATTAAACATGATAAGGAATATTAAATAATATATGATGAAATTTTTTTTTTATTGGTTGTGCTTGTTGGCTTAATTAGCGTTTGCGGGTATGGACAAGATAGCACAAACGCTATTGCAAAATTTAATAATGGTCAATTGATGCATGTGTAGGCCTTACAAAACCCTATCGAAACTTTACTTCAGCTTACTGGTCTCCGACTCCGGGATTTTTAGCAACTGAAATTGGTGCCCGTTATATGGTGAGTGAAACTTTTGGCGTAAAACTGGGATTCGGTTATAACCAATTTCAGGAAGCAGATAAGAGCCTTCCTTTTAAAACCAATTTCTACCGTTTGGACTTGGAAGGCGTTTCAAATTTAGGACGTATTATGCAATTCGAAACCTGGACCAGGACTATCGGATTGTTGGCTCATGCTGGTTTCGGAGTCGGTATGTTGGATTATACACGTACCGGATGGTCAGATGACGATGTCGGTAATGTATTGGGCGGATTAACCGCTCAGGTTAAACTTTCTGATCGCATAGCATTGAATCTTGATGATACAGCAATGGCCAATATTCGGCAGCAGGGAGGTTTCGATGGCGGTTCGGGCAACACTTCTAATGCTGGTTTGGTTTTTAACGGCACTGTCGGACTATCAATTTATTTGGGTAAAAATAAATCTCATGCAGACTGGCATTAAGAGACGACGAGCGGTACAATGTTTTGAATTCAAAGATTGCCGGTCTGGACCAACGTGTGAAGAGATTGGAAGACGGTAATGATGCAGCTAAATCAGATATTGCCGGAAATAAGGCTGCAATCGATGATTTGAGTAAAAAAGTTGATTCTCTTGACTCTAACGAATTGTCTGAAGGCCCCAAAACGTATGATGAATTTGTAAAACAATTGATTAATGATGGTTATGTCAATGTTTATTTTGATTTTAACAGCTCTGAGATACAAAAAGCTTCTGCCAGTTCTTTGACTTTTATGAAAGCTTATTTGTTAAAAAACAGTAGTGCAACTGTTGAAATTCAAGGCTATGCTGATGAGCTTGGATCCGATGAATACAACCGGGAATTATCTCAGAAACGTGCGGATGCTGTTGTCAGGTTATTGTCTGAAGCTGGGATTAGCACTTCCCGTTTAAAAGCAGTAGGAAAAGGGAAAGACACCAGTAGTAATAATAATTCTGATCTTGTACGTCAATTGGCAAGAAGAGCTACTTTCATTGTAAAGTAATTATAACTAAAGTTTCGCAGCTTCTGAATCCAGGGTAAAGAGCAGAGAGTTGGGTATAGAGTGGAGACCGGGAACCGGAATAACATGCTGCGAAACTTCAGTAATTATGATTATACCTATCTTGTCAATCTTTTTTCAGAAGTAAAAGGCATTACTATTGAGAGATTAAAAAATTTACAGGATTGACCCCTTCCCACTTTAAGAAGTTAAAGGACAAAAGACGGGACACACTTGAAAATGTGTGAATCATGTAATCTTTAATTGGAATTGTGTAATAGAAAAATAAATCTATTTTCTGAATTTCAGGCCATGATAATCTGACAATCAAGGAGATTTCTAAGGTTATTCTATTTTGGGACAATGTTATGCTATCACTGTGGTGTTCGATGCCTTTTGCAGAATTATAATATGATTAATATAGCGAGATTCCATTTTTACTTCCTAGTGTCAATAGATTCAATAAGAAGAGAAACGGAAGTTTTTCTGTTGCATTGTAATGAATTAAAATAGTTGCCGTTGGATAAAAATGAAAAATACTATTGGGTAGATATCTTTCAACGATTCATTGATCCTTATTTTTCAATCAATGATTATATCATTTTTTTTGAATGGGATCAGATATCCCGAGACTACCGGTATGTGGTAACCCCAAAAGAAAACAAAAATAAATTCCTTAGTTTTTATTTGCATAAGCACGATAAAATTGATGATTTTGAGATGGCAATAATTTATACTAATGTGGGCGGGTTTAATTTTCACAATACCCAAAAATTACAGTTTTTGTTGGCTCATGACGATCTAGAACGGTTTAACCGATTTTATCAAGACTTTATTGACGATCTGAGGGAAAAGAGTACCAATAGATTTCCTGTTGATTTTTTTATCCCTTTTTCAATCACAGGCCCCAAAAAATATAATCAAAATAAAGAAGCAAAACGAAAGGGAAGAAATAACGCGAGCAAATTATAATTTCCTGATCCCTTATTCTTTTTTGGAGAAAAAATCTTCATTGAACCCAAAAACTTGTCAGATTTTTTTGGACGGCTTTTTATTCATTTTTTATTATAGACTGAATTATAATGGCATAGTTTTTTTCATGAACACAGTCGAAGACTGAATTTTTCCGGATAGCATATAAAAAATCCCGTTACTAACGGGATCCAAAAATTCAAATGAATATGTTTCTTATAAATTATATAAGCTTAACATTAACTGCATTTGTTCCTTTTTGTCCCTGTTGCAATTCAAAAGTTACCTCATCATTTTCTTTGATGTGATCTTTCAGACCTGACGAATGCACAAAATACTCTTTTGATGAATTTGCATCTTTAATGAAGCCAAACCCTCTCGACTCATTAAAAAATTTTACTGTTCCTTTGTTCATGGTTGTATATGAATTATTGGTCAAAAGTTACGCTTAATAATCGAGATAAAACTATTTACGACCAGTTAATTAAAATATATTATATGATTTAAGAAAATCTTTCATGTAATCATGAAGATAATAAGCAGTATATCAAATTAATAACTATTTATTTTTAATCAAATCCATATTCCGAAAATAACTCCTTCAACGTTTGCTTGCTATGTCGGAATTTAGATTTGGAATGTAAATGTTCATCTTTCATGTTTATAGTTCATCTGTTTTTTTATTTTGCAAGTGTATTTTTACTGCATTCATGCCCTTGTGACCTTTCTTCAATTCAAAGGAAACTATGGTTCCTTCGGCAATATCAGGAAAAGCATCACTGATATGAAAGAAGTATTTTTCTATACTGTCGATATCTTTAATAAAGCCGTAGCCCTTTTGTGGATTAAAATGTTCTACTCGGCCTTTTAATAAAATTTCTTCTGTCTTTCCTTTTTTGGGAGTAGAAACAGCAATATTTTCTGCATCCACTTCATGCTTGTTATCAGAGGTTGGCGGTGTATCAGTGATAACACCGTTTTCATCCACATATGCAATCATATCTTTTAATGATCCGTTACTACTATTCGTCTGGCGTTCTTTTTTACGCTTCTGTTTTTCCTGCCTTTTCTGTTCCCGTTTTTTCTCTCGTTCTTTTTTATTCAAAGAAATTGATTTACCCATGCATATGTATTTTAATGTTTGTGTATTTCCTTATGCCGGAACTAATACGGTATTCAGTGTTTTACCGATCAAATTCCGGATATCCTTAAGTATTATACGTTCGTTTTGAGAACAAAATGACAGAGCAGTTCCGTGATGTCCCGCACGGCCAGTACGGCCAACCGGGTGAATATGAGTCTCTGCCACATCAGGCAGGTCGTGGTTGAATTCCCCTTGCAGCAATGTCTGTAGCTACAAGCACAAATGCAATACTATATTCTGTCTATTAATTTTTTTTGTGCAATAGCAAACTCCTCTTGCAGCTTTGTAATTACTTCTCTAACACTGCTGATTTTTTCTGCCAGATAGGCGTTGGCTCCTGCAAAAGCGTAACCTTTGTCCATATTCCCTTTAGCAGCATGATAGAGGGCCTTGATAATACAATAAGGGCTCTTTGTATAATCACAGGTTTTGATACAATGGAATGGACACCCTTTAGGCTTCTGCTTTCCCTCGCTTACGCTGCGGATAAATTTTCCGTCAAAAGCACGCCCCGGCATACCAACCGGACTCTGGATAATCATTATATCCTTTTGTAAAGAATCGATATAAACCTGCTTGAATAATGGAGAAGCGTCACATTCATAGGTCGGGACAAAAAGGCTTCCTATCTGTACCCCTTTAGCTCCTAATCCCATAAAACGGAGTATATCTTCGCCGGTCGAGATTCCCCCGGCAGCAATTATCGGAATTACTTTCTTGCTGTTGTACTGTGCCACACTTGCAATAACTTCCGGGATCAGGTATTCCAATGAGTGTTTTTCGTCTTCAATCTGCTCTTTTTTAAACCCCAAATGTCCCCCTGCTTTGGGCCCTTCAACCACGAGCGCATCCGGCAGGTAGTTGTAGTTCGCCTGCCATTTCTGACAGATTATTTTTGCGGCCCGGGCTGATGAAACAATTGGGACAAGAAGCGTTTTGCTGTTGGGCGTGAGATAAGATGGCAAGTCTAATGGTAAACCTGCACCTGAAAATATGATGTCTGCTTTTTCTGCTATTGAGGTGCGTACCATATCGGCAAAATTAGACAAAGCCACCATGATATTCACTCCTATAAGGCCTTTGGTTAATTCACGTGCTTTACGTAACTCTTCTTTTAGCCCCAAGATACTGTCTTTAAAATAGTCTGATGGAGTTTGTTTATATAACAAACCTAACCCGGCACTGGATATAACACCAATGCCACCCTCATTGGCTACCGCTGAAGCTAGCCCCGAAAGTGAAATACCAACACCCATACCCCCCTGAATAATAGGAAGCTTAATTTCCTTATTTCCCAAGAAAAATGATTTTATCATATTTTTTGTGTGAGAAATTTATCACGATAGTATGTGTCATACATTATCCCAATTAGTCTATCCTAACAAAAAAGTTGATTTTGAAGTCGATTTTGACGATGAGAAGATCCGCCAAACCACAGCGGAACAAAGCATTGCTAATAAGGACGATTCAATAAAAACCTTGATTGCCAAGGTTACAAAGGTATGAAATAATTTGGATCATTATATAATACTTGGAGATTCTTTTTTATTCTTCCGTTGCTTCATCGCCTGGAAATGCCCCGCTCATCATGTGATCCGGCATTCCTGAGAAGAGTACCGTATTTCCCTGATGCGACTGGTCAAAAACCTCCAAATGGAGAAACACGTGATCTTTCTGAATGAATTGATTGACGAACAAGGTTTGTTCAGATATTATGTCTATCTCTTTTTATCATAGCGGCTTTTTTTTTCGTTATCGTCATGATCAATTACCGTTTCTAACGATCTTTTCAGTTCTTTCACCGAAATTCCGAGCTCTTCTGCTAAAATTATGAACATATCTTCCTTCAAACCATTCCTCCAGACTAAATCAGCATCTGTTAATTGAGGATACTTCTGCTTCAGTCTTTCCTGAATAGGAACCCAAGAAATAAAATCAGCTTTTTTCTTCATTTTTATTGTTTTTTCTGATTACCCGGAGTTTTTCAAGGCATTGAGTAGCTCCCTTAAATCAATAGTGCCATAAGTAGAGGCATAATCCGACATGGCATATGGTACAATCAAATTGCCGTTATGGATCATTGAACCGCAGGAATAAACGACATTCGGAACATAGCCTTCCCTTTCATCCTGATTGGGTATCAACAAGGGCGATTTTAATCTTCCAATTTCTTTTCCCGGATCTTGGAGGTCAAAGAGTGATGCTCCTATTACATACTCTCGCATAGGACCTACGCCATGTGTCAGAACAAGCCATCCTTCCGGTGTTTCCAGAGGCGAGCCACAATTCCCGATCTGTATAAATTCCCAGGGAAACTTGGGTTGTTGTAATAATTGGGCTTCGCGCCAGATGGTGATCTGATCAGAAAAGGCAAGATAATTGTTAAAACCATCCAGGCGGCAAAGCATGGCATATTTACCTTTTACTTTCCGGGGAAAGAGAGCCATCCCCTTATTTTGTGCAATATCACCATGGAGGGGCATTATCCTGAAATGATAAAAATCATTTGTATCGAGTAACTTTGGCAGGATTGCAGTACCATTATATGCTGTGTAAGTGGCATAATAGCTAGTTTCATGGTCTGCATTAAATTTGACAAAACGGGCATCCTCAATGCCATTTTTTTCGTTTGCTGATACCGGAAAAATAACTCTTTCCGAAATATTAGTATCCAAAGAGAATTCAAGTTCATAATGTGATGATGCAAGCCAAATGATTTGATCCAGCAGTGCTTCCTTGTCTGCAGCAAGGCTAAGTGTCTTTCTTGTTTCCGTAACACATTTTCGAAGTTCGCTGTAAGTGAAACGATCATTAAGCTTATCCATGATCAGGTCGGACGAAATAATGCCATGAAAATCCTTCATCTCATCCAATTTGTGCTTAAAAGATTCTTTATCGTAAATATGCCGCCGGATATGTTCGGCTTCTTCCAGCATTGTGCCGACCGGTTCAATTGTCAGATTATTGTTTTTATCTAGTATCCCTGTCCGGAATACAATTGACGAAATATGACCTTCCCCGGTAGCCCGGAAACTTAAAATGACCCTTTTCTCATCAGGTCCTGTTTCCGATTGATCAGGATGTTCAACAATTGATGGATTAAAAAAGGCTGCAGATTCAATCGAATATTCCATGGTGAAATAGGCCCCGATCAATATCTTTTTTGAAAAGCTAAGTGATTCAGGATCAATATTTAAATCCGGGATTAAATAGTTAATTTGATTATAATGCTTTTCAAATACCCTGGTGATATTTCTGTGGCGGAATGAATAATCTCTGAGTACCGGATTTAAAGTTGAAGAAGCTTCATTATCAGACATATCTAGCACTGAACTGATGGCCCTTTTGGCCCTTTTATCATCCATATAAAAAAAACGTGCAATAACTCTGGTAGCATCCGGATAAAACCGGAGATTCTTTCTGATCACGTTTACATGCATCTGTTATCCATTTTATAATCTGACTAAAGGTAGTCGCTAAAATGGAATAAGTACCAGCATTTTCATTTTATATTAATTAAAAACCAATTCCATGCTTTTTTAATCACAAGTAGTATACAACTGATGATTTGTATTATTACTTGAACGATAAAAATAATTACACCACTTTAACATTTCCTTAGTGCTTTAAAATCAAAACTAAATTTCGGGACTAAAAAGTGAAGTTCTAAAGCTAAAATAATATTTTGTGTCTCAAATAAAAAAGAGCTACAAAATTTTATTTCTGTAACTCTTTTACTGTAAGGTTGTCCTGCCAAGGCTCGAACTTGGACTCTTCTGATCCAGAGTCAGACGTGTTGCCAATTACACCACAGGACAATTTTAACGGGGGCCAAAAATAAAGATTATTATTTAATCCGGTTCCCTTTTTCAGGGTTTATTGCTCCCTTATTGTTTATTAAATTAACATTTCACTAAAAACCGGAAACTTCTTTCCGGTTTGATTAGGTTGACCCGCCAAGGCTCGAACTTGGACTCTTCTGAACCAAAATCAGACGTGTTGCCAATTACACCACGGGTCAATCATGCTTTTGTCTTTTCTTTAAAGACAGCTGCAAAAATATAAAAAAAATCTATTCAGAAACCTGGCTGGCCGAATTTTTTAGGGGCAGCCGGAACTTCCTGTTCTTCTTGTATTAATCTTTGTCCGGTTTCATGGACCGGTTTATCTTTTAGGGGCTTCTTTGCAAAGAAGGAAAAGGATATTCCTGCTTCTTGCTTTTATTCCTGCGGTAGCATGTAACTCGACTTCCGTTTTTATTATATGGACCAGTTCTTGTTTTAATTCGGGTATATCCTTACTTATCTCATACAGGACCTGTAATGCGTGGGCTTTTACTGTTACCGGAAATGCAGGGGAGGTGAAGCAATCCGTGCAATAATTAAACAGGAAGCCCTGGCTTTTCACGGGAATCGGATGGAGGCTGATAAGCTTGAGAAAATGCCTTAGCTTGCTTTTATTTTTTATTTTTTTTAGCTCTTTGATTATCATCGGAATATAGGAGGCTATCAGGTCAGGGTATCTGACGTTGATTTTGTCCAGCGCCCATGCGGCCCGCCAGTTTTCGTGTCTCGTCTCGTCCAGGGCAAGTTCAGCCAGGTATTTAATTTCTGAGGGATGGTCCGTAAGATAATCAGCAAGCATATCAGGGATTATTTGCCGGCTGATAATTCCGGACATTTCGTCTTTGTTCATTTTTTCGATTTTTAAGTAAAGGTAACATAAATCTTTTAAGCTTAACTTTGGCCATTCTTGCTTAGTTGAAACGACAATGATGCCTGTCTGTTGTGCTGTTATTTTTGATCAGGGCTGTATGCTGGCCGTGCAGCGTGGCGGTGACTCTGACCATCCTTTTCGTTGGGAATTCCCCGGTGGTAAGATCGAACCTGGAGAATCGCCGGAAGAATGCATTGCGCGTGAGATTTGTGAAGAGCTCGGAATCAGGATAAGACTAATCGCACGCCTAAAAGAGATCAACTATCAATATCCGGGAAAACTTGTCTGTCTTATCCCCTTTATCTGTGAAAAAGAAGACAGGGATCTGAGGCTGACGGAACATATCGGATTAAAATGGCTGAAGCAGGAAGAAATCGATTTGCCGGACTGGCAGGAGGCAGACCGGCTTCTGATAGAAAAAAACAGGGAAGAACTTTTACATCGGTTTAGGAAGGATCACGAAAATGGTTGAGAAAACAAGCGCCCAGCCTAAAATCGAAATCAGCATATACGCGAAAACATTCTTTTGCTTTGAATAATATTTGTTCAGCAGGAAAGCCCCGAGAGGGATGCTTAAAAGTATTGGCGTTGCAATTACTATTCCCCAGAACCCGTAATTGTTCCTGAATTTAACAAAGGTACGTATACGTTTATTAAAAACTGGTTTTTTCCGCGCTGACCTTTTCTCCAGGAAACGGGCCAGGTCGATCAGTAAATATTTCTTTATTGTCGAGAAAATTGTTAACCGGTGCCGGTAATAGCGTTGCATAAGGATTCCACTAATCCGGTAAAAGAAATAAAAACCTGTTATCCCACCGATTGTAACGGCAATGATGGTCTGTGTATAATTTAATCCAATAATCAGCGCATACGGGAATGTTATGAAATATTTCACTGTTGCAAGCAGATACACATGTACTAACTTAAAAATCGCTCCCACACTCATATTCTTTCTTCCTCATTATTAATAAGTAATATTGTATAACCCCAAAATTGAGAAAAAAGTTTATTCATTGTACTTCCGGGGGAACAATTTTAAAATTTCTTAACGATTATTATGGAAATAGTTAATCCGGAGCGACAAAATAAAAAATATTTGCGGGAATATTGCTTAATTTTGATCCTGTTTATCAGATTTAGTTGTGTTAGAATAAAAACCTGAAGTTATGACAACCGCGAAAGAATGGTTCAAAAATGAGAACTGGGATGAGGGCATCCTTCCGAAAGTTCATCCGTCAGTAAATGTGGATTTATTTTTCCAGCAATATCAAAAACGTCCCGATTTGTGGAAAGCAGCATTTGAATTTCTGAAGAAGGATCTGATTACAACACCTGAGGGGAAGTACCCGGTTTTGGGAGACGAGGTTGTGGCGAATGTCCAGGAATATGATACCAAGAAGCTGGAAGATGCCAAATGGGAAGCACATAAAAAGTTTACAGATCTTCAGTATATCATTACAGGGGAGGAGAAAATGGGTGTTTTCCCAATTGATCAGGCAGTTTCTCCAATGCCTTATAACGAGGCAAAGGATGTTATGTTCTTTGGTGAAAATGAAGGCAGCTATTTTGTTGCAAATCCGGATGTCTATTTTCTTTTTTTCCCAAAAGACGTGCACCGGCCGTGCATCCGGATTGATAGTTCGAAGCCGGTTAAGAAGCTGGTCATTAAAATTGCCTTTGCCGGATAGCGAATGTTCGCCTTGAGAAGGGCTACTGTAAACGGATCTTGATTTTTCTGTTTATAGCAGCCTTTTTATTTCTTATAATTGAACAGGGTAATATACGGCTGTTATCCATTTTGAAGTATCAGGGGTTGATTGCGGATCGGTCAGGTATTGCTCCATAGGACCGTCGTCAACCCTAAAGTTTCTTTTGGTAATCCATTTTTGGATAAAAGTATGTGTCTGGTCAAGTGTTTCATAGGTTCCGATGTGATCGGCCCAGGCGTATCTTTTGCTTTTCATGATTCCTGTATTTATGCCTTCATCTGGGCTGACAACTTCGTTTACCGGAATGCCTGCTTCCAGGTCGATTGTCCCGTTTCCAATTTTGTGATAAATGGAATAGGGGCTACCCGTGGCAACAAGCTGATGTGATCCGATAAAACCGGCTAGCTTATTATACATATTCCCCATTGCTTCTGAAACGTACCCCGCATTTACATCCTTGCGGATACTTACATATTTGAAATCCTGGAGGTTAATTAACTCGACAACCGGTTGTTTTTCCTTTACAATTGTTTCCGATACGGTTTTCAGGTTCTCCAGTCCTGTCTCCACCTCTGGTGTAAGCCCCCCGCTCCATGTCAGTCCTTTCCAGCGGGTCAGCGGGCCCATTCCCAAATCTGCGCTGCACTTCCAGCTAACAGCCGTTTGTCCGTTTTTTTCACTAAAGATAAAGCTTCCTTTTGTTTCTGTTTTCCCGGCAAGATCGATTTTCATGACGATCGAATCGTATGGGGCCGACTTTTCTATGGAGATATGGCCGCTTTCCTGTTCGGTGCCTTTGCTTTGCCACGAATAACCGGCATTGTTACCAATCCCTGAATTCCGGTAACTTGTATTTAAGACCTTGTCGGTTTGGGTCCACGCTGACCACTTTTCCCAACAGTGAAAATCATTCACCTGGCTAAAGACAACACGGACAGGCGCTGCTATTATTATATCTTTTTCGAGGGTTACGTGACGCGGAAGGAAAAAGGAAACAACAAGGAACAGCAGACCAAATATGACCAGATAATTGAATGTCCTTTTTAAAAAGTTCATAGGCCATAAGGATTGATAAATTATAATTGAATATTTACTAATAATTGTGCAACGATCAAATCATTGCCAGTTCCTTTTCAAAATAAAGATTTAACCAGCATCAAATGCGGGATCTAAAATACAAAATCCGACAGAATTTTTATTGATTGGTCAATAGAATAAGTTTTTCAAAAATTGATTTTGTCAGGTCAGGATAATCCATTTGTTTCGGCTGGTCATAATTAATCCATTGTTTCAGTTGTTCCTGACTGCCTTTTAACCCGGTCAGCGTCCGGATACCCATGGATGCGAGAAATGCCGCATTGCAGGCTTGTTCATACTGGTTTTTCATAGGGATCACGCAAAGTTTTTTACCCATGAACATTGCCTCGGCAGGCGTTTCAAAGCCTGCCGTACACAGAATCCCTTTACAATTGACAAATGAATGGGAAAAAGCGTCGAGCGAAACCGGCTGGAAAAGGATGTTATTTTTCCGGTAAGTCTTACTGCAATGTTTGGAAAAGATCTCCCATTGAATGTCCTTGAATACTGATAGTACAGCTTCGATTTCTTCGTTGCTGTGAGCAGGCAGGTACACGGTATAGTGGTCCTTGCTCTGAGGAGTGGCATTTCGGATAGCAGGGCGAATTACCGGGGTATAGTTATGATCATCAAGTGCGAGAAAATGGAACCCGTATTTTATTTTTGAGGGGGCATAATATTTCAGGATAGTACGACCGAGCCAGTCTGTTTTTAATGGTTTGGGGGCTTGGGGATGCAAAACGGCATTTTGGTGACTGATCCCGGTACAGGCTTTGTCCTTTAACCGGCAGGCCCATGCCGTTACGGGTTCAAAGTCACACAATATCAGATCGTATCGGTGTACTGGTAGCTTAATAATGTCAGCGATTAACCGGAAAGGTTTCATTTTTTGCAAGGTCTTAAGAAAGCTTACCCCTCCTTTTTTGCCAAAAATAAAACTCATCCCGTAAAGCTGGTAGTTTATTTCAAAAGGAAGTCGCAGGTCTCCCTGTATCCCGCTCACCAAAACATCTGTTTCAGCCATTTGCCGTAAAAGAGGTACTATCTCTGTTGCCCTTGCAAGGTGCCCGTTTCCGGTTCCCTGTATCGCATAAAGTATCTTCATGTTTTTAACTGAGGTTTACGAAAGCCAGTTCCCGGAATAACGAATGATATAGTTCTTTTTGGTCCGGAATATCCGGTTCGTCCGCAACCTGATCGTCTTCATCCTCCGTAAACTGGAAAAGGCTCCATTTCCCCTCAAAATATTCGGCAGCGGTGAAATTTTCTATCCAGTCTCCGCAATTTATATATCTCACCGATTCTTTTTCCTGGATGATCAATTTATCTTTCGGAACATGGGTGTGTCCACAGATTACCGTTTGAAAATCCCGTTGGGCCGCGGTTTTGCAGATAATCTGTTCGAATTTTGATACTTGATTTTTGTTTCTGTTCAGCCGTTGCTTCAGGCTCTTATAGATGATTATTTCTTTATATCCGAGAGCTGTTATACAGGAATTGAAGGCCTTGTTGATAATGGTCAGCAACCCATAGGAGGCCGCCCCAAATTTTGCCAGCCATTTTGCCTGATGAATAATGTGATCGAAAATATCGCCATGAAATATCCACGTTTTTTGCCCGTCAAGTTCCAGAATCAGCTGGTTCACTATTTTCAGGTTTCCCATTTGTGTTTGGTTGAATTTTCTAAGAAATTCATCATGGTTACCGGTGATGTAAAAAATATGAACCCCTTTTTCAAGCATTTTGATGAGATGCCGTATGACCTTCAGGTGCGCCTTGGGAAAATAATTCCGGCTGAACCTCCAGGAATCGATAATATCTCCATTTAGAACAAGGACCCCCGGGGAAATTGATTTGAGGTATCTTAAAACTTTTTTTGCCTTACAGGCATGAGTTGCAAGATGAATATCGGATATGACTGATACTTCCAGCTTTCTGGTTTTCATAATCGGGTTACTTAACTGTTGCAAAGATGTATAAGCATTGTTAAGTCCCGGTTACCTTAAAATCAAAAAAAACGTAATAAAACAGTAATCGGAAACTTCGCTTTGTAAATTATATCTGAAGAAGTAAAGATAATGTAAAGCAATTTTGTCTGAAACAGATTGAAATAAAAAGCCGGCTATTGGGGGAACAACCGGCTTTTTTTATTTGCGGGCCTGTCCTTTTCTCCTTTTCTACCTCTCCAATCCTACTTTCTATGGAAATATTCGGTTACAGTCCCACTTTAATTATTTTCAAACATAGAAAAATGTTTCCTGGAAATTTGAAGCTTTCAGCCAAATGCCTGTTTTCGTCAACAAAGAACTATTATCAGAGGAAACATGCCGGGGTAAAATTTTCCTATTCGAAAGAAATGTTCTCATTGATTATTTTTTTACTTTTAAAAAATTCTCAGGACCAGGAGGGTTTTGAGTTTTTGCGAATAATAACCGCCGTCCAAGGGGATGGCGGTTTCATTTTTGTTGACCGATGTTTGCTTGAATATAAACTATATTTCGTATTTGATTTTTGTTAAAGCTATAAACAAGCTTGCGATTTGATTGTTTAAAGTTGACAATAAATGATGAATAAAGTAAATTTACAGTTATAAAAACCATTGAAAAATGAAAGAAACAACCGGAAAAGTAACCTTTAAAGGGAATCCTGTAACATTAGTTGGAAATGAAGTGAGCGTAGGGGAGAAAGCCCCTGATTTTATAGCCCTGGGAGCAGCGTTGAATCCAGTAAAACTGTCCGATAATGCAGGAAAAGTAGTTGTGATTGCCGCTTATCCGTCCATTGATACCGGAGTGTGTCAGGCCCAGAACAGAAGGTTTAACGCTGAGGCTACAAATCTTGGCGATGCCGTTATTTTATCGGTTTCGTGCGACCTTCCTTTTGCCCAAAGTCGTTTCTGCGCCGCAGAAGGCCTGGATAAAGTGATTACACTCTCTGACCATAAAGATGTCGATTTCGGAACCAAGTATGGATTCCTGATTAAGGAACTTCGCCTGCTTAGCCGTGGAACAGTTGTGATCGGTAAAGACGGGTTTATTAAATATGTTGAATATGTTCCTGAAGTTACCCACGAACCCGATTATGAGGCTGCGCTTAAAGTTATAAAGGAATTGATCTGATCTTTTGGAAATGAAAAGATTTAAAAAGGCTGGGACCGGCGTTTGATGGTCTCAGCCTTTTTTGATTGATTTGTCAATTCGTTCATTTCTGATCTTCGAGCCGGTATTCATCCATTTCCTTACTTTCACGCACCATGTCGTCTTCGTCATCCATTGCCGGAGATTCTTTCATCGCTTTCCAGTTGAAATTTTCATCCAGCGGATCAAGGGCCTTTTGCGGGTCGAAGATCCGCGCATCTACGGGAAGGGCGTGATACTCTCTAATGTTTGGTGTGTCTGTAAAAAAGTCGGCAAGATCGTTTGCTCCGGCATCATATTGGTTCAGGTAGGGTAGCCCCAGAATATTCCAGAACGTTTTAAAAATACTTCCGAAACTGTAATGAACATGGCTGACATAGTTTTCCTTTACCCACGGGGAAACCATCATTAATAGGCTACGGTGTGCATCGATATGGTCAATGCCATTTTGAGCATCGTCTTCCGTGATTACAATTAACATGTCTTTCCAGTAAGGTGTACCGGAGAGGTATTCCACGATCCGTCCTACAGCGAGGTCATTATCGGCCATGTAACTTTCCCGGAACGGGTATCCGGCTTCAGAACGGTCGCCTGCCCCATGGTCGTTAGGAATAATCACGGTTATCAATGAGGGCATGGTGTCTTTCCCGTTCATCCACTTTTCGGCAAATTCTTTTTCGAACTGGTCGACCCTGAACTGGTCGGGGATAGCCATATTGAACGTCGGATATTGCTTTGAAGTCCGGTTCCAGATCGGTTTAGGCAACGGATAATTAATGTAATGCCTGATCCCTTCATATTTATAGCTGGAATCGTAGATTCCCGGTTCGAACATGATGCTGAACCCGAAATTGAAGAAGTCAATTTTATTCCGTTCCAGGTGGTCCCACATCGAACCGGCCTCGTTGTAATCTTCAGGGTAAATTGCACCGGCAGCCCCGTTCATGGCGTATGCCCCGGGTGCCTTGGATCCAAAGCGGAACTTTCGGTTACCTCCATAACTGGCAGGGGTACAGGTTTCCACCCATTCATTGGGATAAGTGTTGACCAGCCACCGGTGGCCATCGGCCGAAACATCAGAATCGACATAAAAGTTATCGGCCAGGGCAAACTGTCGCGCCAGCTTTAAATGATTGACCATGACATTCGCGTTTTGTACGGAATCGGTGCGACTATGGTTTTTAAAAGAAACGCCTGTCCCGTAACGTGCCAGCCCCGGATCTCCGCTGCCCTTTTTTATCTGTCCGAAAATTTCATCGTAGGTCCGGTTTTCCTTCGAAATAAACACAATGTGTTTAATAGGGCTTTCCTCTGCTCCCGGATAAAGCGGGACAGGATTGTTTGCCCTCCATCTGAAAGTATCAGATGAGGCTTTCGCGAAATGAAAATTATTTTCAACAACTTCGCGGGTATCCTTTTCAAGTTCTTTATCTGAAGGTATATCGACGATTTGTACGGTTCCTTTCATCAGGGTCCCGATATAGCTGCCTTCGGGACCAATGTGAAATGATGTCCCGCCATTGGGGCCACTCCCGAAGCCTTTTGCATTGGTAATGATCAGCTTTTTACCGTCGTTACTTACTTTTAGTTTTGCCGGAAACCAGCCTGTCGGGATGTGACCGAGTACTTTCAGCTTTTCAGCGTCGATGACCGCTACCGCGTTTATTCCTGATTCGGCAACGTATAACCGTTTGTTGTCGGGAGAAAGTGCAAGGCCAAAGGGAATGACCCCTCTGAATTGGCGGATCCGTTTGTCCGGTTTAAGATAAATAGTCTCAACAACGGTATCTTTCCTGATAGAAATAACTGAAATGTTATCATTGGTCCCGTTGCTTACAAAGACATATTTATCGGTCGCTACAACCGAGTTGGGGCTGGCCCCGCCAACGGCAGGGATCCCTTCGACCATTGCCCCGACGAGGCGGCCTGTTTTGGTCTTTGCAATCACCCTGGGGGAGGCTGTATCGTCAAGGCTCACCGTAAAAACGGAGAATGCTTCGGGAGAATTCATTTTACCAAGCCCGGGAATAGATACACTGTCATTCTCCGTTCCTTTTTCCATTTCTTTACTTCCATAGGCAAAGGCAGGGTATTTTTGAGCTTTCTTAACGACATTCTTTGGTGTTATGCCCTTGAACATCCGGTACTGGAACATGCCCACATTGGCAATATAAGCCTCTTTTTCATCAGGAGACAGGCAAATTCCGAAAGGATAACGCCCCACGGGTACGCTGAACTTCAGCTTCCCGGTCTGCGTATCAATAATAACCATCCGAAATCCGATCTGATCGACAGCATAAAGCGTTTTCCCGTCTTTTGAGAGTACCATGTCGCCGATATAGCCATGCGTGTAATCAACACTGTCCGAAACAAACGAGCAATCGAAATACCCTTTTTTTTCTCCGGTATTAATATCGAACAGAAAAATCTTATTTTCCTGCCCTCCGGATACATACACGGTCTTGTTATCTTTCGAAACAGCCAGTCCCATGAAAACCGAAGCCAGCACCCCGGAATCGGTGCCGGGTCCTGGTGGGACCTGTTGTACCTCCGGTTGACCGGATAAAACATTCCTGATAATGGTAATGGACAGCGGACTTATCCCGGAGTTGGCTGTTATTATCGTCTGCCCGTCGGGACTAAGCGTAAGTCCGTATGGATGGGGCGCGACAACGATGCTTTTCCCGGCAGGATGTATGATCCTTCCGTTGGGAATAACCGTCTCTCCGTTTTTGTCGATGGCAGTCGGTCTATTCCCTGCCGGAGCTGTTATTATCCACAGGTCAGCATGCCTGTTTTGATTGCAGGAGGCCAGCAACAGGGAAATTGCCAGACAGAAAATAATTTTTCGGTTCATGGTTTAAATTTTTGTTTAAGATAAAACCGGACTGTGAAAAAAAGTTTTTCAACCTGTTAAATTTACGGTAATCTTTTTCCTTTCCTGCAAAATTATTTTGTTGGGTTATTGTTTCGGAATGCGACTGGCCAGATCTTCCCAACGGTAAATCTGAAAAGTTTTATTATCGCTCATTGCCACGAAAAGTCCCTTTGGAAATCCGGGTAAAGAGACCGGGGTAACTTCATTCCCGTCACTATTGTTGGTTGACATGGGGATACTGCAGATTCTTTTATAGTTACTGTGACTGGGGCCTTCTCCGTCCCGGGGATAGATGTTGAATCGGTTGGCCGACTGATCGGAGATAATCAGATACCCGGTACTGTCTGTCGATTTATAAATTGAGATGCCTTCGTTGTCTTCAAGAAAATCGCCATTCCCAAAAAAAGCCAGCTCTTCATTGCCTTTTTCGGGGTCGGCGTAATACTTCCGGATACCTGCCTGCTCGTCACAATAATAAACATAACCCAATTCGTTATCTACTGCTACGGCTTCTATTTCTTTTTTCCCGGAATAGGTCCCGAATTTTCTGACCAGGTTCCCGGTGACAATGCCTGATGAGTCTCCCGTTAACAGGTACTCTTCAAGGTACCCTTCCTGCGGCCCGCTTTTTCGGCTTACGATGGCGAAGATCGAACCGTCTGAAGGACGTTTGTATAAACTAATCCCCATTGGTTCCCGTTGCTGGTCCCCGGAGAAAACTTCTATTCCTCCGTTATCGACTGCTTTCATGCCGGGTAATGAAAATACCCGGATGCAATTTCTTCCCCTCTCCGTGGCTACAGCAATATCCATTTGCGACGGTCCAACTTTCAGACCATAGGCAATATCCACATTGTTAGGTCTTTTTAACCCGGTTACTGTCCGTTTTTTATCCAGTTTGCCATTAAGATGAAAAACATACAATCCTCCGTTTGTATCGTCTTTGTCTGTTCCGACGATCAGGCTGCTGTCCTTATGACTGTAATCGATCCAGATAGCCGGGTCGTCAGTGTCGGTTAGTGTCGGATCTGTTATGGCTACAGGTTTAACCCGGGCTGTATCATTCGCTGATTGCCCGGACGGATTGTTGTTTTTTGCCCTGTACTGACAGGAAAAGAAAAGCAAGGCAGCAATAGCTGCCAGGATATATTTTTTTCTCATGTGTCTCTATAATTTATTTTAGTTCTCATTTGTCTATCGTATCCGGATGGACAGGCTTTCTGAAAACGGACATGAAAGAAGAAAGAATTATTTTGACAAGTCAAATTTTAATCCAAAATTAAATCTGGGGCCATAATACTCAACTTGTTGTGTCCTTGAGCTAATCCCCTGATAGTAACGTAATGGTTGATTGGTCAGGTTATTTGCTTCTGCAAATATTCTCAGATTAGGAATTAAGACGACGGAGGCATTGGCATCGAGGAAAAACTGGTGATCGTAATAGGAATCATCGAAAGCTGTTCCCCCGACTTCATCGATATAACTTCCTGCATAATTTGCTGAAAGCCTGACAGAAAGTTGTTTATTTTCGTATGAAAGAGAACCGTTGAATAAATGGGGGGCCGTTCCGGGTAACATGAGCCCTTCTCTTTTTTCTCCGTCTTCATCATAAATACCGTCAGCTTTGGAATGGGTATAGGTATAATTTAGATAGATACCGAATCCTTTCATAAATCCGGGGAGGAAATCAAGCTGGCGTTGCAGGGATACTTCAAAACCTGTTACTTTAACATTATCTCCGTTCTTGGGTTGCGTGTAAATCCAGTCTTCGTCGTCAGCGATGGGATTACTCATCGTCGGGAAGTCCGATGCAAATTTTGCGGAGGTGTAAGCTTCGTCACGGTATGTATAAATGAAATTGCGGAGCTTTTTATAGAAAAATCCGGCCGAAATAATACCTACACTCTTAAAATAATTCTCAGCCATGAAATCAATGTTTGAAGAGGTAGTCGCCTTCAAGTCAGGGTTGCCGGCATTTATTTCCTGGTCGCTGCTGACGATGCTTACAAAAGGAACGAGGTCGTAATAGTTGGGGCGTCCGATTGAATTTGTCCAGGCACCGCGCAGAATGAAGTTATTGCTGACTTTATATTTTAAAATGACATCCGGCATAAGATTGTTGTAATGGTTCTTTTTTGTTTGGGTACCTTCGAATTCATCTTCATCTTCGATAATGTTTCCCTTGTATTTTGTTTGAGTGTGTTCGAACCTGAAACCGGCAATTGCTGATAGTTTGTTGCTGATGTCCTGGTTGAACATCGTATAGGCGGCAAAAATGTTTTCCTTTGCATGGTAGTTGTCTCCGAGATACTCGGAAGGTTCGTCTGTTTTATCGAACATGTCCGGATTATCAAGATCCAGCCCCCCCAAAAAGTGAGCTGTCGGGAAGATGCCGAGTTTATATTTACTGCCAGGATAAAAGCCGGAAACATCCTTATTCGCTGTTTCTGAACCTTCCATGGTGCTTATCGCGTCATTGTCTCCGGTTGGGGAATAAGAATAAAAATTATTGTTTCTGTCTTTTTTCTTATTGCGCATTTTTGCTCCAAATTTTAAAGAACCTTGTTGCCCGGAGATCAGCGAAGCCTCGAGCTGGAGATTTAACTGGTAGGCAAGTTCTGTTTCGTAAGTGCTTTCATGTTGTTCAGTCAGTTCTTCCAGGTCGAAGTCGCTGGTCTCGTAATCTTTAGTCACGGTGGCATAAGGGAAGCGGGTATCTGACAAGTCGATGGAGAGGGGAGCTTTATCTTTTTCGTACCCGATATATCTTTCATGGGGCTTTTCTTCACTTGCTTTTGAATAGGCGACATTCCAGTCAGCCTTCAGTTTTTCTGCGATTAGATGGTCTCCCCTCAGGCTGATATTTTTCATCCGCTGATCTTCCAACCTGCGGTTTTTGTTCCGGCTGTTCCCGATACCTCCTTTGTCTTGTTTAATGAGGTTTCCCGTATAACCGGTAACGTTTCCTTCATCGTCGGTCACTTCTTTTATTTTTGTGATTTCATACTGGAACCGGTTTTCCCTGTCGTCCCGCCAGTTATACATCCCGTCAAGGTAAATCACGTTGTTCGGATTGATTTTATAATCGAAGCTTGTCCCGATGCTTCGGCGTATTCTCCATTCCTCGTACCTGCGGGTGTTGAGTTTACTGGTGTAGACATTGCCTGAATCATCTTCTTTCCAGCTTGGTTCCACGTTATCCGAACCATACTTGTCGTTATTGTATGAACCATTAATTATGAATCCCAGCTTATTGTTCAGGAACCGTTGGCCGATGAGGAAAGAGCCTGTGTATAACGGTGTGTCCCGGATAGGATTGAACCCTCCCGATAGCGAACCAGAGATACGCAGGCCGGTTGGTGCAGTGTGCGTTACCAGGTTGACCGACCCTCCGATTGCATCCCCGTCCATGTCGGGTGTCAGCGTTTTATTAACTTCAATTATCTGGATCATATCTGATGGGATCAGGTCCATTTGGATCCTTCTGTTATCTCCTTCTGCCGAAGGGATCCTGTTCCCATTCAAGGTCACTGAGTTGAGTTCGGGAGAGAGGCCCCTGATAAAGATATCGCGGGCTTCTCCCTGGTCGTTCTGCATCGTTATGCCTGGAATCCGTTTCAGTGCATCTCCGATATTGGCGTCCGGGAAACGCCCTGTCTGGTCGGCTGAGATGACATTGGTAATCCGGATATCATTTTTTTGTCCGTTCAGGGCTTTTGCCTGCCCCTTTAGCCTGTCTCCAAGAACCAGTACACCCTTTGTCAGGGTGACACCTGCATGTAATTGAAACAAAACTTCCGTCAATTTACCTGATGAGATAGTGATTTGTTTTTCCTGGCTCTCGTAACCGATGTAAGTAATTCTTAAATGATAGTCCCCTGACGGAATGCTGGTCAGTAAAGCTTCTCCGTTGTTGTCGGTATACCCCCCAATGTTGGTGGTCGTGAGTTGAATGGAGGCTCCCGGTAGCTTTAAATGCTGGTCGTCTTCCACCTTCACTTTTAACGAACCTTTTCCAGCCTGCGAATAAGCGAAGTTGCAATAGCATAAGCATAGAAATAATAAAAAAGCCAATAGTTTTTTCATGTGATTTTAAATTATTTAATTGACTGAAACTCTCTATTCAAATCGCAAAACTGTCTGCAATAAGTTTTTGCGTCTCTCGTTAACACGCTCGTCGGTCGGTAAAACATGGATATCATCCAGCTTTTTTTTCCTGTACAATTCTAGTCTTACCACAAAAAGAAGGCAATAGCTTTTGTATTGATATTGATATAGCTGTTTTGACCAGCTCGTTTTAAGTAAATGTTAATGCATTTTTTATGAGTATGTTATGGCTCGTTTCTGTAGCTGTTTTATGGAGAAATGATAATATTTGCGGAACCCCGTAGTGTTTGTTTAAATTTATTTTAATCATTTATTAATGCAGGTGTAACCGGCACCCTTTACTTTTACTGTCACAAAGGCGTGTAAAAGTGTTACATAAACGAATTATTATTGCTGACGATCATGCTGTTGTCCGTACCGGGCTGCAGATGATCCTGGAAGAAACTTCCGATCTGTCCATTTGCGGTGAAGCCAGAAACGGGAATGAATTACTCAATAAGTTAAAAGCAGAAAAATTCGATCTGGTTATTCTTGATATTTCCATGCCGGGAAAAGATGCCCTTGATGTTTTGAAAGAAATAAAAACGATCTGGCCGGGATTGCCTGTTGTAATCTTCACAATGAATTCTGATGAGGTTTACTCTATAAGGATGATCAAAGCTGGTGCTTCTGCCTATATTAATAAGGAAACAAGGCCAGACCAGATTGTCGAAATATTGAGGAGGGTTGCAAACGGCGAAAAATATTTTACGCCACTTCAGAGTGAATTGCTTGCTGAAGCAGTAATACAACCCGGTCAGTCCGTTGTTTTTAATCATGAAGCACTTACCGACAGGGAATTCCAGGTCATGTTTATGTTGGCATCCGGATTACGAAAATCTGAAATAGCGGAAAAACTTCAGCTTAGTAAGAACACTGTCGGTAATCATAGAAATAATATTCTTAAAAAGATGAATATGTCCACTAATTCAGAGATCACACGCTATGCGATCAGGCATGGGATTATCCAGTAAAAGAGGGAAAAAATCTGACCGGGTGTTTCCGGTTTTAATCGGTATGTCTGTTTATTTTTTATGCGGATTAGGCCTGTGTTGTACAAATGCTTCTCCCTTTCCTGTTTCAGGACCCAATAGCAGGATTGTTATTTCAAAATTGAAGATGGCCCATGACCTGGCAAATTCTTCGTTGGAAGAAGCCCGGGAAACCTGTCTTGATGCTATTGCCCTGTGCCGGACTGCGGATTGTGATACATTATATATTGATGCATTGCTTCAGCTTGGGGATATTGTATCGCTTCAGGGGAAAAATAAGGATGCGCTGTCTTATTACAAAGAAGCATGGAAGGTTGCTGATGCAAGGAATTACGTAAATGGAAAGTGCAACGCTTTGCTTGAGGAAGGATATATTTATTATGTATGGGGAGAGTATGATAAATCCTGTAATCTTTTTAGAGAAGCCTATGACATGTCTGTTACATATGATCTGCGGGTGCAGAGTGCTATTGCCTTGAACCTGATCGGAAAGTACTACCATACAACGGGAAAATACGATCAGTCCGTTTTGTACTACAATAAGTCCGAATTAATTGCCCGTCAGTTAAAAAACTATGACCGCTCCTACTCTTTATTCCTGAATATTGGGAAAACTTATATCAGCGAGGAAAATATATATATGACCCTCAGCTATTATCTTAAAGCATTTAAGAGTAGTGAAAAATCGGGAAATAAGTTACATCAGGCAGATGTGTATAATCATTTGGGAAGTATTTATCTTTTGCTTGGACAGCCGGATAAATCACTTGAATATCATCACCGGGCACTGAA
Source organism: Prolixibacteraceae bacterium (assembly GCA_963676095.1). Lineage (GTDB taxonomy): Bacteria > Bacteroidota > Bacteroidia > Bacteroidales > Prolixibacteraceae. Next base: position 2,188,576 of record OY781040.1, on the reverse strand, counting down.
ACTGAGGGAAGATCTGAATTCTCCCCAGGCAATGGCAGTCTCTTGTAACAATATTGGCGAAACATTTCTATCACTGGCTTCTTACGATAGTGCTGCCATCTACCTGGACCGGTCTTATGCATTATGCCTTCAGACGGGGTATCTGAAGGGAACAGTCAAGGCGTTGACAAATCTTGGAAGAGTAAATAATGAAAAAGGTAATATGGAGAGAGCCAGGGATTTTTTGGTTAAAGCCCTTGATTTGTCTGAAAATTCGGGGTATAATGCAGGTATTGTAGAGAGTTCTTTGACCCTCGGTGAAAATTACCTGCTTCGAAAGGAATATTTAAAGGCGATCGGGTACTTTAATCTTAGCCTCGACCAGATGCTACCTGCGAAACTTGACCAATTCCAGTCAGATGCATACAATGGTCTCTATCATTGCTACCGGGAACTGAAAGATTATCCCAAAGCCCTGGATTTCTCCGTAAAATTTAACGCTGCAGAGCGAAAGGCCCTTTTGGCCCAGTCAGACCGTCAACTGGCCGAACTTCGTGTTTCATTCGATCTGGAAAGAAAGGAGCGGGACAATCAGAAACTCAGGCAGCAGAACGAACTGGAACAAATGGTGCTGACCAAGAGAGCCTGGATTATCTGGTCCATTGCCATTACCCTCCTCTTAACAATAATTCTTTGTGCATTGCTTTACAGTCGTTATGTGCAGAAGCGGAATGCCCATAATAATCTGCAAAAGGTTATAGCAGAGCTGGAGCTGGCAAACAGTGAAAAGGATAAAATGTTTTCAATTATTGCACATGAATTGAGAAACCCGCTGTATTGGTTTCAAAATCTTTCTGCTACGCTTAGCAAAAATTTTACCCATATGTCTTCTGAAAAGCTGAGAAGGTCACTCTTTTCAATAGATGAATCTGCGAAAAATGCTTTTCACCTGATGGATAACCTCCTTAACTGGTCCCGTGCGCGCCTGAACAGGATAATTCCCAGAAAAGCAAATTTTGAACTTTATCCCCTGATTTCAGATACCTTGGTCATGTTTGAGACTATTGCTTCGCAGAAGGAAGTAAAATTTAGCATAGATGTTCCTTCAGGTATGTTTATTTATGCAGATTCTGATATGTTTACCTGTATTATAAGAAACCTTGTCTCGAATGCTATAAAATATACACCTGTTGAAGGGCAGATTTGTATTGCGGCTTCGCAAAACGCCGGTTTTTGTACTATAAGAGTTGCTGATACCGGTATCGGATTGACTTCCGATATGGTTCCAACACTTTTTAGCTCCGATAGTTTTAGCTCCGGGCCCGGTTTGATGGGTGAAAAAGGGTCGGGTCTGGGACTTAAATTATGCAAGGAATTCGTCCTGCTCAACGGAGGGGAAATATGGGTTGATGTTGGAAAAAAAGAGGGAACTGAATTTTCTTTTACGATACCAGCAGGAAGATGATGTTTTTCTTTGCGGTGGATGAAGGATTTTGACAGGCAACAGGACTTCTATTTATAATAAGTCAAAATAAATATTTCCTCTTTATGCATTCTGTTTGTCTTTTTTTGCCCTACCTGTTTTTTTTATAGTTTTTTGCAGGAGCTTTTTTGTTTTTTACGGGATTCTCTTATTCTATTTAATATTATTTTAAATTGCAAATCAGCTATTTGTTGATGTTGTTATTTGCCTATATTTGTTCGTGTATTCTAATTCTTACATGAAGGAAAACCGTTGTGTGTGATATTGTTTTTTTCGAAAAAGAGTGTGAAGTTAATTAACTTGAGATGGAGTGGATATTATTATCCCTGTTATTTGAAAAAGGTCGGTTCGTATCTAACTTGGACCTGCTTGAAATTTTAAATTACTTGGTATGATATTTTGATATGACATTTCCGTGTGCCTTGATCTTCTTAAAAACAAGTATTGTTTCTAATAGTTTAAAACCCTTTTACCTGTTTTCGAAATTGTCGTTATAGGAGGAATAAAACATCATTATATAACAGAATAATATTTAAGATATAAAAGTCTGAAAAGTATATCGCAGGTATACAGATTTTTTATTGTAGAATCCCAATTTATTAGTTACTTGTATGAAAAAAAAACATCTTGCCAATCCTTTCAAGGTAAAGGATTATGGGCTGACATTCATTTTATTTTTCGTTGCAGTTTTTCTGCTTGCTATATTCCTTTCCTGTAGTAGTGATTCCATCCTTGAAGAAGAAGAAATTGCTGAGGATACCGGTTCTTCAGCAATGGTGACTACTTCAGCAGCCTCTTTCGATTCTCTTGTGACGGTTAATGCCGATGAAACAGTCAGTGTTTCCGGGAAGAATGATATTGATGTTATCCGTAATTATTTCTATTCAGGAACGATATGCAATGATAACCTGTCAAACAATTCCGGACAGGTGCTTTGGGCATCTGAGGGATCGTACTCATCAGATATCAATGTGCATGGTTTACGTTCCATTAACGGAGAGCGGGGCAGCAGCCTTGATGCAGACGGGAACTTTTTACCTTCTAATGGTTTGAATAGTCATTTAAAGACACTGCATAATCATGGATGGGATCTCCACATGGTTGTTGGGCAGGCCAAGCCTGCGGCATTAAGCGGAGATGCCTGGAATTGGGATTCATCCCAATGGAGTGCCTATGCCGATTATGCCTACAAATGCCTGAAGTATGTGATGATTGATTTTCAGGGCGGTTTTTCAAAAGGCATTGTTGAGGTGGCAAACGAAGTGGATATTTCGGGAAGTTGCGGCTATTGGTTCGTTGAAGGCACCTGGAGTAATGGTGACCTGAAAGCATATGCCGGTTATATCAAATGCTATGCTGAATGGTCTGATGCTGTTAAACGTTTTAACCGCGACTATCCGAACAATAAAGTTGAGCTATTCGGACCAGCAACTACTGTATTTACGATTTGGTGGGCCGGTAAATGGTGCAAGGGAAATTGGGCCTTAAAACTTATTGATGATGCTAAAACCAATAATTGGGAACTGGATGGGGTTTCCTTCCACCAGTATGGTGCAGAGATGCTTGGATCAAGGCCTGATTATTCGAACGGACAGAATCCAAGTTTCAAATCGACCATCCAGAAAATAAGGGCGGAGCTAGACGAGAATGGCTTTACTCAGACCGAGATCTGGATCACTGAGTGGGGGTGCTCCAGCTGGGTCGGCTCAGAGCGTTACAATAATAATTACCGTCCGGTTGGAGGGGCTTTTGCTGCTGCTTTTATGCAGGACTGTATTGATTACGGGGTCGATGGGATGGTCCCTCTTCGCTTGAGGGATCCGAATTCCAGCTCAAATTGGTCCGAGATTGGTTCGTTGGCAACAATTAATAAGGTAATTTATCCTAAGCCGGTCTATAACGTATTTAAAATGTTTAATATGTTACCTGGCGAACGGAAAAGTATTGAGTGGCAAAATTCGAACGTTCAGCTTGGTGCCATAGCATCTGCTGATCAAAACGAAATAGGCGTGATCGTTTATAATTATGACTGGGATGATAAAAATATTATTGATAGGTCTACTCCTCATGACGTTCAGGTTCGTATTGTCAAAAAAGGCCTTTCCGGGAACCTTACTGTAAAGAGATATCTGGTTGACGGTGAGACCAGTAATGTTGCCAAATATGTTGATGCAGGGCTACTCCCGGATATTCAGGACTGTGAGCTGCAGCAGACGGATGAGCTTACTCTCCGGGCAGTAAGCGATACACTTTATCTGCCGGTAGAGACTCTGGAACAGTCCGCTGTTTCTCTTTATCTGATAGGCAAGGAAAATTAACAGATTCCGGGTTGAATAGTTACAGAGGGATGTCCCAAAAACGACTTTGTATCGTTGCCTCGAAGTATAAAAGGTTGAAGCAATTTTTCAACTGGTTTTATTCGGAATTATATTTCTTCGTATCGTTTTGATTTTCCAAGTATCCTCTCTGATTCGATTGACCCGGTCGCAAAAAAACAGTGACTCAGAGGAATCTGAGTCACTGTTTTTTATATTTTGATATTGTATGGGTGGAAGATCGGGCTCGAACCGACGACTTTCGGAACCACAATCCGACGCTCTAACCGACTGAGCTACATCCACCATGTTATAATTGCGGTGCAAATATAGTACTTTCTTTTATAAAACGGCAATCATTTCAGAAAGTTCCGGGCGATTTTTTTTCTGTTACTTAAAGTTTTTCTTTTTCAATGACTTCTCCGTTTGAATTGAGCAGTAAAAAGTAGCGGATCAGTTTTTTATCTCTTATAATAAGTTCATATTTTATTTCATTTTCAAGATGAATGGCAATGGCATTCATAAGTTCTCCATGCTTTTCTGCTGTTTTTTTGATTACTTCCGGAACAATATCGAGCGGCAGATTGATCTTCATGCTTATTCGCTTTCCTTCAGGTGAGAACCGGGCAATATGCTCATGTTCGTTTTCATAGAAAACAGCTTCGAAAAATCCGTCTGCCTTTATCCATTCTACGTTCAATGGGTTATTAAATTGCTTGTTGAAGGATTCCGTGACAGCTTCAGGGATATTAATCCCTTTACTGCCATTTAATATCTTAAGAAAAAAGTTTTTTATGTCCATGATTACTTTTGTTGGTTTTGTCTTTCATTATTTCATATTGACGCTGATTTTTGGAATAGTAACATGAAATAGTCATAAATCTTTTTGAAAGAACTTTTTATAAAGATAAATGACGCGGGTTCTTGCCCGCTTTAGCCGCATTTTGACAGCATCTTCACTAATGCGGAGAGTTGTGGCTATTTGTTTTCCCGAAAGGTTATCCTGGTATTTCATGATCAACAGTGCTTTTTCCTCGGGGTGAATCATTTCCATGATCTTCATCAGATTATCATAACTAAGATCCTGAAGATCGGTTTCCGATTCGTCTATAATATCCGGAATCCCGTTTTCAAGGTTCCAGTTCGGATAGTGTAATTTTTTTTTCAACCGCAGGTAATCTATCGAATAATTATAGGTGATCGAGTAGAGCCAGGATGAAAATAAAGCATTCCCTTTAAAACCCGGGAGCTTTTCATAAGCTTTGGATAAAATGTCATTTGCAAAATCTTCAGCCTGGTGACGATTCTTGATAAAGCTGTAGCATTTATCGACAACTTTACAGTAATACCTTTTGTATAAAACTTCAAAGAGAGAATTTTTATTCTCCTGGATAATCAGGCGAACTAACTCTTCATCACTGGTTCTTTTTAATTCATCCTTCTGCATATCAGTGTTTTGATAGCTTGTTTGCATGCCTTTTCAAAAAAAACATAAATTTTTTTAGTCTTCGGCGTTACTTCACTAAAATACTCCGTCTAAATGGAGATTTCAACGATGATCATATTATTAAGCGAAAATAATCATTGAGATTGGAATTAAAATAAAAATTCAAATTTTACGAGTTGACGATGAAAAAAAAGTTGATGCTTGTAGTGATGGCTTTAAGTATTGCCGTCCTATTCAGTAGCTGCGGAAAAGTTCCGCAGGCAGAAATTGATGCTGCAAATGCAGCTATTGATTCAGCTAAAACAGCCGGTGCTGATGTTTATGTTGCTGAAGATTTTGCTGCACTGCAGGATTCGATGAGGGCAATCACTGAAAACGTTGAGGCCCAGAAATCAAAACTTTTTGCCAGCTATGGCAAAATCAAGGAACAACTGGCCAAAGTAAACGAATTGGCTGTTGCTACCAAATCTAAGGCTGCTGCACGCAAGGAAGAAATCAAACAGGAGATTGCTACAATTCAGTCTGATGTAACTGCCTTGCAGGCACAGAACAATGATCTTGTTACAAAGGCACCTAAAGGTAAGGAAGGCGCAGCTGCTCTTGATGCAATCAAGAGCGATATCAGCCTGATCGACACTTCTATGGGTGAAGTAGCTACCCAGGCCGCCAGCGGCGATTTAATGGGCGCTTTGGACAAGGCAAAAGCAGCAAAGGAAAAAGCTCAGTCAATTAACTCAGAACTGAATGAGGTAATTGAAAAATACTCAAAGAATAAGAAGAAGTAAAAGTCGCTACAAAAGCTGTAACCAATAGAATTCCCCGGGGACATCTTCGGGGAATTTTTGTAATGTATTGAATATGGGTAGAAAGAGAAAGAAACAGCTTTGGTGGATTATTTTTTTCGTTTTTATTGCTTTAATAACCACGGGAGGGCTGATGATTTGGTTTGCACCGGAACCACCCCAGGAAGAACTGAAAGTTGCCCGTGAAGCCCTCTCTAAGGCCCAAAAGGCAGATGCTGAAATATATGCGGCTTCCCTTTACAGGGAGGCTCATCAGTTGTATGATTCTGCAATGGTGAATTGGACTGCTCAAAATGAGCGGTTTTTTGTAGTCCGGGATTATGGTAAAGTCCGTGATTTTGTAGCGCAGGTAATTCAAAAGGCTGATCTTGCCAGGGAAAATTCGATCAACCAGTCGAGGAATACTGATATTTTTGTTAAAAAGGGAATTGCAGAACTGGAGAAAAAAGTGGAAACGTATGAGCGGATATATAAGCATAACCCTCTTCCTTCCGGTGTTATACGGGCACATAATACCGGCGTGATGAAGCTTTCCGAAGCGAGGATCGCTTACAAGGGAAATCGTTTCAACGAGGCTAAAGTCCATTATGAGGAGGCTGTAGGTTTAATTAACACCTCAAACGATAAGGCGGAAAGGATTTTCCAGGATTGGTTTTCCAATTATCCGATATGGAAAAAGCATGGTAATGAAGCTATTCGTCTTTCCAAAGGGCAGAAAGTCATATTGATTGATAAATATGCTCATAAATTAATGGTCTATCAGGGAGGACGGATAATACGCCAGTTTGATGCTGAATTTGGCATTAACTGGATGGGAGATAAAAGAAGAAGAGGAGATAAGGCTACCCCTGAGGGTATTTATAAAATTACCCAGAAAAAAGACGGGGCAAGGACCAGATTCTACAAGGCAATGCTGATTAATTTTCCAAATGATGAAGACCGCCGGAATGCTCGTTATGACATGGGTGGCTTAATCGAAATCCACGGTGATGGAGGAAAAGGTGTCGATTGGACGGATGGTTGCATTGCTCTTAGAAACGACGATATCGATCTCCTGTTTAGGCTCGTTGGTCCCGGGACACCGGTCGTTATTGTTGGTTCATTGAAGCCAATAAGCGAAATCCGGTGAAGGGGATCCTGCAGGGTGGATATGTCGTTGGATTTTTAGTTTTATGGAATAATGAAATAATTAATAAATAATGACCATAGAAAAAGCTGACATTAGTAAGTTTCGCAAAATACCTTCTCTATGGGAAAGAATAAAGCTGAGGCTGTTTTTCTTCGGCATAATGCTGGCAGAAGTGGCACTTTTCTGTTTTTGGCTTTTCGTGACAGTACCATGGCTGAAAAACAGGCCTGCACTTATCTCTGTCAGGCAGGAAGCCGTCCAGGCATCCGCAGGGCACAAATCCACAGAAAAGGAATTGAGGGCGGATATTGTCCGGCTTCAAAAAAAACTGGACAGGCTGACGCCGGGTGGAGCCTATATTATAGTGAATACATCGCACAATAGTTTTAAATTGTATAAAAATGGAAAGATGATCCGGTCAGGCCTTTGTTCTACAGGAAGTTATGTGAAACTGGAGGTTAGCGATAGTAAACATTTTGTATTTGAGACGCCGAAGGGTGTCCTGACAGTACATGGAAAGATTACAGACCCTGTATGGCATAAACCGGATTGGGCTTTTCTTGAAGAAGGATTGCCGGTACCCCCGGCTAATGATCCCTCGAGATATGAATATGGTGTACTCGGCGACTACGCCCTTAGTCTGGGAAAAGGGTACCTGATTCACGGGACGCTGTATAAACGTTTCCTGGGAATGCCGGTAACCCATGGGTGTATAAGGATGAACGATGAAGATCTTGAGGCCGTCTACAACACGTTGCCTATTGGTGCTAAAGTATTTATCTACTAAATATGGAACAAAGAAATAATATTCCGAAATCGCCGGCCAGAATATACTGGGTTGTTTTATCCGTGTTGTTCGTAGTGCTTGCGCTTGTTGCGTTGCAATATTCGATATTTACGGTGCGATCTATCCGGGAGAAAATGAAATCAATCAATGAGAAGGAAGATGTGAAGTTGCTGGGGCTTGATGTTGAGACAGACACAGCCTATTCCCGGCTTTACAAGGAAAAATCCTGGTTGGAAACGCGTTCCCAGATTGCCATGACCGATTCGATCAGCCTGTCGGTAAACTTAAGCGACAGTACATGGCAGATCGAGTTAAAGGGAGTTGTGCTGGATAAAGCTAAAATAATCGATTACAAGGCTGACCGGTTTTTTTATCAGTTGGGCCTGGGAGCTTACCATCATTTGCTTGGTAAACAGGCACAGGCAGACACCGTGTATTCTACAATACCCAAGGTTCCTATTGTTGTAAAAAAGGCACCGAAAGACACGACAGAGGTCGACGAATCGATTCATATAGATACTGTGGATGTCGAGGTGGTACACTGGATCCTTAAACTGGATAACAGCATTGTGTTAAAAATTGAAGGAGTCAACCCTGCTGCCAGTGGAGGTTGGTGGAATGGTCATAAGTTCTGGATCCAGCAACTTTTGACCGAGACGAAGCAAAACCTGGCACGGACCCTGTATTTTAAGTCGCCGGAATATCTGCCGGAAATAAGGCTTGAAGTAAGTGAAGCAGATGCCAAGGCATTTTATCGTGCCTTGCCGTTAAACCCTTTGATTTGTATCCGATTATAAAAGAAAAACCGGAAGTCCGGCCCTGGCTTCCGGTTTTTCTTTTACAGTTTTTCGCTGAAGCCCTTTTCCCCTTTTTTGTTTGCCTAGATGAGGTAAATCAATATTAGTACCAATATCAAAATTGCTCCGATTACAAAAGCAATAAAATTCCCTTGTTTTTGTGAGTCTTTAGTTTTCATATAGTCTTAATTTCAAGTTAGTTTAGCAGAAACCTGCCCTCGACCTAATTAATTCGTTTTTTTAGGTGTAATAATTGTGTTTTTGTTTTCCACTCCTATGACTTGTTCTGTTTTAATTGGCTTTTTTGCTTATTTAGACGTTGACAGATAGGATAGTAACGCTTTTTGTTGTGTAAAAAATCATGCCGTACAGCATGATGTTGAAGAGTTTGTTTAACTTGCGGGCCTTTTGTCGTTTTTATGACTTTTTAAGATCGGGCACCGTATTTGGTACTGGTCGGGCGGTTAGGGAAAAAGATGCGTGTTTATTATGTTTGATTTTATTAATTTTTTTTTGAATGAAAGGATTACTTACTGTTGGATTGCTTGTTTTATCAAATACCTTTATGACTCTTGCCTGGTATGGGCATTTGAAGTTTGGTGAGATGAAAGGGTTCAATAAACTTGGCCTGGTCGCTATTATCTTTATTAGTTGGGGAATTGCCCTGTTCGAATATTTTTTTCAGGTTCCGGCCAACAGGATTGGCTACCGGGAACATGGTGGTCCCTTTTCCCTGATCCAGCTGAAAGTGATCCAGGAAGTTGTAACTTTATTGGTTTTTACGGTATTTACCTTAGTCGTTTTTAGGCACGAAACATTCAGATGGAACCACTTTGTGGGTTTTGTTTTTCTTATCCTGGCCGTTTATTTCGTTTTCAGAAAATAGGTCTCCATGCCGCGATATTTCATTATTTTTGTTTGTCAGATTTGTAAAAAGCATGGATATATTACTTGATAATTCAGAGACAGATAAGGTTTTTCAGGAGATTCTTGCTCAGGTACGCAGGCTTAAGAACGGGGAAACTGCAGCACAAATGAAATCTTTGGGGGTGAAGTACCGGATAAATTGGGGGGCATCGGTTGTATCGCTCAGGCAGCTTGCTTTAAAATATGAGAAGGACCACCTTTTAGCATTGAAACTTTGGAATAAACAATGGCGGGAGACTATGATTTTAGCCACTCTTCTGGATTTGCCACTGGAACTCACCGAAGAACAGATGGATTACTGGACGAAGAGTTTTGAAACAACTGAAATGGCAGAGCAGGCCGTTACCAATTTATTTGTTTATTCAAAATATGCATTCGTAAAGGCTCTCGAGTACTGTTGTGGAAAGAAACATTTGGTAAGGTGTACCGGGCTTCTGCTTATGGGACGGCTGGCCCTTGTTGATAAGAATGCCATCGATGAAATGTTCGACCCCTTTTTTAATCTAATATTCCCTCTGGCAAAGGATCCTGCCCTGTCTGATATATTTTACAGGTCGTTTCTGAAGGTCGGGCACAAAAGTGAGCACCTCCGGTCTGAATGTATTGAGTTTCTGAAACTGTTACTGGATTCAGTTGAAGATCATCCGCGTCACCTTGCCTCCGTCTTGTTGGATGAATTGAATGATGAGTGGTGAAAAAATATCGGATACAAATTTATACCTGTTTCGGGTATTTGTGTTAAAAAATAAAATTATAATCATGTGCAACGTTATGTTGATCAGTTTTTGGGGTATATTCGGGAGGTCGCCTGCAATAGAAAGCTTTTGAGTGGATTAACAGGCGGTCCTGATTTTTATGAAGATGACGAATTCAATACTGATGGTCTGTCATGTTTGGAGTATTCGTACGGGAGAGAAGGACGACAATTAACAGGGATTCCTGCGGAACAGTTATCTCCGCCGGGAATACTTACTGTGGATCAACAGGCAGTTTAGGCTTCAGAACCTGAAAAATTGCTTAATTGTTTCAATTTTACTCTTGATTTAAAGGGCTATTACATGTTCAGAGAAACCTCCAACTTAAATTCGGGCTTTCGGAGTTCCTCAGGTAAATTCTCCAGGTCTGCCGTCGAAATTTTGACAGATGATTCCGGTAACCCTTGGAATCCAACCATGTAATCATGTATGAGTTGGTTTCTTTTTCCTAGAATATTTTCGAAATAGCTATCAATTTTGTCTTTGGATACCAATTCACGACACGCTTTCTTAATTTTGTTCTGGTCAAAGTCAGGAACACGACTACTGATGTATGCCACAAATCCTGAGTCTATTGGTTCGCTCATAGCAACCTCATCCGGATTTGCGTTGGAATACTCATTTTTTGCCAGTAGATAAGCAATTTCTTCTTTTTCAAAATCTTCATCCGTGTGTTGTACCATTTCGACGACCAACTTTGGTTTTTTCTTCAGGATTTTTGCTAAGATGTCAAGTTTTTGCTTTTGTGCCGCATCAAGAGAATCCTGCAGGTAGGAAAAGGGGATTGACTGAAGGCTTTCAGGATTGGTACCCACAAGTCCGGACATGGCCCTGAAAGGACTCGCTGCCGTTTTTACCATCAGGTTACCGAATGTTTTCCAGATCAGTTTGCCCAGTTTAAATTTTGGATCCGAAGGATTCCCGTTGACCGGAAGGTCAATAGATATCATGTCGTTGATGTCTTTCATAATATATAATGCAAGCCTGACGGGCGCCTTTACAACAGGTTTTGTATTTTTTTGTTTTTTACCGAATTCCAACTCGTTTACCCGCAGATGGTTTTCATTTTGAAGGGAAGTGGCAGTCATTTTTATACTAAGGTCATAATTAAACCATCCCTGGGTTAACGGTGATGCCAGATAGTATTCTGTATATGGCGAAAAACTTACCAGGTCAAGATTTATGACTTTTCCTTTTAATTCAAAGTTTAAAGGGTTATTGATGCTAAATTTAGTCTTCCCCTCAATCTTTCCCTGGTTTAGCCGGGCATTGAAACTAACGGGGATCTGTTCTGCGTTTTCACTCAATCCGTTCATTGTCATGTTTAACCCGGCTACGGAATACTTGAACCTTCGGTTCAGCGTATTGTCTGTGATCAGGATTTCCCCGTTGTTTATCTTTAACGTGTCAATGTAATAACTTGTCTCTGTATCGGATGTATCGGCCTGGGTTACGATGGAGTCAGCACGTAAATACGGGAGGAAAAAACGTTCAATGTTTGTCATATCCTTATCCCTGGTCATCGCTAACTTCGGTTGATTAACCTCTATCCCGGAAAAGCCAAAATGAAAAGTTTTCAGGTTAATATCAGATATTCTTCCCGTTACTTCAGGAACTGACAGAATTTTTTCATAATGCCCGTCTGTTATTTCTAAATCTTTTATTTTACAGGGGCCCGAAACCGAGACATTGATCACTTCCTGGAGGTCCCCGGTGATTTTTAAATCGGAGGTCAGATCTCCTTCCAGGGAACTGATATCCATGTGGTCCTTAAGATAATTGGTGACGGGAGCTAAGGGTACATCGCTCGTCTTTACGTTAATCTGGTAATTCTCCTTCTCGTTGTCGACGACTGCACTTATTACTACTTTGCCATGTTCTCCGATATTAAAATTAGCCCCGACATCAGACTGTTTGTTATTCCATGCGATTGAGGGAAGGTCGAGTTCCAGGTTTTTCAGGTCCATCGAACTGTTCTTGCTGACATCTGTGTATTCCATGTTACCTTCCTTTAGCTGAATATTGTAAATACTGAATTTTTTTGCCTTTTTGTCTGTGTCTGCCTTTTCTGGGTTTAGGCTGTCTTGGCCTGCAGTAAGATCATCAAAGTTAAAATGTTCTCCATTCTGGATCACCTTTATGCGAAATTGATCCAGGTAAACTTTTGAGAGTGAGTATTCCCCGTTAAGCAGTTTCCATGGGCTAAAATCGATATAAAGCTCCTTAAACGAAATAAAACTGTCTGTTTTGTTCGTTTCGTAAATAACAACATTTTTTGTGTCGACTGCTATTTTTAGATAATTAAAATGTAATTCCTCAATGGCTATTTTTCTCCCAATTAGGGATTCGCTGTTTTTAATCAGCCAGTTCCGAATTATCGCGGAGAGCGAAAACAGGACAATAAAGATGATCGAGGCAGCGATTCCTGCAATGACGTACTTTTTCCGAAGGTTTTTCATATACTCTGTTAATTACTTTTTCTTCTTGGTGAGACCCGCCAATATACGTTTGCCCATATTGTCTAAAAATAAACATACATAAGTCGGGTTCTAATCTAATAAAATTACGGAAATATTGTTATGATGTTGAAATAAACAATAAGGGGTTTTAAATCATTCCAATCTCAAATTTTGACTTGAAAATTTCTGAAGGTACTGATCTATCCATTCGTAAAGATATTGAATTTCTGTTTTTCAATCCGGGACTGCCACAGAGGTGAGATAACTCCGAAATTGGCATTCATTCCCAGTGGCATGGGCCGGATGATTTCCCGGGGTTTGTACTAATTTTGTGAAATTTTAAAAAAAATAGTACGATTTTTTTGTAAAGTAAATATAATATATTATATTTATTAATCTTTTGTGCAGATTGTTTTAAATGTCATTATTTAACTTCCTGTGTGATGGCTAGTGGCGTTGTGCTCTATTAAAATAATGATTATTAATTTTTTTTCTTTCGACTAACAGGTTAAACCATGGATATATTAAAATTTTTCTGTTGACTTGAGTGAAGACATTTATGTATAAAATTAGGTGGTTTTTTTTGCCTGTCTAATATAATTGTTTATCCAAAAAGTTATAAAGAAGGGCATTTAATCTTCCGGTTACTTTCATTAATGAGTAGGGTTTTTGCCGGCATGATTTTGATAAAATGCAAAAGTGGGAGGCAGGTGAAAACCGGTAGGGGAGAATTAAAAGGAAAGCGATTGTCCCGCGAGGGATTTTTAACAAATAGATACGATTAATTAACCTTAAAACTTACGCTTATGGATGGCTATATTGGAGAAATCAGGGCCTTTGGATTTTCATTTATTCCGGAGGGTTGGATGCTTTGCGATGGATCACGTATTTCCTTGCCTGATAATGTGGCTTTGTATTCGATCATCGGATCTATCTATGGAAATTCGGATTTTAAAACCTATTTTACAATTCCCAATCTGCAAGGACTTTGCCTGCTCGGGGCAACAGGAAGCAGTAGCTTTGCGCAAACAGGCCAGACAGTTGGCTCGGAAACAGTTGCCCTCACCAATAATAATCTGCCTGTGCATACCCACGATATGTATGGAGACTATCACACCGGGAAAGAAGCAGCGCTGGTAACAAACACTCCTGGTCCTACTGTTTTTCTTTCCAATCCGCTTGCAGAAACCAGTAGCGGTAAAACTCCGGGAGTGTATGCTTATTCCGATGTCCTCCCGACATCCACTCCCAACCCTACTTTGCTCAATGCAAACGGCGGAAGTCAGGCCCATGAGAACCGCATGCCCTACCTTTCCATGCAGTATTGCATCTGTTATAACGGGGAATATCCTCAAAGACCTTAAAAATAAAACAAAAACATTATGGAAAATTATATCGGAGAAATCAGAATCTTTCCGTACTACAGGATTCCGAACCAGGATGGATGGATTGCTTGCGACGGTCAACTGTTGACCATAAGTCAGAATCAGGCGTTGTACAGCCTGCTGGGTACGATGTATGGTGGTGACGGGAGGAATACGTTCGGATTGCCCAATCTCAACGGACGCACCATCATGGGCGCCGGCACCAAAGGAGTGTATCGGTACCTGATCGGTGAGAGAGGAGGCCTTGAATACGAAACCTTGACGACAAGCGAGATGCCCCGTCATAACCACACGGTGCTGGTCAAAAATTCATACGATGCGATGTTACCCGGCACAAATTTCCTGGGAAATCCTAACGTTCAAACCGATCCGGGCCAAACTGCAAAAAATGCAGCGGATTCCTTTCTCTATACCGATACAGAACCAGGTACAGAAACGATGCTCCATCCTGCAAGCATTGGAGAGACAGGAGGCGGAGTCAGTCATGAAAACCGTATGCCGTTTTTGGCAATGATCTATTGCATTGCTACCAAGGGAATTTACCCTCCCCGTCAAGATTGAACGTATTAAACAAAACAAAACAAACAATTATGGATTATTATGTAGGTGAAATCAGAATATTTGCAGGAACGTATTCCCCCCGGGGGTGGCATTTCTGCGACGGAAGTATGTTACAGATCACCGAATACCCGGCCTTGTTCAGCTTACTGGGAACGGTCTACGGCGGAGATGGAAGAGTAACCTTCCAACTGCCCAATATGCACTCGAGAGTAGCGGTAGGGACCGGCAAACTGTTAGGAGGCATTAATACCTATGTTCTGGGACAAACGGGAGGAAAAACAGAAGTCATGCTGACCACCAGCAATATACCTGCGCACAGTCATACGCTTAAAGCATATACAGGGGATGCATCGACTGCCGATCCGTCAGGAAACAAGGCCTTGGCCGCATCTCTGCCGGGCGGGGCCGGATATGAATCCGTAAAGTTCTATGCATCTTTGCCTTCCGGGGTTACAGAGCCTGATTCTCAGTTGGATGAACGAGCCGTTGCAGTGGCGGGCTACGGTCTTGCTCATCAAAACATGATGCCCTGTATCACGGTAAACTATATCATCGCCTTAAATGGCACTTATCCTCCGAACAATAGTTAAGCCGGACAATTCTATGCGTATCGGCATTATTTCCAATTCGGACATTCTCATTCCCTTAACCCATACACTTGCAGCGCAGCAACTGCAAGTGTATCTTTTCCTTTCAAAGGGGCCGGACACCTTTTCCACTCTTCAGGTACTCGGATTTGCCAGGCGGCATCGCATTCCGGTGAGGGAAGAAAGATCGGAAAAGACAGACCTTTATCAGTGGATAAACGAGGGGAAATACGATGCCTGCTTTGTGCTGGGATACAGTCATAAGATTCTTTTAAGCAAAGTAAACGTTCCCCATGAAACGCTTTTCAACATCCATTTCAGTTCTTTGCCCTCCTACAAAGGACCTTCGCCGGTCTTCTGGCAACTGAAAGACGGAGTTAAAAATTTAGGGATCAGTATTCATCAACTAACCCAAAAACTTGACGATGGCCCTGTCGTCTGGCAAAAAGAATATCCCAATCCGGATTTTTTCAATTACGAAACGGCCTACCGGTTCCTGGGCGACAGATGTATCGGGGGAGTTGTTGCGCTTTTGCAGCAAATCGGGGTGCATCTTCCGCTGCTTCCCGTAAAACCATCCGCTAAAACAGGCTCTTACCATGGACGTCCTAAGGCGGAGGATGTCATGATCGATTGGAAAAAGATGACGGCATTGGAAATCTGCAACCTGGTACGGGCCTGCAATCCATGGAACAAAGGGGCAATAACCACTGTAAAGGGAATTGTCATTAAGCTTTTAGATGCCCAAATAATAGATTACTCCTTTCCTCATAAAGGGATAAGGCAAGCCGGATTGATTATAAAAATTGAGGATAGTATAAAGATAAATACATCAGACAATAAAACAATAAAAACAAACTCTTTATTTATAAATAACAGTTTCATCCCTTCCTATCAATGCCATTATCTTGGTATAAAAGAAGGAGATACAATGGAGGAGCCGCTAGTAGGATTATCCTAGTGTATAATTACTTGAAAGGCAACTATAAATTATTATCTTTGGCTTATGTCTAGGAAAATAATCCCAGCGCTTTCGCGAGTTTGGGATGGAAGGGTTAACGGATGCCTGGCGCCCGGGCAAGAACCCGACCATCAGTACAGAGCAAAGGCCATTGAGAGCCGGAAAGCTTGCTCAAAACCAGAGGGATGTTATACCAATTGGGCACAACAACAGATTGCCAAAGAAGTTGGGATCAGTCAAAGCCGGGTATTTCAAATTATGAAAGAGGCGGATTTAAAGCCACACAAAATCGGATATTGTGTGGTAAAAGTCCTGATCCTGAGTTTGAGTCAAAATGGTGACCATCGTGGGCTTATATCTTGGCCCTCCGGAAAATGCACTGGTTCTGTGCGATGAAAAGACACAAACCCAGGCATTGGACAGTATACAGCCTTTGCCACCTTTATGAAAGGGCAATCTCAAACGATTGGCGATTACGTATAAGCGAAACGGGACAGTTTTATTGATTGCCTCCTTGGCGGTTCATTTCAGAGAGGTGGTAGCTAATACGATCAAATCGAAAATACAGTAGTCTTCCTGAGCTTTTTAAGAAAATTAGATCGTACCTCCCACCGAAGGACCTTGCATATTATTGTTGACAACCTGGCGGTACACAAAAATAAGGAGGTGAAAGAATGGTTGAAGAACAAGCGAAAATCAAGTTGCATTGAAGAACAATTTTGGGCAGAACTAATTTGATATGCATTTTACTCCTCTCTTGTTTGATCTGCTTTTGCCGGGAGAACAAGCGAAAATACTCCAACTTATTCATTGTGGCTAAACCAAACGGAGATATGGTTCAATATTTTGACCAGAGACGTCGTTTGGCAATCTTCCAGATAGATATCGACCCCGCTGCTGGAATATGTCAAGACATACAACAAAACAAGGTCTGAACCTTTCCACTCGACATGTACCAGCAACCCTTTAAAAATATAGTTTACTTTTTAATTGATGATTATAACACTAGCGGTTCTTATTTCAAAAGTCTTTACTATGATCCCCAACTATTATCCACTATATCAAAGCTTGGCCCCACTGCTCCCAACGTCTCTGACGTTACAGAAAGCACATCTATTTCCGGAGTAGACCACTCATTCAAAATTTTTTCTTTGTTCTCTTTCATAGCAATTAAGTGTTTAATTTAACAAAAATAGCACAAATTATTCTCTAATTTTTTCACCAAATAAATAATCTTTATTATGTAAATACCTCAGGGATTCACACACAATCCCAACTTGAACCATCCGCAGTGCGGATAATCCATTTTTCCGCCATTTTTCTTCAAATTTACAATCTGAATTTTTAATAACAAAATCTTTATTCAAATATTTATTGAAAACGAAACTAAAATCTGAAGAATTCAGCATATTCTGAATTTTATTGTTTTCCTCTATAATTTTTGTAACTATTGCTGGAGAAAATGGAAGTTTATCCTTTCTGTTACGGATTTCAACTGGAATGGATTCACTCATTATATTTCTCATAAAAGACCGTTTTCGGCCATCTTTCAAATAAAGGTGCAACGGCATCTCACAAAGAAATTCCAAAAGTCTTTTATCCAATAATGGCAAAGACGAATCCATGCTATAAGCTGCATTAACATTATGAAAAGAAGCCAATATACGCCCCATCGATCCTGTATTAACCATTTTCCGTATCAATTCGTTATTGGGGATAAAAGACATTTCCTGGCTAGCTGCATTTCGATGAATTAAATCAGTCTGAAGAGGAGAAAAAGATTTCCAATTGATATCATTTATATTACGAATTTTTTGATACCATTTTGTTTGACAAAGATACATACTCTTAAAAGTTTGTAAAAATGACATGCCATTATTTTTACTTAATGATAGAATAATATTTAATGCATCCTGGATTTTGCCATTTCGGATTAATTCAAAAACGACAGTCCTTCCACTCCAGGATATCCAGTAATCTCCTCCAAAACCGCCAAACATATTCTTTATTTTTTCTTGCCTTGCTCTATCCAAAATAGCCTTTTCCATATAGAAGGAAGAACTGAAAAAATTTTCAACCAAATCAAACGAACATTCAGGTTCACTTAATGGGCCGGCATCGAATGCATCGACATATAGCTGAACAATATTGGGAAAATGTTTTCCCATCATTTCAATGTACTTTCGTTCATCTTTTTCAATTCCTTGATAATCAGAAGGGAGAACAGAAGAAATAGCATACAACGTTTTGTTTTTCTTCATCAAAATTTCAGAAAGCACTCCTGCAATAGCTGAAGAGTCCAGTCCTCCGCTTAACATCACTCCAACAGAGAGAGCTGAATTAAGCCGATTTTCTATTGATTTATGTAGCAAATTCCTGCCGCATTCATACCATTCTTCGTCTTTTTTCAAAAAAGAGTATCTGTCATCATGTCTCAATTCCCAATATTTCTCCACTTTAACTTTACCGGAAACAAAGGTCAAAATATTTCCACCGCACAATGCATAAATTTCTTTGTTGTAGGTCTTTTCTGGATTACCTTCATAAAGAAAATATCTAATCAGACTTTCTTCTTCGAAATAATTGGGTGTCTTCTTGGCTGCAACAACACCTTTTATCTCACTGCAAAAAATAAAAGTATCGTCTGCATCAAAATAAAAAAAAGGACGGAAGCCTACAGGATCCGTTGCTGCAAAAAATTCTCTGTCTTTTTGATTCCAAATAGCGAAAGCATATTCTCCATTCAGATAATTGACACACGATTTTCCCCACTTTTGATAAGCCATTAAGATAAGCTGTTCGTCTGACGTTTCTGATAATGATTGACCATACAAGCCACATACTTTGAACAAATCGTCTCTGTTATCGATTCGGACATCTCCTACGCAGATCTGTCCACTCAAACAAGACAGTTGGTTTTGTCGCTGAGGAGGCACACACAACTGATAATTTCCCAAAGCTATGTTTTTATGTTTGTATTCAGTATAAGTATCCATACTGTTATGATCTATTGCTTTTCTCATGGCTTCTACACTCGAATCTTCCACAAGCCTGCCTTCTTTAAATATTATACCAAAGATACTTCCCATAAAATATATATTAAAAAATATAGCTATAATTTACATAAAAAATCACCACGAAAGCAAGTCTTTTGATAGAAAAAGGATGACTAGGATTCCTTTTGCCGGTCAATGCGGATTTTATTTCAATCCTGTCATAACGGCTCACACTAGAAAACACCCGACAACGGTAACCAAGTCATGATTCTTTCCTCCAGTTACAAAAACACCGGAACATTGCATGTGCTGACAACTTTTCTTTCCGACCGGATGGCTCGTTGCGGATTCTAAAATAAATAACACTTTTCAGTTTTCTGTTTTTTAGCATCATCCTGGCGAGTCAAATGCTTGTTCAAAACATTTGGCTCGCCAGGGACTTTTGCGCCATGCCGCAATATAGATAAACGGATACGCTCCATTAGATCAATGGAAACCAGATGATCCGAAACAATCTTTTCTGCCTCTGTCTGGCTTACCGGACGCCCCAACAAAGGGAGCATCTTTCGAAACGGCATAAAAAACGCAAATCATTGCCCTGAATCAATGCAGGCCGGTAAATCTGACCTATCAATGCCTCAAAAGCCTCCTTTCCATTCAACGTCCGGAAAGTCAGTTCTGGAATATCCTTTACCTTAAGGACAAACACGTTTCTGACGGGATGAGCATTTCTGTCAAAGCGATCATGAAAAAAGAAACCGTATTTATCCATGTGTTGCTGGATCCGGAACGAACGGTTTTCAAACCGCGGATCGTTCATTTTATTCAGTGTATCGTCCCATAGTTTGATCATTGGATAGGATGCCCTTCCTGTAACCGGTAAACCGGATTGTTGCAAGACAAACACATCGTCGCTGAAAACGGTATAACCTTTGCTGTAAAGGCCGGTCAACGTGGTCGATTTTCCGGCATGTATATCTCCGGTTATCAATATCAGCCCTCCTTTGTAGTCTATGGCAGAAGCATGAAGCTGAAGCGCCTTGCGGTGCAACAAGACGGCAGCCATTACTGTGGCCAGTACATACAGCCGGATCCTTCGCATGTCCGTCACAGGATCGAAGGGCGATATGACAATTTTCTGCCCCTGATCCGCATAATAACGAGCCACCCCGTTGACTACAAAAAGAAGTTCATTGTCATTGATGGTATAGGAACAACTTTTCGACAGATGTTTTCTCCCATCTATTGAGTCTGGAACCTCCCCTATTCGAAAATCGATATCGGGAGCCTCAAAATCATACAGTAGCAATTCACGGAAACTTAATTCCGAAAGGATGTTCAATCCGACCCCCCCCAATGTTTATACATAGACACTTAAAAAACTGTATAAAATAATATCCGATCAAATATATAAATTTGATTTTTTAATTCATCGTATAAATAGTAAATTTGTTTATGATAATTATTTTTAAATGCAACCATGAGGAAAATATCCACCGAATCCATTGTGCAAAGAGAAGACAGATCACTGATCCATAAAGAATTGAATAAAGATATCGTTATGATAGATCTAAAAAACGGATCTTACCTCAGTCTTAATCGTACCGGACGGATTATCTGGAAGGAAATCGAAAAGCCAGTCGTTGTCAAGGATTTGATAATCAAATTAAGATATCGATTTTCGATTGATAAAGAAACATGCACATCCGAAACCATTTAGTTTCTTATCAAAATGGAGAAACAAAACGTACTGAAAATTTGCTGCGAAGCAGCGGCATCTCAATAACCTTAGGTGCAATCCGTGGCAAAGAAGAAGTAAGACAAACACGTCCCCGCAAGGGGGCAAATAAATTAAAGATATTTAAACTTTACATTATGGAGAAGTACGGTCGTAATAAACAAGTTCTTGATGGTGAATTAGATGATAACCAGGTGATGATGGACCTTGAAAAAGGAAAGTTTTTCGGATTGAACCCGGTCGGGAAACGCATTTGGGACCTGATTGAACAACCTAAAAGCTTTATTGAAATCATTCAGTATCTGTTAGCTGAATTTGACGTATCGGAAGAACAGTGTGTACAGGAAGTAACGGTTTTTTTGGACAAAGCTGTAGCCAGCGAAATTGTGACGAAACATGAACTGGATTTATAAATTCAGAAGGCTTACAAAAGAAGATAAAAAGCTGTTCTTCGAGGCCTTATTCTTTCTGTGGTTTTCCAAAATGCTTTTATTCCTTCTGCCTTTCAAAACATGTATATGCTTTTTGAAACCGGCAGAACGAATGACTGTTCAGCCCGATCCCGAATTTCTTCGAAACGTACCGAATGTGGTTTCCCGTGCCAATAAAACAGCCATCTGGAAAAACATTTGCCTAGTTAAATCGTTTGCAGCCCGGTTTATGTTACAACGCAGGGGAATACCTTCGGTTATGTACCTTGGGCTGAAAATAGAAAGGGAAAGCACAAGAAAACTGAATGCACATGCCTGGCTGATTTCGGAGGATATAGCGATAATACCCAAAGGAACTGCGTTTAAAAAGATTTACAGCGTTTGATTTGAATAGATAAGCACGGGTATAGTGCAATAAGGAAACGTTATCTTGGTAAACTTTTGTATAATCTGAATTAAAGACTCTTTACTGTTGAAAAAATTGATTGTCATACTGGCTCACCCTCGTACAGGCTCGTCGTTGTTAATGCAAACACTTCGACTTTTAAATGTCGGCATTATAGGTGAATCCGAAAGGAAAGACTTGCCGCTACAGGCGAATCCGAAAGGATATTACGAGGATAAAAAGATTCTTTCAAATGGACTGATCAGCCAGGTGATTGAGAAAATTGAACAAAATGAAAACGAGATTATCGCAGTTAAAATCGCACTTAAGGGTATGACCGAAGATAATCGTGCAAACCAATGGCAATACCTGCAAAAAAAATGTGCAACGATATTGGTACCCATTCGTCCGCCCCTGGAATCAGCCTTATCCAACTTGGTGTTTTTTCGAAAACAGGACAATGAGATAATCCGTTTCATGCAAATTACTACTTTCCTTCGTAACTATCAGATTCACTATAGAAAACTATCAGAAATATTTGTAAAAAAAATCCCGGAATTATTGCCAATGGTTTTTACAATAGATTATTCAATGGCACAGAATAATCCCCTAGAATATGTTCAACGTATTATTGACATGGCCGGGCTTATTGTATCGCAATCACAATTCAATGATGCGTTAAAAAATATCGACCCGGAATTATACCGGTTTAATCAGGATTCTTTTGAAGACAGAGTCAAAAAATGGAACCAAAAAATAGGAACAGACCTGTTTTATCATATTTTGTCAACAGAGAAGAACCCATGGCAAGTCATTAACGATTTTTCCATAGGTAAATAAGTCCAGAAGTTTGAGCAGGGTTGAACGGCCTTTTTTAAAATCTTCATTAAACAAAAAGATCTACACGCAATTTAGCTCATAATTTCCGTAACCAAATTACTTTATTATTTCCCCGTCTGCCGAAAGATACCCGAACTGTATCATTACTTTTTTATGGGTGTGTATAATTTTTTGAACCTGTTCATTTGTTAAATATTTTTTCCATGAAGCTGTCTCTCCTTCCCTGAAAAATGATTTTGCTTTTACCGGACGTTCGTTAAACCCGGATTCCTGTTCTTGTTTTTTCAGAATTTTGAAATCGGAGAAATCGATTGCTTTTTGCAGCCGGTCGAGTTTGTCGTTAAGCCCGAGAAATTCCACAGCCGCTTTAAAGGTCTCATACGGATTGTTTTTTATGTCTTCGTACGCATCACATGGATTTTGGTATCCGTTTGCGCAGTCCAGCTTTCCACATGCCCGCTCCACGAAAGCAGTTTCTGTCTTAGCTGCAGGCTCATGATATTGGCTGTCTGGCAAGAGGCGAAATCCTTTTTACACAGGCGGCTAACGGATTTTTCAAAATTTATAGAAGAATGATTTGCAAAAGATACTGCTACATCCAGGGGATTCCTGATAATATAAATTGCCCCAAGCGAAACGTCTTTGGGAATTAGTTTCCGGCCGTCTTCCAGTTCCGCGTACGCATCGTGTATTTTTGAATATTTTACCTGATTACCTTCTGAGGCATATAAACGGTACAAATCGGGTCGAAGGTTGTCTATTTCATCCATTGTTAAATCGGAAGAATCGTAACCGACCCATTCGTCGAAAAGTCCCCTGGCACTTGCAATAGGAGTATTTACGTCCATATTATTTATATCTGCCGGCTCATCCTTATTGCTTAAAAGGTTGTTTAAGAAAATCCGGAACCAGGTGTTCCCGGATTTCGGATAGGAGGGCAGCCAGTAAATTCCGTTCATGCTTATAATTTGCTTTCGATGAGTTCAATAATTTCGTCTATGGTGTTATACTCCTTGGGCCTGACAATTCTCCATATATCCACTTTACCTGCAATTTGGGTAAATAGCATAAATTGTTTGGATTTTGTGTGTTTCCCCTGTACAATTTTTTTTCGGAATGTGTGGTTCAATAACACCATAAGCTTTTGATGCGCGTCCACTTCCTCTGCTTTAACTTCATTATTATTACCCTGGTTGATAATAAATATTTTTTGTATCTCATGTGCTTCATTAAATCGGTTCTCAACTTTGGAGAACCTGTATTTATTTAATTCCGGCCTTATTTTTTTCAGATCCGCTTTCTCTTCTCCGAGCTGATCAAGAGTTTTTTCCCATAATTTTGGGTAAATAATCCCGGGCAGGGCTTTCAGCGTTCCATCTTTAATCTGAAGCACACTTACATCATCGCTTAAAATATTATATCCCTTTTTATACAATACGGTTGACAGCGTCGATTTGCCTGCCCCAGAATCCCCCGCGATTAAAAACGCCTTTCCATCCTTCTCCAGGGTATTGGCATGTAAGGGTAAAAGACCGTTTTGTATCAGGAGTGCGGCAAAGGCAGAGCCGTACAGGAAAACACGGACAGAATCCAGATCTGAATGATCTTTTTGTTGAATGGTTATGGTATTCTTTGTTACGTAGTAATCTGCTACATCATCGATTTTAAGCAGAAATTCGTTTTCATTGGTTTCGAATCGTACACCTTTAAATTCAGGTTCTGACAGCACTGACGGCACGTTGCCGAATTGAATTAAGACATCGGGGGTTCCATTTCCGTTTTGTAGCTCAGAAAGTTCCAACTCCGATTCAATTTGCAAACCAAAAACGGAATAAAAATAATTTGACATAAAAAAATAAATTTATATGTAAAGCTAATGATTTAAAGACAGACATCCAATAATGAAGTTAACATAGGAACTATTCAAAATAATTGTTTTTGATAAATTTAAAATTTACTAATTATGAACAACAAAGAAATGAACAAACAAGCCTGGCTGGCTCCGGAAATTGTTGATTTGGATATCAATGATACGCAAAGCGGAGTTATAATATTACCAATTGAGATCACTGATGTTCAAGGTCCATCTTAATGAGATTTTGCATAATTCGGGAAATTATCATATTAAAATGGCATTCTTACTTTCTTTGACCAATATAGAGATAAAGAAAAGAGAAGAGAAATGTGTTGAACCTGAATCGTGTATCTATTCCTGCCCTCAATTAAAAATTAAGAAATTATATTTTTTTCTTGACATAAAAAATGTTGCCCGCTACCGGGTACAAAACGGACAAACAATCTGGGTTAATCCGGCTAAAAGTGCGGATGAAAATTCGGTTGATCTTTTTCTTGAAGGCTCTGTATTGGGGGCCCTTCTTCATCAGCGGGGAATATTGCCTTTTCACGGGAGTTCCTTCCTATATAAAGAAAAGGGCATAATGATTTGCGGGCATTCGGGCGTGGGGAAGTCGTCCTTAACGGCGGCTTTTTGTCAAAAAGGGGGTGTTTTCATTAACGATGACATTTCACCTGTGGCCGTTTCCGATCCGGGAATAACAATTTTACCGGTAAAGACACGGATAAAATTATGGAAAGAAGCGCTTAAAAGATTAGAGTTCGGACAAAATGGTCTATGCCGGATCCGTCCCGGAATGGATAAATTTTATTTACCGGTGGAAGAAAGAGTTGATACCGGACATAAACTGGACCGGATATTTGTACTTGCTTCCCATCAAAAAGAAGAATATTTGGCAAAAGAACTTGACGGCATTACAAAATATAATGTTCTCAGGCACCAGATATACCGCCGGGTTTACCTTAAAGGCATGCCCGAAACAGAAAAAAAATATTTCGGACAACTGTTTGCCCTGGCTAAAAAAGTTTCTGTGGTAAGCATAATAAGGCCTGCTATTTGCAACATTCACGACACGATGCGTTTCATCGAAAAAGAAATTTTATCATGAAGAACATTGTTTGGCTGGCATCTTATCCGAAATCGGGCAATACGTGGTTCCGCATGTTTCTGGCAAATTATGAGCAAAATGCAGAAAAGCCCCTTCCCCTTGAAAAAATAGAAGCGACCCCTATTGCAAGCAATGCTGTCGATTTTGAGGAACAAACAGGATTGAACCCTTTTGAGTTATATCATGACGAGGTAGATACTTACCGTCCTGATATGTACCGGGCCTTGTCGGAGAAAATAGAAAAAAAGGAACAAAACTGTTACAGGAAGGTTCATGATGCATATACCTTGAATATGAATGGGGAACCGATTTTCCCTGAGGATGTTAGCAGATGCGCCGTGTATTTTGTGCGTAACCCGTTCGATGTATGTGTATCGTATGCCAATCACGGGGCAAAGAAAATTGAAAAGATAGTTAATCTTTTGCTGAATGAAGAGGCATCTATTGCAGGGGGACCTGAAGGCCAGTTAAGACAGAAGCTGTTATCATGGGGAAAACATGTGCAAAGCTGGAAAAACCAATCGGAAATCCCTGTACATATAGTTCGTTATGAAGATATGCTTTTGATCCCGGTGGAAACATTCGGCGGCATAGTCCGTTTTCTTGGATTGGATTATGAAGAAGAAAGGTTAAAAAGGGCAATTTACAACAGCGATTTTAAGCAATTGCAGCAAATGGAAAATGAAAACGGATTTAAAGAAAGGATGCAAAGAAACAAACAGTTTTTCTGGAAAGGCAAAATTGGTAATTATCGGGATTTTCTTTCCAAAGAACAAATTGATAAAATTGTAGATTATAACTACGCCACGATGAAAGAGTTTGGGTATATAGATCGGGACGGAAGGTTAACAGTGTGATGTGTTGCAAGGCTGCAACGAAAAGTTCAACCCCTTTCGGGGCTGTCCTCCGGCCCTGACTGTCCTTGCCACGGGCGTTGCCCGCGGTTATTGAAATTAGGCCCTTTCAGGGCCATGCAATGAAGACTTTCCGATCCGCTGCGAAGCAGCACAATCTCAACAACTATGAGCAAAGCCCTTGAAAAGCACAAAAAAAAAGCTACGAAGTAGCATAATCTCAATAACCGCGGGTGCGCCCCGTGGAGAAAGTAAGAAAGGTAAACCCGTCCCCGAAGAGGGCGAACAAATAAAACAACCATGTCAAGTTACCGTCAAATACTCTATCACCTGATATTCCGAACCAAAAACAGCCGGAAAACCATTAACCAGGAACATGCCAAAGAATTGTATGCCTATATCATGGGCTTTATCAAAAACAAGGGATGTTTCCTTTACCGCATAAACGGCATGGAAGACCACTTGCATATTTTATGTGACTTGCACCCGAAAATCGCCTTGGCGGACTATATGAGGGATTTAAAAACATCCTCGTCAGTCTGGTTAAAACAAACAGAAAAATTTCCTGCATTTGAAGGTTGGGCCGACGGCTATGCAGCCCTTACCTACGCATGGAAGGATAAGAATATGATTATCAATTACATTAAAAATCAACAGGAACACCATAAAAAAGAGTCATTTGAAGACGAGTTAAAACGATTGTTAAGGGAACACGGGATTGATGTGGATGAAAGGTTCTTCCCGTAGCAGAGATTCAACCCCTTCAGGGCTGTCCTCCGGCTCTGACTGTCCTTGCCACGGGCGTTGCCCGCGGTTATTGAAATCAGGCCCTTTCAGGGCAAGGAATCAAACAGGAAAATACCGTGCTGCGAAGCGGCGTAATTTCAATAATCCATGAGCTCTAACCCCTCTGAGAAGAAAGCCAACCAAGATATGTTTCATATAAGACAAATAACAGGGAAAAATAGTAAATTGCATGAATTGCTACGAAGTAGCATAATTTCAATAACCTCGGGTGAAGCCCGTGGAAAAAGAAGTAAGTAAGACAAACACGTCCCCAAAGGGGGCGAACAAGAACAAATAAATCAGAAATACTTAAACCTTACATTTATGGAAAAATACAGCCGCAACCAGCAAATCATCGACGGGGAATTAGACAACAACCAGGTGATGATGCACATTGAAAAAGGAAAATACTTTGGATTAAACCCGGTAGGAAAACGAATATGGGAATTGATAGAGCAACCCAAGAGTTTTTCCGAAATCATTCAATGTTTGCTATCGGAGTTTGATGTAACTGAAGAACAATGCACCCGTGAAGTGCAGGATTTTCTGGACAAGGCCATAACAAGCGATATTATTACTAAGCATGCATGAACTGGGTTCATAAATTTATAAAGCTCGCAAAAGAAGACAGAAAACTGTTTTTCGAAGCCCTGTTTTTCCTGTGGTTTTCTAAAATTCTTTTACTGCTTATGCCTTTCAAAACGTGTATAAAGTTTCTGAAACCGGCAGAAAAAATGAGTACTCAGCCCACTCCCGAATTTCTTCGAAACGTACGGAATGCGGTTTCCCGTGCTAATAAAACAGCAATCTGGAAAAACATTTGCCTGGTTAAATCGTTTGCTGCCCGTTTTATGCTACAACGCAGGGGAATAGGGTCTGTCATGTATCTGGGACTGCAAATAGAAGGTGAGAAAAAATTGTGTGCACATGCATGGCTTATTTCGGAAGATATCATTATTACACCTAAGGGCTCTGAATTCAAAGAAATTTACAGCATATAGAACAGCGGACAAGAGTTTGTGGTAACCAAAAAAGCAGAAAAAACAGGGGAATTATGCTTTATTTAATATAGTTAATGCATTTCGGTTATATTATGAATCAAAGGGAAAAACAATTATAAGAGTATATGTTAAAAATACAGGACTAATTATAAAAGTGTTGAGTTTTCAGAATTGCTTTAGGCAGATTATCAGATGTACTGTATCTTATGCAATTCATCAATCACAAATTTTTCACCATGCAAAACCTAAATACAGAAAACTTTCTGGTCACCCGGCAGCAAAAAGAAGCGTTCAACCGGCAAAAGGCTTTTGTGGTTTGGCTGACCGGCCTTTCAGGGGCCGGAAAATCGACCATTGCCCGTTATCTGGAACTTGAACTGTTTCAATCGGGAATCCGGACATTGATCCTGGATGGCGATAATACCCGCCAACGCATTAACCGTGATTTGGATTTTTCTCCGGCAGGCCGCAGGGAAAATATCCGGAGGGTCGCGGAAATTGCCCGTCTTCTGAACGATGCCGGGGTTGTCGTGATAACAGCATTTATTTCTCCGTTTTCTGCTGACCGTGGGATGGCCCGGAGCATTATCGGGGAAGACTGTTTTGTCGAGGTTTTTGTCGATACCCCTTTGAAAATTTGCATGGAGCGGGATACCAAAGAATTATATCAAAAAGCGCTAAAAGGGGAGCTGGCTGAGTTCACGGGCGTCAGCAGTCCTTATGAGTCACCTGCTCAACCCTCGTTGACAGTCCGTACAAAGGATCAGTTGCCGGAAGATACTGTCAGGGAGATTGTTTCCTGGCTTGAGGGTAGTCATTATATTCAAGAAGTAGCACAAAATTCCTGTAATTTCAATAAATTTAGTGAATGACCGATCTCTTGCAAAACAGGACTTATCTTCATGAACGGCACCGGCTTAGTCATCAGCAGATTGACCGGTGGCTGGGAGAAAAACGGGAAAAAGAATTTCTTCCTGAAAAACTAAAACAACTGGAGTCCGTAAAGAATTTTCTTTTTGTAACCGGTCTGCTGACTGACAATAACATTCCATATTCCTGTTTTAAGGGACCGCTGTTATCTTTTCGTATCTACAATGACCCGACAGTACGTATTTACCATGATATAGACCTGCTGATCGATAAAAAAATGATCACTCCGATTGTGGATATTTTGACAAGAAATGATTTTCAAATATCAGAAGGAGTACCCTGGCCTCAAAAGAAAGTCCAGCAGGAATTGTTTGTTGATACCGTCCAGCATCTGAGTTTCTATAACCGGAAATTGAACACCTGTGTGGAAGTGCATTGGGTACTGATGCATGGGTTACCGGTCACTCAAAAGAAAATCCGGCAGATTATCGCTAAAGAGATGACAGAAATAGAATTTGCTGGTCGATTGTTTCCTGTTTTTTCTTTAGAGTTTGAACTCTTGTATTTACTGGTTCATGGGGCTAAGCATGGCTGGACCCGTTTGAAATGGTTAGTTGATATCCACGATTATCCGGTATCAAAGTTAGACCGGGAAAAGTTTAAAGAACTTACAACCCGGTTACAGGCATGGCGGATTGTCGGACAAGCCAACAGCCTGCTGGATCATTTTTTTAGTACCCGTATGCCATTCAATAGAAAAAAGCGAATTCCGGCATATTTTATCCGTTATGCATTTCGGGATATACAAAACGAAAAGGCCCAAAAGTCGTCAACCCGTGAATTGTTTGATTATATGCGATATTGGTGGTTCCTGTTCCCATCTTTCCGTTACAAATGCCAATTTATTTACGGAGTTTTATTTCGTCCGGATGATTTAACGGAAATTGATTCATCGTTCCGTATTGTATATTACCTGTACCGCCCGTACAGTTTTATCAGGAGGAGGGTACTGCATGTCTGAAAATCGTTTTATTATTGGCAGTTTCAGCCTGTTTTTCAGGTATAAGCCTTTGCGGTTGGTCACTCTTTTTATAATCATGCTTGTTTTAGGTTTTAACCAGGGGATGACCATCGTATTGCTCATTCCTTTACTCGGACTGCTTAACCCGGGGCAACCGGATGTTTCACCTAATAAATGGGCTGAGTTTGCTGACTCGTTTTTTGAAAAACTGGGTGTTGACGTGAACCTGGCATTAATCCTTTCCGTTTTTGCATTCTGCCTCGTATCTGTGGCTGTCCTGAACTATTTCCAGTCCACTATTCAGGCGTCTTATCAACAGGAATTTTCGTACTATATCCGGAAACGGTTGTTTAAAAAATTGATTATCAGTGACTGGTCTTTCCTGAACGGGAAAAGCAAACATAACCACATACAGGTGCTCACAACCGAGATTCCCAAAATGACAACCTATTATTATTACTACCTGGGATTAAGTTCGAAGGCGATTTTTATTTTCACACATGTTTTTCTAGCTGCAATCGTATCCATAAAATTTACATTTTTTGTCGTTATTACAGGATCACTTGTTTTTATTTTTCTGCGGAAATATTTGAAGGAGGCTGTCCTGCTTGGGGCCGGTAATATCCAGTCGTTCCGGAAAATGTTGAAACAGATAGACGATTTCTGGTTGACCGTTAAAATGGCTAAAGTTCATAATTCGGAAGAATTCTATTTCAAAAAATTTGAAGAGGCTAATGCCCAAATGCAGGAATACCAATATAAACAGTTGAAAAACAGGGCAATACCTCAGTTTCTGTTTTCTCTTGCAGGAATAGGGGCACTAATCGTTGTTGTTTTCTTTGCTTTTTATGTAATCCGCTTGCCAATGATTTCCCTCTTTGTTCTTATTTTACTTTTCGCCCGCATATTTCCGCAATTTTCAGGGCTGAACAACGACCTGAATATGCTTGTATCCAATTTAGAATCGGTTAAAATGGTACTCAATATGGACCGGGAAATGAAGGATGGAGAATTCAGCAGGAAAGAGGCCGGAACAATGCATATAAGGCACAAAATAGATATAAGGAACCTGCATTTTGCCTATGAACCCCAAGATCCCATTTTTACAAATTTTTCAGCAACACTTAAGGCGGGGGAAATAACTGGTATTACAGGAAGATCGGGGCGTGGAAAAACAACCCTGATCGATATTCTTGCAGGCTTGCAAAAAACCGGTCCCGGAGTCCTTGTTGTTGATGGACAAAACCTGACAGACCAACAATTGCCTTCCTGGAAAAATTCGTTGGGTTACCTGCCGCAAGATTCATTTTTTGTAGATGGGACTATACGCGAGAACCTGATATGGGATTCCGGTAAAGAACTGACAGATGAACAACTATTTGATGTACTGAAACAAGTAAATGCGGATACGTTGGTACGGGCCCAGAAATCAGGACTGGATACTGTCATCGCCAATTATGCCTATCATTTCTCGGGAGGGGAAAGACAGCGTCTGGCTTTGGCCCGCGTGCTTATCAGAATGGCGGATTTATTATTGCTTGATGAGGCAACGTCGGCATTAGATACCAAAACTGAGGCCCAAATAATGGATTGTTTAGTCAGTCTGAAAAAAAACAGGACCATTGTTTTTGTAACCCACAGACAGACACTAAAACCTTATTTTGATAAAATTATAGACCTCGACAAAAATCAAGAATAAATTTTATTATTATTTGCTTTTGTACTCCACTTCCTTTTGTTTCACAAATTTCAGTAAATTTATGAAGTTCATTTCACAAATTTCAGTAAATTTATGAAGTTCATTTCACAAATTTCAGTAAATTTATGAAGTTCATTTCACAAATTAAAGTTATGTATTATTCAAGAAAGCTCGGTGAGATCATTAAAAACAATCTTTTCAAAGACAAGGTTATCGTGTTGTACGGAGCCCGGCGTACAGGTAAAACGACATTGGTAAAAGAGCTGATAGAAAAATCCGGAGTGGCTGCAAAATATGTGAACTGTGACCTGAATCAGTATAGAACGGCGCTGAATTCTACAGATTTGGTATTGTTAAAAGATTTCCTTGGCAACAACCGGCTTGTTGTTTTGGATGAAGCACAACAAATCGAGAACATAGGATTAGTATTGAAAGTGATTGCAGATACATTTCCCGGCATACAAGTTATTGCGACAGGTTCTTCAAGTTTCGATTTATCAAACAAAGTTTCCGAACCACTTACAGGCAGGTCGAGAAAGTACCAACTTATGCCAATTTCACTGGAAGAGTTACACGAAAAGCATGATTGGATCACGATCAAATCGATGTTGCCTGCCTTAATGCGATATGGCCTGTATCCTCAGGTAGTCAATACTTCGGGCGATGAGAAAATAGAAGAGATCAATGAAATCGCATCTAACTATTTGTACAAAGATCTTTTACAATTCGAAGGCGTAAAGCGCCCGGAACTGATATTTAACCTTTTGAAAGCCATTTCCCTGCAACTTGGCAGTGAATGTTCGCTTAACGAACTGGCACAAATTACCGGCACCAGCGTACATACCGTAAAACGCTATCTCGATTTACTCGAAAAAGCGTTTGTTATATTCAGGCTTAACTCGTTTAGCAGGAACCTCAGGAAAGAGATTAATAAAAGTCAAAAGATTTATTTTTATGATACGGGGATCCGGAATTCGTTGATCCAGAATTTTAATGATTTACATCTCAGAAACGATAATGGCGGATTATGGGAGAATTTTTGTATCGCAGAGCGTTTGAAATATAACCATTACAACCGGCGTTTTGTGAACAGTTATTTCTGGAGGACTTACGATCAAAAAGAAATCGATTATATTGAAGAGAATAACGGGCAGCTCACCTGTTTTGAATTCAAGTTTAACTCAAGAAAAATCAAAAAGATACCCGCCGAATTTGTTAAGGCATACCCCAATACTGTTTTTAAAACCATAAGCCCTGACAATTTTTATGAATTAGTGAAATGGCCATGATAAAAAATTTTATAACACACGGAGAAGGCTAACGGAGTTCCTCGGGATGGCGGGACAGGCTATGAACCCCATAGGGAAAGAAATAAAAAATCCCGTAAAACATTAATTTTTGCGGGATTTGTCTTATGTCTTTGGTTTCTGGCGGAGAGTGAGGGATTCGAACCCCCGGTCCAGCAATGCCGGACAACAGATTTCGAGTCTGCCCCGTTCGACCACTCCGGCAACTCTCCTGTTTTTGAGACCGACAAAAGTCATAAAAATTTCAGACTTCACGAAGCAGAACCGCATTTTTTTATCGTTTTTCTTTAACAGACCTGTTAAAGAAAGTTATTTTTGTCCTGTGAATTCTTTTTGGCACTATTTTTATACTATAAAGTGAAATTTAAAAATTGAATAAAATGAATCTGACAAAATCATCAAATCCGGTTTTTGGAAGATCTGTGTTTGACCGGGTACAATCCGGTATGCAGGCTGGACAAATGACTGTCGAGGGTACTGTGAATAAAACCGGACTGATGTTGTTAATATTGGTATTTGCTGCCATTTTTACATGGCGGAAATTTTTTGGAGCTTATGAATATTCAAATCCGCAGGAAGCTTTTTCTGCTGTATCGGTATGGTTGCTGGTAGGAGGAATTGGAGGGTTTATCACTGCGTTGATTACAACATTCAGCCCTCAGCGTGCCAATGTGACAGCTCCGATTTATGCGGTTTTCGAAGGGCTTTTCCTGGGCGGTATTTCCGCTTTCTTTGAGAGTATGTATCCGGGGCTGGTGATGCGTGCCGTAGCGTTGACTTTTGGCGTTTTCGTCGTTATGCTTTTGCTTTACCGTTCGGGGAAAATCAGGGCTACCGGAAAATTCCGGATGGGGGTAATGGCAGCTACTGGTGGTATTGCACTGGTGTACTTTATTAGTTTCATTGCCGGTATGTTTGGTGCAAATCTTGGGTTTCTTTATGGAAACAGTACCTTGAGCATCGGAATTAGCCTTGTTGTTGTAGCTGTTGCTGCCCTCAACCTGATCCTTGATTTCGATTTTATTGAGCAAGGGGCGGCCGCAGGTGCTCCCAGGTTCATGGAATGGTATGGGGCATTTGGGCTAATGGTTACGTTGGTCTGGTTGTATCTGGAATTATTAAGGTTATTAGCGAAGTTTGCTTCCAGTCGCGATTAAAAGTAATATTTGTTTATTATTCCGGCCTGTGATAAAGATTTGGCACCATGTGCTGTTTTATCACAAGCCGGTTTTTTTATTGGATATATCCAAGGGAATGGAATTTATTTTTTCAAAACCTATTTTTTTGTTTTATGCCGATATGTGTTAATTTCGGCTGAATTTTTATTTTTCTCATGCAGATTAAAGAGGTAAAAGGTAAGGCTACGGTGAATGCTTTTCATGAGCTTCCATATTATATTTATAAGAATGATCGGAATTGGACTCCTCCATTAAGAATGATGCTGGAAGCAATATTCGATCCCCGGCGGAATAATAGTCTTCGTAATGGAAACGTATGCCGTTGGTTGTTAGTTGAAGGAGAAAAGACAATCGGGCGGATTGCTGCTTTCTGTGTGCCTACTTATGTTTACAGTTTTGAGCAGCCAACCGGGGGAATTGGTTTTTTTGAATGTATCGATAAGCAGGACGCAGCGAATAAGCTGTTCGATACTGCGATCTCCTGGCTGAAGAAGAATGGGATGGAAGCTGTGGATGGACCGGTTAATATCGGCGAAAATTTTTTTAACTGGGGGCTGCTTGTTGACGGCTTTATGCCCCAGGGATACGGCATGCAATACAATCCGCCCTACTACAGGGAGTTGTTTGAAAATTATGGTTTTCAGGTATATTACGAACAATATAGTTATCACCTGGATATAACAAGCCCCGATTTACCCTCCCGCTTCTGGAAAATTGCAGAATGGATGGCAAAGAAGCCGGGATTTACCTTTGAACAATTTCGTTTTGCAAACAAGGACAAATATATTCGTGATTTTATCGGGATCTACGATCAGGCTTGGGCTAAGCACGATAATTATAAAAAAATAGATCCGGACGATATCCGGGCTATGCTTCAGCAATCCAAAATGATGCTTGATGAGGATTTTATCTGGTTTGTCTATCATAACGGCGAGCCTATTGCTTTTTTTATGATGGTCCCTGATTTGAACCAGTTGTTTAAGCATTGCCGGAGCGGGAAGCTGAATATTTTTAATTTACTGAAGCTTCTTTATCTGAAACGAAAAAAAGTAATAACCCGTTGCCGGGTATTGGTAATGGGGGTCATTCCCAGGTTTCAGAAATCGGGGATTGAATCTGCTATTTTTTATCGTCTTAAGCAAGTTCTGCTGAAGAAGAACTGGTATAATGAGATGGAACTGGGCTGGGTAGGAGATTTCAATCCGAAAATGATTTCTATCTTTGAAGCCGTTGGCGGGAAACATGCCAAAACACATCTGACATACCGCTATTTATTTGACGGGACGAAAGAGTTTAAACGATCTTCTGTTATTGAAGATTAAATATAAAATGAACATTTTAAGTTTTTTTTGTCGTATTTTGGCATAATTTATTTATGAATAATATGCAGCTGATTACAGTAGATACACCACAAACAAAAAGGTTGTTTCATCGGGTGCCTCATCTGATTTATAAGGATGACAAAAACTGGTCTCGTCCGCTAGA
The DNA here is from genome assembly GCA_963676095.1 of Prolixibacteraceae bacterium. Taxonomy (GTDB): domain Bacteria; phylum Bacteroidota; class Bacteroidia; order Bacteroidales; family Prolixibacteraceae. The sequence goes on along the minus strand of OY781040.1, from coordinate 2,152,647 downwards.
TATGATGGTGGAGAATACGTTTAGCCCGGTGAAGAATCCATCGTTTAAGCACGGTGAGGCTATCCGTTGGATTCTGGAGGATGGGACAGGACGGCTTTTAGGACGTATTGCTGCTTTTGTCAATTATGACAAAGCAAATACTTTTGAGCAGCCTACAGGCGGATGTGGTTTTTTTGAATGTGTTGACAACCAGGATGCGGCTAATATGCTTTTCGATGCTTCAAGAGACTGGCTGAAGGGGAGGGGGATGGAAGCGATGGACGGACCTGTCAATTTTGGAGAAAATTATATGAACTGGGGGTTACTGGTTGAAGGCTTTATGCCCCAGGGATACGGGATGCCCTATAATCCTCCTTATTACCTGAATCTGTTCGAAAATTATGGTTTTCAGCTTTATTTTAAACAATTTAGTTATCACTTGGATTATACGGTGCCTTTTCCTGCACGGTTCTGGAAAATCGCAGGCTGGGTAGCCCAAAAGCCAGGGTATTCCTTTAAGCATTTCGATTACAGGAAGGCTGAAAAGTTTATCAGCGATTTTTGCCATATATATGAGGAGGCGTGGCGTTTTCATGAACATTTTAAACCTCTGGATCCTCAGGATCTTAGGGATTTTCTCCAGGATGCTAAAGCTGTCATGGATCAGGAGATGATCTGGTTTGCTTATTTTAATGACGAACCGATCGCTCTTTTTGTTATGATACCAGATATAAACCAGATTTTTATGCGGTTGAATGGCAAAATGAACCTGCTGAATATGTTGAAATTTTTTTACTATAAAAAAAAGAAGGTAATTAACCGTACCCGGATCCTGATCATGGGGGTAGTCCCCAAATATCAGCGTTCAGGGGTCGAGTCTGCCATCTTCTGGCACCAGGAAAAATATATGAAGAATAAACCTCAGTATAAGGAACTGGAATTGTCATGGGCCGGCGATTTTAATCCCAAAATTGTGTCCCTTTATGAATCGGTTGGAGGAAAACATGTAAAGACACATTATACGATGCGTTACTTGTTTGACAGGAATAAGCCATTCAGAAGGGTTCCGGTCATCGGCGCAGAAAAAGAAGAATAAAAAATTAAAAATTTTTGCATGATACACAATTATGTGTATATTTGCAGCCCGATTATAATAAAGTTTGAAAAGGAGATCTGCAATGAAAAAAGGAATACACCCGGATAACTATCGTGTGGTAGCTTTTAAGGACATGTCAAACGGAACGGTTTTTTTGACTAAGTCAACTATTCAAACCAGAGAAACAGAGGTAGTTGACGGAGTGGAATATCCAGTTGTTAAATTGGAGATTTCCAGTAGTTCACATCCGTTTTACACAGGTAAAATGAAACTGGTCGATACTGCTGGGCGTGTCGATAAATTCATGAACCGCTACCAGAAACACATGGAAGCCCGTAAGAAATAACAGGAGTCTTATTATAAAAATAGAAGCTTCGCTTTTGCGAGGCTTTTTTTTTATCTTACTTTACGGGTAAATTAAGGATATGAACATTGTTTTATTTGAAACAGAACAACGTAACTGTCTGCTCCCTCTTTGTTATACCAAACCTGTCGCTTTGCTAAGGACAGGAATTTTAACGATACGGGAAAAGTGGGAACTTCGTATAAAGGGGAGTTATTCATACAAAACAGAAGATTATCTCCGGGGAAAGTATCCGTTAGTATTGGCCGGAGATAATATGCTCTTGTCATCTCATGTTTGTCCGACCGATGAACTGGCGGCAGAGGTAAGTGACCTGGTTCACGGGGAAGGTATTACCCTTGGCGGTATTCCTGTTGCTTGCCGGCTTGGCAGAAATGATGCTGTCAGTTACCCGTTGTCTGTCAACAAAATTAAATGGCGGGATTTTCCGGGAGAATACGGGATGATCAGGTATCCCTGGGATCTTACAGACGGTAATGCCTTGCAGCTTTTGCTTGATTTTGCTCTCCTGACGAGAGGAAGAGATTCTCAACGGATAAGTAGTACAAACAGCGTTCAGTCGCCTGAGAATATTTTTCTGGAAGAAGGTGCAGATGTTGAATTTGCAACGATTAATGCCTCGACAGGGCCTGTATATATTGGAAAGAATGCCCATGTGATGGAGGGAACTCTGATCCGTGGTCCCTTTGCATTATGTGACCACTCAGTTGTCAACATGGGAAGCAAAATCTATGGTCCCTCGACAATTGGGCCATATTCGAAAATCGGAGGAGAAATCGCCCAATCTGTTGTGATTGGATTTTCCAATAAAGGGCATGACGGATTTCTTGGCCATTCAGTGTTAGGGGAGTGGTGTAACCTCGGTGCTGGCACCAATGTTTCGAACCTGAAGAACAGCTATGAAAAGGTGAAGGTATGGAGCTATCCTGATAATAAGTTTATCCGGACAGGTCTTCAGTTTTGCGGGTTAATCATGGGCGATCATTCCAAAGCAGGGATTAGTACGATGCTTAACACTGGTACGGTTGTTGGGGTCGGATGCAATATTCACGGATGTGGTTTTCCCCGGCAGTTTGTACCTTCTTTTTCTGATGGAGGAGCATCCGGGTACAAGGTTAATCAGCTAAAAAGTGTCTTCAACACGGCGGCTAAAGTAATGATCCGGAGGGGCTGTGTCTTTACGGATGAAGATCAGCGTATCCTGACTTCCGTTTTCGAACGCTCGGCTTGCTACAGGAAGTTCTGAGCAGATGGCCCGGGGTGTGAATTGAGGAGTACAGGAACAATTTTGGCACAGCTATTGTCAATTCGGGAGATGGTCTTTAAATCGGTTATTTTAAGACAGAATGTCATTTATTGAATGGAGAGTGAATCATGGGAGATAAAAAAGAACAACCTTATACAAAATTGATATTTACAAGTTATTCTGATAATGATAATGAATTGATCCCGATTATAGCAGATGGGGATGAGGCGGATTTTGGAAATTTTCAGGCCCCCAGTATCCTGCCAATTTTGCCGCTTCGGAATACCGTGCTTTTCCCTGGCGTTGTAATCCCTATTACTGTCGGACGGCAGAAATCGCTCAAGCTGATCAGGGATATCTCGAAAGGAGATAAACTGTTGGGGACAGTCACCCAAAAGGACGGGGCAATTGACGATCCGGAACAAAAGGATCTTTATCAGGTGGGGACTATTGCTCAAATACTTAAAATACTTGAGATGCCTGATGGTTCCACGTCAGTAATTATTCAGGGGAAGCGACGTTTTGAAATTATGGAGTACCTGGATGAGGATCCTTATTTTAAAGCAAAGGTAAATTTGTTAAACGAGTTGGTGCCGGAAGTTGAAACCGTAGAATTTTCTGCTATCGTCGGGTCATTAAAGGATCTTTCGATCAAAATTGCCCAATATGCCTCAAATGTACCTCCGGAGGCCACTTTTGCGGTAAAAAATATCGAGAATTCTGCCTTTCTTATCAATTTTATCTGTTCCAATACGGATCTCAAGGTTGAGGAAAAGCAAGCTCTTCTTGAAGAGGATGATATCCATGAAAGAGGAATCCAGGCAATTTCTTATCTGGTCAGGGAAGTCCAGATGTTGGAGTTGAAACGGGATATCCAGTCGAAGGTAAAGCTTGAACTGGATCAGCAGCAACGGGAGTTTTTGCTTAACCAGCAGATGAAAACTATTCAGAATGAGCTTGGAGCAAACCCGATTGAACAGGAAATAAACGAATTAAGAGAAGCGGCCAAAGATAAAAAGTGGAACGAAGAAGTTGGCACTTATTTCGAAAAGGAAACAGGCAAATTGTATCGTTTAAACCCGGCTGCCGGCGAGTATTCCGTTCAATTTTCCTATTGCCAGACATTACTCGATTTACCCTGGAATGAATACACAGAGGATAATTTTGATCTGAAGCATGCTGAAATGGTGCTCGATAAAGATCATTATGGCTTGGAAAAGGTAAAGGAAAGAATACTGGAGCACCTTGCCGTATTGAAACTGAAAAAGGACATGAAAGCTCCGATTCTTTGTCTTTATGGTCCTCCGGGCGTTGGAAAGACTTCTTTGGGAAAGTCCATCGCACAGGCGCTTGGACGAAAATATATTCGGATGAGTCTTGGTGGGCTACATGATGAATCGGAGATCAGAGGGCACCGTAAAACTTACATCGGCGCCATGCCGGGACGGATTATCCAAAATATAAAGAAGGCAAAGTCGTCTAATCCTGTTTTTATTTTAGATGAAATCGATAAAGTATCAAGCGATTTTCATGGGGATCCGGCTTCTGCTTTGCTTGAAGTGCTTGACCCGGAACAGAATTCTGAATTTCATGATAATTATCTTGAGATCGATTATGATTTGTCAAAGGTGCTTTTTATCGCTACGGCCAATACGCTTGGTACAATTGCTCCCCCGCTGAGGGACCGTCTGGAGTTGATTGATGTAAGCGGGTATATCACGGATGAGAAAGTCGAGATTGCCTGTCGCCATCTCGTGCCCAGGCAGTCAAATAATCATGGTCTTGAAGAGGGACAGGTCGTTTTTGGAAAGGATGTCCTTGAGTTTATTATCGAAAATTATACCAGGGAATCAGGTGTAAGAGAGCTTGATAAAAATATTGCAAAAGTCGTCAGGCGTATCGCTAAAAAGATTGCTTTCGGAGAATCATATAATAAGGAGCTTTCCATAGAAGATATTCGCGAATACCTGGGGGCTCCCAAGTACACGCGTGAAATTTACCAGGGAAATGAATTTTATGGTGTTGTTACCGGCCTGGCCTGGACTGCCCAGGGCGGAGAGATCCTCTTTGTTGAATCGAGTCAGAGCAGTGGTAAAGGCAACCTTACCCTTACCGGGAACCTGGGAGATGTTATGAAAGAATCTGCCATGCTTGCTTTGGAATTTTTGAAGTCGCATACCGTTGAGCTTCACATTGATGCCTCAGTATTTGAAAATCACAACTGGCATATCCATGTTCCGGAGGGGGCAATCCCCAAAGACGGTCCTTCTGCCGGTGTTACGATGGTTACTTCGCTGGCATCAGTCATTGCCAGAAAAAAAATCAGAGAAAACATTGCAATGACCGGGGAAATTACATTGAGGGGCAAAGTCCTTCCTGTAGGGGGTATCAAAGAAAAGATACTGGCAGCAAAACGTGCAGGCATCCGGGAAATATTACTTTCGGAAGATAATAAAAAAGACCTGGATGAGATCAAAAAAGTTTACCTGAAAGGATTGAAGTTTCATTTTGTAAAAACAGTAAGTGACGTGCTTGACTATGCTTTGCTCAAAAATTAAGCTTTGTCTCCATTACGTTATCTTTAAAATAAAAAACAGGTAAGGTTTCTGGCTTGTCATAATCAGAAACTTTGCCTGTTGTCTTTTTTGTTAAATGATCGGGAAACAGTCCATTTTTTCAATGTAAGAAAGTCCGGATCGGCTGATGGAAGTTTCCAACTTAATATCTTTGTATTGCAGCAGGCAGGTTTTGTTTTTCTTTTCTATTTTTTTCAGGTATTTCATGTTTATATAAGCCGACCTGCTGACTTTCATAATTCCTGCTGTATCAAGGATTGTGACTACCCTGTTAATATTTAGGGTGATTAACTCTTCTCTTTTATTTATAGTAAATATTCTACAGTAGTTGGATTCTGCCTGTATAAGGATTACATCATCAGGATTGATAAAAATAATGCCCGTTCGAGTGGTTAGTCTTGCTTTGGGAACTGATTTGTTGTTGTTAATCAAGATGTCCATCCTTTTTTCCAGGTATTTGGTTTTAACCTTGGCTTTGTAACGATTAATAACGGAAAGTAGCTCGTCCGGTCCAAAAGGTTTAATCAGATAATCAAGGGGTTCTATACCGATGGCTTTCATGGCATAGCGGCTATGAGCCGTTGTAAAGACCACTTCTGTTTTGAGCCCCTTATCCCTGATGACCTGGGCAACCTCGAGCCCGTTAAGGCCAGGCATATCGATATCCAAAAAGACAATGTTTGGGACATGTTTTTTTAAAAGTCTCAGTCCAACCTGGGGTCTGGTAGTTTTTTCAATAACTTCCAGCTCCTCAAATGCCTGAAGAAATATATCCAGAAGGGAAAGGGCTTTCTCATCGTCCTCAATAATGATCGCTGTGATAACTTTTTTTTCCATATGCCTGCCTAAGCTAGATCTTTTTGGTATAGTAACCTTAGTTGCTTCTTTGAGCCGTGTAGTTTTATTTTCTGTTCCCCGTTGGTCAGGATACACGTGTTATCACCCTTGTTTATTTCCGACAGTTTATCCAGATTAATCAGAAAGTATCTGCTGATACGAAAAAAAGAAAGGTCCGCCAGTTTTTTCTCGATCAGTCCAAGGTAGTTATTTGCCAGTTCTTTCCTTCCGTTATTCAGGTAGAGTGTCGTATACGACCCTTGGGCCTCACAGTAAAGAATATCAGAAGGATCGATCAGGGTGTGGCTTGCAGTAGATGATATTTTTATCCTCTGTTTGTTGTCCAGATCATGTAATGCATCCTGGAACTTTTCAAACATTCCGGCTTTCGCTTTTTTCGAAATTTTGTCAATTACTTGTCTCAGTGCAGTCACTTTTACGGGTTTCAGTAAAAAATCATACACATTGTTTTTAATGGCCTGGATTACAGCTTCTTTTTTGTTGCTCATCATCACGATATTGCAGAACATTTTTTTTCTTTCCAACAGGGATATCAAGTCAGATCCGCTCCTTCCATGAAGTAATATATTGAGAAAAACGATATCCGGCGATTGATCCAGAATTTCATATAAAGCCTCTTCTGCTGATGTTGCTTCCAGTATCTCTGAAATCTTCTGATTTTTTTTAAGGAGCTCGCTGATTTGAGTTCTCGTTTTTTCATCTGGATCAACGATTAAAGCTTTTAGTCTATTTTTCCTCATAGATTTCCAGGTTTTCTGGTCCGGTTGATACATACAATAATGATCTGTTCTTAATAACACAGAATAGGGATCATTGTCGCCTGAATCCAATAAGAATTCTCCGGAACATGGAGTTTTCGTCATTGACAAATTTATCAAAAAAAGGGATTGCCATATTTTAATTTGGGATAAATTTTGTTTGTTTTTGGTGATCACTGCCTTGTTTTCTGGTTATTCTATATTGACAATTTTATGCTTTCTGTTTACCGGACAACTTCATAATAGATTACGGTTAAGAACTTTCTGCAGGATATAACGAATAAAGTATCTCATCATCTGTAAGTTAAGTTTTCCTTGTATATGGAAGTAAGTTTGTCCGGGTATATGGCGGAAAAAGTTTCCACCAATGTGGAAACAGTTTTATTTATGCGTTAAAGACAACTCGTTTATGCGTTAAAGTAGAACTGTTTATGCGTTAATCGGAAGTTGTCTATGCTCAATACTTCGTTAATTAATTAAGCGGCAATTCTGCCGTATACGAGGAGTTCTTTGACAATTTTTTGATTTTTAGCAGGTTTGGGTTAATAGCAAACCTGCACATAAACCGTTCGAGCATCAGGGCATTATTGGTCAAAGAGAAGTAGCGGGAGTCCGGTTCTTTTCATATCCGCGTTCCCGTCAAACTGTTTTATTGATTTTCAAATACTTATAGCATTATTTACCGAAGTATTGATTTAAGGTTACAAAATTTTATTGCTTCTTTCATGGCGATAATAGATTGATCGCTAATTAAAATAGGCATATATTTGTAAAAAAAGCTGACATGATAAAGATTCAGGGAAGTACCCGCAATGCTTTGTTAGTGCTGGGGATAGTTCTGTCGTTTTTTTTGATTTGGTACTTCAGGGCAATTGTTTCTTACATTTTGATTTCCGTAGTATTGTCTCTGATTGGACGGCCTTTGGTAAGACTCATTCAGAGATTGAAGTTAGGACGGTTTTATCCTCCAAAAGGACTGGCGGCCTTTTTGGCATTAGTTGCTATGTGGTTCTTGTTCATCGGATTTTTCAGTTTTCTAATACCTCTTGTTATGAATGAGTTTCAGGAGCTTTCAGCGGTAAATCTGAAATCAGTCATTAACGAAATTGAAGAACCTGTTGAAAAAGTAATGTCTTTTCTGGGCTTCCAGCCGGCAGAAATGGAAAACAGGAATTTTCTCGATATTATTAAAAGCCAATTAGGGGATAAAATTGGATTTGCCCAGCTGACGAACGTTTTCGCCTTCATAGCGGGGGCTGTCGGAAAACTTTTGGTCGCCTTTTTTTCTGTATCTTTTATTACTTATTTTTTTCTCAGTGAGGAGAACCTGTTCAAAAAGATTATCCTGGTTTTTGTTCCGTTATCCTACGAAGGGAAGACTTCCAAAATACTTGCTTCGGTTTCTGTTTTGCTGAAACGTTATTTTATCGGGTTACTTGCTGAAGTTTTTATGGTAGGATTGCTTGTTACAATAGGGATGGTCATCATTGGAATCGGCTTTAGTCATGCGGTAGTTATTGGCCTTTTTTGCGGATTGTTCAACATCATTCCTTATCTTGGCCCATGGATGGGGGCTCTGGTCGGGATGTTTATCGGTATCGCCATAAATATTCATGCTGATTTTATGTCTTATACTCTTCCCCTGCTTGGATTAATGATCATTGTGTTTGTTTTGGTTCAGCTTCTAGACAATGTTCTTTTCCAGCCATTGATTTATTCCAGTAGTGTCAAAGCACATCCTCTGGAAATATTTTTGGTGATCATGATTGCCGGGACAATGGCCGGTATCGCCGGAATGATACTGGCCATCCCTGTATATACTATTCTTAGAGTAGTCGCCAAAGAATTTATGGATAACCTGAAAATTGTGAAGGCTCTTACGAAAAACTTGGGGTAGGTGGAAGGCTTATTGGTCCGGAGGCGTTGGAACGGAAAAGGAAACTTTGTTAATTTTCTCAACCGCATAATAACGGCTAAACCTAATGGTTTGGCATTTCCTTGATTTATTCCCGGTTATCTGTGTCCCAGACTGTCAATTATCAACGCGATCATCATGAAAAGGTACAGAAAATTCAGTTTAAAAAAAGTTGGTCTAACCTTCAGGTCCTTCTTTATAAACAGTTGGAAAGACATGGAAAAAAGGATGTAAAGAATATAGAAAATAAGAAGAAGCATGACTGCCCGGCCAATCATGACCTTCATGGCGACGATCAGGGCTGATGAGAAAGTCGTTAATATCCAGATATAACTTAGACGTTTAATCTGGTTGTCTGTGAATATGTCGTTCAGGCTGGGATAACCCGCGAGTTTATACTGTTGGCCAAACATGAGTAATAACAACCAGAAGTGAGGGATCTGGCCGATAAAGAAAAAAACAGCAACCAAAAAAATACCTGGATCAGACAGGTTCCCTCCTGCTGCAAGCCACCCGATATAGGGAGGAATGGCACCAACCAGAGAGCCGGGAACAACTGCGAATGCAGTCACTTTTTTGAGTGGGGTATAGATGGCATTATAGGAAATAAGCGTTGCCAGGCTGGTCCCGAGAGCTATCGGAGAAAAGTTTTCGAGAAGAATGACGCTGCCGGCCAACATGTAAGCCACGGATACCATAATAGCAAAGCCAGGAGATATCTTGCCGGATGGAAGCGGCCTGTTCTGTGTTCTGGGCATCAGGGCATCTGTATCTCTTTCCTGCCAATGATTGAGAGTGCCAGAGCTGCAAGCTGTCAAAAAAACACCCAAGGCCAGGAGAAATCCTTCCTTTCCGACAGAACCGGTATAAAGAGAATATCCTGTGAGCGCTGAAAGTGCAACTGGCATAGCAATCCGCACTTTTCCAAGTTCGAGGATGATTCGTATATAAGAGGTAATACTTTGTTTTATCATTATAATATTTTAGCAATTCAATGAGACTGACACGATGCCTCCATCATCATACTTCGCCTGATAAGACTGCATCAACCTTTCCCCGGACAACCATATCAATATAAAAATAATTTTTGAAATCTTATACAGAGGTCTCTGTCCGCTCCAATCCTTGTAGAACATCACAAGTGCAGGAATTGTTGGCATTATTTTATAGTTAGCTGAAAATAATTTTGGTTCTGGATTCCCTGTATTTTTTGTGGATCGGGAACAGTTAATGCTCTCTTGGCATACTGAGATGCCTGTTGTTTAAATGGTCAGGACGTTTTTCTTGTTTTGGTAAGTAATACCACGAATAAAATCGTGAGAGCGGCAAGGAGCAGGATCGCTGTTCCTCCTACCTTTGTGATATTAAAGACGTAAGTTCGTTGTTGCGGATCATAAGAATAACAGTATTGCAGAATGCTGTTGATCGCGGAAAATGATTTTCCTTTATTTGCCTCGAGGATAGCCATTTTGAATTCGAAGGGCCGGAAATAGATGCCGTTCAGATAGCGTGTAATTTTTCCATCGGGGCTGATAACCATTACAGATGCAGCATGCATAAAATCATTGCCGGTCCGGATATATTTAAATCCGACCGCGCCGGTGGCTTTCGCAATGCTTACACTGTCCGAAACGAAAAAATGCCAGCCTTTTGCAACTTCTTCTTTCCTGCTTAACAGGTTTAAGTAGTTTGCTTTTTTCATTTTTGCCAGGCCTATGGTCTCAGACGGATCAAAACTGATTGTAAATACCTGGTAATCTTTCCCAGGGACCAGATCTGATTTATCCATCACCGTAGCCAGGCCCTCCATGAGGGGGCTGCAAATGCCAGGGCACTGATAATATATGAAATTTAGGACAGTCGGTTTATCTATGAGGTCGGTCAGGATAACCTTTTTCCCATCTTCTCCGATCAGGTAAATATCTTTCGGAAGAAATTCGTCCAAATGTTCGACTACCCCGATTTTAATTTGATTGGTTGGGTTTTCAACAGTGTCCCGTTGCCCCCAGGCGATATTAAAAACCAGAGATAAGAACAAACCAAAAAGAAATGAGTGTTTTGTTCGTGGATTGATATTGACCATTTGGGTATTTTTGTATGGTATAATTAAGAATGTCTTTTTTACAATTAAACCCATAACCTTTCTGAATGTTTATGAATATATGATAAACCCGGATATTTTTTGCAGTTTTTTCATTGTAATATTGAATTTCAAAGCCAAGAGTTATATCTTTCTCAATAGTTTTCCCGTAAATTGATGTAATTCCTGTGAGTACAGATAGGTGGTTTTAGTAGGGATCCGATTGTCTGTCAAACCGGACTGAAAAAATATTTAATTTATTTTTTCATGTTTGGCGTGTTTTAATATTGTTGTTTTCAATAAGTTGTCATTATTAATACAATAAGACCATAAACTCTTTATTTAGAATTAGTTAAACAATGCTTCTGTCAGATTGTTTAGTTCTTGGTCAATTCTTTTTTTGATCAACTCAATGCAATTTGATCGGAAAGCTGTTCCGTAAAAAGAGGGAGCAATTTTTGATATCATAAGCTTTGTCTTGAAAAAAATGAGATTGGGAAGCGGTTCTGGAAACGTAGGGCATAAGAGGATTATTTATGAGACGGAATATGTTTGTAAGGATTTGGAACTTTTATTACGATGGGTTCAGGAATATGAGCGTTTGGGGAAAGCAAGTCTGGATTGTGATCCTGATTAAGTTGTTCATTATGTTTTTAGTTTTGAAGTTATTTTTCTTTCCAAATGTTCTCAAAAAAAATTTTGATACGGATGAGCAGAGGAGTGAGCACGTTCTCGAAAATTTAACAAACACAAAATAACAAAATATGTTAGAAGCAATCGACTTATCCTTAGTAAACTGGTCGAGGGCACAATTTGCCCTGACCGCAATGTATCACTGGATCTTTGTCCCGCTCACGCTTGGGATAACGATCATCATTGCCATAATGGAGAGCCTCTATGTAAAAACGGGTGATCCGGAGTGGAAAAAAATCACAAAATTCTGGATGACCCTTTTTGGGATTAATTTTGCAATAGGCGTGGCTACCGGGATTATCCTTGAATTCGAGTTTGGAACCAATTGGTCGAACTACTCCTGGTTTGTCGGCGATATTTTTGGTGCTCCCCTCGCTATTGAAGGTATTTTTGCCTTTTTTATGGAATCGACCTTTATTGCAGTTATGTTTTTTGGGTGGAATAAAGTAAGCAAGAAGGTCCATTTGTTGGCCACGTGGCTTACTGCAATAGGTGCGAACCTTTCTGCATTATGGATCCTGGTAGCAAATTCCTGGATGCAGTTGCCTGTTGGTATGCACTTTAATCCTGAAACTGCACGTAACGAGATGGTCAGCTTTTGGGATGTATTGTTTTCTCCGATGGCTGTTGATAAGTTTTTACATGCCACTTCCTCCGGGTTTGTTTTGGCTGCAATTTTTATGATTGGGATCTCTGCATGGTATCTTCTGAAAAAGAAGGAAGTGGTTTTTGCAAGGAAAAGCATTGCTGTTGCTGCCGTGTTTGGATTGATTGCATCAATTTACCTGGCATTTACCGGAGATAGTTCAGCCAGGCATATTGCCAGATATCAGCCAATGAAGTTTGCTGCTTTCGAAGGTTTATACAATGGAAGCGAAGGCGCTGGGTTAATTGCCATGGGAATAATGTCGACAACAGATTCCAGTCAGGATAATAAAAACCTGCTGGACTTCAACGTGAAGATTGAAATTCCGAATTTTCTGTCCTATATGGCTTACATGGATTGGAATGCTTTTGTTCCTGGAGTAAATGATTTGATTCGTGGAAATGAAAAATACGGGATTATGTCTGCTGCAGAAAAAATGGAACGGGGCAAGCAGGCAATCCTAAAACTGAAAGCCTTTAAAGATGCCAAAGAAGCCGGGAATAAAGAGGAGATGGAAAAATTAAAAAGTGAATTATCCAGTAAGGATTTTCAGGAGAATTACTTTAAATATTTTGGTTATGGATACATTTCTGACCCGAATACTCTGGTCCCGAGTGTCCCGCTTACCTTTTACAGTTTTCATATCATGGTTTTCCTTGGGTTCTATTTTATCCTTTTCTTTGCCCTTTCCTGGGTTTATTCGGTTAAAGGATCGATAGACCGGAGACGGGGCTTCCTGAAATTGGCTATCTGGACGATTCCGTTGGCCTATATTGCTTCCCAGGCAGGATGGATTGTCGCGGAGGTGGGACGTCAGCCTTGGGTAATTCAAAACCTGATGCCAACGATCGCGGCTGTGACTAAGATCAGCACCAGTGCTGTTCAGGTTACTTTTGTGATGTTTGCAGTCATTTTTACAGTTTTATTAATTGCCGAGATTAAGATCATGCTCCGGCAGATCCATATCGGCCCTAAAATGGATGGAGGGACCAAGTGATGTTCGAAAGTTTTTCTTATCTGGCCTTACAACAATACTGGTGGGTTATTGTGTCCCTGTTGGGAGCGCTATTTGTCTTTTTGATGTTTGTACAGGGAGGACAGACATTGATTTATTCAATTGCGAAGACTAAAGATGAGCGTACCCTCCTGATCAACTCTCTTGGTGGCAAGTGGGAACTTACCTTTACCACTCTGGTCACTTTCGGCGGGGCATTTTTTGCTTCCTTTCCTTTGTTTTATGCGACATCTTTTGGCGGTGCTTATTGGGTGTGGATGATTATCCTTCTATTTTTTATAATCCAGGCTGTTTCTTATGAATATCGCCGTAAACCAGGGAATTTACTTGGATCAAGGACATATGAAGTGTTTCTGGTTCTTAACGGGGTTCTTGGAACTATCCTTGTTGGAACAGCTGTAGGCACATTTTTTAACGGGGCCATGTTCAGCCTGAACAACCTGAACCAGGTTACATGGGAGACGCCCTTTCGCGGGCTTGAAGCTGTTCTTACATTTCATAATGTTGCGTTGGGCCTGGCTGTCTGTTTTCTGGCCAGGGTGCTCGGTGCTCTTTATTTTATGAATTCGATAGGAAATGATGTTATTTTTAAACGGGCGAAGAAACAGGTCCTTTATAATGTTGTCCCATTCCTTGTTTTTTTCCTGTATTTTCTGATTGCATTGTTGCTGAAAAAAGGGTATGCCTATAATTCTGAGAGCGGTGACGTTTTTATGGAGGATTACAAATACCTGCATAACCTGATCCAAATGCCCCTGGTTGCGATTTTATTGCTTGTTGGGGTCGTAGGTGTGCTTTGGGGAATTGGGATTACCTTGCTCAAGGATTCTTCGAAAGGGATTTGGTTTGCCGGAGCGGGGACCGTACTTGCTGTTTTGGCTTTATTCCTGATTGCCGGTTTTAACCATACCGCATTTTATCCTTCGAATTATGATCTGCAGTCTTCTCTGACTATTGAAAAGGCTTCGTCAAGTAAATTTACCTTGGTGGCTATGAGCTATGTCTCCCTGTTTGTTCCTTTTGTTGTGGCTTACATCTGGTGGTTCTGGAGAGCTATGAACAGGAAGAAATTCACCAGTGAAGAATTTGAAGGAGATGCACACGCTTATTGATTTGTGATTGGTTATTTATTGATAAATTAAGTATTCTTAAAAATTGACAAGATATGTACCTGACTTCGATATTGTGGTTTCTGAGCTGGCCATTACTGATCGTGATTGGTTGGTTCCTGGTCAAATTTATAATGACCAAGTATAAAGATGTGTTTGAAAAAACAGAAGAATAAGTAGTATTCAATTAGATGAAGAGAAGGGTGCCTTCAGGTGCCCTTCTCTGTTTTTTTAATTACAGTTTTGTCGTTTATAAATCAGAATGTGGCATAGGTATCTGACAATAAATCAGCAAAATTATGTTGAGATACACAAAATATCTATATTTTTATAAGTGTTTTTTTATACATAGAACTGAACATGATAATTAGGAGAATAAAGCTACATAATTGGAAAAACTTTCAGAGATGTGAAGTCAACCTTTCTGAAAGATGTTTTATTATTGGCTCCAATGCATCTGGTAAATCTAACTTTATAGATGCATTGCGCTTTTTAAGAGATATTTCAAAACAGTCAGGTGGATTGCAAAGTGCAGTCGAGGATAGAGGTGGTATTACTAAAATTAGATGTCTTGCAGCCAGACGGCAAACAAATGTTTCTATTACAGTAGAACTTGGAGACACGGAAAACGATAAGACACAATGGATTTATCATTTGGAATTTGCTCATACCGGTGGAGGAATTTTGAAAAGTCAGGTTAAGATCCTTTCAGAGAAGGTTTTTTCAGGAGAAATAGGTGGATACATTCTGGAAAGAGCCAATGATGATCCTAATGAAGATGATGAAACACTTAAATACACTCATATAGAGCAAGTTACAGCAAATAAGAAATTTAGAGAAATCCAAAGTTTTTTTCAAAATATAGAGTATTTAAACATAATTCCACAATTGGTTCGTGAGTCGGCTTCTCCGTTGCAATTACAATCTTACACCAAAGAAGATTATTATGGACGTAATTTTCTTGAAAGGTTGTCCCGTCTAAATGAAAAAACACGTAATGCCTACTTTAAAAGGATTAATGAATTTTTGAAAATAGCTGTGCCCCAACTTGAAGAACTGACATTTATAAAGGATAAAATGGGCGTGCCACATCTGGAGGCCAGATATATGCATTGGAGGGCCAAAGGAAGTAAACAACAGGAAACTCAATTCTCAGATGGAACGTTAAGATTGATCGGTTTTTTGTTTGCACTTATTGACTGTAACGGTGTAATTCTTCTGGAAGAACCGGAAATTAATTTGCATTCAGGCATTGTTAGCCAGCTTCCTGAATTTATCTCAAAAATTCAGAGATACAAAAAGGGGCCATCACAAGTTTTGATTACGACACATAGTTATGATATTTTATCGAATTCAGGGATATCTCCCCGGGAGGTTTTACTCTTACAAAATACACCAGAAGGAACTTCTGTCTCAATAGTCGCTGATATCGCTGAGATTAGGCCTATTGTCGAATCTGGGTTGTCAATGGCAGATGCTGTAATCCCTTATACAAGACCTTTAAATATTGAAAAAATGTCTCAAATTAAAATCTGATTTGGAATAATGATTAAGGTTTATATCGTAGGTGAGGACCCTGTAACTTATACAATAATAAAGAAAGTACTTTTTTATTGTTCTGATCAGATTAAAATTATATCGGAACTTCCAGCCCGTGGTGGAGAAGTAAAAAACAAGGTATCTAAGTTTAATAGATTATCTGAACATTTCCCGGTTATCTTATTGATGGATTTGGATAACTACACATGTGCGCCTGAATTATTAGACAGATTAATTTCCAATAAAAACAAAAATTTTATTTTCAATATAGCGGTCGATGAAGCGGAGGCTTGGTTAATGGCAGATAGAGAGGGCTTTTCTAGATATTTTTCAATTGATCTGAACCTTATTCCAAAAGCTATTAAAACAAAGCAAGGAGGAAGAAAAGCTCTGAAAGAAATGGAGTTTCCCTACAAATCGAGTATGTTTTTCACCCATAACTTGGTTCCAAAAAGTAGAAACGCTAATGTTATCAGACAATTTACTCCTATCACGGGTGCAGCCAAAGGTCCGGAATATAACTTTGGGATGCTTCCTTTTATTCAGGATTTTTGGGATATAGATAATGCAAAATCCAACTCAGATAGTTTAAATCGCATGATAGACAGGATCAAACGTCTGGAATCCCAATAATTTATTCCTACCAAATATTAAAAAAAAGAAATTTCTACTGACATACTGTTGTCACTCTCTATTCATTTCTTTGCAATGTTATTTTTAGAAAACAATTTAAACTATGGAAACAAAGACGATTAAACCGTTGAAAGTGTTTGCTTTTTCTTTTGAAACAACCTTGAAGAACATGCTCTCCGATGCCGGATCTGTTCCCTCCGAAATTACCCAGTCTGCAACTGATAATGGTTTTGCTCTTGCTGGTCCCCAGATTTGGTTTTACCATGATTGTTACGGGGATATGGAGAAGCCATTCCGGTTGACAATTGCCCAGCCTGTTGAGGGAGAGGGCGCAGTCCCGGGAAAGTTTGTTCTGGAACAATTGCCCGAAATAAGTGTTGTCTCCAAAATTCATAAAGAACCCTGGAGTAAACTGGGAGAAACCTACATGAAGATGATGGAGGAGATCAATACTCAGGGACTTCGTTATTCTGGTAATTCCAGGGAAGTGTACCACCACTGTGATTTTGAAAATCAGGAAAATTCGGTCACTGAGGTTCAGATTGAGGTCAGGTAACTTTTTTGACTGATTGTGTTTTGTAATAGATAATGACTCCAAGCCTTAAAGCAAGCCATAGCCCAAGCCATGAAAGATGTCTTTAGATGCGGAGAGAGTGATTGAACCGGTGAATTCCGTTTCTCTCTTAAAAGACAAAATGAAAACAGAAAACAATTGAAAGTCATTATCTTTACCGGGTAGCCCAATTGTTTGGTACGTTCTGTATCGAATTATTTTTGGGCAACCCTTTTTATTTTTTTATTATGAACCGGATTGAGCGACTAAGTGCAATTCTGATCCATCTTCAGAGTAAAAAGGTGGTGAAGGCTGCTGAACTGGCAGAACGGTTCAGCATTAGCCTGCGTACAGTTTACCGTGATATCAGGGCGCTGGAAGAAGCCGGGGTTCCTATCGGGGCTGAGGCCGGGACCGGATATTTTTTGCTCGACAGCTTTCATCTCAGTCCGGTGAGCTTTTCACTTCAGGAAGCTTCCGCTCTGCTTATGGGCGAAAAATTAATGGATAAGATGTCTGATCATGAGACCTCCAATCATTATCGTTCAGCTCTGACAAAGATCAGGGCGATTTTGAAACCCGGTGAAAAGGACTACCTCGAATTACTGTATGATGCAATTTCTGTCAGGCGGTGGGACATGGATTCTTTAAACTTAAACAAGCTGTTTATTCATGAAATCCAGGAAGCCATTGCGAAAAAGAAAGTTTTAAAGATTAATTACCATGCCCGTTATTCGGGGGAAGCGACCAGCCGGTTGGTCGAGCCGATTGGCTTGTGTAATTATGATTCGATGTGGCATCTGATTGCCTGGTGCCGGTTGCGAAAAGGTTATCGTGACTTCAGGCTTGACAGGATCAAATCGCTTTCCGTTACCGATGAAAGTTTTGAGTGTAAAAAACTCATCGGAATGAACGAGTATTTTTCAAAATATTTCTTTTTGGCCGGCGAGGTCAATATCCGGATTGAAGTTTCGACTCAGGAAAATAATATTTTACCCGAAAGTAAGTTTTGGTACGGATTCAGGGACGAGGAAAAACTGCCCAATGGCAATCTTTTATTGAGTTTTGCCAATAATGATTTGCAAGGTTTTTCACGTTGGCTGATTTCTTCAGGCGTTATCGCAGATGCCATCTTCCCCGAAGAACTGAAAAATATCATTACAGAGAAGGTTAACAGGCTGAAATCCTATTTAGGGGATTAAGAGTTTTTCGAGTTCTGTGATATGGGTAATTCGAACATAATTTTATGTGCCTGTGGGTTAAACTAGATTAAAATTGATTAACTTCACCTTGTTTATTTTGAGATGGCCGACCTCTGAAAAATGCGGAAGAGCAGAGTGGTTTTTGTAGAGAGGCATGTTGTCTGGTGCTTTTCAGCCGGCCGGTTACTAAAGTCAGTTCGTTAGAATAGTAACTTATAAAACAGGCTATGATTAGACAATCCACTAAAGATGATTTTAAAGCTATCCTGGAAATCATCAACGATGCAGCTTTTGCTTATAAAGGCGTAATTCCCGAAGACCGGTTTCATGAACCTTACATGTCGGCAGAAGAATTGACCGGTCAGATCAACGATGGTGTTGAATTCTATTGTTATGAGTGTTCCGGAAAAGTTGACGGGATCATGGGAATTCAACACAAGGTAAATGTTGACCTGATCAGACATGCTTATGTCCGCACCATGGAAAGAAACAAAGGGATCGGGGGAATATTGCTGGAATACCTGAAGAAAATGTCTGAAGTCCCTCTGCTGATTGGTACCTGGGAAGCCGCATTCTGGGCTGTTCGTTTCTATGAAAAACATGGTTTCCATTTGGTCACACAAGCGCAAAAGGACAAACTGCTCAAGCAGTATTGGAAAATTCCGGAAAGACAGGTCGAGACTTCTGTTGTTTTGGCTGGTCCGACTTTTAAAACCAAATTAAACTAACCGGCTATGAATGGAAAAAATGTAAGTGAAAATGAATGCTGCCCCCGTTTTGACCCTCAACCTTGGGATAATAAAGTTTTCGACTGGGACAATAAACTTTTTATCCGGGGCAAGGTGAAAACATTCTTCTTTATGCCGCTTAACTTTGGAAGTGTGATCAGGCGTTTGATGAAAAAGATCGAAGAAAGTGGTGCCTCTTTGGCTGATTCTTTATGCCTTTCGGACCATACCTCAAAGTGGAACATGGATATTTACCTGGCTGTTGACAGGGAAGTCCCCGAGGCGGAAAACCGTAAGCTCAGCGGAAAATACCTTAGCCGGGTTTATGAAGGTAAGTTCAGCAAAACAGGCGAGTGGTGCAAGGATTTTGAATCGCAGGCCCTTGAGGCAGGGTGGAAGATAAAAAAATGGTACATGTGGTACACTACCTGTCCTAAATGTGCAAAAAAATATGGGAAAAATTATGTCGCCATTATTTCGGAAATTGAACCTAAGTAATTGATTAATGATGTTGCCTTATCCTGCCAGTTCCCGGATAATTGAAATCAGGATATAGCTGATAATAATCAGAGGCAGTGAATACAGCTGCAACAAAATGATCAGGATCAGGCAAAGGGCAAGAAACATAAAACGGACCTGATTGTCTTTCCATTTCAGATTTTTGACTTTAAGTGAAAACATTGGAATTTCTGAGATCATCAGTGCCGAAAAAAGGATAATGGCCGTAACAAGGTTAAACCTGTTCAGGATAAGGTGCACGATGTCCCCATTGCCACCATATTGAACAATTAAGGCCAGTGATGCGAAAAACAGGGCATTCGACGGGATCGGAAGTCCAAGGAAGCTCTCGCTTTGTCTGGTATCAATGTTAAACTTGGCCAAACGGAAAGCTCCTGCAACCGGGACTAACAGTGCCGAAAGCAGAAAAATCCATTGGACAAGGGTTGCATCGACTACCGAGGTCGGGAGATTGATCCCGAACATGGACATTTTTAGCATACTCAACAATATTGCAGCAGGGGCTAACCCGAATGAAACCAGGTCGGCCAGAGAATCCATTTGTTTCCCGACTTCAGAGTAGGACTTCAGCAAACGGGCAGCCATACCGTCAGAAAAATCAAAGACAGAGGCTGCGATAATGAGGATCGCCGCCCATCCTAATTCTCCTTCAACACCAAGAAAAACGGCTACACTACCTGATACAAGGTTCATTGATGTGATAAAATTGGGGACCCAGAAGAAAAAATTTTGAATTTTATTCATTGCTTGATACTTGTTAACTTGATACTGGAAATCTGATACTTGGTGATCAGCTAAATTCACCGATTATGCTTTTGTTCCCGGAAACTTTATCCCCCAACTTTACTTTTAGATTGGTGTCGGTCGGAAGGTACAAATCGACCCGGGAGCCAAAACGGATAAACCCCATTTCTGTATTGATTTTTACCTCTTGCCCTTCATGTAAAAAATTCAGGATACGGCGGGCCATGGCCCCTGCCACTTGGTTTGCCATAATTTCCCTTCCGTCAGGGATCCTGATTGCCGTGCAAAAGCGCTCATTTTCTTCGGCTGATTTATCTTTAAATGCAGCATAAAACCTGCCTGTTTTATGTTTCAGGAAAGTGATTTCCCCGGCTACCGGTATCCAGTTGATATGAACATTGAGAGGGGACATGAAAATCGATACCTTCAGACATCTTTTTTTCAGATAATCCTGTTCATCACTCTCTTCAATCAGGCAGACAGTCCCGTCTGCCGGGGCCAGTATTTGTTTTCCGGTTGCCCGGGCCGTTCTGGAGGGGTATCGAAAAAATTGAAGCACTGCAATAAGCAGTACCAATGTGGCAACAGACAACAGAACCGAAAAAGCCGGAACTGCTATGAACAGCCACCCGGTCGCATTCAGTACGATTACCAGAAAGATGGTATTTCTTATAATAGTTTTTCCCGCAGGATGGAATCTCATAATAAAAGTTGTTTCTTATCCGCAAAAGTAAGGAATTTTAGATTATACAAGATGATATAACCTGAGATCTCTTTATCTGACGGGTTTAGCGGATAAAAATTTCAACATAGCAAACAAAAACGGGGATTGCAAAAAGTAACGAATCAAACCGGTCGAGGAGTCCTCCGTGCCCCGGGATTATGTTGCCGCTGTCTTTTAGCCCGAACTGCCGTTTGAGTAAGGATTCGGACAAGTCGCCAAATGTGGAGGCAATAACTGTCAGCAAGCTAATCACGATCCAGTGTAACCCGATTCCTGGTATATTTTTCTGTAACACAATGGATGCAGCGACAGATACTGCTGTCCCGCCAATGGCGCCTTCCCACGACTTTTTGGGCGAGATCCGTTCGAACAGACGGCGTTTTCCAAAACTCATGCCAAACAAATATGCCCCGGAATCATAAGCCCAGATCAGTATAAGCAGGGCGATCATCAGGTTGGGCGAATAATTGCCGGATTGATCGAACACCAGAAAACTGCTTAACCCAAGGGGGACCGCAGTATAAAAGAAGCCCCAGAGACCAACCGCAATATTTTCCAAAGCTTTCCCTGTTTTTTTGTATAATTCAAAAATGGGGAATAACAGTAAAACGGGGAAAAGCAGAAAAAAGAATTGTGCAGTAAGCAACCCCGACCGTACGAGAAACGAATCCAGAAAGAATAAGATACCTGCAATATAACCAACAATTTTTGACGGGCGGATCTCCGACGCCTTTAGAAGATTATAGAATTCAAAAAGGCATCCGCTTGTAATAAGAAGAAACATCGCGGCAAACGTATATTTTCCCAAAAGCAGGCTTCCCAGGAGAAGCAGGACAAACACAATTCCGGCAAGGGTCCGGACAACCAGATTTTTCAACCTATCAATGTTTTTAATATTTCAAGAGCTCTGGCCTGATCATTTTCATGAACATAAACCTCAATTTCCCCGATGCTGGGTAGCATGGAATCATGCTGGTTTAATATGATGCCCCTGATATTGTTTTCTCCCAGTATTTCGCAGGCGATATCAGCCTGAAAAGATTCTGATGTCGAATAGACTTTGATAAAATCTTTTTCCATTTCTGTGTATTTAAAAAGGTTCATCACATAAAAAAACAAGTAGCTTCCGTGGTCCGTGCATCCCTTTTACCAAGGTTTTCTCGATGTCAGCCGTTCTGCTTGGACCGGTAATGTTTGTCATCATGGACGGCAATTGCCCGTTGTACTTTTCCTGTACGAGCTTCAGTGCTTCATCCAGATATTCAACCAACTGCCCCTGGTGCGCAATAACAATATGTGTTTCAGGAAAAACATGCAGCCGTCTCCCTGATTCCCCCCCGGAACTTACAAGCACTGACCCGAGGTGGGCTACTAAAAATTCGCAGGGAGTAATAGCCGCCTGAAGCGATAAAAAATCTTCAGGATTTTGCCTGTAAGATAGTTTCCCTTCCAGGGAAGCTTGCAATTTTTTATCAAGGCAAAAAACGTTTGACCATTTTTCCTGTTCAGAAATTTGTTTCGTCTTCTCTATAGCTTCCTCCAGGTTTATAACCCGTAATACCTTGCCGGAAACCAGTTCCAGATTTTCCTGAAATTGATCGGCCAGGCTTTTCTGGGACCTGATGTAAATTGGAGATTCGAAATCAGGCTTAACAGGATCAGCATCTTTTCTTCTGTCATGCGCCTGTTTAAGCCTGCCAAGTATATTTTCCCTGGACGATTTCATAACTTAACCTTGTTTTAACTCGGCTTTAGGTTCATCCTGATCTTTGGAGGTACCGTTGCCGTTGTTGTCAACCAGTTCTTCTTTAACCCAAGGGCGTTTACCGAAAATTTCTTCCAGGTCTTCTCCGAAAATAACTTCTCTTTCAAGCAGCTTTTCAGCAAGTTCCCGGTGGCCGTCCTTGTGTTCGGTCAAGACGCGGAGAGCCCTTTCATATTGAACGTCAATCAGCGCTTTTGCCTCGGAATCTATCAGTTCGGCTGTTTTTTCACTGTACGGTTTTGTAAAGCCGTAGTCATTTTGCCCGGTTGAGTCATAAAAGCTTACGTTACCCACCTTATCGCTCATCCCAAAGATGCTGATCATTGCGTAAGCCTGTTTGGTTACCTTTTCCAGGTCATTTTGAGCCCCTGATGAAATGGTTCCGAAGACAAGGTGTTCTGCAGCCCTTCCTCCCAGAGCCGAGCACATTTCGTCGAGCAGTTGTTCCTTGGTGGTTATCGAACGTTCTTCAGGAAGATACCATGCTGCGCCTAGCGCTTTTCCCCTTGGAACGATCGTTACTTTTACCAGCGGATGGGCATACTCAAGCAACCAGCTGATGGTGGCATGACCTGCTTCATGATAAGCGATCCTTTTTTTCTCTTCCCTGGAGATAATCTTGTTTTTCTTTTCAAGGCCGCCCACAATCCGGTCGACAGCATCGAGAAAATCCTGTTTCGTCACCTTTTCCTTGTTTCCGCGGGCTGCGATCAGTGCTGCTTCATTACAAACATTGGCAATATCGGCTCCGGAAAAACCAGGGGTTTGCTTGGCCAGGAAGCTGACTTCCACTTCCTCGGATAACTTGATTGGCCGAAGATGCACCTGGAAAATCTCCCTTCGTTCATTCAGGTCGGGCAATTCCACATGTATTTGCCGGTCAAAACGTCCGGCACGCATCAAAGCCCGGTCAAGGATGTCTGCACGGTTAGTGGCGGCCAGTATGATAACCCCGGAATTCGTGTCAAATCCATCCATCTCCGTCAACAACTGGTTAAGGGTATTTTCCCGTTCATCGTTCGAACCAAAGTTCGGATTTTTCCCCCTGGCCCGTCCTATAGCATCGATCTCATCAATAAAAACAATACAAGGGGCTTTCTCTTTGGCCTGTTTAAAAAGGTCGCGTACGCGTGATGCCCCAACGCCAACGAACATCTCCACGAAATCTGAACCGGACATGGAAAAGAACGGGACGTTTGCCTCGCCTGCCACTGCTTTTGCAAGCAATGTTTTCCCTGTTCCCGGAGGGCCTACCAGCAACGCGCCCTTAGGAATTTTTCCTCCGAGCTTAGTGTATTTTGACGGATTTTTAAGAAACTCGACGATTTCTTCAACCTCTTGCTTCGCTTCAGCCAGTCCTGCTACATCCTTGAAGGTCGTACTTACTTTTGAATCTTTATCAAAAATTTTTGCCTGCGATTTACCGACACTGAAAATATTGCCTGCACCACCTGCACCGCCTGCACCTTTACTCATTCGTCTGAAGATCCACCAGTATAATCCGATGATGATCAGGAAAGGAAAAATCCATGTGAAAATTTCGCTGAAATAATTGTGTACGGTTTTATATTCCACCGTAATCTTATCCGAGTCCTTAAAATCCGCCTGGGCTGCTTTAAGGTTCTCTTCGAATGTTTCTACAGACCCGATTGTGTAATAGAAATGGGGCCCGTATCTCGATGGCGCATTAAATCCCTTATTTAGTTTGGCTGCATAATCTTCATAGCTGTCCTGCTTAAGGTATATTTGTGCCTCTTCCCTGTTTACAACCACGATTTTTGCAATGTCATGATTTTTTAGCATCGTGTTTTTTACCTCTTGCCAGTTTGTTTCAACAGGGCCACCTCCGAAACTGAAATACTGTATCACCAGAAAAATGGCAATGGCGATTCCATAAATCCAGTATGGGTTAAATTTTGGTGGTTTCCCTCCTGGTTTCAGATTTCCAAGAGGAGGACGCTGTTTCCCTTTATTTGTTGTTTTGTTTACCATGTGTTCTAATTTTCTATATTAATTTCCTCTACCGCTGCATCGGCCCAAAGGTTTTCAATGTCATAAAAATTTCTTGCTTCTTGCTGGAAAACGTGCACCATTACATCTGCGTAATCCAGTAAGATCCAGATCGCGTTTTTATATCCATCTTTGTGCCATGCTTTCTCTTTTGCAATTTCTTCTACGGTATCCTCAACAGAATGTGCTATCGCGTCGACATGGGTAGAGGAATTCCCATGACAAATAATAAAATAGTTACATTCGGAATGATTTATTTTTGTTAAATCGATTTTTACAATATCCAATCCTTTCTTTCGCTCAATCCCTTCTAAAATTGCCTCAAGTAATGCTTCTGTATCCCTCTCTTTTTGCGTTTGATTCATAAATTGATTTTGAAAATACAAAGATAAATTTTTTCGTTTATTTTAACATCCAAAATAGCTACGGGTAATAACCTGAAAATTAAAAAAATAGTTTATTTCTTATTGTTAAAAAAATTAAAAAAAATGTTACAACCTATCGGGCACATGATTATTACCGTTGCAAGTACGGCTAGTACCAATAATTATGCCAGCAGGCAAATTGCTGTAAATGAGATACAAGAGGGGACTGTCTTTTTGGCATACGAGCAAACTGCAGGCCGGGGACAGTTGACAAACCGGTGGGAGAGCAAACCCGGTCAGAACTTAACTTTTTCGATTTTTCTTCAACCTTCTTTTCTCGAACTTTACCGTCAGTTTATGCTTTCAAAGGCGATTAGTCTGGGAATAGTTTCTTTTTTGAGAAAATACGTAGAAGGGGTAAAAATAAAATGGCCAAACGATATCTATATAGAAGACAGTAAGATATGTGGTATCCTGATCGAAAATTCCGTGATGAAAGGGGTGATTAACCAGACGATTATAGGTATTGGTTTGAATGTTAATCAATGCCGGTTTTACTCTGATGCACCGAACCCTGTGTCTTTAAAGATGAAAACCGGTACGGATTATAATCTGGATGTAGTGCTTGCCGGGTTGCTGAGAGAGACGGACCTGTTCTATAAAAAGTTGGAGGGAGGACAGTATGATGAGCTGGACCATGCTTTTCTTCAATCGCTCTACCGGATAAATGAATGGCACGACTATGAAGACATGGATCACCGTTATACCGGGAAGATTATTGGAGTTAACGCCATTGGCCAGCTTCAGGTGCAGGAAAAGGATGGCCCGCTGCACGAATATCACTTTAAAGAAGTCGCCTACCTATAGCCGGAAGAAATCTTTCCCGGCATCGTTGAAATATTATGGACTGTTTTGACGTTATTATTGTCTATTATATGTCCTATATTTGATGAGGAGAACATTCTCTGAAAAAAATGTTAAATACAGAAAATATTTTATAATACTATACAAATGAAGAAACTCTTTTTCTATTTTTTGGGCGGATTGCTGATTGCTTTCTCGTTTTCCGCATGTCATGATGATGATAATGATTCAAATATTCCTGAAGAAACTATTGCCACGAACAAGTGGATAAAAACCAACATGGAAGACTATTATCTCTGGAATACCAATTTGCCGGATGTCGATTACACAAAACAAGACGATCCGGAAGCGTATTTTTATGACTTGCTGTATACAAATGATAAGTGGTCGTGGATTACCGACGACTATACCTCCCTGGCCGCGGAATACAGCGGCAACCCGGTAACCATGGGATATGATCCTACCTTTTACCGTTTTAGTGAAGGGGCGGATATCTTTATGGTGGTTAATTATGTTTATCCCGGATCGGCTGCAGATGAGGCAGGCCTTAAAAGAGGGGACCTCATTCTTTCGATCGACGATACTCCCCTGGATACAACGAATTATTATACCCTTTACTCGGGAACTTCCTATTCCGTGCAGCTTGGAGAAGCCTCTGTCAGCGGAAGTTCGGTGTCAATCGGTTACTCAGGCGAATCAATCGATCTTACGGCTACAACCACAACCACAGATCCTTCTATTTACCATGAAGTTATCGATACAGTAGGACATAAGATCGGTTACCTTGTTTATACTGAGTTTGTGGCCGGCGATAATGATGCTTTCCTTTCGACGATGGATGCTATTTTCGCCGGATTCAAGTCGTCCGGGATTACAGACCTTGTTGTCGATCTCAGGTATAATCCCGGAGGCGATATCGATGCAGCTGTCCGCCTGGCTTCCGAGATTGCCCCCCTTACGAATGTGAACAGCGAGGATGTGCTGGTTAACCTTCAGTATAATGACTATGTCCAGAGTGCGTATGAAACCTATTATCCGGATGAATTGTATTCCACTTTTACGAAAGATGCTTCCGCCAGCAATGCGAACATGTCGACTGTTTATTTTCTGACGACTAGCGGTACGGCATCCGCCAGCGAACTGACCATGTCGGGGTTGTACCCTTACATGAAGGTTGTTCAGATCGGGGACTATACTTATGGGAAATATGTTGGGGCATGGGTCATTCCTGATGATAATGATGAATGGGCCATTGTCCCGATCGTGATGAAATATTCAAATGCAGATGGATACACCGATTTTACAAATGGGTTGGAGCCTGATTATGAAATGGACGACCAATGGCTGATAACCGATCCCGTTGAGTTCGGGGATTTGGGTGACCCCATGTTGGCCCAGGCTGTCGAGTTGATTACCGGGGTGAGCTCAGAATCGTTAAGTACCAGGGCCGGTATCACTCAGTTGCTTAAATTTAAGCGTTTTATGCCTAAGTCTAAAATGGCAAAAATGAAGCAGAACTTATATCTTCCGGCGATGAAAGAAATTAATACTAAATAAGCTCTTCAGGATTGATGTCTTTTATATCGATCAAATTGTTCATGATGGCATAAACGGTAAGTCCCGAGATTGATTTAATGCTCAATTTTTCGGTGATGTTTTTGCGGTGAGAAATTGCCGTGTGAATGCTGATGTTCAGTTTATCTGCAATCTCTTTGTTTGAATACCCCAAAGCGATAAGGCGGATGACGTCTTTTTCCCGCAATGTCAGCTCTCCGTTTTCCGGCAGGTTGTTTTTTTGCTTGCTCGCCGATTTACGGATTACCTGTATCAGTTTTTGAATTTGAAGTGACGAAGATAATTCGTTCAGCTGGAATTCCGGTCCTCCGTTTAGCTCTGTAGCTGTTTTTCCTTCTTTTGTGAAAAGAACAATAAAAAGACTGTTATTTCTGTTTAGTTTTTCCTCAACATCGGCAGGGATGTAGTCTCCATCCTCCATGATAATAATGATCAAAGAGTTACTGATTTCCGAGAACGATCCCAGATCTCGTGCTGAACTCAGCTGGGTAATTTCCATATTAAAGTATTCCTGGAGGATCCAGGCCAGCCCCTTTCTGATAATTTCGGATGAGTGGATGATGAAAACATTTTCTTCCATTGTACTATCGTAACCCTTTCATAGATTTAATATTTGTTTCATTAGACCGACCAGCTTTCCAGCGAGCGTACACGATTTGTTATGGCCGGTTTATCTGCTGAAGTTCTTTTTCATATTTTATAACCTGAACAATCAGTATATTATCCTCGATGCGGGCATGGTCATAAAGGTCTTTTTCAAACTGGAAAAGTGCAAACAGAAATTCGTTCATCGCATTATTGTCGTAACTGGGTTCCAGGTACTTTATAATCAGGTTTTTTAGGTCGCTCAGCTTAACTTCGACATTAGAATGTTCATTTTCAAAGACCTCAACCGAAGTTCCCGCCCCGCTCAGCTTGCCATTTGTATAAAGGCCAATGATGTAGGGAAAAACCTTTTCATCCTCAACCTGGAAATGGAGGAGGAGTTCGGTTTTATATTTTTGGTAAAACGAACTGATCATTTTCAGACTGGAACAGTCTTTCTCGCAGCTTTTGAGAACCTGGTTCAACAGAGTTTCTATTTTGGGAAGTACATAACCGATATAATACCTGTGTGTGATTTTCAGGTAATCGATTATTAACAACGGAGAGAAAGAAAACAAATCGGAGTGGGTAAAATAGCTTTCGTCGCTATAGGTGTTCACAATAGCCAGGAAAAAATCTGTGTTGATGTTTTGTTCCCTGCATATTTCTCCTATCGTTTTTTCTTTGAATCCCAGGTTGATGCCAAACCGGTTGACTACAGGCAGGAGGTTGTAATTCCACATGATAAGGGAACTCATTTTATCTTCTTGTTTATATATCTTCACCCTTTTGTCTGTTAAAGATTATAACGTTAAATAAGTACAGAAGTTGTTTCACTTCCGAATAAGACAACAAATAATAAGGCGAATTTGATCAATCTGAATGAGGCCTTAGCGGTACGGAAGCTTACAAAAAACGTCTGCAAGCTGATTAATACCCTCCTCAAGTTTCTTATTGATCATCATTTTTACCATCATACTCATTTCGGCGTGCAGTGTGAGTTTCATTTTCGTTTGGTACGGCGAAACCGGGAGTAACTGTATCCAGAAGGTAATCCCTACAGGCAATCCCCCTGAGCTGCCAAATTTTACCAATTTAGCCGGGTCCCGTTCGATAATCCGGATCTCGGCCTGTCCGAGCCCTGAAACTTTAAACCTGCATGAATCGTGATCCGATTCGAAATTATTGATTTTTATCTGGGGAATTTTTTCATTGATCGTTGAAAGTAACCCTTCGTTGACGTATTGTGATAAATTTTCGAAATCAGAAAGGTAATTGTATACGAGATCTTGGTTTTGATCAATATATTTTATTTCACTAACGTATTTCTCAATGCTCATGGCTTTCTCTTTTCATTTTTGATCCGCGCCCAAAGTTAATGAAAAGCGGCAAATTAATAGAATATTCAATTGTTTTGTTGTACATGGAGTGCATCTCTGATAATCAGTGGTATAAATAAGGCGTTCACCATTTTTTTGGTAGCCCGTAAAAATGAAAATGTCCTGAAGTTTCCGCCTTCAGGACATCCTTTTATCTGAAAATTAAAATTATTTACCCCAATTTTCCGGATCTTCACGCCACTGGTTAAGCGATTCAATCTGAGATTCTTTAATGTCGCCGGACGCCAGCGCTACATCAAGTAGTACCTGGTAACGGCTCAGGGTTGTAAGTTCGATGCCTGCTTTTGCAAAATTTTCCTTTGCGACAGGAAAATTGTATGTAAAAATGGCGAGCATTCCCAGTACGTCCCCTCCAAAATTAGTGATTGCTTCCGCTGTTTTCAGACTGCTCACACCGGTGGAAACCAGATCTTCAATAACGACTACCTTTTGTCCTGCTTTCAAGTCTCCTTCAATCAGGTTTTCCAATCCATGATCTTTGGGCGTAGAGCGGACATATATAAACGGTAACCCAAGTTCCTGGGCAATAAGGATACCGTGTGCGATAGCTCCGGTAGCCACACCGGCAATAACTTCAGCCTGCGGATACTTTTCTTTGATTAGTCTCACAAATTGGTCACGAACAAACGTTCGTGCCTCTGGATAAGACAACAATTTCCGGTTGTCGCAATAAATCGGAGCCTTCCAGCCTGAAGCCCATGTAAAAGGGTTTGAAGGTTGAATTTTTATTGTGTTAATTTGTACGAGTTTCTTCGTTACTTCCAATTGGATGTCTTGCATAATGTTAAATGTTTAATACAGAATTCAACACAAATGTACAAAGTTTTTTTTAATGAGTACCAGCTGGTCTTAAAGTCTGAAAATAAGAATTCATCTAAAGATAACATTGATCAATATATTGAAATACAGACAGTTTGTGCCTTTTTCAGTCTTCTTGCTTCTCTTGAGAAAAGTAAATGTGTTGTAGAGCCTAAAATTAATTGTTTGGTCTCTAAAGGATTCTGGACAGAATTCCTTGATTATTTGACCCGAATCCCTGCTGCCGGCGGGATTGTGATAAACAGAAAAGAAGAGTTGCTATTTATTAAACGAATGGGTAGATGGGACCTTCCCAAGGGGAAAATTGAAAAGAACGAATCGGCCAGGGATGCGGCACTGAGAGAGGTTGAAGAAGAATGTGGCATTCATGGATTGAAAATTCTGAGGACATTGCCTTCGACAATGCACCTTTATCGCTCTCCTTATATTAAGGCGCAAAACAACTGGGTGCTTAAAGAAACGTTCTGGTTTGAAATGTTTCATGGCGGGGACGGAATGGTAACCCCCCAGAGAGAAGAAGATATTGAGGATGTCCGTTGGTTTGCCAGGGATGAAATGAAGGAAGTCTATTCCTCGATTTATTCTAACCTGAGAGACTTGCTTGGTTATTACCTGGCCTGAATTGTTTTATCTTTTTTTCTGATCTCGTCGAACTGGCGCAGAAAATCACTAATCGAAGCGGGAGCGGGAGACAACCTGAGTGTACCATCCTGGTCAATCAGGTATGCTGTGGGGAAGCTTCTTACCTTATAACTATTTTCATCCGGTCCGTTGACCACGAAAAAGGAGCCGGGCCATTTTTGCTCCAGGATAAGTTCCTTTTTTGACAATTCGTTTCCCGGGATCAGATGCAGTATTTGTAAATTACCGGACAGTAAGGTCTCGTTTTTTTTGAAAACGTCGAGGTATTGTCTGCATAAGGGATTCAATACACTTGTAAAATCAAGATAGATGTATTGTCCAAGGTATTCGGATAGTTTGTGTTTTTTTCCGTCGAACCCGGAGAAACTAACCTCCGGGGCTTTTGTTCCGGGGGTAAGATAGGTAAGTTTTCGCTTCAGGTCTGCAGCCATCCTTTTTTCAGAGAGGGGCCAGTTTCCAGAGTTGATCTTGTCTAACAACCGGAGTAAACTGTTCTGAGGGAGTCTGCCACTATAAAAGGTGTCGTTAACCGATTTAAGAATGACCAGCCGGCTCAGGCTTTCATTCAGTCCCCGCTGCGAGATTAAATAATTTACAATGCCGTCCAGGTCGCTTTTTACAACCATCTCTTGGAATTTTTTACCGTCAATATCATTACAGAGGATCGCGAAAAAGTTGGAGAAGATCTGTACAAACAACTGCTGACATGAAGTGACGGACATATCGGGGCTTCTCCGGATGAAGCAGCTATTAATAAAGTGTTTGTCGTAATCCTGAAGCGATGCATATTCCACCGAGGCCAGCCTGTAAAATTTATAGGCTTCGAAATAGGGATTGCCTGAGGGAGGAAATTTGCGGGCAAGAATATTTTTTAATGAATCGGCAGCAATTTTTGATTTACCTTTATAAATCCGGTCGAAAAAACGGTTCCCGGTTTGGGCAAAAGTCTCTTCAAATGATTGTATCATGCGGTTAAGTTCGTCAGGAGGGGCATTTTTTATGCCGAAGAAGATCGTTTCGGGACGAAAGAAAATGCTCCTTTTGTCGGATTCTTCTACCTTACGCAAAGGTGGAAGGACCAACTCGTAGCTTTTCCCTGTCTGAAGATAGATCTGTGCTTCCCAGCCATCAAAGTCTGTTGAGTATAAGCCCGTCTTGTCCAAATTAATTTTAGCGTTGAAAGTTCCGTCCTTCTCAATTTGAAACTCACAAACTTTTTCCTTTTCTCCCGTTACCGGATTGGCATCTTTATAAAGTACTAGTGTATAACCGGCGTATTGCGGGGCTTTTCCGAAAAGGCGAGCTTCTCCTGCTATTCCCTGGACCTGGAAAAACAGGAGAGACAAAATTACCCAGGGAAATATTTTAATCATTTCCCTTTACAAATTCCTTCATATCTAAACCTTTTGGCAGGAACATGCTGGCATCGCCCCCGTGCCGGATGATGTCGCGGACAATGGAAGAATTTATCGGCGTGTGCTCTGGCATGGTAAGCAGAAAAACTGTTTCTATTTTGGGGTATAGCTTTTTATTCATCTGGGCAATAGCCCGTTCGTACTCAAAATCAGCGGAGGTTCTCAGTCCGCGTAGTATATATCCGGCACCAACTTTCCTGCAAAAATCGACAGTTAATCCCTCATGTTCCATTACCTCTATCTTTGGCTCGTCTGCAAAAACTTCTTTGATCCAGCCCAGTCGCTTTGAAAGACTGAAAAATGACTGTTTGCTGGTATTATTCCCAATCATGATGATTATTTTGTCAAACATGGGCAAGGCACGACGGACAATACTCTCATGCCCAATGGTGAACGGATCGAATGATCCCGGAAATATGGCAACTCTTTCCATGCGATCTGTTTAATTTACTGGTCAAATATAAAAGATAATATCCGGAAATATGCAGACCGCAGATTTTTATTGATCCGGATGCCGTGAAACTTTAGTTAATAACGAGCAATTATTAATTGATAATGTTTACAAAGTTAAAGGCATAAAAAACCTCTGAATAACGGATTCCACTCCGGGGTATTCCCGGAGTTAAAGTTTAAAAAAATACGCCATGACAACAACAAATAAACTTCCCGTACCCAGAGGTTTGTTTTTATTTTCAGGAAAATACCCTGTCTTTTGTTGAGTTATAACAATAAATGGGTCAAGATGTTTTCCATGTTAAAAAAAATGGCTTAATTTTTTACTTAAGCCAGTTCCGGGAACAAAGTCAAAAAGATGGAAGTTACCGTAAGTTTACTGTATGTATCGACAGGATCAGATCGAGCCGGCTCAATCTGTTATTGCAGCGGAGCGGAATACGTATCAATATCGGCTCCTGTTATTGTTTTGTCACATAGTATAATAAGCCGTTCAATGACATTCCTGAATTCCCTGATGTTTCCTGTCCACTGGATTTCTTTTAGCTTTCCGATGGCTTCGTCAGTCAGTGTTTTTAGAGGAACCCCATATTCGTTGCATATCTGGGTGACGAAATAATCGGCAAGCTCCGGAATATCCTCTATCCTTTCGTTTAACGAAGGTACGGGGATCAGGATCACGCTTAAGCGGTGATAAAGGTCTTCCCGAAAGTTGCCTTTATGGATTTCTTCACTCAGGTTTTTATTCGTAGCAGCCACCACCCTGACATCTACTTTTATCGGTTTATCTCCTCCTACACGGGATATAAAGTTCTCCTGAAGGGCTCTGAGTACCTTGGCCTGTGCAGATAAGCTCATGTCGCCGATTTCGTCAAGGAAAATGGTTCCTCCGTCAGCCTGTTCAAACTTACCTTTCCGTTGTTTTAGTGCGGAGGTGAAAGCTCCTTTTTCGTGCCCGAATAGTTCACTCTCGATAAGCTCGGAAGGGATGGCAGCACAGTTTACTTCGACAAAAGGCCCTGCTGCCCTGTTGCTTTTCTCGTGAAGGCGGCGGGCAATCAGCTCTTTCCCTGTGCCGTTGGCCCCTGTGATCAGGACCCTGGCTTCGGTCGGGGCAACCCTGTCGGCAATGTCTATAACCTTCTGTATAGCAGGTGAACTGCCAATAATCTCGTATTTTTTGTCAACCTTTTTTTTGAGCACCTTTGTTTCCGAGATCAGGCTCGACTTGTCCATCGCGTTCCTGATGGTGATTAACAAACGGTTCAGGTCGAGGGGTTTCTCAATGAAATCATAAGCCCCTTTCTTAATCGACTCGACTGCTGTATCGATGTTGCCATGTCCTGAAATCATAACTACCGGAGTGTCCGGGGATAAAGATTGTATTTTTTCAAGTACTTCGATTCCGTCCATTCCCGGCATTTTAATGTCGCAGAGGATGATATCATAGTCGCCTTTCCCAATCAATTCGAGCCCTTGCGGGCCATCTGCGGCCAGGTCTACATCATACTTTTCATACTCCAGGATGTCTTTCAGTGTGTTACGGATACTGCGTTCATCATCGATCACCAGAATTCTGGACATAGCTATCAGATTTTTCAGTTTCAGTTGTCAAAATTAGCGATTAATCCATTCCTGTAAAACTCCTTCCCGCAATGAAAAACCGGTTTGGACCATTTTACCAATGCCAAAATTTTCCATGACAAACCGGATCAGGATAAACGATGGGACGATCATTTCTACCCGCAGCGGATCCATTCCTGTCATCATTTCCCGTTGCCGGGCAGTTGAATGGATTATTTTATGCCAGACGGCTTCAAAATCGTCCAACGGTATCTCTTTTGTGGTCCGTTGAACCGTATCCGGTGGGGTACCTTCCAGAAGGTCGGAGAGCGTGTCGAAAGCTCCGGAGCACCCGATCAGTTGCGCGATGCTTATTCCGGAAAGTTTATTTTCCAGATCCTTCAGCCCATCTTTAAAATAGTTTTCAACAAAAGAGATTTCTGTTTTCGTAATCGGGTCGGATAGTGAAAATTGTTCTATAACCCTGGACATACCAAGGGGGAAACTCCTTTTCCAAACGACATCGTTTCTGTCTGTCAGAATAAATTCATTGCTGCCTCCGCCAATATCCAGGATGAGTGAATTGTCCGGGATTTCTCCAAATGCAAGTTTAACCCCTTTGAATATAAGCCCTGCTTCTTCCTCCCCGGAAATAATTGTCAGGTTAAGTCCCGTTTCTTTTAGAAGAAAAGCGGCAAATTCATCTCTGTTGGCTGCGTCGCGGACAGCAGAAGTGGCTATTGTCCTGATTTCTTCTGCATGGAAGGACTCGATTTTTTCCTTGTGCTTCTTTAGTGCGGATAAGGCCCGCTGGGATGCTTCAGGAGTGAGCAGTTTCCTGTTGATCCCTCCTTCCCCCAGCTTTACCCCTTCCTTCCCCTGGTACAGGATCTTATATTTTTTTTGCCCTGTTTCTGCAATAAGCAGGTTACAGGTATTTGTTCCAAGATCAATAACTGCAAGTCTCATTAAATGCCGATATTAAACATGGGGCGAAGATAGTCAATTTTTGATACCGGATGCTTTGATGGCTGATACTTGATGGTCTACATTGGTGAATGATTGAATGAAGGAATGAGAGAATTGGAACCCGGACAATAGGTACAGGAGCAATTGATGTTTGAAAGTTTGAATGTTCGATTGTTCGACGCTTCGCGGTTGGATATTGGTGAATTGGTGAATTCTTCGCGTCTTCGCGTTCTGGTTTCACCACAGATAACACGGATGGACACAGATTAAAACAGTAAATGTTTGAATGGATTGAAGGGTTTGAATGTTCGACGCTTCGCTGTTGGAGTGGAGAGCATAAATATTGTGAATTGGTGAATTGGTGAATTGGTGAACTGGTGAATGAAAGAATGATTGAATGAAGGAATGATAGAATGAGAAGAAAAACAAAGCTCCGGGGCCGAAACAACATTCAAACTACGAAGTATCAAACACTCAAACGGCATAGACTCAAACAACAGTAACATTGCTAACCATAGTAACAACAGAAACTATCCTTTGCGTCTTCGCGTCTTCGCGTTCTGGTTTCACCACAGATAACACGGATGGACACAGATTAAAACAGTAAATGTTTGAATGGATTGAAGGGTTTGAATGTTCGACGCTTCGCTGTTGGAGTGGAGAGCATAAATATTGTGAATTGGTGAATTCGTGAGTTGGTGAGTTGGTAAATGAAAGAATTAGTGAATGAAGGAATGATAGAATGAGAAGAAAAACAAAGCTCCGGGGCCGAAACAACATTCAAACTACGAAGTATCAAACACTCAAACGGCATAGCCTCAAACAACAGTAACATTGCTAACCATAGTAACAACAGAAACTATCCTTTGCGCCTTTGTGTCTTTGTGTTCAGTCTCGCGCCGGGCAGGAATCTTAAAAAATCATAAATCGCTTTTTGCCTATCCTGATAATTGCTACTTTTAAAAGAAATTCTACAGGCAGCAATGCCGTATGGGAAATTCCCTTTGTCAGGGATTGGAGAGCGGAGAAGCAGTTTTATGACCATAAAGAATGCACCATGAAAAAGATTAGTTTTCTGAGGTTCCTGGTTATTCTCTTTGTTTTCTTTTCCATTTCATGCAAAGGACAGAACAAAGAGGAGCGTGTTTCTGTTCGTCTGCCTGCTGTGGCAGGTTCGTTTTATCCTGCGGATGCAGCTCAGCTGAAAAAGCAGCTGAATGATTTTTTTTCAGCCGCGGCAGATTCTGGAATCTACGAAAATCTTGCGGCAGTTATCGTCCCGCATGCGGGATATGTTTTCTCCGGCGAAGTTGCGGCTTCCGCCTATGCAAGGATCGATCCTGATAAAAAGTATGACCATGTTTTTATTATAGGTCCCAGTCATCACGTTTATCTGGATGGGGCATCCCTTTGTAACATTCCGGCATACAGTACCCCTTTGGGAAAAGTCGATGTCGATACTGCCCTGGTTTCGGAACTGATCCGTCAGTATCGTTTCTTTAGTTACGATCCCGAAGCGCATAGCGAGGAGCACAGTATCGAAGTACAACTCCCCTTTTTACAATATCGCCTCAACCATCACTTTCGTATTGTCCCGATCGTGATCGGAACGCAGTCGCCTTCTGTTTGCCAAAAAATTGCGGAGGCGCTGAAACCTTATTTTAACGGGAAAAACCTGTTTGTAATCAGCAGCGACTTTTCGCATTATCCG
Organism: Prolixibacteraceae bacterium; assembly: GCA_963676095.1. GTDB lineage: Bacteria > Bacteroidota > Bacteroidia > Bacteroidales > Prolixibacteraceae. The sequence goes on along the minus strand of OY781040.1, from coordinate 2,115,534 downwards.
ACTTATGCCGGGGCACTGGAGGCCGATAAAAGAACCGGTAATGCTGTTGAATCAGGTTCTCCGGATGAATTTCTGAAAGTACTGAAAACAAACGGGAACAAACAAATCCCCGGACTTGTTACAAGTGCCTGCGGCCAGGCCCCTATCCTTACGTTGCTTTACATTACTTCCGAAACCCCCGGGATCCGTATTCAGCATATCCGTTATCTGAATTCAGGGGATACAGAATACGGTGATAAAAATAAGGTTGTTGGCTATCATTCGTTTATTTTTAGAAGGGAACAACAGGGCGATCCTGTTGCGTTTTCCCTGTCGGACGATGAGAAGAAAATCCTGTTGAAAATTGCAAAGGAAGCTATTCGCAGCAGGTTTAACAATGAGAAGTTTTCTTATGTGGCTGATTCGCTTTTGACACCTGCCCTGAAGACTAAATGCGGTGCTTTCGTGACCCTGAACGAAGACGGGCACTTAAGAGGATGTGTCGGACAATTCGATGCAACAGACCCTCTTTATCTGGTCGTCGAAAGAATGGCCATTGCCGCTGCATTTCTCGATTCCCGGTTCGAACCGGTGAAGAAGGAGGAGCTTGGAAAAATTGACCTTGAGATTTCTGTCCTTACGCCATTGAAACGCATCAGCAATATTGATGATTTTATTCTTGGAAAACAAGGCATTTATATGGTCCGGGGGAACCATAGCGGTACTTTTCTCCCTCAGGTTGCAAAGGAAACCGGCTGGAACAAGACCGAATTTCTTGGCCATTGCGCCCGTGATAAGGCGGGGATCGGCTGGGACGGCTGGAAAGATGCCGAATTATATACTTATGAAGCTTACGTGTTTAGCGAGAAAGGGCTGTCGGAACAGGAAAAATGATATCATATGAAATCGGGTTATCCTCTTTTGCCGGTGGGAACGATAATCATTTTGTTTTACCTGTTTTCCCGGCTGTTTTCAAAATGGAAAATTATTTCCGGGAAGTTGCACCGGAAAATCTGGAATGTCCTTTTGCTTGTCACCTTTCTGATAACAGGGTTATTGGGGATAGTAAGCGTTATAAAAGTCAATTATAAATTGAATATTCCTTACTACGACCAGATTTTAAAGTGGCATGTGATGGTAGGGATTGCCATGGTTATTGTTTCCATATTTCATTTGTCCTGGCACTGGAAGTATTATTTCAAAAGGCAGGATAAGAAGCGTGACATATCATTTTTCCGGGGAGACAATACTGAAGACCCTCTGTTGTATCGAAAAATGCCTGTCCTGTTATTCCTTCTGGGAATGCTGTCTGTTATTAACCAGGTGATTTTTATCCGGGAGTTTATCGGAATATTGGCCGGCAATGAACTTGTCGTGGGGTTAGTCCTGTCGTGCTGGATGTTTCTCACCGGATTGGGTGCTTATGCCGGGCGAAAACATGACTTTTCCGGGTTCGGCACCAGGCAGGGTGTAAAAATGATTGCATTTATTGCACTTTTACCCATGGTCCTGATCGTGATGTTGTACTGGCTCCGGTTCCTGATCTTTCCGCTGGGCAGCCTCATCGGGATTGTCGCTTCTGTTTTTCTTATTATGTTGATCCTTTTTCCGCTTTGTTTCCTTTCCGGATTCCTTTTTATGGCCATATCTGCATCATTTTCAATGTCGGTCGATAAAAATTTGATTGCAAAAGCCTATGCTTTCGAAGCGGCGGGAAGTATTGCCGGAGGGTTAATCTTTAGTTTCGTACTTGGCACCTTTTTCAATTCGTTTCAGGTTCTGGGACTTACAACCGGTTTCACATGCCTTTGCGGCGTATGGGCAACAGACAGGAGAAACCTGATCAAAAAGATTTTTTTCGGCTCAGCCGGAATCCTGGTGCCGGCGATCGTATTTTATTTTAACCCCGGGCGGCTGATTAAGAAGATGTTGTATCCAAACCAGGAGATCATCCTTGATCAGAGTACCCGTTATGGGAACCTTGTGGTGACCAAACAGGCTGGACAACTAAATTTCTATGAGAATAACGGGCTCCAGTTTTATACGGAAAATCTGTCCCTGGCGGAAGAGGCTGTTCATTTTGCGATGATCCAGCGCGAACATCCGCGACAGGTTCTACTAATCTCCGGCGGATTATCCGGCATGATCAGGGAGATACGCAAATACCCGGTTGAGAAAATTACTTATCTCGAAGTAAACCCTGCGATTTTTAATCACTGGAAATCGTTAGCCGGGTATGATGAGGATACGGACATCGTTGACTTTGTGAAGGAGGATATACGGACATTTCTCCGGAAAACGGAAACAATTTATGATGTGATCCTGATTAATCTGCCTCCTCCTTCAACATTGGGAATTAACAGGTTTTATACTGCCGGATTCTTCAGGTGTCTTAAAAAACATTGCGACAATGAAAGTGTCGTTTGCACAAGCCTGCCGTCTACAGCTAATTATGCAGGGGGTAACGCATTAGCCGAGAATGCTTCGCTATGGAAAACGCTTGGTCAGGAATTTCCGAACCGTCTGCTTTTGACAGGGGAAAAGAATTACTTTTTGGGATCCGATAGCAAATTATCCGGGCATATTTCGGAAATGATAGAAAAAAAAGGTATTGAAACTTCCTATGTTAATGAGTACTATCTCGACGACAGTTTACTGGCCCAAAGAAGCGGGGACCTTGAAGAAAGATTTCCGCAGGAGGTAAAAGTAAACCGGGACTTTTATCCGGTGATGTTTTTACAGGAGGTGAATGACTGGTTAAGTCATTTTGGTACGAGTTATTATCTCTTGATTTTGGTACCGCTGGTCCTTTTCCTGGCTGGCTTCTTCATACAAAATGCAGTTTCTGCAGGCCTGTATACAGGGGGTTTTACCTCAGCCTCGCTGGAGGTTGCCTTGTTGCTTGCTTATCAGGTTTTCTTCGGGAGCATTTATCTGTCGACGGCTCTTTTCTTTGCGGTATTCATGGCGGGCCTGGCGGCGGGAAGTTTCTGCGGTAACCATATTTTGAAGGATATTTATTCAGGATATGCCAGGGTTCAATTTCTTCTTGCTTTGTATGCCGTTTTGGTCCCGGTATTTATTCTTTTTGTTGACCGGTTTATTGCCCGGGACTTTATTGTCCGCCTGTTGTTTTACATTTTTGTGTTTATCCCGGCCTTTATAACCGGTTACGAATTTTATCTGGCTTCCCGGATGCAGGCTTTGACCTATGGAGAGATATCGGGACGGAATTACAGTACCGATTTATTCGGATCGACATTCGGATCGTTCCTGGTTTCCCTGTTTCTTCTGCCTGTCCTGGGGGTATGGTATGCCTGCGTGCTTATTGCCTTGCTGAATATTTTCAGCGGGTCATGGATGCTGTTCGCGAGACGGAGACTGCAGAAAGCTGCCTGAGGAGTTTCGACAGATAGTAAAGTTGTGAACTGGTGAACCGGCGAATGAAAGAATGAGAGAATGAAAGAATGAGAGAATTGGAACCCGGACAATAGGTACAAGAGCAATATATGTTTGAAAGTTTGAAGGTTCGAATGTTTGACGCTTCGCGGTTGGATATTGGAGAACTGGTGGACTGGTGGACTGGTGAACTGGTAAACTGGTGAATGAAAGAATGATTGCATGACGGAATGAGAGAATGGAAAAAAGGCAACAGTTTGGAGCCCGAACAATAGGAACGATAGAACCCAAAATAACAACAGAAACCATCGCCCATTCAAACAACGAAGTATCAAACGCTCAAACGGCGTAGCCCCAAACAAGAGTAACAATGTCAACCAGATTAACAACAGAAACCATTTTAACAATAGTAACCATCGAAACAATAATAAAATGAATAAGCGACATTTCTTGAAAATGACATTATTGGGGGCAGGAGGGATAGCCTGTGCAGGTAAACCTTTTTCTGCTTCAGGGAGAACTACCGCAGGAGTAGGGGTAAAATGGACTAAGGAAGCGATGTTTTACCAGACAAATCCCCGTGGTGTACGCTGCCAGATTTGTCCGAACGAATGTGATATCAGGGAAGGGGAGGCGGGCGACTGCCGGAACCGCGTAAACCGTAACGGGAAACTGTATACCATTGCCTATGGTAATCCATGCGCTGTACATATCGATCCGGTAGAGAAAAAGCCATTGCTCCACTTTCTGCCCGGGAGTACCGCGTTTTCTGTCGCCACAGCCGGTTGTAACCTTGCCTGTCTGAATTGCCAGAACTGGACAATCTCACAAAAAAGCCCGGAAGAAACTGATAACATTGACCTGCTCCCGGAACAGCTTGTCAACTCGTGCAAAAATTCGAAGTGCGCTTCTGTTGCCTATACTTATTCTGAACCAATTACCTTCTATGAATATACCTACGATTCATCAGTTTTGGCCAAAAAAGAAGGTATCAAGAATATATTGGTTTCAGCCGGGTACATCAACCGGGAACCTTTGCTCAAGTTGTGTAAGGTGACAGATGCCGCCAATATTGACCTTAAATCGTTTAGTGACGATATTTATCTGAGGCTTAATGCCGGAAAACTTCAGCCTGTGTTAAATACCCTGAAAACCATGAAAGAGGAGGGGGTGTGGCTCGAAATAACCAACCTGGTTGTCCCGTCATGGACCGATAATCCCGACATGATTAAGCAAATGTGTGGCTGGCTGATGGAAAATGGGTTTGAATATACGCCACTTCACTTCAGCAGGTTTCACCCGATGTACAAGCTGACACAACTTCCGCCAACTCCTGTCAATGTTCTGAAAAGTGCCCGGGAAATAGCCTTCCGGGAAGGATTAAAGTTTGTTTATATCGGCAATGTCCCTGAAGTCGACGGAGAGAATACCATTTGTCCGGGATGCCATAAAATTGTTGTTGAGAGAAGGGGCTTTCGTATTTTACAGAATCATTTAGCGAATGGAAAATGTTCGTTTTGCGGAACTGCAATTCCCGGCGTATGGGCATAATCCATATTTATTGAAGCCGTCAAAAGTTAATGTACTTGTGAATCTCTAAAAAACCACAAGTGATTTTTATTTTTTCACAAGTGATTTTTAAAAAATGTCAAGTGAAAATTTTTTTTTGTCTTGACATTTTCAAAAAATCACTTGTGGTCTTCAGAAAAATTATCGGACTTTTCAGAATAGCCCTTAAACGTAATCTGTGTATAATCAAAATAACCCGTCAACAGACAGATAGCGTTCTCCTGTATCGTAGCTGAAAGTAATGATTTTTGAGCCTTTGGGCAGTTCTCCGATTTTTTTAGCCACTGCTGCCAGTGATGCGCCCGATGAGATCCCGATAAACAACCCTTCTTCCTTGGCTGCGCGTTTGGCATATTCGAAAGCTTCATCCTTTGAAATCTGAATCGTCCCGTCTAAAAATTCAGTGCGGCAGGTCTTGGGGATAAACCCTGCTCCAATTCCCTGAATGGGGTGGGGGCCAGGTTGTCCGCCACTAATGACCGGCGAAGTTTCCGGTTCTACCGCGAATGTTTTCAGGTTAGGAAAATGTTGTTTCAATACTTCGCTAACACCTGAGATATGACCGCCTGTGCCAACACCTGTGATCAGAAAATCGAACCCTTCAGGGAAATCTTTCAGGATTTCCTGTGCCGTGTTTCTCCTGTGGGCTTCAATATTTGCCTCATTTTCGAACTGGGAAGGAATCCATACCCTGGGATTTTCTGCCGCGATTTCTTCTGCCTTGGCGATTGCCCCTTTCATCCCTTTTTCTTTTGGCGTGAGTACCAGCTCTGCCCCATAGGCCGATAAAATCCGGCGACGTTCGATGGACATGGATTCCGGCATAACCAGAACCAGTTTATATCCTTTTACCGCGGAAACCAGGGCCAGTCCGATGCCGGTATTCCCTGAAGTCGGTTCAACGATCAGTGTTTCGGGGGTTAAAATGCCCTTTTTTTCTGCATCTTCAATCATTGCCAGGGCAATCCTGTCTTTAATGCTTCCTCCCGGATTGGTTTTTTCTACTTTCACGTAAACCTCATATTCCTTGGGGAACAGGTGATTGATTTTTACCAATGGCGTGTTGCCGATTGTTTCCAGAATGTTGTTGAATTTCATAACTATAATTTTAAGTTAATATCAAAAAAAAGGCCTTCCGTACGGGAAGGCCTGTGTAATTTATAGTCTTTGTCTATCTTAAATTCATTGTGATATACCTTCCCCCTGTCGTATATAAATACAACAACACATACACATATTTGAGAAGGAATAAATCATTTTTTTTTGTTTATGTGGAACAATTATAAATAAAAAATCTGATATAAATACAATTTTGTCTGAAATTAATTCCGGTAAAATAACCATTTAACAATTTCTTTAAGGTTTACCTTTTTTCCATACATCAGGATGCCAGTCCTGTAAATTTTTCCGGCTATCCAGATCGTGCCCCAGACAGACAGGAGCAATACCGATACGGAGAGGATCAGCTGCCATGCCGGGACCCCGAATGGTATCCGGGCCATCATGATGACCGGCGAGGTAAACGGGATGATCGATGTCCAGAAGGCTACCGGTCCCTCGGGATTTTTGGCTACGGAAAAAAGAACGATCACCGAAAAAATCAGGGGAATTGTAATCGGGAGCATGAGCTGCTGGGTTTCTTCTTCATTATCGACCGCGGCCCCGACAGCCCCCATCAGCGATGAGTAGAGAAGGAACCCTCCAAGGAAGAAGAAAATAAAGCCTCCGATAATTAACGGAAGGTTCAGGTTGCCGATCATACTGATTGCCTGAAGTGCTTGGTTCTGCTGTGTCCCTGATGCCTGTATGGCTGCCCCTCCCTGGGTGGCCATCAGGTTCTGCGACTGCTGGATCGCATGGGCTTCGTCAGGTCCGAGGAACGATTGGACTCCTGTAAACAGGACGGTCCCTATAATAATCCAGAACAGCAGCTGGGTAAGTCCTACCAGTCCGATGCCGACAATTTTTCCGAACATGAGCTGTGTCGGTTTTACCGATGAGATAATTACTTCAACAATCCGGCTCGATTTTTCTTCCATTACGCCCCGCATGACCATAGCCCCATAGATAAATACGAACATATATATGATGAAGCCGGCCGCGTATCCTGCTGCCATGGCTATTTCCGACGAGCTCCGTACCGATCCTCCCTTTTCATCGATTTTTATGGTTTCGAGGTTAATCCTGGTTTTCGTGGCGGCCAGCTTTTCCTCCAGGTCCGGGATGCCTGTTTCCCTGACAATCTGTTGTTTCTTGTCGTTTTCAAGAATGTTCTCCAGTTTCCCGCTGACCATGTTTTTTATGTCGAAGGTGACCTGTTTCCCTGAAAACATCCGGGCCTCACTCGTTGTCAGGATGTTGGCCGGGATGTAAAGAATGGCATAAAAGGAAGAATTACGAATATTTTCCTTTGCCTTCTGATATTCTTCCTCAGGTATGAAAAGAAACTTAGTGTATTCCGTATTTTCCAGTCTGCCCAGGAAGATCCCGGTCTCGTCATATACGGCAATGGTGCGTTCTTCCGTATCTTGTCTCATCGCGAGCCAGGTGGGAAGAATAATGATTGCCGCAAACAGGAAGGGTACCAGTAAGGTCATGATGACAAACGACTTTTTTCGGACACGGGTAAGGTATTCCCGTTTTAATACTAAGAATGACTTGTTCATTGTTCCTGCTTTTTTTGATTGGCTTGTTCTACTACCTGGATAAATACTTCGTTCATACTCGGGATTACTTCCCTGAATGAGCTGATGTTTATTTTATTCATTAGCTCTTGGAGCAATTCATTATTGGTTTCTCTATTCCTTTTTTGAAATTTTACCCGCTGGAGGTTCCCTTTCGATTCAGATTCAATCAGTTCAAAACCGTTGTTTGAAAAAATATCCGAAATATTCTCCGTTGTTTTGGATTCTATTTCAAAAGTGCCCTTCTTGTATTGCTCTTTGACTTCGAAAATATTTCCGTCAAGTATTTTTCTCGATTTGTTGATGAGGGCAATATGGTCGCAGATTTCTTCAACAGATCCCATGTTATGGGTTGAAAAAATGATTGTTGCCCCGTTTTTCCGGAGTTCAAGGATTTCGTTTTTCAGAAGGTTTGCGTTAATCGGGTCGAACCCGCTGAAAGGTTCATCGAAAATCAGCAGCTTTGGTTTATGGATAACCGTTGTGATAAACTGTACTTTTTGCTGCATTCCTTTTGAAAGTTCTTCTACCTTCTTGTTCCACCAAGGCTGAATTTCGAATTTTTCGAACCAGTATTTCAACCCTTTCAGGGCATCGTGTCTCGATAATCCTTTCAATTGAGCAAGATAAAGCGCCTGTTCCCCCACCTTCATCTTTTTATAAAGGCCCCGTTCTTCAGGCAGGTAGCCTATCAAATGAACGTCGTCTGACCTGAACTTCCGTCCCTGGAAAAACAACTCGCCACTGTCGGGCGCTGTAATCTGGTTAATGATACGGATTAAAGTGGTTTTTCCTGCACCGTTTGGCCCCAGGAGCCCGAACACTGTCTGCTCTTCAACAGAAATACTCACCCGATCCAGAGCCCGGTGTCCCGCGTAATCTTTTACAACCTCTGTTGCCTTAAAAAGTTCCATAAACGCGATTTAGGTTTTTTATTATGTGGTTCCTTAAAGTATGTATCTTGGATACCCAAATTTAAAGAAAACTGTTTCTCTTTATTGCACTTTATTCGGCAAATGGCCCTTATTTATAGACAAACACAAATCGGAAACAACACTGGAACAACCATTCATTAATAATCGTTCTGATTCTCCTCTTCTTTTTTTGCAGGGATCAGTACAGAACAGATTATGCTCATAGAGAGGGTGAATGCTATGAAGTAGAGCGAGTAAGCCGGTTTGAACCCGATTTCATCGAGCCAGTGATGAAATAACAGCTTAAATCCTACAAATATAAGAAGGATACTTATCCCGACTTTCAGAAATCTGAATTTATCGACTATGTTGGAAATCAGAAAAAACAGTGATCTTAAGCCGATTATGGCGAATATGTTTGAAAAGAAGACGACAAAGGGATCGAGCGACACCGAAAAAACAGCCGGAATTGAATCCATGGCGAAAAGCAGGTCGGTGAATTCGATAAGTATGAGCACAACAAATAGTGGTGTCAGGAATAGCTTATGGCTATTATCACGAGTAAAAAAACTGTCATGGACATACTCCTTTGTGATGTTGAAATGCCTGGACAGAAAGCGCACAATGGTATAATCGTGAGGATCTTTGCGTTCACCTTCCTTTCCAAAAAGGATCTTGGCCCCCTGGAAAACGAGAAATCCGCCAAAAATCAACAGGATCCAGTCGAATTTTTGTATCAGGGCCGAACCTGCAAAGATAAAGATGAACCTTAAAACAATGGCTCCTAATATTCCCCAGAAGAGAACTTTTTTATAATCTCTCACGGGGACAGAAAATCCTTTTAGAATAAGCAGGATTACAAAAATATTGTCTATCGAAAGAGTTTCTTCTATAAAATATCCTGAGAGGTAAGATACCGACATGTATTTCCGGTATTCCGACAGCATACTCTCCAGATCGGTTCCCCTGAACTTTAGGCCAGGTGCATATTGTCTGGCAACTTCCCTTAATTCATCAATCGACTTGATGCCATGAAGGAGATGTCCCAGAAAATGAAGAAAAAGATAGAAGCCCATAGCCAGACCAACCCAAACGGCCGTCCAGATCAAGGCCTCCTTTGTGGAAACAACGTGCGTGTTTCGTCCTACCCAGAGCAGGTCGATCATTAAAACTCCGACAATAAGGACAATAAAACCTCCAAGTATTAATATTTCTGACGGGATCATAATTACTTTTAATTAGTTTACGCGTGTTACGCCACCTGAAACAACAAATTTCATGACTTCCGCCGGTGGCATGTCCAGTTTCCGGACAGAGGCTGAATCAACAATATAAAGCTCTCCTGAAAAATTATAAGAATGAGGAAAATAAACTGCAACCATCCCCGGAGCGCCCAGTTCGTTAAGGCTTTTTTGAGTTATAAACCCTATTTTCCAGAGATTGTTTTCTTTGTTGATGCAAACGAGAACAGGCTTGTTGAATTTTTTTTCCTTGCCAACAAATGCTGAAAAAAGATCGACCAAGGAACTGTAAATGAGTTTGACCAGTGGTGCCCTTTTCAGTATCCGTTCCCATACCTTTTTGAATGGATTAAGGACAACATATTCTCCCATTATCCCGAGCAATGTCAGCAGAATGAAAATGATCAGGACCCCGAGCCCAGGTACGGTGTGCCCGAACCACAAGTCGAGCTGATTGCGTAATATCCCGTCTGTGAAGTCGAAAATCAGGAACAGAATATAACCCGTGATCGCAATTGGGGCAACCAATACCACTCCTTGCATAAAATAGGTGAAAAGTCGTTTCATACCTGCATATTTTTAAAACAAATTTTCAATATTCACGAAGAGAAAGGTCGTGAACATTTTAATCTGTTATATTCGTGCGAAAGATACAAAATAAAGGAGCAGCCTCGTATAATGCAAAATTATGTAGCCTTAACTGTGATGTTTATTTAATCTTAGCTATAGTAACTTTTTTTAACATGGATCCTTATTCCAATTCGTAAATCCGTTATTTTATCCCGAGGTTCCTGAGGAGGTTCATGTAAATCCCGAATCCCTGTTCTATTTCGGATACCAGGATGTACTCGTCTGCCGTATGCGAACGGGCGCTGTCTCCCGGGCCGATTTTAATAGAAAGGAAAGGCATAGCCGCCTGGTCGGAAGTAGTCGGCGAACCATAAGCAGTGAGCCCCAGTTCTGTCCCTCTTCTGACAATTGGATGGCTGTCCGGGATACCTGATGAGTTTAGTTTGAACGACCGGGGTTTGACCTCCGACGAGATCAATTCCCGGATAATACTGAAAGCTTCCTGGTTGGAATAATGTTCGTTGGTCCTTACATCCACCACAAAGGTACATTGGTCGGGAACGACATTATGCTGGTATCCGGCGTTTATCTGGGTTACCGAGAGTTTTACGTCTCCCAGTACTTCTGACGTTTTGTCAAACCGGAAATTCCGGAGTAACTGGATGTCGTCGATTGCCTTGTAAAGGGCATTTTCTCCCTCGTTCCGGGCTGCATGGCCTGCTTTCCCATGGGCAGTGCAGTCAAGCACCATCAATCCTTTTTCAGCAATCGCCATTTGCATCCTGGTAGGTTCACCAACAATCGCCAGATCGACCGGTCCCAGTTCGGGGACCAGGTCTTCCATGCCTGCGGGCCCGGAAACTTCTTCTTCTGCCGAAGCAGCAAAAATCAAATTATAAGGAAGGTCTTCCATCTTATCCAGATGCAGAAAAACAGCGAGAAGGGTTATCAGAGAAGCCCCTGCGTCATTACTCCCCAGCCCTGTCAGCTTTTCTCCATCCAGTTCTGCTCCAAATGGGTCCTTGGTCCAGTTTTTTACGGGCTTAACCGTGTCAATGTGTGAGTTTAGCAGGATAACGGGTTTTCCTTCGGTCCAGCCGCTGTTCAACACCCAGGTGTTGTTATTTTTTGTTTGGTATGAAATCCCTTTTGAACTCAAGAAATCCCTGATCAGGGAGGCTACTTGTCCTTCCTCTTGACTGAAGGAAGGAATCCGTATCATCTGTCTTAAAAGTTCTATATATTCTTTCATGTGTTGTTCCATGTAACAAAAATAATAAGTTTCCTAAAGAAACAGTTTCTGATCTTTATTTGAATTTAAGAACGATTAAATAACTGTTTCATTCCTGTAAAAGTTTAATTTGGATTAAATAAAAGATACAAATGTATTGAAAATTCTAAACTGAACGCGAAGACGCCAAGACGCGGGAATTTGTTTCTGTAGTTACTATTGTTAAAATTCTTTCTGTTGTTAATCTGGTTGACATTGTTACTCTTGTTTGAGGCTACGCCGTTTGAGCGTTTGACACTCCGTTGTTTGAATGGGCGATGGTTTCTGTTGTTACTATGGTTAGCAATGTTACTGTTGTTTGAGTCTATGCCGTTTGAGTGTTTGATACTTCGTAGTTTGAATGTTGTTTCGGCCCCGGAGCTTTGTTTTTCTTCTCATTCTATCATTCCTTCATTCACTAATTCTTTCATTTACCAACTCACCAACTCACGAATTCACCAATTCACAATATTTATGCTCTCCACTCCAACAGCGAAGCGTCGAACATTCAAACCCTTCAAACATTTACTGTTTTAATCTGTGTTCATCCGTGTTATCGGTGGTGAAACCAGAACGCGAAGACGCGAAGGATAGTTTCTGTTGTTAATCTGGTTGACATTGTTACTCTTGTTTGAGGCTACGCCGTTTGAATGTTCGATACTTCGTTGTTTGAGGACTGTTTCTGTTCTCATGACTTTGTTTTTCTTCCCATTCCTTCATTCAATCATTCTTTCATTCACCAGTTCACAATCTCCCCAGTTCACCAACATCCAACCGCGAAGCGTCAAACCTTCAAACCTTCAAACATCAATTGCTCCTGTACCTCTTGTCCGGGTTTCAATTCTCTCATTCCTTCATTCATTAATTCTTTCATTCACCAACTCACCAACTCACCAACTCGCCAGTTCTCAATATCCCTCCTCCCCAGCTGCGGAGCGTCAAACATTCGAACCCTTCAAACTATTCAAACCTCATTCTCTCATTCTTTCATTTACAAATTCACTTGTTCCCTGATTTGCCTTAATCTCCACGAATCGTTAAAATTCGTGGAATATACTGCCATCTAGTTTCTAAAAAAGTTATATTTGGCGTGCAAAAGTTTAATCTAGATTTTGAATTAGCTTATTTACAGAAGAATGAGAAAATGGCGTATTGAAGATACAGAAGAACTTTATAATATCAACGGTTGGGGAATCAATTATTTTTCGATCAATGATAAAGGAGATGTGGTGGTTACCCCTAAGAAGGGAGGTCCTGAAGTCGATCTGAAAGAATTGGTTGATGAGTTGCAGGTAAGGGATGTCGGGGCTCCGATGCTGATCCGTTTCCCGGATATCCTGGACAGCCGGATAGAAAAGATGGCCAATTGTTTTAAAATTGCATCTGCCGAGTACGATTATAAGGGACAGAATTTTATCATTTATCCGATAAAGGTTAACCAGATGCGCCCGGTTGTGGAAGAGATTGTCAGTCATGGTGAAAAATTCAACATAGGACTGGAAGCAGGATCGAAACCCGAGTTGCATGCAGTGATCGCTACCAATACGAACAGTGATTCTCTGATTATCTGTAATGGCTATAAAGACGAAAGTTACGTTGAGCTGGCATTTCTGGCCCAGAAAATGGGACGGAGGATTTTTGTGGTTGTAGAGAAGCTAAACGAACTGAAGCTGATTGCCCGCGTGGCCCGCAGGTTAAATATCAGGCCTAACTTGGGTATACGTGTTAAACTGGCCAGTTCAGGAAGCGGTAAATGGGAAAATTCAGGAGGTGATGTCAGTAAATTTGGACTGACTTCCAGCGAGCTGCTGGAGGCTATGGATTTTCTGGAAAGAAATAACCTGAAAGATTGCATGAAACTGGTCCACTTTCACATCGGGAGCCAGGTAAATAAGATCAGACGTATAAAAATTGCCTTGAGAGAGGCTTCACAGTTTTATGTGCAGCTTTGTAAACAAGGTTTTAACGTGGCGTTTGTTGATATAGGCGGTGGACTTGGGGTTGATTATGACGGGACCAGGTCGGCCAACAGGGAAAGCAGTGTCAACTACAGTATTCAGGAATACGTAAACGATGCTATTTCCACGATGGTTGACGCCAGTGATAAAAACCAGATCCCGCATCCGAATATTATTACTGAATCCGGCAGGTCGCTGACGGCCCATCATTCCGTGTTGATTTTTGAGGTGCTCGAGTCGGCTACTTTGCCAACATGGGAAGAAGAGGAGGAAATTCATGACGACGACCATGAACTGGTAAAGGAACTTTATGACCTTTGGGATAACCTGAACCAGCCCAGGATGCTGGAAAGCTGGCATGATGCGCAGCAGATCAGGGAGGAAGCCCTTGACCGGTTTAGTCTTGGCCTCCTCGACCTGAAGACCCGTGCCCAGGTAGAGCGGTTGTTCTGGTCCGTGGCCAAAGACATCCATCAAATGGTGGAAAAGATGAGGCATGTGCCTGAAGAACTGCACCAGATGGAAAAGCTGTTGGCTGATAAATATTTCTGTAATTTTTCGTTGTTCCAGTCGCTTCCCGACTCATGGGCCATTGATCAGATCTTCCCGATTATGCCGATACACCGGCTCGACGAGAAGCCTGACCGCTCTGCAACGCTTCAGGATATTACCTGTGATTCGGATGGTAAGATAGATAACTTTATATCGACCAGGAACCTGTCGTATTTTTTGCCGGTACACAAGCTTAAGCCGAAGGAGTCTTATTATATCGGGGTTTTCCTTGTCGGTGCTTACCAGGAGATTCTTGGAGATCTGCATAATCTTTTTGGTGATACGAATGCAATTCATGTTTCGGTTGATAAGAACGGGTACTCCATCGATCAGATTATCGACGGGGAGACCGTTGCCGAAGTACTCGATTACGTTCAGTATAACCCGAAAAAGATGGTCAGGGCTGTCGAGACCTGGGTTACCTCTTCTGTTAAAGCCGGAAAAATATCTGCAGCTGAAGGGAAAGAGTTTTTATCGAACTACAGGTCCGGGCTTTATGGATATACTTACCTGGAATAAACATACAAAAAATAGTTCCTGTTGTTACTAAACAGAACGCGAAGACACGAAGACGCAAAGGATAGTTTCTGTGGTTACTATTGTTAAAATTGTTTCTGTTGTTAATCTGGTTGACATTGTTACTCTTGTTTGAGGCTACGCCGTTTGAATGTTCGATACTTCGTTGTTTGAATGGGCGATGGTTTCTGTTGTTATTTTGGTTTCTATCGTTCCTATTGTTCGGGCTCCAAACTGTTGTCTTTTTTCCATTCTCTCATTCCGTCATGCAATCATTCTTTCATTCCTCACCTCACCAGTTCACCAACTCACTAATTCACAATGTGTCTATGGTTATTATTGTTCCTGTGGTTCCTATTGTTTTGATCTGTGTTCATCCGTGTTATCCGTGGTGGAACCCTGGCTTCAAAAGCCGGAGAACCCGCCCATTAAACCACTCAACCATTTATCGTTCCTTCTGCTCTCATCTCCAACCGCGAAGCGTCAAACAATCAAACAATCAAACCTTTCAAACCATTATCGTTTCTGTTGTTATTTCGAATCGACTTTGGGGCCAAAGGCAAGATCTCCTGCGTCTCCCAGGCCCGGGACAATGTATGATTTTGGTGTCATTTCTTCATCGATTGCTCCCACCCATAAGGTTACGTTATCGGCTTTGATTTTTTCTTTTACATAGGCAATCCCGGCCTTGCTCGAAATGATTGAAACAAGATGCACCCGGCTGGGTGTTCCTTTTTGGAGCATCGCCCTGTACCCTATTTCCATCGACGAACCGCTGGCAAGCATGGGGTCAGAGATAATCAGGACCTTTCCGTTCAGGTCAGGAGATGCCAGGTATTCGAATTCAATATGAAATTCACCATGATCGTCATATTTCCGGTAAGCCGAGATAAAAGCATTTTCAGCGTGGTCGAAAATGTTCAGAAAGCCTTGTTGTACCGGTAATCCTGCGCGAAGAATGGTGGCAAGGACCGGCTGCTGTTTTAACTTGGGTACCCTTGCTATTCCCAGCGGGGTTTTTACGTCTTCCAGTTTATACTCGAATGTTTTGCTGATTTCATAAGCAAAAACTTCACCTAAACGTTGCAGGTTCCTTCTGAAACGGAGCGGGTCTTTCTGTATGTTTTCATCCCGGATTTCAGACAGGTATTGATTGAAAATCGAATTAGTCTCGCTGAGGTTATGAACAATCATGACAAAATTTTTGGCGAAAATAATTAAATTTTCTATTGGGATAGGTTCCGTTTTACGATAAAATTATGATTTGACTGAAATCCGGAATCATTCAAATGTATCGGGCGAATTATTTTTAATCTGTTAGTAACTGCAAAACGTCAGTTATTGATTCAGAATAATCCATTATCGGCAAAGCTAAGGTATTTTTCGTGCGCGATGATGATGTGGTCGAGTACTGCTATTTCCATCAGGGCGGCGGCATTTTTTATCTTACGGGTGATTTCAAGGTCGGCCTCGCTGGCATTAATATTGCCCGAAGGGTGGTTGTGACACAGGATCAATCCGCTGGCGAGTTTCTCAACGGCGGTTTTCATGATGATTTTTACATCGATTACTGTACCGGATACGCCTCCCTGGCTTACCATGAGTTTGTCGATGACCTTATTGGACCGGTTCAGCAACAAGATCCAGAATTCTTCATGGTTAAGGTCTTCCAGAAATGGCCTGAAATAATCTGCGGCATCGGAACTCTGGCTGATCATTGTCCTTACCGTAGCAGATTGTTCCTTCCTTCTTCGCCCAAGTTCCAGCGCTGCGACAATGCTTACGGCTTTGGCTTTGCCAATCCCTTTAAAACTGGTAAGGTCGGCAATTTGTTTTTTTCCCAGTTCGTTAAGATCGTTGTTTACCGAAGCAAAGATGCGACGTGACAGTTCAACCGCCGATTCGGATATATTTCCCGAGCCGATCAGTATGGCCAGCAATTCGGCGTCGGACAGGGAACGTGTCCCTTTTAAAAGTAATTTTTCCGGGGCCTGTCCTCGACAGCCCACTTTTTGATGCTTAGTTTATTGTACATAAGTTTTTTATGTTGCAGGCTAAGGTACAAAAAAACAAGCAAATAATCTACAATAAAAATATAAGGATTATCAATTGAGAGAAAGCAGGTTGTCCCGGCGTTTTTCTGTAATTATACTTTGTTTGGTTTTACTGGTATTTGGCTTTATAACGGGGATGAGAATATTCGTATTATGGATTTATGTTTCCTATAAAAAAAAACGAGGCCGTGTCAAAATTAAATCTACCTTCCGGCGAATTGAATATATGAGAACAGGGTCGGAGTTACGAAATAAAAGAGGATGTCCCGGACTTTTTGAGGCACCCTCTTTTGTCTTTAAAAGAAAAGACTTTAATCCGCAATAACCGGGAGAAAACCGGAAACTGCACCGATGGGGCTGGTCATGTGATAAATCCTGGTTTGGCTTACCCTCTCAATTCTGACCCAAAGGCTACTCTATTTTAATATTGAACGCAAAGGTTGCCTGGGCAGTTCCTCCTGAGTAGTTGTAAATCAGTGCTTGTTTTATCGTATAGGTATCTCCTGTTGTACAATGACCTGGATATTGCCCAATGGTAAATGTAAAACCTGATGCATCGTATTCAGAATAAACTTTGGAGTCGGTGCCCCATGAGATTACATTTCCGCTGGAGTCAAACCAATGCCCGTAGCCATTTGCCGTCATGTTATAGTTGAACGATCCGTCGGATTCTACAGCAGCAAAGGCTATTTTACTTTCCTCGGGGGTAGCTCCTGCGTTTAGCATTGCACTTACTATTGCAGACGGCTGCATTGCAAATGCCCGGGCTACTTTGCTGATGTCTCCATTATCATTCAGGTTCACTGTTGTTCCTGAATAATTTGAAGCATCTGCGGCAAACGAAATATTATACGTCAGCGTAATATCCTCCGGTGTGGCATTCGGGTCGATCGTAATATTTCCTAAAAGATCGGTATTCGTAAATTTTACTTTATAGGGCCACTGATCGTCGTTGAGTTCTGTTTCGTCCCAGGGATGAGCTTCATAGGTAGAAGGGGCGCCCAGAACAACAAGCCATAACCATTCACATCCTTCAGGTACGGTAAATTCCACATTGGCAGATGTTCTGCTGTTCATGTCTCCATAAATGCGCTGCCCATTTTCTAATAGAGCAACGTATCCGTACCGCCATCCAGCCCTGGTAAGCGAACTATTGTTATAGGTGTTGGTGGTAAGCACATTTTCGTCGACAGTATACTCCCCGGGATCATCTCCTGCGAGTGAGGACCCCGGAACCAGTGCTGTAAAAGTGGTGGTAACTATCGTTCCTGCTTCCGGCACGTTAAGAGGGATTATATTATATCCTGTAGAACCGGGGCATTTGCTGTATGCGACCTGATAATTCCCGTCTGCCAGCTGATAAAACTTATAATCGCATTTGCCAATATAGTTGCTCCCATTCGAACGGATCGCATCAAGATCCCAGGTCACAAACCTGGTAGCTGCATCATATAGTTCGGCATTCATTTCGTCCATCGTTAAATCGTTTATGCGCATGTAGGCTTCCAGCGGATCTTCCGGACTTTCGGATTCCCTCCAGAGCTTGCCAATAAAATCGATGCCATGTTTGTCTGTCCAGTAGTAATGGATCCAGTAACTGGCGTAGCGCTGCCATTCATGACAAATATGCCTGTGACAGTTTTCGGTATATACCGTAAAGTTGTATGATTCGAAGGCTTCTTCCGGATACGATTGATACGACTGCCACTGGGCACTTTGTTCCCAGAAGGTATTGCCGCCATTACCCCCGAATCCGTAACGAAAACCACGCGAATAGTCGTTCTCAATTTCACCTGTGAATAATAAATCTGCATAAACCTGGTATTGGAAACTATGACCTATTTCATGCGCAATTGTAGATCCTACTGGGTTACAGGTACTGGGGCTAACCCACAATGCTCCTATAATGTCGTCGTACCCGCTACCTGTTGCCAGCCAATCTGTCTGATAAAACAGGTAAATTTGCATTTTATATTTATCGAGATATGATTTTCCAACTCCTACCTCAGCAAATCCCAGCGTATTAATATTCATATCGTAAAATTCTTCAGCTTTTTTCAGCAAATCATCGATATTAACCCGTAGTTCTTCTGATACGCTGCTTGCATTTGGGTCGCTGCCGAAGCCTTCTTCCCAGAATACGATGAAATGTGTGGACTGTTTACTCCGGACGAATGACCATTGACTGTCACTTCGGAGCAGGTCCATGTCCTTAAAATCTTCCGGTTTGTAAAACTTATCATAATCTTCAACGTCAGATTCATTGAGAATCGTTATCTCAGAAGTGGTGTCCGTCTCGGAGTCCTCCGTATTTGGGTCGGGAGTAACGTTATCGTCATTCCTGCAGGCAGAAAACAAAGAAAGGATTAGTGCAAATAAAACAGGAAAAAAAAAGATGCATAAGCCGGATAATGCCGGCTTATGCTGTTTTAAACATAATTTGCGATTTTTCATTTTACGTTGAATGTAATGTTGAAAGTAACTGAACCTCCATTGTAAGTGGCTATTAGCTTCGTGTTTACAGTATCTCCTGTAGTAGCATTTGTAGGATGGTTTCCTCCATAAAGATACAATTCTGTTTCGCTGTAACCTATGCTGCACCAAACCATACTATTCGCCCATGCATCTGCATTTCCATCGGAATTAAGCCAGTAACCCGGAGCGTCAGCAGTGTATGTAGGATCGGTTTCGCTCACTTCTCCCTGATAAAGTTTCAGATCCCCGCTAATAATGGCCCGGCCAATCTGATAGGTTGTTTTTTTGAAGGCATTCCGCATAATTTCTTTTATATCGGCGGTAACAGTTGCATAATCGTCACTGTATGTTTTGCTCAGTTCTATATCCGTTGTAAGTTCTTCCGGATCGCCTGTTGCGGGAGTTTCGGGATCATCATAGGCTACTACGGCAATTGAGATTTTCAACATCTCAATCTTATTATTGGCCAGCAATCCGTATTGAACAACGAGTGTTTCATCTTCTGTTAAATACCCCGGATATTGTCCGATACTAACTTTGTCATCGGAATATTCGCCATAATCAACATACAATATTCCATCATCTCCATATGTTCCCGCGTATCCTTCCGTGTTGTACCAGAAACGATTACCATCAGTGGGCTCCTGATTATAGGAACCATCATCATTCACGGCAATAAAATCGACCTCGTCCATTGAACTTATTCCAAGATCACTCAAGGTCTGAGTCAGATTAAACTGGAGCGGGTCAGAATCGTAACCAAGCCTGGGATAAATATTGATATTAAGTTCCTGTGTATTTACTACAGTAGCAGAAATTTCTTCCTTGGCCTTCGCATTAACCGTGATAACAACAGCCACGCGAATGTCATTGTATTTCAATGCCTCAATAACAGAGATGCTTTGTCCGTCAGTCAAATGCGCGGGGTATTGGCCAATATTGAAAACGCCGTTATCCGTATCAAATTCAGCATATATCATAGCGTTATCTCCCCAATCCACTACATCACCATTGACATCCCACCAATGCCCCCACGCACCATTGGTATTACTTGCACTTGAGTAGTCGGTATGGGTAGAGCCATTAATAGCAAAACCCTTAACTTCAGGGGCGTCGTCTTCACCGGCAATACCGGCTAGAAGTTCTTCTTTTGTAATCTCAAATTTTTCAGCAATCTGATCAAGATCGATCTCTAAAGAACCTCCGTCATATGAGTTTGAACTCATCGTAATATCAATCGAATATTCTAGTATCAAATCTGCATCGATCTTATTTTTCTGGGCGTTCTCAATGGAGTCTTGTCTTGCGATTTCAGCTATTTCTTCTTCTGTTAAGTTATGTAAGCTGCTGAAATCTTTATTGTCTTCACAACTGGTTATCAGAATAACCGTCAGTATAGAAAGGATGATATATATATATTTCATTTAGCTAAAGTTGAAAGTTTCCAAAAGTATTGAATAGAATTTCCATGTCCCGGCAGCTGCCGGGGTTAGCTGTTTGTAAAAAATAGTTGTCATAAACATTTCATTGTTTAAAATTTATTTCCCGTATTAACAATGCTGAAATAGTTTGCCAGAATAAAGGTTTCCTGATAATTCATTGTTAATCATCTGAAGATCCGGAATATCCTTCGTTTTGTACAAGGGAAATATTCGCGTCGATGGCCGATTTAGGAATCGGGAAATAATCCCAGTATGTTTCAGTTGTCGCATCTTTACAAAACCAGGATTTACCATTGAATACACTCCTTCCGTCGGATAATTTAAAACGGACAAGATCCTGGCGACGATGATGTTCTCCCACAAATTCCCATCCCAGATCGTCGAGCAAACCGCCGAACTCGATATCGTTTCCGCCTTCGCTTGTCGAGACGTATGAGGAGGCATCCCAGTTGGCGTACCCTTCGCTGGTATATTCACGATGCCCGTAATCGTAACGGCTTCCGCCTTTTAGATCCGCTACAGTACGTGTAGCATCAGTTGACGAATTGAAAGCACGTTGACGTACTTCGGTAATCAAGTCTGCTGCTGTTTGCTCGTCTTGTCCCAGACGTAGTAAACATTCTGCTTTTATGAACATGGCATCGGCCAAACGGAAGAAAGCCACATCGTCGCCGTAAGTACCCGAAGATCCGGCCATAATCTCACATTTTACATAACGATAACCTTCTTGCTGATAAGCTCCCGGACTATCAATTGAATGGACATTCAAAGAATAGTTCAAATACCCAGTACCCGACCAGTCATCAGAAGAAAAGGAAATCGGATCACCCGATTGCGGGATCGTATTACCATCAGCATCCTCTGTTGCTTCGTACTGTATGCCTCCTGTCCATGTGTTTTCCAGCCGCTTATCACTGTCCTGGTAACTTTCGATGAATTGAGGCACGGCGCAACTCCCGTTCCAGGGGGTTCCCGTGTATCCATAAGCATCGGCTCCTGCACCCACCAGGCATTTGTTAACCAGATAATTATGAGAGGCATGCGTTTTGTCGAGCGGTATGGCGAAAATTACTTCCGGTGAAGAAGAAATGTCTTCTTTGAAATTATCGAGATAGTTTTCCGCAAGCGAGTATCCCCCGTCATCAATAACTTCATTTACTTCATCAAGTGCTTTCTCGTAATAGGTATCATCGTTTTTGTCCAGATAGACATTGGCATTTAGATAAAGTTTAGCCAGCACCATGCAGGCAGCATATCTATTGGGATAGCCAAAATATTTATCAGTACCTAGATCATCTTTAATGGCATTCAACTCGCTTATGCAGAAATTGAAAAGAGAATCTGCTGAAACCTGTTCCGGCAGATATCCTTCCTCAACGTCCTGGGTCGTTTGCAACGGTACATTGCGGAAAGCGTCGAGCAGAATATAGTAAGAAGTTGCGCGCATAAAACGCATCTCTGCCTGGTCGGAACCGGTGGTGTCTTCCAGATTATCCAAACATTCGTTGGCGTAACTTATACAACCGTAAGCACAATCCCACAGCGTTTCCAGATGCCCCTGACTCGAAGTCCAGTTATGTTTGTGCATATTGATATACAAATCTCCCCAGCCAACTCCGATGCGTTTGGGAGTCATGTACGTATCACTGCACTCTTCCATTAAGTCAAAGTAACCGTTCCATGACCAATATATGTACCGGAACTGGGCATAAACCTGTCCCATCAAATCGCTTAATGCCTCAGGATCACTTAAGTCAATGTTTTCGTCGGTAAGTTGATTGTAAACTGTTTCTGACAAATCGGTACAAGCTCCGAATGTCAATAAAACCCCGGTAGTAAAACTTATAATTGAGTATTTAATGAATTTCATAATTTTCTGGTTTTAAAAGGTTGCAGAAAGTCCAAATGTGTAAGAACGGACAGTTGGATATTTATCGCGATCATCGATACCGGGGTACAAGAAATGTTTAGATACTTCGGGATCAAGACCGGAATAACCTGTTATGCAGAAAAGGTTTTGGCCAGCTACATAAACCCGTATCTGATTTATATAGCTTTTAGCCCTGCCCGAAACAGGGAGCGTATATCCCAACGTTGCATTCGTCAGTTTGACAAAATCGCCTTTCTCGATATGATCGCTCCAAACACCTTGCGACATTGAACTGGATAATTGTACCTGCAGTTGTTTCCCGCTAGTTTCATCAATAACCGGGTCACCGTTCGTATCAACAGCGCCATACCATTTTGCTGCCGATTTTAAACGGTTGTAAGCGATGGAATTATTTTCATAAAAACAACGTTGAACATTCAATATTTTGAATCCGAATTGCCCGGTAAACTGCAAGCTGAGGTCAAACCCTTTATAACGGAAGGTATTGTTCCAACCGGCATAAACCTGTGGATGCCCGTTGCCCAAACGCTGACGGTTTTCCTCGTCGTTATAGCTGGTATCAAATTCTTTAACTTCCCATCCTCCTTCACCATCAGACACTTCAACCAGTACAAAACCATTTTTGTCTACGCCTACGGATTTCAATCCCCAGAAATCACCCAGACGGTGGCCAACTTCCATGCAGTGGGTAGGTGCAGTAATGGGGTCTCCTACTCCTCCGACTTCGACAAAGTTGTCTGTTTCATACAAATCGTTGGATAAGCTCAACAATTTGTTGCCGTTATGCGACAGTGTTATGGTTGTATTCCATTCAAACTTGCGAGTTTTTACCGGAATAGCATTGACCATCACTTCAATACCCCTATTACGCATTTTGCCAACATTTGCCGTAGTGGTTTCATAAATATTAGGAGGAACAGGAACTGCATAATTATAAAGCAAATCAACCGTTTTCTTCGAGTATACATCAATAGCACCATTCAACCGTGAATTAAGTACCGACCAGTCAACTCCGATATTCAATTCGCTTGTTTTCTCCCATTTTAAGTTGGCATTAGTATTTTGAGCTACCTGCAGTGACTGTTCCCATTCACCATTTTTAGTCAGATAGTCTCCATAAGTATCATAGTCGTACAATGTCAGGGAGGCATAAGAGTCTTCAGGAATAACCCCTGTTACCCCATATCCCGCACGGAGTTTTAAATTATCTAACCATGCCGCGCTTTCCATAAAAGTTTCGTTACTGATTGTCCATCCCAATGATACGGACGGGAAAGTCCCCCATTTGTGATTCTCACCAAATTTTGAAGAACCTTCATATCGTACACTAATCAGTGCATTATACCGATTGTCGTATCCATAGCCCACACGTCCGAAAAAGCCGATCAGCTTATTATCGTTTTTGTATGAATCCATACTGGCAGTCTCATCATCGTCAGTCAGATAGGTGCCTTGTCCCAGGCTATTATAGAGGTACGACTCATTTGGAAAATTTGAATTGCCAGCGCTAAACCCGTCGTAAACATTATACAGGTAACTATACCCGACAAGGGTTGTAAAACGGCTTTTGCCAATCGAAAAATCATATTTCGAAGTTAATTCCAGATTATCGCTACGCGAATTATCTGAAGATTTTGACGCGGAACCATTTATTTCATTCGTAGCCTGGCTGTAATAATCACTGGTATAGTAATTCTCTGAAGTCGATTCGATTTCTTTCCGGGATAACATCAGGTTGGTTTGCCAGCCTTTAATCGGCTCGAAAGTGATGTTGCCCACAATACGTGCATATTGTTTACGGGTATCACCAATCAGTTCGTTCTGAATTTCAACAGGATTATAATACTGGTAAAGATTAAAATCCTCGTAGTAAGAACCGTCTTCATTATATACAGGTGACGAAGGATTGTGAATCAAAGCCTGACGATATGCATAGGTATTATCATTGTTGGTATTCTTATGGGTTGAATAAAGTAGATTGACATTAAATTTAAAAATGTCATTCATGGCGTACTGGGTGAAATCAAGCTGACCTTTAACATCATTCTTGTCACTTTTGCGCATAATTCCCTCTTCGTCAGAATAGGTAATATTTGCAGAATAAACGGACGATTCTGAACCTCCCTCCAGGCTCAATGAATGATTCTGGGTGTAACCTCCCTTACGGGTAATTGCTTTTAACCAGTCGGTATCGTAACCTTCGTATTCGAATTGGGTCCGGCCATAGATGATGTCGTGTGCATCCATGAAATCAGCCGTCTTGTACCATTCTGACAACGACACATAACTTGAATAATTAGCAGATGCATGCATATTTCGTTTGCCTGATTTGGTCGTGATCAGGATCACCCCGTTTGCACCGCGTGTCCCATAAATAGCTGCAGCCGAAGCATCCTTTAACACATCGATTGATGCAATGTTTTCAGGTGCTACCGTCGTTAACGACCCCTCAATCCCATCCACCAATATAAGCGGGGTAACGCTACCCAAAATGGTAGTAATACCTCGAAGCATAATACTGGATGACTCGTTGGGGTCGCCCGAGGATTTGATAATGCTTAACCCTGCTATTTTACCTTTTACCAGATCTGCAGCATCGCTGATTTTACCCACTGAAAAGTCGTCGGCCTTCACACTAGTCACCGCGCTTGTTACATCACTTTTTCGTTGCGTTCCGTAACCAATGGCCACCACCTCTTCCAGTCCATACGACATTTCTTCCAACCGGACGTTGATGATTGTCTTTCCGGCAGCAGGCATTTCAACGGTCTTCATCCCAACAAAAGAGAAAACAAGTACATCATCGGGACTTACCTGGATTTCGTATTGCCCGTTAACGTCGGTGATCACTCCTTTATTGGTCCCTTTAATCGTCACTGTTGCTCCCGGCATTGGCTGTCCTGAGGCATCATTTACTTTACCCTTAATCCGTATTGTTTTCTGTTGGCCTGCTGATGCAGGAGCTATAACAATATACCTGTCCAGAACTTTATAAGAGAGGCCGGTCCCTTCCAGAATAGTATCCAGGATGGTTTGAATACTGGCACCCTTAAAATTGAGATTTACTTTTCGTGTCAGGTCAATTTCACTTTCCTGGTAGAAAAAATAAAAATCACTGGTGTTTTCGATTTCGTTGAAAACATCCTCTACTGTCGTATTTTTCAACGACAGATCCAGCCTTGTGACTTGAGAATAGCTCCGTGCGTTTACTGCAAATACCGACAGCAGTAAAAGGCTAAAAGTTAACTTCATAATTAATAAAAATTTAGAACACAACTCCATCAAGTTGCCTCTCATTCGCTTTTTTTTCATACATTCGATGTGTTAAAAGTTAATACTGCATTTACTTTTTTCAGGGCGGTGACCAGAGGGCGAGTCTGTCACCGCTTTTTATTTACTGCATATAGCTGATTTTAATTGTTAATAATACCTGGTCTTTATATTTATATTCAAAATCAATAGGTTCGGAAATTTTAAGGACTTCCAGGATCTGTTCAATCGGCTTATTTTTTAATATGGTGCCGGTTAGCCTGACCTGTTTAATGGATTCATCTGCAAACTGGAATTTTACATCATACCACCGTTCAAGCGTTGCCGTAATTTCTCCAATCGTTTTATTTTTGAAATAGATTTTTCCGCTCCTCCATTCTGTTTTCGACGAGGTGTTCACCTTGCTGAGGATCATTTTTCGGGTCGACCGGTCAAAAACGACAGACTCACCGGGTTTTACCCGGACAACCTCGGAGCCCTTTTTATCCAGTACCGAGATTTCCCCTTCAAGAAGTGTGGCTTCTGCATTTGAATGAGGATAGGATTTCACATTGAAGTGAGTGCCGGTCACTTTAACCGTAAAATCATTCAGGTGCACCAGAAATGGGTTCTTCTTGTCGGATGTAACTTCAAAGTAAGCTTCACCCTGCAAAAATACTTCACGTGATTTTCCGGGTGCTGCAGCATATCTGAGTTCTGAGGCGGAATTTAAGAACACCTTGGTCCCGTCGGCGAGAACAACATTCCCCATCTCAGCATTGGGAACGGAAAAAACCGTATAAGAACCGGATTCTTTTGAATTATGATTAACCAATATCCGGAGCATATATCCTGTTGAGATAAGTAACAGGACTCCTGCAGCATACGCAAAAACGTTTCTGATAAGAGTTGTCCTGTTCTTTTTCCGGGACTTTAGTATCCTCCATGCTTTCGAGGTATCTGATTGAAGCAAGAGGCTGAATAATTTTTTTTCCTTTTTTAATAAGGAATCAAATTCCCGGGCCTGAGAGAATTCTTTGCTTCCCGGGGCAACTATTTCCTCGTCAAATTCTTCATGGTTCAGATTAGCTGCAATTTCTTCCCAGATTTTATCCTTGTCGGCTTTATTCGTGGTCATTTTGTATATACTTGTTGCTTCATGACCAGTAATACCCGCGGATGGATAAAAAGGGTGAAATATCCTGAGGGAAAAATTAAAAAATTTTTCGAAGCTGTTTATAAGCGATACCCATTTGGGTTTTTACCGTGTTTACAGAAACGCCAAGCATATTGGCTGCTTCCCGGTATTTTTTCTCTTTAAAGACAACCAGATCAAATATTTCCCGGCATTTGGGGGGCAGATTCTCTATCTGCACCAGGATCCGGGCAATCCTTTCATCAGGCCCATAATCATCTTTTCCCTCACCAGGAACTTGCCCGATTGAATCCAGCTCCTGATTTTTCTTTTTATCGCGTAAATAATTCAGACTTTTATTCTTGACAGCCTTTAATAGCAACGGCTTCATAGAGTCTCCGGGACGTAGGATTTCAACATTTTTCCATAGCCTTAAAAATATGTCCTGTACGATATCTTCCGAAGCCGCAGGGTCACGGGTTAACCTGACCGAAACGCAAAGTGCCAGCTTATAGTATTTTTTGAAGAATATCTCAAATTCAGCTTCAGAAAATCCGTATGTCGGGTTCGTTGCGGCCATCTCAAGGGATATGTCTGTTTCTCAGGTGACAGAAAGATAATAAAACAATGATGATGTTGATACTATGTATCTGTAATTCAGTGTTTCTTTTTTGATAAAATTATGAATGAAATGTCAATTTTCTATCTGATTTCTCAGCGTGGGGATTCAATATTGTGTTTATTTCTTTATCCTCATTTGAGCCACTTCAAGCAATCCGGATGAGGAGATCTTTTTTTTTACGAGGCCTTAGAAAGTATTCTTTATAAAAGTTATTAAACCACCCAGACCATTTTGTCTGGGTGGTTCTGCATTATCACTTATCAAGAGGGGAGGAGTATTGTTTTGAACATGTTCGATTATTTGTTCATGGCGATACTCAATATCCCGGGTTTTGAGAAAGATTGGAGTTGGAGTTTAACACGTCCAGGGGGATCGGGAATATTTGTGTGTGGTTATCGCCTATTGCCGTATGGTTAAACCAGTCTTTAGTAGAATAAGTCCCGAAACGGATCATTTGGATACGGCGTTGTGCTTCGCAGGCAAATTCCCACCCCCATTCATCGTAAAGCCCACCAAGAGTTACGGCAGAAGCATCATCTCCGCTTTGGGTAATAGTTTGTGAACCTTCTACTCCCAACTCGTCCCAGGAGACTTCGCCATTGGTAACTTGTTCCCATTGGTCATAAGTTAACGAGCCCCAGCCTGCAAGACCATATTTAATTTTTGTATCACCTTCCAGATCTTCAAGTGTGATGCTTGGGGCATTTACCCGTGCCCGGATCTGATTTACCAAATCGACGGCAGTTTCCTCTTCCTGACCGAGACGGAGCAAACACTCTGCTTTTGTAAGCAATGCTTCGGCATAGCGGAAATAAGGAAAGTCGTTACTCCAGTAAAACGTAGTTTCAAGATCCTGTTCATATTTATTGACCCGGTAACCATAATCGATACTGGTCATCGATTGACCTGCATCGTTCTTACAAGTCAGGGACGGTAGGTAATTTAGACACGTCCAAACCAATTCGTTTTCATTATCATAAGCGTACTGCGGACCCCTCAGCCATGTTTTGTCAAGACGTTCGTCCTGTGGATCATAACTGTCGATGAACTGGGGATTGGCACAACTGCCGCCCCAGGTCTGATAGCTCCATCCAAAGTGTTTTTTGGCTACAGGAGGATACCATTTCGCGTTTTGATTGAAAACATGTGATGCATAATAAATATCATCATATGGTACAGCAAAAATGACTTCCTTATTGGAAGGCCCAAGGTCAACTTTAAAGTTGTCGGAATAGTCTGCAGAAAGAGAATAAAGCCCTGAATTAATAACCGCATTGGCGCACTCCAGTGCTTTCGACCACTGTGGAGTGCCGGTATAAACTTCGGCATTCAGATAAACACGCATAAGGGTCATATAGGCAGTCCATTGGTTCATCCGCGCGTATGTCTCAGTATTGGCTTTCATGCTTAAAAGTCCTGATTCAATGACCTCTGTCAACTCGCTGACAACGAAATCATATACTTCCTGGCGTGTGGATTGTTCGGGAACTTCGTCTGTAAAAGCAGTAACAATAGGTATGTTTCCGTGAGTGTCGAGCAAAATGGCATACCACAATGCGCGAATGGCCCGAAGTTCTGCAATTGTTGCGTCTTTTTTATCGCCTAGCGGCATTTCGTCCGCCTCAATCTTATCTTTAACCCGGTTAGCATTATTGATCCCTGTATAACATTCAAGATAAATATTCCAGGGCTGCCACTCTTCTGTTGTCCAGGTATGCTTGTGCATTCTTTGGTAGGTGCCGCCATCGTCCCATCCGTTAGGACGTACGGGCGTAATGATTATATCTCCTGGTTCTTCCTGGTTGTCAAAGAGACCTTGCCAGTCAAATACAAATCCAAGAGGGGTATAAGCACTTGCCACAAGTGCAACAACATCTTGTTCGGAAGGAGTAAAGGATTCTTCTGTGATCTCAGAAAAAACTTTTTCATCTAAATTGAAGCAACTTGTCAAATTGATAAGGGCCCCAGCGAAGACCAATATTCCTATTTTATATGTTTTCATATCGCGTATGTTTTTAGAAAGTTATGTTTACACCGAATGTATAAGACCGAATAGTAGGATATTTATCGCGATCGTCGGTTCCCGGGTCATACCCGTTATCTCCATAGGAAGTCCTGACCTCAGGGTCAAGTCCCGAGTAGCCGGTTATTGTAGCAAGGTTATAGGCCGATGCATAGATCCGTAATTTTTGTATCCAGTTAATTTTTTTTGTATCGAATGTATAGCCAAGGGTAACGTTGTCAATCTTCCAGTAATCACCATCTTCAATATAATAACTTACATAACGTTGTGAGTCGCTGATCGTGGTCTTTTCTCCTGTTTTTTTGCCTGTCTCCGTATCGACAATATCAAGTTTGTCGAAGGCGCTGTTTAACACATTATACTGAATGGTCGGATTCCCATAGAACATTTTCTGGTAATTTAAGATCTGGAACCTGAACGCTCCCCTCATATTGATTGACAAATCAAAGTTCCTGTATTGAATTTGGTTGTTCCAACTTGCATTGTAGCGGGGGACGCCATTTCCGAGAACCTGCCGGTCTTCCGGCGTAGCATGTTCTGCTAAGTCGTAATAAATACCGTTGACATTCCCGTCTTCATCCCGGTTAAACCGTTCAACAATCCACTTGCCTCCAGAGCTAAGACCTACCGATTTAAGTCCAAAGAAGTTTCCGATGGCTTGTCCTTCCTGCACGCGATGGGTGGTCGTTTGAATAGGTTCACCCGTGTATCCTGTATAGAAATAGTTGGTACCCAGCATGAATTCGTCGTTTTGCAGGGAGATGAGCTTATTCGTATTTGAAGAATAGGTTATATTCGTACTCCACCGGAACTTCTTGTTTTGAACAGGGATCGCATTAAGCAATACTTCAAATCCGCGGTTTCGGATGTGACAAACGTTGGCCATGATGGTGCGATATTGGTAGGGAGGCACGGGAACCGGGTAATAGTACAAACCATCTTTGGTATCCCGCTGGTAGGCATCAACGGCTCCTCCAAGGCGTCCTCCGAGAATGTCGAAATCGACCCCTAAATTGTATTCATATTTCTTCTCCCAACGAAGATTATCGTTTTTATTACGTACCGGAGAAAGCGTCTGGATCCAATCTCCGTTATAAAAGAAATAGCTATCGTAATCATAGGATAACAGCGATTGATAAGGATCAGAAACATCCGTCCCTGTAATACCAAAACCAGCGCGTAATTTCAGGTTGTTGAGCCATCCGGTATTTTTGAGAAATTCTTCATTATTCAAACGCCAACCAATGGATATCCCAGGGAAATTACCCCATTTATTATCAGCTCCAAATTTTGAAGAACCTTCGTGGCGGAGCGAAACCATTAACAGGTAACGGTCGTCGTAATTATAGGTTGCACGGGCAAAAAGACCAATAAGTTTGTAATTTTGCTTGTAGGAATAAACACTGCCTGTACCTTCTGAGATTCCCAGTCCGGTTTCTAATTTATTATAGGTATAGTTGTCGGTGGGAAAGTCTCTGTTCGTAGCACCGAAATATTCGTACGTATTGTCTTCATAGTTATATCCGGCAACAGCGGTGAAATGATGTTTGCCGAAATTCTTTTTCCAATCAGCAGTCAGCTCCACCATATTCGTGGTAAAGTCGGAATTGTATCGGGCTGCATATCCATTATACTCGCTTTCGGTTGTGGTAACATCTTGGTGGGTATAATAATAACCTGACAGGTAACTGTTCCCTTTGCGTGTATACATGCCCTTTATGTTAAGGCTTTCTACCGGATGAAACTCCATACTTCCGGTGAAGCGAAGATTACGGGTCCGGGACATACCTATTCTTTCATTGAGGTATGAAACAGGATTGTCGTAAAAATAAACATCACGTTCAACATAATCTCCATTTTCGTCATAAATTGCCTGGGTTGGATTTTGAATACAAGCCATCCGGTAGATATAGTCCCAGTTGTTGGGCATATCCGTATTGATCTCACTGGCAATTACGCTGACATTGCTAATGAGCTTATCGTCGAACATACTGTGGGTCATCTCCAGCCGGGCGCGGATATTTTCGGAATCCGAAGTTTTGATTGTACCCTGTTTGGAATTGTAAGTCAGATTTGCAAGCATGCTGGTTGTTTTTGAACCGCCTCTTAGCGTAAGATTGTGTACGTGACTAATCGCTGTTCTGCTAATTTCTCCAAGCCAGTCTGTATTGTTCCCAAAGTCTTGAATGTTAGCTCCTGAGAAAGTCCATCCCTCAGCCAAACGTTCACGAAGGTCTGAAGCATTCATAAAATCGGGTGTTTTCAGCCATTGTGAAACGGATACATAACCAGTATAGTCAATAGAGGTCTGTGTTTCCCGTTTTGCTCCTTTTGTTGTAATGATAATAACGCCATTGGTGCCACGGGTCCCGTAAATAGCAGTAGAAGAACCATCTTTCAAAACATCGATTGATTCGATGTCTTCAGGGGCAACTGTTGAGAATGATCCGGGAACTCCATCAACAAGAATTAGCGGGTCAGTTGTTCCCAGCAACGTAGAATACCCCCTCAGCATAACGGCAGTCGAACTTGTAGGATCTCCGCTTGGCAGCGTAATCTGGAGACCAGCTACTTTTCCCTGGACCAACTGCCCGGCATCCTGAACAGCCCCTTTATTGAAATCCTCTTCTTTCACACTTGCCAGTGAACTTGTTACATCTGCTTTTTTTTGTGTGCCATATCCAATGGCCACAACTTCGTTTAGTCCGACCACCGTAGATTTCATAGTTACATTAATCCGGGAAAGATTGCCAATCGCAATTTCCTGCGGCTCCATTCCAATGAATGAAAAAGATAAGGTTTTGCCCCCTTGCGGAACATTGATTCTGTATTTCCCTTCGATATCAGTTACTGTTCCTACATTTGCCAATTCTTTAACAACAACAGTTACTCCAGGAAGAGCTTCTCCGTTATCATCCAATACTGCGCCGGTTATTTCTCTATTTTGAGCATATCCGGAATACGAGAATATAAGCACAAAAAGGCCCATAAAAATCAAGGCCATGTTTCTTTTTGAAATTTGTAAGTGGGTTAAATTCATAATATTTCATTTTGGTTAGAATCAGGACATTATCTTCTTTGTTAAAGGAAAGCAAAACAAAAGGCACCCATCATTAAACATGTTCAAAAAACTAGTACAAATGTCTAAATGTGTTTTTATTAAAATACTGGTTATTAATGATTTATTATGATTCTAGCAGAGAAGTGTGTAAAAATGTGAAAAAATGTTGTCAGATATTAAATGGATATTTATTTAGACATTTATTTTATAAACTGTTTAGTGTGGGATCATAATTCTATAAAATGACCTTTTTTTTTATCCTAATAATTGTCTGTGTTTTTTCTTTCTCTGGAGAGGTCAATCCAATTCTCGAAAATAGAATAGTGAGGTTTGATTTTTGAAATAAAAGCAAGTATATGTATTAGAATATAATTCTTTTTGTTTATGCTTTGATATGCATTTACTTAGTGACTGTACCAAAATTCTGATATCTATCCGTTAAAATACTCTCTTGGCGATTTCCCGTAGAATTCGCGGAAGCGCCGGGTAAAATAGGTTGGACTTGAGAAGCCGGTTTCATAGGCCGCTTCCGATATATTACATTTTCCCGTTGCAATAAGCTTGACTGCTTCTTTCAAACGGATTGCCCGGATGAATTCAGTTGATGAACATCCTACCAGGCCTTTTAGTTTCATGTGCAATAATGAGCGGCTTATCCCCATTTGTTTTATCAGGAAGGAAACATCCATGTCCGGATCACTGATGTTGGATCGAATAATGGCTGTTAGCTTTTCAATAAAGACCTTGTCCGATTCAGAATGGGCCATTTCTCCAACCTGCACAAAGGCGTCGTTCTTAAAACGTTCAATCAGCCTTTGCCTGGTTTGGAGTATATTTTCGATGTTTTGTTCCAGTATGTTAGGATAAAAGGGCTTTTCGATGTAGTAATCAGCACCTGTCATCAAGCCTGCAAGCCGGTTTTCCGCTCCACTTTTTGAGGTAAGTAGAATAACCGGAATATGAGAAGTACGCAAATCTGTTTTTATCCGTTGAGTAAATTCAAATCCATCCATCTCAGGCATCATAATGTCACTGATGATCAAGTCGGGAGTCATGCCGGAAATCTTCTCCAAAGCTTTTGCTCCGTTCAGTGCTGTTATGACCTGATATTTCAATTCCAATGTTTCTTTCATGAAATTGATCAGTTCGATATTATCTTCAACCAGAAGGATCAGATGTTTACGGGAAAGACCTTCCGCATTAATCAGGTTGTTTTCCATACATGGATCAGATGTATTTACTTTACTTTCGGAAGAAGAGATATACTGCATGGGATGTTCTGCAATCTCTGAGTCACTGTAATCACTTCTTGATGCAGGTATTTTTACAGTAAAGACAGAACCTTTATTCAGAATACTGTCAACCTTAATCTCTCCCTTATGCAGGATAACCAGGCTTTTTACAAAGGCAAGACCAATACCTGAACCTTCATGACGGCTATGATCATCTTCAATCTGGAAAAAACGATCAAAAACTTTATCCAGCATTTCTTGTCTGATCCCTTTTCCGGAGTCAGATACAGAGATGATCACATTATAACCGGTACCAGATCGGCCATCTTGTTTTACTAAATCTGCGGACAATTCGATTTTTCCACCCTCTTTTGTGAATTTAAAAGCATTTGAAAGTAAATTAAAAATAATTTTATCAACCTTTTCTTCATCGAGCCAAACAGACAGGTCTTTCTGTGGATAATATATTTTGAAATCGATGTCACGGGCTTCCACCTCGTTCTCAAATGAATTGGCTATGCCTGTCATTAGTGTTCTGAGATCACATTTTCCAACCTTCAGATTTTCCTTGCCATTTTCGATTTTTCTGAATTCAAGAAGTTGATTGATTAACTGAAAAAGCCTGTTGGCATTGCGGTCAATTCCTATCAGACATTTACGAAAAGCCGGGCTGAGCTTTTCTTCTTCCATGAGCCTGCTTAACGGACCAAGGATAAGTGTCAACGGGGTTTTCAGCTCGTGGGAAATATTTGTGAAAAATTCCAGTTTTACTTTGTGAATTTCATCGGAATGTTCTTTCTCGCGACGTTCCATTACGACCATGGCTTTTGACTTTTCCAGGTTTTTACCAACTTTGAAAACAAGAAAAGAAAATAGGCAGGCCAGTAAGAAATAACCTGCAAAAGCCCATTTGGTAAGCCAGAACGGAGGACGGACGATGATCTTCAAAACGCGTTCTGTAGTTTCTGTCTGAATGTCGCCTAAAGAACCTTTAACGTGGAATATATAACTGCCGGGACTAAGATTGGTGTAGGTGGCAAAGTTTCTGTTACCTACGTAATTCCAGGAATTTTCGAATCCTTCCAGATAATAGGCATACTGGCAGCGTCCTTTTGATGAATAGCAAAACGAGGTATATTCCAGCGTAAAGACATTCTGATCATAATCGAGTATTATTTCCTTGGTTTTATTGATTGAATGTTCGAGATAGCGACCATCTCCGGGATGGACTGGTTTATTAAACAGTTGCATTCCTGTGAATACAGTATTCATCTTTTTTACTTCACTGGAATAATCCACTTCATTAAAAGAAACCATTCCATTGTTTCCTCCGAAATAGATGTTTCCGTTATGATCTTTAAATGAAGCACGATAGTTAAATTGGTTAAAAGGTATTCCTGAATTACTATCATAAAGAATCTGAATCCCCTTATCCGGCGAAAATTTAACCAGTCCTTTGTCACTGCTGGCCCAGAACCAACCATCCATCCCTTCTTCCATGCTGAATATCCACGAAGCGGGAAATCCGGTATCTGTATTGAAGTAGGTAATACTTTTATCTTTTTCATTGTAGCGGCATAATCCTTTATAGCAGTCTCCAATCCAGATATTTCCCCGAGAATCGGTTTTTACAAAGTTGATGTTCGTCATTTCTGGAATTCTGTCAAAGGCATAAAGTGAGTCGATAGCAGGTTTGTAACAGTAAATTGTTTTGCTGGAAGAAAACCAAAGTGTTCCCTCAGTTTGTGCTATACTTTCAAATTGAGTGGAGCCAATAAGGTCGGGTTTTAATCTGGAAAAGCTTTTCCTTTTAAGATCATAGACAGCAATACCACCGGAACTGGCAACAAAGACAGAATTATTTATCAGCATGAATGCATAGATTGCATCGGATGTTAATTCTGGCGTGTTAGACCTGTTGAAATAGGTAAATTTATTGGTTTTTGTATTGAGGATATTAATTCCTCCTGTATAAGATGAGAGCCATAGTTCATATTCTGAAACAAATAACAGATCATGCAGATTGTTGTAAGAAAGACTATTTGGTCCATCATCACTTGAGTAGTGCGTTACATTTCCTGTTTTCATATTTATTCGATCCAGCCCGTTGTCTTCCAGTCCAATCCATAAATTCCCCGTTTTATCTTCGTCCAGACTGCTTACAACATTTCCTCTCAATTGCCATTTTCCAAGGCCGGAGCTCCAGTTATGAAAAATTTTTTTTTCCCCACTCCAGAAATTGATTCCTCCGAAATAAGTTCCCAACCAGACGTTTCCTTGTTTGTCACAGTAAGCTGCATAAATTGGATCAGTATTTAACCCTGTCGGATCAAAAAGATTGGAGTTATATATCTTTAACATATCCGTTTCCGGATCATGAACAGCCAGACCTCCTTCCGTTCCGATCCAGACCCGGCCCTGCTGATCTTCGGTCATGCAATGGACCATATTGTGGGGTAAATGATAAGCTTCTCTCCGGTTTGTTGAATAGAAGTGATACCGGCCATCTTTCATATCAATGCAGGCCAGCCCGTAATCAAATTGTCCGATCCATGCGTGATTCCCGGTGTCCAGATAGTACAGGTCTGTCTGATAGGGCCCAAGCTCTGCCGGAATCTGGCAGCTTTGCACCAGATGTCCAACAGTATCAATATCGAACAGTAAATTTTGGTTCGTCATGATAACCAGGTGTGTTTTGCGGGCAAGAATGTTTAGAAACCCGATATCTTTAGGGGGCCGGAAAAAGGGAAACTTTTTATTCAAGTCCTCTTTTTCCCCGTTTTGCCGATTCAGGAAAACCAGTTTATTATTCTGACACACCCAGTATCCGCCCGGGGCAGGCGTAATGGCTTGAGTCGCCCCCAGATCATTCAGGATACTGAGGGGACGGAAACATTCCTGTTCATCATCAAAGTAATAATACATCCCTTTGAGCGTCCGGGAAATAAGCACGGAGTCTGACGACAGGAAGAGCCTATCGCAGAAGATCTTCACCCGGTTTCCGTCCTGATCATATACGGGAAATTCCTGAAAATTCTTGCCATCGAAGCGGGAAACAGAAACGCGGGTTGCCAGCCATATAAACCCATAGGTGTCCTGGACGATACTTTTGACATAGGAGGACGGGAGTCCATCCTCATTGGTATAATGATAAAATTTTAGCGTTTCGTCAATTCCATACGAAACATATGGAAAGAACAGTCCGGAAAGTATGCTCCATAAACAAAAAAGTATCGCGATATGTAATTTCTTAAACATTAGCAGAATTCATGATAATCACCTTCTCAAAGATATATCAATTCTGGTTTTAGAGGTAAATATTTTTGCTAAGGAAAAGATTGAAACGATAAAAAAAGACAGGAACAGGAATGGCAGGGATCTACAAGAAAATCCCTGCCATTCCTGTTCCTGTATGGAAAAAAGTCAATTGACATGATAAATATCCTGCATGGCATGGCAGGACGGACTTCCCTGAAAATCTGAAAAGTATTTATGGATCAGGTTATACAGGTCCGGATCATAAGTTTTCAGTTCTTTCCTGGTGTTGACCTGGTTATGCTTCCCATCCGGTTTGGTGACTTCCGCATTCACGTTAAACCAGTCCTGGATACCTTCGGCCCAGAACTCGTAAATATTGGTTTGCGCATAGGTGCGGTCAAATTTTCCGGCTGCAATGTCATTGTTAAGAAGGTGTTGCAACTTTTCATTGAAGGTGCTGTCGATTGGGGCAATACCAATCAGGTGAATGGCATGTGAAAATTCATGGATCAGGATATCCTCGGCATGGTACTTGTCGATCTGGTAGCAAAGAAGGTTTTCTTCGGCACAGGTTGTCAGAGGCAGATCCATATCACCGCCCAGTCCCCTGGCGCGCAAGTCCCAGTTCAAGGTTGTGTCGTTCGCCAGATTAGCATGTTCGGGGATATCGGTAGTCCCTTCATAACGGGCCATAACGCCAACACGGGCGCCAACTTTTTGCATTTGGTGCAGTACGGCAGGAGGAAGGTCGTTGGTCAGGAACATGACAATATTCCAGGCCTGGACCAGGGCTGAATCCGGTACCCTCCAGGAACTGATAACAGGAATGCCGTTCGCATCCATGTATTTCTTGTAGAATTTGTCGAGTTTCAGTTCCGCCGGCGGAGTCGCGATCTTTGGAGGGACCTGTCGGGGTGACTGGGCAAAAACGGGTGATGAAAGAAGTAGTAAGTTTATTATCAGCAGATAAAATCTGGCTGTTTTTTTTGACTTTTTCATTTTATAGTGTTTTTAGAGTTACTAACATTATTTTCCGCTTCCCGCATTCCAGTCCGGGGGGAATTGTCCGTAAAATGCCTGGACGAAAAAATCACGACGTTTGCGTTCACCGAAATCTCCTCCTAGGGTATGGTTACTGCCCGGAAGAACGACCAGCTCAAAATCCTTGTCGGCTTTGATCAGAGCGTTTACAACCTGCATTGTCGTTGCCGGATCGACATTGTCGTCCATTTCTCCGACAATGAGCATCAGTTTTCCCTGTAACCGGCAGGCATTTATCACATTTGAGCACTCCTCATACTGCTTTCCGACAGGGTACCCCATCCATTGCTCGTTCCACCACATCTTATCCATCCGGTTGTCGTGGCAGCCACAGGAGGCGACTGCAGCCTTATAAAATTCGGGGTGGAACAGGACCCCTGCCATCGCATTTTGTCCGCCTGCCGAACCTCCAAAAATTCCTACCCGGGTAGTATCCATGAAGGCGTGCTTTTCTGCGGCTGCTTTTATCCATTTAATACGGTCGGGAAAACCGGCATCTTTCAGGTTTTTGTAGCAGACATCCTGGAATGCCTTGGAACGGTCTGATGTCCCCATGCCGTCAAGTTGAACGATAATAAAACCAAGTTCGGCCAGCCCTGAAAAGGCATACATATACGGGTGGAAACTCTTTTGTGTGAACGATCCCTGAGGGCCGGCATAAATGTATTCGATGACCGGGTACTTTTTTGAAGGATCAAAGTTGGTGGGATAATAAATGTTTCCCCAGATATCGGTTTTATTGTCCCTCCCTTTTGCTACAAAGACTTCCGGGGCTTTCCATCCTTTGGCAAGAAGATCCGGAATATCCGTTTTTTCCAGCGTTGTCAGCACCTTGCCGTCGGAGGTACTCCGCAGGACAGTAACCGGAGGAGTATCTACAGTAGAATAGGTATCTGTAAAGTAGTTGTAGTCGCGGGAAAAATAAGCCTGGTGGTTCATCTTTTCGGGGGTCAGGTCCTTCAGTCCTTTACCATCAAATCCAATTGAATAGTAATGAATGAAGTATGGGTCTTCTCCCTGATTTTTTCCGCTCCCCTGGAAAATGATTTTCCTGTTTTTTGCATCTACCTGTTCGATGCCCCTGACGACCCAGTTGCCGGAGGTAATTTGATTTTTTACTTTCCCGGTTACGGCATCGATCAGGTACAGGTGGTTCCATCCGTCCCGTTCCGAGGCCCAGATAATTTCTTTTGTCGAATCCAGATCGTAACGGTAATGTTTTCCGCTGTAATCGATAAAGGTATTGCTCCGTTCATCGATCAGAATTCTAATGGCACCGGTTTCTGCATTAACCTCGGCTACCTGGTAAACCTGGTGGCCCCGCTGATTAAATTCGAAGGTAAAGGCCCTACTGTCAGTCCACCATTTTAGGTTGGAGAGCGAAAACTGGTTCTCAAAGGGGGTGGCATCTACCGGTATTTGGTTGCCGCTTTCAACGTTAAACAGGCAGGGCTTCTTGATAGGCAGTGCATCTCCGGCTTTCATGTATTCCCTCTTGTGAAGGATTGGCTGTAACTGGTCCTTGGGTGATGATTCCACGAAATAGATATAGTGCTTTTCGTTGGGACGGACCTTGTTAACAGCGATTTTTTTGCCATCAGGCGACCAGACCAGGTACCCCGAATAGAATTCGCCAGCCGATCCGTCGAAGCTGAGTTGCCTTTCTTCTCCCGATTCGCGGTCGTTGACATATAAATTATATTCCCGGATGAAAGCAATTTTTGTACTATCCGGTGAAGGCACAGTGTCATTTTTAAATTCACCTTCACTGTCGCCCCAGTAACGTTCCGGTTTCGTTTTCTTCACTTTACCGGTGGTCTTTACCTGGTAATTTTCCAGGTTGCATAACCATTGATAATCATCCAGATTGAAGGAGATGGATTTCCCGTCATCGGAAAATTTCAGGTCCTTCAGGTCGAGTGACTCCGGTTTATGCTTTTTACCGGAGATGCTGTCTAGTTTCTCACAAAGTTTCGCCCTGTCGAAAGCCGGGGCGATTCTTACCTCTTTCGCATCGACTGATTTATAGTCAATCCCTTCTCTTGTCTTTACTCGGTACCAAAAGGTCGGCGTATTACCGATCCAATGGGCACTGGTAAAATCGTTATAGACGAGGTCCGTGAACCGTTTTGCTGAGTCGGCCCGGGCGTAGTCTTCCCTGGTGACCTGGGCAAAGGTTGGCACAGAGAGAAGAAAATATCCTAAAAATAAAAATAAAAAAAACTTCATGTTGTTTCGGTTAATATTGATAATCAATCGCATTTATTCTTTTGATTTACAGGATTACTTCCACCGATTTATTTTTGAGCGGGATCAGGTACGCCCCGCGGTTGTTTTTTTGATATTTCGCGGACAACTGTTCCGGAGGGCGGTTCCCTTCTATCCGGAGAAGTGCGTTGGGCGTAAAGCCGTTGGCTTTATCCAGCGTGACTTTTACCTCACTCGTACGTTTGTTATAACTAATATGGGTGAACTTACCCGCATCCAAAGTCAGCCATATCCTGGCTGCGGCAATGAATACGCGTGACCTGGCGGCAGTTGTGACTTCGGTTTCGATCCAGTCCCCCCTTTCTTTCAGGTTGCCTCCAAAGGCCAGCCATCCCAACTCCTTGTCATTTGTGATAAAAGTAGCTGTATTTACAGCATATCCGAAAAAGCCGGAACCGTAATCGCCCGAAATACCATCATTTTTTAATGTTGAAGGGAAGGAATGGAACGCGCAGGGTGCAAAACCATCCTCGGTGATATTGGAGACAGAACCCATGAGCCCTCCGTATCCGACACGGAGCAGGTAGGTATCGTCAGGTTCATGCCGGTATT
Organism: Prolixibacteraceae bacterium; assembly: GCA_963676095.1. Classification (GTDB taxonomy): domain Bacteria; phylum Bacteroidota; class Bacteroidia; order Bacteroidales; family Prolixibacteraceae. The sequence continues at coordinate 2,074,579 of OY781040.1, read as the reverse complement.
CATTCAGCACAGGGATTGCGTTCAGTGCCGATCCGTAATGATGGATCATCCGTTCGATCCGCTGAAGTTTTCCGCCATAAAGAAAATCCCAGTACCGGCGGGCATTCCCGTTGTATGCCCAGCTTGGGATGGCGGGCATGTAAGCCAGGATAGCCCTGATGGTAACCAGTGCCTTTTCCGGGAACCCGAAATAGTCGGACCACATGTAGACCTCTTCCTGTCCGGTCGAGTCCCAGGGCATCTCACTTCCGAATGGAAATTCAAGCGAGGCCCACTCCAAAGCGCGTGATTTCATGGCCTCTTCAAGCTGTGCTGCCAGGTCTGTCATTCCTTCCGCTTTCAGATCTTTAAGGATCAACAGGAAAACGGTCCCTTCCATTTGCCCGAACTGGGCATAGTAGGGGGCCAGGCTTACCATAGCCATGGCCGTGTGGAATGCGTTTTCGAGGTACCAGTTCCATGAATTTTGTGTAACCAGCCCGTTATAGTTCCGTGCCAGACGGTACATTACCCAGTAAGCAGCTGCAACGTGAGGATAGTTGTAAGAACGTCCGACCGATTCTGCTTCTTTCTTTGGCCAGGCCGCCCAGGTCTTGTAGTTGACTGTATCGCTGTATGTTCCGGCAGGCATGGAGTCCGGTTCATAATAGAACATGCTTTTCCGTACCCCGTATTTGTTTTCACCCTGGTTATACTGAATCCCTCCCCAGATTGTCTTGTCGACGAAAGTTCCCAGCATTTTGAGTTCCTTTGGATCGGGCTCAATCAGTTGCTTCATGATTGCGTTCAGCCAGCTTCCTGCCCCACCTTCGTCACTCAGCCCGGCAATCCAGGCCCTGGAATTTTGCGTAACCTGCTTTTTCGCTTCATAGTCATAGGTAATAACCGAAGGACTTCTTCCAAACTGGTCGTCATTGTTTTCGTACCATTGCTTTGACATTAAGAAGTCTCCGTTGTCCGATATTACTTCTGCCTCCGGCTTGATCACTTTATAGCTGATGGTTTGTTCGGACCCGTTTCCCCAGCTAAGGGTCAGCCGGGCCCGACCCCATTTCTTCCCATGTACACTATATTTTTTCCATCCGGTTGGCGTTGTCGTTAGATAGCTAACTTCCAAAGCTCCCTGTGGATCTGATGAAACCTTTTTCAATTCTTCGTCATTTTTTAAAAACAGTAACCCGTCGACATCTTCGGGAAGGACATAACCGGGAACCCCAATAGCTACAGGCCTGTGGTACTTTTGGAGCGTATTTTCGATGTCCCTGACCGATCCGGCCAGGACAAATTCCACGCCAACCTGATATTCTTCGCCAGGGACCAGTATTTTAGAGGTAGGCTGATTCCAGGGGCGTACGCCTTTCCATTCGTTTTCTGCGTACGCCTTCGTATGGATCATCCATTCATGAAATCCTTCGAAGGTAATTCCCCTGGGGGTGGGGTCGTCGAGCAGGGGACGATAAGCTTCAAAGGGGGATTTTTTCCATGGAAGGACAAGCAGTACAGGGCCTTCTCCGTTTAAGCGTGTAACCTGGAGGTACCCGGCATCTTTCCCGATATAAGGATCATAAAAAACATTTTGGGCATGGGCTTCTTCCAGCGTTTTTCTGTCTATGTCGTTATTGAAGATCATCGGGATCCCCAACGCTCCGATTTCGATATCCTTGTCGGTTTTGTTTTTCAGGACGAAACGAAGTAGCAGGTGATCTCCCTCTTTTTGCCAGTAGCGGTTAACCTCGAGAGGAAAACCGGAAGGAAAAGTAGTTGCAAGACTGGCAGCGGAAAGAATTGCGGAATTGCCGGATGGCAGGGCTTCTACCGGGGCTCTTTTCCATGCGGAGGAATAAGAAATCCAGTCGTTGTCGGTTCCAGTTTTTAGCCGCAGGTTGATGTCTCCGAGGTAATAAAAGCCATTGCCAATTCTGGTTCCCATACGGTCGTGCGGCGTAAAATCGAACCCGTTTTCTCCCTGTGATTTCAGTTCTGAAACTGTTTGCGACGATTTTAACAGCTGAAGGTCAATTGCTGGTGTGGAGAAATCCATCACCCCACTTGCCAATCCGGGAGTCTCTTTCTCCGGATTTTTCATGTTTTCCTGCGGAAATCCCGGAATTACCGGGAAAAGGCACAACAGAAGAAGGAAGTAATAAACTGCTTTTTCCATTGATTTGGTAACTGCAAGTCCTGTAATTATCTTTTTTTTCATATGCATGTGTCTGTCTATTTTAATCTTCTCTATTGTTTTGTCTGTATTCCGGACTGCTGATCAATGAGCTGATTCTCCAGCCCATCCGGTTTTGTTTGTTCCATCAGCTGTTTTACCTCCCTGCCTGAAAGAAACCCGTCGTACAATCTGACACTGGCAATCAGTCCCTGGTAGTTTTCGGAATCTTCGCCCGAGGCTCCGATCATGATCTTCCCGTTTTGCACGAACAAACTGATCGGTTGTTGGTTATCCTGTTCCCCGTCAACATAAACCTGTTCGCGCATTCCGTCAAAGGTTACGGCCAGGTGGTGCCAGTTTCCTTTTGCGGGCAAATTTCTGAATGGAAGGTCTACGGCCCCGTCTCCGTGTGCGATGGCCCCGTAATTCCCATTCCCGTACATCATGGCTGCATAGGAGGCCTGCAGCATGTTTTCGCGCGAGGTCCAGGTCAATATGCATTCACCTAATCCCGGTTCAGGACAAAGAACCCAGGCCGCCGCAGTGAACGCGGAGTTCCAGCCCAGGCTTTCCGGGGCATCTTTTGAAAGGGTGAAATAACTTTTCCCGTCCAGTTTAAGCGATTTTATGCCATTGACAATTTCTATATGAGGAGTACCGGTGCCTGTGAATTCTCCGCCCAGGTTACCTTTATTTTTTATTTTGAAAGAAGGTCCTGTTTTTTCATCTTTTACATTAAAATCGACAAGGAGCCTGCCTTTTCCGGATGCTCCGGGCCCTTCGTCCGATTCTTTATTCCTGAACGGGGGGACCCCAAAATACTGATCATAAATTTTGATGTTCCATATAGCGGCAAACATACCTGGTTTTTCCGTTCCGGAAACGGTTATCTTAACATACCTGGCCGTTGTATTGTGGTCGTCGATCATTGGAGAACCGCTTTTCCTGTTTCCTGTTTTATCGGAAAACAAACGCCAGGTGGTGCTGTCGTCCGAAACTTCAATTGAGTACTGATAGTAGAATGTCGGGTACTCGAACTGGGTCATGATCCTTTTTATTCTTTTGACGCTTCCCAGGTCGGTCACCAGCGATTGTGGCATTTTCGATGAAGAAGCCTTCCACATTGTCCCGTTATTATCATCAACGGCATATCCGGGAAGGTAGCAGTAATCTGTTCCTTTTTCCTGGTAACGGGTCGGCCCGGAAACGAGGCGGTAAAATGATGTTGCCTTTGTTGTAGACTGAAAGGCTATATTTTTAAAAGGAATTTGGTCTTTCCCAAGAAAACCGGTCCCTGTGTGGGTCGGCATGATTTTTTCGATGGTACTGTCGTTCCTAAAAATAAGTTTGTCTGCACAAACCTGACGGAACTCGCCTCCTGTACTGTGCGGATTGTCATGGCGGTGATAAACAATATAATAGTTGTCATCCACCCGGATAATGGAATGATGTCCGGGCCCGTCTGTTGTACCGTCACCGGAGCTCGAGAGTATCGGGTTATTTGCCCCGTAATGGTAGGGGCCATACTTGTTCTTTGCCCATGCATAATGAACGGCATAACTGCTATGCCTGCAATCGCCGGACGAGTACATGAGAAAGTAAATGCTATCTCTTTCCACCGGATAAGCCGCTTCGAATACCCCGGGGAGTTGTTCCGCCGGGATATAACCTTCGCTTTGCACTGAATCCATTTTTCCGGGATCGATATCAGCCCATCCCAGCCCTCCGAATGAAGTGCACCATGTTCCGAAGAATGCGGTGACGGAGCCGTCGTCGTCCTGGAGAAACTGTGCATCGAGAGCGGGCAGGTCTTTTTTTCCGGTTCCGGCAGGAATTATCGGTTTTCCCCCATTGAGCGGGGTCCATGGTCCTATCGGGGAATCTGAAACATAGCCGTAAATATTGCAGCCAAACTGACAGTTCCCCGTGAAGTAATAGTACCGGCCATCTTTCGCTTGCAGTACGTCGGGTGCCCAACAGTTGGTCAGCCCTTTGGGGAGCCTGATATCCATCTCATAATTATACCAGTTTACAAAATCCTTGCTGATCCACACCTGAGGCTCACCGGAAGCCAGTTTGATCCCGTCGGTTGTTGCATAGATATAGTACGTGTCACCGAATTTTTTTGCGGTAGGATCGGCAAAATAACCAGGCAGCAGCGGGTTCCCGTTCCCGGGGTTGGTATATGTCGCGACCTTTTTTCCGGCTGTTCCTTTTAGTGAAAATAGGAGAAGCAGAATTAAATAAACCGGTATTTGCAATTGTTTCATTTTACTACTGTCCTTACCGAAAATACAGGTCCGGCACGATGCCCGTCGTGAGGAATAACCTTCACGTCGATTTTGTTTTTATTCTTTGTCAGGGCGGCAGGTACCGGATAAGTTTCATAGAAAAATTTTCCAGGTTTTTTATTGGAAATATTTTCCGTACCGATCACTTTCCCGTCAACAAGAATGTCGAATGTTCTGGAACCGCTGAACCCGCCCCAATATTCGAAGACCAATGCAGATGGGCCGTTGTTTTTTACCTTCATAACAAAGGAGATCCATCCGCCGCGGTCTGCTTCACGGTATTTCTTCGATTTATATTCGCCGACCCATGATTTTTCATCTTTGAAGTTATGGTCCCGCTCCGGTTGCATTTCGCCAAATCTGAAAAGGTCTGTTGTTTTTTGTTCCAGTTCTTTTTGCTGGCGCATCTTTTCCTCATATTCCTGTTGGTATTGTTTCCATTCCTGATCGGTGTACGTATCCCAGTAAACCGTGTAGTGACAGTCCTGGGTGCGATAGAACGGTTTCAGTTCCACATCTCTTGGATAAGCAACCTTTGATGTCTTAAATGTGTTTTTCTCTCCTTCGACCGGGATTAACCAGTGTTCAGGTACTGTATCTTTAGTCATCAGTACAGGTACATACATCGGATCAGTGGCATTCGGATCGTCAAGCGGTCCCAGATATCCGGCCAGCAGCAGCGGTCCGTTGAAAATGGCAATACGGCTTTTGTTGTCGGGCATGGTTTCGATCCGGAGAGAAAACGGGAATTTGATTTCTATCCGGTCGCCGTTTCTCCATTTGCCGCCCAAATCGACAAAGCTGCCGGGTTTTCCTTTTGTTTTGATCTCTTTTCCGTTAACAACGACCTGCATCCCTTTTCTCGCCCAGAAGGGATAACGTACTTTCAGGGAAAAACGAGCGGATTCAAGGCTGTCAGAGATTACTTCCAACGTCGTCCCTTCCTCCTCTGGGAACATTGTGGTCTGGCGGAGCCTGATCCCTTTTTCTTTCCAGTTGACTTCAGCTCCGATAAACTGGGCTATATACAGGGCTTCACTGGAATGGTAGAAGATATTTTTTCCGTATTTGGCGTGGTTTTCCATTCCCGTTCCCACACAGCAGGTAAAGGAATAAGGATCCTGATATTCCTTAAACCCTCCCATATCGAGTGAGAGGTTGTATATAACTTCTCCGGTTTCCGGGTGCTGCGACGATAAGATATGATTGATCAGTGCCCGTTCGTAATAGTCCATTACTTCCGGAGATGCCGTCCAGTCGAACAGGTGCCTGGATAATTTCAGCATATTATAAACGCAGCAGGTTTCGGCTGTATTATTACTTAGCTGGTCATTAAGGGAATCCGGGGCATTCAGATATTCGTAGTTGTCGAAGTCTCCGGCTACATAGGCATGGTGATGGACCATTATATTCCAGAAGTTTACCGCTCCTGTCGAGTCGGCTTTGTTTCCGGTTAACTCATAGCGTCGTGCAAGTCCCAGAAATTTGGGTATTTGAGTGTTGCAGTGTTTACCGTTCAGAATATCTTTACCTTCAGTAATCGGGTCTATAATCGCTTTGTGCTGGAAAACCTCCGAGAACTCAAGGTATTTTTTGTTTCCCGTGTTTCCGTAAAGTTCAGCCAGGGCTTCGTTCATTCCCCCGAATTCACAGTTGAGCATTTTTTGCACCTGTTCTTCATTCAGGTTTTGAATTACAGTTCCGACCCAATCGGCAAATTTTGTTTCGATTTCGAGGGCTTTTTTGTTCCCGCAATATTTATAAACATGAAATAGACCGTCCATAATTTTATGAATGGTATAAAACGGTGACCACAATCCGTTCAGATCGAATCCCCTGGCCCTGATATCTCCTTTCGCTACCTCATCTTCCAGAATTTTTTGTCCGTTTGTAAAGGCGCCGATATAACCATCGCCATTAGCTTTCTGACAAGTGTCGAGCTCATCGACAATGTAATTTGCTCGTCTTAAAAATTCCGGGTCTCCTGTTGTTACATACATCAGGCTAATGGCATTCATATAGTGCCCGAGACTATGGCCTGCCAGTGTTTCAGCCTCCCATCCATGATAATTCTCTGCTTTTGGCTTTAAACCGGCTTCCTCTCTGAATTTTGCCAGGAAGCGGTCTGGTTCATAATTAAGCAACGTCTTGATATCGAGTTGTGTTGCATGTTCGTAAGGTCCGTCGAGTTGTTTAACGTCTTTCAGGTCGAAAGGTAATACCTTAAATTTAATGACTTCCGGTCCACCCGTGCTGATCGTTGCTTCTTCCTTTTTTTGTGTGCAGGAAAGTAATCCGGCGAGAAGCAATACCAGAGTTCCGTACATGTATTTCATGTGCATGATTCAAAAGATTAAAATTCGTTTACTGTAACCTTTTCTTATTTATAGGTATAAGTTTTATGATGTAAATAACATTATTTTTTTGTTTTTAAACCATCTCAAATGTTTAAATAACTAGTATAATTGTTCAGGAAGTGTCTAAAAAAGGAGTGTTGGGAGAAAAAAACAACTGTTGGAGAGGATGTAAAAAAGGGTTAATTTAGCTAGAAACCGGAGATCTGATTCGTGTTGCATCGAATATTGGCATTTTCAGGAAAAGGAAACCGGGAAATAGGTGGATTTTATTAACTCTGCATTTCTGGCAGAGATTTGTGTTGGATTGATTTTTGATGAGTACTATTTTTGTATATTTTACGGTTCAACGACAGTTATGGAAGACAAAGAATTCAATAAAGAATACACGGATATTTGCAATGCCCTGGCAGAACGCAAACTAAAACCGGCTTTTGACCATCTGGAAAAGGTGATTGCCAAAAACGGGTTGGGTATTTTTTACGACGAATGGCTGGAACTGAATCAAACGTATCAGTACATGCTCAAATATACTGTTGAAGGTATTCTGGATCCGGAACGGCAGAAGGTGTATCATCGGCTGATTGTTTCGGTATTCGAGTTGGCCGACCAGGTAAATGAAACCATTTGTTTGAAATATTCACCTTCTGTTGAGTACGAGAAAAAACGGACATTCAAAGGACTGCCGGTTGCTGATTTTCAATCTTTCCTGTCGGAGTTGGAGGATTATTATTCACGTAAAGGGCAGGACCAGGCTGAGAATAAAGAAGAATTTGCTTCGGAAAATTTAAATGAAACTGTTAAACACCGGGAACGGATGGTCTGGTTGTTTTATTATGTTTGGTTTTGCAATCAGTTGAATTCAGAGGAAATTGGATTTTTAAGAAAATTTTTCAAAAGCCCGTCTATTCAGACTGCGTATAAATCGTTTCTCGCCTCTGCAATAACGCTCAGCCTGCGACGATATTTCGATGAAGCTAAGTTTAATTTGCTTTTCGATGCTTTCGCTACGGATGAAGCATCTGTCAATCAGCGGGCGTTGGTCGGTTTGCTCATCACGCTTTATCAGTACGATTCCCGTATGCCATTTTATACGGGAATTACCGATAGATTAAAGATACTGAACGAAGATCCTGAATTCAAGCGGAACCTGGAGGGTATTATTGTCCAGATGATCCGGAGTAAAGAGACCGAGAAGCTTCAGCAGCGGATCCGGGAGGAGATCCTCCCGGAAATGATCAAGATCAGCCCTTTGCTAAAAGATAAGATTAACCTCGAGAGTTTGATGGAAGAAGGACTTTCAGATGATAAGAATCCGGAATGGAAAGAAATTGCACCGGGTTTGATGGATAAAATGGAGGAGTTTTCCGAATTGCAAATGGAAGGAGCCGATGTGTTTATGGGGTCGTTTTCGATGCTAAAATCATTCCCGTTCTTCAATGAAATTGCCAACTGGCTCATTCCGTTCTTTATCGAAAATCCTCAAATCCGCGAGATAATTGATTTTTCAGACCAGGCTAACCGGACTTTTATTGAGATAATAGGCAAAACGCCTGTTTTTTGTGATTCAGATAAATACTCCTTTTGTTTTAGTTTGCGGAACCTGCCCAAATCGAATCGCGAATTCCTGACCGAGGGGATAAAGGCGGAAATGGCTCAGTTCGATGAAACAAAGCACGACGAAGAATTGATCAACCCAGTCACAAACAAGGAGTTTGTCTCTAACCAGTATATTCAGGATCTGTACCGTTTTTACAAGTTGCATCCGCGGAAAAGCGATTTTGAGGATTTTTTTAACTGGCGGTTTGATTTTTATAACAAGATCACCCTTGGCAGTATTTTGAGAGAAGATGAAAAGGTACTCCGAAATATTGGCGAGTATTATTTCCTGAAGAATTTTTTCGATGAGGCAGCTGACATTTTTAAATACCTGTTAAGCATTGGAGAGAGCGGGGAACTCTATCAAAAAGTTGCTTTCTGTTATCAAAAGCTGGGAAATTTCGAAAAGGCGCTCAGCTTATATCAAAAAGCAGATTTGTATGATTTGAACCGGCTATGGAACATGAAGAAGATTGCCTTTTGCTACCGGAATCTCAAGCAACCCGACAAAGCACTGGAGTATTACAGAGAGGTTGAGAAACTTGCCCCGCAGGACTTAACCAATCTGCTGAACGTGGGGCAATGTCTGCTGGAACTGGGCCAGTTTGATGAAGCCCTGAAATATTATTTTAAGGTGGAATATTTGGCCCCCGGGAACAAGAAAGTGTGGCGTCCCATTGGTTGGTGCTCCTTCCTGACCGGGAAAAAAGAACAGGCTGAAAAGTATTTCCGGAAACTTATTGATGAAGAGCCGAATAAACACGATCTGATGAACATGGGACACGTCCAGTGGAGCATGGGAAACCGGAACGCAGCACTGGATTATTACAAGAAATCCATTTCAGGAGCCGGATTTTCCGAAACTGAATTTATGGACATATTCGATGAAGATTTACCTCAGTTGATCAAGCAGGGCATCGATAAAGACGATGTGCCCATCATGCTCGACCAGCTACGGTATTTTGTGGAAAAATAATTCCCGGCTAAACACTGCTCCACACAAAAAATTATAGGTCATGATTTGCGAGTCTGTTGCATAATCCCAAATTTGTTTCTGAACAAAAAACATTGATGGATCCGGATGATGTTGATTACAAATAATTTGCCGGCAGACTTAAATTTAGTGCCCAACGATTACTTTATATCTTCCCCGCGGGGGCCTGAATTTTCTGACGGGAATGATTTTCATAGTAAGGACGTAGCTTCCCCTTCTTTTTTAACTCGTTTTTAAGCTCACAGCTGGCACAACCGCCGCAGATGCTTTTGTCTTTTACTGTTACAGCCTTGTAAACGGAATGAACAACTTTCACAAGAACAAGGGCTACAATAATTAATGCGATTATATTCTGGATCATGGTGTGCCTGTTAAATAATTAAACTTCCAACCTGGTAAATAGCGAATGCCGCGACCCAGGCAATAGCTGTCGTGTAAACTGTGGTGAAGATGGCCCACTTCCAGTTTGCCTCCTTTTTTATTGCTGCCACCACCGCGATGCAGGGGAAATAGATCAGAACAAAGACCATCAGGGCGAAGGCCACCAGGGGAGAGAATACTTTTTCTCCTACGCGTGGTCCGCTGGTAAAAGTTTGTTCCTGTAGTTTCTGTTTTAACGACTGGGAATTCTCGTCGGCGTCCAGACCAGCGTTGTATAGTACCCCCATGGAACTGACAACAATCTCCTTGGCCGCCATCCCTGTAATAATGCTCATCCCGATTTTCCAGTCGAACCCCAGAGGACGGATTACCGGTTCTATGAAATGCCCGATTTTTCCAATATATGAATTTTCCTGGCGCTCTTCTTCCTGCGCCAGTTCTATCTTTCCGCTTTCTTCTTCTTTTTGTTTTTCAGTAAGCGTATTGCTAGTCTGCACCTGGGTCAGCATGGAATCGTAATTTTTTGAATAATTTACATGACGGGGATAATAGCCCATTGCCCAGATCAGGACCGAAGCGAACAGAATGACAGTTCCCATCTTCCTCAAATATTGGGAACCCTTGTGCCACATGTGGATGGTTGTATTCTTGATGGTCGGCATCCGGTAAGGAGGGAGTTCCATAACAAACGGGACTTCTTTTTTTGCAAACAGGGTCTTCTTGAAGAACAACCCCATTAACACAGCCAGCAAAATGCCTATAAAATAAATCAGGAACAGGATCGCTCCCTGGTGGTGAATAAAGAAGGCAGATATCAGCAGTACGTATACAGGTAACCTGGCACTGCACGACATGAAAGGGATAATGAGCATGGTCAGCAGCCTGTCGTTGCGGTTATCAAGTGTCCTTGTCGCCATAACAGCCGGAACATTGCAGCCAAATCCCATGATCAGGGGAATAAACGATTTTCCGTGGAGGCCGATCTTGTGCATCAGCTTATCCATGATAAAAGCAGCCCGTGCCATGTACCCCGAATCTTCCATTAACGAAATGAAGAAAAACAGGATCATGATGTTGGGCAGGAAAATAATCACACCGCCGACACCGCCAATGATCCCGTCTATGACCAGATCTTTCAGGGCTCCGTCCGGCATATAGGTGCCTATTATGTTGCCAATCCAGCCAATGCCGGCATCCATCCATTCCATCGGGTAATTCCCGAGCGAGAAAGTTGCCTGGAAAGTCATCCAGATGAAAAAGATGAAAATAGGAAATCCCCAGAACTTATGGGTCAGGATCCTGTCGACATCCCGGCTCTGTTCCCTACGGGACTGGGGTGCTGTCCGGTAGGTCTCCTTTAGGGCTCCTGCGATGAACCCGTATTTGGCATCGGCAATAAGTGTTTCCGACTGGTCGCCCAGTAATTGTTCAAGCCTGTTGATTTCATGTCCTGCCGTCTGAACAATGCGATCATAGAGGGGGCTGTTTTTCAATAAATCCTGGGTCTGTTTATCCTCTTCAAGCAATTTTATGGACAGGAAGCGGCTCGAATAATTTTTATTCCGTTGGTCGTCTTTCTTTATTTCCTGCTGGATTGCCTTGATCGACCGTTCGATTTCCGGGCCGTAGTTTATGTGGATATGCCGGACGACCGGGTCCCGCTCTTCATATACCTCGATGATCCGGTCGAACAGTTCCTTTATCCCTTTCCCTTTCGATGCTACTGTAGGCACGATGGGGACGCCAATCATCTCTTCCAGATGTTTGTAGTCGAACCTGACAGATTTCTGGCTTAGCTCGTCGTACATGTTCAGGGCAATCACGACCTTGATGTTCATGTCGATCAGTTGTGTCGTCAGGAACAGGTTGCGTTCCAGGTTTGAAGCATCGACCACGTTGACAACAATATCAGGCCTCTTCGATACAATATGGCTCCTGACAAAAAGTTCTTCCGGGGAATATTCGGTAATGGAATAAGTACCAGGAAGATCCGATATACGAAAGGTGAACTGCTTCTGTCTGAATTTTGCTTCCTTGGCATCGATGGTCACACCCGCATAATTTCCCACCCGTTCCTTTGAACCCGAGGCATAATTGAACAGGGTGGTCTTTCCGCAGTTGGGATTCCCGACCAGGGCGACGGAGATGACTTTACCTTTTTTTCCTCCTGATATTTTCAGTGTATGTTCGTCAATTGTTCCTTCGAATTTCCTGCTAGTCAGGCTTTGTGCTTCTTCAGGCGATACCACTTCGATCATGTTTGCCTCACTGCGGCGCAAGGAAACCTTGTATCCCATAATTTCATATTCAACGGGATCTTTCATTGGGGCATTCTTGATTACCCGGACTTCCTGCCCTTTTATAAATCCCATTTCAGATATCCGTTTTCTGAATGCACCTTGTCCAAGCACATGGACAATTACGCCTTTGCTTCCGGTAGGAAGGTCGGAGAGATACTTATTTCCTGTTTCTGTGCCAGTATTGTGAGCAAACATGGTTCAATAATTTTTAAGATTCCATTCCGGACCGGAGTATCCCTACTACCAGTAAAATACATTTCAGACGGTTCGCTGTATTGTTTGATTTTTGGTCTTGCGAAAATAAGGGATAGATGATAATGCATCAATCCCTATTTGTGGGGATATTTAGTTTTGAATGGAGGTGGGATTATCCTAAAAAATAACTAAAGAGATTGCCCCGGAGAAAAGCAGTTATTAATTACCGTGAATATTCCTAAGGAAGGCAGGATCAGTTTTGTCTCCGCCAGGGGGAAGCAGCAGATCAGCATAATTTCTTTTTTGAGGATAAAACATGCTGTCAGTCAGGACGTATTTATTTATTTGTTAATTTGAATGAGCTGTCCGGATTAATTTAAATTCCTTTTGAAAAAAAGTCTACTTTTGCCATTCATGTAATAAAATCAAAAAAATCACAGACTATGGCTCTACAAAAAACCCTTTTGATGATCCTTGACGGATGGGGGATAGGAGATGGTTCGGAACGTGATGTTATTGCTTCTGCCCCGACTCCGTTCATGGATTCGTTGATGAAAGAATATCCGCATTCACAGCTGCTTACTTCAGGAGAAAACGTAGGATTGCCCGACGGGCAAATGGGAAACTCGGAGGTCGGGCATCTCAATATAGGTGCGGGACGGGTGTTGTATCAGGATATGGTAAAAATAACAAAAGCGATTAGGGATAAATCGTTGTGGCAGAACACTCAGCTGCTTGAAGCTTATAATTACGCGAAGGACAATCATAAAAAAGTCCATTTAATCGGTCTGATCGGGCCTGGTGGGGTTCATGCCCTGAGTTCGCATATGATTGCCCTTTGCCAGATGGCGACTGATATGGGTCTTACTGATATTTTTGTTCATGGTCTGACTGACGGGCGCGACACCGATCCCCGGTCAGGATATGAATTCCTGAAATCGGATTTGAAAGCACTTGAGGCTACGAATGCGAAGTTCGCTTCTGTCATAGGCCGGTACTACGGAATGGATCGCGACAAAAATTATGACCGGCTGAAACTGGCTTACGATCTTTATACAAAAGGTATAGGCGAGAAATCGACCGATCTGTTGGGTTCGGTACAGGCATCCTATAATGCCGGGGTGACGGACGAGTTTATCAAACCGATCGTTATGGTTGATAAAGACGGCAACCCTGTTACAACTATCGGAGAGGGTGACGTTGTAATCTGTTTTAATTTCCGGACAGACCGTCTGCGTCAGACAACTATCGCCTTTACCCAGGAAGACCTTCCGAAGTTCGGGATGAAAACTATCCCTTTGAAGTGGTACACAATGACCAATTATAAAGCCGATTTTGCAGGGATAAAGGTAATCTTCGACAAGGAAAACCCAACGAACACGATGGGAGAGGTTGTTTCCAATGCCAGGTTGAAACAGATCCGTATTGCCGAGACTGAGAAATATGCCCATGTTACCTTCTTCTTCAGCGGCGGGCGTGAACAGGAATTTGAAGGAGAAAAACGGATACTGATCCCTTCTCCCAAGGTTGCTACTTATGACCTTCAACCGGAAATGTCGGCCCCTAAGGTGAAGGATGCAATTATTCCTGAACTGCAAAAAGCTGAAGCCTCTTTTATTTGCCTGAACTTTGCCAATGGCGATATGGTTGGGCATACAGGGGTTTATGAAGCTATTTCTAGGGCAGTCACAGCTGTCGATCAGTGTGTAAAGGAAGTTGTTGAGACCGCAAGGGCTTCGGGTTACAACGTGCTGATTATTGCCGATCATGGAAATGCAGATAATGCCGTAAATCCGGACGGATCGGCCAATACTGCCCATTCGTTGAACCCGGTTCCCTGTATTTATGTGAGCGGGAATAAAAACCTTAAACTGAAAAACGGGATACTGGCCGATGTCGCCCCGACGCTGCTCTCTGAAATGGAATTGGAAATTCCTGCGGAGATGACCGGTAAGATATTAATTGAAAAGTAAAAATACCAGGTCTTATTCCCGGGAGGACATGTTCCGGTCGTTTTCGAACGGACCCTGCCTTTTCCGGGAATATCTTTGAAATAATTTTTGTTGGACACCATGCTAATTCGGTATGAAGCTCCCTGCATAAGGGGGATTGTTTGGTGAAAAACTTATCAGTTATCTATCATCAATCATCGTTTACCGTGCTTGAAATAGGAAAAACAATTATCAGTTTCGATGTGCTTGAAAAGCACTTTCTTTGTGACCTTCTGAAATGCAGAGGGGCCTGTTGTGTGGAAGGGGATTCCGGCGCTCCGCTTACGCAGGAAGAGGCTGTTACGATTGAAAAAATTTATTATCTGGTCGAGCCTTATATGACTCCGGAGGGGAAAACCGTGATCGATCATCAGGGAACATCTGTGATCGACCATGACGGGGACCTGGTTACCCCGCTTGTAAATAACAGGGAATGTGCCTTTACCTTCAGGGATGAACATGGAATTACAAAATGTGCCATTGAAAAGGCGTTTCTTGACGGTAAGATCAGTTTTCGAAAACCGGTTTCCTGTCATTTATTTCCAATCCGTATCACCGAGTATAAGCGTTTTGATGCAGTGAATTATCAGCAGTTGGCTATCTGCAAGCCTGGACGGGAATGTGGTAAGGGGCAAAAACTTCCGCTTTACCGGTTTCTAAAGGAACCCCTGATCAGAAAATACGGTCAGGAGTGGTATGAGCAGCTTTGCTATGCCGCAGAACACCTGCCATTGAAGAAATCAAGAGAGTAATCATTAAAATTCAGCTACATTAAAAATTCTGTTTCTCCGGATTTGTTTTGATTTTGTATTTTTAGAACAGTTTTTTAAGACAGTCGCAATAACTGACTGAAGGAAAATGCAAATTCGAAATTTTCTGAATAGACCGTTTACGCTACTCGATTATACCCGGCACCGTTGGGTATTAATCGTTTTTTGCATGGTGTTCTGCATTGTTTTTATTAATGTTTTTGTACCCTATAACATTAACCGCTGGAGTAAAGATTCAGGAGTTGGTCAGTTTCTCCGGTTTTCAGGATTCGGTATCGTGGCCGGCTTCGTATTGACCGTTTCTCAGTTTGGGATCAGGAAGCTTACCGGATCCAGACATTTGAAGGTCTATACCTTTGTATTATGGTCCCTGGGAGAGATGTTGCTGCTGTCGGTTTTTTTTCTTTTTTACCAGTTTAACTGGAAATTGGACCATCGTCAGTTTCTGAAAGATTTTGCCGAAAGTTTTAAATATACCTTTCCTGGAATTGTGATTGCTTATTCTCTGGCGTTGTTGCTTATATCCCAGCTTATTCACAAAAAGGAAATGGAAAAACTGAGGGGGAATAGGCTAAGTGATGAAAGGACAAAGTTACAGCTAAACCAGGAACTCATAAATTTTCCCGACGAAAAGGGAACTGTCCGTTTTTCGATTGCGGCCGATCAGGTATTGTATATCGAGTCGGCCGACAATTATGTAATCGTGAATTATCTGACCGGGGATAAAGTCTCCAGGCAGATCTTGCGTAATTCGATGAAAAATACGGAAACCATTGCCGGAGGTTCCTTTAAACGATGTCACCGGTCATTTCTTGTAAACCTTAGGAAGATAGAGTTTATTGATTACGGCAGGAACAGGTGCAGGATACGGCTGTGCGGCACGGAAACAGGGATCCCTGTTTCGAGAAAGTTCTATCCGGATTTTAAACAGTTTGCTGATTCTTCTTTGAAAAGGGAACCTTTATGAAAATTGTAAAATACATGGAATGGGAGGGCAATGCAATTCACCCCTCTGAGGCGCTCCTTCGTCCCATAAGTTTTGGGGATAATTGTTCCCTTCATAAATTTGCCTCATCAACAAACGGATTTATAAACCGGTAACAAGAAATCTAAAACTAAAAACAAAACAATTATGAAAAATTTATTGGTATTAGTGTTGCTTATTGTTTGTGCAGGCTGGTCTCCTTTAAGTGCAAATACTTCTGTAAAAGAAGGGCTGAAAGGTACCTGGAATTACAACGTTCCCACCGCACCGTATGATTACAGCAATGGAAAGATTATTTTTTGTGAAGAAAACGGGAAAGACATCGTGAAGGTAGAATTCTCCGATGGGACCCAGCTTACTGCCCGGAATGTAAAGATTGAAAAAAATAATTTTTCGTTTGAAGTACAAGTTGAATCTGAACTCGTCAAAGTTTCCGGCAGGGCCGACGGAGACTCGATGACCGGAAAGGCAAGTTCATCGCAGGGACTGATGGACCTGACGGCCCAAAAAGAAAATCAGAAAAATAAATGAGCACACAAGGATCAGGATGCCCAAAGGAGAAATTTTCTCCCTGGCATCCTGTATTTTTTATATTCTTTACAAAGACATAATCTCGACCCTGTTTCCTTCCGGATCAAGAACGGCAGATTCATAAAAACCATCACCGGTAGTGCTGGGTTCCCTTACAATCCTGAACCCATCGCTCCGTAATTTTCCGGTTAACTCATCTACCCGTTGCTTAGACCCGGTTTCGATAGCAAAATGAATAAGGCCGGTAAATTGCTTTTTCGGATCATTCTTTGTTTGCGGAATCCCAGGCATTTGCATCAGCTCAAGCTGGCATTCCCCGTCAAATGTCAGGAAATACGACCTGAAGTCTTTTGTATGGTTATAATACGCATCACCTGAACTGGCATCGAAATAGTGCATGTAAAAATTTCGCATGCCGTCAAGATCGTTTACCCAAATGGCAATGTGTGTGATTTTCATACGTTTATTTTTATTAAATTCTCTTACGCACAATTTGTGAATATGTTTTACCGTTTTATTACGGTTATTTCCCCGGTGAAATTTCCTTTTTGTTTCATTTTGTGTTGTCGCCTCCTTAAATAGAGCTTCCGGAATTATGCTTGTTTCATTCAAATCTACATAATTCAACCGAAATCTACCCTTATTAATTGTTAATTAAAATAAAACAGGCTCTCAAATATCCTTTATGAATGGTTGCTAAAACATGTTAAAAAAAGAAAACATGTCTGGGATTTACTTATTTTTGTAAGTCTTTTACGTATCTTTTCTCAAAGGAGAGGATAGTATTTTTAGAATATGGTTGAAGAGAAGAAACTGACTTTGCCTGTCATGTTACAGGAAAGTTTTGAATTGTATCAGGAACAAAATTCGCTGATCTTTGCAGGGGAGGATGCGAGGACTTACGGTGAACTGAAATATGAAGTAGAAAAGTTAGGAAGGCGGTTACGTGAAACCGGTATCCGGAAGGGTGCGAAAGTCGCCATTCTGAGTGGTAATATGCCGAACTGGGGGATAGCCTTTTTTGCGGTTTCTGCCATTGGAGGGATTGTTGTCCCAATTTTGCCGGACTTTCATCCTGCTGAAATCAGGAATATACTGAAACATGCAGAGGTGGAAGCTATATTCATCTCGGATAGTCTGACCAGTAAACTTGATATGCTCGAATTCCCTTTAATGAAAATTATCCGGATTGAGAACTTTCAGGTATTGGACGAGGAAGAGAACGGACAGGTTGCTGGTAAAGAAGCTGGTCCATTCCAATATGAAGATGTGGAAGAAGAAGATTTATTGTCGATTATCTATACTTCCGGGACTACGGGAAAATCGAAAGGTGTCATGTTGACCCATAAGAATATTATCTGGACAGCCAGGCAGTGCAAATCTTTTCAGTATGTCGAAGCCGGGGACCGTTTCCTCTCTGTTCTCCCTCTTTCCCATACATTCGAAAATACGCTGGGACTTATTCTTCCTGTAATGCACGGCGCTTCGGTACACTATCTGCACAAGCCGCCTACAGCTTCTGTTCTGCTCCCGGCCCTAAAGGTTGTAAAACCTACAATCATGTTGGTAGTTCCGCTTATCATTGAGAAGATATATAAGGGTAAAATATTACCTGAGATAAATAAAAAGACAGTTACCCGTTTGCTGTACAGGATCAGCCTGTTCAAACGGTTGCTGCACCGTTTGGCCGGGAAGAAGCTGCTCGGGACATTCGGCGGGGAGCTGAAGTTTTTCGGGATTGGAGGGGCCAAGCTCGATAACGAGGTGGAACGGTTTCTGATGGATGCCAGATTCCCGCTGGCAATAGGTTATGGGTTGACCGAAACTTCTCCTTTGCTGGCAGGGGCTGTAGGCAATAACGTCAGGTATCTTTCAACCGGGATCCCGCTGGAAGGGGTGAAACTGCGTATTGCCAATGCTGATCCGGAAACTGAAGAAGGCGAAATTCAGGCCTGCGGAGAAAATGTTATGAAAGGCTACTTCAAAGAACCTGAACTAACAGCCGACGCTTTTACTCCCGATGGGTGGTTTAGGACGGGCGACCTTGGAAAATTCGATAAATCAGGGTTTCTGTACATAAAAGGCCGGATCAAAAATATGATTGTCGGTTCCAGTGGCGAAAATATTTATCCTGAGGAAATCGAATCCCTGATCAACCGGATGGAATATGTACTCGAATCGTTGGTGGTCCAGAAAAAGGGACGACTGGTTGCCATGGTACACCTGAATATGGAAGAAATTGAGCAGCGGTTTAAGCAGATGAAGCAGGAGACCGTTCAGAAATTAAATGCCCGCGTTGATGAAATCCTTAACGAAATTCAGCGGAAGGTAAACGAGGAAGTAAATAAATTTTCCAGGATTCAGCTGGTTGTACTTCAACCGGTGCCTTTTGAAAAAACTCCCACACAAAAAATTAAAAGGTTTCTTTACCTGTAGGAGGGGCGTTGCCCGTTCGAAAAAGTTTGAGGCTTTGCTGTTTGAAGCGTTTGACGGCCTGCGGCTTGTTTGACGGGCTTTTGCCTGTGAATGAGTGGATTGGGAAAGCCGGATCGACCGTTTTCGTAATGTAGAGTAGCCTGCCATTTGCACATTTTGCTCCATTTTTTAGGCAGGCTCTCGGAATGATTTTGGGAACAGCTTTATGGGTTCTTTCGAAGCAGGCCAAAACAATCATGCTTTTGTGTGAGAGGGGTGGACTGTTTCAGCAAAGTATTTATAGAACCTGGGAATAGTCCGGATGCCGTTAAAAAATTGTTCGAGCGGAAAATTCTCGTTTGGGGAATGGATCGCATCAGATCCGAGTCCGAATCCCATCAGTACTGTTTTTATTCCTAATACTTGCTCAAATGTCGAAATAATAGGGATGGAGCCACCGCTTCGTACCGGGACTGGATTTCTTCCGTAAACGTCGGCAATGGCTTTTTCTGCTGCCTTGTAAGCCGGCGAATCGATGGGGCAAACGTATGACTGGCCCCCGTGGAGGTCTTCTACTTTTACTTTTACCGATTTTGGGGCCAGGCTTTCAAAGTACCGGATAAACAACTGTGTTATTTTTTTGTAATCCTGATTTGGCACCAACCTGCTGCTGATTTTTGCAAAAGCCTTTGACGGAAGTACTGTTTTTGCACCTTCCCCTGTATAGCCTCCCCAGATGCCACATACATCAAAAGAGGGGCGTATTCCGGTTAGCTCGGGTATTGTGTACCCTTTCTCTCCGTTAAGCTCTTCTACCTCGATCGCTTTTTTATAGGCGTTGATGTCGAACGGGGCTTCCGCCAGCAGTTTACGCTCTTCCGGGGAAATTTCCAAAACATCGTCGTAAAATCCGGGAATCGTTATCTGTCCGTTTTCGTCATTCATCCTGGCGATCATCCCGGCCAGCACGTTAACCGGATTGGCAACAGCCCCTCCGAACATGCCTGAATGCAAGTCTACATTGGGTCCTGTAACTTCTACCTGCCAATAGGCCAGTCCTCTCAGCCCCGTGGTTATTGCAGGCAAATCAGGGCGGAGCATTGTCGTGTCAGAAACCAGGATCACATCTGCTTTCAGCATTTCCTTATGATCTTCGCACCATTTTCCAAGATTGGGAGAACCAATTTCCTCTTCCCCTTCAATCATAAATTTTACATTGCAGGGAAGGGTTCCTGTACTGACCATCAACTCGAAAGCCTTCGCCTGCATCATGCTTTGCCCTTTGTCATCATCAGCCCCGCGTGCCCAGATTTTCCCATTGCGGATTTCCGGTTCGAAAGGATTGCTTATCCACAAGTCCAGCGGTTCGGGAGGCATCACGTCCATATGTCCGTAAACCAGCACTGTCGGTTTTGCCGGGTCGATAATCTTCTCTCCGTAAGTTACCGGATTACCTGCTGTTTCATAAACTTCAGCCCTGTCTGCTCCCGATTTCAGCAATAGTGACTTCCAATAATCTGCCGCCCGGTACATATCCTGCTTATGGGCGGAGACTGAGCTTACTGAAGGAATCCTGATCAATCCAAACAGTTCTTCCAGGAACCGGTTCCTGTTCTCTTCGATGTATTTTTCAATATCGTTCATGTATTTTTCAATTTTCTGTTAAAGATAAGTAATAGATGAATTATAATTAAAGATTTCTGCCTGACTTGTCAACTGTTCGGTTACCTCAGCAATATTGCCAAGAAGGATGAACTGTTGTTTCAGTATTCCCTGTGCTGTTTCATCTATACTGCTTCTGATTTGTGCCAGAAGCAGCATGTTTTTTACTTTCGTTTTTGTTTGTCCGGTGTGCTGTGATTCGATGGATTCTTTTAATGAAGCAAGAATTTCATGGGCCAGTTTTAGGATCTCCGGGGCGCTTTTTTCCTGTAGTTCCCTGTGGGCTCCCAGTGCCGAGAGGTACGAAAGCAAGGCATGGTTCAGATAAGTGAGCGTAAATGCCTGTTCTCTGAATTGTTGCCTTTTTTTCGGTTCGACCTGCATATCCTGCCATGCCAGGGCCAGTGCATTATCGGCCCGGTGTGCCTGTCGTCTGGCAATACGGTATGCAAGGTCGTCATCAGTAGAATTGTGACGGTATTCATTGATGATAGCCTGAAAGTAAGCTGTATTTTTTGCAATGGCTTCATTAAGTAATTGGGGAAGCCTTTTCTGTTGCCAGTCGGGCCAAAGAAATCGCACAGAAAATATTGCCAATGCCGATCCGATAAGCGTGTCTGCCAGCCGGGGCAGCATGAGTGCTACTCCTTTGTGCGAGATCAGGTTGAAGGCGCAAAGAACAAAAATGGTAATGAAAATAACCGATACGGAATACTTCTTTTTAACCCAAAGAAAAAAAGCATATGCGGAGAATAGCATAAGTAATAACTGTCCGGGCATGGTCGGCAATAGCTGGACGATGACCACTCCGCCGATTACTCCGCTCAGCGTACCCAATACCCGCTGAAACAACCTCCGCCTTGTTTCACTGTAGCTGGGCTGGCAAACAAACAGGCTGGTCAGGATAATCCAGACCCCTTTGGATACATCGAAAGATTCGTAGATGCCAAATCCGAGCAGGAAGCAAAGGCTTAACCTGATCGCATAGCGAAGTCTTGGATGGTTCCAGTTCAGCTGTTCTTTGAACCGTTGCACCATGCTCCTGCTATCTTTCTCCAGCCTGGGGGCCAGCTCCCGGTGATGGTCTTCATTCAGGTTCCGGAGAGACGTGTTCGACCGGGACAAATTATTTATCAGTAATGAAAGGGGGTGCTCATCGGCTGTACCGTTTTTTGACAGTTGGTCGTTCAGCACATTTACGGTCCATGCAAGCGATTCCGGGTGATGATACGGCACGCCGGTAAGCAGGGAGTTCGCGAATTTTTTCGTCGCCCTTGAAAGCTGGTGAAGTAGCTGTCCGAGCCCTTCCATTAGCTGCCGGTTGCCCGGGTCCCTGCTTAGTTTGTCATAACGCTCATGGCTGGAAGCGGCGCGTTCATGAAGGCTTTGCAGCAGCATGAAATATTGGAGATAGGGTTTTAGCGGGGCTTCACCTTTCAGCGCATCACTGTAACTGTTCAGCACTTCCTTGCAGCGGTCGAGTGCATCGACCAGCTGAATGTTTTTGAGTGCAAGCCGGTTGCGGATCTCTTCCTGAATTTTTTCATCGCTTGGGAAAAGATTGGCTTTTTCATCCAGGTATTTTGATAAAGCGAGAAAGCCCCGTGCAAGCTGCTCTTCCAGCAACCGCCATGGCCGGTAGCAAAGCAGGAGCAGGGAGAATATACCGTAAACCAGTGCGCCTGCAGGAAGCAGGATTGGCTGAAGGTACCATTCCGGGCTTATTTCGGCGCCAAGCATGGCGTAAATACCTACCAGGATGGAACCGAACGTAACGCCTCTGTATCTTTCACTAAGACCCCCGATCAGGATAAATCCGATTGTCGATATCGCCAGCCCAGCACCGAGAAGCAGGGGCCATTGGCGTAAAAGCTCGACCGAGAGGCTTGAAACAGCAAAACTTCCGACCTTCAGGAGTAACGATTTGATGCGTCCCCGGGGGTGGTCGTCTGTCTCGGATAAGGCCCCGGCAACGGCGCCAAGGGCCAATGTGACGGCATAAAACGACTTTCCTGCAAGAACAAAAGGAACCGAGACCAGGGCGATTACAAAAGTCGCTTTCATGGCCAATAGCCGGTCCGGGTTGCTCCAAAAAGATCTTCTTAAGGGTTCGTACCAGGACTTATTCCTGATGTACCCGGAAAGACTTTCAATAAGATAGCTTTTCCCCTTGTTGGTCATTGTTCGTTCTGTTTATTCAGTCTTTACTGAACAAAACTAATAAATTATTCAACGATGGCGGGTTTTAGAAACTATCTGGCGTAAGAAAGCCTCAGCCAGGAACTGTTTTCATGATAATCTTCAATAACCTTGTCGTCTGAGTAAAGCCTGAAATTATTCATCAGTTGGTAGATCTCGCGGCGAAGAATGGTTATCCCGTTTTCGATAAGTCCCTTGTGAAACCCTTGGTCTGACAGGTGATGAATCATATCCATCGAAACGACTCGTCCGATTACTTGTCCTAACTCCACCAATTTTCTTTGAGACAATTGAAGGTTCAGGTCGAAATCGAAAAGGTCTTTCAGCTGATCAGCTGACCTGTTTGTAAGCGAATTCCCTTTCAGAAAGCTGAACAGGTTTGTCTCTTTTATTTTTTTCATTTGTTTGACCACGCTTTCCGAGATCTGGGCGTAAAGGATATCGTTTGAACCTTCAAAGATCTGGAAAGCCCTGCTGTCGGTAATCCCTCGTCCGGCAATATGACTGTTCCGGTAAGCTTTGGCACCAATCAGCTGCGTTACAGACTGTGCAGCCTGCTGCATCAAGTCAGTAATAACAGATTTAACAGAATTGGCTTCCATCCCGATTCCGGTCAGGTCATTTTCAATTCCTGCTTTTTGGGCGCTGTTTGCACACATGGCTGAACAAATTGTGAACGATGCCTGAAGCCGCGAAAGCCGTTCCTGTACCTGGTCGTAGTTGAAAAGGCTCTTGCCTCCGACCAACCGTTGTTTGCAATGGTTTACTCCTTCGTCGAGCATACGGTGAATAAATCCCATGCCCATTCCCGGAAACTGCATCCTGCTGCGGTGAAGCAGGTCGAGCATAAGCTTTATCCCGGTTGAATGTGGTTCAAGTCGGTGCGTTTTTGGTATTTTCACGTCAATATAGTTCCTACCGTAAGGGATCTGGTAGAGTCCTAGGTTGTCGTAGAACTCTTCCACGCGGATATTTTGTTCGGGTTGAGTGACATCGCAGATAAAAAAGTCGATATCCCGTAAAAGTTCGCCTTCCGGGCTTTTTTTCCTTGCCGTCAGCAGCCAGAAGTCGGCCCAGCCGGTGAGGCCGGCCCAGTGTTTCGTCCCGTTTAAACGGTAATAATTTTGTTCTTCTGTGAAGAAAGTCTGCATACTCAAGGCATCACTTCCGTAATCAGGTTCTGTTATCATAAGCCCGCCCATATTCTTGTTTTCAGTGAAACGTCTGAAAATAGAGGCCTTAATCTGATCCGGGGCATATTTGGCAACAGGTTGTAAAAACAAGGCCGAATTTATACCAAATGTGAGAGAAAGGGCCAGCGATTCGTACGAGGCTGCTTCCAAAACAGCCAGGTTTTCGTGTATTAGTATCCCTCTGCCTCCATATTCTCTGGGGATTCCGGTCGAAAGAGGGTTGATTTGCATGATTTCCCGCAAAACAAACGGGGGAAGCCCACGCTCCCGTGCGTAATTGTTGATGCTTCCGCGCTGACTATAGACCTGATGCATCTTTTCTTTTAGCTTCCCGATAAACTGATGGATCGGCTCAACTGTCTGGTTATACTGCCTAAATGGAAGTGTCTCTTGTAAAACTGTATTATTCATTCGTTATTGAAATTTTGACGAAAGGCATAAATTACCTTTGCCAACACATTAACATGCAAGTTATCTGATTGTTTTCCGGGGAATATATTTAGAATGGAATAAATTATGTACTACAGAAAATTAATTGTTTACGTAATTATTAAAAAACAGATGTCAACGTATTAATAAACAATAAATTAACTGTTTTGTTCTGTAAACTGGTTACGGTAATGAACAGGGGTAAAAGATGTCAGCTTTTTAAAGCACCTGTTAAAATTGGAGAGATTATTGAACCCGCTTTCGAAGCAGATCTGCGAAACGGATTGTTTCCCCTCTTGTAAAAGCCGGCAGGCGTAGCCAACTCTCATCTCATTAACAAAACCAATAAATGATTTTCCCGTCTTCCCCTTGAAATACCTGCAGAAAGCTGTTGGATTCATACCTATCTGTTCGGCGACATCTTCCAGTTTTAATGGCATCCGGTAATTCATATTGACAAGATGCAGGATTTTATCAAGCCTGCTTCCCGACCAATCATACATTTCAGCACTTGCATTTTCACTGGCGAGTAACCGGTATTCTTTTGCACCGGCAAGTTTGTCGAGTATCCGGATAAACGATAACAATCTGTTTAGTCCCTTTTGTTTAAGCAACTTTTGTAACCCTGGTCCCAGCGGATCTGCAACTTCCCTGGGAAAACTGATCCCCCTCGATGCCCGTTTCAATAACTTTCTGATATGATGAAACTCAGGATAATTTTCAGGATGCTGGATAAACAGGCCTTCAGAAAAATGTACAACAATCGCGTTTACTTTGTATTCCGGATCATTCCGGTAAAAAAGCTCGTCATTTTTCCAAAAGTGCGGGAGATTTGGGCCGAGTAATACAAGATCGCCGTCATAAAAGTCTTCAACATGATCTCCTACAAACCTTTTCCCGAAGCTTTTAATAACATAAACCAGTTCAAACTCCGGATGGAAATGCCACGGGAAGGTAAAGTGGGGAAAGTCGTCCCACTTGACGGAGAAAGAGCTATCCCCGTTGAACCCCAGTTTCTCGTGCATAATTTCCATTAACCTTTGAATTTGTTCTTTGGAACGAAATGTGAAAATAATACTATTTTGAATGTTTGCCGGTATAATTACCAACTTTTTCAATAAGTTTGCTGTTCATGATGCAAAAGAGAGAAGAACAGGATATTGCAGAGATTCAGATTCTTCAGGCACTGAGGAACGGCGAGACCTATGCTTTTGATTATCTTTTCGAAAAGTATTCAAAGGCTTTGTATCATTTTTCGTTGAAGCTGCTAAAATCATCAGAGAAGGCCGAAGAAATTGTCCAGAATGTTTATCTGAAAATATGGGAAAAACGTTCGGGTATAGATCCTTACCAGCTTTTCCGATCTTATCTCTTTACCATAGCATTGAACGATATCAGAAAGGCGTTTCTGGAAAAAGCAAAGGAAAACCAGTTTAAGGAAGTCCTTTATGATAACCTTGTTTCTTCAGAACAGGATAATAATGAAGGAATAAACTTCGCTTATTATCTGAGAATACTGGATGAGCAAATTAAACTGCTTCCTGAAAAAAGGAAAGAGATTTTTCTGATGCATTATAAGGAAGGCCTTACCGTCACCGAGATTGCCGGATTTTTAAATATTTCCTGTAAGACCGCTGAAAATCAGTTGACTGTTGCTCTTAAGTCTATCCGGGAAGCCTTTCACGAGAGGAATATAAAAGGATTATACCTGTTTTTTATCCGTTGCCTCGCGGTTCATCAATGTCATGCCAAAGTTAATCTGTAACCGGCATGATGTTGCTTGTTTCTTAATGCAGATTTCCGTTGTAAATCAAGACGAAGTGCATGGAGCATGGTGATCCCCGCCTTGTGAATCCAAAGAAACCATAAAAAATGTTTAATTTTTTTTAATCCGGTAGGGGGGTGACCCTTTTTTTTGATACTGGGTATTGAAAGGATTAAAAAATGGAGCCAACTAAGCATAATCGTATTATCATTGTGAACTTCACGGATTGAATAACAATCGGATAAGAAAAGGGTTACCGGATGGAAACAAAGGATTATACGGCGATTGAAAAATTTATGAAGGATAGTTATTCCAGAAAAGATTATCTGAAAGTAATCAGACAGTTCAGGTCGGATGAAGAATTCGACAAGCTGAAAGAATTTCTGGAACAAACGTGGAATGAAACAGACGGAAGCATGTTCTCTGAAGAAAGTTACCGTAAATTAAAATCTTGTCTTCACGGTGCGATTGATAAACAACGGCATCTTCAGAATAAAGAGGCTTATTCGCGTCAGCGGTTTATAACTATTTTCAGCAGGGTGGCAGCTATTCTTATTATTCCATTGCTAATTTGTTCTGTTTATTTTTTTATCCGCTGGAAGTTTTACCCTGCCGGTCAGGAGGTCTTTGCCAAGATATATTGTCCTCCGGGGACGAGGGCCGAGTTTAATCTCCCGGACGGGAGTACTGGATGGCTCAACAGTGATTCATATCTGAGGTATCCTGTCAATTTTACCGTAAACAGGCATGTCGATATGGAAGGGGAAGCTTATTTCAATGTTGCCAAAGACCGGCAACACCCGTTTGTCGTACAGGCAGATGGTTTGCATGTGCAGGCCCTGGGGACCCATTTTAATATTATGGCGTATCCTGATTGGAAAAGGATGGAAGTGACCCTGGAAGAAGGAGCGGTGCAAATAACCAGTGATGGTTCCGGTCTGAAAAAGGTACTTCGTCCCGATCAGCGGATGGTGCTGGATCTTTCTTCCGGTAGGGATTCGGTTATTACCGGCGATGCCGGTTATTTTACTTCCTGGAAAGAGGGTTACCTGGTATTCCGTAATGTCCCGCTGGAGGAAGTTGCCGTCAGGCTGGGAAAATGGTACAACTCGGATATTGTGATCGAAGATGATGCTTTGAAGAACATACCTTACCGGGCCACCTTCAAGGACCAGTCGCTGGAGAGGGTCCTTTCACTGCTTAAAATAACCGCCCCGATTTCTTATGAACTAATTGAAGCAAAAACAAATAAAAATGGAGCCTATGAAAAACAAAAAGTAATTATCAGGTACAAAAAGTAAACGACAAAAAAAGACGGGACAGTGGTACCAAGCACTGCCCCGACATAGTCAACATTTCAACAGATGTCTAACCTGTTAAACGATTTAAATTTATGAAAAAAAAAGAAACGTGTAAGACCATTCCATATGGTCTTAGAAAAAATTTACGAATTATGCGTTTGACCTTATTTATTTGCATGGTCTGTATTTCTCAGATCTTTGCAACCGATCTGTATTCCCAGCAAACAAAAATCAACATTTCAATGTCTAACACCAGGCTGGTCAATGTGCTGGACGAAATAGAAAAACAATCTGAATATTATTTCCTCTTTAACCAGAACCAGATTGATCTGAACCGAGTGGTTAATGTATCCGCAAAGAATGAAAACATCAGCGAGGTTCTCGACCACATTTTCAGCAACACGGATATCCGTTATGTAATTAGTGACAGGCAGATTGTCCTGACAGGGAAAAACGGGAATGATTTCTTTTCGGTTAACCAGCAGCCGAAAGTTTCCGGAAAAGTTTCCGAAAGGGGGGGACAACCGTTGCCAGGAGTCACTATTATCATTAAAGGTACAAATCAGGGTACAATTACAGATGCCGACGGAAGGTATTCCCTTCTGAACATTCCGCCGGATGCCACGCTTGTTTTTTCCTTCGTGGGAATGAAATCCCAGGAGATCCCGGCTGGCAGAAAGCCGGTCATTGATGTTGTCATGGAGGAAGAGACTGTCGGTCTCGAAGAGGTTGTAGCGGTCGGGTACGGAACCGTTAAAAAGAAAGACCTCACAGGGGCTGTTACCCAGATTAATACGGAACGGTTACAGAATGAGGCATCCCAGAATATGACCTCTATATTGCGCGGTACGATCCCCGGGCTGAACGTGAACTTCAGTACTAGTGCCAAAGGGCTTAGCAGTGCCGGCGATATGCTGATCAGGGGAAAGACTTCCCTCCGGGCTGACGATGACGATCAGAAGTCGGCCAATGCCCCCTTGATTGTAGTTGACGGGATGATTTATTATGGCGACCTGTCGGATCTGAACCCTGTGGATATTGAGACAGTCGATATACTGAAGGATGCTTCATCTGCTGCAATATATGGCGCCAGGGCTTCCAATGGAGTCATCCTGATCACCACCAAGAAAGGGAAGAAGGGAAAACCCCGCATCCAGGTAAGCACTTCAGTGGGGCTTTCTGCCGTAGCTTCCACCGCAAGGGACCTGATGAACGGGGAACAGTTTATCAAGTGGCGTATAGCAGGGTTTGAAAGTAATGAAAAACACCAGGTCGATGTTGGCGCCGGGTATTATAACAGTCCGGATAACCTGCCTGACGGTGTTGCCCTTGATTCCTGGAAATCTTATGACGGTTCTTCTTCCTCGACAGATCTGACAGCTACATGGTTGGGACGGCTGGGCTTTTCTGATCTTGAAATTGCCAATTATGAAGCCGGAAAAACAATCAATTGGAGAAAGTATATTTATCAGACCGGCCTTACCCAGGATTACAATGTCAGTCTCTCCGGACGCACTGATGCCGTTTCTTACTACTGGTCTTTGGGGTATGTCGATAATGAAGGGATAAAGTACAATGAAGATTTTAACAACATCAGGTCGAGGATAAATCTGGAGGCCAGTGTTTCCAAGTGGCTGAAGGTCGGGACCAACACGCAGTTTGCCGTGAGGGACGAAAGCCCGGTCACCGCAAATTCCGACCAGATGCTTACTAATACTCCGTATTCATCGTTCTACGAGGACGACGGAGTTACCATCAGGTACGCCCCGACCGGCAATGTGTCGTCATCAAGGCATCCCTGGAAGGACCTTGTTTACGAGGATCAGTTTAAAAAATATAATTCGCTAAACAGTAAGGTTTATGCCACGATCACACTTCCGCTGGGCTTTTCTGTGACTACAGAGTATATTACCCGCTTTAACTGGAACAGGGAATATGTGGCACATTCCTCGGAAGATCCCGATTATTCAGGTGTCGGAGGACAAGCCTATCGTAAAAATACGACCATCTTTGAATGGCAGCTGAATAACATGCTGAAATGGAACAAGAAGTTCGGCGTCCATTCATTTGATTTCACGTTTGTACAGAATGCCGAAAAGTACCAGTACTGGTATGATTATGTTGAACGGAACTATTTTCAGCCGAACGACGATCTCGGCTATCACGGAATGGGTTCGGCCACTGCCGACGTTTCAATTACCAGTGACGACCAGGTAAGTACAGGAGCCGCCTATCTTGCCCGTCTGAATTATGTTTTAAAAGACAAGTATATGGTTACCGGTGCTTTCAGACGTGATGGCTACTCTGCATTCGGACAGAACAATCCATGGGCCAATTTTGGTTCGCTTGCTTTGGGATGGATTATCAGTGAAGAAAATTTCTTTCATGTCGACTGGATAGATATGCTGAAAATCAGGGCATCATACGGGACCAACGGGAACAGGGGCGTCGGCATTTATGATGCACTGACCAACCTGACGCCGGGAAAATTTGTTCTGATCGATCAAAATGGTTCGGCTTATTACGTATCTCAGCTTTGGGCAAGCCGAATGGCCAACAAGAACCTGAAATGGGAAAAAACCGGTTCGTATAATTTAGGTATAGATTTTTCCTTACTGAAAGACAGGCTCAGGGGAAATATCGACGGTTACCATATGAAGACAACAAATCTGCTTATGGAGAGGCAATTGCCTGACGTTACCGGTTATTCGAGTGTTTACGCGAATATCGGGCAAGTCAATAACAACGGTTTTGAGTTTTCTCTGACCTCGACAAATATACTGAAGGATAACTTCTCCTGGGTATCTGCTTTTTCTGTGGCCTATAATAAAAACAAGATTATCCATTTGTTTGGCGATTATACAGCGGATGAAAACGGGAACCTGAAGGAAGTCGACGATGTTGACAATGGCTGGTTTATCGGACATTCCGTAGATGAGATCTGGGATTACAAGATTTTAGGGATCTGGCAGTCGGACGAAAAAGAAGAAGCTGCAAAATATTCCCGCGAGCCTGGTGATTTTAAACTCTGGGATTATAACGGAGATGGATACTATACCAATGATGATAAACAGTTCCAGGGGCATACCGATCCTAAATACCGGCTGACCCTGAGAAATGATTTTCAATATAAAAACTGGGACCTGTCGGTTAAAATGTATTCCTACTTGGGACAAAAAGCAGCCAATAACCACAGGAAAAACAGCGATACATTCTATGACCGGGGAACTTCCTATAATGTCCCGTACTGGACCGAGGCAAACCCGGGAAACAAATGGGCCCGCATAAGCAGTTACAGCTCTGGGTTCAGTGTCTGGGAAGACAACTCGTTTGTCCGTATCGACAATATCGCTTTGACCTATAATTTGCCGAAAAACCTGTTGCAACAGATCCGTTTCGATGCCTGCAATATTTCTGTTGTTTTGCAGAACCCTTATGTGTGGTGCCCGAATTGGTCCTGGATGGATCCTGAATCGAAAGGCTATGCTCCTTCCTATTACGCGCTTAAGTTGAACTTTACACTCTGATCCGGATTGAATGCATGTATCATATAACGTTAGAAAACTCATACTTATGAATAAATATATTTTTGGAAGGCTTCTTTTAGTGCTGTCCCTTTTGTGCGGGGCATGTTCCGATGACTTTTTAAAGCCGGACCCCCTGTCGTTTTATACGCCTGAGAATACTTTTATTGATGAAGACGGACTGGATGCCGGCCTGGTGGCCTGCCTTCGTAATGCCAGACACGAATTTTACGGAGATGCCTGCCCGATCATTACAGAACATATCTTTTCTGATGTTGCGGTGGAAGGGACAACGGATAAAACCGGTCCGGCCATGGACCTGCCTGCGCAGATCCTTCCCGATGCCCAGCTTAACAGCGCTGATTATAACCGTATCGGCTGGTACTGGACAGAAGGGTACAAAAGGATTAAATATGCAAATTCTGTGATCTCGAATATCGACATTCCTGAATGGACCGATGAAGCTGATCGGAATAATATTCTCGGGAAAGCTTATTTTCACCGTGATCGCGTTTACTACAGGCTGACCCAGCAGTTTGGGGATGTCCCTTTTATTCTGAACGAAGTGACAGAACCAAAACTGGATTATTATTCCTGTACCCGGAAAAGTATCCTGCAGAAATGTAAGAAAGATCTGGAGTTTGCGGCCAAATGGGTTAAAACGGAAGCGGACGGCACAGCTATCGGTGATGTAAACAAGGCTGCGGTAAACCATCTTTTGACCAAGGTGAACCTGGCCCTTTGCGATTTTGATGATGCGATTGCTTCTGCTACCGCGGTTATCGACGATGGTTATCATTATCTGATGACAGAACGTTTCGGAACCGATAAAAATGACGGGATCCATGATGTTATCTGGGACCTTCACCAGGAGGAAAACCTTGCTTTGTCCGAAAACAGGGAGCGGATTTACCTGTTTGTCGGAAGTGAAGACATGACTGACGATGCAGCCAGTGAAAAGAGCCAGGTAATGAGAAATACGGTCCCGTTCTTTAGCGGGACCGGAAAGATTAAAACTCCGTCAGGAAATTCGGGAATGGCAAATACTACCGGCGTTGAGTATGATCTTTTATCAGAATACGGAAGGGGAATCGGACGTTGCCGGCCTACTCCGTATTATGAATACGACATTTGGACCGACAAAAACGATATGCGGCACACATACCCGAACTGGATGACCATGGAAGACCTTGTTTATAACAGTCAAAACCTGAAGAAAAACGGTGATCCGTATTATGGGAAACACCTTCAGCTGTATGACGATAACGGAAATATTCTCTGTACCGATACCATCCGCTACTGGTTCGACTGGCCTTATTATAAACTTTATATCCCTGATCCCACAGCTACACTTCCTGTAGGCGGCTATGGCGATACTTATTGTTACCGTCTGGCCGAAACCTATTTGTTGCGCGCTGAGGCTTATTTCTGGAAAGGAGAGCTCGCTAAGGCAGCCCAGGATATTAACGCTGTTCGTTCGAGGGCCGGAGCAGAACCGATCGACGCTTCAGATGTCAATATCGGGACAATCCTTGATGAACGGGCCCGTGAACTGTACTACGAGGAACCCCGGAAAACAGAACTTACCCGTATTGCTTACATCCTTGCTGAAACGGGCGAACCTTGCTATAACGGGAAAACATACAGTACAACAAATTTCCCGACCGACAATTTCTGGTATGACCGGGTAACGGAGAAAAATATTTTCTACCGGGATAATGTTGTCTCTCCCCATTATACCTACAGGGCTGCTGAGTGGATTGTCCTTTGGCCGGTCCCTGCCAGCGCCATCGAGGCGAACAGCCTTGGCCATATCAACCAGAATGAAGGTTATCCGGGAGCTGAAGACAATGTTACACCTTATGTCTGGAAAGATACCGGCGACGGGGAAGGTGAAGTGGTGCCGCAGGAATGATATGAAACTATAATTGCCCTGTTCTGAAATGGATAGGAGAGGTGTCCCGGAAGTCAACCCTGATTTTGGGACACCTTTTTTATTTGTTCTGCTTTTTTGAAGGACCGGTATTCTTTGCAATAATCATATCATTTTGTGCAAGAATGATACTGGACTTGATTGATTCTTTCCATTAATTTTGATTGCAGTAGATTAAAGTATAAATTTTTTATGATGAAGAATGCATTTGAAGTGAAAGATCCGGACTTCAATCTGAGTCCTTTCACCGGAATGTCGAAAAGACACTATATTGAATTGGCAAAATATTTACTGAAGCGGGCTTTCAGGTACGTCGATTCGATTGAAACACCCCTGTCTTTCCCTTCTGTCCCCGGGAAAACCTACCCTCAGCCCAATGCGCCGGACTGGCGGTACCGTTCCCTGGAGTTCGAGGCCCTCGAGCGGACATTTACCATTGCGGGACCTCTGATCCATGCTGATCCTGAAGTTGCTGTAAACGGGATTAAGCTCAGGGATTACTATTGCCTGCAAATGTACAATGCCTTTACTCCCGGACATCCGAATTCGTTACCGCTGCCGGAAGACCTGTCCGATTCCAATTACCAGTTTACCTGCGAGTTCGGCGGCCTGTTTAAAACGCTGCTGCTTCTGCCCGATACGCTTTGGCCGTATTTTTCTCAGAAGCAAAAAGACGAGATGGCTGTTACCATTTCAAAATGGGCCCATCACCGGACAACCCAGAACAACTGGAGGATTTTTAATATTGTTACCCTTTCGTTCCTGAAAAAATACGGATACGAAATTGATGATGAGCTGTTAAAAAGCCACCTCTTGTGGGTGGCCTCCTATCATTCGGGAGATGGCTGGTATCTTGAGCAAACTTATAATTATTATTCGATCAGCCTGTTCATCGTTTATACGACGATTTGGAACAGGGCTTTTGGTGATGAATATTATCCTGAGATTGCCGGAATTATCGAAGGTTCTGCCCAAAAACTGATGGACTCGATTACCAGCTTTTTTGGGCGTGACGGCTATGTTAACATGTGGGCACGGAGCATTTGTTACCGGACATGGGTTTCCGGGGCTTTCCCTGTTGCATTTATGCTGAAGGATAAATCGCTTCTCGATCCGGGATGGGCCAGACGGCTTTGTTCCGGTTCATTGCTTCAGTTTGTCGCGCGTGAGGAGTTTTACGATAACGATATCCCCAGCCTTGGCTTTTACGGTCACCGGGAATACATGATACAGGATTATAGTTGTGCTGCAAGCCCGTTCCTGATGTTCCTCCCGTTTATATGTCTTGCCCTGCCTGACGATTCTCCTTTCTGGACAGCACGTGAAAATGAAGGGATGTGGGAGGCCCTTGGTTCCCGGTCGAATAAGGTAGTGCTCGAAAGTCCCGGTCTTGTTTTGGTTAACCATGGGAAAACAGGCACATCTGAAATCATTCCGGGAAAAGTTTATTATGACGACCCGAATTATTCCAAGTTGGTTTATAACACGCATTTTCCATGGGAAGATCACGACCCGGCAGGCGGGACGTCTATGGAATATAGTTTCCGTAGCCACGATCCCCGGGATCTGAGAGGTGACGACATTAATTTTTATCTTACCGGGAAAACTGTTGAAAACAGCGCTGTCCGGAACAGTTTCTTTTCTACCTCCCGGAGTATGCTTTTTAACGGGATCAGGGAAAATGTTTTATACCGCCAGGCTATCATGAGGCGGCCTCCAAACAATGGGGTCGGGTATATTATCGACCTGGCAGAGATTACGGTACCGGGAGGAGTGGTCCGGGTAGACCGTTCCCGGCTTGCCTTCGAATATGAACTGACACTCGGCCATTTCGGGTTGCCTCATCTGAACGGAGAGAAAGCTGTTGTCGATCGTTTTGAAGATAGGGAAAAGAAGGTGATAACTGCTTCCATTCCGGGACGACGTGTCGCCCTGATTACTTACAGCGGATGGGATGAGGTGGATAGCCTTGTCCATACCAACAGGAATGCTGAAGCCGGCGACAGTACCGTAATTTATGCCCGGAAAAAAAGGTTGTCGAAAAATCCGCCAATGGAACTGATGATTACGGTCATGCTTCATAAAACTGACGACAGCGACTGGACTGAAGAAGAATTATCGCCGTTAACGGAGGTCAGGATCGTGGATATCATGAAGGGTCATTCGCCTCTTGGTGCCGAAATCACTCTCTTTAACGGGGAAAAGTACGAGATCGATTTTAAGGATATCGACGGGAAAAGGTCCTGCTGAATATTCTGACAGACCGTTTGCCTGATATGTTATTCAATCGTTTTGCTGGATTTTTTCAATACAAATTTTTAATTTCAGGAATGTTTTTTATGAACTTATGATTTAACTGTATTCCTATGTCAGTATTATATTCCAAAGCAAAACGGGTAAACCCGAGCGAACCGAAGGCAGCTCTTAAGTGGCATATCGTTCTCCGGAGGGTGAAACAAAAAAGCGAAAAAGAAGTAGCCGAATTGCTCACCAAAAACACAACGCTGAACCGGGGCGAAGCATTGATGGTGCTGGATGAACTGCAATCGGTCATCCTTCAGTTACTGATGGATGGCTATTCTGTGCAAATGGGAGACTGGGGGTCCTTCCAGCTGACACTCAGTTCCAGCGGGACCGATACTGAGGACGCCTGTACGATTGATACCATTAAATCTGTCAACATGCGTTTCCGTCCGGGAAAAGAGATTCGCAATGCCCTGGCAAACATTACTTTCGTTTCCCGTTAATTTTACAAGGCAGAAATGACAAAAAAGCTCGCCGGGATTCTATAATTTCCCGGCCAACTTCTTCGATAAAGTCGGCCAACTTTTTTTAATAAGTTGGCCGACTTTTTATCTGTTCCCGGTCAGCGTTTAAACGAAAGCCGGCCAATTTCATGATCATTCGAAATTTTAAAAATTTCCATGTATATTTGTGAATGAACCAACTAAAAGTGACCATGAAGAAAAAAACAGGATTATTCATTTTTCTTTTTTTTAGTCTTGTTGTGCATTCGATTGCGCAAGAAAACCTGATCGGGGGAAAGTATTCGGAAGAACAGTTAAAAGATTTGCTGGTCCCCCGGGCAGAATACCATCCGTTCCCAAAGCTGGCCGACCGTTCAGGCTGGGCAAAAGCCGATGAAACCGCCATGAAGGATTATCTGGCCAAAGCCGAAGAATACCTTCATTTTGAGTGGCCCTATATTCCGGCAACCAAATCGCTGTTAATTGTGCGCAGCGGGAACAGGTCGGAGTACGAAGCCATCAGTTTTAAGAAAAGGCAGGTATTGGGAACGTTGTTGCTGGCCGAAATTTACGAAAACAAAGGCCGTTTTATTGACCAGATTATCGACGGGGTATGGTCTATTTGCGAAGAGTCGTGGTGGGGAGCGCCGGCCCACCTGCCCGGTGGCCCGCAGTATGCAGGGCTGGCCGATGTGACCGACCCGTTCGTGGAGCTCTTTTCTGCCGAAACAGCCACGTTCCTTGCCTGGGTTGATTACTTCCTCGGGGAAAAACTGGACGCTGTTTCTCCCCAGATCCGGAAAAGGATTTATTATGAAGTCAACCGGCGCATTTTTGAGCCGGTAATGAGCAAGCCGCACTGGTGGATGGGGGAGAAATTCGGGGGAAGGCTGCCCAACAACTGGAATCCGTGGATCTGTTCCAACTGGCTGAGTGCGGCCTTGTTGCTTGAAAAAGACGATGCCCGTCGTGCGGCCATGGTTTACAAGATCACCGATGTGCTCGATCAGTTTGTCAACCCGTATCCTGCTGACGGCGGTTGTGATGAGGGGCCGAGCTACTGGGGAGCGGCTGCCGCTTCCCTGTTCGATAACCTGGCCATGCTGAATGACGCTACAAATGGAGCCTTCCGGTATATCTTCGAAAATGAAAAAGTAAAGAATATGGCCCGGTATATCTACAGGGTACAGATCAGCGACAAGTACTTTCTGAACTTTGCCGATGCCGATCCCCGGCCTGGCGTGGATGCCAGCATGGTTTACCGTTTCGGAAAGGCTATCGGCGATGACAAAATGATGTCGTTCGGCGCTTTCTACCAGGCAGAACCTACCGGGCTGGTTCCTCCTTTCCATTATTTCAGAAATTTGTATGAACTGTTTTTGCAGGATGAGATCGCCGGGGTGGAAAAGAAATTGCCGCTTCCCAAAGATGCC
Organism: Prolixibacteraceae bacterium; assembly: GCA_963676095.1. Lineage (GTDB taxonomy): Bacteria > Bacteroidota > Bacteroidia > Bacteroidales > Prolixibacteraceae. Next base: position 2,037,426 of record OY781040.1, on the reverse strand, counting down.
TGGTTCCCGGGTCTCCAGGTGATGGTCGCCCGCGACCGGGAAGGCTCGTCCGATGGCTTTTTTGTTGCTGCAAAGGGTGGTCATAATGCTGAAAGCCACAATCATAACGATGTCGGTAATTTTGTTGTCTTTTATAACGGATATCCCTTGCTGATTGATGTCGGACGTGGAACATATACCAAAAAAACTTTTAGCAGCCAGCGTTACGATATCTGGTTTAATTGTTCCGATTATCATAATTTGCCAACTATTAACGGGAAAGATCAGATGCCGGGACATGAGTTCCGGGCAAAGAACGTATTTTATCAATCTTCAAAAAACAATGTCCGCTTTTCATTGGATCTGGCGAAGGCTTATCCGGAAAATGCCGGCATAAACAGCTGGGTAAGGTCTGTCCGGTACGATCGCGGGAAGCAGGTGGAGATCAGGGATGTGTTTGACCTGAACAGGGCGGATCAACTCTCTGAACATTTTATGACCGTTTACCCGTCAGAAGTCGTCAGTCCGGGACAACTGGTTATTCATTATCAACCTCGGGGCGGTGAGGCAAAAGATTTTATCATCAACTACGATCCCGGGAAATTAACACCTCAAGTGGAAAAGGTCAAACTTGAAACGGAGGAAGACCGGGGGGTTTTACAGAAATGGGGCGACCGGATCTACCGGATCAGTTTCCAGGCGGTACAACCTCATATGAAAGATCAGTTCCGGTTCATGATTATGAAGCGATAAGGGTAAACCGGATAGAATCCTTTAAGGATCTGTTTCTTAAAAATAACGGATACTCAAAGCATCTTCCTGGCCTTTCCCAGATCTTCGGGGGTATCGATGCCGATACTCTCGAATTTTGTTACTGCTGTTTTTATATGAAAACCGTTCTCGAGCCAGCGGAGCTGTTCCAGCGATTCTGCCAGCTCAAGCGACGATGGCGAAAGTTTTGTGAGTTGTAGCAGGACGCCGGTCCGGTATGCATACATGCCAAGATGACAGTAAAACTCATGTTTTTTGATCCATGCTTCTGTTTCCGCCCCGCGAATGTAAGGAATTGTGGCCCTGCTGAAAAATAAGGCATTCCGGTTTTTGTCTATCACCACCTTCGGCCTGTTCGGGTTGAAGAGATCTTCTTTTTCCGCTTTTTTTATAAGCGTTGCAATTTCTGTTGTTTCATCCAGAAAACAATTTTTTAATGAGTTAACCTGTTCTTTCTGAACAAAAGGTTCGTCTCCCTGGATATTGATAATTACATCAAATTGCAATTCTTTTGCTATTATCTGTGCGGCTTCGGCACACCTGTCTGTCCCGCTTTGATGGTCCGGACGTGTCATCACAAACTGGCCCCCGAACTCTTTTACTGTTTCTGCAATCCTCTTGTCGTCGGTTGCAACCCACACATGATCAAGCGTTTCCCTGGCATGTTCATATACATGTTGGATGATTGGTTTATTCCCCAGCATTGCCAGGGGTTTCCCGGGAAACCTGGTCGACTGGAATCGGGCGGGGATGATAGCGATAAAGTTCATTTGCAAGCACGGTTTAATAACAAAACAAAAATATAAAAATCATGAAACCTTTAACCTGTCGTTTTTCTCTTTCTGTAAACAACAGGTTTTTGCAGATAACTTCGTTGCTTCAACCAGTATTATTTCTAAAATTGTAACTTTGCTGATTATAATTGAAAACAGGCTTATGGATGTTCAGGAGATAAAACAGCGGTTCGGGATAATTGGAAATGTGCCGGGGCTGAATCGGGCACTTGAAGTGGCGATTCAGGTTGCCCCTACTGATTTATCTGTTCTGATTACCGGAGAGAGTGGAACAGGGAAGGAAATTTTTCCCCAGGTTATACATCATTTTTCATCCAGAAAACATGGTAAATACATCGCGGTAAACTGTGGGGCTATCCCTGAAGGAACGATCGATTCCGAGCTTTTTGGTCATGAAAAGGGTGCTTTTACCGGTGCCTTGTCAGACCGTAAAGGATATTTTGAGGAGGCCGACGGGGGGACTATTTTTCTTGATGAAATAGGGGAGCTCCCTCTTTCTACCCAGGTCCGGTTGCTGAGGGTGCTTGAAGCCGGTGAGTTTATCAAGGTCGGTTCTTCAAAAGTGATGAAGACAAACGTGCGGGTGGTTGCGGCAACTAATGTTGATATTGTGAGGGCGATCGAGCAGAACCGTTTCCGGGAAGACCTTTACTACCGGTTGAATACGGTACCTATACGGATGTTGCCGCTTCGTGACAGGAAAGAGGATATTTTTCTGCTGTTCAGAAAATTTTCCCAGGATTTTGCTGAAAAATACAGGATGCCACCGGTCCGTCTCGATGATGAAGCCCGTGCGATGCTTGAAAACTATGGCTGGCCGGGAAATGTGAGGCAGTTGAAAAATATCACAGAACAGATCTCTGTTATTGAGCGCGACCGGACCATTACCGGTAATGCCATGCGGGTTTATCTTCCGGCGCAGGGAGCCCCGCAGCTTCCTGCTATTTACAAATCAGTCGATGAAAAAACCTTTGCCAGCGAGCGGGAAATTCTCTATCAGGTTCTTTTCGATATGAAAAAGGACATGAACGATCTCAAGAAACTGGTGCTCGATTTGATGCGGGAAGGAAATAACCCGGCCGAATTTCACGCCGATAATGCACAGCTTATCCGGAACCTTTATCATAAAGAGCCCGGAAACCCGGTGCCAGACCAGGCTTCGGTAAACCCTGTCCATTTTGAGCATGTGACCCGCGACGATATACAGGATACCGAAGAGTTTGTTGAAGAATCGCTTTCCCTGGAAGACAAGGAAATCGAGTTAATAAAGAAAGCCCTTGAGAGACATAAGGGAAAACGAAAGTATGCTGCGCAGGAACTGGGAATTTCCGAGCGTACCCTTTACCGTAAAATCAAAGAGTATGATATCGATTAAATTATTCAGACTGTTTAAGCCTTTGTTGCTTCTCCTGCTTCTGGTTATTCCTGCAACGCAGGGGTGCAAAGTTTCTTATTCCTTTACCGGCGCATCTATCGCAGCTAATGTGAAGACTTTTTCTGTTGATTACTTTCCTAACCGGGCAAAGCTGGTCAATCCGAATCTCAGTCAGCAACTTACCGAAGCGTTGCAGGATAAACTTACCCGTCAGACTTCGCTGAATATGGTTACAACAGGAGGTGACCTGGAATTCTCAGGACAGATAACCGGGTATGATACCCGTCCGATGAACATCCAGGAAGGAGACCAGGCCGCGCAAACACGGCTTACGATTACGGTAAAGGTAAAATACGTCAACAATAAAGACCATGCAGACGATTGGGAGAAAAGCTTTTCTGCCTATTCTGACTATGACAGTACGAAACTGTTAAGCGACGTGGAAGATGACCTGACAACTGAAATTATTGACGATCTTGCGGAAGATATTTTCAATGCCTCAATTGCGAATTGGTAATGAACCTGTCCGACCTTTACATATGGCTCAAAGATCCGGATCGACTTGATGAGAATAGTTTGCCTGTGCTGAAGTCGGTAACGGAGCAATTTCCTGTTTTTCAGGCAGGGTGGGTGTTATTACTTAAAAATCTTAAGAAATTGAATAGCCCTGATTTCGAAGCTTATCTGGAGAAGGGGGCTTTTTATATAACCGACCGCAGGCAGCTTTTCCTGTTCCTGACAAAAGATAAAACTGATACTCAGACTGAGGAGACGCTGAAAATCCTTTCAAGGGAATATATATCTCAGGGGACCTACCATCTGGAGAAGGATGCTGAAAATCCGGACTCTTTGTCCGACCTGGTAAAATCGCTCCGGCATAAGCAATTTGTAAAGGAAAATGACCAATCACAGATGGAGGAAAGCCATAACTCAGAGAGTGCCGGGAACGATTTTGTGACAGAAACGTTGGCTAAAATATATGTTAAGCAAAAGCTTTATAAAGAAGCTTTACAGGCATATGAAAAATTAAGTTTGAAATTTCCGGAAAAAAATGTTTATTTTGCCGGTCAAATTGAAGAAGTTAAAAAATTAATGAACTAATAGAGTCGTCATGTATACGTTGATCATTGTTTTGATATTTATCACCTGCGTGCTTTTGATCCTGATCGTGTTGGTGCAGAATTCAAAAGGAGGCGGTTTGGCCAGTAATTTTCAGGCATCGAACCAGATCATGGGTGTTCGCAAGACAACCGATTTTCTGGAAAAGGCAACCTGGTTTTTAGCTGGAGCCCTGTTGCTTTTGTCTATCGTTGGAAGTGCTTTTATTCCGAGGGCAGCAGAGGAGGTGAACCAATCGGCTATTAAGGATCAGATTGAAAATGCAGTTGATCCGAATGCTGTCCCGAATTTCCCGACATCTGTCCCGGATGCAAAGGGCACTTCATCTTCCCAGCAAACTCAGGGGGCTCAACCTGCGCCCGCATCAGGACAAAAGGAAACTCCTGCTAAATAAATTGGTTGATGTTCTGCAAACTGATTCTGCAGTGGGACTGAGAGGGTTCCCTTGTGATCTGTTTGAATCTGATAGAAGTTTATTTGCAACTGAATGAAGATATTTTAAATATATTGAGCTTGTTTCTTTTCATGAAGCAGGCTCTTTTTTTATCTTGACCGGTCATCTTTACCTTTGGTCCCGGTCTTTGTCACTACTTGTGATGGACGATTTGCCCCATATGATTAGCCTGATTATGTCATCCTGAAAAATTTACTGGAACCTGTCAGCCTGTCATAATTAATGGCAGATAATTCAATTTTCTGACATTCAGTGACGTTCTGTTTTGTTAGAAATGAAAAAGACCACTCCTGAAGTGTAATTTTGTCTTTCTTACGAATATTTCCTTTCATCTATTCTTTTGGCATAAATTTCGATAGATGTGGTTGTCAATTTTAAAAAATGTCTAACTAAAATAATTTGAAAATGGCAGATTTAAAAGGTAAAATCCTTGCAGGTAAAATTCTTGTTCAACCGCAGGAAGCAGAAACAAAAACAGCAAGCGGAATTATTATTCCCGATTCGGCAAAAGAAAAACCACATGCGGGGAAAGTGGTTTTAGTTGGGGCTGCTAAAAAAGATGAGCCAATGGAAGTTAATGTTGGTGATACTGTTTTCTATGGTAAATATTCCGGGACAGAATTGAGCATCGATGGAGCTGATTATATCCTGATGTCACAAACCGATGTATTGTATATTGCATAGTTTTTAAGTAGTAAGAAATTAAAACGAAACAAAAATGGCAAAAGAAATCAAATTCAATATCGAGTCAAGAGATTTATTAAAAAAAGGAGTCGATAAATTAGCCGATGCAGTAAAGGTTACCTTAGGCCCAAAAGGACGCAATGTCGTTATCGAGAAAAAATTCGGAGCCCCGCAGATTACCAAGGACGGTGTAACTGTTGCCAAGGAAATCGAACTTTCCGATCCCTATGAAAATATCGGTGCACAGATGGTAAAGGAAGTTGCCAGCAAGACAGGTGACGACGCCGGTGACGGAACAACCACTGCTACAGTTCTTGCTCAGTCGATCATCAATGTCGGTTTGAAAAACGTTACTGCCGGAGCTAACCCAATGGATTTGAAACGCGGCATTGACAAGGCTGTTACCAAAGTTGTTGAAAGCATCAAGGGACAGTCCCAAAACATCGGTGATGACTTTAATAAAATTGAACAGGTTGCCCGGGTATCTGCAAATGGTGACGAAGAGATCGGTAAACTGATCGCAGAAGCGATGGAAAAGGTAAAAAAAGAAGGAGTCATTACTGTTGAAGAGGCTAAGGGTACAGAAACTTATGTCGATGTTGTTGAAGGAATGCAATTCGACCGGGGCTATATCTCTCCTTATTTTGTAACCAACACTGAAAAAATGGCTGCTGAACTGGATCACCCATATATCCTGATCCACGACAAGAAAATCAGCACCATGAAAGATCTCCTTCCAATTCTTGAACAAACTGCACAAAGCGGACGTCCGCTCATGATTGTTGCTGAAGATGTTGATGGCGAAGCATTGGCAACGTTGGTAGTTAACCGTCTTCGCGGTTCGCTGAAAGTTTGTGCTGTTAAAGCTCCCGGGTTCGGTGACCGTCGTAAGGAAATGCTGGAAGACCTGGCAGTACTGACTGGTGGTACCGTAATTACGGAAGAAAAGGGTATGAAACTGGAAGATACCAAGATGGATATGCTTGGCGTATGTGAAAAGATTACCGTTGATAAGGAAAATACCACTATCGTTGCCGGTTCCGGTGACCCGGAAAGTATTAAAGCACGTGTGGCTATGATTAAACGCCAGATCGAGGCGACTAAGTCTGATTACGATCGTGAAAAACTGCAGGAACGTTTGGCAAAACTGGCTGGCGGAGTTGCCGTTCTTTATGTCGGTGCCGCTTCTGAGGTCGAAATGAAGGAAAAGAAAGACCGCGTTGACGATGCATTGAGTGCAACTCGTGCTGCCGTTGAAGAAGGTATTGTGCCTGGCGGTGGTGTTACTTACATCCGTGCAATCGCTGCCCTTGAGGGATTGACAGGCGATAATGACGATGAAACTACTGGTATCGAAATTGTAAAACGGGCTATTGAAGAACCTCTTCGTCAAATTGTTGTCAATGCCGGACGTGAAGGTGCTGTTGTTGCCCAGAAAGTTGCTGAAGGAAAAGGTGACTTTGGGTACAATGCCCGTTCCGATGAATACCAGAACTTGTTTGAAACAGGGGTGATCGACCCTGCCAAAGTGGCCCGTATCGCTTTGGAAAATGCTGCTTCAATTGCCGGTATGTTCCTGACAACGGAATGTGTACTGGTTGAAGAAAAAGATGAAAAAGCCCAGGCTCCGATGCCTCCAATGGGCGGAGGAATGGGCGGAATGATGTAGTATCATTCTCTGACATTACAAATAATAATAAAAACAGAAAAGCGCACTTTAACGGGTGCGCTTTTTCGTATGTCTTTATTCGTTATTTATAATACTTCCTCATCGTTTATTTCTTTTTCCCTTCTGGTGGGGCCGGAACAGCTGCATCTTTATGTTTTCTCAGCCTGAACGGGATATTGTAGGAAATAGAATAAGTTATATCCATGGTTGAGCTGTTTTCTGCTTTCCCGTAACCCGGGTTGAAATAAACGCCTGGTAAATCGTAATTCTTTTGGAAGAGATTGAACTTGGCCCGGATGGACCAGCCAAGATAAAAATTTTTCAAAACTTCTCCTTTCATCCCGAATACCAGTTCGAACCACTGAGAATTATAACTCTGCGAAGGAAAAGAACCTGTTTCTTCACCCCAGTAGTTATCAATTTTATAATAGTCTACAGATTGCGATGCAAAACTGACCCCATAGCGAAATCCGATGTACAGGAGATCTTTGTCTGTTCTCGATGTCGCGGCAAGGATATTGTAATTTGCCCCGAACCTGAAATAAGGACCGGAACTGTTGTAAAGGACATATTCCTGATCTATCTTAAGTTTTTCCCATCCGGCTTCTGCTACAGGAAAAAAATTAGGGCGAAGCTCAAAATCAGCGGTTACTTCACCTCCGTAGCGGTCACCCTTATTCCAAAGCGATTGAAAAGGACGGGTAATATCTGTTCCCAGGCGGAGACCTTCCATGCGGATAAAGTTGTCTGTTCTTTTCGGTTTTTTCTTTTTCTGCTGCTCCTGTGCCTGGCTAGTTAGAGCTGGTATCAGAAGGCAGATCATTAAGATAAAGTCTAATATTTTCATTCCAGGATGTCGTTACTGTATCGTTTAGTATTTCTGCCGAATCAATGCGGTTATAGGTATGTTTCGCTCCTGTGATCATGTAATCATAATAGAATCCGGATTCGATCGATTCATAATTCAACGTGTTGGTATGATAAATGGTCAGGGTATCTGCGATGGAGTCGATCAGTAAAACAAATGTCGAGCTATCGGCAAGGCTCAGTGGAAGGCTGACTTCGTCTGTTTCTTCTTCCTGAACAAGGATGCTGTCGATGTCCAGCCCGTACGCAGTAATAACAGGAGTGCTGTCAGCACCTGAAGTGTAGGAAAAAACAATCCCTGCGGACGGCCTGGGAGGGGTGTCATAAGTCTCCTCACAGCTGATTACTGTGAGTAATACCGCTGTGAAACAGAGTATCTGTTTTATATATTTTCTTTTCTTTTTCATAATTATACGAAACTTGCCGAGATCCAAAGCCATTGGCATTGATTGAAAATTGATAGCCCTGTTCCCGGTCTATATGGTTGCTAAATTAATGATAATCCAAAGTAAAATCAGTACGGCCTGCAATTTTTCTGAAAGATTATCGGGGCCTTATCGGTTGTTCTCCGTTCGAAAAGCCCGGAGACAGAAACAGTAAGAACAGCTATCGAAATAATAACTGGTTGAATATTTGACGCTTTACTGTTGGGGAAGAGAGCATAGGGTATTGTGAATTAGTGAACTGGAGAACTGGTGAATTAGTGAATGAAAGAATGAGTGAATGATAGAATGGGAACCCGGACAAGAGGTACAGGAGCAATAGATGTTTAAAAGTTTGAATGTTCGAATGTTTGACGCTTCGCGGTTGGATATTGGTGAACTGGTGAGATTGTGAACTGGTGAATTAGTGAATGAAAGAATGATTGAATGAAGGAACGATAAATGGTTGAGTGGTTCAATGGTTTAATGGTTTAATGGTTTAATGGGTGGGTGCTCCGGCTTTTGAAGCCAGGGTTCCATTCCACCACAGATAACACGGATTAACACAGATCAAAAAAAATTAACAATAGAAACAACAAGAACCACAGAAACCATTCTTGTGTCTTCGCGCCTTCGCGTTCAGTATATTAACAACAGAAACTATCCTTTGCGTCTTCGCGCCTTCGCGTTCAGTTTTGTCAAACAACGAAGTATCGAACATTCAAACGGCGTAGCCTCAAACAATATTAACCAGATTAACAACAGAAACCATTTTTCGTGTCTGTCGCTTAATTCATATTTAACCCGGAAACTTTTTGAGAAAAGTACTTGACATGAAATCCAAAGTTTGTATATTTGTACTATACCATTAGTACAATATTTATTTACGACAATGATGACGTTTAAATTAGATCCAAGAACCGGAGTTCCGTTCTACCGTCAGATTATAGATCAGATTAAGTTCGGAATTGCGACAGGTAGCCTGAAGGTTGGCGAGCAACTTCCAACGGTAAGGGCTTTGGCTGTCGATCTTAAGGTGAACCTGAATACGGTTGCCAAGGCTTACAAGGAACTCGAGATTAGAAATATTCTTGAAACCCAGCAGGGGACCGGCACGTTTATCTGCCAGACCGATTTTACAATTTCGGAAAAAGAAAGGGCCAGAAAACTTAAAGAAATTTGTGATGAATTTTCGACAATTGCTATGAGTTACGGCTTTTCTGTTGCAGATTTAATTCAAGAACTGGAAAACAGGAGAAGAAGTGAATAAAATTCTATTTACTGATTTCTTATGCAACCAGACTTTGAATATTTGAAATTTTATTAATCAATAAAACTTACTCTTATGAAAACTACTTCAATTGTAAAAGGTTATTTCAATCCGGTTTCGATTTTGGTCTTAGTCGTTCTTGCCGGCATCTCTGTTTACTTATACTCTGTTCATATAATAAGTGAAACCGTTTTTGTTGTTTCACTTCTTCTTGCTTTTTTCATTGCTTCCTCGATCCACATTGCAGATCAATGGGAAAAAGCGGTGGTGCTGAGGATGGGAAGATATAAAGGACTGAAAGGACCAGGACTTTTTTTTATTGTTCCTGTACTTGACAAGATCGATAAGTATATTGACCAGCGTGTCCGGGTAACCGATTTCAAGGCAGAGCAAACCTTGACAAAGGATACTGTCCCGGTAAATGTGGATGCTGTTGTTTACTGGACGGTTTGGGATGTTGAGAAAGCGGCCCTTGAGGTGCAGGAATACGAGAAGGCAATTGCTTATATCGCCCAGACCGGGTTACGTGACATAATAGGGAAACATGAACTTGCTGATCTTTTGCAGGAAAGGGACAAGATTGCCGACGACCTGCAGAAAGTACTCGACGGTGATACCAATCCATGGGGAATTACCTGCCAGAATGTTGGAATAAAAGATATTGTTATTCCCCAGGCTCTGGCCGATGCCATGAGTAAGCAGGCCCAGGCGGAACGGGAACGGCGGGCCAGGGTGATCCTGGGAACAGCGGAGACTGAAATTGCTGAAAAGTTTGCAATTGCCAGTGAAAAATACAGGGATAATCCTGTAGCGTTGCACCTGAGGGGAATGAATATGTTATTCGAAGGCCTGAAGGAAAAGGGATCGATGGTTATAGTCCCGAGTTCGGCCCTCGATTCCATGAACCTGGGGGCAATGGGGGGACTTATTTCTCTCGCTAAATTGGATGAAGAGAAGAAGAAATGAGATGGTCGTTTTGATCCGGCTTGTACCTATGGGACAGGTGAGCATATTCCTGTCAATTTCAGTGTAGTATGCTCACCTGTCTTTTTAGTTCTGAAATAAAAACGTTATCCGTTGATCTCTTTATACCAATCCACGAAATTTTTCACCCCTTCCTCGAAAGAATATTTTGGGTTATACCCCAGGAGTTTTTTTGCCTTATCAATATTGGCATAGGTGATATCTACATCTCCGGGTTGCATGGGAAGTTGTTTGATCCTTGCCTTTTTGCCGGTGGCTTTCTCGATGGCAGCAATCATGTCTTTCAGCCTTACCGGCTGGTTATTTCCAAGATTAACGATTTCATAAACCTTTTCATGGGTAAAAAGGTAGTCCAGGGCACGGCATACTCCTTCAACGGTATCTTCATAATAGGTATAATCGCGGGAAGTGCTTCCATCTCCGAACATTGGTATTTCTGAATCATTCAGGATCAGTCTGGTGAATTTATGTATGGCCAGGTCCGGGCGCTGACGGGGACCAAACACCGTAAAGAACCTCATGTTGATAATGTCGAGCCCATACAGGGCATAATAGGTATAGTTGATCAGCTCGCAGGCCTTTTTTGTAAAAGCATACGGAGATATGGGGTTACTGACGTCCTGGCCTTCATGGAACGGGGTTTCCTTTGTGTTTCCGTATACAGACGAGGATGAGGCAAACGCTAACTTTTTAATCCCTTTATCCTTCATGAGCTCCAGTATGTTTTGCGTGGCAGTGATATTGGCCCTGATGTACCCTTGAGGATCCTCGATCGACGGGCGTACCCCGGCTTTTCCGGCCAAGTGGACGATTGCATGGATTGTTTTTCCGGATAAGCCTTTATTTAAAGATGGCGTGTCTGCAAGGTCGAGTTCCAGAAACTCGAAGTTTTTATGGCAGCGAAACTGTTCCAGGTTACGTTCTTTTACAGATCTGTCGTAAAATGGATCAAAATTGTCGATGCCGATTACATGATGGCCTTCTTTAAGCAGTTTTTCACACAGATGTGAACCAATAAACCCGGCACACCCGGTTACAACGATATTCTTCATGGCAGGTAATATTTTTATTGATAAAAATTTTCCTCCGTAATCCAATCCTTATTTTTTACATTATCTTACTTGATCTTTCCTGAAACGTAAACGATTACCCTGTTCAGAAAAGGAATGTTGAGCCTGCTGAACAGGCTTTTTTTGTTATAATGGATCAGGATATTTCTCATGTAAACAAACAAACCCAAGCTGTGGGCTGCCAGCAAGACAGGATCGAGCCTGAAGACACCATATATAAATGTCATGGCCGAACCCGCAATGCTAATTATCCAGAAGCCAACCGGAAGAACAGATTCCTTCTTGTTTTCGGAATAAATCCATTGGTAAAAGAAACGGGATATGAAAACAAACTGGGCTGCAATCCCCCAGATCATTAGAGCCAGCGGGTTGTTTTCATTTTTGAAGAATGTGGACAATGAATAATCTGTTCCGAAAAATAAATAGCCGAGAATGACGACCGGTGTCAGGATAATAATGATCCTGGTCACCAGTAACATGGGCTTCCATTCCTCCTTTAACTGAATATTCCGGACATAGATGAAATACACCAGTGTTTGTCCGACCAGGATCGCAGCATCGTCGCGCAGGATCCCGTAAATAAGCATAAGGATGGACCCAAGGAGACTGATCTTCCAGAAAATCGTGGGTGATAATACTTTCCCTTCATGTTCGGAAACGAACCATTGAATAATTGTCCGTCCAAAGAATAAAATCTGGGATATAAATCCTATCGAATAGATCAGAAGATGTTCCATAAAGCAAATTTCGGAAAGGCAAAGATAATTCATTTCACCGCTTCCTGGCTGGTCGGCGGAATTTCTAAAGGTTAAAAAAAAGAAATTTAATATTTATCCGGACCCCGTGCAATTTTATTTTTATCTCAGCCTTTTCCTTCGGGCTGCATTAAGACTGCTGTTCAGCTCGAACCCGACGAGCAGGATCAGAGACATGATGTAACAAAGCAGCAAAACGACAAGTAATGTCCCGATCGATCCGTAAAGTTTGTTGTATTGTCCGAACCTTGTAATATAAAAGCCGAATCCCATCAAAACGAATATACTGAGGATAGTGGCAAGCGTGCCCCCGGCAGAGATGAACCTCCATCGGGTTTTTTTTGTCGGGGCGAAGAAATAGAGCGAAGAATAAGTAAAGAAAAACAGGGCGATAACAATGATCCATTTGACAATGGTTAGAAGATAATAGTTAAAATGTCCGCCGATCAGATGATATTCGTCCAGGTAATTGATCGCATACTGCCCGGCAATGATCAGGGTTATGGTCAGCGTTAACAATACCGACAGGATGAAAAGCAGCAAAACGGCAATAATCCGTTGTTCGTACCAGCTGCGCCGTTCGATCGTATGCAGGGACGCATCGAATGCATTCATCATGGAGACAAGTCCGTTTGTCGAAAAGATCAGTGCCATGAAAAAACCCAGAGAAAGCAAGTCTCCCCGTTGGTGCGTAAGGATATCCTGTATGGTTTCCTCAACGGCTACAAAGGTCGTGGACGGCAGCACATCCCTTATCAGAAGAAAAAGTTCTGCCTGAAAATTTTTTACCGGGATATAAGGAATAACCGTAAACAGAAAAATAATTGCAGGGAAGAGGGCCAGAAAAAAACTAAAGGCAATGGCCGAGGCCCTTGTTGTTATCGATCCGTTTACAATACTTTTGTAGAAAAAAAGCAATACATCGTACAACGGGATTCGATCAAAGCCTGGAAAACTGACTTTTCTGGCCCGGATCAGCATCCTCTGTATAAATCGTTTGATCCGATAATAGCGGCTGTACGGCATTCAAGCTATTGTTTTTCTATTCTCAACTGATGTATGTATGCCTTATCTTGTGCTTCCTTTATGAGAAAATAAACCCTGAAAGTCCCCGTGCTTGTTGATAAATTTCCAATAGCATAACTCGATCCGTCTTTCCCTCCCTGGTGAATGATCGAGAAACCTTTGGCTTTGTTTTTGCTAAAAAAACTGGATACAATCTGCTGAGCCTGTGCCTTGCTGTAAACATCGTCATTATCAAGCACCACCATTTCAATATTTTGGTTGAAATATTCAGAAAGCTTGTTCGCATTACCTGATTTAAGGCTCGATACGATTTCATCCGGTATCTGGGCGAATAAATGAATTCCAGAGAAAACAAGGGCAACCGTAACAATAATAAATTTATCAAATTGATGTCTCATCTTACTATGCATTAATTTTTAATTGTCAAACGAAACTGTCATAACGCGAAATGAACTTTATCTGACCGGCTGGCTCCAGTCTCGTTCCCTTCAATTATGTCAATTCCGGTGTAAATTTTCAATTCAGACTCATACAACTTTCATATCCCGCTTAGCATGCCCTGCCTTTGGTTGAAAGTTGCAACAGTCTATTTTTTGAATTTACTTCCAGCTCCTCTTGTCATAACATTTTGTCGTATGAAATGCGCCACGAGAACCAGTCCACTCACCCGGAAGTATGAATTGTCCTGAAGCTTAAATCCGCAGAGCGAATATAATGACAGGTTTCCATGTGACAACCCAAATAATTCACAGACACATGAACCCGGGTTGAAACGCAACATAAATTATGCCAATTCATTTTGTCCGGAAAATATTGATTCTCTGATTTCGTAAAGTTAAAAAAATTATTTTTACAGGAGCAACCCCCAAAGTTTTATCCGGAAGGAACGGAGATTCTCCGGGAAGGGAGTGCGGAAGGTTCATTTAACCATTAAAAGAAGAAATGGAAGAAATCAGCTCAAAACGAGCTTGCAGGACATATGAACTTACAAAAACAGACAGAAATAAAATAATTAACTAATTTATTTCGAGTGAAAGTAAAATTAATTGTAGTGGGGAAAACGGATCATGATTACCTTCAGCATGGAATATCTTTGTTCCATAAGCGCATTGTACACTACCTACCCTTTGAATACCATGTAATTCCGGATCTTAAAAATACCCGTAGTTTGTCAGAAGAGCAACAAAAGGAGAGGGAAGGGGAGCTTTTACTTGAACAGTTGAAACCCGGCGATGAATTAATTTTGCTGGATGAACAGGGAAAACAGTTAAGTTCTGTCGAATTTGCACGATTTTTGGAGAAGAAGATGCTTGGCGGAACAAAGAACCTGGTTTTTGTAATCGGTGGACCTTATGGATTTTCACGATCCGTTTACAATTTGGCAAGTACAGGAGTTAGTCTTTCCAGGATGACTTTTTCTCATCAGATGGTAAGGCTTATTTTTAGTGAACAGCTATACAGGGCTATGACCATTTTAAAAGGGGAACCCTATCATCACGAATAGGTGCGGGAGGGAAGGCAGGTGTTCCATTCTTTTGGATTTTTAGTATTTTTAGTTTTCAGATGAAGGAAAGGAAAAGATATATCCTGCTTTTTCTCGCGGTTGTTTTTTCCATCGCGGGTTTTATATCAGAGCATACCCTGCTGGGCAGAGACCAGGCAGCATTTACGGTCATGAGGTTTGAAAAGAAACTTCATGACCGGCAACGATTTCTTGACAGAAAGCTCGATGAGATTAAAAATACCATTGAGATCAATGATTCTGACAACGATTTTCAGCCTGATTTTCATCGGCTTTCATCTTTGTTTGAGGATAAAGGTCTTGGTTTTTTAATTGCAGATAGCAGTAAATATCTTTTTTGGTCGGACAACCGTTTCCCTTTTAACGGGCATTTGAATGAATTTCAGAAGAAAAAAGTTCAGTTTTTACCAAATGGAATTTATTTAAGTTCTACCAGAAAAGCGAGAAACCTTACCGTGATCGGGCTCATTCTTGTAAAAAGCATATATCAGATTGAAAATGAGTATGTTTACAATAAATTTCCTGATTATTTTGATGTTCCTCCAAGTTATCAGGTCAAGATCGGTCAAACTTCTCGGGGATATCCTGTACATGATCTGAACGGGGACTTTTTGTTTTCCCTTGTTCCCCAGGGAAAGGATTTTTGTGAGCACACGAAGTTATATTTTCCGGGTATTCTTTTTTTTCTGTCCCTGATTTCTTTTTTGATTTTTGCTCAGGCCCAGTTTTATTGTTCATACCGGCATGAGAATTTTGGTTTTCGTATATTTGGCCTGGGATTTTTTCTTTTTGTAATTTACTGGGCACACCTGGTCTTCCGAATTCCGCAGATTTGTTATTCGTTTGACTTTTTTGGCCCTTATTTGTACGCATCTTCTTTTTGGCTTCCATCATTGGGAGACTTGCTGATTCTTTCTTCCTTTATTTTTCTCTGGTGTTATTGCTTTTCCCGTGAGTTTAATTTTTCGAAGAAAAAAAACAAAGCAGAGCTAATCATTGCTTATATTTTTGTGTTTCTGTTTTATATTTTTATTAATTTCCTGATAGAGGACATGATCCGGAACAGCAGTTTTTCATTCTATTTGAACCGGATAAATGATATTAATATATACAGCGTTGCCGGGTACCTGGTTATCGCCTTGTTACTTCTTTCTGCTGCCATAATTAACCTGAAGGTGCTCAAATCAGGAGAGCGGTACCTGAACAAAAAACAATTTTTACATATACATGCGATCCTCATCCTGGTTTTTGTGGTATTGTCTGTTGTTTTAAAAAACAGTTACCTGTATATTATTTGTTTATTTTTGATTACCAGTTTTTCTTTTTTTGCATTGCAAAAGTATCAGCTAAAACCTTCATCCCTGTCTTCTTTATTCTACTTTGTTTCCCTGTTTACACTTTTTTCTCTGTTTATTATACAAAATCACAATAATGCAAGGCGTCGTCATATTCAGAAACTTATGGCAGTGACGCTTTATTCGGAAAATGACCCTGCAGCAGAGGTTTTTCTGACCGAGATGCAACAGCAGATTAATGTGGATTCTGTAATTCCCTATTTGCTTTCCCCTCCTTATACAAGTCTTCAGCAATATCTTGTTCATCAGTATTTTAATGGCTATTTTAAGAAGTACGATATTCAGATAATTACCTGTGATGGATCTGATAGCCTGCGTGTGCAGCCAGATAATAAATTAGTCCCCTGTTTCCCTTTTTTTGACGAAATGATCCGTAAAACGGGGAACAGGATATCCGGAACTAATTTTTATTACATGGATAACATGAACGGGAGGATTTCCTATTTCGGAAAGTTGTTTTACCCTCTTTCTTCTGATTCGATTGGGGTTTCTGTCTTTATAGAACTGAAATCAAAACTACTCCCGGAAGGGATTGGGTTCCCGGAACTTCTTCTGGATAAATCAATGAAGAAACCAGTGCAGTACAGTCCATTTTCGTATGCTAAATATTATCACAATGAACTTGTAAATCTGAATGGTGATTACCAGTATAACTATTATATCAGTACGTACAATATCAGACAGGATTCCACAGAGTTTTCATTCAGGACATGGAACCATTATGATCATCTCATCTATAGCCTCGGAAATGATAACTATATTATTGTCAGTATACAATCGTTTACTTTTTTGGATTACCTCATTTCATTTCCATACTTGTTCGTGTTTTATTCTCTCATTGTTTTGACTGTCGTTTTTTCCGGTAACCCCGGATACAGGAAGCGGATGTTTGTAAATGATCTTAAGTTTAAAATACAGGCGTCTATTATTGCCGTAGTGCTGTTGTCATTGCTGGTTGTCGCGGCCGGGACGATTTATTATAATGTCAGAGCTTATGTCGCTAAGCATCAGGATGATCTGAACGAGAAAATGAAATCGATCTCGGAGGAGATTAATATGCGCCTGGGAGATGTGGAAAATTTTACTCCTGATGTACGAACCTGGTTATGGAACGAGCTTAGTGATCTTTCCAATATCTTTAGGACTGATATCAATATTTATGGCTCAGATGGAGAAATGATCGCTTCATCAAGGCCGGAAATTGTTAATAAGGGTATGATTTCGTCCCGGATGAATGAAAAAGCATTTTATGAACTGACTGAAAATTATCAGATTAACTATATGCAACCGGAAAAAATCGGTAAGCTTTATTTTCTTTCAGTTTATGAACCGATAATAAATAACAAGGGTTTGTATTTGGGGTTTATAAATCTTCCTTATTTTTCCAGGGGAGATGAACTGAAACAGGAGGTGTCGACATTTATAGTTGCGTTTATCAACTTGTATGTAATGCTTTTTTTTGCCAGCATGATTGTTGCTTTTATTCTTGCCAATAAGATCACGCTTCCCTTGAGCCTGGTCCGGGAGAAGCTGAGAGGAATGCAGCTGAATAAAAAGAATGAGCAGATTAATTATAAAAAGGATGATGAGATCGGGGCACTGGTAAGAGAGTATAACCGGAAAGTGGAGGAACTGGCTGATAGTGCAAAATTGCTGGCAAGATCGGAACGGGAACTGGCATGGAGAGAAATGGCCAAACAGGTAGCACACGAGATAAAGAATCCGTTGACCCCCATGAAACTCAACATTCAGTATTTGCAGCGGGCAAAAACCGAAAAAAGTCCTTATTACGACGAATTTTTTGAACGGGTTACCCGGTCCTTAATTGAGCAAATTGATACGCTTTCCGATATTGCGACCGAATTTTCAAATTTTGCAAAGATTCCCGGGGCGCGAAATGAAGTTTTTGACCTTGGGGAGCGGCTCAGGCATGTTGCCGAACTATTCGATTCCAATAAACAGGTTGTTTTTTCTGTTGAAATTAATGAGAACGAAAGAACGTTGATCTGCGCTGATAAAGAACAGGTTTCGAGAGCAGTGGTAAACCTGATTAAAAACGCTATGCAGTCTATTCCGCTGAAGCGGAAAGGGCGTGTTACCCTGCGGCTTTCCAACGATGGAAATTCAGCAATCATAGCCGTTTCCGATAATGGTACCGGTATTCCCGAAGATATCAGGCATAAAATGTTTCAGCCTAACTTTACCACAAAAACGAGTGGAATGGGGCTCGGACTGGCTATCGTTAAAAAAACAGTGGAAACTTTTGACGGAGAGATTTGGTTCGAAACAGAAGTCGAACGCGGAACGACTTTCTTTATCCGGCTGCCTCTTTCCAAAGACTATGAGTAAGAAACAGCGTAATGATAAAGGGCATTCGGATTATATAAATCCGATAAGAATAGCTTAGTAGATGGGGTATCTTTCAAGTAATTGGGTTAATTGCCGGGAATCATAGTAATACCTTCTTTTGAATTTTTTATACCTGTCGTTCACGGCAGCCCGGTTGAACACAAAATCGGAAAAGGCTTCTATCTGATAGCCTAATCCATGAGCTATGGTAATTTCGTCGACCCTGTGTTCCAGTTTCCTGTGAAAGGGAGGTAGTAAATATCCGATTCCCAGAATGGCAATACCTGCGTTTGTCCTGTTCTCATAGTCTGATATATGCCCCAATTCGTGCCCGATCACCCCGATCTGGGCATTGAACGGTACATCCCTTAGCAGAAGCCCTTTTTCTTTTTTCAATGAATTGTCCACATATATGTGATATGTGCGATTTCCTTTCGGGTGAAAAATGAAATCCAGCCGGGGGATTGACGCCATCGTCGTTTTGATGTTCTTTTGCCTGAATCTGATTTTTACATTTTTCAGCTCGGGGTAATAGCTCATGGCTATAAGTGTCTGTAGCCGGTACGAATCAATTAATTTCTGGTAATTCTCTTCGTATATTTCCAATCTTCTGATGTTGAACGAATCCCTGACAAATTCTTTAACCGGATCAGGCAGATTGGCATGAACGTGCAGTGCAGATATAAAGAAAGGAAGCCATAAATATATTTTGAGATTTTTCATTCCATAAAATTATAAAACAGAAAGTGTAATTTCAAGATTCATAATCTTAAATGATCCTTAAGAACTTGCCAGGACTGGAATCAGGCATAGGTAAAAAAACGTAGTTGAAAATATGATTTTGTGCTGTTGGGCCATTGTAAGTACAGGAGTAGCTTTACTCTTCCAAAATTAGAGGCATATGACCCTTTACGAGCGGTTGAAACAAGATGTGCGGTTTGTTGAAGGATTAAAAGCATGCATGAACTGTGGTGTTTGCACCGCAATATGTCCTGCGGCAGAGTTTTTTGAGTATGATCCGCGTATGATTGTGACTGAGGTCCAGTCTCATGATGAAGCACGCATTGAGAGGCTTTTGAAGAGCGATGTTATCTGGTACTGCGGACAATGTATGTCATGTAAAACCCGTTGTCCGAGAGGTAACTGTCCCGGACTCGTTATTAATGCCCTGAGAAAATTATCCCAGGAATTGGGGTATTTTACCGAAAGTCGCCGGGGAAGGCAGCAATATGCGCTGAAACAGGTGATTGCCGGTAATATCCTGAAACATGGTTATTGTATTCATCCGGACTGCCTGAAGCCGGAACTTCATCCGGAGCAGGGACCGGTCTGGGAATGGTTTTTTAAAAACAGAAAAGATATGTATGAAAGGCTTGGGGCCAATCTGGACCGGGAGGGAGCGGGTGCGTTGAGGAAGATTTCCCCGGGTGTCCTGGCGGAATTAAAAGCGATTTTTGATGAGTCCGGGGCTACCGGTTTTCTTGATACTATTGAACAGGCCAGCCGGGAAAAAGCCTCAGAAATGGATCTTCTGGATGAAGATGGTGGTATGGATCGTTATTTTATGCATGTCTATACAAAATAATTAATATACATGAAGATTGAGGCAAGAACGAGAATTTGGAGCGACTATCAGAAAAATATCCCTGACGATAGATTTTATTATTTGAGGAGCTGTATCCGTCAGAATTTTTTTCCGGCTTCAGAGAACTTTTTCCTAAAGATTATGAAAGAGGATCTTCAGAAAGATGTTTTCGACGATCCCAGACATACCACATGCACCGGGATTGCTTACCATTCGGATCTGTTGCCTTTTGAAACGCTCCAGACAGTAGTCGCCCGTCAGTTTGCCTTAATGACCGAAGCCGGGTATAAAAATGCCGCTGTTTCCTGTGTCACTTCTTTCGGAATTTATTCGGAGGTGCTGGAAACGTGGAAACAATTCCCCAAAGAAGAACAGAAGGCGCGTGAATATCTTTGGAAGGCAACAGGACGGGAGTTCAATATTCCGGAGGAAGTAGTGCATTGCAGCGATATTGTTTATCATTTCAGAAAAGATATTGCTGCAATGCAGCGCTATTCGCTGATTAACAGGCAAATCGGCGAGCCGCTGAAAATTGTTGAACATATTGGCTGTCATTATTCAAAAATGTTTCCCGGGAAAGGGGTAGGAGGGGCTGAGTTTTCATGCGTCCTGAGCGGAATGATCGAGTCGTGGGGGGGACAGGTTGTTGATTATCCGGAGCGTCGGCATTGCTGTGGTTTTGGATTTCGCCAGTACCTGATCATGGCAAACCGCGGATATTCAGTTTCAAATTCAAGGAAAAAATTTGAATCGATGGAACCTTATTATCCGGATGCTATTGTCTGTAACTGTCCGGGATGCACTATGTTTCTGGATAAATGGCAGTATGTGATCGGAGAGATGGAGCATAAAACGTATGGTCCTGACAACGAAGGCATTCCCGTACTTACTTATGAAGAACTGGCCGGTCTCGTACTGGGATACGATCCGTGGGACCTGGGATTGCAAATGCACCAGACTGATTGTGAACCCTTACTGAAAAAGATGGGTATCAGCTACGATCCTGAGAAAAAATACCTGGGACCAAACGGGAAATACCTGGGAAAACCTGTAATCCCGGACTGTTTCAGAAAGAAAGAAGTTTTACAAAACTAAGAGAGAGGCTTTTAACCATTTTTGTATAATGAGTGGAAGAGGAAAAATAGTTGCAATAGGAGGTGGAATTGCCGGAACAGAGGCGTCAATGATACTCGCCGAGCTTGGATATGAAGTTTCTTTGATTGAGAAGGAACAACAAACCGGAGGCAAGCTGAACAAGTGGAACTGCCTCTTTCCTAACGAACGGCCTGCCTGCGAAATTACCGGCTATCTTGGTAAATGCAGCCAGTCAACCGGGATCAATGTCATCTCAGGGGCT
Source organism: Prolixibacteraceae bacterium (assembly GCA_963676095.1). Classification (GTDB taxonomy): domain Bacteria; phylum Bacteroidota; class Bacteroidia; order Bacteroidales; family Prolixibacteraceae. Next base: position 2,016,019 of record OY781040.1, on the reverse strand, counting down.
TCTGTGATCGGGGCAGAATGCAGGGATAACCATTTTTTTGTCAAAACAGATAACGGAGATATTGTTCAGTCTGATGCAGTACTGATCAGTACCGGCTTTGAGACTTTCGATGCGGTGAAGAAAGAAGAGTATGGCTATTCGATCTATGAAAATGTAATTACTTCTGTCGATTTGGAAGATCTGCTGAGAAAGGGAAAACCTGTATTGACATCAAAGGGAGAGAGGCCCCGGCGCATTGCTTTTATTCATTGTGTGGGATCACGTGACGAGAAATCGGGACATCATCATTGTTCGAGGGTCTGCTGTATTACCGGGGTTAAACAGGCTATCGAACTAAGCCGTCTTCTTCCTGAAGCAGAAATTTTTTGTTTTTATATGGATCTGAGGATGTTTGGGCTTCCGTGGGAATCGCTTTACCGGCAGGCCCAGGAAAAATATAATATCCAGTTTATACGGGGACGGTTGTCTGAAGCTTCGGAAAACCAGGACGAAAGTCTGGTGATAAAGGCCGAAGATACCCTGTCGGGCCGTCCGTTAAAGATGAAGGCAGACTTAATGGTCCTTCTGGTAGGAATGATCCCGGGGAGAGAAACATCGCGTATGGCTGATCTGTTTGGTCTTAATCGCGAGCCCAACGGTTTCCTTCAGACGCAGGACCCGCACCTGAGAAAGAACCGTTCTTCGCGGGGAGGCATTTTCCTGGCAGGAACCTGCACCGGCCCGATGACAGTGGATGAAACGCTCGACCATGCCAGATCGGCTGCTTTGGATATACATCGTTACCTTTTGACTAAAAATGTTTGACAGAATGAGCCAGTTCGGATTCAACATGATGACATCCAGAAGTATCGACTTCGACCAGTTCGACGGACGTCTGTTAAACGAGGTGCTTGAGAAAGAGCCCTCCTTCAAGATCTGTCTTTCCTGTGGCGGATGTACAGCTACCTGTAATGCGGGTAACCTGATCGACTTTAATGTCCGTAAGATGAACCTGCTTCTTCGGAGGGGGGAGATGGAAGGACTGGCTAAGGAAATTGACAAATGTATGCTTTGCGGAAAATGTATGCTGGTCTGCCCGAGGGGGATCAACATCCGGAATGTGATTATGCTGGTCAAAAGAGGATTGGCCCGTCTTAATGCAGAAAAACAGTGAATTATGGATGCTCCGCTTTTTACATGGCCTTTTACAATCGGATTCCTTTTTATCCTTAGTTTCCTGGTGGTCGTCTCGATTATCTGGATTAGCGGGCTTTCCGGCATTGACCGGGTACGGATAGCGAAGAACTGCCATACAATAAAGAGTATCCGGGCAACAGGAGAGGTTTTTATGGAAGCATTGCTTCACCGGAAAATTTTCCGAAAGAATCCGGTATTGGGCTATATGCATACCAGTCTGGCCTTTGGCTGGTTCCTGTTAATCGTTATGGGACATCTTGAAGCTTCCCTGCATTATCATACGCTTGGTTTCCCTTTTTGGAAGTCGATCTTTTTTCGTTACGCAGAACCCGCTCCTCCCAGGGGATTCGAAAGCCGGTTCTTTGCAGCAATAATGGATTTCTTGCTGCTCCTTGTATTGTCGGGAGTATTGCTCGCTTATTATAAGCGGTTTAACAGCCGGCTGTTCGGAATGAAAAAGACAACCCGGCTTAAAGCCGGTGACCGTGTTGCCCTGACAGCTCTGTGGTTTATTTTTCCGATGCGGCTGGTTGCCGAAAGTGTCAGTGCCGGATTGCACCACAACGGGAGTTTTCTCACGCAACCGCTAGGACACTTGGCATCCTCTGTTATACCCTTGCAACAGCTGGAACTTCCTGCCTGGTGGGGTTATTCCTTGTCGCTGGGAATTTTTTTTATGGCTATGCCTGTTTCAAGGTATATGCATATCCCGGTCGAGATATTACTTATCTTTTTACGGAAATATGGCGTTAAGTTGAAAAAACATGTCGACGGTTATACGCGTGTCCAGGTATTTTCATGTTCCCGTTGTGGAATCTGCCTCGATAGTTGCCAAATGAACCATGCCAATATCCGGAATACGCAATCTGTTTACGTGTTGAAGCAGATCAGGGGACGGCGACTGAGCGACGAACAATTATTCAACTGCCTGCTGTGCGGACGTTGTCAAAAGGATTGTCCGGTAGGCCTTGACTTAAATGATCTGCGCATTACGCAGCGGATTGAATCGACGCTTGAATACAATTCGACATACGATTACCTGAGGAACGGCCCAAGTCCGAAAGCCGGAGTAATCTATTTTGCCGGCTGCATGACCCACCTTACGCCATCGATAAAGAAGGCGATGCAGCAGATATTAAACTTTGCCGGGATCGACTACTGGTTTATGGATGAGCAGAAGGCCCCTTGCTGCGGAAGGCCGCTGATGCAGGCAGGGCAGTATGAGGCTGCAAAAAAACTGATCATTAACAACACGGAAAAAATACTTTCTTCCGGAGCGGGAATACTTGTCGTTTCCTGTCCTATTTGCTATAAAGTTTTTAATGAAGATTATACGCTTCCCGGAGTGCGGGTAATGCATCACTCGGAGTACCTGCTTGATCTTGTCAAAAAAGGAAAAATTCCGGTATTTCACATGCCGGGGCAGGCTGTTTATCATGATCCGTGCGAATTGGGACGGGGAAGTGGCATTTATGAACAACCCAGGGAACTGTTAAGGAGTTATATGTCGGTTCTTGTCACAAAACACGAGAAGGAAGATGCCTGGTGCTGCGGGGGGAGCCTGGCCAATATCAAGATCAGTATGTCTGAACGTGATCAGATCCGGGACAAGGTGCTCGAGGAATACCAGTCGTACCACCCGGATCAGCTGATCACGGCTTGCCCTTTGTGTAAGAAGACATTTTCAAAAGGATCATCGGTTGAGGTTCATGATTTGGCGGAAGTGGTTTGGAAAGGAATTTCTCACCATCGCCACCAGGTTCAGATAACTTCGAGAAAAGCCGAAGAAGTGATACTCTGAAATGAATGGTGTGAGGAATTTCATTTTTACGGTTTTCCCTTTAGAGGACCCAGCTTCTCCAGTTTTTCTGAAGCTGCCATCCCGTTCGGATTGCATCCTGGCTGGCCTTCCGGAATTTCCAGCCCCAGTTTCCCGAAATAATCAATCCACCCCGGGGAAAAAGTCCCTGTTGACGGATCTTTAAAGGTCATCGGGTCTAGCCTGAATACCGAATCAGGAGCAAAAGCCCTGTAAATAAAGTCGGAACAGTAATAAGCAGTATCTGTCAGGATATAGGAAAAATTGTAAGGTCTGCCAAGCATTTCCTTTGCTCGTTTCAGCGCTCCCGGAATTGCATGCCGCCATGGCTTTTTTAACCTGTAGGCAATAACTTCTACCCGGTTGCCTTCCGGATGCATAAAACGGGAAAGTGAAACCCTGCACGTTCCTCCTTCGGGGCTCGCGTGGAGCACAAAGATCGTATCTTCTGTCGCTTCGACAATTCCTACATGCGAGAAATGCGTGCCGCCATTTGTTTGTGTTACCCTGTCAATTGCCTGGGACAACCTGTCCGGGACTGTTTCCCTGAAAAGCAGGTCGCCTGGCTCCAGCCGGAAATCCTGTGCTCCTGTATTAATTGTTATACTTAACTGGCCGGCCAGCATGAATATCGCTAAAACTGATTTTTGTATCTGCATTTTTACTCAAATGGTATGTTTCCGGGATTTTTGAATTTTGTCTTTTTTTTGAATTTATTCCGGATTAATCTTTCCCCGCTTCGATTTTTTCTCTCCCTGTTTTTTTTTCTCTTGCAACCTTTTCTCAACAGATGCTTTGGTCGGGTTGGTCGCCCTTCTCTTTTTTACAGGACGCAATGCCCTTTCAAGTATTTTCTGGAATTTAAGGATTGCCTGTTCCTTGTTTTTTAGCTGCGAACGGTCTTCCTGGGAAACCACCAGCAAGATTCCATCAGCGGTAATCCTGCTTTTTAATTTATTCAGGAGTACCTGTTTTTGTTCTTCTGTAAGCAGGCCCGAATTTACAATATCGAACCGCAGTTCTACCCTGGAGTTTACTTTGTTTACATTTTGCCCTCCCGGTCCGCTGCTTCTGGATGCCTTGAAGACGAATTCACTGCTAAGATCCGGAGTATGTATGTTTTGCTGTTCCATAACGATTTGGCAAAGTTAGAAATCTTTTATTTTTATCGATGCTCTTATGCCGGAAATAGAAGGTGTTCACCTGTGAAGAGGTCCTATTTGCCGAAAAATTGAATTTGTTTGGATTTCAATTTGTAATTTTAGATTCTCAATTAAAAAATAGATTTATGCAATCACATGAAATTGATTATAAGATTATTGGCGATGACGTTCAACTGGTCGAAATAGAACTCGACCCGGGAGAGACGGTTATTGCTGAAGCCGGTGCAATGCTTTACATGGAAGACGGGATCAGCTTCGAGGCGAAACTGGGGGATGGGTCCAATCCGAGGGCAGGCTTTTTTGATAAGCTACTTTCCGCCGGGTCCCGGATAATTACCGGAGAATCGTTATTCCTGACCCACTTTTCCAACCAGGGCTGGGGAAAGAAGCATGTGGCCTTCTCAGCTCCTTATCCCGGAACCATAGTCCCTATCAATCTCGCATCACTGGGAGGACGGATTATCGTTCAGAAAGATGCCTTTTTATGTGCTGCCCTTGGGACCCAGATCGCCGTTACGTTCAACAGACGGCTCGGCGCCGGTTTTTTTGGTGGGGAGGGTTTTATAATGCAGGAGTTGAGGGGCGATGGGAAAGCCTTCATCCACGCGGGAGGAACTGTCATTGAGCGTCACCTGAATAACGAGGTGATACGGGTAGATACCGGGTGTCTTGTTGCTTACGAACAAACAATCGATTTTAATATTGAACAAGCCGGTGGGCTCCGGTCTATGGTTTTTGGCGGTGAAGGAATTTTCCTGGCAACCCTGAGAGGGACCGGAAGGATCTGGCTGCAATCGATGCCTATCCGTAAACTCATTGCAGAACTTTCTCCTCGTGGCGGAAACCAGCGAAAGGAATCAGGAGGATTTTTGAACCAGTTCCTGCAGGATTGATTGTAGGTTGAGAGGTGAATGTTTACCACAGATAACACAGATTAAAACAATAAATGTTTGAATAGTTTGAATGTTTGAAAGTTCGACGCTTCGCTGTTGGGGAGGAGATATTGTGTACTAGTGAGTTGGTGAACTGGTGAATGAAAGAATGAGGGAGTGAGAGAATGATTGAATGGAAAGAGAACTAAAGCTCCGGGAGCCGAAACAACGCTCAAACGGCGTAGCCTCAAACAACAGGACAATAAATGTTTGAAGGTTTGAACGGTTTGAAACTTCGATGCTACGCTGTTGGGGGAAGGACATTGTGAATTAGTGAACTGGTGAACTGGAAGAAAAAACAAAGCTCAGGGAAGCGCAATAATAGAATCATATCAACCATCGCAACAACAGAAACTATCCTTCTTGTGCTTCGCGTTCTGTCTGGTAATCAAATGGCGAAGTACCGAACATTCAAACAACAGAAATTATTTTTTGTGTCTCTGTGTCTTAGTGTTCAGTATTGTTCTTTGCCCTGTTGTATTTTTATTTCTTCCGGAAAAAGATCTGTATCGGGACTCCGGAAAAATTGAAATGTTCGCGGATCTGGTTCTCGATATAACGCCTGTAAGGTTCTTTTATATACTGGGGCAGATTGGCGAACAGGGCAAATGAGGGCGTTAAGCTTGGTAACTGGGTTACGTATTTTATTTTTATAAATTTTCCTTTAATGGCGGGGGGCGGGTACTTTTCTATGGCATCCAGAAGGATATTATTAAGCTCGGATGTTTTTAGCTTTTGGCGTCGGTTCTGATAAACTTCAACTGCCGACTCCAGTGCTCTAAAGATCCGTTGCTTGGTCAGAACAGACATGAATACAATCGGAACATCCGTGAAAGGAGAGATCCTTTCGTGGATGTCCTCGGTCACTTTTTTCACTGATTGATTGTCTTTTTCAGGCAGGTCCCATTTGTTGACCAGGATAACTGCTCCCTTTTTATTGCGCAGGATGAGGTTGAAGATGGTAACATCCTGGGCCTCCATTCCTCTTGTCGCATCAATCAACAACAGGCACACGTCCGACTCTTCGATCGTTCTTACGGAGCGGAGAACGGAATAAAATTCCAGATCTTCCTTTACTTTAGCTCTTTTTCGTAATCCTGCCGTGTCGATCAGGTAAAAGTCGTGCCCGTATTTATTGTAGCGGGTATGGATTGAATCGCGTGTCGTTCCGGCGACATCGGTTACGATGTTCCTTTCGGTTCCGATCAGGGCGTTTATAAACGACGATTTTCCGACATTCGGACGGCCAACAATTGCAAAGCGGGGAATTCCTTCTTCTTCGGCAACGTCTTCTTTCTTTGGTAAACTTTCGACGACGGCATCCAGCAGCTCGCCGGTGCCGCTCCCGTTCATCGCGGAAATGCAATATATTTTATCGCCCAGCCCTAATCCGTAAAACTCAGGGGCGTCGAGTAACCGTTTCCCGTTGTCAACCTTGTTCACTGTCAGGAAAACGGGTTTGGTTACACGCCTTAGGATGTTGGCAATCGCCTCGTCCAAATCGGTAATCCCTCCCTCGACATCGACCGCAAAAACAATGACGTCTGCTTCATCGATGGCCAGGTGTACCTGTTTGCGGATTTCTTCCTCAAAAACATCATCTGAATTGATCACGTACCCTCCGGTGTCTATCACTGAAAATTCGACCCCATTCCAGACCGACTTCCCATAATTCCGGTCACGTGTCACCCCGGCAGTTTCGTCTACGATAGCCTTCCTGCTTTCTACCAGTCTGTTAAACAAGGTTGATTTTCCAACATTAGGCCTTCCAACAATTGCAACTATATTGCTCATTTTTTAAGTGTTTCGAATTCTGGTAATAGTTCCCCTTTATTTACTGAAAATCATAGCCGAAGTTATTCAACGACCTTTTCTGGTCGCGCCAGTCCTTTGTTACTTTTACATAAAGCTCCATAAATACCTTTTTCTGGAAAAATTCTTCGAGGTCCTTTCTTGCCTCAGTTCCGACTTTTTTTAATGCCTTTCCCTGATGACCGATAATAATGCCCTTTTGTGTGTCACGGGCAACATGTATCACACATTTTAGGCGAAGCAGCTTATCCTCGTCCTTGAATTCTTCAACGGCTACCTCAACGGAGTAAGGCACCTCTTTCTGATAATTAAGCAGTATCTTTTCCCGGATAATCTCTGTCACGAAAAAACGTTCATTTCGATCGGTCAGTTCGTCTTTGGAAAAATAAGGGGGAGCCTCCGGTAATAGTTCAATAATCCGGTCAAAGATCGGGGCTATATTAAATTTTTCAGTGGCCGAGACTGCAAATATATCAGCTGCCGGTAACAGGTTTTTCCAATAGTTATAAAGTTCCAGTACCTTATCCTGGGTCGATAGGTCTATTTTGTTGATCAGGATGATTACCGGAGCATTTGACCTGCGGATCTTCTCTAAATATTCATTGTTTTTATCCGGTTTTTCTACTACATCTGTTACATACAGGATAACATCAGCATCGATCAGGGCAGTATCAACAAACTTCATCATCGATTCCTGAAGCTTATAATTTGGTTTCAGGATCCCCGGGGTATCCGAATAAACTATCTGAAAATCGTCGCCGCTGACAATCCCTTTTATCCGGTGGCGTGTTGTCTGCATCTTTTTGGTAATGATCGATAAACGTTCTCCGACCAGCGTATTCATGATCGTCGATTTTCCTACATTCGGGTTCCCTATAATATTTACAAAACCAGATTTGTGCGTCATTTATTTCAGTATGAAGTATTTAAAACCGCCGCAAAGATAAACAATAAAATGAAGTAAATCGCATGCCGGTGATCATCTACTCAACTTCTTCCAGTTCCCGAAGTGTTTCCTCTAACTTTGAAACATAGTTTCCGTAAAGTTTTCTGAAGCCCCAGCGGAAGAAAAGGAACAGTAAACTGATCAGAACAATAAGGATCAGGATACCCCAGGTGATCCTGGAGAAGAGCTGTCCCTGGTCAAGATCGTCTATGGTAACGCCCTGCCGGAAGGCTGCAACTTCCACTCCTGAAAACATTCCTGTTACAAAAGATACACATAAGACAAAAAGCAAAACAGACAGGGCCCAGTAGAATAGTTTCCTGTAGGTATTCAGTATCCTGATTGTTGATTGCAAAACATGCTTCAGATCGTTGCTTTGAGAATAACTTTTCTTGACTGCGGCATAACTTATACTGAAATAGACAAAGGTACTGAGTATAAAAAGCGTGCTAAGCCCGTCAATCAGGATTATCCATCCCGGTATTTTATCACCATCCGGGAGGGAAGGGGAAAGTACAAAATCATCCACGATAAAGAAAAGGGATAATGCCAGAAAAACCACAACCCCGGTTTTTATATTCCGGTCGATGCGTTCAATCAGGCTTAAGGTCTTTTTCTTTAACATGTCCTTCAATTCTGTTTCATTAATCTGGTGCCGATTGGCATCAGTTTCAGAATATTGGCTCCATGCCGATTGCAGATCTTTCAGCTTCATTCGTTTTTTTAGTTTCTATTCCTCGATATCCATATACTTTTTCAGCTTATGCTTTATCCGGTTCATTTTTACCCTCACGTAATTTTGTGTGATGCCGGTAATTTCGGCTATTTCCTCATATTTCTTATTCTCAAGAAAAAGAAGGATAATTGACTTCTCGATCCCGCTTAGCTGTGAAATCGCCTTGTTCATCAGCGCAATTTGTTCTTCCGTTTCCGCATTATACTCTTCATCTATCTGTTCTGCCTCAATCTCCAATGCTTTCTGTGCGGGTTGCCGTTTGATCTTTTTAAAGCTGGTAATAGCAGTATTCAGGGCTACACGGTACATCCATGTTGTAAATTTCGATTCTTCCCGGAACGAAGGATAGGACTTCCATAATTGTACAAGAATTTCCTGAAAAAGATCTCTTCGGTCTTCTTCCGAATCACAATACACGGAGCATACCTTATGGATGATTCCTTGATTCTCTGATATTACTTTTACAAATTCTTCTTCCAAGATTCAGATTATTAGTCTGACAAAGTCCGCATCATTACATCAGCTCATCTTCAAAAAACCAATTTCTTTTGGACTAAGATAACGCCATCTGCCGCGGGGCAGTTTTTTTTTCGTTAACCCTGCGAAATAAACACGGTCCAACCGATCAATTTTATACCCAAAATGTTCGAAGATACGCCGGACTATGCGGTTCTTCCCTGAATGGATCTCAATCCCAACCTGGCATTTATCGAGCGGATCGGCATAGTTCACGTCATCTGCCGCTATAAATCCGTCTTCCAGATCAAACCCTTCTTTTATGGTTCTCAGATGTTCTTCCGATACTTCCTTGTTCAGGAAAACATGGTAAATTTTTTTCTTCTCAAAACTTGGGTGCGTAAGCTTCTTGGCAAGTTCTCCGTCATTTGTGAATAGCAAAACGCCGGAAGTATCCTTGTCAAGCCGGCCTACCGGGTAAATCCTTTCTTCACAGGCATTTTCTATCAGCTCCATCACGGTATGTTCTGCATGAGGGTCCTCTACCGTGGTAACATATCCCCTGGGTTTGTTCAGCAAAAGATAAATTTTCTTTTCTGTACTTAGACGTTTGCCTTTATAGGAGACCTCGTCTCTTTTCCTGACTTTTGCGCCTAATTCGGTTACCGTTTCCCCGTTTACCATAATCTCTCCTGCTGCAATCAACTGGTCTGCTTCCCGTCTCGAGCAGATTCCTGCATTGGAAATGAACCGGTTAAGCCTGATCTGTTCGTCCCCCTTCCGGATGACTTGTACCTTTCTCTTTGCCTCAGGAGGATTCTCTCTTTTTTCGTTTTCCCTGTCAGGATGATGTCCCCCCGGAAAATTGATCTTTTTCTTCATAATCAATTAAAAGTTGGTGCAAATGTCGGAAAAATCCAGGAATTAAAGAGGGTAAGACATCAGATTGATCATGATTTATCTGGATTCCCTCCTTGTCTTTGTTTCCGGACTATCAGATTCCGGTTCTGTCCCGGACTGTTTTTCGATCTCAGCTTTCTCCTTTTTGTAATTTTCAAATTCACGAATAATGGCCTCCCTTACATCGTATTCTGTTGACCGGGCATTTAAAGGGGCTTTCATGTTAAAATAAATCATAAACGAATCGGCTTGTTCTTCATTAAGACCAGTCAGTTTCATGACCATATCCTTGTTGTAAAACTTCGATAATCGCTCCCATTCCTGGGAAGAGATCATCGCCTGCCTTACATCGCGTTTTTCCTTTTCCCTTTTACTTAGGTGGTATTGAAGGAATGAAGCAGGAGTAAAGATCGCTGCATACCAGGGCGGTCTCTTGTTAAATGCGTCTCCCCGTAGCTGTGGCGGTATACTGTCGGGTTTTCCTGTGGAGATCCCGTACAGGTTTAATTTTTTGCTTTCCCCTTTCACTTTTACTTCGCCTATGGCATACCGGACAGGCCGTAACCTGAAAACCATCAGGCTGTCCGGATTGTGTGCCGGAGGAATATGCAGGTAGTCTTTAACGTATCCGATAGCAGTAACCGCGAGGCTGTCAATGTTTAGTATCTCTATTGAAAAATAGCCATCCTCGTTGGTTGTTGTACCCCCATGATTTCTCATGTCAACAATATTGGCATACGGGACCGGAGAACCGTCATCTTTATTTACCAGTTTACCTTTTAATCGGATTAGTACAGGATCAACCAGGTCATCGTCGTCCTGGGCCATAACATTCACAGAGCAGGTTATGGAAAAGATAAAGATGGATATATAGCAGATCAGGTTCTTCATATGCTCACAAAAATAGCTAATTGACACGGATATTTATGGTTTCCGGAGAAAGCTTAACCCCTTTTAACAATGTTTAATTATTTTTTATAACGCCCCCTGCGGCTGCTTTCATTCAGGAAAAGAAGATACAACAAATACTTTAAACAAACGGTATCGGCATTGTAAAATTTAGAAGTGGCCAGAAACAAAAACCCCCTGGTTTAACCAGGGGATATATATACTAAATTTTAAAAAGGTTTTTTATCCGAGCTTTTGGATGCGCTGCATGGCTTCGATAACGCTCTCCCGGTCTGCAAAAGCTGAAAAACGAAAATAACCTTCGCCGGCAGGGCCGAACCCTGAACCAGGGGTACCAACAACATTTGCTTCGTTTAATAACTTATCGAAGAAATCCCACGACTTCATGTTATTTTTTGTTTTTACCCATATGTAAGGCGCATTCTTCCCTCCGAATACGCGATACCCTGCCTCCGTGAGGCTTTCTCTCATAATGCGGGCATTTTCGAGATAATAGGCTATCACCTCTTTTATTTCTTTCTGTCCCTGTTCCGTATAAATTGCCGCTGCTGCTTTTTGTACAGGATATGAAACACCGTTGAACTTTGTCGTATGACGGCGCATCCAGAGTTTTTTTACAGAGTGGGCATTTCCCTCACTGTCGTATCCTTTCAGTTCTTCGGGAATAACAATAAAAGCGCATCTGGTCCCGGTAAATCCGGCTGTTTTCGAGAAGCTGCGGAATTCAATAGCGACTTCCTTTGCTCCCTCAATCTCATAGATGGAATGTGGAATTTCAGGGTCTGTTATAAACGCTTCGTATGCTGCATCATAAAGAATGATACTTTTATTTTTTCGGGCGTATTTAACCCATTTTTCCAGTTCTTCCCGGCTTGCAACGGTACCTGTCGGGTTGTTCGGAAAGCACAGAAAGATCAGGTCGGGACGTTCGTCCGGTAGTTCCGGGATAAAGCCGTTTTCTTCGGTGCAGGGCATGTAAATAATGCCGCTGTAATATCCGTTTGCCTGGCATTCGCCTGTTTTGCCCGACATAACCGTAGTGTCGGCATATACCGGGTATACCGGGTCGCCAATGGCTATTTTACTTGTTGCCCCGAAAATTTCCTGGATGTTGCCGGTATCGCATTTCGAACCATCCGAAACAATAATATCCGATGCCGGGATGTCAATTCCATTTGCTTTGTAAGCCTTTTCCGAGATAGCTTCCCGAAGAAAATCGTATCCCTGTTCAGGTCCGTATCCTTTGAATGTTTCCGGATGTCCCATTTCTTCAACTCCATCATGAAAAGCCTTCACAATGGAAGGGACGAGGGGTTGGGTCACATCGCCAATACCCATACGGATTACCTTTTTGTCAGGGTGGGCTTCTGCAAATTCCTTTACCCTTCTCCCGATTTCGGGAAACAGGTAACCCGCCTTTAATTTAAGATAGTTCTCATTAATTAATGTCATGCTTATGCTTGTTTATAAATATTGTTCGTATCCTTCCGTAGACGGCAAAGTTAAAAAAATGCCCGGCTCTGTCCTTCATGAGTGGAAGAAAATTGAAAAACTCAATTCGATCTTATTTCTTCCCTGTTTGAAATACTGGTAATGCCAAACGTATTGCCACGACACCCAAAAATTTCGGAAGTGTACGACCTATATTTCAGTAAAAGAACAAAATGGAGAGTAGATCTGGCGAAAGAATGCCGACAAATGAGTACTTTTATGCCTGATAGAACGGCAAGAGCAGCGGGGTTTCTCTTTTTCAGAACAGTCATATAAGAGACTGAACTGTACTCATGGAAAATGCATCCGGCCTGTCCCGGATTTTTGGGAAGCAAAAACGGCATTAGAAAGCTTTTGCAGAAAATCAGAAATTATTGACAATCTAAAATTTTAGCTATAGATAAAGACATCTATGAAATACATTACACGGACAGTATGGATCTTATCGATTGTTAGTTTGCTGACAGATACAGCAAGCGAAATGCTTTACCCTATTATGCCGATTTATTTAAAGACAATTGGTTTTACGGTTGTTTTGATTGGCATACTTGAAGGTTTTGCCGAAGCAACCGCAGGTCTTAGTAAAGGTTACTTTGGTAAACTTTCTGACACTTCGGGCAGACGGGTCCCTTTTGTGCAAATAGGTTATGCTTTTAGTACTGTTGCTAAACCAATGATGGCTGCTTTTATTTATCCGCTTTGGATATTTTTTTCAAGAACAATCGACCGTTTTGGCAAAGGCATCCGAACAGGTGCAAGAGATGCCATACTTTCTGATGAAGCAACACCACAAACAAAGGGGAAAATCTTTGGCTTTCACCGCTCAATGGATACTTTGGGGGCTGTAATCGGACCATTATTGGCTTTGATTTATCTCTATTACAAACCAAATGATTACAAAACTCTTTTTTACATAGCTTTCTTCCCGGGACTTTTTGCAGTTTTCGCTTCATTCTTGCTGAAAGAAAAAAATGAACTAACCAGCAAACCCAAGTCTTCTGTTTCTTTCTTTTCTTTTTTGCACTATTGGAAAGAAAGTCCAATAGTTTATAAAAAACTTTTGGCCGGCCTTTTGGTTTTTACATTATTCAATAGTTCCGATGTTTTTCTATTACTTAAAGCAAAAGAGGCGGGATTGAATGACAGTTCAGTTATTGGAGTCTATATTTTCTATAATTTGGTTTATGCCGTGTTTGGATTTCCTATCGGTATTCTTGCAGACAAGATTGGTCTTAAAAAGGTATTTATAACAGGACTTGTGGTATTTTCAATTGTATATTTAGGAATGGCATTAAATACCGGTATCTATTTTTTCTTTATTTTGTTTTTTCTGTATGGTATATATGCCGCAGCGACCGAAGGAATATCGAAAGCCTGGATATCAAATATTGCGGACAAAAAGGATATAGCAACAGCAATTGGAACTTTTACTGGCTTACAAAGTATTTGTACAATGTTGGCAAGTTCGTTGACTGGACTTATTTGGTTTCAGCTCGGAGCAACAATAGCCTTTACTTTGACCGCGACAATAACATTTGGGGTTGCTATTTACTTCTTAACAAGTATTCCAAAACCAACATAAAACTACCTCATACTTTATGGCAGAATAACCAATGTTAGCTGTTCGTCTCAGTTTGCCTGTCGTGTTTTTTTGTATGCCAGGCTTCGAAATAAATGGCTGAAGCGGCTGTGAAAAAATAAATTCCGCATTGGAGCAGCAACAACAGGTACTCATGCCTGATGTCCTGTAGTCCGACCCCCATTAACCTTAACCTCAGGTAGGCAGGTACGACAAGAGTGGTGGGAATGACGTGCGCGAAAGCGTAAAGTACCCCGGGAATGGAGGATGCCGGCCATGAAATCCCGCTCAGGAAAAAAACAATGGGCGACATGAAAATAAGAAAGAGCAGCGAGGATTCGCGCCGGCGAAAGAAAACGGAAATCGTTATCCCCAGGAAAATAACAGACAGCAGGAACGGCACGATCAGCATAAAAATATGAAGATAGCTGGCTTTGCTGGGATAGCCGAACCAGTGGTATATCCAAACCAGCGTGATGATGCAGTTGACAAAGTAAATAGTCAGGTAACTCAGTGCCCTTCCGAAAAGGACGGGAAAAACGCCTCCCCTGCTAAGTGCGACAGGCACCAGATTTTTATGCAGTCCTTTTTCTTTCCGGGTGCCTCCCATCATACCGATGCCGATCAGCAGGGTTTGCTGCAGGATGATCAGGAGCATGCCTGGCATCAGGAAGGTGGCATATCCGGAAGCCGGGTTAAACCAAAAGTGGAGGTCGGCCGATAATGGGTCCCTCGACTGTAAAGCCTGTTTGAAGGTTTGTCCGTCAGCCGTTAGTTTGTTTATTTCCACGCCGGCGGAGAAAGTACCCGCGGCGTTTACTGCCCCATTGATAACCTGCCGGTATATCAGAAAGAAGCTTCCGTCGGCATATACCGAAACATTTGCCTGCCTGCCTGCAAGCAGCGTACGTTCAAAGTCTTTCGGGATAGCAATGATGCCCCCGTCCTGGTCCGCAAAGAACATTTGGCGCGCTTCGTCCATGCTGTTTGCATGGGCAACGATATCGATTTGTTCGGTCCCGTCGATCATGCGTGTCAGTTGACGGCTGGCGCTGGTGTTGTCGAGATCGACCACGATCGTTTTTATTTGCCTTACCAGTTCCGTGCTGTAAGCAAACGCGTATGTAAGCGGATAAATAATCAGGGCACCGAACAGGATCAGCATGGCCCCCGGATCTTTCAGGATGGTTGTCAATTCCTGACGGAAGAACTCTCCCGTCATTGATATGCCGGTTTTCAGCTTTTTAAACATCGTCAAAGTCATTCAAAATTTAAAATAGATCAGATTTTTCCCCAAAACTTTTCAGTTAACAGGATACGTTTGAGCCGGGGGAAAAGACTGATTGACAAAAAAATGAACAATAAAAAGAAACACAGGTATTTTATCCCCTGTGCAGCTGGTGCTCCTTGTATTGCCTGGGAAACAAAAATATGGATCCAGTAGGTAAACGGGAACAAAAATGAGAAGCCCTCAGCAAGGGCAGGCATTGCATAGGCCGGAAAAGTGAGGCCGGAAAAAGTCAGCGCCATCATTGAATAGGCACTTCCTATTGAGAGGGCCAGCCTCAGGTTGGCCAGGACGGAAACAAAAAGTACCCCGACAAACTGATAGGTCACAATCAGTCCCAGTTCGCCCATCGCGATCAGCAAAAACTCCCCGTTCAGCGGTGTCCCTATCTGAATGAAAAGGATGACATTCATGACCATTGATATAATACAGTAAAGCAGGGTATAAGGGAACAGCTTCCCGGCCAGTGCCACAACCAGGCTGCCTGATGCAGTTTCCAGCCATTCCGGGCCAGTGCCTTCCCTCACTTCAACGCCAACTGCAAAAATGGTCGTGAGCAGGGTAAACACGAGTACCATAAGGGGCAGCAGGGCAGTCATCAGAAAATAGGCATAATTGCCAAAAGGGTTAAAAAGAATGTGCTGGTGCAGTTTTACAGGTTGTACCGCCGCCATGGCCTGTTCTTCCTGCATTCCTTTTTTCAGGTCTACCTGAAGTTTTATTCCGGCAGAGATTGTCGCCAGCGTTTTGTAAATACCCTTTTGCAGATAGCCTCCCTTTAGTATATTTTCGTTATTTATGAAAACGGGAATTTTTTGCTGGTTCCCCTTCAGTATTGTTTTTTCGGTGTTTTGGGGGATAACGACAACTGCATCAACGCTGCCTTCCTTCATTTGCCGGTAAGCCTCGTGTAAATCGGGGAGGCGGACGGAAATCCGCGCTTCGGGTGCCGCATTAATGTACATTCCGATTTTCCGCGAAAGCGCTGTGTTGTCGCGGTCGACCAAAGCAACAGAAATATTTCTCGGGATATATTCAGAGAAAGTTGTCAGCAGGATAATAAAGGCGACCAGCGGGCCGATGAGGGTGCAAAATAAGTAGATCACCGATCCGGTCATCCGGTCGATTTCGCGAAACAGCACCTTAATAAAAGGATTGCTGCGAAAAAATGATGATTGCCCGCTACCGATCATAGAGTTTTTATTTCCCAAATTGTTTCCAGTTTACCAAAATGCTCATTCCGGGCCTGAGCCCTTCCATTTTTTCAGTAGGTACAGCGTGTATCTCGAACGATTTTACATCGAAGCCCCCCGAAGTCTTTGTTGAGGTCCAGGTCGCGAAGTCGGCGGTAGGACTGATGTAGTTTACGTTAAAGAGGACATCCTTTTTCCCCAGGGCCGGGATGTCTGCTCTGAATTCACTACCCATCCTGATGTTTGGCATAAGGTCTTCCCTGACAAACAGGACAGCCCAGGTGTCGTTCAGGTCGAGTATCGTAATTACAGGGTAACCGGTTGCGACCAGCTCTCCTTCTTCAGGGATCACATTGGATACTTCTCCCGTTGACGGGGCAGTGATCTGGGTTTCCTTTAGGTACGCCTCAACTTCGGCAATGGCCCCTTCCGCTTGTTTTACGAGGTCCTCTGCTGCTTTTTTATCTTCGGAACGTGCCCCTTTTCTTGCCTTATCCCAAATTGCCTTAGCTGCATTGGCTGTTTCCCTTGAAGCCTTCATTTGCGTTTCTGCCTCATCTTTCTTTTGTTCCGGCACGACACCATCTGCAAACAGGCTGGCAATCCGCTGATAGGTTTTTTCATAAAGCCGGGCGGCGGCTTCCGCCTTCAGGTAAGTACTGTAGGCTGCCTGAATGTCTTCCTTCTGTGCTCCGTTTTGCGCCTTGAGGCTTTGGGCTGCTGCTGCGTCCCTGGCGGCAGTGGCCTGCTGAAGTTTGGCTTCAATCTCAGGACTGTTAATCGAAAACAGGAAATCCCCTTTTTGAACCTGTTGCCCCTTTTTTATTGCGATATGATCGATACGCCCGGGGATTTTCGAGGCCACGCGGATCTGAGTGGCATCCATCTCACCCTGCACTTCCAGAGGAACAGGACGGGTGATCAGCCAGGTCGTGTAAAGCACGAAAACCAGTAAGGCTGCGAAGAAAATCCCAATGATAAAATTTCTTGTTTTGTTCATTCTATGTTGTATTTTATTTTTTGTACTGCTTTAACCGATTAATTTCCCGATCCGGTAATGGCGCCGTCCCTTTGCTGGTACCCGATAAACTGGTCGGGCACCCCGCAAAACTGTAACAGCGTGGCCAGCGCAACATCATAGTTATACATGGCTTGCAACCTTTCGATTTTGAACTTGGCCAGCATCAGCCTGGCATCAACCAGGTCGGAAGACGAGGATAACCCTTCATGGAATGCCTTGTCTTTGCTCTCTACATAAGCTTCTGCGAAAGTGATCGATTTGTTCAGGCTTTGCATTTGTTCTACCTGCATTCCCAGCTCATGATGCAGTTTGTGTACCATCGTTTCGATATCGTCTTCTGCCTTGTGCCCGGCCTCTTCAACCTGCGCTACTTTATAACGGGCGGCCTGCACTTTTCTTAGTCTGGTTGTACCGTCGAATAAGGTCCAGTTGAGTCCCAGTCCAACCATCCAGTCGGGAATATACGGTGACAGATCTTTGTTGGCTATGTCGTACATCCCGGTTAATGCAACAGACGGCAGAAAGTTGCTTTTCTCCAGCTTGACGCCGGTTTTTGCCAGGTCTTTTTTTGAATTAACCTCTTTCAGAAGAGGGCTTTTTAATTTAGCCAGGTTAGCAAAGTATGAGGCATCCTCAATATTCAGGAGAAGGAATAACCGCGACGTAGGGATAATGGAATCATTGTCCTGGCAGGCAAGTGTGTTTTGCAACGACCGTTCAACAATGGACGATTGGCGACGGGCCTTTAGCACTTCCCGTTCGGCATCCGATTCCGCTACTTCAGCATGAAGCTCCTCAACATTGGCAATTTGCCCCTGCTCGCTTAGTTTTTGCGCATCGTAAAGATGCTTCTTCATGGCATCGAGCACCTGTTCCCTTACTTTTTCAGATTCTTTTGAGAGCACCAGCCCATAATACCGGGTTACCAGTTCTGTTAATAATTCAGCTTTGCTTTGTTCCTTTTCAATGCCCGATTCTTCATGATTGATGCGGGATGCTTCATTGGCTGCGTTAATTTTGCCTCCGGTGTAGAGAGGCCATACCAGATTGGCGCTAAGGCTCGCGAAGCGTTCTTTCTGGATTGTCTGGTCCCAGTTGGTCGAATTAATTTCGTCAAGCCCTTCCAAAAGTTGTTCCCTTACCACTGCTGTACTTGCGGCATCAGATAGGGTAGTCGTTGCAGAGGCAGGTACGCCTGAGAAATTTCCGTAGTTTCCCAATGCTTCGTAAAGAGGGGTGATGGCGTTTTTAACCGGGGTCAGGTCGAGATGTATCGGGTCAGACATCTGGACTGCCGTTCCGGTAATATTGATTTTGGGAATTCTTAATCCTGAAGATGCTTTTGTTTCTGCCTCTTTTTCACTGATCTGGAAATCGATTTTTTTTAATACATGACTGTTGCTGATCATGTATTCGTAAGCCTGTCCGAATGTAAATGTTTTCGGCTCCGGAACCTGACTAAAAGCACTAACAGACAAATACCCGTTTAGAAAGAATCCTGCGCAAACAATCAGCGTCTTTTTCATATTCTTAAAGGTTTATACAAAATAAGCAACTAATTTTTGAACATGGGAGCAAATTATTCGATTTTTGTAAATTATTTAATTTTGGAGATACGTTCGTTTTTTTATTTATCCTAGCCGGTTATACTGTAAGTTTCATATTTTTGTTTAAAAATGGATATCAGACTGGATCCAGATCGACTCCATTATAAGAATTATTGACAGTTTATGTGACATTTATATCTGGAATAATATCTATTGAATTGAGAAATGGAATTTACAAACCTTCAACATGACTCATACATGAGGGCAGCTGCTCTTTGCAGCAGATCAGAGAGGAGTTCTGCCTCGATTTATCAAAAATTAAAAGATTGGGGACTGAATGAAGATGAAGCAATTCCCGTAGCAGAACGGTTGATCCGTGAAAAGTTTATAAATGACGAAAGGTTCTCCAGGAGTTACGTGCGGGATAAATTCCGGTTTAACAAGTGGGGAAAAATAAAAATAGCCTATTGCCTGAGAATGGAAAAGATACAACCCCCGGTAATAGAATCGGCACTGGAGGAAATAGACGGTCCTGATTATCGTGAAACTTTATCGGCCTTACTAAAAGAAAAGAATAAAAGCATTAAATCGTCTGATCCGTATGAAAGGAAAGCCAAGTTGTTCCGTTTTGCCCAAGGCAGAGGGTTTGAAACGGAGTTGATACATACTGTGCTGAATGACCTGAAACTGGATGTTTGACTCCGGATACTCCGGAATTTACAGGCTCATTGTGAATTGGTGAACTGAGAAATGAAAGAATGAGTGAATGAGGTTTGAGTAGTTTGAAGGGTTTGAATGTTTGACGCTTCGCTGTTGGAGGTGAGAGCATAAAGATATTGTGAACTGGTGAACTGGTGAGATTGTGAATTGGTGAATGAAAGAATTGGGCGAAGAGTATAGAGAACGGGGCCCGACCAACAATGTTAACCATATTAACAATAGAAACCATTTTTTGTGTCTTGGCGTCTTCGCGTTCAGTCTCGTGTCTTTAGTGCTCACCACAGATAACACGGATGAACACAAATTAAAAAAATAAATGTTTGAACGTTTGAATTTTCGATTGTTTGACGCTTTGCTGTTGGGAATGAGGGCATAGTCACATTGTGAATTGGTGAACTGAGAAATGAAAGAATTAGTGAATGAGGTTTGAGTAGTTTGAAAAGTTTGAATGTTTGACGCTTCGCGGTTGGAGAGGGGAGCATAAAGATATTGTGAGTTGGCGAACTGAGAATGAGCCGACCAACAATGTTAACCATATTAACAATAGAAACCATTTTTTGTGTCTTGGCGTCTTCGCGTTCAGTCTCGTGTCTTTAGTGCTCACCACAGATAACACGGATGAACACAAATTAAAAAAATAAATGTTTGAACGTTTGAATTTTCGAAAGAATTGGGCGAAGAGTATAGAGAATGGGATGCCGACCAACAATGTTAACCATATTAACAATAGAAACCATTTTTTGCGTCTTGGCGTCTTCGCGTTCAGTCTCGTGTCTTTAGTGCTCACCACAGATAACACGGATGAACACAAATTAAAAAAATAAATGTTTGAACGTTTGAATTTTCGATTGTTTGACGCTTTGCTGTTGGGAATGAGGGCATAGTCACATTGTGAATTGGTGAACTGAGAAATGAAAGAATTAGTGAATGAGGTTTGAGTAGTTTGAAAAGTTTGAATGTTTGACGCTTCGCGGTTGGAGAGGGGAGCATAAAGATATTGTGAGTTGGCGAACTGGAGAGTTGGCGAATGAAAGAATTGGGCGAAGAGTATAGAGAATGGGATGCCAACCAACAATGTTAACCATATTAACAATAGAAACCATTTTTTGTGTCTTGGCGTCTTCGCGTTCAGTTTAGAAACAACGAAGTGTCAAACATTCAAACGGCGTAGCCTCAAACAACAAACCATGTTAATCAGATTAACAACAGTAGCCATTTTCCGCGTCTTAGCGTTCAGTTTTTGTTTCGGTAGTTGTATTTTTTCACCGGAAAACGGGAGGGTGGCCAGGCCGGGGGGGGATCCTGTTAAAAACAATTAATTTTTTTTGAGCATTGCTTCTGAAGAATATCAGGAAATAATAATTTTTATACTTTTGGCCACACTACCCTGAAGAATGGGAGGCTGAAGAAGAAAAGCAAAATTTATATGAATTTTTTATTAACTTTTTTCGAAAGGATTGATATTAGTTTATAATTTTGCCACTCTGTATTATTTTTAACGACAAATTTTAAAGAAAGAATATCATTAACTTATAAATTGTAACATGATGAAAGCAAAATTGGAGTACATCTGGTTAGATGGATATCAACCGACTCAAGGTCTTCGTTCTAAAACCAGGATTGCAAAAGATTTTAGTGGAAAATTGGAAGATTGTCCGGTGTGGGCATTTGACGGATCTTCCACACAACAGGCAGAAGGCGGGAATTCTGACCTTTTGTTGAAGCCTGTTGCAATTTATCCTGATCCTGACCGAAAAAACGGATACCTGGTAATGACAGAAGTTTTGAATCCGGATGGAACTCCTCATTCAACAAATGGCCGGGCTACAATAGATGAAGAAGATGAAGATTTCTGGTTCGGGTTCGAACAGGAATACTTCCTTTACGATGCAGAAACAAAATTGCCTCTGGGTTTCCCGAATGGCGGTTTCCCTGGTCCCCAGGGCCCGTATTACTGTGGCGTCGGTGCAAAAAATGCTTATGGCCGTGACATTGTTGATGAACATCTTGATCTTTGCCTGGAAGCAGGGTTGAATGTTGAAGGTATCAATGCAGAAGTTGCTGCAGGACAATGGGAATTCCAGATCTTTGCAAAAGGCGCCCGCGATGCAGGTGACCAGATTTGGGTAGCCCGTTACCTGATGGAACGGACAGCTGAAAAATATGGTGTTTACGTTGAATGGCATCCGAAACCTCTGGGCAAGGACTTAGACTGGAATGGCTCGGGTATGCATGCCAACTTCTCTAACGGCTTGATGAGAACTTGCGGAGATAAGGCTGTATTTACTGCTATCTGCGAAGAATTTGGAAACCATATTCAGGAACATATTGCCGTTTACGGGGCATACAATGATCAGCGTCTGACCGGGAAGCATGAAACCGCTTCGATTAATGACTTCAGCTACGGCGTTTCAAACCGTGGTGCTTCGATCCGTATTCCTGTAGGAACAGTAGAAGATGGCTGGAAGGGTCGTCTGGAAGACAGAAGGCCTGCTTCGAATGCAGATCCTTACAAGGTTGGTGCCGTGATCATCAAAACTGTTCACAAGGCTAAAGTATAAGAGAAACTAAGCTATTCATATATAGGAAAAGCGGTCCGGCACTTGTCAGACCGCTTTTTTATTTTAATCACATCTCTTTGGCACTCCACAAAGAATAATCGGTCATTACAAATAAATTCATCAATACTCGCCGTTAATTAATACCGATGGGCAAATATAGTCGGGAATGATCCCGGAGCTGGAGATCCTGATTGTGGCCATTTCAGGTAGCGTGTTCCCTGACAACACCAGGGCCGTGTCCATTCCGAATTTATTTCCGCCGATGATGTCGGTGAACAATGTGTCTCCCACCATGAGTATTTCGTTTCGTTTGACCTGCTTATCCTGACAGGCCCGTTCATACCCAAACATAAACATCTGGGCATCGGGTTTTCCGAAACGGATGAAATGTTTTCCCAGTATTTCTTCAACCATGTTTGAAATCCCGCCGATAGCCACAGCTACATCATTTTTGCTTACGGGATAGTTAATGTCTGTGTTTGCCACGATGACCGGTACATTTTTTTTCCTCAGGAAGTTTATCGTCTTATTGATGTTTGCAGACCAGTCGAATCCTTCGTCGTCGAGGAAAACAAAGCATTTGATATGACTGATATTGTTCAGATCGATATCGCTGACGGACAAAATATCAAGACCGGCCGTTTCTATATAATGAGCGGATTCCTCTGTGCCCATATAGGCAACAGTCCCATCCTTGATTTTCAGGCTGAGCCAGTCCCTGGCAAGCATTCCGGAAGATATGATTTTGTCGGGGGTTATACTTGTAATCCCGCGGTTGAGGTATCCTGTTGTCAGTGCTTCCGGGCTCCTTGAGGCATCGTTTGTCAGGATATAATAGTTAATATCATGTTCTTCCAGGAACTGGAATGTCTTTTCGATTCCAGGTATAATCCCCTTATGGTTTTTTAATACCCCGAAAGCATCAAAAAATACTGTTTTGTACCTGGTGACGATGTTTTTGAATTCGTTTGTTTCCATAATCAGAGTTTTAATGCTTTTAGCAGTTTTTCTACCTGGTAATTTGTTTCGATGGTGGGAAGATAAACATCATAGGCTTCCTTTTGAAGCTTTTCTGAGTAAGCTTCCCTGAAGAAATGAGGTCCGTCTTTAATAACGTAGTTAAGAATGAAGAAACGGTAAGCCTCCTGGATTAACCTTACTTCCGGTTCTGCAAGCGGATAAATGCGGTGATATTCTTTCAGGAACATAATGAACCTGTCCTCCATCAGCGGGTCGATCAGATAGCTGAAAACGGTTCTGTCCCCTATATCGGAGACAACCCTGCTGAAAAAGTAAAAATCCATCACCCTGTTTGATTCCCTGAACCAATCGTAATCCCATCTGGAGTAAAACTTTCCGTCGGCTGTTACGGAAAAGTTGCCTATGTTCCAGTCAACAAAAACAGGAATAGTCTCCAGATCGGTCATATAATTGATCTTGTCAGCATTGTTCAGGAAAATATCGCAGTGCTTCAGTACCATTTCCCGGTGTTCCTTTGATCCTTTAAAGTTATCCTCATGGATATTCTTTATTAATTGATGAATATCGGTAACAACACTTTTGGAAGCGATCGGGAGTTGATTGCTGACATTCGAACAGGCCTGATGAAACCGGGCCAGTTCACGTCCCATCTTTTTGATATGTTTTTCTTCAAGTCTCCGGGGAAGCCTGTTGCTTATTTTGATGGGATTGTAAAAAACAACCCATGCAGAATGTTTTTGCTGAAAATACCTGTAAATATATAGGTCGTTTCTTTTTACCAGAGAACGGGCCAGAAAATTTTCATAAGGTTCCTCCAGGTTATTGGCCAGGTTATTAATGATGATATGGTCCTCTTTGAAATGATCAAACCTTCCGTAATCAGACAACTTGGCAAAGACAGGCTTCCTGTCGTAAAAGGAGACCTTATAAACCTGGTTGGTTGAAACGTGGGCACTGACATCGAATATGCCCTTGATCTTGTGCCTGTCGTCGAACTCTTCCCATGCTTGCCTGATAATCTGAAAATGATCCAGTGTTTGCATAATTGCCTTTTTGTTTTGAACCAGTCAAAAATAGACAGAATTTATTAAAACAGGATTGTTGTATAAAATTCCCGTAGACAATAGTCTTTAAACTATTTCGAAATACCGTCTGAGTTCCCAGTCCGTAACAGCTTTTGCATATTCACGGCATTCCCATTCCCTGGTCCTTGTAAAATGATCGACAAATGCCTCTCCGAACAGTTCTCCGGCGATCGTCGAATTTTTCATTTTGAGAGTGGCTGCCGCCAGATCTGAAGGGAGTTGTGTAATATCTTTCCTTTCATACGCGTTCCCTTTTATCTCCGGAACCGTTAGTTTCAGGTTGTTTTTTATTCCGTAAAGTCCGGACGCCAGGGAAGCGGCCATGGCCAGGTACGGGTTACTGTCCGATCCGGGTACCCTCATTTCCAGTCTTGTTGCTTTTTCTTCGCCGGGAATATATCTGACGGCAGTCGTGCGGTTTTCTTCTCCCCAGGTTACTGTGGCCGGGGCCCAGCTCCCGCTTCGGAGCCTTTTGTAACTGTTGATGGTTGGGGCATACATTGGCAGTACCTCAGGGAGGCAAAGCAATAATCCGGCCAGATAGCTCTCCATAACGGGGCTCATCTGCTGCCCGGCTTCCGGATGAAAAATGTTTTTCTTTCCGTCCCTGCTCCACAGGCTCTGGTGTAAATGTCCGCTACACCCAGGAAGATTTTCGTTCCATTTAGCCATGAAGCTGGCCATGATCCTGTGCCTGTAGGCAATTTCCCTGACAGACTCTTTAAACAGGATGGCTTTATCAGCTGCGGAAATAACCTCGTCATAAAGAATGGATGCTTCATAAACTCCAGGGCCGGTTTCAGTATGCAACGATTCCAGCGGGATATTGAATTTTTCAAGTAAATTGAATAATTCATTAATATAATCGGGGTTCAATGCAGGACGAAGCTGTGAATAGCCGAACATCCCCGGCGATAATGTTTTTAAGTTGCTGTAATTATCTGCCGCCAGCTGATCGGGGGTACCCATGAAATTGAACCATTCGAATTCCTGGGCAAACATGGCTTTGAAGCCCATTTCACCGCATGAATGCGCTATCTTTTTCAGCAGGTTGCGCGGGCATGCCGGAACTTCTTTTCCCGGGACACTGAAATCTCCTAAAAAATAGGGCAGATCATTATCCCAGGGAATCGTCCGGAACGTGTCGAGATCGATGCGTACCTGCTGGTCCGGATAGCCGGTGTGCCAACCTGTGATTTTCGAATTGTCGTAGCACTTGTCGTTAATATCCCAGCCGAAAATAACATCGCAAAATCCGATACTCTTGTCAGCTACCTCAGAAAATTTCTTAATATTCAGTGTTTTACCTCTTAGTACGCCATCAATATCACTCACTGCAAATTTTATTTTACAGTGGCCCGATTCTTCTATCTTTTTTAATAGCTCTTTCTTTTCCATCGTATTAACTTTTATTCTTGTCAAGTAGCGATTCCGTTCACATTTGATACGGAAAATTTTGGGGCCTGCTTAATGCCCGCCGTTCTAAATATAATTTCTAAATTAAGGATATTGCCCGGTTTTTACCAAATATCCGTTATAGGGTAAAAAATGTTTGAAAACAATTTAATCATACAAATTAAGTTGAAAATAGGCAAGCAGTGCCTGAATTGTTAAAGCCATATGTAAATGAGACGGGGTAATGTTGAATGGTTATATTGCAGGATGGTTGTATTGTTCCTCTCTATGTCCCGGTCCCGCCGGGGACAAAGGTTCCTTTTTGGCGGAGAATAACTTCTGAAGCCCGGCATTCGGGGTGTGAAACTTCCGTTAATAATGTTCCTTGTTAAAAAAAGACAGGATATGTAGTATAGGGGTATATAAAAACAAGTGTTCATCGTTGAAAATATGTAGATTCCGAATAAAAAGCATAAAAATGTGGAGGTTGGCTCAAAAAAAATTAATTTTGAAAGCGATAAAAAAGATTTTTTTGACATTATAAAACTACAAACTGAACACGATGGCTGAATTCAGATTTAAGGCACTTCAGGAGGTACTCTCGCGGGAACCTCTTCCGGTAAAAAGGGAAGATAACCTGACCTCTGATTTTTTCGGGGTTAATGTATTTGACCGTCCAAAAATGAAAAAATATTTGTCAAAGGAAGCATATAAGGCTGTATGCGATGCCGTTGACAATAGTGAACCGATAGACCGGAAGATGGCTGATCAGGTGGCACAGGGAATGAAAGCCTGGGCCACTGAAAACGGGGCGACTCATTATACCCACTGGTTTCATCCGTTGACCGACGGAACGGCAGAAAAACATGATGCGTTTATTGTTCATGGAGAAGATGGAGGAGTGGTTGAGGCTTTCTCCGGTAAACTCCTTGCCCAGCAGGACCCGGATGCTTCTTCTTTTCCCAGCGGGGGGATCAGGCAGACATTTGAAGCAAGGGGTTATACGGCCTGGGATGCCTCGTCTCCGGCTTTTATTGTTGACGGGACCCTTTGTATCCCTACAATCTTTATTTCCTATACAGGAGAAGCGCTCGATTATAAAACACCGCTTCTGAGGGCATTGAATGCTGTCGATAAAGCAGCTACTGCCATCGTGAGCCAGTATTTCGATAAAACGGTCACCAAAGTACAGGCAAACCTGGGCTGGGAGCAGGAATATTTCCTGATTGACGAGGCCTTGTTTATGGCCCGTCCTGACCTTGTGTTGACAGGCCGTACCCTGATGGGCCATGCTTCTGCAAAAGACCAGCAACTTGACGACCACTATTTCAGTTCGATTCCTACGCGTGTTTATCGTTTTATGGAGGATCTTGAAAACGAAGCCTATAAATTGGGAATACCTATTAAAACAAGGCATAACGAGGTAGCGCCCAACCAGTTTGAGGTAGCCACACTATTTGAGGAAGCTAACCTTTCGAATGACCACAACCAGTTGCTCATGGACATCATGAAAAAAATAGCGCGCCGGCATAAGTTCCGGGTGCTTTTTCATGAAAAACCATTTGCGGGCGTCAATGGTTCAAGTAAACATATTAACTGGTCGCTGAGGACCAGTGTTGGGGTCAATCTTTTCTCACCTGGGAAAAATCCGAAATCAAATCTTCAGTTCCTGTCCTTCATTGTTAATATCATGAAAGCGGTATATGACAGCCAGGACCTGTTACGTGCCAGCATTATGAGTGCCGGGAACTCCCTTAGACTTGGTGCGAACGAGGCCCCGCCGGCCATTCTGTCCGTTTTTCTCGGATCGGAGGTGAGCAAAATGCTCGATCTGATGGAAGAGGCTGTTGTCGAACGGAAAATGACTCCTGATGAAAAAACTGCCCTTAAGCTGAATATCGGGCGTATCCCTGAGATCATCCTCGATAATACCGACCGTAACCGTACCTCTCCTTTTGCCTTTGCAGGCAACAGGTTCGAATTCAGGGCTGTCGGGTCTGCCTCAAATTGTGCAGCACCGATGATCGCTCTGAACACCGTTTTTGCAGCCCAGCTTAATAATTTTAAAAATGAAGTTGACCTGTTGATCGACAAAGGTGTAAAGAAGGATGAAGCAATTTTCCAGGTATTAAAGCGACTGATCATTGAATCGAGGCCTATCCGTTTTGATGGGAATGGCTACAGCCCGGAATGGATCAAGGAAGCAAAGAAAAGGGGACTGACAAACGTGTCGAGTGTCCCGGAAGCGATATCTGCCTATACCGCTAAGAATGTTATTAAAGTTTTTTCCTCGGAAGATGTGCTTACCGAAAAAGAACTCGAAAGCAGGGCGGAAGTGGAGTACGACAAGTTTACGATGAAGGTGCAGATTGAGGCCCGCATCCTGGGAGACCTGGCTATCAACCATATTGTGCCAACGGCAGTTGAGTATCAGACTACCCTCCTGAATAATGTGAAGAGCCTGAAAGAGGTATTCCCTGCCGAAGAATTCGATAAGCTTGCCGCTGCCCGCATGGAACTGATCCGGGAAGTAGGCAGCCATATTTCTGCAATAAAAGTGAAAGTTAACGATATGATTGAGGCCCGGAAAGTGGCAAATGTCATTGAAAATTCTGCTGACAAAGCTAAGGTTTACGAGCGGACCGTATCCCCGTACCTTGAGGAGATCCGTTATCATATCGATAAGCTTGAATTGATCGTTGACAATGAACTTTGGCCTCTGCCAAAATACAGGGAGTTACTTTTTGTGAGATGACCGATTAAAAATAAGTAATGAACAGATATTTTTTATTGTTTCTTGCGGCTGTTGTTTTTGTTGCTGTGAGTTCGTGTAACAGAAACCATTCCGTTAGTGAATTTCAGGATCCGCTGGCCGCACACATCGATTCGACAGTGAGGCCCGGCGACGATTTTTTTATGTTTGCCAATGGCAAGTGGTTTAAAGCTAACCCGATTCCTCCCAGCGAGCAGCAAAACGGGATCTTTCAGTTGATCCAGGATACGGTAAATGCCCAGGTCAGGGATATCTGTGAAAATGCGGCCCGGCAGGAACATGCGGAGAAAGGATCGAATAAGCAAAAGATCGGCGATTTCTTCTATTCAGGGATGGATAGCGTCGACCTGAACAGGAAGGGGATCGAACCATTGAAAGGATATCTGGAACAAATTGATGCCGTAAAAGATCTTCCGGGCCTTTTCCGGGAGGTGGCCCTTATTCACCGGATTGCGGGATCTCCTATGTTCGACTTTTTTATTGCCCAGGACGACCGGATCAGCAGCAAGCACGCCATTAATATTCACCAGGGGGGATTGAGCCTTCCGGACCGTGAATATTATTTTGCTGATGATGAACGGGCAAAGACAATCAGGCAGGAGTTCCTGTCTTTTATGGACAGTATGTTCGTGATTATGGGATATAACCAGGAAAAGGCCGGTCAGGCTGCTGCCGCAACCATGAAGCTGGAGACCGATCTGGCCCGTGTTTCGCGAAAGAGTGAAGAAACCCGCGACCCTTTGAAAAACTATACCAAGCTTTCTTTCAAAACATTGGTTGCCGAAAATCCGGATCTCCAATGGCCGGTATTTATGGACCAGATAGGCCTGAGTAAGGTCGATACCGTTATTGTCGGACAGCCGGAATTCTTGTCTGCCCTGGATGGTTTTATGAAATCGTACCCGTTGCCGGTGTGGAAAGATTACCTGAAGTTACACCTGTTGGATGGCCTGTGCAGTTTTATGGACGACCGGACTTACCTGACTGCTTTCAACTTTTATTCGAAAGCGCTAAGGGGAGTCGAGGAGCCCCGTCCGCGCTGGAAGAGGGTTGTTGGGGTTACTAATTCTGCATTAGGCGAACTGATCGGGCAGGTCTACGTAACCGATTATCTCCCGGAAGGAACAAAAGATAAGTTGCTGGAAATCGGGAATGCCATCAAGTCTGTCTATGCCGAGAGGATTAAAAACCTGGATTGGATGACCGAAGCGACCAAACAAAAGGCCCTGCGTAAGCTGGATGTTATGATTATGAAGGTCGGATATCCCGACCACTGGAAAGACCTTGGCTCGCTCGAGGTTAACCGCTCTTCGTATGTGCAGAATGTGATTAACACCAATAAATGGTTCACGGCATACGAGATCTCGAAATATGGTAAACCTGTCGACCGCACCGAATGGGACATGGAACCTCAGACTTACAATGCCTATTACAATCCTTCGAACAACGAGATCGTTGTTCCCGGGTGCAATATCATGGTTCCCGGTTATGAACGGAGAATGGCCGACGATGCCATCCTCTATTCCATTATCGGGGGATCTACATTCGGGCACGAGATGACACATGGCTTCGACGACCAGGGAAGCAAATACGATGAGAACGGGAACCTTAACAACTGGTGGACCCCTGAGGACAGCATAAAGTTTTATGCCAAAACCAGGATGATTGTTGATCAGTTTAACGGTTATATTGCCGTTGACAGCCTTCATATCAACGGCTCCAATACCCAGGGCGAGAATATTGCCGACCTGGGCGGGATTATAATGGGTTACCAGGCCTTTCAACAGACCAGCCAGTACAAAAACAACGAAATTATTGCCGGTCTTACTCCTGATCAGCGGTTTTTCCTCGGCTATGCAATGGCCTGGATGATCAATATGAGGCCGGAGGCAATTGCGAACCAGGTCCGTTCGGACGAGCATTCCCCTGCTGAGTTCCGCGTGAACGGACCATTGTCTGACATGGATGCTTTTTATAAAACATTCGATGTAAAAAAAGGCGATGGCCTGTGGCGCCCGGATAGCCTGAGGGTAAAGATCTGGTAAGACGGGGAGCCGGCAGTGAACAATTAACTGTTGTAACTTGTCTGCTTAGTATAAGTAAAGGTTAAACCTGCCTGATGTTAAAACATTGGGCAGGTTTGATTTTATATCATGAGCTGTGATTAACAGGATACCGTTTTTGTCTAATTTTGTATGCTGATTTAAAAAGGATCTTTAACAAAAGAAATATGGCTAAAGGATATTTTCCATCATTGCAGTCGATAAACAGGGCTAAACTGACCTTGAACGAAATACTTACGACCACCCCGCTGGCGGCCAACATGAACCTTTCGGAACAGACCGGGGCAAGGGTTTTCCTGAAGCGGGAAGACCTGCAGATTGTAAGGTCTTACAAGTTAAGAGGTGCATACAACAAAATTAAAAGTCTGAATGACGAACAGCTGAAAAACGGCATTGTGTGTGCCAGTGCCGGTAACCATGCACAGGGAGTTGCTTATTCCTGCTGCAAACTGGGAATAAACGGCAAGATTTATATGCCCACGACTACCCCAAAACAAAAAATCAAACAGGTGAAAATGTTCGGCAAGCAGTTTGTCGAAATTGTGCTGACCGGCGACACTTATGATGAGGCAAGCGCCGAAGCGCTGAAAGACTGCAGCGAAAACGGCAAAACTTTTATCCATCCGTTCGACGATCCGGTGATTATTGAGGGACAGGCAACCACGGCCCTGGAAATCATTCAGGACTCGGTCTGCCAGATTGACTATGTATTTGTCCCTATTGGCGGAGGGGGACTGATCTCCGGGGTTGGAAGTTACTTTAAACAGGTAAGCCCTTCTACAAAGATTATTGGCGTGGAGCCCGCAGGGGCCCCGTCGATGAAGGTTTCCCTTGAAAAAGGTGAAGTGGTTACCCTGCAGGATATCGATAAGTTTGTCGATGGTGCTGCTGTCCAGCGGGTGGGAAATCTGACTTTCGAGATCTGCAAACAGGTAGTGGATGATATTGTGTTAATCCCCGAAGGTCGCATCTGTACCAAAATCCTGGACCTTTACAATAGCGACGCTATCGTCGTGGAACCTGCCGGGGCGCTCTCTATTGCCGCCCTCGATTATTACAAGGACAAGATCAAGGGGAAAAACGTGGTTTGCATCGTCTCAGGCAGTAACAACGACATTACCCGTACAGAAGAGATCAAGGAACGGTCGCTGTTGTTCGAAGGGCTGAAACATTATTTTATTATCCGTTTTCCGCAGCGGGCTGGGGCACTGAAGGATTTCTTGTCGAACGTGCTGGGGCCTACCGACGATATTACCCATTTTGGATATACCAAAAAGAATAACCGGGAGCAGGGCCCTGCTTTTGTGGGTATCGAACTGGCCGATAAAAACGATCTTCAGGGACTGGTTGACCGGATGAACGAACACGGGTTCGTTCACGAATACCTGAACGAGAAACCGGACCTGTTCCAGTATTTGATTTAAAAGCACCGGACGTGTTGCATAGTTGAACGTAATGCCGGGTGGTACTACCACAATGAAAAAATTGGATCGGTTTTTGGAAGATGTTACCTGATTAGCTAACTTTGTGAGATGAAAGAGAAAAATTTCAGGAACATTTTTTATTACAAAAATTATTATTTGGATTTCTTTAACTCCCTTGACTATGAGGTAAGACAGAAATTCAACTGGACACTAAAATTGATTTCAACCGTTGATAAAGTTCCTGTTAAGTATTTTAAGCATATTGAGGATTCAACTGGATTATTCGAGATTCGGGTTGAATTCGGAAGTAACATATACAGGGTTTTCAGTTTCTTTGATAAAGGGCAATTGGTAATTCTGATTAATGGATTTCAAAAGAAGAGTCTAAAGACTCCGAAGAAAGAGATTGAGAAAGCAGAGAAATTAAAAAAGCAGTACTTTAATGAAAAAGAAAGTGAATAATAATTTGACATCCTTTGAAGATCATCTTGATCAACAATATGGAGGGATTGGTACACCTGAGAGGGAAAAATTTGAAGAAGGGTTTGAAGCGTTTAAGCTTGGTGTCATGATTCAGGAACTCAGAAAGAAGAACGGATTGACACAAGAACAATTGGCCGAGAAATGCGGGACCACCAAAACTTATATCTCAAGGATTGAGAATAATGCCTCTGACATCAGATTGTCAACTCTAATGAGGATTGTTCGGGAAGGATTTGGGCGACATTTAAAATTAAGTATTTAAAAAACATGCTATATAGCAAATGGGGAGGGAAGGCAGTAATTTTTGTCATTCTGCTTGCCTGAACATTTTCTACGGCGGACAGGGACGCATCTCGCAAACCACCACTTGCCATATGCCAACAGAACCATAGTAACAACAGTAACCATAGAAACAACACTGACAACATCGTTTTCCAAAAGCCTGAAATCTCTTTTGCTGACAGTAACAACCGGCTTCCTGCTGGGCGGATGCGGTTTTGTCAGGATCACGGCCGACACGGACTATTCAAAACTCCTGGCTAATGATAAGCAGTTGCTGACGCGGGGTATTCTTGTGCAAAACAGGAATAAAATAGAGGAATACCATCCCGACCCGTTTGGCAGCCTGGGCCAGGAACGGTTCGACTCCCTGCTTGAAACGGTAGCTGCCCAACTCCCTGATTCTGCAGTCCCGGGATCGGAAATTATCATGTTAAAGCGGAAACTGTTCGATACCATCACCTGGCAGGACCCGCACTTCCGGATCGTACCCCGTTTTACCCCCAAAGGAAATATCCTGTTACAGGAAAAGGATATCCTGGTATTGCCGTTTACCCTGCTCTGTATTGACGATACGTTGCTGGTTGACGATTCTTTCTCCGGCCAGCTCTATAAAGGAGACCGGATCCTGGCGATTAACGGGACCGGGGTGGACGAATATCTCCGTTATGCTTACCCGGACAGGTACATGAATACCCCCATGTTGCAGGCCCAGTTTCGCTATGCTTTCGCACCTGTTTATCATTTGGAAATTAACAGGAAGGGACAGGCCCTGGATGTAACGCTTCCCGGGATGCCGCTGACTATATACAAACAGCGGGCAGAAGAAACACAGTGGCAGGAGCAGGTTTTTGACCGGTATGCCTGCGGTTATATCCGGATCGGGCACTTTGACCGGGGACATGACCTTTCAGACAGGCTGGAAGTTTTTATCCGGGAAGTAAAGGAGAAGGGATATCACCGGATCATTCTGGATGTCCGGAACAATTCCGGGGGAGAAGAAGGTTCCCTTTCCGGTTTGTTGTCGCTGATGACGGATAAGCGTCCGGTGTTGTACCAGTCAGGGAAAAAGGTGAAGGTGTCAGCGGCTACGCTTGGCGAATACACGTTATCAAGAGATTCGTCGGGAAAAGTTGTTTCGCTGCCCGACTCGCTGGTTTGCCGTGAAATTCCCCTGGATACCACAAAATACATGGGCCGCCTGGATTATTATGTACTCGTGGGCAGAAATACCGGGTCGATGGCTGCCAGCTTTGCCGATGCCGTTCAGTACAACGGGATTGCCAAACTGGTTGGAGAACCCCTTTTGCACAATGCCCACCGGTTTGGCGATGTTCGCGACGGGCACCTGGTTACCGGTAATGCTGTCTGGACGATTTCCACGACAGAGATCGGGGAATATTCGAAAGCGATCGACGGAATCATCTGTCCGGATATCCCGGTCCCCTGTATTGCCCGTGATTATATGAAGGGTGGTGATCCTGTGCTGGAGCAGCTGATGGAAAACGGATTAACGGAATGAGGTCAATTAAAAATAATTTTAACACCTTTATTTCACGGCAACACTTCGAGTTTGATCCCGTTCATTTTTAATTTCAGATTTGTCAGGTCCCCCCGTGAACGGATGGCTACAATGCTGTACACGGGCGTTCCCGGCGGAAAGTACTGGATCCCCAACTGAAATTTTTCCAGATCGCTTTCCAGTTTTTTGTTTTTCTTCCGGCGTTTTTTCTTGATTGACCCGATCGCTTTTTCGGAAATCGAGGGGACCTCCGGATTGGTCTCCATGGCGGTGGGGTACTCGTCAACCTGGTAAACAGATTTCCAGATCGTATTTTCCACCCCGGATAGGGGTATTAGGAAAAACAGGAACGGGGACATCTTTTTCCTGACTTTTTTGGCCACCCACTTGTTCGACAGGACCTCGACCGGTTCGTCCCCGTTTTCGAGGGCCAGTTGCACGCCCCGTACCGGCTTGTTGGTGTTGTTGATGATCTTCATGCTCAAAACATGGATCCCTCTTCGCCGGGCCCATTTGTCTGCCCTTTCCTGGCCAAGTTTCTTTAAAACATGATCGGCATAACCCACGGAGAACTGTTTGTCGAACTGGTTCTGAGGATATGACCAGCTTTTCATCCCCGAAAAGTCCAATGGTTTCGTGGTTGAGCAGGACGAGAGCAATCCTAAACAAATGATCGGGAATATAATTGCTTTTAATAAAGGTCTTTTTACAGCCATTTCTTTTTTTTGTTGGAGTATGCAATATATACTTTTTATAATAAATTTTCCGAAGTTATGCGCATAACTCATTTGAAAATAATTTCATAATTTTTGTAAAAACAGGGTTACCTTTGTCTAAAATAAAGTATTAATAAGTGAACTTTATTTCTATAAAGTTTTTTTTCCGCGCTTTTTGAGTGAATATTACAATAGAGAATAAAAACCGGCAGGAAACGGCCTGACGGGGAATGAGTTTTACCAGGTGCCGGCAATGGCGACTGGATTTTTGGATATGTAGTATAGTTACTCACGGGGTGACTCAAAGTCACCCCGTGAGTAGCGTTACAACTCCGGCGACTAGTGATTATAACTTAATATTTTCAAAATTGTAACTTAATATTTTCAAAATTATAGGTTAATATTTCGGAAATTATAAGCTATTATCTTCAGGATTACAGGTTAATATTTTAGATTTTACAGGTTATAATTTTGGTGATTATAAGGTTACTGGATCAATTGATATTTCCGGTAAGATTATTCAAACATAGATTTTAGCTGGCTTTTAATCCGGGAAACCCGGAACAGAGCGGTGCGCAGGCCGTCAAAACGCCCGGCGGAGGGTTCGTTTTGACAAGATTTTTGCTTCTTTTTCATCGACTGGAAAAGGAAGGGCCTGTCCGGCTTGAGGACAGAAATCCCCCACCTGTTTTTCCATCTGATCCGTTTTCGCAGGAAAACCAATTCGTGTATGAAAATAAAATTAAACATGGAAAATGTAAGTAAGCAATATTTTAAAGCGGAGTCCAATGCACCGGCAAGTTCCGGACAGTGCATCCGGAACTTGATATTCGGGCTTCCGGAGATTCATATTCGAGCATTCAGAACTTAATATTCGGGCTTCAGCAAGTTGAGATTAAGGCTTTGGAAACTTCAGATTAAGGCTTCGGGGGTTCTGCTAACAGTATACCCGGAACTTTCAATTCAACTATAGGCACGTTCAGGCAATACTTCTTAACAATAAATTTTCCAACATTACACGTATAAAACAAATGAGTTATACGTGTAATCCAATCGTGTTATGCGTATAATACGATCCGGTTATACGTGTAACAGAAATGAGTTATCCGTTTTTTATCCCAGCTCCATTACCGTGATTTCCGGAAGGATGCCGAGGCGTCCCTGGTAGCCGAGAAAACCGAAGCCGCGGTTCACGTAAAGGAACTGGTCGCCTTTTTGGTACAGGCCGGCCCATTCATTGTAGAGGTACTGGACCGGGCTCCATTTCAGTCCCGGGATCTCGATGCCGAACTGCATACCGTGCGTATGGCCGCTTAAGGTCAGGTTTATGTCCGGAAAGTCTTTCCGTACCTGGGAGTCCCAGTGGGAAGGGTCGTGGCTCATCAGTATCTTTACCGGGATATCCTGGCTTTCCAGTCCCTGCATGGCTTTTTGCAGGTCGCCGTATTTCGCGAAGTTCGCCTTGGCCCCCCAGTTTTCCACGCCGACAAGCGCAATCTTGTCAGACCCGCGTTGCAAAACGACATGTTCGTTCAGCAACATGCGCCAGCCCATCGAGGACTGGTGTTGTTTAAGACGGTCCAGGTTGTGGCGCTTGGCTTCATCCGATTCCCAATGGACATAGTCGCCGTAGTCGTGGTTGCCCAGTACGGAATAAACCCCCAGCGGGGCGGTAATCCGGCTAAAAATATCCAGGTACGGTTCAATCTCGGGGGCCTTGTTGTTCACGAGGTCGCCTGTAAAAAGGACAATATCCGGTTTTTCCCGGTTGATGAGTTCAATTCCCCTCAGGACGGCATCCCTGTCGTCGAAACTGCCGGAATGAATATCCGACAACTGCACGATCCTGAGCCCTTTAAATCCGTCAGGAAGGTTTTTCAGGGGTACCTTCACCCTCCTGATCCGGTAATCGTACCGGTTACTGATCCCGTAAACCAACCCGGAGGCCAGGGCCCCGCCAATGAAAAGGGCTGTACGCGAAAGAAACAGCGACCGGCTCAACGGTTTTCCCCCGACAGGAGAAGTGTCTGGTTGAGGAATCGCTATTTCCTTAATAAACAGAAATATTTTCCGGATGACCAGCCAAACGTCCCCTGCCAGCATGATGACAGCGATGAACAATTTTCCGATCAGCAAGCTAAAAGCAACAGTAACAAAATACTTCAAAACAGGCATGGAAAACGAAGCAAAGCCCCACCGGCGCAAGGCATAAAAACAGAACAACTCGCCGAGGAGCAGGAGCCCGTAACCGGCAAACAGAAAGAACTGCAGCTTGTCCGTTAAACGGCTGATTGCGACTTTAAAGGCAACAAAAGAATAGTACTCAAGTATGGCTATGATGATAATCAGGATCAGAAACCGCTTCATATTTTTTGTAATTTTATTCGGGGCATTAAAAGCGGACCTCTATCCTTTTTATTCACAGCAAAAGGATGAATTGCCACAGCGGATTACGTCCTTCACTTTTATCTGCCCGTTCTGTCATTTTTGTAATATCTCCGTAATGGCATAGTAACCAAAAACAACAGGTAAATAAACAAAAAGTTTCCGGAATTGCCGGTCTTGTTTTTGAACTAAAATTCCGTGATAACACTTTTGTTGTCCAGCCATGCAGCCATATTTAATACCAGAAAATTCCAGTTCTGGAATCCCTTATTAAGCACCGGTTCCCCGTTATCAGGGAGGTAATATTCATGTAAAGCCCCGAAGCGTTCGAAGTCCCGCCCCAGGAGCAGGATTGTTTTTTCTGCAACCTCCCTGGCTTCGTCATCATATCCGTAATTAACAAGTCCCCGGAATACGAGGTAATTCACATTAATCCAGACCGGTCCCAGCCATGAAGAGGGGTTGCCGCTCGCCCTGGTATCGTACATCTTTTCAAGGGGCGAAAGGCTGCGGATACCGGCAGGTGCGTTAAACAGTGTGGTATCCCTGAACTGTTTTTCCACGATGATTTTTGCCTGTTGGGGCGTTGCAATGTTGGCCCACATGGCCATAAAACCGCTCCATATACTGATGCGTTGGATCAGGCAATCATAGGACCGGGGTTGTCCGGTATGCAGGTATAATTTTCCTGGTTGCAACGATTTGATATCGGGCTTTTCGACAGGGCGCAGGTTCAGGTCGACACTATAGTAAAAACCATCCCGGGGGTCCCAGCAGTGTTTCCGGATACTTTCCAGCAATTTGCCGGCTTCTTTCTGATAGAAGTCTGAAATATCGGGGAGGTGAAGGCAGGTTGCCAGGTAGCTTGTTGCCAGCAGCTCCTTATACATGAGAGCGTTGAGGAAAATGGAGCCTGAGCTTTCATAAGGCCTGTAAAAGGTGCTTGGATCGTTATCAACGCCTATTGCCTCGTCGGTTTCCCAGTAGAGTAACCCTGTCGCCTTGTTCCGGTGAAAGTTGAGGTATTTGTTTACAAAGGCCTGCAAGGTATAGAAGTCGTCCCGCAGCCATTCTGCATCCCCGTTCATGTTTTTGACAATGAAAGCTGCGTGTTGTGCCAGGGTTGGTTTGTGCATGTTGCTTTTCCAGGGGTTGCGCGCGCTGAGCATTTCTTCCCGGCCGGGCGCATTCCGTTCGATCCAGATAGGGATCCATCCGTCCATCCCGCCGTAACTGAGGGAGTTTAACACGCATCCCTGTTCGTATCTCAGGGCTTCTTGCCTGTCCTTATCGGTGCCGTTTTCCAGCAATATCTGCCGGAGGGCGACATCGCTGAGCCAGGAATCCCAATCCCAGAGCATATCGAGATATTGATTGCTCCCGGGGGCCAGAAACGGATATTTGAGGGCCCCGCCCGCTTCACGGTACATCCCCCTCATCTCCTGGTAAATATGTTTACGGCAGATCTGTTTGTATTTTTCAACATTTTGCGGGGTACGGGCAGGCATCTGTCCCCATGTGTTTAAAGCAGTTCCTGCCAGAAATAAAGCAATCAAGATTCGTTTCATAAAGTTATCAGTTCAGTGGATTTTAAGTCGCAATTTACTATAAATAAAACAGGAGGAGGCAGGGACAACGATGTTTTTATCGTTGCGACATTACTCTTTGTTTTGTGGTTGGTTTTGTAGTTATCATTGTTTCTATTGTTGGGAAACAACAAATGTTTGAATAGTTTGAATGTTTGACGCTTCGCTGTTGGGGAAGAGAGCATAGGGCATTGTGAATTAGTGAACTGGAGAACTGGTGAATTGGTGAGTGATGGAATTGAAAAGCAATGGCTCGGGACCCGAACAATAGACACTGAAGCAACAGGTGTTTGAAAGTTTGAAGGGTTTGAATGTTTGACGCTCCGCTGTTGGGGAAGAGAGCATAGAGATATTGTGAACTGGTGAACTGGTGAATGAAGGAATGATTGAATGATTGAATGAGAGAATTGGGACCCGAACAATGGGAGCAGAAGCAACAGATGTTTGAATAGTTTGAAGGGTTTGAATGTTTGACGCTCCGCTGTTGGGGAAGAGAGCATAGAGATATTGTGAACTGGTGAACTGGTGAACTGGTGAATGAAGGAATGATTGAATGAGAGAATTGGGACCCGAACAATAGAAGCAAAAGCAACAGATGTTTGAAAGTTTGAATGTTCGACGCTTCGCTGTTGGGGCAAAGGGACATGGTGATCTGGTGAATTAGTGAATTTGTGAGTTAGTGAATGAAATAATTGGGCCTGAAATCCGGAACAATCTTAACCTTATCAACAATACGAACAATAGTAACCCAGAAACCATCGCCTCACTATTCAAACAACGAAGTGTCAAACACTCAAACGGCGTAGCCTCAAACAATAGTAACAATAAATGTTTGAATCGTTTGAAGGGTTTGAATGTTTGACGCTTCGCTGTTGGGGCAAAGGGACATGGTGATCTGGTGAATTAGTGAATTGGTGAGTTAGTGAATGAAATAATTGGGCCTGAAATCCGGAACAATCTTAACCTTATCAACAATACGAACAATAGTAACCCAGAAACCATTTTTCGCGTCCTTGTGCCTTCGCGTTCAGTTTAGTAATCACTTATTTCTCCCCGATCACCCTGATCTTCTTCCATTTTCCCTGTCGGAAACGGATAATGAAAATCGAACAAAACATCAGGAAGAAGATAACAAGCAACAACCAGCTGAACGAAACGGGAAGATGAAACACTTTCAGCGAGAGGTACAGCATAGGAACGAATAACCAGTGGGCAGAAACAGAGGTGATCATCGTGAAATAGGTGTCCCCGGCCCCCCTCAGTGTGCCTGACATAGCCACCATGACCGCCTCTGCCAGGACATACATGGCCGCAATGTTGATCATCGATACAGCAATCGGTATCGCCTGGTCAAATATTGCGCTTTGTTCTTCCGGGCGAAAAACCAGAACCAGTTGCCTGGGGATAAGAATAAACAGGGCCAGGATAACGACCGAATAGCCTATGCCTGTTTTTATGGCTGACAGGGCCGAGTGATAGGCAATGTCCGGTTTACCGGCCCCCATATACCTGCCGACAAGACTGGTTACCGCAATTTCGATCCCTAACAGAGGAATGAATGATACCATGTCCCAGTTAAACATGATCGTGGTTGCTGTCGCCACTGTTTCTCCCTCCGAGTGGAAGAGGGAAATCATGAACGAGAACGCCAGAAAATTCAGGAACATCTCTAAACCGGCGGGTGAGCCATAGTAAATGAGCCTTTTCATAATTTTTTGGTTGAACCGGAACGACTTCAATACTAAAAATTCAATCTTGTTGGCCCTGTTGAAATAGGCTGATACAAGTATGATAACCGCACAAAATGCTCCGGCGACTGTGGCAATGGCTGCTCCTTCGATTTCCATGGCAGGAAAGCCAAGCTTCCCGAAAACAAGAATATAATCGAGAATTACATTAACCACCATGGCGACGATCGTAGCCGTCATAACAACTTTTGTCTTTCCGATCCCTGTAAAGTAACATCCCAGTGTGTAACGAAGCATGCTGAAGATACTTCCCCATGCAATAATATTCAGGTAGCGGACTTGCAGGGAAAGCTGGACTTCCGGTATCTTCATAAAATAGAAAAAACTAATGGCCAGCGGTTTGGCCAGCAGAATAACCGGCCAGGCAGCAATGGTTACAAGGATGGCCTGAAAAGCTGCTTTTGCTGAATTCTGTTTTTCTCCTGCCCCGAAATACTGGGCAACAAGGGCTGTGGAATAACCGGTAAGGCCAATAAAGAAGAACATTAGCATCTGGAGGGCTACTCCTCCTCCCATGGCTGCGTTCATCTGTTCTGAGGCAACGCGCGACAGGAAAAGCCTGTCGGTGAAGGTCATCACTCCGTCGCAGGCAGTTGCAATTACCATTGGCAAAGCAATAATCAGCAATTCCCGGACACCTCCAGGTGTTTTTTGATCCTGATTCGTTGTTAAAGACTGATTGTTCATTTGTTTTCTGTTTTGTTTTTGATGGCTTTATCCCGGATCAGGCAAGAGTACTCCCAAAAGCATTTAAGGTTTTTAGCATATTACAATCCGGAAGTCTCAGTTTTGAATAACCCTCCTAAATCTTTCCGAAGTAAATCCGGGATAAGCGTTGAAGGAAACTTTTAATCAACCTTCTTGTCAAGGATGAAAAGGAAAAGAAGAAGTTGCTTTCAAATTATAAGCTGGTTAATAAATCATTTTGCTTTCAGGTATCCTCTATGTCGATTAGGGAATGCGAAAATATGAAAAACTACGACGATATAAAACTACTTTTGCTTAATTATTAAAATGTTCCATCCTTATTTAGAAAAAATCCAAAAGAGTGAATATATGTTGTCCAGCATAAAATTATTACCTTTGCGGCCTCCAAAAATAAAGAATCATGGCATACCTGAATAACGTGATGATTATCCGGCATGAGCTGATGGCAAGGCTGGTGAAGATGTTCCGGAACGGGGAACTTGCTTCAACAATTGATGCCCTTCCTGTTGGGCTCTATCCCAAGGACAGAAACCCGAGGGGAAGATGCTGCATCTATAAGGAGCGGGCTATTACCCGTTATAAGATACTGCCGTTGCTGGGATTTGAAGTTCCCGAAGACGATATTGATTTACATACGCTTCGGGAATATGCCGAAGGAGCGCTTGGCCGCGAAGTTCCTTCAGAAAAAATACTCACGGTTGTGGATGAGGCTTGTACCGGTTGTGTACAGGTAAATTACGTGGTTACCAACCTGTGCCGTGGTTGTGTCGCCAGCCCGTGCGTGATGAATTGTCCGAAAAATGCCATTCGTTTTACTCCCGGCGGGCAGACGGAGATAAAACCTGACCTTTGTATCAATTGCGGGTTGTGCCAGCAGGCGTGCCCTTATCACGCTATTATCTATATGCCTATCCCTTGCGAGGAAGCATGCCCGGTGGGCGCGATCAAAAAGAACAGCCGGGGGGTTGAGGAGATTGACCCTGAAAAATGTATCTATTGCGGGAAATGTATTACGGCTTGTCCATTCGGTGCGATTTTTGAATTGTCGTCTATAATTGATGTGCTTTGTGCCATCGAAAAAAAGCAACAGGTAATTGCCATGGTGGCGCCTTCTATTCTGGCCCAGTATGCTGAATTGCCCGGAAAAGTTTTTTCCGCAATCCGGGCTATCGGTTTCAGTGAAGTTATAGAGGTTGCCCGGGGAGCTGAGAAAACTGCCCGTCACGAGGCTGAAGAACTTAAAGAGAAACTGGAGCAGGGTCAAAAATTTATGACCACCTCCTGTTGCCCTTCTTATGTTGAGGCCGTCAGGAAACATGTTCCCGGACTGAAACCTAATGTTTCGCATACGCCTTCTCCAATGGCTTTTACCGCTGGGGAAATGAGGGAGAAGTATCCTGATGCCAGGCTTGTTTTTGTGGGGCCATGCGTGGCTAAGCGAAAAGAAGCCAGGGATTTGGGAACAGTCGATTTTGTGTTGAGTTTCGAGGAACTGGATGCTATGATGACCGGCATGGGGATTATTCCTGACCAGATGGAGGAGGCTGTCCTTGAAAATTACACAAAAGAATCGCGGGGGTTTGCCCAAAGCGGGGGAGTGCTGGGGGCCGTGCTTGCCGAGAAAAAAATTGAGAATTTCACATCAGAAAAAATTGACGGGATTGATAAAAAGACAATCCGCCTGATGAAGATGATGGAGAAGGGAAACGCCAATGCCCAGTTTTATGAGGTTATGGCATGTGAAGGTGGTTGTATTGCCGGGCCTGGAGCCTATATCAAGTCAGCCAAGGCAAAGAAAAACTTTATTAACTCGATGAAGTCGTTGTGAAGCAGTGCACACCTGAACGCTAAGGCACGAGACAGAACACAAGGACACGAAGACGCGAAGAATTGTTTCTGTTGTTAATATGGTTAACATTGTTCCTGTGTTTCTATTGTTTGAGGCTACGCCGTTTGAATGTTTGACACTTCGTTGTTTGATCAAACAGAACGCGAAAACGCTAAGACACAAGAATGGTTATTATTGTTAATATATGGTTAACTTTGTTTCTATTGTTGTGGGATCTCATTCTCTCATTCAATCATTCTTTCATTCACCAATTCACCAGTTCACCTGTATGGTTATTTTTTTCTGATCAGCATCAGGCCGTCCCTCAAGGGCAGGATTACCTGGCTAACCCGGTTGTCGTCCTTTATTTTTTCATTAAAGCGGAGGATACTGGTGGTCTGCTCGTCTTTACAGGAGACCTCTTCCACCACTTTCCCGTTCCAGAGAATGTTGTCGGCAAAAATATAGCCACCTGGCTTTACTTTGTCAAAAACCAGGTCAAAGTATTCGCAATACTGACGTTTGTTACCATCCATAAAAACCAGGTCGAAAGTCTCCCTGAGGTTCGGGATTATTTGAAGGGCGTCTCCCATATGCAGGGTAACCGTTTCCGAGAGCCCGGCTTTGCCGATATATTTTTTTGCTATTGGTCCCAGTTCATCGTCAATCTCTATCGTATGAAGGACCCCACCCGGGCAAAGCCCTTTGGAGAGGCAAATAGCGGAATAGCCGGTAAAGGTCCCTATTTCCAGGATGCACCTCGGGGCGATCATCCTGCTAAGCATT
Organism: Prolixibacteraceae bacterium; assembly: GCA_963676095.1. Lineage (GTDB taxonomy): Bacteria > Bacteroidota > Bacteroidia > Bacteroidales > Prolixibacteraceae. Next base: position 1,972,008 of record OY781040.1, on the reverse strand, counting down.
TCGAGAATCTTTCCTTGCAGGTGCCCTGAAACCATGCGGGGATTCAGGACGTGCAAAAAGGTTTCCCGTTCCAGTTCTTTCAGAATATCGTCTTCTTTTTCTGTGTGAGAAAGAATATACTTTTCCAGTTCCCTGTTTATGTCCATCATTCGAAGATCAATGTGCTCAACGATTTTTCATCAAGGATCTCGTTGGCTATTTCAAGAATTAATTTGTCTGATATCCCTTCAATATCCCGGTAAATTTTTTCAAGACTGTCGACCTTGTCATATAAAAGAAAACTTTTACCGAGCGTCAGCATCAGATCGTCCCTGTCTTCGCTGGACAGGGCAATTTGGCCTATCATTTGTTTTTTTGCCTTGCTTAGTTGCAGTGTCCCCAGTCTTTTATCCCTGATAAGTTTGAATTCTTTTTTTGTCAGACTGATTGCCCGGTCCAGGTTTTCCCGGTCTGTTCCAAAATAGACATTAAATTGTCCGGTATCAGAGAATGCGGTGTAGTTCGATTCGACGTTGTATGCCATGCCGTTTCGTTCGCGAAGGCTCAGGTTTAGCCGGGAATTCATGGACTGGCCTCCTAGTATATTATTCAGCAGGACCATCCCCATGCGATTTTTATTTTGGGCATCATAGGCTATATTTCCGATAACGCAATGTGTCTGGAACGTGTCTTTGCTGACCTTTCTGAACCCCGGAACATATTTGACGAAAGTTTCCCTTTGACGGGTCCTTCCTTTTTCCGGGATCTCTGAGAAATATTTTTCAGCCAATGCCTTGAATTTTTCAAAGGAAATATTGCCTACAGAACTTAGCACCATCTCGTCTGAATGGTAATTGTTGAGGATAAATCGCGTAATATCTTCTCTTGTGAACGACTTTACGCGCTCCGGTGTCCCCAGGATATTCCTCGCAATCGGGTGCCCGTCGAATAATAGCTCGTCGAAATCGTCGAAGATCAACTCGGAAGGGCTGTCCTTGTATGAATTGATTTCTTCGATCACCACTTCTTTTTCCCGCTCCAGTTCATGTTCCGGGAAAGTGCTGTTGCTGATGATATCGCTGATGAGTTCCATGGCCCTGTCGTAGTGCCCGTTCAGAAAAGAGGCATAAAATGCGGTTTCCTCTTTACTGGTGTATGCATTAAGTTCGCCGCCAACATCTTCAATGCGGCTGATGATATGAAATGCTTTCCGTTTTTTCGTTCCTTTGAAAATGACGTGTTCTATGAAATGAGCGATGCCCTGTTCTTCTTCCAGTTCGTCACGGGACCCTGTATTTAGTATGATTCCAAAATGAGCTGCAGGCGAATCGACCTGCTGGTGAATGATACGGATACCATTCTTTAATATGCTTGTACTTATCTTCACTTTCCGATTAATTGGAGTGCAAAAGTAAAAAAGGATGGGGAATTATCAACTGATAAACCTATGAAAAAGAAGGTGTTTATATTTAAATTTAAAATTTTTCGATCCAGAGCTTTTGATTTTGTTTTGTAGTTTGATTTTTTGCGCTATATTTGCCACCGCTAAAGCAAAATCAACGGTGCCATAGCTCAGTTGGTAGAGCAACGGACTGAAAATCCGTGTGTCCTTGGTTCAATTCCGAGTGGCACCACCAATGAAATAATAAAGGCCTGAACATAGACAGGCCTTTATTATTTTTGGTCAGCGAAAAAGAAAATCCGGAATCCAGAACAGAGTCGTCAAAACGTCCGGCGGAGGGTTCGTTTTTACAAGATTCCTGTTATTCCCTCATTCTCTCATTCATTCATTTAGCCTGTCCCATCTGTTTTTATTTTCCGATTTATTATCAGATCTTTGAGTAAATTTTCAGTTTATAATCACATGAAACTAATCCTGACGGCTCTAATGATTGTGATGACCCTGGCGGCCGAATCACAAGAGGTCGATGTGAAAGCTATCGTTAAACAGGCCGATGATAAATTACGGGGATCATCGAGCGAAGGAACAATGAGCATGACGATAAAACGCCGAAACTGGTCCCGTACCGTTACGATGAAAAGCTGGACCCTGGGGACGGAATACTCCCTCATTTATATTACCGAACCAGCCAAAGAAAAAGGGCAGGTATTTCTCAAACGAAATAATGAAATGTGGAACTGGGTGCCTGGTATTGAGCGTATGATTAAGTTACCTCCTTCCATGATGATGCAGTCGTGGATGGGATCCGATTTCACCAACGACGACCTGGTGAAAGAATCCTCGCTTGTGAACGATTATGACCAGAAGCTTACGGGCAGGGAACAGACGGGTGGATACGATTGCTATAAAATCGAGCTTACGCCGCATGAAGATGCTGCTGTTGTCTGGGGAAAGGTCATTATGTGGATTTCTGAAAAGGATTACCTCTGGTTGAAAGGGGAATATTACGATGAAGACAATAAACTGGTTAATACTGAAATCTTAACCGATATCAGGAAAATGGACGATCGGATTATCCCGACACGCCTGGAAATGATCCCTTCGGATGAACCCGGACAAAAGACTATTCTTGTTTTTGAAAAGATCGGCTTCAATGTTCCGCTTAACGAATCGTTTTTTTCCATTCAAAACATGAAACGGGTAAGATAACCAAACAACAGGGAGGACAGATGAAACTGGCATGGAGGAACTTATGGCGTAATAAACGGAGAACGCTGATTACAGTAGCTTCAGTCTTTTTTGGGGTGCTGCTGAGTACTTTTATGACCTCAATGCAGGAGGGGACTTATTCCAAAATGATCGACAATGTCGTAAGCTTTTATTCCGGTTATATACAGATTCATCATCCCGGATACTGGGAAAACAAGACCATCGATTACACATTTGCCCCGGATGACACCTTGGAACAGGCATTGAAAAGCAACCCCGCAATTAAATCTTTTATTCCCCGGCTTGAATCTTTCACCCTTATGTCGTACAAGGATAATACAAAAGGGGCCGCCCTGATTGGTATTGATCCGGAAAAGGAAAATCAAATGTCCAGACTTTCCACCTGGATTGAAAAAGGTTCCTACCTGAAAGCGGGAGACAACGGTATCTTATTATGCATTAACCTGGCAAAGAACTTAGGTATAACACTCGGCGACACCCTGGTCCTGTTCAGTCAGGGTTACCATGGCGTTACGGCTGCCGGACTGTTTCCGGTCAGGGGGATCCTGAAGTTCCCCGCTCCGACGATGAATAACCTTGGGGGATATATCGACATTCAGGCTGCCCGTGACTTTTTTTCTGTGCCCGGGGGATGCACTTCTCTTGTACTTATGACGCATGATTATTCAATTGTTGGACAACTCAAAAGACGACTTGCAGAACAACTTGGGAAAAAGTACGAGATTATGACCTGGGATGAAATGGACCCGGTTACCAGGAATATGATTGACGCCGACCGGGCCGGAGCTTATATTGCCAAGGGGATTCTGTATGCGCTTATTGGTTTTGGCATTTTCGGTACTGTGATTATGATGATCGCTGAGCGCCGGAAAGAAATGGGGATAATGATCGCCATCGGCATGCAAAAAGGAACACTGGGCAAGGTCCTTTTCTACGAGACCTTACTGGTTGGACTGACAGGGGTGATGGCAGGTTTTATCGTCAGTTTCCCGTTTATCTGGTATCTTGTTTACCATCCGGTCCCGATCACGGGAAAAGCAGCTGAAGCTTATGTTCAACTCGGATTTGAGCCGGCTATGTATTTTTCAGCACAGTGGTTTGTTTTTGCCCGGCAATTGCTTATTGTGTTCCTGCTTACGTTAGTCGTCTATCTGTATCCTTTACTAAGGATTTTCCGGTTAAAATTAATCAAAGCCCTCCATTCATAAATCACTTAAGAGCCCTTAATCATGATTATAGCTGTAGCATGGAGAAATATCTGGAGAAATAAAACCCGTAGCCTGGTGATCCTGGTTGCAATTTGTCTCGGATTGACTTCCGGCATTTTTTATATTGCTTTTTATAACGGGATGGTTGACCAACGGATCGATACCGCGATAAAAACTGAGGCTTCACATATTCAAATCCATCATCAGGAATACCTGGACAATCCCGACAAAAAATTTATTATCACGAAGGCAGACTCTGTGGCGCACGTTATTCAGCATATTCCCGGAGTAAAAGCTACCAGTAACCGGGTTATCCTGAATACAATGATCCAGTCTCCCTTTACCGGCGCCGGCGTAAAGGTTACCGGGATGGTCCCGGAAAATGAAAAACAGGTTACCGATCTTTATTCCAGACTAATACAGGGGAGTTGGTTTAACGAAGGGGTGCGGAACCCGATTGTAATCGGGAAAAAGCTGGCTGACAAGCTGAAAGTGAAACTGAGGTCGAAAGTGGTAATTACTTTTCAGGATATGGAAGGAAATATAACGGCGGGCGCCTTCAAGGTGGAAGGGATTTTTGAAACATCAAATACTGCTTATGACGGGACTTGCGTATTTGTTAAAAAGTCAGATATATCCCGCATGCTAATGATGAAAGCGCACGAATGTCAGGAGATTGCTGTTCTTCTCGAGAAGAATGATCAACTCCAGTCCGTTGATATGCTCCTGAAAAGTAAATTTCCTGATCTGGACGTAAAGACCTGGCGTGAGGTCATGCCTGAAGTCAGCCTGGTGGAAAGCAGCTTTAACATCACGATGTTCGTAATACTTCTGATTATTCTGCTTGCCCTGCTGTTTGGGATCATCAATACAATGCTGATGGCGGTACTGGAGAGGACCAAAGAGCTGGGAATGCTGATGGCGGTAGGTATGAATAAAATCAGGGTATTTATGATGATCCTGCTGGAGACCGTATTCCTGTCGGTTACCGGCGGCATCTGTGGAATTCTGATTGGCTGGATCCTGATCTTCTGGTTTGAAAATAATGGGATCAGCCTGGATGCATGGTCCGCAGCCTACCGGTCGATGGGATATGACACCCTGGTATATCCCCGTCTGTCTTTGTCGATCACATTCGAGATTACGCTTATGGTTATGACGACCGGCATTATTGCTTCTGTGTACCCGGCCCTAAAGGCGCTGAGGCTAAAACCTGCGGAAGCAGTACGGATCGATATGTAGAAAAAATAAAGGACACAGAACTGAAAATGAACAATAACCTGTGATGAAATAACGAACCCGGAAATTAAAATCCATTTGCAATGAATGTTATTGAAGTAAAAAAGCTTGAAAAAATATATGATGAATCCGAAGTGAAAGTAACTGCACTTAACGGGATTGATCTTAGTATTGAACAGGGAGAATTCACTGCGATCGTGGGACCCTCGGGATCAGGCAAAACTACCTTCCTCAATATGCTGGGAGGTTTGGATTTGCCCACCGGAGGGGAAATCCTGATTGCAGGGATTGATATACGACGATTTTCATCTTCGCAGCTTATTAAATTCAGGTTGCAAAATATTGGATTTGTTTTCCAGGCCTATAACCTGATCCCTGTTCTCACGGCCCTGGAGAATGTCGAATTTATCATGCAATTGCAGGGAATCCCGAAAAAAGACAGGCAGGCCCGGGCCAAAGAATTACTGACAACGGTTGGACTGGGAGAACGGATGGACAGCCGTCCGTCCAAGCTGTCAGGAGGCCAGCAACAGCGTGTTGCGGTGGCCCGTGCCCTGGCGTCGAAACCTCAGTTTGTACTGGCCGACGAACCTACGGCCAATCTCGACTCTGGGTCAACAGAAAATCTGCTCAACATGATGGAAGAACTCAATAAAAAGGAAAATATGACCTTTATTTTCAGTACGCATGATCAGCGTGTTGTAAACAAGGCCAGGCGTATTGTAACTCTCGAGGACGGAAAAATTATCAGCGATATTTGCAGAAATCCTGACTTGTCCTGATAGGCGGATCTTGAAATTTTTTACCTTAGTCCGGAGCAACGATCTTACGGATCGCCTGGGCCGGAAACAGTAAACTAAAAAATCCTTTTCTCCGTTCCCAAATATCTCTAAGACGGAATATGAAACAGCTGTATTTTATCCTTCTGATGGTCCTGATCCTGCCGTCCTGTTATGCACAGGATGCCGGCCTGACCATGAATGGCTATGTAAAGGATTTGTTTATGCTGTATAATCCGGGGCAGACTATTCCGGGAACAGAACAGGATCTCATGACCCTGAATACTGTTCATAACCGGTTAAACATGAAATGGTACATTTCCCAACAGTTTACAGCCGTTTTTGAAATGCGTAACAGGATCATTTCCGGTTCAATGATCAGAAATTACCCGGAATATAAACAGTTTATCGATAAGGATTATGGATATCTCAATTTGTCGTTTGTGCCCGTGGATAACGAAAGCTGGATCGTCAATTCAATGATAGACCGGGTATATCTCGACTGGACTACAGGTAGCTGGCAGTTCCGGTTAGGCAGGCAGCGGGTTAACTGGGGGATCGGGTTGGTGTGGAATCCCAATGATCTGTTTAATTCCTTTTCATATTTCGATTTTGACTATGAAGAACGGCCCGGAACAGACGGGGTGATGATCAAATATTACACGGGACAGACTTCCTCTGCAGAGGTTGTTTATAATCCGGGTAACCATGCCGGAGAAACAGCTCTTGCGGGCAGGTACCGCTTTTCAAAATGGAATTACGATTTCCAGGCCATTGGCGGTTGGGCCGGCCCTGATTGGGTAATCGGCGGGGGATGGGCCGGCGATATTGAAGGTGGAGGTTTCCGGGGTGAACTTACCCACTTTTTCCCGCGTGAGAAAGATTCCGGATCGGAAGAGGCAACCGTTCTTTCGGTCGGGGGGGATTATACTTTTCCGAATTCGTTATATGCTCATGCCGCATTTTTATATAACAGCCAGGGAAAAAGCGGAAATGCAGGGGGAACTGATATCCTGTTTAATAGAAACATGTCGGCCAAATATTTGTCCTATGCGCGTTACTCTTTATTTGCCCAGATTTCCTATCCGGTGACCCCTTTGCTGAATTCCGACTTGTCTGCAATCATAAATCCGGGCGACGGCTCCTGCTACGTGGGGCCTGCTTTTACCTATTCCCTGCAAAATAATCTGGAACTCATGCTGACCTGCCAGCTTTTTTCCGGAAAAACCGGCAGCGAATTCGGGGATATCGGACAACTGTATTATGCCCGTCTGAAATGGAGCTTTTAGGTCGGAAATGTATATTTTTGTTTCCTATTTCACTACATGAATGAGTAACAGGTTGATTCGATATTACGGGGCCGCTCTCCTGGCCATGTTTTTCTGGAGCTTTTCGTTTATCTGGTTTAAGATTGCCTACAGGGCATATGGCCCGATGAGCATTGTCTTTTTCAGGCTGACTTTGTCAGCTGCTATCATGTTTGTCTTTGCAACGCTGGTAAAGAAATTGGAAAAAATACAAAAGGGGGACCTTGCATGGATGATCCTTCTTGCGTTTTTTGAACCATTCCTTTATTTCATGGGCGAAAGTTTTGGACTGACCTATATTTCCCCGACTGTCGCTTCGGTCGTGGTGGCAACTGTGCCGGTGATAACTCCTTTGGCCGCCTGGTATTTTCTTAAGGAAACGGTTAGCGTTGCGAATTTTTTGGGACTGATACTTTCCTTTATCGGGGTAACCCTTGTCGTCCTGGATAGTTCCGGAGGGCTTTCTGCTTCGCCTTTGGGCGTCTCTCTGGAGTTCCTGGCTGTTTTATCTACGATTGGTTATGCTATTGTTTTGAAAAGGCTTACGTTCCGGTATAATGGTTATACTATAATTTCTTACCAAAACCTGTTCGGAGCGGTTATGTTTATGCCATTCTGGATATTATTCGAGTCGGCCCGGACTATTCAAACCCCGTTTAATGCGGAAGCCTTTTCCGCAATTGTGAAACTGGCTGTGTTTGCCTCTATTCTTGGATTTACGTTTTTTACCTACAGCGTACGTTATATTGGCATCAACAAGTCGAACATGTTTGTAAACCTGATACCTGTATTCGTCACTGTCTTTTCTTTTATCATTCTGGGGGATAAGATTGATTTTCAGAAGGCTGTGGGGATAGCGGTCGTTGTTGCCGGCTTGTTCCTTGCCCAGCTCAGGAAAAGGAGAGTTGTGGCTGGATGAGAAGGGGCATTGGTCTAATTTTTTATCCGGCATCAAACCATTAACCATCAAACCATTGAACCATCCATCCATTTTAATTTTAAGTTAATTTCAGATTTTTTAGGAATAAGATTAACCTTTTCCCTGTATGTTTGTTTCATAGAACGATCATTACCGTTATTTATTTTTGGAAATTGTGAAACGACAACCCCTGAACAGTTTTGTAGCTTTTGTCTTTTTTCATGTTTTGTTGCTGTCTTATCCGATGGTGGACAAAGCTTTCCATGAACATGAAAAAGGATACAGCCGTTACTATTCTTCGGAACAATGTTCATTAAGGGAGCCGGTAAAGGATTGTCCTGTCTGCGATTTTGAATTTTACAGTTTTATTGCAGCTTCTTTTTCCGAAGTTGTAGCTGAACAGACAGGTATTCCGGTTTATAATTCTCCTGCACCGGTTTCGAAGGATTTAGAGCAAATTAATTATTTCTCACTAAGGGCTCCCCCGTCTTGCATTTAATTTTCTATTACTTCTTATCTTTTTAATTTAATCTGATTTTAGTAGAACAGGTATGCCTTTTCCTCTCTGTAAAAGAGGGAAAACGGTCGTGCCTTGACTGCTGATTAATAAATTTAATTAACTTTTTTCGGATGAAAAAAAAATTATATATACTAACAAATATCTTATTGATTCTTGTTCAGGCAGTATTTGCCCTCCCGGAAGGGAAAATAAATAGTGGTTCCCTTAATGGAAAGGTTACTGATAATAAAACCAATGAACCATTACCTGGCGTAAGTATTTATTTTCCTGATCTAAAGATCGGAACTCAAACTAATTCGGACGGTACCTATTCAATCAAAGACCTTCCGGCTACCAATCTTTTGGTGCAGGTAAGTTTTGTCGGTTATCAGGCTGTTAACCGGCAGGTTGATTTGTCTTCAACTAAAAATATGGATTTTAAGTTAAAGGAATCTGTTACCGAAATCAATGAGGTTGTTGTAACCGGACAGCCCGGGGTCGTTGAGCAGAAACGCATTCCGGCGCCTATAAAAGTTGTGCCGCGGTCAGAACTGTTGCAAAATGCGTCGACAAATATTATTGATGCGATAGCACGGGAACCAGGTGTTTCCGAGATTACCACAGGTGCGGGAATATCCAAGCCGGTAATCCGGGGCCTGGGGTACAACAGGGTGGTTGTTGTTAATAATGGGGTCAGGCAGGAAGGACAACAATGGGGAGATGAACATGGAATCGAGATTGATGAATACGATGTCGATCATGTCGAGATCCTCAAGGGGCCGGCCAGCCTGGCTTACGGCTCAGACGCCATGGCCGGGGTTATTAACATGATTTCGGCCCCGACCCTGCCCAATGGCTCAATAAAGGGCAATATAATCAGCAACTATCAGACAAACAACGGGCTGATTGGCTATTCGGCCAACATTGCCGGGAATAAAAGCGGATTTGTATGGGATGCCCGTTTCAGTCAGAAACTGGCGCATGCCTACGAGAATAAATATGACGGTCCGGTGTACAATTCCGGGTTCAGGGAGAATGCTGCCAGTGCCTTGCTGGGAATAAACCGGTCGTGGGGATTTTCTCATCTTACGTTGAGCATGTATTACCTGGAGCCGGGTATGGTAGAAGGGGAACGCGACAGCCTGACCGGCAAATTTGTCAAGGAGGTTACCCTGGCAAACGGAGAGACAAGCACAGAACTGGCTACATCCTCCGATTTTAATTCATACCATCCGGAAGCACCTTTCCAGAAGATCAATCATTATAAGGCTGTTTGGAACAATAATATCTATTTTGGAAAAGGGAACCTCCAGACAATAATCGGTTTTCAGCAGAACCGGCGGAAGGAATTTGAAGATCCGGATAATTACGGGCTGTACTTTCAGCTGAATACACTTAATTATGACTTTAAATATACCCTTTCGGATATAAACGGGTGGAAGTTCACGACCGGCGTAAACGGGATGCGGCAACAGTCGAAAAACAAAGGAACGGAATTCTTGGTGCCGGCATATAAGTTGTTTGACTTTGGAGTTTATGGTATTGTGAACAAAAACCTGGGGCGGTTCGATTTAAGCGGCGGGCTCCGTTATGATGTCCGTTCTGAAAATGCCGATGCCCTGTACCTGAACGGCGATGAAGAAAAGACCGTGGCTTCCGATCCGGATGCAGAACAGCGTTTCTCTGCGTTCGACAAAACATTTGATGGCGTATCAGGAAGTATTGGTTCGACTTATCAGATTAGTGATCAAGTCTATACTAAACTTAATGTTTCGAGGGGTTTCCGGGCACCGAATATTGCCGAACTCGGATCGAACGGCGAACATGAAGGAACATTCCGTTATGAGATCGGAAATACCAGCCTGAAGCCGGAGACCAGCATGCAGTTTGACTGGGGGATCGGTTTAAACTCAAAGCATGTTTCAGCCGAGGTCAATTTATTTAAGAACGATGTCAATCATTATATTTTTATTCACAAACTGGGTAATGATTCCATGATCGATGATGTGCCTGTGTACAAATTTTCTGATGGCAAGGCCCGTTTGTACGGAGGAGAGGTGTCCCTCGACATCCATCCTCACCCTATGGACTGGTTACATTTTGAGAATACGTTCTCTTATACGAGAGGTACCCTTAAAGATCAGCCCGATTCTGCCAGTAACCTTCCTTTGATCCCTGCCCCCCGGTGGACGTCGGAGATCAGGGCAAATATAAAGCGGGTCGCCCCCTGGATGCAGAATGCCTATGTAAGTTTTGGAATCGATCAGAACTGGAAGCAAAATCATTATTTTGAAGCTTACGGGACTGAAACAGCCACTCCGGGGTATATGCTTCTGAATGCGGGCCTGGGGACCGACTTTACTTATAAAAGGAAAACTGTTTGTTCTTTTTTCATCTCTGCCGGTAACCTGACAGACAAGGCCTATCAAAGCCACCTTAGCAGGCTGAAGTATGCCGGGACGAATTATGCCACCGGCAGGGAAGGCGTTTTCAATATGGGCAGAAATTTTAGTTTTAAGTTGCTGATCCCGATCGGCTAAACTTTAGTAATTAACAATGAATAATGAGTAATGAGTAATTGGAAGAATAATGCATATCAGAGCACATCCGGTTTCTCAGTAGAAATACTTTAGTAATTAACAATGAATAATGAGTAATGAGTAATTGGAAGAATAATGCATATCAGAGCATATCCGTTTTCTCAGTAGAAATACTTTAGTAATTAACAATGAATAATGAATAATGAGTAATTGGAAGAATAATGCATATCAGAGCACATCCGGTTTCTCAGTAGAAATACTTTAGTAATTAACAATGAATAATGAGTAATGAGTAATTGGAAGAATAATGCATATCAGAGCATATCCGGTTTCCCAGTAGAAATACTTTAGTAATTAACAATGAATAATGAATAATGAGTAATTGGAAGAATAATGCATATCAGAGCACATCCGGTTTCTCAGTAGAAATACTTTAGTAATTAACAATGAATAATGAGTAATGAGTAATTGGAAGAATAATGCATATCAGAGCATATCCGGTTTCCCAGTAGAAATACTTTAGTAATTAACAATGAATAATGAATAATGAGTAATTGGAAGAATAATGCATATCAGAGCACATCCGGTTTCTCAGTATAAATTGATAAAGTAGGTTGACATCTATCTGTAGAAAAATGAGAGGATATGTTGCATGTAAACATTGTTCATTACTCATTAACTTTAGTAATTAACAATGAATAATGAGTAATGAGTAATTGGAAAAATAATGCATATCAGGATCACATCCGGTTTCCCAGTAGAAATTGATAAAGTAGGTTGACATCTATCTGTAGAAAAATGAGAGGATATGTTGCTCGTAAACATTGTTCATTACTCATTATTCATTACACATTACTAATTATCTTTGCCACGGGAATAGTTCGTTTCAGGTCTTATTCCCATCAACAGGTATGCTGATGAATTTGTTAATCAAACAAAAACAAGAATGGGGCCTATTCGTTATTTTAAGCCGGAACAACTAAAGGAGATGACTGCCGGCCGCAGGCAGGAGTTTTCTGTTTTATTCTCGAAACTCAGGAAAAGGAAACCTAAAAACCTGGATGAGTTTGTACATCGCTTACATGAGGAAGCATTCAGCCAGTTCGATTGCCTCGGATGCGCAAACTGTTGTTTGTCCATTAGCCCCATTGTAACAGTTAAAGATGCGGAAAGGCTGGCAAAGGGCCTGAAACAAAAGGTTCCCGGCTTTGTCGATCGCTATTTATATACTGACGGGGACGGCGATATGGTTTTTAAAGAGACTCCATGCCCGTTCCTGCTGCACGACAAGTATTGCTGTGTTTATGAAAACAGGCCCCGGGCCTGCAGGGAATACCCACATACCGACCGGGCGCGTTTTTACCAGATACTCAATCTTACTCTTAAAAACTGTGAAATATGCCCTGTTGTTTATGCCATAACAAGTGAATTGTCTTCCCATGTGGATGAAATACTGTAAGTTGTATGTTTAACAATCTTTACCTGGATATTGCCCCTGACTGCCGGTTTATAACAAACTGAAACAGTATATTTGCAAGGAGAAAATAAAGGATGGATTAGAATAAGCAGTGTCAGGATTTCCCTTTATTGTCCGGAATCCGGTTCAAACCTCAAAATTTTGTAATATGAAGAAGATTGTAATAGCCGTTGATGGACATTCATCATGCGGGAAGAGTACTATGGCAAAAGAACTTGCAAAAATATTGGGCTATATTTATCTCGACAGCGGGGCCATGTACCGTGCAGTGACCTTGTTTGCACTGCGAAACCATCTTGCCGATAACGGAAAGGTTGACCGCGAAGGGTTGATTTCCAGACTGGATGAGATCAGGATCAAATTCAGGAGGAACCCTGAAACCGGACTAAACGAGACCTATCTGAACGGGGAAAATGTAGAGGAAGAAATCCGTCAGCTTCCGGTTTCCTCGAATGTCAGTCCGGTCGCCACGATTGCCGAAATCCGTGCTGCAATGGTAAAGCAACAGCAGGCGATGGGCAGGGGGAAAGGGATTGTGATGGACGGACGGGATATCGGTACTGTGGTTTTCCCAGAGGCAGAGTTGAAAATATTCATGACGGCCAGCCCTGAAGTAAGGGCCCAACGTCGTTACGACGAGCTTACCGGGAAAGGACAGGAGGTTAGTTATGATGAAATCCTGGAAAATGTAAAGGAACGCGACAGGATCGATTCCGGAAGAGAAGTAGGCCCGCTGAAAGTTGCAGAAAATGCACAGGTGCTTGATAACAGTACGATGACCAGAAGAGAACAGCTTGAATGGGCAATCGAGAAGGCAGAAGCAATAATCGGGTAACAATGAACGTTGAGATCGACAGTAAATCCGGGTTCTGTTTTGGAGTGACCAATGCCGTAAAAAAAGCAGAAGAAGTATTGGCAGAGGGTGATCATCTTTATTGCCTGGGTGATATCGTCCATAATTCAGAAGAAGTGTCCCGATTGGAAAAACTGGGATTGAAAATAATCGGTCATGAAGAATTTTTTACCCTGAAGAATTGTAAAGTACTGATCCGGGCACATGGAGAACCTCCTGCCACTTATGAATATGCAGGAAAAAACAACATTGACATCATCGATGCCACCTGTCCTGTTGTACTGAACCTTCAAAAGAGGGTAAAAGAGGCATTTCTGAAGATGCAGGAGCAGGATGGGCAGGTTATTATTTTCGGGAAAAAGGGACATGCCGAGGTCGAAGGATTGAAAGGGCAAACTGGGGACAAAGCACTGATCGTGGAGAATGAGGACGACCTGAAGCTGATCGACCCGCAGAAGCCGGCGGTTTTATTTTCCCAAACGACAAAATCGCTGGAACATTTTGCCGGAATAAGCGGGAAGCTGAAATCGATAACCGGGGGAAAAGCTGAAATAAGGGACACGATCTGCCGCCAGGTTTCGGGCAGGGCCTCCGGATTAAAACTTTTTGCAGCCAGCCACGACGTGATCATTTTTGTCGGGGGAGAAAAAAGTTCCAATGCAAAGTATCTTTTTGAAACCTGTCTCCAGGTGAACCCGGACAGCCACTTCGTGACCGGGCCCGGGCAGCTCGACCGGAATTGGTTCAAAGACAGGAAGAATGCCGGCGTATGCGGGGCGACATCGACCCCCGGGTGGCTCATGAAAGAAGTTGCCGAAAAGATCAGTCAATTTTAAGGCAACATTAAAAAAAAGGTAAACTTATGCACATAAGATTGATAATCACATAAACTCAAGCTTATTTTGCACATGTTAATCATCAAATAGAAGTATGATGGACGAACAAATGGGAAAAGAAAATAACGGATTCAGCAGAAGGAAGAAACTGGAACGGATTGGCGTTTTGACCTCAGGAGGTGATGCCCCGGGCATGAATGCTGCTATTCGCGCAGTGACGCGCGCAGCCATAGCAAATAAATTAAAGGTGGTCGGTATCCGTCACGGGTACCAGGGAATGATCGAAGGCGATTTTGTGCCGATGAAAGCCCGCGATGTCAGCGGTATTCTGCACCAAGGCGGGACAATCCTGAAGACAGCACGGAGCAAAGAGTTCCGGACAGAGGAGGGAAGGGCCAGGGCCTACGAAAACCTGAAAAAGGAAAGCATCGATGCCGTAGTCGTTATTGGAGGGGACGGCTCATTTACCGGGGCCATGGTTTTCTCCCAGGACTACGATATCCCTTTTGTCGGGATCCCCGGAACGATCGATAACGATATGTACGGGACCGACTATACCATTGGCTATGATACAGCCATGAACACAGTGGTGGAAGCTGTTGACAAGATAAAGGATACAGCCAGTTCCCACGGACGTATTTTCTTTATCGAGGTGATGGGACGTGAAGCAGGTTTGCTTGCGCTAAGCAGCGGTGTCGCTGTAGGGGCAGAGGCAATTCTTATCCCGGAGTCGAAAGGACAGGAAGAAGAGATGTCCAGGTTCCTGAAAAAGGGATACAAAGAAAAAGACAGGAGCGGTATTATTATTGTTGCCGAAGGCGGAGAACCCGGACGTTCCATTAAGATTGCGAAAAAAGTGGAAGAGGAATATCCTTACCTTGATGTAAGAGTATCTATCCTGGGACATATCCAACGCGGGGGCACACCTTCGGCCCGGGACCGAATTGCTGCGACCAGGATGGGGGTGGCCGCTGTTGAGGCCCTGCTTGACGATCAGAAAAGCGTCATGATCGGGTTGGTGAAAAACGATAAAATCGCCCATGTCCCGTTCAGTAAAGCAGTCAAAATGAACCACAGTATCGATGAAGATTTGATCGAAATCCAACGGATAATCAATATTTAAATCGACTTTAACAGATAAACCAATCTTCGGTTTATCGGATATGCCGGAGCCGGTTCAAATGTGTTTTTATTTGTAACCCTGAAGGTCGGATACCCTCAGGGTTACAATAGCTATTGTGCCGTTTCCGGGGATTTCAGAAGCAACAGGATGAGCAGGAACATACAAATGGCAGTTCCCCCGCCGGCAAGAAATGCGGTACTGATCCCTCCGAGCGAATAAAAGATCCCGATTAACAGCGGGCCAAGTGTTTGACCTATGCGCAATACCATGGAATTGAGCGACATAAATGCAGCCCTTTCCTGGATGCCCGCCTTACTTACCAACTGGTTCTGAATAGCCGGGATTATTATTCCGTGGCCCATCCCGAAAAGGCCAATACCCAGTATAACAACCGGTAATGTGGGCAATAAGCTCAGAATAATCATTGAAATAAGGTAAAATCCGGTAGCAATAATCAGTTGGCTTTTGGGGTTTACCATCCGGTTAATCCGTGGCAATTGGAAAGAGGTGATGGCCGTAACTACCGACATAACCGACATCGTTCCGCCTATTGCCGCCGATCCGAAGTTGAAACGGTTGCCCAGCAGTATCGGAAAATAAGTCAGGTAGGCCCCGTAGAGGACCACGAACACCAATATGTTCGTAAAAAACAATCCCCAAACAGTACCCTGGTTGACCTTACGCCAGACATTTCCGAAATATGCTTTCAGGTTTGCTTTATTTCCGGGCTCAGGATTGTTTAGCCCGTAAAGGACAATAACCCCGAGAGGTAGGGCCAGTACCGGAAGGGCAAAGATGAACGGCCATCCCAGCGATGCAAGGACTCCCCCGATAGCCGGGTATGCGGCTGTGCCTACGCTGAGCACGCTGGCATTATAGCCCATCGCCCCGGTACGTTCTTCTCCTTTGAAAATATCGCCGATCAGGGTGATATTCAGGCTGGCAAGCGAACTTGCCCCGGTTCCCTGAAGGAACCGTAAGATCAGAAGAAGGTGAAAATCCCTGACAAACATGCACGAAAAACCGGCTGCTCCAAACAGGAAAAGGGAAGGGACGAGTATTTTTTTCCTGCCAAAACGGTCGGCCAGTATCCCTGCTACCGGCGTCAGAAAAATACCGGGAAGGGTAAAGGCCGATATCAGCCAGCCTACCTGGTGCGGGCCGATACCGAAAAATTTCATGATAGAAGGAAAGGCCGGGGTAATGCTGGCCACTCCCATTACGCTGATCAGCGTAACACAAAAAATGATATAGAGGTTTTTATTTTTGAAAACGGTCATAAAAAAACGGTTAAGACTGACGGTTGTTAAGGCCTGTTCCTTTATTAAAAAAGTTGCCTGCTACGGCCAGTGGCCTCAGGGTACCCCTTTTTTTATATTGATGGGCTTCCATCCGCTGGAGGATACTGGCCAGTATTTCTACTGTTTCAAGTATATTTTCTCCTTTGTTAAGCATGACACATTCGGACCTGGACGACATCGACGCATCGGTGATTTCCGACCGGGTTGCAACACCTTCCTTGGCCAGCCTTTCGAAAACCTGTGTTGCCCAGATGTTGGGAATAAAGGCTGCATCCGTTAGCCACAGCAACATTTCCTGCACCTCAGAGATCCGTTCCGGACCAAGTTCAACTGCGAGGTCCCCCCTGGCGATCATCAGTCCGATGTTCGGACTGCGCATGGCTGTGAGCAGTAATTCAGGAAGATTTGAAAATGCTTCCTGATTTTCGATCTTCAGGACAATGCCAATATCCTCCTTGCCGTATTTCTTTAGCTCTTGTTGTAACATTTCCACATCTTTGGCTTTCCTGACGAACGAATAACCAATCATGTCGGCATGCTTTACAATAAAGGGAAGTAATTCGATATCTTCATCCTGAAGAGATGGCAGGTTTAGCTTCGAATCGGGAAGGTTAATCCCTCTTTCTGCCCGGAGCTTACTGCCCTTTGGCTTGGTACGGGTTATGCATACGGTAAAATAATCATTGTGTAGTTCTGTAACCCTGCCGCCAATCTTTCCATCGTCGAACCAGATCCTGTCGCCTGTTTTTATATCCCGGAAAACAGATGGAATAGAGATGGAAACCCTGGCCGGCTCTGCCAGTTTTCCTGAATCGTCATAGCATGCCCCTTTTCCCGCGATGTCTTTATGGCAGACATGCAAAATATCCCCCTGGTGCAGGGAAATGTAATCTTTTGCCTTTTTTTCCCCGTGGGCGTAGCTTGTTTCCACTCTTCCTGTCCTTAATTTTGGACCCGGGAGGTCCATGTATATCCGGCAATCACGACCTGTTCTTTTTGTTATTTCGCGAATATTGACACTGATTTTTTCCCAGATATCCTGGTTGTCATGACTGCAATTGATCCGGGCATTTTCCATTCCTGCATTTATCAGGGCTTCAATCCATTCAGGATCATGGGCTGCACGTTCGGGCAGTGTAACCATGATCCGGGTATGATAGGGCTGGTTTGTCTTCCCCAGCAAACGCTCCGTGTTTTCGGTCATCACGGTTATACTTTTATAATAATTGACAGGATGCTCTCCAAGATCGAAACTTCCCTGAAAAGGCCTTCCTACATACAAATGAAGAAAGTAAAGGATGTTTTCTATATTGGCCAGGACATACCGTTCGCTGTGGCCGATCGAGGAAAGCCCCATAGCTGATAACTGTTCCTGTAAAGGCCTTAGTTCGTATGTCCTTAACTTCAGGTAACGGATAAAGTTCCGCGCGGAATAGCGATAGTTCGGGTGCACCGACTCTATAAGCTGGTTATATTCTGCTTCACAATCCAGGATTCCCTTCCTGATTTTAAGCAATTCGCTGATCAGTTCATCAATCTTCATTTCTCTGTTTTTCTTACTGCTGAAATCTGTTCCCGCCTCAGCATTAATTCGTTTGTTTTTATTTTCTGTCGTTCAACGGCTTCCTGTATTCCTCCCGGCAGGTACCCTTTTTCATTCCAGATTAAATATAAAAATATAAATGCAGTAAACCGGGATGATTCCGGATAAATTGTAAATAACTGAAGTTTTACATTTTTTGAAACAGAACTTACCATTGTTTGTACTCAGGCCCGAATTGCGGGACTGGGAAAGAGCGAAATCCTTACCATTGCCCGTGAATTGCACGATTGGATCATATGTTTGTATCTGTTCAGGCTTTTGTGAGAAATAATATTGCATTACAATAATGTCTTTCCGTCAATGAATTTTTAATGATAATTATCTGTATTATAATATATAATATTATGTTTTTTAAATGATTATTTGAATTTTTTTCCACCATAAAAAAGAAATTTTGTTCGTTAATTTTTTGTATTATTTGTTTTGGTTTTTGTAACTTTATTTTGTTTTGAATGGAGGAGTATTGGCAAATTTCATATCTGTACCAGTTCTGCTGACATATTTTATAAAAGATTTACCGGAGAAGAACAGGATGATCTGTCAGGGCGCAGAAACCAGTTTTGAAAGAGAGGCGGAGGATGCAATTCCGCAAGTCTGGCAGATGAAGCGGAAGAAAACTTTAAAGTCCGGCGGAGATACGAGGGAACCTGTCCAATTTGGATAGGTTTCCCGCGACGCGTCGGGGACGTTATCCAAATTGGACAGCCTTCCCGGGAAGAGCAGGGGACCTTGTCCAAATTGGATAAGCTTCTCGCGAAGTGTAGGGGACGTTATCCAAATTGGATAAGCTTCCTTTGGAGTAGCGGGGACCTTGTCCAATTTCTGTAAAGCTTTTAGCAACATCCTGGATGTGCTGTCCAAATTTTACAAGGTCCCTGTAAGGAGCCAACAATGATGGGACTGGGCGAATTTTCAATAAAAACCAATTATATATCAACACTAAAATTAAAAAAGATGACAACGAAAAAATTTTCTAGTTTGTATGTACACAATTTGTCGGTTAATGATTTGTATGCGCTTACACGCTCCAGTATCGAATATGCCGAACCGGTAAAAGAAAGCTTAAGCGAATTGATTAATGCTGCCCTGTCGCTGATGGAAGCCGCCAATACAGCCATGAGCGAGCAGATGAATAAGGCTTTGACGAATGCACTTACCGCGGAGATTTCCGACCTGGACGAGGAACGGGATGAACGCTTCAGTGAGATTAAAAGAAATGTTTCGACTTGTATAAAGGCAAGGGACGAAACCAAAAAGACGGCTGCAGCCAACCTGAAGGTATTTCTGAATGCTTATTGGGACACGGATAAAGAGCCCATGAATACGGAAACAGGCGTATTTATGGAGATGATGGGAAAATATAATGCCAGCGATTCGCTGAAGGCCGATGCCGCGACTACCGGTATTGCAACCATGATGACCGAACTGGAAGCCTGCAACAACGAGTTTAATACTTTGTACCAGACCCGTAATACAGAGGAGGCGACGCAATCCGGTCCGTCGGCCAGCAGCCTGAAAGGGGAAGTCGTGGATGGTTATTCCCGGTTTTGTGCTGCTGTCGAGCAGGCGGTGAACCTGACATCCACAGATGTTCTGAATAACCTGTTTTACGAGTTGGACGAACTGCGCAAGAAATACAGTGCGCTGGCGTCCCGCAATGATGAGGAAGAACCGCAGGCTGAAACTTCCGCGACATGAAGTGTTGCTTTGTTTTAAGGATCAATCGCTTTTTAGGCGGTTTATTCTGAATAAATAAAGTAGCCACAGCGAACATCTTATTACGATCATTCAACCGGAATATGCGGTAACACCTGTTCCGTTCCGAAAGGGAATTGATAACAGTTTTTTAGGTGTTCGCTGTTGACTTGCCCTTGTTTTTCGTTTATTCAGTAACAACGACACTGTTTTCGCTGCCGAAATCGTTTCTTACATAGCGGTCAGCCTCAGGGTCGTTGTGCCAGTTGCCACCATTTACCAGGTACCTGAATTCATAAGCTTTACCTTTTTCCAGCTCAAGCTGGGTGGAAAATTCGCCTGATTTCAGTTTTGTTAACATACATGCTGTTGTGTCCCAGTTGTTGAAATCTCCAGCCAAAGCCACTGATTCGGCATCATCGGACATTTCTTTCGGAAACCGGAATGTAACCTTACAAACTGGTTTCGTTCTTGATACTTGCTTTTTTAAACTCATCTTATCTATTTTTTAAGCCCAAATAAGCGTGAAATTATGTTCAAAAATAAAAAAAATACAGCTCTTTCTCAATTTTTTTCCCGGTAAATTATTTCTTTCCCGGAAACTAATCCTTGCCATTTCAATGTTCTGTCGACGGAATAGTCCTAAAACTATGCACTCTTTCCAGTTTTTTCTATCTTTGCGCCTCAGTTACAATTTGTTTTTAATCAACCATCACCATGGAATACAGATTCTGGGAAATTGAGCCTAAATGGCAGGCTTACTGGGAGGAGAACAAAACCTTCAAAACGCCAAACGACTTTTCTAAGCCAAAATATTATATCCTCGACATGTTTCCTTACCCGTCAGGAGCAGGGTTGCATGTGGGGCATCCCGAAGGCTATACTGCTACAGATATTTTAAGCCGGTACAAACGGATGAAAGGGTTTAATGTACTTCATCCGATGGGGTGGGATGCTTTTGGCCTTCCTGCAGAACAATATGCCATCCAGACAGGCACTCATCCGGCTATTACAACGCAGAAGAATTGTGACAACTTCCGGCGGCAGATCAAAGCGCTGGGATTGAGTTACGACTGGGACCGTGAGATTAATACCACCGACCCCAACTATTTCAGGTGGACGCAGTGGATATTCACGAAACTTTATAATACTTGGTTTGACGCCAGCCAGGGTAAGGGCAGGCCGGTCAGTGAACTTCCGGTTCCTGATGAGATAAGGAAACAGGGCGAAAAAGCAGTACAGGAATATATCGGGAAAAAACGGCTGGCTTATTATGACAATGCCCAGGTTTGGTGGTGCGAACATTGTAAAACGGTTTGCGCCAACGAAGAAGTTTTGAGTGACGGCTCGCATGAGAAATGCGGTAACCAGGTGATCCGGAAGCACCTGAAGCAATGGTTGCTCAGGATCCCGCATTACGCGCAGCGCCTCCTTGACGGACTTGAAACGCTGGATTGGCCGGAGGGCGTAAAAGATATGCAGCGGAACTGGATCGGCAAATCGACCGGGGCAGAAGTGGATTTCAGGATTGCCGGTTCTGAAAAAACATTGCGTGTTTATACTACCCGCCCGGATACGCTCTTTGGTGCAACTTACATGGTCGTCTCCCCTGAACATCCACTTTTACAGGAACTGGTAACCGCAGAACAGAAAGAGGACGTCGGCAAATACATTCTGGCTGCCTCCCTGAAGTCTGACCTGGACCGTACTGAACTTGCCAAGGAAAAAACAGGCGTATTTACGGGGTGTTATGCAATTAATCCTGTGAACGGGAAAAAGATCCCTATATGGGTGGCCGATTATGTGTTAATGGGATACGGCACCGGAGCTATCATGGCTGTTCCTGCTCATGACACCAGGGATTTTGAGTTCGCTTCCAAATTTGGTATCCCCATTGTCTGTATCCTCGATCCGGAAAATGCGGATGATGAGACCCGCAGAAAAGTGCTGGAAGGGAAAGCCTGCTGGGCAGAAGACGGGACTTATATCAATTCGTCGAACGCGGAGGCTGGCCTGGACCTGAACGGGATGAACAAACAGGAAGGGATTGCCGTGATGACGGCCTGGCTCGAAAAAGGAGGCATAGGAAAAGCTACTGTAAATTATAAACTGCGAGACTGGCTATTTAGCAGGCAGCGTTACTGGGGCGAACCATTCCCCGTGATTCACTGGGAGGACGGAGAGGTTACGATTGTCGAGGACCAGTTGCCTGTAACATTGCCCGACCTGGAAAAATTCGAACCGGGAGAAGGAGGCGAATCGCCTTTGGCAAATGCAACCGATTGGTTGTATGTGACCGATAAAAACGGGCGGAAAGGACGCCGCGAAACAAACACCATGCCGCAGTGGGCCGGTTCGTGCTGGTATTTTCTGAGATACATCGACCCCCGTAACGACGAGAAAATATTTGATCCTAAACTGGAAAATTACTGGATGCCTGTCGACCTGTATATTGGCGGTGCCGAACACGCTGTCCTTCATTTGTTGTATGCAAGATTTTGGCATAAGGTATTATTCGACCTTGGGATTGTTTCGACGGAAGAACCTTTTCAAAAGTTGTTCAATCAGGGAATGATCCTGGCTTTCGCCTATGAAACAAAGACCGGGGCGAAAGTCCCTTCTGACCTTGTGGAGGAGAAAGACGGTAATTTTTATCATAAGGAAACAGGCGAGGAGCTCCGCCAGATTGTGGCAAAGATGTCAAAATCGTTGAAAAACGTGATCAATCCGGATGATGTGGTCGAACGTTACGGGGCCGATTCCCTCCGGCTTTATGAAATGTTCATGGGGCCGCTCGACGATACAAAACCATGGGCCGAGAACGGTGTTAAAGGGGTATTTGGCTTTTTGAACCGGGCCTGCCGTTTTTTCAGTAACCCGGAGAACATTACTGAAGGGGGAAAAGAAGATCCCGAAATCCTGAAGCTTTTGCATCAGACTATTATCAAGATAAGTGATGATATTGAGAACCTGAAGTTTAATACGGCCATCTCCGCCCTGATGGTTTTTAATAACCTGGCGATGAAGAAGGGAAAAGTGACCAGGCCGACAGCCGAGACTTTTGCCTTGATACTGGCCCCGTTTGCGCCTCATTTGGCGGAAGATCTCTGGCATGGATATAACCACGGGAACTCTTTGACCTATGAGCCCTGGCCGAAGGGAGATGCCAGCTTACTCGTGGAAAACTCGTTCGAATATCCGGTTTCCTTCAACGGGAAAGTCAGGTTCAGGGTAAAGTTCCCTTTAGATATGGATATAAAGGAAATCGAAAAGGAAGTCGTCGGATATGAGCTTGCCCGGAAATGGTTAAACGGAGTGACGCCTAAAAAAATTATTATCGTTCCCGGGAAAATCATTAACATAGTCATTTGAAACAGAAAATTGTAGCTAAAAGTAAAAAGGATGGTTTCAAAACTATCCTTTTTGCTTTTTTTATTCGTCTTCCTTTTCTTCTTGATTTTTTTGTAAAGCTGTAAACTACTGACTTTTATACATGTTTTATTATTGTCAAAAAATATTCTTTTGCACCGGAAAATAAAGGGAAGGTTTACCCTTAAAAATCCGGATGCAAGTTATAAAGAATTAAAAAAACAATGACAGACGAAAAAAAAGCAAAACTAAAAACGACACTGACCGATTATCTGATCATAACTTTCGGGATGACCTTGTATGTCCTTTCATGGTCTATTTTTCTTATACCTGCGGAAATTACAGGCGGCGGTATTAGCGGCTTGGCCGTAGTTATTTTTTACAGTACAAAAATCCCGATAGCAATCACGTACTTTATTATTAATGTTTTTCTTGTTTTGGTTGCTATCAAGATGCTGGGGGCCAATTTTGGCATCAAAACTATTTTCAGCATGCTGGTTGCCACTTTACTTTTCTGGATCACGCCAGGTCTTGTGAAGCACCCCCTTATTGACGATACTTTTCTGGCAGCCGTACTTGGGGCGATGATGGGCGGTATTGGTATCGGGATTGTTTTTACGCGGGGCGGAAGCACCGGAGGCACCGATATTATTGCTATGATCATCAATAAATACAGGAATATCAGTCCGGGACGGATTATCATGTATTGCGATGTGATTATTATAGCCTCCAGCTATTTTGTTTTCAGGTCTCCGGCAAAGCTGGTGTACGGGTATGTCACGATGTGGGTGGTTTCTTATGCAATCGATGCCTTATTAAGCGGATCGAATGCTTCTGCCCAGATTTTTATCTTCTCGAAAAAATTTGAGGAAATAGCCGATTTTATCAATCAATATGCGGGCAGGGGCGTTACCGTGCTTGATGGCACCGGATGGTATACCAAAGAGAGGGTAAAAGTCGTTATGACTGTTGTCAGAAAGCGGGAATCCAGTCTTATATTCCGGAAATTAAAAGAAATTGACCCGGATGCCTTTATCTCGATGGGCAGCGTTATGGGGGTTTACGGGAAAGGGTTTGAAAATATAAAAATTTAAATTTAACACTTTCGGTACTTCAAAAATTGAAAGCGAATACCTAAATTTACCATCCGGGTTCCTGACCCATGGGTTGTCGTGTGTGCATGATAAAAGAAAGAGAATATGTCCACGAGGTGACAATCATGCAGCTACATCATTTTATTGGTTGTTTGCACTTCGCGATTGCCCGAATAATTATATATATATTCTTTCGGATCTTGCTTTTTAGGCTCCGGTTAAAGGCAGAGAGTGGATAAGAAGCGGTTACTGTTGAGGATGAAATAAAATCCAGCCAGAAAATGGCGAAAAATTGTGTGTATGAAGAAGAAATACCTGTTTCATGTTTTGATTGTAGTTATTATTGTCTTGGGTGTTGCCGGAATTGTTTCCGTTCTGGAGATAAAAAAAGAAGAAGTTATTCAGAAGGAACAGGAAGTTGAGGTAGCGGAACCTGTAATGAAGTTCGGGCTTCCAGTTGATTCGTTTATTGTGAGGAAAGAAGAGGTAAAGCGGAATGAGACCCTCGCTGATCTGTTAATCCCGGAGGGGGTACCCTACCAGACCATAGATCAGATCGCCAGGACTTCAAGGTCTGTTTTTGATGTCAGAAAGATGAAAGTACACAATAATTATTACTGTTTTTGTACAAAGGATAGCCTGAGGAAGCTGAAGTATTTTATTTATGAAATAGATGCGGTGAATTATGTGGTTTATCAGCTCGGGGACAGCCTTCGGATTTATACAGGTAAAAAGGAGGTGGTAAGGGAGACAAAGACTGCTTCCGGCACAATTACCTCATCGCTCTGGAATGCAATGGAAGATAATGAGCTGAATACTGCTCTGGCGATAGAACTATCTGAGATTTATGCCTGGACAATCGACTTTTTCGGGATCCAGAAAGGTGATAAATTCAGGATTGTTTATGAAGAAAGTTATGTCGACGGACAGCCTTTTGGCATTTCAAATATTTATGCCTGTCAGTTCGAGCATGCCGATGAGAGTTTTTATGCTTTTCAGTTCAAACAGGATAGCATTATCAGCTATTACGACGAAAAAGGGAAGAGCCTTAAAAAGGCATTCCTGAAGGCCCCTCTTAAGTATTCTTTTCGAATAAGTTCCCGCTTTTCGTATAGCCGGTTTCATCCGGTGCTAAAGATCCGGAGGCCTCATTTGGGGGTCGATTATGCGGCGCCGGTCGGAACTCCCGTTTATTCGATCGGAGACGGAGTGGTTACCCGAAAAGGATACCAGGCTGGAGGAGGAGGGAACTTTATGTACGTCAAACATAATTCGGTTTATACGACCAGCTACATGCATCTGAATGCTTTTGCAAAAGGGATTGCCCCCGGGGTCCGTATACATCAGGGACAGCTGATCGGGTATGTCGGCAGGACAGGCCTTGCAACCGGACCTCATCTCGATTTCAGGGTTTTTAAAAATGGATCTCCTATTGACCCGTTGAATGTTAAGTCCCCGCCGGTAGAGCCAGTCCATGAACAAAATATGGCGGCTTTTATCACTTATAAAGACTCGATGCTGACAAAACTGGAAAAGATTGATTTTAAAGAAAGAAGCCAGAAGAAACTACTTAGCGAGAACAGGTAAAAAGTAAGGGATAACTGTTAAAAACTCTGATTTTTGGTAACCAAACAGATTTATTGAAGGGGGATTTTTTGATTCTCATCGGCTTCAATCTGTAATAGATTGAAAGGATAACCCGAATTCTTTTGAAGAAGGGCAGGAACAGGAGTTTAAATCTCCTGTTCCTGCCCTTCTTCATTAAGTAGTATTTCCTGAATGACCCTGGGATAATGTTTATATTCGAGCTCGTGTATCTTTGTGGCTAGTGTTTCTGGGGTATCGTCGCG
The DNA here is from genome assembly GCA_963676095.1 of Prolixibacteraceae bacterium. Classification (GTDB taxonomy): domain Bacteria; phylum Bacteroidota; class Bacteroidia; order Bacteroidales; family Prolixibacteraceae. The sequence goes on along the minus strand of OY781040.1, from coordinate 1,945,705 downwards.
ACTGACACCACATTTTGCCTGGAATATGATCTGGCCTTCGTCGTACTGGTTGTTTACATAATGTATCGAAATCCCGCTTTCTTTTTCTTTATTCCGGATGACAGCTTCGTGAACATAATTTCCATACATGCCTTTGCCTCCGTATTTTGGAAGAAGAGCCGGATGTATATTGATCACGATGAACTCTTCCGTCAGGTTACGGGGTAACAGCCAAAGAAAACCGGCAAGTGCGATTAGATCCACTTTGCGGTCACTTAATGTTTCCAGGATATCAATACTTCCGTAAAGTTCGTCCTTTCCAAAAGTGAAAGTTTCTATCCCCAGTTTTTCTGCCCGGATCAGCGCATATGCGTTTTCATTGTTCGACCATAGGGAATCGATGCTGATTTCCCTGCTATCTTTAAAATACTCGATGATATTTTGAGCGTTAGTTCCTGATCCTGAAGCAAATATAGCAACTCTCTTCATATGCTCCTACTTTATGATATTAATTTTGAATTTTAGACTAAGTTGTTCAATTATAGCGCACTTAAAGAGAAGAAGTACGCTATAAACAGCTATTTATTTAAAATTTTCTTTGAAATATTTTGGGTAAATTTATTACTTTGCACCGGATTTTTTAAAATAAAATTGAATATTAACTTAAAATTAGAACTATGTCTGACATTGCAGCAAAAGTTAAGGCAATTATTGTCGACAAATTAGGTGTTGACGAAAGCGAAGTTACAAATGAAGCTTCTTTTACGAATGACCTTGGTGCAGATTCTTTGGACACTGTAGAATTGATCATGGAATTTGAAAAAGAGTTTGATTTGGCTATTCCGGACGATCAGGCTGAAAAAATTTCTACAGTAGGAGAAGCTATCGCTCACATCGAAGCAAATATCAAAAAGTAATAAATCAGAATCAGAATTTATGGAATTAAAACGGGTAGTTATTACCGGACTTGGAACCGTAAACCCGCTTGGTAATTCTATTCAGGAGTATTGGAACGGACTTAGGAATGGGGTTAGCGGAGCAGGAATCATCACGAAGATGAATATAGCGCTCCACAAAACCCAATTTGCATGTGAAGTAAAAAACTTTGATCCGACATTGTATGTTGAAAAGAAGGAGGTTCGTAAACACGATCTTTATACTTTATATGCATTTGCATCGGCACAGCAGGCTATCGAGGATTCGGGTCTTGATCTGGAAACCCTTGACAGAAATCGTGCAGGTGTGATCTGGGGAGCTGGCATTGGCGGCCTCCAGACTTTTTATGAGGAGGTTAGGGATTATGACCTTTCCCGTCCAAAGTTCAGTCCTTTCTTTATTCCCAAAATGATTGCCAATATAGCCGGTGGATTACTTTCCATCCGCTATGGGTTCAGAGGGCCCAACTTCACAACGGTATCTGCTTGTGCATCTTCCTCTCATGCAATGATCGAAGCGCTTAACTACATCAGAATGGGTAAAGCGGACGTTTTCATCACGGGGGGATCGGAGGCAGCTATAAACGAAGCAGGCTTATGCGGTTTCAATTCCATGCGTGCAATTTCAACACGAAATGATGATCCTGCAACAGCTTCCCGCCCATTTGACAAGGATCGTGACGGTTTTGTCATGGGAGAGGGTTCAGGCGCGCTTATATTTGAAGAGTATGAACATGCTGTTGCACGGGGTGCTAAAATCTATGCTGAAATTGCTGGTGGTGGGATGTCAGCCGACGCCTATCACATGACTGCCCCTGACCCGGAAGGACGTGGTGCTAACCTGGTCATGAAATGGGCGCTTGAAGATGCAGGCATAAAACCGGAAGATATTGATTATATCAATGTTCATGGTACTTCGACTCCTCTTGGAGATATCGCCGAAGCAAAAGCAATTGTAAAAACATTTGGCGATCATGCTTATAAGCTTAGCATAAGCTCTACCAAATCAATGACCGGCCATTTGCTTGGTGCTGCAGGAGCGATTGAAGGTATTGCTTCAATAATGGCATTGCGTGAAGGGATTATCCCTCCCACCATAAATCATTTTACCGATGATCCGGAGATCGACAGTAACCTTGATTTTACCTTTAACGTGGCAAAAAAACGGGATGTCGGTTATGCATTAAGCAATACATTCGGTTTTGGAGGCCATAATGCTACTGTAATTTTCAAGAAATATTAAATCGTGATAAGAACAGTCGTTCAAAAAATAAAACTCTTTTCTTCTCAAGGAAAAGAGTTTTATTTATTTCTGAAATCATTATTCGGATTTAACCCTGGCAATCTGCATTTATATGAAGTTGCACTGATCCATAAATCCGCATCGAAACTGGATTCCCAGCGGAACTGGGTTAATAACGAACGGCTTGAATATTTGGGTGATGCGATACTGGGGGCGGTGATTGCCGAATTTTTGTACAACCGTTTCCCGAACCAGGATGAAGGGTTTCTCACCCAAATGCGTTCGAAACTGGTTAACCGGAGCTTTCTGACCGAACTGACTTACCAGATCGGATTGAATAGTTATGTGAAATCGAATACCAATAACTCGATCGAGAACAGTCATATTTACGGTGACGCACTCGAGGCGCTTATCGGGGCCCTGTACCTCGATAAGGGGTATACCGTTACCCGTCAGTTTATTACGAAAAAACTCCTGCAGGAACACGTCGACCTGAAAGAAATCCAGTTTACCAATACGAACTATAAGAGCCAGCTGATCGAGTGGAGCCAGAAAAATAAGAAAGAGATCAATTTTGAAACAACAGAACATCTCCATGGAGACAACAGACAGCCTTGCTTCGTTTCTATCATAACTATCGATGAGGAAGTTATCGGCCAGGGGAAGGGAAGTTCAAAGAAAGAGGCCCAGCAAAACGCTTCGGGAAAGGCACTCGATCTTTTAAGGATGAGGGATCCTGAATCTTTTTAAACAAGGGAACTTCATCGTTTTTGTTTTGAATCTCTGAAAATAAAAAGCGGGACACCCTTGTCCCGCCATAAAAAAACCAAAACCTAAATTCACCTTGTAAAATTCAGTTAAACCCTCTAAAGATTTTTTTTGCACAATCAAAAGTAGTAATTTAACCGCTGAAGGCTTGCTAACAAATGTTAAAGCCTGTTAAGAATCAGGTAATCCCCATGAGCATAGAAAGTAAACAAAAAGACCAATGTTAAAGATTGTTAAGCAACGGATTACGGTGTTTTATTAAGGTTATATTTGCACTATGAGCAGGAAGGTTATTATCACACTGATTGTATTAATGGCATTGGTTATGACCAGTTTGATTCTGGTGCAGACCAACTCTGTCGAAAAAGCTTTCGAAATTAAGGAGGAACAGTTCGATCAGACAGTGAACCGTGCAATTAAGAGGGTAATCGACAAACTGGAGCGGGACGAAACTTATAGTATCGTCAGGGGAACCTTTGATCAGTCCGGTTCTGCCGGAAATTTGTTTCAGAGCAACAGCCGGGCGAATAAAAAATTGTCGTCGCAAAAGTCCCAGGGAAATATCGATTTTTCATTCCATTTCTCGCAAAGCAATAACTCTTCTTCTCTAAACGGGGAGCTTGCCATTCATTACCGGGATACGCTGGCCCTGCCGGGACGTAATGAGAGGGGAAGGCCTGGCGAATTTCCCTCAGCATTCGACATGTTTCATGATTATGACAATTACATCCGGCAACAGTATGAGGAGCGGATGGATGAACGCGCGGATATGTACCGGGTTATACAGAATCAATTTATTTTTTCAAACCTGCCTCTCCAGGAACGGATTAACCAGCAGCATCTGGAGCGTGCCTTAAAAAACGAATTCAGCAACAGTGGCATTGACCTCGATTTTAAGTATGCCGTGAAAAGTTATCCTCAGGCACAGGAACAATTTATTTTCGGGAGCAAGGATTATCATCCCGAGAACAGGAAAGAATACAAAGATGTGCTTTTTCCAAGGGATGTGGCTGGTCCAAGCGACAATTACCTTCGTGTTTATTTCCCCAAAAGGGATACTTACCTGCTAAAAGCTACAGGCCTGATGGTGATCCCTACGGTGATCCTGACAGGGATGCTTATCGCGATTTTTGTTTACACGATATTCATTATCCTGAAACAAAAAAAATTGTCCACAATCAAGAATGACTTCATCAATAATATGACCCATGAACTGAAGACCCCTATATCAACGATATCTCTGGCCAGCCAGATGCTCCACGACAATAGTATTTCGAATACCCCAAAAACGATCGAACATGTCTCGAATGTGATCCTGCAGGAGAGCAAGCGTTTGAGCTATCAGGTTGAGAAGGTGCTCCAGATGGCTGTCTTTAACGAAGGCAGGCTCAAGCTAAAATTCAAAGAGTTTCACATTAATGATTTAGTTAACAATGTAATTCTTAACTTTGAACTGAGGGTTAAAAATAAAGGCGGGAAACTGGAATCTGATTTACAGGCTGAGAATGACCTGATAAAAGGAGATGAAATTCATATTACAAATGTGATTTTTAATTTGCTCGACAATGCTGTGAAGTACAGTAAAGAACAACCGGAGATTCAGATTAAAACTGAAAACAAGAACGGGAACCTGCTTGTTTCCGTAAAAGATAACGGAATTGGCATCCCGAAAGAACACCTGGACCAGATTTTTGAACGTTTTTTCAGGGTTCCGACCGGTAATGTACATGATGTAAAAGGATTCGGACTTGGATTAAGTTATGTGAAAAAAATTATAGATTCCCATCAGGGAAAAATAAAAGTGGAAAGTGTTGTAAATAAGGGAACAAAATTTGTTATTTATTTCCCGCTTAATACGAAAGAAAATGGAAACAAAGGCAAAGCTTTTACTGGCCGAGGATGATGAAAATCTTGGACTTCTTTTAAAGGAATATTTGATTGCAAAAGGATACGATACCGATCTGTATGGCGATGGGGAAGTCGCTTATGTGGGTTTCAAAAAGTATGCTTATAATCTCTGTCTTTTGGATATTATGATGCCCAAAAAGGACGGTATAAGCCTGGCCCGCGATATCAGGCTTATTAACCAGGATATACCGGTCATATTTCTGACGGCAAAGAACCTCAAGGAAGATGTGCTTGAAGGCTTCAGGATTGGGGCAGATGATTATATTACCAAGCCTTTCAGTATGGAAGAGCTGATTTTCCGTATCGAAGCGATCCTCCGCCGGACCTCCCAGGAAGGCAAAGCTCCTGAGCAGGCTATTTATAAACTTGGCAGGTACACATTCGATCCGCGCAAGCAAATTTTAATGGACGGGGAAGAAGAGACCGTTAAATTAACGACAAAGGAGTCGGAACTGCTCAGGTTGTTGTGTAATAATGCCAATAAGGTACTGGAGCGGAATTTTGCGCTAAAAACGATTTGGATAGATGACAACTATTTTAATGCCAGAAGTATGGATGTTTATATCACCAAGCTTCGCAAGCATTTAAAAGATGAGCCGTCTGTTGAGATTATCAATGTCCACGGAAAAGGCTATAAGCTGATCATGTAAAATATAAGTACCGGGAATAATTGTCTCAGTCAGAGACCACACAGCGAAAGCCTGTGTGGTTTAGACTGGTATCCCAGGTCGTTTTCATCCTTGCAGAAACACGGAACCCCGAACAATACTGATCGTTACAAAGAAAAGATCCGCCTCTTGTTACTTTTTTTGCAGCAAACGGTTCGTCGGGGTCGAGCGGACTGTCTGGTCCCTGAGGATTTTCTGTAATATGTTTTTCCAGACAAGTGCTGTAGTAATCTGTACGGTACCAATCGGAACACCATTCCCAGACATTTCCGCTCATATCGTAAAGCCCGTATCCGTTAGGAGGATATTGCATTACTGGTGCCACTCCCGTATAGCCGTCAATCCCGGAATTATTGTCGGGGAAGTGCCCCTCCCACGTATTGGCTTTAGGTTTGCCTTCATCTATCCGTTCATTTCCCCATGGATAAGTGGTGTTTGATTTTCCGCCCCTGGCCGCATATTCCCATTCGGCTTCTGTTGGCAATCTTTTTCCTGCCCATTTTGAATAGGCGGCTGCGTCCTCCCATGATACCTGTACCACCGGATAATTGTCCATTCCTTTGATTGAACTGCCAGGCCCTGACGGATGCTTCCAGTCTGCCCCTGGTACCCATTGCCACCATGCGGATGGATTATCAAGAGGAACAGGTTGTTTTGTTTGTTTGAAAACCAGCGATGCAGGAACCAGAAGACTATCCGGTGGTTTTGGCGTTCCCGGAGGAAGTTGCTTCTTTAGTTCAGCCCAGTCTGGTTTCCTTTCTGCAGTTGTTATATAACCAGTCGCTTCCACAAATTTTTTGAACTGTTTGTTGGTTACCTCATGCCGGTCGATATAAAAAGATGAGATGGTAACGCGGTGACCGGGAAACTCATCGGGTCTGCCCCATACAGAGTCACCTCCCATTGTGAAAGTACCACCGGGAATATAGGCCATATCACTGGTCGAACCATTTGTTTCTGATTTGTCTGCTCCCCCGACCGGTGGCATGGATGGATACCTCGACGGCAGGGATGAGCAACACCCGGCCAGCGTATCTGTTTTTATCATAACTTCCCGGGATTCCTGATTCCCAGGGGAAGAAGCGCCACGGCAACCAATCATTGCCAGCAAGATTATCACAGTTCGAAATCGGTACATGTTCGTTGTTTTTCAGTGAAACAATTAAACATGCCCGGAGTTTAAAAAATGAAATCCCTGGCTAAAATGAAAAGTCAAGTAAAAATTTTACAGTAACCCAAACGGAATTTCTCCTTCTAATCGAGTTTCAATACGGCCAAAAAGGCTTTCTGAGGGACCTCTACGTTACCAACCTGTTTCATCCGTTTTTTACCCTTCTTTTGCTTTTCCAGCAGTTTCCGTTTTCGGGTGATATCTCCGCCATAACATTTGGCCGTTACGTCCTTACGGACGGCCTTGATGGTTTCACGGGCAATTATTTTGGCCCCGATGGCTGCTTGTATGGCAATATCGAACTGTTGGCGCGGGATAAGTTCCTTTAGCTTTTCGCACATCTTTCGCCCGAGGTTATATGCGTTATCAAAGTGGATCAGCGACGAAAGCGCATCGACCATTTCCCCGTTAAGCAGAATATCCAGCCTTACCAGTTTTGCAGGCTGGTAACCGATCATATGATAATCGAAGGAAGCGTATCCTTTCGAGATGGATTTCAGTTTATCGTAAAAATCAAAAACAATTTCCCCCAATGGCAAATCAAAGGTTAGTTCGGCACGGTCGGCTGTAAGATAATCCTGTTTTTTCAGAGTTCCCCGTTTGTCAAGGCAAAGCTTCATGACGGGACCGATGAATTCGGATTTTGTGATTATCTGGGCCCTGATGTAAGGCTCTTCTATCTCGGCTATCCTGGCGGCAGGGGGCATGCCGCTGGGGTTGTAAACATGCATGGTTTCACCATCGGTCAGGTGAGCGAGGTAGGACACGTTCGGAACCGTGGTGATCACGTTCATGTCAAATTCCCGGTCCAGCCGTTCCTGAATAATTTCCATATGAAGCATTCCCAGGAACCCGCAACGGAACCCAAACCCCAAAGCCGCAGACGATTCAGGCTCATAGGTGAGCGAAGCATCGTTTAGCTGAAGCTTTTCCACCGAAGCCCGCAGCTCTTCATAGTCGTCAGTCTCGATTGGATAAACTCCTGCAAATACCATTGGCTTTACTTCTTCAAAACCGGAGATTGCCTTGTCGCATGGGGTATCCCGGTGGGTAATGGTATCTCCTACTTTTACTTCTTTTGCTGTTTTTATTCCTGAAATGATGTACCCTACATTTCCGGTCTTGAGTATGTTGCAGGGCTGCATGTCCAGTCGCAGGACCCCGATCTCGTCGGCGTCATATTCTCTTTTTGTATTGACAAACTTAACATGATCTCCTTTTTTCAGGGTTCCGTTAATTATTTTAAAATAGGCAATTACCCCCCGGAATGAGTTGAATACAGAGTCGAAGATCAAGGCTTGCAGCGGAGCGTCAGGGTCACCCTTTGGAGGAGGGATCACTTTTACGATCCGTCGCAGGATTTCGTCGACTCCTTCACCCGTTTTTCCACTGGCCCGGATAATGTCGTCACGTTTACAGCCGATCAGATCGACAATCTGATCCTCTACCACCTCTGGCATTGCATTGGGCAAATCCATTTTATTGATTACCGGGATAATTTCAAGATCGTGTTCCAGAGCGAGGTATAAGTTCGATATGGTTTGTGCCTGAATTCCCTGGGTCGCATCAACAATCAGCAGGGCCCCTTCACAGGCTGCGATTGAGCGGGAAACCTCGTATGAGAAGTCCACATGTCCCGGAGTATCGATCAGGTTTAGCACATACTTTTGACCGTTCTCCTCGTAATCCATCTGGATAGCATGGCTCTTGATCGTGATGCCGCGCTCCCTTTCCAGGTCCATATTGTCGAGTACCTGCTCTTCCATGTCCCGTTCGTTTACGGTTTTTGTAATCTCGAGCAGCCGGTCAGCCAATGTGCTCTTTCCATGGTCGATATGCGCTATTATGCAGAAATTTCTGATATTGTTCATTCAAAAAAACTATTAATCAACTACTCTGGGGTCAGGTTGCCGCAAAGATATTTAAATTTTGAATATTTCGCTTTTATTCCTCATTTACCCATCTTGAATAGCAGCTCTTTTTCTTCTTTGGTGAGGGAATCATACCCGGATTTACTGATTTTGTCGAGTACCCTGTTTATTTCTTCCTGTTTCAGATTTTTCTGGCGGTTGTATTCCATGTCGTCGTTTTGGCCACGGTAACTTACCTTTATTTTTTGCCTTGGTTTGAATAATTTGGCGAAAGCATTCACCCCTGAAGTTGTCCAGCGGGTAATATCGTTCCCTCTTCTGTAGCTCAGTGCAAAAAGAAAACCAAAAGCGGCCCCTCCCAAATGCGCCAGATTACCTCCCGCATTCGAAGAGGCGATGCCGATCACATAAAGAATGATTGAAAACAGGGCCAGGTATTTCATTTTGACCTGCCCGATAAACATGAGGTTGATGGTATGATTAGGGGCATAGGTTGCCACAGCCGCAATAATAGCCAGCACAGAAGCAGAAGCCCCGAGTAACTGGGAGAAAACAACGCTACTTGAAAAGGCCGGGAACAAGTTATAGGCAGCCAGGAAAAAAATTCCGCCGGCGAGTCCCCCGAGAAGGTAAACACCCAGGAGTTTCTTCTCGTCAAAATAAAACAGGAAAATTTTTCCCATCCAGTAGAGCCATAAGATATTGAAAAGGATATGGAGAAAACTGAAATGAAGGAACATATAGGTAACCAATGTCCATGGTTTAAGTGCGAGCTGATGAACGTCGGCAGGAAGGGCCAGCCAGTTCAGAAGGGAAAATTCCTGGTTGAGAAGAAAAAAAAACACGTTAATGATCCGTACTAAAAGGAATACCCCGATATTGATGTAAATCAGTCGTGTCAGTACCGATCCTTTCCTAAACGATTCCTTTATTTCGTCAGCAATATTCATCTTTAATAAAAATTTCGACTGTTTTTATTCCAGTATTTGATGAGCAGAAACCCGAACAACATACCACCGATGTGTGCAAAATGAGCGATATTGCTTCCAGGACGCGAAATGCCAAGATAAAGTTCGAGCAAACCGTACCCGATAACAAAATACTTTGCCTTTATCGGAATGGGGGGGAAGAGCAACATCAGTTCTGTATTCGGGAATAACATTCCGAATCCCAGCAAAACTCCGAACACAGCCCCTGAAGCCCCTACTGTAGGAATATTTACCAGCAGGTTGAGTTGTCCCAGCAGCGGATCGGAATAATTTTTTCCCTGTTGCAGAATGGCAGCACCTTGTTGTAAGACCATGTTTACCTCGTCAGGGCTGATCTGGGAAACCAGTTTTTGATATTGAAGAAACTCTACGAACAAATGAAGGGCCGCTGCTCCAAGTCCTGTTACAAAGTAATAAATAAAAAAACGTTTTGGTCCCCAAACGCTTTCCAGTATACGCCCAAACATCCATAGTGCAAACATGTTGAAGAAAAGATGGATGAACCCGCCATGCATGAATAAATGGGTCACGAGCTGATAAGGACGGAACGCCCCCGACTTGATATAATGTAGGCCCAGTATGGACGCCAGGTCGATACCCCGCATACTCATCACATAAGTTGCCAGCAACATGAGCACATTAATAATGATCAGGTTTTTGACAACAGGGGGAATATTCCCGAAAGTAGGTCTGTAATTCTGCATAACTAAATTTTAAATAGTGAATACAAGAGCCACGCCAAAAATTATTTTCAGTACAAAGAAAACAAATCCCGGACAAAATGTCACTTTAGCATCTTCTCGAATTGTTCTACCGGGATAATTGTTAACACTTGTTTCCCCGCAGGTGAAAAGTTTGGCGTAGTACATGCAAATAGCTGATCAATAAGCTGGTTTATTTCTTCGGTTTTCATGGTGTAGCCATAGGGAATGGCAGAGGCCCTGGCCAGTGATGCGGCAACTTTTTCCCTGGCTTTTTCCTTCAGGTCGGCAGCTGTGCTTTTGATATCTTCCAGGAGGCTTTCGATAATTTCGACCGGGGACGTGCTGTCCAGGGTCCCGGGTGTGCCGTTTATAATAAAAGTATCTTTCCCGAATTCGCGTATATCGAAGCCCAGGGATTTCAAATCGTCCAGAAGTGAGCGCAATAACTCAGCATCAGCAGCATTCAGATTGAATGTTTCAGGGAAAAGTTGCTGCTGGCTGGCAATGAAGTTACTTTCCAGGACTGACATGAAGTTTTCGTACAGGATGCGTTCGTGTGCCCTTCGTTGATCGATCACCATTAAGCCTGATTTTACAGGGGTCAGGATATATTTATTTTTGAACTGGAAACAGGTTTTGCCTGAAAATGCTTCTTCATGCTTAATTTCCACCGTTTCCGGCAATGTTTCTTCTTCTCCGGGAAACACGTCTTTTTCTCCTTTGTTTCTTTCGAAATCGTCGTACAGTTTTTCCCAATATCTGGTTTGGGTTGTTCCGTATGAAGGGATACTACCTGACCTGCTATCCTGTTTTTTGTCTGTATTGAACGGGTTATAGGTCGGATCGATCTTTATTTCAGGAGGCCTGATCTGATCCCCGCTCCTGGGGGGCAAAGGGATTTCGATACTCCCGGCCTGGTCGAAATCGATGGAAGGCACTACATTGAATTTTCCCAGGGCCTCCCTGACAGAGGCCTGTATGATCTGCCAGATTGCGGATTCGTCCTCAAACTTGATCTCAGTTTTTGTGGGGTGTATATTGATGTCGATATTTCCCGGATCCACCTCAAAGTAAAGAAAATAAGAGGGGATGCTGTCAGGGGGCAGGATCTTCTCATAAGCCTGAGTGACTGCCCTATGGAAGAAGGGATGCTTCATGAACCGTTTGTTGACGAAGAAAAACTGTTCCCCGAAGGTCTTGCGCGCAAATTTAGGCTGTCCGATATATCCTCTTATCCGGATCAGCGAAGTATCCGTTTCTACCGGGATCAGGCTTTGTGCAATATTTCTGCCGAAGATGGCTACGACCCGTTTGCGGATGTTGTCGTCTTTCGCAAGCTCATAAACCGGTTGCTGGTTGTGAAATAAAGAGATGCTGATTTCGGGGTTGGCCAGTGAAACCCGTTGTATCTCGTTGATGATATGTTTTAGTTCCGTCGAGTTGGCTTTCAGGAACTTACGGCGTGCAGGCACATTAAAAAACAGGTTTTTTATCAGAAAGTTCGAACCAGAGGAGCAACTTTCCGGATCCTGGGCCGTTAACTTTGAACCATTGATGTGGATATAAGTTCCGATCTCCTGATCCAGCTGCCGGGTATGCAGTTCCACATCGGCAATGGCTGCAATAGAGGCAAGGGCCTCTCCCCTGAAACCCATAGTCCTTATGGAGAATAAGTCGTTTGCAGACCGTATTTTAGAAGTTGCATGCCTTTCGAACGCCATTCGGGCATCCGTATCCGACATGCCACATCCATTATCTGTTACCTGTATCAGGGTACGGCCGGCATCTTTTATATTGACGGTGATTTGTGTTGCCCCGGAATCGATGGCATTTTCAACCAATTCCTTTACAACCGAGGCGGGGCGCTGAATGACTTCGCCTGCGGCTATTTGGTTTGCTACCGAATCCGGGAGAAGCTGAATAATGTCTGACACTCGGGGATATTTAATTATTTAAAAACAAAATAAGCTATCAACGAAAGAATAATCATCAGCAGGATTAAGCGGGTTGTGGACTTGCTTCTGTCCTCACTTGCGGTTTTCGAGGAAACGCGCATGGCATTGCGAAACGATCCGCGAAGGTTAATCCTTTGTCCGGAGTCCCAGCTCTTACTTTCGCTTATCCCCAGTTCCGCTTTTATCCGTTCTTCCCTCTGCTTCATCTCTTCTTTTGCAGGATCGTAATAACGGTATGGAATATTAAACTGATGCGGTTTGGGAGTATGGAAAAATTTTCCAATCATAATCCTTCAAATTGAATTAGGATACAAAATTACAAAAATCAGGCCATAAGGAAAAATAAAGGGCTAAAAACTCTGTAAGCCTTTTCTTTATTGTATTTTTCTGAACAAGTGTAATTTTTTTTAAAGGAAGTTTTAACTTTATTGTTGTTTATTTATTTGAATTACAGTATATTTCTGTTTCATTTTGAAAAATGAAAATCCATGATGATTAAAACATTTGCATCAGCCGTTCACGGCATTGATGCAACTACTATTACGATAGAAACCGATGTTTCTCAGGGGATCAGGTTTTTTCTGGTAGGATTACCGGACAGTGCAGTTAAAGAAAGCCAGCAACGTATTGAATCGGCCTTAAGGCTGAACGATTTGAAATGGCCCAAGAAAAAAATCGTTATTAATATGGCCCCGGCCGATCTCAGGAAAGAAGGTTCGGCCTACGATCTGCCCCTTGCGATGGCTGTTCTTGCTGCTTCGGAACAGGTATCCTCCGGGAATATAGGGAGATATGTTTTAATGGGCGAGCTTTCTCTTGATGGCACCCTGCAGCCGGTCCGGGGGGCCTTGCCAATTGCTATCAATGCCAGGAAGGAAGGATTTGAAGGGCTCATCCTTCCCGGTCCGAATGCCAGGGAAGCGGCAGTTGTGGATAAATTGAAAGTGTATGGTGCAGAGACTCTCAGGGAGGTTGTTGATTTCTTTAACGGGATGCCTGGCCTGACTCAGACCGTAGTCGATACGCGGGAAGAATTTTACAGGAAGCTGGAATATTCAGATGTTGATTTTGCCGATGTAAAGGGACAGGAGAATGTTAAGCGGGCATTGGAGATTGCTGCAGCAGGGGGCCACAACGTAATTATGATCGGCCCGCCGGGAGCAGGGAAGACCATGCTGGCAAAACGGATCCCCACGATATTGCCCCCGTTTACCTTGTATGAGGCGCTGGAAACGACAAAAATCCATTCTGTTGCCGGGAAAATAGGGCATAATACTTCCCTGATGACCGAGAGACCGTTCAGAGCGCCGCATCATACTATTTCGGATGTCGCCCTGGTTGGGGGTGGCACTTATCCCCAGCCGGGCGAAATTTCACTGGCACATAACGGTGTCCTTTTTCTGGACGAGCTTCCCGAATTTAAAAGAACAGTTCTCGAAGTTATGAGGCAGCCGCTTGAAGACCGGAAAATTACGATTTCCAGGGCCAGGTTTTCTGTTGAATATCCGGCGAGCCTTATGCTGGTGGCTTCTATGAACCCGTGTCCCTGCGGGTATTATAATCATCCGACAAAGGAGTGCGTGTGTGGTCCCGGGGTCGTTGCAAAGTACCTGAACAAAATTTCCGGTCCCCTGCTCGACCGGATCGACATTCACCTGGAAGTTGTTCCTGTTCCTTTCAGGAAGCTATCGGAAATGTCTGAGGCAGAAAACAGCAAAACAATCAGGGAGAGGGTTATTAAGGCGAGGAATATCCAGTCGGAACGTTATAAAACAGAACAAGGCATTTTTTGTAATGCACAAATGACCTCGAAGCAGGTCAGGACTTATGTTGTCCTTGACCAGACCAGCATTTCGTTGCTCAAAAATGCGATGGAAAAACTGGGACTTTCGGCGAGAGCTTATGACCGGATTCTCAGGGTGTCGCGGACTATTGCAGACCTGGAAGGAACGAAAGAGGTGGGGGCACACCACATTTCTGAAGCAATACAATACCGGAGCCTGGACCGTGAAAGCTGGGGAGAGTGATCCTTGAGGCTCTTTTTTGCCTCATTCGTGGTACAGCCCTGGCAAGCCTGTTAACAATTTTATAAACTAGAAATAGAAGACGATCATGTTAAATGAACTTTTATTTATGATTATTTTCTTTATTTTCCCGGACTGAATGAAGTCGTTCCCTGATATAAGGTGGATTCCGACACTATTTCATTCCGACCGGTAAAAATGCGGGACTCGCAAAAACATTTTGTTTCCTGTTCGGTTTTAGTTTAAGTCTTTAATGAAAAAATTATGGTTGACAGATTGTCTGATCCCATTGGTCGTCTAATGGGACTTCGTTACAAATCACATCCCTGGCATGGTATATCTATCGGGAACGGTGCGCCGGAACGTGTTACTGCCTTTATCGAAGTCGTTCCCACCGACACGGTAAAATATGAAATTGACAAGGATAGCGGATACCTCCTTCTAGATCGCCCTCAGAAGTATTCCAATGTGGTGCCTGCCCTTTATGGGTTTATCCCGCAGACCTTTTGCGGAAATTCAGTTGGAGAGTACTGCATGGAGAAAACCGGGAAAACGGGTATCCGGGGCGATGGTGATCCTATCGATATTTGTGTCCTTACAGAGAAAGACATCACGCATGGCGATATCCTGGTGCATGCGCTCCCGATCGGGGGATTTCGGATGATCGACGGGAATGAAGCTGATGATAAGATTATTGCCGTACTTGAGAATGACATCGTATATGAAGGCTATAAAGATGTAGCCGATCTTCCTGCTTTTGTCGTGGAGCGGCTGAAACATTATTTTTTGACGTACAAGGATATGCCGGGAAAGGATAAGGATACTGAAATTACGCATACCTATGGGATCGTTGAGGCCTATGAGGTGATAAAGCGCTCGATGGATGATTATCAGAAGCGTTTCGATAATCTTGGAAAATTATTATATTGATTATAAAGTCTGTTTTCGTGTCAGGTTGATAAAGGAATAGTTAAACCCGTTTTTTTCATCATGAAGGTCTTCCCGGGAGATCTCTTCCCATTGTGAAAAATCGATTTCGGGGAAAAAAGTATCCGCATCGGAATTTTTGTCGATCAGCGTGAGGTACAACTTATTGGCCAGGGGATAGAACTGCCGGTAAACAGAATCTCCTCCGATAACGAATGCTTCTTCCTCGTCTTTCACTTTTTCCAGTGCTTCATCAATGGAAGAGGCCGTTTCGCATCCCGGGAACAAAGATCCCGTTTCGTGTGTAATCACGATATGACGCCGGTCGGGCAGGGGCCACCTGGGGAGGGAGAGCAATGTTTTTTTCCCCATAATGATGGTATGCCCGGATGTAATCGACTTAAAGCGTTTCAGATCGCCGGGAAGATGAAATAACAGGTTGTTGTTTTTCCCGATGGCGTTATTTTTCGTTACGGCCACGATGATGGATATATTTTTATGAATGGTCATGTCCTGGTTTAAAAAAAACGGTTTTAAACGGAAACCTTTCCCGGGATGTGGGGATGGGATTCATAGTTGGCCAGCTCAAAATCTTCATATTTGAAGCCGAAGATTGACTGTACCTCCGGGTTAATCTTCATTATGGGAAGTTTTTTGGGCTCCCTGGTTAATTGCAATTTTACCTGTTCCAGGTGGTTCAGATAAATGTGGACATCTCCGCCTGTCCAAACAAACTCGCCTGGCTGAAGCCCTGTAACCTGGGCGACCATCATGGTGAGCAGGGCATAGGAGGCAATGTTGAAGGGGACACCCAGGAACACATCGCAACTACGCTGGTAGAGCTGACACGAAAGCCTGCCGTTTGCCACGTAAAACTGGAAAAGGATATGGCAGGGGGGAAGGTTCATCTGGTCGAGTTCCCCAACATTCCAGGCGCTTACAAGCAATCTTCTCGAGTCGGGATTCTTTTTTATGCCCTCTATTACTTCGCTGATCTGGTCGATATGGCGTCCGTCAGGCGAGGGCCATGAACGCCACTGGTACCCGTAAATATGTCCCAGGTCTCCGTCCGGTCCTGCCCATTCGTTCCAGATACGGACGCCATGGTCCTGGAGATACTTAACGTTGGTGTCACCAGTCAGAAACCAAAGTAATTCGTGGATAATGGATTTTAAATGAAGCTTTTTTGTTGTAACGACAGGAAAGCCTTCCTGCAGGTTAAATCGCATCTGGTACCCGAAAACACTGATTGTTCCCGTACCGGTCCGGTCTTTTTTTTCTACTCCGTTTTTTAATACATGATCCAGTAAATCAAGATATTGTTTCATGATGATAACCCCGATGGAAGATAAATTTATTGTTCTTTTATTTGACGGCGGAAAGTTACTCCTTTTAGATGGAATACCAAAGAATGGTTGAATGGTTATATTGTTTGTTTGATGGTTTGGAACAAGATGGACACGTATGTGGTGAGCTGGTGAACTGGAGAACTGGTAAGTTGATGAATGATTGAATGAAAGAATTAGTGAATGAAGGAATGATAGAATGAGATTTGAATGGTTTGATTGTTCGGCGCTTCTCTGTTGAGAGGAGGGGCATCGTGAAGTGGTGAGTTGCTGAACTGGTGAATTAGTGAATGAAGGAATTGGGTGGAAAACCTGACGTCGCTTATCCGGGGCTACCAATACATGTCCCCTCCGGGGACCGGGAGGCACCGGCGTTTCCATTAACTTAAACCACCTTGTTAGAATCACTCCTGATAATTAAATTAACAATAGTCCGCCAACGCCCCTTTCTGATTGATTAATTTAAAAGAAAGCTTAACGGAAACGGGCATGCCAGGAAAACAAACGTCTCTTCGATTCGTATTGGGATTGCTTTACCTCCGGTTTGTTTCCTGTAACATGCCTGTTCCATTTTTGCAATTTATTTGTTGTTGTCATGTTTAGCTGCACCTTTTGGGGGAGCTGTTTTTGCAAATCTTGATTTTGACGGATATAATTTTTTCATCAGGTCTTTTCCTTCAAAGAAGATTCCGGGGTTTTGGCTGGTGCTGACGATAAAAAGATCGTTTTGCCGATACCCGTTTACCTCGATCGGGGCAGTCAGTTTTTTCCCTTCTATTTTTACGGAGTATTGCGGGTTTTCCGAAGGTTCAGTGCTGGCAAGCTTGTAATGGTTTACCGTGGAAAGTGAAGAGAGGAACCCTGCTATCTTAACTGAATCTGTTTCGATATCACCGATGTTCCACTTGTCTCCCTGTTTCCCAATGAAGAAAGAGCTGTCGCCGGGATAAGAGAATGTGATTTTATCCCATTCTTCTTTTTCCGAGTTAATAACAGTTTTGTCCTTGAACCCGTCTGCATTACGGTTGGCCATGGAGGACTGTGACCCGGCGATTCCGTACGTCGTTTTGTCATTGGCAAGACGAACATACGATGTGGCGCCTCCTCCTGAAAAACTGAATTTCCCAAGATAAATATCTTCCAACACTGTATTGCCGCTGTATAGCTGTACCCTCGTCCCCAAAGAGTCGGTCACCTGATAATCGGCCCAGCGCTCCTTTTTTGTTGAAGCCACGCTCTTTGGCTTAATCTGGTCTAACTCGTTAACGAGCGATTCAGCCAGTCGCTGGTCGGCATTGAATTTTCTGCCATCTGCCAAAAGTTCCCAGCGGTCGTTGTTTTTGCTGATTTCTATCTTTTTTCCGTTCATGACCTTTGGGCTGATCACGATCTTGTCGATCTGGTCGGCATTGAACCCGGTCAGGTTTCCCTTGAACGACCGGTTCCCTTTCATTGACCCGGTTATCGTGGTTATGATTACTATGGCAAGCAGTACCACGAACAAAATTATAATTGTTTTTAAATTGATTTTTCGAAACATGATTTCCCGGTTTTAAATGTAATCATCCCTCATTCTTTTATACCGGATAATCCGGTTCTTTTCACTTCTGATGATGCCGAATGCAATAATCAGGATAATCGGCAACAGGAAGTTCAGGTATTTTAATGTAGTCTTGGTGCTGTCTTCCACCTGTTTCAGCGGACGGGAATTTATCTCTTTTGTTCTCAGCGAGATCAGCCCGGTATCGTCAGAGAGGAAATCGATAGCGTTGACCATCAGGTTTACATTGTCCGGATTAAGCTGATGGGACTGTTGTCCGTAGCCGTTTATGGCGAAGTCTCCATCGCCTACCAGGATAATCCTTGAATCTGATGTTCCTTCAATTTTCCCTTCCAGCAAGGCAGCCAGTGTTAGTTTTTTCAGGGGAAAATCACCCTCGCCCCAATGGTGCTGGATATCGAAATACATTGGAACCGGCTGTTTCCCTGATTCATCCGAACTTTTAACCAGGGGCGTGTAATGCAGACTGGAGTCTCCGGTAAAGCTGATCGGGCTTACGAACTGGAAAATAACGCTTTCCAATCCTTGCGTCACGGGGTTTTTCGCGAAATTGGAAGCAACCGGAAGATACGGGAACGGCATTTGCGTATCGAACGTAAATCCTCCCTGCTGTTGCCTTACCGAAATATTTCCGCAGGTAGCATCGACCACAAAACTACTTTCCACATTAAGCCCTTTCTTTTTGAGCCAGTCTTCAAGCCCGGTATGCACTTCATAGCCCATGGACTGGTTCAGGTTTCCATCTACCCGGTTCATGGCTATGTATAAATTGCCGCCATTGGAAAGGTACTGGTCGAGCAGGTGCAAGTCATGTTCTGGGATAGAGTCTTTAGGCGAAATCAGGCAGATTGTCTTGTATTTCTGAAGATTTGTGGTATCGGAAAGCGTTACCGGCTTTATTTGATAGAGAACATCAAGTTCCTGCATCGCTTGTTGCATCTCCCGCGGAGTAGGTTCACCATGTCCCTGAATGATGCCGATCATCGGTTTTTCTTTTACTGTTAGCTTTTTTATGGCTGTTGACAAGGCATATTCCATACCTGTCCCTTCCTGCATGAAAGGGATGGTTTCTGTTTTATCTTTATATTTGACTACTGCCCCAAGGTAAGCTTTTTTCTGTACCGCCTGGTTCTTTTCCCTGACGCTGATAACAACCGGCGATATGCCGGCCTGCATGGCTTCCTGTTCGGTTTTTTCATCTTTGCCCGGGTTAACAAACTCGTACACGATGTTCCCTTTCGATGCATTGTTGTATTCGATAAGCAGGTCTTTAAAATCTGTTTTTACCTGGGAAATCTGGGGTGGAAGATCTTCAGAAAAATAAGCAGTGACCGTGACGGGATCGTCCAGGTCCGTTAAGATATTCCGGGTGGCCTCACTCAAGGTGTAGCGTTTGTCGCCTGTGAAATCCAGCCGGAAAAAGAAACGGTTGGCCAGCACGTTAACAAGGATAACGATGCCTGCAATAATTAAAATATATAATACAGCTGATTTTTTTGTGTTCATTTGTTCCGGATTTTTATCAGTTACGTTTTACCAAAACTGCTTCAGCGCTGGTGAGGCCAAGAAATACAATGGAAATGAAGTAAACGAGGTCCTTGGAATCGATTACTCCACGCGAGATCGACTCGAAATGAGAGGAGAGACTGAGGTAATTCAGTACAGACCCGGCTATTCCCGTCAGACCGGAGGCCAACATGCCGAAAATGATATGAAAAAATATGCCGATCAGCAGGGCGAGCAGAAACGCAACAATCTGGTTGTTGGTAATACTGCTGGTGAAGATACCGATGCTGATGTAAGCCGAACTCATCAGAATAAGTCCCAGGTACCCGCTCCAAACAGCACCATGGTCAACAGGGCCAAGGCTCCAGACGGTAATGTAATAAGGGAGCGTAAGCGCCAGGGCAACAATGATCAGTAAAAGAATGGACAAAAATTTACCCCAAAGAATTTGCCAGTCAGATATCGGTTTTGTAAGAAGTATTTCAAGTGTTCCGGTTTTTTTCTCTTCGGCGATCAGCTTCATCGTCAGGGCCGGGATAAAGAAAAATAGCGTCCAGTAGGCTATATTGAAAAAGGTCTGCAGGCTTGCCTGGTTAACGTAAAAAACGTCGCCGCCGTAAAGCCATGTGAAAAAGCCGCTGAAACCCAAAAAGGCAACGATCATGATGTAGGCCATCAGCGAATCGAAAATGGCTTGCAGCTCTCGTTTTGTGATGATCCAGATTTGTTTCATATTTTTATTCTTTTAATTCATGGTAACCTCACGGAAAACGTCTTCCAGTTTGGTCTCTATCGGTGTTAATTCCGAGATATACCAGTTGTTTTTTACACAAATATCGAAGATAGCCCTGGCCGATGTTTCCCCGGGAAGGCTTTGTACTTCGAAGCGGTTTTCACTTGGGTGTATAAAATCGACTACAGTCACCGAGGGCAGTAATTTCAGTTGTTCGAAAACGACATTGCGGTCTCCGTTCGGGATCAGGACATGCAGGATTTCATTTCCCTGAGCCTGTTTTCGTAATTGATCAGGGGTACCGTCTGCCACAATTTTTCCTTTGCTGATGATCAGTATCCGGTCGCAGGTCGCTTCAACTTCCGCCAGGATATGAGAACTCAGGATAACGGTTTTTTTCCGTCCTATCTTTCGGATCAGATCCCTGATTTCGACGATCTGGTTAGGGTCCAGACCTGTTGTCGGTTCATCCAGTATAAGTACTTCAGGGTCGTGGATCAGCGCCTGTGCCAAACCTACCCGCTGACGGTAACCTTTCGAAAGCTCCCTGATCTTTTTGTGCTTCTCTCCCTTAAGCCCGCAGATATGTACCATCTCTAGTATGCGTTCGGGAACTTTCTCGCTGGCAACACCCTGCAGTTCTGCAGAAAACCTGAGATAGTCGATGACCGGCATATCGAGATAAAGCGGGTTGTTCTCGGGAAGGTACCCGATGTGTTTTTTTACTTCATCAGGATTTTCCATGACGGAAATCCCGCCTACCCTGATGTCTCCCTTATTGGGATAAAGGTAACAGGTAATCGCTTTCATCGTGGTGGATTTTCCTGCACCGTTTGGTCCCAAGAAGCCAAGAACTTCACCTGTCTTTACTGTAAAGCTGAGTTCGTCCACGGCTTTTTGGGCACCGTAAGTTTTTGTAATTTGGTCAACTACGATATCCATGCAAAACGGTTTTTAGTTTCGGGTAACGAATTTATAAAAAATGGTTTTTTGAGATTTCCGCTTTAACATAGATTAACGCCGTAGCCTCCCTGTTAACTCTTTATTTACATTTTTGCAGTCCGACAGTTCACTAATCTGAAACAGAATGACAGAACGGGAGGGGAAGAGCTGTTTCGGTAATTTCTGTTGTTTTGGTGGTTAATTCAATCCGGAGGCAATGATTTCTTTCAGTATGGAAGAAACAGTTGTCTTCAATACTGAGGTGACGGTTTTTCCCAATAAGGAAA
Source organism: Prolixibacteraceae bacterium (assembly GCA_963676095.1). Taxonomy (GTDB): domain Bacteria; phylum Bacteroidota; class Bacteroidia; order Bacteroidales; family Prolixibacteraceae. Next base: position 1,924,188 of record OY781040.1, on the reverse strand, counting down.
TCATGTTCCTGATGCCCGGATATTAAGTTGCTAATGCGTTAATCACAACTTGCTAATGCGTTAATCACAACTTGCTAATGCATTAATATTATCTTGCTAATGCATTAATATTATCTTCCTGATGCATTAATCAGAAGTTGCTGATGTATTATGTCCTTTACTAAAATAGCTATACACATCCCTCTGGAAGGATAAATATAAAACTAGATTTGATAATAATGATGATGCAATGGTGTTAACATCTCTCATTCTTGTTTATAAATGAACTGATTAAGCTGACGGGAATCCAAAATTCGGGATCGGTACCCATTCAGCCTATCCCAGTATCATTCCGATGATGGTGGCAGACATGAGTGAGGCAAAAGTTCCGGCGATCAGGGCGTACAGCCCGTACTTGGAAAGCGTCACCCTTTTATCGGGGGCCAGGGCCCCTATGCCGCCTATCTGTATCCCTATCGAGGCAAAATTAGCAAAGCCGCAAAGGATGTAAGTTGCCATAATCACTGATTTATATTCGAAAAAGGCACTTGCCGCTTTCAGATGAGACAGGCTGATATACCCGATGAATTCGGTAAGGATTAGCTTTTCTCCAAGTAACTGGCCGACAAGGGACATGTCCCGGGTACAAACCCCGATGAGCCACATCACAGGCGAGAATATATACCCCAGCAGAAACTGGATGGATAATGTGGAGAATCTTCCGTCTGTGGAATGGGCGATGATTTCATTCAGTCCTGTCCATCCCCCGATCTTTGCAAATATGTAGTTAAACATAGTAATCAGCGCGATAAAGGCGACAAGCATACCGGCAACATTCACGGCAAGCTTTACGCCTTCTGCTGTACCGTTTGTAATTGCATCCAGAACATTGCTTCCTATTTTGTCTTTGCTTACCTTAACATCCCTGTTTACCTTGTCTGTGTTTGGAACCATGATTTTTGAAAAAATAACAGCCCCCGGAGCAGCCATTACCGAAGCGGTAAGCAAATGTTTGGCAAATTCGAGGCGAAGGACAGGATCGTTGCCTCCCAGCATGCCGATATAAGCAGCCAATACCCCTCCTGCGAGGGTTGCCATCCCCCCGGTCATGACCAACATAATTTCCGAGTTGTTCATTTTAGAAAGATAAGCCTTGATCATCAGCGGAGACTCTGTTTGCCCGAGAAAGATATTTCCTGCCACTGAAAGAGCTTCTGCTCCCGAGAGTTTCATTAATCGTGTAAATATCCAGGCAAGGGCCCACACAACTTTTTGAATAATGCCCCAGTAAAAAAGGAGGCTGGTCAGTGCCGAAAAGAAAACAATTGTTGGCAGGATCTGAAAGGCAAAAATAGATCCGAACTTGTTCATATCGACCAGCGACCCAAAAAGGAATTCACTCCCGGCCTTGGTAAAATCCAGTATCTTCACGAAAATCTGGCCGAAAAACTCGAACCCGGCCCTGACAAAAGGAATGTAAAGGACACCTACCGCAAGCACAATCTGGAAGATTAATCCGGCAATTACCGTTTTCCACGGAATATTTTTCCTGTCTTTAGACAACAGGACTGCTAATGCCACCAGAACGAGCATACCCAGAAAACCTCTGAGAACGGTCATCAGGTTAAATGTATGCTTTCGCTGCGAAGAAAGGAGCAGGTTTGCCGTGCTGCTTTTACTGCCTGCTGGCGTTGGTTGTATCTCTTGTTTTGTTGTGTCACTGGCTGACTGCACGATTTCTGTTTTTGACGTATCCTGCTGAACGGAAGCGGATACAAATGCAGGCGTTGTGCCAAATAACGACATAAGCAACATTAGCCTTAATATGATCTGTTTCATAATTTTATCATTTAAGATCATATAAAACTTATCATGACCTGGCGATCTCTTTTTATCAGTGATTAACAAGTCCTGACTTATTTTATAACACCATTTTTGGGTTTATTTCCTTCTTCGATTTATCTCGTCCCTGATTTTTGATGCCCTTTCGTAATTTTCATTTCGAATGGCTTCATTCATCATGTCAGTAAGTTCATTTACCGTATATCGTTCAAACTCTGGTTCTTTGCTTGTCCCCGAAGCCGGAGCAACAGTCTCTTCCCCGAAAGAAGGGGAAGAAGAACTTTCAGGATCCAGTACAATACCAGCCTTTTTTAAGATTTCTTCAGTCGTATAAATAGGACATTTAAACCTCAAGGCCAAGGCAACAGCGTCTGAGGTCCGGGAATCAATTTTCGATTCCAGCGTTCCCTGCCTGCAAACCAGTTCTGAATAAAAAATACCTTCTTCCAGTTTATAAATAATGACTTCCGAAATATAAATATCAAAAACAGTAGCCAGTGTTACAAATAAATCATGTGTTAAAGGCCTTGGAGGCGTCAATCCTTCCATTTGTATTGCGATAGCCTGAGCTTCAACCTGTCCTATTATAATAGGAATTCTTCGGTCTCCGTCTTCTTCGGCCAGAACCAATGCATATGCACCAGATTGTGTTTGACTAACAGACAGCCCCAAAATGTTTAATCTTACTTTCTGCATATTTTACAAGCCTCGGAGGTATGTGGAGCAAATATAACAATTGTTTTGCTGAATAAAGACAGATCAATTGTTTAATTGAAGCCGGATTTTGTTTAACATGTGATAATGAAGCAGATTGAGAAAATGTTTTTATCGAAAAAAGAAAATAAATATTTTGCAATCGCTAAAAAAAAACTACTTTTGCAGTCCGAAGTTTTCGCGCAGGCCAGACAAGAGGAGCTGAAAAACGGTCCCGCCTGCCGGATGGAATAGTTTAACAGGTAAATATGTACGCTATTGTAGAAATTGCAGGACAGCAGTTCCGTGTTGAAAAAGACAAGAAATTGTTTGTTCATCGCCTTGAAACAGCAGAAGGCGGAAATGTTGAATTTGGAAAAGTCCTTTTACTGGACAATGACGGAGTTGTTCAAATTGGTACTCCCGTTGTTGATGGTGTTAAAGTAACAGCAAAGGTACTTGAACATTTAAAAGGTGAAAAAGTAATCATTTTCAAGAAGAAAAGGAGAAAAGGTTACAAAAAGAAAAATGGTCACCGTCAGTATTTGACCCAAATTCAGATTGAGGATATTATTGCATAACATTAAAAACATTCATTAACCATGGCTCATAAGAAAGGTGTCGGTAGTTCGAAAAACGGACGCGAATCGGAAAGTAAACGACTTGGCGTGAAAATATACGGTGGCCAGGTTTGCAAAGCTGGCAATATTTTGGTTCGTCAGCGGGGAACTTCTCATCATCCTGGTATTAATGTCGGTATGGGTAAAGATCATACTTTGTTTGCACTGACTGATGGTACTGTTGTTTTCAGAAAGAGAAGGGATGACAAGTCATATGTTTCAGTTGAACCGGTTGTTCCAGCAAACTAAGACGATATTCAGATAATCTAACATAGAATCTCCTGTCTTGTTTGAGGCAGGAGATTTTTTATTTTTAACTTTGCCCGGCAAATTAAATCTGTTCGAAATGCTTAATCTAAGATTTATCCAGGAAAACCCTGAGTTGGTTATTGAAAAACTGAAGAAAAAAAATTTTGATGCAGCCGGTATTGTTGGCCAGATCATCAGTTTATATAAGAGGAAAAATGAAGTACAGGCTAAAGCCGATCAGGTGAAGGCCGAGATGAACAGGCTTTCGAAGGAGATCGGGTCATTGTTCCGCGAAGGAAAGCAAGACGAAGCCAATTCTGCTAAAGAACGGACTTCAGAACTGAAAAATACGATCAGGCAACTGGATGATGAATTTGCAAAAATAGATGAACAGGTATTCGAGCTTCAGGTGTTGTTACCCAACCTTCCTGCCGAAATTGTTCCCCCGGGAAAAACGGCGGAAGATAATGTAATCGTGAAGAAAGGGGGAGTCGTTCCCGAACTTCAGGAGACCAAACTCCCGCACTGGGAACTGGCTTCGAAATATGAACTGATCGATTTTGAGCTTGGCGTGAAACTAACGGGAGCGGGGTTCCCGGTCTATAAAGGAAAAGGGGCGCGTTTGCAGCGGGCGTTGATCAGCTTTTTCCTCGATCAGGCACGTGAGGCTGGTTATCTTGAAATCCAGCCTCCCCTGATGGTTAACGAGGATAGTGGTTTTGGAACAGGACAGCTTCCTGATAAGGAAGGGCAGATGTACCATGTTACTGTGGATAATCTTTACCTGATCCCAACGGCCGAGGTGCCGGTGACGAACCTGTACCGGGATGTGATTGTGGAGGCAAAGGACCTTCCTATTAAAAATACGGCCTATAGTGCCTGCTTCCGCCGTGAAGCCGGTTCTTACGGAAAAGACGTGAGAGGGTTAAACCGTTTGCACCAGTTTGATAAGGTGGAAATTGTTCAGATTGCTCTTCCCGAGAAAAGTTATGAAGTGCTTGATGAAATGGTTGCCCATGTTGAAGGCCTGGTTCGGAAACTTGGATTACCTTACCGGATTGTACGTTTGTGTGGTGGTGATATGAGCTTTACCTCGGCCCTTACTTATGATTTTGAGGTGTACTCGGCCGCCCAGGAAAAGTGGCTGGAAGTAAGTTCTGTTTCCAACTTTGAAGCATTTCAGGCAAACCGGCTGAAACTGCGTTACCGTGACGAGCAAACCAAAAAGCCGGTAATTGCCCATACCCTGAACGGGAGCGCCCTGGCACTGCCGCGTATCGTGGCCGCTTTGCTAGAGAATAACCAGACGCCTGAGGGAATTAAGATCCCTGATGTGCTGGTACCCTATTGCGGGTTTGATTTTATTGGTTAACAGATATTTTGAGAAGCTGACATGCCCGAAGAACAGCATCGTCGGCCATCTGGTTAGTTTATTGATATTTTTTGGGAAAGGCCACTCCAATTTATTGGGATGGCCTTTTTTAATGAATGCCTCACAGCCCTGAGTGTGAGGCCCGATTTTCATAGTTCATTTCATGGTTGAAAACTCTTGCCTGCCGGATTTTTTTTAAGAAGGTATAAACCCTAACTTTACAATGAAATTCTCAATCGGGAATACCGTTTTTCATTAATAACAGCAGAAAAAAGATTGATAATGATTCCATTTACGCATTTACATGTCCACTCGCAATATTCAATACTGGACGGGGCAGCCAGTATAAAAGGCCTGGTCGGGAAAGCGAAAGGGGATGGGATGACCGCCCTTGCCCTGACCGATCATGGCAGCATGTACGGTATTAAAGAGTTCTGGGATACCTGTAAAAGGGAGGGGATCAAACCGATCATGGGCTGCGAAACTTATGTCGCTACCCGGACCATTCATGATAAAGCAGACAAGATAGACCGCTCGGGCGATCACCTGATCCTTCTTGCCAAAAATAAAACGGGATATGTTAACCTGATCAGACTGATCTCCGCTGCGAATACTGACGGTTTTTACTATAAACCCCGTATTGATAAAAGCCTGCTAAAGCAACATCGTGAAGGACTGATCGTTTCATCGGCCTGCCTGGGGGGTGAAGTAGCCCAGTGTATCATGAAATCGGATATCGATGGAGCAGAAGCCGCAATCAGGTGGTATAAGGAGATTTTCGGAGAAGACTATTACCTGGAACTGATGAGGCACAAGTCGGATGTCCCCGGAATGGATGAGCAGGTGTACGACAATCAGGAGATTGTGAACAAAGTACTGATGGAGCTGGCAGTCAAATATCAGATAAAGCTGATAGCGACCAATGATGTGCATTTCACCAACGCTGAGGATGCCGATGCCCACGACCTGCTGATTTGCTTAAACACAGGGAAGGATCTTGACGATCCGAACAGGATGCGCTATACCAAGCAGGAATGGTTCAAGACTACAGCCGAAATGAACGCATTGTTTGCCGATGTGCCGGAAGCGCTGAGCAATACACGGGAAGTGGTAGACAAGGTCGAGGAGTTTGAGCTCAATTCGGTGCCTATTATGCCTCAGTTCCCGATCCCTGCCGATTTCGGAACAGAGCTAGAGTATGAAACAAAATATTCCGAAGAAAAGCTGAAAACCGAATTCGGCGAAAACGCCTTTGAACGGCTGGGGGGCTATGACAAAGTAGTCCGTATCAAGCTGGAAGCAGATTACCTGGATCACCTGGCCTATCGCGGGGCTTTCGAACGTTACGGCGATCCGTTGCCCGCTGATGTGAAGGAACGACTGGATTTTGAACTGGAAGTGATTAAAACGATGGGTTTTCCCGGATACTTCCTCATTGTTCAGGACTTTATCAATGCCGCCAGGGAAATGGGCGTTCTTGTAGGGCCTGGCCGTGGTTCCGCCGCCGGATCGGTCGTTTCCTACTGTGTCGGAATCACCAATATCGATCCTATTCAGTACGATCTGCTGTTCGAGCGCTTCCTGAACCCTGACCGTATTTCCATGCCTGATGTGGACATCGATTTCGACGACGACGGAAGGCAGCTGGTACTGGACTGGGTAACACAGAAATATGGGCAGAACAGGGTTTCCCATATCTGTACCTTTGGAACAATGGCTACCAAACTGGCTATTCGCGATGTAGCCCGCGTACTGAAACTTCCTTTGCCGGAGGCAGACCGCCTGTCCAAACTGGTTCCCGATGCCCCGAAAATGAGTTTTGTCAAGGCATACCAGGAGAGTCCGGAACTATTGCAGGAAAAGAAGTCGGATAATCCGCTTGTTGTCAAAACACTGAAATTTGCTGAAACGTTGGAAGGATCGGTTCGCCAAACAGGAGTGCATGCCTGCGGGATCCTGATCAGCCGGGATCCGCTTACCGAACATATTCCAATTATGCCGACCAAGGATGAATCGCTTTATACGACCCAGTACGACGGACGCTTCGTGGAAGCCATCGGCTTGCTGAAGATGGACTTCCTGGGGTTGAAAACGCTTTCTATCATCAAGGAAACACTCGAAAACGTCAGGCTTTCGAAGGGGATCACCTTCGATATCAATAAGATCCCGATGGATGATGAAAAGACTTTCGATTTGTTCTGCCGGGGAGATACCACTGCCGTATTCCAGTTTGAGTCGCCCGGAATGAAAAAACACATGCGCAACCTGAAGCCGAACCGCTTTGCCGACCTGGTGGCCATGAATGCTCTTTACCGTCCCGGACCGATGGAATACATCCCTGATTACATCGACCGGAAGCTGGGACGTAAGAAGGTGGAATACGACCATCCGATGATGGAGAAATACCTGAGCGATACATACGGTGTTACCGTGTTCCAGGAGCAGGTGATGCTCCTTTCGCGTCACCTGGCCGGTTTTACGCGGGGCGACTCGGATACGCTCCGTAAGGCCATGGGAAAAAAGCAGATTGCCATGATGAATAAGCTGAAGCTGAAATTCATAGACGGCTGCAAGGCAAATCCGCAATTTATTGAAGGTTGTAAAGAGGTAAAAAAGGATCCTGACCCATTGATCGACAAGATCTGGAAAGACTGGGAAGCTTTTGCCAGTTATGCCTTCAACAAGTCGCATGCCGTCTGCTATGCCTATGTCGCTTATCAGACCGGTTACCTGAAGGCCCATTACCCTGCCGAATTTATGGCTGCCAACATGAGCCGGAACCTGAGCAACATTACGGAAATTACCAAGCTGATGGAGGAAGCAAAACAGCGGATGGGAATAAATGTGCTGGGGCCGGATGTAAATGAAAGCTTCCTCAAGTTTACCGTAAATAAAAAAGGGGATGTCCGTTTCGGGATGGCCGCGGTAAAAGGAGTTGGTTCAGGAGCCGTGCAGGATATTATAAAGGCCAGGGGGAAAGGGCTTTTTACGGATATTTTCGACTTTGCAGGGAGGGTGAACCTTCAATCCGTCAATAAAAAGAATATGGAGGCACTGGCAATGGCTGGGGCTTTCGACAGTTTTGGAAATATTAAAAGAAGCCAGTTTTTTGCAGGGAATGATCAGAACGATATAAGTTTTATCGAGAAATTAATCAAATACGGGCACCAGATGCAAGTTTCGAACGATACTGCCCAGCAATCCCTTTTTGGGGAAGCTATGGCTGCCCAGGTCATCAAAACCCCCGATATTCCTAATGTCCCTGAATGGCCGAAGGTGATCCTTCTTGAAAAGGAGAAGTCCCTGATCGGGATTTATCTGTCGTCGCATCCGCTGGATACCTATAAACTGGAGATTGAAAATTTTGCCAGCAGAGAATATTCCTTAAGGGACCTGAACAACCATATTGAGTCATTAAAGGGAAAAGAGATCACCCTGGCGGGGATGGTCACCGAAGCAAGAGATGCAGTGGGCAAAACCGGCAAGCCTTTCTGTAATATGACGCTGACCGATTACAGTGACTCCTACACTATTTTCTTTTTCGGGAAGGATTATGTCGAATTTTCGAAATACTGCAAGCCTAACTTGTTCATACTGGTAAAAGGGCAGGTTCAGGAAAGCTACAGGCCCGGACAGATGGAGTTCAAGGTAAAGAGTATCGAGATGCTCGATGAAGTAAGGAAGAACCATATCCGGAGCGTTACGGTTCAGCTTACTGTTGATGCCGTAACCCCTGAATTAATCCAGAATTTTGAAAATTTGAGTAAAAAGAATAAGGGGACTGCTGTTTTGAAGTTTAATATATGGGATTCCGAAACAAAATCGGTGGTTAATCTGTTTTCCAGAAACACCCGTATTGAAATGACTTCCGATGTGGAACGTTTTTTCAGGGAACAGGAAAACGTATCATTTAAAATTAATTAGTTTTGTGCGAAATAATCTGAATTAAAATATCAAAATATTTAACTATGGCTATAGAAGTAAATGATGTGAATTTCGACGAAGTTGTTCTTCAGTCAGACAAGCCGGCAATAGTTGATTTTTGGGCTGAATGGTGTGGCCCGTGCCGGATGGTAGGTCCCATTGTCGAAGAATTGGCCCGGGAATATGAAGGTAAACTGCTGGTTGCTAAGGTTGATGTTGACAGCAATCCGGAAACTGCGGTGAAATTTGGTATCCGTAACATTCCGACAGTACTATTCATTAAAGGGGGAGAAGTTGTGGACAAACATGTTGGTGCAGCCCAAAAATCTGTATTCCAATCGAAAATCGATGCTATTCTCTAAGAATGCTGAGTCTAAAAAAATTATAAAGAGGGGTATAACCGGGTTATGCCTCTTTTTTTTTAAGAATGCTTATTTGCTAATTTGAACTATCCGTGTTCCGGACGAGCTTACAGCTAACAGGATAATGGTCTGAATAGGTTACTTTATCTACTGTAAAATTATACCCGGTAAAATTTTTACTATGCATAATATAATCGATGCGGAATGAAGGAAGACGTCCCAGGTATGAATTTCCGATCCCTGCCCCGGATTCGACAAAAGCATCCTCAAGATCCTGACCTCTCACCGTGCGGTAAGTATATGAAACGGGAGTATCGTTGAAGTCACCGCATACAATAACAGGGAAGGGACAATGGTCAATGTTTTCCCTTAGTTTATCTGCATGCTCCGCTCTTTTTATGAAAGCCCGTTTCAATTTGGATCCGAACAAATGGAATTCTTTCATGTTTTTCTCCTGATCCTCAATCGAGATTTCATCGAGAGAATTGATATCTTCATTCGTGAACCGGTAACTTTGAAGGTGGCAGCTATAGATCCGGAAAGTGTCTTCTTCGATTTTAATATCTGCGAAAACGATCATGTTTGTGGTTTTTTCAAAACGAATTTCGCCTTTGTTTACAATCGGGTATCTCGAAAAAATTACCGGACTTCCATGCTTATCGGCGTATGTTGTTTGCATGTCTTCGTCAGGTGCCCCGTTTTCGTCCAGTATCGGATTAAATCCTTTAAGGGAAGTATAGTTGGTTTCCTGCATACAAACGATGTCGGGATCTTTGCTTCGTAAGTAATTCATGATTGAAATGATGTTGTTTGGTTTTTTGACCGTATCGCTGATCCCTGCAAAGTTTTTAACATTATAACTGCATATAACAATCCCCTTTTTGTCCGTTTTGACCGATTTCATCTGGAAATAATCCTTCATGTGATTATAGCCGGTCAATATGACTACTATCGATAGAAGAGCCATCCTGCTGGTGCCAAAAAGCCAGTAAAGGATGAAGACAATATTCAAAAACAGGATATACGGATAGGCCAATCCCACGATTGCCGGTATCCAGAATTTTGCAGGACTGATATATACCGAAGAATAGGCGATTAAAAGCGCTACTGCGGCTATCAGGTTCATGATTATGATAAACTTTTTGAATACTTTTTTCAATGGGTATTGTTTTTTTGTTATATCAGGCTTTTTTACAAAAATAATCAGATCTGTCAGTCATGCGACAAAAGGAGTTTGAATTTATATTTAATTTCCTTTTTTTGCAATCTTCATGTGTGTCCGAATAATCTGGCAGAGATCATGCGATCCTTCCCATTAATGTCTTTTTTTATTTCAATATTTTTAAATCCATTATTATGAAGAAACGCGGAACAAAGATCTCCGTGCGCTTCGTTGATTTCCACGTACATTTTCCCTCCTGTTTTTAATCTTTCTTTTGCAAGAGAGGCCAGTGCCTTATAAAATCTTATCGGGTCTTCATCCGGAACAAATAACGCAGCGTGTGGTTCGAATTTTAATACATTGTCATGCATCAGTAGCTTTTCCCTGTTCGTTACATAAGGAGGATTGCTGACGATGAGGTCCAAAGAGGGAATGAATACCGGAACCTGGGAGCTAAGCAAGTCATAGTGAAAAAAACAGGCTTCAGCCTGGTTCAGGAACGCATTTTCGCTGGCGATATCCAGTGCTTTGTCAGAGATGTCACATCCCATTACGCGGGGGGCATTCATGAATTTTTTCAGACTTATGCCAATACAGCCACTTCCTGTTGCTGCATCCAGAATAACCAGTCCGGGTGTTTTGTTTTCGCGGATAATCCAGTCAACAAGTTCTTCTGTTTCAGGTCGCGGAATTAAAACATCGGTTGTCACTTTGAATTTTAACCCGAAGAAATCTGTCTCTCCCAGTATGTATTGGATCGGTTCGTAATTTTGCAGCCGTTCTACAATTTCTTTTATTAATGTTCTGTCTTTTTCTTCCAGGATGTTTTCTTTTTTCAGGAGAAGGTCGGTTGGTGTGAAGTTTTTCACAGTCTTAAAGATTATCCTGATGAGCCCCTCAATCTCTTCTTTGGGATAATGATCCTTTAATTCTTCCCGGATATGTGTCAAGCATGCCTGCATTTATTTGTATTTTTGGCAAAGTTAAATTTTTCCCGGTGAAGAGAAATGCTTGACAATTTATGAATGGTTATTTATTTTTCTGTACGGTTTTGATTATGTGGTAAGAAAAATGCTGACATGAATGTGGAATTTGTAGTCAATAGCTTATGGAAATTTGTACTGATGAAAAATACATGTCCCGCTGTATTGAGCTTGCCCGGCTAGGGATGGGGGAAGTAGCCCCGAACCCGATGGTGGGGGCTGTTATTGTTTGTGATGGCAAAATTATAGGGGAAGGTTTTCACAGACAGTATGGCGGTCCGCATGCCGAGGTCAATGCGATCAATTCGGTAAAGGATAAGGAACTGCTGAAGCGGTCGACGATTTATGTCAGCCTTGAACCCTGTGCGCATTTTGGGAAAACCCCTCCGTGTTCAGACCTGATTATTGCCACTCAGATTCCCCGGGTGGTTATCGGATCGGTCGATCCGTTTGCCCTGGTTGCAGGGAAAGGAATAAGGAAAATGGAGGCGGCAGGCGTAGAAGTAGAAGTTGGTATTCTCGAGAAGGAATGTATCGGGCTGAACCGGCGTTTCTTTATTTTTCACCAGCAAAAGAGGCCGTACATTATCCTGAAATGGGCACAAACCCTAGACGGGTTCCTGGATGTTGACCGATCCCGGGCCGAGCTGTTCGGACAACCGACGTGGATCAGCAATGAACTTTCGAGGAGGAGTGTTCATCGTCAGCGTACAGAGGAAGCGGCAGTACTGATTGGTACCAATACTGCCATAAAAGATAACCCTTCGTTGACCGTTAGGGAATGGACAGGCAATCAACCGGTAAGGCTGGTGCTGGACCGGCAAAACCGGCTCCCGGACAATCTGCATGTTAAGGATGGGGAAGTGCCTACTGTTATATTTACTGAAAAAGAAATTCAGTCAACAACTAACCTGGAATTCGTCAGGATCGATTTCCACGGCGATCTGATCGGTCAGATCAACCGGTTTCTGTACGATCGTGAATTACAGTCGGTTGTTGTTGAAGGTGGGAGGCAGCTGCTACAAACATATATCGATCAGAAAGCCTGGGATGAAGCTCATGTTTATATCGGACATTACTGGTTTGGAAATGGAGTACCTGCGCCCCGGCTGGATTATAAACCGGTAAAGGCTGAGATGCTTCAGGATACCCACCTTCAATGCTTCTACAGAAACGTCTGAGATCTGTTCCCATTCTTTTGCCGGTACTTTTTGCTTTTTCAGGAATACCGGTTCAAAAATTTTTAGGACCATTGGGGATAATAGGGATTTTTAAAGCATTTTCTACATACATGAAGTAGTAAAATAGTTTATGATTTATTTCCTGTCCGTAGTCGGTTTCTGGATCATAATCGATTATCCCGTCCAGCAGCCGGGAATAGCGGTCTCCCAGGCTTCGTGTATTCCATGCCTGTACGTACTGACGGTTCCAGTACTCGTAGTAATTCTGATCATGGTAATTTACCGGTTTGGCATGGATCAGGTACCAGCTTTCGAACCCGCTGTCGAGTACGATCAGTTCATAGCTCGTGCTGTCTTTGTCTGTGGCGGTTTTATTTACCGCTTTTTCGATATTGATCACCTGCTTTGCAGCACATCCGGCTAAAAGTAATAGCCCTGTAAATAAAGGAATATAAGCTTTCATCATCTTTTTTATCATTTTGTTAGACTTCGATCCTTATGTCATTTTATCAAAAATGAAACCATCAACAGTTAATTAAATACGAAATAAATTTTAGAATGTTAATGAATATTAAATTGGAGAATTTTACTTTTATGGTTTGAAATGAATGATATGTTTAGTTTTCTTCCTGAAATAGGGTTGCATTTTGAGGGCATCATAAATATTCTTTATTTTCTTACAGTCATTTTTATAGCGATTCTGATCATTCTGGAGAACCGTAGCCCATTGAAAACGATCAGTTGGGTGCTCGTTCTTATCTTGTTGCCTTTTGCCGGAATTATTTTTTATCTTTTTTTCGGGCAGGAGTACCGAAAGAGTAAGATGTTCTCGAGAAAAGGGCTGAAAGATCTTGACCGGTTGAGAAGGCTTACCCAAAGTCAGCTTAGTCAGCTGCCCCGGAATTACAACATGTTTAGTAGTGCTATTTACGGCAAGCGGCATTTGATGAACCTGATGCTTTCAAGTTCGAACGCTTTGCTTTCGGACAATAACGAGATAACTGTATTGAAAAACGGGGAAGAATTTTTTCCTGCAGTGTTCCAGGCGATAGAAGGAGCAAGGCATCATATCCATATCGAGTTTTATATTGTCGGTAACGATATAATAGGAAACCAGTTAAGGGAAATCCTGATCCGAAAGGCCCGGGAAGGGGTAGAGGTACGTTTTATTTATGACGATGTCGGCAGCTGGCAGTTATCGAAAAAGTATATCAACTCGCTCAAGGAGGCAGGCGTAAAGATCGACTGCTTCATAAAAGTCAGGTTTCCGTTACTTACTTCTAAGGTTAATTACCGGAACCACCGGAAGATTGTTGTTGTCGATGGAGAAACGGGGTTTGTCGGAGGGTTTAATATTGCTGACCGTTATCTTTATGGTACCAGCTATCACGGGAGCTGGCGGGATACTCACCTCATGCTGAAAGGAGGGGCGGCCACCGGGTTGCAGGTTGTATTTATGGCCGATTGGTATTTTGTTTCCAAAGAAACATTGCACGGACGTAAATATTTTCGGTCGCCACTTCACGGAGAAGGGAAGCTTTGCCAGATTGTCCAGAGCGGTCCTGATTCTGACTGGGAGAGTATCAGCCAGGCTTACTTTTCATCGATTGCTTCGGCCCATGAAAAAGTATTTATCGCAACCCCTTATTTGATTCCGAATTCGGAGATTGGTAATGCCATGAAGGTAGCCGCGCTTGGAGGGATAGATATCCGCGTTCTTTTGCCGCAAAAATCGGATGCGGTTATTCCCAAATGGGGAACTGATTCCTATATCGAGGAGCTCCTGGTTGCCGGGGTAAAAATTTATTTTTATCAGCCGGGGTTCATGCATAGCAAACTGATTATGGTCGATGGCGTTTTTTCCTCAGTCGGGTCTGCTAATTTTGATTTCAGAAGCCTGGAAACCAACTTTGAGGTGAATGCCATGATTTATGACGAAGAAGTCGCTTCTGTTCTCGAAAAACAATTTATTGAAGACCTGGTACAGAGCCACCAGGTCTTTTTGGAAGAATGGCGACAGAGGCCCCGGCTGGCAAAGGCAAAGGAATCTTTTGCCCGGCTGCTGAGCCCGATGTTATAAACCGGATTGATGGTTTGAACGGTTAAATGGTTTCACGCTTCGCTGTTTGAATGTTGCTGTTCCGTCGTGTTCTGTAAAAAACAACCTCCCTGGCAGATTTATAAAAGTCAAGGAGGTTATTTTTTACGATTTTGAGATAGAAAAAGGACTGGGAATCTCAGAAATTTTTGGTTAATCCAGGATCTTTCTTTTTTTCTCTACGCCCGTTGTTTTTTAATAGCCGTCATTTTGAGTGAAAAAACAAATTTTTTTTATGCAGATGAATAAATTTACGATAAAATATGTACAATTGTACCATCAAAAAAATCAAAATTAGAATACCTTTAAATATCAGATAAACAATGTTTTCTGGATTTTTTCCAGGAAAGCAGTTTTTTTACCGGGGATGTCCGTTAGCGGTATCACAGGTACGAATTCTTTTCACATTTACAGAGGACTGAAGGGATGTTCGTGGAACTTAAGGAATCCCAAAATTGTTTTATACTAACTGTATATATTTTATTTGACTGGACATAAAAGATGCAATCAACGTTGATCCTTCTGGATTCACTGGCACAGTGGAAACCATATTATGAGACTGAAACCATAACTACCGCGGCAGATTATCTGCAGAACGAAGATTTAATAGATCACCCTTTGTTAGTAATTAACCTTTGCGGAAAACTTGAATATCACACAGAGGGGTATTACTGTTCTCTTCTGGCCCAGGCCCGCGGGCACAAGGTACTGCCTGATGTTGACGTTCTGAACCGTTTAGAAAGTGGCGCGCTTACACGAATGGACGATTCCTTGCAGAAGATTTGTTACAGGTGGATGCAAGGCAAAGATAAAGAGAAAGATTACTTTGAAGCGGATATTTATTTCGGGACAACCAAAGAGCCGGAGCTAAGTAAAGTGGCGAGGTACATTTTTGATCAGTTGCCGTGTCCCATATTGCGGGTTACCTTTTTAAACAGGTCAAAGAACCAGATTGATTCTCTCAGGCTGTTGAGCCTGGCCGAATTAAATGACGAGCAGCAAGACCTGTTTGCCGTTGCCCTGGATAACTTTAACAAAAAGGTCTGGCGTCAACCACGGCAGCATAAAGCTTCCCGGTTCGACCTGGCGATTTTATATGATCCCTTGGAACAGCTTCCTCCAAGCAACAGGGGGGCCCTGAACCGCTTTATCAGCCAGGCAAAAAAAGTCAATATCAATGCCGAATTAATTACGGAGGAAGATACCACCCGGCTTCTCGAATTTGACGGGTTGTTTATCCGGCAGACAACAGCCCTTAACCATATTACATATCAGCTTGCCCAAAAGGCATGGCTGGCCGATATGGTTGTTATCGATGATCCGATTTCCATAATTCGTTGTACTAACAAGGTCTATCTGAAGGAATTGCTGGAGCGCGAGAAAATACCAACGCCAAAATCGAAACTCATTTTCAAGAATAATGTTGCTTCGTTTGAGGAGGTAAAAGAGGCCTTAGGCGTCCCTGTTATCCTAAAGGTCCCTGACGGGTCCTTCTCGATCGGGATGCATAAGGTGGAGAATGAAGAAGAATATAAAAAGGCGCTGGAATCTCTGGCTGAGAAAACATCTGTATTCCTGGCCCAGGAATTTATGCCAACCAGTTTCGACTGGCGCATTGGGATCATAAACGGGGAGCCATTATACGCATGCAAATACTTCATGGCCAGGGGGCACTGGCAGATATACAACCATCAGGATCCTAGCAAACCGAAGTCCGGCACTTTCGAATCGGTTCCAATCAGTAAAGTGCCGAAGCATGTGATCCGGAATGCAGTAAAAGCGGCTTCTCTTATCGGGAAGGGACTATATGGTGTCGATCTGAAAGAGATCAGCGGTCGCTCTGTTGTCATCGAAGTAAATGATAATCCTTCAATCGACCAGGGGGTGGAAGACGATATCCTGGGAGATGAACTTTACAGGTTGATCATGCGGGAATTTGCTTCAAGGATGGAACAGAAAGGGAGAAAATTATGATCAGCACGACCCGGATCCGCGAAGTGGTGCTTTCCGACCTCAACGATTTAGTTCTTTTGGAACAGGAAAACTTTGATGAAGAAAGTTTTTCCCGCCGGCAGATCAGATACCTGATTACGAAAGCCAAGTCTGATTGCCTGGTTGCAGAGACAGATGGGAAAATAAGTGCTTATGCAATACTTTTAAAGAGAAAAAGAACGTTTGGCCTGAGGTTATATTCCATTGCTGTTTCAAGTGAATTCAGAGGGCGTGGAGTTGCAGGGCTGTTGCTTGAAGAGGCAGAACGGAGGGCTGTTGAATACGGGTTCATTTACGTGACCCTGGAGGTAAACGAGAAAAATGATGCCGCGATTAATCTTTACCTGAAAGCTGGATTTGAGACCTTTGGAGAAAGGCTAAACTATTATAAAGACGGGAGCAAGGCCCTGCTTATGAAGAAGAAAGTCGGCAGAGATACTGATCTCTGACAAAAGGGTTATCCTTTTTCTTGCTTAAACGGGTATTTTGTTAAAAGGGAAGTTTTTCCAGATCGACATTCCCTCCGCTCAGGATGATTCCTGTTTTTTTGCCCCTGACATCGATTCTGTTTTCGAGAATAGCGCCCAGCGGCACTGCAGAAGATGGTTCGATAATAATTTTCATCCGCTCCCAAATCATCCGCATGGCCTTGATAATTCCCTTTTCAGATACGGTAACAATTTCGTCGGTCAACCTTTGAATAATACGAAAATTGAGTTCTCCAACCGAGGTTAGCAAGCCATCGGCAATTGTTTTAGGATTGACTGAAGGGATCAGTTTATGGGCGTGAAACGACCGGCAGGCATCATCGGCACCTTCGGGTTCGGCCGCAACAACCAGTCCTTGCTTATTCATGGCCCTGGAACAGATGGAAGTGCCGCTAAGCAATCCCCCGCCGCCAACGGGACATAAAATAAGATCGAACGGACCGGCGTCCTCGATCAGTTCTTTTGCTGCTGTTCCCTGTCCGCATATTACCTGAAAATTGTTATAAGGATGGATCTCCCTTGCCCCTGTTCGTGCAGCCACTTGCGCCAGAGTCCTTTCCCTGGCTTCAAGGGTTGGCTGGCAGAACGTAATGTCGGCCCCGTAACCGGCTACTGCTTTTTTTTTGATTTCGGGAGCTATTTCAGGCATAACAATGTAAGCAGGTATTCCTCTCATTCTGGCTGCCAGGGCCAGGGCCGCAGCATGGTTCCCTGACGAGTGGGTACATACCCCTTTGGCTGCGTCTTCGTCGGATAGTGAAAAGACGGCATTACAGGCTCCCCTGAATTTAAATGCACCGACTTTTTGAAAGTTCTCGCACTTAAAATAAAGATTGGCCCCCGTGATTTCATTTATGGAAACCGAAGTCATGACAGGTGTCCTGTGTATATAAGGACGGATCAACTCATGCGCCCTTACAATATCTACAAATTGCGGCTGTTCCATACTTTAGAGTCAGATAAATATGAATCTGTTACCGTCAGGTGTGCCCGTGATTTTTATATTCCTTCAATTAGTTCTTTAAGTATCAGGGTCATGTAAGGTTCCGATTTCATGGCTACTTCCTGTACCTCTTCGTGTGAAATCTCCACGATTTCACCAGGTACCCCGCTATCCGTTATAATGGATATTCCAAAAACCTTCATGCCCATGTGCCTGGCGACTATTACTTCAGGAACCGTGGACATTCCTACTGCATCCCCTCCGAAAATACGGAACATTTTATATTCAGAAGGAGTTTCGAACGTTGGTCCCTGAACGCCAACATAAACACCTTCCTTAAGGTCTATCCGGTGTTTGATTGCAATAAATTTTGCCTTTTGCCGTAACTCTTTACTATATGCTTCACTCATGTCGGGGAAACGGGGACCCAGTTCATCCAGGTTTTTTCCGTGTAGCGGATGTTCGGGGAACATGTTGATATGATCTGTAATAAGCATCAGGTCGCCGACTCTGAAGCCAGGGTTTAATCCCCCTGAAGCATTCGATACGAAAAGATAACTGATCCCTAACTGTTTCATTACCCTTACCGGAAAAGTTACTTCTTTCATCGAGTAACCCTCGTAAAAATGAAAACGACCCTGCATCGCCAGTATCTTCTTCCCTCCCAGAGTTCCATAAATTAAGTGTCCGTTATGCCCGGCAACTGTCGAAACAGGGAAATCCGGAATTTCTTTATATGGAATCTCCACTTCAATACTGATTTCATTTACCAGTCCGCCAAGTCCGGATCCAAGAATAATTCCTACCTCAGGGAGTTGGCCTATTTTTGAGCGAATGTAATTTGCGGTTGCTTCGATTGTCTCTAACATATCCAATTATTTTTTTGTCAAAACTTTTTCCTTCGCTGTCCAGAAATTTTATTTTAACCGGAATATAAAAAATTCTCGATTTTATTTCTTCCGGCAGATTTTGCTGGTTTACAAGCTTTACTGCATCTTTTTCCGTGGTGAATATAAAGAGATTTTCTTCTTTGTAGTTCCCGAATTTCTGGGAAATCATATCCAGGTCTTTCTGAGAATAAAAATGATGGTCACTAAAAACCAGTTCATCCATCAGATTGGTTTTTGAAACAAGATATTTTCTGAACTGATCGGGACTGGCTATTCCGGAAAGCATCAACGAAGATATCTTCATCTCATTGATCGGGGGAGCAGGTACTGCCAGGTCCGGGAATACCGGTTGGGGATTCCCGTATATCATCGTTGTAAAGTATAATGACTGGTAAGGACGAAGATTAACGTCTTTTATAATAATCCTTCGCGTTATCGGAGTAATCTCATCCGGACACTTCGTATAAATGATGACATTTGCCCGTCGTCTTTGGTACTTCCGCTCGCGTAAACGGCCCAGAGGCAGAAGATGGTCCTTATCGATCGGCCTGTTATAGTCGATCAAAAGGATATTTATCCCGGCAGATACCCGTCTGTGCTGGAATGCATCGTCAAGCAATATAACATCCGGGGAATTTTCCCGGTCCTTTACAAGTTCACGGATCCCGTGTACCCTGTTTTCATCTACGGCAACCATCGCCTGAGGAAATTTTCGTTTGATTTGGAGCGGTTCATCTCCTGCATTGGAAGCAGAAGAGTCCGTTTCAACCATCAGGAACCCTTTCGTTTTTCGTTTGTACCCACGGCTTAACGCAGCCACCTGTACGTATTTTTGCAACAACTCTACCAGATATTCTGTATGCGGTGTTTTGCCTGTCCCTCCTACAGTTATATTTCCGATAGAGATAACCGGTATTTCAAATTCGGTAGATTTGAATATTTTATAATCGTAGAACGCATTACGGATATAAATGATAATACCATAAATAATTGAAAGAGGATATAAAATAATCTTCAGCATGTCGTGTGTTTAAACCACGAAGTTATCAAAATTCATAAAGAAAAAAAGGGATACTGTTCCATGTATCCCTTCAATTGAATAAATATTGTCGACTAATGTTTATTCTGAATTATCTCAGTTAATATTTATGTCGTACGGGACACGGGTGTATACGCCGTTCATCCCGGATATTTCTTTTAATTCTTTGTATATTTTATATTGATCTCCAAGCTCGCTTTTTAGAACTCGCATTTTCGCATTCCCTGACAGTTCCTTGATCCATTGTTCAATCGGATCTTCTATTTTTGGTAACTGTACGACTCTGTAATGTTCAAGATTGCTCATTTTTGCAGCAAGATTAACGGCGTCTTCAATACCTCCGTAAAGGTCGACCAGTCCAATCTTGATTGCATTTCCTGATGCCCAAACACGTCCCTGTCCTATAGAATCTACCTGTGCTTTTGTCATGCTGCGTCCATCAGCAACGCGTCCAATAAACGTATCATAGCCATTTTCTATATAATTTTGGAGTACTTTCTGTTCGAAGCCCGTCATCGGACGTTTTACAGACAATATATCAGAATGCTCATTGGTTTTTACGACGTCCTGAGTAATTCCAAGCTTATTGTTCAACAGTTTTCCTGCATTCGGAATGACCGCGAAGATGCCGATCGATCCGGTGATGGTTGTACGGTCTGCCATAATCGTATCTGCTGCTGCTGCGATGTAATAACCACCCGAAGCGGCTACATCGCCCATCGAGGCAATCAATGGTTTTGTCTCTGCTGTAAGTTTGACTTCCCTCCAGATTACTTCAGCGCCATAAGCGCTCCCTCCCGGGGAATTGATTCTCAAAACAATTGCTTTAATCGAAGAATCCTGGCGAGCTTCCCTGATTGTCCTCGAAAGTTTTTCCGAATCAATTCCATCAAGGCCATTGTCTCCCATGTCAATATCTCCACTGGCGTAGATTACAGCAATCTTGTCACGGGCTAGTCCTTTCCCGTCAGTTTTTGCCGGGACTTCTGTGTAACTGTCTATGTCCACCGTGCGTAAATCGTTTTTTTCACGGATACTGGTCATTTGCTTCAGGTCGTTGATCACTTCATCTTTATACATCAGTGTATCCACCAACCCGTTCTGTTTTAAGAATTCAGCCTGCTGAAAAGTTGTAACCTCGTCGGCCAGTTTGTTCAACTTTGTTGTATCCAGTCCTCTTGAGGCAGATATGTCCGTTAACATCTGGCTCCACAGGCTTCCCATATAAGTCTTGGTCTGTAGCCTGTTTTCCGGGCTCATATCTTCACGGATAAAAGGTTCTACAGCAGCTTTAAATTTTCCATGGCGGATTACCTGCATCTCTACACCGAGTTTTTCAAGGGCATCCTTGAAAAAGTTCCGTTCAACGCTTAGCCCTTTAAAATCGACAATGCCTTTAGGGTTTAGCACAATTTTGTCTGCAACTGAGACCAGGTAATAGGCTTTTTGCGAAAGGGCTTCGCCATATGCATAAACAAATTTACCGGATTTTTTAAAATCGATCAGCGCATTCCTGATTTCTTCAACGGTTCCCAATCCGCATTGCATATCCACAGGATTCAGGAAGATGCCCCTGATCCGGTCGTCATCTTTTGCTTTTTTTATGCACGACAAGATATCATCCAGTCCTGTTTCCTGATTACCACTAAGTCCGGGAAGGTTCAAATCCCGTAACGGGTTTTTATCAGAACGCTCCACGATTTGGTTTTCAAATTTCATAACGAGCAACGATTTATCCTTTACGTCGGCCGGCTTTTCAGAAAACGAGAGCATTGCTGATAATGTCCCTGCCAGAATAAAAAATCCTATTACCCCTGCAATTATCACTCCAACAATTGTTGCAAGCGTGTATTTTAAAAAGTCTTTCATGATGATGAATTATTGTTTTGTATGTTTAGCTTTGTACCGCAATTCTATTAGACACGAATTTACTCATTTCATTACAATTTTGCATAGACGATGGCTAAGCTTTTTTTGTTATTGGGTGGAAATATGGGCAATAAATCCATGATCTTTTCAAAAGCCAGGAAAAGGCTTGAAGAAGAGCTTGGAAAGATCTCCCTGAAATCATCTGTTTATGAGACAGAGCCCTGGGGGTTTAAATCGGACGAGCTGTTCTGGAACCAGGTTATTGTTATCGAAACATCAAGGTCCCCGGAGGAAGCCCTGAAGATAACCAAGTCCATAGAAGAAGAGCTGGGACGTGTCAGGAAGGCAGAACGTTACTGCTCAAGGCTCATCGATATTGATATCCTTTTTTATGACGATCTGGTGTCGCACGAGCCTCAACTGGAACTCCCTCATCCGAGGATGATTGACAGACGTTTTGTTTTAGAACCTTTGGCCGAGATTGTACCGGATATGATCCATCCCGTATTTTGCCAGTCAATAGCGGAGTTGCTGGAAGATTGTTCCGACCAGCTGGCTGTGAAAAAATTGGAAGAGGCCTGATCAACCAACAGCGTTTTCCCATCTCAGGGGAAGGAAAATATTTATTCTCTAAGGGAATGCCAAGTGGTACTGATGTTGCGGGGCGGGTGCTGTCCTGAAACATGAGGGGCGTGTTTTTTTGTCCGCTACGGGGAAAGAATGTTTTAATTTACCGGAGAATTGTTCCTCCGTTAACCAGGCTTTCAATATTGGTTATCCTGACCTGCCCGACACCTTTTTGGATTGCATTAAAACTATTATCCAGTTTTGGGATCATTCCTGCGTGAATGGCACCGGTAGATTGCATATTCTTAAACCCGGCATAACTTAAGGCAGCAATTACGGAACGATCGTCTTCCGCATCCTCCAGAACGCCTGGTTTTTCAAAACAATAAACCAGTTCGGTTGTAAAATATTTACTGAAAGCAATGGCCGCTTCTGCTGCGATCGTGTCGGCATTGGTGTTCAGTAATTGTCCCTGCCCATCGTGAGTTAACGGGGCCAGTACCGGAACAATATTTTTTCCGACAAGAAGGCTTAGCTCCTCAACCTGAACGGAGATAATATCGCCTACGAACCCATAATCGATTTCTTTAACCGGACGCCTGACAGCCAGCATATAATTCAGGTCGGCTCCGGTAAGCCCGATCGCGTTAATTCCCAGTTTTTGAAGGCCGGCTACTATATTTTTATTGACAAGACCTCCATAAACCATGGTGACAACCTCAAGCATAGCCTGATCGGTGATCCTTCGTCCGTCAACCATTTTTGTTTCGATTCCAAGGCGGGCAGCCATCGCCGTAGCCGACCGGCCGCCTCCATGAATCATGATTTTTGGTCCTTCAATTTTTGAAAAACGATTAAGCAGGTCATTCAGGGAATCAACCTCCTCAACAACTTTCCCTCCTACTTTTACAAGCGTCAGTTTTTGCATGATGGTTTGTTGATATGGTTATACGGTTTTCTTGTATCCCGGCACAGAACTCTCTGTTCTCTGTACCGGCTTTACATCTGGTCGAGCAATATTTTCAATACGGCCTGGGCTGAGAACAACCGGTTTTCCGCTTCCTGTACCACGATCGAATTGGGGCTGTCGATTACTGAGTCGCTGACAATCATGTTCCTTCGTACCGGCAGGCAGTGCATGAATTTTGCATTGTCGGTAACATCCATTTGCCGGTCAGACACAGTCCAGTTCCGGTCTTGCGAAAGGACTTTGCCATACTGGGAATAGGAAGCCCAGCTTTTGGCGTAAATAAAATCGGCTCCTTCGAATGCTTTCATCTGATCATATTCCGGTTTTAGTCCTCCCATGAATTCGGGGGCCAGCTCATAGCCTTCCGGGTGGGTAACAACCAATTCATAATCTGTTTCCCTTATCCATTCTACAAAAGAATTGGGAACTGCCTGTGGTAAGGGGCGGGGATGAGGGGCCCATGTCAGCACGACTTTAGGGCGCTTTTTAGTTTTGAATTCCTCGATCGTCAGATGGTCGGCAAACGATTGTAACGGGTGGCGCGTTGCTGCTTCCATGCTTACGACCGGGACCCCTGCATAATCGATAAATTGCTGAAGTATTTTTTCCTGGTAATCGTCTTCCTTGTTTTCATACCTGGCGAAAGAGCGTACGCCCATAATATCGCAGTACTTCCCGATTACAGGGACGGCCTCGCGGATATGTTCAGGTTTATCTCCGTCCATAATAACGCCGAGTTCCGTTTCCAGCTTCCAACCCCCTTCATTAATGTCGAAAACAATGACGTTCATTCCCAGGTTTAATCCGGCTTTTTGAGTGCTTAACCGGGTACGCAGACTGGAGTTAAAAAAAACAAGCAACAGGGTTTTATTTTTTCCTAGTGTCTGATATTTGTATGGGTCTTTCTTCAGCTCGAAAGCAAGTTTCAATGCTTCATCCAGACTGTCTAAATCATGTACCGATGTGAAATGTTTCATATACTCTAGTAATTTTCAGTTGCCACATGGAACTTACCACGAAAGTTTCTTTCTGTATCAAAGGGCAGTGTTCTCCATGGTCTGTTTCATATGTTAATGTACAAATCGTTAATATTCAAATACTAATATTTGATTGTTAAAGCTATTTCGGGCGTACCTGTCCTTCTCCTTCAATTAACCATTTATAACTGGTAATTTCTTCCAGCGCCATCGGACCGCGTGCATGCAGCTTTTGCGTCGATATGCCGATTTCTGCACCGAGTCCGAACTGGGCGCCATCAGTAAAAGCAGTCGAAACGTTGCAGTATACAGAAGAGGCGTCTGTCAACTTTAGAAAAAGATCTTTGTGTCCGGCATCTTCTGTTACAATCGATTCACTGTGTTTCGATCCGTAAAGGGCAATATGATCCAGTGCGTCACCGAATGAGGATACCGTTTTTATTGCCATTTTATAGTCGAGGAATTCTGTTCCGAACGATTCAGGGACTGCCTTTTCCAAAAGATTGGCAGGGTAATGGCCTTCAAGTGCGGCATATGCTTTTTCGTCGGCGTAAACAATAACATGACTGTCCGGTAGCAGGGAACAGATTTGGGGCAGGTCTGCCAACCGTTTCTCATGAATGATGAGGCAATCGAGTGCATTACATACACTCGGGCGGCGCGTTTTGGCATTGTTGATAATGACCTTGCCTTTTTCCGTATCGCCGAATTCATCGAAATAGGTATGACAGATCCCGGCGCCTGTTTCAATTACCGGGATGGTCGCGTTTTTACGGACGAAATCGATAAGTCCCTGAGAACCTCTTGGAATAATCAGGTCGACGTAACCGCGGGCATTAAGTATTTGCGTGGTCGCTTCCCTGTCGGCAGGGAGAAGTGTCAGTACATTGACATCAACTTCATGCTTTTCCAGTACACCACGGATAACTTTGACAATTGCCGTATTCGAGTCAATGGCATCGCTTCCCCCTTTAAGGATGCATGCATTTCCCGATTTCAGACAAAGTGAGAACACATCGAAGGTTACATTTGGCCTGGCCTCGTAAATGATTCCGATCACACCGAATGCTACGGATATTTTTTTTATTCGCATGCCATTCGGATGCACATATTCACGTAATACGCGCCCCAGCGGAGAAGGCAAAGAAGCAACGTTCCGGATATCTGATGCAATTCCTGCAATTCTTTCTGCCGTAAGTTTTAACCTGTCATATTTCGGATCTGCCGGATCCATGCGCGACAAATCTTTCCGGTTTTCAGCCAGTATTTTGTCTGTATGGTCGGTCGCAGCCCGGGCAACATCATTCAATATAAGATTGATTTTTTCCGTGCCGATCAGGTTAAGGGTCCTGCTTGCTTTTAGCGTCAGTTCCAGTTGTTGTTTTACTTCCATGTCGTTTCTCCTTTTTTAGCTAAAAGTCCCCTTCCCTGGGGGAGGAAGGGGACAAACTCAGAATTCCTTTATTTTGTTGAAGTCAACAAAAAGGGGGTTTAAGAAAAGGGTATAAACAGTAATTCTGAGTTGAGTTCCTATTTTAATCTTCAATTAAATACAAATAATCATAATGAACGATTGGCTTCTGCTTCTTACTTCCCATTTCTTTTTCAGCACTTTCAGAACTGAACTGGGATTTACCCCAGCCAACTAATTTTCCTTGTTCATCAATAATTTTTACAATGTCGCCTTTCTGAAACACTCCTTTCACCGCGAGAACGCCGATTGGCAGGAGGCTCGATGCCCTGGCTGAGTATAATGCTGCTTTAGCCCCGTCGTTGATCACCAGTTTTCCTTTTGCAAAGCTTTCGGAATAGGCGATCCATTTTTTGACATTTGAGGACTTATGTTTTTCAGGTCTGAAAACAGTGTGCTTAACGGATGACCCTGTCCGCATAATGTCGAGCAATACATTGTCCCGTAATCCGCTGGCTATATGCACGGCAATGCCTTCTTTAGCTACTTTGCGGGCAATACTGCTTTTAGTAATCATTCCTCCTCGGCCAAAACCCGATTTTTGCACAGAGACGTTTCTCATCCATTCACGGTCCTTCACATTAATCTCTTCGATAATGGATGAACCTGGCTGGGAAGGATCGCCGTCATAGATCCCTTCGATGTTACTGAGTATGATCAATGCTTCCGAATCCTGCATGGATGCGATCAGCCCTGAAAGTTCGTCGTTGTCCGTAAACATCAACTCAGTGACGGAAATCGTATCATTCTCGTTCACAATCGGGACAACCCTGTTTTCCAGCAGGGTTGAAAAGCAATTTTTCATGTTCAGGTAATGGTTTCTGTCAGCAAAGTTATCTTTTGTAGTTAATACCTGAGCACAGATAATGTCATGTTCCCTGAAAAAATCAGCATACCGGTTGATCAGTTTTACCTGGCCAACAGCAGACCACAATTGTCTTGCCGATACGGTGTCCAGTTTCTTTTTGTGTTTCAGTTCGCTGCGTCCTGCTGCAACTGCTCCGGAAGAAACCAGGATGACCTCAATATCGTTTTTGTGTAAGAAGGCAATCTGATCAACCAAATGGGCAATCCGGGCGACATTTAATGTCCCGTCAGACTTAGTTAGAACGTTGCTACCTACTTTAACGGTAATTTTTTTATAATTGAAATCCATTGGTTACAGCTATGCCTGTTCCATTTTATTAAATGAGGCAATCAACCCCTGGATAACAGAAGAGCTGAAACCCTTGTGTTCCATTTCGTTAATTCCGGTGATCGTGATTCCCCGGGGGGTGGTCACCTTGTCTATTTCCCTTTCCGGATGGTTCCCCGTATTCAGGATTAATTGAACAGCGCCTTTTACAGTCTGGGCCGTGATAAATTGCGCCATCTCGGCCCCAAAGCCCATTTCGATTCCTCCCTGCATTGCGGCCCTTACATAACGCAGTGCAAAAGCTGTCCCGCACGAAGCCAATACTGTCGCTGCAGCCATAAGCTCCTCGTTGATTACCACAGTCTGTCCGAGATTATCAAAAAGCTCCTTGATCGTATCCAGATACTGTTCCCCTCTTTTATTTGATGAGATGCAGGTCATCGATTCCTGAATCGCAATGGCGGTATTAGGCATTAACCTGAACATCCGCAGATGGTCGCCAGCCATGTTTTCCAGATGTTCCAGGGTAACGCCTGCAACAATGGAAACGAGTATCTTTTCAGGTGTAAGTGCCGATTTCAGGTCGGCAATCACCGATTCAATATGATAAGGTTTTACTGCAAAAATAATTAAGTCTGCGGTCTCAGCTGCCTCTTTGTTACTGCATGCATTAGCGCCTTTTTTACACAGTTCCTCTACTACTGCCTTTTTCGGGTCAGCTATATAAATGGACGAGGCCGGCAAATAGCCCGATTTAATAATCCCAGTTACGATGGAACCGCCCATATTTCCTGCCCCGATAACGGCAATCTTTTTTACTTTCATGTATTTATCTTTTAAACAGTCCCGACGGGAATGCCTGTCAAAACTTTTTCAAACTTACTTATAAATTCTTCAGCCTGTTCTATATTTAATGTTAAGGGTGGCAGAAGACGGATAATATTTGTACCCGAAACTCCGGTAAAGATATTCTCTTCCTCCAGTAATTTCTGACGGATTGGCTTGATGGGGTCTTCAAACTCCAGACCAATCATAAGTCCTTTTCCCCTTACTTCTTTAATCTGGCTGAACTTGCCTAGTTTTTCGAGAAGAAAATTACCGACTTTTTCAGCATTCTCAACCAGTTTTTCCTGTTCCATTACTTCCAGTACTGCGATAGCCGCGGCGCAAGCCAGGTAATTTCCACCAAAAGTCGTTCCCAACATTCCTGTCCATGGTTTTATATCAGGGTTTATCAGTACCCCGCCTATCGGGAATCCGTTGCCCATTCCCTTTGCGGTGGTGATGATGTCGGGTTTTATCCGGCTGTATTGAAAAGCGAAGAATTTTCCGCTGCGCCCGTACCCGGACTGAATTTCATCAATAATCAAAAGGGTACCGTATTTTTTACATAGCTTTTCTACTCCTTCCAGAAAATCGGGATCCGGAATGCGGATTCCACCAATTCCCTGAATCCCTTCCATAATTACTGCAGCCGCTTCGTTCTTTTTCAGTGCCTCTTCAACATGTTCCAGGTTATTATAAGGAACGAGCACTGCATTGTCCGATTCGTTCACCGGGGCAATAATTTTTGGGTTATCCGTTACAGATACAGCCCCGGACGTACGTCCATGAAAACCTTTTTTGAAGCTGACAATTTTTTTTCTGCCTGTGGCAAAGGAGGCCAGTTTGATAGCATTTTCGTTAGCCTCAGCCCCCGAATTGCACAGAAATAACTGATAATCATCAAAGCCGCAGGATTTTCCCAGCTTGTTTGCCAGTTCTTTCTGCTGGGGAATTCTGACCGAATTGCTGTAGAACCCAATCTGACTGAGCTGTTTACTTATCTTTTCAATATAATGCGGATGGCTGTGCCCAATTGATATAACGGCATGTCCACCGTAGAGGTCGAGGTAACGGTTTCCGTTCTCGTCCCAAACATAACAGCCTTTACCTTTTACAGGTGTAATATCGAATAATGAATATACGTCAAATAGTTCCATTTTAAAAAGAAACAGGTTTCAGGTTCAGGCCGGCTTTTTCGTCCAGCCCAAACGTTAAATTCATATTTTGAACTGCTTGTCCCGATGCCCCTTTCAAAAGGTTATCGGTAACACTAAGGATCATCAGTTTGTCTCCGTGTTTTTCAAGGTGCAGGATGGCCTTATTTGTATTTACCACTTGTTTCAGGTCCGGATTTTCCGGAGTAAGAAACACGAAGGGATGTCCCGAATAGAAGTCTTCATACAGTCTGATTGCATCTTCTTTCGTTCCTGAATAAGAGGTATAAGTTGAAACGAATATCCCCCGGGTATGATTGCCCCTCACAGGAATGAAATTGATCGCTTTATCAAACGAATTCTGAAGTTGTTTCACACTTTGGGTGATCTCTCCAAGGTGTTGATGCTCAAACGCCTTATACACAGATAAGTTGTTGCTTCTCCAGCTAAAATGAGATGTACTTGTCGGAGCTTGTCCTGCCCCAGTTGAGCCGGTTATGGCATGCACATGTACCTCGTCTTTCAGCAACCCGGCGGCAGCAAGCGGCAGGATAGTCAGTTGTATGCCGGTTGCAAAACATCCGGGGTTTGCGATCCGTCCCGAAGAACGGATCACTTCCCGATTAAGTTCGGGCAAACCATAAACAAAATTATTCCCTTCAGCTTTCAACCGGAAGTCCTGACTCAGATCGATAATTTTTACTGATGCCGGAATATCATGGGTTTCGACGAAAGCCTTTGATTTCCCGTGTCCCATACAAAGGAAGACTACATCACATCCTGCAAAGTCGGGGTCAGCGACAAAAACCAGGTCTGTATCTCCCAAAAGGTCACGGTGTACTTCGTAAACCGGGTTCCCCGCATTGCTGGAGCTTTGTACAAAAGCGATCCCTGCCTGCGGGTGGTTCAGTAAAATCCGGATCAGCTCTCCGGCCGTGTATCCTGCTCCTCCAATTATTCCTGCCTTAATCATCAAGGTCAATATTTTTTGTTGACTGAATTGTAAATTTTCAGAGAAGTCCCGAGTATCTTGGTAAATCCTTTCACATCTTCACTTGTCCAGGCTTTGTTCATCTCTCCGTATTCGCCAAAGTCTGACTTCATCAGGTCGAAGGAAGAATCGACACCTACCAGGATATAGTGATAAGGTTTCAGCTTTACAATTACCTTCCCTGAGACGGATTCCTGAGAATGTTCAAGAAATTTTTCAATGTCGCGCATCACCGGGTCAAGGTACAATGCTTCGTGCATAAACATACCATACCAGTTTGACAATTGGTCTTTCCAGTACATTTGCCATTTTGTGAGCGTATGTTTTTCCAGCATTTGGTGCGACTTGATAATAAGCATAGGGGCAGCAGCTTCAAAGCCGACACGTCCCTTGATCCCGATAATGGTGTCGCCAATGTGCATGTCGCGGCCAATGGCGAAAGGGGCAGCTATCGCCTCCAGTGCACGGATCCCGTCAACGCGGTTTTCATAGGTTGTGCCGTCAACGGCTACCAGTTCGCCTTTTTCAAACTCAAGTACAATTTCTTTTTCGCCGGTCTCTTGCAACTGCGAGGGATAGGCCGATTCCGGCAGTGTCTGGTCGGAACTCAGTGTTTCTTTTCCTCCAATGCTGGTTCCCCAGAGGCCTTTGTTGATTGAGTATGCCATCTTGGTCCAGTCTGCCACGATCCCGTGTTTTTTCAGATAATCTATTTCTTCGTTCCTGCTAAGCTGCAGGTCACGGGTTGGCGTCAGTATTTCAATATCGGGTGCCAGTACCTGGAAAGTCAGGTCGAAACGTACCTGGTCGTTCCCTGCGCCGGTACTGCCATGTGCAACATATTTTGCGCCTACCTTTTTTGCATATTCGATGATAGCTATCGCCTGGAAAACACGTTCCGAACTTACAGAAATGGGGTAAGTATTGTTTCTCAGTACATTTCCGAAAACCATGTAGCGGATGCACTTATCGTAATAAGTATGGGTCACATCCAATGCAACGTGCCTGGTGGCTCCCAATTCATAAGCCTTTTTTTCGATTACTTTAAGTTCTTCACTGCTAAAACCGCCGGTATTGGCAATTGCTGTATAAACTTCCAATCCTTTTTCTTCTGACAAGTATTTTGCACAGAATGAGGTATCCAAACCTCCGCTGTATGCCAATACTACCTTTTCTTTCATCCTTTTATAATTTTAAATACTGTCATAATATTTACAGTAATTGTTATCTGAAAATATCACTCATGCGCTGCTTTTTTAAAAATATTCAACGCTGATTCTTTTCCGTTGGTCCCGTTTTTTGTCCTGAATTTGCCGATCATCTCCAGCAGGGAAACTTTTTTTTGCTTTACCTCTTCTGCCGCAGCTTTCTTCTCTTCCCATGCAGGATCGAACAACATCCCTGTGCACAGACACTTCGTTTTATTTGTACGCTGAAGGATGTCGTAATTTACACAACTCTGACAACCTTTCCAGAATTCTTCATCATCGGTCAGTTCCGAGAAAGTAACCGGTCTGTACCCAAGCTCATGGTTAATCTTCATAACCGCCAACCCGGTTGTTAATCCGAATATTTTTGCATCCGGGAATTTTGTTCTTGACAATTGAAACGCTTTTTTCTTGATTTCTTTGGCAAGGCCTAATCCCCTGTACTCTTTTTTCACAATCAACCCTGAATTGGCGACAAACCGGTTGTGTCCCCAGGATTCGATATAACAAAATCCGGCAAAACTTTCCCCGTCAAGGGCAATAATCCCTTTTCCTTCAAGTATTTTTTTGTTGATGTATTCATCGGTGCGCCGTGCAATACCTGTACCGCGTTCCTTTGATGCCAGGTCGATCGTGTCATTAATCTCCGTTATGTATTTTAAGTGGGAGACATTAGCAACTATCACTTTAATATCTTCTATCTTTTTCATGTTTTTCTAGCCAATCTTTTCCTGTAACTTCGGCATAATTAATACCAGGCTGTTCTTTAATGTACCCGGGGTAATTCCGTCCCGCATGACAATCAATATGGTGTCATCTCCAGCGATCGTCCCGAGTATTTCATAAGGTTCAGCACTATCTAAAACGACAGCAATGCTGCTCGCATACCCTGGTTTGGTCTTTATAACCGCCAGGTTCCCGGAAAATTGTATACTGCGAAATCCGTCAACTAAAAAACTTACTTCTGCGTCTGCGCTTTGAGGCCCCGCTGTTACCCCTTCCGGAATGACATATCTGTAACCTTTTTTCCCATCAGGGACTTTGGCTACTTTCAGGATCTTCAGGTCGCGCGACAAGGTTGCCTGCGTCAGATCAAAACCTTCCTCCCTGAGCATAAGCAGTAATTCTTCCTGGCTATGTACCCCTCTTGTGGTTAAGACCTTTTTGATAGCAAGCTGCCTGTTGGTGCGATCCTTCATTTTTGAATATATATACAAATTCATTGCAAAAATATTCATTTTTTGTAAAAAACAAATTTTAATTCAGGAATATTTTATACTTTTGTGACGGATTCGTTTTAATAAATAAAAATGGGTCGGATAGATTAACAAACAGATGGTGAAGATAAGTTATCAAATCAGAAAAAATAAGCTCAATGCGTTTGCCCTACAACAGTAGCCAGACGCATTTTTTTTAACAATAAGCGATCACAGAAATGACAGAGGCAAAAAAAGTCAGTTTGGTTTTGGAAGATGGGACCCGGTTTGAAGGGGTTTCTTTCGGGTACGAGAAATCAATAGCCGGGGAGGTTGTTTTTTACACGGCAATGACCGGTTACCCCGAAAGTTTAACAGATCCTTCATACACGGGACAAATATTGGTTTCTACCTATCCTTTGATCGGTAATTATGGTGTCCCTCGTGATACCAGGAAGGATGGTATCTGCGAGTTTTATGAATCTCAGAAGATCCACATTAGTGGGTTGGTTATCTCAGATTATTCGGTCGAATATTGTCACTGGAATGCTTGTCAAAGTTTGGGAGACTGGTTGAAAATGTGGAAAGTGCCGGGTGTTTTCGGTATCGATACCAGGGCTTTGACCAAGATCCTGAGGGAAAAAGGCTCGATGCTGGGGAAAATTGAGTTTGAGGACGACAAGGTTGATTTTTTCGATCCGAACAGGGAGAACCTTGTTGCTTTGGCCAGTACGGAAACACGGGAAGTGTACGGTAATGGTGAGCATAAAGTGGTGCTGGTTGATTGTGGGGTCAAAAATAATATCATCCGTTGCCTTCTTAAGAGAAATTCAACAGTGATCAGGGTCCCATGGGATTATGATTTCACGGGCGAGGATTATGACGGGATTTTTTTGTCAAATGGGCCTGGAGATCCTGCCATGTGCGGGGTTACCGTTGAAAATATTGCAAAAGCCCTGAAGATAGAAAAACCGATCATGGGAATTTGCCTGGGAAACCAGTTACTGGCCCGGGCTGCCGGCGGAGATACCTATAAATTAAAATATGGGCATCGCAGCCATAACCAGCCTGTACTGCTTACCGGTACTGACCGTTGCTTTATTACATCACAAAACCATGGATATGCTGTTTCTCCTGAATCTCTCCCGGATGATTGGGAAGCTTTGTTTGTTAACGTGAATGACCAGACCAACGAAGGGATCAGGCATAAAACGAAGCCCTTTTTCTCTACCCAGTTCCATCCTGAAGCCTCCAGCGGTCCTGTGGATACGGAATATTTATTTGACGAATTTATCGATAACATAGTAAAAAACAAAAAGGGATAATAGCCACCAGGCTTTCCCGAACAGAGAAAGTCTGGGATGGGTTATAATCATCAATTAAAAGATATGGTACGATTAAATACAAGTATAAAGAAGGCAATAGTTCTGGGATCGGGCGCTCTCAAAATCGGGGAAGCAGGAGAATTTGACTATTCCGGTTCCCAGGCACTGAAAGCACTGAAAGAAGAAGGTGTGAAAACTGTCCTGATCAATCCGAATATTGCGACTATTCAGACATCTGAAGAAATTGCCGACAAAGTTTATTTTTTGCCGGTAACAGCTTATTTCGTGGAGCAGGTAATCAAAAAGGAAAAACCAGACGGGATACTTCTTGCTTTTGGAGGTCAGACCGCGTTAAACTGCGGGGTAGAGCTTTTCAGAAAAGGTGTTTTTGAAAAATATAATATCCAGGTTGTCGGTACCCCGGTACAATCGATAATCGACACGGAAGACCGGAATATTTTTGCGGGGAAACTGGGTGAGATCAACGTGAAGACCCCGCACAGTATAGCCTGTACCAATATGGACGAGGCCCGTGCTGCTGCAGAAAAACTGGGGTTTCCGATCATTATCCGTGCTGCGTATACTTTAGGTGGCCTTGGCAGCGGATTTTGTACCAGCTATGAAGAACTTGATCACCTTGCTTCGAGTGCTTTTTCCTATTCACCTCAGATACTGGTTGAAGAATCGCTGAAGGGATGGAAGGAAGTAGAATACGAGGTGGTGCGCGACCAGTACGATAACTGTATTACGGTTTGTAATATGGAAAACTTCGATCCGCTGGGGATTCACACCGGGGAAAGTATCGTTGTCGCTCCATCCCAGACACTTTCAAATGCTGAATATCACAAGCTCAGGGCTATTGCGATAAAAATTATCCGTCATATCGGGGTTATCGGTGAATGTAACGTTCAGTTTACCCTTGACCCGGAGTCTGAAGATTACCGGGTTATCGAGGTTAATGCCCGTCTTTCCAGGTCGTCGGCCCTGGCATCGAAGGCTACCGGGTACCCGCTGGCTTTTGTCGCCGCAAAACTTGGACTCGGATATGGCCTGCACGAGTTAAAAAATCAGGTAACCAAAGTTACAACAGCCTGTTTTGAGCCGGCCCTCGATTATGTTGTATGTAAAATCCCCCGCTGGGACCTGAATAAATTCAGCGGCGTTTCAAAGAACCTGGGAAGCTCGATGAAGTCGGTAGGAGAGATTATGGCCATCGGGCGCAGCTTTGAAGAGGCAATACAGAAGGGGATCCGTATGGTAGGCCTTGGGATGCATGGTTTCGTTGGAAACAAGCAGGAGATCTCCATCGAACAGATCGATAATGAACTGGAGAATCCTACCGACCGGCGTATTTTTGCAATTGCCGCTGCTTTTGACAAGGGATACTCCGTCGAGGATATTCATGCTAAAACGAAAATAGATTGCTGGTTCCTCCAGAAACTGCAACGGATCCATCTGTTAAAAGAGAAATTACAGAAAGTTGACTCATTGGAAAAACTGAGCGATGAATTGTTGCTGGAGGTAAAAAAGGCCGGTTTCTCCGACTTTCAGATTGCCAGACTGGTCTTGAAGGCCAAGGGGTTCGGGATCAATGGAAAACTGTTGGAGGTGAGAGATTACAGAAAATCGAGGAATATTCTGCCTTTTGTAAAACAAATCGATACGCTTGCCGGAGAATACCCTGCGCAGACAAATTACCTGTACCTGACTTATAACGGGACAGAACATGATGTGCAGTTCCTGAATGATAATAAATCGGTGATTGTTCTTGGCTCAGGGGCCTACCGGATCGGAAGTTCGGTTGAGTTTGACTGGTGTTCGGTCAACGCAATCAACACGATCCGGAAGGAAGGAAACAGGGCGGTTATGATTAACTACAACCCTGAAACTGTAAGTACTGATTATGATTCGTGCGACCGGCTCTTCTTCGACGAGCTGACTTTTGAACGGGTTATGGATATTGTGGAACTGGAAAATCCCAGGGGGGTGATTCTTTCGGTAGGAGGACAGATCCCGAATAACCTGGCCATGAGGTTGCACCGGAGTAATGTCCCGATCCTTGGGACCTCTGCTTTAAAAATAGATAATGCCGAAGACCGCAAAAAATTCAGCTCCCTGCTTGACAGGCTCGGGGTCGATCAGCCGCGCTGGAGCGAGCTCACCAGCATTGAAGATATTTATAAGTTTGTAGATCAGGTTGGGTTCCCGGTGCTGATCCGTCCGTCGTACGTGCTTTCAGGAGCTGCCATGAATGTGGTCTCAAACTACGATCAGCTTGAGTTTTTTCTGAAGATGGCTGCCGATGTTTCGAAGGAATACCCGGTAGTGGTTACCGAATTTATAGAACAGGCCAAGGAAATAGAGGTCGACGCAGTTGCCGACAAGGGAGAGATGGTGGCTTATGCCATCTCCGAACATGTCGAGTTTGCCGGGGTTCACTCGGGCGATGCGACAATCGTATTCCCTCCTCAAAAGCTTTATGTCGAGACGATCAGGAGGATCAAGAAAATTTCACGTCAAATTGCTAAAGCCCTTGAAATTTCCGGACCTTTTAACATGCAATTCCTTGCAAAGGATAATGACATTAAGGTAATCGAGTGTAACCTGAGGGCTTCGCGAAGCTTTCCGTTTGTGTCTAAGGTGATGAAAATTAACCTGATCGAAATTGCGACAAAGGTTATGCTCGGACTCCCTTATCACAAACCGGACAAATCGCTTTTCGAACTGGATTATGTAGGTGTGAAGGCGCCGCAGTTTTCCTTTGCGCGCCTGCTGAATGCCGATCCTGTGCTTGGAGTGGATATGTCTTCAACCGGGGAAGTAGGCTGTATCGGCGAGAATTTTTACGAAGCTATCCTGAAAGCGATGCTTTCGGTCGGGTATAAATTTCCAGAGAAGAATATCCTGATCTCTTCCGGTCCGGCACGCTCTAAGCTGGAACTTCTCAATAGTGCGAAAATGTTGTCGGAAAGAGGGTTCACGATTTATGCCACAGAGGGAACGCATCGGTTCCTCCGGGAAAATAAAGTTGAGTCTGTCATGGTGCACTGGCCTGACGAGGAAGACCAGCAACCGAATACGATTGATTTCCTGCGGGAAAAGAAAATTGATCTTGTTATCAATATTCCGAAGAATTATACCAAGCGTGAGCTGAGTAATGGTTACAAGATACGGCGTAATTCGATCGATTATAATATTCCTCTGATAACCAACGCCCGTGTCGCCAGTGCTTTCATTTATGCTGTCTGCAAATACAAGATGGATGAGATTAATATTAAAAGCTGGGACGAGTACAAATAATAATGGAATAAAATTTGAAAATCCCGCCCTTATTCCGGTGCGGGATTTTTTTGTGAGTTTGGTTATACAAAAAATGAGGGCCTGATATCAGCAGGCCCTCGAGAAAGCTACAGACTTAAAGGCTGAAGAAATTATTAATTGTAGGCACTTTCTCCATGTTCATATATATCAAGTCCTTCTTCCTCAATCCGTTTTGGAACACGAAGTCCGATTGTCGATTTGAGGATTTTGAAGAGGACAAATCCGCAGACAAAAGCCCACGCACCTGTAGATAAGACACCAATCACCTGGGATACCAGCTGTGATGTTCCGCCACCATAAAACAATCCTCCATCTTTGGCGAGCAATCCGACCAGAATTGTTCCCAGGGCACCGCAGACACCATGCACGGAAACTGCACCCACAGGGTCATCAATATGAAGTACATTGTCAATGAATGTTACTGAGTAAACCAGAACAATACCGGCTATCGCCCCTATAATAACAGCGCCTCCGTCCGTTACGGCGTCGCAACCGGCAGTAATGGCAACCAGTCCGGCCAGTGCGCCGTTCAGTGCGAAGCTAAGGCTCGGTTTACCGAAACGTAACCAACTAACTAAAAGTGCAACACAAGTACCGGCAGCGGCAGCGAGATTGGTCGTAATAAATATATGGGAAATAGCTGTTGCATTAGCTGTTCCTGAAGCAGCGAGCTGCGAGCCAGGGTTAAATCCAAACCAGCCGATCCATAAAATAAACACGCCTAAAACGCCGTAAGGGATATTATGGCCAGGGATAGCATTGGCTTTTTTGCCACTGTATTTTCCGATACGTGGCCCTAAAGCCATTGCCCCGGTAAGGGCAATTACCCCACCGACCATATGAACGACAGTCGATCCGGCAAAATCATGGAACGGAGTCGCCATTTGTGCCAGCCAGCCGCCGCCCCATGTCCAGTGACCCGAGATCGGGTAAATGAGCACTGAAATAACCAAAGAATAAAATAAGTAGGATTTAAATTCGGTACGTTCAGCCATTGCTCCAGAAACGATTGTCGCTGCTGTAGCGGCAAATACAGTCTGGAACATCAGGAAAGCCTCTTCCGGGACCCCGCCTTTCCAGATATCGAGGTTGAAAATTGACGGACTACCGATAAAACCACCTGCCGTATCGGCACCAAACATCAGGCTGAATCCAAGTAACCAGAATACAATGGAACCAATAGCAAAGTCCATTAAGTTTTTATACAGGATATTTACCGTGTTCTTCGAACGGGTAAAACCTGCTTCCACGAATGCAAAACCTGCCTGCATGAAAAACACCAATGCTGCGGTGATTAGTACCCACACGGTATCGATCGACATCGCCATATCTGACGCCGATTTGGCTAATGTATCTAAAGTTAAAGCTTCTTGCATAGTTGAAATTTTTTCAGTTTACAGAAATAATTTTTTTACTCTTCCTTGCCTTTGATGTAAAGGGCTTCATCTCCGAACTCTCCGGTGCGGATACGGTACGATTCGTCAATCGTGGAAATAAATATTTTCCCGTCTCCAATTTCTCCGCTACGTGCAGCCTTCATGATTGCCAGTACCGTTTTTTCAACATTTTTGTCCCGGACAATGATGGACAAAAGTGTCCGCTCGATGATACTCGTGTCATAAACTACCCCCCGGTAAACACGTCCTTCCCGTGTCTGACCGGTGCCCCTGACATCCCAGAAAGAGAAAAACTCTATTCCTACTTCAATGAGGGCATCTTTGACCTCTTCGAATTTGGTCTTTCTAATAATTGCTTCAATCTTTTTCATTGTCTATAGATTTTATAATGAAATGCCAACAACTACATATAACTGCTCTGACGATGGGTTCAGGATGACCGAGCCGGTAACCGGGAACGAGAATGTATCCGTGATCTTGATTTCCTTGGAAGTGCTGATCCCGATGTTACAAAGGTTAAAATCCCCGTCTGTCGTGTACTGGCCATTTCCAGCACCTACCGTTAAGTTTACTTTCCCTGCGCTGTACCCAGCTTCCAGATAAGTGTCGCTTATGTCCATCATGCCGCTTTTGTTCGTCATATAGGCTCCTGTCAGCGACAGGTTGCCTAATGTAAGCCCGACCATCGGTTCGAAATTGTGCGATTCCCCGTTGAAGTAATCACTAGGAACACTTGTACTTCCCGGGAAGTAGTAGTCGGTCAAGGTGAACGTCAGAGACGACTTTTCACTCAGTGTGAAGCTGTAACTTGCATAAAGGTCTGCTTCTGCTGCTTCATTGTCAGTAAACGCATAAGAACCCCATGCCCCGATTGCGAAACCTCCGCTGCCAAATTCAACGGATGGCTGCATGGCAGGTCCTGTTCCGAACTTGCTGCCACGCCAGATGTAGTTGCTGACCAGATCGACGCCTGTGCTCCAGGAACTTGATTCCTGTGCCTGAACATTTAAAGCAAAAACTGTTGCCAGTCCAAAAACTAAAAGCGTTAGAGTCTTTTTCATGTTTTTTGAATTTAAGGGTTTAACTGAACTTTAATTGAAAAAAATTTTGGGTTTGTTTTTGGGTTTTGCTTTAACGTGTTGCTCCTTTTTTTATGCTCTTTTTTTGATGCCCTATCTATTTTCTGATCTCCGTTTCAAAAGTATGCATATTTTTGAAGAATGGATATCAAAAAATAGGGGTATGTTCTTAATTAATGCAAAATTAACATTTGTTGGCCTTCAAAATGATAGGCATGTGCACGAAAAAATAGCAAAATATTAGAATGTGCCTCTATTTTTTTCATGATCTTTGTTTTTGATGAGTCATTTTTTGAAAGTAAGCAGCAGATTTTTTAACAAAATGTCATAATATTAGTGAAAGTCATTTAATTTAATAAAATGATAACAAATAATGATATAATTGAGAAAAAAGAAATATTTAGTATTGTTTTATTGACTCAATAGAAGTGTGTGAGATGTTTTTGCTACAGGAGAGTGATTGCAGATCATAAACAAGGGGGCATCCTGTGCAATTTATAAATTGCACAGGATGCCCCCTTGTTTTTAGGAGGGTGTTTTATTTTTAAAAAGACTTTAATGAAATCACTTCTCCCCGGTATCCGTTTTTTGATCTGGTGTAAACAGACAGGGGCTGTTCTTTGTCCAACTTGTCCTTAGGGATGCTGATTGTTATATCCAGATCTTTCCCGTTATCCAGTTTTTCTGCAAAGTGTTCCAGGGGGACAGCGAGTAGTTCATTCTCGTCCTGCATCAGGCAAATAGCGGGTTCTGACGGATGCCTGAAGAAAATGGTTTTTCCGCAGTTATTCTGTAGCCTGATATTTATTGTCATAAGAGAACCGTTTTTTACTGTGTTTTCAGGTTTGAGCAGTAGTCTTTCCAGCGATTGAAAATTGAAAATATAACGTATCCCCACCAGTTTATTGCTGGGTAATCGGGTTAACCCGGACGGGTCTCCGGCCATATGCCTGGGCACGATTACAAACAGGGTATCCCCGTCGAACCGGTGCTGGTCCTGGGTCAGGTCGAACTGGCAATACCGGTAAGAAGGAGAAGCCAGGTGGAGGACTTCATCCCCTTCGTAAAATTCATAAACCCCGGGGAAGGCAAAGTTGCTGAATGAAGCAACCTGCAATCCATGCGACATTTCCTTTATTTCATTAAGGGTGGCAGTCCTTTTATAGAAGGCAGACTTTGTGTGTCCTATCATCGGGATGAAATCTGCTGCAATATAAAATCGGGCAGCCATAAACAGGATAAATGAAACAGTCGCCAGTCTCTTGAACCATTTTTTTAGTTTTGGGTCCCCGGATATAACCGGATAGGTTGCGATCATGATCAGCGGGGTAATGGCGACAGTCCAGTGGGCCTCGATCCTGTCCTTGAAACTTATAATAAAGAAAAAGATGTAGAACCCGAGTATGTTGAAAATTATTCCTCTTCGAAAGTCCGACTTCATAACCCGGAAACGTGTAAGTCCCAGGATAATCAAAAAGAAGGTCAGCGGCCCCAATACGATTAGCTGGCTGATGATGTTGTTGAAGACATATTTCAGCTGGAGGGGTTTTGTCCTGCTATAGATATGATATTTAAAAGAAGGGAAGCCGTTCTCAACCTGCCACAGCATGTGCGGGACCAGCAGAATAGCGGTCAGTGCAACAACTAGCCAGAAATATTTGCTTTTCAATAGCTTCAGGTTCGATAGTGTTGTAAACCCAAGGATCAGGAACGCGTGGTATTTGCTGTAAATCATGGCTGCGGCGATAAAACCCAGCAAAATGCTGGTTGGCAGGTCCTCTTTTTCAAGAAATCTTTTATAGACCAGAAAGAACAGGAGCGAGAAAAATACCAGGGGAATATCGGGCAAGGCCAGGAATCCTCCTATATGGGTGTGAAACAGTGGAAACGACATCATGAAAAGGGTCAGGAACCAGATATCGTCTTTTTCCTTGATTTCCCGGATAATCATGACGCTGGTGGCTGTTGTGAGCAGAACCATGAAAAGTCTTATGCCCAATTGCGAATGACTGATCAGGTCGCCAAGATGGATAAGCAATGCCACCATAGGCGGATGGTCAAAATACCCCCAGGCGAGGTCTTTCGAATAAATCCAGTAATAGCCTTCGTCGATATGCAACCCGGTAAATGCCGCCTGCATGAGATTGATGAGCAGGATGAAACCGATTAGGAGGTAGTGCTTTGCCGTGAAATCTCTAAATAAATTGATTTTAGTCATGGTTCCGGGTGCTTGTTGTTTGGTCCCTGTCGGGGGTTTCTATAAAGAACATGGGTTTCAGGGATGATTCCCTTGTTTTCGGAAGAATGAATTTTCCCCCTATTTTGTTCATTCCCCTGTGCCTGAACTGGTATACAATATCTATTGGTTGATTGAGATTTTTGATACTGTCGTAACCCGCTTCTGTGGTAAAAATCCACGATCCCGGTTTTTGCAGCACTTCCTCCAGTTGCTTTTTGTCTTTGATTTGGATGGCGTCTGTTTTGCCATAAAAGAATATTTCGTACTGACCGTAAAGATAATTGTAAAGCTGGTCTCCGGTTTTTGCTTTCTCATTAAAAATCCGGGCTGCCTTGGGTGGGGCCTGGTAGGTATAAGCATAGGGGAGCATGTAGCTGTTCATATAAAAAGCGACCAGAGATATGATCAGGATGGAGGGAAGAAGTAATTTTTCCGTTGTATGATCTTTTTGGATATAAATAATGACACAAAGTGTAAGTACCACTGCCGTGATGAGCCAGTAATGCCAATTCCCGGAAGGGAAAAGATAAAACATCATGGCAAACAGGAACACCCAGAGTAATGAAAAGTAGATTCCCTGCATGATTTTAAACACCTTGAACCCTTTGCTTTCAGGGTGGTCGAGAAACCGGGAGATCCATTTCGCCGTGAGAACGGCAAACAACGGGATTAGTATGAAAATATAATTGGGCGATTTTCCCTTTGCAACAGAGATTATGATGAAGTAAAGCCAGATCCCGCCAATAAGCAGGTATTCCTTTTGTTCAAAGGGTTTCCTGAAAACGGACCTGAGTTCGTGGTAAACGCTGCCATACATTAGTAAGGACCAAGGCGCAAACAGGTATAATAATGTGTGCAGGTAGAATGAGTAATCGGTGTTTTTTCCCACATACTCCCCTGATATACGCCCCACGTTGTTTGTCCAGAAAAAGAATTTGATCCCTTCACTCCCGAACTGGTTATATAATCCTGCAAAAGCGGGCAGTGCGACTATCAGGGCAATGATGATCCCCAATAGCCATTTCGGGTGAAAAAGCTGTTTGAAATCTTTTTTCATGACCAGATGGGTGCCCAGGGCAAATGCGGGGACAGCCCCTCCGATGGGCCCTTTACTCATCATTGCCAGCCCAATCGCGATAAAGGCCAGTATAAAATTCAGCATCTTTTTGCTACGCAGGTATTCGGCAAGCTGCCATATTGCAAAAGCAACATTTGCCTGCAGGAGCAAGTCGGTATGCACATCCATGCAATACAGAAAATAGCATTCGCAGAAAAACAGGAGATAGGCGGCTATTTTTCCGGTCCTTTTGTCGTAAAGTACTTCGCCGATTTTGTATGTCGAAAATACACCAAGAAAGGCATAAAGCACAGCGAAAATTTTATAGCTAAAGTTGTTCAGTCCACCTATCTTGTAACCGAAGGCGGCCAGCCAGAACAGGAGCGGGGGCTTCTGTTCGTAAGGTTCCCCGTGTATCTTAAGGTTGATGTAGTCGCCGCTTTCGAAAATATGCCTGGCTATCGCCGCATATTTTCCGGCGTCGCCTGTCAAATCGATGAAAAGTCCGTGGTAATAAGTCACAAGCCCTAGTAAAAGGGCGAAAAAAGTAATGATACTTAATTTGTTTTTCTCAAGCATAACGGGGTATTTTTGACACATTGACAGTTATCCGGTACAAAGTTGAAAAAAATTTTAACAACCCAAATATATTGATGGGCCCCGGATAAAGTCTGGCCATATTTTTATGAATTATAAGTATATTTGGGCTCAATTCTTTTAAATTGAAACAAAGGGGCGTTTTTTGCGTTGTATCCGGCTTGAACCCTGGTATTTGTACGTGGAATAAAATTCGTTGTCAGTAATCCTTTCAGA
The DNA here is from genome assembly GCA_963676095.1 of Prolixibacteraceae bacterium. Classification (GTDB taxonomy): domain Bacteria; phylum Bacteroidota; class Bacteroidia; order Bacteroidales; family Prolixibacteraceae. The sequence continues at coordinate 1,880,777 of OY781040.1, read as the reverse complement.
AGGTTTTGCAAGGATACGCCTGATTGATTAAATAATGAATAATTTTCAGTAAAAGATGAAACTTTGGGATAAAGGATATTCGATAAATAAGCTGATTGAAGATTTTACGGTAGGAAAAGACAGGGAACTTGATCTTTACCTGGCAAAGTATGATGTGCTGGGATCCATGGCCCATGCAATTATGCTGGAGTCTATCAATTTGCTGGAAAAGAAAGAACTGGACAAGTTACTGGAAGAACTGAAAGCGATTTACCGGACTGCGGAACGGGGTGAATTTAAGATCGAGGATGATGTGGAAGATGTCCATTCCCAGGTGGAAACATTGCTCACCAGGAAACTGGGTGATATCGGGAAGAAAATACACAGCGGGAGGTCGCGTAACGATCAGGTGTTACTCGATTTGAAATTGTTTGCCCGGAATGAGATCCGGGAGATCGTGGAATTGGGGAGCAGCCTTTTCGGCGTTTTGATCGCTCAGGCAGGGAAATATAAAGACTATTTAATGCCGGGATACACTCACCTGCAGGTGGCAATGCCTTCGTCATTCGGATTGTGGTTCAGTGCCTGGGCCGAAAGTCTGGCTGACGATTTCCTGCTGATGCAGGCGGCCTACGAGGTCACAAACCAGAACCCTTTGGGGTCGGCGGCCGGATATGGCTCCTCGTTCCCGCTTGACAGGCAGATGACAACTGATCTTTTGGGGTTTAGCCAGATGAATTACAATGTTATCTATGCCCAGATGGGAAGGGGAAAAATGGAGAAAACGGTGGCTTTTGCCATGGCTTCAGTGGCGGCTACTCTTTCAAGGATGGCTTATGATGTTTGCCTGTTTATGTGCCAGAATTTCGGGTTCGTATCGCTGCCCGACGAGCTGACCACAGGATCGAGCATTATGCCCCACAAGAAGAACCCGGATGTATTTGAACTGCTCCGTTCGCATTGTAATAAAATACAGGCCATGCCGGCCCAGATTACGTTGATGGTCAATAACCTGCCAGGTGGTTATTTCAGGGACCTGCAGATTGTGAAGGAGGTATTCCTCCCTTCTTTCGGCGACCTCAAGAACTGTTTGAAGATTGCGGCTTTTGCTCTCTCGAACATGTCGGTGAAAGCTGGTATTCTGGATGACGACCGTTATAAGTATGTCTATAGCGTGGAAGATGTAAACCGTCTCGTGATGAAAGGGGTCCCGTTCAGGGATGCCTACAGACAGGTGGGCATGAAGATACAGGCAGGCGAGTATAAGCCTGAAAAGCACGTGGAACATACGCATGCAGGGAGTATTGGCAACCTTTGCCTGGACCAGATCCAAGCCAAATTTGAAGCAGTGCTCTGCCGCTTCGACTTCGGAAAGGTTGATCAGGCAATAGATAAATTACTGGAATAATGGTCTTTCTGTTAATAAATCGTTATATTTTAAAAGTTGCATTTTTTATAAAAAATGCCTTTGTTTTCGGGATAAGTATTTATTATCCACTTTTTTATGGTGTGTTATGCGGAACATGTGGTCATACAGGTATGTTTTCCGGTTTAATTTTTTTTCCTCAAAATTGGATGTTATTCGATTTGTGGCTATTTTTGCTTTCACTTCGTAAGAAATTTATGGGTTTTGCTTATAGTTTTTAATCATTGAGACGTGTCCGGTGATTTTTGATGGGTCTTGTTGGGTCAGAACAAGGCTGAGGGTGAATAAATTAAAAGAAGAATAAATGATGCAATTAAGATTTCCAAAAGCTCAGGGGATGTACGACCCCCGTGATGAGCATGACAACTGCGGGATTGGATTTGTGGCCCATATAAAGGGGAGGGCCTCACATGACATCGTCCTGAGGGGTTTAAAGGTTCTTGAGAACCTGGATCACCGGGGAGCTACCAGCGCTGACAACAAAACCGGTGACGGTGCAGGTATTTTAATGCAGATACCTCATGATTATTTTAAAAATGTTTTAAAAATAAATTTGCCTGATGCCGGGAGATATGGTACTGGGCTTATCTTTCTTCCGAGGAAAACCAGCGAAGCCGATATTTGCATGGATATTCTGACCAAATATATCCAGGAAGAAGGACTTGAGCTGTTCTCCATAAGAGATGTTCCCGTCGACGGTTCAGCACCGGGTGAAATAGCAAAGAAAACTGAACCGGTTATCAAACAGGTTTTTGTAACGGCAAATCTGGAGCAGGAAGCTCTGGAACGCAAATTATATATTGTCCGTAAGCTTACCGAGCACGCTATTGTCAAATCGAACATGGAGCAAAAGGAGGCTTTTTATCAGCCGAGTTTTTCATCCAAGGTGATTGTTTATAAGGGAATGCTTACCCCGGCGCAGCTGACTGATTATTACAAGGATATTCAGCATGAAGAATTCAAATCGGCTATTGCCCTGGTCCATTCAAGGTTCAGTACCAATACTTTCCCGACATGGGACTTGGCCCAACCATTCCGTTTCCTGGCCCACAACGGGGAAATTAACACGGTCAAGGGTAACCGGAAGTGGATGCTGGCCCGTGAAGCACTGCTAAAATCAGAAATCTTTGGTGACGATCTGAAGAAAATCCTTCCTGTGATTGAAGAAGGCAAGTCAGATTCGGCATCATTTGATAACGTGCTTGAGTTCCTGCATATGACAGGACGGTCGTTGCATCATGCTTTATGTATGATGATCCCGGAATCGTATAACGAAAAGAACCCGATCCCTGAAAGCCTGAAGGCTTTTTACGAATATCATTCAACCATCATGGAACCATGGGATGGCCCTGCCTCTATGGTATTCTCAGATGGCCGCTATATTGGCGGGACGCTCGACCGCAACGGGTTACGTCCATCCCGTTATGTTATTACCAAGAATGATTTGATAGTAATGGGGTCCGAAGTAGGGGTCCAGCAGTTTGCCCCGGATGAGATCAAGGAAAAAGGACGTTTGCGCCCGGGTAAGATCATGCTGATCGATACCAGGCTGGGTATTATTATCCCTGATAACGAGGTTAAGGATCAGTTGAGCAAGCGTAATCCGTACGAAATGTGGCTGAAGGAAAACCGCATGCGGATGAAGGATATCAAAGTTAAAAAACGTGTCCCTTCGGAAGTTGATAATTTCGAAACCCTTTCGAAACTTTTCACATACTCCAAGGAAGATATGTACACCCTGATCAGGGAAATGTCTGTATCAGGGGCAGAGCCGACAAGCTCGATGGGGAACGACACCCCCCTGGCCATTTTTTCCGAAAAGCCGCAACGTTTCTTTAACTATTTCAAACAGGTCTTCGCCCAGGTAACTAACCCGGCCATCGACTCGATCAGGGAAGGACTGGTTATGTCGCTGACCAACTATATCGGGTCGCTTCATTCGAATATTCTGAAGGAAAGCCCGAACCATTGTAAGCTGATCAAATTCGACAGCCCTTTGATTACGAATACCGATCTTGGTAAAATCAAGGACCTGAAGGATGAAATGTTTACGCACAAAACAATCCCGATGGTCTTCCCGGTAAAAGAGGGAGAAGCAGGTTTCCGAAAGGCTTTCGAAGATATGCTGACTATGGCGGAAAAGGCTGTCGATGATAAAAAGAACTTTATCATCCTTTCAGACAGGAAGGTCGATGAGGATCACGCTCCATTTCCCTCGTTGCTGGCAGTTTCGGCTGTCCATCATCACCTGATCGAAAAGAAGAAAAGGATGCAGGTGGGTATTATTGTCGAAACGGCAGAGCCGAGAGAAGTGAACCACTTCGCGCTGTTGCTTGGATATGGTGCCAGCGTGATCAACCCTTACATGGCTTTTGCCACGATCGATTTGATGGTAAAGGAAGGCAAGATTAACCTTGAATACACGGAAGCCCGCAAAAATTACATTAAGGCTGTAGACAAAGGGTTATTGAAGATCATGTCCAAGATGGGGATTTCCACCCTTCGTTCTTATCATGGTGCCCAGATGTTCGAAGCGATCGGTGTTAGCCGTGACCTGATCGACAAATATTTTAAAGGTACAGTTTCCCGGTTGAGCGGCATCGGTCTGGGCGAGATTTTCGAAGAATACCGCCGGATGCATGAAGCTGCCTATAAGCAGGCTACTGTAAACGACATGTTCCGTTTCGAAAGCTCAGGGGTGTATGCCTGGAGAAAATATGGCGAACACCATGCCTGGAATCCGGAAGCAATTGGTTTATTGCAATGGGCAACCCGGACAAACGATTATAAAAAATACAAGGAATACAGCAATCTGATCCAGTTGGATAACCGGAAGCCAGGTTTTATCCGGGGATGTTTCAGGTTTAAAAAGAACCCGATTCCCCTGGACCAGGTAGAACCTGCCGAAAATATAATGAAAAGGTTCGTTACAGGTGCTATGTCTTACGGTTCGATCAGTAAGGAAGCACATGAAACGCTGGCAATGGCCATGAATACGATCGGGGGCAGGAGCAATACCGGAGAAGGAGGAGAAGATCCGGAACGTTTCGGAACGTTGAAACAAAGCGCTATCAAGCAGGTGGCATCGGGACGTTTTGGCGTTACCAATAATTACCTGACAAATGCCAGGGAGCTCCAGATTAAGATCTGCCAGGGGGCAAAACCAGGTGAAGGAGGACAGTTACCCGGCTTCAAAGTGAACAAGATCATAGCAAAGACCCGTAATTCAACCCCGGGTATTACGCTGATCTCGCCGCCGCCCCATCACGATATTTATTCAATTGAAGACCTGGCGCAGCTGATCTATGACCTGAAAGTGACAAATCCGGGGGCCAAAGTTTCCGTGAAGCTGGTTGCCGAAGCAGGAGTGGGAACAGTTGCTGCAGGTGTGGCAAAGGCCTATGCCGACCTGATTACAATCTCCGGTGGAGAAGGTGGAACGGGTGCCAGTCCCGCAAGTTCTATTAAACATGCCGGTCTTCCTGTTGAAATGGGTATTGCCGAAACCCAGCAGACCCTGGTTATGAATAACCTTCGCGGACGTGTAAAACTCCAGGTTGACGGACAACTGAAGAACGGCAGGGACGTCGTTACAGTGGCCTGTCTCGGGGGTGAAGAATTTGGTTTTGCGACAGCTGCCCTGATTACAATGGGATGTATCATGATGCGAAAATGCCACATGAATACCTGCCCTGCAGGTATCGCAACCCAGGACAAAGACCTTCGTAAACGTTTTATCGGTAAGGTCGATTATGTTGTTAATTTTTTCCATTTTGTGGCTGAAGAGGTCCGTGAGGTCATGGCCGAAATGGGGATCGCTAAGTTTGACGACCTGGTCGGACGCGCCGACCTGCTGGAAGTTGATCCGGAGGTGACAAACTGGAAAATGAAGAATATCGACTTCTCCCAGATCCTTTATATGCCGGAAGAGGCAAAGCAATACGATATCCACAATACATACCCGAACCTGAAATCGATCGAGGACCATATGGATTTTAAACTGATCCTCGACGCGAACAAAGCGATCAAGGGCAAGGAAAAAGTTTGGATTTCATACCCGATCGTAAATACAGACCGGACAACAGGGGCTATGCTTTCCGGTGAGATTTCCAAGCGTTACGGAGAAAGCGCCCTTCCTGAAGATACGATCAACTGCACCTTTACCGGGACCGCAGGCCAATCGTTCGGGGCATTCCTTGTCAAGGGGGTTACATTCAGACTGGAAGGCGATTCAAACGACTATATCGGGAAAGGTCTCTCAGGAGGTAAAATTATTGTTGTACCCCCTGCCGGATCAACATTCAAACCCGAAGAGAACATTATTATCGGGAATACGACTTTCTATGGTGCTACAAGTGGTGAAGCTTATATCCGGGGCGTAGCAGGAGAACGTTTCTGCGTGCGTAATTCCGGGGCAAAAGCAGTTGTTGAAGGAACCGGTGACCATTGCTGCGAGTATATGACCGGAGGCCGTGCCGTTGTGCTGGGAAAAACAGGCCGTAATTTCGCTGCCGGCATGAGTGGTGGAATTGCCTATGTGCTGGATGTTAACGGTGATTTCGATTATTACTGCAACACAGGGCTTGTCGAACTGTCGCCGCTGGAGGATAAGACCGATATCGACGAGCTGCAGGAAATGATCAGTAAACATCTTTTATATACACAGAGTTCCCTGGCAGCCAAAATTTTGACGAACTGGGAAGAATTTTTGCCAAGGTTCGTGAAGGTTATTCCGTTCGAATATAAGAAGGTACTTGAAGAAATGAAGCTGAGAGAGATCGAACGGAAGTTACAGCTGGCGGAAGATGATCCGACGCGCCACGAATAAAAGGGAATTTATTTAAAAACAGATTTAGACTTTAGAACGATTATGGGAGATCCAAAAGGTTTTATGACAGTAGTCCGCAAAGAAGGTGGTTACAGGCCTTTAAGTGAAAGAACAGGCGACTACGGGGAAGTAGAACAAACCCTGAATGAGGAGGATAGAAGGTTACAGGCATCCCGTTGTATGGATTGCGGTATCCCCTTCTGTCATTGGGGGTGCCCTGTCGGCAGCAAAATACCTGAATGGCAGGATGCCCTTTACCGGAAGAATGACCGTGAAGCTTACGAAATATTGCATTCCACGAATAGTTTCCCGGAAATTACCGGGCGTATCTGCCCTGCTCCATGCGAAAAATCGTGCGTGCTGGCTATTCATAACGAACCCGTAACGATACGGGAGAATGAATGTGCCACTGTTGAGCGTGCTTTTTCAAACGGGTATATCATACCTAATCCCCCGGTGATCCGTACCGGTAAAAAAGTAGCTGTTATCGGATCGGGCCCTGCAGGACTTTCTGCAGCCGACCTTTTAAACAGGGCCGGGCATACGGTAACTGTTTTCGAGAAGAACGATGCCATTGGAGGCCTTCTCCGTTACGGGATACCCGACTTTAAGCTGAATAAGGGAATTATCGATCGCCGTCTGGCTATCTTTAAAGAAGAGGGAATTATCTTCAAAACCAGTGTCCAGGTGGGTAAAGACCTATCCAAAGACGAACTTCTCGAAGAGTTCGATGCTGTCGTGCTTTCCATGGGGGCTGAGGCTCCCAGAAACCTGGGAGTTGAAGGCCGCGAACTGAAAGGTGTTTATTTTGCCATGGAATTTTTGAGCCAGCAGAATAAAGTGAATGCTGGCAAAAGAGTAGCCGAAGAAGACAGGTTGCTTGCAGAGGGAAAACATGTTCTGGTTATCGGTGGAGGTGATACCGGATCAGACTGTGTCGGTACCTCCATTCGCCAGAAGGCTGCAAGCGTGACACAAATCGAAATCATGCCCAAGCCCCCGGTTGACCGGCCTGAAAATAACCCCTGGCCTTACTGGCCAAATACCCTGAGAACATCAAGTTCTCACAAGGAAGGTTGCGAACGCCGCTGGGCCCTCTCTACCAAGAGGCTGATTGGCGAGAACGGTGTGGTTAAGCAGGCTGAGATCGTTGAGGTAAAGTGGGATAAGGATGAAAACGGACGCTGGAACATGAGCGAAGTTCCCGGTACGGAAGAAATTATTCCTGCTGATCTTGTCCTCTTGTCCATGGGTTTTACCCAACCGGTACATTCAGGCTTGCTGGATAACCTGGGACTGGAATATGATGCACGGGGAAATGTAAAAGTGAACGGGAAAAAGCAGACTTCAATAGAAAAAGTATTCGCTGCCGGCGATGTTGAGCGTGGGGCCAGTCTTGTGGTACATGCAATCCAGGCTGGTAAAATAGCCGCAGCAAATGTGAATGAATATTTGAGTTAGTCTCTTTATAATTTTAGCATAACAAATAAAAATCCCGTCAGGAATGGCGGGATTTTTTATCTCAGGACAAAGAACCAAAATATAAAGCAGCCTGAGTATAGGTAGAGTATAGGTGAAGCGAAGGTGGAGTATAGCTAATATACCTTCTGTGAAACATAATATAGTATTGAACGGGAAGGAGCCCGCAAATCATCAAACAATTCAACAATACCCAACCGTCAATCATCCTTTTTCCTGAATTCGAGCGTGTCCTTCTGAGATGAAAGGATAAGTCTGTTACCTCTTATTTCGTAAACAAGTTTTTGGCGACTGAGCGCTCTGAGCATAGCCCTTTCTGTTTCCATATTTTTGCAGGCTATTTTTGTAGAAATGGCAGGGCCGAAACTGATCGTGTCCCCGTCAATTTCCAGATTGCCCCCAAACTGGTTGCATCCCCCCGATCCGAAAAAACGCTTTTCCCCCCGATCCAGTTCCAGCCAGGGGACTTTCTGTTCCTTGGTGAGAGGGTTTCCGTTTATGTGTACCAGCTCCCATTTATTTTTTAGTTGAATGTCTTTCCGTTGGGCAGAGGTGCTGTCCTCCATGGAAAAGTCTTCCGGTTTATTTTTTGTCAGTGCATGCCCTCCTGTTTTTGAAGGAATAGGGTTGCCTTCAAGGTCCAGCAAGGTCAGTATGTTCTTTTCAATGTTGAATTGCTGCATTCCTGTCCCGGGAGCTTTAGCTTTTAGCACGAGAATACGATTGCCGGTTACCTCAAAATTCCCGGAATCTTTGAACACGTTTACATCCCGGTCCAGGTATTTCAGCTTTTCCTGGTAACTATGGTCCTTCTTCAGTATCAGCTCATAGTTGATGCCAGGACAGTCTGCACATGGCAATTTCCCGTACCAGGTTCCCAACAGTGAATATTTTACAGCAGAACAGCTGGTCATCCCCAGGATCAGGAAAAAAAGGATTGTTCGTTTTTTTAGCAGTTTCATGGCAAAATGTTTAGTTTGAAAAATGAATGGCTCACCTGTCTTTCCAAAGTTAAACAATGCTGTACTGGATTTAGTGCCAGTGATGTCTTTTATTTAGCTGGTCATTCAAAAAAATTAAACAAAAGGACGTCTGATTAGTTTTTCTTAATAACTAAAAATGAATCATATGAAACCTTACTTTTTATTTTTGACGATTTGGGCAGTTCTTGCCTTTTCCTGTGGTTTCGGGGCAAAAAAGACAGGTAACCCTTCTCTGGAACAAAAGGGATCAGATACAGTTCAGACTGCTGTTGGGGAGTTAATCCTTCCGCCTCCCTATGCTACAAGATCTAGTGCTACAAGAAATCATCTGACCAACTGGCCCGAGGGGAAAAAGCCACAGGCTCCGGGCGGATTTACAGTAACGAAATTTGCCGGGGACCTGGATAATCCAAGATGGGTTTATATTGCACCTAATGGCGATATCCTGGTTTCAGAGGCAGGTACGGGCAAGAGTGCCAACCGTATTACCTTGTTCAGGGATACAAACGGAGATGGCATGCCGGATATCCGTCAGGTATTTCTGGACGGACTGAACAGACCGTTGGGAATGTTGGTTCTTGGTAATTATTTCTATGTGGCCAACACGGATGGTGTCTTCAGGTTCCCTTACAAGGAAGGACAAACCTCATTGAAAGGCAGAAAAGGAGAGAAAATTGTTGACCTTCCGGCTGGCGGGTATAACAATCACTGGACCCGTAATATTATTACCAACAAGGAGAAAAATAAACTATTTATTTCTGTCGGGTCGGCAAGCAATGTGGCGGAGCATGGGATCGCTGAAGAAAAGCGCCGCGCCAATATTCTTGTTGTTGATTTGGATGGTAAACATGAAGCGGTTTATGCCAGCGGGTTACGAAATCCTGTAGGAATGGACTGGAATCCGGTTACCGGTGAATTATGGACTGCTGTAAATGAGCGCGACGAGCTGGGAGATGATCTGGTGCCGGATTACATGACACATGTCAGGAAAGGCGGTTTTTATGGCTGGCCTTATTCGTACTTTGGGCAGATCAGGGATCCGCGGATGAAAGGACAGGGCGATTCCCTGGTAAAGAAGGCTATTGTTCCCGATGTTCCGCTGGGGGCGCATACGGCATCTTTGGGGCTCGTGTTTTACGATAAAGACCAGTTCCCTGAAAAATACAGGAACGGGGCTTTTGTCGGCCAGCATGGTTCCTGGAACCGTTCCGTTCTTGCCGGGTACAGGGTTGTCTTTGTTCCTTTCGGAGAGGATGGAAAACCATCAGGGAAACCCCAGGATTTTTTAACCGGTTTTATTGCTGATCCGGATAAAACAGAAGTCCACGGACGACCGGTCGGTGTTGCCGTAACTCCTGATGGAGATTTGCTGGTCTGTGATGATGCCGGGAACACGATCTGGAAAGTGAGTTATAAGGAATGAGCTTTTTCCTTTGATAAGATTTCCCGGAGAGTGCATTCGAAATGTAATGTAAGGATTCAGGGGAACAACCTGGAACCAATCCTGAAAAATATTTTGTATCTGAACTAACGTGTTGAAAAATAATGAGGACCATTAAGAAAATAGATAAACCGGTATATGACCCAATTGACGATCTGGTTACCTACCGGGCGATTCCTACCCCTTCAGTCAGCTATATCGATCCTTTCCTCTTCCTGAACCACCATGGTCCGCAGGAGTATCCGCCTCATAATAGCGGGTTGCCTTTTGGTCCGCATCCCCATCGGGGGATGGAAACGGTCACTTTTATCATTGACGGAGATATTGCTCATTACGACAGCAGCGGGCAACAGAGCATCATCCGGGCCGGGGGTGTCCAGTGGATGACTGCCGGACGGGGGCTGATCCATGCAGAAGTGTCTTCCGATGAGTTTAAGCGGCAGGGAGGGCCCCTTGAAATCCTGCAGCTTTGGGTCAACCTGCCTGCAAGGTCAAAGATGTCTGAGCCTTTTTACAAGGGGCTTCAAAAAGATTCAATTCCTGTGTTGTCAGAAAACGGGGGACAGGTTTCCGTTCAGCTTATTTCCGGTACGTTGGATGGAGAAACAGGCCCTTTCACTTCCGATTCAGGGGTACGGTTATGCCTGATCCGGTTTGAACCCGGAAGTTTTTATTCCATCAATATTCCCGCCGAAGAGAATGTGTTTTTTTACCTGATCAGGGGAAGTCTTGAAGTGGACGGGCAACCTGTTGCGAAACAGAGCCTGGTCGGGTTTCTGAACGACGACAGTCAGATCGGTATTTTTTCGGACAGTGAAAGCCTGTTACTGCTGGGAAATGCCCTTCCTCTTGGTGAGCCGGTTGTGGCGCAGGGCCCCTTTGTTATGAATACAAAGGAAGAAATTGTCCAAGCTTATGACGATTACCGGAACGGAAAATTCGGGACCTGGAATTTTAATGTGTAATGTTGCTGTTAAGTGACAAAGTAAAAAAAATAAAGCGTATGAAAAACAGTAAGTTAGGAAATACAGAGCTGGAGATAGCCCCTATCGTTTTAGGTGGAAATGTTTTTGGTTGGACATTGAATGAAAAACAATCTTTTGAGATTCTGGATGAAGTAATTGCCTCCGGTTTTGAGACGATCGATACGGCAGATGTATATTCCCGCTGGGTTGAAGGAAACCAGGGAGGCGAATCGGAAACGATTTTAGGAAAATGGATGAAGGACCGTGGCGTCCGTAACAAGATCACGCTGATCACAAAAGTGGGATCGGATATGGGACAAGGACACCGGGACCTGACCGAGAAGCATATCCTGAAAGCGGCAGATGATTCCCTGCGCCGGCTTCAGACCGACCATATTGATCTTTACCTGAGTCACTGGGATGACGAATATACTGCCGCTGAGGAGACCCTGGGGGCTTACGGGAAATTGATCAAAGCCGGTAAGGTCCGTTATATCGGGGCCTCAAACCTTTCGCCCGAAAGACTCTCGGAATTTATTGAAGTATCTGAGAAAAATGGATTGCCCCGGTACGATGTATTTCAACCTGAGTATAACTTGTATGCAAGGCAGGGATTTGAAAAGGGAGCAGGGCCGGTTTGCCGGGAAAAGGGACTGGGCGTGATTACTTATTTTTCTCTGGCCAGCGGCTTCCTTACCGGGAAATACCGGGCAGAAGGAGATTTTGGAAAGAGCGTCAGGGGAGGAGGCATGCAAAAGTATTTCGACGAAAGGGGAATGCGGGTTTTGACTGCACTCGACGATATGGCCGCTACCTATAATGTATCCCAGGCAAGCGTAGCCCTGGCGTGGCTGCTCCATAAACCGGTCGTTACGGCTCCGATAGCCAGCGTAACAAAAACGGCTCATCTGAAATCCTTTATTGAGGCATTGCGGCTTGCCCTTACGCCTGCCGACATGGAACAGCTTGATGAAGCCTCGAAGTATTAAAAGGCAGTGAGCTTTCTAATTGTCTAGCCGGAAACGGCATAATCCGGTTACATATTTTTTCCGCTGATACCAGTCGTTGTAAACAAACTCGACGGTATCGGCGGTGAAGGTGCCGAACTCATGTTCGCGGTACTGTTCGATCAGGTCCATAAAACGTTCCTTGTCGGATAGTTTCTCCCGGAACCGGACGACTGTCGAGTGTGCCGCTTCGATTACATACCGGGAATCCATGCTTTGCAGAAGTCCTGAATCTCTGAAATTTGTCCTCAGGTTGTCGCGGATTGTATTAATCGTGTTATCGTTGAAAAATCCCCGGATCATGATGCATGATGGAGAAGCGGTAAGGCCGCTGAAGCAGATGTCAAACGGTTTTAGCCCGGTCAGGCTTTTTTTGATGATGGCTGTATATTCAGGAATGCTGACCGATTGGAGATCGAACCCGGGATAGGCGGAAATGACCGACATGACGGTGATATGCATATCGGATTCCGGATAGTAATATTGATGGGAGTCCACGTCCCGGAGTTCATCCAGAAAATTTTTGATCCTTGTCTTTACCTGGTCCGAAGGGCGAATAATTAATGTAAGGCCCATTCGTTTATCAAGAGGAGAATCAATTAGCGGGTCCGTTTCGTATTTATCCGATCTGATTTTTTTAATTGAGCTGGTATAGAGGGCCTCATAATGTTGTTTCAGGTTCATTTTCGTTCGTTTTTACAGCAGACTCCGGAGAGAATTTATTCTACTAATTCTTTTATACTAAATGTTATAATGACATAATTGTCTTCTGGTGAAATTTTTTTAAACGGTAACCTTTGATTAAATTTTTTCTGAAACAATATCATTTCAGCTGGTTCAACAGTTGCATAAAAAATGTCGTTTTTTACAATTCCGCGTACTTGACATTCCGGAAGCATGCCTTTTTCAAAATAATCATTTATCCGATATGTTTTATTGGTTTTTAATGAATGGATATAGTAAACCTTCTTGCCTTTAAAAAATATTTGAAATAAAATAAAATTATCGCTCTCTGCAATTCCATAAAGCGATGATACTTTTTGTCCGGCATAAACCTGTCTCCAGACACTCTCAAAATTATTCTCTTGTACATCCCTGCTTTTTATGTTATATCTTCCAAAATCGATAAGATACTCACTATGAACGCCACTTTGGGTTAATTGGTAAATATTATAATCAAGAGGAGCAATCATTAAGGTCCGATAACCAGTACTAATAGGTTTTGATAATAAATGAACACCTTCATATTCGGAGTCTTTAACAAATTTTCCCTTTACCGTGTCAAACTGATTTGAGTACAATGTATATAAAAAATCTTGCTTATAATGAGCAAAAACAAGCATGTTGTTATCACTAACTTTTGCAAATTGCTGAATCGTTACATTGTATCGTTTTCTGGATAAGATAGTTAAATCTAAATCATATACAAACATCTCACTTAAGGTCTGATCCCAAACCAATAGGTTATCTTTCTCCCGGTCTATACAAAAAGCAAACGGATTTATCATCTCCTCCGGACCTTTTCCTAATTTGGTCCTGTTTAAATAATGACCTTCATCTGTAAACGCAAGGAGAGATCTGCGATTAAAAGCATCAAGTATAAAAATTCTATCTGAGAAATACTCTATCGTCATAATGTCTCCAAAAAGTGAGGATTCATTAGTTTCCAATGGTATAACAGAATTTATCGACAGCTCCGGCAAATTTTGAGAAAATTTGTCATCTATATCAACGCGAATAATATTTGTCTTAGTAGACTTTTGTCTTGAACAACCGAATGACACAATAACGAGTATTATAATGAAATAATTCTTCATGACTGTTTTGTCTTTTTTTCTGCTGATGATTAGTATTACAGAATGTTATACTCATATTAGCGTATGGGTCATTGCTATTTTGATGACCTCCGGTTTTGTGTACAAACTTTGCTCATTCATTCCCTCTTGGGATCAGTGGAATATCTTCCGGCCTTTTGTGTTTCCACCGGCGGTGTGACCAGAGCCAGTATTCCGGTTCTTCACGAATAATTTGTTCCAGTTTTTCGACATAAGCCATCAGGATATCGTCGGGATTGACTTTGGCAGGTTCCGGTACAAGTTCGATCAGGTTGGCCTCGTATTTGCCCCGTTCAATCTTGCGGGTATGAAGAAGGAACACGGGCTGGTTGGTCTTTGCGGCAATGTGCTCAGGTCCGGAGAAAAAGGGCGTCTCCTGGTTCAGGAAGGTTGTCCAGAAACGGGCCCTTTGGGGCGGGGTCTGGTCGGCGGCCAGGAAGAGACAGGTCGGCTTTCCGCTTTTATTGAATTTTAGCACTGTCCTGGCAGAATGATTGATGGCAACTGTCTGGCTGCCGAATTTTTCCCTGGAGTCGAGCAGGTAACGTTCCATCTCCTTGTTGTTCCGTACAGGATTAAAAACGATCAGTACCTGGTGGTTAGACAGTCGTTGCATTGTCGAACACCACTCCCAGTTATTGTAATGCATCCCGATCAGCACAACACTTTTCCCTTCCCTGAAATAAGCTTCTGTTTTTTCCAGGCCTTTTAACGTTAGCCGTTCGTCCAGGTCTTTGTCTGTCATGCCATATAGCTTGTTCGATTCCAGGAACAAATCGCACAGATGATGATAAAAACCACGGGCAATCCGGTCGATCTCCTGTTCGTCTTTTTCAGGAAACGAGTTCCTGAGGTTCGTGTAAACCACCTTCTTCCGGTATTTTACCACATGGAAAAGGACCACATAAAGAAAATCGGAGATCCGGTAAAGCGTACTGAACGGGATCCTGGCAAAAGCTTTTAAAAAGAGGACAACAGATGAATTCAGAATATGTCTCATGAAAAATGTTTGATTCGCACAAAATTAAGATTTTTTTAAAAAGCAAAGGGAAGGCATTCCCGGTTAATGATGCATCTTTACAAAGAGAATACAGTGGCCTGACTTGTTGAAGCATTTGACGGGGCTGGGGCGGGGAGACATTGGTGAACTGGTGAACTGGTGAATGAGAGAATGAAAGAATTAGTGAATGATGGAATGAGAGAATTAGAAGAAAAACAAAGTCGTGGGAACCGAAACAACACTCAAACAACGAAGTATCAAACGTTCAAACGGCGTAGCCTCAAACGATAGGATATTAACAACAGAAAATAACCATATAACCAAAAACAAACACATATGAAAACTTTTTCTCTGCTGATTTCATTACTGATCAGCCTTCCGGTTTTTTCACAGGTTAAGTATATCGGGCACCGGGGGGCTTCCTACCTTGCCCCTGAAAATACGCTGGCATCAATTAACTTTGCCTGGAAACTGGGTGCAGATGCCGCTGAGATCGACGTTTACCTGTCGAAGGATAACCGGGTGATCGTTAGCCATGACAGTTCTACCAAACGGGTTTCCGGAGTTGACTGCAAAATCAGGGAGACTACATCCGGCGAATTACGAAAACTGGATGTGGGAAGTTGGAAGGACAGCCGTTTTGCCGGGGAGAAACTTCCTTTCGTTGAGGAAGTGATCGCTACCATTCCTGAAGGGAAAACATTGGTCGTCGAAATAAAAGGGACCAGCGAAGTCCTGCCATTCCTGAAAAAGGCGGTTGATGAAAGCGGAAAGGGAACCCGGATCGACTTTATTGCTTTTGACTGGGAGACGATCCTGAAGGCAAAGAAAACTTTCCCGGATAATGCCTGTTACTGGCTTTCATCAAATAGGGATGGTCTGGACGAACGGATGAAACAAGCGGCTAAACTTGGACTGGACGGGGTCGATCTGCAATCGAAGGTGATCGATCGGAAGGTGATGAAATTAGCCCGGAAGCTCAACCTGAAAGTATTGGCATGGACTGTCGACGATCCCGCTGAGGCCAGGCGGATTGCTGACCTGGGCGTGGAAGGGATTACTACCAACCGCCCGGCATGGCTGAAGGAGCAGATGGAACAATCAGTCCGTTAAGAACGGATAAAAGGGCCCAAAGATTTCCGGGGATAACGTTTTGTCCGCGAGGATAAGCGTTATCCCCGGAAATCTTTGGAAGGATAAGCTCTTTCCTTATCTTGGCCTGGCGATCATAATCCCGGTGTACGATTTTTTATTCATCAGCATCTCCGCAAGCGGGACATCGGAGATAACGACTTTTCCCAGCGACGACGAAGCATGCATCAGATGGATACGGCCATCCTTCCGGACCAGGATACCTACATGGGTAATGTCCAGGCCTGGCACAGATGTGGCAATGCCTACAATGTCCCCTTCCTGTAGCTTATCCTCATTCCTTTCAATGTCTTCCTTTTTCAGAAAATAATATTTTCTGTCCGAAACGGTTTTCTCTATACCCGCCATTAGCGTTACCAGCTCCGGGTTTTCCTTCAGCACCTCATAGCTGTCCGGATGGGCCGACATGAAACTGACCTTTACATCGAACGGCGACCCGAAATCATTTGCAGGCTGGGTCACCAATCCTTTCTGTTCATTATTGTAAATCCAGTCGCTGAAATAGTGAAGCCGCGAGAGATAGCCATCCCTTTTTCCATCCCGGTACCTGATCCGTTCGAGGGTTCCTGTAAATTCACCGGCCTCCGGATGTTCCGATTTTATAGTCAGGGCCAACGCCAGACAATTCTCTGCAAAGGTAGTACAGTCCAGTTCCCTCAGGTTTACAACCAGGTTTTCGTCTTTCCCGTTTTCGAGCGTATGAGCGACATAAGGAGTTCCCAGAAATGCTTTTCCGATTGCTGAAACCAACTCTCCCGTGGGTTTATTCCTCTCTCCGGAAAAGCGTTCGATAAAATTAGTCAGGATCGCACTGTCCTGGCCGTTGACAATAATGCCGGATGCCGGTATCTCACTTTTTTTATTTCCGCAGAAACCCGCCTGGACCACCAGGGACAGAAGTAAAAATAAAGTAAATTGTTTCATGTTTATAAATTATTATCAGCTGTTTACAAAACCTTGTACAATAATACCTTGATGCCCGAACGATTTATATGCAGGTTTGCTATTAAGCCAAACACCACTAAAAATCAAAAAGTTGTCAAAGAACTCTTGGAGTACGGCAAAATTGCCGCTTAATTAATTAACGAAGTATTGAGCATCGGCAACTTCCGATTAATGCATAAACAACTCTTCTTTAATGCATAAACAAATTGTTTTTAATGCATAAATAACTTTTCTTTAACGCATAAACAAGTTGTCTTTAACGCATAGATAAGACTGTTTCCATATTGGTGGAAACTTTTTCCGCCATATACCTGGACAAACTTACTTCCATATACAAGGAATACTTAACTTGCAGATGATGAGATACTTTATTTTTTATATCCAGCAGAAAGTTCTTAACCGTAATCATCATGAAGCTGTCCGGAAAACAAAACCCTGTACAATAATACCTTGATGCCCGAACGATTTATATCCAGGTTTGCTGTTAAGCCAAACACCGCTAAAAATCAAAAAATTGTCAAAGAACTTCCGGAGTACGGCAAAATTGTCGCTTAATTAATTAACGAAGTATTTGATCCTAAAAATACAAATAAACTTTCTTGTTCCTTTCAGGGGTTTTATTTATTTTGTGTCCGCGCACATAAAAAAAGGAAAATGGAAAAAGTCGGTTTTGCTGGAGTTCTTTTGTTGTTGCTCTTTGTTTCACGAAGTTATGCAAAGATGGGTGCTTTTTCAAAGAGCGGAGAGGTAGAGTATGGTTTTTTCTCAAACGGGGAAGAAAATAAGAATGCAGGAAGGCTGGTGCTCAGTTATACTGGCGGAATTGCCCGTCTGGTGACGGATAACCCGGGAAAGCAACTTATTCCTGAAGTCCCCGGGGAGGAATCCTATCTTGATTACGGATCTGCTAAAATTTACCGGACGGCATCTTTCCAAAATGGCGACCGGATTTATATGAATGAAGATTTTGCCCCGGTTGACGGATTTAAAACAGATGGAACTACCGAAAAGATACTTGGTTACACCTGCCTGAAGTATACCGGTACCTCATTTTCCAACCGGATCGAGCTATGGGTAACCCGGGATGCCGGCATCCTGGGGACTCCCAACCTGATGTTCCCGTTTCCGGAAGGACTGGTGCTGAAATATGTCAGGAATGAAAACAGCAGCTTGGTAGCCACGAAGATTGATATTCACCGGAAGAACAAAGGGACTTCGTTAATGCCGCCTGATATGGGAAAAGAGGTTTCTGCCGTGGACTATCGGTTGCGCCTGGCGAATGCTTTTGTGAAAGATATTCCTGTATTCCGGGACCAGCAGATCAACTGGGGAGCGAAGATCGACAATCCTCAGGGCGAATGTGACGATTATGTTTATCGCTATGCCGGCGGAACGCTGGTGCTGAAAAGGGTAGCCTTGCCGGATGTTCCGGACGGGACTTCTGTTTTTGCTGAACTGAAGCAACAATCGAACGGAGATGCCTATGACCGTACCGGTTGTGTGTTTATCGTACCCGTGGACCAGCCTCGTAGTTTTCTCGACGGGCTGAAATCCGGTCTTGATTCCCTGCCTAAATACATCAGTAAACAGGGAAAAGTTTACCAGGGAGTTACAGCTACTGATAATTATTCTCCGATCATTGAACTGATGCGCTTTTTTACGCCATTCGGGATCCATTATTTTAATGAAAAGCGGGATGTCGGCATTCAGTGGGAAGACACGACGCTGTACAAACAAGATGTTACAGATCTTCTTCCTGTACTTAGGGGTGAAACCTGGATCGGCGTTTTCATCGGTAATTATGACGGCGGGGGCCATAAAGTGAGCCTTCACCTGAAATATTACCTGAACAACCGGGAAGTGCCGGCCCATCCCAATAAAAAATACTGGATTAAGCCGGTATTCACGACGACCAACGTGATGGAGATGGCCGGGCAGGAATATCCGACCATGTTTAAGGACGACACCCTGAGAGTCAGTTTCGATGTTCCGGACGGGGTGAAGAATGTAACCTTCCGCTATATTTCGACCGGTCACGGCGGATGGGACGAAGGGGATGAATTCGTTCAAAAGACCAACGAGATTTTTATCGATTCGAACCCTTTTTTCAAATATACCCCCTGGCGCACCGACTGCGCAACTCACCGGGCTTATAATCCTGCTTCCGGAAATTTCTGGAACGGGATGTCGTCATCCGACTATAGCCGTTCGGGCTGGTGCCCTGGTACGGTTTCCGGCCCGCTTTACATGCCTGTGAAATCATTGGCTCCGGGTAGACATACGATCCAGGTTTATATTCCCCAGGGAGATCCGGACGGGAATATGTTCAGTGCTTGGAATATCTCCGGTGTTTTTATCGGAGAAATAGAGGAATGAAATAGTGTGGGTTGCCAATCCATATGTTGATTTTCTTTTGATATTGATTGGTGGCTTTTGAATTTACGGGAAGTTAAAGTGGTAAAATTAGTCTTTTCCATATATGTTTGTAAATTTGTAAGAGAGAATAATTTACAAGATGGAACGGATACGTTCACGACAAACACAAAATGGGAGTAACCAATTTTTTAATGAGAATTCCTTACTGTTGATATAGACTTTTTAATTTATTTTTGTATGTGTGTATAGAAGATCATTTTTTAGGGGGACAGTATGAAGACAGTAAATATAGAATTAGACAAGCAGCAATTTTTAAAGATTCTTTATAGTCTCGATGAAAAAGATAAGCTTGAAATATATAAGGAATTAAAAAAGTCGCTTTTCCTAAAACGGTTTAACCGGCTTTTGGAATCAACCAAAACGGACGAACTGACTCTTGATGAAATTACCGGGGAGGTTGAACAGGTAAGAAATGTAGAGAGGTATGAAAAAGGAGAGCAAAGTTTCTAAAATTATTGTTGATTCAAATGCTGATTTTTTAATTACCGGAGATTTTGATTTATTGGAATTAAATCATGTCGGGAACGCCAGAATTATCAGCTTTAGCGAGTTTAAACAAGTAATCGGAATTTAGGAATTACACTTCTTAAAAAAATACTATTCTTACTTTTAGAGTCCGAGGTCCTCATTGATCAAAATGATCCGGATCCGTTGCGGGGGATATGATTTTTCAGTAATGCTCCAGGAGTTACAGATCCGTTGCGGGTTATGGCAATCGTGGCAGGTACCTGTCTGCTGGCACGGTGTTTTTAAATCGGTATGCCGGGCGGCATTTTGAGGGGCTGCGATCGTTCTGATCCGGTCGAAAGCAGCATCCAGGTCCTTTACGATCTTATTCCGCCCGATAAACAAGACGACATTGCGCGGACCGAAAGTGATGGCAGCTACCCGGTTCCCGACCATGTCGAGGTTTACCAGCTGGCCTTTTTCTGTAACGGCATTGGTGCCGGTAAGGAAAAGATCGGACAGTAGTGCCTGTCTTCGTTTTTCGATACGGACGGCCCTGGGTTCGTCCGGGTTGAACGTGTCAATAAACCGGATATCTTTCCTGTCCCGGAGTAGTTCGAGGACGCCTGTTTTTTTCATGGTCATCGAATCGGCGAAGGAAACGCTTTCAAACTCGATGACAGGAAGCACCTTCTCTTCAAAAATTTTTTTGGCTTCCTGGCAGTTCTCAGCAAAAAACACCTGAAAGTTGTTCCTTTTCAGTTGCCTGATCACATCCGAAATATGTTCTTTGTTCATTGAACCCTTTTGTTTTGTCTGTACGAATTTCTTTCACAAAAAATGAAAGGATTGGCTAATCTGTGCCCAAAGATACAACTGAACGCGATGTCAGATAAGGGCGGGCAAATCTTTTTTCATAAGCATGGTTTTCTTTTAGTTTTACATTCCAGTAAAAGTTGGCTGTCCCGGTGGCCATCATTATCTTGAAAATACTGCGCCGCAAGGCATTCATGCGATAGGGTGTCCGAAGTTTTTTTACAATTTTTTGGTTGAATGCTCCCGAAAGGGCAAAGTATCGTCCCAATTTAAAAAATCGGTTAAACAGTCTTCTTGTCATATACGGAGGCATCATTTGAATGCCTTCCGCACCTCCTTTGATGACTGTTCCCAGATATTGGCAATCCAATCTTCTGGTGAGTTTTTCCAGATAGCGTTCCAGAAAAACAGAGTGGTAAGCCTCCGGAAATCCGGATTGCACAATAAAGCCTACTGTTTTGCCTTTCATGTCGATACCGGACAGTGACTCGAAGAAGTATTTTACTTGCCCCGGCATGGCATCGGTATAAAGCGGGAAAATGAACAGCAGTGTGTCTGCTTCCCGTGCTGCAAGGAGGTGTTTGTCGTTTTTTCTGGTGGCTGCCAGGTATTGGATGGGAATGTGATGCCCGCCGGAATTGGAATATCCCTTTAAAAACTGATTGACAAGAATGGTTGAGTTGCTTTTTGCCATCCTTGGTGAACCGTTAAATATGGCTAATTTCATGGATTAATTCCTCCTGTGTTTTTTTTGTTGTCGAAAAAATCTTCAGCTGGGTTTTGAAATTGATGGCCATACGAAAGTACAGGTCTTTTGTAATTTGCAAATCTTCGTCATCAGACTCCAGTGGATCAACAATAAGTCCCAGCAGCGGGTAGTTTTCATATCGTTTTTGATGGTGTATTTCTCCGTTGACCATCTCAAAATACGGGTGAACAAGTTGAATCGTGCGATCATTGATGGTCTTCATCCTGCTTGTAACGAAGCCCATTTCGAGAGGTGAAAAATGAAGTACTAAATCAGAATGGATGTAGGCTCTGCAAATTTCATCCATATCATCCCTGATGACGCATTCGCCGGGGGTTTTACACCAGCATCCCCAGCATCCGTTACAATAATTGATTTTTTTTTCTTTTGCTTTGATTAATATCACGGTGTGATCCAGTCCGATCAGTTTTACGGCCAGGTCTGTGGTGTAATTTTGATTTTTGTAGTCCGGATTTGATCCGTCGATAATTGTAATATTCATGGCTGCATAAGTAAGAATGCAGGATCAAAAATAATCTTCAGATAAAGAGGGTGGATTAACTTTTCGGCGAATGAACTATTCTAATAGATATTTGAACTCAGAGTATGGAGAGAAAAGTGTATTCAAGTTTTTAAGAAACGACTAAATTTGTACTGAAAAAGCGGTATTAGAGATCCTGATTAGGTCCAATACTGTGAAATCAGGATTAGAAATTCTTCAGTTTATTCGGTTTTGAATAGTTTTAATTAAAAAATGGATGATCGAATTAATCAGGTTTATAAATCAGATTCAGGAATTGGACAAAGAAACAGAAGAAGCTATAAAGAGTTACTTTAAAGAAGAATTTTACAGAAAAAATGAATTTATCCTTGAAGAAGGAAAAGTTTGCTCAAAAATCAGCTTCATAAAATCGGGTCTGGTGTGAAGATTTTATATCAACGACGGAGATGAAATGACGAAATGGCTCTATCACGAAAATCACTGGGTAGCTTCGATGGGAAGTTATTTCAATCAAAAACCTTCTTTTGAATTTTTACAGGCATGTGAGGATACCACAGTTTATTCACTGTCATATGCGAATGAACAAAAATTATTGGAAAATCCTCTGTTTTTTAAATTTCACGCCAGATTTCTTCGTAGTTCGTTAGCCGCATTCGATGAATTTCATTTTGTATTTGGATCGATGTCAGCCCAAAATAAATACAGGTACTTGCTGGATAAGTTTCCGTTAATGATCCAAAAATCAAAACAAAAATACATCGCTTCATTATTAAATATCAGCCAGGAAACATTAAGCAGGATAAGAGCAGAAATTAATTGACATTACATCAAGGAAGTTAAAATATAATCCTGCAATCTTTACGTTTTATAATTTAATGAATCAGTATGATTTCGGAAAGAGCAATAATAGGGAAAAACTGTAAATTAGGAAAGAATGTCAGAATCGGCAATTTTACTACGATTGAAGATGATGTAACTATTGGTGATGATACCGTAATTGAGAATCACGTATCTGTTTTAAATGGTGCAAGAATAGGAGATAATTGCCATATTCATTCGGGGGCTGTGCTGGCGGGAATTCCCCAAGACCTTAAATACAAAGGAGAATATACTACCCTTGAAATCGGAAACGGGAATATTATCAGGGAAGCGGTAACTATTAACAGGGGTACAATCTCACGGAAAGTAACCCATATAGGAAACAATAATCTGATAATGGCTAATGCTCACATAGGACATGATTGTGAAATAGGCAATAATTGTATAATTGGTTTTGGAGTAGGGATAGCAGGAGAGGTAATTGTAAACGATTTTGCCAATATTAGCGGTCTGACAGGTATCCATCAATTTTGCCGGATTGGAGAACATTGTATGGTGGGGGGTTTGAGTAAAGTTGTTAAAGATATCCCTCCGTACGTTATTGCAGCAAGAGACCCTCTTTCTTTTTCGGGTATCAATGTTGTTGGATTGGAGCGGAGAGGTTTTGGACAGGCAACGCTGAACGAACTAAAAGAAATCTATAAAATAATCTTTCAGCAAAAACGGAATACATCGCATGCGATTGATTTTATTGAAAATAATTTCAAACAGACAGCGGAGAGAGATAAAATTATTTGTTTTATCAGGCAATCGCAACGGGGTATAATTAAGGGAAAGAACGGATAAATTATTGTTCTGTCATCTTTCCGGGGAATAGTCGAATTTTTCCGGGATCAACTTTTGAAAAGGTGGGCGTAAATAATGGATACGAGTAATGGAATTTCTCCGGAGTAGTATTTTATGAATTGATTCCTTAATGATTTACGGGTTAGGGCCAGTTTTCTGCGGACTGTTTCTTCTGTTACCGATAACCGTTGCGATATCTCTTTTACAGAATAGTTTTCTCTTTCCCTAAGGATGTAGATCTCGCGGGACAGAGCAGGCATTTCACCCAAAAGCTTATTGATTAACTTATGTGCTTCACTAATCTCAATTTCTTCAAATACATGTGTATAACTCAGCTTTTCGGAATCTTCCCTGATCTGATTTTCCTGATTACCTGATATGAAAAGGTTTTTCTTTTTAAAAAAATCCAGGATCCGGTACGATATAAATCCAAGGAGGATCGTCTTGGCAGAGCCGTTCCTGTCTGTTTTTATCATTGCCGGATTATTCCAGATATCGGCCCAATAATTTTGTAAAAGGTCTTTTACTGCTTCGTGGTCACCGATTCTGTTACTGGCCCATCGGTATATCAAACGCCAATATTTGTTGTAGAGCCTATTAAACGCAATATCGTCATTTTTTGCAATAAGTTCTAAAAGTTCTTTATCGGACATTTTACTACATTCATAAAATGGATGGGTAAAAGTAAAAATGTTTGAAGTTCTGCACGTTCCTGTTTTGTTACGATATAATTAAATTAATTATTTCCTTTCTTTTCAGTTGCTTTTAAATAATTATATGTGTTTAATGTATTGATATTTAGTGAGTAAATGATGTGTGCTGTTTTTGTTGCAATATTTTAATCGAAATGCAACCACATTTCATCTTTGCAAATCTATAATCTAAATGTAAGCTAAATTACATCAGCATGGATCTGTGGAGGAAAAAAGATCATCCGATATCTCATGACCAATTGTATGAATTGTTCAAAAGATATTTTGAAGGTACAGCAAGCAATCGGGAGCGCAGGATCGTGGAGAGTTGGAAGGCTCCCAAAGACCGGCGAAACAGTCGTTTGTATACTGAAGAGATGATTGAAAAGGACCGGGTACATATTTATCGAAAATTAAGTGATCAATTGGGCTTTGCAAAAGAGACGGATGAATTATCTTTTATCCCCAAATCCGTTACCGTTTCTTTTATTCCATTCCTGCGCTATGCCGCAGCATCCCTGGTACTCCTGATCGGATTGACCGTATGGTTTTACTTTACTGGAAAGCATCAGGCTGACAGGGCTCAGAACAGGGAGCTCGTTGCTGCTATGGATTCACAATGCACTGAAAAAGAGAGGAGTGTAGTTAAGCTGGCTGATGGTTCTTTTGTCCAAATGAACCGGGGAAGCCGGCTATACGTGGAAAAAGATGAATTCAATAAACAGAAAAGGGAGGTCTGGATTGACGGAGAGGCATTTTTCGATGTGGCCAGGAACCCGGATAAAGCTTTCATAATACATAGCGGGACTATGCAGGTCTTAGTCCATGGCACTTCTTTTATTGTTAAAGCCTACCATGAACTGGACGAATATATTGTATCTGTCAGGACCGGTCTGGTCGAAGTGATATCAGGTAATCAAACTATCGGCCTTTTGACTCAGGACAGACAACTGGTTTATCATGCCAAAAGCGGTCAATACGAGATACATAACATTCATTGGGAAGATGTTTCAGCATGGCGGGAAGGAAAATTGGTTTTCAACAATGCTTCACGGGAAGAACTTCAATTGAGAATCAGTCAAAATTTTGGCGTCAGCTTGAATTATCCAGGAGATATACTTAACGGCGTAAAACTGAATGCAATTTTTCCTAAGGGGAGCAGTTTACAGGATGTACTTGAAAATATCTGTGAATTGTATGATATCAGTTACCGAATAAACGATAACCAGGTGCTGTTGTATAAATCTGATTAAATAAGTTATGTTAATTATTTTTTGTATTCCCGAAAGTCCGGGAACATCTGGTCTTTTGTCTCTATGTGAGCTCTTCTGTAAATATTAACTATCAATATATCATTTGTTTCTGTGTTTAATTATTTTTTGAAATTATCCATGAAAAAAATTTTGTTTTTTGTTGTTATGACATTAATCCTGAACATTTGTTTAGCCGGTCACTCAACCGGGCAGGGTTATGGCGTCAGGTATCCGGAAGAATCGCTTGCCGTCCGGATTGGACGGATGAGCAAGGATCTGGATGTTGCGATCAGCTTTGATCAGCAAATTGTCGGAGACATTCGGGTGCCTGCTTTAGATGCCAGGGGCGGGACAGAACAGATCCTTTCGCAAACCCTGGCTTCAACCGAACTTATTTATAAAAAGATTTCGGACCGGTCGTATATTATTGTCAGGGGAGAAAGCAACCGTTCGCAGGTCCCGGAGAAAAAGATCACTGTTTCCGGTAAAGTCAGGAATGAACAAGGAGAACCGATGTATGGTGTGTCAGTTGGCCTAAAGAATAGCATTTCGGGGACAATTACCGATAATGAAGGGAAATTTATGCTGACAGATATACCGGTTGACGGGAAGCTGGTTTTTTCCTTTGTTGGCTACCAAACATTTGAACAGTTGGAAAATGGAAAATCTGTCATTCAGGTGGTGTTGAAAGAGACAAGCCAATCGCTGGACGAGGTTATTGTTATTGGTTATGGAACAGCAAAGAAAAAGGATTTGACTGGTGCCATTGCCTCGGTTGAAGGGACAGGGATATCCGGTCGTCAAAATACTCAGATCGTTACTGCGTTGCAGGGGGCTTTACCCGGAGTAACCGTTACCCGGTCGAGTTCCGCCCCAGGAACAGGCGGAACGATCAGGGTAAGAGGGATCACATCGATGCGTGACAACGGGCCGTTGGTAATTGTTGACGGAATTGCTGTTAGCAGCATCAATGATGTTAATCCGAACGATATTGAGAACCTTACCGTTTTGAAGGATGCAGCATCGGCATCCATATACGGGGCCCGGGCTGCTGCAGGGGTCATTTTGATTACCACAAAGCGCGGAACCAGGGAAGATGTCAACATTGACTACAACTATTCCTGCTCTTTGGATTTTCCAAGCAGAATGCCTGATTATGCCGATGCCGTGACATATATGAAAATTGTCAATGAACGGGAATGGAACGGAGCGGGCAGTACTTCCGGGGTCGGCGAGTATTCGATCTATGATCAGGATTTAATTGATAATTACTGGACTTTACATGCCGGGGACCCGGATTCCTATCCGAATACCAATTGGGTTGATCTCATCTTAAAAGATCATGCCACGAGGCAGAGCCATCAGGTTGGGATTACCACATTTGGAGAAAAAAGCCGGTCGAAAATCAGTATCGGGTATGACGACGTCGATGGACTGTTTCGGGAAAATCTGTCGTGGAACCGGATTACGGTAAGGGCTAATAACGATTTCAACCTGACCAAATGGTTAGACGCCTCTTTTGATCTGAGCATGAAGAGAACCGTTTCGCTAAATCCTGCATTCAGTCCTTCCAGCCAGATGCGCTATGCAGCGCCTGTTTATGCAGCTGTCTATTCAGACGGACGTTTGGCAGGAGGTAAAGACGGTACTAATCCCTATGGGGCCATGATGTACGGGGGAGAGATCAACCGGCGGGATTACCTGCTGAACGGAAAAGCCGGTATGACGGTCAAACCGTTTGAAGGTTTCAGTGTAACAGGCATATTTGCTCCGATGTTTTCTTTTGAGAAGCAGAAAGAGTTTACCAAACAAGTACCTTACTATACCAGCGTCGGAGAGGCCTTACCTACAGGAATTCTGGACGGTACCACGAACATGGATTTGACAGAAAACCGAAATGATGATTATTCCTATGACACCCAGTTGTTTATTAATTATGCCAAAGATGTTGAGGATCATCACATCAATGCCATGGCAGGCTATGAAGATTATTATTATTTCAATGAATCGTTAATGGCTTCACGCGATCAGTATAACCTGTCCTATTATCCATACCTGTCTGCCGGGCCCGGAGATTTTAAAGACAATGACGGAGACGCTTATGAAAATGCTTACCGGTCTTTTTTCGGGCGGTTGATGTATAACTGGAAGTCAAAATACTATTTTCAGTTTAATCTGCGCCGGGATGGGTCATCCAGGTTCAAGGCCGGTCATCGTTGGGGAAATTTTCCTTCTTTATCCGCCGGCTGGATTGTCTCGGAAGAGAATTTTATGAAGGAGGCCCTTCCTTTTATTTCCATGCTCAAGCTCAGAGGTTCCTGGGGTCAGCTTGGTGATGAGCGGATCGGGAACTATACCTATCAGTCTTATCTCGAATTTAATAATCCGACCCTGTATGTGGGTAATGCCATCACTTCCGTTCAGGGTGCTTCCGCCTACCAGTACGCTATTGAAAACAATACCTGGGAAACCACAACTACGACAGATATCGGGCTGGACTTGCTGCTGGCCGGCAGCCGTTTCCGTTTTACGGGAGATTACTACCGGAAAAGAACGAAGGATATGCTGATTGCTGTGGATATACCTGATTTTATGGGTTTCTCGGATCCTTACCAAAATATAGGAAAGATGAATACCAAAGGCTGGGACTTGGAACTGGCCTGGAATGATCAGATCGGCGGCCTCCGTTACGGGATAAATTTAAATCTGTCCGATTACAAATCCATGATGGGGTATCTGAAAGGTACCCGGGATGACCGGACATCAGACTGGACTATCATCATGGAAGATACCGAATACCTGTCTTATTATGGCTATAAGAGTAACGGGATCTATCAGAATGGTGATGAAGTTGGTGCGGCAACCTCCTCAGTTGTTGGTCCGGGCGATATCCGGTATGTGGATATCAGTGGCCCTGATGGAGTTCCGGACGGGGTTATTTCCGCAGAGTATGACCGGGTCCCCCTGGGTGGTTCACTTCCCCGCTACAATTACGGGGGAACAGTAGATATGGCCTGCAAAGGTTTTGATTTTATGCTGGCATTTCAGGGAGTAGGGAAGAAGAATGCCGTTCTGACCACGCAGATGGTACAACCGGTGAGGGGGGACTGGTATAATGTCCCGGAGATCATTCTTGGAAAATACTGGAGTAACTATAGTACAGACGAACAAAACAGGCAGGCGAAATATCCGCGTATATCGAGAGATGCCAATGCCAATAACTATGTTGCTTCTGATTTCTGGATGATCGACGGATCCTATTTCCGGATCAAAAATATTATGTTAGGGTATACTTTCCCCCATCAGATAACAGAACGTTTTCTGGTTAAGAATCTTAGGTTATATACCAGTTTGCAGGATTTCTTTACGATAAGCCATTTTCCAAAAGGCTGGGACCCGGAAGTTAGCTCTACCGGTTATCCGATTACCAAATCGGTCATTTTCGGAGCGTCCATTAAATTCTAAAATTCAGTCATTTATTCTAAAATCAGTAAGATGAATCGGAATCATTACCTTATACTCATAATTTGTTTAGCCGGCACTTTGTTGTCGTCATGTCATGACCTGGATTTGCAGCCTCTTTCTAAAGCATCGGAAGAAACCTGGTATGCAGATGAGAACCAGGTAGAAATGAGTTTGAATACATTATATCTCCATCAGTTCTGGCCTATGTTTAAGTGTGATTGGGGAACTACCGCGATCATGGCTTTGGATGAAGCATCAGATGACTGGATGAACCGGACAACCCTGGTCCCCTATACGAACGGAACATTAAACGGGAGCAATTCCACCTTCTTGGAAAATACCTGGAGTTATTCCTATAAAGCGATTAGCCGGGCCAATACTATTCTTGCGAATATCGAACGTTCGAAGGAAAATATGACCGGGGAACATTACGAACAGTACATCGGAGATGCGCGTTTTGTCAGGGCCTGTATGTACTCCCGGCTGATCAGCCGGTTCGGGAATGTTATCTTTTTTAC
Organism: Prolixibacteraceae bacterium; assembly: GCA_963676095.1. Lineage (GTDB taxonomy): Bacteria > Bacteroidota > Bacteroidia > Bacteroidales > Prolixibacteraceae. The sequence continues at coordinate 1,851,195 of OY781040.1, read as the reverse complement.
GGAAAATCTTGATCTGGACGAAGCCTATAAGGCACAGCGTACAGATAAAGAGGAAGTACTCAAGCAGGTTTATGACGATTTTGACTATGCTATCGGGAAACTGCCCGTTGCTTATGATAACACAGAGGTAAAAAGGGCTACGAAAGGTGCTGCCTATGCCATGAAAGCAAGGATTGCTCTTTTTTTCAAAGATTATCAGACAGCCCGGGATGCGGCCTTGGGATGTATGAACCTGGGCATTTATGAACTGTATCCTGACTTTGGTGAATTATTCCTGAGTAAGACCAGAAATTCAGAGGAAACAGTATTTGGCCTTCCCCGGTCTACAGAATACGGAACCGCGATCCCCCCCAATGGGGTAAAACCTTATTTGAGCCGGAATGTTACAGCTCCATCGACAACAGCACAACCTTCATGGGATTTATTCTGCTCGTTTTTGTGTACAGACGGAAAAACAATCGACGAATCCCCGTTGTATGACCCGCATGAACCTTTTAAGAACCGTGATCCCCGGTGCTCCTATACCATTGTGCAATTCAACTCGAATTATTTTGGTTTTAATTATGCGCCGCATCCGGATTCTGCTCTTTGCTGGAATTACAGCCAGTCCAGATTGGTTACCAATAAAGATTCGAAGGCCGGTGACCAATATGCTTCCTATAACGGACTGATGTTGCGAAAGGGAATTGATGAAGACTGGAGCGATGATTTTTATGCAGAGAATGATAAGCTCATTATGAGGTATGCCGATGTATTGCTGATGTACGCCGAATCAAAAATTGAGATGGACGAGATAGATCAATCAGTACTGGATGCTATGAATAAGGTAAGGGCCCGGGCCTATCAGGTTGATTACAGGTCCTCGGACTATCCGGCTATTACAACAAAAGACCAGGTAGAACTGCGCCGGATTTTGAGGGTTGAGAGGCGCATGGAATTTGCGTTTGAGGGGTTACGTTACGATGATCTTATTCGCTGGAAGATCGCGGAAGTTGTCATGAACAGGCCTAATTACGGGTTACCCACCTCTGTCGCGGCATGCAAGGCGCTAGTGACTAAGGGGCTGTGGTTCTTTTCCGGTACGCCGGAGATTGACGAGAATGGATGCCCTGATTTTTCCAGGATGGATGGTATTTCAAACTACAGGATACTGAGTAAGCGTGTATTCGATGAGACGAAAAATTATCTTTGGCCGATACCAGCCTCTGAAATCCTGATTAACCCCGAGATCACGAACAATCCGAATTATTGAAATGAGCCAATCATGAATAAATACCGATAACAAGACGAACAGGTTTAAACAGGGTTGTTTGAAAAAGAAGAAAGGATGGTTGGGCGCCATCCTTTTCTCTTACCACCAAATTCCAAATTTATGAAAAAAACTATACCTGTTTTTTGCTTGTCCTGTAACAAAGATACATCCATATATTGTTAAGTGGAGCAAAAAGGAGTTAAGGAAAGTTAAGTTTGCTTTGTTCGGATTATGAAGAAACCTACCATCCCCACTACCGGATTGTTCACCGCACAATTTTCGAACAGTGGAAGAAGGAATATCTGAAATGATCCGGCGTCGGAGTTTTTCAAGAATGAAACGTTAAATATTGAGCACTTGGCGGCAAAATTTTTTGCTGACAACCCTAAAGCTACATTGTTTTTATATTTTTGACTGCTTCATGAACAGGTTCCTTCCGGGCCCTTTCTATCAATAATAAAAGAATTCAAAAGGAATTGATCTTATGAACAGCAGTCAGTCATTAGCAGCAGATCTGGCCATACGCCGGAAAAGGCTCCAGTCAGTTATGCAGAAGAAGAATGTGGAGGCTTGCATCCTGACAAGCGGCGTGAATATTTTTTATTTGACGGGCGGGATCTACACCGGTTATCTTTATATTCCTGCTAACGGCGAACTTATCCATTTTGTCAAACGGCCAGTTGACCTTCCACTTACAGATGCCGTTTCAATACGTAAGCCGGAACAAATTTCCGGGGAACTGAGAGTCCGGGGAATGTCACTTCCCGCTACTGTTTTATTGGAAACGGATGTACTTCCCTATAGCAGTTGCCTGCGGTTATTGAATATGTTGGGGCTCAGGGATGCGCTCAATGCTTCAGTTTTGCTAAGATCGTTACGAAAGGTAAAGACACCTTATGAAATAGAACAGATGAAGCGGTGCGCCATGCAACACGTAAAAGTGTACGAGGCTGTTCCTTCTCTTTTCAAACCGGGCATGACGGATATTGAGCTGCAGATCGAAGTGGAACATTGGATGCGCCGGAATGGTTCTTTAGGCATTTTCCGGAGTTATGGCGAAAATATGGATATCCATATGGGAAGCCTGCTTGCCGGGGAAAATGCAGAAATGCCTTCTCCCTATGATTTTGCGCTGGGAGGAAAGGGAATTTCTCCTGCATTGCCTTTGGGGGCCAGTGGCTCGCCGATCAGGGAAGGACAAACGGTTATGGTGGATATGGCCGGTAATTATACGCCATGGATGACTGATATTACGCGGGTTTATGCCCTTGGAAAATTACCGGAGCTGGCTTACCTGGCCCATCAGGTATCGATGGAAATCCATCAGGCTGTCATGGAAAAAGCCGGTCCCGGGTTTTCCTGTTCCGCTTTATTCGATCTGGCACAGGACCTGACCGTAAAAAATAAGCTGGAACCCTATTTTATGGGTACCCGCCAGCAGGCTAAATTTGTGGGACACGGTGTGGGTCTGGAGATTAACGAACCTCCGGTATTGACTCCGAGGTCGGAAGAAAAACTGGAGCCCGGCATTGTGTTTGCCCTTGAACCGAAATATGTCATTCCCGGAGTTGGTGCTGTCGGGATTGAAAATACTTACCTGGTAACCCCGCAGGGGGTGGAGAAGCTGACAGTGGTCGAAGAGCAGATCGTCCCTCTTTAAATCACGCTGATTTTGCCGTGATGGCAAAGTGAGAGTGCCCGGGCCCGGGATCATCGATAACAAAAAGAATAAGGTTGTTGCATCTGTACCCCTAAAAGTGTATTTGCCTGTTTACTGCATGATACTTTCCATAAAAAACCGGTAGAGCCTGGCATTTTGGACAAAAGCATTTTCCAGGGTATCCTTTAAACCGGGGGAAAAGAAGGTTTCATTCATTCCTTTTTCGCAGCTTAAACACAGGTTCCTTTTTTGAAACCATTCCTGGAATTCATCAGGAAGCGGGTTCTGAACAGGCCTTTTATAATTTTCACCTTCCAAAACAAAAACATCCTGTGCATTGTAATACTCGATTATTTCCTTTTTAAACCTGTCGGGACAGGAAGCAATGCGCTCTCTTATTTTCTCCATGTTTTGCGGGGTTGCCGAATAAAAGCCCATGCCATATTCATATTTTTCGGGAGTAAACCAGAAATAAAACTCGGGAACATTGCCCCAGATCTTTGCCGGTCGTTTGAATGAGATCCATTGTGTGGTCCGGAATGGCGATTTGTCAGCCGAAAAGCGGGTGTCGCGGTATATTTTGGAAATGGTCTTGTTTATCGACGGCGTTGTTTCAATTTCCGCATCAATGCTTTTTATCGTTAGTTGTAACGCAGCTGCCAGTTGTTTTAACGGATTCAAAAGACATTCTTCATAAGTCTGCCTGTGCAGTTCAAACCATTCCTTATTGTTATTGGCGGCCAGGTCTTTCAGAAATGAAATCCCATTTTTTGTAAATCCTTTAAACATTATTTTATTATTGGTAATGTACATGCAAATATATGCCCATTATGGGATACCTGTTATGTAATAACCCCGGATTAAATGGTACTTTTCTCCGGATTACAGCATTCTTAGGTATCAGTGCCGCCTTTTATTCTGCCCTATCCCTAAATCGTAAGAGAGCTTTGAACCTTTATAGCGTTAATCCCTACGTCCTTTGGGCGTGGTTGTTTGCTTATTTATTTGATCATTTATTCGGATTTTATTTAATATCTGAATGATATACCAATAAAATAAGTCTTTGATGAGCTATTTTTAAGTCCGTAATATATACCGGAATCCAGTTTGATGTTTTCTTTCCAGCTATAAACCAATCCTGCATCAATAAAATATTCAGAACTATTCATCTCACTTTCCTTTGAAATTAATCCTTCTGAGAAAAAATCCAGGGTTCTGAAAAGCGGATGGGCGATCGTAGCTGAATATAGATAATTCAGATGATATCCCTTATTTATTTGATTTTTCTCCAGATCAAATTCAGCCTGGGTTCCAAATCCCCAATCATTGGGCAATTCTATCGAAAAGGGTAAAATTACCCCTCCTGTCATTTCACCGATGGACCCATTGTTGAAATTGACAAAAGGAAGTATAGCCATCGCGGTCTTATCCATGTCATTTCCCCATATATTTCGCTTGATCCGGATGGTAATATCATTGAAAAACTGGTCGTTTTTCCGCGTTTTTTCCTTTGATATCTTAGTATGGGTAATCATATTTGCAATGAATTGAATATCTGTTGAATTTGTAATACCAAGTTTTAGGTTAAATCCGTTATACGAATTTTGAATCGTTTTAATGCCATCTAAAGACAAACGGTCGGTTTTAAATAAGTCTGTCTCCAATTGAAAATGGCCGGCGTCCACTGTGTAGGCGCTTTCTGTGGCGTCCGGACGGTCCGTTTCAAAGCTTCTCATCATTTTTTTCGGGGTTCTGTGGAACAGATTAAAACTATTCTTGGTTGAATCCGGAGGTGTGCTTCCAACGCCGGATGCCGTTGTTTCAATCAGAAAAATACTTAACAAGATTTTTAGCATGGGATCTAATTTACGATGAATATTGGAATGCTGATATGGTGCCGGACTGAATCAACCGTTGTCCCAAAAACCAGATCTTTAAAACCTTTGTGCCCGTGTGAGCCTAAGACCAACAGATCAATAGCCTGTTCCTTGATAATCCGTTCAATTTCATTCGCTGCCTTACCAAACCCGATTTGTAAATCCGATTGGTAGCCCAGTTCCTGCAATTGCTGATGATATTGGTTCAGACTGTTTCTATCCAGTTGGGTCTCGTAATCCATTGTATTTTTCCCCAGATAGTGAGCTGCTGCACTTTCAACCACATGGATGAAAGTATATGTTGCCGATTTACCACCTTGTCTCAGGGCACTTTGGATTATCTTGTGATCAGTGCCGGAAAAGTCAAGGGCTATCCCGATATGTTTGTATTCAGAGAAGTCTCCCAAAATGAAATTCTCGGCATGTCCGTGGGGCAGTTGTTCTTTTCTTCTCCTTTCATGTTTCACAAGAGGGTACACAAAAACATAAATCAAAAGGGCAAGACAGGCCAGGGCCAAAGGAACAACAATCGTATAAATAAAGATACTGTTGCCGCCGGCAGACTTTATCCATCCCAGGATTTCATCAATTACCAGGTGAATATTCAAATAGACAATTATAGCTGCGCTTATCCATGCCAGCGTCTTCACCCATAACTTTATGGTAAACTCTTTCATTAATTTTTTGTCAGAATTTAAATGGATAAGCGGTATAACGGCAAATCCCAGTTGAAGGCTTAGTACCACCTGACTTAAAACAAGAAGGTTGCCCAAAGCTTCTTCCCCAAAATAGATAATAGTCAGCAACGCCGGGATGATTGCCAGCATCCGGGTAATTAAACGCCTTAACCATGGTTGAATCCTTAAATTTAGGTGTCCTTCCATAACGATTTGCCCCGCAAGTGTACCAGTGATCGTCGAACTCTGTCCGGAAGCAATTAAGGCAATGGCAAAAAAAGTTGGGGCAGCATTTCCAAATAGATTTTCCAATAACCTGGAGGCATCTTGTATTTCAGCTACATGGTAATATCCGTTGACATAAAATGCCGCAGCAGCCAGGACCAGAATCGCGGCATTGATAAAAAAAGCCAGGTTGAGGGCGATCGTCGTGTCAAACAGGTTCATTTTTATGGCATTCTTCATTCCTTCGGAAGTTTTGTCGAATTGCCGGGTCTGGACTAGTGATGAATGCAGGTACAGGTTATGCGGCATTACCGTTGCCCCGATAATTCCAATGGCAATGTACAAAGCATCCCCGTTGAGTTTTGATGGGATAAAACCTTTGACAACATGACCATAAACGGGAGAAACGATCAGCATTTCAATCAAAAAGGACATCCCAATAATAAAAACAAGTGAAACAATAAAAACTTCCATCGTTCGCATTCCTTTGTTGAGCAAAAACAACAACAGGATGGTATCCAATGCGGTTAAACTGATTCCCCAGACAAGAGGTAGTCCGAACAATAAATTAAGTCCGATGGCCATTCCTATAATTTCTGCCAGGTCGCAGGCGGCAATAGCGATTTCAGCTAAAATATATAAGGGGATGTTTGCCCATTGCGGGTAGGTGTTTTTTGATGCCTGGGCCAGGTCCATTCCCCTGACTATTCCCAGCCGGGCACTTAAGGATTGCAGGAGTACTGCAATCAGGTTGGACATAAGCAAAACCCATATTAATTTGTACCCGAACTCCGATCCCCCTGCAATATCTGTTGCCCAGTTTCCCGGATCCATATACCCGACACTGACCAGGTAAGCCGGCCCGAGAAATGCCAGTATCTTCCTCCATCCTTTTTTATCTGTACGTACCGTTGCATGCACTTCACTTAGCGATTCTGATTTCATTTGTTTTAATTTAAAAGCAGTATAAACTTATAGTCTTAAAAATATAATGTTAGATTAGTCTAACAATAAGTTCTGTAATTTTGTTTAATTTTGTTTCAGTAATTTTATGTTATGGCTTCACAAACAGAAGAAAATTATTTGAAAGCATTACTTTCCCTTTCTTATAATAAAGAGGATGTGACTATTTCTGAGTTAAGTAATTTTTTACGGGTCCGCTTGCCAACGGTAAATAGTATGGTCAAAAAACTAAAAAAGCAGGGACTTGTAAATTACGAGAAATATAGGCCACTGTCACTTACCCCGGAAGGAAAAATGCAGGCCGCCCTGATCCTCCGTAAACACCGCCTTACGGAAATGTACCTGGTCGAGAAAATGGGATTTGGCTGGGAAGAAGTTCACGAAATAGCGGAACAGGTAGAACATATCAACTCTTCTGCTTTTTTTGAGCGGATGGATGAACAGATGGGGCATCCGGCAACGGATCCCCATGGCTCGCCAATACCCGATAAAAATGGTAATATCGCGTTGAATAAACAGTTAAGACTTTCAGAGGCAAAGAAAGGAAGCCATGTCAGGTTGGCCGCTATCGTTAATGGGACATCAGAATTCTTAAGCTTTTTAAATCGAAAGGAGTTGAATTTGGGGACTGCAATTAACGTGCTTGAAATTGAGCCTTTTGATAAAAGTATAAGCGTGTCTTATGCCAATCATGAATTTGAGATACTAAGTCATGAAGTTTGTAACCGTATCTATATTGAGATTTTGGATGAATCAATTACCGGAACAAAGCAATAGTATCCACCTTCTGTCGTCTTGACAATCCGGAAAACAAGCGATAGCGGGAAAATATTTTAATCCGCAACCTTAAATCATTTCCCGGGCTTTAATTTCCAGGTATTTGTTGATCAGATCGACAGACAAGTTTTCCGGTGGGGTTAATAATGACATGATGCCGGCATGTTTTAATTTATTAGCCATCACTTTTTTGTCATGAATAAATTTCCGTGCAATAGTATGGACGTAAACCTCCCGGGTGGATCCGGAATCCTGCTCTGCCAGTTGACGGATTTCAGTATTCTCAAAAAAAACGACGAGCAGCAAATGCTGGACGGCAATTTTTTTCAGGTAGGGAAGTTGACGGTTTAGAGAAGGAAGGCCCTCAAAATTAGTATAAAGAATTAGTAGTGACCGTTGTTTTATCTTTTTTACGATTGTTATGTACAGTTTTTCATAAGACGATTCGTTGAAATTGGTCTGCTGATTATATAACACCTGCATGATCCGCTGTAAGTGTCCGCCTTTTCTTTCTGCGGGGATCAGCGAATGGACCTGGTCCGAGAACGTGATGAGTCCGGCCCGGTCGTGCTTGATCATGGCCATGTTTGAGATGATCAGGCTGGCATTGATCGCATGATCCAACAGGGACATTCCTTCAAAGGGCATTTCCATTACCCGTCCCATATCAATCATTGAAATAACTTGTTGCGAGCGTTGTTCCTGGTATTGGTTCACCATGAGAGAACCTTTTCTGGCGGTGGCTTTCCAGTTCACTGTCCGCGGATCATCGCCCGGTACATATTCCCGTACCTGGTCAAATTCCGAATGCTGACCGGTCCTGCGGGTGTGTTTGATCCCGATTTCTTCCAGCCGGTCGGATATTCCCATTAATTCGAATTTGCGCATGCTGATAAAGGACGGAAAGACCGGTATGGACTGGGGGTTGTTTCCTTTGATTGTGCGAATGACAAATCCTAAAGACGTTGAAACGAAGACATTCGTTTGCCCGAACCTGTATTCGCCGCGGGTAAGTGGCCGCAGAACGTAATCAATTATCTTTTCCTCATCCGGTTCAATTTTGTACGAAATATTAAAATCACGTTTTTGAAACTCGAATGGTAATTCTTCAATTACTTCAACACTGACTTTGAACGGGAAGGTGTTTTGCAGGCTTATTGATACGGGGTTTTCATCACCGAGCGACAGGCGCACAGGAGCTTTGCGCCTGATCGTTATGCTTTGCCTGCTTGTGACCAGCCAGGCGGCATCTGTAACGGTCAATGCAATCAGGCAGAGTAATGCAAGTTGCGCCATAAAATAGATCCACGGGAACGGATAAGCCAGTATAAACAGCATGGCAATAACCAGCAGTCCTGCGAAAAACCGGTTTGAAAGATATATTTTCCTGTTAACTTTTAACATAGATAAACTAGCGCGGTACTTCAATGCTTTGGACAAGCAGGTTAATTATTTCTTCAGGACGGATGCCCTCCATTTCTTTTTCGGGAGAGAGGATAATCCGGTGACAAAGCACCGGGCTGATGATCTCTTTGATGTCGCCCGGTGTCACAAAATCACGACCGTTGACGGCGGCGGCAGCTTTGGCCGCATTCATCATGTGAACGGAAGCTCTTGGCGAAGCGCCCAAATAAATATCCCTGTGGTTCCGGGTGTTTGAAACAATCCGGGCGATATAATTTTTTAAGCTTGCATCGATTGTTATATCGAAAATCTTTTTTTGAAAAGCAATGAGTTCGCGGGCCTGCACGACGGGCATGATGTCGTCGGTTTGCAGCCTGTCCTTCCTGGAATCATGGTTGTCCAGGATTTGTTGTTCTTCTTCCACCGAAGGATAGCTGACGTTGATCTTAAACAGGAAACGGTCGAGCTGCGCTTCAGGAAGGCGGTAGGTCCCTTCGTGTTCTATGGGATTTTGTGTTGCAAAAACCAAAAATGGCGCTTGCAACGGATAAGTAGTCCCGTCAACCGATACCTGACGTTCTTCCATTACTTCGAAGAGCGCTGATTGTGTTTTGGCCGGTGCCCGGTTGATCTCATCAATCAGGACGAGATTCGAGAAAACCGGGCCTTTTTTAAACTGAAATTCGCCTTTCCCCATATGGTATATGGATGTACCGACCACATCTGACGGCATCAGGTCGGGAGTGAACTGAATGCGGGAAAAACCGGCATCGATCGATTTGGCCAGAAGTTTTGCCACCAGCGTTTTGGCCATTCCGGGAACGCCTTCGATCAGCGTATGCCCGTTGGATAAAACAGCCAGGATCAGCAAGTCGATCATTTGTTCCTGCCCTACGATGACTTTTGCTAATTCTGTTTTTATCCTGCTTACCGCCTGGCTAATGTCCGACAGGTCAGTTCGTGTTTCAAATAATTGATTTTCCTCCATGGTTATTTTGTTTTTTTGTTTCTCTCTATACTTTGCGCAGAAGCTTTTCTGCTTTCTTTATAAAAAAGTTCGATGAGGGCGTTGAATTGGACCAACTCATCTTCGTACACCCGTTCTTTGGCTGAAAGTACTTCGTAACGGGTAAATATCCGGGTGATTATCTGTCCGCTGACAGCTGATTTTAATGCCAGTTTTTGATAAAATTCAGGTGTAAATTCAAGCCGGATGAGGTATTTTGAACTGATTTGCTCAGAAAAAACGACAAATATTTTTTTTACGAGATCTTTATGATTTTTCTGGTTAAAATACAGGAGACCGATAGTTTGCACAAAGTCAAGCGAAAGGTTTGCTTTTGGTGGCAGAACGGGAATTGGACGTTGACGGCGCCGGATGTTTGTCAGGATATACAGGATTAGCCCGATGAGCAATGTCCAGTATGCTGCCCGTAAAGCCGTTAGTGATAGTATGACTTTTATAGGTGAATGACTTTCACTGCGGAATGGTTTATAATATTCATCCCATTCCGTTTGATTATCGTTCTTTGGAAGCCATGTCAGAACTTCCTCCAGATAATGATGGTCGTTGTAGAGCAAATGGTAGTTGGTGAACACCAGCGGTTGTGAATGAAGGAAAAAGTAACCCCTGCCATAAGGCACCTGCACATAATTAATATGGTTATTGCCTTTCCCCAAAGGAATTGCATCCGTGGTATCGGGCAGTTCGAACCAACTTGTCTGGATCAGTTTTGTAAAGTGATACTCTTTGCCCCATTGTTTACCTTCCCGGTTTTGCAATGTTGTAGCAGAATCAAGCAGGTTTGTATGCACCCTCTCAATTTTTATATTCAGCGAATCGGTAAATTCTTTTGCCCACCGGTTGCTGGCAATCAGTATGTCCGAACCGTTTTTTACTTTTCGGAACAGAGCGTCCATATCCAGCGAGTCCGGACTGAAATCATTCGTGATAATAAACAGGTTACAGGTTGAGCTGTCTTTGTTCCATCGTTCGTAAAAGCTTTCAGAATTAACTTTTACAGTTGATCCGGGAAATAAATCATCAAAAGAGTTTAATAAAATCCATGTGCCAAACGGGATCTTGTCCTTGCCGGAGTAAGTCGGTGTCCAGTTGGTTTCCCCGGGAATCAGGATTTTCAGATAAATCAGGATTCCGAATAAAACAGCTATCCCCATACTATATTTTAGCTTAGCGTTCATCCGACTTTCTTTTTGCATCCTGAATGGATTCAATCAGTCGCTGAAAGCCGGACTGAATGTTTTGAAACTGATCGCTGTTTAGCGGGAATTTTCCATACCAGACATAGTCGAAAACCAATGTTTGTACCTGGAACTGACTGCGAATGGAGGGGGACTGGATTTCCCTGAGATAATCGCAGTTCGTTTTGTTTTTGTGCCAGTGGATAAAGTCATTTTCATCCAGCTCTTTTAGTATATAAAGGTAATGATAGCGTACGCACAGACGTAAATCACCTTCCTGCAGGGCTTTGTCAGCAAGGGCATTTAAATCGGTACCACCGGTTTTTTCATCGGACAAAACGACCTTTCCGGCCCTGTTTTTGCCTTCTTTTCCGAAGATCCACTGAAATTGCCCATCCGAAAGCCTGATTACGGCAAAGATGATGATGCCCAGCAGGACCAGCAACCCGATGAACGGAGCAACTCCTTTATTGTTAAAGAATGCTTTGAACAATCTCGCCAGGTAGTAATTGATTTTCTCCCAGATTGTATTTTTCCGGTATGGATTTACGTCGTAACAAAACGCTCTGTCCTGCCTGTATTCCTCCAGCCTTTCTTCCCGGAAATGCCGTTCGGAATGTTGAGCCTGTTTTTCCGGATTTGCCTGCTGACTTAACGGCAACAGGCAAAGAAGAACGAGCAGCACAGATGATATGTACCCTATAAAATCAGTCATTCTCTTCATTCAACCTGTCAATTTTAGCTTGTAAGGTCGGACGTTCTTTTTCTTCAACCAGGCTGAAATATTGAATGCTGATAAAAATTAGCACTAATGACCAGGCAAATGTCTGGACCATCGATATAATTGTTGAAGCGATTAAGTAGCCTTGCGAAAAAATCTGTGGCTGGGTGTGGTTCGAGATGGCATGAAATGATCTGGCAGCAGTTGATATGATCAGCGGAATGCTTAAAATAATGCTAAAGATATAGATAATCACTCCGCCTATGAACAGAATCCCGAATGTTTTCCACCAGTTCCCTTTGATTACTTCAAAGCTACGGTTTAAAGCCTGTCCTAATCCAGCATCTTCAAAAACAATGACCGGAGCAACCAGGGAGAAGACAACTCCCAGGTAAATGCCCGGAATAAGCAGAAACACGCTTGCAAAAATGACCATAAGGCCGGCAGCAATGTTGGCGATTAAAAGTTTGCCTCCAATCCTTAAAAAGGAGGCTTTTAGTTCAGCCACTTCAAATTCTCCGTTTTTCTTTAAATACAGATTTATAAATGAAAAGATCACTGTTGACAAAACCGTAAAATTCAAAAGTTGTAACAGATAACCGAAGCCAATTTTTTGCCAGCTAAAGTTTTGGAAAACATTTGCCCCCGGTTCAAATCTGTTTTCAAGATTCTGTACCACCGAGGTCTGTACGAGCAGAAGAAGAATACCGGTCAGGATGAAAAAGGGGAGAACGTAAATCAGGAGCGCTTTCCCCAGCCGCCTGTATTCTGCCTTTATAAAATCGAACGAATGGTTCATCACGGTGCCGAAATCTCTGACTTTTCTGAATATGAATACTTTTCTCATGATTGGTTAAGTTTTTGGGATAAATATTTTGGATACAAGAAGAAATACCAGATGATAAAAGCCATTGAAAGTAGGATAATAGACAGGCGGACGCTGTCCGGCAGTTCGGTATGCCGGGTGACAAAGCCTTCGAAAAAGCCGGCAATGATGAATAAGGGCACCACGCCCGAAACCATTTTTAAGCCGGTGACAGCTCCCCGTTGAAAAGAAACCACCCGCTTGTACGTTCCTGGAAACAGGATGCTGTTACCAATAGCCATCCCGGCAGCCCCGGCCATCACGATAGAAAATAGTTCAAGAGTTCCATGGATGTATAAGGTAAGAAAAGATTCGCCCAGTAACCCGTATTTATAGAAAAAATATTGAAAGCATCCGAGCATAATTCCGTTCCGGAGCAGGATTAGTCCGGACCCAACCGAAACAAACACACCTGTAACAAATGCAAAAAAAGCAACCTGGATATTGTTTATCGTGATCCCTAAGAACATATTCACTTCATTCGCCTGTTTGTAAACAGCCATCGGATCGCCTTTGCCGATATTCTCGAGAGTTATGTTTACATAGCGGTCGCCCAGAATTAATCGAGGAAAACCGGAATCGGCAGCAGTTGATACTGCTCCAATGACAATACTTATCAAAAAGATTGCTAAAGCATACCAGAAATATTTCCGGTTTTGCCAAAGGAGCAGGGGATATTCCGTTTTCCAGAACTGAATAAAGCGCTTCTTACCGATTTTTTTGTTTTGATAAATTTTTTGATGAATCTGAATGGTAAGGTTATTCAGGTATTGAAGAGTCTCACTATCGGGATAAAAGGTATTGGCATAGGAGAAATCATCATTCAACCCTACATACAGGTCGTACAATTCATCCGGATTTACATGGAGGCCCCCACTCAGTAGCTCCTCTATTTTTTTCCATTTCCCTGAATTTCTTTTTATAAAAACAATTTCTTTCATATGTCCGGAAGGTGTCGAAGCGTCAGGTATTTGGTTTTTAAATTCTTGATTGTTTTGGAAGAATATTATTCTTGAGCTGTTCTTTAAAAAAGAAACTGGTATTTTCGTAGCTAAAATAACAAAATACTTTCTTTTGGAAGGTACAAAGAAGACATAATTTAAGCCATGACCGATATTAAAATTCACACAGCGCAAAACACTGTATTGCTGCAAAACAAAGCCAGCCTGGGAGAGCGGATGCTGGCAGCATTTCTCGACCTTTTGATTATCGGAGTTTATGGCATTTTGGGGTCATTTATAATATCAGTATTTTCGTTTGGGGCTGTTTTCTGGCTTTTATACTTACTGCCTGTTTATTTTTATACGTTGTTTCTGGAACTGGTTTTTCACGGTCAAACTTTCGGGAAAAAAATAATGAAGCTGAAAGTTGTGCATTGTGAAGGCAGGAGCGTCCCCTTTTCTTCTTATTTGTTGAGATGGCTGCTACGGATTGTCGATATCTGGTTTTCGTTTGGCAGTATTGGTACGTTAGCGATAATATTCAGCAAGAAGGGGCAGCGTATTGGCGATATTGCTGCCAATACGATCGTCGTTTCACTGAAAAGCACCCCAGGACTTCCTGACCTGTTCTATCCCCAGGCAAAAGGGGCAGATGAAGTTGTCCTGTTTAGCCAGGCAAATTTGCTTGATGACAATGATATTGAAATTATCCGGGAGGTTTTAGCCTTTGGTAAAGACCATGGTTATTATGGCAGAGCCGGCAAGATGGTGCTGCAGACCAGTAATTCGATGAAAAAGAAACTCTCTATAGAAACCGAATTGAAACCCGTTCATTTTTTGAGGCAGTTGCTGAATGATTATTCCATTTTATCCCGGTAGAGACGGCGCATGCGTTGTTCCCAGGTTCATGTTGTACGGATTATTCAATTCGCTCAAAAATTACACCATCTTTCCTTGAAAATTTTATTAAGCCTTTGTCTCCTGATATGACTGTCTTTACAGGTATGTCGTCATCTATGGCATTTGAATTGTCTGCATAATCAAATTCAACGATATTTCTATATATCACACCTTTTACCTCTAACGAATCACAAAAAGTTACTTTCCCTTTTATTCCTGATTCAACCTGTTTCGTGCTAAAATTATAAGTTGATCTATTTGTTTGATTCCATTCAATTTCTAATTTGGTATAACCAACATCAGCTCTCAATACATACATAAAAAAGAACCTGTTCACTGTTGATGTGTAATGCAATCCATATGTTTCCCCAAAGGCTTTTCCACCAGTTCCCCATTCTGTAAAATAATGATGTGTTGTGTACCATGTGTCTTGGTCAAGAGAGAAACTTTCTGAGAGTCCATTGTTGTCTGTAAAATTGATTGATGTTATGGTCGTGTCAATTTCATAGTTTTTTGCTTCATCACTAATATAATATGTTCCGGTAATATCTTCACCACAATTGTTTAAGAATAACACAATGAGCACGAACAAAGATATTTTAATTATTAATTGTATACGTTTCATTGTTTGACATTTTTATTTGGATTATTCCGAAATTATTAATAAACATCGTCTGTGGCACGATAATCGAAGAGTCATTAATAAACCTTTGCCTGTCTATATTTCCGGAATACACATTATGATACATTTTATTGTTTAGCAGCAGGGAATCGTAGTAGATCGTTGCAGTTGATGAATCACATATAAAGTTTGTCAGCGAATCATATGGAAATTGAATATTGTAATCGTAGTTGAGGTCAATATTAAGGGTTTGCAGAAGATAATATTCATCTGTTCCGCCTATTGAAATATCAAGATTCATTCTTGGATAATTTGATTTTAAAACTAATGATTTAACTTGGTAGGAGCTGTATCTACAGGTACCAAACCACTCACAAAATTCGTATTCTTTTTTCCACTCCAGGATGTCTTCTGTAACAACAAAATAAAAAGAATAACCATTTGAATGGATGAAATTTATGCTGTCGCCATACTGATAAGGCAACAAAGACAACTCTTTTTCTGAGAGTTCATAACGGGCTGTTTCTATTGATTTATGTCTACAAGATGAAATAAGTATGCTTATCAATAATATTAAAAATATCTTATTCATAATTTTTTCTTAGGATGTATTATTGAATGAGATGGTTGCTTTAGTTTGAACAATAACGTTTCTGTGATGAGATTTCCCTTTCCCTACTGGACTGTGCGTCTGCTTTATTTATTTTTATCTCCTTTTAATTTCAATTCTTCCAATTCTTTTTTTATCTCCTCCATATTCTTTAAGATATCCCTCATCACAGGATTTGATGAGGATGAATTACGCAGTTCTTCTTCCCGTAAGCCTAAAAGGGTGTCTACCCGGCCAATTATCAGGGAAAGTATGATAAAAATAAAAAATATGATCGGTATGGATATTATCATATTATCAAAAATCAGCTTTCCCAGGTAGCTTTCCTTATAAGCTTCCAGGAGCACAAATGCAATCATTAGGAACTGGATATAACCGACATACATTTTTGCCCGGTCAATATAGATTTTCCATCTTATCAGAGTTTTTCGGTCTGCTTTTATTTTAGCCATTAATATTTATTTTTCTGATATCGTTAAAATTCAAAATTTCCTTCTGTTACTGTTTGATTTGACCTTGCATGCAAAGTCCTGGTCTTTTATCCGTCATTCAGCCATATTTTTGTTAAAGGTAGAAATTCTCTATTGGAGGCTAATTATTGTGTCGCGTTTTTTATTTGCTGTTCTTTTAACAATTACTGTTAAAATCACAAATCTATAGCTGGAAATTTCAGATGATATATCCGGACTATCTGGCTTAAAGAAAAATAATTGCTAACCCTGAAATAAATTATATTCTAAAAATAGCACAGGTTACGGGTGAGTTGCCTCAGCTTTTTTTAGCAACTCTGTCATTTGTTCCTCAAATAAAGCTACATTATGGCGTTTGCCATTCAATGTCCTGTCGAATACTGTACAACTAAAAAGGCCTTTCTTTGCCTCAGCTTTAACATGAAAACTTAAATCCTGTACAGTACATTTCCAATCAGAGATGGTAACATTAATATCAATACCACTTATACTTTTTTTGATCGTTTCGTTTTTACTTAACGTCAATGAAATACTTCCACTGCCAAGGTTGGTGTTCACTGTTGCCATTGATGGAAACTGATCCGATCCGTTGTCGTAAACCAACAACTCAATAGTTCCTTTTACAAATCCCATAAAACATGAGAAATTGGTTTTCTCGTCTATTATTATTGGTAATCCATTTGATAAATTTTTCATAATTTTCTGATTGATGTAGGTTATAATGTGGGTTAGCAATTATATATTTTTATTTAAGTAGCTCACTGATCAAAATGTCACACAACTGCCGGTGTATCTGTCTGTATCCGGTACATCTGTTTCTTTATTGCCTGGTTTAATCCGGAATCTAGTCGTATGAAAAAATATCATCCAATAGATTTTTGAACCTGGAATTATTCTCTGTGATGTGGAAGTAGTTGTCACCATGATGGTTATCATACCACTACAGTCTTTTCTCCACTCTTTTTCATAATTTTCAAGAATTGTTGGAATCTTTCGGAGCGTAACGATTTACCATAAATTCAGATTTTAGTTTCTATTTTCTATCCAATTTACGCCAATCTATACTAAAGTCAAATAGATTGATGGTAAAATTTTTTATGTTTATTGTTTCGGGGGGACAAAATGATGATCCCAGGCAACACAAATTTTTTGAATATTTAAAACAGAAAAAGAATTACGGACAGAGCCAGACAGATGTCTTACAAACCCGTGCTGCTTTTTGGAAAATCTTGAACCGGGCAGTATTTTCGTATTCATGGGTCCCATTTTTAACTGAGGGATGCCCGGGGTATGATCTCTACTTTCCTTTTGAATTATTAGGGGCGAGGTGATCCATTTTACAGTAGCAGCTGGTTTTTCTTATAATTTTAAGCCATTAAAATTATGACGCTCTGATAAATGCCAATGCCAATAAAAACAACCGCAATTAACCTGCGGAACCAGGTCTCAAACACCTTGATTTTATTATACAGATTACCAATTGAACCTACGCTAAACGCAATGAGCCACGCAAATATAATTACCGGGATACCCGTTGCTATGGCAAATGAAACAGGCAGGAATAATCCTCTTACGCTGCTAATAGTCATTGGGATAAGCATGCCAAAATATAACACTCCGCTATACGGGCAAAAGGCCAGCGCAAATACAATTCCCAGCAATAACACTTCCCAAAAACCGCTGTTCGGTTTGTTTCCCATTTTTGCGGTCAACGAACCAAATCCGGGAATGGCCAGTTTCAGGATGCCAAGCATGAATAATCCGATGATAATAAGCAACGGCCCCAATAGTTTTTCGCCCCATTCCTGAAGGGCAGCGGAAATTTCAAACTGGCTGGCTCCAAAAAAGAAAATTAGTCCGATGGCCGTGTATGAAATAGCTCTGCCAAGCGTATAAACCAACCCGTTGATAAAAACCTTCTTCCTGCTTTCAATATCCTTGCTGATAAAACCAATGGCCGTTATGTTGGTGGCCAAAGGACAGGGGCTTATGGCAGTCATAAGCCCCAACAGAAATGCCGATAACAACGGGATTTGTGATGATTCAAAAAATTGTTGTAATGCTCCCATGCCTTAAATCATTGAATCGACCGTTGCTTTAATTCTTGCCTTTAGTTTGTCCGGGTTGGTGCGGGCATTCATAAACGCATCGTTGGTTAGGTTCACCACTTTATCGCCTTTTATAATTAACAAGGTTTGGCCGCTGACTTTATATTTTTTAATCATTGGGTTGTCTTTTTCTTCCTCTATATTCAATGATTGAAAAGCGATTTTATCGCCATAGTATTCTTTCAGGGCTTCTTTGGTAACTGCTTCAACCGCCTGGCATGTAGCGCATCTATGCGTTGCATGAAAATAGTATGCCTTAACGTCGGTATTCGATTGTGACTGAACAGATGCTGTCTTTGTTGATGTACAACCGGTAGTTGGGTTTTTACAGCATTGGGCATTTGATGCTGTTAAACCTGCCACCAATACAATGCTTAGAATGCCTATTACTCTTTTCATTTGTCTGATATTTTATTTGATTAGTAAATTTTTGAAATCCATATATGTTACTTTTTAATTCGCAATTCGTGAAACACCGAACATTGTTGGCAAAAAAAATTTACATCTTCAGAAACTTCTTAAACAATGCCTGGGCTTCGCTCCAGTTTTCTTTATTAATACAATATTTTACTTTCGGGGTTTCTATCTCGCCTTGTATTAGTCCGGCTTCTTTTAGTTCTTTTAAGTGTTGCGAGAGCGTTGACTTTACAATGGGTAGTTCTTCTGATAAATCGCCGCTATAACAACAGCTTTGTTTTGATAGTAATTCCAATACGTACATACGTATCGGATGCCCCATCGCTTTGGCATACCGGGCAATTTTCTTTTGTTCCTCTGTTATGACTTCTTTACCGGACATAAATGTTCGTTAATTACCGAATAAAGATAAATGTAATTTTTTAATAAAAGAATAAATACAAAAATTTTGTAATGGTGCGCCGGCAAAAAACAACTTCTCTGCAGAATTTGGATTGTGGGGCGTTTCGTGAAGTTTGCAGATAAAGATTTTATCAATATCCGGATTTGTAATTATCAAAATTCCCTTTTCCCCAATACCCTAACGCAATTATTTTAAATCCAAATAATAACTTCAATGTTTTTTCAATTTCGAGTTTTTCTTTTCGCCTTATCTCAGCTTTAAGAGGAAGTAAATAGGTTCCCATTTTAGTGTCGAACCAAATTACCGGCGGGGCGGGCTATTCGATGTGTGCATTGAAATTCAATTTATAAGTTCATTTATTACAGTTCTTATTTTATTATCTGTAGTCCCTTCTCCATAACCATTTATTACCTCTTTAACTACTCTGTTTTTATCAAGAATAAAGAATACAGGATAAGACCTAATTGAATAATCTTTAAGCATTTCCTTATTCGATAACAAGAATTTGTAATTAAATCGATTCCTATTCATGTAGCTTTGGAGAGCATTGATATTGTTACTTGTACTTTCAATTGCCACAAAATCAAAATCAGATACCGTATAATCTTTTTGTAATTTTTTTAGAAATGGAACAGATGCTCTGCATGGACCACAACTAATACTGGTGAATTGAATCATTAACACTTTACTTTTAAAATCAGACAAAGAGATTGATTGGTTGTCTAAAGACTGTAAAGTCCAGGAAGGCGCTTCTTTGTTTAACAATGTACTTACCTTACTATCATTTCGTTTATATCCATATGGTCTTATTTTATAATCTGAAGGGAAATAATCAGAAGCTTTAAAGTTGTTTATGTCAAGTTTATTATATTCGGTATTTTGACAGGTTTCTACTGAAATATTGTGAGACATTTCTCGACGGACCTTATATGGTAAATCCGTTTTTTTATCTATCCACAACTCGTAGATTGAGGTGCGGTCTCCATAATCATAGGGTGAGGGCGGCATACGGTAAGCCTTTCCGAAAAATTCTATTTGCTCATCTTCGCTTATTGCCAGGCGCACAAAAATATAACTTTTCTGTTCCTTTATTTTTAACGAGATACTGTCTTGAGTCGTGAGGACATACTTTATTATACTGGTAACATAATTATAGAATGGTGGTGTTAAAGGCCTGAAAGGTAAAGGTCTCACTGTAAAACTATCGATCACAATTCCTTTTTCATCATTATAAAACACAGCTCTCATTTGTCCATCGTAACAAAACGATGCTTTTGTTTTAGTTAATGTATCTAATTTTACAAATTTGGCACCGATTGTAGTGTCTAATGGATTTTTGTATTCTTTGACAAACCCGGTAAATATAAATGAAGCAGCAGTATCTCCGGGATTCCAATTTTCACTTGTCAATAAATAAGAGGCTGATTCAACCGTATTCAGTCTTTTTAAAACAGTTTTCAGGTAATCTTTTGAAGAGTAATTCTCTTTGCACGCACTAAATAAAACAATTAATAATGTCGAGTTAGCAATAAATTTTTTTATCATGTTTGTAATATGTGTCTTTGTTATTTTTGCGCATAATGACATTTAGCAGTATGAAACGTTGGGGATTTCGGAACCACAAACCTATCAACCGACAAGAACCTAAATTTCGAGTAATATGCTTGGGATATCAATTAAACCTCAATGCTTTATGTTCCTGTGTCTGCCTTGCCTGCTGAAAGCTATTGAGAAACTTAAAAATACAAATAAAAAGCAATAAGTTAATGCAAACAATTGATTTCAGTGATATGGAATCCGGACACAACGATTTCCAATATGTCGTGGAAATGATTGGGCATTACACGTATTCGATTTTTACAAAATATCATTTGTAACAAGTCTTAGTGGTACATTAAAATATGGACAAGGGGTTTATGATTTTGAGGAGGGTAGTATGTTCTTTTTGGCTCTAAATCAAGTCATTTCCAAAATTCGGATTATATGGAATTATTTGGTTCCCATTCATCTGTTCCGGGAAAAAGAACCAGGATAACTGGAATAATGCCTACCCGGAATTATGCCAGTTACATCAATTGCAATTAAGAGAGGATCGGTATATAAATTCGATATCCCGCCGGCAGGTTTTTGTAAAATATGATCCTGACAGGTTTCAGAAAATGGCCGGACCCTGCCCAATACCTTGGTGTTGGTGCGTTGTTGGTGATTGTCTGCCAACGGGGGCCTGACTTCTGTTCCTAGTAGGGAACTTTCCCTTCGCTTTTTTTCCTTACCTCATCTGAACAACAAACCGGGGTCACATTGGCCCGGATGTTTCAGTCCGGTACTTTCTGTATTCAAACGGAGTAATTCCAAATTTTTTTTTAAAGGCTGTTGTGAAATGGGATTGATGTTCGTAACCGGTACAATCAGCAATATCAGCAATGCTTTTTGAGGTTTCCTTTAGCAGTCGTTCTGCTATATTCATCCTGTAATCAAACAGATAACCGTAAATAGTTTTGTTGAAAAGAAATTTAAATCCTGCTTTTAACTGCGTATCGCACAAGCCGACTTTCAAGGCAAGTTCATGGATACGGGGCGGCTTTCTGTATTCCCTCTCAATAATGTCCCGGGCCTCCTTAAGCTGGTCCCGGCAACGGATGAAGCAGTTGTTGCACAACCTGCAGGATTGACTTTCGCTCTGCTCCAGTTGTAATGCCAGCAGCTCCAGCACTTTTGACTCGAGAAATAAAGTTGAAACAGGATCTGCTTCCGGTATCTTTTTTATTTGCTCAATGGTCTGTGACATCTCCGGGGTTGTGATCAGGGGATCACGAAATAATTCAAAAGGTCCCTCCCTGGTGGATCTTATGTATAATTTTTCAAAGATACAGGAATGCCTGCCGGTCAACGATCTCAGATAATCAAGAGATATCAGGATATCAAAAAAGGTTGACTGTTTGTCTTTATCGATCAGATAGATCATTTTTTCACTTGTTATAAAAAACAGGTTGTTGGCGGGCCGGACCGTTCCTTTAGACAATAGCCGTTCGTGCCGGTAAACAGCTATTCCCGGGCCTGTAAAGCTTAGGCAGAATGCCGGCCCCTGTATCTCCCGGATCAAACAACCTGAGTTTGGGAACGGACATGTTGTCTGAACAGCAAAAAATGATCCGGTCCCCCATTGCCTCATTTTTAGTTCTCCCTGTTCATACCCGGGCGAAATCCGTTCTTCTTCAATGGCGGAAAGATTGATCGATTGCAGATCACCGACAAGATCTTCTCTGAGGCCGGCAACTGAAATATGAAATTTAATAGCATCCAAGGTTCAATTGTTTTGTGTGTTCTGATCGAATAACGAAAAGAGAAATGTCCTCATTCGAAAAAAATATAACCAGTCGCGTAAAAGCCTTCGGACGCCCTCCTTCTATTTTTGTCATGCAATATTTATTGAGTCTGAATTAATAGGAAAAGTATTGAAAACAGGAACGCTGGTCAATCCCATGTTATAATGATTTTGGGGAAGTTAATTCTGTCCGTTTATCCCCCGGGATAACGAGGAACAGGTTTTCCGCACCTAAAGATATAGCTGCCGGGTTACGCTGCATTCCGGTTTAATCATTTCACCAAATCACATTAAATGATATGAAAAGGATAATCTTATTCGTAATGGTACTGTTTTCCATGAATTTGACGGCACAGGAAAACAAAGCGCTTTTGATTATTGCCCATGGTTCTCCGTCGGCACAATGGAACGGGCCGGTTTTAGATCTTGAGAAACAGATCAGTGATTCATTAAAAACGAAAGGGATAGCGGAAATTAAAACAGTGAAGGTCGCTTTTATGGAATTTGCGCATCCTTCCATTGCCGAAGTAATAAAAGAGATGGAAAAGCAGGGTATTACAACGGTTTATGCGCTTCCCCTGTTTATCTCGCTCTCCGGACATTCTGTTTTTGATGTTCCTGCGTTGCTCGGGCTGTATTATACCAGGGAAGAGGAGCAGGCGTTGCAACAGGAAAAATCGGAGATTGTCAGTACCAACCTCAAAATTACGCTGGGACCAACATTGAGTTACCAGAATGTATTGAAAGATATTTTGCTGGACCGTGTAAAATCCATGTCCGTTGATCCGGAGAACGAGGCTTTGGTCTTGCTGGCCCATGGCAGCGAAAGTTTTGTCCCTCTTTGGAACAACCTGCTCCGGGAAACAGGAAATTACATCCTGGGAAAGACAGGTATCCAATATTTCGATCATGCTTTTGTTGAAGCAGGACAATCGTTCACTGTCAACGGGGTCCCCGTTATCTTAAAAGCGGGTGAAATGAAAAAGCGGGTACTGGTGCTGGGGGTGTATGTTTCCATGGGAGTAAGAAAGATGTCTGAAACCTCCGGACTGATTATGATGGGACATACTATGGACGCAAAAAAAATGCTGGAAGGGAAAGCAATTTCATTTGCCGATCAGGGATTATTGCCGGACAGACGGATAAATCAATGGATTGTCGACCGGACCATCGAGTGGATCAAACGCTGATCCGGTGGCGGGCAGAACCAACCCGCCTGTTTGATCAGGGAAGATTGAGTCAATTCAAAATTCAAAAAATCATCGTGGAAAAGATCGAAAGAAAAGAATATGCCTTTTTTAAAGGATTGATCCTGTCGGTGCTGCTGTTTATGGTCACCCAGTCAGTGTTAGGCCAGCAGGCTATTGTCCGGGTCCTTGACCAGCGCACACGGAAACCTGTGCCTGATGCCCGTATTTGTCTGGAGTCGGGCAATACCCGGATTTATGCGGTTACATCGGAACAGGGGGAATTTAAAAATAAGATCGCCGGTAAAAGCAAAATAACGATTACCTGCATCGGATATAAAACTTTTACAGACAGCACCGGAAAGAATGGACCGGGAGTCATTTTATTAAAACCGGAGCAGATGACGATCGGTCAGGTTGTTGTGACCGGTCAGTATAAACCGCAGTCGGTAGAAAACTCTGTATTCAGGGTCCGCACAATTCCTTTGGAAAAAATAAAAGCCAAAGGAGCGACTGATGTACTTGAAGCATTAAATACGGAAGCAGGGATCCGCTTTTCGAACGACCTGGCGACGGGAGAAACAGCTATTCAGTTGATGGGTATGTCCGGTCAGCGGGTTAAAATACTGCTGGATGGAATTCCTTTGACCGACCGGGGAAGCACCAGGCAAAGCCTGAGCCAGATCGATCTGGCTTCAGTCGAACGTATTGAACTTGTCGAGGGGCCGATGTCTGTGATCTACGGAACAGATGCTCTGGCCGGAGTGGTGAATATCATCACAAAAAATGCCGGGATAAAAGCAGTTAACTGTCTGTCTGTAACTGCCAGGGTCCAGGAAGAAACTGTCGGCAATGAATACCATTTCGGCAATGATCAGGGGAAACATAACGAAAATGTCAGCCTGACTTATTGGTCAAAAAAAGGATGGACCGTTTCAGGTGGTCTTACACGCAATAATTTCGGCGGATGGAAGGGAAGTTATACGGGCCGGGCAAACGAATGGATGCCGAAGGACCAGTGGGTCAGTAATGCTGTCGCCGGTTATCATAACGACAAGTTCGATATCCGTTACCGGCTGGATTACCTGGACGAAAAAATTCATAGTTACGGCGATGTGAACAGCTCGACCCGGGTGGCCACAGATAAAAATTACCTGACAGACCGTTTTACACACCAGCTGCAATCGGAATGGACGATTTCTGATAAACTGAATATGAATACGGCCCTTTCCTGGCAGGATTATAAACGCCGGACCCAGACTTATTCCATCAATATGGATACCGGAGAAGAATATCTGACAACCGGGGACGGGGAGCAGGACGTATCAAAATTTAAGACGCTTTTTTTCAGGAATACACTGTTTTACCAAATCTCGTCCGGCATTACAATTCAACCCGGGATCGAATATAAACGCGATAATTCCTCCGGGGAACGTATCGAAGGGAGTCCTTCCATTTCCGATTATTCGCTGTTTGTCTCTTCTGAGATGAATATTATTCCATGGCTAAAATTAAGGCCCGGCTTAAGGTTCAGCATCAACTCCACCTATGATGCACCCCCGGTGATCCCTTCATTGAACAGTAAATTCCGGGTCAGTCATAACACCGACTTACGATTGTCTTATGCCCGCGGTTTTCGCGCACCATCTTTAAGGGAGCTTTATTTTTGGTTTTTTGATGCCAATCATTCCATCAAGGGAAATGAAGATCTGAAGGCAGAGCATTCCAACAGCTTCACCGGATCGTTTGCCTGGAGGCTCGCGGACTCCGGTCCATGGACAATAACGACTGCCGTTTCCGGTTTTTACAATCATTTCAATAATCTGATCACCACGGCTGTCGATCAGGATAATTCCGAGGTATATACCTACCTGAATGTTGACAAATACAAAACAACCGGGGGAAGCTGGGAGGTCCGTTTAAAAAAGGGAAATTTCGATCTCGGTGCCAGGTACGACTATATCGGCACTTATGATGATTTTGCAGACGATGAAAATTATGATCAGGAAGATCTTCCCGAATTTAACTGGACCCGGGATATATCCCTGGATCTGGGGTATTATTTTCCTGCGATCAGTACGGGCATTCAGTTTTATTACAAATTCAAAGGGAAAAGCTTTGAATATGAGGAGACCACGAATGACGACGGGGAAACAATGCTTTATAAAGCCCGGACAGATCAGTTTAACTGGGCTGACCTTTCTGTATCAAAGCAATTTAAACAGTGCTCTTTTGTCGCCGGGGTCAAAAATATTTTCGATATAACCGAAGTGGACAATACATCCCAAAGCACAGGGGCACATAGCTCCGGAGGGCCTGTCGAAGTAAGCTACGGCCGCTCTTATTTTATCGGACTGACCATCCGTCTGTCACATAATCTTTAGTTATAAACAAATAAAAAATGACTATGAAAAACGCTATAATTTATTTTCTGAGTGGATTGTCTTTGCTTGCCGTCTCCTGTCATGACGACGGGCCCGGATATGCCGGTGCCAAAATTAATTTCGAATCATCGGAACTTGGTTTTGATTCGGATGAAACGACCAAAACCATTACGTTGCAGTTGTCGGCAGTTGAGGATGAAGATACCCGGGTCGATCTTTCAGTAGAAAACGAAGGATTAACAAATGACGGCGATTATCAGACCGATCCGGAGGTGGCGGACAATCTCTTGTCGCTGACAGTTCCGGCAGGGAGCAGCAGTGTCTCTTTCTCCATCAGTAAAAGTGACGGTCTTTTTCTTTCAGGGGATGAATCGGTCACTTTTACGATAACCAGTGTGACTTCGCCTGTTACGGTCGGCCCAACCTCGAAACTGGTGTTAAGTTTTTCATCCATTGTTTCTGACGGTTCAGAACTCACTTTGAATGGAGGTGAAGGAGGAAGCAGTGCCGTAAATTCTGTTTTTGTCGACTTCAGCAACAATGAACAGACATCCGTTGCCCGGGCCAGCTGGGACCTGGGCTTCTATTGCGGCGATGAATTCAGGGTCATCCTGAATAATACCACCGCTGCGGGAGCGATTGCCCTGGATAAAAATGATCTGGCGCAGGTAACCGCCGAAGATACCGTTGATCTGAATCTGACCGTGAGCTATTCCAATCCGGATGCGCTTTCCCTTATCGACAACCTGGGCGGAGACCTGGACCAGACCGTTATTGGCGGCCAGTCAGCTACGGATGACGAAAACAAGGTCTATATCATCAACAGAGGGGTAGGGGGAAGTACACCTTCCCGCGCCTGGAAAAAGATCCGCATACTGAGGAATGAAGAAAATGATGGTTATATTCTACAATATGCAGGCGTTGAAGATCAGACTTATGATACCCTGCATATTAATAAAAATGAAGATTATAATTTCAGGTATATCTCTTTTGATGACGGTCCTGTTTCTGTTGAACCGGAAAAGAATAAGTGGGATATGGAATGGACAGGTTCTATTTATTCAACTAGTTACGGAGGTACAGATGTCGCCTATTATTTTTCCGACATGGTATTTATAAACTATCTGAACAATGTAACAGTCGCCGAGGTCGATACTTCGGACATCGCTTATGCCGGTTTTTCAGAAGATGATATCAGTTCGCTTTCGTTTAGCAGCGAACGTAATTATATCGGGTCAGGATGGCGGTCAACAACCGGATCGTCCATCGGGGTAAAAGCGGATCATTATTACATTATTAAAGATTCGAAAGATAATTATTACAAGCTGAAATTTATCAATTTTACATCCAATGACGGCGGTATCCGTGGTTATCCGGAAATTGCTTATGGGCTTGTCAAGAAAGGTTCATAAACACAGCCTGTCCTGTTTCGGGGAGACCGGATTGCAAGAAAATACGGTTTTCTCCAAACGGGACAGGTTATGTGACATGACAGGCTTTGCTGTATCATCTGATGAGCAGGCACAGACCGGACAGAGGCACGTGTCAGACCTGACAAAGAACTTTCTTACAACACAGCCACTCTTTTCCGTATTTCGTTTAGCCTTGAAAGCAACTTTTCTCCTTTCATATCAATCAGAACACTATTCTTTATAATGGTTTGACAATTCTAATAAAACACAGCGAATGAGCTATCAGGATTTCCTAGTGCAGTTTGTTAATAAACTGTCTGATTTGGAGGACAATTGCCATATTCTTCAGATTGGTCCGGGTAGAAATACCTATGAAATAGCCGCGACACCGGATGTAGGAGCAGGAGATCGAATGACAATCCGGCAACAGTCTCATAAAATCTGTAATATGTGCCCGTTCAGGGTAGAATGTAAAAAAGGGAGAAAGATCTGTGATCATCAACTCCCTTACGGAAGATATTTTTTTGATAAAATTATTATCCATGCAAAAGCAAATCTGGAACAAGAAGATTTATTCAACGAAGCCGACCGGATATTAAAAGTTGGGGGTCAGATCATTGTTTTTATGAGTACCGGAAAAAATAGCGGGAACCAAATTTTAAGGAATTTTTGTTTCCATTCAGATGGGATTATTGAACAACTAAACAGACATCATTGGGCTATCAAATCAGCGTCTGCTTTCCGGTTATCCTCGTCAGTTGCCGTGTGCTTAACCGCTTCCAAATACCCGGAAATTATACAATGATCGTTCAGCATCATCAAAAGAAGCCGGCAATGATTTGATATAAGCTCTCTTTTTGCACTGTACTTTAAGAAAAAGCTGAGTCGCATGCCTCCCTCCTGCAAAGGGACTGGCAACCGCCCGGTTGCCGGTACGGCAACCATCCGGATGCAGGTGTGACAACCGCATGGTTGCCGGTATGTCAACCGCCCGGATGCCGGAGCCAGCAAGTGGGCTACAGGCCCGTCGTACCCTTCCTGTTAATGCTTCAGGAAGCGCTCACCGGTTGCATCAGGGTACGGTCAGTAATTTATCGAACAGAATTGACCGGGGTGTTTTAAGCAGGTCAGCTTTTGTGAACTGCGTAATGACCATTAAGCGGTAGTTGCCGGGGGACAGGGCGGGGATCGTGACGATCAGCTCCGACGGCCTGTTGTCGACAATATCTGACGGATCTGCTTTTATCCCTTCTCCAGATGTTTCGTTCACAAAATATACGCCCACGGTCTCATCGTCGCCGGCTATCTTAATTTTCCGTCCCTTTATCCGCAGGGCACAGTTTGGAGTAAGCAAGCTATTCTCCGAGCCGGTCTTTACATCGGTTACCTGCCAGATACACCTTACCGGGTTGTCGCCGCTCACCATCGCCACCTCGATAAGCTGGGAGAAATCGCGCGTAATGGCGCCTTTCAAAAACTGAATATCAGCGTGATGCCGCTTCGGGTCAAAGCTTTCGTCAGCAGCGGCGAACTTGCCCGTAACGTTGGCACCGGTTGCATAAAGGTCTGTGGTGACCTTACAGTTGTTGCAAACCAGATAGAATACCTCTTTCTGAAAACCCTTCACATAGTGCAGAAGGGTATCCGGGTCTACATCGAGGCCGCCCCGGGTCGTGGCCGATTCGCATACCTGCGCCATGTCCAGGTTCTTGTCATAAACAACCCGCGCCATTAAATCGCCGGGATCGTCAGTAAGGGGATTCGGGTATAACCGCACTTTAATACGGTGAAAAGCTCCTTCCATAATTCAAATGGTTTAATCGTTAACCTCTCCGAATGAAATGTAAAGGTATAAAAGAAAAGTGTATCCACCTGTTATGGAGAGTCTCTGATGCGGGGAAATTCATCCCGTAACTTCCTGTGGCAACATCCCTGTTTTGTAGGAGAAACAGGACAAGAAATCCTTAAAAATGGGGATTGTTTAAAAGTGAACATTGTTCTTTTTTTGGATATAAAATTTTGACATGCAGATTCAAAAGGACGACATACGGAAACAGGTGCTGGCCAAGGCGCGGCAGGAATTCCTTAAGAAGGGGTTTAAAAATGCCTCCATGCGTTCTATTGCGGCCATGTCGGGTGTCGGTCTCAGCAATATTTATAATTATTTCCGGAACAAAGATGAAATTTTTCGCGAGGTGCTCTCGGGTTTGCTTGTCGCGTTAGAGCAATTAACGAACGGGCATAATGATCCCGAAAATATCGATTTGTATGTGTTGGATACCGAAGCGTATATACAAAGTCAGATTCACCTGTTCTTTAACCTGGTTTCGAAATATAAAGAAGATTTAAACCTGTTATTTTTTTACTCGTCCGGATCGTCGCTCGAAAACTTCAGGGAAGAATATCTCGATCGGCATACTGAAATCGGCATGGAATACATTAAAAAGACCAGGGAGAAATACCCGTTTGTCAATACGATTATTTCTCCTTTTTTTATCCATACCATGAGTTCGTGGTGGATGAGCATGATGGCCGAGCTGGTATCGCACGATTTATCGGACAGCCAACTGGAGCAGTTTATGACCGAGTATATTGCCTTTGGCACTGCCGGTTGGAAAAAGATCATGAATATAAAGGGCTGAGGCCCTTTTTTTATTGAACAAACAGGAACGTTGTTCTTTTTTTGGCGAATTGGATAAGGAAGAAAAAGATACAAAACAAAAATTTAAATATGAGTACTTTATCAAAATTAAGAAACTACATGGCCGGACGAAAGGCGTTGCTGCCGGCATCATTGGTACTATCCGCGCTTAGCGCGTTGACAGGTATGGTCCCTTATATCCTTATCTGGTTTATTGTTCGTGCATTTATCACGGCAGGCGGAACTTCCTCGCCCCGGCTTATCGGTCAGTATGCCTGGTGGGCCGCAGGGTTGGCCATTGCCAGCGTCATCCTTTATTTTCTTGCATTATCGGCTTCGCACCTTGCCGCGTTTCGGGTCGAAACCAATATGCGCCGTTATGCGATGAGAAAAGTCGTGAATATGCCGCTTGGTTTTTTCGATAACAACACCAGCGGGCGTATTCGTAAAATTATCGACGACAATGCCAGCATTACACATAGTTTTCTGGCCCACCAACTGCCCGATCTCGCCGGAACAATTATAACCCCTCTAACGGCCCTGGTATTGGTGTTCGTGTTCGACTGGCACCTCGGGGTCGCGTGCCTTGTCCCTGTTCTGTTATCCGTGTCGATAATGAGCTTCATGCTGGGTAAAAAGGGCCGTTATTTTATGCAAAGTTATATGGATTCGCTCGAAGAGATGAATACCGAAGCGGTTGAATACGTGCGTGGGGTCCCGGTAGTCAAAGTGTTCCAGCAAACTGTGTTTTCCTTCAAAAATTTCTACAACAGTATTGTGAAATATAAGGAAATGGTTTCCGGATACACCAAAATATGGAGGCTGCCCATGTCTTTGTACACGGTCATTATCAATGGTTTTTCATACTTTTTAGTTCCCGCGGCTATTTTGCTGATCGGGAGCACAGGAAATTATGCGATGGTTATTCTCAATATGTTCTTCTACATACTGGTTACGCCTGTCTTCTCTCAAAGTATTATGAAAAGCATGTACCTGAACCAGGCGATCGGACAAGCCTCGGAGGCCATCAGCCGTTTGGAAAACCTGACTTCGGCAGAGCAATTATCCGTTCCTGTAAACCCGGTACCGATAAAAGGATATAATATCCGTTTCGAAAATGTCTCCTTTAGTTATCCGGGGGCTAACAGGAAAGCGGTCGATCGTGTAAGTTTTAAAATACCACAGGGACAGACAGTGGCCCTTGTTGGGGCATCCGGGGGAGGAAAGACAACGATTGCCCGGCTGATCCCCCGCTTCTGGGATGCGGACGAAGGCCAGGTTTCTATCGGTGGAGTTAATGTGAAGAATATCGCCCCGGATGAGCTCATGAACCAGATCTCTTTTGTGTTTCAAAATACCCGTCTGTTCAAAACGTCACTTCTTGAAAATATCAAATATGGCAATCATTCCGCTACCATGGAAGAAGTAAACAGGGCCGTCGGTTTAGCACAATGCCGCGAAATAATCGAACGGTTGCCCAAAGGCCTGAACACGAAAATAGGTACGGAAGGAACTTATTTGTCGGGGGGGGAACAACAACGTATTGTATTGGCAAGGGCTATCCTGAAAAATGCCCCCATCGTAGTGCTTGACGAGGCGACAGCCTTTACGGACCCCGAGAATGAACATCTTATTCAACAGGCATTGAAGAAACTCACCGAAGGTAAAACGGTACTGATGATTGCCCACAGGCTTACCAGTGTTCAGGGGGCCGGTAATATCCTGGTAATTAACGAAGGGAAGATCGTGGAACAAGGGACACACGACGAATTAATCGAGGAAAAGGGAATCTATACAAAAATGTGGAAAGAATATCAGAAATCGGTCCAATGGACCATAAGAGAGGAGGCCTGTCATGCTTAAAACAATTGAACGGAAACTTGCCCTTTCAGAAAAGGGTGCGAAGGATTTTGTAAAAGGGACAATATTTACAACTTTGCTTGATATCGCCCTGATGCTCCCGGCTGTATTTGTTTTCCTTTTCCTGGAGGAATATTTAAACAAAGTGATCAGTCCTGCTTCATCTGTTACGCATGGCTTTGGCTATTATGTCCTGATCGGTCTTGTTTTTATGGCGGTTATGTTCATTATTGCCATGTTCCAGTACAATAGTACTTATATGACTATTTACGAGGAGAGTGCCAACCGCCGTATTTCCCTGGCCGAAAAACTCAGGAAACTGCCTTTGGCATTCTTCGGAGAGAAAAACCTTTCCGACCTTACCTCGACCATAATGAACGACAACACCGATTTGGAGCACACCTTTTCACATGCTGTTCCGCAACTGGCCGCATCGGTTATCAGCATTGTGCTGATCGCCACTGGCTTGTTCTTCTACAATTGGCAGCTGTCGTTGGCTTTGTTCTGGGTCGTGCCGGTTGCTGCTGCCATTCTGTTCATTTCTAAAAAGAAGATTGACAGGGAAAACCGTCGCGGATACCAAACCAAGCGCGATGTGACCGAAAAAATTCAGGAAGGGTTGGACACTATCCAGGAGATTAAATCCTATAATCAGGAGGATGTTTACGCCGGTGAGTTGGACAAAACCATCTGCAAGTACGAAAAGCAACTGATAAAAGGCGAATTACTGACCGGCGTTTTTGTTAATGCTTCGGCAAGTTTTCTGAAGCTCGGGCTGGCCGGAGTGATTATTGTCGGTGCTGGTTTAGTATCATCGGGTATTGTTGAACTGTTCAAATACCTCGTTTTCCTGATGATCTCGGCCAGTATTTATAACCCGGTCAATGAAGTGTTTAATAACCTGGCTGCCCTGTTGTACCTTAATGTGCGCATCAACCGCATGAACGAAATGCAGGCAATGCCCGTTCAGCAAGGGAAAGCCGAATTCGGGCCCGACCATTACGACATCGAATTTAACGATGTCGATTTCTCCTATGAAGAGGGGAAACAGGTACTGCAAAACGTTTCTTTCACCGCTAAGCAAGGCGAAATAACTGCTTTGGTCGGTCCTTCGGGCGGGGGAAAAAGTACCTCGGCAAAACTGGCTGCCCGTTTCTGGGACATCGACAAGGGGAAAATCACGCTGGGAGGTCAGGATATCAGCGAAGTAGAGCCGGAAACGCTTTTGAAATTTTATTCGGTTGTTTTCCAGGATGTTGTTTTGTTCAATACGACCATATTGGATAACATTCGCCTGGGCAAGCGTGATGCCACTGACGAAGATGTAAAGCGTGCGGCAAAACTGGCGCAGTGCGACGAATTTGTCAGCAAAATGCCTCGGGGTTACCATACGGTTATCGGCGAAAACGGTGAAACCCTGTCGGGAGGTGAACGGCAGCGTATTTCCATTGCCCGTGCCCTGCTGAAAGACGCCCCTGTTGTGCTGTTAGACGAGGCTACCGCCTCACTTGATGTTGAGAACGAAACAAAAATACAGGCAGGGATTTCAGAACTGGTTAAGAACAAAACAGTACTGATTATTGCCCACCGTATGCGAACGGTTGCCAATGCCGATAAGATCGTGGTGCTGGAAAACGGCACGGTTGCCGAAACAGGCTCTCCCGAAGAGCTGAAATTTAAGAAAGGTATTTTTGCCCGTATGGTTGAACGGCAGATGACGGGAATAATAACGAATTAATGTGTAATATAAGAAAGATTGAAGTGCAAATGAAGAGGAAAGAGACATATTTGGACATTGAATTTATTGAACCTTTCATGCCAATGATCCGATCAATGGAATTTGCATTTTCGTCAACATTACAGAAATATTTTGATGATAAAGAAGTAACGATTATCCTAAGATCAACCCTGGAGTATTTTAATCTGGCTAAAAAGGAATTGCCTGATGTTGGCCCGGATAGTCCGTGGCTAAAAAATATGATAGGAATAACCTATGAGATAAGCCTGTGGAGAGAGCTTCTCAAAAGAAAAATGTCCGTCATGAAAAGTTCTATTTTAACTCAGGAAACATTGGCGATGATTTCACAAAAGCAAAATTCCCCGGATCGTATTGAAAAAATTGGAACAATGTTGTGTTCCCGGGCTTTTGTGGAAAAGATTGCAGCGCGTTCACATAAAAGAGAATATCCGGATGATTGGGTTTTCGATTGTGTTTTACCCGATACAAATGATGATTTTCAGATCGGAATGGATATTTACAAATGTCCTATTGGGAGGCTTTGTGAACGACTTAATGCTGACGAGTTTTTCCCATATTTATGCCTAAATGATTATGTAATTCACGGGATGATTGGAATTTCTCTTGTACGGACTAAAACTTTAGCTCACGGAGCTGATTTCTGTGACTTTCGTCTAACTTATACCGGCAAATCGTGTCGGGAAATTATTACGGAGATGTCAACTGTCGAAGAATTTAGTAACAAATAATATGAATATCCCGGCATTCGTACACCCCGAAAAGAGCAGGAACAGGTTTAATGTAGACAAAAAACAAGAATCTGTATGAACCGTAAAATATCATCTTTGAAAATAAGTATTTCTTTTCTCTTTATTATTATGTTGTTTTCGGTACAAATAACCGCGCAACAAAAAAAAGAGATAATCTCTAACCAAAAGATAGCCGATTTTGAAAGAGAAAATCCGCTGTTTTTGGTAAACATTGGCGATGCCGACCTGGCAACAAGATATAGAAAAGGAGAAGGCACGCCGGTTATTTTTGTGCACGGCTCGTATGGAGACCACGAAAGTTGGTTGCCAATTGCGGCCCAACTGGCAGGGATGCTTAAAAATCCGCTTATCCTTTATGACCGCAGGGGGCATAGCGCTTCCACTCCTGATTTCGGACAAGGATCTGTTATGCAGGATGTTAATGATGCTGTTGCTTTAATGAAAGCGTTGTGTTTCGATCAAGCAAATTTTGTCGGGCATTCTTACGGTTCCAATATTGTTATACAGCTTGCCATTAAACATCCCGGAGCTGTGAAAAATATTCTTGTGTATGAGCCGCCTTTATTTGGCCTTTTAAAGGGGAAAAGTGAGTATGAAACAGATTTGCAGGAAACTCAAAAAGCTATACTGTTTTCAAAATCGCTATTGGAGAAAGGCGAAATTGAAAAAGGGACCATTCAGTTTATCGAAAATGTGGCGTTTGGAAAAGGCAGTTGGGAAAGCATTTTTGATGAGGGTGAACGGCGTATTATGCTGGCCAATTGTCATACCTGGCTGGATCAATCCAGAGATCCGCAACGCCTGAATATACAACCTGCCGGATTGAATAACTTCAAGGGCCGGATAATCATTCTTTACGGTGCATCAACGTTGCCTGTTTATAAGGATGTTATTGTGGAGCTGGATAAAATGTTAAAAAGCAAGAAAATAATAGAAATTAGCAATGCAGGGCACGGTGGGCTAATTACAAATCCTTACGAAGTATCTCAGGCGATTGAAGAATATTTAATTAACTAAAACAATGAAAAACCGAGCAAAAATTATCGTTTCCCGGAGAATCATCCTGTTGGGGGTGATCTTCCATTCTTTGATTGAAATGATGTCCCTGTTTTTGGGACAAAATATTGCAATGCCACGTATCACATGGATGATGCTTCTTTTTTTTATTTTCCCGATAGTTTGTATTACAGGGGACCTCCATTTTTATCATTAATCAAAGCAATATGGAAAACAGGGTACATCATATACACCTTCACCCCGATGGACATCCTCATCTTTCTCACGAGAGTGATTTGGAAGGAAAAGAATTGTTATGGGCAACCTTATTGAATTTGGCCATAACTATTGTCCAGGTTGTTGGGGGACTTATCTCAAACAGCTTGTCTTTGTTATCAGATGCGCTTCATAATCTGGGCGATTCTTCTGCTATTTTCATCGCTTTCCTTGCCGGGAAAAAGAGCCGTAAGAAACCGGACGAAAAAAACACTTTTGGCTATCAGCGGGTAGAAATATTTGCTGCTTTGCTTAATGCGGTCGTGCTGATTGCCATCTGTATTTTTTTGTTTTTTGAAGCATATAAACGGTTTATTCATCCCGAAGCTATAAAAGGAAAATTGATGCTGATTGTTGCCACGTTTGGACTACTGGCCAATTTGGCATCGGTTATTGTATTGCGAAAAGAAAAATCGCATAACCTCAACGTAAGGGCAGCTTATATGCACCTGTTGGGCGATACGTTATCGTCGGTTGCCGTTATTGCAGGAGGAATTGCCATCTGGCTTTGGAAAATAGACTGGATCGATCCGCTAATTACCCTGTTGGTCGGAATTTACATCATGTGGCATACCTGGGACATCGTTACGGAAACCGTTGATATTCTGATGCAGGCTGCACCTCACGGGATAAACCTGGAAGAGATAAAAGAACAGGTAGAACAGTTGGAGGGTGTTGATAACATACACCACGTGCATGTTTGGAAGCTTAGCGATACCCAAACGCATCTTGAAGCACACCTGAACCTGAAAAACAATATAAGTATGGTGGAGATGATGGGAATCAGGGAGAAAACAGAAAATCTTTTGCATCAAAAATTCGGGATTCATCACGTTACCCTGCAAACAGGATATAATTGTTGCGGCGGGGAAAAACGACTTATAAACAATTAGAAATTAATAATCATGGGAAAGCTAATTTTAATCAGGCACGGCGAATCGGTCTGGAACAAAAAGAATGTTAAACGGATAAGCAATGGAAGATAAAGATTTTTTAGTAGTCAAAAAACATGGACTTAATTATTCGACCGATAAGAAGGGGAAGATCATAAAATATAAATCATGGATGAATGGTTTGTTTGCCCCTTTATACGATCTGGTAATGAAAAAGTCGGTATTCCCCAAAAAGCTTAACGCTTCATACGAGAAACACTTCAGAATATTAAAAGGTTTTTTTCAGGACATTCGTCACAAAAGCGTGTTGGAAATAGCAACAGGAAGCGGTAGCCTTGCAACCGTCCTTTCCTCCGACAATCGGTATTACGGGGTCGATATCAGCGAAGGGCTTCTCAGACAGGCTTTAAAAAGATTGAAGAAACATGGATTTTATGCTGCTGAACTTTATTTGTCAGATGCCTGTAGTTTACCTTTTCCGAATGAGACTTTTGATGTAATTATTTGTAATTTGTCGCTAAATTTTATAGGAAGGATTGACTTTTTTATAAACGAACTGAAACGGGTTTCAAAACCGGATTCTGTATTTTTCTGCAGTGTGCCTGTCCCTGAAAAAATGAATAAAAAAGTCAGGATAAGGGGAGTACTCTATCCGGAAAAGGAATTGAAAGAAAAGTTTGAAAAACAACATTTCTTATTTAGAAAATTGACAGAAGAGAATGGGGCTGTCCTTTATTTTACAGCCTCGCTTAGAAGCTAAAAAAGGATGACAACAAAAGAGCATTACGATAATCATCTTTTAAAGTCAGGCTTTCAAATGAAACAGTCGTCGGCCTCCTGGAAAAATCAGGCTTAAAAATTCTTTATAGTCAAACGGAACGGGGGATAATCAAATTAATAGCAGAAAAGCAGACATGTTTGTCCTTGAAGGCTTTATGCGGGAGGATGTTTAGGCGAATAGTTTAATGTTTTTATTTCTGTATTCAGCCGGGCTTATTCCATATGTCTGTTTAAAGGTCGTTGAAAAATGAGAAGAGTGTTTATAGCCAACAAGAAAAGCCACATCTGAAATGCTGTAAGAAGGATTTTTTAAAAGTTCACAGGCTTTATTCATCCGGCATTCATTTAAATATCCAAAAACAGTTTTTCCATAGAAATATTTAAAAGCTATTTTTAATGTTGTATCGCATACTCCTGCGGCCATTGCAATTTCACGAAAAGAAGGCTGTTGTAACAAATTGTTCCCGATATACCTGCAGGCCGTTTGCATTTGTTCCCTGTATCGCTCCAGTTTAAAATCCCTTTTACTCAGCGCTTTCAAATACTGGAGGATCTGCATGTAAAGCAATTCCCTTATTTTTGCTTCAATAAACATATCTTCTCCGATTTGAAGCAGGTTTGCGTTTGTAATAGTTTTTATAATTTGTTCCATTTCTAATGTCGTGCTCAGGTGGCTGTTTTCAAATACACAATTTCTGTTTTCCCGGATTGCAGCAATCAGGGGGACCATTGCATTCGGGTAAAGCTGTGCCAGCTTCTCAACATAAGCACGTGAAAGGACGATACGGAAACAATTGGCTTCTTTTAACCGGCATCTGACAAGGCCATTATTAAAAAAAACATTGTTTTGCTTATCATGCATGCTGCCTTCTGTCTGGTTTGCGGTACAATAGGTGATCCCTTTTTCCATAAAGGACATCACAACAGCCGATCCTTCAAAATCGCAGATGACTTCATGTGAATCTTTTGTCCTGACATCCAGCTGAATAATGCTGTATTTCAGGTTGGAGAAGTACTTATACCTTACATTCCCGAATATACTTTCCGGTTCTTTTTTTTCACAGAAATTGGGTGTTGTGCCTTCTGCATTTGTATTTAGTAACGATAAGGAAGCGATCTCTTTCACATGATTTAAACAGATTTTTATTTTCATACGATAATAATTTGTTTTTTAATGGTCGTATGGAACTCCATGTTGCTGATAATTATTATACTATCCTTGGGCGTTGTGAAGCAACATGTTCGTTTCATATACGAATACTTTTGAAATACCTTATTCTTAAAAACAGATGACGCCTGATATAAAACAAGCAGGTGTAATCTCCGCAATTTTGTAACGATATAATTGATTAATACAAAAGAAGTATAAAACGGAAGGACAGACAATCCCAATTAGGGGGGATTCTTTCCTTCAAATTGCACAACAGTTATGAGACGCATGGTTTTAAGAATCTGGTACTGGGGAATGTTTTTATTCATAGCCACAGGTAGTGTAAAAGGCCAGACAATTAGTGGATTTGTATTTAATGACGATAAAAAGCCGTTGGCCGGAGCTTATGTCAGCATCGAATTCCACAATATGACTACAAGCTCAGATGATAACGGGAAATACAGGTTTGTAAATGTTCCTCAGGGGGAACTAAAAATAACGGTTACTCATGTCGGGTATAAGAAAAAGACGAAAGTTATTAACGTTACTGCTTCTTCAAGTGAAAAGGTGAATTTTATACTGCAAACTCAATCAACAGAATTGTCAGAGATTTCAGTGGTTGGAACTGCCGGGAGTCCAAACAATACAACGGAGATTTCGGGCGGTTATCTGGACCGGATTCAGGCTGTTGATATGAAGGATATTTTCATGGGCGAACCTTCGGTCTCGGTTGGGGGCGGTAGTGCAAATGCTCAACGCATATATCTCAGAGGCATTGAGGGAAGCAATCTTAACATAACAATTGATGGGGCGGAACAGGGACGGAGCCTTTTTCAGCACCGGGGAAATGCCGGCAGTATCGAACCCTCCTTACTGAAGCAGGTAAAAGTTTCGACAGGGGCAGAAGCGACACAGTCATCCGGAGGATTAGGAGGGAGTATCTCTTTTGAGACAATTGATGCCCAGGATCTGATAAAGGAAACTGCTATAACAGGAGGAAAATTATCTGCGGGGTTGTCAGGTGTATCGGATGCTTATAACACACGTGCCATCCTTGGCGCTAAATTATCACCATATACAGGACTGTTAATCTCCGCGTCTATCGATGATCAGGATGATTATCGTACAAAAAGCGGTATTATTCCCAATACGGCCTTCAAATCTCAGAATTACTTTGCAAAATTCAGCTTGCTCGATTACAAGCATCATGATTTAAGGTTAAGTTCTACATACAACCGGACGACAGGTTATTACATCACCGGCGGCGCCGGGAGCGATATGGGAATACCTTCTGATACCCTGGCTGCCCAGTATCAGGTTATGAGCCGGAATACCTACACGCTGGATTATCGTTTTTTCCCGGGCTTTACATGGCTGAAATTCAGGTTTAATGCCTATTATAATCACCGGAATCTGGATAATGAGGATAGCGGGATCGACGTAACCAGCAACAATATAGGGGGAAGCATAAAGAATGATTTTACGTTAAATCTTAAAAACCTGAAAAATACGTTGACAGTGGGCACCGATTTTGAGAAAGAAGATGGAATCAGCAATTCTGCAACATCTCTTGGGGGAACAGAGCAGACGAATACCTCTTCAACATGGGGGCTTTTTGCTCAAGCTCATTCCGAAATATCGGTATTGTCTCTTTCATACGGGATCAGATGGGACGACTATAAAAGTGATTTCGGTCCTCACTCCCTGGATGGGAACAGGTTCTCTCCCAATGCAGGGGTTAGTATAGACCCATTAAAAGGCCTTCGGCTGTTTGCCGACTATAGTGAAGCAGTTAGGGCTGGAGGGACTATTCCGATCCAATGGATGGCTAACATTACCGGGGATACCAACTTTAACGATGGGAAGCCTTTTAAGCCGGAAACATCTGAAATGAAACAGGCGGGACTTAACTACAGGGAAAAAAATCTCTTTACTTCCGGCGACGAACTGAGTTTTGGTGCAAAAATATTTAATACCAGGATGGAAAACCTGATTGAACGGGTTGGAGGCGGAGGTGGTTTTGTCTCTAAAATCTGGAACGATACACTCGGAGTGATTTCCAAAGGATATGAACTTTCCATGGGGTGGAAAGGAAAAAATGTTCATATACTTATGGGTTATGTACATGTCGGCATAAAAGATAAAGATGGAAACCCCATTGAAGTGAGCCGAAGGAAAGTAGCCCCGACAGGTGACCGTTTTAACGGGAACGTTCTGTGGCAGGTTAATCCTGAGATACAACTGAATTACATGTTAAATGCTGTAAGAACACTGAAAGGCGTTTATGAATCTGATCGTCCGGGATATGTCCTTCATGGGATACAGGCACATTGGTCCCCTCAGTCCCTGAAAGGATTAATGGTGTATCTGGCTGTTTATAACCTTTTTAATAAAGAGTACAGCGAACAAACATCGATAGAAAGCGGAGGTTCCATTATACCCGAGCCTGGCAGAGATATCCGTGTTTCGTTAGCATATCGTTTTTAAACAAGAAATAGGATCAAAAAATGAAAAAATTTATTCAACTGTTATTTTTATTTGCAATGATTGGAAATACGTACCTGTTGGCGCAGGAAAACAAGGGCCCTAACGCACTGGTACCTGCATCGTATGGATTAATCAGCGACCTGATAGCTGATGGTTATTTACCACATATACTGAATACAGCCGTTGAAGTAGGCGTGTTTGAAACGTTATCAGGGAAATCATTGAGCCCGGAGCAGGTTTCGGAGAACCTGAAGACAAAGGAAGCGGTTACCGGTGCCTTGCTTGCCGTGTTGAATGCGGTAAAATTGCTGGACTTCAACGACGGGAAATACTGTCTGACCCCGGCCGCCGCAACCTATTTGGTTAAATCGTCTCCGGATAATCGCCTCGACCGGATGAATGAAAACATGGTGACTGTAACCGGGCCAATGGCAAACCTGAAACAGGCTTTGACGGGAGAATTAAAGAAGCCTGAAGTAAACGGAACGGGTGGCACCTCGTCCTGGCAAAATAAAGAGCATCTTATGGCAATGAAAAAACGGATTAATGAAGATGGTCAGGTCCAGGCAGTCACTTCTTTTCTGGAATCGTTGCCGGATTTCAAAAAATGCCGGAAATTGATCGATTATGCCGGTAGCATAGGCTATTATGCCATGGGAATCCTGGATAAAAACCCGGACATGAAAGCATTTGTTTACGATTTACCCGAGGTGTGCGACATTGCACTGGAGGTACAAAAGGACGAGAAAAATTTTGACCGGGTAAGTTTTCATGGGTTCGATATGAGGAAAAATGATCCGGTCGGTGACGGTTATGACCTGTTTTTTGTATCGAATGCTCTGTATGGACAAAGGACAAAGGAAAAATTAATTGCGTTT
The DNA here is from genome assembly GCA_963676095.1 of Prolixibacteraceae bacterium. Lineage (GTDB taxonomy): Bacteria > Bacteroidota > Bacteroidia > Bacteroidales > Prolixibacteraceae. Next base: position 1,809,324 of record OY781040.1, on the reverse strand, counting down.
TTTAAAAAAGCAAACAAATCAATGGTAACGGGGGGCGTATTGGTTTCGAATCACTGGACAAACCGCCCCGGCGGTGATGGTTCTGTTAGTCTGACTATTACTGAATTAATGCATAGTTTTCGTGGCCGTCCTGTTCATTATATCGAAGAAAATATTCTTAAAGAGGCGTTAACGGAAGCTGGGTTTGGTAATTTCACGACAAAAATCGTTGATGAGGACAAAGCAAAACCTGTTCTTTTAGTGGCTGCCAGGAAAATCAGGGAGATTTGATCCATAGTCGAAATCCTGATTTTTCTTATCAATGAAACAGACAAAAATTTCGACACGGACAGGGATTTCGATTGTAATTGCCAATATGGTCGGGACCGGGGCTTTTACAAGCCTTGGTTTTCAGCTAAATGGCCTGGCAAACACATCGTCCATTCTCGCTTTGTGGATATTGGGGGGTGTGTTTGCCCTTTCGGGGGCGTTCAGCTACGCCGAAGCAGGGACAATTATAAAAAGGTCGGGTGGGGAATATGCACTTCTGGACTCCATGTATAGCCCGGTAATCGGGTATTTATCGGGATGGATTTCCATTACCGTAGGATTTGCCGCACCCATAGCCCTTTCGGTTATCGCGTTTACGGAATATTTCCCATGGGCAATCCCTTATCCCAAAGCCGCCGGGGTGGGAATCATCGCCATTATATCGTGGGTACACAGCCGTAACCTGCATTCGAGTTCGGTTTTTCAAAACATTAGCACCTTGTTTAAAGTGCTGATTATTCTGATTTTTATCGGAATTGCAATGATCCTTCCCGGTGGTGCCGAAAACAAAATTGCTTTTAGCTCTTCTTTCTTACACGAAATAACTTCGGGAGCTTTTGCCATCAGTCTGATTTATGTAACCTATTCTTATTCGGGCTGGAATGCTGCCGCCTATATTACCGAAGGATTTGAGTCCCCTAAAAAATCGCTGCCAATAGCGCTTATCGGCGGGACCCTTATTGTTGCCGTTCTATATACACTGCTTCAGTACAGCTTTTTAAAACATGTCCCGCAATCGGAGCTGGTTAATCAGGTAAATGTGGGTGCCATTACCGCCAGGCATATGCTTGGCGAAAGGTTTGCGGTTATATTTAGCGGGAGCCTTTCCTTGTTGCTGATCTCCGGCATTAGTGCCATGATCTGGGTCGGCCCTAAGGTAACAGCCGCTATTGCCAAAAAATATCCGTTGTGGAACTACTTCGGAGAAAACCGGAAAGGTATTCCCCTCAAAGCCTCCTGGCTCCAGTTTGCTTTGAGTACGTTACTGCTGGTAACGGGAACCTTTGACCAGATATTGATTTATTGCGGAATATTGCTTTCTCTTTCGAGTTTATTGGTTGTCATCGGTGTTTTTAAGTTACGGCGTAATCCGGCAATCCAATCTTCAGATTATTTTCGAAGTCCTTTTTATCCTTTTTTTCAAATTATTTTCATTATCATTTCACTCTGGATTATTGTATTTGCTCTTATAAATAGTCCGTTCGAGACGTCAATGGGAATGATTAATCTGGCAATAGGCTTCATAACTTACTCCTTCAGTAAACGGAAAATGTGTAAATGTGTGATCTCAGGTGATCCTAAAATAATACTTCGCCTGCCGAACAATCAAAAGTAGTGGTTCCCCTCTCTCATTTACAATATATTTTGAGAACTTAACTACGGCAATTCAATCCGCGTTTTTCTCAACTCAAATCATTCTTTAGCAACTCATCGATTTCTTGTTTCTGCTTCTTTGGGTGACCCGTAGCTTTGTCGAAAAAAGATGAAACAGATTGTATTTTTATTGCTGCTGATCAGTAACTGGAGCTTTGCAGAAAAAAAAACATACTGTAATTCATGCTCAATATCCGGGCCATGGTTATGCTAATACATCGCTTGTTGCCCAACATCAAAAGAAATAAACTGGCCTACATCCTGAATATTGCCAGTATGGCTGCATTTAGTCCAATGCCCTTCAAGACGGTTTATCCCGCATCGAAGTCATTTGTATATTCTTTTTCGAGGGGGTTGCAGACTGAACTGGCAGGAAGCGGAGTTTTAGTTAGTGTGGCACACCCCGGAGGGACGGCTACCAATAGCGATGTTTCGAAACGAATTAATAGCCATAGCAGACTTATTAAATCAACCATTTTATCGTCTGAAAAAACAGCAGCTATTTGCATCCGGCAATTACTAAAGAATGATACTTTAATTATTCCCGGATTAATGAACAAGCTTAGTTATGCTTATTTGAAATGTTGTCCTGTGTGGTTGCGATTGATTATCTTTAGACATGCGTTACGCAAGGAGTTAAATCTGAAACATTCGTTTTATGCCTGATTTGGAGAGAGTTTTGGTTACCGGAGGAAATGGATTCCTGGGCGCCAATATTGTTCGCGAGCTTGTAAGCAGGGGCTGTCATCCTGTTCTGCTTCTCCGTAAAGAGAGTAACCGTTTAGCTTTGCAACATGTGGAGTATGAAGTTATCGAAGGGGAACTTCATAATTTGCGCGATTTAGACAGGGCGATAGAAGGATGTCGTTACGTAATTCATTGTGCAGCAAAGACAGGGCAGAAGGGTGCACTTGAAGATTATAAATCAGTTAACACAGAGCCGGTCAGGCTGTTTGTTCCGCTATGTAAAAAGTATGCTGTTAAGCGGTTTCTTTATATCAGTACTGCTAATTGTTTTACCAATGGAAACATTGAACATCCGGGGACAGAGGTGTCTGGATTTATGCCCTGGCTAAGAAAGTCAGGCTACGCGTACAGCAAATATTTAGCCCAGGAATTTTTATTAAACGAATTTCACGTCAATGGCTTCCCTGTTATTATACTGGCTCCGACTTTTCTCATCGGGCCGGGCGATGCTAAAAGATCGAGTGGTAAATTGTTTCTGCATGGAATTAATGGTCGTGTTATTTTTTATCCACCTGGCGGAAAAAGCTTTGTAGATGTGGAACATGCAGCCAACGCAACTGTTAATGCGTTGACAGATGGTAAAACAGGTAACTGCTACCTGTTGGCCGGAGAAAATTTAAGTTACAGGCAGTTTTTCATGTTCATTAAACGAAACTATAATCCGCATGCAGTATTGATAAAAATACCAAATTGCGCTATACAACCGATTACAGTGATTGCTGAAATAATCCAGCGGCTTTTTAAAAGGAGTATTATACTGAATAAAACAAACTGGAGATTGTTGAGTCTCGATAATTATTTTTCAAACAGAAAAGCAAAAAACGAGTTGAATATGAAAGACACCAATATTCAGGATGCCATGGGCAAATCCTATACATGGTTCTTAAAATATAATTACATCCGCAATAAACATCGATAGACGTGTATTCCGTTTCCTTATTGTATTTAGCATACAGTTGGTCATTAAAGGATTCGATTATTCTTTTGGTGGTTTTTTTGATGTTACTTTCCGGGGACAGGTACGAGTCGAAGATTACTTCTTTTTATTAAAAACGCGTTTTGGAGATGCGTTGCAAATGAACAGTCAGTTAGACGGTTTTTCACCTCATGAAATTTACATTCCTCCGGCAACTATTCAAATGCTTATTGAAAATGCGGTTAAGCACAATAAGTTTTCAGATACTAAACCTCTCAGGATACAGATTACCTTAAAGAAAAAGACAATTCTTGTTTCAAATAATATCAATAAGCGGAACATGCCGGAAAATTCCACGAAAGTTGGACTGAAGAATATTCAAAGAAGATATGAACTGATTTCAGAAATGAAAATTGAAATTAGCAAAAATGGGACAAGCTTTAATGTGAACCTTCCAGTACTAAAAAAATCGGATTATGAACGTTTTAATCATTGAAGATGAAAAACATACAGCCAGCCGCTTAGTTGGTTTACTTAAAAATTATCAAAGCGATATTGAAGTGCTTGATGTGCTTGGCTCAGTTAAATCTGCTCTCGATTGGTTTTCTTCACATCGACAACCCGATCTGATTTTTCAGGACATTGAGCTAAACGATGGACAGTGTTTCGAGATTTATCAGCAGATTAGAGTAGAGTCGCCTGTTATTTTCACCACAGCTTACCAGCAATACGCACTCAAGGCATTTGAACGATCCCGAATTTAAAACACGAAAATTCAGTGTGCCAAAAGCCTATTATCAGTCGAAACTGGCCCAGATAATGTTACACCTATTGGCTGGCAGGCCAGTTAAAGAACACAACAGTTACCGCCAATTGCCGGCGTGTTCCCAATGTAAAAGTAGATGTTAACCGGTACCCTGGAATTTCGGGTTTCTCGAGATGGGTTTATAAGCTGAAAAGCACAATTTGCGGAGATTGAAAGACTGCTTGAATTTGAAATGTATTCTAAGGGAGATACCTTTATTTCAAGAAATAAACGGGACGAAAAAGAATACTTTGTCCTGTTTTATTTGTACAGGAAGGTGGCTATAAAACCAGAACCCTTGGCATCAATGCCAGAAACTTTTTTGAAGGGTATTTATCAACGAGAATACTGAAGAAACGATGAAAATAGGATTGACATGTTCCTGATTGTTTGAAATCAGCGGTCTTCCAACGAATTAATCTTAGAAAAGGATGGGTATCTGCAATAACGTTATTGTGGGTGTTACAACCGTATTGTTGCGGCGTTCATAAAAATTATGGGGAGAATTTCAATTGGATTACACGCATAACTTTTCATCCTTCCGGTATAAGGAAAGATGTGTTTTTGGAAAAGCACTGGTAGAAAACGATAGAGGAACAGCTTGTATTGTTCGCTGTTGTTATTACAATAAAAAAGGAGAGGAAATTACACGTTGATTTATTAGCGAAAATAGTTTGGTGGTTGATTATGTCAATTTTGAAGCAAGCACTTCCTCTTCAGAATATTTGCAAGCGTGTACAAATTGCAGACTCGTTGTATTTTCGAATTATTATTTCTAAAAACGGAAGAAAAATGAAAAAAGCATTAATAACAGGAGCCAACAAAGGCATAGGTTTTGAAACGGCAGAACAATTATTACAAAAAGGATTTTATGTATATATCGGAAGCCGAAACTTAAAAGACGGTTTAGCAGCAGTTGAAAAATTAAAATCCGAAGGATTAAGCCAAGTAGAAGTAGTACAAATTAGATGTGACAGATGAAAATTCAGTAAAAACAGCTCGTGAGGAAATCGGCAAGAAAACAGATTCCTTGGATGTACTCATCAATAATGCAGGTATCAACGGTGGCAGTCCGTACACCGCAATTGGTGCAAATATAGACCAATTTATGGCAGCTTTTAATACCAATGTATTTGGTGTATTAAGAGTTGCGCAGGTTTTTATCGATTTGCTGAGAAAATCATCCGAACCAAGAATCGTAACTGTGTGTATGTGTATAGTATACAGCTGTTTATTAAGATATGGGGCAACTTTTTCGTACTGTGTAAGCAACGCTTCGGAACCTCTTTTTCTTAATCGCTCCAAAGTAATGGCAGTTCCCAAAATCGGGCTTTGGACAATTGCCCGTCCCCCCCATCCCCCCATCCGGGAGCGGCTCCATTGGTAAGCATGTTCCGGATCGACCCCCGGCCGGATCAGGTTCTTCCGTTTCCGCTCCCTTCACTGCCTGGGGCGCCCCAAACCAGCTTGCCACTTGCTAATGCTTCAGGACGTTACTCCTGCACTTAAGGGACTTACACCCTCTGGAAAAATACACCTGCTGAAAAGATGTTTATTCCTTTTTATTTGTATTTTTGAGCTTTTTCAGTAGCTTCCAGCAGGTGCGAGCTGCTCATGCAGGGCGCGCGCATGCGTGTATAAAGTAATGGGGTTTAAGTGGTTGTGTAGCCGTTCTGCCCCGCATCAAGTTTGGTGTAACTGGACAGGTTAGTAGCCCGCAACCCCCAACGATTTCGACCCGCCAATCGGTTATGCACAGGTTGAACTGACATACTGCTCCGATTCGTTATTTTGCAGATAAACTTTCTAAGTATGCAGAACTTATTTTATAAAAGGATTAATTACAACGACTTTTGAGTTATGTTTAACTAAGAATATAGCATCATGAAAAAGTCGATTAGTTTAATAATTCAAGTTGTATTTTGGTTTATACACGGAATAGTTTATTTCGGTCCGTTATCCGTATTGGGTTCTGCCGGACAATATCCTGCTTCAATCTTCAAAATTCTTTCAGAGGTACTCTTTATTTTAATTACCCTTGCCATTCCATTTTACGGTAGTTTATTTATTTCAAAGCAGATAATAATTAATAAAAATAAAATAAAAGCAATATGGATTGGTGTATTAATCGTTTTTCTATCAATATATATTAGTTTATTTCCAAAGCCAATAATTGATTTTTATAATGGTTCGCTTTCATCCTTAGGTGCCAGTTATGAAAGTTTAAATAATTATATTAACCTTTTTATTTCTGTGTCAATTGTATTTATTTATAGTGCCATTGGATTTATTTTTAGCTTTTTTTATGAATGGAATAAAAATAAGGCAGTACAAGAATTACTCGAAAAGCAAAATATTAGAACAGAATTAGAGTTGCTGAAATCTCAAATAAATCCTCATTTTTTATTTAATACTCTAAATAACATCGATGTTCTTATTCTTGATGAACCTCAAAAGGCATCAGATTATCTAAAAAAACTTTCAGAGATATTAAGATTTATTTTATATGAAACTAATAACGAAAGAATTCCATTATCAAATGAAGTTGAGTACATTAAAAAGTATATTGAGTTACAAAAAATCAGGACTTCAAATAATAAATTTGTGGAACTGGAAATCTATGGGAATACCGACGAAATATTTATTGCCCCCATGATCTTTATTCATTTTGTGGAAAATGCATTCAAATTTGCTACCAATAAAAAAATTGAAAACGCTATAACTATCAGGTTGGAAATTTCAGACAATAAAGTTGTTTTTATGTGTAAAAATCATATTAATAAGACTGGAGCAACAACACAAATTAATAGTGGACTGGGATTTAAATTGATCAAACAAAGACTCGACTTAATATATGGCAATAACTATGCGATTAATGTTAATGAGACAGATAAATGGTATATTGTTAACCTGAATATTAAATTATAATAAATTGATTAGTTGCATTATTATAGAAGATGAACCACTTGCTCTAAAGCGAACAAAGGATTATGTCGATAAAATTCCATATCTCGATTTAAAACATTCCTTTGACAATGGTTTTGAAGCAATTGGTTTCTTAAAAGAACATCCTATTGATTTAATTTTTCTGGATATTAAAATGGATGAAATGACCGGTATTCAGTTGCTTGAATCTATTGAAAATAAACCGTCTGTAATTATTACCACTGCATACAGCGAATATGCTCTAAAAGGATACGAACTAAGTGTTACAGATTATTTATTAAAACCATTTAGCATAGAGCGATTTATTCAAGCTGTTGAAAAAGTGTGGAACCAAATTGACAGGAAGAATTGTAACCAACATGATTTTTTCTTTGTAAAAACTGATTATAAGATTGAGAAAGTATTTTTCAATGATATTCTTTTCATAGAAGGAATGAGGGACTATCGTAATATCCAAACAGAATCAAAGAAAATTCTTACACTTCAGACCTTTGGGGATTTGGAGAAAGAATTACCAGAGTCTTTGTTTTGTCGAGTTCATAAGTCATTTATAGTGTCATTAAACAAAATTGATTTAATTGAACGAAATCGGATCAAAATTAAGAATAAGTTGATTCCAATCAGTGAAACATATAAAGTGAATTTTTATAAGCTAATTGGGTTTAATAACCATGGACAAAAACAACCAGGGCATAACATTTAGCTTCCAACCATGTTGAAAAGATATCAAATGATTTACAAAAAGAATTTTCGGGAAAGCAAACCTGTATGCGGACAAATGCTTACTTTTTAGTTGTCTTTTTCGCAGACAAGCATTTCCCCTTTTTCTGTTAATAAATAAAGGCGCAGGGAGCAGTCTCTACCGGTGATTTTTAGGATTCCCTGAAAACAACGTCTGGCTGTTTCCAGGTAAAACGGTTCGGTTTGAGAGAAGGGAAGGATATCACGGATGGCATTGGCCAGTATTACCTGGCTTATTTTTTGGATCACTTCTGGGTTATACCCGCAATTCCTTGCGATTTGTACGGCAAATTCAGGGTCAAAAGCACTTTCACGGCTGTGGGTGTCCAGGTTTCCGGCTGCCAGTTTGATCGCCTTCCCAAGCATGATCCCTAAATTGATTGTTCTGATTTTTTGCAAAACGGCCATTTTAACGGATTCGCCAACAAGGTTGCCAAAATGTATAAAAGCCGGATCCTGCAAATGGGGGAAAACGGGGCGGAGCATGTTTTCGCTCCGCCTTCCGGATGTGAGTACCACCTCGTCGAATCCGGATTCGTGAGCTACGGAGAACTGGTACCTGATGGTACTGAGAAACGCTTCGTTGGAATAGGGCGTCACTTTCCCGGTGGTCCCGATAATCGAGATTCCCCCGGTAACACCGACCCTGGGGTTAAACGTTTTTCCGGCCAGCGTTTCCCCTTCGGGGACAAAAGGCTTTAATTCAAAACCTGTATCTGTTTCATATTCCTCAGAAAGAAAATCCAGCGCGCTGCTGATCATTTGCCGGGGTGCAGGATTAATAGCCGGCTCGCCGACGGCAAGCTGTAAGCCAGGCAATGTAACCTTCCCAATCCCTTTCCCTTGTAAGAACCGGATCCCTTTCTCCTGCGTCCTGGTCAGTTCGCAGCCGATTTCCTTTCCATGGGTAATATCCGGGTCGTCGCCGCCATTTTTGATTACGGTACACGATGCTTTGTTCCCGGAAAGAGATTCCGGAAAGATCAGGAAACTTGTCCTTTCACCGCCAGGCAGGGTGACCTCGACCGATTTTGGAAAAATTCCTTCGGCCAATGCCATGAAGCAGGCTTTTGCCGCTGCAGTAACGCATGTCCCTGTCGTGAAGCCGGAGCGCAGGACTCCTTCTTCTTTTAAAATTGTTTTTCTCAAGGTGTAAATTTGCTGAAGCAATTGTTTCCCGGAGTATACGGTTAAATCAAAGTCAGGCAATGACGGACGTTTAACGGTCCACAGCGGGACCCCCAATTTGCGGGAAACCTCTTTTTTTATCTCGATAAAACCTGAAGTCCCGCTTTCCTTGCTTAACAGGATTTCAGCCTTTGTTTTTTCAGCCAGTTGATGCAGTTCATCCACTGCTCCGGAGGGGGCCATCGGGATAATATATTCTGCAGGGATACCTGATTCCCCAGCCTTCTTTTTGCTTAACGGCGTATCGAGGACCCGGAAGTAACAAATGCGTTTTTCCCAGACGGATTTCAATGCAGGAATGGTTTGTACGCCCGTTAATGAAAGGATACGCTGAAACTTACTTTTCAGGAGGGCTTCGGAAAGCTGTCCGAACGAATCGAAGCAGGTTACATTATCAGATTCTTTGGTTGCCGGATATTCCCTTTCGTAACGTAAAACAGAAATGCCTGATTGTATGGCCGCCTCATGGATATTGCGGTGCAGGTGAACGGCAAAAGGATGGGCGGCATCAATTATTAAACGGATTGCCTTGCCGCTGCAAAAGGCAACGATTTTTTGCGCATCCATTTCACCGGAAACAGGCTTCCCCTGCATTTCGAAGCGGACATCCGTTTTTGTAGAGTAAAAGTAAGGTTCACCAATAAAGTCGAGGATTTCCGCCGTTTTTATCCCTTCTGTCGTACCTCCGAAAACAAGGATCATTTGTTGTCAGGTTTAGATTTTCTGAAAGTGTGTGCAAATTTTGTATCGTACAGTTTCGATTCGCCGGAACGGTTATCGATGGCTTTTCCCACCACGATCAGGGTGGTCATGCTTAAATGATTCTCATTGACGGTACGGGCCAGTGTATTCAATGTGCAACGATAAATTTTTTCATCTTTCCAGGTGAGTTTATAACAGACGGCTACCGGCGTCTCAGGGGGGTAATGGATTAAAAGTTCCTGCTCCACCTTTCCTGCAATCGATGCGCTTAAATAAATACACATTGTGCTTTGCGACTGTGCCAGCTTGTGCAGCTGCTCTTTTTCGGGCATGGGCGTCCGGCCTTCGCCCCGCGTCAGAATGATCGTCTGGACCTCTTCGGGAATGGTAAACTGCGATTTTAAGGCTGCCGCTGCTGCCTGGAACGAAGAAATTCCCGGCGTGATACGATAATCCCAGCCCCACTTGTCCATGACCGCCATTTGTTCCTGGATAGCTCCGTAAATACAGGGGTCGCCGGTATGGAGCCGGACAACGGACAGGCCCCGGTCGTAAAACGGCTTCATCGATTGCAACTGGGTTTGCAGGTCCATTCCGGCCGAGCTTTCCACCACGCAGCCGGATTTGGCGTAGTAAGTCAGTTCTTCGGGCACCAAACTTCCGGCGTATAAAATGTAGTCGGCTGTTTGCAACAGTCGTTTGCCCCGTAGCGAGATCAGTTCCGGGTCGCCCGGACCGGCGCCGACAAATTCCACGAAGCCTTTTCGTTCTTTCTGACCATCAATGGCGATGGCGTAGGTAAAATATTTATCGCCTGCCTGTAATTTTGTCTTTTCGACAAGCAGGCTGTTTTGTGCTTGGTGCATCGCGGCAGCTTCGGCAACGCTGCTGCTGCCGGTAATGTTTTTTACTTTTTCGGAAGGGGAAGGAACATCGTATTTTGACAAAACTTCCCCGCTGAGATCAACCAGCGGAACGTTCCACTGACGGCTTAAAAACAGAAAAGCTTCTTCGTCCCTTTTTAATTCGACGGTGGACAATGAAATAAAGGACATTGGGGAAATCCCATGTTTTCTTATGTCGCCTTCGAGGATAGAACGAAATTCTTCAGGGGGGATTCCCCGCTGGCACCCCAGGCCTGCGTGCAGCATGGGCGGGCGGTAGAAAATTGCTTTTGGCCCGAAATCATATAAAAACGGGGTAACAGCCAGTACCAGATCGTATTTCTCAGCAGCCAGTTCTTCCGCAGAATAAAAAATATCCACAAATTCCGGATGGCTGGATTCAAGGAACAAAGTCCCCTTGTCCCGGGCTTCAAGCAGTAATGCTGTTCTGGCCCCGTTTACGAAGAGCCCGGTCAGGCGGGTCAGGTTTCCGGAATATTCCATCTTCCAGTTAAACTGGGAGGGTATTACATCCAGTTGCCAAAGTCCGGACGTGTCGCTGACTGTTGTAATGACCGGTACCGCTCCCAGCAACCGGGCCAGTTTTTCTGCCAGCTCGTTTGCCCCGCCGATATGTCCGGAAACCACAGGCTGTACATACCGCCCGTTTACATCGATGTTAACGACGGCAGGGTCTGTTTTTTTGTTTTTCAGGAAAGGGGCTATTTCCCGGACGCAGATGCCCAGCGCCCCGATAAATACCAGCGCACTGCTTGTCGTCCAAAGCTTTTCGTAATCAACAGGCTTCCCGGTCAGGTTGGCATCCAGCCCCTTTTGCAAAAGCTTATTCGCGAGTTCGTTCCCTTTTTCAGAATGTGTTATAACTGAGACCATAATTGTTGATTTTTTTTCAATGCAAGGACGGTGATCGGGTTGTGGCTATCAACGGTCAGCATTTGATTAAAACAGGTGACATAGTTGTTTTTTCTTCCCCACTCCAGGAAGCAAGCCTGGCTTTTCTCACTGACCGAATTGAAAGCAAGCGTTCCCCCGGTAGTCAGACGGCGGTTTACATCGTCCAGGATCTGTTCCATTTTACCGCTGTAACCGCCAAGGAATACGGCATCCGGTTTTTCCAGACTGTCTTTTTCAATTTCCAGGTAATCACCCGAAAACAACCGGATACCCGGGGCCTGGAATTTCCGGGCGTTCTTTCGGATTATTTCCCGGGACTCCTCCCGTTTTTCGAATGCAATCACATCCACATGCGGAAACTGTAACCGGGTTTCAATGGAAATGCTCCCGGTACAGGCACCAATGTCCCAGAATACTTTTTTATCCCGGAACTCCAGCGCGGCCAGGGTGGTCAGTCGTACCGCCATTTTGGTGATCATGTTCGGGCGGCCTTCCAGTATTTCAAAGGCTTGTTCCGGTATCCCTTTGGTGGGTATGCGGTTATCTGTTTTCTCCACAAAGAAACAATTCGGGTGATGAAAATCAGCCGTGAATGCTTCCGGGAGCGATAATTCCGCTGTCCGTTCGTTGTGCCCGCCGAGGCATTCCCCGTAATAGATATGATAATTGCCGTATCCATATTCCAGCATCCGTTGTGCAATGGTTGCCGGAGTATGTTTACGGTCAGTTAAAATGCCCAGTCGTTTTTCACCCGACAGGAGGGCCCTGTCGAACTCGTGCCAGTCCCGCCCGGTAAGCGAAATTGTTTTGAATTCGCCGTAGTTGATCCCGAACCGGTGACCGAGCAGCTGCAGCGAATTCAGGACAGGAAACAACGCCAGTTCTGCAGCCGGAAATTCTCGCTTTAAGGTGTTGCCGATACCAAAAAACAACGGATCGCCCGAGGCAAAGATGACCCAGCTCGCCGGCTTATCCTTCATTTTGTTGAAGAGCGTTTCGAGCGGGACAGTGACCGGGGTCCACTCTGCTCCGGCGGGCAGCCGTTTTTTTACCAGTCCGTAGTGCCGTTCCCCTCCTGCGAAGTTCATGTTATCCAGGATGACCGCATTAATCTCCGGGGAGAATTCCGGCTCCCGGTCGTATATTCCGATGACGGTTATTTTCATACGTTTATTTTTTCAATTTAACGAATTGCAATCTGCGTATCTCGCCTCATCACATTAAGACGCTTACAAACGGTATGGAACTCGTCCAAATAATCATTCACCTGGATGAAAGCGACAGCTTTAATGGCTCGTTTCATTTTATTGTTCTCGCAGATTAGTGCAGATTGTTGCGCAGATTCCCGCTGAAGATTTTTTCTGAGTCTGTCAGCGTGAGATCTTTTTTCAGATTCCTTCCCCAGGATGCATATTGGCCGCCTCGTCCCAGCTCAGGATAGCGTTCAGGATGGTTGCGGCGATGTTGCTCCCTCCGCGGCGTCCGTTCACAAATACTGCCGGAATTCGGGGACAGCCGTATTTCAGTTGCCACTTGCTTTCCTGTACGTTTACAAAACCTACCGGGGCAGCGATTACTCCGGCAGGAAACGCTTTCCCTTCCCGGACCAGCTTTACCAGTTCCATCAGCGCGGTGGGTGCGTTTCCAAAGGCAAAAACACCCTCCGGATGTTCGCTGACAGCCAACCGGATCCCGGCCTGCGTTCTTGTGATTCCTTTTTCTCCGGCAAGTATTTTTGCCCGTTCGTCCTCAAGATAACATTTGATTTCCAGCCCCAGCTTTTTCGCCAGCGTATTCCGAATGCCCCGGGTGACCATCGAGACATCTGTTATAATAACCGGGGGATTTTTCGAATGGAATTTTTCGTGAAGCACAGGAACCACGTTGTTTACCAATTCAATTAATTCGCCAAAACTGAAATCGGCAGAGGTATGGATGCAGTGCAGGGCTACCCAACGATAGTCTAACGGCTTCCCGCCGAAGTCCATTTCTTTCAGGATTGTCCGGAAACTCTGGTTCATAATTTGCCGGCCAATGTTGTCATCCGTTGATTTCCCAGGTTCTTTTTCCAGATAGCCCCGCGGGGTGATCATGTGGTTTCCGAAATGCCGGGTCTGGCTGTTCCCGATGATAATGACCGTGAACATGTCGGCCATGGAAGTGTCGAGCTCCCGAAGGCTGACAACTTTTATTTCTTCTTCTTCCCGTCCGATTTGCCGGGCAATTCCCACCGGAGTATCGGGGGAGCGGGTTTCCAGAAAAAGTTCCTTAAGCCGCATTAACTGCCAAAAACGGCCATGGCTGACCGGGTTATAAACGGCTGTTACAAAATCTGCTTCGGCGGCTGCTTTTATCCTTTTTTCAATTTTTTCCCAGGGCGTAAGCAAGTCAGACAAGGAGACCGAGCAAAAATCGTGGCCCAGCGGAGCCCCCAGTTTTGCTGCGGCAGCAAACATGGCACTGATGCCGGGAATTACGTCTATCTCTATCTCTGAACCAGTTTCCTTTTTCAATTCCCACAATAGCGGGGCCATACCGTAAACACCTGCATCGCCGCTACTGATTACGGCTACTGTCTTTCCTTTTTGTGCTTCGGAAAAAGCAGCTTCCGCCCGTTCCTGTTCTTTTTTCATGCCCGTGCTGATACATTCTTTCCCTTCTGCCAGATGAGCGACATAGCTCATGTAATAGTTGTAACCCACCAAAACGTCGGCATTTTTAATTGCCTGTGTTGCTTCCGGCGTCAGGTATTTTTCATTTCCGGGACCTATCCCGATACAATATATTTTCATGTGGATAAATAATAAGCAGTGAGAAATAAGGAATACGTCTGAATTCCAGGTCGTCGGCATTTGTTGTATAAAACTCGTTCCCGGTGCCGACGCGTTCGGCGTAAAGAAACGGGTGGCCGCAATCTTTTAAGAAAGAATACCAATCCTTAAGCACGCTTATCTTCATGATAACGACGGTTGCCTGCCTCTCCAGCGCTTCGGCTACAGCCCCGAAATCTTTTGGCCTGGCAATCACTTCAAGTCCCTGGTCCTTTTCGGCCAGCGGACGGGTGCCCAACGTTCCCGCAGCAATGAAAGCCGGGATCCCTGGAATAAGCCGACAGGGAACAGCTTCTTCCCGGGCCAGTTTGAAAATGTATCCGAACGTGCTGTAAAAAAGCAAATCGCCTTCGCTGACCAGCACCACATTTTTCCCGTCTTCACAGGCTGCCCTGATGGTGCCAAAAGCCTCCCTGTAATATCTTTCATTTTGAGTTCCCTTCATCGGAAATAAAAGGGGCTGGCAGGGTTTACTGATACCGAGTTTCTCAAGGATCACGACAGAAAAAGAATGTTCCTGCCCTTCTTCGACTGACGTAACCGGATAAAAAATAATATCCGCATTTTGTAAGGTCCTGTAGCCTTTTATGGTAATCAGTTCCGGATCGCCGGGACCCAATCCTACGCCGGTAATTTTTCCTTTATTCATTTGTTTTCTTCATCATAAAATTTAGAAATTGTTCCATCCTGCCATCTTCCCCAAGGTAAAGGTGCATATACGAGGCCCAACAGTTTTTATATCGTAGCACCGGCATATCGACCGTTATTCCCCGTGCATTTTTTATGTCGAAGCGGGGAGCCGCTCCCTGATGAATTAAACCGGAATAGTGGAATTCGTGCCCTTTCAGCATAAAACCTTCAAATTCGATCTGACGGTATCCCAGGTGGAGTTTTTTATTCTGAAAGGTCGTGTCCATGTTGAAAATGCCGCACATCTTTTCGCTTTCGCCGTTTTCGCCGATGATTGTTTTTCCGAGGTACATCATGCCGCCACATTCTGCAATCACTGTTTTGCCCTGCTCCACAAAATTTTTTACAGCCTGGCGCATGGCTGTATTTTCGGCAAGCTGGCGGGAAAAAAGCTCCGGATAGCCACCCGGAAGCCAGACCAAATCAGCTTCCGGTAATTTTTTGTCCCGGAGCGGGCTGAAACGGACCACAGTCCCCATCTGTCTGAATGCGTCGAGGTTGGCTGCATAGGTGAAATTAAACGCTTCGTCACTGGCCAAAGCAATGGTTATCTGTCTTTCCGGAAGAACAGGATGTTCCGGGGCCCAACTTTTTTTCCATGCGGTTAGCTCGAGCAGCCGGTCGATAAGAACGTATTTTTCAATAAATTCTGTAGCTGTTTCGAACATCTTTTTATTGTTCTCTTCCGGAAGGTGGAGCCCGAGATGGCGCGATTTGATGGACAGCCGTTCATCTGCGGGCAGGTAGCCCAGCGGCTCTACTCCGGCATCTTCGGCTGCTTCTTTCAGAAAACGGTAATGCGATTCTCCGCTCACTTTATTAAATATTACCCCTGTTACCAGTACCCTTTTATCGAAATTTTTGAAGCCGGATAATAGCGGGGCTGCCGAATAGGCCATACTTGCCGCATCGACGACCATGATTACCGGGATGCCCAGCAAGCGGGCAATTTCAGCCGAACTGCCGTTGTCTTTTTGTGCCCCGTCAAACAGGCCCATAACACCTTCAACCACTGCCACGCCCGTATTAGGCAAATTCCTGCAAAATACAGAACGGACATGTTCCCCGGAGGCCATCCACGAATCGAGGTTGTAGGAGGCCCGCCCTGAAATTTGCGCATGGTACATCGGATCGATATAATCGGGCCCGCATTTGAATGGTTGCACTGTGATTCCCCGTTTTACCAAAGCCTGCATCAGGGCCAGCGAAACCAAGGTCTTTCCCGAGTTGCTTTTAGGGGCCGCAATCAAAAACGCCGATCTGTTATTTCTGTCCATCAGTTGTTTTTTGGGAAGGGAACAGCATGAACTTTTCTGTTTTTACATGGCTTTGTTTCATTTCGGCAATGGCCAGCAGGTAAAACAAATCGCTCATCCGGTTAAAATACTGAAGCAGGTAATCCGGAACTGTTTCTTTCCGGCTGAGCTCTACCAGTTCCCTTTCAGCCGTGCGGATCCCGGTTCGCACAAAATGGCACAGCGAAGAGATTTTATTTCCACCGGGTAAGACAAATGCCAGCTTTTCGTCACGAAGAAAATCGTTCAGCTCTTCAATCCAGCTTTCACAAGCTGCCAGGCCTTTTTCTGCATGGGGTTTTTTATTTTGTTTTAAGGCATTAGGGGGAGTTGCCAGGTGCGACATCATTAACATTAAGTCACGCTGGATACCGGAGAGTCGTGCTTTCCAGGGATGTTCCTCCGGCAGTTCGGTCAGTAACATCCCGATACGGACGTTTGCCTCGTCGACTAGCCCGTTGCAACGGATCCGGATGTGATTTTTAGTCACCCGGCTTCCCCCGAAGAGCGAGGTTTCCCCTTTGTCTCCTGTTTTTGTTGTAATTCGGACCATCCCCTATTTTGTTACGTTATAGACCTTTGCCTCGGTGAATGAAGTCATTTCGTTGAGCATGGCAATGCTGGCCTGGATAATCGGAAAAACCAGTGCAACCCCTGTACCCTCACCCAGCCGGAGTTGTAAATCAAGGACAGGTTTTGCCCCGACAAAATCGAGCATTTTGATATGTCCCGGCTCGTGGGAACAATGCGAGAAGACGGCATAGTCTTTCACTGTCGGGCAGATGGCGTATGCAGCCATAAAAGCAGAAGTGGTAATAAAACCATCCACCAGTACCAGCATGCGCCGGCTGGCGGCTTCCAGCATTCCTCCGGCTATGGTGGCAATCTCAAGTCCCCCGAAACGGGCCAGATTTTCCTCGGGTGTGGCGGCGATACCCCGCTTTTCAATAGCCTGTTTTAAGACCTTTGCCTTGTGGCTGACCCCTTCAGGTAACAGGCCGCATCCCGGGCCGGTACAGGTTTCGACAGGAATCCCGGCATATACCGATAACAATGCTGTCGCCGGCGACGAGTTGGCAATTCCCATCTCGCCAAAGCCCACCACATTTGTCCCTTTTTCGGCGAAAGAAGCCACAACATCACGGCCATTTTGCAGGGCCTGGTCACATTCTTCCATTGTCATGGCCGGTCCGTTCAAAAAGTTGCGCGTTCCTTTTCTGATTTTCTTGTCGATTAATCTGGGATGAGGTTCAAAATCATAATTCACGCCGGCATCAACCACATACAGGTCGAAACCGTACAGCCGGGAGAAGAGGCCGATCCCTCCGCCGCCGTTAATGAAGTTAAGAACTTGCTGCCAGGTGATTTCTGTGGGGACCGGGCTTACCTTTTCCTTTGCAATTTCATGATCGGAGGCAATTGTCAGCATAACCGGTTTGTTTAGGGCCGGTCTTGTGGTTTTCTGGATCAACCCGATTTGCAGGGCCAGTTCTTCCAGTTGCCCCAGCGAGCCTACGGGTTTTGTTTTTTGGTCGATGTTGAATTGCAATGCCTTTTCCAGTTCTTCGTTTTTTACAGGGACAATACCCAGGTTTTTCAATGCTTTCATAAAACTTAAAAATAGGTTAGAACGGCAAATGCCAGGGTGAGCAAAAGCACAAATACGGACTCTGTTCGCCTGACAATTTTTACCGCGTTGATTAAATCGTTTTTATTAAAATCACGTTTCGTCTTACCGATAACGGGCTTGGGGACCCATTCCCCGAAATACAGATGGGCTCCGCCGAAAGTAACGTCCAATGCACCTGCCAGTGCGGCTTCCGGATAACCGGCATTGGGACTGCTATGGGCCCTCCCGTATTTAAAAATAAAGCGGAAAGCCCGGGAACTGCCACTGCACATTGCTATTAAAAAAGCGGTAATCCGTGCGGGGATAAAATTGGCCGCATCATCGAGCCGGGCGGCAAAACGTCCGAAATAGAGGTACCTTTCGTTTTTGTATCCAATCATGGAGTCGAGCGTGTTTACCATTTTGTAGGCCATCATGCCGGGAATGCCAGCCACCGCAAACCAAAACAGCGGGGCAATGACACCGTCGCTGAGGTTCTCCGCCAGCGTTTCGAGCGTTGCCGCCTGTATTTCATTTTTGTCAAGCGTTTGGGTATCCCGGCCAACAATACGGCCTACCTGTTTACGGCCTTCATCCAGTCCTTTTTCCAACTCCTGAAAAACCGCTTTGCCTTCTTTTACAAGTGTTGTCCCTGCCAAACCGAAAAACACGAAAATGGCTTCGAGAATAACTCCCAGTACAGGAGAGACACGGAAAGAGAAATCAATCAAAATGAAAAAGAGGGCGAGCGTTGCTGTAACCAGCAAAAGGGCTATTGCCGCGCCTTTAAGAATCCGGTGTTTCCCGTTGTTCAGCTTCCGTTCAAAGAAGGCAATTGCTTTTCCGAAGGCCACAACAGGATGGGGCAACCAAGCAGGGTCTCCCAGTAGCTTGTCGAGCAGAAAACCTGCCCACAAAGCAATGATTTGATATTTCAATGGTTCCATGTCCATGTCATCAGTGCCTCTGTTAAACGATTATTTTCCTCCGTTAACTGTGTGGATATGCGGAAATGATTTTTTGACAATCCCCTGAAGTTGGAGGCGTCCCGTATTAAAATTCCGGATTTCTCTGCCAGTTCCCTCTTCAGCACCGAAGCTTTGACCGGGCCTTTTACCAGGAAAAAGGAAGTTTGGGAAGGGCAGGCAGAAAAGCCTTCAATCTTATTGATTGCTGTCTGAAGACGCCTGGATTCGTCCAGCAGTCCCCGGAGATTAAAGTTGTCGGAATAGTGATCTGAGAAACAATATTTCCCGGCCTCCAGTGCCAGGGTATTGATGCGCCACGGCATCAGTTTTTTTTGCAGCTTTTTTATTCCCGGGGGAGAACAAACCAGGTAGCCCAGCCGGAGTCCCGGAATGGAAAAACGTTTGGTCAGCGATCGGACAATGACCATGTTAGGCAAAAAAGGTGCTGCTTTTTCAAGAGAGATTACTTTGTCCGTAAATTCGGCATAAGCTTCATCCACGACAAACAGGGTCCCCGGATTCCCGGATGCCTGCTTTTCTATGGTCCGGCTATCAAAGATTTTTCCGTCCGGGTTGTTCGGGTTACAAATCCAGATGCTGTCGAAGTCCGTTTTTAGTTCTTCCGGAAAGGAGTCGTTGCCGCGAAATACGATAGAATGACCATACATTTTGCAGGCGTCTTCATATTCTGAGAAAGAAGGCGTGTAGATGAGCGATTTCTTTTTTTCACTGACGGAGGCCAGCAGGTAAAAAGCCTCGACTGCCCCGTTGGTCACAAGCACGCTCCCCTCTGGTAATCCTTTTCGCTGTTCGATGAGGGCAGCAAGTGTTTCGGCCAGCGGTTCCGGATAAACGTTCAGTTTTTCAATGCACGCCTTCATGTATGCCTGTAACCCGCTGTTTATCCCGGATGGGTTCACGTTCGAACTGAAATTCGCCCGGATGCCGTTAAAATTGAAATAATCATCTCCGTGACCGTAAATCATTCTTCCAGTATTTTATAGATGGCTTCCATATCCACGTTCTCGCGGACATGAGCTGCCAGTAAACGATATTGTCTTTGTTTAAATTCAGTATAGTCTTCTGTGGAATGTTTTTCCTTTACAAATGGCGATAAAATATCTTCGATAACCACAGGATTGTCCAGGATGCCATGCATGTAGCTGCCCCATATGTTTCCGTTCAGGAGGCACCCTTCTGTTTTTCCTCCGGCAAGGCGGTTCAGGGAGCCGGCTTCCGGGTCGAAACAGGTTTTTCCCATATGAATTTCGTAGCCGGAACAGGTTTCACCGTAGTTTTTGAAATAAAAAGAGCTGCGCACCGTTTGTTTTTCTTTCTCGAGGATAGTCGTTACCGGGAGGATATTCAGGCCGGGAACTGCCTCAACATCGCCTTCCACTCCGTGCGGGTCTTCAATGCGTTTACCCATCATCTGGTAGCCCCCGCAAATGCCGATAACCGTTTTTCCCGAACGCGCCAATTGGAAAATTTCTGTCGCAACCCCATTCTGTCTGAGTCCGATTAAATCGGCAATGGTATTTTTTGAGCCGGGAAGGATGATAATGTCGGCCTTTCTCAATTCTGTCCGGTTATTTGTGTAGTACAGATGAACGCGTTCGTCGTGCTCCAGACGGTTAAAATCGGTAAAGTTGGAGAGCCTTTTCAGCAAGACTACCGCTACATTAATTTTATTGTCGTTGGCAAAGGTGGCTTTTCGTTCGAGCGAAACCGAATCTTCCTCTTCAATCTGAATGTGACTGAACGCCGGGACAACGCCCAGTACCGGCACGCCTGTAATTTTTTCGATGATTTTTTTCCCTTCATCGAACAGGCGGATGTCTCCGCGAAATTTGTTGATGATAATCCCTTTGATAAGGCGGCGTTCCGTTGGAGGAAGTAACCTGACGGAACCGTAAACACTGGCAAAAACGCCACCCCGCTCGATGTCTGCTACAAGGACCGTCCGGGAACCTGTGGCCATGGCTACCCGCATGTTTGCAATGTCGTTGTCCTTCAGGTTCAATTCGGCAATGCTTCCTGCACCTTCGAGTACCACCGGATTGTATTTTTCCGACAAACGATGAAAAGCCTTCATCGCTTCTTCAAAGAGCTGTTTTTTTATTTCACCCCTGAAATAACTTCCTGCCGGATAGTTGCCAAAGACCTTTCCATTTAAGATTACCTGTGAAGCCTTGTCAGAGCTGGGTTTCAGCAATACCGGGTTCATGTCTGTATGACAATCGATGCCGCAGGCCTCGGCCTGCACGGCCTGGGCCCTCCCTATTTCGCCGCCATTGGAAGTGACAAAACTGTTCAGTGACATATTTTGCGACTTAAACGGGGCCGGGTGAAAGCCATCCTCCAGGAAAATACGGCAAAAGGCTGCGGCAAGCACACTTTTTCCCACATCGGAACCCGTGCCCACAAACATGATCGGGTGTTTTATTATTTTGCTGTTATTCATAGAACTGCCTTAAAATTTCATTTTTTTTGAAGCGGTTGAACCATGCCATTTTCGATTGATAAATCCGTTCCAGAACTTCCGGCCCGAAATCTGTGATACAATACCCGCTTCCGGGTTCTGCCGTTTCTTCCAGAACATTTCCCCGGGGATCGATTGCCATTGCCAGTCCTGGTATTGTTGTCCCGTTCGTCGTTTCCCCTGCCAGGTTACAGGCCAGTACATAACAGGAATTGTCATAAGCCCTGGCGCACAAAAAACGCTTGAACCGTTCCAGCTTTTCTGCACTGGTTTCTTTTGGAGAGGCAAATCCCATTGCCAGGACATTGGCACCTTGCCGGGCCTGGGCATAACTGATTTCAGGAAAGTGGGTTTCAAAACACAACTGGATTCCGATAGCCAATTTGTCAACCTGAAAAACAGGGAACTCACAGCCTTCATGAAAAGTACATTTTTCGGTCGGTCCCAGGTGGCTTTTCCGGTGGATGCCAATGATTCTTCCTTTCTCAAAGATAAATTGTGCGATATATAACTTTCCGTCCTGCATCTCCGGGAAACCTATTGCAAAAGCTGTTTGCGAATTTCGTGAAAATTCAGCAAGTTGTCCGAAGATCTTTTGTTTTTGTTTCCAGGCTGCCATTATCTTTTTCTCAGAAGTGGTATAGCCTGAAATATTCAGTTCAGGAAACAGGACAAACCGTACCTGTTCTTTTTCGAGCCGGGAAAGCATTTCCAGTGTCCCCTGAAGGTTTTCTGAAACATTTCCGGGTTCTGAGGTTATGTAAGCTGCTGCAATTTTCATAGGCATTATCGGGTTTCTAAGCTGAACGCAAAGACTCAAAGACGCGAAGAACAAAACTGAACGCGAAGACTCGAAAAATGGTTACTATGGTTTGAGGCTACGCCGTTTGAGTGTTTGATACTTCGTTGTTTGAGTATTGTTTCGGTTCCCAGGTCTTTGTTTTTTTCTAATTCTCTCATTCCTTCATTCATTAATTCTTTCATTCTCCAGTTCACCAGTTTCCTAGTTCTCAATCTGTCTAAGCGAGTCCATCGTTATTTTTACAATATTCTCGACTGATTTCTCTGATGCCATAAGGTCTTTATCTTTATACAAATGAAAAACAGGTTGTCCGTTTTTTCCGATTTCAACCCAAAGCCCTGATCCGTCGGTCAATCCGGTTGTTTTAATCCCTTTCCTGGCAAATGCGCGGCGAAGCAGGACATATTCAAAACCATGACCTTTCACCTGTAATTCACGGAAATGCTCGTACTCGACACGGAACAGCCCCGTTTTTGTGTCGAACTCAATGCCTTTATTCTGAAAAAGGGATTGAAAGGCATTTTGTAACAGCAGGTCCTCGGGACTGCCAACAACTAAAGGACCTCCGGGACGAAGCAGCCAAAGCCTGTCTGCCATTTGTAATGCCAGGTCGAGATCGTGGGTGGAAAGTAACACCGATTTTCCGGAGGCCGAAGAAATCTGTCGTAAAAGCTGGATAATTTCCACCCGTGCCGGAAGGTCCAGAAAAGCGGTAGGTTCGTCCAGCAGGATAACCGGGGTATCCTGGGCCAATGCCTTGGCGATAAATGCCTTTTGCCGTTCACCGTCGCTGATCGACGAGAGCAGCGCGTCTTTCTTATGGGCAATGCCACACTGTTCAATGGCATTGTCGATTATCCGGCGGTCGTTTTTCCCTGTTCTGCCCAGAATTCCTGTGTAAGGGCTCCTTCCGTAGGCCACCAGCTCGTAAACCGTTGCATTGGGAACTATTACCCGGTCGGTAAGGACGACACTTACCAGTCTTGAGATTTCCTTCTCTCCCAAGGTACTGACAGGTTTTCCCAGTATCCGGATCTGTCCGCGGAAGGAAGGCTGAAATCCGCATAAGGTGCGCATCAGTGTGCTTTTTCCTGCACCATTTGCTCCCAACAGGCAGACCAGTTCACCCCGGTCAATCCGGGCATTCAGGTTGGCTGCCACTATTTTTCCCCGGCTACCCGGGGAATAGCCGATTGTTAAATCTTCAATATTGATATAATCCCTGTTACTCATTATCGCTCCATTTGATGTTCTTTTTTTCGCCTCAGAATAACGGAAATCACCACCGGTGCCCCAATAAAAGCGGTAACCGAGTTGATGGGAAGTTCGCTGTCGAGCCCCGGAAGACGGGCGATGAGGTTGCAAAGCAGTGCTGTTGCACCGCCTATGATGCAGGAATTCACGATGAGAATAAGATGATTCGAAGTACGCGAAATCATTTTAGCCAGGTGCGGCACTGCCAGCCCGATAAAAATAACCGGCCCGCAAAAGGCAGTGACCAGGGCGGTAAGGATTCCTGAGGTTAAAATAATAAGGAACCGTGCCCGCCTGATGTTCAGTCCAAGATTGCGGGCGTAGAGATCGCCCAGCGCCAGAAGATTTAACGGTTTGTTCAGCAAAAGGCATAACAACGACAAAGGTATGGTCACCAATGCGAAGGCTCCTGCCCGTTCCAGCGACAGACGGCCAAAACTACCCAGCCCCCAGATGACATAGTTGTGAACATCTTCTTCCAGACTGTAAAACTTGAGGATACCGACCACGGAGTTGGATAAATAGCCAATCATTACACCCATAATTAATACGCTGAGCGTTCCTCCGACCTTACGTGAGATGAAAAGGATGAGCGCGAGCACAGCCAGGGCGCCTCCCAGCGAAGCTGCGGTCACGGCCAGATCGCCCCAGATGCCAAGGCGTGCAAAGGAAAAACCGAATGCCTGACCGGCAACCAGCAATACAAAGGCAACCCCCAGGCTGGCGCCGGAAGAGATGCCCAGCACAGAAGGCCCGGCAAGCGAATTGCGGAAAAGCGTTTGCATTAAGAGCCCGGCAACCCCCAGGGCCATGCCGGCACTCAACGCAACAAGCGCCTGCGGCAGACGGGTACGTATTAAAATATTCTGCCAGACCTGATTGTCCGAACCTTTTCCTGCAACAATCCGCACGACCTCACCTAAGGGGATACTTACCGACCCCAAGGCCATGTTGAGCAGCATGAGCAAGAGGAGTACTGCCAGGGCCGCCGGCAGCAAGAATGAAACTGATATTTTTGATTTTTTTCCGGTCACTTGCGTAATTGTTGAATTATGATTGGTTATTTGTCCATAAATATCATTGCTGTGCTTTATTTTAATAGCTCGTAGAACTCCGGCTGATAACCGGGTAAAAGATCAGGATGGAGAAAATGAATGTAATCGGCAAGGATGACATCCGGCTTCATGGCATTTTCTTCATAGTAAGGTTTCTCCCGGATGTTGCAGACAAAAATATGATTGTTTTTGAATGCCTTAAAATCGGTATACCGAGGGTCTTCGGTCTCCAGCGATTGTTTGTTGTACCCAATGGGGTCCGGCAATAAGATCCGCCAGTAATCGCACTGCCCGGCGGTGGCATAAACCGTCTCAAAATCCAGGGGATAGGCAGCTTTCTTTTCGTCTTTAAAGACATATTCGGCCCCGGCATCTTTGAAATAATGGGCGTAAAAGCTATCGCCGCCAGGGACATACCATGTTCCCGAACGCATTTTCCCGGAAAAGATGGAAGGACGTTTTTTTACCTTTGAGGCCAGCGACTTTAACGATTCGTACCGGCCCGCCACTTTATTGAAAATGGAGTCTGCCTTTTGTTCCTGTCCTGTAAATGTAGCAATCATTTTAATCCATTCCGCCCGGCCCAGCGGCGTTTCCTCTTCATAGGCAGCCATCGGGACGAGGTTGAACCCCAGGCTCTTCAAAGCATCGTAACCTCCTGTTTTGAAAGGCGAAACAAAAATGACATCCGGGTTGAGACTGGCTATCAGCTCGGTGTTGAACTGACCTTCTTTCCCGACTTTTTTTACGAGGCCTTCCTTAAGCCGTTTGTTCATTTCTTTATTGAAAAGATGACGGCTGCTGTTGATCGCTACAATGTTCTGAATATTGTCAAGCGCAAAGAAATAGGTTAACTGAGTGGAGGAAAGACAAATAATCCGTTTGCAGGGCACAGGGATTATCCCCTGCCTGATACCTTTGCCGGCTTTTTCTGCCGGGACAAGTTTAAAGGTTTCACAACGGGAACTGTCACTGCCTGTTCCGTATATTTTCATCAGCTTGTACCCGTTGCCGTTTTCAATCCCGAAACTTCGGGCATACTTCATCGGTACTTTGCTAAGCTTTTCCGTTGATGATTCTTTTTTCCCTGCTTGTCCGCACGACAATAAAAATATGAACAGGACAGGGACCAGGTAGCCTTTAGTTTTTAAGTTCATCGATTACTTCTTTTAAATGGTTAATCCAGATCGCATCGACCGCATCATATTCGCCAAGGCCTTTTATAATCGGTTTCACTGTAAATCCTGCATTTTTGAGTTGCGATTTCCAGCTGCCGGGACTGTCTCCTGCCATATCATTTTGGGCGTGGTCTCCTGCAACCGACATAAAAGGCATTAACCAAACGGTTTTTACCTTTTCAGCCTTTAGTTCGGCAATGATTTCTTTTAATCCGGGGTAGCCTTCAACTGTCCCGAGAAAGAGAAGGGGGGACTGCTGCCACAGGTAATATTGCAATCCGGGGTAATAGATGTTTGATTCATGGGAAGTTCCGTGCCCCATCATGACGATGGCATCACCGGGAGCACGATCTGCCGGAAGAATTGTCCTGAGTGCCGCGCAGGTTTCGGTAATATCTTCATGCCGGTAAAGCAAGGGCTTTCCCAGTACAACCTTTTGTGCATTCTTGGGAATATGGTTGAAGGCGGCCACTGTTTTTTGCAGGTCTTCAAATTCTTCACCGGGGATTACATGCAACGACTGGACGGCAATTTTAGTAAAACCGTCGGCTCCCATTTTAGCCAATGCTTCTGCCGGCGAATCGACAGAACGGCCCTTTGTTTTGAGGGTATTGCGAATAATATTCGACGTAAAAGCCCAGCGGACTTCGATACCGGGAAAGGTTTTCCTGACCTGTTCGCCAATATGGTCAAGAGCCGTTTGTGCATTGGCATAGCTGGTGCCGAAAGAGACCAGCAAAATGCCTGTTTTTTCTTCTTGCTTTGTTTTGTTCATCCCGGTTGTGTTTAGGTTGAAAAGAAGAACGAGTACTATTAAAAGATTGATTTTCATTTATTCTTTACTTTTCGTTTTATCCATTTGACGCTTAATGCTATTCCGGAAAGGCTAACAACAATACCTCCGCACGACAATACGAGAAGTAATGCTTTCCGGAGCCATTCATGTTCGATTAAGAACTGAAAATTGAATTTGTGCAGGCCCTGGTATAACCACCGGTGGATTTTGCCTTTCTTATCGTACGATAGCACGACATGTCCTGTAACGGGGTAGATGTAGATCCGGTCCTGATTTTCATTGTTCCAGGTAATCTGGTAAACCGGGAGCGGATGGTTTGCCATTCCCGACTTCTGGTAGTAATTGTCGTATCCGGTTTGCTCGGAGACAGAGTAGGAAGTCCCGGGAAAAAGTCTTGCTGCCCGGTCTCTCACCTGTTGTAGTCTATACGGTTCCTGCCTGAAGATTGTATCTCCGGCAACAATATAAATGGCCGGGACCTGGTAGTTGTTATAGTAAATGAACCAGGCAGGATTTCCCATGCTGGTTTCCCGTTCCAGCTTCCGGATCCCATTTTTTGTTTTGAGCGACTGCCAGAGCTCAAGCATAGAATGCCCCTTGCCTGATGATACTCTTTGGTGCTTTTCCCAGGTTTCCCGTGGTGAAAAGTCGTGGTGTGCAGGCGTGACCCAGTCCGGCAGTCCGGCAACTGAGAAAAGTCCGCTTAACAAAAATGTAAAAACAAATACGCCGAAAAAGAACCCTGCCAGATGGTGCCATTTGTACCAGAATTTTTTATAGGGCGTGATACTTCCTGTTTTTCTTTGTTTTTTCCGGTTATTCATACGCATGAATCCGGCAATAATTCCCGAGAGGCAGACCAAAAGCCCGATGGCCGAGATCCGGATGATCACCTGTTTCCATAGCTGTACCTGTAAACGCAGCGAACGGAAATAAATCCAGTGGGGGATAGCCCCGATGCGGGCAAGCCACCGGCTTTTACGGTCGGTCTGCTGAACAATGGCACCTGTCCTGGAGGAAACATAAAGGACAGTATGCCGGTCATCGTCCATCCGGAATTTGTATATCGGGAGCAGTGGCCTGTAATAGCTCCAGGGCATCCATTGGTCGAGCTGATCTGTTTTTACTGTCTTTTTAACCGGGCACCCCATAAAATTCCCGGCTACACGTTTGCATGATGCTTCTGAAAATCCGGGAATAATTTGCAGCGTGCAGGCATCGATCACCCGCTGTGCTTTTTTACCAGTAGTAACCCGGTAGACAGGCCGGTCTTCCTGTTTCTCCAGTTCGACGGAGCCTTTAACAGAATCGGGCAGGGGAAGGATCTTTTCAAAATCGGCGCGGTTAAACGGTTCCAGATGCTGGAACCGTTCCTCGCGCGAAGCATGGGGAAAACCGGCAAAAATAAGGATAATGCCCGAAAGGAACCAGGCCAGAAACATCAGACCCAGGATGATGCCTGTGACCTGATGTATTTTAAAGATTATTTTTTTGAACACATTCATTATCCCGGAACCTTGATTAACGTGCAAAAACGATCTTTACCCCGGCAAAAGCGGTACGTCCCGGATTGATCGTTCCGTAGTGCGAACCATAGGGGCTGTCGTCTACATAATCGAAAAGGTTATCGACCCCGGCTGTGGCTTCAAAATTAAGTGTGCCTTTTGTATTGAAGCGGTGGACTGTCGTGAGTTTCCATAAATTGTATCCTTTGGCGTCTCCGTATTTGTCGTCATAAAATTTTTTATCCTGGAACCGTCCGGTCAGGGTAGCATTCAACTGGTATTTTTTCCAGTTGTGCAGGTAGCCCAGCCGGATGTTGCCATAGTTTTTTGCAACGCCTTCCAAGCGGATGTCTTCAGTTTTATTTTTCGCGTCCACGTAACTGTAGCCGCCGCCGACGGAGAAACCTGCTCCAAGGTTTGCATTGAAAAGAAAATCGAGCCCTTTTGTCCCTGCTTTTGCAATGTTGTAATGTTCCCGGGTGGTTTTAACCCCGTTAGCCGCATCTTCTCCGGATGTTTCCACCGTTTTATAGTCGATCAGGTCGTTTACATCGTTCCGGTAACCTGTCAGGCTGAACGAAAGCCCGTTGATGATATATTCTGCCGATAGGGCGTAGTAATTGGATGTTTGCGGGTCCAAATCCGGGTTTCCAAGATACAGATAACCATTTTTTTCATAATGGTAATAAAGCTCTTTTAATGTCGGGGCCTTAAACCCCCGGGCATAGGTTCCCCTGAAATTAAAATCGCGGAGTTTGTAAAGGGCCGATACTTTGGGGGTAAAAGCGCTTCCAAACGCTTTGTGATCGACATAACGGGCCCCCGCGACTAACGATAAGTCTTTTACGATTTGCATTTCATCCTGGGCATAGGCGGCCAGGGTGTAAGCATCAGCCTTTTTCCCGGTCAGGCGCCCTTCCGATTCGAGCTCTTCGTTGACATATTCCCCGCCAACCGATAACAGGTGCATTTTTGAAAGGCTGAACACACCTTTAATATTCAGTGCATCGCGGAGTTGGTTGGTCTGGAGCGCTTTATCGCCTGCCGCATAAGTACCCGATTCCTGATTGTACTTATAGTAATATTTGAACCGGTCGGAAGCCCAGTCTGCCTGAATATAAGCTGTTTTATTCAGCAGGTATTTGCCTCCGGACGAATAACTGAAATCCTTGTAAAAATAGCCGTATTTCCCAACCGCCAGGGGACGTTGAACATCCCGCTCATATTTTGAGCCCTGCGCATAAACATTCAGTTTTGGGGTGATATTATATGAGAATTTTTGGTCGAACGTGTAATCCTTCGACGGGTTCTGCGCCATCGCATCCGTTTCAGACAGATTCGTCCCATCGGTTTCGTATTTGCTTAACTGCCAGCCGTCGGTCTTTTTACGGTCGAAAGAAGTTGAATAGGAGAGCCGGCCGAAGTTTAGGTCGAGACCGTTATGCTGGACCCATTCGCCATGGCCGCCTATCCGGGAATTGTTGACAACACTGATTTTTCTGTCCGATTTTTTCGTGATAATATTAATTACCCCGGCAATGGCCTCGGATCCGTACAACGCAGAAGAGGCGCCTTTTACCACTTCAATACGTTCGATGTCGTCCGGGTTGATGCGGTTAAGGTCGTTCTGTCCGCCGATATCGCCGTAGGTCCGTTTCCCGTCGATCATCACGAGGATATAATCATTGCCCAGGCCATTCAGTTGCATAAAAGGCCCCATGGCGCCCGGACTAAAGTCAAAAGACGGACTGATACTGCTCATTAAATCGGTAAAATCTGGGGAAGCAATGTTTTCGACCAGCTTGCTGTCGATCAATTCGGTTTGAACGGGTGCACTTTTCAGGTGGTGTGGCGTTCCTGTCCCGGTAACGACCACTTCTCCCAATGAACTGTTTGACGTTTCAAGCGAGCAATTAAATTTTGTCTCTTTTTCAAGAACGGCGATCTCCTCTTTTAAGCGGTGGTAGCCTACACACGAGACAATCACTTCGTAATTTCCCGGTTTTACATTTTTGATAATAAAATTTCCGTCTTTGTTGGTTACGGTGCCAAGGGTTGTCCCGTTAAAATAAACATTGGCCCCGGTTAACGGTTCCCCGGTTTTTTTTACACTTACTGTTCCTGAAAACGAAACATTCTGCGCCCATAAAGAGGGCGCGATGAACAAAAAAAGGCAGGTTAAGAGCCAGTTGATTTTTTGCATGGTTTAATCATTTAAAAAATTAAATAATCGCACCTTGCGTCCAACGTCAATTATAAAAACTGACACGATAAAAAATAATGTTGAGCAAATAATGTTCACGACATTAACTTCTTACCCGGAAGCAAAATGTTTAAATCTGTGATCCTGGCAGGTTTTCTGGCTTGTCCTGTTTTTGAAGGCCTTCCCATCAGGCAGGTGCCCGGCAGTGGCAAAAGATTTTTCAAAAACATTTTCAGGACTTACAGCTGCGGGTACAGCTCCGGTTTCTCACCGGATTCCCTTTTATTACTTCTGACGGAATCAGAAATAATCACCAAAAATCGACGGCAAATATATTCATTTTACCGGAATAGTTTCTGATCTTTTTTTCAAAATGATTAACCGTATGAAGCGGGTTATAATTTTTTTGTAAATTGTATACTTAAAAAATAAATTATGAAAAACAGATCATTACTTCCGGAAATTAAAGCGCTAACGAAAAACCTTCTCGAAGGCGGAGAAGATTTTTTACTGTTAAAACAATCGGCAGACAGTTTATACCAGATTTTTTCTTCCATTACGGGCATTAAAGTAAACAGCTTGGATAATAATGAGATCGTACTACCTTCAGGCAAGGCGATTTCTTCTGCATCAGCAGCACATTGCCTGATTGAATTCAAACGTACCGCTGTTTTTTTACGGGGAATTCATAAAGCCATTCAGCAAAAGAAGGAAGAGGGGATACAACCCGTGCAGATTTTTTATGCTGGATGTGGTCCCTATGCAACGTTAATAACTCCTTTGCTCAGTCTTTATCAGCAGGGAGAAGTGAAAGTTACAGTAATTGATGTTAATGAAAGGTCGTTGGACGCGGCAAAAAGATTAATTGAATATCTCGACTTTGATGAGTTTATTAATGATTTTTTGCTTACCGATGCCGTAACGTTTAACCTTGACAGAAAGTATGATATTATCGTTTCAGAGACTATGCGATCGTGCCTTGAGGGTGAGCCTCTTCCCCATATCCTGCACAACCTTGCGCCGCAAATGTCAAGCGAAGCGATATTTATTCCTGAAAAAGTAACCATCGATGCATACCTGACAAATCCGGAACTGGAAGTTGCCCGGATGCGTTGGGATAATAGGGATAAAGGAATTGTTGATAAGCTATTTATCGGAAAAATTCTTGAATTTGACCTTCAGAATTATGAAGAGAAAAAATTAAAAGGGGAAGTGGCTGTTCCTGAAAATATCGGATCCTATTATGAATTGAAATTATTTACTTCCATACAGGTTTTCGGCGATGAAATATTGAAGGAAAGTGACTGTAGTTTGACTTTGCCTAAAAAGTTTTACGACTTTCAAAAGAAAAAATATGCTGATAAAATAGCCTTCTGGCTTGAACTGAAAGGACATCCCAAAATAGATTGTAAAATCATTGAGTATGCCGGTCAATGAATCTCTCCGGGAAGTGGCAAGTTTCATTTGAAATTCGTGCCAAATAAATTTTATTCTTAACAGTTTCTTAATAGAATTATTTATTAAGAATACTACTTTTAAAGTGTCAAGGTCGGTCTGTGACTTTTGAAGTCTAAGGTTGCCTGTTTGTTTTGATGTGCCCTCCATAAAATCCACGTTTGATAGCTTATTGCAAATTGTATTTTATATCTTTATACAGTGCAAGAGAAAGAATGAGTTGACCCGCCTGTTTGATATTTGATACATTGATGAGCTGTAAGGTTGTTATAATCGATTTATTTTTATCTCGATTTATGGGGTGTTTTATCGGCGAAAGAGAGTAGAAGGATGAATTATATAGTGCGTAAATCAGTGAAAGTTATATATTGAGTTCAATGTGCAGCTAAAAATAATTTGTTATCAAATGAAAAAAAAATTTTCATCCCGAAGAAAAATTCCGGCAGATTGGGTGGTTTATATATTCTTTATTATTATGACAAGCCTTTCTGTTTTTGTTATTTTATATAAAGAACGGGAGGTGCTGTTTTTTTACAATTTAATGATTGTATGTGGTGGAATAACAGCCTTCGGGATATGGAATTTTGTTTTACATGAACGTTATGTCATTGGAAGAGATTTTATTATTATAAACAGAGGGTTATCCAGAAAGAAAATTTCTTTTTCATCGGTTCAAAGAACGGATTTTTTTGTTGATTGCCTGCATCAGAGCCTCATTGGAAAGCAGCGGACTGTTCCGGTAATCGTTCTTCATTGCGGAAGAAAGCAGGTAAAACTAATTCCTGAAGACTTTCGTTCATTTTCAAAATGTTTGCTCGATTTAAACAGCCGGGTAATACCCGGGAACGATTAAACGCACGGATTTTCATTCTGTTTATATTTCGTTTTGATAGGCTCCTTTCGGTTATATATTATGGCTGATTTTTTCTTTTGGTTCCTTTTATTGCTTGCTCGGTCCATGGATTTTCCGGCCAGGAATGTTTTGGATACCGGCGTTTCAGTTCTTTTTTTACGACATGGTAGGTGCTGTTCCAGAAGCTGCGAAGATCGGAGGTGACCTGGACCGGCTTGAATCCGGGAGAGAGAAGGTGCATGATCACGTTCACCCGGCCTTCATTTACAGTTGGGGTATCGGCCAGTCCGAATACTTCCTGTAACCTGACTGCCAGCACTGGAGGGGCCCCATTCGGTTGATAGTCGAGCTTCACAGATGATCCGCTGGGCACCTTTGCTTTTGCAGGTGCTAAATAGTCGAGCCGGTTTTGTTGTTCCGGGCTTAGATGATAGAGAAGCGCACCGTAGAGGTCGATTTTTTTCAGATCGTCGGTTTTTCGGATATTTTGCAACCAGGGGGATAACCATTGTTCGTTTTGAAGGAGCAGGTTTTCTGTGGTCACATCCGGCCAGTTCTCGTCAGCCCGCCATTTTCGAAGACTTAATATCCTGTTTTGCCACTGGACGACCTGATCGTTGAAATTCAACAGATGTTCCCCTTCCTTTTTGATCGCATCACTGATAACTTTCTGAATAATTTCAGGGGCCGGGTTGGGCAATGGTTGCGTTTGCAGTACGAGTGTTCCCAGGCGTAGTTCACAGGCAGCTATCAGTCCTCCCTTTTTGCTTTCCCAGCTGACTACTTCCCGCTTTTTTACCAGTGGGGCAAGATCTTTAGGATTGAGAGGGGAGGCGAGAAATATTGTTCCCATTCCCTCCCGGGCATTAAGGTGGGCCACCGCCAGCCAGGGCTCGTGTGCCAGGTCATCATGATAATCTGCCATTGCCAGGCTCCCGTTCGAAAGCTGGAAGTGCGCATTGTTCCCAACCCTGGAATGGGCGATACGTTCGGGATAAGCATAAACCAGCAATAATCCGGTTTCATAAGGATCAATTGGTTCATTGCTTTCGGAACAGCGAACGACCGATCGGTAAGACCCTGCAACTTGCTCAATGCGCCTTATTTTTCTGTTCATATGCCTATCCCCTCTCTGTTTTCGAAGCAGACTGATCCTGAGGTTAATGTCGATCCCTGCTTCTTTCCCTAGAGGGTCACGTTCTTCCAGTATGGCAGCCAGGTCGGTGGCAAGGGCCTTGCTTTCCTGGTCACGGGCCTGCAACAGCATATGGGCTATACGCGGGTGGCATGGCAGCTGGTGCATCGTTCTCCCGTGAGGCGTAATTTTACCGTATTCGAGGGCTTCCAGTTGGGTCAGTAATTCCACAGCCTGCTGATAGTTCCCTGCTGGCGGAGACGTGAGCCAGCTTACCTGGCCCGGATTGGAAATGCCCCACTCTGCAAGGTCAAGTACCAGATCTGCCAGATCTGCCTCCAGTATTTCAGGCGTACGGTGATTGATCAGTTGGCTATGGGTGGCTTTGGTCCACATCCGGTAGCAGGTTCCTGGGCCGAGCCTTCCTGCACGTCCTGCCCGTTGGTCTGCCGAATCTTTGGATACCGGAACAGTTTCCAGGCGAGACAAACCGTTACGCGGATCAAAACGGGATACCCGGGTGTACCCGCAATCGACTACAACCCTGACTCCTTCGATGGTAAGACTGGTCTCTGCGATGGAAGTCGCCAGTATTATTTTTCTTTTTCCGTGCGGATTGGGAAAAATAGCAGCTTGTTGTTTATTCCATGGAAGCATTCCGTAAAGGGGATGTACCTCAAAGTCCTGCCGTTCTGAATTCAGTATAGCTTCACATTTTCTGATCTCGCTTTCTCCCGGCAAAAATACAAGCAAGTCGCCTGTTTTCTCATGAATGGCCTTTATGACGGTCCGGGCTGTTAATTCCGGAAGCATCCGAATGTCATTTTCCCCGGTATAAATGATTTCGACGGGGTACTGACGTCCGGAACATTGAAGAATAGGGGCCTGTAACAGTTCCGATAGTCCCTGCAAATCCAAGGTAGCCGACATAATGACAATGCGCAGGTCCGGACGCAATATTTGCTGTGCTTCGCGGATCAGGGCCAGGGCCAAATCGGAATGAATACTTCGTTCATGGAATTCATCGAAGATTACCGTTGAAACACCGGACAATGAGTTGTCTGACTGGATCATTCTGGTAAGGATCCCTTCTGTCACCACCTCGATCTTTGTTTGCCTGCTTACCCTGGTTTCGAAGCGTATCCTGTATCCTACCGTATCACCGGCCTGTTCCCCCAAAAGGGAAGCCATTCTTCCGGCAATGGTCTGAGCGGCCAGTCGCCGGGGTTCGAGCATAATGATTTTTTGAGGATTTTCTTCGTCAAGCAAGGCCAGTGGAACAAGCGTACTTTTTCCCGTGCCCGGAGGGGCACTGATAATCAGTACATTTTTTGTTGCCAGCCGGTGCCTGATTTCATCCAGGACAGGAACAACGGGCAGGTTTGTATCAATAGGGTTAAATTTCAATAGAATTCAATGTTTGATTTAACGGGTTCTTCGCACTGTACAGATCGTTTCCGGCGGTAAAAATAGCAAATTCGTGATATTTCCGGTATTGTAACAATCAAAGGAACCTGAGGGGCGCAGTTGAATCGGAAAATACGGAAAGATAATATACCGGAAGAGGCACGGTGAAAGATAAATACAGGAAGCGGGACAACAATAATGAAACAATTAAAAAAATGAA
This sequence comes from Prolixibacteraceae bacterium, assembly GCA_963676095.1. Classification (GTDB taxonomy): domain Bacteria; phylum Bacteroidota; class Bacteroidia; order Bacteroidales; family Prolixibacteraceae. The sequence continues at coordinate 1,774,059 of OY781040.1, read as the reverse complement.
TACGGATGATGGAAGTGAAAGAATTTTTTTTACCTTTGTCGTCCTCAGGTTGAAGCATTTCTAATGCCAGTCTGAGAAAAAAGCGTTCCTTATTATTTGATGCGAGAATAGCTCAGTTGGTAGAGCACAACCTTGCCAAGGTTGGGGTCGCGGGTTCGAATCCCGTTTCTCGCTCGTTAAGCATCTTGTAAAAGCAAGATGCTTTTTTATTTATGGGCGTGTTATCTTTTTTAATGCGGATGGAACGCTAAACAGATCATAATCATTCGAATAGATCAGATATTTATTGTGCCACGAAGGTCCGAATTTATCCTTGAATTCCTTCAACCCCTTGTAGTGGGCGAAAGCCCTTAATTTTTCGTAAGCAAAGCGGATCGATTTTTCCGGGAAGCTTTTCCCCTCTTCTATCCCCGACATGGCGGAGAAACCCAGATTGGCCGATTTATAGCCCTGTGCTTTCATGTGGAAGAACATTTCGGCCATTAAAAACTCGATCAGTCCGTTGGGGGTACCTTTTGCGTTCCGGATCAGGTCGTATGTCGATTCTCCGGGAGCATAATCCGGGACGATATTGGCAAATGCAAGTACTTTTTCTTCCTGGTTTTCCACGACAATAATGGTCTGGTTTTTCAACTCTGAAGTATCAAATAAACCCTGCGAGAATACCAGCTCTTCGTAGTGCCTTTCCTTTTGCCATTCGTTTGACACCGAATGGATTTTCTGGATCAGGCCATCCTTGATTGGAGGCTGGTATATTTTAACCTGATAGCCCAGTTCTTTTTGTTTGTTTGATGAGGTCCGGATCGATTTCTTTTCTTTTCCCTCAATGGTGAAAGAGGAAAGGTCCAGCACCGCTTCCTGCCCGATGAGCAAGGATTTCTTTTTTAACCTGTGATAAACAGGAAGACTGCTTTCGGGAACGCGGTAGAAGATGCTTTTTAACCCGTTCCCAGCGCAAAAGGCGTCGAACTCCTTAATAGCTGAGCCCATCTTCTCATGGTCCTTGCAGACAGGGTCTTCCAGTACGACCGCGTAACTCCCGGCAGTCTGGTACGAGACAAATGCCTCATGGTCACTGGTAAAGAACAAGAGCTTGTCATAGTAAGTCTTGAAATAATCCAGTTGAGAGCGTCCGTACTTTTCGACCAGTTCTTTTGCCAGTTTCAGTTTTTCTTCTTCCGTTTTTTCTTCGAATATGTAAGGACTGACAATCGTGTACAGCAGAAATCCGATGGTTAATCCCCCGGAAATGTTGATTGAGTACAGAAAATTCCGGGCGAAGTTATCCCTGGGGATTAACGAATTACTATGGAAAAGGAAAAAATTCTCGACCGTGTACCTCACAGATTCAATGAAGCTAAAGTCTATATTAAAATGTTTTTTATCCAAAAAATAAAATCCGGTAATCCCGTAAATGATAACGGCAGCTATTGCAATAAGGGCGGCATTGATCCCGACATGGGTCAGTTTGGGGTTACTCCTGACAAAATATTGTTTACGGGTCAGGAAAAGTGCAACCAGCGTGAAAAGCGCAAGAGAGGCCTCTTCATAGTCGATAGCCTTTGTCAGGTTACCAACGATGGAAATAATGGTCAGCCCTACTGTGAGATACCAGACTCGTTTAACCCCCTTTAATAAGAATGCGGAGATGATCAGTAAAAAGATGCCGACCATAAATACGGCATAATTGGAAATATCGATCGCATAAATCGGCAGAAACTCGTGCAACAGGCGCAGCCTGTATTGCAGGGCTGGGGTCAGAACCGACAGGATGTTGACAACTCCCAGGGAAAACGTAAGAAAAACCGGTGCTATACGAAGAAATATATTGTTTCTTACAAATATGAAACTGAACGCTCCGATAACCAGTAAGATCCAGAATTCGAAGAAGCGGTAGAGAAATGTAACGGATACAGCTTCCAGGGTTGAAAAGCCGTACCTTGTCAGAATAAAGCTAAGTGATAGTTCAATGGCCCCCAATCCTCTTAGGAACGGAGAAACGATCAGGAACATCACCGAAACAATATACCCGATGGCCGCTCCTTCTATGGAAAGATGATAACCCAGGGCCCGCATGGAGATCAACAGATGGGCAATCCCGATGAGTTCGATCAGCACAGAGGTGAGTATTGTGGCTGTAAAATTTTTTTTGCTGAAATTGATTGCCTTTAGCTCGGCAAGCTGAGGTTCGAATCCCGGTCTTATTTTAATAATCAGCCGGTAGGCCCAGCCTTCATTGACAATAGACTGCGCCATGTGAATACATGCTGCAATCAGCAGGACAAGAATTATAAAGGTATAAACCATATTGGAAGACAGGCTGTCTTTCATCATGGCATAAAACAGCGCCGGCACAGCCACAATAATGACAGAAAGGATCCCAATAAAAGCATAAATGGAGGATGCAACATGTATCTTCGATTTGGATACGTATTGTCTTTCAATGTTCCTGGTAAAAAATGCCAGGGATGATATGCCTCCTGCCGGTAAAAAGATACTGATGAAATTTCGCTTGATGAAAAGGATCATGGCGCTTGAAAGCGTAATTCTTTCACCGACACTTCTGAAACTGTAGCAATACATTAATCCCTGTACCGCAATATAAAAGACAGATACAGAAATACCCAAAAGGACATACAATAAACTGGCATTTTGCAGTGTCCTTTTTACTTCGACCAGTTCGGTCCGTTGATGCTTGATGAAATATAGTGCCAGTCCTATGAATAAAATGGCCAGAATACTTTGCAGTATAATTTTTCTGTTTTCATGAATGAGGTTAATGCTTAACAGCTTTCTTCTGCTTTTCTTTTTTTGTTCCTGCTGCATTAATTTAGGGTATAGTTTTTTATGTTTTGGTTTATTTTTCCCGCACTGTTCTGTTGCAATGTCAGTCCTGGTTTATTTGTTTTTTCAAAAATAAGGCAAATTTCGATTGGGTTTGATAAAATTTTTGAATACATGGAAAAGTCTTTATATTCTTTTGTCAAAAATAAGTATATCGGTCTCGCAGGGAGGTTAGCCTGTCTGCTGCCTTTTTGTTACCTGTTCTATTTGTTTTCCCGTGGCAGGCTTAAGATCAGGACCATGCCTGTTACTGCCATAATCCCGGTGAAGAGAAAGGCTATATTTTCAGATATGCTCCATAATGTTCCGGTGAGGGCAGCTCCCAGAAAAGATCCGAAATACTGAAGGCTGACAATTACCCCGTTGCCTTTGCCCCGTTGCCGGTTGTCAATTCCTCTGTTGGCAAGCATAGGTACAATGGCCGATATCGAAAATGATCCGGTCATCAGGGCGACTGTTCCCGCAGATATCCCGGAGAGAGAATGACTATAAAGCAAGGCAAAACCTACACCATCAAGCATAAACAGGGATGTAATCAGTGACCTTGATCTTCCGCGTGAAGCTATTTTGGAGAACAGGGGAAGAAGTCCGATCGATATCAGTATGGCAGGAGTGAGGATGATCCACATCTGGTTCGTTTCCAGGATCCCTTTTAACAGGATCGGAATCATGAAGAAGAATGACATCATCAGCAGGTTGTTCACTGTCATCATAAATCCCATGGTCAGGTTTTTCCTGTTGAAGACGGTCTTTGTTGCCTTGTTTTGTGTTTGCTGTTGTTTCCTAAGTTCGACAGGGACCTGCCTGGTGTCTGCTATTACCCAGATGAGGCAGCAGAGGATCAAAAATGCAGAGAAAAGGAACATCTGCCTGACATTCATGAAAATATGGATAAGCGGGCCAATGGTATACGACAGCATGGTAAACGTCCCGATTACAGCCCCCAGTTTTGTCAGTTGTTTGTCGCGGTCTTCATCTGCAGAAGCCGAAGATATCCAGGAATAACCTACGGTGACGATAGCCCCGCTTCCCTGTAGTGCGCGGGCAAAAATTAACCAATAGATGCTGGTGGCGAAAGATGCAGTGGTTAATCCTGCAATAAGCATGATTAATCCGGCAATCATTACCTTTTTGTACCCGATCCGGTCGCTGAGCGCTCCGAAAGGAATTTGTAAAACAGCCTGGGTGAGGCCGAAAATCCCCAGCGCGTAACCGGTAAGCGAAGGTGCCCCGTCTTTCAGCCCCAGTGCATAAACAGAAAGAAAAGGTATAATGATCGACATGGAGAATAATCTCATCCCCAGTGTTACTGAAATAACATTAGTCAAATGACGTGTTGTCCTGCTCATTTCCCGAATTTTGAAACAGGTAAGTTAGATACAGAATAGTTTTGACAGCAAAGGTAACATGAAAAGAAAAGGAAAGAAAGAGAAAATGTGGTTTATGGGAACCTTTTAATTGTTTCTTTGGTTTAAGGGGTTTCTGTTGTTGGTTTTTTATAAAGCTGTCAAAAGTTAGTACACTTGGAAAACCACAAGTGATTTTTATTTTTTCACAAGTGATTTTTTTAAAATGTCAAGTGAAAATTTTTTTTTGTCTTGACATTTTTTTAAAGTCACTTGTGGTTTTATCTTTTTCGTCATGTTCTTTGGATTTGTCTGTATTTTCAAAAATACATAACTTCTGAAATGATATAAAAATGTTAACTTTGTCGCGCTAAAACAGCATAGGACGATATGAGTAACAGCAGGTACATGGATCGCGGCGTTTCGGCGTCAAAAGAAGATGTTCACCAGGCAATTAAGAATATTGATAAAGGGTTGTTCCCCGGGGCATTCTGTAAGATTATTCCGGATGTGCTTGGCGGCGATCCGGAGTGGTGTAGCATTATGCATGCCGACGGGGCGGGTACTAAATCTTCATTGGCTTACGCCTATTGGAAGGAGACCGGCGACCTTTCTGTATGGAAAGGTATTGCCCAGGATGCTTTGATCATGAATATTGACGACCTGTTGTGTGTAGGGGCTACGGATAATATCCTTCTTTCGTCGACAATAGGGAGAAATAAAAATAAAATTTCCGGAGAGGTTATTGCCGCAATCATCAACGGTACAGATGAGCTTTGCCGTGAGTTGCAGCAGATGGGTGTAGGAGTGTACCCGACCGGGGGCGAAACTGCTGATGTGGGAGACCTGGTACGTACGATTATTGTCGATTCGACGGTCGTATGCCGGATGAAGCGGGCCGACGTTATCTCTGCCGACCGGATCCAACCCGGCGACGTGATCGTTGGACTGGCGTCATTTGGCCAGACAACTTATGAGACTGAATACAACGGGGGGATGGGAAGCAACGGACTTACTTCTGCCCGGCATGATGTATTTGCATCTTATCTTGCACAAAAATTTCCGGAGAGCTATGATCCGGAAATTCCTGAATCACTGGTTTATTCCGGGAGCAAAAGGCTTACAGATGCCATTGAAGGCCTGGGGTTGGATGCAGGGAAGCTGGTGCTCTCTCCGACACGGACATATGCTCCTGTTATTAAGAAAATTCTGGATCATTACCGGAAAGATATTCACGGAATGATCCATTGTTCCGGAGGTGCACAGACTAAAGTGATGCATTTTGTTGATAATGTACACGTTGTCAAGGATAACTTATTTCCTGTACCACCTCTTTTCCGGATGATTCAACAAGAATCTGGAACGGACTGGAAGGAAATGTACAAGGTTTTCAATATGGGGCACCGGATGGAAATTTATCTCAGGCCTGACTTGGCGGATGCAATTATGAGTATTGCCGTCTCGTTCAACATTGATGCCCGGATTATTGGAAGAGTTGAACCTTTTGATGGGGAAAAGCTTACCATTATATCTGAATACGGGAATTTCGAATATTAAATTAAAGATAATTGGGTAAACGGTGCCGGAAGGGAAACTGGCATCAGGTTACTGGTACCTAATATTTTTTATATGGCAGATCATTCGTTGATAGAAAAATTTGAACCGATAAAATACCGCTTCGAGGAAGTTGGTCAGCAAATTACCGATCCTTCCGTGATGGGTGATATGAAGCGGTATGTAAAGCTGAATCAGGAGTACAGGCGTCTGGAAGCCTTGGTGCAGGCGTTCAAAGAATATAAAGGCTTGCTGGAAAATATTGATTCTGGCAAACAAATGCTGGCCGAAGAAAGTGACCCGGAAATCCGGGAGATGGCAAAAGAAGAGATCGAACAGACCGAACTGCTTATTCCTGATAAAGAGAAAGAAATCAGGCTGCTGCTTGTTCCTGCAGATCCTGAAGACGGTAAGAATGCCATCCTGGAGATCAGGGCCGGGACGGGTGGCGATGAAGCCAGTATTTTTGCAGGGGATCTGTTCCGTATGTATTCAAAATACTGTGAGCGGAAAGGATGGCGCCTGGAGGTGACCCATTTGAATGAAGGGACCGCAGGCGGATATAAGGAAATTGTAGCCAAGGTTACGGGCGAAGGTGTTTACGGGATCCTGAAATACGAGTCCGGTGTCCACCGGGTGCAGCGTGTCCCGCAAACCGAAACGCAGGGCCGTGTGCATACTTCCGCTGCATCAGTGGCGGTTTTGCCGGAAGCTGAAGAATTTGATGTTGAACTGAAGGAAACAGATATCCGGAAAGATACCTATTGTTCTTCAGGTCCCGGAGGGCAGTCGGTTAATACTACTTATTCGGCAATACGCCTGACACACATTCCCACCGGTATCGTTGTGACCTGTCAGGATGAGAAGTCCCAGCTGAAAAACCTGGCAAAGGCCATGGTTGAGCTTCGCACCCGTATTTATAATATGGAGTACCAGAAATATATCGATGAGATCGCATCGAAGCGGAAAACAATGGTATCTACAGGCGACAGGTCGGCTAAAATACGTACCTACAACTGGCCTCAGGGACGGGTAACCGATCATCGTATCAATTTAACTTCCTATAACCTGCAGGCCGTTATTAACGGCGATCTTGATGAATTTATCGAAAAACTTCAGGTTGAGGAAAATGCTGAAAGGTTGAAAGAAGCAGAAATTTAAATTACGTGTTTTTGAAAAAATAATTTTATGAACCGAGATCAGCTCTTCGAGCAGATAAGACAAAAAAGAAGCTTCCTGTGTATTGGACTGGATTCTGACATCCAAAAAGTTCCTGGCCACCTGAAGGAAACTTCGGATCCGATTTTTTCCTTTAATAAAGAAATTATCGATGCAACACAGGATCTTTGTGTTGCTTATAAGCCAAACCTTGCTTTTTACGAGAGCCAGGGAATGACCGGATGGGGCAGCCTGGAGAAAACTGTTGCTTATATCCGGGACCGGTATCCGGAACAGTTTATTATTGCTGACGCCAAAAGGGGAGATATTGGCAATACCTCCAACCTGTATGCCAGGGCTTTTTTTGATAACATGGATTTTGACGCAGTTACTGTAGCCCCTTATATGGGGGAAGACTCCGTGACCCCGTTCATGACTTACCTCGATAAATGGGTTATCCTTTTGGCTTTGACCTCTAATAAAGGGGCTTCCGATTTTCAGTTGGTTAAAAATGAAAAGAATGGTGAACCTCTTTTCGAAACCGTGCTGAAGACTTCACAGAACTGGGGAACAGCTGATAACATGATGTATGTGGTTGGTGCCACGAAGGCAGAAAAACTCCTGGAGATCCGGACAGTCGTTCCTCATCATTTTCTCCTGGTGCCGGGAGTCGGGGCGCAGGGAGGAAGCCTGCAGGAAGTTGCTGAATACGGGATGAATGACCAGTGCGGGCTTCTTGTCAACTCGTCCAGGGCTATTATTTATGCTTCTTCAGGCGTCGATTTTGCAGAGAAGGCGCGTTATGCAGCAATGGATGTACAGGTAAACATGGAGGAACTGTTGGTGAATGCAGATCTTTTATATTAATTTTTAGCGACCGAACAGCAGGGTCATTATAAGATACTTTAAAAGCAGGCCGGCAAAGCTGTACATAACTACTTCATAAACCCGGTGCTTTAACATGCCGGCAGCAAGTGAAATGACAGGAGACGAAAGTGGCAGTAAGTTGAATACGAATATGGTAATATTTCCGTATTTCCGTATTTCTGATTCTGCCTTTTCGAACCTGTGGCGTCCGATCAGCCTGTCGATTATCCCTTTACTGAACGATCTCCCGATCAGGTAATCGATTATTTGTGAAAATATTGCTGTTCCAATAGCTACAACGTTGAGCAGACAGATATTAAAGTCGGAATGCAGGTAATAAATAAAAGCCAGTTCAACGGGCATTAACAAAAAAAACAGATATCCGGAGAAATTTAGGATGGCAAAAGAAAGCATTGTTAACTCCCTGTGCCCGTAAATGCTTTTCCCGATAGTTAAAGAAACAATGATAACTGCAAGCACGATCGGCATCAGAAAGAATAACGCCCGTTTTATGCTGATATGGGTTGAATTCACAGTTTTGGAATTTTCTGCCAAATTAACCTGTTTTTTGTTAAGAATAATAACAATTCCCCTGAAAATATTTTATCCTGTTACAGATTATTACTTCATCGTTGGCGCATATAACTTTTTATTCACACATCAATTGTGTATATCTGCTTAAGCCATACTCCAAATTATCCCTGTTTGTACAGATGGCCCCTTTCGTATTTTATCAAGACAAAATCCTATTCATTTTCAGCTTGTTTTCTGCATCATTTTTTTTGTAATTTTATCTTGATATAAAAATATACCGGCTTATGAATGAAAGCTTTTTGCACTTTGTTTGGAAACATGGTTTATTTGATACGGCCCGCCTCAAGACCAGGGACGGCGACCCTGTTTCCGTTTTTTCTCCCGGGATGATCAATTATAATGCAGGGCCTGATTTTTTTAATGCCCGGATTAAAATCGGAAATACAGTCTGGGCCGGAAATGTCGAAATCCACCGGCATGCTTCAGACTGGTACAGGCATAAGCACGACCAGGACCCGGCTTATGATAGTGTGATCTTGCATGTGGTAAGGAACGACGACAGGCAGGTCTTCAATTCAAAGGGGCAGTCTGTTCCATCAATGCCCCTGATTTATGCCCCTCATCTGGAAGTAAATTATGATGAGCTGATCCGGTCGAAAGGGTGGATTGCCTGCCAGCAACATTTTGATCAGGTCGATATTCTTACTCTTCAAATCTGGTTCCATGGACTGATGATTGAACGGTTACAACAGAAGACGTCTGAAATTACCGGGCGGCTGGCACAAAATAAAAATGACTGGAATGAAACATTTTATCAATTCCTGGCCCGGAATTTCGGGTTCAAGACCAATTCGCTTCCTTTTGAAATGCTGGCTAAAGCGTTGCCTCTGAATATTCTTGCAAAGCATAAGGATAACCTGTTACAGATTGAGGCTTTGTTATTTGGAACGGCAGGCCTTCTCAACCAGGAGCTCATTGGGGATGATTATTTTTTGTTGTTGAGACAGGAGTTTTCTTTTTTGTATGGTAAATATAAATTACGCCCGATAGAAGGGCATCTGTGGAAATTTTTGAGGATGAGGCCTGTTAATTTTCCTACTGTAAGGATCGCCCAGTTCGCCGGGTTGATCCATCGGTCGTCGGCCCTGTTTTCGAAACTTACAGAAATAAATGACCTTGAGAAACTTAAAAAATTATTTCAGATTGAGGTATCCTGTTATTGGACAAATCATTACCGTTTTAATAAGGTATCCCCGAAAAATCAGAAGCATCTTGGTGATTCGTCATTCTGCAACATTGTTATCAACACGATCGTTCCTTTTCTTTTTGTTTACGGAGAGTATCATCACAGGCCGGAGTTGAAGGATTTGGCTTTGGATTATCTTGAAAAGGTTCCTGCGGAAAACAATTCTGTAATTGCAAATTGGCAGCGATTGGGGATCCCGGTCCGTTCCGCTTTTGATACGCAGGCCCTTATTCAGTTAAAAAACAGCTATTGTAATCCCAAAAAATGTTTAAATTGCCCTGTTGGAACGAAATTGATCAGCAGGGAAAAATTGGACGCAGATGAACCAGCAAGCGAATAAGTTTCAGGATGTATCGAACAAGACCATTCGGATAGGGCTTTTTTTACTTATTTTTATGATTGCCAGTGGAACAGCGGCTTATGTCTATCTGGAGGGCTTTTCATTAATAGATGCCTTCTTTATGACAATCATTACGATCTCTACCGTTGGGTTTAGTGAAGTGCATCCCCTGTCGGATGCAGGAAAGCTGTTTACCTCTGGTTTGATTATCTTCAGCCTTGGGAGCCTTGCATATGTTGGTTCTAACCTGGCGAGGTTTATTTTTGACGGAGAGTTGGTTAATTATTTAAAAACACATCGGGTGGATAAAAAAATACAAAGATTGAAAGATCATGTTATCATTATCGGTTACGGCCGTAATGGGGAACAGGCAGCTCTGGAACTGCGGGACCATGGACTCGACTTTGTCGTTATAGACAAGAGAGAGAATGTGGTCTCCAGGATAAGAGAAGATGAGGAACTCCTTTATATCAGGGGCGATGCTACGCATGAGGATATCTTGAAGAAAGCCAGAGTCGATAAGGCCAGGGCATTAATTGCCACTACCCCGAACGACGCAGACAATGTTTTTGTCGCACTAACGGCCCGGAGTATGAACCCCGGGTTGAAGATTGTCAGCCGGGCTTCTGAGATGGAGTCTGTTACCAAACTGAAAAGGGCAGGGGTGACGAACGTGATCATGCCCGAACGTATTGGCGGACAGCGGATGGCAACATTGGTGACCCAGCCGGATGTCGTTGAATTCCTGGAATATATTCTTTTGCAAAAAAAGAAGGATGTCAGCCTGGAAGAGATTAGTTGTACCAATATGGCCGATTGCTTTGTAAACAGAAGTATCCAGGAATTGAAAGATAAAGATCTGGATGGCGTCAATATTATCGGGATTAAGATGAGCGGGGCGAAATATCTTTTCAACCCTTCTCCTGATCTGACCTTAAGCAGGGGAGATCAGCTTTTTGTTTTGGGTTCTCCCTTACATGTAAAAAAGTTTCGGGAATTACTGGAGAAGGGGAATAAGTAAGGGATTTGATGGCTAAATTGTTTAACGGTCGGATTGTTTTATGGTTTTAAGGTTTTTATAACCGTCCCGGGAAAGGAGATCGGTGTAAAAGAAGGGGGATATTGGCAAAGCGAAGGTTGTTTCTGTAATTGATAGGGCCGGTAAAGAAATGTTGATAAAAAGTTGAAAAACAAATAATTTTCGTTAATTTTGCGGCGGTTTTTTAAAGTTAATTTTAAGCTGTTGCTATTGAAATCAATGCTGCAGTTTAAATATTGTATCACTTAATAAAAGAGAAAGATGTATTTAACTTCTGAGAAGAAAAAGGAAATTTTTGAAAAGTATGGAAAAAGCGCCATCGATACAGGTTCTGCAGAAGGACAGGTCGCATTGTTTTCATACCGTATTGCAAATTTGACTGAGCACCTGAAGAAAAATAAAAAAGACTTCAGTACACAGCGCGCCCTGGTCAGCCTTGTAGGTAAACGCCGTAGTTTGCTTGACTATCTGGCAAAGAAAGATATCGAACGATATCGTAATATTGTTAAAGAGCTTGGGCTGCGCCGATAAAAAATCAATAATAAAAGGCAATAATTTTATTGCCTTTTATTATTTTTGAAACGAACCATTGAAAAATAATCGAAATATAAAGGTTTAAATCCCCACCACGGATTGAAAAGTTCGTATTGTTAAATTTTAGTTCTATTTTTATTTATGAATCAAGCAATTATTAAGACAATTGACCTTGGTGACGGACGTACAATCACGATTGAGACCGGTCGTCTGGCCAAACAGGCCGATGGAGCAGTTGTTGTAAGAATGGGTGATACGATGCTGCTGGCAACTGTGGTTTCGGCAAAAGAGGCTGGTGCAGATGTTGATTTTATGCCGGTTTCTGTAGATTATCGTGAGAAATTTTCCGCAGCAGGTCGTTTCCCTGGTGGGTTCCTAAAAAGAGAAGCTCGTCCTTCTGACGAGGAGATTTTGATAGCAAGGCTTGTTGACCGCGCCCTGCGTCCTCTTTTCCCTGAAGACTATCATGCTGAAACAGCAGTTATGATTTCATTGATTTCGGCCGACGAAAATGTTATGCCCGATTCTTTAGCAGGATTGGCTGCATCTGCAGCAATTCAGGTTTCGGATGTCCCATTCGAATGTCCTATTTCCGAAGTAAGGGTTGGGCGGATTAATGGAAAATTCATCGTCAATCCGAGTGCAAGCCAACTGAAAGAGTCCGATATCGATATCATGGTCGGTGCTTCCTCCGACAATATTATGATGGTTGAAGGAGAGATGGACGAGGTTAGCGAAGAGGACATGCTCGAAGCTATTAAAACCGCTCACGAAGCCATAAAGGTGCATTGCAAAGTGCAGGAAGAGCTTGCCGCCGAAGTGGGTGTTGTCAAGAGAGTATACTGTCATGAGGTTAATGATGAGGTATTGCGCGGAAAAGTACATGCCGATCTTTATCCGAAATGTTATGATATCGCTAAACAGCAGATTAAGGATAAACAGCTCCGGATGGAGTCATTCTCGAAAATCGTTGATGAGTATGTGGAGGCTTACAAAGAAGCCAATGCTGAAAATGAGGAGATTGACGTTGATCTGCATGAGAAGTTGATCAAAAGGTATTATCACGATGTTGAGAAGGAAGCAATGCGGCGGATGATCCTGGATGAAGGTATCCGGTTGGATGGACGTAATACCACACAGATCAGGCCGATCTGGGGCGAAGTAAATTATCTTCCCGGAACACATGGATCTTCAATCTTTACCCGTGGAGAGACACAATCGCTGTCTTCTGTGACACTGGGGACAAAGATGGATGAAAAGATGATCGATGGCGTAACGGTGCAAGGAACAGAAAGATTTCTGCTTCATTATAATTTCCCTCCTTTCTGCGTTGGGGAACCAAAGACGCCAAGAGGGCTTAGCCGCCGTGAAATTGGACATGGAAACCTGGCTTACCGTGCATTAAAGCGGATGATCCCTGACAATTTCCCTTATGTGGTACGCCTGGTTTCCGATATTCTCGAGTCGAACGGGTCTTCTTCAATGGCTACTGTTTGTGCCGGGACTATGGCTATGCTTGACGCCGGTATAAAAATGAAACGTCCTGTTTCAGGAATTGCCATGGGGTTGATTACCGATAAAGGATCTGACAAATTTGCTATTCTTTCGGATATCCTTGGTGATGAAGACCATCTTGGCGACATGGATTTTAAAGTAACAGGAACAGAAAAAGGAGTTACCGCCACCCAGATGGATATTAAGGTCGATGGCCTTTCCTATGAAGTGATGGCAAAAGCTTTATTACAGGCTAAACAGGGAAGGGAATTCATTCTTGGAAAAATCATGGAAGTGATTTCGGAACCACGTCCTGAGTTCAAGCCAAATGTTCCCCGTGTCGAGACTATTCAGATCCCGAAAGATATGATTGGCCCGATTATCGGTCCTGGCGGGAAAAATATCCAGAAATTGCAGGAAGAAACCAAAACAACCATTGTTATCGAAGAAAAAGACGATTTTGGTTATGTTGAGATTTCCGGTATCAATAAGGATGCACTGGATGCTGCAAAGGAACGTATTAAACGGATCATTGCCCTTCCTGAAAAGGGAGAAATCTATAAAGGTAAGATCAAATCGATCACAACTTTTGGCGCGTTTGTCGAGATACTTCCGGGGAAGGAAGGTCTGTTGCATGTTTCCGAGATTAGCTGGGATCGTGTACAGAATGTCGAAAGCGTTTTGAAAGTAGGTGAAGAGATCGAGGTCAAACTTCTGGATATCGACCGGGATAATAAACTGAGACTATCCAGAAAGGCGCTTCTTCCGAAACCGGAAGGGTACGTTGAACGTCCTGAAAGGGACCGGGAAAGTCGTCCGCCCCGTCGGGATAACGACGGAGACCGCCGAGACAACGGAGACCGCCGAGACAACAGGGACCGCCGGGATAACCGGGACAGGTACAGAAGATAAAATCAAAATTAAATGCTCGTACGCGGGCATTTTTTATATTTGTACCCTGATACACTTTGGTTGTACTATCTGATCTTTATTATGGAAAACTGGTATTCCAATTATGAGAAGGATGTTGTCCATCAGCTTGAAGGGATAAAGAGGCGCGACCTCCGTTTTTTTCGCATCGAAGAATTGCTCCGGATGGCGGAACTGGCTGATAAATTTGCTTCCTCGTGCAGGGAATGCCGTTCCTTTTGCCACCAGATGGAGAAAGATAAGGAAAGCGTTGGAAAGGCAATCCGTGAGCCCGGGCCGGAGCGCCGGGAACTGGACCGGATTCAGTCTCAAATGAGCGACCACATGAGGAAAAGTCATGGTTTTTATCCTCCTTTTTATTTTACATATCTCCATTCCTTTATCTGGACTGCCCTTTTGGGCGCTTTGGCGTATGTGACAAGTCTGTTTTTCCCGAATTCTGATCTGTGGAATTTTATTGCCCCGGCTTTTGCTGCAGGAGTGATTATCGGGCAGGTTACAGGGAGCAGAAAAGATCGCCGTATCAGGGATAGTAAAAAAAATCTGTAATTTTTTAAGCGTTCCCGGGACTAATTTATTTTTAGATCTCAAATTTTCAGGCATATTGCCTGAAAGTGCCATATGACTTTATTTAACTGGATTGCTCATTGTAAAACTGTAAAATTAAATTACCCGGAAATGAAGAAACTGGTTTATATTTTATTCGTATTGTGTATGTTTTCATGTTCAGAAAAATCAATTCAATATCCGGTCACCAAAAAAGTTGAGGTGAAAGATAACTATTTTGGGACTGAAGTGGGAGATCCTTATCGCTGGCTCGAAAATGATACCTCGAAAGAAACAGCTGACTGGGTGAAGGAAGAGAATAAAGTAACATTTTCTTACCTGGAGAAACTTCCCTACAGGGATAAAATCAGGAAACAGCTGACTGATCTTTTAAATTATCCTAAATATGGTACCCCTTTTAAAAAGGCAGGGAAATATTTCTTCTTCAAGAATGACGGGCTTCAGAATCAAAGCGTATTATACGTGACTGATTCCATTGGCGGGGAACCCCGGGTTGTGCTTGACCCGAATACTTTATCCGATGACGGGACAGTCGCTCTTTCAGGGATTGATATATCCGATGACGATAAGTACCTTATTTATATGATTGCCCGGTCCGGGTCGGATTGGAATGAAATATTCGTAAAAAATATTGAAACCGGGAAATTACTCGATGACCACCTTGTCTGGGTGAAATTCTCGAATCTCAGCTGGTATGACGGCGGATTCTTTTACAGCGCTTATGATGAGCCTGCCAGGGGAAGTGAACTTTCTGCCGCGAACGAATTTCAAAAGGTATATTACCATAAACTGGGGACCTCGCAATCGGACGACAGGCTCATTATGCAGGATAAAGAACGCCCTAAACGCATGTTTGGCGCTGAAGTTACCGACGATAAGCATTTTCTTGTCTTATCGGTCAGTGAGGCAACGAACGGGAACGCTTTGTCTGTTAAAGATCTGACTGCTAAACAAGCGGACTTTATTCCGTTTATGGAAAGTTTCGATTACGAGTTCAATGCTATGGATAATATTGGGGACGACCTGTTCGTCTTGACTAATTATAAAGCGCCAAAATACAGGCTGGTGAAGATCAATATAAACCATCCAGAGGAAAGTGCGTGGACCGATATAATCCCGGAAAGTGAAAACGTAATTCAGTATGTCAGTTTTGCAGGAGGAAAAATTGTCGCCGTGTATATGAAAGATGCTCATAGCGACGTACGGGTCTATGATTATGACGGGAAATTTGATTACGTGATTGACCTTCCGGGTGTTGGAAGCGTAGGGGCATTTTCCGGAAAGAAGAATGAACCGGTGGCATTTTTTAGCTACACTTCTTTCAATACGCCCGGAGAAATTTACCGTTACGATTTTGACAGGAAAAAGGTTAGTCTGTATTACAGGCCGGAAGTTAGTTTTAACCCGGACGATTATATCGTAAAACAGGAGTTTTACGCTTCCCGGGACAGCACCCGGATCCCGATGTTTATTGTTTATAAAAAAGGGACTGAGCTTAACGGCAAGAATCCGACCTTGCTTTACGGATACGGCGGTTTTAATATCAGTCTTACTCCTTCGTTCTCTTCCACACGTATGGCCTTTATTGAAGACGGAGGCGTGTTTGCCCTTGCAAATATTAGGGGCGGAGGGGAGTATGGCGAAGAATGGCATAAGGCAGGAACAAAGATGCAGAAGCAAAATGTATTTGACGATTTTATTGCTGCAGCCGAATACCTGATCAGCTCGAAATATACCAACAGCAATAAGTTGGCGATCATGGGGGGATCAAACGGAGGACTTCTTATCGGGGCCGTTGTTAATCAGCGCCCGGATCTTTTCCGTGTTGCCCTGCCTGCGGTTGGTGTTATGGATATGCTTCGTTTTCATAAGTTTACCATTGGCTGGGCCTGGGCAGGCGATTACGGGACCAGTGAAGACAGTAAGGAAATGTTTGAATATCTGTATTCTTATTCGCCATATCACAACATAAAAAAAGGTGCGAAGTATCCGGCCATTCTGGTCACCACTGCCGATCATGACGATAGGGTGGTGCCCGCCCATTCATTCAAATATATTGCCAGACTGCAGGAATATAATGCCGGGAAGTTACCCGTCCTGATCCGTATCGATACAAAAGCAGGACATGGAGGTGGAAAACCGACGGCTAAGATCATTGATGAATATACTGATGTCTGGTCTTTTATGTTTTATCAGCTTGGGATGAAAGTTGAATAATCAGCGAAATGATGCATTATCTGGTTATAGAAGGTAACATTGGCGCAGGTAAAACGACCCTCGTAAGAATGATTGCCAGGGATTTTGGGGCGCGGATGTTGCTGGAAGGGTTTGGGGACAATCCTTTTCTTCCTAAATTTTACGAGGATCAGGAAAAGTATGCTTTCCAGCTCGAGATGTCTTTTCTCGCCGACCGGTATATGCAACTTCGCCGGAATGTTGCCGGGCCCGAATTGTTTTCTTCATTCCTGGTGTCGGACTACTATTTTAATAAGTCGCTTATTTTTGCAGAGAACACGTTGTCTTCCGATGAATTTCGATTATACAGGCAGTTTTTCAATATCGTTTACGGTAAGATTCCTAAACCTGATTTGTATGTATATTTACATGTCGACGAAGAAAAATTGTTGAAAAACATACGAAAGAGAAGCAGACAGTACGAACAAAATATCAGCCGGGAATATCTGGAGAAAATAAGAAGAGGATATTTTAGTTTTTTCCGGCATCATATGGAATACCCGGTTTTACTGATCGACATAAATCAGATCGATTTTGTGGAAAACCGTGAACATTATCGGGCCATTATTGGTCATATATTTGATAAGGAATATACGAATGGCGTTAACCGTATTTTAATGAGCTAAAAAAGTGACTTGATTTCTTTAAAATCATTAAAACATTGCTAATTTTGTGAAAAAGAACCGGTATAATTACGAAATGAATATTTAATACTGTCAAAATGAAAAGATTTAACTTTAAACCTCTAGCCTCTATCGCATTGGCAGCTATATTACTATCAAGCTGCTCAGGCCTTAAGAAGATGAAGAAGAATGCTGATAAGATCAATTTTCAGGTAACCCCCGAAGTTCTTGAAGCAAATGCAGGCAAAGTGGATGCCGCTGTTGATGGCCGTTTCCCTGCAAAATATTTCAAAAAGAAGGTAACATTGGTTGCTACTCCTGTCTTGAAGTACGCTAACGGTGAAACATCTTACGAACCGGTTACCCTTCAGGGCGAGAAAGTTGACGATAATAACAAAGTGATCAGCTATGCCAATGGCGGAAGTTTTTCTTATAAAGGTTCGGTAGATTATAAAGATGATATGCGCCAGTCAGATCTGGAAATTCACATTAAAGCATCGAAAGGTGTTAAAAGTGTAGAATTCGATCCGATTAAAGTTGCTGATGGTGTTATTGCAACTTCTACCCTTGTTATCAATAACCCGAAACCTATTATTGGTGTTCGCCGTGAAAAGAACACGACAGGTGTATATGACCCGAATATCGACCCGTTCCAGAGAATTGTTCCTGATAACTACACAGCTGATATTCATTATTTGATTAACAGTGCTGTTGTCCGTAATACAGAATTGAAAAAGGAAGATATTGAAAAGCTGAAGGAATATACAAAACAAGCTTTTGACGATCAGCGCAAAGAGTTAAAAGACATTGACGTCTCAGCATATGCTTCTCCTGACGGAACTCTTGCATTCAATACAAAATTGTCTGAAGATCGTCAGAATACTTCCAGCAAATATCTGAAAGGGGAATTGAAAAAAGAGAATGTTGAAGCACAACTGAATACCAAATTTACCCCGGAAGACTGGGAAGGATTTAAAGAACTGATGGAAAAATCGAATATTCAGGATAAGGAACTCATCCTTCGCGTACTTTCCATGTATTCAGATCCTGAGGTCCGCGAACGTGAAATCAGAAATATTTCTGATGCTTTTACCGTTCTTGCAGAGCAGATCCTGCCTCAGTTGCGTCGTGCTAAAATTACAGCCAATGTCGATCTGATTGGCAAGACTGACGAAGAGATTGCCGCCTTGGCTGATTCTGATCCTGCCTCTTTGAATCCTGCAGAACTTTTATATGCTGCAACGCTGACTACCGATAAAAACAAACAGCTTGCTATCTACAACTCCATGACTAAAGTTTATCCGAATGACTGGAGAGGTTATAACAATGCAGGTATGGTATTGGCACAGCAGGGAAAATATGCTGATGCGAAACCTTTGTTTGAAAAAGCTGAAAGTCTGAAAAACGACGAACCAATCATCAAAAACAACCTTGGGACTGTTGCATTGGCAGAAGGTGATCTGGATAAGGCAGAACAATTATTCGGAGCTGCTTCAGGTGCTGGTGAAGAAGTTAACTATAACCTGGGTATTGTTGCCATCAAAAAAGGTCAATACGACAAAGCTGTAAAATTACTTGGTGATTCTGATTCACCCAATGCCGGGTTAGCTAAAATTCTTGCCGGTGACAACAATGGAGCTCTTAAATCTCTTGACAACTGTACCTGGAAGGGTTGCTATATGAAAGAATACTTTAAAGCAATTGTTGGTGCACGTACAGCTAAAGAAAACCTGATGTACGAGAGCCTTGAAAATGCAGTTAAAATCAATCCTGATCTGAAGAGCAAGATCGCTACGGACCTGGAGTTTGCAAAATATTTCAACGATGCAAGGTTTAAAGAAATTGTAAAATAAGCATCGAGTATAAAAAATAAAAAGGGTGTCGGTATCGGCACCCTTTTTTTATGGCTAAAATTTTTGTTTTGCAAAAATATCCCAAAGAACGATTCCTGCGCTTACCGATACGTTAAAGGAATGTTTTATTCCGAACTGGGGAATCTCAATAGCTCCGTCACAAAGATCTACTACCTTTTGCTGAACCCCTTTTACTTCATTCCCGAATATTAGTCCCAACCGCTCACCTTTATCGGGACTGAAATCAGGGAGCTTGATACTTTGGTCTA
This sequence comes from Prolixibacteraceae bacterium, assembly GCA_963676095.1. GTDB lineage: Bacteria > Bacteroidota > Bacteroidia > Bacteroidales > Prolixibacteraceae. The sequence continues at coordinate 1,754,626 of OY781040.1, read as the reverse complement.
TCTGTTCGATCGCATAAACCTTGAACCCTTCTTTTTTTAAGAGAACTATTGCGTCTTCCGTATGCTTAAAATATCTCCAGTGTACTGTTTTTTCCGCATCCAGTGCTGTTTTATGGATATCGCGGTGAGGTGGTTGTGCCGTAATGCCACATAAGTATATCGACTCAATCAGAAGGGCGTCTGATGTCCGGAAGATAGACCCGATGTTATTACAACTTCTGATATTGTCAAGGATCACGACAATCGGCGACTTTTCGGCTTTTTGATACTGGTCTGAGTTTAGCCTGTTTAACTCATGAGTCCGTAATTTTCTCATTTGATTTTTTCTTCCCGGTATTTATGCTGTTTTACCATTCCACAGGTTTTCTGAGAATTGGCATGGTCATGCACCTTGCACCTCCTCCTCCTCTTGCCAGTTCCGATCCTGCAATTGTGATTACGCATTTCCTGAAAGACGGAATTTTTGCGGATCCTTCAATAATATCTTTTGCTTTGACTACTTCAAATCCATTGTCCGATAATTCTTCCACAGTATTTACATTTCGTTCATATCCGATTACCTGTCCCGGGGTTATTGCGAAAAAGTTGGCTCCGCTATGCCATTGTTCCCGTTCCTGAACCCATAGGTCCCTGACTCCTCCGCAAAAAACAGGTTTCATGTCCATTCCCAGTTTTTTTAATCCTTTTAGTAAGTTGTCTTCCTCGCTGATGCCTGTTACTTCTCCATTGTCGATCTGGATGTGTATGGTGTGAAAACGGCTGGATTTCAGAATTAAAGGTTCATAGATCATGCAGACGTCTCTGTCGAGCAGGGTAAAAACCATATCAAGGTGAATAAACGATTCCGGCTTGTCCGGCAGTTCCTGTACCAGGATATGCTGTGTCGTATCCGTTCGCTTTTTCATATTCTCGATAATGAAATCGATACCTTGTGTCGATGTACGGACACCTGTTCCGATTATCAGAACATCTTCTCTCGCCACTTGAAAATCGCCTCCCTCAATATTGATGCCGTTCAGTGAAGAAAAATTTCCGGAATCAGGAACTTTGATCGTTTTTGCCTGAAAAAGAGGGTGGTTTTGAAAGATCATATTCATAATGATTGATTCTCTGTCCCTGACTTTATTGGCCATTTTCCCGATTAATATTTCATCTCTGAAAGCCATGGATGCATCGCGGGTAAAAATGAAGTTATGTAAAGGCCAAAGACTGAACCTTTCCTGGCTAAGGTAACGGGTCAGGTTATTTCTTCGTAGCGGAACTCCGTGTATGAGTTGCCGGGCAAGTTCTTCCGGCTCCAGCTCGTTTAGCTCGGGGTAAATTTCTCCTGCGTTTTCTGTCATGCAGATCTCTTTGATCAGGTTTTCTTTCAGATCTTGTTTACTCAGGACTTCCTTGAGCAGGTCCTTTACCTCATAGCATTTAGATACATTTTGCAGTACCCCTTTTAGCTGCTTGTATTCGTCACAGGCAACTGATAAGTTTAGAATGTCACTGTACAAGGCCCGTTTTGCTGTTGCAGGGGTCATCTCTTCTACCTCCAGCCCGGGAGAGTGGATAATTACCCCTTCCAATTCCCCAAATTCAGAAGTGACGTCTATCTTTACTTTTTCTTTCATAATACCCTTTTCTAAATTTTTGTAAAGATAATAACTAAGTACGGATAGATAATTCTTATCGTATTTTGTCCGTTTTAGTTTAATAACATATTATCTTCGCATGAGAAATGCGAGCATTGATTTTCATAATAAGCCTGATTTTTGGGTTGTCTTTGGAAGTAAGTGCCCAGGAATTAAAAACAAATGTCTATGTGGGGACGGTGACCGAGGAAGGGGATACACTGGCCCATGTGGAGTTAAACCCCGTTATTGTCAGGCCTCAGCGGTTCCTTCAGACCCACCATGATGTCCGGAAATTTTGGCGTCTTGCCCGTAAAGTAAAAAAGGTATATCCATACGCGAAGAAAGCAGCCGAACTTTTGCATGAGTATGATGCGAAATATGTTGCCACTAATGATCCGAAACTCCGGCGTCAGTATGTCAGACAAGCAGAAAAAAAACTGTTCGATGAGTATGGCCCCCAACTGAAAAAGCTTTCTATATCGGAAGGCAGGATATTAATCAAGTTGATAGACCGGGAAACAAAACACACTTCGTATGAACTGATCAGGGATCTCAAAGGAGGGCTTTCTGCATTTTTATGGCAGGGTGTGGCCAGGTTATTTGGAAATGATCTGAAACAAGAATATGATCCTGTTGTTGAAGACAGAATGATTGAGCGGATCATTTATTTTATAGATACCGGGGTCATATAATTATAATAAAAAGCTACCCCTCAATTTTAGTTTTCCTTTTATTTCTTCCACAATTTGTGTTGTATGGTAAAATTTATCGATGGAGATCCTCACTGAAGGTTCACCCGAAACTGCATTGACGAAGTGTTCCAATGATGAGAGTTCCCGTGCTTCGTTAAAAAATTGCTTTATGTTGAAACTTAGTTTCCCTCCTTTTTTTTGAAAAAGGTAAAACTGAGACTCTTCTTCGGTTATTTGTGGAGAAATAACAATGTGTGCCAGTGATCCTGAAGAGAAAGAGAAATTCAGGTCTATAACATAACCTTCTTTTCCCTCCTCCAGGGAATATACCTCAATTTTGGGAGAGATACTGTCATCAAGTGAGTCAATAAAAAGCAACAGACGGATAATCTGTCCTTTCAATCCCATGTATGAGTCCGGATTTATTTGTGCTTCGATAAGAAATGGAAGCTGTAATTTTTTGATATTTATTAAATTAACCTCGTCGAAAATGTAAGGATTAAAAATTTGGACAATGCACCCTGCTTCGCTTTCCAGGTTTTTTAGCTCTTCCGCTTCTTTGACGCTCAATTCAGGGATGTCTGCGAAATAAATATTCATTCCGCTTCGGATAATTTGCTTTATCAGTTCTGGTGCTGGTCTGTCAAGACCAAGAAAAATGGCATCTGATGCATAAATGATTCTTTCTGCCGAACAAAACAACTCTTCGTCCGTGGTGCAATTAAAAGAAGTATTTGTGACTTTTAATTCTTTAATTTGATTGATTATCCGGGCTGAATCCTTTATGGATGCAGTATCCGCGAGTATTCCTATCCTGATCATAGTTGCAAATTAAAAATAATTTGCTATTTTAATGCTTTCCAGACAACAGAACTTTTCAACGGCTTTTGTTAATAACGTGTTTTTTGAAGTAGTGACGATAACGCTTTTTTAAGTTATTTTTACAAAAAAAAGATATAAAAGCAGAATGGATTCTCAGGATAGTTTAAGGCATCAGGGCTTGAGAAAAAGATTGGTTGACGGTCTTCGCATTAAAGGGATTAGAGACGAAAATGTTTTGGCAGCAATCGGTAGAGTGCCCCGTCATTTATTTATGGAAAGCAGCTTTATTCAGTTTGCTTATAAGGATCAGGCATTTCCGATAGGTGCCGGACAAACAATTTCGCAACCATACACGGTCGCTTTTCAAACAATGCTTTTACAGGTAGAACCGAACGATAAAGTTCTGGAGATTGGTACGGGGTCGGGCTACCAGGCCGCAGTCCTTATTGAAATGGGCGCCAACGTATACACGATTGAACGACAACGTGAACTGTATTTAAAGGTACAGCAACAGCTCCCGGAGATTGGTTATTATCCCAAATTTTTTTATGGCGATGGTTACAAAGGATTGCCGACATACGGACCTTTTGATAAGATTGTTGTTACTGCAGGGGCGCCGGTAATTCCTCCGGATCTTTTGCTACAGCTTAGAATAGGGGGAAGAATGGTAATTCCCCTTGGCCCGACTGAAAAGCAGATCATGAATATTGTGGTGAGAACAGGCGAGGGCGATTTTATCAAGGAGGCGCATGGAACATTCGTATTTGTTCCTATGTTAAAAGGTACTGAGAAATAAAGAGAAGATGATACAAATTAAAAAATTTACATTTAACCCACTTCAGGAAAACACCTATGTGTTGTACGATGAAACTGGCGACTGTATAATTATAGATGCGGGATGTTATTTCGATTATGAAAGGGAAGAATTGACAGAATTTATTGAAAAGGAAAAGCTTAACCCGGTTTTTCTGGCTAATACGCATTGTCATTTCGATCACATACTGGGGATAACATTCTGCAGGTCGCATTACAATATTCCCTTTTTTATACATGAAGAAGACGTTTTTCTGGTAAAACAGGCTGTTGTGCAGGGCGATTTTTTTGGTGTCCCGGTCGAACCAGTTGATCCTCCCGATCGGTTTCTGAAGGAGGGGGAGAACCTGGATTTTGGAAACTCTTCCCTCAATATCCTCCATGTGCCGGGACATGCCCCGGGAAGCCTGGTTTTTTACCATCCGGGACAAAAATTTCTGTTGGCCGGAGACGCTCTTTTTTATGGAAGTATCGGGCGAACCGATCTGCCAAAGGGGAACTATGAACAATTGGTGGACAATATTAAACGGAAATTGATGGTTTTACCATGGGATACAGTTGTTTACAGTGGCCATGGCCCGGAAACGAGTATTGGGTTTGAAAAAGAATTCAATCCCTATTTAAAGGAGAAATAATCCGTTAAAAGTCATTTTTTTCATTTTAAATAGAGTGTATTATTGCCCTTCCTGAGAATATAACAGATATAAAAAATAAATAATGGCAAGTGATAAATTTGAGGCCCGTCATATCGGGCCCCGCGAGCATGATATCAAAGAGATGCTCGAGACGATCGGGGTCTTTTCGCTGGATGAACTGATCGACCAGACAGTTCCCGAAGGTATACGTTTGGAAAAACCTTTAAACCTTGAAGATGGTTTGACAGAGCGGCAGTACTACAGGAAAATTCTGGGCCTGGCAAAAAAGAATAAAGTGTTCAATACCTATATCGGTATGGGCTATTATGATACGATTACCCCGGCGGTTATTTTGCGTAACGTGCTTGAGAATCCTGTCTGGTACACTTCATATACGCCGTATCAGGCTGAAATTTCACAGGGACGTCTGGAAGCATTATTGAATTTCCAGACAATGATTACCGAACTTACAGCAATGGATCTCGCCAATGCATCACTTTTGGATGAAGCTACAGCTGCGGCAGAGGCGATGATTATGATGCACAATATCCGGTCCAGGAAAAAGGTTCAGGCTAATGCCAATGTGGTACTGGTCGACTCATTTCTGTGGCCTCAGACGCTCGACGTTTTGAAAACCAGGGCTGTCCCGTTGAATATTGAACTGAGAATCGGGGATGCTTCCAGTTTCAATTTTACAGAAGAAGTAATCGGAGCTATTGTACAATATCCAAACTCAAACGGAGAAGTGGTCTCTTATGCAGGCCTTGCGGAAAAAGCCCATGCAGGAGATGCAAAACTGGCTGTTGCTGCCGATTTGTTGAGTCTTGCAATTTTGGTACCTCCCGGGGAATGGGGAGCTGATATCGTTTTTGGCAGTTCTCAGCGTTTTGGGGTACCAATGGGGTATGGAGGTCCACATGCCGCCTTCTATGCCGCCCGTGATGAATTTAAACGGAGTCTGCCGGGACGGATTATCGGCATTTCAAAAGACCAGCATGGCAACAGGGCACTTAGAATGGCTTTGCAAACCAGGGAACAACATATAAAAAGGGAAAAAGCTACTTCGAATATTTGCACGGCTCAGGCTTTACTGGCTACGATGGCTGGTTTCTATGGCGTTTATCATGGCCCTGAAGGGATCAGGCAGATTGCTGAGAGGATCCACTGCATTGCGGTTTTACTTGAAAAGGAAATTACCGCTCTGGGATATGAACAAATGAATAAGGATTATTTTGATACTGTCCGCTTTGTTTTGCCTAAATATGTAAAATGTGAGGATATCGAATGGCTTTCTCTTGAGCTGGAAATGAATTTTCGCTATCTAGAAAACGGGGAGATAGGGTTAAGTATTGACGAAACAACAAATCTTGATGATATTAACTGGATTATCGAGGTCTTTGCCAAAGCCGCAAACAAACCTTATCCAAAAATTACCAGTTACCCTGAGGTTTGTTCCATTTCGAAAGATAAGGTACGCACTTCAGCCTTTATGCAGCAGGAAGTGTTCAATAAGTACCGTTCCGAGACAGAGATGGTCCGTTATATAAAACGGCTGGAACATAAGGATATATCTCTGGTTCATTCGATGATCTCACTGGGATCGTGCACCATGAAGCTGAACGCAGCGACTGAAATGCTCCCCCTGAGCTGGATCGAGTTTGGGGGTATCCATCCTTTTGTTCCTAAGAATCAGGCACGTGGTTATCAGGAGATGATGGAAGAGCTAAGACGTGATTTAGCCGAGATCACCGGGTTTGCCGATGTCAGTCTTCAGCCGAACAGCGGGGCTGCCGGAGAATATGCAGGTCTTATGGTAATACGTGCTTACCACTTGAGCAGAGGTGACGGGAAGCGAAATGTTGTCCTTATTCCTTCTTCTGCTCACGGGACCAATCCCGCCAGTGCCGTTATGGCTGGTATGAAGGTCGTTGTTATCCCCTGTGATGACCGCGGAAATATTGATGTGGAAGCTTTACGTCAGAAGGCAGAAGAATACAAGGATACGCTGGCGGCCTTTATGGTTACCTATCCTTCCACCCATGGCGTTTTTGAGTCGTCGATTGTGGAAATGTGTAAGATCATCCACCGGTTTGGCGGGCAGGTTTATATGGATGGTGCCAATATGAATGCACAGGTTGGGGTGACTAATCCAAGACGTATTGGTGCTGATATCTGCCACCTGAACCTCCATAAAACATTTGCAATACCTCATGGCGGCGGCGGACCGGGAGTCGGTCCTATTGCTGCGGCAGAACACCTGGTCGGCTTCCTTCCTTCCCATCCGGTTATGAATAACGGGCATATTGGAATTACAGCAGTGTCTGCTGCTCCTTGGGGAAGCGCTTCCGTGTTGCCCATTACTTATGGCTATATCAAAATGCTTGGTGCCGACGGGTTGAAAAAGGCCACAGAGATAGCTATCCTGAATGCAAATTATATTGCCTGTTCGTTAAAAGATAGCTATGGCGTACTGTATACCGGAGAAAAGGGACGTGTCGCTCATGAGATGATCCTTGAGTGTCGTCATCTTAAAGCGGGATCGGGGATTACAGAGGCCGATATTGCAAAACGCCTGATGGATTATGGTTTTCATGCGCCAACCCTTTCTTTTCCGGTACATGGCACGTTGATGGTGGAGCCCACTGAAAGCGAATCGAAACAGGAACTGGACCGTTTTATTGAAGCATTGAAACTTATTTATCAGGAAATACAGGATATCGTGGAAGGTAAAACAGATAAAACGGACAATCCTTTGCGTAATGCCCCGCATACGGCGGAAGCTGTAACATCCGATATCTGGAACCATCCTTATACGAGGCAGATGGCCGCTTTCCCTGCAAAATGGTTGCGGGAAAATAAATACTGGCCACCTGTGGGACGGATTGACGATGCTTATGGCGACAGAAATCTTGTTTGCACCTGCGGTCCGACCGAAAGTTACCAATAATAAGACAATACTTATGATTGTATATCCGATTTCAAAAATTAACATTGGACTTCAGGTTACCGGGAAACGTCCTGATGGATTTCATAATCTTGAAACTATTTTTTATCCTATTCAAATAAGAGATGCCCTGGAGGTTGTTGAATCGGAATCCTTTAGTTTTGAAATGAGCGGGCTTGGGGTTGAAGGAACTCCGGACCAAAATCTTGTTGTAAAAGCATACGAGCTGGTAAGATCGGATTATAGTCTCCCTCCTGTTAAGATTCATCTGCACAAGAATATACCGACAGGGGCAGGTCTTGGAGGGGGGTCTTCTGACGGTGCATATATGTTGATGCTCCTTAATGACCTGTTTGATCTGAATGTCAGTAAGGAAAAGCTTTTTGAATATGCTCTTTCTTTGGGTAGCGATTGCCCCTTCTTTTTGTATGGGAAGCCTGTTTTTGCGACTGGCCGGGGAGAGATCATGGAAGATGTCGATATTGATCTTAAAAATTATTCCTTGATTATGGTCAAGCCTCCGGTGCATATTTCCACTGCTGAGGCTTACAGGAATATTGTTCCGCAGAAAAGCCGTCTTTCCTTAAAAGGATTGATTGACTTTCCAGTAACCAGATGGAAAGGCAATATCCTGAACCAGTTTGAGCGTTACGTTTTTGAAAGGTATCCTGAGGTGGAAAAAGTAAAACAGGTTTTATATGAACAGGGTGCTTATTTTGCCCTGATGTCCGGAAGCGGTTCCTCTGTTTTTGGACTTTTCAGGTCTGAAAAGAGAACCCTTGAGCAGTTCTTTCCTCCTGAATACAAGATATTCAGACAAGGATTGTAACTCTTTGTATTATTCCGTTTCTGAAAATGATTAAACAAGAATATTTTTTTATTGTTTATTATTGTAGTTTAGGGAACGCAGATTATTAAGAGGGGTAAGATTGTGAAAAAGGGGCCTATAAGGCCCCTTAAGTATTTATTGAAGTGGTGCTATTTCAAGCATAAGAAATTTTTTAGGAATTCTGTCCCCTTCTTTGACATTCACAGAAACAATTTTGCCATCGAATGGCATCTGAACATTATTATTCATTTTCATTGCCTCGAGAATAAGAAGGGATCCTCCTTCTTTTACCTGATCTCCAGGTTTCACAAGTAATTTGATCACGGTTCCCGGAATAAATGAGTGGATCTGATTTTCATCAGGTTTTTCCCATTTCGGCCGGTTTCTGTATTTATTGGTGTATTCTGTTTTGTAAACGGCACTGTGAACAATGATCGTTTCGTATTTTTCTTCTTCCATAACATTTATCCTTTCAAATTAAAACGGTGGAATTCCATGTTTCTTTGAAGGTCCCGAAACAGATTTGTTTGCAGATACCTTTAATGCATGAAGTAAAAGCTTTCTTGTTTCTTCCGGTTCAATCACTTCATCAATATAACCTCTCGCTGCGGCGACATAAGGGTTGGCAAACTTTTCTTTATATTCCTGGATCTTTTGCTGACGCATGGCCTCAGGATCTTCTGCTTCGGCAATTTCTTTCCGGAATACAATATTGGCAGCCCCTTCCGGTCCCATTACGGCAATCTCTGCAGTTGGCCATGCAAATACAAAGTCAGCGCGCAGGTGACGTGAGTTCATTGCAATATATCCTCCTCCGTATGCCTTGCGAATAATGACAGTAATTTTGGGGACAGTCGCTTCACTGTAGGCATAGAGGATTTTAGCACCATGACGGATTACGCCTGCGTGTTCCTGGTCGACTCCCGGCAGATAACCCGGTAGATCTTCCAGTGTAATAATCGGGATATTGAATGCATCGCAATAGCGGATGAAGCGGGCCGCTTTGTCAGAACTGTCACAGTCAAGCACCCCTGCCATTACTTTTGGCTGGTTTGCAACAAAACCTATTGTTTCCCCGTCCATACGTCCAAACCCGATTACCACGTTTGGTGCGAAATATTCCATAATTTCAAAGAATTCCGACTTGTCGGTAATTGCCATGATAATATCCCTGATATCATAAGGCATCTTGGGATCTGATGGAACAATGTCCTCGATTTTCTTCTTGAACGTTGGATTTGCCGGTTCGAGTGTTTTTGCCTTTTGTCTGTTGTTCCACGGAATATATGAGATCAGTTTTTTGATTTGCTGGAAGCATTCCAGTTCACTTTCAGCATAGAAGTGGGCATTGCCGGTAATTTCGGCATGAACTTTAGCTCCACCCAGATCTTCCATGGATATTTCTTCTCCCAAAACGGTTTTAATTACCCCAGGTCCTGTGATAAACATTTTAGAGATATTGTTAACAACGAAAACAAAATCTGTCAGGGCCGGGGAATAGACAGCACCACCGGCACATGGGCCAAGGATCACAGATATCTGCGGAATTACCCCTGAAGAAAGGGTATTCCTGAAGAAGATTTCGCCATAGCCGGCCAGCGAGTTGACCCCTTCCTGGATACGTGCACCTCCGGAATCGTTGATGCCGATAAGGGGGACCCTCATTTTTAGCGCATGATCCATTATTTTTGTGATCTTACGGGCATGCATTAACCCGAGAGAGCCTCCTGCAACAGTAAAGTCCTGTGCAAAAATACAGACAGGCGATCCGTCAATTGTTCCTGTGCCGATGATGACTCCGTCACCATTCAGCTTCATTTTGTCCATGTCGAAATCGCGGGCGACATGTTCAACGAACATATCATATTCGTGGAAAGAACCTTTATCCAGGATATACTGAATACGCTCCCTCGCGGTAAGTTTTCCCATCGCGACCTGTTTCTCTATGGCCTTTTCGCCACCACCCTTGAGAACCTCATCTTTTCTTTTCCTGAGGTCCAGGATATTTCGTTTCAGCGACATAATAAATAAATTTTAATTAGAAGATTTCCGGTTCCCGGATGTTTTTTTTATGGAGATGCCCTGATAAGCACTTCCGCAGGTCAAAAGTATAATTTTTTTAAGGAACCAATGCTTTTCTATAACATTCTGACTTTTGTGTAAACTTTCAGTTGAATGCTTGATTTTGAATAATTTTACTCCGGGGTTGAAATTTTTATCGCGTACTAGCCCTTTTGTATAAAAATGCGGCCAGAAAGCCAAAGATTATATTCGGGATCCATACGGCAATGGATGGCGGAACAGAGCCGGATGATGCAAAAACCGTGGAAACCTGCATAAACATGATGTATGAAAAACTGATCAGTATCCCCAATCCAAGATGGAGCCCGATTCCTCCCTTGACTTTTCTGGAAGCCAGAGAGGCTCCGATAAGAGTCAGTATAAATGAAGAAAAAGGAGAGGCGCGGCGTCTGTGCTTTTCAATTTCATAATCAGTCGAATTGACTCCCCTTAGTTTCATGTCTTCGATTTCCTTGTTTAGCTTGGGTAAAGAGATCGTCTCAACAATGTTTTTATATATCTGGTAATCTTCCGGTTGCATGTTTAGTATCGTATCTTTCTCTTTTCCTGTAGTTATCTTTTCTGTATAGCCGTTGATCTGCCGGATCATATAATTATGGATTTCCCACTTTTTTTGTTCCCGGTTCCATTTGATAAAATCCGATTCGAGTTTCGATACCAGCTGGCCTTTCTCAAATTTCTCAATAGTAAATTTATATCCTACATCGTTTGATGTGTTGTAGCTTTTCATGTAGATATAGGTACCGGGGGTTAACTGCCTGTGAATATTTTGTTCTGAGTTTTTATTGTTGGTGTTGATATATTTGTTTCTGAATTCAACCCTTTTTTTGTTTGCTGGAGGAATGATGTAGTTTCCCATTGCATAGGTAAACAGGGCAATAACCAAAGCCGATATCATATAGGGCCTCATCAGTCTGTGGAAAGAAACCCCGCTACTTAAAATAGCAATTATTTCAGAGTTGTATGCCAGCTTTGAGGTGAAGTAAATAACCGCGATAAAGGTGAACAACGAACTGAATAAATTGGCAAAATAAGGGATGAAGTTCATGTAATAGCTGAAAATAATTTCATGAGCCGGAGCATCTTTTGAAATGAATTCATCCAGGTTTTCAGAAAGGTCAAATACAATCGCTATGCTCACGATGAGAGCGATTGAATAAAAGAACGTTCCCAGGAACTTTTTTATAATGTAAACATCGATGGTCTGTAATTTCGGAATCTTCATTCGGAAAAAGCTTAATTAATTTACCCTAGTCCGTTTAATTCTTTAAATGCGGCTTTATTTTTTTATCGTTAGAGGCGACATGCCAGTCTTTTTGTCATTTCTTCTTTCCAGTTTTTAAAGTTATTACAAAGAATTTGATTCCGGGCCTCCCGGACCAGCCAAAGATAAAAAGCAAGGTTATGCTGACTTGCGATCTGGGCTCCCAGCATTTCGTTGGAGATAATTAAATGACGCAGGAATGCTTTGCAATATTGGTGGTCCACATAGGACGTACCTTCCTGATCGACCGGGCTAAAATCGTCAGCCCATTTTTTATTTTTAATATTGATGATTCCCTCCCGTGTAAATAACATGCCGTTTCTTCCGTTTCTGGTTGGCATCACACAATCAAACATATCGACCCCGCGATCAATGGCCTCAAGAATATTGACAGGGGTTCCGACTCCCATCAGATATCTTGGTTTTTCTTTCGGGAGTATTGGGCAGACAACTTCGATCATGGCATACATAACATTCTCAGGCTCACCTACCGATAATCCACCTATGGCATAGCCGTCTGCCTGAAAGCTCGCAACGTGTTTGGCCGCCTGTGTGCGCAGGTCTTCATAAACCCCTCCCTGTACAATCGGAAACAATGATTGCGAATGACCATAAAGGGGATGTGTTTTTTGCATCTGTTCCATGCAACGTTCGAGCCAGCTTTGGGTCAACGCCAACGATTTTTTTGCATAGTCGTAAGGAGCATCCCCTGGGGTACATTCGTCGAAAGCCATGATGATATCGGCACCGATCTTCCTTTGAATATCCACAACTGATTCCGGCGTGAACATGTGGTATGAACCATCGATGTGAGATTGGAAACGGGCCCCTTCTTCTGTCAGCTTCCTGATATCTCCGAGTGAAAAAACCTGATAGCCACCACTGTCTGTCAAAATAGGACCGTTCCATCCGTTAAAACGGTGTAGTCCTCCCGCTCCCTCAATGATTGCGGTGCCCGGACGTAAATAAAGATGGTAGGTATTGCCCAGGATGATGTGCGCTCCTATATCTTCTTTGAGATCCTTTACATGAATTCCTTTTACAGACCCGGCAGTTCCCACAGGCATAAAAATAGGGGTTGGAACGACACCATGTCCGGTTGACATTAACCCGGCCCTGGCTTCAGAATCGACTAATTGATGTTCAACAGAGAAATCCATGCATGAATCTTTTTTAGCGGGCCTTATCCTGTTTTTTGCCTGCTACACAGTTTTTTTTATTAAAAAAACGGCACATACACGAAGCTTTGTGCCTGAAAACAGATAAGGCACAAAGATAGTTATAAATGTTCAATCAAGGGAAAACAGCCTTTCCGCAATTCGTTAATTTACATTAAAAGTGTGAAGGACATAATTTTTAGAGAGAAATGATATCAAGTCATGGTGATTATTATTTTTGTAGCCAAATTATTGTCATGGCCTCAGATTTGTTTAATCGCGCATTTTTCTTATCAGGGAGTTATATCCTGTTGGGGACCGGTATTGTTATAATCCTGTTTTTCCAGTTTAAATTTTATTTCCGGTTGGTGTTGTTGAAGAATAAAAAAGAAGAGACCCGCACTCCCCGGGCATTGAGTCTTCTTTTAAGTATCAGGAATGAACAGGACCGGATTAAAAAAGTGTTGCTACAACTTTTGAATCAGGATTTCTCTGATTTTGAGGTGGTGGTGGTGGATGATTTTTCTGAAGATGCGACATCTGTTATTCTGGGGGCTCTTGCTGAAAAATATCCGCGTCTGAAGATCAGTTCTCTGAACCAGGAAACCCGCTATTCTGAAAAATTGTCTGTCAATCTGGCGTTGAAGGCAGCATCCCACGAGTGGGTATTGTTTGTCAGCCCGGAGACAGATGAAATACCTCCTGATTTTTTACAGCAAATTAATGTGCAGATCACAGAAAAACCTTCCTTGAATTTGAATTATGTCAATTTTCTTCCACAAAAAGGACGGTATAATAAGTTATGCCGTATTGAACAGTTTTTTTCATTTATGCAATCTGCTGCGTATTCCTTATCTGGTGTTCCTGTATTTTTCCAGGAAATTAATGTCTTGTTTCCACGGGAGCTTTATTTTGATTCAACCGGGTTTCGAAGAAAACTGAATTACCACTTTGCAAACATGGAACTCTTATTTAATCATATAAAAAAGCCAACTATTTCGGTGTCTTTAAATTGTGGAACCAACCTCAGGGAAAAGGTCGCATTAACAAAGGCTGATTATAAAGAGGTGATCCGGAAAAGGATTTTACTGAAGAAAGACCTGTCATGGTGGAAAAAATTAATAATAAAAATTGAACATTTGTCTGTATTCATCGCGATTAGCGGTACTACAGGGCTGTTGGTTCTCGATTTCCCAAGATGGTATTATTATATTATTCCTGTTTGGGTGGTCTTTTTTATTCAGGTTTTTATTATTAAAAGTCTGCAGAATCATTTGAATGAAAAGAAAATCTTTTTATCTTCGTTAATGTACCTGGTGGTTAAACCTTTTATCACGTTTTGCCAGGGGGCATTAATTTATATTCATATGCAACGGAGTAAATGGATCTAAACCCGAATTTGTCAGATAAAGCTCAGGAGGATTTTGCCCTGGTCGAGGCCGCTTTACAAGGTGAGGAAAAGGCTTTTGCGAGACTATTAAGCAAATATAAGGATGCCATTTATTATATGCTTTTAAAAATGGTCAATAATAAAATAGATGCTGAGGATTTGACCATTGAAGCTTTCGGAAAAGCGTTTAAAAATCTTCAGCAGTACTCCCCGAATTATGCCTTCAGTACCTGGCTGTTTAAAATAGCTTCCAATAATTGCATCGACTTTTTGAGGAAAAGAAAAGGGGTGCTGATTTCCATTGAGAATAATCAGGAAGGAACAGAAAATGACCCTCCTGTAAAATTGAAATCTATTGATCCTGATCCTGAGCAAAAACTGATTCGCATCCAGAAAGCTATTCTGCTGAGGCGTATTGTGCGACGTCTGAAGCCCCGCTACCGGAACCTGATTGAGTTGAGATATTTCCGGGAATATTCTTATGAAGAAATAGCCAAAGAACTTGATTTACCCCTCGGTACGGTAAAAGCCCAGCTCTTCAGGGCCAGGGAAATGCTTTTCAAAATGATCGAATCGACAGAGATGGATGATCCGGAAGATTAAATTCTAAAATCATGAGTCGTTGGAAATTCTGTGTTTTTCTGTTCCCTGATTGAATAGGTTGAGCAGTAATCCTCATGTTTGTTGTTATCTTATTCTTTTTTACTTTCGTCCGGGATATAGTCATTTAAAATTATGGATATCATCAGAAAATATTTTCCGGGACTCGATCCTTTGAGAATGCAACAATTGGGTGCATTGGGACAGCTTTATCGCGATTGGAACGAAAAGATTAACGTAATTTCACGTAAAGACATCGATCATCTTTATGAACGGCATGTCCTTCATTCTTTGGGAATAGCCAAGATTATCCGTTTCCGTCCGGGGACAAGGATTCTGGATGTAGGGACAGGTGGCGGCTTCCCGGGAATTCCCCTTGCAATCCTGTTCCCCGATTCTGAATTTTTGCTGGTCGATTCGATTGCGAAAAAAATAAAAGTAGTGGAAGGAATCGTCGGGAGCCTTGACTTGAAAAATGTGATTCCGATGCAACGAAGGGCCGAGGAATTGACCGGTCGGTTCGATTTTGTTGTGAGCCGTGCAGTAACTGCATTTCCTGATTTCGTAAAACTTGTACGAGATAAAGTTAGCAGGGTGCAACACAATGAGTTGTCTAACGGTATCTTATATCTGAAAGGTGGTGACTTTGAAGCAGAGGTGGCTCCTTTCGGAGAAAATTGCGTTATTTATGGGTTACGGGATTTTTTTGATGAAGAATTTTTTGAAACCAAAAAGGTCATTCATTTAAAAATTTGAACAAAATATATTTTGGAAGGAATTAAAAAAGGTTTATTTTTGCAGTCCGAATTGAGAGAGAGGCTTCAGATCCTGTTCCAATTCGCAACGGGTGATTGCTGTCAAATATATGGAATTGACATTCCTTTTTGTGAAATTGGTTTCGGGACGGGTATATTATTGAAAATAAAAAAATAAATTAAATACAAATGAAAAGGACATTTCAACCATCGAACAGAAAACGCAGAAACAAACATGGTTTCCGTGAAAGAATGTCTACTCCGGGTGGCCGTCTGGTTTTGAAAGCACGTCGTGCCAAAGGTAGAAAAAAACTGACTGTTTCTGACGAATTGAAGCATAAGGCATAAGAGGAAAATCGATACGTGTTATTGCATAGGAAGGTAAAGAATTACGATTCTTTACCTTTTTGTGTATGTAGCACTTTGCTGCCTGTTATAATTTAGATAAAATGCCTTCCCTTTGTCACAAAAATTAAGTTATTTTTGTTCCCGGATAGAAATAAAATTGCTTAATCATGAGTTTTAGAGCTTACCTTATAAGCAGGATATTTTTAAAAAACCTGACGATAGCCATTGCCGTCACATTCGTGCTTTTGCTGGGTTCCATGTATGCAATCCGCGTTTATACGCATCACGGGGAATCTTTTACTGTCCCTGATTTTTCTGGTATGGAAATAGGAGATGTTAAGAACCTGATTGAACAACAAGGCCTTGCTTTTACGATAACCGATTCTATCTATACAAAAGATGCGAAACCTGGTACCGTGATTGGTCAGGTGCCTGTAGCCGGTTCTCACGTGAAGGAGGGGAGAATGGTGTTTTTAACAATTTGTTCCATCGAACCAGAGCAGGTTGGTATGCCTAAGCTGACAGATATTTCATTACGACAGGCTGTAAATATAATGCAGCGTGTTGGATTAAATATCGGGGAAATCGTTTATGTCCCTTCCGAATATCCGAACCTTGTATTAGCCCAAAAACAGGGAGGGCTAGATATCCCCGAAGGACATAAAATTGCAAAAGGTTCTGAGGTTGACCTGCTTGTCGGGAAATCTGGTTCCGGGGAAAAGACAGTCGTTCCGAATCTCATTGGGGTTACCCTGGATCAGGCTGAGAATGAAATTGCGTCCCTTGTCCTTACGATGGGGTCAGTAATTTACGATGAATCTGTTCAAAGCCTGGGCGATTCTCTGAATGCCAGGGTTTGGCAGCAACATCCGGACGTATCGTCTGAAGAAGTCGACCAGGGAACGTCGATCGATTTATGGATGACTGTTGACGAGGGAAAATTGAATAATGGGATTGATCCGGGAACAGGAACAGGTAACAGTATTGAAACGGGTGCCGGAGTATCAGATCCGGCTAAGAATTTAAATGAATGACCGAAGAAAACGATATTTTTGATGATCAGGACGATAGTGGCCTGTATGAGCATTACAGACTGACTGTTGATCAGGGGCAATCGCAACTAAGAATCGATAAGTACCTTGTAAACAGGCTCGATAATGCATCCAGGAGCAGGATACAGGCTGCGGCAGACGGAGGTTGTATCCTGGTGAACGGCATTTCTGTAAAGCCGAACTATAAGGTAAAACCAGGTGATGAAGTTTCTGTGGTGATGGATTTTCCAAGGAGGGAATTGCAGATTATCCCGGAGGAAATTCCTTTGAATATTGTTTATGAAGACGACCAGTTGCTTGTGATCAATAAACCTGCCGGGCTGGTTGTCCATCCTGGGCATGGTAATTATACGGGTACGCTCGTGAATGGTCTTGCATGGCATTTTAAAGATTTGCCCCTGTATAACAGTGATGATCCCCGTCCCGGGCTTGTGCACCGGATTGATAAAAATACATCCGGATTGCTGGTTGTTGCAAAAACAGAACAGGCAAAAAACAGGTTATCCCTCCAGTTTTACGAGAAGACCACCAAACGGAAATATGTTGCCTTGGTCTGGGGGCGGTTGAAGGAACCTGAAGGTACCATTGTCGGCAATATTGGAAGAAGTCAGAAAAATCGTCAGATCTTTACGGTTTATGAAGACGAAGACCTGGGAAAACATGCTGTAACCCATTATAAAGTATTGGAAGAACTTGGATATGTCAGTCTTGTTGAATGCAGACTGGAGACAGGCAGGACCCACCAGATCAGGGTACACATGCGCCATATCGGTCATCCTCTTTTTAATGATGATACTTATGGTGGTGACCAGGTCCTTTGGGGTACTACTTTCTCAAAATACCGTCAGTTCGTGCAGAACTGTTTCCGGATCCTTCCCCGGCAGGCATTACATGCTAAAATACTTGGATTTACACATCCTGTTACAGGGGAAGAGATGATGTTCGATTCGGAACTTCCTTCGGATATGGCCGAGGTGATCGAAAAGTGGCGGCAATACATTTCAAACCGGAATATGGAAGATGGGAAGTAATCAGTATAAATGGTTACAACTATTTGTTGTTGACGATGTTAATAAATAAATACATGAAGAAAAATATTGCTGTTGTCTATGGAGGCGACTCTTCTGAATATGTCGTTTCTGTGCAAAGTGGAAAAAATGTTTACCACTCGATAGACCAGGAGTTATTTCAACCATGGATGGTCGAGTTGAAAGGAAAAGACTGGAAAGTCATGTCGGAGGGAGAGAAAATTGCAGATGTCGATAAAGGCGATTTTAGTTTTACCCTGGGGGAAAATAAAATTTGCTTCGACTATGCGTACATTATTATACACGGCACTCCAGGGGAGGACGGTATCCTTCAGGGATACTTCGAACTGGTGGGTGTTCCATATTCTTCCTGTGATGTGCATGCTTCTTCATTAACTTTTAATAAGTATTTCTGTAGCAATTACCTGCGTAATTTTGGTATTCCAATGGCAAAATCCGTGTTGATGAAGAAAAATGCAATCATCAACGTTGACGAACTGACCACTCATTTGGGGCTTCCGGTTTTTGTGAAACCGAATGCCGGAGGATCGAGTTTTGGTGTGACAAAAGTTAAGTCGAAAGATGAATTGTCTGAAGCGATCGAAAAAGCATGGAAGGAAAGCGACGAAGCACTTGTCGAAGAATTTGTGGAAGGGCAGGAATTTACCTGCGGCCTTGTAAAGCTGAAAGGACAGGAATTTATTTTCCCAGTCACAGAAGTGCTTCCTAAAAAAGAGTTCTTCGACTTTGAAGCAAAATATACCAAAGGAATGACCGATGAGATCACTCCGGCCCGGCTGTCGGCTGAGCTAACCAGGGACTGCCAGCAGTTGGCTTCCCGGATCTATGATCTTTGTAACTGTTCAGGAATTGTACGGATCGATTTCATCTTAAGAAATGGTGAATTTTATTTTCTGGAAGTAAATACAACGCCGGGAATGACCGCTACCAGCTTTATCCCTCAGCAAATTGCAGCGATGGGAAAGGATCTGAAGGAGATGCTTACCTTGATCATTCATGATAAATTGCAGTCATAAAGAAAATATGAAACCAGTTCCGGACTGCTCTGATAATATTCAGATTATCAAAAAATACGGTAAATTATGAATTATAAATCATAAATTATCATTTCAAAAGGAGGCCAATGGTCTCCTTTTTTATAACTTTAAAGTTCTTGCCTTTAAAAAAAGGTAAATATTTAAGTTATTTATTTTCAATAGATTTTAGTATTAAGGATGGCTGACGAGAGAAAGAGGACAAGGACAAATTCGAATTCGACGATTGAACAGATTAACGCTCAGTATGGAAAACTGCCCCCCCAGGCTCTGGATGTGGAAGAAGCTGTTTTGGGGGCATTAATGCTTGAGCGGGATGCCTATGTTACTGTGGCCGATATCATCGATACGGATAGTTTTTATAAGGAAGAACATCGGAAAATTTTCGAAGCTATCAAGTTTCTCTCGACTCATGAAAAGCCTGTCGACCTGTTGATGGTAACGCAGGAATTGAAAAACCGGAACCAGCTCGATGAGGTCGGTGGACCTTTATATATTACCCAGCTTACCAGCCGGGTGGCTTCGGCTGCGCATATCGAATTTCATGCAAGGATTATTGCCCAGAAGTTTATTCAGCGGGAACTGATCCGGGTTTCGTCGGAGATTCAGACGAAGGCTTATGACGATAATATGGATGTGGACGATCTGATCGATTTTTCGGAAACATCTCTTTTTAAAGTAGCTGAAGGAAATATAAAGAAGGAGACACAGCCGATAAAACCAATCCTGAAGGAAGCGGCTATGCTGATCGAACAGGCTTCGCGCAGGGAGGATGGTCTTAGCGGGGTTCCCAGCGGGTTCACTGCGTTGGACAGGATGACTTCAGGATGGCAAAAGACCGACCTGGTGATCATTGCTGCACGTCCGGCAATGGGTAAAACTGCTTTCGTCCTTTCTATGGCCCGAAATATGGCGGTAGAACACAAAAAGCCTGTCGCTGTTTTTTCCCTTGAAATGTCCTCGGTTCAGCTGGTCAATCGTTTGATTGCTGCGGAAACAGAGCTCGGATCAGAAAAAATTAAGAACGGGCGACTTGCCGATTGGGAATGGGAGCATTTTAACCGGAAACTCAATGTTTTGGAAGAAGCGCCCATGTTTATCGATGATACTCCGGCCCTTTCTATCTTCGAATTCCGTGCAAAATGCAGACGCTTAAAGATGCAGCATGATATAGCCGTGGTAATTGTTGACTACCTCCAGCTGATGACGGCAGGAACTGACGGCAGGGGAAGCAGGGAACAGGAGGTAAGTCTGATCTCCCGGTCACTGAAAGCTATTGCTAAAGAACTGGATATTCCTATACTGGCACTTTCTCAGCTTAACCGTTCTGTCGAATCACGTGAAGGAAAGAGGCCCCAGTTGTCCGACTTGCGTGAATCTGGGGCGATCGAGCAGGATGCTGACCTTGTGTTGTTTATACACCGACCTGAATATTACGGGATTACCGAAGATGAGAATGGAAATTCCCTGCTGGGGGTAGCCGAGATAATTGTTGCCAAGCACCGAAACGGATCGGTTGGCGATGTGCAGCTGGCATTCAAGAAGCAGCAGGTTAAATTCTGTGACCTGGAAAGTGTTATTCCTGAGGAGATTGGCGGAGGTGTCGTCGGCCAAACGTTCAGTTCGAAAATGAATTCTGATTCCGGGGCATTAGGAATGCCGGTCAATACAACATTCGAGCATGACAGCCCGTTCGGTAAGCCGGATTCGGACAATGTGCCTTTTTAGCCATTTCCGGGAGCTCTTGTTTTTGTGCGCTCCTTGGCATAATTCCATAAATTACATGATTTTTTTATGGACTTTGTTGTTCCTAAACTGAACGCGACACAAAACTTTATTGGTTTCTGTTGTTTGTATTGTTAAAATGGTTAACATTGTTCCTGTAGTTTGAGGCTGTGCCTGACTAAACAGAACGCGAAGGCACTAAGACTCTATGAATTGTTTCTATGGTTAATATTGTTGATATGGTTTCTATATTGTTCGTCGGTTCCCGTTCTCGGTTCTCTTCTTACAATTCCCTCATTCTTTCACTCACAAATTCATCAGTTCACCAAATCACCACTTTACCAGTTTGCAATATTCAAACCCTTCAAACATTTATCGTTTTAATTTGTGTGAGCTGTGTTTTATTGTTTTAATTATGTTTCATACAGCCTATGTTCGCTATACTTCACCTTCGCTTCACCTATACTCATCCTATACTTAGGATATTCCGGACCGGACTTTTCCATGCAGGAAAAGGGAATTGTCCTTTTCGATATTTTATTCCGGACTGGAAATGAGGGGCTCACGTGGCTTTTTGTCGTGTGCTAATGCTTATTGATCATGGAGAATGGTACAACATTCAAACAGTAAATATCTGAACCATAAAACAATGTAACAATACAATTATTCAAACATATTCCTCCTTTTTCGGATTCCGAACCCATAAGTTTACGCTCTTTTTCCATTTTTTTTGAATTCTTTCGTTTTACTTCTTTTATATTTGTATTTTTGTGTTTTGATATTGAAAACCAGTTGCCGTGAATATGTTGCCACATCAGCGCAGAGAGAAAATACTTGAGATGATCCGTGAAGACGGGCATGCCAAGGTGTTTCAGTTAAGTAAAATTTTTAAAGTTACCGAAGTTACCATTCGGCAGGATCTGGAAAAACTTGAGAAAGATGGTTTTGTTGAACGGGAACATGGCGGTGCCTATCTGAAAGATATCGGGCTGAATGTGAAAAATATAACCTTGCAGAATCAGGAACATCTTCCGGAAAAGGAAGCTATTGCCCGGAAAGCGATCGAGCTGATCAGTGACGGGGATACCATTATTCTGGATTCCGGATCCACAACCACCGAGATCGCGAAGCTTATTCGGGGCTATAAGAATCTGACTGTCATTACTAATTCGCTGAATATAGCCTTGATCCTTGGGGCAGATCCTGAAGTAAACCTGGTTGTTACAGGCGGCGAATTTAAGGCCCCAACACTTTCTCTGACCGGACAAAAAGCTGCTGATTTTTTTGCAGACCTCCATGTTGACAAGCTCTTTCTGGCAACAGCAGGAATTACGCTAAAATCAGGGCTTACCTATCCGAGTATCAGCGATATTTGTGTGAAGAAAGCGATGATTGAATCTGCAAATGTGGTCTACCTTGTGGCTGATTCGAGCAAAATAGGTAAAAGCTCTTTTGCAAGCCTGGGAGCCCTTTCTCTTATTGATTATTTGATTACCGATTCGCAAATAAACGAAGATGATGTGCAAATGCTAAAGAAGAATGATATTCAACTTATTATCGCTTGATTATCTGTGAGCTATATTCTGGCTACCTGATGTTTTATCGGTATTTTATCCTGTAGTTATTTGTACACCTCTCGGAGAAGGTGATTCTGATGCTTGTCTTAAAATTATTTTAATTTTTATTTCTATTTTTTGTTTTGCTATTATTTTCGTTTATTTTTGTTTTCGAAATAAACCGAAAATTATTTTTGATCTAATTGTAAGTCTGCATAAACTAATAAGAATTGAGATGAAGCCCGATCCTGAATACATCTTATCCATTGACCAGAGTACTTCGGCGACAAAAGCCATGTTGTTCAGCAAACAGAGCGAGTTGATTGCCAGGGAAACTGTTGTTCATCATCAGTTTTACCCTCAGCCTGATTTTGTGGAACATGATCCGGTTGAAATTTTCGAAAATACCAGGGCTGCGATAACCCGTCTTCTTTTAAAAACGGGCGCTGTAGAAGAGTCGATTTCCGGTATTTCTATTACTAATCAACGGGAAACGATTGTGGTCTGGGATAAAAACAGCGGGCTTCCTGTTTGTAATGCTGCGGTATGGCAATGCCAGCGGGGGGCAGCGTTTTGTTCGCAGCTACGGGCAGAAGGGTATGGCCCGATGATCAGGGAAAAGACAGGATTGCTGATTGATCCTTACTTTTCGGCCAGCAAACTGCACTGGATATTTTCTCATGATAAGAGTTTGAAATCAAAGGCGGACATGGGCGATCTCCTGCTTGGGACCATGGACAGCTGGTTGCTTTGGAAACTTAGTGCAGGAAAAGTCCATGCAACAGATTATTCAAACGCTTGCAGAACAATGCTGTTCAATATAAAATCACTGGAATGGGACCGGGAGTTAATCGATTTGTTCGGGTTGAACCGGAACATGTTTCCGGAGGTCCGTTTCAGTGATGAAGTTTTTGGTTATACAGACCCTTCTGTCATATTCAGCAAACCGTTGCCTGTTGCCGGGCTTTTGGGGGATTCTCATGCCGCCCTCGTCGGACAGAATTGTTTTAACTGGGGAATGGCCAAAGCTACTTATGGTACAGGCTCGTCGATTATGATGAATATCGGTCGCCGCTTTATTGATGCACCTGAAGGTTTGGTAACCTCAATTGGCTATGGCATGGACGGTAAGATCAGTTATGTATTTGAAGGGAATATCCACTGTACCGGGGACACAATTAACTGGCTGAAAAGTGATGTCGGCTTGATTGGTGATGCGACAGAAGCTGAAGGCCTGGCACGTTCTGTCGATGATAATAATGGCGTATACCTGGTTCCTGCTTTTGTCGGCCTGGGGGCGCCATATTGGGATAACAGGGCCCGGGCATGCTTGTCCGGCATGTCGAGGAACACAACTAAGTCGCATATCGTGAGGGCAGCTCTTGAAAGTATCGCCTACCAGGTAAAGGACCTGATCGACCTGATGGAGACAGAAGGAGGGATCGATTTGAGTGAACTGAGAGTTGACGGAGGGCCGACCAGGAATAATTTTTTAATGCAGTTCCAGTCGGATATGCTGGGGGCGCCGATTGTACGCTCGGATATTGAAGAAATATCAGCTTTGGGCGCTGCCTTCATGGCAGGACTGGCTTTTGGTTTCTGGGATAGTCTGGAACAGATCGGACAGCTGCGTAAAGCCGGGAAAACTTTCTCTCCGGAAATGCAGCAGGAAAAGGTCGATTATTTGTATTCCGGTTGGAAAAAGGCTGTTGAAAGGGCACGCTTGTGACGCGCCCATGTTTTTCTTGTAATATTTAGGATCAAATAAACGTATGTGATAAAAAAATAAAGAAATGAACATCCGAAAACAAACATTTGGCGTCATTGTTTCAACGCGTAATATTTTTAATTATAAACTGGCCGTTGATGCCCGGCAAAAAGTTATCCGGAAGCTTGAAAAGATGGGCTTCGGTTATGTTATCCTTCCTGAAAGTGAAACACCGACCGGGAATATAGAAGGATATGCTGATGCTGTGAAGTGTGCGGCCCTCTTTAAACAAAACAGCGGATCGATTGACGGGATCCTGGTTGTTCTTCCCAACTTCGGAGATGAACTTGGTGTGGTAAATACGATCAAGCTTTCAGAACTTAATGTGCCAATACTTGTGCAGGCATGTGATGATGAAAATGATAAGGTGGATGTGAAAAGCCGGAGAGATGCTTTTTGCGGGAAGTTGTCCGTCTGCAATAATTTTTACCAGTATGGTATCAAATTTACAGATACGGTATTTCATACTTACAGCATCGAAAGTGATGAATTTGCCCGCGACTTGTCGAAGTTTGCCGGCATTTGCCGTGTTGTAAAAGGTTTGAAAGGCCTGAGGGTCGGAGCTGTTGGTACCAGGCCGATCGGGTTCCAGACGATGCGTTTCAGCGAAAAACTGCTCCAGAAATATGGAATTACGGTTGTTCCGGTCGATATGTCCGAAATTATCAGTGCGGCAGAAAAAATTAGTGAAGGAGATATTTTGGTCAAAGAAAAAGTAGAGGCGATCCAGGCATATGGAAGCTGCCTTCACGTGAACCGGGATAGGATAGCCCGGCAGGCACGCTTCGGATTGGCTATTGAAAACTGGATAAATGATAATAATATCGATATCTCCGCGTTACAGTGCTGGGATTCTATCGAGAAGAACTATGGTTGTGCTGCCTGTGTAACCATGAGTATGATGGGGGAAAAACTAATGCCTTCGGCCTGTGAAGTAGACGTTGCCGGTACAATTTCGATGTATGCACTGACGCTTGCCGCTCAAACTCCGTCAGCAATATTGGACTGGAACAACAATTTTGCAGAAGACCGGGATAAAGTGGTTTGCACTCATTGCAGCAACTATCCGAAGTCGTTTTTCCAAAATGAGATCGAGATTGGAAGCCTGGATGTATTAGGAACTGTTTTAGGAAGTGAAGATACTTTTGGTGCGGTAAAAGGCAAAGTTGCTGCAGGAAATATGACCTATTTCAGGATTTCGACAGACGATCAGAAGGGTATCATTAAATCATATCTCGGTGAAGGAACGATAACCGATGATCCTTATGGTATGGATGGCGGTATCGCTGTTTGTCATATCAAAAATATGCAGTCGCTTATGAAATATCTTTGTAAGAATGGTTTTGAACATCATGTTGCCATGGTGAGGGGACAGGTCTCTGAGGTTCTGGAAGAGGCCATTGGCAATTACCTCGGATGGGACCTCTATTTGCATAAAAATTGATAAGCATGAAAGAAAAATATACAGACCTGGAACTACAGATTAAGTCGGTTAGGTACAGAAAGACACTTCTAAAGTATATTAAGATGGCCAACGCAGGCCATACCGGAGGGAGCCTTTCCTGTACCGACATTCTGAATGTCCTTTATAATGATGTTTTAAATGTTTCACCGGACAACTTTTCGGATCCGGGACGTGACAGGTATATTCAAAGTAAGGGGCATTCGGTGGAGGCACTTTATGCAGTCCTTGCAGATAAAGGTTTTTTTCCAGAGAGCGACCTGGAAACGCTGTGCCGCTATAAATCAAAATATGTCGGGCATCCGACAAGAAAGGTAAAAGGGATTGAGTTTAATACAGGGGCACTGGGCCATGGATTGCCTATCAGTGCTGGAATTGCGATTGCCGGGAAAAAAGATGGCTTGGGATACCGGGTTTTTACCCTTTTAGGCGACGGAGAACTTGCCGAAGGTTCGAACTGGGAAGCCGCCATGCTTGCCGCACATTATCAGCTTGATAACCTGACTGCGATCCTTGATCATAACTCACTGCAAATATCCGGACGAATTAATGAGGTATGCAGTCCTTACCCCATTGATGAAAAATTCAGGGCTTTTGGCTGGAGTGTGGTCCCTGTTGACGGTAACAACATTTCGCAGTTGAGAGAAGTATTTCGAAGAGTTCCCCTGGTGAAGAAAAAACCGACACTAATCCTGGCCAATACGGTTAAAGGTAAGGGGATCAGCTTTATGGAAGATCAGAAAAAGTGGCACCATGGTGTGCCTTCAGATGAGCAGTATGCCCAGGCTGTAGCTGAACTGGATCAAAAGGAGAAGTCCTTGCAGGATAGTCTTTTTGTAAATAAGTAATTGTTGGGAGCCGTGAAAGCTACCTGCATTCGT
Organism: Prolixibacteraceae bacterium; assembly: GCA_963676095.1. Lineage (GTDB taxonomy): Bacteria > Bacteroidota > Bacteroidia > Bacteroidales > Prolixibacteraceae. The sequence continues at coordinate 1,728,146 of OY781040.1, read as the reverse complement.
TATTCTTATGATTATGGTTTTTAACTGTTTACAGACCGGTCTCCAGAGCCGGCTTTATCAAATTGGGAAATGATAGTAGAAGCAAATTTGAATATAGGAAAGTCCAATCTTGATGTGTTCTCGTCGACCTTGATGGACATGGCCGGGAATGACAAAAATATTTTTGCCGTTACCAGTGATTCAAGAGGATCGGGAAAGTTAGTGCCTTTTGTCGATAAATTCCCCGACCAGTTGGTAGAAGTTGGAATTGCAGAGCAGGACCTTGTCGGTGTTTCAGCAGGTCTTGCATCAACTGGTAAAAAAGTATTTGCCGTATCTCCGGCTTGCTTTCTGACTACCCGTTCTCTTGAACAGATTAAAAATGATGTGGCTTATTCCAATCAGCCTGTGACATTGGTCGGTATCAGTGCCGGGGTGAGCTATGGCGCCCTAGGATCAACACATCATTCTATTCATGATGTTGCAGTATTAAGGGCCATCAATAATATTGAAGTGGTAGTCCCGGCCGATAACTTTGAAACCAGGGAAGCTGTAATTGCTGCTTACTGCCTGGAAAGGCCGGTTTACCTGAAATTCGGGAAGAAACCGATGCCTGATCTGCCCCGGTTAGATAGAAAATTCGAGATCGGAAAGGCCTCGGTAATCTGTTCCGGTAACGATGTTGCTTTTATTGCCTGTGGAGAGACCGTCGTCCTGGCATACGAGGCAGCTTTGATTCTTAAAGAACAGGGAATAGGAACAGAAGTGATCAGCATGCATACGATCAATCCGCTTGACGAGAAAATAATTGCTGATGTCGCCGGAAGGTGCAAGGCTATTATTACTGTAGAGGAACATAGTATCCACGGCGGATTAGGAGAGGCCTGTGCTTCTTTTCTCATGCAAACTGGCATTCATGTTCCTTTTAGAATCGTCGGGTTACCTGATGAGGAAACAGTGACAGGTTCTCAGTCAGAAATATTGGGTCATTACAAAATTTCGGGAAAAGGTTTGTCTGAAACCGCCTTAAGTCTTTTCCATAACTTATAATAATCAAGGCGTCAAAAAGCCAATGCCAACGTCATTGCGGTCCGGCTTTTCCGAAGAAGTGATGACGTTGGTATGACGGTTTGTTTATCGATCTTTTTATTTCTCCTTCCATTCTTCGGAGCTTTTCATTTTGACCTTACTCCCGATTCCCGGTTATTTTTTCTTTCGTCTGTAAAACGATTACAGTTAATTCGAATTCAGTTTTGAGAGAAATATATGTTATACGGCAGTATATTGCAGTGGTAACGTTTTCATAAAATTGCATTGTTTATAAAAGCGAATAAGGTAACTTTGAACGTTTTTCAATTTTGTGTTCGAGTGTGGTGTAAACAATTGTATCCGAGAACTGCAGGGTGTTTGAGGATGCAGGTTTGTAAAAGGAATGATGAAAACAGTTATTTTTTCCTGAATTTTCAGGTTATGTTTGAGAACAAGGAACATTTATTAGCCGGATTGAGAAAAAAAGATACAGATGCCTATAAGGAATTATTTTTTAGGTACCATGGCCGGTTAGTGTTATTTGCCCGCAAGTTCACGGGAGATCTTGAGGCGGCTCAGGATATTGTTCAGGATGCATTTTTGACACTCTGGGAAAAGTCGGATCTGCTTATGATTAATATTTCCCCCAAAGCCTACTTGTTCCAGGCTGTCCGTAACCGTGCGTTGAATTATAACAGGCATACCCAGGTGAAGCAGAATGTTCATAATGGGCTCTTGTCTAAGATCGATGCGGCCGAGCGGGTCATTTATTCCGATTCGGATGATCCGTTTTGCAGTTTGCTTGAACTTGAGATGGAACAAAAAATAGAAGTCACCATTAGTGCAATGCCTGAAAAATGCCGTGAAATTTTTGTTATGAGCAGGCAGGATAACTTAAAGAACAGGGAAATTGCCGAGAAAATGGGGATCACTGTAAAGATGGTTGAAAAGCAAATGTCAAAAGCATTAAGGATACTTCGCACCCAACTTTCCGAATACGTAAATCTTTTTTTAATTATTCTCCTTACACATTATTTTTTGTAATCCTTCAGATATTGATTCCTCGTAAATATTTGTTTCAGGAAGGAATAAGTTTTTTTGTACCGGGAGGGTAGGGTAGAAGGATCATGAAGTGTCTCAGGATTTGATAAAGGGATAATGAATACGAAAAAGTCAATAAAATCGGTTATTATAGCCCATCTGGACGGGGAACTTCCAGCAGATGAGCTAAAGAAGCTTTCGGATTGGGTTTCCGGTTCGAGAGAGAATGCCCGTTATTATGCTGAAATTAAGGATATGTGGGAAGCAACGGTTTCCAATGCTTCACAAATTGCTGAAACAGAAAAGGAATGGCAGCGTTTTACTCAGAAAATAGACAGCAATTGGAAAAAGAGCCTGTCTGTTAACCGGTTCCGGTTGAAACCTTATCTGAGATATGCTGCCCTTTTGACCTTGGGCCTTTTTATTGGGGGAGGCGTCATTTACTATTCTTCATCCCGGTTGAACCCGGTTTTTTGTACTGCTATTGCCCCTATGGGGTCGGTTTCAAAAGTTATTCTTTCCGACAGTACCACCATTTTCTTAAATGCCGGTTCACAGATCCGTTATTCTGTAGATCCGTCTGCAGCCAACAGGGAAGTGTTTCTGGACGGTGAGGCTTGGTTTAAAGTGACGCATAACAGAAAAAAGCCTTTTGTGGTACATACCCATTATTATAATGTTAATGTGCTTGGAACAGAATTTAACGTTAAGTCGTATGCCGACGATAATATGACCACAACAACCTTGGAAAAAGGAATGATCATGATTACTTCAGGAAGAGATTACAGGATGGATAGGAATATCGTGTTGAACCCAGGCGAGCAACTGGTTTATGATAAAAACAGGAAAGATCTTCAGATCAGGGAGGTTAAAACGGATATTTATACCTCCTGGAAAGACAATAAACTACAGTTTGTAAAGATGAGTTTAAAGGAATTGATCGTTTTGCTCGAGCGAAAATATGGCGTTGTGATTGAAGTGGATGACCCGGTCATTTTAGATTATCACTATACCGGGACTATTAAAAATGAAACAATACTTGAAATTTTGGATATGATCGAGCATACGATGCCTATTCACTATGAGATAGAAGGGCAATTGGTAAAGATCTATAAAGGAGAAAGAAAGGAGGTATAGGATCGGAAGCAAGTCATTCGTCTCCATATATATAATAAAAAGCAGGATAATGCTGTAACATGATCCTGCTGATAAATTTACTTAAACGGTGCTGTAACACCATTTACTAACTAAAATCATTCGAATTTATGAAAAAAATTGAAAAGGTCTGCTTCCTGGAGAAAAGGAAGTGGCAAAAATTAGTACTGGAAATGAAACTAACTATTTTAATCCTATTCTTATGTATGATGCAGGTGTCTGCGGCGGTTTATTCGCAGGCCTCGAAGTTCTCCTTTGATTTTAGTAACAGGCAGGTCATAGATGTGTTGAAAGATATTGAAGATCAAAGTGAATACCGTTTCTTCTATCAGGACGAGCAGATCGATGTTTCCCGGAGGGTAAGTCTGCAGGTTTCCGATCAACCACTGGATGAAATTCTTAGAGATCTGTTCAAGGGACAGCATGTGTCCTACAAAATAATGAATAACAAGATGATCCTGCTTACCTCTGATAATGCAGGACAGGATTCGTCCAGCGGCTTGGTTCAGCAGCAGAAGTTCACGGTAAGCGGAGAGGTAACCGACCCGGACGGAGCTCCGCTACCCGGAGTAACGATTGTGGTGCAAGGGACAAAAACCGGTGTGATCACAGACGTAAACGGGAAGTATACTTTGACAAATGTTCCGGCTGATGCCGTATTAATGTTCTCTTTTGTTGGGATGAAATCACAACAGGTTCCGGTAGCAGGGAAGAGTAAAATCGATGTCAGCATGGAGTCGGCTATCGAATCGGTCGATGAGGTTGTCGTGGTTGGTTACGGAACCCAGAAGGCTAAGAATATAACCGGTTCTATTGCTACTATTTCTGTTGATAATATCAAGTCATTGCCGGTTTCGAACTTGGCAGAATCCCTTTACGGTCAAGTTCCGGGGTTATCGGTAAACGGTGGTTCCACGCGTCCTGGAGAATCTGCTTCGCTGTCTATTCGCCAATCTTACTCTTGGTCAAAGGATGGCGGAAATAAAGTTCCTCTGGTTATTATTGACGATGTGATCCAGGTTGACCCAACGACAGGAAACTCGACTCTCGATCAGTTGAATATGTTGGATCCTTCCGAAATTGAAAGTATTACTGTCCTTCGGGATGCGAGTGCTGCAATTTATGGTGCCCGTGCTTCTCAAGGGGCTATTATCGTGAAGACAAAGCATGGAAAAAAGGGGCTTCCAACGATAAGCTATTCAGGTCAGTTTTCCTGGAACGATGCTATCAGCCATACCAAAACGATGAGTGCTTATGAATATGGAGAATTTGCAAATAGTTTTTTACGTGCCAGTGGAACTACTGATTCTAAATATCTCTTTTCAGATGATGAACTGGGAGCAATGAAGTCACTTAATTATGACTGGTTGAAAAAAGCTTGGAAATCAGCTTCTCAACAACATCATTCTTTGACTGTTAATGGAGGATCAGAAAGGGCTACTTATTTTGCCGGAGTTTCATATTTTGACCAGGGCGCTAACCTGGGCGGTCAGGATTATTCGAGATGGAATTTTCGTACGGGGCTGGATGTTCAATTGACTAATAATTTGAAATTAACGGCTTCTGTTTCGGCAAATAAAGGAGATCAGGAAAAATCATTTACCAAAGTGGTTGGCTCATTGAGTGATAGTAGTTATGGTTCAAAAACAGGAGGAGAGCAGGCTGATTATGGTTTTCTTGTGCACATGCCAAAGTATATACCGTGGTCTTATACAGTAGATGGAACAGAGCAGTGGGTTTCCCCTTCCCTCGGGCCGTATAAGAGGACAAGTAACCTGAATTCTGCGAACCAGATTGGCTCATGGAATTATTTTGCACTTCTGGATGCAGGAGACAAGCAAGTCACAGAAAGTTTTTCTTATAATGCAAATTTTGCGTTGAATTATGATATTCCTTTTATAAAAGGGCTTGGAGTAAAGGGAACTTATGCTATTACTCAGTCTTATTCGGATACGGAACAGGATGCTTTTCCCTATACTTTGGCCATGTCTACCAATTCCAACTCTTCGGATACTCATCTTTATACTGACGGAACTACATGGCAGGTAACAGAAGTAAATAAAAATTCCAGGGTGGTTTATGGTGATGATTATTCCAAGTATGAACAGATGAACCTATACCTTACGTATAACCGTAAATTTGGGAAACACGATATTTCGGCCATGGCTTCAATAGAACGTTCTACGATTAATAGTAAATCGAAGAAATTATTTTATGAGTCTCCGGAAAGCTCGGATACTTATAATGGGGCAAGTAATTCTGCCGGAACTCTTAGCGATTCCAATACCTACACGGAGAGAGATGAGAACGGAACGCTGGGGTATCTGGGGCGTGTAAATTATAATTATGCAGACAAATATATGGTACAGTTCCTTTTCAGAACGGACGCTTCTTCTAAATTTGCACCTGAGAATTATTGGGGTTTTTTCCCGAATTTATCGTTAGGATGGACAATTTCGGAAGAGCCGTGGTTTAAAGATAATATTCCATGGATTGATTATCTTAAAATAAGACAATCATTGGGCAAGACAGGACGGGATAATGTTTCTTCCTACAGGTGGGTACAGAAATTTGATTATTCTTCCAATAAGGGAATTCAGTTTGGTACAAGCGATGGGGGAACTCTGGGGTCATCTTTGTCTGCCTCTACCATTCCAAACCGGGATGTCCATTGGGATAAAAGTATCAAGGAGAATTTTGGTTTCGATGCGGCCATGTTGGATAACCGGGTAAGAGTATCCTGGGACTTTTATTATGACTGGAATTCAGATATATTGATGACCACGACTGCAACAGCTGCGATTTCTGCTGGCGGGGGTTATGCCGAGCAAAATTATGCAGCAATCAATTCCTGGGGAAGTGAAATATCGGTAAACTGGAGTGATAAAATTGGAAATTTAAAATACAAAATCGGAATAACTTCAGATGTACTGACTAATAATAAGGTCAAAAAATATCCGGAATCCGGTAATACCTACCCTTCTTCAAATAATACAAGAGAAGGTTCTTCTACTTATTTCCCTACATGGGGATTTAAAATTTGGAAAGGCACCTCGACTGGCGATGGTATTCTTCGCACGGATGACGATATTTCCAATTACTGGAACTACCTGACAGAGAATGCGACTGCAGCAGGAAATAGCCCTTCTTATATGGGGATTACAAGTGAATCCGGAATGAAAAAAGGTTATCTGGCCTATCAGGATTTATATGGAGATCTCAATGATGACGGAACTTTAACCCAGGAAAAGAATGGGAAAATTGTAGCTGAAGAAGATTATGTAAAATTAGTAAAAAAAGATAATAACAGAGGTTTCACGACAAGTCTTGGTCTTGAATGGAAAGGTATCAGTTGGTCCACATTGATCTCGACCTACTGGGGGGCTTACCGTAGTATAGATGTTGTGAAGCAGGGAACTTCTTCAAACCAAATGCTTTGGGCTCATGAATCATATAATACGGATATGTATGATGCCGATTATAATACTGATGGTAAGTATCCAAATTTAGCCTATTATTCCTATATCTCTCAGAATTCTGATTTCTGGCAGCTTTCCAGCTTTCGTTGTTTTGTAAAAAACATGACAATTGGCTACTCCTTGCCTAAATTATGGACATCAAAATTAAAAATTGATAATGCAAAGATAAGCCTTGTTGGAACTAATTTGTGGGACTTCTTTAATCCTTATCCGGGTAAGTACAGGAACATGTATGATAATTCTTACGAGAACTATCCAACGTTGAGGACATGGTCAATGAGTGTCAATCTTACCTTTTAATAACTAAACAAGAACAATTATGAAAAAGAATAAGATAATTTATTTTGCCCCGCTGATGATCTTGCTGCTGGTTTCAGTTGCCTGCAGTACCGATTTTCTGGAAGATATGAAAGATTATGGATCTTATGATGAATCCATTTTTACAAGTGAGACGGAAATGGGATGGTATATTGATAATATCTTTTACGACTTTTATTCCGGGTATAATTCACCGATCAAAATGCTTGTTGGTAATTACTCCGACGATAAGACCAAGATGACTGAAGAAGTTGGAGGGACAGTCAGTGATTACATCAATCCCCAGAAGAATTCTGGTTTGGATGGAGAAATTCCTTCCAGTTTTGGATCTTCCTATTATGGAAGTACTCTTTCTACAAGTGCCAAGAACGAACCTTACAATCGTATCAGAGACTGTAATTACCTGCTTGAGAATATTGAGGAAAAAGGAGGTTCAAGCCTTTCGTCGGATTTCATAAAAGAGGCCAAAGGGCAGATGTATTATTTACGTGGCATTCAGTATTTCGATTTAATGCGTACTTATGGAGGTGTGCCTATTGTTACAACAGTCATGGATGCCCAGAGTGAAGATGCTGAACTACCACGTTCAACAACAGGAGAGGTTGTTGATCAGATAATTGCAGATTTGGATTCAGCGGCAACTTATCTACCTACCTCTTGGGATAATGATAACTTTGGCAGGCCTACTAAGGGGGCAGCTCTGGCCCAGAAATCGAGAGTCCTGTTGACCTACGCCAGTCCTTTATTTAATCCGGATTGGGATAATACCAGCAACAGTCGCTGGGCGGCTGCCCTGCAAGCTGGTTTGGCAGCTGAGGCAGAATTGACTGCTGACGGATATGGACTTTATGGATCATCAGCTAAGGACTGGGAGAAAATGTTTACGATCGATAATTCCTTTTGTAGTGAAGCTATCTGCGTTCAGCTGTGTTCGTCCGCAACATCTGATGCAATTAATAATGGATGGGAAACGGCAATTCGGGTCTCTAGCCAGGGGGGCAGCGGAGGCTTGGAGGCCCCAAAAGAAATGATTGACTTATTCCCGATGGCAGATGGTAGCCGTCCGACAGCCGCCAATGGTTACGACGATTTCCTTTTTTTTAAGAACCGCGACCCGCGTTTTTACAGGACATTTGCCTTCTCCGGTTGTCAGTGGGGCCATTCTGCGAATTCCACTTCAACAGTATGGACTTACCAGTTCAAGAATGCCGCAGGAAAGAACACCTATAATAGCGGGAATAATGACATGCAAAGTCCGGCATTTGTTCGTAAGATGACTAATACTTCTGCCGATAGTACTTCTTTCAAATATTCAAGTACCGACATTTTTGAATATCGTTATGCCGAATTGCTGCTCAATATTGCAGAATGTTATGCTGCACAGGGAAATATTACCCAGTGTATAAGTTACCTGGGACAGATCCGTGCGCGGGTGGGGATTCCTTCTGCCAATAATTATGGAATAGGAACTCTTTCCGATAAATATGCTGCAATTGAAGCCTGTTTGTATGAGCGTCATGTCGAGTTGGCCTACGAAGGAAAACGTTTCTGGGATATCCAGCGCTGGATGCTTTACAACGATACGACAATTACTTACAGTAACGGGACTACGATTACAAACAACACTTGTGCAATGCTTGGACTTGAACCTATTAACGGGACCTGCCGTACATCGCATTACCTTCAGGTTACCAGCGGGACAGGGGAAAAAGTGGCTGATGACCCTTTGGCTTCAGCAAGAAAAGCCTATTCAATCAATATCAATTCTTCCACTTTGCAGAGTGATCTTAATGCTTTGGGTAATTTTTATACCAATAATTTTAAGCTTGTCGACCCAAGCAAAGCATGGGATAATGTCAGCGGGACCGCTGTGAATATTGATTGGAAGCAAAGTTATTACGTGTTCGGGTTTGGTTCTTCCATCCTTACAAACAATACATGGTTAGACCAGACGCAAGGGTGGCAGGATGCTTACAGTAGCGATGGTACTTACGATTTCCAGGCTGAGGAATAGCCTAATACTGATTGATTTTTCAAAGACTCCCGCATTTGCGGGAGTCTTTGAATGAAAAGAGGAGTTAATTTTTTTTGTTGAATTATAGTACTTGAATAGGTAAAGCTAAACCGAATAAAACAATAAGCAGTTTCAGCCTTCTTTGAAGAAGAGAGAGGTTATTAATAAAAAGGATTAAGAGATGAAAAAGAGATTAAGAGTTCTTCGCGGCGGGATCGCGGTGTTTGCATTAAGTCTGCTAAGTACGGCATCTTTTGCTCAATATCCGACAATTACGCCGGAAGTGAAACGGGAGTCGGACAGTCTAATGAATGTGTCTAATGAGCATTCAAAGAAGGCCTGGGACAAGGCGTGGCCGATAATCCAGAAGGAAGAGCTTGAAGGGAAACCCTACATTCCCTGGGCGTCCCGTCCGACAGACCTTCCCCAGGCGGGTATCCCGGCTTTTCCGGGAGCCATGGGAGGTGGAGAATATACCTTTGGCGGCCGGGGAGGTAAGGTTATAACCGTCACCAGTCTTGCCGATGACGGACCGGGTACATTGCGGGAAGCCTGTGAGACAGGTGGTGCCCGCATTGTTGTTTTTAATGTATCCGGGATTATACATTTAAAGACGCCGTTGATCATCCGTGCGCCCTATATCACGATTGCGGGGCAGACAGCGCCAGGAGACGGGATCTGCGTAGCAGGTGAGAGTACATGGATCAACACGCACGATGTGGTCATCCGGCATATGAGGTTTAGAAGGGGAGAGACCTGGGTAGGCCGGCGGGATGACGCCCTTGGCGGAAACCCGGTGGGTAATATCATCATCGACCATGTTTCAGCCAGTTGGGGATTGGACGAGAACATGTCGCTGTACCGTCATATGTACAACGACAGTACGGGCAAGCCAATCGAGGACAAGCTGCCGACAGTGAACCTGACGATCCAGAACTCGATCTTCTCGGAAGGCCTTGATACGTGGAACCATGCCTTCGGGAGTACCTTGGGCGGGGAGAACTGTACGTTTATGCGCAACCTATGGGCGGATAACACAGGCAGAAACCCGTCGATAGGGTGGAACGGTATTTTTAACTTTGTGAACAACGTTATTTTCAACTGGGTTCACCGTTCGGTAGACGGGGGTGATTACCGGGCGTTATATAATATTATTAATAACTATTACAAGCCGGGCCCGATGACAAAAACTGACAATCCCGTAGGTCACAGGATCGTGAAACCGGAAGCAGGCCGGAGTAAACTGGGTTACCTGGTCTTTGGCAGGGTTTATGCGAACGGAAATATCATGGAAGGCAACGAAAAAGTTACGAAAAACAACTGGGACGGCGGTGTTCAGGTAGAAGAAGAGCCCGACGCTGGTAAGTATACGGGATTCATGAAATGGAACAAACCGTTTCCGATGCCTGTATTCCCGATTATGAGCGCCGGGGAAGCATACGCATATGTTTTGGACCATGCCGGGGCAACTTTCCCGAGACGTGATCCGGTTGATACAAGGGTGATCAAACAGGTAAAGACTGGCGAAATTGATTATCTGAAAGATGTTAATCTGGACGGGATTCCCCGGTTTAAATACCGTCGTTTACCGGCGGATTCCTATAAAGAAGGGATTATTACCGATATACGGGAAGTAGGCGGTTACCCGGAATATAAAGGCACTCCGTATAAAGACACGGACAAGGACGGCATGCCGGATGAGTGGGAGGAAAAATATGGTCTGAACCCGAATGACCCGACCGATGCCAACGGTGACTTGAATGGCGATGGGTATACGAATATCGAAGAATATATCAACGGGGTTAATCCGAAGAAGAAGATCGATTGGACCAATCCGGACAATGATGTTGATACACTGGATAAACTAAACGGAAAGCTTTATTAAAATTTTTTGCGGATACAAAGTATTTCCGGTCGTGATATTTTGTATCCGCAATTATCTCTTGGCAGAGATCACTTGTCGTTGCAGTTAAAATGATAATCGGATATCTCCAATTTTTGACAGAGCCAATTATATTCCGGTCTTTTAATAAACGATTTCTGAAAAGTATAGTCTTTTTTATATACATTTTATAAAACGTTTCCATTTTTAAATTTGTTTTTATACTATTAAAATGTAAATTTAAAGACTAATAAATAATGTAAACGTTATCATATTTTTTACTTTGAGCTCTTTTAAAAAAGAGAGGCTGTACCTGTTTTCGGAATATTATACTCTCTGGCGAAGGTGAAAAGATTTATAAATTTGGATTTTAATGGCAATTCTGTACGTGTTTTAGTAAAGAATTTTGCATAGTATTTACGTTCAGATATGGGGAAAATACCCAAAAGATAATCTTATGAAGATAAAATTAATGTTTTTCAGAAAGAATATTTTTTATTATTGGTTTTGGATATCAACCTTTTCGGGTTTATTCCCGGGCAATTCTTTTGCCCTGGGAATATCCGGGAAGGAACCGCCGGGCCCTGTCGTTCACACCGGACGCGACGGGAAATTGGTTTATTCCCTTGATTCTTTGGGAAACCGCGTTCCTGATTTTTCCTATTGCGGATATAAAGCCTCCGAGGAGCCCATTCCAATGGCCCCGGTAAAAGTTGTTGTCCCGCTTTCCGAAGGTGATGCTACCGTCCGGATACAAAAGGCAATTGATTATGTGACTAGCTTGCCGGCTGATGTCAACGGGATAAAAGGAGCAGTTTTGCTTCAAAAGGGTACCTATCACTTAACGGGACGGCTAATGATCAAAGATTCCGGTGTTGTGATCCGGGGAAGCGGAATGGGAACAGGAGGTACTGTTTTAATTGCTGAAGGGAAAAGCAGGGAAACCTTGATCCGTATCGCAGGAGGAGATTCGCTGATACGTGCTGGGGAATATCCGGTGAGTGAAGATTATGTTCCGGTTAATGCTTCCCGTGTCGCTGTTGATCATGCCGCTTCTTTTCACGCAGGAGAGACCATTTTTATCCGGCGTCCTTCGACTCAGGAATGGATCGACCGGCTGAAAATGAATTCTTTTGGTGGTGAAACTGGATGGCTTGGATGGAAACCCGGAGAACGGGATATCGTCTGGGACAGAACGGTTAAGGCTATCCATGGAGATACATTGATTCTGGATGCACCGTTGACAACAGCGCTCGATAAAAAATACGGGGGTGGTTTTGTTTCTTCATATGCCAGTCCGGAGAGAATTTCCGGTATTGGAATTGAGAACCTGGCCTTGGTTTCTGTTTATGACAAATCTAACCCAAAGGACGAAGAACATTGCTGGGAAGCAATAACTTTCGAAAATGTACGGGATGCGTGGGTGCGACAGGTAGCATTTACGCATTTCGCCGGATCTGCTGTTGCTGTTTACGAGAGCGCTTCCCGTATAACAGTTGAAGATTGTAAATCATTTCAACCGGTTTCTGAGATCGGAGGCCTTCGCCGTTACACTTTTTATACACAAGGGCAGCAAACTCTTTTTCAGAACCTGTATGCCGAGTTTGGATATCACGACTTCGGAACTGGCTTTTGTGCTGCCGGGCCAAATGCTTTTGTTCAATGTTTCTCTCATTTGCCCTATAGCTTCAGTGGTGCAATAGATAGCTGGGCCTCCGGTGTGTTGTTCGATATTGTTAATGTCGACGGACAAGCATTAAGCATTAAAAACAGGGGACAGGATGATTATGGGGCTGGCTGGACCGCGGCCAATTCGATGTTCTGGCAATGTTCTGCCGCCCGGATTGATTGTTTTGCGCCTCCAACATCGGAGAATTGGGCGTTTGGTGCCTGGTCAGAATTTGCTGGTGACGGTTATTGGTATGAGGCAAACAGTCATATAAATCCCAGGAGCTTGTACTATGCTCAGTTAAAAGATCGTTTGGGAAAGGATGCTGTTTATTTGGATCCGGTCATGTACATCAAGACCGATGCAACAAGTAGTCCGACGATTAAGGAAGCAGCGGAACTGATTTCAAATTCGGTGAAACCGGCGATGACGCTTGCTGAATGGATCGATCAGGCTCCCTCAAGAAATCCGATTGATATCAGTGCAAAAAATGCCCCGTCTGTTGATCAGTTGAAATTTGCTATTACTAAAAAACAAAATCCGGTGGCTCCGCCAATGGCTTTAAAAAACGGGTGGCTGGTCAGGGGTGATAAAGTTCTTACCGGCAAGCGACAGGATGTTCCGTGGTGGCACGGAGACCTCCGTCCCCGTAGTCTGGCCCAGGCAACCCCTGCTATTACCCGGTATGTTCCCGGGCGGCATGGAACAGGCTACACCGATAACCTGGACGATGTCGTAAGTTGGATGAAGAAAAATAATTACATCGGAATTGAACAGCATTATGCCTTGTGGTATGAACGCAGACGTGACGATCATGAACGAATCCGCCGGATGGACGGGGAGGTATGGGCCCCGTTTTATGAGCTTCCTTTTGAACGTACGGGGATTGATCTGGCCTGGGATGGTTTGAGCAAATATGACCTGACGAAATACAATACGTGGTATTGGTCACGCCTGAAACAATTCGCCAATCTGGCTGATCAAAAAGGAGTTGTTCTGATCCATCAGGATTATTTTCAGCATAATATTCTGGAAGCAGGGGCTCATTGGGTTGATTGTCCCTGGCGTCCTGTAAACAACATTAACGGTACTGGTTTCCCGGAACCACCGCCCTTTGCCGGCGACAAACGGATCTTTCTGGCCGAGCAGTTTTATGACGAGACGAACCCTGTCCGGAGGGAACTGCATAAGGCCTATATTCGCCAGTGTCTTAATAATTTTGATGGGAATAGCGGCGTAATCCAGTTAATTGGCGCTGAGTTTACCGGCCCTTTGCATTTCGTAAAGTTTTGGGTTGACGAGATTAAGGAATGGGAACAGGAGACCGGAAAGAAAGCTTTTATTGGATTAAGTACGACCAAAGATGTTCAGGATTCTATATTGGCTGATCCTAAACGTTCTTCGGTAATAGACCTGATCGATATCCGTTACTGGAGCAGCAAAGCTGATGGCAGTTTATATGCCCCGGAAGGAGGCAAAAACCTTGCTCCCCGACAGTTCGCCCGTATTATGAAGACCGGCAAACGTTCTTTTGACCAGGTTTACCAGGATGTATTAGCATATAAAACCAAATTTCCGGATAAAGCCGTGATTTATTCTGAGAATATGTCCGATAATTTTGCCTGGGCCATATTTATGGCAGGAGGTTCGCTCGCGAATATCCCGAAAATTAAAGTTGCCGGGTTCCTTGATAATGCGTCTTCTATGCATCCTGTTCAGGAACAACAAAATGGATATCTGGAATTAAAGAACGAGAAGGGAGAGTGCATTCTTTATCCTAAAGACAAAGGAGAGTTATCTGTTTTACTTCCATCAGGACATTTTAGATTGTCGAGAATCAGTACTCTTGATGGACAAGCGGTTGGAAAAACTGAACGTCTGAAGGGTGGAGGTATGATCCGGATTGCAAATTCGGACGGTAATGATGAGGTTTTGTGGATATCGAAGATGTAAAACAAACAATATTTTAACGAATCTAAAACCGGGAAAGAAAATGAAGAAATACAGTTATTTGTTTGTTGTCACGATATTCCTTCTTGTATTTATGTCGGTTATCCCGGAAGCACAAGCGGTGACATCCGGAGCTGTTTCCGTAAAAGGGCAGGATCAACGGTATAAAATCGGGGTTGTTGACCTGATGATCCTGAAACGGCAGAGAATCGGGGCGTTTCGCCTTGCCAGGGAGATTGGTGCTGATGGAATTGAGTTGGATATGGGAGGGCTTGGAAATCGTCCGACATTTGAAAACAAGCTGGCTGATGCCAATGTGCGGGAACAATTTCTGGATTCATCCAGTGCGCTTGGTATTCAGATCAGTTCTTTGTCAATGACAGGATTTTATGCCCAGTCCTTTCCAACACGTGATGGCGTGGTGAACATGGTGCAGGATTGTATTAATACGATGAAGAAAATGGATGTAAAAGTAGCTTTCCTCCCGCTTGGAGTCGAAGGCGATCTTGTTAAGCATCCTGAACGCAGGGCTGCAATTGTCGATCGGTTGAAACAAATTGGAAAGAATGCGGACGCTGCAGGCATTGTTATCGGGATCGAAACATCGCTTGATGCAGAGGGAGAAGTTAATCTGCTTAATGAGATCGGTTCTCCGGCTATACGGATTTGTTTTAATTTTTCGAATGCCTTGGGTGCCGGTCGGGATTTGTATAAAGAACTGGAGATTCTGGGCAAAGACCGGATTTGTGAAATTCATTGTACAAATAAAGACGGAGTCTGGCTTCAGAACGATCCCCAGATTGACATGAAGCAGGTAAAGAAGACGCTTGATAAAATGGGATGGAGTGGGTGGCTTCTGGTGGAACGTTCCAGGGACGCTTCGAAACCTCATGATGTCAGGGGAAATTTCAGGGCCAACGTTACTTATTTAAAATCTATTTTTCAATAATTTAATAGGATAAAAACATGAAGATTTATTTTGCAATATTCATTTTCCTTTTTTCTATTTCTGCTTCAGATGCGGTTTCCTCTAAAAACAGTATGCCTAAGAAGCATGCTAACGAAGAATACTGGCAGGTTGTTTTAAAAAGGGCTGAAAAAATTGCTGCGACTCTCGATCTTAACGATCAGAAAAAATCGGAGAAAGTCAGCAAAATCGTCGCACAACAGTATTATAGTCTGAGTGAAATACAGGACACGTGCAGTGCCCGTATAAAGGAAGTTAAGGATAGTGGGAAAGATAAAGATTATAAAAATGAGTACATGGCAAATTTAAATAAGGAAGCAGATAAAAAAATAGACCGGCTTCATGAACAGTTCCTTTCAAAACTTGGAAAAGAACTTGATCCGGAACAGGTTAACAAGGTGAAAGACGGAATGACTTATAATGTGTTGGAACACACGTATAATGGCTATCTGGATATGCTTCCCAATCTGACTGATGCCGAGAAGTCATATATTTTAAGTGCCCTGACTGAAGCCCGGGAAAAAGCGATGGATGCCAGTTCTTCTGAAAAGAAGCATGCATGGTTCGGTAAATATAAGGGACGCATCAATAATTACCTTTCTTCTGAGGGGTATGACCTTAAAAAAGCCGGGGACGAATGGCAAAAACGCCTGGATGCTCAGAAGAAGAACTGATTGTTGACCGGTAAATCTCCTGATGATATAACAGTCAGTTTTGGAGGTAGTTATTCTTTGAGAATCGATTAGTTGTTTTAAGATTAAAAACAGGCTTCTGTGGGAATGCCTGTTTTTTAGTTTCTGAAGTTTTTATTCAGACAATGATTTAGCAGTAGTCTGTATTTCTTCGGGAGCATTTTTGAATAAAGTTTTTGAAAACGTTTTCATGTTTCCTCTCTTCTTTATATCTTGGCCGAGAAATTCCGGAATAGTGGGGAAATCGAAATCCACTTTGTCAATGTATGAAGTTTTTGAATATCGAATAAAAGATGAAGGAATCAATGAATTATAATCGTGAGAAACGACTGTTTCAGGGACGAAAGTCGGGTTGTTATCTTCTTTTGGTGATCTCCTTGATCATTATGACCGGAATAAATCTTCGTCTTTGTGCAGAGGTAAAGCCTGTTTCGCTAAGTTGCGAAATGCTTGCCAATCCTGTGGGGATTGATGTGGTCAGTCCTCGTTTGAGCTGGAAACTGCAAGGAGGGGGCCGTGATATTTATCAGACAGCTTATCGTATAATTGTTGCTTCTACCCAGAAAAAACTTTCGGGAGATAAGGCCGATTTGTGGGATTCCGGAAAGGTTTTTTCGGATCAGTCTGTTTTTGTCGTATACAATGGGAAAAAACTGGAGAGCCGGATGAACTGCTATTGGAAAGTCCTCGTTTGGACTTCGGCAGGGAAAGAGGCATGGAGCGAACCGGCAAGATGGTCGATGGGCTTGTTGTATTATAAAGACTGGTCGGGCCGATGGATTGGATTCGACCGGGCTTTCCCGTGGGACAATGATGTTTTTCATTCCCGGCTTTCCGCCCGCTACTTTCGCAAGGAATTTGAGGTTAGCAGAAATGTCATCCAGGCAAGGGTTTACATCGTAGGATTAGGTCTCTATGAACTATATATAAACGGGGAAAAAATCGGCGACCAGGTTCTTGCGCCTTCCCCTACTGATTACGCTAAGAATGTGAAGTATAATGCTTTTGATGTTACCGGGGAGCTGAAGTCCGGGGAAAATGCAATTGGCGTTATCCTGGGAAACGGGCGTTATTATACTATGCGGCAGCATTATAAACCATACAAAATCAGAAATTTTGGTTTTCCTAAGGTGCTGTTGCAGCTAGAGATCAAGTATGACGATGGTACTTCTACAATTATAAGATCTGACGGATCGTGGAAAGGTACTGCTGACGGTCCGATCAGAAGCAACAACGAGTATGACGGTGAGATTTATGATGCCCGAAAGGAAATGCAGGGATGGAGCAAGGCTGGGTTTTATGATACAGCCTGGCTTAATGCCGAATATGTCCAGGCTCCTGACGGGCAGATAGAGGCCCAGATGAATCCGAATATGAAAGTGGTCAAAAGGATCAGGCCTGTCTCGGTCGGGAAGGTTGGTCCCGGAAAATATATTCTCGATATGGGGCAAAATATGGGCGGCTGGCTGAAGATGACCGTCAACGGAGGGAAACGTGGAGACCAGGTGACGCTGAGATTTGCGGAGATCCTTACGAGTAAAGGTGAACTGTTTGTCGATAACCTCCGTGATGCACAGGCTACAGATATTTACATCATGAAAGGGGATGGGGTGGAAACCTGGGAGCCAAGATTTATTTATCATGGTTTTCGTTATGTGGAGATTACGGGCTACCCTGGAATTCCGACCCCTGATGATTTTTCCGGCCAGGTTGTCTCTGATGAGATGGCTGTGACCGGGGAATTTACTACTTCGAATCCTTTAATTAACCAGATCTATAAAAATGCCTCGTGGGGTATCCTCAGCAACTACAAAGGGATGCCTGTCGACTGTCCGCAGAGGAATGAACGTCAACCCTGGCTAGGAGACCGGGCTGCAGGTTCTCTTGGGGAGAGTTTCATTTTCGATAATGAAAAATTGTATGCCAAATGGATGGACGATATTGCATACAATCAAAAGGAAGATGGTTGTATCTGTGACGTCGTTCCTGCTTTCTGGAATTATTACAGCGATAATATGACCTGGCCCGGGACCTATCTCATGATCTGCGATATGCTTTATCAGCAATATGGTGATCTCAGTCCAATTCAAAAACATTATCAGTCCATGAAAAAGTGGTTGCAGTATATGAAGGACCGTTATATGGATGAGGACTTTATCGTCACAAAAGACAGCTATGGCGACTGGTGTCCGCCTCCGGAAACAATAGAAGAAGGAAGGGGTAAGAGTGCTGATCAGAAGCATCCGGATCCGCTAATAGCTACTGCCTATTACTATTATTTTATGGGACTGATGCAGAAATTTGCAAAACTTACCGGAAATGATCATGATATTGAGGAATACTTTAACCTGGCAGAAAATATAAAGAATGCTTTCAATAAAGAATTCTGGCATGCCGATGCAGGTGGATATGGTGAAAACACCTTGACTGAAAATTTACTGGCCCTTCATTTTGGACTCGTACCGCAAAGCAGGCACCAAAAAGTTTTTGACCATGTGGTAACGATTATTATGAACGATAACAAGGGACACCTGAGCACGGGAATGGTAGGAACTCAATGGATTATGCGTACGCTGACAGAGAATGGAAGGACGGATATAGCTTACCTGCTGGCTTCCGGTAAAACATACCCAAGCTGGGGATATATGGTTGAAAATGGAGCCACCACGATCTGGGAACTGTGGAATGGCAATACCGCTGCCCCTAAAATGAATTCCTATAACCATGTGATGATGCTGGGAGATCTGGTTACCTGGTTTTATGAAGACCTGGCCGGTATCAGGTCAAGTGAAGAAAATCCTGGCTTCAAACAGATTATTATGAACCCGGATCCGGTTGATTCTCTTGATTTTGTTAAGGCCTCTTTCCAGTCTGTTTATGGTTTAATCAGAAGCGAATGGAATAAAAAGGGAAAAAACTTTAACTGGAATATAACGGTACCTGTAAACTGTAGTGCGATCGTTTACATTCCGGCAAGGTCGAAGTCTGATGTAACAGAAAACGGGATCTCTGTTTGTAATCAAAAAGATATTGAGTTTATGAAAATGGAAAATGGCCGGATGGTTTATAAAATTGGCTCCGGTGATTATCATTTTTCTTCATCGATCGAATAAAACAAAAAGAAAATGGAAATAAATTTTTCGATGCCGTTGAGGGGAATAGTTCCCCCTCTGGTGACACCTTTACTTGATAATGATACCCTCGATACCGATGGTTTGGAACGATTGATTAACCACATCATTGACGGTGGCGTTCATGGTCTGTTCCTGTTGGGGACTACCGGAGAGTTTGCCAGCCTTAGTTATACGATCAGAGAAGAGCTTATTGAACGGAGTTGCCGCATTATTAATGGCAGGGTCCCTGTTCTGGTTGGTATTTCCGATTCTGCATTTTCAGAAAGCCTTAATCTGGCCAATAAAGCAGCTAAATACGGAGCAGATGCGGTGGTTATAACGCCTCCCTATTATTTTGAGTCAGGGCAACCTGAGTTACTCGAATATTTGAAGAGGATCATGATACATATGCCGCTTCCGTTGTTTATATATAACATGCCTGTGCATACAAAGGTTATGTTTGCTCCTTCGACCGTGAAAGCTGCCTCTGAGATTCCTGGGATTATTGGGATGAAAGACAGTTCTGCCAATCTGGCTTATTACAATCAGGTTCGCTATCTGATGAAAGACAGACCGGATTTTACCTTTATGGTCGGACCGGAGGAGATTTTGTCCGAATTTGTGTTGATGGGAGGTCACGGGGGTGTAAGCGGAGGAGCAAACATGTTCCCAAAACTTTATGTGGACATGTATGAAGCTGCAGTCAATCATGATTTTGAAATGATCGCCACCCTTCAGGAAAAGATTATGAAAATAAGTAGTTCTGTTTATAATGTTGGCCATTACGGATCGAGCTATTTGAAAGGATTGAAATGCGCCCTTTCGATTATGGGAATTTGCAGCGATTTCATGGCAGAACCGTTTCATCGTTTCAAGGAACCGGAACGCAGAAAAATAGAAAAGGCCCTCGGGGAGATTAATTATCAGGAATTGACCGGGGCTGTTTGATCAGATGTCAGAATGCATGTTATACGGTGATGATACACATTTGTAAATAATAAATATTAATCAATAACTTAAGCTTGCTTATGAGTACCGTCGATGTTGTCATTTTTATCGGTTATCTGGCCGGAATTGTTTTGTTCGGAAGTTCTTTCTATAAAAAGAACAAGTCTGCAGCGTCATTCACGCTGGGGAACCGGAACATCCCTTCATGGGTAATCGGAATGTCTATCTTTGCTACTTTCGTAAGCAGTATTAGTTACCTGGCCCTTCCCGGACAGGCTTATCTTTCTGACTGGAACGCCTTTGCATTCAGCCTTTCCATTCCATTTGCATCATGGATGGCCGTAAAGTTTTTCGTGCCGTTGTACCGTTCGGTAAATAGTCCTTCTGCCTATACCTACCTGGAAAAACGGTTTGGGCCGTGGGCCAAGATTTATGTTTCCATTATGTACCTGTTAACACAATTGATGCGGACAGGTACTATTTTGTTTTTACTTGCCTTGTTACTTCATGCCCTTCTTGGCTGGGACATGGTGACAATTATTGTTGTTACCGGATTCAGTGTTATGCTTTATTCCTTGCTGGGAGGGATTCAGGCTGTTATCTGGACTGATGCGATACAGGGTATTATCCTGATTGCGGGGGCGTTTGTTTGCATTGTGACATTATTGTTCTCAATGCCGGAAGGCCCGTCTCAGGTATTCAGTATTGCCATGGAACATGATAAGTTTAGCCTTGGAAGTTTTGGAACAGGGCTAACTTCTTCTACTTTTTGGGTGGTGCTTATATACGGAGTCTTTATCAATCTTCAGAACTACGGGATTGATCAGAATTACATTCAGCGCTATATGACTTCCAATTCTGAAAAGGAAGCCAAAAAGTCTGCCTTGTTCGGAGGTTTACTTTATGTGCCTGTGTCAGCTATGTTTTTATTTATCGGAACTGCGCTTTATAGTTTTTATACAGCAAAGCCGTCGCTACTTCCAGCCGGGATACAGGCTGATAAGGTGTTTCCTGAGTTTATTGTTCACCAACTTCCTGCAGGTCTGACCGGCTTTTTGATTGCCTCTGTTTTTGCAGCAGGGATGAGCACGGTTTCAACAAGCATAAACAGTTCGGCAACGGTGATCCTGACCGATTTTTTTAAACTTTCGTCTGACTATCCCGGAACTGAAAAGAAGTCGATGCGGATTCTGTATCTGTCTTCGTTACTTTTCAGTTTGCTTGGAGTGGGTATTGCCGTGGCTATGATTAATGTTCAAAGCGCCCTGGACGCCTGGTGGAAACTGGCTTCCATTTTTAGCGGTGGCATGCTTGGCCTTTTCCTGTTGGGATACCTTTCCCGGAAAGTTACCAATACTGCCGCTATAACCGGTGTTGTTGCCGGTGTACTGATTATCGGGTGGATGAGCCTTTCTCCTTTGTTTTTCCCTTCATGGGGACTTTCTGAATATGCCAGTCCTTTCCACAGCTATCTGTCAATTGTTTTTGGTACGCTTGCGATATTTGTTGTCGGGTTCCTGGGAGGTGTTCTGATTGGGAAAAAACGGGACAGGTAATTTTATCAGCCGGATTCTTTACGTATATTCTGGGGACAAATCATAATGAAACGAGCTATAAAAACCATAGTTTCCACTCTGGCAAGCGATTATTTTTGTAAGTTCCATACCATTGATATTTGTTTAAAACGATGACTTTCAGTATACAAACGGCAGAAGGTTAAATTGAAAATAGACGTATGAAGGAGTAGGTGAATATTATCTGCTTCCACATCGCTTTTCTTCTTTGAAAAACATATAATCTGGTAAAAAGGCTAATATTAAAAAGATATATCTTTGAAAGATCGACACGCTGGCTTTTGAAAAAAATTGATTTTTATAGTGACCGCGATTTAATTGTGAGGCTTCAGGATAATGATCAGCTTGCTTTTGAGCTATTGTTTTATCGTTATAAAGATAAAATAACGGGATTTGTGGCTCAACTAGCCCCGCCACAAGTCGATCCGGATGAAATTGTACAAAAGGTATTCATAAAAATTTGGCTTCAACGGGACAGGATTGACCTGGAAAAATCTTTTTCTTCTTTCCTTTTTACAGTTGCCAAAAATGAGGTTATCGATCAGATCCGTTCTGCCGTGAACCGGAGAATTTATTTCATGGGAGACGAACTGATTGCTGATTTAAATATTACCGAACAGGAGAAAGATTTACAGGAGGATCTGCAACAAAGAATGGAAGAACTCATCAAACAAATACCGGAACGCCGCAGACAGATTTTTGAATTGAGCCGGTTCGAGGGGTTAACCTATAAAAAAATAGCGTCTCGTCTTCATATCTCTGAAAATACGGTGGATACACAAGTCAGGAAAGCCCTTGACTTCCTGCGAAAAGAAATGAGAAAAGTTCGTTTTCTGGTTCTCCCGGCTATCTTTTTTAATAAAAGCTGAATTTTTCTCTTCCTCTTTCACGGAAACCGGTAACACTTGTCGTAATAAGGTTAAAAGTGCCCGAAATATGACAGATGAAAGTTTGCTGTTGATCCGGTTTTTGAAGGATAATGATTTGGATTTCATTCAATTGAAAAAGCTTCGTGCTTGGATGTTAGCTCCTGAGCATAGGGATGCTGTAGATAAATTTATGCTGGAGGTGTGGGAGAAATCTCAACCCCGGGAATCGAAACTTACCTTTGATCAGCTTTTAGAAGTAGTTAACGGACAGTATCAACAGGAACGCTCTGTGGCTTTTGGAAAGAAGAGGGGAATTGAACTGTTCCAAAGAGTTGCAGCCATGCTGATTATACCTCTAGCTCTTTTTTTTATTTATTATGCTGTTTCTCAAAAGTCAGGCATTTTAGGTTATGCCGAGACAATTGTTCCCAAGGGGCAAAAATCGGAAGTTGTTTTACCTGATAGTACACATATATGGTTGAATTCGGGAAGCCAATTGCGTTATCCTGTTAAATTCTCTGATAACCGCAGAGAAGTGTTTCTTCAGGGAGAAGCCTATTTTGAAGTTGAGAAAAATTGGCACAAGCCTTTTCTTGTCCATGCATCAAGTCTTACGGTTAAGGTAACGGGGACAAAATTTAATGTAATGGCTTATCCAGACGACTCGGATATTACTACTGCCTTGCTGGAAGGCCATGTGAATTTGTCTGTAAAACCAGAGAATGGAAAAACGAAGCGTATTGAGATGCAGCCCGGAGATCTGGTTGAATATTCAAAAAAACAAAATTCACTATTGATGACCAATTTTAAAAAGGATGAAGTGGTTGGCTGGAAAAACAACCAGTTGGTTTTCAGGGACGATACATTTGATAAATTGGTGAAAAAGATAGAACGCTGGTACAATGTACAGGTCGTTTATGATAAAATCCAGTTTAACGACAGGCGGTTAACCGTTGAACTATTGGAAGGGGAAAGTCTGGACCGGTTATGCCAGATAATCGAAAAAACAATGAATGTAACCTGTACTATAGAAAAACAAAAGGTATACATCGAACCAAAATTGTGAACGATGCAGGTCTTTTATGTTTTTGGATAAAAATAATGTGGAAAAACGGAACAGATATCACAGATCATGATGATGTGCGTTTTTTTACAAGAAAATAGGAATAAACACTAAATTAATTAATTCTTATGCAGATGATAAATAACTGATCCGTTGTAAAAAAACGGGTAGTTCTGCGCCAACATACACTACCCGTCGAATTTACGTGTAAACAAAATGTTTAACGAAAAACTAAACAAATTTATGAAAAAAAGTAAAACCATGTGGTTGGGGAAAGATTATCTCCGACACTCAAAGTTCTTCTTAATTATGAAGTTAATTCTGATCCTGACTTTTTCATGCCTGGTGACTTTTGCTTCCAGCTCATTCTCACAGAATTCCAGGCTATCTTTAAATCTTGAACAGGTAACCATTCTTGATGTTTTTAATGCCATCGAACAGCAGGCTCATTATCAGATTGCCTATAACAGTAATAGCCTGGATATAAATAAGAAGATCGATCTGAAGGTTGAAAACAAAACCGTGAATGAGATCCTGGATATGGTTTTGAGCTCTTCTGGTCTCAAATATGAATTTATCGGGCATTATATTGTTATTTCTGACAGGAATAATGAAGACACTGTTTTTGCCAGGTCAATCCAACAGAATTTAATTGTTTCCGGAATTGTAACCAATCCGTCAGGACAACCTGTTCCGGGGGTTACCATCGTTGTTAAAGGGACTACCATTGGAACAATTACAGATGTTGATGGGAGGTATTCCCTGACAAATGTCTCATCAAATGCGACACTCATTTTCTCCTTTGTCGGGATGAAAACGGTGGAGATGGCCGTTGATGGTCGTACCAACATTAATGTAAAAATGGGTGAAGAGACGATTGGACTGGATGAAGTGGTCGCAATCGGGTACGGATCGGTGAGAAAAAAAGACTTAACAGGTTCTGTAATCTCCGTTGGTTCTGAAAAGCTGAAGGACAGACCATATAGTAATGTATTACAATCTCTTTCCGGTCAGGTATCCGGCGTGCAGATCACGCAAACACAGGGAGCTCCTGGTTTGGCGCCTTCCGTGAAAGTCAGGGGAGCGTCTTCTATTAATGCAGGTACAACCCCTTTGTATGTAATCGATGGTATACCGCTTGAGGATAATACCACCAGATCCTCGGATACAGGCGGTAGCAGTAGCAGTAATATGAATTTTAACAGGAATCCGTTGAATTTTATAAATCCTAACGATATCGAATCAGTTGAAGTATTGAAAGATGCATCGTCCGCTGCAATTTATGGTTCAAGGGGTGCAAATGGAGTTGTAATTATAACGACGAAACAAGGGAAAGCAGGCAGGACGAAAGTTGATGCAACCTATGAATTTAGCATTTCTCATGTAAACCGCAGGGTGGATATGATGAACGCGAAAGAATGGATGGATTTCGAAACTGCAGCCAGAAATAATACATGGGCGACCATTGTAAAGCAAAATCCAAATGCAGTTAGGGGTAATAATACAATAATCCCACCCGAATTCTCGGATGCGGAATGGTTAGCCCGGATCGGGAATGGAACTGACTGGCAGGATGTCATATTAAGGACTGCTTTGTCCCATAATGCTCAGCTGTCTGCATCAGGAGGTACAGACAGGACCCAGTTTATGGTTTCCGGGGGGTATTTGGATAGTGAAGGCGTTATAGACAGGAATACTTATGACCGTATTACTTTACGATCTAATTTAAAACATAAAATCAGTGAAAAATTCAGTTTCGGGGTGAATATCGGTTTGTCCCGGACAAAGGATTCCTCTTTTGGTACAGCAGGGAAATCGGATGCTGTCAGCCTGGCTTTACAGAGCGACCCGATTTTCCCTTTGTATGTCGAAACAGGAAGCCTTGGATTTAAAGATCCCAGCTCAATATGGAATACCTTCGTAAAATATGGCTTCCAGTTGTGGCACCCTTATTCCCTTACGAGGGAAATGACAAAGAAGAAGATTACGAATGTAACGACTGCAAATTCGTACGCTCAGTGGAATATACTTAAAGGCTTTTCCTTTAAAACGGCTGTCAATGCAAATATTGAAGATTCCAACTATACGCAATACTGGAATGAAGGTCAGAACTGGGGATATTCAGGTTGGGTTAATGCCGAAGGAATGTTGATCACGATGAGGTCGTTTA
This sequence comes from Prolixibacteraceae bacterium, assembly GCA_963676095.1. Lineage (GTDB taxonomy): Bacteria > Bacteroidota > Bacteroidia > Bacteroidales > Prolixibacteraceae. The sequence goes on along the minus strand of OY781040.1, from coordinate 1,702,234 downwards.
ACTGGGCATGGGAAAACACGTTTAATTACAATAAGACGATTAATGATGATCATACCATTAATGCCCTGCTTGGTTACACTGCTCAGAAGCAGCATTATGATTACAGTAATATGACGTCTGGATCATTCCCGAACGATTTGGTTAAAACTTTAAATGCAGGTATTGTTTCTTCTGGCAGTACTACCGCAGAAGAATGGTCGTTGATATCTTATTTTGCACGTGCCAATTATTCCTATAAAGGAAAATACCTGGCATCTGCTGCCATTCGTGCCGATGGTTGTTCAAGGTTTGGCGCAAATAACCGCTGGGGCTACTTCCCTTCGGCATCAGTGGCATGGCGGATTTCGGAAGAATCGTTTATGAGCGGTATATCCTGGTTGGACAATCTGAAACTTCGCCTGAGCTACGGTGTAACCGGGAACAATCAGATACCAAACTATGGCGCAGTCGGTTTGCTGGGGTATTCATCGTATGTTTCTGGCTCCACTGTTGAACAGGGAATTTACACGAATACCTTTGCCGACAGTAATCTGAAATGGGAAAAGACAGGACAGACAAATCTTGGGCTTGACGCCGGTATCCTGAAACAGCGGATCACGTTCTCTCTGGATGTTTATTATTCAAAAACCCGCGACTTGTTGTTGGATGTTCCGATTCCTGTATTAACCGGATTTCAGTCGACATTGACCAATATCGGGGAATTGCAGAACAAAGGATATGAATTTACTCTTTCTACTAAAAATTTTACTGGTGCTTTTTCTTGGAATACAGAGTTTAACATTTTTGCAAACCGCAATAAAGTACTGAAACTCGGAGAAAATAATGCTCCTATTGATTTAACCGTAAGCAGTGCGACGTCCAGAACTGCTGTTGGACACCCTATCGGTAGTTATTACGGATACGTTATTGATGGCGTAATTATGTCCCAGTCTGATCTTGACAATAATCTTTATCCGGTATGGTCCGGCAGTGAGCCGGGAGACCCCAAAGTCAGGGATGTCAATAAAGACGGAAAAATTAACGCAGATGACCGAACATTTATTGGTAATTATCAGCCCGATTTTTCCTGGGGGATGACCAATACATTCGGGTATAAAGGAATTGAACTTTCAATTATGCTGACAGGTGTTCAGGGAAATGAGATCATGAACCATCAGGCCCGGTTCTTAAAATCGTTCAACGGCGATCGTAATGCATACAAGTCTGTAACCAATTACTGGAAATCTGAATCTGATCCTGGAAATGGTAAAATATTTAAGCCCAGGGTTATACAGAATACTGTTCAGGCTCAGGGATCTACCTATTGGGTGGAGGACGGTTCATTCGTACGCATCAAAAATATTCGTCTGGGATACAACCTGCCACAAAATCTCATCAAAAAGGTGAATATTAGTGCGCTTAAGGTATATGTTAATCTGGAAAATGTTTATGTCTTTTCCGATTATTCAAACTACGATCCGGAAGGAAGTACTTATCAGGCAGGAACATTAGTAGGATTTGATTATGGTGCTTATCCGAACCCTTTTGTTGCAACTGCCGGGATTAATATTACTTTCTGATATTTAAATGATTAAAATGAATTGAAATGAAAACAATAAAATATTTTCTAATCCTGTCGTTTTGTATCATACTTGGAGGATGCGGAAAAGACTTTCTGGATCTTGCTCCGATTTCGAATGCCAATGAGCTTGACTTTTACAATACAGAAGAGGATTTTACAACAGCCATGTGGTCTGCGTATAACTCATTGTATACCCTGTATGGCCCTGAAAGCCTGCCCTCTTTTTTCGGGGAACTGATGTCGGATAATGCCTATAGCGATAATACTGCCGGTACTGTTCAGGATTACGAGTCCTTTGAAAATCACACCATGAATGAAAACAATGGATTGGTCCTAACCTTCTGGAACAATTATTATCAGGCCCTGTTTATTGTGAATAATATCATTGCAAAGAGTTCGCAGCTTGATACTGATTCAAAAGATGCCCTGATTGCTGAAGCACGTTTTTTGCGCGCACTGTATTATTTCGATATGGTAAGGGCATGGGGCGATATTCCTTTGGTAACAACTCCGTTGAGTATTAGTGAAGCCTATAGTCAGGGACGTACACCTCAAGAAGAAGTTTACAACCAGATTATCGATGATTTAACCTTTGCGGCCACAAATTTACCCGCCAAAGCGAATGAGCGGTTTGCAGGGGCTGCAAGCCAGGAGGCGGCCAATATCCTGTTGGGAAAGGTTTACCTCACCACCGGAGATAAAACCAAGGCTGCTGAAGCCCTGATGAAAGTTTACGGGCGATTCTCCCTTGTTCCTTATGCCGATTTGTGGGACATGACAAAAAAGAATTGTGCCTCTTCCATTTTTGAAATTCAGTATATGGGCGGAAAATCAAACCCTTACAGTTTGTACTGGGCCATGTTTTCCCCGCTTGATAACCGCATTGTTACGGCATGGGGGGCGGGCTTTAACCAGGTTACCCCGGATTTGTGGAATGCTTATGAATCAGGTGACCCAAGACGTGATTTATCGATACAGGATGGCTATACCACTGCCGGCGGGGCACATGTTGATGTGAAATTTGCCATTAAATGGAAGGATGAAGATGCCGAATTGGACGGATTGAGGGAAGCTTCGGATAATAATTTTATCATCTTAAGGTATGCTGATGTCTTATTAATGCTGACAGAAGCCACCGGGGACCCGAAATATATGAATGAAGTCAGGAGCAGGGTCGGATTGCCATTGTACGGCACCCCGGGTTATCCCACCGGATATAATACTGTTGCCCTTGCCTGTGAGCATGAGCAACAGGTGGAATTTGCCCTTGAATTTCACCGCTGGTTCGATTTAATCCGTACGGGAAGGGCAATTAATGTAATCAAAAATTGCAGTAAAAATGTTTCAATTGATGAAGAACAACTGTTATTGCCAATACCTCTTGAGGTTATTACGCAAAATCCGGATGTTATGACTCAGAATGAAGCTTATAAGTAAAATCAGGAATCTGATTCACGGTTGAATCAGGTCCTCCTAAAAATTGAAAGACAGCCCGGCTTGTTCCAAATGGCAGGCTGCCTTTCTGTTTATACCTGTTAACCATTTGTTTCTGCCAGGAATGTTCTTGAAATAAGTAATTAAAAATTCTTTATAACAACGTTTGGATACCTTGATACTCGAATGATTTCTGTACAGTGGGCTATAACTCAAAAAGCTGAAGGACCAGTGGATCTCGCCAGAATTGACAAATCTCGCTAACGAGCTGCCGAATTCAGAAAATCATTTATAATTTTATTATTCTTGATAGGAATCGTAACATTGATTAAATAACAACTTCTGTTAAATCTTCTATCGCATTCTTAACTGGCCATCTCCTGAAAATTGTGATGAACAATCCTGCATTGCAGTCTTTACGGGAGATTTGTAGGGTTTAAAGAAAAGGAAAGCTGGTTGAAATGCTATTTTTGTAATTGACAAAAAACAATAACAACAGAAACAACCAGCTTTACGGCAAAAGTATTGACAAAAAGGTAAAATACATGTATGACCGGGGGATGGACCGGGAGATCCTGCGTGATTTCATTACCGGGAGCGGGGATGATTTCATTTTACGGTTAAAGAAAACCACCATGCTGTTGTACAAAGGGAAAGAAACGAGCGTGAATGTGATCTTTCAAGTCAGTTGCAATTAAGCCTTCCTCTAGGAGTGATCTGAAAAAACGGGAGATGGCCAAATCTCATATTGTTTTAAAATATTGATTTGTAACAAAATATTGATAATAGACAGATACAGCATGGAACTATAATTTATTATCTTCCTTCATGAAATAGCTTTCTATGTGATCAAAATAGTTATTCATATAATCTGGTAATAAATCTGGTAATAAATCTGGTATATAAAAAAACTGAGCATCAGAATCTCTTTTAAGAAAGAAGAATGGAACATTTCCTATTTATTTTCATGCATTTAATATTGGTTATATATAAGAGATTCTGAGAGATTTAAAACCACCCAGAATCGATCTGTCAAAATTGCTAGTAGGTTTCTTACTTTAATTCTATTTTTTTGCTAGCAAACCCATTTTTATTATGCTCACAGCCAGTAGCATGAGATTAATTATGTGCATTGACCCCGCCACAAATTTCATGATAAAGCGTAGCGATTTTTGCTGATCCAAATGGAGAACCGATAATTTTAATATTATTCCTTTCATCTATTAGTATTGTCGAATTAATAACTTTCCAAGGAATTTTTATATTTTGTTTTAAATATTCAAGATGCTCATCCGGAAACACATAAGTATTAGGTTTAATTTCAACAGAACTAACAAATTCTTTTTTGAACTTCCCCATATTGGCTCCACCAACAACAAACAATACAGCGCAATTCGTCTCTTTAAATAATTCATTCCACTTCCTGTACTTTTCGTAACACGAATTGCAATCTAATTGTAAAAAAACTATTGCTAAAAAATCATAGTTTAATCGAATCTGCTTTAAGCTATATTGCCCTTCCTTCTGATAAACATAGTCAATAAAATCTAAACAAACTTCTTTATCAATATTATCTCTTAATAATCGGTCTTTGTATGGAATATTATTGCACGCGAAAACAAGAAACAACAAAATACAGCAACAAAGTAATTTAGGAACACAGACACTTCCTGGGATATGTATTAATATCAACTTCATACCTTGTATTTAAACTTAACTATATATACATTGTCGGACACTTCTATTCCTTTTGATTCCAAATATTTAACACCGCGCTTCGAAATCTGATAGGGAAATAATATCGTGTAAAAATAATTGTCATCTGCTGCAAGTGGATATGACAAATCAGAATAAAGTCCTTGCCATACTAATCCATTATAATTAATAAACTTACCGGTAGCTCGATTGTATATCATATTGGATATTTTATTGATATTATTTTGGGTGTATGCATATTGAAAGGTAAGGTAATTCTTTGAAATTCTAAATTTCGATATTTTCCCCTGAAAAGCTCTACCTCTTAATAACGCCTCTTTTTCATCTTCATTCTCCAGCTTCATTAACGCTTTGTTCGGATATCTCTCTGTACCAAAATCAAAGAAGTAAGCGCGCTTAAGATCCTTTCCGCTTGCAATTTGATATATCGTATCATTTAAAGGCATATTTAGAAATACCTCTTCCTTACACAAAGAAAACAAATTATCATAAAAACCTTCATGAAGACTTTTATGATACCTTAGCAAATCTCTCTGTTCATTTGTCTTTTCATTGTTTATATGTAAATAAAATTTCTCCTTATTATCTGAATTTTCGGGAATATAATAATACAGCGAATAAAGGACAGAATCAGTATATGCAAAATCCAGAGGACAATACCTTAAAAATTTCGTTTTTAAATACTTTCCTTTTAGGTCATAAATTAATATTCCAGGATTGTCATATCCCATAACATATACTTGCTCATCCGGAGTAAGTGCGATTCGATCGATACTTCTATATTCCTCTGGTCCCTTGCCTTGTCGGGAAATTAAATTTATAAATCCGCCATTGCAATCAAACAACCATACACATTTTTGCTGTTTATCGAGCAATACATAAAAATCTTTACATACTATCATTTGGGATATTTCCCCAACAACTCCATTTTGACACTTTAAAGGAATATACTGAACACTTCCGATATCTACAATCTGAGTATCTATCGCAGTAATAGCATCATGATAATTAACAGGAACTGTCACATACTCTCTCGGTTGGCTATTATTATGTGTACATCCAGTCGATATTAACAAAATAAAAGAAAATGCAATAAATATTTTTTCCATGTCTTTGCTTTTAAAAGAATATATAGACACCAATCAGAACGAAGATATCTTCGTTTGGATTGATGTCTGTAGATAATTGAAAATACTAGCAATCCTGATATGCACAACCAGGACCTGTCCCCATACAACAGTGGAAACTATATGTTTCTGTCACTTTTGTATAACCTTCACCCCCAACCGAAGAAAAAATCCATAGTTTAGCTTTCACGTCCCATTTCTTATATGTTTCAGTTGTAATTGTTTTGACGATGTCTTGCTTACTAGAGCCTGAAACAGTCTCATTGCCATCTGCTTTTGCTGTTAAAGACAAACTTTGCAGGGTTACACCTTCTGATGTATTCAGTTGTAGCTTGTTTACATTTATTATTAATGCAGTTGCAAATACTATTGTTGCAACCGACAAAAAAAATCTTTTTTTCATAAAATTTTCTTTTAAATTTATTTAATAATTAAAACTGTTTGGCCTTTTTACTTTCCTTCGAAAAGCCTTCTCGGACATATGGCCCATTTACTGGTTCAATTTTCTATCTTTGTCACCGCACCTCCTTATCTTGTAAAGGAAGGGTCCGGGCAGGAAGCGTTTTGTTCTCGCATACAGGCTTCCTGCCCTTTTCCTTCAGGTTCAACATTGTTTTGCAAGCTTGCTTTTGTATTTACCAATTGCTGCATTTCTTCTTTTATTTCGTCAATGGCGTTTGATGGCACTTTTATCTCTTTGGTCAAGCAACCAGAAACCCGGCATAAGGTGCCGGTAATTTTGAATTGGCTGTGATATATTGTGGATATTCCATAAAGTTGCAGTATTCCTCGTATCGCCTCCGCTGCTGCTACCAACCAAATAACGGTTAACGGGTGGAGTGTTACCCGGTGCCATCCCCAATCGATTATTCCTTTTAAGATTAAGCTCGTCAGAAAGTAAACTATAAAGCAACCTGAAAACCAGAAAAACTGTTCATCGTGCCGAATCCCTCCCCCTTTGCCGCGTAAGGCGATCCAGATAAACCAGGCCAGGACAAACAAAGACAATTTATCCACCGGCTGTTTCCGGTTCAAATAACCGGCAATTAACCCTGTGGGTATGAGCAGAAACATCCAACGGACAAAAAAGAAGATCTTACCCATCCGGGTAAGATACTGCAAGTCATGATCCGCCATCAACGGGGCAACAAAAGTTCCCGGGAGGATCATCACCGCAACAATGTTCAGGTAATATCGGATCGTTTGGTACTTCATTCTTTTAGGTTTGTTTATACCTTAATAAAACAGGTATTGGATATCATTACAATTAATTGTTAGGTTATCTTTTCAAAAATGATAAAATGAATGATTCTGTTTCTTCAAATTTAAGAACTGTGGATTAACCTTTTGTTATAATATAAGATATACTTTTTCTAAAATTAGGTACAAAAGGAAATTTTACCTGGAAATTGGAAGAAATAGACTATTAAGGGAGCGACATGTAGTAAAAAATCTAACCCCGTAATTTTATCCGACTGTTCGTCCACCTCCAGGATAATCTGAACACTGCCGGCTGATGTTCCGGAAGTGGGCTTCTTTAGCCCCACTATTCCCGAGGGTAACCTCCCACGAAGAAATTGGAAGATGTTACCGTGTGGCCACATTGCAATTAGTAATGACAAACGTATGTTCCTTGATGTATTCCATGATATCGAACCTGAATACCTTCAGTACTATCCCAATGAATTCATTTATAAGTTTAGCAGAAGATACTCTGGTGTGGATTAATTTGACAGGCTTATGGGACCTCTGTTTCCTATAAAAATCAGTTTAGGTACAGCGGAATCATTTTATTTTTTTATTGCTTCCAGGTAATCTTTCAGGTATTTCGGGTCAAGCTTATCCGGATCGCCGTATTTCTCATGCATTTCAGAAAGCTCTCCATACTGGTTTTTCCGGAGAAGGACATTTAACCTTGCAAAAATAAAATCCTCAAAAACGGGAGATGGCCAAATCTCATATTGTTTTAAAATATTGATTTGTAACAAAATATTGATAATAGACAGATACAGCATGGAACTATAATTTATTATCTTCCTTCATGAAATAGCTTTCTATGTGATCAAAATAGTTATTCATATAATCTGGTAATAAATCTGGTATATAAAAAAACTGAGCATCAGAATCTCTTTTAAGAAAGAAGAATGGAACATTTCCTATATATTTTAATAAAGCATTGCTTCTGCACCAATAAGAACAATATCTTTTTTTATATTTTTCTAAAAATCCAGAGTATGGATTATAAAGACTATCCTGACCTATCAGTACAATATTATTTGTGCCTATTTTCTTTTCAGATTCATCTATCTGACTCAGCCATTTAATAACACATTTGCTACAGTTATCTGATCGAAAATAAAATACAAGTTTGTTGTTAATCTTAAATTGTGAAGCCAATGAATCAAGCATGTTTGGTAGTTCCGGATTCTGATAAATGTCAATATATTTCTTTGTATAAATGACATTTAAACTATCCCGGGAAATCTTTTGTTCTAGGCAGATAGTAATTTTTTTATGGTTTGACTTACTTTGAAAATAAGTTATTGTCTGTATGATATTGAATATCAGTAAAACTGAAATTATTAGCCCGCAAAATTTATTTTTCATAATATTTGATAAAGGGTGAATCATTGTTTATATCGATACCAATAAAGGAAATACTCGCAGAATCTTCAACGAGATCAAAATTCCATATAAACCGATTAATCTGATACTGTTTCACAGGATTCCCATCCCATGTATATTCCTGAATATAGGTTTTTTGGCATACATCTTTGACTAAATTCTCACCTGAATACCCTACATAGTATAAAAAAATAGAGCTTTGTGTTGTTCTCAATCCAAAAAAATAAGTTATACTATTAACCGCATCTATTTTACCATTGGCTAAAATAACAGGCTCATCATTATTCACTAACTTGACGGACTTGATTAAAGTACCATTTATGTCTGCGATGATGAATATGGGAAGGTACTGATAGGCATAAACAATAAGCTGATTATTAATATTAAATCCTAAAAAGCCAGTGGTGACAGATGTATCGTATCTTTTAGTCAGGTGTGGAAAATCAAAAATTACTTTAGTACTGTCCTTTTTAGGGCTCCAATAGACAATTTCCCTTGATTTAGGATGAAAGCAATCATAAATATAACCGTCTCGATTTGAAAAGATCGTTTGTGGCAAATCGACAATCTCTAAGTTTTCCTCGGACTCAAGGGTTAAATTACTTAAACTAAAAACACTTAATTTTCTCCGCATCTTATCATAAATTTCCAGTTTGTTCCGCTCCGTTCTAACCAGAGAGGGCATTAAATACTCGCCAGGTCCTTTTCCCTGTATTCCGAAAGCATGGATACACTTATAGTTCTTCCTGTTAAATACCATAAAAATGCTATCATTCCTTTCATTTCTCGTAATTAATAATGAATCTTTAATCACAAAATCCTCAATATTTTGTAAGGGACTTGTTTTTATTCTTTCATTGGAAAGCAGTACTGTATTGGGAAAATCGGTCATATCAATCTTTATCATACGCTCGTTCTTTTCAAATGAGCACGCATAAAAAGACAGCAATAGAAGAACGCAAAACCATTTCATATATTGAAATTATAATAGATAATAAATATTCTAAAAAATAATATTCTTTCATATAAATGTGTAGATATATTATCTCTTTACCTCTAGTCAAAGAAAAAGAAGGAGGTGCAGAGTAATGCCATTTATCTTTGCCTAAATATCCGCACTCCCTCTTTTCTCGTTTATTTGATTCTTTGTATCAAACTTTCTACACAGTTCATAAGAGCTAAAAATAAACTAATTACAGTTGCATGTTTGTGGATCATATCCTTCATGAGGGTTGCACCAACAATCCCTAAAGGAATCTTTTCGTTGTGTTGGAATGTTTGTTGTCGTTTTCCAACTTTTATAGCCATTGAGACAACATTCTCCTGGGCCCGTAGATTCAGCACCAGCCTTACTAATAGTCAATAAACTAGATAGTTCAATATTCCCTTTAGAAACGTCTTCAACTTGAAAGAAAATAACAGATCCGAATAGAATACATGTTGTCATTAATACTAAATTTTTTATTAATTTCATTTTTATAGTTTTTAATTTTTTAACACGAGTACTTGTCCTTAATAGGGAAATAAATCGTGATACCCTACCCGACAGATACTTTCAAGATTTTCCAATGAGAATGCCTTCATTCACAAACTTATTTGTACTGTATACTGAATGGTTCTATCTTCTCATCAGACATCATTGTAGAAATCTTAAATTCAATACATTATCTTTGTCACCTCCTTTCTTGTAAAGGAAGGGGCCGGGCAGGAAGCGGTTTGTTCGCGGATAGAGGCTTCCTGCCCTTTTTCTTCAGGTTCATTACTGTTTTGCAAGCTTGCATTTGTATTTATCAATTGTTCCATTTCTTATTAATTATCAAGTCAGCCGGAATCAAAAAGAAACGCTGCCGTCATTATTGTATATTTCAGCTTCCGGAAGTTCCGGAATTACACTGAAAGAACAGGTCACCTTCATCCGGAGTTTATGTTACCGGAAAGTCAAGGAATGTTTTGTGTTCATCATCGGTTTTATTCACTGGTCTTTTCAAAAATGATAAAATGAATGATTCTGTTTCTTCAAATTTAAGAACTGTGGATTAACCTTTTGTTATAATATAAGATATACTTTTTCTAAAATTAGGTATAAAAGGAAATTTTACCTGGAAATTGGAAGAAATTGACTATTAAGGGAGCGACATGTAGTAAAAAATCTAACCCCGTAATTTTATCCGACTGTTCGTCCACCTCCAGGATAATCCGAACACTGCCGGCTGATGTTCCGTAAGTGGGCTTCTTTAGCCCCACTATTCCCGAGGGTAACCTCCCACGAAGAAATTGGAAGATGTTACCGTGTGGCCACATTGCAATTAGTAATGACAAACGTATGTTCCTTGATGTATTCCATGATATCGAACCTGAATACCTTCAGGACTGTCCCGATGAATTCATTTATAAGTTTAGCAGAAGATACTCTGGTGTGGATTAATCTGACAGGCTTATGGGAGCCTCTGTTTCCTATAAAAATCAGTTTAGGTACAGCGGGATAGTCATTTTATTCTTTTATTGCTTCCAGGTAATCTTTCAGGTATTTCTGGTCAAGTTCATCCGAATCGCCGTATTTCTTACGCATTTCAGAAAGCTCTTCATGCAGGTTTTTCCGGATATTAACATAAGCCGGATCATTGTATACATCGTGCATCTCATGTGGGTCTTTTTGAAGGTCATAAAGTTCCCACTCGTCTATGTCGTAGTAGAAGTGAATCAGTTTGTACCGGTTGGTCCGGATTCCGTAATGCCGTTTTACCATATGGATCGAAGGGTATTCATAGTAAGTGTAATAAATGGCATCTCTCCATGCGGGATCTTCGCCGCTTACCAGTTTCCTGAATGATTTTCCCTGCATCTCATCTGGGATTTTCGTACCCGCATAGTCAAGGAAAGTAGGTGCAAAATCTATATTCTGGACCAGCTTATCGATTTCCGTTCCGGCTTTAATCTCCTTTGGGTATCTGATCAATAAAGGAGTCCGGAGTGATTCTTCGTACATGAACCGTTTGTCGAACCAGCCGTGTTCGCCCAGGTAAAAACCCTGGTCGGAAGTGTACACAACTATTGTATTATTGGTTAACCCGTTTTTGTCGAGGTAATCGAGTAGCTCACCCACACCGTCGTCAACAGAAGCGATACATCCAAGGTAGTCCTGCATAAAGCGCTGGTAACGCCACTCCATTTTTTCTTTTTCGGTCATTTGAGCGTATTCTTTTTCAAACTCTTCGCTTATTGGAAGATATACAGAATCCCATGCTGCTCTTTGGACAGAATCCATTCTGCCCAGGTTGCCCCTAAAAGCATTAATTCCCCAGTCTGTTCCCTCGTTGATACCCAGTTTCGTCAGGACTGCCGGATAAATTTTATCATCGCCCGACCAATTCATGTTTTTCAGGATGTTCATCTCGGCCGACTTGGCAGCTGTGCCCCGGTCCTGGTAATCGTCGAAAAGGCTTTCCGGTTCCTTAAAATGCAATCTTGTGTATTTCTTGTAATATTTTTTAGCAGGGAGCCATTCCCGGTGTGGTGCTTTTTGATGATAGAGCAGGCAGAATGGTTTGTCCGGATCCCTTTGCTTCAGCCAGTCCAGTGCCAGTTTTGTCGTAATTTCTGTAACATAGCCATGCAATTGCTCTTTTTTGCCGTTAATGATAAAATCGGGATTGTAATAATGACCTTGTCCGGGAAGGACTGCCGCGTAATCAAAGCCTTGTGGCTGACCGTCCAGATGTATTTTTCCAACAAGAGCTGTCTGGTATCCTGATTTCTGTAAAAGTTTTGGAAAATTCTCCTGATCCCAGTTGAAATGTTGAACGTTGTCAACTTTTCCGTTTATAAAGCTGTGTTTCCCGGTAAGCATTACTGCCCGGCTGGGAGCACATAGCGAATTTGTTACGCATGCCCGGGTAAAAATAGCTCCCCCTTTGGCAATTCTGTCTATATTGGGAGTTTTGTTCAGTCCGTATCCGTAAGCACTTATCGCCTGGTATCCGTGATCATCACTCATGATGAAGATGATATTCGGTCGTTTGGCTTCCTGTTGGGGAATCTGATGGGTACATGACACTGCTGTCAGTCCTGCTGACAGGAAAGTAAGAGCGTTGGTTAAGGTGTTCTTCATGTGTTTATAAATTCATTTTCTGAGTGTTATTAAGTCGGTAAATATCAGATGTTCCTGTCTGGTCCGGTTCCCTGAAGCATGGCTATTTTATTTACTGGTTAAATCATAGACAGATAAAGTTAATCCAAATATTGTTTATGACCTTTATTTTTTGATAATTTTAATTTCTCAGATGCCGGAAGGAGTAAAGAAAATGAAGTAGAAAAGATTTTTCTGTAGCCTGTCAGAAGAGTATTTTTATTCAGGCTATGAAACAGGGATAAGCCTTTCGGATATCAGAAGCAATTTATTTCATATAACGTTTTCAAAATTTCATTTTATTTACTATTATTAACCTCCCTAAATAACATGATTTTTTTATTTGTAAACGTTACCAATAAAAGATAAAGATCGTTACTAAACTATTGAAGGATGAAACGTGTTTTTGCAGTCCTGCTATTTTTGATTTATGGAATTGAATCAGCTATTTGCGCTATTAATCCGGTAAACCTGACTTGTGACTGTTTTTCTCAGCCATTGGGTATCGATCAGTCTTCGCCGATGCTTGCCTGGCAAATTCATTCAGATCAGAATAATGTGGTCCAATCTGCTTTCCGGTTGCTGGTATCAGACGATATCCTGCTTTTGGAAAAAGACAAGGGGAACATCTGGGATTCGGGAAGGGTCAGTTCCGGGAATTCAGTGCAGGTTCCTTATGCCGGTTCTCCGCTAAAAGCAGGCAAAAAATATTTCTGGAAAGTAAAAATCTGGGACCAGTCAGGCGATGAATCTCCGTGGAGCCGTGTTTCATCCTGGCAGATGGGATTGCTTACCGCGGATGACTGGAATGGTGCCGCCTGGATCGGGTACGAGGATATGCCTGACTCGATGAGGATTGTTCCCGGAGTGCACGGTAACGGGGACAAACTGGGTGAGAAAGGACTACGAAGGCCGGTAATCCCCCTGTTCAGAAAACATTTTGACATCAGTAAAAAGGTTGCTTCTGCAACTCTTTATATAAGTGGGGTTGGCCAGTATGAATCCTATATTAACGGCAAAAAGGCTGGAGACAGCTTTCTTTCCCCGGGCTGGACGCAATATGACCGTACTGTTTTTTACAATACATACGATGTGACCGCCAGCCTGAAAAAGGAAGAGAATGTGATTGGGGTTATTGTCGGGAACGGATTTTATAATGTAAACAGGGAACGCTACCGGAAACTTGTTATTGCCTACGGTATGCCCAGGGTGATCTGTAACCTTGCAATCAAATATGCTGATGGTTCCTCTGAAAATATTGTTTCCGGTAACAATTGGAAAACGGCCCCATCCCCCGTTACCTACTCCGGGATTTACGGCGGAGAGGATTACGATGCCAGGCTTGAGAAGCCGGGATGGGACAAACCTGGTTTTAAAGATAAAACCTGGAAGAATGCAATAAACGTCAAGGCCCCTACCGGTAAACTTGTAGCTGATCGGGATTATCCGGTAAAGGTTTGCGATTATTTTGTTCCACAAAAAGTCAATCAGCTTTCCGATACCTGTTACCTGTACGATTTTGGACAAAATGCCTCCGGTATTGTGGAGCTAAGGATAAAGGGAACGAAAGGACAGCAAGTACGTCTGATTCCTGCCGAGCTAATTAATGATGACGGTACCGCGAACCAAAAGGCAACAGGTTCTCCTTATTACTGGACGTACACGTTAAAGGGTGAAGGTACGGAAGTCTGGCGGCCCCGGTTTACCTACTATGGCTTCAGATATCTCCAGGTTGAAGGGGCAAAACCCAGGGGATGGGATGTGAAAAAGAGCCTGCCTGTAGTTGAAGGGATGACGATGTTGCATACCCGGAATTCGGAGCCTCAAAACGGAACTTTCACCTGCTCGAACAAGTTGTTCAATCGTATTTTCCGGTTAATCGACTGGGCGATAAGGAGTAACCTGCAGAGTGTTGCTACCGATTGCCCTCACCGAGAAAAGCTGGGATGGCTTGAACAGACTTTTTTAATGGGTAACGGGATCAACTTTAACTATGATGTTTACCATTTATACCGGAAACTGGTTTACGACATGATCGATGCCCAGACCTCTGACGGCCTGATTCCTGCAATTGCTCCGGAATATGTTAATTTTGGAGGTGATTTTCGCGATTCCCCCGAATGGGGCAGCGCCGGGGTAATTCTTCCCTGGCTCCTCTACCGTTGGTATGGCGATAAGGAAATTCTGACGACGGCCTGGCCGATGATGAACAAATACGTTTCGTATCTCGAAACAAAGGCTGATCACCGGATACTTTCGCATGGTCTGGGCGATTGGTATGATCTGGGCCCGAAACATCCCGGGTATGCGCAACTCACTCCCCGGGGAGTGACCGCTACTGCTATTTATTATTATGATGTGACACTCCTTGCCCGGGTCGCTGAGGTACTGGGAAAAGATCAGGACCGAAAGCATTTCGAGCTATGGGGAGGCGAGATTAAAGATGCTTTTAACAAAGCTTTTTTCGATCCGCAGAAAAAAATATATGCTACCGGCAGCCAAACATCGATGGCCATGCCTTTGTGCGTAGGTCTGGTCCCGGACCTGTACAGGCATGAAGTCCTGAAAAACCTGGAAGATTCTATCCGTGCCAATGGAAATGCCCTGACTGCCGGAGATATCGGGTTCCATTACCTGGTGGAAGCCCTGACCGATGGCGGAGCCTCTCAGTTGCTGTTCGAGATGAATAACAGGGATGATGTGCCAGGTTATGGCTATCAGCTGAAGAAGGGGGCTACAACGCTGACTGAATCCTGGCAGGCACTTCGTGGGGTTTCGAATAACCACCTGATGCTTGGTCACCTGATGGAATGGTTTTACCAGGGCGTCGGCGGGATCAGGCAGAAAGAAAATTCCTTCGGGTACAAACAGATTGTAATCAGGCCTGAAGTTGTCGGAAACTTGACTGCCGCGAAAACAACGTTCCATTCTCCTTACGGCGATATAAAAACGGAATGGAAGAAAACAGATCAGTCGTATACGCTTCTGGTTGAAGTCCCTGCCAATACGCAGGCTGAGGTATATCTGCCCTTCGAAGGAGAAATTTCTGTGAATAACGGGAAAAAGATCCCCGGGTTGAAAGATGACGGCGTTCACGAAGGACGTAGGGTTTGGCAAACCGGATCGGGAACCTGTCTTTTTAAAGTAAGACTGAAGTAAAGCCAGAGTAAAGCCAGAGTATAGCTGGAGTATAGGTAAAGTCATTGCTATTGAACTATTGATTATGAAATACAGGAGACTGTCGCCCCTATTTTCGCATAAAAGACAGACCAGGTAAATTTATAAATATGAAACTGATGAAAAAGATACCTTTTGTACTGATTGTCCTTGCGGTTGTGCTTGGAGGCTATGGGATGGCGGGGAAAAAACAGCCACTGCCCAAAACCGTTTCGCACGGGAAAATGGAAGAAATTTATAATGAGATAAAAACACCTTATAAGTATGGATTGATTATGGTTCCTCAGGAGCCCCATGAGAAGATGGACTGCCCCAGTGTTTTCAGGTATAAGGGCCATTGGTACATGACCTATATTATTTTTGACGGACGGGGCTACCAAACCTGGCTGGCCAAGAGCGACGACCTCCTGAACTGGGATACCCTTGGGAAAATTATGTCTTTCTCGGGAGATTCTACCTTGTGGGACAAGGACCAGAAGGCCGGGTATATTGCCCTTCAGGATTACAAATGGGGGGGATCCTATGAACTTCAGAAATACGACGGAAAATACTGGATGTCCTATTTTGGAGGGAATACAAAAGGGTATGAAGCAGGACAGCTGTCCATAGGAATGGCTTATACCGGTCAGGCCCCTTCTGTTGCCCGTGAATGGCAGCGGCTGGATAAGCCTGTATTGTCGGGTTCCGATAAGGATGTTCGCTGGTGGGAAAATAAGACCATGTATAAAAACCTGGTGATCCGGGATAAGAGAAAGCTTACCGGTCATCCTTTTGTCATGTATTACAATGCCAACGGCGACAGTCTTGGATTGAAGAAGGGAGCCGAAAGGATCGGGATGTCAGTATCGGACGATATGGTCCACTGGAAACGGTTCCTGCAGAATCCGGTGATCGATCATCACCGGGGAATTTCCGGCGACCCGTATATCCAGAAGATAGGCGATGTTTACGTTATGTTTTACTTCGGCGCCTTCTGGAAAGGCCGTGAATCAAAGGCTTTCAACCGGTTTGCCTGTTCATACGACCTGGTTCACTGGACCGACTGGGACGGGAAGGACCTTATTTCTTCCAGCGAAGACTATGATGAGGTATTTGCCCATAAGTCGTTTGTGGTGAAGTATAAAGGTATCGTTTATCATTATTACTGCGCGGTCGATAAAAAATTCAACCGGGGAATAGCAGTAGCTACTTCCGTCGATCTGGGAAAAAAGAGCCAGTTGAAGTTTACCAACCCAAAATAGGATTGCATGAGAGATTTGACAGCGTCCGGGAACCGGATCTGTCAACATCTCTCTTTTGGAGAAAAACCTTTTTGAAAAAGCCTGAACGATATGAAAAAATACCTGCCTTATATCCTGATCCTCCTGGTGATTACCGGCTGCCGGGAAGAAATTAAACCCCGGACAAGGGAGTTATTTACCCGGTCGTGGAAATTTCACCTGGGAGATACGGTACAAGATGCCTGCTTGCCCGATTTTGATGATTCGGGGTGGAGACTGCTTGACCTGCCTCATGACTGGAGCATCGAAGGCCGTTTTAGCCGGGATAACCCGGCAACCACTGCCGGAGGTGCTTTGCCGACAGGGATTGGGTGGTACCGCAAGTCGTTCACCCTTCCTGAAAAGCTGACCGGGGAAACTGTTTTTATTGACTTCGACGGTGTCTACCGGAACAGCCAGGTTTGGATCAATGGTCACGAACTGGGGAAACGGCCAAACGGCTACATCTCCTTTCGGTATGAACTAACTCCTTTCCTGAAATTCGGAAAGGAAAAGAATGTGATTGCCGTACGGGTGGATAACTCAGAACAACCTAATTCCAGGTGGTATACCGGTTCCGGGATTTATCGGAACGTTTGGCTGGTAACTACCGGCAATGTTCATGTTTCACACTGGGGAACATTTGTTTCCTGCCCGGACGTTTCGGATGAAGAGGCCATCGTTAAACTTCAGGTGGCTGTCAGTCAGGAGGTCCCGGAGAAAGCAAACGTTTCTGTCGAAACCAGGATCATAGATCCGTTAACCCATAAAATCTGCGGGAGACAACGATCGGAATGGATTACCGGAGATAGCCTTGTAACCCAGTCGTTTTCTATTAAAAATCCGGTGTTGTGGTCAGTGGATAATCCCCGAACATATAAAGCCGAAACAAGAGTAATTGCCGATAACAAAATTACTGATATCTATGTGACTTCTTTCGGAATAAGGACCTTCCATTTCGATGCACAAAAAGGTTTCTTTTTGAACGGGAAACCATTGAAAATAAAAGGAGTCTGCCTGCACCACGATTTGGGAGCCCTGGGGGCCGCTGTTAATACACGGGCTATTGAGCGGCAACTGAAAATGCTGAAGGAAATGGGGTGTAATGCCATCCGCACATCGCATAATCCTCCTGCTCCGGAATTGCTCGATTTGTGCGACAGTATGGGATTCTTTGTCATGGATGAGGCTTTTGATATGTGGAAAAAGAAGAAAAAGGACCAGGATTATCATATTGATTGGGATGAATGGCATAAAAAAGATCTGGCCGATCAAATCCTTCGCGACAGAAACCATCCTTCTGTATTTGTCTGGAGCATCGGGAACGAGATCCGGGAACAGTTCGACCCGAGAGGGATCAGTATAGCCAGAGAACTGGCTTCCATCGTAAAAAAGATTGATCCGACACGTCCGGTAACTTCGGCCCTGACAGAGAACGAGCCGGACAAGAATTTTATTTACCAGTCAGGAGCCCTGGATGTTTTGGGTTTCAATTATAAACATGCTGCGTATCCTGAATTGCCGGGTAGATTTCCCCGGGGAAAGTTTATTGCCACAGAAACGGCGTCGGCTCTGGAAACAAGGGGCGTTTATGTGATGCCTTCCGATAGTGTGAGGTACTGGCCAACTGCCTATAAAGCGCCTCTGACCGGTGCAAACCCCGATTTTACGGCATCGTCATATGATAACACGGTTGCATACTGGGGGGCTACTCATGAAGCCAGCTGGCAGGCCGTGAAAAAGTATGATTTCATGGCCGGCCTGTTTGTCTGGAGCGGTTTCGACTACCTGGGAGAGCCAGATCCCTATGATTGGCCTGCCCGTAGTTCTTACTTCGGGATCATCGATCTGGCGGGATTTCCGAAAGATATTTATTACATGTACCAGTCGGAATGGACGGATAAGCCGGTACTGCACCTCTTCCCGCACTGGAACTGGCAGTCCGGTCAAATAGTCGATGTCTGTGCTTATTACAGCCAGGCCGATGAAGTTGAGCTTTTTTTGAACGGGAAATCTCTTGGCGTAAAAAAGAAAGGATCTGACGAGCTTCATGTAATGTGGAGGGTCCCGTTCGAACCCGGTGAGTTGAAAGCTGTTTCCAGAAAGGACGGCGCCACTGTTTTGACTTCAGTTGTCCGCACTGCCGGGGCTCCTGTAAAAATTGAACTGGTCGCAGATCGGGACACGATCCGGAACGATGCCCTTGATTTATCTTTCATAACCGTTAAGATTTTAGATAAAGACGGGAATTTGGTCCCTGATGCAGATAACCAGGTACGCTTTGATCTTTCCGGCCCTGGTGTTATTGCAGGAGTAGACAATGGCTATCAGGCAAGCCTGGAACCATTTAAGGCTTCCGAACGAAAAGCGTTTCAAGGAATGTGCCTGGCTATTGTCCGGTCACAGCGACAACCCGGGAATATTGTGCTTAAAGCCGGATCGGACGGACTGGAGCCTGCCGTTTTAACGATTGTTTCAGAATAAAGAGGATGATAACCAAATATTAACAGTAACGTGAAACCTATAATTCGAATCATAACTTTTGCTTTTATCTTTTTTCCGGGCTATGTAACCGCACAGGATAAAAAGCCCGGTCCCGTAGAACTGACATTTTATGCCGAACCCTGGGAAAATCCGGGGATAACCGAAATCAACAGGGACCCTTCCCGGGCCACGGCCTATTCTTATCCGACAATTCAGGATGCCCTGAACGGCGACCGGGCAAAATCGCGTATCGTGATGCTCAACGGAGAATGGAATTTCAGGTTGTCCCGTAATATGGCAGAAGCCCCCGGCGATTTTTATTTATCGAAGGTGAAGGGATGGGATAAGATCGGAGTTCCTTCCAACTGGGAGATGAAGGGCTATGACCGGCCGATATACAAGAGTTCCGGATACCCTTTCCGTCCGGTAAACCCGCCTTTCGTTCCTAAAGATTACAATCCTGTCGGTTCCTATCAGCGCACGTTTACGGTACCTGAGAATTGGAAGAACAGTCATGTTACGCTCCATTTCGGAGGCGTGAGGTCGGCTTTCAGGGTCTGGATCAATGGAAAATTCGTGGGTTATGGAGAAGACAGTTGTCTCCCTTCCGAATTTAATATCACCCCGTTCCTTGTCGACGGAGAAAATATGCTTTCGGTGCAGGTGATCCGGTGGAGCGACGGTTCTTACCTGGAGGACCAGGATCACTGGCGGATGAGCGGTATCGACCGGGAAGTTTATCTCATGGCCGAACCGAAACTTCGGATTGCCGATTTCTTTTATCAGACAAAACTTGATAAAGAATACCGGGATGCCGTCTTGAGCATAAGGCCCCGGCTGGAAAACTTCACGGGAGACCCGGTAAAAGGGTACTGGCTAAAGGCCCAGCTATACGATCATGAAGGAAAACCTGTCCTGAAAGATCAACTTTCTAAAAATGCCGAAGACGTGCTGGATGAAAAATATCCGCGACTGGACAACGTAAAGTTCGGGATGCTGGAAGCGACCGTGAAAAATCCGTTGAAATGGAGCGACGAGTGCCCTAACCTTTATACACTGGTGCTTTCTCTCGAAGCTTCGGATGGTAACATCCTGGAAGCCAAAAGCTGTAAAGTCGGGTTCCGTAATATTGCCTTTTCAAAGAAAGACAGTAAGTTGCTGATCAATGGAAAAGTAACCTACCTCTATGGTGTTAACAGGCAGGACCATGATCAGGTGAAGGGACAAGCCCTCTCGAGAGAAGATATTAAACGGGATGTTGAACAGATCAAACGGTTTAATTTCAACTGTATCCGGACAAGTCATTTCCCCTGTGATCCGTATTTCTATGATTTATGCGACGAATATGGTATTTTGGTCATTGACGAGGCTAATTTTGAAACCCATGGATTGGGAGGAAAGCTTGCCAACGATCCGGAGTGGGTACATGCCCATATGCAGCGGGTAATACGGATGGCCGAGCGGGATAAAAATCATCCCTCCGTTATTTTCTGGAGCCTGGGCAACGAAGCCGGAAGCGGTCCGGCAACAGCAGCCATGTCCGGCTGGGTACACGACTTTGATATTACACGTCCTGTTCATTACGAACCGGCAATGGGAAGCCAGGGGAAAGATGGTTATATCGATCCTTCCGATCCGCGTTATCCAAAAGATCATTCCCATCGGATCCAAAACCCGGTTGACCAGTATTATGTGGATGTGGTAAGCCGAATGTATCCGGGGCTCTTTACTCCAAAACTACTTATTGACCAGGCTACTGATAATCGCCCCATCTTTTTTTGTGAATATGATCATTCCATGGGAAATTCGACCGGGAACCTAAAAGAGTTTTGGGATGTTTTTCGTTCAAATCAAAGATTAATAGGTGGTTGCATCTGGGACTACAAAGATCAGGGCCTTCTGAAAAAGGATTCCCTGGGGCGCGAATTTTATGCCTATGGAGGCGATTTCGGTGGAAGGTTTAACGACGGCGATTTTTGTATCAACGGTGTGGTCGCTCCCGATGGGCGTCCGAAGGCAGCCATGTATGAATGCAAATGGGTATTTCAGCCAGTGGAATGTACGATGGTCGATTCCCTGAAAGGCCTGATCCGGATTAAAAACAGGCACGCCGTTAAATCGCTTGGCGATTATATTCCTACTGTCGAGGTGCTGGAAGATGGTAACGTGATCATGAACAAAAAGCTGCCTCCGGTCAACCTGGCAGCAGGAAAGGACACGATAATATCAATCAGTCAGTATATCCCGAAAATGAAGTCTGGCTGTGAATATCTCGTAACCCTGAATTTCAGCTTGTCGCATGACAAACCCTGGGCTCCTGAAGGATATGTCGTTTCGTCCGATCAGTTTGCCCTGACCGGATTGGCATCGGCCATCAGGCACTCCGGACGGTTTCCTGATCTGGGGATCGTTAAAGAAGGAGATGATTATATTATCTCAGGGAAAGATTTCAGACTGACCTTTAGCCGGAAAGACGGAGCGTTGACTTCATGGGTTTGGAAGGGTGAAGAGCAGATCTTTAGTCCGTTGCTTCCTCATTTTACCCGGCCATTGACCGATAATGACGAAAGGGGCTGGAAACCTCAGCAGAAGTTGAAAGAATGGTATGAGGCAAAGCCTTTGCTGGTTGATCTGGATTGTCAGGAAAGCGGTAAAGGGCTTGCTTCCGTAACCAGCAGGTATAGCCTGATCGAAGGAAAAGCAATCTGTGAGGTTAACTATACCGTGAATGGTAATGGAGAAGTAAAGGTTGACTACCGGCTTAACGCTTCGAAAGAATTGCCGAATATTCCAAAAGTTGGCATGCAGTGTGGGATACGTCGTGCCGACGATCAGATTTCCTGGTACGGGCGTGGCCCTCTTGAAAATTATATCGACCGGAGGTTCGGTTTTGAATCCGGAATTTATTCTTTTCCAATAGGGAAATTCATGGAGCCTTATGTAATGCCCCAGGAAAATGGTAACAGAACTGATGTCAGATGGATGTTTTTGTCAGATAAGCAACAGTACGGCATGCTGGTAGTAGCAGATAGCCTCCTGAGCATGAGCGCATGGCCCTATACCGAGGAAAACATTAATAAGGCGAAACATACAAATGAACTAATCGATGCCGGGTTTATTACCCTGAATATCGATCTGATACAGATGGGTGTAGGCGGAAATGACAGCTGGTCGGATGTCGGTGCTCCGATCGGGAAATACCAGATCCCCTCGGGAAATTATCATTATCGTTTTTATATGTTGCCATGCCGGTTGTCTGTCCCTCAACTAGTGAAACAATCAAAGAATTTGAGATTTTAGCAATCAGAGGGAATAACCGGCGCGAATCTGTCAATATAAAACTGGAAAATAAATGAATAAGAACGGAACAATAGCGATTATTTTCTCTTTTTTGCTGACCTCTGTTTTCTTAACCGGATGTCAATCGCAAAAGGACTCCCTGGGGCATGATTTCCAATTTCCGGGAGAGGAAGCCCGCCCCTGGGTGTTCTGGTATTGGATGGAGGGGGCTGTGTCCAGGGAAGGGGTCCATGCCGACCTTGAAGCAATGAAAGAAGCCGGGATTGGCGGCGCTTACCTGATGCCGGTAAAGGGAGCAGTAAATCCGCCATGGATCAGCAATCCTGTGATCCAGCTGACCCCTGAATGGTGGAAAATGGTCTGTTATTCCATGCAGCAGGCTGATAGTCTGGGGATCAGGCTTGCTATGCACGTCGGTGATGGTTTTGCTGTTGCCGGTGGCCCGTGGATCACCCCGGAATTATCAATGCAGAAGGTGGTCTGGTCATCGCTGACCGTTAACGGAGGACAGACCTTTCGTGGCAAACTTCCTCAACCTGAAACAAATGAAGGCTATTACGGGGATATCGCTGTTTTTGCTTACCCTGCTGTTCCCGGGAATGGAATTTCCACCGTTGATGTCAGTCCCAAAGTAACGACCAGTGTCCTTGGTGCAGATGTTTCCTTTCTGACCGAAAAAAATAGTCAGGAACTGTTTAAAAGTGATACTTCATGCTGGATTCAGTATACTTTTAAGAAACCATTTACATGCCGTTCGGTGATTGTCCGTAAAGCAGGGAATAAGTATTCCGGCAGCTATCAGGGGCAACGATTAAAAATTTCGGTAAGTGACGATGGTGTTCATTTCCGACCGGTTGTCCGGTTACAGCCCCCGCGGCAGGGATGGCAGGATTGGGATGCAGGTGTGACCCATGAGATTGTTCCTGTTACCGCCCGTTATTTCCGTTTTATTTATGATCCCGAGGGCTCTGAAAAAGGGTCGGAGGATCTGGACGCTGCCAAGTGGAAACAAGGTTTGCAGATCTCCGGGATCGAGTTGTCATCTGCTCCCAGGATTAACCAGTATGAAGGGAAAAGCGGGCTCGTCTGGAGGATAAGCCCGAGGACTACAACGGAGCAGTTACCTGACTCTCTTTGTGTGCCAATAGACAAGATGATTAATATCTCTGCCTGTCTGCGGAAAGACGGGACACTGGACTGGACAGTCCCGGATGGCCGGTGGACAGTTATCCGGATGGGGCATACTTCCACCGGTTACAGGAACGATACTGGAGGAGGGGGCAAAGGACTGGAATGCGATAAGTTTAACCCGGATGCGGTGAAGCTTCAGTTTGAAAACTGGTATGGTAAGGCCTTGAAAAATGCCGGTCCTGAATTAGCGAAGGTGCTGACGATCTTTCATGTTGACAGTTGGGAGTGCGGGAGCCAAAACTGGTCGCCTGTGTTTGCCGGAGAATTTAAAAAGAGAAGAGGATATGATCCGGTTCCTTACTTGCCAGTATTGGCAGGCATTCCGGTTCAGAATGTCGAGGTTTCCGAACGGTTTTTGTATGATGTCCGTGAAACAATTTCAGAACTGATAGCCGATAATTTTTACAAAACACTGGCTGGTTTACTAAAACCATATAAAATTGATTTTTCTGCCGAGTCGGTTGCCCCGACCATGATGAGCGACGGGATGCTCCATTTTAAGGAAGTAGATATCCCGATGGGCGAATTCTGGCTGCGCAGTGATTCGCATGATAAGCCGAACGACATGCTTGATGCCATTTCCGGGGCGAGGGTTTACGGGAGAAATCTGGTCCAGGCCGAGGCGTTCACCGAGCTGCGGATTTCCTGGGATGAAACGCCTGCCTTACTAAAACGCCTGGGGGACCGGAATTATGCGCTTGGAATTAATCGCTTTGTTTACCATGTTTTTATGGAGAATCCATGGGTCGACAGGAAGCCGGGAATGACCTTAAACGGGGTGGGAACTTTTCTGCAGCGCGACCAGACCTGGTGGAAACCAGGAAGAGCATGGATTGCCTATTCCAGCCGTTGTCAGTCTTTGCTGCAAAAGGGAATGCCTGTGAGCGATGTGGCCGTTTTTACAGGCGAAGAGTTCCCGAGGCGGGCCTTGTTGCCCGACCGGGTCCAGCCTTTTCTTCCGGGTATATTCGGGAATAATCAGGACAGTATTCACGGGAATATGACAGTCGATTCTGCTGACCCGATGAACGGGTACTCCTGGGATTCCTTCAATAGTGACGCTTTACTCAGGTTGACCTCGGTCCGGGACGGGAAAGTGATATTCCCGGGGGGTGAAGGTTATCGCCTGCTGGTCATACCAGGTTCCAGGAGAATGAACCCCGACGGTGACCGCATGAGTGTTGCCGTCGCTTCCCGGTTGCTGAAGCTGGTAAAAGAAGGGGCGACCGTATTGTTTTGTGAATGGCCTCAACATACGTTGGGTTTAGACGGATATCCTGCTGCTGATGATTCCCTGCGGAAGATCTTTGGTTCTTTTAAGAATGGAAAACCTCAGCAGTTGAACGACAACGGGGGCCATACCTGCTGGATGTGGCAGGTAGGTAAAGGCCGGGTGATTGAAGGGCCTTATATGTTGAATTCATTCAGTAACCTTGGATTTGATCCTGATCTCCAGGCGACAGATCTTCAGGGGAAGAAGGCAGAAGGGATTGCCTGGGCCCATCGGGACGCTGCCGGAACCGCTATTTATTTTATTTCGAATCAGGAAGATGAAAAACGGACCCTCCGGATTTCCTTGCGGGTTGAGAATAAAGCTCCGGAGCTGTTTGATCCCCTTTCCGGGGAAATACAGGAGGCAAAAGACTGGAAAATGAAGAATGGAAGGACAACTGTTCCCCTTCTGCTGGAACCGGGAGGTTCTGTGTTTATTGTTCTGCGAAAAAGTACTTCTGAGAAAGAAGTCCGTTCCGGGAGCAACTGGATCAGTTTATCTGCAGAGCAGCCACTTGACGGCCCGTGGAATGTACGGTTCGACCATGACTGGGGCGGCCCTGAAGATCCTGTAATATTGGATTCTTTATCGGACTGGACTTTAAGCGAGGATCCGGCAATCCGGTTTTATTCGGGTACGGCAGTTTACAGTAAATCTTTTCAATGGAGTGCGGTTCCCGGGAAAGATAAAAGGTTTTGGATCGACCTGGGAAAAGTGGCCAGCCTGGCCGATGTAACTGTGAACGGGATACCCTGTGGCGTTGCCTGGACCGCTCCTTACCGGGTAGAGGTGACAAAGGCGCTGAAAGAAGGGGATAACACAATTAAAATTGCCGTGACAAATACCTGGCGAAACCGATTGATTGGCGATCATGGATTGCCGGAAGAGAAGCGCGTTACCTGGACGAATGCCCCGTACCGGCTCGAAGGGAAAACCTTGCTGACTTCGGGATTACTCGGGCCTGTTTCGGTTTGTTCGTCAGGAGAATGACCGGATTTAATGGTTGATATTGCTGGTTGTTTTATTGTTGTGTGGTAGGCTTTGGTTTTTAGTGTAACATTAAAATATTTTGGGATGAAGAAGATTGAGTGTAGTTTTTTGTTTGTTGTACTGGTTTTGTTTTTTGTTCACGGTATGGTGCTGGCCAAAGTCAGGATGCCGTCAGTTTTTACAGATAACATGGTGTTGCAGCAAAATTCGAAAGTCCGGATCTGGGGCTGGGCAGAAGAGCAAAGTAATGTTTCCGTGTCAACATCCTGGGATCATAAAAGTTATACAGCGCGCTCAGGTAAAGATGGGAAATGGAGTATTGAAATCGGGACACCGGCTGCAGGCGGACCATATAAAGTTACAATAAGTGACGGAACCCCCAAAGTTATCAAAAATGTTCTGATAGGGGAGGTTTGGTTATGCGCCGGGCAATCGAACATGGAAATGCCGGTAAAGGGTTTCCCCGGACAGCCGGTTGAAGGATCTAACATGGATATTTTAACGTCGTCTAATCCGGAACTGAGGTTAATAACTGTCAAACGTTCTTCCCGGACTGTTCCGCAGGACGATTTTGAGGGAAGCTGGGAAGAGGCATCGCCTCAGACTGTTTCCGGGTTTAGTGCTACTGCTTATTATTTTGGCAGTATGTTGCAAAAGATACTGAATGTTCCGGTAGGGTTGATCAATGTCAGCTATGGCGGATCATGCATCCAGGCATGGATGAGTAAGGAAACTTCAGTCTCCTTCGAAGATAAAAAAGTACCTGAACCAGGAGATTCTATTACCGTGCCTAACCGTACCCCAACAGTCCTTTTTAACGGGATGCTTCACCCGGTGATCGGTTATGGAATAAAGGGCTGCATCTGGTACCAGGGTGAAACCAATTATATCGAACCTGACCGTTATGAGCAGCTTTTCCCGGCAATGGTAAACGAATGGAGGACGCTCTGGGGAATGGGGGATTTTCCATTCTACTATGCGCAGATTGCTCCGTTCGATTATTCCGTATTCACTCCAACGGAATTTCATGAGAAATATAATTCTGCGTATCTCCGGGACGCACAGCGTAAATGTCTGGCTAAAATTCCCAACAGCGGTATGGTTGTGCTGATGGATATCGGAGAAAAAGACTGTATCCATCCTGAGAAGAAAAAGGTGACCGGAAACCGTTTTGCCCTGCTTGTCCTGGGCGATACCTACGGAGTAAAAGGGATTGGCTATAAGAACCCCTCGTATGGGGGAATGGAAATACAGGGCAGTAACGTGATTATTTCGTTTAACGATGTGCCCAATGGAATCACTTCTTTCGGACATGATGTAAACTGTTTCGAGATCGCGGGTGAAGACAAACATTTTTATCCGGCAACAGTATTCCTGCGGAGAAAATCGGTTATCTTGTCGTCTCCGAATGTAAATAATCCGGTTGCCGTTCGTTACGCATTCCGGGATTTTGTTGTTGGCGACCTGTTTGGCACGGATGGATTGCCCGTCCCGTCATTTCGTACGGACAACTGGTGAGCTGGAGAATGATTGAATGATTGAATGAGAGAATGGGGGAAAAACAGGAGCCTGGAGCTGAAAATGATAAATGTTTGAATGGTCTGATGGTTTAATGATTGGAGTTTACTTTAGATTTTGCCTATAGAACTTCACCACAGCTCACACAAATTAAAACGATAAATGTTTGAATAGTTTGAACGGTTTGAATGTTTGACGCTCCGCTGTTGGGGCGAAAGGACCTTGAGAACTGTTGAATTGGTGAACTGATGAATTAGTGAGTTGGAGAACTGGAAGAAAGATAAAGCAACGGGAACCGAAACCACAGAAACAATTCTTTGTGTCTTTGAGTTTTTGTGTTCAGTTTAGGAACAACCGAAACAATACTCAAACTACGAAGTATCAAACACTCAAACGGCATAGCCTCAAACAATAGAAACCATGTTAACCATTTTAACAACAGGAACAACTTCTTATAATATGAAGCCTCTACGACTATTCTTAATGGTTGTTTGCCTGTTCTCCTTTCCTTTTGTTTATGCCCGGGGACAGGGGATCGCGCAGTATAATCCGGTCTGGAATTCACAAAGCCGGAATTCATCGGAATCGATGCCATGTGGGGGAGGAGATATCGGACTGAATGTCTGGGTCGAAAAGGGGGATCTCCTTTTTTATTTTTCCCGCAGCGGGACTTTTGACGAGAACAATGCCTTCCTGAAACTTGGTCGCGTCCGTGTACGACTGGAACCTAATCCTTTTGAAGGGAACGGCGATTTTCACCAGGAACTGAACCTGGAAGATGGTTCTGTGTATATTTCAGGAACCCATAACGGGATTTCGGCTAAAGTTCATGTTTGGGTAGATGTTTTTCGTCCGGTCATTCATCTTTCGGTTGACTGTAACAAACCGGTATTGGCAGAAGCCGGTTATGAAAGCTGGAGGTACAGGGACCATCTGCTGAAAGGAAAGGAGAATAATGCAAATTCTTACAAATGGGGAGCGCCGAAGGACCTGAAAACATTGCAGGACAGTATATCATTTGACGGCGGAAATATCCTGTTCTGTCACAGGAACAGGGAAAAAACAGTATTCGATGCAACCGTGAGCGAACAAAAACTGGACACAGTCAAATCATTGTTATTTAATCCTTTGAAAAATCTTACTTTCGGCGGGGTGATGCGTGGTAAAGGAATGAGCCCCTCCGGAATTTCTGACGGTCAGTATGCCGATACCGGTTACCGGAGGTGGACATTGAAAAGCAATGCCCCGGCACGTTCGCATCAGGTAGATCTTTTCCTGTTTACCAGGCAGGCAGGATCATTGACAGAATGGAAGAATGGTTTGGACAAGATAGTGACCGGCGCTGCAAAAAACAGCAAAACCGCCTGGGAAAAAACCAGCGCCTGGTGGAAAAATTTCTGGGGGCGCAGTTTTATTTTTATCCGTCCGGATAATCCTGAGGCGACCGATACCGTCTGGCAGACCGGAAGAAATTACCAGTTGTTCCGTTATATGCTGGGTTGCAACGCATACGGGAGTTATCCCACCAAATTTAACGGAGGGCTTTTCACATACGACCCCTGTTATACCGATTCGTCCATGTGTTTTACCCCGGATCACCGGAACTGGGGCGGCGGGACTTTTACTGCACAAAACCAAAGACTGGTTTATTTCCCTATGCTCAAAAGCGGTGATTTTGATATGATGAAGTCCCAGTTCGATTTTTATAACAGGATCCTGAAAAATGCCGAATTAAGAAGCAACGTTTACTGGAGGCATGACGGGGCCTGTTTTACGGAGCAGCTTGAGAATTTTGGTTTGCCCGACTATGCCGAATACGGGACAAAGAGGCCTTCTGTTTTTGATCCGGGGATGCAATACAATGCATGGCTTGAGTACCTGTGGGATACGGCCCTGGAATTCGGACTTATGGAACTGGATGTGCAACAGTATTCCGGACAGGATATCTCGGCTTATCTTCCGTTTATTAAAAGCTGTCTGACTTTTTTTG
Organism: Prolixibacteraceae bacterium; assembly: GCA_963676095.1. Taxonomy (GTDB): domain Bacteria; phylum Bacteroidota; class Bacteroidia; order Bacteroidales; family Prolixibacteraceae. The sequence continues at coordinate 1,672,463 of OY781040.1, read as the reverse complement.
ACGAGCATTATCAATATCTGGCGAAGAAGAGGGGAATTAAACCGTTTGACGGCAACGGGAAACTTGTTCTGTTTCCCGGATCGGCTTGCGAGACTTATAAGATGGCCTATAATTCCACTTCGACTATTGCTGCTTTAAAAACTGTCCTTTCACGTCTTCTTGAGTTGCCTGATCAATATATGGACAGCCTGGATAGGAAACATTATTCTGAGATGCTGGAAAGGGTTCCGGAGATCGGGTTTCGGGAATGTGACGGACACCGGACTATTTCTCCCGCCTGGCAGTGGCAGCGGGTTAATAATGTGGAAACCCCTCAGCTTTATCCGGTTTTCCCCTGGGGTATTTACGGAGTAGGAAAATCAGGACTGGAGGTAGCCTTGAATACCTGGAAATATGATCCGGATGTGGAGCAGTTTAAAAGTTATATTGGGTGGAAACAGTATAATATTTTTGCGGCCCGCCTGGGATTGACGAAAGAAGCTGCTTCTCTGACTGTGGCCAAGTTAAAGGATTCCGGACGGAGGTTTCCGGCTTTCTGGGGGCCTGGTTTCGACTGGACCCCGGACCATAACTGGGGGGGATCGGGAATGACAGGCCTTCAGGAAATGCTGCTCCAGACAAACGGGAAGCAGATTTATCTGTTTCCCGCATGGCCAAAAAACTGGAATGTGCATTTTAAGCTGCATGCCCCCTTTGAAACAACAATAGAAGCGGAACTGAAAGATGGCGAGGTTAAGTATCTCAAGGTTTCACCGGAAACCAGAAAAGCCGACGTAATCAATTGCTTATTAAAGTAAACCAAACAACCATAGAACAATAAAACCAGATTAATCATATAACCATCAATTATCCAATATCCAACATCTGACATGAAACTAAATCATAAAGACCGGTTCTATGCAACCATTAATTACCAGCCGGTTGATCGGCCCGCGTCGTGGCTCGGGCTCCCGGTCCCTCAGTCCGAAGGGAAGCTGACCCGTCATTTCGGGGTAAGTTCGGTCGACCAGATGAAAAAACTGATTGATGACGATATTTATCCGGTAGAAGTGCCTTATAATTATCCCCCGTCAAACCACATTGCCTGCGCATTCAAATTTGCCAAGTCAGGGCATCCTGATCATCCGGATGAGCGGACACTGACAGCCCCGGGGTTCTTCGAGGACTATGACGATCCTGCTTCTGTCGGTCTTTTCAAATGGCCCGATCCTTCGAAATACCTGGACAGGAAAGAAGCTTTGATGCGTGTTAAGTCGGTCGACGATCGTTATCTAAGGATGGGAATTCTTTGGAGTGCCCATTTCCAGGATGCCTGTTCTGCGTTTGGCATGGAAAAAGCCTTGATGATGCTGCTGATGAACCCGGACATGTTTAAAGCTGTCATCGGGAGAATTACTGAATTCTATCTGAAGGCTAACGAAATTTTTTACGAAGCAACGAAAGGATACCTGGATGCCGTGCTGATTGGGAACGATTTTGGGAGCCAGACCGGACTGATGGTCGATCCGGAGTTACTCAGGGAGTATGTTTTCCCCGGTACAAAAATGATCATAGACCAGGCCAAGAGTTATGGGCTCACCGTTGTTCATCATTCCTGCGGGTCCATATTTCCTGTTATCGGCGACTTAAAAGCACTTGGTGCTGATGTTGTTCATCCCATTCAGGCATTGGCAGCCGGCATGGATGCAGTTAACCTTAAGAAAAATTTTTATGGTAAAGTTGCTTTTTGCGGAGGAGTAGACGCTCAGTACCTGTTGGTAAAGGGATCCCCTGTGGATGTAAAAGCTAAAGTTAGGGAATTGACTGGACTTTTTCCTACAGGACTGATCATCTCTCCAAGTCATGAGGCAATCCTGCCGGATATCCCTCCTGTAAATATCAGGGCAATGTTTAATGCTTTAAATAAAATATCATGAGACGTTTCGGACAAATGATCCGGCTTCGTCCGGAAGGAGCTGATGCCTACATCAGGCACCATGCTGCCGTTTGGCCAGGTGTCCTGTCGATGATCAGGTCCTGCCATATCGAAAACTATTCCATTTATTTTAAGGACAATTATTTGTTTGCTTATTTCGAATATACAGGGGACGATTTTGAGGCAGATATGGGAAAAATGGCTGCCGATCCGGAGACACAAAGCTGGTGGAATGCCGTAAAGCCGTTGATGCAGCCGCTTGAAAACAGAGAGCCTGGTGAATTCTGGAGTAACATGCAGGAAATCTTTCACATGGGATGACCATAATTGACTATTCCTTATTTATCATGACTTTCTAAAACAATAACCAAGTAACAACCTTAAACTAAACAATGAAATGACATCGGACCCAATACTGGGGACCTTCCTGCATGCGGCAGGAGGTGTTTCTGCTTCCTCTTGTTATTTGCCCTATCATCGCACAAAAAACTGGTCGTGGGGTACTTTCTGGCTGGTACAGGCTTTGTTTGCCTGGATCCTGATGCCGGCTTTTATCGGTTATCTTACTGTTCCTCATTTTTTTACAATCCTTCGTCAGGCCCCGGTTTCAGCTTTTTGGGGGGCCTTTCTGCTCGGGGCTGTATATGGTTTCGGAAGCATGTCTTTCGGCCTTTCGATCAGGCACATCGGGTATTCCTTGACTTATACTATCTCGATCGGAATCTCTGCAATCCTGGGTACAATCCTGCCCCTGATGATTTTGGAGGGATGAGGGATTACTTTTCCCGTCCTGGCGGAGGGATTGTATTGGCCGGGATGATTGTGTCTGTGGCGGGGGTTGCCTTATGCGGCTTAGCCGGTTTCAGAAAGGAAAAGGAAATTGCAGGGAACAACGCAAGTAATGCCCCGTTTCATATGCTTACCGGCTTGGTCCTTTCTTTTATTGGCGGAGTTTTATCGGGAGTCTTTAATATATCCCTGGAGTTCGGGAAACCTATCGCTGATATGGCGGCTCGGTACGGGGCCGGTCAGTTTGAGGGAAATGCCAAACTGATTGTTTCAACTTCCGGGTGCTGGGTGGTAAACATGATCTGGTTCACGATAGCAGGCTTCCGGAAGAAGACACTGCACGAGTTCGTGTGGGGAGAAGGTCTTTGCTCTTCCCGGATCGTGAAAAATTTTTTTTGGTCGGCAATGGCGGGAACGATGTGGTTCCTGCAGTTTTTCTTTTATGGGCTGGGACATGTCCAGATGGGACATTTCCGGTTTGCCAGCTGGGTTTTGCATATGTCGATGCTGATCTTTTTTAGCTATATCATCGGGGTGATCATGAATGAATGGAAAAACGTCAGTAAGCAGACCTACCTGGTTCTTTTGCTGGCATTAATTATTCTGATTGCTTCTTTCTGTATTATTGCCTATGGAAGCGTGTTGGGTGAGACTGTTGTGTGATTTACGGTTGTGCCGTTCTGCTATTACGGGCCCTAACGGGGGCGATAACCGTTAAGCGCTTGCCTGGTGATGTGGTCCGTTCAGGGCTGGATGAAATGTTGAAAACTTTTGAGATGATAAGCCTTTGAAAGAGAACAATATTGGTGTAACGTTGTCAAATGAATTATAAAAAATAATTTTAACTATTTGTATTTTATTGTATTAATTAAAGAAAACGTTTACATTTGATTCGTTTTATTTGGAAAAGATGTCCACCTTTTTCTGATTAAAATAATTATTTGGTAATAATATACTGAAAACCTGACTAAATAGATTGACTATGCAAATGAAATCACAACCTGTTGCGGCAGGTTCCAAAGCAACGCTCATCGAAAGACTGGATGCTTTGTACGAGTATGACCGGGAGCCGGTATCCGAGAAAAAACTTCACGGATGGAAAACTTTTATCGCCATGTTTTCCGGCGAGCATGTTGCAGGGACTGAGTTCGTTCTTGGTCCGCTGATGGTTATGCACGGCGTATCTGCATCTGATTTTGTATGGGGATTACTGGCCGGTAATATTTTGGCCGTATTGAGCTGGGCCCTAATGACAGCCCCTGTGGCCGTTAAAACCAGGCTCACGATTTACTGGCAATTGCGAAAGATTATTGGTCCCTACCTGACCATTGCCTATAGCGCTTTTTATGCTTTTATCCTGTGCCTTTTGGCAGGGGCCATGGTGAGTGTCGCCGTAACGGCATTTTCAATTCCGTTCCATATTCCGAATCCGGATTATGTTGCCGGAGATCTTTTTCCTACCTTCCCCTGGATATTTCTGGCGGTTATTGTAGGGATTGTTATTGCGGCCCTGGCCGTGCTTGGATTTGAGAAGATCGCCAATTTCTCGAAAATATGTGCCCCGTGGATGGTTCTGGTATTTTTTGCTGCTGCCATAGCTGTCCTGGGAGATCTTGGTGCCAGATCTTTTAGCGATATCTGGCATGTAGCCAATACCAAAATCTTTACTGGTCTGCCTATTGGCGATAATACGAAATACACGTTCTGGCATGTTGCCGGTTTTGCCTGGCTTTGCAATGCGACCCAGCACATGGGAATGGCCGATGTGACCATTTTCAGGTATGCAAAACGCTGGACACAAGGATTTGCTTCTGCTTTCGGAATGTTTCTGGGACATTTTGGGGCCTGGATCGCCTCCGGGATTCTGTGTGCCGCTTTCCTTGCTGCAGGCAATGTCAATCCTCAGCCAGGGACAATCGCCTTGTTTGGAGCAGGTTTTGCCGGTGCCGTTTGCGTGGTAATAGCGGGATGGACCACTGCGAACCCTACCCTTTATCGTGCAGGACTGGCTATTCAGGTTGCAACTCCTAACTGGAAAAGGTGGAAGGTTACCTTTGCTGCAGGGCTATTTATGATCATCACAGCCTGTATTCCGGCTGTAAATGCCAATCTCGACCGGATTGTCAGCTATTACGGATTGTTTTTCATTCCCCTGGGCGCCTTCGTTATCCTTGATGTCTGGTTGTTTCCCAAAATCGGTCTGGTAAGCAATTTTACCGAAAAGTCAGGAAAAACATTCAGCTGGCCTGCTGCAATCGGATGGTTCGGTTCTTTCCTGTGTTCTTTCTTTATCTACGGGAAGGACCATATTCCCTGGATGGAAAAGATGTTTGCCGGCAACTTACCCGGATGGTTATCTTTTAAGGTCGACCTGACCTTCCTTGTTGCCCCGGAATGGATACTGGCTGCGGTGTTGTACCTTGTATTGAGTTATGTTCAGCAAAAAACAAAAGGAAATTCCCGGTTAATTATAGAAGGAGGCCTGGCATGAAAAAAATATTGATTGTGATATCATTTATTGGTTTGATATTGACTATTTTACCATCTTTTCTCGTTTTTAAAACGCTGATTACGATGGAAGTCCATTTCTGGTTAATGGCTGCCGGGATGGTCCTTTGGTTTTCGACAGCTCCGTTCTGGATGAAACGTAAATCCCTTGACGATTAGGACAGAATAATCATAATCAATAATCTCACGGACGTGTTAACTATTTTAAATCTTCGTACCGAGTATAAAATTAACCCCCTGGGTTTGGAAAGCAGTTCTCCCCGCTTAAGCTGGGAGATCAGGTCAACGAAAAGAAATGTTTTCCAGACTTCATGGCAGGTAAGATGCGCTGCTTCTGCCGAAGCGCTGAATGATGCTGATCAGATAATCTGGGATTCAGGGAAGGTTGAATCAGACCAGTCGGTTCATGTCAAATACAAAGGAAACCCGTTAGGATCGGGTCAGCGGGTTTACTGGCAGGTCCGCGTTTGGGACAACAAAGGGGAAGAGTCCGGCTGGAGTCCTGTTGCCTTTTGGGAGATGGGGCTTCTTCTAAAATCAGACTGGAAAGCCACTTGGATTGAACCAGGTTTTGACGAAGATGTCCGTGTTTCAACTCCGTGTCCCTATTTACGAAAGGAGTTTACAACCGGGCAGCAGGTCGTGAGAGCTTCTGTTTATATTACGGCCAGGGGATTGTATGAACTTTCGCTTAACGGAAAAAATGCCAGTCCTGATTTGTTTACCCCCGGATGGACCAGTTATCATAACCGGCTTCAGTACCAGGTTTATGATGTTACCGGCCAGGTCAGAAGTGGAAAGAATGCTATTGGCGTGGTCCTCGGTGATGGGTGGTACTGTGGATATCTTGGTTGGGAAGGAAAGAAAAGCAGGTACGGGGAAAAACTCGCCCTGCTTTTTATGCTTAAACTGAGCTATGCCAACGGGACTGAGGAATATATATGCAGCGATAAATCCTGGAAATGTTCGTCCGGTCCTATCCTGAAATCTGATATTTATAATGGTGAGACCTATGATGCACGGCTTGAACAAACGGGTTGGAATTGTCCTGATTTTGATGATACCTGTTGGTCTCCTGTATTTGACAGAAATTACCCGTTCGATAATATTGTTGCTTCTGTTGGTGTTCCGGTACGGATAACCGGGAGACTGACGCCGGTGAAAAGAATTGTTACTCCGGCTGGAGAGCTGGTGTTCGACCTGGGACAGAATATGGTGGGCTGGGTACGGTTCCGGTTAAAAGGGAAAGCCGGCTCCCGGATCAGGCTGAACCATGCGGAAGTTCTCGACCAGGAAGGAAACTTTTATACAGCCAACCTTCGTCAGGCTAAGGCTGAAGACATTTATATATTCAGGGGAGAAGAGATTGAAACCTTTGCCCCTCATTTTACATTTCACGGGTTCAGATATATTCGTGTAAACGACTATGAAGGAGATATTTCCATAAATGACATTGAAGGGTGTGTTATCCATTCCGATATGTCCCCGACAGGCGATTTTGAGTGTTCTGATCCCTTGGTAAACCAATTACAAAAAAATATTCAGTGGGGATTGCGGGGAAATTTTCTGGATGTCCCGACCGATTGCCCGCAGCGTGACGAGCGGCTGGGATGGACCGGAGATGCCCAGGTGTTTGCGCCTACTGCCTGTTTCAATAGGGATGCGGCCAATTTCTATACCAAGTGGATGAAAGATTTTATAGCCGACCAGCGGAACGACGGGAGTGTTCCGTGGGTCGTGCCTAATGTTGTTGAGAACGGGGGAGGAACAGGATGGTCTGACGGTTTCGGGGCCACAGGTTGGGCCGATGCTGCGGTGATTATTCCCTGGACTGTTTATCAGGCATATGGAGATGAACAAATTCTTGCGGGACAATATGGTTCTATGAAAGCCTGGGAAGAATACATGATCCGTGAATCAGGCGATTCGTTTATTTTTGACTCTGTTTTTCATTTCGGCGACTGGCTCTCTTTCTCAGAATATTATTCCTATAATTATAACGCTCCGGATTATGGCTATGCCGGGGCCCATACGGATAAAGACCTGATCGCAACTGCCTATTTTTATCATACGACAGACCTGATGGTTAGAATTGCCACCGTTCTGAAGAAGGATGAAGATGCAGAGCGATATGCGTTGATTCTGCCCAAAATCAGGGACGCTTTTCATCGCGAATTTGTAACGTGTACGGGCAGGCTGACTTCCAACACACAAACCGCTTATGTACTGGCGCTTTCCTTCGGGCTTCTTACCGGGGATGCGAAGGAGTCTGCAATCAGGCGCCTGGTTAATGATGTAAATTATTTTGGGCACCTTACCACCGGTTTTCTGGGAACGCCTTTGATCTGCCAGGCCCTTACCGAAAATGGTTATCCGGAAATAGCCTATAAATTACTTTTTAATAAAAGATATCCTTCCTGGCTCTATCCCGTTACCAGAGGGGCAACCACCATCTGGGAACGATGGGACTGCATTAAGCCCGACGGGAGTTTTCAGGATGTCGGAATGAACTCGTTCAATCATTATGCGTACGGGGCGGTGGGAAACTGGCTGTATTCATGTGTCGCAGGATTAAAAACAGATCCGCAGAACCCGGGGTACAGGCGGTTCCTGATAAAACCTTACCTGACCGATAAGTTAACTTATGCAAAGGCTGAATATCACTCACTATACGGGGATATCCTCTCTCACTGGGAACTACAAAAAGGAAGTCTGGTCGTGAATGTAAAAGTTCCTGTAAATACTTCTGCCTTGGTTTATCTGCCTGCAACCGAAGATTCAGACATTACGGAGAGTGACAAACCATTATCTGTTTCTGAAGGCATTAAGTGGCTTGGAAACAGTAAAGGGCGGATAATCCTGAAAGCAGGTTCGGGAACATATCGGTTTAAGGTGGAAAATTGAATTTATTTTATCTGAAGAAACAAGATGGGTTTAAATAGGTTAATCAGATTAGTTGTATTTGTTTTTTTAGTAATGCTTGCAATGCCTTGCCTGTCGCAGGATCATGGTCTTGTTGATACAGACGGGAGCCCTTTTGCCAGGTTGCATTCGGTCGGACTGACCGATGTTTCCTGGACAAAAGGATTTTGGGCAGAACGGTTCAATGTTTGCGAAAAAAGCATGGTGCCCCATATGATGTCGATTTATATGAACGACTCCATTAGTCATGGCTTTGCCAATTTTGAGATCGCTGCCGGATTGAAAAAAGGGGTACATGTCGGGCCTCCTTTCCATGACGGTGATTTTTATAAAATGCTTGAAGCTTTGATTATGGTTTATGCGGTTAATCGCGACGAGAAGCTTGGCGATGAGATTGATTCGGTCATTGCAGTAATCGGGAAGTCCCAGCGTCCGGACGGATATGTCCATACTCCGGTTGTTATTGAGGAACAGAATGATAAAAACGCTAAAAATGAATTTGCCCGGAAACTTGATTTTGAGACTTACAACATGGGGCATTTAATGACAACAGCATGCGTCCATTACAGGGTTACAGGAAAGAAAAATCTTTTGAATATAGCAATTAAGGCTACGGATTTTTTATATGAATATTATAAGAGAAATCCTGAGAAACTGGCACAGAATGCAGTTTGTCCGTCGCATTACATGGGCGTTGCCGAGATGTACAGAACAACCCGTGATCCCCGTTACCTGGAGCTGGCAAAAGGATTGATCGATATTCGCAGCCTGGTTAAAGACGGGACTGACCATAATCAGGACCGGATCCCTTTCCGGCAACAAACCCAGGCTGTCGGACATGCGGTGCGGGCCAACTATTTATATGCCGGAGTAGCTGACGTCTATGCCGAAACAGGTGATCCGGGCCTGATGGAGGCGTTAAACGCGATCTGGGAAGATGTTGCTGAACGGAAGGTTTACATAACAGGGGCTTGCGGCGCTTTGTACGACGGCGTTTCTCCGAACGGGACTACTTATGACCAGCCATCGATTCAACAGGTCCACCAGGCTTACGGCCAGGACTATGAATTGCCAAACCTGACGGCCCACAACGAGTCGTGCGCGAATATCGGGAACCTGATGTGGAACTGGCGTATGTTTTTGGTCACGGGTGATGCCAAATATACGGACATGATGGAGCGTGTGATGTATAACAGCCTGCTTGCCGGGGTCAGCCTCGACGGCGAACGGTATTTTTATACCAACCCGCTCGCCGTATCGTCAGGTCTTCCATATAAGCTTCGCTGGTCGAAGGACCGGGAAGAATACATCAGTTATTGCAACTGTTGCCCGCCCAATACGATCCGGACGATTGCCGAGATACGCGATTACATGTATAGCATTTCGCAAGAGGGATTATGGGTAAACTTTTACGGAGGGAATAGGCTCAGTACTATGTTGCCAGGGAATAAGCCCCTTGAAATAGAGCAGGTGACCGATTATCCGTGGAGCGGAAAGGTCCGGCTGACCGTCGGGAAGGCACCGGCAGGCAATTTTTCTTTATTTTTAAGAATTCCGGGCTGGTGTACTGACGCAAAAATCAGTATTAACGGCAAAATTGAAGTGAAGGCAATAAAGTCAGGAAGTTACGCTGAAATAAAAAGGAACTGGAAGCCGGGAGATATGGTGGACCTGGAACTTCCGATGAATGTACAACTGATCGAAGCCAATCCGTTGGTTGAGGCCACCCGAAACCAGGTCGCAGTCCAGCGGGGGCCTGTCGTGTATTGTCTGGAGTCAGTCGATCTTCCTGCCCGGGTCAGCCTTTCTGAGATAGCCCTTCCTTCGGGGGATAAGCTTCATCCGGTGAAAAAAACAATAGCGGGGAGTGAACTGGTCTGTCTGACAGGGCAAGCGGACAAAATTCCTGATAATGGATGGAATAAGCAGTTATACAGGCCTGTCCCGGATAAAAAATCGGAACCCGTATCGGTCACGTTTATCCCTTACTATGCATGGGATAACCGTGGAGCCTGCGATATGGGCGTTTGGGTTTCGTGGGTACACTAACCGTTGCCCGTGCTGATCCGATATGGAGTATATATGCTTCAAAATATTAACCGATAATCTCAAAAATTATAACCGATAAAATCTAAAATATTAACTTATAATCTTGGAAATTATAGTCTATAATTTCCGAAATATTAACTTATAATTTTGGAAATATCAGCCTATCGTTTATTTTTTCCTGACCGAAGAATCCCGGACCACCAGTTGTGTCTTTAGTTGAATGGTTTTGTCGCATTGTCCGGACCTGATCCGTTCGAAGAACAATTTGGCAGCAGTCCTTCCCATTTCAAAAGTCGGATGGGTAACAGAGGTCAGTTGCGGTTCGACCACCGTGGCATGAAATTCATCAGTAAACCCGACCAGACCGATATCTTCGGGTATTTTCAGGTGATGTTCCTTAATGACCTTCATGGCTGCAAAAGCCACGGTATCGTTAATACCGAAAACGGCATCCGGTGGTTCTGCAAGTTCAAGCAGCCTGGACATGGCTTGCCTGGCAGAAGGCAGACTTAGATCACAATCAGTGATCAGTGACGGATCGTAAGGCAGGTTACATGATTTTAGTCCGTCCAGGTATCCCTGAAGCCGTTCCCGTGAGATTTCCAAATGACCCGGTCCGTTGATGAAAGCGATTCTTCGGTAACCCTGTTCATGGAAATGACAGGTAATCTGTGTCGCTGCCTGTTGATTGTTCGCAATCACGCAGGGAACTTGTCCCTGGAAGCAGATACGATCGAAAAATACCAGGGGAATATCTTCTTCAATGAGCTTTCCGAAATGGGAATAATCGTCGGTTTCCTGGCTCAGGCATACAATCAATCCTTCAACCCTGATTTGTAACAGGTTTTGTATCGATTCCCGTTCTTTTTCCATTGATTCGTTCGAACTTGAAATCAATATAAAATAACCATTTTCCTTTGCTACTGTTTCTATTCCTGAAATAATGGAAGAATAGAAATGGGTGACCAGGTCAGGAATAATCACCCCGATCATCCGGGTTTGTTGTTTTAGCAATCCCATGGCCAGCGGGTTGGGCGAATAATTCTTTTCGAGGGCAAGTGCTTTTACTTTCTGTTTAAGTTCATTGCTGATATCCGGATGGTTTTTTAATGCCCTGGAAACCGTTGAAATGGAGACACCAAGCTCTTTGGCCAGATCCTTCAGTGATATGTGTTTGTTTATCATGTCCGACTCCTTCCTGCAAATTTATATTTTTATTAGTTTGGCAGCGGTAGCAAAACAGAACGGGCGAATGTTTTAGAACACTTTTTATTCCTGTAAAGGTTTTAGCAAATTTTTGCAGGAATACAGCGCAATATCTACATTTGTTTGATTTATCTATTTGGATGAATATTGCAGCGGAAATACCCTTGCCTCGTTTTATTTTGTGGAATGATTGAAGAAGATATATATAGAGATGACTGGGCAGCGGAGTGGTTAAAATTCAGGAAAGGTGATCGTGCGGCCTTCCAACGGATTTATGATTTCTTTTTCGACCGTTTATATCAGTATGGTCATAAACTGACCCATCAGTCGGATTTGTTGGAAGATTGTATTCAGGAATTATTTTTAACGCTTTATACAAACCGGGAGAATCTTTCCGGATCGGTTAGTCTTGAATTTTACCTGCTTAAAGCCCTGAAATTAACAATCTACGGGAAACTCCGTAAGGAAAGCCGTTTCCTGGATATTGTGGAAGTTTCAGATTTTTCTTTCCGTTCGGAATTCGTTGCCGAGACAGAATATGGGGAAACCCTGGACGATAAACGGTTTGAAAAAGTGAAGGAATATCTTGATACACTGAATCCTAAGTCGCGGGAGATCCTTTATCTGAAATTTTATACAAACCTGGATTATCAGGAGATTGGAGAAGTCATGGGAATTCGGTCTTCTTCAGTAAAAAAACAGGTTTACAGGATCATGTCGAAAATGAAAAACGTATTGGGGAACCAGAACCAGGATTTGTAAGTTATTAGTTGTACCGCCATCGACCATCAACAGTTCAACCCATCGATTTTTAACCCTTTCCTTGTACCTTTTTATGTTGTCTTTTTTAGCTGCTTATGTTGCAGGGCATAAAATGCCATGTCCACCTTTTTGTCTGTACTTTAATTATAAGCAAAAGAATTCTGATGGAAGATTATCAAAAATATATTGAAGATAAAATGTTCCACCGGTGGGTTTTCGACCGTGATCCGGAAGCTGAACGATTTTTTGAGGAACAGATGAAGCTTTACCCGGAGAAGAGAGAAACACTTCTCCGCCTTAGGGACGAGTTCCGGCTTCTGGAAATGGGCAACGAAAAGCCGGACGTTGATCTTAAAAACCGCGTCTATAGAAATATATGGCAACGCATGGAAGAGCAAAAACGGAAGGTTCGAATGATGCAGTTCAGGGGCTTCCTGAAGTATGCGGCTGTTGCTGTTCTGTTTTTTGCAACAGGGGCGATGGCTGTTTATATAGGTGCTCAGGACAGGAAAACACAGTTGCTCCCGGAAAGTCTTTTGGTAAAAGGAGCTGCATCGAATACGATGGTCTATCTGGCAGACGGGGAACAGAAAGAGATAAGCGACCCGGCGGTGCTGATTGATTTTTCAAACCTGGGAAAATTGGTCGTTGGTGTTGATACCATCTTTTTAAAACCGGGATCCGGAGGTGTCGAATTCCGTGATGTGGTTGTCGTTCCTTACGGAAAACGGGCGAAATTAAAGCTGCAGGATAATAGTATCGTATATCTGAGCTCCGGGAGCAGGCTTATTGTCCCGGAGAAGTTCGAGGAGACAAAGAGGGATGTTTATCTGGTTGGTGAGGCTTTTTTCGAGGTGTCGAAGAATAAAGAGAAACCATTTTTTGTGGAGACTGTGTCTGCCAGGGTTAAAGTGCTAGGAACGAAATTTAATGTTTCAGCTTATCCCGATCAGAAAAATGTGTCTGCCTTTTTGCAGGAGGGGAAGGTCCTGTTCAGTAAAAAATCGGAAAGTCTCTTTGATCATTGGGTGGAGCTGTCTCCCGACGACCAGGTCGTTTTAAATAAGGAATCGAATAATATTACGGTGAAGAAGGCGGATCCTGTTTATTACCAATTATGGAAAGAAGGGATTATCCGCTTTGAAAATCAGACTGTAAATCAACTGCTGCTTAGGGTCGAACAATATTTTAATATTACTGTCCGGCTAAAAGATACGGAAAAAGGGGAACAGCGGATAAGCGGTAAACTTGATGTTAACAGACAATTGGATGAAGTTCTTGAATATATTGAAAAAATAACAGATGAAAAGATAATTAAGGCTGACGCTGGTGAATACATTTTAAACTAAAAAAAACCGGAAGATGGTGGCACATCCCCCGGTTAATGCCAGTTTTTGTAAACCAGCAAATTAAGTGTAATTGTAAACGATCCAAATTTATGAAAAAAAAGTCATTAACAAGCTTCCCTCTCGAGGAAAGCGTTAAAGCATTATGGAGAATCATGAAGTTAACAGTACTGATCTCTTTGTGTTTCGTGGTTACTGCGGTGGCCAGTTCTTATTCTCAAACGGCCAGGCTAAATCTGAAACTAACCAATGTAAGTGTTAAGGATGTTTTAAGTAAGGTTGAGGCAGAAAGCGATTTTGTCTTTCTTTATAACATCAAGGAACTTGATGAAAACCGGAAGGTTTCTCTCGATTTTGAGAATGCGACCATTAATGAAATACTGGATGCCGTATTGAAGGACCAGAATCTGAAGTATGACATTTATGACCGGCAAATCATTATTAGCGCGGGGGCCCCTGGCGGAGTGGTACAGAAGGGGGTTCAGCAAAAGAATATTTCAGGCAAGGTAACCAACATTGCGGGAGAGCCTATTCCCGGGGCCACGGTTGTCGTGAAAGGAACTTCAGTGGGGGCGATTACCGATGTCGACGGGACCTATCACCTTAGTAACATTGCTTCGGGCTCTATCCTGGTTTTCTCATTTGTGGGAATGAGGTCACAGGAAGTTCCGGTTAGCGGTCAGTCTTCCATTAATGTTAAAATGGTGGAAGAGACAATCGGTCTGGAAGAGGTTGTTGCAGTGGGATATGGAACAATGAAGAAGAGCGATCTGACCGGATCCATTACCCAGGTAAAAGCAGACGAATTATCTGTCGTTTCCGGATCGAACCCGATCCAGGCATTGCAGGGGCGTGCTTCCGGAGTATCTGTCATGACCAGCAACGAGCCGGGATCATCACCTACCTTGCGTATCCGTGGCAGCGGTTCTATTGATGCAAGTAATGATCCTCTTTATGTTGTTGACGGATTCCCGTTGATGGATGGCGATTTGAACAATGTAAACCCTGCAGATATTGAATCGATAGAAATCCTGAAGGACGCTTCTTCGACAGCGATATACGGGTCCCGCGGTGCCAATGGCGTGATCCTGATCACGACCAGGAGCGGGAATAAAGGAAAAAATGAACTGTCCTTTTCTTCTTCCTTTGCAGTTCAGATGCCCGGAAGATATCAGAATTTTGTTCAGCGGGACGATTTTATCTCGTTTATCAACGAGGCTTACGAATATTCAGGTGCAGATGCTGTTTATACAACCGGTAACCCGGCTCCGGCAGGGGTAGATACAAACTGGGAAAAGGAAATCATTAAAAAAACTGCTCCAATACAGGATTACTCCCTGGCTTTTTCAGGAGGCAATGATGCGACTTCCTATATGCTTTCAGGTGGGGTTTACATGCAGGATGGGCTAATTGATGCCTCCGGGTTCGACAGGTACAACCTGAGGGTAAACTTAAACCATAAGTTTAATAAGTGGCTGACTATCGGGACTCATATGCAGGTAAGCCGTTCGGAAAAGGATAACCGTGACAATGCAACAGGCAATATCCCTCGCTGGGGATGGCCGACAACTCCTGTTAAAAATGACGACGGGAGCTGGTATTACGCCATGCTCGATTCCCAGGTAAGTTCTTATATGGAACAAGTCTGGAACCCGGTTTCTGATGCACATGAAGTTAAGGACCAGACCTCTACCGATCGTTTGACGGGAGATGTTTATGCCCAGATTAATCTGCTAAAGAACCTGACTTTTAAAACAAACTTTGGGGTAGATATATCCAATGCAAAGAATTATAACTATTCAAGCTCGGAATCTGCAGCAAATGTTACAAATAAAACAGGATCGGGGGGACAATCCTTCTTCAGACAAACAACAAAGCTGACAGAAAATATCCTGACCTATTCGAATGTCTGGAATGATGTTCACCGCTTTACGGCTACCGGTGTCTATTCTTATCAGGATTATCAATATGAAAAGCTGGCCATCTCCGGTTCCGGTTTTACAAACGATGCTACCGGGGCAAATGATATGTCTTTGGCCGATTCTGAAAGCATAACGTATAGTTCCGATAAATATTCAAACAGGCTGGTCTCGTTCACCGGCAGGTTGGCATATACCTACAAGGACAAGTATAACTTTACTGCCACCGGACGTTATGACGGGTCTTCGCGTTTCGGAGCGAATAAGAAATGGGGATTTTTCCCGTCAGCAGGGGTTAGCTGGAGGGTCGATCAGGAGAGTTTTATGGACCCGGTCAAAAATGAAGTTACAGATCTGAAAGTAAGGGCCAGTTACGGGATTACCGGTAATCAGGAAATCGGTAACTACAATTCGCTGGCATTGATGAGTTCTTCTTATTACATCTATAACGACACGCCTATTCTTGGATTTACAGAAAGTATCGGTAACCCGGACTTGCAGTGGGAGAAAACGGCCCAGATCGACCTGGGTATTGACCTGACTTTGTTCCACCGGATCGATCTGACTGTCGATTATTACAAAAGAAAAACAACAGATTTGTTGTACAATGTCCCAATTCCAACAACTTCAGGTTATTCCAGTATGCTGGAAAATATCGGGGAGGTGAAGAATCATGGTCTTGAGATCAATGTTCATTCGAAAGTTATTAATGATAAGAATTTCAAATTGGACATATCCGGTAACTTGTCAAAAAACAATAATGAAATTTCGAAACTGTATGGCGATGTGACTGAAATTAACCTTGGAACTTCTACCTGCGGGCTTGCCAAATACTTAAAGGTGGGAGATCCTGTCACTGCGATTTATGGCCGGGAATCAGGAGGTATTATTACTACAGAAGAACAGCTGACAGCAGCCCGGTTATATAACTCATCTGCGAATTACGGGGAAGAATTATATATTGATAAGGATAACAGCAACAGTATAAATTCTGACGATTTCGTTTGTATCGGATCTACTATTCCTGAATTTTATTATGGGTTATCGACCGGTATGGAGTATAAAAATTTCAGACTGGATGTTTACGGACAGGGAGCCCATCATTATGCTTCGGTGACTTCAATGGAACAAAGCAACTTTGGAGATTATGCCATTGGCTATTCCAGCTCTACCGGGGGAATATCGGGCTTCTATATTTTTGGTGAAAATCAGTTTACTAACCGGATTTATACTCCGACAGAATACGCTTATAAAAGAATGTGGCGTGAGGGCGTGAATGAAAAAGGTTCCTTCCCGAGGCCCGGGGCACGCGGCGTTTATGCATCTAAAAGAACCAACGGGGATTGGAATTATTTTTTGCTTAAGAATGTCAGATTGAGTTATCAGTTCGACAAATCGAAGGTGAAATGGGCAAAAGATCTGACGCTTTCTGTTAATCTTCAGAATTTCGCCAACAAAGCTAATCACCGGGGCTATAATCCGGAAAACGGAGATGACTCTTACGCATGGGCTAAGTCTGTTATTTTCGGTATTAATGCTAAATTTTAATTCTAAAACTATCCTGACATGAACTATTTAAAATTAAATATAATATTTGGATGCAGTTTGCTTTATTTACTGACTGTTCAATGTACTGATTTGACGGAAACCCCATATACGGAGATTTCCTCCGCAAGTTTTTATAAAAACGCGGATGAACTGTCAGAAGCCTTAACAAGTGTCTATGATGGCTATCAGGCAGCTTTTGGAGGGGACAACTACTATTACACGATGATCCTGGAGGTTATTACTGAGTTTAATGCCCCGGCTTATGCAAAGAATAATACTGATTTGTATAATTGCTGGAACGATATCAACAATGCCACAGACCGGACTATCGACTGCTGGGATGTAGGTTACGTTGCGATTAACCGGGCAAATACCGTGTTGGGACGCGGTGAAAATGTAGATATGGACCAGACCCTGAAAGAACAGTATTTCGGGGAGGCCCGTTTTCTTCGCGCCCTTTCTTATTTTAATCTGGTCCGTTTGTTTGGCGGCCTTCCGATTCCTGCATCATTTACAGAATCGTTAAGTGGCCTCGAGATTCCAAGACAGTCTGTCGATTCGACTTATAACTATATTATTAGCGACTTGAAATGGGCTTCGGGCCACTTGCCTCTGAAATCGGAAGCCTCCGATGTCTGGAGGGCAACAAAGGGAGCAGCCCAGGCCGCACTGGGAGAAGTTTATCTTACGCTGGGCAGTATGAACGATGATGCCAGTGCTTATCAATTGGCAAAACAATATTGTGATTCAGTAATAACTTCAGGCGAATATTCACTTGAACCTGACTTTAAGGACTTGTGGTACTGGTGGAATACGAATAATAAGAATGGAAAAGAGTCTGTTTTTGAATTGCAGTATGGCTTGTACAGCGGTTTGTACAATAACCTTCATGTGATGTTCGGTGTAAATATTACCGAGAAAACTTTGGGCTGCTATATGTATCGCCGGTTTGGTCCGTCTATTCCTTTCTATCTGTCATACAGCGATGAGGATGCTAGAAAGGAAGGTTCTTTCCTGACAACTATTTATGTGACCAATTCAGATGGAGATACAACAAGTGTCCTGGTTTATAATCCCGACGAACTGGGTTACTATCCAAAAGCTTCAGGATGGAAGACTGCATCTCCTGGTATCATTAAATATTATGAC
This sequence comes from Prolixibacteraceae bacterium, assembly GCA_963676095.1. GTDB lineage: Bacteria > Bacteroidota > Bacteroidia > Bacteroidales > Prolixibacteraceae. The sequence continues at coordinate 1,654,350 of OY781040.1, read as the reverse complement.
CGTACAGCAGAATCTGCTTCATTAAAGCAGCCAAGGGCTGATATTTATGTGTTGCGTTATGCCGAGGTTTTGTTGAACTATTCGGAGGCCGAAAATGCATTGAACGGCGTGACATCAGATGCTCTGGACGGAATTAACGAGGTCCGGGAACGCGCTGGACTTGATGATCTGCCTTCTTCTTTGACTAAGGAACAGCTGGCCGATTCCATCTACCGCGAACGCGGATGGGAATTCATAGGAGAAACGAAACTATATTTCGATGAATTACGAACAAACCGGATTGGGGAGAACGTGAAAGCAATGTTTAACGAGTGCAAGGACCTGGGAATTTATATGTACAAAGGGTATTCACTCGACTTTGTGCCGGACAAGAATTTCCTTTGGAAAATTCCCCAGTATGACCTGGACTCCAATTCCGCACTGGAACAGAATCCGGATAATGTGTCCCGGTAAGATTTGACCGTAAAAGAGGATGCCGGAAAGTCAATGTAAATAACATTACTTTCATGCAATAGCCGGTTACAGTGCTTTCCGTACATTCTCTTTTATTTCGTGAAACGTATGTCCCTTTTTTCCAGGGGCAAAAAACTGTACGGATCTAATAGTTAACCTGAATCAATCTAAAATGTCTGGATTACTCAGAAGGAATGTTATTCTTGTTATTCTGGTTCACCTGTCTGTCGTAGTTGTAGCAACGGGAAATACCGGTGGTAAAGTGTCCTTTCGGCTTCTTTCCCCTGAATACAAATTGTTCCCGGTCCGGGAACAGGAATGTCCGTTTACAAACCGCGAAAATTGTATTGTCAGGGTCTGTTCCGGACTAAACGGTTTGGTTGGGATAAAAACGTCAGAAAAAAAGGATGTTATGAGTGCCGGTGAGCAATCAGGCCTCTGGCTTGCGTTCGATGAACCGTCATCCTTGCTTGTCGGATATTTTGGCGATCAGGAATTATTGAAAGGAACTCCCTGTATCAGGAACGGGGTTACAATTGCGGGTTTACCAGCTGTTGATGTTTATGCTTTTGTTTATTCAAAAGGCAAGCATAAAATAGAACTGGCTTTTCCCGGATCATATGTTATTCTTGGAGTCATAAAAGGGCACCCCGAAACGGAGGGTTACGATGCCATGTGCCCGGATGGAAGGGAGTGGGATCCTTTTTATATTGAAGGTGCATCTCCCGGTGAAGCGTTGTTTGAGACTATTGGCGGGCCCGATCTGCCGGTTATCGATGAAGGGATGCCTGGCACAGAAACTATTTTGGGAGGTTTTGAAGGAGGCGGATGTGTAAAGGTAAACGGAACCTACCATCTGTTTCCGACAGAAAGGGCCGGCTCTCCGTCCAGGGGTCCTTATTATGACCGGGTGAAGACATCGGTTGGTCATTGGACCAGTCAGGATGCCATTCATTGGTCGCGCATGGACCCGATACTTCGGGCAAACGGAACATACGCCGTTACGCACGATGATAATCCCGTCAACGACAGGAGAGGGGCGATCTGGTCGTTTATGCCGGTGTTCGATCAGGAATCTGATCATTGGAACGGCTTTTATTTAACCTATACTGTTGATAGTTTATTGCCTCCCAATCATTCTTTTGGAAGGATATGGCGTTGCGAATCGGAGAATAAAGGCTTCGGGGGGATCAGTGGTCCGTATAAAGATCAGGGTATCGTGATGGAACCGGGGTTGAATTCCCAGCTTTGGGAGGGAAGACAAGGCGTGGATTCTTTTTTTCCGTTCCGGACTGAAATCGGTTGGTACGCTTTTTACGGAGGGGCATTCCCTTTTGCAAACCGGAATGATTATCCATATAAATATGGTAAAAAATGGTGGGGCGTTGGTCTTGCTTCTTCTCAAAAGTTAGAAGGGCCATGGGAAAGGATGGATACGACAATTAATCCTGTAACATCGATACATCCATGGTTTATCGAGAATCCTATCGTATATAAGCTGGAGGGGGATGTTTTTATTGCAATTTTCGATGGAGGACCTGACGGGATGAACCTCCACCTTCCAAATATGTTCGGCTATTCCTTATCTGTTGACGGGATTCATTGGAGCGAAGCGCATTATATACCTATTCAGCATAAAGTAAAAAAATGGTGGAATATTATGCGTACTCCTTTATGCCTCATTCCCGAAGAAAATGGTATGTATACCGTTTTATATGCGGCTATATGTGATGATAAACGCTTCCATCCAATCGGTTTGGTCCGGTTAAAACTGAACAGAAATGTATTGAAGGCTAAAGGAGACGAGCTTCGCCAAATGTTTTAGAACATATTTTTTTGCTGCAAAGCTTTGCACAATGCTTTGCATGCAGTTTTTTGTATACCTGGATTTGGCAAATCTCCGGATTTCTTTCAAATTTATAATAAGGTTGATTTTGTTCTAAATTATTAACTAAATTTTTTATTATGAAGTTTAAAAGATATTGCAAAACCTTATTGCTGGAGGATAATCCGGAGTTGATCGAATCCTATAAAAAGGTCCATGCTCCTGGTGCCGGGTGGCCCGAGATTTCGAAAGGAATGAGGGAAGTTGGAATTCTGGACATGGAGATCTATATCTACGGAAACAGGTTATTTATGATTATGGATACTGTTCCTGATTTTGACCATGAGCAGGCAATGAAGCAGTTGGCTGCAAAACCGCGTCAGGCGGAATGGGAAGACTATGTCTCAAAGTTTCAGCAAGCGGCAGGGAATGCTTCTGCCGGCGAGAAGTGGCAGTTGATGGAGCGGATTTACGAAATGGATCAGCAGGAAACCTTCCGCGCGAAGGAGGGACAACAAAAGGAGGTAAAATGAAAGGGATAAGTACATTAGGTAAGGCAGATGTAGCCTGTCCCCCGATTATTTACGGGACCAGTTACCTGGGAAACCTGTACCGGGAACTTTCCTGGGAGGAGAAGATGTCCCTGATCCGGGAGTGGTTTAATGTCAACCCGGGACATGTGGTGGTTGACAGCGCCGGTAAGTACGGTGCAGGACTGGCGCTGGAAGTGCTGGGCCAGGGTTTGAAAGAACTGGGCATCCCACAGGAACGGATCAGTATCAGTAATAAACTGGGCTGGTACCGTGTACCGCTCGAAACAGTAGAACCTACCTTTGAACCCGGGGCCTGGGCCAGGCTGAAATATGATGCTGTCCAGCGGATTAGTTACCAGGGAATTATTGACTGTTGGGAACAGGGGTGCCAATTGCTTGGAGGAGAATATCTGCCCGAGCTGGTTTCTGTACACGACCCGGATGAATATCTTGCAGCCGCTTCGGATCAGTACGACCGGGAACGCCGGCTAAACGACATTCGTGAAGCTTACCGCGCTTTGTTCGGGTTAAAGGAGCAGGGAAAGGTGAAAGCAGTCGGAATCGGGTCCAAGGACTGGCTCGTGATCAGGGAACTGTTTAAGGATGTATCATTCGACTGGGTCATGTTTGCCAATAAACTGACTTTGTTCCATCATCCTGAAGAACTGATCCTTTTCCTGGATGAACTGAAAAAACAAAATGTAGGTGTTATCAATTCTGCCGTTTTTAATGCCGGGTTCCTGACTGGCGGCGAGTACTTCGATTACCGGCGGACTGATCCCGGGAATCCTCAGGATGCCCCTTTGTTTGAATGGCGGGAACGGTTTTTCCGGGTTTGTGAAAAACATGAAGTTAATCCCGGCGATGCCTGCCTGAAATTCGCTTTCTCGGCCCCGCAAGTCGACGCGCTGGCCCTGAACCCTGGAAAACCTAAACGGATGGCCCGCAACCGGATCGTTTTGGAAAGTGAGTTGCCTGCCGCCTTTTGGTCAGAACTGAAATATGCAGGTGTTATTGATAAAAACTACCCTTATTTGTAAACAGATGGAAAAAAAGATGATCATAGATGCCCACCACCATTTTTGGAAGTATGACCCTGTCACTTATGGGTGGATTGGTGATGAGATGAAAGAAATCAGAAAAGACTTTTTGCCATCTGATCTGAAAAAAACAATAGAAAAGGCCGGTGTCACGAAAGTTATTTCTGTTCAGGCACGTCAATGCTTGGAAGAAACAGATTGGTTGCTTAAATTTGCCGATGAAAACGATTACATAGCCGGGGTGACGGGATGGGTTCCTCTGGCAGACGGTAATATTGATGAAGTTCTCGGTCGTTATAAAGGGAAAAACAAGCTGAAGGCCGTGCGACATGTGGTACAGGACGAACCTGATCCGGAGTTTATACTGGGTGAAAAGTTTAACAGGGGAGTTTCCTTGCTGCTGGAATACGGGTTGGTATATGAAATCCTGGTGTTTGAAAAACAGTTGCCAAATGCAATCCGGTTCGTCGATCGTCATCCGTTGCAACAGTTTGTGCTTGACCATATTGCCAAGCCAAAGATTAAGGAAGGACTGACAGAACCGTGGAAGAAAAACATAACTGAACTGGCGAAACGTGAGAATGTTTCCTGCAAAATAAGCGGGATGGTCACGGAGGCCAGCCTGACAGGATGGACTGAAGATGACCTGTTGCCCTATGTTATGCATGTGCTTGAGGCATTTGGCCCTGACCGGGTAATGTTTGGATCCGACTGGCCCGTCTGCCTCTCCGCCGTTTCGTATGTTGACTGGCTTGATCTTGTTAAAAAATGGATATCGCCGCTTGGTAGCGACGAGCAAAAGAGTGTCCTTTATAAAAATGCAGTAAACGTTTACAAATTAAGGTGAAATTTTGAATATAATTATATGAAAGCAATCGAAATCATTGAACCAGGGAAAATGAGGGTTGTCGACCGTCAAATGCCTGCTCCCGGACCGGAAGATGTTCTTTTAAAATTAAAATATGTCGGTTTTTGTGGCTCAGACCTGAGCACTTATTTAGGTAAAAATACAATGGTCGGGTTTCCCCGGATCCCCGGTCATGAAATTTCTGCCGTGATCGAGCAGACAGGGAACAACGTCCCTGAAAAGTTTAAAACAGGAATGGCTGTCACGGTTGTTCCTTATACCAATTGCGGACAATGTAGTTCCTGCCGCAGGAAAAGCTATAATGCCTGCCGTTATAACCAGACACTGGGCGTACAACGGGACGGGGCTATGGCTGAATACATCGCGGTCCCCTGGCAAAAGGTAATTGCTGATGATGAGTTGGATGCTGTCCAGTTGGCCCTGGTCGAACCGCTTACCGTGGGATTTCATGCCATCGACAATGCGCAGGTCACCGATACGGATATCGTGACAGTAATGGGTTGCGGAATGATCGGTTCAGGGGCCATTATCCGTTCACATCTGAGAGGGGCGACAGTGGTCGCTGTCGATGTCGACGACGATAAACTGAAACTGGCTTCCAGAATCGGGGCAGATTATACTATTAACAGTAAGAAGCAAGATCTTCATGAGGAGCTCCTGCGGATCACGAACGGTAACGGACCTGATGTGGTGGTCGAAGCTGCCGGTAACCCGGTTACTTATGTGGCTGCTATTCAGGAAGTTTGTTTTTCCGGGAGGGTTGTCTGTATTGGCTACGCCAAGGATGATATCAAATTCCCGACAAGGCTGTGGGTTCAGAAAGAACTGAAAATTTTTGGGTCAAGGAATGCTAACCCTGCCGATTTTGAAGCAGTTATTAAATTGATGAAGCAAAAAACGTTGGATGTCAGGGAACTGGTGTCGGAGATCGTGCCTGTTGATGGTGCCGGTAGCGCTATGAAAAAATGGTCTGAGAATCCGGCTTCCGTATTAAAGATCCTGGTGAAGTTCTGAGTAAGTCAGCAATTATTTTAATCCGGGGAATTCAGGAACTCTTTTACAGACCAACGATAACTTATGAAACAAGTAAATACATGAAAAAGCTCTTTTTTATTTTGGAATTGACGATACTCCTTCCCCTGGGATTGTATGCCCAGAAGACAGAAGTGCACTATCTTTCGGGAACCGGATGTGATCATACGGTCGACTGGCAGTTTTTTTGCACCGGGGGACGTAATTCTGGGAAGTGGACTACTATTCCAGTCCCGTCGAACTGGGAACTGCAGGGATTCGGAACCTACAATTACGGGAATAATAATCATGTCGAAAGAGGGAAGGAGAAAGGTCTGTACAAATATGAATTCAAGGTTCCTGATAACTGGAAAAATAAACAGGTTGACATTGTTTTTGAGGGATCGATGACCGATACCGAAGTGAAAATTAATGGAAAACCGGCTGGTACCGTTCACCAGGGAGCATTTTATTGCTTCCGGTACGATATCAGCCGTTTTTTAAAGTACGGGAAGGAGAACCTTCTTGAAGCGACTGTTTCAAAAGAATCTTCCAACGAATCAGTTAATAAGGCTGAACGTCATGGAGACTTTTGGATCTTTGGCGGGATCTACAGACCTGTTTACCTGGAAGCAAAACCTCGTCAGAATATCGGGCAGGTTGCGATCGATGCAAAAGCCGACGGAACATTCAGTTCTGAGGTAATGTTATCCCAAGCGGTCCGGGCCGATTCAGTTGCGGTTCAGGTGACAAACCTGAAAGGCGAAAAAGCAGGAAAATCGTTTTCTGCACCGGTCGTACGGGACAACCCCGATGTTTTTGTCCAATCGAAGCTTGGCGACATAAAAACATGGACACCCGAAGATCCGAATCTTTACCGGGCAACGTTCAGGTTATATAATGATGGGAAAATAGTCCATGAAGTTACCCGCCGGTTTGGGTTCCGGACGATTGAGATCCGCCAGCGTGACGGGATTTACGTGAATGGTGTGAAGATCAAATTTAAAGGGATCAATCATCATGTTTTCCGTCCGGAAACAGGCCGTGCTTTATGTAAAGCGATGAGTATAGCGGATGTGAAACTTATTAAGTCGATGAATATGAATGCCGTGAGGTGTTCACACTATCCTCCTGACGGGCATTTTCTGGACGCCTGCGATTCGCTCGGCCTTTTTGTCCTGGACGAACTTACCGGTTGGCACCATGCCTACGATACTGAAGTAGGAAGTAAACTGGTACGTGAAATGATTGAGCATGATCGTAATCATCCTTCAATTATCATTTGGGACAATGGCAATGAGGGTGGACATAATTATGAACTGGATCCCCTCTTCGCGAAATATGATCTTCAAAAACGCCTCGTCATCCACCCCTGGCAGGCATTTAATGGCACATCCACGGAACATTACATTAATTACGATTATGGGATGGGAACATACTGGCACGGCCATGATATTGTTTTTCCCACAGAGTTCCTGCATGGCTTGTATGATGGTGGGGCAGGAGCAGGCCTTTACGACTATTGGGAGTTGATGTGGCACAATCCCCGCGCTGCGGGCGGTTTTATCTGGGTGTTTGCCGATGAGGGCGTTGTTCGTACCGACCGGGATAACCAGATCGATACTGACGGTGACCATGCCCCCGATGGAATTCTTGGTCCTTTCCACGAAAAAGAGGGAAGTTATTATGCCGTTAAGGAAATCTGGTCTCCTGTCCGCTTTGAAGAAAAAGATATTACCAGGGGTTTTGACGGAAGCCTGAACGTGGAAAACCGTTATTTTTATACAAACCTGAAAGATTGTTCCTTTAGCTGGAAGCTGGCCAGGGTACCATTGCCCGGTGAGAATTCTTCCCTGTTAAAAGATGTGGCTTCCGGTTCGGCAAAGGCTCCTGATATTGCACCGGGAGATCACGGTCAGCTTAAATTATCCCTTCCTGATAACTGGTTTACGTATGATATTCTCTATGTTACGGCTGTTGATAAGCACCATCAGGAAATTTATACATGGAGTTGGCCAATTTCGTTACCTGATCGCGTGGTTGGTGAAATGTTGCTGAAAAAAGGAGATACTCCGGCAACGATCCTTGAACAAAATGATTCGGTTATCGGGATCGCTGCAAATTCTGTAAGACTTTCTATTGGAAAGCATGATGGTCTTTTAAAGAAAGTTACCAATGCCTACGGGGAAATTCCCTTCAGTAACGGACCTGTGCTTTGTGCCGGGGATGCCGTATTTAAGGAAATGAAGGTCGAGACTGTTGCCGATACGGTCAGGCTCACCTGTTCTTATGAAAAAGAATCGAAAATGAAGGAACTGATCTGGTCGGTATATCCTTCCGGATGGGTACACCTGAATATAAAATACAATCCTGTTGATTATGAATCTGACTATATGGGCGTCAGCTTTTCCTATCCTGAAAAACTGGTCAAAGGGATCCGCTGGATGGGAAATGGTCCATACCGGGTCTGGAAAAACAGGAAGCAGGGAGCCGAACTGAATGTCTGGCAGAAAGATTATAATAATACAATCACCGGCGTTTCCCCGCTGATATACCCTGAGTTTAAAGGTTATTACTCTGGTTTTTATTGGGCAAAAATGCAAACAGAAGGCCAGCCTTTCGTCATGGCGACGAGCAGTGAGGATGTTTTTCTGAGGCTGTACACCCCGGCGACTCCTGAAAAACCGTATAACACGGCTCCTCCTTTTCCGGCAGGAGATATCTCGTTTATGCAGGGAATCCCGGCAATCGGAACAAAATCTCAGAAGGCTGAAAACCTTGGCCCGTCAGGAAAGAAAAATATGTATTTCGATTATGGTCCGTACGACGATTGGCATATCCGTTGCAAGGTGATGGACCTGTATTTCAATTTTAAGGAAGAACCCGCTGATCATTAAACATTATCCCTGATAACTTATGAAGAAAATAATTTTTCCATTGTTTTTGATTTCCCTGATATCTTTTACTCTTTCTGCAAAGGATATTTGGGTGTCGCCGGATGGAAGCGACAATAATCCCGGAACCATGGCGCAGCCCTTGAAAAGTATCCGGATGGCGTTCCGGCAGGCCCGTAACCTGCGCAGGCTGAATGATCCATCCGTAACGGACGGGATCAGGATTATCATGAAGGGGGGCGTTTACCGGTTGGACGAGCCGTTATTATTAAGGCCGGAGGATTCGGGAACGCCTGAATCCCCGACGACTGTTGTCGCTGCGAAAGGCGAAGAACCTGTTATCAGCGGGGGGATCCGGGTAAACGGATGGCACAGGGCATCCGGAAAAATCAAGGGCCTTCCTGGGGTTGCCGGAGGAAACGTTTGGGTAACCAATATTCCCCGGACAGGAGGCCTCCGTCTCTTGTTCCGGCAAATGTGGGTAAACGGGGAAAAAGCAGAACGGGCATCCACGCTGACCGATGGCTCCCTGCCACGGATACTGTCTGTCGACAAGGAAAAAGAGATCCTGTGGATCCCAAAACCTAAATTTCCGGTGGACAATCCCGGGCAGATGGAATTTGTAATCCATCAGTGGTGGGCTGTTGCAAACCTGAGGGTGAAAAATATTTCTGTGACGGGAGACAGTGCTGCCGTTACCTTTTATCAGCCTGAAAGCCGGATTGAATTTGAACATCCCTGGCCTGCTCCCTTTATCGATGAAAAGAAAGATAAAAATGGTAACTCCGCTTTTTATTTTGCGAATTCCATCGAATTGCTGAATAAGGAAGGCGAATGGTATGAAGATATGGACGGGGGTAAGCTTTATTACTGGCCCCGTAAGGGAGAGGATATGTCAAGCGCGGAAGTCATTGTGCCGTTGCTTGAGACATTGGTCTCGGTGAATGGAACACTGGATTGCCCTGTATCGAATATCCGTTTCGAGGGGATTGGATTTCAGCATACAACATGGCTAAGGCCTTCGCTGGAAGGTCATGTGCCTTTACAGGCTGGCTTTTATTTACTGGATGCCTATAAACTGAAAATTCCGGGGACCCGGGATAAGACTAGCCTTGAAAACCAGGCCTGGCTGGGGAGACAACCTGCTGCAGTGGAAATTAATTACGCCGATCATCTGGCTTTTGAACGTTGCGGGATTATGCATACGGCTGCAACCGGAATCGATCTGGTCAGGGGAACCAGTTATGACCTGGTTCAGGGATGCCGATTCAGTGATATAGGTGGAACAGCCATCCAGTGCGGCTTCTTTGGCGATGCTTCTTTCGAAGCGCATCTCCCGTACAATCCTTCTGATGAACGGGAAGTTTGCCGTTTTGAAACTTTCTCGAATAACCTGATTACTGATGCGACAAACGAAGACTGGGGGTGTGTGGGCATAGGTGTCGGTTTTGCCCATGATATTTGTATTGAACACAACGATATCAGTTACGTGAATTATTCGGGTATTTCTGTGGGATGGGGATGGACCAAAACGATCAATTGTATGAAAAATAATAAGGTGCTGGCTAACCATATTTATCATTTTGCCCGTGAAATGTATGATGTAGGCGGCGTATATATGCTTTCTGCCCAGCCGAATGCCGAGATCAGGGGGAATAGTATCCATGATCTGGAGAAAGCCCCCTATGCACACGATCCGAAACACTATCAATATATTTATTATGACGAAGGTTCTTCATACATCCGTTCGGTAGATAACTGGACCGAAAAGGATAAGTTTTTTTCAAATTCTCCCGGTCCTGGTAACGAATGGATAAACAACGGGCCACAGGTAGCTGACAGTATTAAAAATGCAGCAGGACTTGAACCTAAGTACAGGGACTTGTTGAAAACGAAGTGAGGCTGGATCCTTGATGCTGGATGGTTCTGTGGTTTTTATGGTTTGAAGTTCGGATGTTTGACGTTGTGCTGTTGTCCGGTGTACCCCGTTGTGGTAATCAGAATTTATGGAACTGATGAGAAAATAAAAGGAACGGAGACTGAACCAGCAATAGAAACCAAGTTAACCACAGGAACAACAGAAGCAGTATTTAAAGCCCTTGGATTCCGGATAAAAGGAGATCAGCGATCTGGCACCGGATTTTGATTTTAAATTTTTGAAATGCTAAACTGATGAGACTTATAACAAATTTTTTGTGCATTCTGCTAATCGGGATACTTTTCTCATGCAGAAATGAAAAGGTGAAAATACTGACCTCTCCCAACTGTTCCAATCGCGCCGTTTTCGGTATGGGTAAGCTGGTCGGTGAGTTGACAAAAGAAGGGTACCAGGTTGAAAAAGGGACGCTTGACAGCTATAATTCCCGGGAACAAACTATTGTTATCGGGGAAATGACTGATTCTGTCTTTTCCGGATTTCTTGGCTCTCACAAGTTAGCCCCGGATCATCTGGCCGGTAAAGAAGGGTTTAACCTTCATCATAAAGGAAATGCATTCGTTATTGCAGGTACTGATGAGTCAGGAACGTTGTACGGATGCCTTGACCTGGAAAAACGGGTTAAGGACAAGGAAAAACTACCTGAAAAGATCGATCTGACCGACCAGCCTGAAATGGTCATGCGGGGAACCTGTATCGGGCTTCAGAAAACAACGTACCTGCCGGGCAGAAGTGTTTATGAATATCCCTATACACCCGGAAATTTTCCCTGGTTTTATGACAAGCAGTTGTGGATTAAATATCTCGATATGATGGTGGAAAACCGTTATAACACACTTTACTTATGGAACGGCCACCCGTTTGCTTCACTGGTGAAACTGAAGGATTATCCGTATGCTGTTGAAGTTGATGACGAGACCTTCAAAAAAAATCAGGAGATTTTTTCATTTCTTACACGGGAAGCTGACAAACGGGGAATCTGGGTCGTCCAGATGTTTTACAATATTATTGTTTCCAAGCCCTTTGCCGAGAAGAACGGGTTGAAAACCCAGGACCGGAACAGGCCGATCATCCCGGTCATTGCCGATTATACCCGGAAATCCATTGCTGCTTTCATCGAGAAATATCCTCACGTGGGGTTGCTGGTTACCCTGGGAGAAGCGATGAACACAATCGACGACGATGTGGAATGGTTTACCAAAACGATTATTCCCGGCGTCCAGGATGGATTGAAAGTGCTTGGCCGTACTGATGAACCACCTATTGTTTTACGTGGACATGATACCGATGCAAAGCGGGTTATGGATGCAGCTCTTCCTGTTTACAAGAACCTTTATACCATGTTTAAGTACAACGGGGAATCGCTGACAACCTACCAGCCCCGGGATGCCTGGATTACAAACCATACAGCCTTGAGCCGGCTGGGCTCGGTCCATATTTCCAATGTTCATATTTTGGCTAACCTGGAACCGTTCAGGTACGGATCACCCGATTTTATCCAAAAAAGCGTAGGGGCAATGATCAACCTGCAGGGAGCAAAGGGTTGCATCTGTATCCCCAGGCTTCGTACTGGGACTGGCCATACTCGGCCGACAAGACAAACCCAAGATTGCTGGAGATGGACCGTGACTGGATTTGGTACCAGGCTTGGGCTCGCTATGCCTGGAACCCGGTCAGGGACAGTATTTCTGAAGTTCAATACTGGACAAAGGAACTGGGAAATTATTATGGTTGTGGCGAGGAAGGGAAAGATGTTCTGGTTGCTTATGAAGAGACCGGCGAGATTGCCCCCAAGTTATTAAGGACTTTCGGAATCTCGGACGGGAACAGGCAGACCCTGCTGCTGGGCATGTTTATGGGACAGCTGGTGAATCCGTACAAATATAATGTTTATTCCAGCTTCTGGTCATCGAGCGGTCCCTTAAAGGAAGTACTTCTGGAATATGCTGATAAAGAATGGAAAGGCGAGAAGCATGTGGGTGAAACCCCTCCCATGATAATAAAGGATGTGGTTGACCGGGGCGCTGCAGCTGTTGCTGCGATCGACAAAGCATCATCGTCCGTTACTGAGAATAAGGAGGAATTTAACCGGTTGAAAAATGATATTTATTGCTACAATGCTTTTGCAAACTTTTTTGCAGAAAAGGTAAAAGCAGCGATGCTGGTATTGAGGTTTCAATACTCAAATGATATTGCAGATTTGGAAAAGGCCCTTCCATTCCTCGAAAAAAGTCTGGACTACTATAAACAGCTGGTTGACCTGACAAAAGATACTTATCTGTATGCCAATAGTATGCAAACGCAGCAGCGCCGTATTCCCATCTCTGGGGCTGACGGGAAAAATAAAACATGGGCGGAATTATTGCCCCAGTACCAGGCCGAGTTTGATAATTTTAAACGAAACCTGGTTCTGTTGAAGTCAGGAAACAGCAGTGCAGCCATGCAACAGAGCGAAATGATTGAACCTGCTAATGTTACCCTGTTAAATAAAAATGTCAAATGGTTCCCCCTGAGGAAAGGGCAAAAAGTATATGGTGATCAAGACTATGTAATCGAAGAGGTCGCTCTTGAGCTAAAGGAACTGAGAGGTGTCCGTTTTAACGACGAGGCACAGCAAAAAGAGGGGACCATGCTTCGTTTTAAAAATGAGAAGCCGGTTAAAGTCCTCGTCGGATACTTTAATACGAACAGTTATTCTGTCCTGCGTCCCCCGACACTTGAGACCAACGCCAATGCCAACGACCGTGGACAGGCAGACATTAAAATTGCCAATGCCGTATCAATTCCCGGTTTGTATCCCGTCAATATTTATACGTATGATTATGCAGCAGGAGAAAACGAACTGGAGCTGGGAAAGGGCCGGGTGCTGATTCTGGGGTTTATCGATGGCAATAAGACAATCAGGATACACGACGCCGGGATTACAGATTCGAAAACTCCGAAATCGGTCGATTGGCTGTTTTATTAAGAATGAAAGGAAACGTCAATGATAAATTATAAACATAACCCATATCTGGGAAATACCCTGTTGCCGGTTGATATTGTCCTGGCTCCTGAATGGTGGAATAAGAACGAAAAAATTTATTTCGATAAAGATTTCTTTTTTCATGCGGACAAACGGGTGGAAGCAGAACGGAGTATGGAAAAAGCACTTTACGAAAGATGGGGGCAATACGGAATGGGACAATCCGGAAATGAAAACAGGCCTGAAATTGGGGCCGTGCACCTGGCTGCGGGTTTTTTACTATCGGAAATGCTTGGTTGCGAGGTGATTTATTCCGGATCACATCCTCCTGTGGTCAAGGCAGCCCATCGGGAAACACTGGAGATAAACGAGGATGAGGTCTTTCGTTCGGAAGCCTTTAAACGGATATCAGATCTGAGGGATAACCTGAAAAAGAAATATGGATATCTTACAGGCGATATTAACTGGGGCGGCATCCTGAATATTGCTATGGACCTGAGGGGAGAGAATATTTTTCTGGACATGATGATGGACCCGGAGGCCGTAAAGGAAGGTTTTTCAAAAATTGCAAAGGTTATAGAGCAGTTTACATCATTCATAAAACAGGAAACCGGGTCAACCTCGGTTTCTGTTAACAGGGGCGTACGGCACCTTAAAAGTCCGGTAATGCTGCATTCTGAATGCTCCCACACGATGATTTCGGCTGAAGACTACGAATCATTTTTGCTCCCTTTTGATCAGGAATGGAGCCGGAACAGGCCTTTTGGCATTCATTACTGCGGGCCTGACCCTCACCGGATGGCAGCCAGCTTTGCAAAAATACCCCATCTCGACTTCCTTGACCTTGGCTGGGGCGGAGATGTTAAAATTTTGAGGCAATATCTTCCGGATACATTTTTTAATATCCGCTTAAGCCCAGTTGAGATTGCAAGGCAATCGCACGATGAAATCCGCTCGGATATTATCAGGTTGGTCAGTGATTCCGGAAATCCTTATCTGACAGGTGTCTGCTGTATAAATATGGATGATATGGTAACCGATGACCGGATTGATGTCATTTTCAGTACGGTTGATGAATTGCGGAAGGAATATCAGGATGCTGATTAATCACGAAATTTTTTTTACTCATGAAGGGAAAGACATTCAATAATAAACTGGCCGATTCACAGGCTACAGTTGTCAGGCCAGTGGAACCTTCTGCTTTCGATTTCGGGGCGTATGAGCAATATGCGTTGGAGCGGAACAGCCGGTGTTCTGAATTTTGGAACAGGCGGGAGGGAGGCGTACTGGTTTACCGAAGGATGCGGGTTGCCGAATGTTTTTCTTCCGGATGCGGGAATATGGAACGTTCGCTTGATCTCCAGCTGGGTGCCCTTGAAAAGAGTATGTTGTTCGAGGCTGATGTTCCCAATTTTTTGGAGCCCTGGTATGGAATTGGAACTGTTTCCAGCGCTTTTGGAGGAGACTATTACTGGGCGGAAGGAAACGCCCCGGCAATGAAAACCATCTTCTCCTCGTTGGACGAAGCACTTGCATTTGACCCTGTCGAGGTGGCCGGAACCTCTATTGGAAAGCATACTTTGGAAATGATCGGTTATTTTATGGATAAAACCAGGGGGAGATTGCCTGTCTCTTTTTCCGATACGCAATCTCCGCTGAATATGATCGGCCATCTTTTGCCTCTTAACCGGTTTTTCGTGGACCTGATCCTTGAACCGGAGAAAGTGGCTGTTCTTTTCGACCGGATAGCTGATTTGTCCGTCCGGTTTAACACGGAGCAGTTTAAATTGATTGGCGGTGCACTGGCCAGTCCGGGGCATGGTTTTGCATCTTCAACATGCTGGAGCGGATTGGGTATGAGCGATGATAATATTGTCATGATTTCTCCGGAACAATATTCCGGGCAAGCAGCTCCTTTTGTCGAGAAGATCTGTAGTCCATGGGGAGGCCCTGTTTTTCATTCATGCGGCGATTGGGCCGGATGGATTGACCCCGTCATGCATATAAAGGGCCTGAAAATGGCTGATGGTGCTTTTTCTCCCCAAACTGACCCGGGTGCAACCGACCGGCTGGAAGCTTTTCACCGGTTTGCGAATACCGGCGTGGTATTGAATGCCCGGGTTGTGGGCGATTTGGATACAATCAGGGAGCAGGTTTCCAGACTGTGGGTTCCCGGGATGAAACTGGTGGTGGTTACCTATTGTGAAACCCCCGGGGAACAAAAGATGGCTTACGACTTAATTCATAATATATGCCAGTAACGCAAGATACAAACATCGGAAGGTACAGGTGGAAAATTATTGCTTTGCTGTTTTTTGCGACCACCATAAATTATATCGACAGGCAGGTGTTGGGAATTCTGGCTCCTCAGCTACAGATTTTGTTCGGTTGGTCAGAATCGGATTATGGCTTCATTATCATGGCCTTTCAGTCAGCTTATGCCATTGGCCTGATATCCATGGGAACTTTACTGGATAAGGTCGGTACCCGCCTGGGATATATCCTTTCAATTACACTGTGGAGTATTGCCGGCATGTTTCATGCTGCTGCCCGCGGTGTCGGTTCTTTTGCTGCCGCCCGCTTTGCTCTGGGGGTTGGGGAATCCGCCAACTTCCCGGCTGCTGTGAAAACTGTTGCAGAATGGTTCCCGAAAAAAGAACGGGCCTTAGCTACCGGGATATTTAACGCCGGATCGAATGCCGGGGCAATAATGGCCCCGTTGTTTATCCCATTAATTGCCTTGAAGTGGGGATGGCAGTGGGCTTTTCTGGGAACGGGAATCCTGGG
Organism: Prolixibacteraceae bacterium; assembly: GCA_963676095.1. Lineage (GTDB taxonomy): Bacteria > Bacteroidota > Bacteroidia > Bacteroidales > Prolixibacteraceae. Next base: position 1,638,038 of record OY781040.1, on the reverse strand, counting down.
CTTTCTGTGGCTTTTCTTTTGGGTCCCGCTTTATTCCAGGCCCGAGATGAGCAAGCGGGTCAGCAATGCGGAACGAAAATATATTTTGCAGGATGATTGCAAAGAGCTGGAAGGAAAAAAAGTCTCGTGGAAAGAGCTGACCGGCTTCCGGCAGACATGGGGAATTTGTCTGGCCCGTTTTCTTACCGATCCTGTCTGGTGGTTTTTTCTGTACTGGTTGCCTAAATTTTTAAATTCGAAATACGGAATTGATCTTGGACATATCGGCTTGCCTTTAATCGTGGTTTACCTTGTCTCAACAGCAGGTTCTGTCTGGGGGGGCTGGTTATCTTCATTTTTTGTAGTAAAAGGGAAAAATCCGGTCAGTGCCAGGAAACTTTCAATTTTTATATTGGCATTGTTCGCGTTACCTGTCTTTTTTGCTTGTATGGTCGACTGTTTTTGGCTGGCAGTAATTCTGATTTCTTTGGCCACATTTGCCCATCAGGGATATGCCGCCAACATTTTTACCATTGTTTCAGATATCTTTCCTAAAAATGCAGTGGGTTCTGTAACAGGCCTGGCTGGCTTTGGAGGGGCGATAGGGGGAGTCCTTTTTTCCGGTTTGGTGGGGGTATTGCTTGATTATACCGGGAGCTATTACCTGGTCTTTGGAATAGCCAGCGTGTCTTATCTGCTATGTTGGCTAATTCTGTATTTTCTGGTTCCGGACAAAATGATCTATTTGCCTTGTAAAAAAGAAGATGACAGTAATCGGTGCAGTTGCGCAGGAAACAGGAGCTGCTAGAAAGGGGTATTTGATAATTTGAATAATAACAGGAATAGAATGAAGAAGATAATTTATTGCATTGTTTTTCAGTTAATGGTTCTCAGCTCGTTTGCACAGGATAATACAGGCCTGAAGCTGTGGTATAACCATCCTGCTTCCGGTTGGAACGAGGCTTTACCGATTGGCAATGGTCGTTTGGGGGCCATGGTTTTTGGCAATCCCGCCAGGGAACAGCTTCAGCTGAACGAAGAGACAGTATGGTCCGGAGGGCCCGGAAACAATACGAACCCGGCGATCAGGAAAGTCCTTCCTGAAGTTACCAGGCTTATTTTTGAAGGGAAATATCTGGATGCAGAACAATTGGCTATGGAAAAAGTACTGTCGGCAGATAACGGGATGATGTACCAGCCTGTTGGAAATCTTTGGATCAGTTTCCCAGAACAGCCGGATACAGCCGGATATTACAGGGACCTGAATATTGAAGATGCTGTTGCATCCGTAAAATATGAAGTAAACGGCGTCCATTATACCCGGCAGGTATTCTCTTCTTTTGCAGATAATGTAATCATCGTTCGTCTTACAGCCGATCAGCCGGGAAAAATTTCCTGCAGTATCGGGATGGATTGCCAGTTGCGAAGCAAGATTACCATTGACGGTGACGACCCTGTTATTAATCTATCCGGAATTACAGACGATCATGAAGGGGTCTTGGGACAGGTCCGTTTTCATGCCCTGGTAAAACCGGTTTGTGAGGGAGGTAAAGTTGCTGTTTCAGGACAGCAGATCGTTATTGACCAGGCAAATGTGGCGACGATTTATATTTCGGTTGCAACCAATTTTAAGAATTACCGGGATATCAGTATTAACGCGTTTGCGAAGGCCGATTCGATCCTGCAAAAGGCCCTTGCTGTTGATTATGGAACTGCTTTAAAGAATCACATCTACGATTATCAGAAGTACTTCAACCGGGTCAGGCTGGATCTTGGAACAACAGTCGCTGCACAAAAACCAACGGATGAACGTCTTTCAAAATTTAAGGAAGAAAACGATCCTCAATTGGTTTCCCTGTTTTTCCAGTTCGGAAGATATTTGCTTATATCCAGTTCCCAGCCAGGGGGACAGCCGGCCAATCTTCAGGGGATCTGGAACGACAGGGTAACCCCTCCCTGGGACAGCAAATACACGACGAATATTAATGCAGAGATGAATTACTGGCCTGCAGAAAACACGAACCTGCCGGAGATGCAACAGCCTTTTTTGAAGATGGTTGAGGAACTTTCGCAGAGCGGACGGGAAACCGCACGGGAGATCTATGGGGCCAGGGGATGGGTGCTCCATCATAACACGGATATCTGGCGGATCACAGGCCCGGTTGATCATGCCTGTTCAGGGCTTTGGCCTACCGGGGGGGCATGGGTGTGCCAGCACCTCTGGGAACATTATCTTTATACCGGAGACAGGCATTTTTTAAAGAAGGCTTATCCTGAAATGAAAAGCGCTGCACAGTTTTTTCTGGATATTCTGCAAAAGGAACCGGAGCACGGCTGGCTGGTCGTATCTCCTTCTATTTCGCCGGAACATAGTTTCATGAAAGGGGCGACTGTCTGTGCCGGTGCTACGATGGATAACCAATTGCTTTTCGATCTCTTTTCGAATACAATGCATGCTGCTGCCATATTGGGTGAAGACAAGGCTTTCTCGGATACGCTGAGGATTACGCGGGCAAAACTGGCCCCCATGCAGATCGGTCAGTACAGCCAGCTCCAGGAATGGATGAAGGACTGGGATAACCCGGAAGACCATCACCGGCATATATCCCATTTGTACGGACTCTTCCCAAGTAATGAGATTTCACCGTACCGGACACCTGAACTCTTTGATGCCGCTAAAAATTCACTTCTCAATCGAGGAGATGAATCTACCGGATGGTCGATGGGATGGAAAGTTAACCTTTGGGCCCGGCTGCTCGACGGGAATCATGCCTTTAAATTGATTACAGATCAGTTGACTCCGGCTATACGCCCTGACGGGAAAGTGAAAGGCGGTACTTTTTTCAACCTGTTCGATGCCCATCCTCCTTTCCAGATCGACGGGAATTTTGGTTGCGCTGCAGGTATTGCTGAAATGCTGATGCAAAGCTATGACGGGTTTATCTACATTCTTCCTGCTTTACCTGATAAATGGAAAAGCGGAGAGGTGAAAGGACTCAAGGCGCGTGGTGGTTTTCAGGTCGATATTATCTGGAAGGACGGTAAACTGGAAAAACTGACAGTCTGTTCCGAATTGGGCGGTAACTGCAGGGTAAGGGTTCCGGAGCCATTAAAAGCTGTTGATGGGGCTGCTTTGAAAAAAGCCAAAGGAGAAAATTCCAATCCGTTTTATGTGGTTAACCAGGTAGAGAAGCCCTTAGTATCACCTAAGGCAAGACTGAAAAGGCCAAAACTTAAGGAAACATACTTGTACGATTTTCAAACTGAAGCAGGAAGGACTTATTCTTTCGTAAGCCGGTAGTGCCGGAGATCACGGAGAGGTAAGGATGTTTATATTTGATTAACTGGTAATAAAATGAAGAATCATAATGATAAAATATTCAGATCAGCGGATGATTTGCTGACTTTATATCTTCGTGTTTTTTTAGATTGTCTTCCCTTCATACTGGCTGTTGTTTTTCTTTTTCCTTCTTGTCGTCAGGAAGGTAATCCTGATGTCAGAAAAGATTTTTCACTTAATGCTTCGTGGAGAACGGCAGAGAATGATTCTGACAGGACTGCTTTTAATGGTTTTGAGGAGCCTGATTATAATGATCGGGGCTGGAAACAGGTAAATGTCCCGCACAATTGGGACGATTACGGCGCTTACAGACGGTTAAAGCACGGGAACCGGCATGGCTATGCCTGGTACCGAAAAACGTTTGAATTAAATCAGTCCGAAAAGGATAAACGATACTTTTTGTATTTCGAAGGGGTTGGCTCGTATGCCACTGTCTGGCTTAACGGCGATTCCGTTGGGTACCATGCCGGGGGACGGACTACGTTTACCCTGGATGTGACCAATGCAATTCATCCGGATGGAAAGAATGTGCTGGCCGTCCGGGCGGATCATCCCGCTGATATCAGGGACCTTCCCTGGGTATGCGGGGGATGCAGTCCGGAGTGGGGCTTTTCGGAAGGAAGTCAGCCGATGGGAATTTTCAGGCCTGTCCATCTGGTAATAACCGGTCTTGTCCGTGTCCTGCCTTTTGGCGTACATATCTGGAATGATAACAGGATCTCTGAAAAATATGCAGACTTGCACCTGACGACAGAAGTTAAAAATTATGGAAATAACAGCATGGATATCAGGTTGATTAATAAACTGAAATCTGCTGAAGGAGAGATTGTTGCCAGTACGGAGACCGGATTTTCGTTGGCCCCGGGGACAACGGACACGTTGAGGCAGGATTTACCTGGAATTGGTCATCCCCATCTTTGGTCGGTCGACGATCCTTTTCTTTATACGTTGGAGACTACTGTTTATGAAGGGAACAGGATTCTTGACAAGGTGGAGACACCCTATGGGATCAGATGGATCAAGTGGGATATTCCCGGGGATGGAGCTACTCACCGTTTTTTGTTGAACGGCAAACCTGTTTTTATTAACGGGGTCGCAGAGTATGAACATATGCTGGGGCAAAGTCATGCTTTTTCACATGAGCAGATCAGGGCGCGTGTTCGTCAGATCCGTGCTGCAGGCTTTAATGCTTTCCGCGATGCCCATCAGCCACATAATTTATTTTATAAACAAAAACTGGATAGCCTGGGGATTTTATGGTGGCCTCAAATGGCGGCGCATATCTGGTTTGATACGCCCGCTTTCCGGAAAAATTTTAAACAGCTGCTTGCCGACTGGGTGCGGGAACGCAGGAATAGCCCTTCCGTTATCCTCTGGGGACTTGAAAACGAGAGTTCATTGCCTCGTGATTTTGCAGAAGAATGTACAGCCCTGATCCGAAAACTGGATCCTATGGCATCAACACAACGTTTGGTTACTACCTGTAACGGCGGTACCGGGACCGACTGGAATGTAGTGCAGAACTGGTCGGGAACATATGGAGGCAACCCCGGTAATTACGGCAGGGAATTGTCCTCTCAGTTATTGAACGGGGAATATGGGGCATGGAGGAGCATCGATTTTCATACCGAAGGTGGTTTCGAACAGAAAGGGCCCTTCAGCGAGAACCGTTTCGACCAGCTGATGGAAACAAAAATCCGTTTGGCTGAATCGGTCAGGGATAGTGTCTGCGGACAGTTTTTCTGGCTGTTTGCATCGCATGATAACCCAGGCCGGATACAAAGCGGGGAAGGCTTGAGGGATCTGGACAGGGTCGGGCCCGTTAATTATAAAGGAATGTTTACCATCTGGGGAGAACCGCTCGACGCCTTTTATCTTTTCCGGTCGAATTACGTTTCCGCATCTTCTTCACCTATGGTTTATATTGTTTCCCATACCTGGCCTGACCGGTGGATAAAACCTGGAAAAAAAGACAGCATTTGCGTTTATTCAAATTGTGACGAGGTGGAATTGTTTAATGGAGTCAGGGAACATTCTTTGGGTAAAAAGAAAAATCCCGGGATAGGAAATCATTTCGTCTGGAACGAAGCGGACATTCAGAATAATGTGCTCTATGCTGTCGGATATGAAAACGGAGAAGAGGTGGCCCATGACTGCATTGTCCTTCATCACCTGCCTGAGGCAGATCACCTTGATCAGCTGGCAGATGAAGTAAAGCCTTTGATCGAGGATTCGGCCCTGAATTGGATTTACCGCGTAAATTGTGGCGGTCCCGATTATGTCGATTCAAAAGGAAACCTTTGGATGGCCGATGTCTGTCTGTCGGAGCAAGGGACCTGGGGATCCCGGTCATGGACAGATAACTATCCCGGATTGCCCGCTTTTTATGCCAGCCAGAGACGGACGTTTGACCCGGTAACCGGCACATCAGAATGGCCTTTGATGCAGACGTTCAGATATGGACGGGATAAGCTTTCGTATTCATTCCCTGTCGCAAACGGAAAATATAAGGTTTGCCTGTTTTTCATTGAACCCTGGTACGGAACCGGAGGAAGTATGAATTGCGCCAGATGGCGCCTCTTTGATGTGGCCGTGAATGATTCTGTCATGATAAAGGATCTGGATATCTGGAAGGAAGCCGGGCATGATCAGGTTTTGAAAAAGGTGCTGGATGTGGATGTAACCGGAGAAATGCTGAGAATCTCTTTTCCCAATGTGAAATCCGGCCAGGCTGTGATTTCTGCCATTGCTGTTGCCACTTCCGACCAAAGGGTGAAACCTGTCCCTCCGTCAGGCCGTTTAATTACGGATCTGAAGACAAACAATGATCGTGTGCTGGTCCGGTCGTGGATGGATACCGGTGATCCTTGTGGCGGCAATGATACTGTCAGGCTTGTTTCTTTGCCGTCTTACCTGTATGGGGCCGATTGGATTAGTTCCGGAAGGAATAATGAAACAGGTATGTCCGATGAAATTTCCTTTAAAGTTTCAGGGGATGCAGTTGTTTACCTGGCTTCAGCGAAAGAAAAGGAGGTTCCCGTTTTTTTTCATAAAAACGGAAGCGAGGCAGAAACAAGCCTGAATGGAGGGATCCGTTATCAGATTTATCAGGAGCGTGTCCCTGCTGGGAGAATCGTTTCGTTAAAAATTCCGCCCGGTAAAGTGATCCCGTTTATCGCGGCAGTTCCGGTTACCAGTCTTGACGATGCAATTGATCAAAGGCCGGTTGTCATTTATCCGGTGGAAGAAGCAAGGAGTGTTGGGAAAGCCCGGAGAGGTTTTTTTGCCGGGAAAGACGGAATGTCCCTGAACGGGAGCGGAGATGCTGTTGAATGGCAATTTTCGGTTGGACTTGCTTCCAAATATGGTCTCGAGATCCGCTATCTGAACCAGTCCGGTCATGAAGTAAAAGTGGATATGAGTATCAGGGGAACGGACGGGACCCTGATGTGGAAAGGACCTGTTACATTGTCAGCAACCAATGAAAAATGGCAAAGCCTGAGGACTGATACACAAACGACAATAAACGCCGGGACTTACACATTAAAAATGGAACTCGCTGAAAAAGGACCGGTCTGTTTTGATTTTTTGAAAGTTCAGTAGGCCCTGAAGAATAAAGGAATTCTGGATAACACCAGTATCAACGTCGCAATAGAAACAACAGAGACAACAGAAACAAAAATAACAATAGAAACTATTTTCAAAGGATGAAACAAACAAATTATCAATTATTCGATTTTTTGGATTTCGACACCAGTCTTCCAGGGAACGAACGTCTGTGGAAGGTATGCCGCCCGACAGCGATTGGTATGGACGGGGCGGATGTGGTGGTGGCACTTCCTTTTCAAAGACAACAGAATTCAAACGATATTACCCCTGAAACGGAAAGACCTGAAAAAAAATTCTCTTTGCGTTTGAGGGCTTACGGGAAAAACATAGTACGGGTTGCCATTGCATTCGACGGTGATGATATGCGTAATTCACCCATGCTTCAGATCGATCCTGCACTCGACGTTCAGCCACTGTCTGTGGAAAAAAATGAAACGGCATGGTTGGTTAAAGATGTCGCGGGGCGTGTTCGGGCGTCATTCAATCAGAAAGCAGGAAAGACCGATCATTGGAGCGATCTGTTGCCTCCTCCCCGGGAATCGCTGGAAGCAGTTTTTTTTCCGGATGGAAAGAAAGCAGTTGCCGTGAGTGCATGGGACCAGTTTTTTCCTGCCAGGCAGGATGCCTTTGCCTTGGCCTGCGTTGAGCGTAACGGAACTTTTCACCGGGCAACTATGTCTTTTGAAGCACAACCCGATGAGGTTTTTACGGGTACCGGAGAGCGTTTCGCTAAAATGGACCTTTCGGGGCGTACGTTTCAACTGAAAAATCAGGACGGGCAAGGGGTTAATAACCGCCGCACCTACAAAAATATTCCTTTCTACCTGTCGAGCCGGATGTACGGGCTTTTTATGCATACCTCAGCCTACTCGAAATTCTCGCTGGCTGATCATTCCACCCGGTCTGTTCAGTTGCTGGCTGAGGAACCTGTCCTGGATCTGTTCCTGATCGCGGGTTGTTCCCCGGAAGAGATCCTTTACGGGTATCGCCAGTTGACAGGATTTCCTCAATTACCTCCTGTCTGGAGCTTCGGAACCTGGATGAGCCGGATGACCTATTTTTCAGCAGAAGAGGTGAATAAGATCTGCGACAGGCTGAGAAAGGAAGATTTTCCTTGTGACGTTATCCATCTGGATACGGGATGGTTTCGTACAGACTGGCTATGTGAATGGAAGTTTAATCCGGAACGTTTTCCTAACCCCAAAGAATTTATTCATAACCTAAGGAAGAACGGTTTTAAGGTCAGTCTCTGGCAAATGCCCTATATCGCCACGGCAGCCGGGCAGCATGACGAGGCCAAAGAGAACCATTATATGTGTGAGCTCCGGGAGTCAGAGCAACAGGGTGGTTCCAATTTCAGTGCCCTGGACTATGCCGGGACGATTGACTTTACCTATCCTGAAGCTGTTAAATGGTATCAGGGACTTTTGAGGGAGTTGCTGAATATGGGGGTGGTTTGTATTAAAACGGACTTTGGGGAAGAGATCCACATGAATGCGAAATACTATGGAATGGAACCGGAGAAACTGAATAACCTTTATGCCTTGCTTTATCAGAAAGCAGCCTATGAGGTTACCAAAGAGGAAACCGGGGACGGAATCATATGGGCCAGGGCAGGTTGGGCCGGCTGCCAGCGTTATCCCGTGCACTGGGGAGGAGATTCTGCCGGTTCGTGGGACGGAATGGCTGGCTCTCTGAAGGGAGGCCTTCACCTTGGATTGTCCGGTTTTGGATTCTGGAGTCATGATGTTCCTGGTTTTCATAGTGTTCCTGATTTTATGAATTCGATAGTCCCGGACGACCTTTATGTCCGGTGGACCCAATTCGGCGTTTTTACCTCTCATCTTCGTTACCATGGTACATGCAAACGGGAACCTTACGAGTACCCGGCTGTTGCCGGTATTGTCCGGCACTGGTTGAAACTCCGGTATGCATTGATCCCTTACCTTTTGGAGCAAAGCCGGAAAACTACGCGTACCGGATTTCCGGTGCTGAGGGCTTTGGTGTTTCATCATCCTGAAGATAAGTTGTGCTGGCACATCGATGACCAGTATTATTTTGGAGACGACTTTCTGGTTGCCCCGGTGATGAACAGCCGGAACAAACGGGATATTTATATCCCCGATGGAGAGTGGATCAATCTCTTTAGCGGAAAGCGGGTATCCGGCAGCCACTGGCTTCATCAGTTTGAGGTTCCCCTTGACGAGATGCCTGTCTGGGTGAAATACGGATCGACGGTGCCTGTTTATCCTTTTCCTGTGAGCAATACCGATGAAATCGATTTTGAAAAAACCGCAATAATCCGGTTGGATAACGGCTATTCGGGGCTAAAAAACAGTATCCTCGGATGGATATGGAAAACAGAAGAAACAAATAATTCATAAATAACAATGGATACCTGGAAAGAAAATTGGGAAGAATCGAAGATGCGCTACCTGGACTGGTGGCAGGGCAAAGGAATTATCCTTAGCATGTGGGAACATCTGGAGAAGGATGGAGGGCCGCATGCGGCGATTCCCAGGCCTGCGGAACCGCATGATCTGAACCAGTTCTGGTTCGATCCTCAGTGGCGGGCCGAGTATCTGGATTACCAGTTGGCGCTCAGCTCTTTTAAGGCTGATATCCTGCCCGTGGCCAATACGCACCTTGGCCCGGGATCGCTGGCTGCGATGATGGGGGCTGAACTGGAAGGGGGCAAGGATACGATCTGGATCAGGCACCGTGAGGGAAAACCGCTGAAACTGGAATTCGATGAAAACGATCCGGCATGGAAGCTTCACCTTGATTTGCTGAAAGCCTGCAAGTCCAGGGCTAAGGGGCACTATTTCGTAGGATGTCCCGACCTGGTCGAAGGACTCGATGTGCTGGCCAGTATCCGGGGAACACAGGATACCCTGATGGATATGATCATGGATCCGGACGGGCTTGAGGAACAGTTGCAAAAAGTGAATGACGTTTATTTTAAGGTTTTCGACCGCATTTATAATATTATCCAGGAAGAAGGGGAGATGGCCTTTTGCTATTTTTCCATATGGGGACCAGGAACTGTCTCCAAACTTCAGTCGGACATCTCTACCATGATCTCCGAAGAAGACTACCGCAGGTTTGTGTTGCCGTTTATCCGGGAACAGTGCCGGAAGATTGATTATACGCTTTATCATCTGGATGGGGTAGGCGCACAGCGCCATCTCGATGCCATCCTGGAGATCGATGAATTAAATGCCATCCAGTGGACACCCGGGGTTGGCGAACTGCAAGGGGGGAATGCCTGCTGGTACGACCTCTATAAAAGGATATTGGCTGCCGGAAAGTCTGTGATGGCCAACTGGGTAACACTTGATGAACTGGAACCGTTACTGGACCATGTCGGGAACCGGGGGATGCACATTAATGTCGATTTTAAATCAGAAAAGGATATCGATGCAGCCCTGAAGATTGTGGAAAAGTACCGGTAAGGGCATGGTGTACAGGGCAAAACGTATAGTGTACAGTGTATGGAGGACAGAGAAAGAAGGTTTTATGGTTCATAATCATGACCTGGAAAATAATGCATTGGTGGAAGGAATGAAAATGGTTTTTAGTTAAAACAGAAAAAATTAAGGATGATGTTAACACTTGGAATTTTGGGATTAGGGGAAGGCAGAAGCACCATGTCTGCTGCGTTGAACAGTAAGAAGTGGAAACTGAAAACGGTTTGTGATATGAATCCTGTTCTTTGTGAACAACGGGCAAAAGAATTTGGATTTCAGAATTATGTTACCGATTACCGGCAGATGCTGGATGATCCGGAGATCGATGTAATTGGAATATACACGCCCGATCACTTGCATGCCTCTCATATAAAGATGGCCTTGTTACACGGGAAGCATGTGGTTTGCACAAAACCATTGATGGATGATCTCTCTGAAGCAGCCAGTCTGCTTGAGTTGGAAGAGAAGACCGGGAAGAAGGTTTTTGTCGGGCAAAGCTCTCGCTTTTTTGAACCGATGAAACGGCAGCGATTTGATTTTGAAAAAGGTGAAATTGGTGAACTGGTGACTGTCGAAGCTCATTATAATGCCGATCATCGCTGGTTTCTGGCAAAAGGATGGTCCCTGGGTGAGCGTTTTAAATGGTTGTATGGTGGTTTAAGCCATCCTGTGGATCTGGTACGCTGGTACCTGCCCGGCATAGAGGAAGTAATGGGATACGGGATGTTGAGCCCGAACGGGGTTGCCGGCGGTTTAAAGCATGAAGATACCATGCACTTTATTTTCAAGGCAACAGACGGACGTATTGCCCGGGTAAGCGGCGTGTATACCGGGCCTGTCCAGCCAGTCGTCAGGGAGAGTGAAATGAGCTGCATCCTCCGTGGAACAGAAGGCTGCAGTCAGGCCGACTATATGGATCTGCGCTATGCAATTACCGACCGTAACGGGGAAGAGCGGATGATCACCTTCGAGGATAAACTAAAATATTACTTCCGCTTTGAGGGGAAATCGCATCATGCAGGTGAATATCAGAACTATCTCGAGTATTTTGCAGATTGTCTTGAATCCGGAAAAACGGCCCTTCCTGACCTGAAGGAAGGTATTGGAACAGTAGCCGTGTTCAAGGCTATGGAAAAGTCGTTACAGACAGGTCTTCCTGTAAAAATAAAAGAGATCGGATCAGGCATGTGATGCGTCTTAATGAATAATCTAACTAAACGAATAATCAAATGCAGAACATTTACAGCTACCTGAGCCCGGTTGATTTTATCATTGTAGTTGCTTACCTGTTTATTATTATCGGGATCGGCTACTGGGTGAGTTTTATTAAGAAAGAAGAAGGGGAAGGGAACCTGTTTCTGGCAGGCCGTACTTTACCGTGGTATAGCATCGGGCTGAACATGTGGGGCACCAATGTCGGCCCGTCTATGCTGATCGCTTCGGCTAGTATCGGCTATACAACCGGTGTTGTGGCAGGCAATTTCGGGTGGTACGCCTTTGTTTTCATTTTTTTGCTGGCTGTGGTTTTTGCGCCCCGTTACCTGGGGGCAAACGTACAGACCCTTCCTGAGTTTATGGGACGTCGTTTCGGATCGTCAACAAGGAGTATCCTGGCTTGGTATTCGCTGTCTACCATTTTAATCTCGTGGCTCGCGCTTACTTTGTTTGCTGGTGGTATCCTCGTCGGGCAAATACTGAACCTTCCGCTGTGGGTGTCGGTCATCATCCTTGTAGTCATCGCGGCTTTTTTTACAATTGCAGGGGGATTGAAAGCGATTGCCTATACAAACGTGTTCCAGATGGGATTGCTGATCGTTGTTTCGCTGATCCTGACGGTTGTCGGGGTCGTAAAAGCCGGAGGTCCTATGGCTATTTTTGAAAATACCCCCGGAAACTATTGGAACCTGTTTCTTCCTGCCAACAATCCGAATTACCCGTGGCTGGCCATTGTGCTGGGATACCCGGTTATGGGAATCTGGTTCTGGTGTACCGACCAGTCGATGGTGCAGTCGGTACTGGGGGCCAAAAATTTGAAACAGGGACAATTAGGAGCTAATTTTACGGGATGGCTTAAAATTCTCGATGTAGCCCTTTTTATTATACCCGGTATTACTTGTTTCGTATTGTTCCCGAACCTGAAAAACCCGGATGAAGCCTACATGACTATGGTTACCCGTTTGCTTCCCTCAGGAATGATCGGACTGGTCATGGCTGTTTTGATTGCTGCATTGGTCAGCACGATCGATTCTGCTCTTAATTCGCTGAGCACCGTTTTCACGATCGATATCTATGTGAAAAAATATAAACCGGATGCCTCGCAAAAACAAGTTGTTACGATAGGTCGTATGGTTACTGTGGCAGGGGCTATTGTCGCTATTTTGTTAACACTGGCAATCAATAGCATCAAGGGACTAAACCTGTTCGATATCTTTCAGGCGATCCTCGGCTTTATAGCACCGCCGATGTCTGTCGTCTTCCTTTTGGGGGTGCTTTGGAGGAAAACCACAACCCGGGCTGCAAATTTTACCCTTTCTGCCGGGACTTTTTTAAGCATCGGTACAGGGATTATGTACCTGTGGGTTTTTCCGAAGGATAAGTATTCTTTCTGGCCCCATTTTTTGTTGCTTTCATTTTACCTGTTTCTGGTATTGATGGTAATTGCATTTTTGATTTCATGGTTTGACCATAAGTCGAAAGATCAGAACCAGCTGGATTACGGCAATCTACCGCATCCTGACCGAAGAGTCTGGATTTCGTGGGTGGCCTTAATTGCCGTGATGATTGGGTTATATATATTATTTAATGGACATTGATGATGTGGGTATTGATATGAACGGTCCCGCCACGAAGTGGCAGTATATACCAGCCCAGAGCAATGACCTGGGAATACGGGAAGATTAGAATTTTTTAACGCCCTGAAAGGGCAATATAGAATAGGAACGATTGAAAAATTATAAAAATCAAAATAAACAGAAACTTAAAAAACCCTTACTGGAGAGGGGTGGGAGGCTTCAAAATGGAAAATTTATTGGATAAGTTAGCTGAGTGTGTCGAATTTGGAAAAATCAATAAGACAGTTCCTTTTCCTCCGCAAATGAAGGGACAGGATGGAGCGGATGAGATTACCCGCCAGGCTTTGGATTCAGGCATTGGTCCGCAGGAAATCCTGACATCCGGCCTGATGCCGGGAATGAACAGGGTCGGTATTAAGTTCAGGGATAATAAAATTTTTGTTCCGCAGGTGCTGATGTCGGCCAAGGCAATGAGCACGGCTATGGTACACCTGAAGCCCTATTTTACCTCAGGTGCGGCCAGACAAAAAGGAACTTTTATTATCGGAACAGTGCAGGGCGATTTGCATGATATTGGAAAAAACCTGGTCGCCATGATGGTTGAGGGGAACGGTTATAAGGTGATCGATCTGGGAATTGATGTGAGTGCTGAAAAATATCTGACTGCCATACGCGAAAATCCAGGGTCTGTAGTGGGGTTATCGGCTTTGCTTACAACTACGATGACCAGTATGGAACAGATTACCCATGAGATAAAAACAGCTTTCCCGGATACGCTGGTCACGATTGGCGGGGCCCCTGTTAACGATGAGTTCCGGATAAAGATAGGTGCAGACAAATATTCACCCGATCCGCAGGGGGTTGTCGAATTTCTGGATCATGCAATGACGGCGTGATCTGTACCTGCTTTTAGTTGATTTTTTTGAAAATAAAAAAGATTATTATGCAAACAACTATAACGAAATGGAGTGAAGATATCAAAACCAAGTCTTCCAGGGTCGCAGTTCCTATCATGACGCATCCGGGTATTGAACTGATCGGGGCCACTGTTCTTGATGCGGTTACAAAAGGTCAGGTACATTACGAAGCGATCCGGGCCCTTCACGACCGTTATCCTTCTGCTGCGGTGACCATGATCATGGACCTTACCGTGGAAGCAGAAGCCCTGGGGGCTAAAATTAATTTTGAAAAGGACAATATTCCCACAGTCCGCGGGCGGCTGATCAATCAGATGGAGGAGGTTGAAACACTGGCCGTGCCCGGACCGGAAAGCTCCCCTAGGCTTGGCGAATATCTTAAGGCTGCCCGGCTGGCCCTGGATAACATTAAGGATATTCCGGTATTTCCGGGGTGCATCGGCCCCTTTTCACTGGCGGGAAGGTTACTCGATATGACGGAGATCATGACGGCCATTTATCTCTATCCTGATGTAATCCATCAACTGCTTGAGAAATGTTCGTCGTTTATATTGAATTACATCAAAGCCTATAAGGCGCTTGGGGCCCATGGCGTTATTCTGGCTGAACCGGCAGCAGGCCTGCTTGGAGAAGAAGATTGCGACCAGTTCTCTTCTTCTTACATTAAAAAAATGGTTGATGAGGTCCAGGACGACCGGTTTATGGTGATACTGCATAACTGTGGCCATCACGGGATCCTGGCCCGCTCGATGGTTTCTACCGGAGCAAAAGCGTTGCATCTGGGCAATGTTGCCGATATGAATATGGTACTTGCAGAGGTCCCTTCGGATATCCTGGTCATGGGAAATATCGACCCCGTGAACGTTCTTAAGACGCAGTCGCCTGAAGTTGTCAGAGAAAGAACGATGGCACTTTTGCTGCAGTCAAAAGGACATGACAACTTTGTCTTGTCTTCGGGATGTGATATGCCCCCCGGGGTTCCTCATGAAAATATTGCCGCCTTTTTTGAAGCCCTTGACGAATTTAACTCGGTGAAATGATCAGCGAATATTCATTCAGCTTTGCCGACCTGAATGTTGACCTTTCGTCTGTTATCCGGGTATTGGGATACGACAGTGCCGATTTCCCGGAACCATTTAAAAGCTACCTTGAACAGGCTGTCAGCGATTGCAAAATGATGACCGGGTTCAGGGGGGCTTTCCTGGTCAAAGACAAGGTGGAGATGGGCATGCAAAAAGATTCTGTTTATGTTGACGGGGTTAATTTTCAACTAGGTAGGACCATTTTTCATGAGTTGAAGGGATCGGACAGGATGGCTTTTTTTGTTTGTACTGCCGGACAAACAATCAGTGAGAAGTCGTCACAATTGCTTCATGGCGACGACCCTGTGCTGGGATATATTTATGATGTCCTGGGGAGCGCCATCGCTGAGGCCGTGGGGGACCAGGTACAGCAGATGATCAGCCTGGCGGCAGGCAAGGAAGGCTGGAAAATCACCAACCGGTACAGTCCCGGATACTGCCACTGGGACGTTGCCGACCAGCATAAACTGTTCTCTTTGTTCGGACAGTCGGCGTGCGGCGTTACGCTAACCCCTTCAGCCCTGATGAACCCGGTCAAGTCGATCAGCGGCATTATCGGTATTGGGGAACATGTTGTCTTTCGTGATTACCAGTGCGGGTTATGTAAACAGAAAAATTGCGTATACAGGGAGAAAAGGAGGAGATGAGAGAAAGTATATCAAAGAATAAAGCCCCAATATAAAAGAAGTTTTCTCTTCTTTGAGAAAAAGGAATGAAGAATTGATCATCACAATTTGTGATTTTCAATTCTGAAATATTACAGGTGTCTGAAAGCACTTGACCGGTGGGGTTTCATCAGGGATGAACCGTCGTGTTGTCCTTCATGTGGAAGCCATATTTACCTGTTTACTTTTTACGTAGGTGGGGAAGAGGTGGTAGTACCTCATAAAAACAATATAAACAAGAAAGAAAGCACACCAGCAAAAATAGGAAATCGGGAAGCACAAGAAGAAGATTTATGTTGAGCAGGTGAATGGCAGCATACCGGGCCGGGCATTCCCCCGAAGAAGGAGGATGTGTCAGTTTATTTTGGCGAGAAGGGATGCAGGCAGGTGGAGTCGGATAAATTTTTCAATTATTTTGAGTGCAACGGGTGGCTGGAAGGAGGCCGGACAAAGAAAAAAGGGAAAGGCCGAAGGTCATGAATTGGCCATGGAAACGGTTATCATAAACGGTTCGAAGAACGGCTTAACCCTTGAACAGATCCAGTCTATTACGGAATGGGAGAAAGACAAAATTACCGAAGTATTGAAAAGGAATCATTTGTTGTAGCGACTTTTTCCCCAGAACGTTTTTTCCTGCTCCGAAATGACAAAAAAGTTATACGTGTAATCCAGTTGCATTTCACGTATAATGCAATCGTATTACACGTGTAACTCATTTGGATTACACGTATAACACAAATGGGTTATAAGCGTAACTTTCGAAAATTTATTGTTCAGTAAAACTTCTCCCCCTATAATTTTTGTGAACGCCGCAACAATACGGTTGCGGCACCCACAACAACGTTGTTGCGTCATTCACAACGACGTTCTATCCCAATGGTGTCCTTTTCTGGGCTGCCAAAGCCAGGCAAAGCCTGCAACGAAGCACCCATAAGGATATGTCATTCCGATGCGAAACGAGGAATCCAATGTTATAAAATCCTTCACCACTATTGGTGAGGTATCAAACTCCTATTATGGTATACAGCCGTTTTATGGCTGCCGTTTTAATATAATTTCCGAATCGCCCATAGGAGATCCTTCTACTTTCATGCTGATGGTGTCATCTTCCTTTAACGTGCATTCGTGTTTGATCGTCATGTCGTTAATTGAAATTTCAAACGAAAATTCTTTGCCATCGACCTTGGCATTGGTAATTTCTATATCTCCATTAGGTGATTTCATTGTACCAGTCAACTTTTCGCCAACCATTTTAAAAACGAAAGTTAACTCCATATCGCCATCAGGACCTTGCATTTTAGCTTTCCAGGTTCCTTCGATACCTGCTGCGAAACAGCTTGATGCCATAAGGAAAAACAAAATCACGGGTAAAATTTTTTTCATTGTTTTAAGTTTAAGCAAATGTTTATAATAAATGTACTTCAACAAAATATAAAAGGTTTAGGTAAAATTATGAATAGTAAAATGGCACTAAAAATTTACAGACAGTACCCTTCTTTTATTAGCAGAAAGTATGTTTTTATCGCCACTATTTTTCTCTTGCATTATACTTCCCATTTCATAATCATAATTTAGACTATAAAAATAAAGGCAAATAATTCAGAAACTAGATACACATACTCCTTAAATTCCGCTTTTGTATCATCAAATTCTCGAAGTGCTATCGTTTTATTAACGTTTTTAACATCATTATAATTTGTAAATCCCATAACAAAAATAACATTTTCTTAATGATACAAAACTAATTCACCTACTTTATATGTAATATCACGAAGTTATTACACTTTTTTGCCATTTTTAGAATTGATCATCACGATTTGTGATTTTCAATTCTGAAATTTTTATTTTCCGCTTCCCTTTTTGTATCATGGATAATAATTTTCTCCAATATTTCCGGGTGCTCATTGAGATCGCACGATGTTAGCTCATCCAGTGTGATATTGAAATAGTCCATTAGTCGGTTAATAAAGGGAAGTTTTGGTTTAAATCCCCTCTCGTATGAAGCAACCGTATCCCGCGTTACTCCAAAAATCTGGGCGAAGGAATCCTGGCTTAAATGGATATGGTTCCGGATTAATTTCAGATTTGAGCAAAGATAAATGCTGTCTCTTATTTTAGAGAGCGATTCCTTATATTCAGATACAACAGGTTCAAAAACATAGTCTTGATTGTCTGATTTGGTCAATGGCTTCCCTTTTCCTTTCATGAGCCAGTTCAGATTGATATCCGGATAAGCATCAATGATTTTTTTTAACGTTGAAAATGACGGATCACTTGCCTTTTTTCCTATTATCCCATTAATCGTAGTTGTCCTAATTGTCGTTGTGTCAGCAAAAACATTTTGTCTTCCATTTGCAAGTAAATCAATTAAAATTCGAATGCGATCATTAATGCTCATAATGATATTTTGTGAAAAATTGTGTACTATTTGTTTTTTAATACTCTATGTCGTATATTTACACAGAAAAACAATAAACCCTATTTTGCCTATGAACTAAAATTGTATCCTGCAAGTCAAAACCCGCCGGAGGTTTAACAATTCCTTCGGCAAACACTCCCCTGCGGTTCCGCAAGATGTATTGGCGTACTGTCGCGGAAACCGCAGGATCAATGCTTTACTAAAATTTTAACTTTAAAATTCAAATTTATGGAAAAAGCCTTAAAAACACGCTCCTGTGTTTATGGAATTTTTATGCTCTTTTTGCTCTGTTTTTTTGTCAGTATTCCTTTCCTCCAGGCTGCCACCTCCAATTCCGGACAACAGCAAAAGACCATCCGCGGCAGGGTGACCGATACCAAAGGGCAACCCCTGCCGGGGGTAACCATCGTCATAAAAGGGACCTCTTCAGGGACTATTACGGACGCAGGGGGAAATTACCGGCTTACCAACGTGCCGGCCAATGCTGCCCTGATCTTTACGTTTGTGGGGATGCAGGCGCGGGAAATCCTGTATGCCGGGCAAACCAGCCAGGATGTAACGATGGCCGAAGAAACCATCGGCATCGGGGAGGTGGTGGCCGTGGGTTACGGCACGCAGAAGAAAGCCAACCTGAGCGGTGCGGTCTCGACAGTCGAAGTGGATAAGGCCCTTGAAGCAAGGCCCGTCACCGATGTGGGCCGGGCCTTACAGGGGACTACCCCCGGCCTGGTGGTGACCACAACGTCCGGCGCTATCGGCGGATCGCCCACCATCAAGATCCGGGGCTCGGTAAGCACCATCGGCGGGGGAGACGGCGACCCGCTGATCCTGGTCGATAACGTGGAGGTGCCTGACCTGTCGTATGTGAACCCCGATGACGTTGAAAGCATTTCTGTCCTGAAAGATGCCTCGACTACAGCCATCTACGGGGCCAGAGCGGCCTTCGGGGCTGTGCTGATCACCACCAAAAAGGGGACTACCGACGGTAAAACCAGGATCTCGTACTCCAACAACTTTTCATGGTCGACCCCGACCAATGTGCCCAGGCACACCCGGGCCGATCTGAACCTTCAGTATTCCTACGACCAGTTGAACGCGTTCAGCGAAACGCCCACCTGGGAATTCGGGCAGGTGGGGTATTACTATAACCCCGATGTGATCGCCAAAGTGAAGGAATGGATCGACACCTACGGGGACGGCAAAGGCCTGGGGCGTGAGATGGTCGAGGGTCGCGATTTTGAGTACCGTTCCAGCGGCGGGGCCTACTATTACCGCCCCTGGGATATTTACGACATTTATTACAAGTCGTGGACACCGCAGGTAAATCACAACATATCGGTACGGGGCGGAACGGAAAAAACCTCGTATAACCTGTCGTCTGGCTATATGAACCAGAAAGGGGTACTGAAACTGTTCGACGATTTTTACCGGAAACTGAACTTCTCTGGGTTCCTTTCCACAAAAGTAAACGACCGGATCACGGCAAGAGGGGGCTTTATGTACACCAAAACGACCGAAGAAGACCCTTTTCTGTACGCCAGTTCTACCTACGACCCGATGTATTACCTCTACCGCTGGCACCAGGTTTATCCTTACGGAACGTATAACGGGCATGAATTCCGGGGAGGGGTTAACGACCTGAAATCGGCCCGTCCGCAGGAATGGGAAACGTATTACAGCCGCTATACGCTGGGTGTTACCCTGGACCTGGCAAAAGGCCTGACAGCCGACTTCGACTATACCTACAACCAGACGTTTTCCACCCTTCACCGGGTAGGTGGCTATGTTTCAGGGATCAATCAGTGGAGCCTGGGCGCCGGCAAAACCTTTGACGATGTTTACGGCGTTTACACGACCTCAACCTACGACTATGCCCAGTACACTTCCTCTAAAAACCTGAGGAACGCCTACAACGGGTACCTGACCTATCAAAACGAATTCGGGGAGCATTCCCTGAAAGTGACAGGCGGGACGAACATTGAGGATGCCGAATATATTTACCTGTCGGCCAAAAGGACCGGAGTTTATGATTTTGACAAAGGAGAAGTGAACCTGGCAGGGGGAGACCAGACCGCTACGTCCACGCATACGTGGTGGTCGGTAGCCGGTTTTTTTGGAAGGATCAATTATGCTTATAAAGATAAATACCTGCTGGAAATCAATGGCCGTTATGACGGGTCTTCCAAATTTGCGGAAGGGAACCGCTGGGGCTTTTTCCCATCGGCGTCTGCGGCCTGGAGGGTAACGGAAGAACCCTGGATGCAGCCGGTCAAACCGGTACTGAGTTCGCTGAAGGTACGCGGCTCGTACGGGGAAGTCGGCAACCAGGATGTCCCCCTGAGCTCGTTTATTTCCACCCTGTCGGTAACGAACCCGTCGTCCTCCGGAAATTACTGGCTGGTAGACAGTGAATGGGTCCCCTATATCTCTTCTTCCCCGGCCCTGGTCGACCAGACGCTTACGTGGGAAACCGTGGCTACCCTTGATTTCGGGGTCGACGCCGGTCTGTTTGACAATAAGCTTGATGTGACCTTCGACTGGTACCAGCGAAAGACGCTCGACATCCTGGCCCCCGGGGAAACCGTCCCTTCGTCGATAGGCGCATCGGCTCCCAAACGGAACCACGGCGAACTGAAGACAAATGGCTATGAACTGGCGGTGAGCTATCACCTCCGGTTTTCAAACGGACTGAAGCTGGACCTGTCAGGGCAACTGACCGATTACAAGACCAAGGTTTCGAAATATGCTTCGGCAGAAGACCCGCTGATCAGTTCCACGTATTACGAAGGCAAGACCATGGGCGAGATCTGGGGGTATAAAACAAAAGGCCTTTTTCAGAAAGAAGATTTTGTCTGGGACGGCGACGGAATTCAGCAAACCATTACAGAAGGCGGTCAGTCCAAAAATACCATGGCTGCGGGAGTCGCCAGCCAGTATATCCTGGAATCGGGGCATTTTAAATACGGCCCCGGCGATGTCAGGTTTAAGGACCTGAACGGGGACGGCGTAATTGACTACGGGTCTAACACTGTCGGCGATTCGGGCGACCGGACCGTAATTGGCAATACGACCCCCCGTTACCAGTATGGTTTTCGTATTTCTGCGCAGTGGAAAGGTTTCGATGCCGACATCTTTTTCCAGGGTGTGGGGAAACGCAACATCTGGGCCACCGGTAACATGGTTTTGCCGGGCTACTACGGGGCAGAGGCCAATTATGCGCATACGCTGGATTACTGGACAGAAGAAAATACCGGGGCTTTTTATCCCCGTCCGGTCAATCATGCCCAGACGGCGAAATGGAACTACCTGCCCAACGACCGTTACCTGCTGGATGCCTCTTACCTGAGGATGAAAAGCGTGAACATCGGCTATACGGTTCCCGGGAAAATTACCGGAAAAGCCGGAATCGAAAAATTGAGGGTGTATTTCAACGGGGAGAACCTGTTCGAATTCGATAACATGGGCGACATCCCGATCGATCCGGAAATCAACTGGACCTCGACCACGTCGAACGATTCGCGTTCCTTCGGGCGAAGCTATCCTTACAGAAGGACGATTTCTTTTGGTATTCAGCTTGAACTATAAACCGTAATCCGATGCGAAACACACCATTATTATAACAGCCAGATACTGGGTGCCAGATACTGAACACGGAGACTGGTATGTTTCGCAAAACCTTTTCAAAATTAAAAACGATACATATGAAGCACTTTAATGTTCTGTTTTTCATTGTTTTATTCTTTCTTTCGTCCTGCGACGATTATCTCGACCGGAAGAACCTCGACACCTTCGACGAGAGCAACTTCTGGACCAGCGAAGGCAATATGCGGCTGTTTGTCCAGGGCGCCTATACGGCTTATTTTACCGGCTACGGGAGCGGTTACACCTGGGGCAATTATTTTACCGGGGGGGCCTGGTCTGACGAGTACAGTTCCAGTTCCATCTGGACGCAGAATACGGCCACTTCAGGTAACGGCTGGTCGTTTACCTATGTGCGATGGGCCAATATTATTATTTCACGGTCAGATCTGTTGCCGGAGCCGGACGAGACAAAAGACCACTGGAGGGGGATTGGCCGTTTTTTCAGGGCCATGGAGTATGCCGACCTGGCCCGCGCCTTTGGCGATGTTCCCTGGTATGATTCGGAGGTACAGATTACGGATACCGAACTTGCCTATAAACAAAGAGATCCGCTGTCACTTGTGGCAACCAACATAATGGAAGACTTTCAGTATGCAGCCGGACATGTGCGGGAAGATGGCGGGACCCTGCAGATTAACAGGGACGTGGTACTGGCCTTCATGTCCAGGCACCTGCTTTATTTCGGAACGTTCATGAAATACCACGGACTGGACAGCGAGGTGGCGGAAACCCTTCTGGAAGGGGCGCTATGGGCAGCCGGAGAGCTTATCGATGCGGGCAATTATTCGGTATCGGACGATTACCGGGGCCTGTTCACCTCAGAAGACCTGACCGGGAACCCCGAGATGATCCTTTTCCGGCAGTATGAGGAAGCCAAAGCCACCCATTGCCTGGTCTCCTATAACAACCAGGAGGCGCAGACCGGGATTACCCTGAAGATGGTCGATACCTACCTGTCGTCCGACGGTCTGCCGGTAAAACAGTCACCCTTATATGACTATTCTTCGGATAATGGGCTTCGGCCTTATCCCGGTCAGTTTAAAAACAGGGACCCGAGAATGGCAGCTACCTTGGTGGATTCAGTCCGGATCAGTGGGGCGCATTCCGCCTATTCCACGACCGGCTTTCCCACGCTGAAGTTCCTGCCGGTTGACGCAAACAGCACAGACCTGAAATACCTGGGTTCGACAAACACCACAGATGCCCCGGTGATCCGTTACGGGGAAGTATTGCTGAATTATGCCGAGGCGGCGGCGGAACTCGGACAATTTACCCAGGAAGTTGCCGATAAAACCATTAATAAACTCAGGGCCAGGGACATTCCGGATATGGACGCACAATTACCGGAGATGGTTGTATCCGGGGACGAGGTCTATGCGAATGGCGTGGCCATTGACGATCCCGACCGGGACCCTTCGGTGATGCCTTTACTTTGGGAGATCAGGCGGGAACGCTGTGTGGAGCTGATGTATGAAGGCTTCCGGAAGAACGACCTCCGGCGCTGGAAGAAATACGAATACCTGAAAACGGTTGAAACGGACGGGCCGACAACCATGGGGAAAGGGGCTTACGTCGATCTGGGCGTTTTTGACGCCGCTACCTTGACCAAGGTAAAGAAGGCAGTCCATTTTTACTATCCCGATGCGGATGATACGGACCATGCCTTTATTTACAACCTATATGACGCGAATATGCGCAGGGACTGGATTGCCGGGGATTCGTACTATGAAAGGCAATACCTTAACGCAGTCCCGCTCGACCAGATCAAACTGTACAGCGACCTGGGTTATGAATTATCACAGAACCCGGGATGGGACACGGAGTAAAACAGGGCATGGTGCCTGTATGAACCGGAAAGAATCCAAGAACCGTTTGTATCCGGAAAGAGCAAATGGGAGAATTGATAGTTTCACGAGAAAATGATCACGAAAAGGATGGTTGACCGCCATCCTTTTTAATTTTTGGCCAGCCCCCTGAATCTTTGAAAAAAATAATGACTATTCTTTGCCTATACGGGATAAAGGTAATCGCCACATGGTTAATGGTCATAAATATAGATTAAGAAAAATTCGGTTGTTCGTTCGCTCCAGTCAGGTAATTTAAGTAATTGGACGGAGTGACTACTTCAAACAGATAGTTGGGATAGGCACCTGCAAAAGAGGCAGGCAGTTTGCTTTTTCTTTGCTCATTCCATTTTAATTCAAAGGCGTAGAGGGTACCATTCCGTTCTTCCAGGTAGTCGATCTCTTGTTGGGAATGAGTTCTCCAAAAATAGGTATTACTGTAGATCTCATGATAATTGTTATACTTTTTCCGCTCGCTGATAAAGAAGTTTTCCCATAAGGCACCAGTATCATTTCTAAGAGTTAGTGGTGAGTAATTATTGATAACGGCATTTCGGATACCATTATCGTAAAAGTAAACTTTTTTGCTTTTCTTCAGTTCGTTCCGGATATTACGGCTAAATGAATTTAATCTGAAAACAACAAATACTTTCTCGAGTAAATCAAGATAACGCACTACTGTTTCTTTATCGATTCCTACAGTCTGTCCCAGTTCATGATAGGAGACTTCATTCCCAATCTGCAAGGCGATGGCCGCTAGTAATCTGTACAATTCATCCGGACGCCGGAGATCACGATATGCCAGAATATCTTTAAATAAATAGCTATTGTAGAGTTCTCTTAACAAAACAGAGGCATCAGATGGATTGTTCACCACATCTGGGTACATTCCATAGATCATTCGCTGTTCCAGCATGCGACGTTCTTCCAGTTCTGTCATATTATTGATCAGTTCATTTGTTGAGAACGGATATAAATGATACTCAAACTTCCGTCCGGTAAGAGGTTCGTTTAATCTGTTCCGTAGATCGAAAGCGGAGGAGCCGGTCGCAATTATCTGAATTCCTTCAATGTTATCAACAATTAGTTTTAGAGTTAATCCAATTTGATTTACTTTTTGAGCTTCATCGATCAGTACCAATTTATTTTTGCCAATCAGGTTCCTTAGCTGTGTCGATGTAACATTTTCCAGCATGACTTTTATATCCGGTTCATCACAGTTCAGGTACAAAATATTTTGTCCGCTTTTCCCGGAAAGAAACTGTTTTAAGAGTGTTGTTTTTCCAACCTGTCTGGGACCTGTCAGAATAATTGCTTTCCCTTTAAACATTCTCTCTTGGATAGTTTCATAGATGTCTCTTGTTATCATTTTCTCAGATCCTATTATTAACAAAAATAAAAGAAAAATTCGTTTATAATCGAAATTTTTATATAAATTTTTCGTTTATAGACGAGAAAATGATCACGAAAAGGATGGTTGACCTGCATCCTTTTTATATTATTATGGTCAGACCGCCGGATGACAGGTGCCCTGTCCCGAAGATGATTTATGAATGAAACATATCTGAAAGTTTTTGATTTAATGGCTAAATTTTAAATATACTTAAAAACAGTAGAAAGGGTTCCCTGAATTATATTTTTATCGATGAAATACAGGATATAAATGATTTTGAAAAAGCATTACGGTCTCTTCGTCTGGATGACCGTAACGATATTTATATTACAGGCAGTAATGCCAGTATGCTGTCAGGGGAACTTGCTACGTTTCTAAGCGGCAGGTATGTCGAGTTTAGGGTACATAGTTTGTCGTATTCTGAATTTATCGATTTTCATGGTTTTGAAAATGATGAAACCAGTTATGACCTGTATTTAAGGTATGGTGGACTACCTTACCTGATCAACCTGCAGTTGACGGATGAGGTAGCCAATGAATATTTGAAAAGCATTTATTCTACGATTGTTTACAGAGATGTTGTGAGCCGTTATAATCTTCGCAATACCAATTTTTTGGAAAAGCTTGTCCGTTTTCTTACAGAGAACACGGGAAATCTTTTTTCTGCAAAGAATATCAGCGATTGAAATCAACCCCGCCCCTTTTTTTCTTTCATTTCCTCCACCTTTTTTTCCAGCAGCGCATTTTCCGAAACAACTTTCCGGATCATCCTGATGATGGCAGGATCGGTGGGGGCAGAGGAGGTTTCCGGCTCAGGGGCAATGATCATTTTACCGCGACCGGTAAGGAGCCAGTCGATGTTTATTACTTCAGAATATTCTGAAAGCATGAAGCGACGAAAGAAGTCGTAGCTCGGGGCCGATTTTCCATCGGTAATATCATAGATCGTCTGCGGTTTGGGGTAGCCGAGATCGTTGGCAAAACTATTGCGGCTGGTAGAAAGCCTGTTGATTATGAGGGACACCCTTTCCGAAATTTTTGAATCCGGCTGGTTCTGTTCGTCCTTTCTCTGCTTTAGTTTCAGGAGCGGTTCTGAAACCTGCGGAATTTGCTGATTGTTATGTTCTTTGAACGTCTGCAGAAGTTCCGGGTGCAATTCCAGATCATTGGATACCAGGTCGTCTAATTTTAATTGAAAGTAATTCGCAACATCGAGGATGAATAAGAGTCTGGGTTCGGTGCCCCTTTCATACGATGCAATGTTGCTACGCTTTACGTTGAACCGCTCGGCAAAACGCTCCTGGGATTCATCAATGCAATTTCGTAATAATTTTAGATTCTTTGATAAATAATTATTGTTGATTATTTTAATCATTAGTTTGCATTTGATAATTATTTTGACAATATTTGTAATTGAAAAATTAAAAATCTCAGATGCCTATGACATAAAATTTATCCTGTAAGACATAGAAACACCGGAATACTTAGCTGCCTTTTTCCGGTGTAGATTGCCCTGCGGTTCCATTAGAAAAGTATTGGCCGTACTGTTCGGAACCGCAGGATTAATGCTTTGTCAAAAACATCTAAGTTTTAAACACCAAATTTATGAAACGGGCTTGTTTATACCAAAATAAAATGCCTTAGATTTTTTATGCGACTTTCATCTATTAAACAGCACGAGTCGAAACACCCCCTGTGGGGTTGATTATGAGCGCTTGTTCCGAAAACGTTTTTGTTTTCGGAGCAGGCTCATGATTAAAAATTTGAAAAAGGCGATTGGGAAAACGGTAAACTCAGAACTCCTGACCTGACGTAAAATTCATGTCGCGATTTCAAAGTTAAGCACCAGGTTAGTCCCGGGATATTTTGTCTGACAGGCGTTGATTTGTTGGATTACTTTCTGAAGGGCAGCATTCATTCTGCTGGTTGACTGGCTATAGATTTTTACGGTCAGTTTGTTATTTTGCGCATCCGGGATGATGTCTGCCGGTGACTTGATCATACTTTTTACCAGGGTTCGTTTTTCATCGACGCTTCTTTTAAAGCCAGGGGAGAGCAGGTTGGCAAAAGAAGTTTCGGCCCGGTAACAGATCATCTTGATGATGTTCTGGAAACGCTTACTTTCGGTATGCAATTTGGCGTAGCGGATCTCTTGGGGCATTTCCCTGATTTTGATCCGGCTTGGGATCCGGCTTCTTTTCTCCAGCCATTCTTTTTCCAGATTTTCCAGTTCCCGGAGTTCCTCGCGGACTTTGCCCTGTCTTTGCTGGTATTTGCCCGAGTGATCCAGGTCTTCTTCCAGGTGATCTTCGATCAACTCAAACAGAAGGGCTTTGCGGCGGCTGATCTTTTCCCTTAACTTACCGATTTTGCAGGTGATATTATTGTACTCAGGATTGTTTACCACCATCTCCTGATCGATCTGTTCTACTGTGTATTGCATGATCCGGTCAAAGTCGTAGTCTTGTCTCATGTACTTGAAAAAATTTTCCTGGCTCCAGCGGGCAAACATGTAAAGGGCAATCAGCAAGACCGACAATTTTTTGTTGGTAGTGATCACGCTGGTTTGGTGCCCATCCGATAACCTCCTGACTTCCCGCATGGGTACCCCGTTCAATACCACCGGTTTTTCTTCCAGCATCATGGTGTTTGGATTACCTTCGATATCAATGGTGTAAGGGGAAAAGTCATTTTCATCCCAGCAATCTTTCACTGCTTTGCGGTAAGTGATCACGGCAATGCGGTAATCATCCCATATTTTTTTAAAAAACTCAGGGCTGTATGCTTCCCGGTCGAAAACAAGGGTTAACCGGGGCAGGTCAGGGTCCTGCTCCAATTCTTCCGGGGTATATTTGCACGGCATCTGTTCCAGTAACGCGGGGATAATGGCCCCGTCCAGCATCTCCAGTAACTTCTCATTCACCTGCCCGGTGACATAGAAATAAGGCATCCCCCGGGAGTTATTTACCCAAAATTCCTGCATCCCCGGCAGGCAAAGCTTTTGCCTGGATACATGTTTCTTTCCCAGGCGGGCCTGGTATCCGGTGTAAACCTGAACATGCCCGTCAATGTAATAAAACTCGTTTTCTTCTGCACATGACCACTTGCCGGCCAATTCCATGTTCCAATCCCGGGTGTGCCCCTGGGTGCAGATCTCTTTTAATTTACCCCGTAAGCATTTGGCTTCCGGTACCCGGTCCAGGCCCATGATCTTGCCAAATTCACCGGGACTGTGGTGCTTTAACTGCTCGGGGTTTTTGATCCTGCGCAAATACATGAAAGCCAAAAATAAAACGATAAAATCCAGGTAATAATAGCCCGGATCCAGTTCTTGGTAGTGCTCCCTGAAACTAAACAGGCCGGTTTCTTCCAGAAAGGGTAACAGCAGCAGTACCCCTGCTTCGGGGACACTTTCACAAGCTTCAAAATATATCGGGGTGGTATCTATTTGGTGTTGAACAGCCATCTCCCGTTCTTCTGTTCTTGTTGCCCCCATACCCATTAGTTCACCGGCAAGCAGATCCAGATGGTTGCGATGGGAGGGTAAACTCAAAGCCGGGGATATCCCTCCGGGCGGCTCTTTTTTTTAATGGTCCCTTGCCTGATGTGGTAACGCAACGCTCCTTCGGTAACCCCCAACTCCCTGGCTACCCTGGCTACCGGCTCATACCGGTCAAGCATCTGCTGAACTGTCCTTAACACTTCATCGGTCAGCTTATGAGCATCCCCATGCTTGCCTTGTTTGTGGAAAAACCAATCCGTCCCTTTTTCCCGTAAGGTCCTGGCATAACGCTGGATATTCCGGTTACTTACCCCTAAGGCTTTGGCCAACTCCGTGGGGCTGCATAACCGGCTCACGACCATATTGGCCAAAATATAACGGTAGCTGTTCAGGTCATTCTTATCATGGCAGAAAATGGGTGATCCATTATGCAGGTAATAGACAAAATCGTCTTTCTCAAAGAATCCAACGTTCGAATTCACCAGTTTGGTCGATGCCGGGAAAATGGGAAGCTGCATTTGCATAACCGTATTTTTTCCTGTAAAAATGCGACTTCATCTTTTACGATCCAAATCCATTAACTATTTGATTCATATTTCTCAGGTCAGGAGTTCTGAAACTAACGGGAAGATGATTGGAAAAAGGATGGTTTGGAGCCATCCTTTTCTTTGGCTAAGCCATAATTAAGGTCCCGTACCTGTTATTTTTTGTCATCTCTTCTTTTATATCTATCAGAGGGCTAAGAGCCGGTAACGGACAGTTCGGGTACAACCTGTTTTTACACTTCACGAAAATCTGTATCATTATCTGCGGAAATGGACATAACGGTGATTTTCCGGTTATTTTCCGGTTATTTTTTTTGCTTAATTTGACAATCTGGTCTCTTTTTATAACTTTCACCCTTTTATTCGGGAAGGGAATTAATGGAGCAACACAAAGATCATATTATTATGAGGCAGGTCAGGGATGGAAATGTCGCTGCATTTGAGTTGCTGTATGAAATGTATTTTAACCGGATAGCTTCCTATGCGTATCGTTTTGTAAAAGATGATGAGGTCGCCCGGGAAATTGCCCAGGAAATATTTCTGAAAATATGGGAAAAAAGGTCTTTTTTGTCTGTTGAATATCCCTTCGCTCAAATCGGATTGGCAATGACGCGCAATTTGTGTATTGATTATCTCAGGAAGCAGGCTCATAAAAAAAGATATGAGGATCACGAAATCCAGATGGACCGGGAGTTGGCATTGGGGGCCTTAACAGATCCGGTTTCGGAAAAGTTGATTTTGAAGGATATTGAAGCAATTGTTAACCAGTCGTTTGAAGGATTGCCTGATATTAATAAGCAGATCTATCAACTGAACCGTGAACACGGATTAACCTATACTGAAATTGCTGAAAAGCTCAATGTTTCGACAAAAACTATTGAATACAGAATGATGCAAACATTACGGGTTTTACGGGCAAATTTGAAAGATTTCTTCATGTTATATTTTCTCTTTGATATTTTTTTCTGAAAAAATATTGATTTCTGTTTAGGGTGTTTTAATTCTGAAACGTAATTCATGTTATAAAACACATCGAAATAGAAATAGTATGGATAAGAGAATTATCGTCAGATACATTGAAGGGAATGCTTCAGATTCAGAACGGGATCAGGTGATTTCCTGGATAGGGCAGTCTCCTGAAAACCGGGAGTATTTCAATATGCTTTATAATTTGAGTGCACTCAATGCTAAAAACCCCCGGCTAAAGTCAAACTTTAACAGCCTGAGACTGCGATTCCGGAATAACCGGATTTGGCTTAACCGGTTTCAGCGGATTTCGGCGGTTCTGGTTATTCCCCTGTTGTTAGCTGTCATTTTTTTATCAGTGAACCGGGAAACGGCGCCACTGCAACTGAGCAGCAATTCGGTCGAAATGTCAACCTTCCCGGGGGTAAAAGGTAAAGTTACGTTACCGGACGGGAGCACGGTCTGGCTTAATTCGAATTCAACACTGAAATACCCCCGGAAATTTGACCGGAAAACAAGGAATGTTTTTTTAACCGGTGAAGCCTATTTTGAGGTGGTGAAGAACCCGGACTGGCCAATGGTGGTTTCAACCAGGAGTGGCGTGGAAGTGATGGTGCACGGAACTAAATTTAATCTTTCCTCTTATGATAACGACGCTACCGTGACGGCTGCACTGATGGAAGGATCCATTACCGTTACTGATCCGAATGCCCAAAATTCCATGAATAAGTCGATTGAAATGAAGCCCAACGATATTGTTGTTATCTCAAAGAATAAAAAGGCAACAACTGTTGAGAAAGATGAAACTGTTGAGAATTATAAAGCATGGAAAGAAGGTATCCTGATATTCGACAATGCTTCGATGCTGGATGTGAAAAAGATGCTGGAACGTTGGCATGGCATGGAAATACAGCTAGCTGACACCTCAATAGACAATTATCACTTTACTGCAAAATTCAGCAGTGAGTCGATGGTTCAAATAATGGAGCTACTGAAAAAAACATCACCCATTACTTATCATATTGTAAACAATAAAGTTATCATCGCTAAAAAATAACTTCTATTTATTATTCTAAAATCAAAGCAAATGAACGGTAAAAAAACTCATTTGCCCGGACATTGCAGGTCCCGGCAAACCTTAAGTTCTGTGTTTTACATTTGTCTGATGTTTCTGATACTTTCAGTAACTCCATTGCAGGCAAATGTATTAAAAATCTCTTTGTCACTGAAAAATGTGACGTTAAAAGAAGCTTTAAACGAAATTGAAAAGGCTTCCGGATATTCCTTTATCTACAACAACAATCTGGTAAATACCAGCAGGCGTATTTCCATTGAAGTAAGTAATGAAAAACTGGAAAAGGTACTGGAAAAACTTTTTAGTGACGGTGAAACTACTTATCAGATCGTAAACAAGCAGATTATTCTTGCACCAAAAAGTTTACAGGAAACCCCCGAATCTTCGGACAGTGGAGGCATTCAAAATCAGAAACAGGAAAAAATTCCGACCGGGACTCCGATGAAGGTGGTCCGGGGAAAAATAACCGATGAAAAAGGATCGCCAATGCCCGGGGCCAGTATTGTCGTGAAAGGTACGACAACCGGTACCACTTCGGATTCGGACGGTCGCTTTTCCATTGAACTTCAGGATGGAAAGAACAGGCTTTTGATTTCGTTTGTCGGAATGAAGACTCAGGAACTGGATGTGTCCAATCGGGTGTTTATCTCAGTTAAGCTTGAAGAAAGCCAGAGCAATCTAGATGATGTGATCGTGACCGGTTATCAAACAATATCGAGGGAGCGTTCTACCGGTTCATTCTCTAAATTAACCACTGAGAATCTGGAAACCCAGCGGTTGAGTGACTTGAACACGCTGATTGAAGGACGGGTAGCCGGTTTTACTGACGGGTTACTGCGCGGGACCACCTCCATGAACGGCATGACTACTCCTTTGTATGTGATTGATGGTTTCCCCGTTGAAAATACCCGTTATACGTCAACCGGAAGCCTGGAAGAAAATCTGCCTGATCTGAACCTGGAAGATATCGAAAGTATCACGGTGTTGAAAGATGCCGCTGCAACATCGATCTATGGTGCGCGTGCTGCCAACGGGGTTGTGGTAATCGTTACAAAAAAGGCAGCCAAAGGGAAAACGAACGTGTCATTTTCTGGGAATCTAACTGTTTCACCGTATAAATACTATACCGGGAACCTGACAGATGCCGCTGATATTGTTGATTTGGAAAAGGAATGGGCTGCAGGGAACCCTAATTTGCAGGCAACTGATGGTTCTGCGGGAACCTATGCGGAGTCGTTATTGAATAATGCCATTTATCCCAGCCAGGGTATGCAGGCTATCCTGAATTATTATGCGGGAACCCTTTCCGAACCGGACATGACCAATACGCTGAATTCGTTGGCAGGCATGGGCTACCAATATTACAGGGATGTTGAGAAATATGCCAAACGTAATCCATTTTATCAGCAATACAATGTGAGCATGGGAAAAGCGACTGATCAGAATAGTTTCAACGCTTCAGTAACCTATAAAAACAATAAGTACGAGGATATTTATTCAAAGGACGAGTCGGTCGGCATTAACCTCCGTAATTCGACTGAAGTGACCAAATGGCTGACCGTTGATCTGGGAACTTACATCGATTATGTAAAGGAAACGGAACAAAGCTATGATGTGTTGAGCCCCGGCTTTACTTATCAACCTTATGACCGTCTGGTTAATAAAGACGGAACTTCGTTTACATCAACGGCCGGGTCACGTTACAGCGCTTCAACCATGAATGCCATAAATACCTACGGATTGTACAGCATGGATATTACCCCGATGGACGAACTGGGCTGGAACCTAAAGAAAAGCCGGAATTTTTCAAACCGTACTTATACGAAACTAAATGTGAAAATTACGGATTGGTTGAAGTATAGTGCCATGTTCCAGTATGAATATGCAGTTGACCGGATGAATCAGTTAAAAAATAAAGAGTCGTACGAGGTACGTAATAAAGTGAACGGAATGGCTACTGTTTCATCGGGGGAGGCGCAATATAATCTGCCTTACGGAAATATTTACTATACCCGTGAGCAATATTCCAATGCTTACAATTTCCGTCAGCAACTGGATTTCAGCCGGACTTTCAGTGAAAAACACCAGGTGACCGTTATTGCCGGTTCGGAAACACGTCATTCCAAACTGGAGTACCGGGACAATACGCTTTACGGTTACGATCCGGAGATGCTGACCTTCACTTCTGTCAATCAAAGTTCCCTGATCAGCACATCCGGAACGATTCTGGGAGGTTCTATGACTTCGAATGATTTTGCAAAGCAACGTGAATTGGTGAACCGTTTTGTATCAATCTATGGAAATGCGGGCTATACATACGACGGCAAATACACGGCAACCGGAAGTTTACGCTGGGACCGCTCAAACCTTTGGGGTACCGACAGCAAATACCAGAATAAACCGACCTGGTCGCTTGGGGCAAGCTGGAATATCAACAAGGAAGCATTTTTCGGGACTCCCTGGGTGGATATGTTGAAATTGCGCTTTTCTTACGGGATTGGAGGTAATATCGCCAAGGATTCAGCTCCTTATATGACGGCAAGCTATTATACCAGTTCCACTGTTGGCGGAACATATGGTTATATAAATTCGCGCCCGAATCCAGAACTGTCGTGGGAAAAAACGACAACGACAAATCTGGGCGTTGATTTCTCCTTGCTTCATCAGCGTTTAAGCGGGACCGTTGAGCTATACAATAAACAGGGAAGCGATCTGCTGGCCAATACGATGGGGGTACCAACAGAAGGCTGGGGGTATTCAACCTATACCATCAATAATGGTAAAATGCGTAACCGGGGGCTCGAGATAACCTTGAATGCTGCAATTATCAGAAACCGTAACTTTGGTTGGAACGTCACCTGGCTATATGGTTATAACAAGAATAAAGTAACTTATGTGAATGTGGAGGCCCCGGTGTATTATCTGCAGCTGGATTATCCTTCTGCATATCCAAGGATTGGAACTCCGTATAATTCTATTTACGGATATAAATGGGCAGGTTTAAGTAATACCGGGTTACCACAGGTATATGATGCAGACGGGAACGCAGTGAGCAGCGACCCTTCAGATCTGGGTGCTATTGAAAATTACGGAACAGAAGTACCCATTCACAGTGGCTCATTTAACACATCTTTCAATTATAAAAATTTTGAATTGTCAGCACTCTTCATTTATCAGTTGGGCCACAAAATCCGGAATACTATGTTACCTATGTTGAGCAATAGTTATTCTTCGGCGCTTCCAGGGTATAAAACCAATATTGCCGTGACTAACAAAAGGATTAATGACAGATGGAAGCAGGCTGGCGACGAAGCGGTGACCAATGTTCCCCGTGTAGTTTATGAATATGAACCGGATTACAGTTACGATTTGTATAGCATTTATTCGTATGCCGACGTGAATATTCTGAGCGCTTCGAACGTGCGTTTAAGCAATGTTTCGCTGGCTTACCGGATCCCTTCAGCATTTTCGTCAAAACTACACTTGAAAAATGTTCGTCTGAACTTTAATGTTGAAAATGTTTTCACACTTGCTAAAAGTAAAGATGCAAAATATCTGCTGGGCGGTTACGAGTCTCCGAATTTTGTTTGCGGAATCAATGTTAATTTCTAATTCTTAAACGAGTATACGATGAAACGAACATGGCAAAAACAAGGAATTCTGACATACAGGAGCATGATTCTGCCTTGCCATGGAGTTCCATGTGGCAATTAAAAACAAATTATAAACACATGAAAAAGATAATCTACTATATTCTACTGCTCTGTACCGTATCGCTGAGCTTTGGTTTAACATCCTGCGACGACTATTTGGACGTCGTTCCTAAAGGGGAAAAAATACCGACTACGCTGGCTGATTTTGAAGAATTGATGCGTTATGAGTATGGTTGTCAGCGTGTTGATGTAACTCAGGCATTGATTTTATTGAATGACCGTTATGTAAGTGAATCGGACCTTTCCTATTATCCGCTGTATAAAGCCAACTACTTATGGGATGAAACAGCCGACCGGATCGAACTGAATAATAGCGACGAAGGGACTTATTACAATAGTTATTCAGCTATATCAACTTTTAACCTGGTTGTTGAAAATGCGTTGACATCGACTGAGGCAACTGACGACGAGAAATACGAAGTCTGGGCACAGGCAAAGGTATTAAGAGCTATGACCTATTTCAATCTGGCCAATTTTTATGCTGATACCTACGATTCATCAACAGCTTCCTCCAAGCTTTCAGTCCCGTTAATTACCAGTGCGGATATTAACGCTGCTTATACCCAGGTAACGATTCAGGAAATGTATGATTTTATGCTGAAGGATATGGAAGAGGCATTGCCATATCTTCCTGAAGAATCGGCAACGGTGTTGCACCCGAACCTGGGAACGGCTTATGCTTTCTATGCCCGTCTTTATTTGCAAATGGGAAATTACACGGATGCATTGACTTATGCGAACAAGGCGTTGGCCGAGAACAGTTCACTCTACGATTGGACTGCTTACTATGAAACCAATAAAGATATCATTGAAGATCCTGATAACTATATCCGTACAGTTTCTCCGATGGGATACGATTACGATGAGAACTATGACTTTCGGCATGGCTCTACTTCTTATTCTACAAGTGAAAAATATTTATTGCCTGAACGCGCTGCCCGGTTTGAAGATGGGGACGCCCGTTTTCTGTCGCGTTGGAAGCTAAGGACGGTCGGTTCTTCAACCTATTATTACAGTACATTGTCCGGATATTTTAATTACGGGGGAATAACTACCGTTGAGGTTTACCTCATTAAAGCCGAATGCTTGGCCAGGGCCGGGCAAATCGATGACGCAATGGATCTATTGAACCAGGTACGCAAAACACGTATCTTGCCCGATGTTTACCAGGATTTGACTGCTTCGGATGAAGCTGGGGCAATGAATGCGATTTTAAAGGTCAAGAACAATGAATTGATCCTGACGCTGATCCCTTTCTGCGATGCCCGGCGCCTGAACCTGGAAGGAATTTATACAACCAATTTGACAAAAGAGTACAACGGAGAGACATACTCGTTGTCGTCAACTTCCCATCTGTGGACGATGCCCTTCCCCCAGGGTGCAGTCGATAATCCGGGAAATGGATCGATAACGCAAAATGTGGATCGTTAATAATTAAACAGTAATTCAATCCGGAAAAGCTTCCCGTCGGAGGCAAGATATTGCACGACGGGAGCTTTTCCCATAATTAGACATAGATATTTAAAACAAAATAAAATGAATAAAAATATTCGGGTACTCGTTGGAATTTGTTTGTTGCTGGTTTTTTTTTCATGTAAACAACCTGCAACAATTTACATGCTTAGCGGGAAAATCAACGGGCTGAAGGATGGAACAAGATTGGAACTGGTTCCGGGTGCGACCCACTCGGATGAAAAAGCTGTGGCAGAAAGTACAGTAAAAGATGGCCGGTTTTCTTTTACCGGAAAGCAGGATGAACCTCGCTTGTTCTACCTGAGGGTTGCCGGTACTTACGGTTCTATTCCGCTTATGCTTGAAAATGCAAAGATAAATTTGACCGCCAACGCCGTTTTTTCAGAAAGCGGCAGCAATTCAAGTGTTAATTTTTCAGACGTTCAGCTGACTGGCTCTGAAATGAATGATCTTTACATGCAGAAAATGGCTTTTAAAGATACGCTGAACCAAAGATATGATGCCTATCATAAAGCTCACGAGGCAATGTTGTCTGCATTAAGTCAAGCGCGGCAGTCAAAAAATCGGCAACAAATTGATTCCATTCAAAACGGCGCAGACTATAAAGCTTTTGCAAAAGCAGAGAAGGCTTTTTTTGATCGTGTGGAAACCACAACAAATAGGGCTGTCATGGAAAATAAAGATTCCTGGTGGGGGCCTTTGGTGATGCTGCAGTCGATGAGCTATTTTACTGACGGGCAGAAGCCACTCTACGAATCATTTTCGCAGGAAGCAAAGGATAGCTATTACGGAAAGCTGGTGTACAAGGAATTGTTCCCGGAAAAACTTGTCGGAAAAACAGTCCCGGATTTTGAGCTGCAGGACAGATCAGGAATGGTATTTCAGTCTTCAACGCTGATGGAAGGTAAAAAATATGTGCTGATTGATTTTTGGGCCTCCTGGTGTGCTCCCTGCCGGAAAGAAATTCCGAACCTTAAGCGGATTTACGAACACTTTTCCGGGAAAGGATTGCAAATTATCAGTATTTCCATCGACAAAAGAAAAGCTGACTGGTTGAAGGCATTGGACGAAGAAAAGATGCCCTGGCCAAATCTGATGGATGATAAAGGCATTGATAAACAGTTCCTGGTCAAATTTATTCCTGCACTGTTTTTGATCGACGATAAAGGAACTGTAATTGCCGATGACCTGAGAGGGGAAGCATTGTATAAAAAATTGGAAAAGCTGTTTTAAATCATATTTTTGCCCGACTTTCTGATTCAACTTTATCAAATTGGGAAAATGATTTGTGATCGTTTTTGGTTTGTAATGAATTTTGAAAAAGGAGTACTCATCGAAGTGGAAAATGACAATAAGTAAATCTCAAAATGGAAAGAGCGGAAATTGATGCAGTTTTAACCCTGATTAAGCGTGAGGTCGTTCCTGCTATCGGATGTACCGAACCGGTTGCAGTGGCTTTGGCCGTGTCGAAGGCAAAGGAAGTGTTGAGTGAAAAAGCTGTACGTGCTGATTTGTTTTTAAGCCGGAATATTCTGAAAAATTCTATGGGAGTGGGCATTCCGGGAACAGGAATGATTGGTTTGCCTATTGCTATTGCGCTGGGAATGGTTATTGGTAAATCGGAGTACGGATTGGAAGTTTTAAAAGATTTGAGTCCGGAAACATTGGCTGAGGCAAAAAAGATCGTGGAGGAAAAAAGGACTTCAGTACAGATGAAAGAAGATGCTCCGGATAAATTATATATTGAAGCCCGCTGTTACGGCAGGAAAAGTGAGTCGAAAGCGATCATTTGCGGAAGTCACAATCATATTGTTTACGTCGAGTCTGACGGAAAAGTGTTGCATGATGAATTTACCAACGGAAATTTTCATCAGACAGAAGAGAATGACATTCAGTTAAGTTTCAACAAAATTTATGATTTTGCGATGGAAACGCCGCTGGAAGAACTAACCTTTTTGCTGGAGGCTGCCAGGCTGAATAAAATGGCTGCCGAAGAATCCAGAAAAGGTTCGTTCGGGCACTCTGTTGCGCAGGTTATCGAAAGCGAATCCTTCCGTTATGTCATGGGTGACAGTGTTTACAACAGGCTGGTGGCAGTCACGGCATCGGCCTGCGATGTGCGGATGGCTGGTGCGATGGTTCCGGTTATGAGCAACTCGGGCAGTGGCAACCAGGGCATTACCTGTACCCTGCCGGTGGTGGTTTTTGCTGAAGAGATGAAAAAACCGGAGAATGACCTGATCCGTGCCCTGGCACTGAGCCATCTGATGGTGATTTATATCAAACGCCGTTTGGGACGTTTGTCTGCGCTTTGCGGGGTGACGGTTGCCGGGATTGGCGCGGCTTGCGGAATTACTTATTTAATGGGTGGAAACCGGGATCAGGTAGCTTACTCTGTTAAAAATATGATCGGCAATATTGCCGGAATGCTTTGCGATGGTGCTAAACCAAGTTGTGCGTTAAAAGTTTCCAGTTCTGTTTCTTCTGCTATTTTTTCGGCCATGATGGCGATGGATAATAAAGTGGTCTCTTCGCTGGAAGGGATTGCAGATGACGATGTCGATAAAACAATCAGGAATCTTACCGATATCGGATCGGAAGGAATGAGCCAGACAGATAAAATGGTTTTGGATATTATGACCCATAAATAAGTTCCGGATCGTTAAACAAAGTGGATGCCATAATGATTATATATTGGAGAGACTCAAATTGAAAAAATAAACACATGAAGAGATATTTTATCTTAGGGATTTTTCTTTTCCTGTCTGTTCTGGGGAAAGCCCAGATACAAAACCCGGTTAAATGGACATTTACATCAAAAAACAGTGCTCCCGGTGAAACAGAACTGGTTATGACGGCCACCATTGACAAGGGATGGCATTTATACTCGCAGTTCATTGAAGAAGGAGGGCCTGTCCCCACGTCGTTCACCTTTGAACCCTCAGGTGATTATACGCTTGAAGGCAAGGTTGAAGAACGATCGAAGGTAATCAAGACTTTCGATAAGACATTCAGTATGAACATTGCCTATTTTGAGCGGGAGGCGGTTTTTGTACAAAAGATAAAACTTTCGAAAGGAGAAACGACCGTCAAGGGAACAGTCGGGTTTATGGTGTGCAATGATGAACAGTGCCTTCCCCCTGATGAACTGGGATTCGGCATCGGGGTAAAAAATG
Source organism: Prolixibacteraceae bacterium (assembly GCA_963676095.1). Classification (GTDB taxonomy): domain Bacteria; phylum Bacteroidota; class Bacteroidia; order Bacteroidales; family Prolixibacteraceae. Next base: position 1,598,436 of record OY781040.1, on the reverse strand, counting down.
AGCCTGCAGGGATAAAAAAGACAGAAGAGGCGGCAGGGAAAGCAGCAACTCCTGCTGCCCCCGTTGTGAGTGAACCGGAAAAGAAAGGACCGCAGGATACGGTCAGTCAGGAATCTAAAGAGACAGTCGTTTCAACGGTACCGGTTTCTCCGCCGGGAGAAACCGGTATGAAGAATAACCGTTCCCTCTGGACAATCTTTATTGCCGGTATCCTGGGAGGTTTTGCAGCCTTTTTCATGCCCTGCATTTTCCCGATGCTCCCTTTTACTGTCAGTTATTTTACCAAATCGAAAAGCAAAAGGAACGCTTTTGCGCAGGCCCTTTTATATGGCCTGTTCATTGTGATTATTTATGTGGGACTTGGATTGCTGATTACGGTCGTTTTCGGGGCCGATGCCCTGAATAACCTGGCCACGAACGGTATATTCAACCTGTTGTTTTTCCTTTTGCTGGTCGTTTTCGCGTTCTCTTTTTTCGGGGCGTTCGAACTGGTACTTCCATCAAGCTGGGGAAACAAGGCTGACAGCCAAAGTGAAAAAGGCGGATTCCTCGGACTGTTTTTCATGGCTGCAACCTTGAGTATTGTTTCTTTCTCGTGCACTGGTCCGATTATCGGGACCTTACTGGTTGAAGCTGCCACAATGGGGCATTTAATGGGACCTGCCGTCGGGATGCTGGGTTTTTCCCTGGCCTTGGCTTTGCCTTTTACCCTGTTCTCGATGTTCCCTTCGTGGTTAAAATCGATGCCTAAATCCGGGGGATGGCTCAACAGCGTGAAGGTTGTCCTGGGTTTTCTGGAATTGGCCCTCTCATTGAAGTTCTTGTCCAATGTTGACCTGGCCTACCACTGGAACTGGTTCGACCGGGAAGTTTACCTGGTGCTGTGGATTGCCATCTTCGGATTGATGGGGCTTTACCTGATTGGGAAACTTCGCCTGCCAAACGACAGCGATCTGAAACATATTTCGCCTTTCCGGCTGATGCTGGCTGTTTTTACTTTTGCCTTTACCATGTATATGGTCCCCGGACTGTGGGGGGCCCCGCTAAAAGCCGTTGCGGCATTCCTTCCTCCGCAGCAAACGCAGGATTTTGATCTGTACACCCCGACGCTGACGGGCGGCTATACGGCTTCCGGAACAACGGTACACGCCAACAAAAAATACGGGGACATTTTCCATGCCCCTTACGGGCTGGATGCTTATTTCGATTATGAAGAAGGCCTGGCCGAGGCTAAAAAGGAAAACAAGCCGGTAATGATCGATTTTACAGGGCATGCTTGCGTTAATTGCCGGAAAATGGAAGCCGATGTCTGGTCCGACAAAAATGTCATGGACTTGTTGCGGAACAAGTATATCTTAATTCAGCTTTACGTGGATGATAAAACGGCATTACCCGAGGCGGAGCAAAGAGTATCAACATTCAGCGGGAAAAAGATAAAAACCATTGGAAACAAGTGGAGCGATTTCCAGGCATCAACGTTTAATGCTAATTCCCAGCCGTTCTATGTATTGCTTGATTCTGAGGGAAAATTACTGGTTTCTCCCCAGGGGGCAGACTATGATCCTGCCGATTTTGTCCGGTTTTTACAACAGGGAATTGACAAATATAACGAACGGCAGACTAAATAAAAGTAATCAGATAACGGATTTATATATTTTTTTAAGACCTCCGGCTTTGCCGGGAGTCTTAAAAAAGAAAAAGGATGGTTGGACGCCATCCTTTTCTCTTACCACCAAATTCCAAATCTATGAAAAAACTATGTCTATTGCATGCTTCATAACAAAGATATATTCGGCCAGCGTTAAGCCCACTAAAATGAGGTTAAGGAACGTTAAGAAAGGGGTCCGGATGAGTTTCTCGTTGTACCCAATATGTTTCCCGGTCAACTGATATGAGCTCACCACGAATCCGTTTTTGAACTTTTTTCTTATTTTTAGGGTTAAAATATTGTTTTGCGACCACTGCTATTAACTTAACTAAGTTTTTTTCTGATGAAACGAACATGGCAAATCCCGGGAATTTTGACACACTGAAGCATGATTCTGTTCTGCCATGGAATAAGCAATGTTGGCAATTAAAGACAAATTATAAACAAATGAAGATTCTATTATGCGGGACAGGTTTTTCTGAAGCAATCAGGTACCTGGAGCCCCTTTTGTCCGATCACCGTTTAATCATAAGCCCGGAAGAAAAACTTCCGGAATACGTCGGGGATGCGGATGTCGTCATTCCTTTTATGTCGAGGATCGGTGATGAACTGATGGCACGGGGGAGCTTCGGTTTTATTCAGCAGTATGGTGTCGGGCTTGAAAGTGTTGATATCGAAGCGGCTACCCGGCATGGAATATGGGTCTCCAGGGTTCCCGGAGCTGAGTCGGGAAATGCCGATTCTGTAGCGGAACACGCCATGATGTTAATGCTGATGTTGTCCAGAAAATTCTTTGAGTCCCGGCAGGTTTTTAGTGATGAAAGAATAGGTGCACCCATAGGTCAGGCGCTTATGGGGAAAAAGGCCTGTATTGTCGGCCTGGGTGGAATAGGAAGTGCCCTTGCCTCTCGTCTGCATGGGATGAAGATGTTCCTGACAGGTGTTCATGAATATCCGGAACGGGGAATTCCCTATGGGATTGATCGCCTTTTCTCTTTATCAGAACTACCCGTTGCCCTTGAGGATGCAGACTATGTGATCCTTTGTCTGAACTATACGGCAATGCGCCATCATCTAATCGGTATGCCGGAGTTCAGGGCTATGAAGAAAGGGGCTTTTTTGGTCAACGTAGCCAGGGGAGGGCTGGTTGATCACGATGCATTGCTGGAGATACTGAGAGACCGGCACCTGGACGGAGCGGGATTGGATGTGTTCGGTGACGAACCTCCCGATCCGGAACATCCGCTATTCAAAGAAAATGTTGTCGCTACTCCGCATATCGCAGGGGTTACCGATGTCTCTTACGAAGGAATGGCCCGGGCAATTGCAGCTAACATCGATCGCTATGCGAAGGGTGAAGTTCCTTTATTTTCGGTAAATCATCCGGACAAATACCGTTAGTTGTCCCGAATCGTCAACTTTAAATAAAAAAAAGGATGGTTGGGGGCCATCCTTTTCTCTTCTAACCAAACTCCTAAAACTATGAAAAAAATTCGCTTGTTACTAACTTGCTTCTTGCACTACAAAGATAGGACCGCGAAGCGTTAATAGGTGTCAACCGAGATTAAGGAAAGTTAATGGGGTAAAAAAGTTCGTTAATGGCAGGTTTCTGTAACTTTTCTTTATCAATCAAGGTTAAGAAAAGTTAAAATTACATGATCCGATTGTTATATTTGTCATTAAATATTTTTCTGGTCTCGTAAATGAATGATTTGGAGATAAATCATAGCGATTTTTTATGGAGGTCATTTTTGGACGGAGATGACCGCATGTTTACGGTTATTTATCATCAGTATGCCCCTCTTTTACTGAATTATGGGAATCACTTCAGCGTAAACAGGGAAGTGATCAGGGATGCATTACAGGAAGTTTTTACCGAGCTGTATCTCCGGCGGGGAAAATTGAATGTTCCGATCAATAATGTAAAAGGTTATTTATATGTTTCTTTTAAAAACAGGTTATTGAAACAAATAGCCCGGGAAAATAAACTGTCAGTTAAAGATTTTTCGCGCGACAGGGAAAACGTTTTTGAGTTTCAGCCGGAATATAGTTTTCAGGAGCAGTGGATCCGTGATGAAATTTCTGAAGAAAGGAGGCGTAAGCTTCATCAGGCAGTCAATTCTCTTTCATCGAAACAAAAAGAAATTATTTTCCTGAGGTTCGAAGAAGAACTGGAATATCCGGAAATAGCAGGAATTTTAAATATTACTGTCGATTCGGCGAGAAAACAACTTTACCGGACATTAAAATCACTTCAAAAAACCATTGATCCAGAGGAGTTTAAATTGCTGATCTTTCTTTTTTTCAAAAAAAGATAAAAAATGTGTCCATATTTTTTAGAAAAAGGGATCTTACTGGTAAACACCTTTTTTTAGTTATGGATGATTTTTTAAGATATTTTGAAAACCGGAAGTTCGTCCGTTGGGTATTTGATCCGGATGAACAAACGGATTCTTATTGGAAAACCTATCTGGAGGATCATCCTGAAGAACGGAAAAAGATCGAACTGGACTGGATAATCTTATCTGACCTGAAAACGAAAAAGGTGCCGGACAGCAAGGAGGAGGTTTATGACCTCTTCTGCCGGACGGTCAGGAGGATAGACCAAAGGAAAAAGGCTTACCGTATCAGGAGAACTGTTATTTCATTTTCGAAATATGCAGCTGTAGCATTTGTTTTTTTGGCGATTGGCATGGGCGTAATGAAATGGCAACACCAATCGGGTCTTGGATATATCGACAGTCAGTTTGCCGATGTCCCTGTTTTGGACAGTAAGGATGCGCAACTGATCATGCCGGACAAGAGTATTGTAATAAAAGATCAGAAATCCAGAATTGAATGCCTTGACAGTGGGGGCGTGATCATAAATAACCGGGATACCGTCAAAAGCAGTACTACTTCGAGATCATCTTCTTCGGAAAAAACAAAGTTGAATGAACTGATTGTCCCCTACGGGAAAAATTCTTCCATTATCTTGCCGGATAGTACCGTGGCATTTCTGAATGCGGGGTCGAGGCTACTGTATTCATCTTCATTTGAAGGAAAGACAAGAGAGGTTTATCTGGTTGGGGAGGGGTTTTTTGAGGTGAGCCATCATCCGGAAAGACCATTTATCGTAAGAACAAGAGATTTGAATGTAAAGGCGTTGGGAACGAGCTTTAATGTTTCGGTATATCCGGGGGATCAGATTGCGGAAGTTGTTCTTGTAACAGGGAAAGTCGGGATCACGGAGAATTCGTTCAATTTGTTTAAAAGACCAGAGGTACTTACGCCTAACCAGCTGGTTTCCTATGACCGAAAAACCAGTGAAATGGAGGTCAGGCAGGTAAATGTGGAAAACTATATAACATGGCATTTGGGGTATATGAACTTCGAAAGTATTGACCTAAGCCGTATTATCCTGAAACTGGAACGTTACTATAATATAAACATTAAATTGAACGATCCGTTCCTGGGTGTTAGAAAGATTACAGGAAAACTCAAGCTGGAAAACGACAGGAACAAAGTGCTGGAAGTTCTGGCAAAAACCTCGTCAACCGGTTTAATAAAAATAAACGAGCAGAATTATGTATTAGACGAAAAATAGAAGCCTGACAGGCTCCTACCCCTGTCAGACTTTCAATTTAATATTAACAAGGTTAATAACTAAACAGTGCAAATTTATGAAATTATCACGAATGGATTATCCTTTTGTGCGAAAGGATTATGTATTAACGCTTAAGAAGATGAAACTAACTTGCCTATTTATGTTCTTATTTGGCGTATCCGGATGGAGTAATTCTTATTCCCAGATTACAAGGCTCAGTTTAAAATTGAAAAACGTTCCGGTACAGGACGTTATTCAGCAGATCGAAGATCAGACCGGGTATTATTTTTTATACCAGGACGATATTTTTCCTGCGGGAAAAAAGGTGACGATCATGGCTGATGACGATTCTTTGGATAATATAGTCCGGGAACTGGCTGATCAGGCGGGGATAAGTTACGAGATCACCAATAACCGGCAGATCGTTTTGAAGGAAAGAGAGAAAACAGGCAGCCTTACGCTTGTACAGCAACAAACGAAAACGATCCGGGGGGTTATTACGGATGCAAAAGGATCCCCCATCCCGGGAGTAACAGTGGTGGTAAAGAGTAATACCAACATTGGGACCATTACCAATGCAGACGGCGAGTACACGCTTAACCGGGTCCCGGAGGGGGTGACTCTGGCTTTTTCATTTGTCGGCATGAAAACCCGGGAGATCTCTGTTTCGAACAAAAGCCTGATCAATGTGACCATGGAGGAGGAGAGTGTTGATGTAGGTGAAGTGGTTGCTGTAGGCTTCGGCACCCAGAAGAAAGAGAGTATGGTAAGCTCGGTAACCACGATCAGTGCGAAGGAGCTGAAAACTTCGTCGAGTAATCTGACAACCGCCCTGTCCGGACGGATCAGCGGAATGATCTCTTACCAGCGAAGTGGGGAACCTGGTGAGGATAATGCCCAGTTTTTTATCCGGGGACTGGGGACTTTTGGCTCAGGGAAGGTTGATCCGCTGATACTGATCGACGGGATCGAATCGTCGAGTACTGACCTGGCCCGGCTTCAACCTGACGATATTGAATCGTTTTCGGTACTGAAAGATGCTACGGCAGCCGCGGTATATGGGGCACGGGGGGCCAATGGGGTAGTGCTGGTGACCACCAAAACAGGTAAGGCCGGGAAGACTCGGTTCGATTTTCGCTTTGAAAACAAAATTTCAGGAAACACCCGGAATTTTAAACTGACAGACAACATTATCTATATGAGACTGGCCAATGAGGCGGCCCTGACCCGTGATCCCAATGCCGTGTTGCCATATACCCAGACCAAGATCGACCATACCGCTGCCGGAGATAATCCCCTGCTATATCCGGACAATCATTGGATTGATCAGTTAATAAAGGATTATACCGTTAACCAGTCATATAACTTCAGCGTCAGCGGGGGAAGCCCCAAGGCCCGTTATTATGTGGCCGGAACATATAACGTGGATAACGGCGTGCTGAAAGTTGATCCGATCAATAATTTTAACAGCAACATCAAATTACGGAGTTATTCCGTCAGGACCAATATCAACCTGGATTTAACAAAAACGACGGAAGCGATTATCCGCATGTATGCGCAGTTTGATGATTACAATGGTCCTATCGGAGGGGGAACGTCGACCTTTAACCGTGCAATCTGGTCGAACCCGGTGAAATTTCCTGCAGTATATCCATCTTCGCTGATGCCCTATGTGAAACATCCTTTATTCGGAGGGGCCGTGACAGGAAAAGGGAGCACCACCCTTTTAACCAACCCGTATGCGGAGATGGTGAAAGGTTATCAGGTCTATAAGAAGTCATCTGTTCAGCCACAGTTTGAGATCAAACAGGATTTGGGATTTCTGACTCCCGGCTTAAAGGCCAGGGCAATGGCGTATGTGAAACGGTATTCGTATTTCCAGGTTTCCCGTTATTATAACCCTTTTTACTACGCGGCTTCCCTTGACCCGGCCGATGGGAGTATCTTGCTGACTGCCCTGAATGACGGAGGGACAAACTCGGTAGGTACTACCGGTACGGAATACCTGGGCTATAATGAAGGGGATAAAATAATTAATTCACAAATGTATCTGGAAACAGCCCTTAACTATAATCAGACATTCCGGGAAAAGCACGATGTTTCCGGGATGCTGATCATGCTGATCTCGAACTATGAGAGCGGGAATGCCGGGAGTGTCCAGCTCTCGCTTCCGGAACGGAATTTCGGGATTTCAGGTCGTTTTACCTATGGCTATGACAAACGTTATATGGCCGAATTTAACTTTGGGTACAACGGTACCGAAAAATTCGCCAGGAACCATCGCTACGGGTTTTTCCCTTCGTTCGGATTAGCCTATAATATCTCGAATGAAAAGTTTTTTAAGCCATTAAAGGGAGTAGTCAGTAATTTGAAGCTGAGAGCTACGTACGGCCTGATCGGGAACGACGATATCGGCGCTGACGAGGACCGCTTCTTTTATCTTTCTGATGTCAACCTGGATAACTCGACCTATGGCGCTTCTTTCGGAGAGGACTGGGGATATTCCAGGAACGGGGTTTCCGTGTCCCGCTATGCAAATAATAATATCACCTGGGAAAAATCGAGGCAGACAAACCTGGGAATGGACCTCGAGTTATTCCAATCGCTGAATTTTGTGATTGATATATACAAACAACGCAGAAGTAATATTTTGCAGGACCGTTCCTATATCGGTTCGACCATGGGCTTACAGGCCACACCCCAGTCCAATTACGGAGAAGCAGAAAGTAAGGGTATCGACTTTACAATCACCTATAACAAAAGTTTTTCGTCGGGATGGTATACCCAGCTGAGGGGAAACTTTACCTATGCCGCCAGCAAGGTTTTGAAATATGATGAAGTAACTTATCCGGAGAACCAGTCTTATCGCTATCACAAGGGAAACTCGATCTCCCAGACTTACGGGTATATCGCCGAACGGTTATTTGTCGATGATGAAGAAGTGAAAAATTCACCTTCCCAGTTCGGCGATTATATGGGTGGAGATATTAAATACCGGGATATGAACAGGGATAAGGTGATCACTGCGGCAGACCAGGTGCCCATCGGCCTTCCCACTACCCCTGAGATCGTGTATGGTTTTGGAGGCACTATTGGGTACAAACATTTCGATTTCAGTGCTTTCTTTCAGGGCGAGGCCCGCACTTCCTTTTTCATAAACGCCCAGAATATTTCCCCTTTTGTGATTAACGGAGGGGCGCAAAACGGACTGTTGAACGTGATCGCCAATGACCACTGGTCTGAGGACCACCGGGATCTTTATGCTTTCTGGCCCAGGCTGAGCGACTATTTTGTGGAAAATAACAACCAGACTTCTACCTGGTGGATGCGTAACGGCAGCTTTTTACGGCTCAAAAGCGTTGAATTAGGCTATAATGTCCCGGATAAAGTCCTTAATAGATTTAAAATTACCTCCTTGAGGTTCTATTTGAATGCAACTAACCTGTTTGTTTTCAGTAAGTTTAAATTATGGGACCCTGAAATGGGCGGCAGCGGCCTGGGGTATCCGATCCAGCGTGTTTACGATATGGGCTTAACGATATCATTGTAAAAAATTAATTCTTGAGATTATGAGTCATTCATTAAATAAAAACAGGAAGAGAGCAGTTTCTTTTTCCATATTCATCCTGATGATCCTGATGACCTCGTGCAGTGATTACCTGGATGTGGTCCCGGATAATGTGTCAACTATTGACCATGCATTTACGTTACGCAATGAGGCAGAAAAATACTTGTTTACCTGCTATTCATATCTTCCTAAAGATGGGAGTGCATTCTTTAATGCCGGCATGCTCGGCGGAGACGAAAACTGGTTCCCTTATCAGAAAGGTTATACCAGCTATGCTTTTGAAATTGCAAGGGGAAACCAGCGGATTTCCAATACTTACTATAATTCCTGGGACGGGCATTACGACGGGGCAGGTCCCAGTGACAACTATCCTCTTTTTGACGGTATCCGGCATTGTAATACTTTTATTGAGAATGTCAGCGATAAAAATAATGTACAGGACCTGGAAGATGATGAACGGGAACGCTGGCTGGGAGAAGCCGGATTTCTGAAAGCTTATTACCATTTCTTTCTGTTACGGATGTATGGCCCTATTCCGGATATCGAGGAAAATGTCCCTATCGATGCCTCGGAGGAAGAGGTCAGTGTAAGCCGGATGCCGGTGGATTCCTGTGTGAATTACATTGTCCGTTTACTGGATTCGGCAGCCGGAAAATTGCCGGACATCATTTCAGACCCGACAACCGAAATGGGCCGGATAACGAGGCCAATAGCCCTTGCCATAAAAGCCAAAGTAGTGCTTTATGCCGCCAGTCCGTTGTTCAACGGAAACACGGATTATAGTGACTTTGTGGATAAGGACGGGGAACCCTTTTTTAATCAAACTGAAGATCAAACCAAATGGCAGAAGGCTGCCGATGCGGCGCTTGAGGCCATCCAGGCAGCAGAAGCAGCCGGTTGCTCCCTGTACGAATTTGACAACCGGACATTTAGCTTATCGGATACGACCATGACCCAGATGAGTATCCGCCAGGCGGTTTGTGAACGGTGGAACAGTGAAATTGTCTGGGGAAACCCGAATAGCGGAACTTCTGAATTGCAAAAAATAGCCATGGTCCCGTTGTCAGAAGATTATGACCAGGTTTATGCCCAGGAAAGTATGAGCCCCCCATTAAAAATTGCGGAGATGTTCTACACCAAAAACGGGGTGCCTGTAAGTGAAGATAAGACCCTGGATTTTTCCAATAAGGCGAAGCTGAGAACAGCCACTGCTGACGAGCGTTTTTACATCGAGGAGGGATTTACAACTGCACGGATCAATTTTGACCGCGAACCCCGGTTTTATGCCGACCTCGCTTTTGATGGTGCTGTCTGGTATAAGTATGACAGTCCCAGTAATTCGGATGAAGGGACTTATGTGGTAAAAGCAAAATATGATGATTATGCCGGAAGTACGCATTCTTTCTATTTTAATGAAACCGGTTATTTTATCAAGAAACTGATCGATTGGAACATGACGATGAGCAGCTCCGGGGCGAGCTATAAAGACTATCCGTGGCCGGAGATCAGGCTGGCTGATTTATATTTAATGTATGCCGAGGCACTGAATGAGGCTGCCGGTCCGGTAGATGATGTGTTGCTTTACCTGGATAAGGTCAGGGAACGGGCCGGGTTAAAAGGTGTTGCCGAGTCATGGACAAACTATTCGAACCATCCGGATAAATACCAGACAAAAGATGGCATGCGGGAGATTATTCACCGGGAAAGACTGATTGAAATGGCCTTCGAGGGCAACCGGTTCTGGGACCTGCGCCGCTGGAAAGAAGCTTCCGAATATCTGAACCAACCGGTTACCGGATGGAACATTTACGGGACAGACGATGATTCCTATTATCAGATCCGGACCGTCTACCAGCAGGAGTTTGTTTCTCCCCGCGATTATTTATGGCCGGTTGAAGAGAATGAACTGCTCCGAAATCCGAACCTGGTGCAGAATCCGGGATGGTAAAATTTAATGAACTAAAATCTATAATTAAAATGAAAATAAAAATTAATAACGGGGGGTTATTCTTGTTGCTGATTATCGTGACCTTGTTTTCAGCCTGTAAAGAAGACGACGGGAATGTTCCCCTGGAAAATAATGCCGGAAAACCGGGAATAGTTACCAATATTGCTGTCGAAAACCTTCCCGGCAAAGCGAAGATCAGCTATACCCTGCCAGCCGACCAGGATCTTCTGTATGTTGAGGCTGTATATACTTTGCCTGGTTCCGGGGAAGAGAAAGTCGTTAAGTCATCTTACTACAATAATAATTTAACGGTTGAAGGATTTTCCACGACAGACGAACAGGAGATAGCCCTTTATGCCGTCAACAGGAGCGAAGTCAAATCCGATCCGGTTACTGTGACCGTTACTCCCAAAGAATCTTTTATCTGGGAGGTTTATCGTTCAATCGGGATCTCTTCCGATTTTGGAGGATTTGATATTACTGCCAGGAACGCGACAGAAAGTGATGTCGCTATTATGCTTATGACTAAAAATGAAGACGGGGAATGGGAAGTTGACGGTGACAAAAGTGTTTATACTTCAGCAGCTGATATCTCTTCAAAAATCCGGGGACTCGATACCGTTCAGTATAATTATGCCGTTACCGTTCGCGACCGCTGGTTGAATTATACCGATACGATGTATGCTTCCGTCACTCCGCTATATGAAACATTAATCCCCAAATCGGGATACGCAGGACTTCATTTACCCGGAGATGCTGAACCCGATTACAGTACTACCTTATCGAGCCTGTGGGACGGGGATATTATAAACTGGCCTCATGTTTACCTGACCAAGGCTACCGATACTAATCCTCAGGTAATCACTTTTGATATCGGGATATTGTCAAAAGTGAGCCGGGTTAAGATCTGGGATTACCCGGAATACTATAACGGACGTACTTATTTCTATTTGGAGTGCATGAAGAATTTTGAGATTTGGGGTACGGATAATCCGTCTGCAGACGGAAGTTTTACTAACTGGCACCTGTTGGGAACCTATACGGAAACAAAACCCTCGGGACTCCCTTACGGTGAACAAAATGATGAGGATTACAATACTGCCTATGCCGGTTTTGACTGGTCTGCAGATATTGACGTGCCAAAGGTCAGGTATTTGAGGATCAGGTGCCTGAAGAATTGGGTCGGTTCAACCTATGTGGGCATTGCAGAAGTTCAGGTATACGGAGATCCTCGTTAATTTTTTGATTTTATGAAGAATTACAACATAATTAATTACCAATATTTTTAGGAATGGATACAAATAAAAATAAATGTCTCCTGCTCAGGGAGCTGCTGGTCATGATTGTTTGTGCCATGGTTGTCGCTGCCTGTTCAAAAATGGACGATTATAAAGAGTATATTACCGGGGGTGAGATTACTTATCCGGGAATCATTGATTCGGTGGAAGCACATCCCGGTCACAACCGGGTCCTGCTAACCGGGTTATTGACCTCAGATCCGAAAATTACGGGAGTAAAAGTCTACTGGAACAATAAAAAAGATTCTGCCGTTCAGGATGTAGTGAGATCTGCCGGCGTAGATACGGTAAAGTTTTTGCTGGAAAATATGGCAGAAAATGTATGGAGTTTTACCCTTTATACATTCGACGCCCAGGGAAATCTTTCTGTCCCGGTAAATAAATCAGGGGAAGTGTATGGCGATAAATATCTGGCATCCTTGAATAACCGTTTAATTGAAAGTGCTGAACTAACGGATACGGGAACCGTCGTCGTTTGGGGTGAAGCAGGCTATTTGGATGGCCTTGTCTCGACGGAGGTTGTTTATACCAAAACGAACGGGGATCAGAGTACGGTTTTTCAGGAAGCTTCGGACGGCGAAAGTACCATGGTACTGAAAGACTATAAAAGCGGCACAAAATTCAGTTATCGCTCTTTGTTTATGCCTGATACCATGTGTATCGATACTTTTTATACGGATTATGATGAACGGGGGGTGCTGGCAGATATTACCGGTCAGTATCTGAAAAATGCAGATGCCCCTATTCAGTATTCGGACTGGGACGGAAGCCGGTGGGGAATCCCCGCTGACTGGACTACGAACGATGCGGTAAGGAATGCAAGCGGATATGGCGGATTCGAGATGAGAAGCGGGGTAGGATTTTTATCGATGGAAGCAGGATGGGGCTTACCGGCGGTGGAGAATGGTAAAATATACCAGACCATCACCTTACCTGCAGGAAATTATTCTTTTGAAATCGATTTGGGGGCCAATGGTTCGGCCGGCACCAAGTATATGGTCGCTGCTGTTGGAGATGAACTTCCGGATTTTGCAGATGTAAGCAGCCAGTCATTGGCTTATGCCAGTGTTACCTCCGGAGAGATTTCTTTTGAACTACCGGAAACGGCGACGATTGCCATCGGTTTTGTCTGCAATTTACCTGGGAACGGCGAATATTGCAAGATCGGAGCAGTCCGGTTGTTCAGCCTTCCGTAGGTTTCCTTTCAGAATTTTATTTTTTAGACATATGCTCTTTTTTCTTTTGCTGATCCGGGATCCTCTGGAGGATTCCGGATCAGTTTATTCGCAATGGTATAGCTATTCCAGTATTAATATTATGTCCAAATTACCGGATTGCATCAGCCTCTGAACTGCGCACGGGCGTGCCTCTTAATTGTTGCTGCCGGGTTTTATTTTTCGATTGTTCTGAATGTCAGGTTTACCCTTGGAATATTTACTTTCCGGGTTGGAGGTAGTCTGTGCAGCCAAAAAGTCTGTGTAGTGCCTTTCATTACCAATAAACTTCCGTGTTCCAGAAAAAGTTCTACTTTTTCTTTATTTTGTTTGTGTTTGAATGCAAATTTCCGCTCTGCGCCAAAACTCAGGGACCCAATTGCCCCGTCTTTTTTTAAATCGGTTTCGCCATCGCTGTGCCAGGCCATTCCTTCGCTTCCGTTGTGGTAAAGGTTTAGTAAACAAGAATTGAAAGTTTCGCCTGTTTCTTTTTCAACGAGTTTTTTCAGCTCTGATAATTCAGTTGTCCAAGGCAAAGCATATTTGGTCGTATTGGAATAGGTGTATTCATACGGACCTTCGCCATACCAGGCCACTTTTCGTTTGGTAATAATTCTCTTGCCGAAAATAATAGCCTCATCATTCCTCCACTGGATGTTTTCTAACAATTTACTGAGGAAGAAGTCTGCTTGTTCTTTTGTTAAAATTTTTCCGTAATAGTTTACTGTTCCTTCATAAGGCAGCCAATTCTTTTGTTTATCTGTTATTTGATTAAATAAATCCATTTTCCTATTTTTTGAATAATACCTTTCATTCGTTTAGGTTCAAACTGCTGAATGAGTTTTTGCCCCTTCCCAACCGATTATTGCGGTTTTACGGGTATTTCCCCACATATAACCTCCTAAATTCCCAGTTGATTGGATCACTCTGTGGCACGGAATTAAGTAAGCTACGGGATTGCTTCCGATGGCCGTTCCTACCGCTCGGGAAGCGTTTGGTTTTCCTATTTTATCGGCTATATTTCCATATGTAGAAAGCTTTCCCATTGGAATTTTCAGCAAACTTTCCCAAACCTTTAGCTGAAAACATGTTCCTTTAAGATGGAGTTTTATTTCGTTGAGTTTGCTCCAATCGTTTTGGAAGATGAACAATGCATTTTGTTGCAACAGGTCTAATTTTCGTTGAAATAAAGCATTTGGAAATTTTGATTTTAAGTTGTTTAATGTCTTTTTTTCATCTTCTTCAAATGCCATATAGCAAACGCCCTTGGAAGTAGAAGCCACAATCAATGAGCCAAACGGACTTTCGGCAAAACTGTAATTGATATGCAGATTTTTGCCACCATTTTTGTACTCAGCAGGTGTCATCCCTTCAATATTGACGAATAAATCGTGCAGCCGGCTAGTACTGGAAAGTCCTGTTTCAAAAGCGGTATCAAACAGAGAGGCCTGCTCTTCTTTCAGCAACTTTTTTGCGTGTTCAATGCTAATGAATTGTAAAAACTTTTTTGGACTTGTTCCTGCCCATTCAGTAAATATTCTTTGGAAATGAGCGGAACTTAAATGGACTTTGTTTGCTATTTCATCAAGATTTGGTTGTGATTTGAAATTTTCTTTAATGTAATCAATAGCATCCGCAATACGATTGTAATTGAAATAATTTTGTGTTTCCATCTTTCTAAATTTTATACCGCAAATATCTGAATAGTTCCGTGTCTATAAAATCCGGAATTTGCGATGTTTGAGCATCACGATCTATTCGTGAAAACGGATATTTCTGAACCGCCAGGGTAATTTAATCCATTCCATTTCCACCATCTGTCCGGCACTGCCGAATTCTCACGTCACGACATTTATACGCAGTTCATGTCTGTTAACGATACCGGTTGAGCCTGACTCCTCTGTGATTCGACGCTACCATGGCAGGCTATCTGGTCCGGACAGCTTCGCACAAACCGGTTATCCGGAATACACGTATCTGTAGGCTACTTGTGAGGGAACACAAGGTTTAATCATTTAGAATGCTAACTATTGGAGGTCTGAATATAGAATTTGCATGGCAGGAACGTTTTTATGACCATATTATTCGTAATCAGGAAAAAATGAATAAAATTGCTATCTATATAGAAAACAACCCTATTACATGGGAGAACGATAAATTTTATCATTAGTGTCAAAACTTCCAACCGTTACAGTCCCGGATATCTCCATAGGGGCGTTGCCGACCGGCATAAACTATTCCTGTTGTTTGTCCAGTACCTGTGCGGCGTTACGCTAGTCCCTTCAGCCCTGATGAACCCGGTCAAGTCGATCAGCGGCATTATCGGTGTCGGGGAACATGTTGTCTTTCGGGATTACCTGTGCGGATTATGTAAACAGAAAAATTGCGTGTATCGGGAGAAAAGGAGGGGATGAGAGATTTCAGTGACAGATATCATGTCTGTTAAAATACGCCTCAGTTTCAAGGATAAATTTCTTATTTTTGACCAAAAGTGGTCAAAAATGGAAACAATTAGGATTGATATATTAAATCCCAAGGCAAAGTCACTTCTTAAGAATCTGGCAGATTTAGATTTGATACGGATAAAAAAAGACAAACTCAAATCTGAACTTAAAGAACTCCTGGATGAATTGAGAATTAATGCGGATGAGGTACCTTCATTGGATGAGATTACGGAAGAGGTTGAATCTGTGAGGAAAGCCCGTTATGAGAAGTAAAAGAGTTATTCTTGACACGAACCTGTGGATTAGCTTTCTTATTTCAAAAGAACTTGATGAGATCGATGACTTGTTGGAAGATGGTTTGATTAAACTGATCTTTTCGAAAGAATCGATCGAAGAATTTTAATGGTTACTAAAAGGGCAAAATTTCAAAAATATTTCACCACCAGTAAAAGAAACAGCTTGTTACGATTGTTTGATCTGTATGGGAAATTAATAGATGTTTCAGTAGAAATCAATAAATGTCGTGATTATAAGGATAATTTTTTATTAAGCCTGGCTGTTGAAAGCAAAGCCGATTATTTAGTTTCGGGAGATGCTGATTTGCTGGTTCTTAAAAAAATAAAAAAGACGAAAATTGTTAGCTGGAATGACTTTATAAAAGAGATTAAATAAAACAGAACAAACAAAATTGAAGTCTGTCGTTAATCGCGCCATGTTCTGTCGTTGGGATATGAATGATTGATGCATCCTGCCAAAATAAACTGTACCTGTGGTAATTCAAATACTTCAAGCCAAAAGATCTGGATTTAAACGATAATTTGATGCTTTCCAAATTCAACCTGTAGTTTTTGAAAAATCATCTTTATCTTTTTGAAAAATTCTCTTGAAGTTTTCAGAAAGTTCTCTTTATGATTCTGCAAAATTCTCCTGTTCATTTTGTGAAAACTACTTGATGATTTTCCAGATATGAAATTCCCAATTGCTTTTCCGGATGTCAAAGCCAGCATGGTTGCGATTGTTGTAATGGGCTGCTAAAAGAAGATTACATCCAGAATAAAAAGAATAAGAGGCTGTTCTTCATAGAGACAGCCTCTTATTCTTTTTATAGTTATTTCAATGATTAATATCCTGGATTTTGAATAAGAACATCTGATCCGGCTATGTCAATTTCTCTTTGAGGTATAGCAACTAGTACATCATCATCCGTTGGAGAAACTGTCCCAACATAATTATTTGTGAATGAGATATTGTTACGCACCAGGTCAAAGAAACGATGTCCTTCAAAGCATAGTTCTTTTCGGTATTCTGCCAAAATATCAGAAAGAGTGACTGATGTTGCATCTGTATAATCTGATATACGGTTTTCTCTTAGCTGATTATAATAATAAACAGCTGACTCAGCACCATTTGCAGTTCCACCGTTAACTGCAGCTTCTGCTGCAATCAGGTAAACTTCAGAGAGGCGGATGATTTTTGGATTATTTACGTATAGAAGAGAAGTGGCTCCATCCTGTCCCGGGTACTTATTCGTATAATATGCTGTAACATCTCCGGCTTTGTTAGTTTTTAATACAACTAATTGATTCCTTACATCATTTGCGTCGGATTGCAAGTAAGTATAGAATGATGCTAAAGCACCACATTCTCCATATCCATCAGGGTCTGTATAGTATCCTAGAGAATAGCGTTCTGCATTGTAAGTATCATTCGTTGTTATTTCAAATAATGATTCAACGGTATAGGTATCGCTCCATACATCCGGATACTCGTCTATTGTATAAAGCCGGTAATCTGAGGCATTTTCAATAACATCATTGGCATACTTAAGGGCATTATTGTAATCTCCCATGTAGAGATAAGTCCTTGCCAATAGTGCTTCAGCAGCCCATTTGTTGATTTTACCGTCATCGGTATCAGTTGACAATAAATCAAGAGAAGTTTCAAATTCACTGATAATAAAATCATATGTATCAGTCAATGTTGCCCGGGATGGTTTATAATCTGTTGCAAATACCTGGTCAGAAATTGGAATTCCAGAATTGGCGTTGTCCATACTTACCCCGGATACTGTTGGAATCTGCGCGTACAGAATGGCCACATTAAAATGCAGGTAAGCCCTTAGTGCATGAAGTTGCCCCATCAGGTCGTTGTAGGTATCTTCGTCTGAATCATCAACGGTGAGATTTTCTGCTGTGTTTAAGGCATCATTGACTTGAGCAAGTGCCATATAAAATGTTGCATAGAAATATTCAGCATGATCGGATGTTGCATCATGATCATAGCGGGCAAGAGGAGTCAGGTGGTTGGAATTCATTGGATAATAAGCATCGTCACCTTTCATGTCTCCATATAAGGTGAAATCTCCGCACGGCGTATATTCTCCACTTATGTTATTCTCCGAATACTCGATTTTTACTAAATCTGCATATACTCCATTAACTGCATTTGATAAGTCAGAAACAGTCGTTATTGCTTCGTCTGAGGGCAAGGAAGTCGAGGGCGATTGTTCCAGATAACCGTCGCAAGAAAATAATCCTCCTGCTAAAATAAATATTGTTAGTATATGTAACTTTTTCATTTTGTTTCCTTTTTATGATTTAAAGATCAACTGATATGCCAAACTGGAAAGTTTTTGCTGCCGGTGTATCGACTGTCCTGTATCCGTTTAATGGCACTTCCGGGTCAAGACCTTTTGTTTCTCTCCAAACAAAAGCGAGGTTATTTGTTTTAAAGAAAAGTTTTAGATTTTGGAGATACAGTGAAGACAGTAATTCTTTCGGGAATGAATATCCCAAAGAAAGTTCTCTTATACGGATATTGTCAGTTGATTTAATATAACGTGTTGACCATTTATCCGGGCGTAGAGTGTTACTGTAAATTGGGATAGGATTGTCAACAACATCTCCTGATTTTGTCCAGTAATTATCTACAACATCCTCTGCAAGGTTAAATGTGGATAAACGTAATCCATCATGATGGCTAAAATATCCGGGATAATCGAATAAGTTACCGCCAAACTGATAAGTCAATAAAATAGATAAATCAAAGCCCTTAAATGAGAATGTATTACTTAAACCTCCGGTTACATCCGGAACTGCTTTTGCAACTATCCCGCGGGACGCGTTGCCGTATGAATAAGTCAGATTATCATCTGTCGGAGCGGCATCTGGGTTGATGTAGAATTGGGCAAGCCCACAGGTTGGATCGACCCCGTAGTATTTAGGCAGATAAAAGGAATAGACGTCATGTCCTTCACTATAAATATACAGATTCCCATCACCAGCAATAATGTCTGAATGGTCCGGAAGTTCAGTAACCTCAGTTTTTAGTGTTGAAAGGTTAATATCGGTTGACCATTTGAAACCATTGCTAAGTTTAATATTTTCAGAATGGATTTCAAATTCAAAGCCTTTATTACTGATTTTCCCAACATTTTGCATAGACGTTGGATAGCCTGTTAAATAAGAAGTCGGCTCATCAAGCAATAAATCATTGGTTTTCTTATTGTAATATTCGATGGTAAAAGTAAACCTGTGGAGTAACCCCATGTCTATACCCACATTAAAGTTTGCTGATTTCTCCCAGCTTAAATTTTCATTCTGGGCCTGTGATAGATTGATTGCACTTTCTTCGCCATAACCTCCTGAAAAAGAATATAGCCCAAGATGCTCATAGTAGTTGGATGGAAGAGTCCCTGTCGTTCCGTATGAGGAGCGTATCTTTAATTCATCAATGCTTGAGTTTTCTTTAAGAAATTCTTCTTCTTTAACTCTCCAACTACCGCTTACCGAATAGAATGTTGCCCAGCGGTTATCCGATCCTAGCCTCGACGATCCGTCCGTACGGATACTCGTTCCTAAATAATATTTTGATGCAAAGTTATAATTTACATTTCCGAAGAAAGATAGCAATGTACTTTCGGATTTACTGCTTGCGACGTCAGAAGCCTGTGCATTGGAAAGTTCAGAAAGTTTTGAAGTAGAATAGTTCGTTGCCTCTGCCATCAGATAATTGTATTTTATGTCCTCACTTTCGAATCCTGCCATTGCAGATAGATTATGTTTATCGAATGTTTTTGCATAATTAGCAACTGTTGAGGTTGTTAATACACTTTGATATGAATCCAGTTTATAACCATATCCATTCGTCGATTCACCATCAGTACTTTCCGGGCTCCAGTATGTAAAATACTGGTTGTTGATCCAGTCATAGCCAACTGTAGATTTTAATGATAACTCAGGGAGAAAATTTATTTTTAAATAACCATCAGAAGTACTTCTAAATGTTTTATTGGTATTGAATTCATCATCACTTCCCAAGACTTCGTCCGGATAAGGAATGTTTGAACTTAGAGAGGAGCTTGTGTTTACAGAACCGTCAGAAAGATACCGGGGTGCCATTGGGTTTTGTCCGAACATTATCCCTAGTGGGGATGCATAGCCTATACCCTGGTCCTGATCAGATTGATCACTGTATCCTCTTTGCTTGGTGTTGGCTATTGTTTGATGTATTCCAAAATCTAACCAACTGAAAGCTTTGTGATCCAGATTCATACGGCCTGAAAACCTTTCAAACTTTGAACCTAAAACGATTCCTTTATTTTGGGTATAGCCCAGGCTGGTGAAAAAAGTTGTTTTGTCATTACCGCCTGAGGCACTGAATTGATAATTCTGTTCATGTCCTTTATCATAAACAATGTCTCTCCAGTTTGTATTTGCCCCCTGATCATCAATTATTTCAGAAAGATTGTCTTCAGCAAAAGCCTCTGCTTCTGATTGAATCGTTGCATCTCCGAAATTTGCGTCAGTTGGATATAAGGCGTTTCCATAATACAACAAATAATAACCGACCAATGACTCCTTTGCATATGCCTTGAATTGATCGCCATTCATTATCTTATAAGAATCAGATCCCATTTTGGACCATCCATCTGTTATTTTAAAGTTAAAGCTTGTTTTGCCGCTTTTCCCTTTTTTTGTAGTGATCAGAACAACCCCATTAGCAGCCCTGGATCCGTAGAGAGAGGCTGCAGCCGCATCCTTCAAAATAGAAATGTTATCAATGTCCTCTGGGTTTAATGTTGACAAGACGTCTGCCGACATTGATGTTGTTCCGAAATTACCATTATTCATAGGCACTCCATCAACAACATAAAGCGGTTGAGTCGAAGCACTGATTGAACCGACACCGCGAATTTGCATTTCTCCTGAGGATCCAGGATCTCCCGTCGTTGATGAAACCCGGATACCAGCAACTTTTCCCATCAATGCTTTATCTACGGATTGGGTATTCCCAGATGTGATCTCTGTATTGTTAACTTGAGATACAGCACCGGAGTAAGACGCTTTTGTTGTTGTTCCATAGGCCACAACTAAAACTTCATTAAGCCCTAATACATCTGACTCCAAGAAAACGTTGATCTTAGATGAAGTGATTTTTACTTCTTTTGTTTTCATTCCAACGAAGGAAAATACCAGAGTAGTAGCGTTTTCTGGAACTTTTAGAATGTATTTTCCTTCAAAATCCGTTATTGTACCAAGTGTAGTACCTTTAATAGACACTGAAACACCAGGAATTGGACTCTTGTCGTCTGCAGAAGTCACTATTCCTGTTATTTCCCGGTTTTGTGCCAATACGGACGACAAACCAATTGCAAAAATTGCAAACAGTAATGCGATTTTTTTCATAGAAATAATTTTAATAATTAAACAGCATCATTACTAGATATATAGACCAAAAGAATTTTTGATTTAAGAAATTTTACCCTCTATCACCAAATGATTATCCCCCCAAATAACCATTTGACTCCATCTGCAAAAATAAGAAAATAGTTGAATTTTAACTTATTTTATATCAAATGTTAATTTGTATTAACGGAAAAATTTAGAACAACCTCCATTTTTTTGTTTTTTCAGGTTAAAAGAATATTTATACTGCAATTAATTAAATACTGGTAAGACAGTATTTAAGCTGTTTTTTGTGTTTGCTATTTATCTGTCTTGTTTACAGTTTTTTATATGAATAAAATTCTTATAATTTATATGTTGTCAATAGTAATAAATAATAAAAGTTTTTGTTGACAATCTGTCAGAGAAGAATGGGATGATTTGTTGGGGCGCAGTCACCTGTTTTAACGTCCGGAGGAGATACGAGGGAACCTGTCCAATTTGGATCGGTTTCCCGCGACGCGCGGGGGACCTTATCCAAATTGGACAGCCTTCCCGGAAGGAGCAGGGGACCTTGTCCAAATTGGATAAGCTTCTCTCGAAGTGTTGGGGACGTTATCCAAATTGGATAAGCTTCCCTTGGAGTGGCGGGGACCTTGTCCAATTTCTGTAAAGCTTTCAGCAACATTCTGGATGAACTGTCCAAATTTTGCGAATGTACCGACATGGTAAAGAAAGCCTGAGCGATTTGATAAACACTACACCCTGTCCTTGATAGAAGCCGTCAGAACCCGTAAATCGGATTCTTTTTCCCGGGACCTGCTTTATTTCAGAGCGTGGTGCCTATAAAAAAAGAGGCTGGCCTCTCGCGGGCAGCCTCTTTTTAAAGTGAGTTTGTCGTATTTCTGCAAATATTATAATTGATGAACAGAAAGCATCTTTCTAATATTTGTCCCAGAAAATTTTTGTGGTCAGTTCATCTCCGCCTATTGCTTCCGCCGCAGCATCGTAATTGGTCTTATTCAGTGTTTGTTCGTTAACCGGGAAGGTAAAACGGACCGGGATTTCATCATAGGTCTTGATCGACTTGGCAATATTCAGGATTGGATAGTCCAGCCTCCGCCATGTGGTATAGCCGACAAGACCGCGGGTATAAGAGGCCAGCCATGACTGGGTCCCGATTTTTTGTTTCCAGGTGCCCTCTGCTGTTGTGTAGGCAACATCCGGGTTGCTTACATAGTCATCGGCTCCTGAAACTCCCCAGAAATCAAATGAAGCCCGGATCCCTTCATTATAATATTCTTCTGTGGTCTGAGGGACATCATATCCCCTTGCGGCAGCTTCTGCCAGGTAGAACTGAACTTCGCTGTAGGTCATGAGGATCCCGTTAAAGTCAGGTTCCTGGATAGCATCTGCAATATGAGAATACTGGGCAAACGGACTTGAGTAGCCATATTTCCCTCCCGAATAAATTTTGACAGTTTTATCATGTGCATCCGACGGAGACAGAGTAAATGGAGTTGTTTTATAAACAAGTGAATCATTACCGTCAACATCTGTATAAAGCAATAGCTTGCCGTTTCCAGTCGTTAGTGTTGTATCCAGTTTGTTCCCGTCATCATCAGTCTGATAAGGGAAGGTAACCGGATTGGAAAAGTAGGCAGCCATTCTCGGATCATTCAGGTCGTTCATTACATCGGTCAGTGTATTGGCTATCACAAAATCATGACGTCCGGTAGCGACCAGATCTGCATAAAGCGGGTTGTAGTTCGGAGAGGCCTGCAGATAAGTCATCAGACAGTCATCATCGTTTGATGCGAAACATCCGTTAACGCCTGATTCAACAGCTTCTTTGGCCATCGTGGCATCGTAGTCGGCAATTGAGATGCCCAGTTTTATTTTCAGTGTATTGGCAAACTTGATCCATTTTGAAACATCTCCGCTATAATAAAGGTCTTCTGCTGATCCAAAGCTGTCCTGTGTGGGGTCAAGCCCTGCAATATCTGCATTAAGCCTGTCCAGCAGGTCTGCATATATGTCAGAACCTTTATCATATGCAGGATAAATGTTGTTATCGATATCCAATGCTTCTGTGTAGGGGACCATCCCGAAAATATCGACCAGTCTTTGGTAAGAATAGACTTCCAGGATGTCAATGATGTACAGCTTGTTTTTGTAAACTGCCTCATCTTCTCCGAAAGCTGCGCCAGTCGCATTGATAATGCTGTCTGCCTGATAAAGGTCCATCAGCGTAGTCCGGTAATAGTAGCGGAAAACATTTTGGGGGATATTCCTGGAGATGATATTATAATTTGCCTCGTCCGTATAGGTTGTTTCTGTCCAGTACTGTGCCCATAATTTCCAGATATTTTGATTGACATTGGTTGACGTGATTTGGTCGCATAGTTCCTTTTGGGCATTTGAGAACAGGCTTTCACCGGTTACTGTTTCCGGATTTTTCTCATCAGTGTTGTAATCGTCGAATTTGTCCGTACATCCATACAATACGGATCCGGTTAGCAGGATTATGAGATATATTTTTTTCATGATAAATTGATTTTAGAATGAAACGTTTAATGTGAATCCGAAGTTCCTTGTTGCCGGCATAACGCCACTTTGCCATCCCTGGATATTTCCGGAGCTCTGACTGGCTTCGGGGTCGGCATAAGGCAGGTTTTTGTGAATGATCCACAGGTTGGAACCGACAAAGCCGATCGACGCATCAGCCAGGAATGTTTTTGCCAGTAATTCCTTGGGGAATTTATAAGTCAGGGTCAATTCCCGGAGCTTGATAAAGGAAGCGTCGTAAACAAAGCGTTTGTTCGGACTGACATCCCAGCCATCAGCATCATAATCTTCATTGCTGATCCTTGTTGTATTAGTCGTACCGTCTTCGTGGACACCTTCATTGATCGTACCTCCGCTGGTGGATGCGTAGCCATCGCCGGCGGTGACGATCGGATCTCTTTTGGGATTTCCCAGGTCATTATTCCCAGCTGTTTCCTTATACAGACCGGTTCCCATTCCGTACCATAGATCAAGAGAGAATATATCTCCTCCGTGCTGGACATCAATCAGGAAGCTCATTGATACATTTTTGTAGGTAACGGTATTGCTGATGCCCCCTGTCCAGTCCGGATTATAGTTCCCGAGAACGATATCGTTTCTCGAAGATATTTCGTAATATCCGTCTTCGTCTACAACCCTTTTCCCGGTCTTTTCGTCATATACATAATCGGACCCGTTGATCGTTCCATAAGGTTGTCCTACCCGGGCATTGATTGAAACACCTCCCTGTAGCGCACCACTATTGATCTGAAGGTTCTCTACCTCCTGTCCTGAATTGTCTCTATACAAGGAGATGACTTTATTTTTGTCCCTGGCCCAGTTGATATTAATATCCCAGCGGAAATCTCTTGTCCGGACCGGGGTGCCGCTCAGTGTTAATTCAATCCCTTTATTCTGGATTTCTCCGGCATTGATCCATTTCGAATAGTAACCGGTTGCAAAGGAAACGGGAAGCGGAATTAACTGGTCGAAGGTATTGGTCTTATAAAGTGCAAGGTCGAAGCCTACCCTGTTTTGCAGAAAATTCATTTCAAGACCTCCTTCCCAGGATTTTTGACTTTCATTTTTCAGGTCCGGATTATTCTTTGTATCGGGGGTTGTCGCCATGGATGTGCCGCTAAAAGAAGCATTTACCGAATAGGTGTCTTTCAGGTGTAAAGCAGGCGCGCTATTTCCTACCTGCGCGTAATTTAAGCGAAGTTTGCCAAGTGAAATCCAATCCTTTTTCAACAGGTTGGAAAAAATAAAACTGGTGGTTACCGATGGGTAATAATACGAATTCTCGCTTTTCTTCAGGGTCGATGACTGATCCCGGCGTAATGTCGCATCCAGGAACAGTGTGTTTTGGTAACCTAATGAAGCGCTGGCAAAGATCCCGTTTATCCCAATTTTTGCCAGCAGTTCTTCCGGCGGAAGCATCGGGTCCAGGCTGTTACTTAAAGCATATGTTCCGGCAACAGCCAGTCCGTTGTTGGTCGAAGCAAAAACCTGGTCATTTTTCGACCGGCGGATATTTGTACCCAACAGTGCTGTTAGATCCAGATTCTCAGTCAGTTTTTTATGTAAATTCAACATAAAGTCCACGTTAGTTTCCCTGAAACTTCTGTCGAACCGTGAATAACCGGAAGTGACACTTGCCCGGCTGCCATTAGAACCTACGCCGAATTCACCGGCAACAGAACCGACCGCTTTCCGTTCTTCCTGAAGTTCGCTGTAGGTATCTATAGAAACCCGGCCCATGGCACTTAAATAGTCAGTAATGTCCCAGTCGGCCTGGACATAGCCAATCAGACGGCTTCTGTTATCTTCTTCATAATTTTCATAACGGATCCAGTAAGGGTTGTCCCAGTAAGCAGGAGTGCTGTCGTCATAATAGGTTCTGTTCCAGGTCACATTGCGCCCGGTCGCTTTGTAAAGACGTTCCATTTCTTTTATGTCTGCATTTACCTGGAACCACTGACGAAAACTACCCATAATATTATCATTGTACCCGGTAGAAGGCCTTCCTTTTCCATGGGTATAGATGTAGTTCATGGAAGAGGTCACTTTCAGGTTGTCCAGGATCTTACGCGTCCCGCT
Source organism: Prolixibacteraceae bacterium (assembly GCA_963676095.1). GTDB lineage: Bacteria > Bacteroidota > Bacteroidia > Bacteroidales > Prolixibacteraceae. The sequence continues at coordinate 1,572,417 of OY781040.1, read as the reverse complement.
GAAAAGGGCGCTGTTTTTCTTCAAAGAGCTGTTCGGCATTACGCCGCTTTGGTCCATGTTCATATACGAAAAGCGGTAAGTGGTGGCATCATCGCCTCCGGAGATATCAATATTGTTGGTTGTACTGACGGCAGTTTCAAAGAAGGTATCCGGGCCATGCTTTCCAGCTACCCATGGGGTCGCCTTTCCATAATTCTCTGATTCCGGCACGAAAGCGTCCCATTGGTAAACCATCAGATTCGGATCAAATTTTTCTCCGCGTGAAGCATCTTCGTAAAAGGGAACTACCCATTCGTTGACATCGTCTCCGTTAATGTCTATGTATTCAAGACCCGGGTGATCAGTCTCGCTGTAATAAGGTCCATAGCCGCCACCATATTCTTTCTGATATTTAGGGAAGGTACTTTTATCGATTTTGCTGACCGTAATATTTGAACTGACTTTTACTCCCAGACCACGCCCTTTATTGGCTATCCCTTTTTTTGTCGTGATCAGGATCACTCCGTTTGCAGCCCTTGACCCGTAAAGAGCAGTTGCTGCGGCGCCTTTCAAAACACTGATTGATTCGATATCGTTGGGATTAATGTCGGAAGCCGTATTCCCATAGTCATACCCATTCCTTCCTGTTAGTTCTGAATCGTTGTTTGAGTTGGAGTTATCAATCGGAACCCCGTCGATTACGAACAACGCCTGGTTGCTCTGTGTCAGGGATGACTGTCCCCGGATGATGACATTGGTAGAACCTCCAAAGTTGGTGTTGTTTTGTACATGCACGCCCGAAACACGTCCGGACAGGGAGGTGGCAAAGTTATCTGATTTGACAGAGTTTACATCGTCTCCATTAACTTCCTGCACGGCATATCCAAGCGATTTCTTCTCTCTTGAAATTCCTAGAGCAGTTACCACAACCTCGTTAAGGCCGACTACTTCCGGTTGTAGCACTACATTAATCGTATTCCCGGTAATTTCAACTTCTTTGGCCTGCATCCCCACAAACGAAAATACTAAGGTTTTTGCAACAGGTGGTACTTTTATTATATATTTTCCATCAAGGTCGGTGATTGTTCCAAGTGTGCTCCCCTTGACAGATACTGAAACTCCAGGTATGGAACTTCCGTCTTCCGCAGAAGTTACCGTACCTGTAATTTCATTGGTTTGTGCCCATACAGACTGCAAACCAATTGCAAAAATTGCAAATAGTAACGCGAATTTTTTCATTTAAGTAATTTTAATTAATTAAACAGTATCATTCTTTTCTTTAATAAAAAGCCAATGAATTACAATGCCGGAAAAACCGGCACTGTAATTCATTTTTACGCCATGTTTTGAGAATTTTTGTTATACCCTTTTCTTTTCAAACAGTTCCTTTCATTCCCCCAAACTACAGGAACTGCAATTTGTTAAGTAAAACTTTAATTATAAAAAGTTCAATTTTAAAAAAACAATGATCCTTTTTCCCTGCTGATTTTTTCTCCTCTTTAATCCATTATACTTAATGAATGAGAAAACGGACAAAAGCTATCTTCTGTAGCCTTTCCTGTTTTTACCTTAGTAAAAGTGAAATTTATAATTCCCCCTTTGTTCTATTTCAGAAATCAAGTGTTCCCCCAAACCTTTAATTCCCGCTTAAATTTTTCTTCGACATCCGGCAATATTTGCCTGCGATCAGATCTGTTGCTTTTAATCCAGCTGGACAACTTTCTTCTCAATAAAACATTTAGTGTCTTTCAATAGTTCAATTTTTAACACAAACTGTAAAAATTTCCTGTTTTTTGTTAAAAATATGTAACTGCTACAAAAATAAAAATTAAAATTTATCAAGAACAAAAGTTGAGGCAGGGCGGTGTTCGATAAATATGATATTAGTCACATATTTAACATTTGGGATATCATCCGGGATTTTATTTCAATACAGTAATGCTTTGATAGTTAGTCGGATGTTTGTTTTTATTTGGAATAAATTTAAATTATAAAAGATTTGTTAATAAAGTTAATTTTTTTATAACGATAGTGTTTTGAGGAGGATTCTGTCTGAGAAAAACATTTTTTGAAGATTGTGGTATTTTATTCTCCGGGGTAGTTTCATTATTTTCTAATGTTCTTTGAAAGAATACTTGGGCAAGTCCAACATTTTTTGCTCCCAGGATATCTGTGTCCCATGAGTCCCCGATCATAAGACTTTTTTCTTTTTTTGCATTACAGTTGACAAGGGCATGCCTGAATATTCGTTTGTCCGGTTTTGGGGCGCTGATTTCTTCTGAAACAAAAATTTTTTCAAAGTAAGGGGCCAGACCGCTGTTTTTCATTTTTTTTAATTGGACTTCTTTAAATCCGTTGGTAATAATATGCAAATGATACCCCTTTGATTTAAGATAACCGAGTGTTTCCAGTGCCCCGTCGACCAGTTGTGTATAGGTAGGCATTACTTCCAGATACAGGTTGTTCATCACGAGAGGGTTGATATTATTTATCCCATAGTGTTCGAGTGTTATTTCGAACCGTTTGCCTGTAAGTTCCGTTTTGCTGATTTCCTGTTTCCGGTATGCGTCCCACAAGCGTGAATTAACTTGTTCATAATAGGCAAAGAAAGAGTCAAAATCCGGTATGTTTTCATCCAGGCCCATCTCTTTTACAGTTTGCCGCAATGCCGATTTGGCATTTGCATCAAAGTCCCAGAGCGTATTATCCAGGTCGAAAAACAAGTGGTCATATTTTCGGTGTATTTGCATCAAATCAATCGTCTTGTTGTTTCCCTTCAAGGACAATTACGATTTCACCCTTAACCGTCTTCTCTTTGAAATGATCCAGGGCTGTGGTAAGAGTCCCTCTGAAATTTTCCTCGTATATTTTGGAAAGTTCGCGCGATACGGAAACCCGTCTTTCTGCTCCGAATATTTTGCGAAATTGTTCCAGCGTTTTTACCAGTCGGTAGGGCGACTCGTAGAAGATCATTGTCCTTTCTTCTTCTACGAGGGACTGTAATTTTTTCTGTCGTCCTTTTTTTACCGGCAAAAATCCTTCAAAGCAGAACCTGTCGGAGGGAAACCCTGAGTTTACGAGGGCCGGAATTAATGCGGTCGCCCCCGGAAGACATTCCACCTCAATTCCTCTTCCCAGGCATTCCCTAACCAGTAAGAAGCCCGGATCGCTTATCCCCGGGGTCCCGGCATCGGAAATAAGAGCAATGTTTTCGCCTGCTTCAATCCTCCCCGTGATATTCCCGGAAGTTTGATGTTCGTTAAATTTATGATGGGAGCTGAGCTTGTTTTGAATGCCGAAGTGATGCAGAAGTTTGGATGATGTCCGGGTATCTTCGGCCAGGATCAGGTCAACTTCTTTCAGTATTTTGACGGCCCTGAATGTCATGTCATCCAGGTTGCCTATTGGAGTCGGAACGAGGTATAATTTGCCCATGTTTTCAATTCAAATTTTGTTATGTGGTGTTGCAGGTTGCTGTTTTATTCAGAAAAGCGCCGTTTGATCAGTTGTGCAAATTTCAGGCTGGGATCATTTTTTTTCCATTTAAAATTATTGCTTAGAAAACTGACTGCTTCGTCCAGGCTTTGCATCTGGTCCAGTTGTCTGATGGTTTTGTTAAACATGCTTGTATCGTTGCCAAATAGCTCACGGATAAACAAAAAACGATCGTTTAACCCGATTGCTGCTTCCAAGCTGGCTAACGGAAAACTTGCCAACCTGCGGTCAAAGGTTTTACTTTCGGCAAGCATATCGTTTACCGATTTTCCCTGTATGAAACTTTCCCCGAATGTTTTTTGGTGCTCCTGCGCTTCTTCCTGTTTTGCCTGTTTCTGTCCGTCTTCTTCCCTTGGGTGGCTGGTCTCATATCGTTCCTCTTTTGCTATTTCCGGCCCCGGGGCTGAAACTTCTTCCATTTGGAAATCCAAAGCCGTTTTTTCTTCAGTTTTCATCATTCCTTCTTCCTTGGGAAGTTTGCTTTCAGAGTGGAGGGGTATAATCTCCATAGAAGAAGCCGGGGTATCATCTTTTGACGAAGAAGTGTCTTCATCCAGGTAATTTATTTTCTCTGTCTCGGGTAAAAAGCTTTTTTCCCTGGTTATTGAAACCAATTCCTTTAGAAGTTCGAATTCCCTGGAGATCGTACGGGACTTGCTTAAAATGAATTCGATTTCGGATAAGGCCGGATTTTCTGATTCATCTATATCCCGGGTAATTTCGCTTAATTCTTCGATATCTTTACGGATTATAAGAAGCAATTTATTTTTGTTCATCGCTTTTTTGAGACTATTTTAATTCAACAATCTTTACTTTTGTAAAAGTACTAAAATCTTAATTGAATCACATTCATGTTTCTTGAAAGAGATTTCAGCCACCGGAAACCTGGTGGAATTATAGAAGTAATTGCAGGCTCCATGTTTTCAGGGAAAACAGAGGAATTGATCCGCCGGTTAAGACGGGCCCGGTTTGCGAGGCAAAAGGTCGAAATTTTTAAGCCTGCCATAGACAATCGCTATGCGTTGGATGAAGTGGTTTCTCACGACGAAAACTCCATTCCAAGCACCCCGGTTGAAAACTCGGCCGCTATCCTTCTGTTTTCGGGTGATGTGGAAGTTATCGGTATCGACGAAGCGCAGTTCTTCGATAAAGGACTTGTTGATGTATGTACCCAGCTTGCAGGACAGGGGCTTAGGGTAATTGTTGCCGGACTTGATATGGATTTTAAGGGAAAACCCTTTGGTCCTATGCCTGAATTGATGGCGATTGCCGATTACGTGACAAAGGTTCACGCTATTTGTGTCAGGTGTGGTAATATTGCCCAGTTTTCACATCGTCTGGTATCAAATGATAAACAGGTATTGTTGGGTGAACAAAATGAGTATGAGCCGCTTTGCAGGGCTTGTTACCTGAATGAGAAGAGAGGGAAGTGAAGGAATGGATGGTAGATGGTTAAGTTGTCAGATGACTGGATGGTTATTGTTTTAGTTGAAAAATATTTTACTGACCGTTAATCTGCGGTTATAATTCATTTATTAGCTTATTATGAACTTTGAAGAAATTGCCGGGATCCTTGGAGGAAATCTTCTGGTGGATAACCGGCGGGGTATCCAAACGTCTATCAGGTCTATATCAATCGATAGCCGGAATATTGTTGATACCTCCTCGTGTTTATTTTTTGCAATCAAGGGAGCCCGTCATGACGGGCATCAGTTCCTGAAAGATTTGTATTCAAGAGGTGTTAGAAATTTTGTTATTTCTGATAATGAAACAGGTGCCGGCGTTTCTCCGGAAGCTGCTGTTTTATTGGTTCCCGATACGCTTGCTGCTCTTCAGAAACTGACGGCGGCAGTGAGGAAAAAACAGGATTACCCGGTGTTGGGGATAACAGGAAGCAATGGGAAAACGATTGTAAAAGAATGGCTGTTCGAATTACTTCAGCATGACCTTAGTATTGTCCGGAACCCTAAAAGTTATAATTCACAGGTCGGGGTACCGCTTTCTGTCTGGAACATGGACGGAACTTTCGACCTGGGGATTTTTGAGGCCGGGATATCTGAACCTGGGGAAATGGAAAAGCTAGCCGGTATTATTGCTCCTACTGTTGGCCTGATAACGAATATTGGCAGTGCCCACCAGGAGAATTTCATGTCGCTGGAAGAGAAGGCCGATGAAAAGCTTATCCTTTTTACATCATGCGACCTGATTATATACCGGAGGGATCAGGAGTTAGTGCACCAATGCATATCTTCCAAATATGGAAAATCGGGGAAACGCATATTCTCCTGGTCAATGTCGGGAAATCCGGAGGCAGATCTTCTCATCGATGTAAAGATCGGTGAGCACACATCCGTATTGTCGTTTGATTATGCTACTGGAAAAGGATCCGTGGAAATTCCGTTTACGGACGATGCCGGTCTGGAGAATGCTTGCCATTGTCTGGCTTTTATTATTGCCACAGGCAAACTGACGGATGCTGTCCTTTTACGTTTTAGCGAATTGGAGCCGGTAGCCATGAGGCTTGAGTTGAAACAAGGTATAAATAATTGTACTTTGGTTAACGACTATTATAACTCCGATATTAATTCACTGGAGATTGCCCTTCAGTTTCTTAACAGGCAGGCCTTTCCGGGGAAACACAAGCAAGTACTGATTCTTTCGGATATTCGTCAGTCAGGTATGCCGCCAGAGAGCCTTGCGCGCGAAGTTGCCAGGTTAGTATCGTTGTACCGTATTGACCGGTTTATCGGGATCGGCACACTATTGTCCGGGTTTAGCTCTTGTTTTTCGGGATCGGCTGTTTTTTATAATGATACGGACAGCTTTCTGAGGGCGTTCAACCCTTTTCAGTTTAAGGACGAACAGATCTTGTTAAAAGGGGCCCGTGAATTCCGTTTCGAGAGGATCGCCTCTTCTCTTCAAAAGAAATACCATCAGACGCAACTTGAAATTAACCTGAATGCCTTGGTGGAAAACCTGAACTGTTACAGGGCTCTGCTTAACCCTGCGACAAAGATCATGATTATGGTAAAGGCATTCTCTTACGGGAGCGGTACGATTGAAATAGCAAGAGCTCTCGAATTTCAAAAGGTCGATTACCTGGCAGTGGCCGTTGCAGACGAAGGAATTGATCTGAGGCAGGCAGGTATTACAACCCCGATTATCGTGATGAACCCGGAGGAGCATAGTTTCGAAACTATGCTCGAGTACAGGCTCGAACCCAATATTTATTCGGTTGAGGTATACCGGCAGTTTGACAAAGTGGCCCGGAGAATGGCCGTAACTGGCTATCCTGTTCATTTGAAGCTTGAAACAGGAATGCACCGGCTGGGATTCTCTTCGAAGAGCGAGCTCCTGGAAATTTGTAATCATATTGCATCGGAAAGACGGTTATATGTCCGGTCTGTTTTTTCTCATCTTGCTGCCGGAGACGATCCGGGGGAAGATGATTTTTCCGGGATGCAGTACGCCCGGTTCAGGGAATTGAGCGACCTTGTTGTGGAAAGCCAGTCGCATCCGGTGATCCGTCATCTTCTGAATACGGCTGGAATTGAACGATTCCCGGAGTATCAGATGGAAATGGCCCGGCTGGGCATTGGCTTATATGGAATAGCCCATTCGCCGGCAGTGAATGTGTCTGTTGTTGCAAGATGGACGACTGTGATTTCCCAGGTCGGAACTGTTTTACCCGGCGAAACTGTTGGATACGGGAGAAAAGGAAAAGTAGAGAGAGAGAGCCGGATTGCTGTTATCCCTGTCGGATATGCCGACGGGTATGACAGACGATTAAGCAACGGTAAAGGAAGAGTTTGGGTAAACGGGCATGTGGTCCCGGTTATTGGCAATATTTGTATGGACATGACCATGATTGATGTGACCGGAACTGATGTAAAACCGGGCGATCCGGTGGAATTGATGGGAACCCATATTTCCCTTGAGCAGATTGCCCGTTGGATGGGTACAATCCCGTATGAAGTATTGACAGGGATCTCTCAACGAGTGAGACGTGTGTATGTTGAAGAATGATCTAATAAAAAATCCCGCCATGGCGGGATTTTTTATTAGATTACCCTAGCTTGCTTATCCGTTCAAGCTTATTCAGGTCAAGTATTTTAATTTTCCGGCCATCAATCGCAATGACTTTCTCTCCTGCAAAAGTGGAGAGCGTCCGGATCGCATTGGAGGTGGTCATGTTTGAAAGGTTGGCAATATCTTCACGTGAGAGGTATGCTTTTAAAGAAACACCGTCGTTCTCGAATCCGTATTTTTCTTTTAGCAACAGCAATGATTCTGCCAGGCGTCCCCTGATGTGCTTTTGTGTCAGGGTGACCGTTCTCGAATTCGAAAAGCCAAGTTCCTGTGCCAGTTTTCTCAGTATTCTGCCGCTAAAATCAGGGTTCCTGAGTAGCTTGTGAAAAAAATGATCCGGATTCACATGGCATACGAGCGAATCGTCAAGGGTAACTGCCGACCCGTTGTGGCTTTCTTCTGCGAGAAGGGCACGATAACCAATATACCCGAGAGATTTGGTCATCCGGATAATTTGCTCCCGGCCCCCCACCCCTTCTTTGAAAATTTTTACTTTCCCGTCAATCAGGAAAATAAAAGAGGTTGGTTTATCCCCTTCCTTGTAAATGAAATCATTCCTTTTATAGTTGATAAGTGTAATTTGAGAAAGTAGTTCTTCTTTTTCTTCAGGGGTCAACAAACTGAATACCGATTTCGGATTCTCAAAAATTTCTTTGATCCCCATCTCTTGACTCAGCATAGGTTTCAGTTTACATGTTTTACAGCATCAAAGTTAATTAAATTTGCGGAATATGAAATTATTTCGATACTTATTTTCAGACACTAAAACCACTATTGAACAGAATCCGGAAAAACTCTTTTTCAACAAGAAATTTTTTTTTTGCTAAGAGTACCTCGCAACCAGGGGCATTTTTCTCCCAAAACCAAAAGCTTTTGAGCTGACCCTTAAAATGGGGGGGGCCTGAAAGCGTTTGTACTCATTTTGGTTGACTAACCTGGTGACTTTATACACCGTCTCTTTTTCGAATCCTTGCTCTGTAATTTCATCGGGCGAAAGGTTTAGCTCGATATACTTAAACAAAATAGCATCCAGCGTATCATAGTCGGGCAGCGAATCGGTATCTTTCTGATCCGGGCGCAATTCAGCCGAAGGTGGTTTCAGGATGCTGTTTTCCGGGATAAGCTCTTGTTCCCTGTTTATGTACCGGGCAAGTTTGTATACATCTGTCTTGTAAACGTCCGCCAGGATTGCAAGTCCTCCGTTCATATCGCCGTAAAGGGTGCCATAGCCTACCGCGCACTCGCTTTTGTTTGTTGTATTGAGCAGAATGCTCCCGAATTTGTTCGATATAGCCATGACAATAACCCCCCTGGTACGGGCTTGTATATTTTCTTCCGCAATTCCCGGGGGGAGCCCTTCAAATATCGGGCTTAACTGGTTCTCAAATTCGTCCACCATGTTCTGGATACCGATGATGTCGTAACGGATTTTCAGGTTCTCTGCCAGTTGCACGGCATCTGCCACGCTGTGGTCCGATGAAAATTTGGAAGGCATCAGTATTCCGCGAACATGTTCCGGTCCAAGTGCCTCGACGGCCAATGCACAAACCAGGGCAGAATCGATACCGCCGGAAAGTCCCAGCACGACATCGTTAAAGTGCATCTTGTAGAAATAGTCCCTGATCCCAAGGATCAAAGCCTGGCGTATTTTGGCAATATAATCCATTTTCGGCTGCTTCTTCCTTAGAGGAGATTTTGTATCGATAATCAGAAAGTCCTCCTCAAAATAAGCTAATTCTGTAGGAATCGAACCATCACTCTCAACAAAACAGGAGCCTCCGTCAAATACCAGTTCCGTGTGGGCCCCTATCTGATTTACATAAACAATAGGTACCTTGTATCTTTTAGCATTATTGATCAGGATATCCTTTCTCCAGCTTTCCTGGTTGTATGAGAATGGCGATGCCGACAGATTAATAACCAGGTCCGGGTTGAGTTTGCTAAACTCTTCCATCGGTGAATTCCGGTACAGTTTGTCCCTGGCGAATTCATTGTTGGTCGGTTGTTCGTCCCACAGGTCTTCACAGATGGTGATGGCCAGTTTTTCCCCTCCGTAATGGATAAGAATGAAGTCATTATTCGGTTCGAAATGCCTGTATTCGTCAAAAACATCGTATGTGGGAAGTAACGATTTATGTCGAATCGCTTCTACTTTCCCATTATTAAGAAACCATGCCGAATTATAAAGCTTCTTCCCTTTTTCCCCTGTATTGATGCTGGGGCCCCCCACCAGGGCTGCGATACCTGTGCAGTGTCGGGCAATCTTTTTTATCGTTTTCTCTGCTTTTTCAATAAATTCCTTCCGTTCAAGCAGGTCGTGAGGGTAATAACCTGTAACTGCAAGTTCAGAGAAAACCACCAACTCCGCCCCTCCTTCCTTTGCCTTTTGTATGGCAGCAATGATTTTTCTCGAATTGTCTTCGAAATTTGCAATATGGTAGTTCAGTTGTGCAAGCGCAATCTTCATGAGAGATATGTTAATTATAAAATAATCGAAAATAAGGTAGCCTGGTCAGAAAATCAATCCTAATTTAAGCAAAACCGAATTGACCGTAGTGTTGTTGCCATAGTCATTTTTTGTAACGTCTACGAATCCGTCCTTATAGATAAGACCAATGGAAAATGCATTTCCCGACCCAAGGTCGAAATCGGCCCCTGCTCCTATATTCATGGCCAGATTGAATAGTTTTACTTCGTCGTTAATATTTGTTTTGTCGAGCTGACCATCGCTGGAGTCTCCTTTTGCCCCGATATTGATGAAGCCTGAGAGTCCGAACTGTCCCCAGTATGTCCACCTACGGAACTGGCTTGTCCTCAGTTTTACGGCGCATGGTACTTCCAGGTATTGGATCCGGTAGCGGATACTGCTTCCGGCGTTGAGAGTTTCCCCTCCGAATGAGAACGGTCCCGAAGTATGATAGTCAAGTTCTCCTCCAGTATTGGAAAGTAATAATCCTGTTGTAATTGCATACCTGTTTTGAGCATCAAAAAAGAGGTCGGCTGTCAACCCGAAATCAAAGCCGGCTTTACTGCCGCCTTTGGTTACTTCGTTTGTTCCGGAACTGAGCCAGTTGACCGAAGGACCTCCTGTAAAGGACAATTCTATTGAATTTTGGGCCAGTGCAGACGAGGACGCAATACATAGACCGATAAAGAATAAGATACATGTCTTTCTTGAACAATTTGTCCTTAAATTCCAGTGATGTGCATGCATGTTTCTGGTTACATGATTTTTTGCTTGGTCGAAATAACGTGGTTTGTTCATGAAATGTTTTCTATAGCTTTTATTTTCATATACAAATCTCGAATTTTAATTTGAAAAAGACAATATTTTGATTGATCTTGACGTATTTTGTATCCCACAACTTAAGATTCGGAACCTGATGATAGTTGTTTGATGGCTGATTCGTTGAATGATTTGGTGTTTGAATGATTAAAGAAGGATTGTAAGGAAATGAAAGAAATTGCTTTTGCCTTTTTGTCGATTCTCCTTTTGCTCTCGTGTGGCAGGGGCAGAGAGGCTGATATTTCAGGCATTCATGTCGATTTGGTTTTTAAATGTCTGGACGATGATTTATTGTCGCCGGGTATTGACCTGGATAAGGCACTGCCCGGCCTCCAAAGAAAGTATGCATCGTTTTTGCCATTCTTTACATGGCAGATGATTGGAATTGGTGGACCTGGTCAGTCTGAATACCTGAAGTCGTTAAAGTTGTTTGTGACCGATACACTCATAACGGATTTGAAGGGGAAAGCAGATCGGGCCATAAATAAAGATAAATTGAAGGGAGATCTGGAAAGGGCATTCAGATACTATCGCTATTATTTTCCGAAAGGGAATATTCCTGAAGTCTACACCTGTATCAGTGGCTTCCATCAATCTGTAATCTATACTGACAGTCTGGTTGGGGTTAGTCTGGATAAATATCTTGGCGCTGGTTGTTCCTATTATCCGAGACTTGGCATTCCAAGATACAAATCAAAAAATATGTATCCAGGGAAAATTGTTCCGGATGTGGTTTATGCATGGGGGATGGCGCAATTTCCATTTGGGAATGAGACTTCTCATCTGGTCGACCGCATGATTTATGAAGGCAAGCTTTTGTTTTTTACAAACGCGCTGCTTCCGGACCTGCCTGATACTGTAAAGCTGGGATATACCCAAAAACAACTCAGGTTCTGCCAGGACAGGGAAAAAGAAATGTGGGCCTACCTGGCTGAATACAATTTGCTTTTTTCGACAGACCGGATGGATATTAAACGCTATGTCGATGATGCGCCCAATACCCCGGGATTTACTTCCGAATCACCGGGAAGGACCGGTGCGTGGCTCGGCTGGCAGATTGTTAAATCGTATATGAAACAAAATCCTCAGGTTTCTCTTCCTCAGTTAATGGAAAATAAAGATTATCAGGAACTCCTCCGGAATTCTGCTTATCAGCCCTGAGCCTGTAAGAGCTAGTGGTCGGTTAAAACATTCCGTTTATCGGAAAAAAATGAAAGTTTTTTCTCATTTAGTTAATTTTACGCGAACAGAATTAAACGTTTTAACTGAATTAAAGTCTATAAACTAAATCTGAAATTTACTGACTGTGAAAATTACGATCGAAGGATTAAGCAAAATTTATCCGAATGGCAACAAAGCGATCAATCATATTGATCTCGAAATTACAGATGGCATGTTTGGATTGCTCGGGCCAAACGGTGCCGGAAAATCTACTCTTATGCGTATTCTTGTTACCCTCATGAAACCCAGCTCCGGAAAAGTAACTGTTGATGGGCTTGATCTGGTGAAGAACAGGAAAGAGATCCGCACCATGATTGGGTATTTACCTCAGGATTTTCGTTTCTTTTCAAAGCTGAGAACTTATGAATTTTTGGACTATGCAGCCCGCCTGTCAGGAATGAAATCCAGAAAAGAGCGGTCTGTTGCTGTTGACAAAATGCTTGAGGAAGTCGGTCTTTTCGAAGCCCGTGACCGGCAAGCCAACAGACTTTCAGGGGGTATGAAGCGCCGGCTTGGGATAGCCCAGGCTCTGATTAACAATCCCAGTCTGATTATTGTCGATGAGCCGACAACCGGGCTTGATCCGGAAGAACGTATCCGTTTCCGAAACCTACTTTCAACAATTTCAACCAACGATGTCACTATTATCCTTTCAACACATATTGTTGGCGATATTTCAAGTACCTGTAAAAATATGGCTTTGCTGAACAAGGGAGAACAGGTATACAGCGGCTCTCCGGACGACATGGTGGTTCAGGCCAGGGATAAGGTCTGGCTTATAAAGGCTACAGAATCCGAGTATATGGAGATTAATGAGAAATATCCGGTTATATCGAATGTCCCTACCAGCGATGGATGGGAAATTCAGGTCGTTGCCGATGAAATAAATGGTTATTATGGCAATCATATCGATCCGAACCTGGAACATGCTTACGTGTATTTTATGGAAAACAAGTTAAATCAATGGACATCTAACTAAAAAATAAAATCAGCTATGGTTTCATTTCATTATATCAGATCAATTGCGTTTTATGAAACAAAAACCCTTTTACGAAGTTGGTTTTTCCGGATTTTTGCCATTATTGCCATTGTTGTGCTTGCCTTTTTCAATTTCGGAGTACTGATCCAATCAGGAGGAGGTGCAGGGGAGTGGGAACTAAAAGGGCTTCCATCCCTGATTCCTTATGTTAATCTTTTGCTTCTGAATGTTGTCCAGGCAATCATTGCCATTTTTTTGGCTTCAGACTTTTTAAAGAGAGATAAAAAACTGGATACGACAGAAGTCATTTATGTCCGTCCAATGACGAATGGCGAATATGTGCTGGGGAAAACACTCGGCAATATGTTTGTATTCATTGTGCTGAACCTTATTGTTTTAGTAATTGCTCTGATATTTAACCTGATCACGAAAAATGTATCGGTCAATGGTTTGTCCTACCTGTATTATTTCCTGTTAATTAGTATCCCGACACTGGTTTTTATCATGGGACTCTCTTTCCTGGTAATGTCTGTTATCAAAAACCAGGCGGTGACTTTCGTGGTCATGTTGGGGTATGTGGCCATTTCTCTTTTCTATTTAAAAAGTAAATTCTATTACTTGTTCGATTATATGGCCTATAATATTCCTTTAACTTTTTCAGATTTTGTAGGCTTTGGCGATGTGAACAGGATACTGGTCTTAAGGGGGATGTATTTCTTTCTGGGACTGTCTTTTATCTTTTTTACCATTGTATTGCTACGTCGTTTACCCCATTCGAAAAGCACAAGAAATTTTTCACTGGTTTTTGGTTCCCTTTTCCTTTTCCTTGGAGTCTACCTGGGAGTCAGCCATGTGTCTTCCTATAATGAGGCTGAAAACCTGAGACAGCAGATGATGGAACTGAATGATGAATTCATTGGAATCAGACAACTGGATGTAAAAAAGTATGATATAAAGCTGGAGCATCATGGCGAAAATATAATTTGTGAAAGTACTCTTGATGTAAGAAATGACAGAGTGGATGCGATTGATAAGGTAATATTTAGCCTGAACCCGGGGTTGAAAGTTAGTCATGTCACTGTTAACGGGAAAGACCAACCTTTCAATCAGAAGTTGAATATTGTCGAACTGACAGGGGTGTCCTTTGCCCCGGGACAAGAAGCGACGATTCGTTTCAGGTATGAGGGGGGGATAAACGAAGCTGCCTGTTACCTGGATATTGATGACGAAACGAGGGAGAAAGCTTATCAAAACTTTATGTATCAGATTGATAAACGCTACGCTTTCGTTACCTCCAAATATTTGTTGCTGACCAGGGAGGCCGATTGGTACCCGGTTCCGGGAGCGGGTTTTGGCCATAAAAATAACCAATGGCTCACCCGGCAGTTTAGTAACTTTAAACTGGATGTTGTTGTCGATCCGGGTTTGATCGCCATATCTCAGGGAAAGGCTACACAGGAAAACGGGCACTTTATTTTTACTTCGTCGCACCCTCAATCCCAGATTTCGTTGATCGTAGGCGATTATGAACAAAAGCAGGCTAAAATAGATGGCCTTGACTTTAGTGTGTATGTTAGAAAAGGTCACGATTATTTCTCTGGTTTTTTCGAAGAGATTAAGGATACTGTCCCGGCTATTATTGCAGAAAGCCTGCAGGATTTCGAGAGAAATGTTGATCTTTATTATCCCTTTGACCGGTTTTCTGTGGTTGAGGTACCGATTCAGTTTTACTCTTATGAAAGAGTTCTTACGGGGGCCAGGGAACAAATGCAGCCGGGAATGGTCCTTTTTGCAGAGAAGGGGGTCCTCACCCGGGAAGCCGATTTCTATGGCCAGATGCAAAGCCGAAGGCGCTTTGGTCCCGACCGGGATCAGAACATGACGCCCAGAGAAAAGAAAATACAGGTGTTGCAGAATTTTTTGTCTTCATTTACGGAAGAGAGCGGGCGTCCCGATTTTAGCATGACAAGAGGACAGGTACAGGTGGAGGAAACTCCGAATAACTATTATGTCTTCCCTTTATTTTACGACTATGCTTATTATATCCGGTCAGACCGGTGGCCTGTAGCTGACAAGGTTTTCGAAAGCTATAAGAAGGAATCAACGGGTGACAGCCCGGGGATGGGGTTCATGCGGGAGATGGAAGGAATGTCGGAAGACGAAAAAGGGAATCTGGCCCTACTGACCCATAGTTTTGAAGAAATTCTGAACGATCCCGATGAGTTGCAGATTGTCGACAATGTGATTGATTTAAAGGGAAAAACATTATTCTCTATTATAAAAAGAAAAGCTGGGGATGCTGCTTTTGCTGATTTCCTTTATGATTATCTGAATCGGTTCAAATTTAAAACCGCCACTATTGAAAATTTCGCCAGCGAGGTGCAACAGCGTTTTGGCATCGACCTGATATCGTATATGGACAATTGGTTTAAAACCACCAAACTTCCTGCTTTTCTGTTTAGTAAGGTAAATGCAGTAAAAGTGCTCGATCAGGATCAGCAAAAAACCATGATTAAGTTTAAAGTGACCAATACCGAAGATGCAGAGGGTATTTTTACTGTTGATTTTCGTACCGGGGGTCCTGGGGGGGGACGCTTTGGCGGAATGGGCGGATCGTCGGAGACAATCAGCAAACTAGTCCATATGGATGGCAACCAGACGAAGGAGGTCAGCTTCCTGTTGAGCGGAACTCCCCGGGGAATTAGTATAAATACTTTTACATCCAGGAATATTCCGAATGAACTCCGTGTTTCTCTGGATGATATCCCGGAAGATAAAAATGCCGTACCTCATGAAGGGGAAAAAGTAGTTGACACCCCGGTACGTATTGCGGAAAATAATGAAATTATACTCGATAACGAAGATCCCGGATTTTCGGTAAGTAAGGCTGATAAAGCCAATCTTTTGAGGCGATTGCTTGTCCCGGAGGAGACAAGTGATTCAAAATATGCCGGGTTTTCCAGGTGGAGGGCCCCCAGGGAGTGGACGCTGACAACGAGCTCCAGTTTTTACGGGGCTTATATACGTTCCGCTTATTACATCCGGTCGGGAGACGGAAGTAAAAAGGTTACCTGGAAAGTTCCGATCAAAGAAAACGCCTATTACGATGTCTATGTCTATGTATACAAGGACAGCCGTGGCTTTGGAGGTCCTCCGGGACGGGGAAGGGGAGACGACAATAAAGGTGAATACCACTATATTGTCCATCACGATGATGGAGATGAGGAAGCTACGATCGATCTGAAAACAGCAGATGAAGGATGGAACCACCTCGGGGCTTATTACTTTTCGCCTGACACCGCGATCATTGAAATGACAGATAAGTCAGAGGCCAGGATGGTGGTTGCTGATGCAGTCAAATTAATTAAACGATAATGATTATTACCTACTGGAATTATATGAACATAATCTTAAATTTATGAAATTCAGGATATCGAGATTCTATTTTCTGACAGTCGCCGGCCTTCTTTTATCCGGGACACTGTCAGCCCAACAGATTCTTACTTTGGATAAGGCCCTGGAGATAGCTATGCAGCATAGTCCGAACATCCAGAGCTCGCTACTCGACCTTAAACGGTCCCAGGAGTCGCTCAAGGCTCAGAAGGCTGCTCTTAAATCGCAGTTTACTTTAAGCCTTGACCCGGTAGCGTATAGTAAAACCAGATCGTTTGATGACTATTATTCAACATGGTACACGAAGGAGTCGTTTGAATCCTCCGGAAAGTTTACCGTGTCTCAGCCTATTTTATGGACTAATGGGACCTTATCCTTAGTCGACAATTTTGGGTGGCAAAAAAGTACAAGCGAATCCAATTCGGTATATTCTGACGATAAGTCTTTTTCCAACAATCTGTACCTGAGTTTATCCCAACCTTTATTTACATACAATGAGTTGAAAGTAGAACTGAAAGAACTGGAACTCGATCTGGAAAATACAGAGTTGAGTTATGCGCTCGAAAAACTGGATGTGGAAAAAAATGTGACCCAGTATTTCTATAATGTTTATATGGCCCAGATGGAGCTGGAAATAGCCAAGGACGAAGAATCCAATACCAAAAAAAGCTACGATATTACCAAGAATAAAGTTGACGCAGGCTTATCGGCTATGGAGGAATTATATCAGGCAGAACTGAACTATTCCTCTGCCCAGTCTGATGTTCAGGATGCTAAAGTTTCCCTTGAGAACGACAAGGATCAGCTGAAGCAATATATTGGAATGGATATCACTGAAGATATTACTGTGATGGCTGATGTAAATGCCCCGGCAGTAAACGTCGACCTTCAAAAGGCAGTGGAATCCGGTTTGAAATCAAGGATGGAACTTCGGCAGTATGGGATCAAAATCCAGACTTCACAATTCGATATGCTTAGCGTGAAGGCTTCCAACGAGTTCAAGGGGGAGATGAACCTGTCGATGGGTATAATTGGGGATAACGAAAACCTGGCACATATCTATGATAATCCAACCCGGAACCCTTCGGTCTCTCTTTCCTTTAACGTCCCGCTTTTCGATTGGGGTGAAAAGAAAGCAAAAATCAAGGCCCAGCAGGCTACTATTGACCAGGCAAACCTGAACCTGGAAGACGAAAAGACAACAATAATGGTGAATATAAGGCAGGTTTACCGGAGTATGGAAAATTACCTGCGTCAGATCGATATCGCCAAACAGGATGAACGGAATGCACAGCTTACTTATGATATAAACCTGGAACGCTATTCGAATGGTGATCTGACAAGTATGAACCTAAACGATTACCAGACCCAGCTTTCTGAAAAGAAAAAGAATTATGCACAGGCGCTGATTAACTATAAAATGGAAGTGCTTAACATGAAAATACAAACAATGTATGATTTTGAAAAAGGGGTACCCGTTCTGCCTGAAGATTTAACAAAGAATATTAAACAATTAATCAAGTAAACCTCGACCTGAAAGATGCCGGCTCATAAGGGATAATCCTGTCAGGTAATAAAAAATGATAAACATATGAAACTAAGATTTATACATATTTCGCTAATTTCGCTGGTTATATTGGCCGCTTGCAACAGTCAGAGTTCAGACACGGAGACAGATGTGGCTACACCAGTTTCTGTTGAAGATTTAAAGTATGGCTCTATTGAGAAGATTGTAAGTACGACAGGTACTGTTTATGCAACCAAGTCGACTACCCTCTCGACAGAAATTGCAGGAAATTATTTCCTGAAAAACAATCCCCGGACAGGAAAATCTTTAATGCTTGGAGACCAGATCGACCAGGGGCAGGTAATTATCTCTCTGGAAAATGCCGAATATCTGAATGGACTTAATCTGGATGAAAAGAAACTTGACCTTCAGATTGCAGAACAGGAATATAAACAGCAGAAGTCGCTTTTTGATAAGGGCGGGGTTACCCAGAGTGAATTGAGTGATGCCGAGCTGGCCCAGGTCACGGCAAAGAACAGCTATGATCTGGCCCAGATACAACAGGAAGAGATGTCGGTCAAGGCCCCTTTCAAGGGCGTTATTACCAGCTTGCCTTATTACACACAGGGAACCAAGGTGGCCAGCGGTACGGAAGTCGTTTCTCTGATGAGCTATGAAAAGTTACTGCTGGAAGTCAATCTCCCTGAAAAATATATTAACGATGTAACTAAAGGGCTAAACATCCGTGTTACCAATTATACATTACCGCAAGATACACTCACCGGTTATGTCAGCGATGTATCCCCGGCAGTGAGTACAACAACCCGGACATTTACAGGGAAGCTGGTCATTAATAACGACAAATTGAAACTTCGTCCCGGAATGTTTGTGCAGTCCGATATCGTTCTCGACCATAAGGACAGTGTTATCGTAATCCCCAAAGATGTAATTATTACCAGCCAACGGGGAAAATCTGTTTTTGTTGTCGAGAAGGGAACTGCCGAAGAAAGGCAGGTTACTCTTGGTTACGACAACAAAGACAATGTGGAAATAACATCAGGGTTAAAAGTGAACGACCGGCTTGTAATAAAAGGATATGAAACATTAAGAAACCGTTCGAAAGTGAAAATCATCAAATAAAAGATTTGTACCGTGAAGAAATTAAGTGAATTTGCGATCAGATACCCGGTCACCATCTTGATGATTGTACTTGGTGTCGTGCTTCTGGGATATATTTCTTATGACAAGCTGGGGGTCGATCTTTTTCCTGATTTGAATAATCCGCGTTTATATATCGAACTTGAGGCAGGGGAAAAACCTCCTGAAGAAATTGAGAAACAGTTTGTCGATAATATCGAAGCCCTCGCTATCCGGCAATCGGATGTGGTACAGGTTTCCTCAATATCGAAGGTCGGAACCGCCCAGATTACGGTTGAATATGCCTGGAACAAGGATATGGACGATGCTTATCTCGATCTGCAAAAGGCGGTTACATCTTATGCCCAGAATGAAGATGATATCGATGAAATCAATATAACCCAGCATGATCCCAACTCCGCTCCCATCATGACATTTTGCCTGAGCAACGACAATCTGAATGACATGAACGAGTTGCGTAAAGTAGCTGAAAATTATATCCGCAACGAGTTAATCCGCTTGGATGGTGTGGCAGAGGTAGAGATCTCGGGTGATCAGGAGAAAGAAGTTCTTATCGAGACGAATCAGTATCTTCTTGATGCATATAGTCTTACAATGGATGGTGTCAGCACCAAGATTAATAATTTTAATGAATCTGTTTCCGGTGGAACAATCGAAGAAATGGGGCTGAGCTATGTGGTGAAAGGAGTAAGCCTGCTGACGAATATAGAAGACTTTGAAAATGTTATTGTCGGGTACAAGCAGGTTCATGATAACGACACGGTTACGTACACCCCGATCCGCCTCAGGGAAGTAGCGAAGGTCAGTTATCAGAATAAGGACCCGGAGAACATTGTCAGGCTAAACGGCAAGAGGTGCCTTGGTCTGGCTATTTACAAGGAAACCAAATACAACACGGTAAAAGCAGTGGAGGAAGTGAATAAGGCCATTGTTGATATTCAAAAGGCTTTGCCGGGCTACCAGCTCACGATGGTCAGTAATCAGGGGAGCTTTATCAGCGATTCGATTAAGGAAGTGGAAAATTCTGCCTTGATGGGGATTCTGTTGGCGGTTGTCGTGTTATACTTCTTTTTAAGGCGTATTGGCAGTACGCTTATTGTCAGTGTTGCTATTCCTGTATCGATTATCGCTACGTTTAACCTGATGTATTTCAACGGGCTTACCCTGAATATTATGACGCTGGGGGGGCTTGCCCTGGGGGCTGGTATGCTTGTCGATAATGCCATTGTGGTCATGGAAAATATCTTCCGTAACCATGAAAGCGGTTTGTCTGTCAGGGATGCCGCAATTACCGGAACGGCGCAGGTTGGAGGGGCTATAACCTCGTCGACATTGACTACGATTGTCGTCTTTTTGCCGATCGTTTACCTTCATGGTGCTTCCGGTGAGTTATTCAAGGACCAGGCCTGGACGGTGACTTTCTCACTGCTGTCTTCTCTTGTTGTGGCCATGTTGTTAATCCCCATGTTATTCAACCTTTTCTACAAGAACAAAGCCAATATTGAATCCAAGTCAGTTCAGCTGAAAGGATATGGACAGTTCCTGAAAAAAGTTGTGAAGAAAAAGTGGCTTGTTGTTGCGCTTACTTTGTTCCTGATGGGAATTTCCGCCCTGATGGTACCGTTTATTGGTACCGAATTCATGCCAAAAACCGAAACCCGGGAGTTCTCGATGGATATCCGGATGCAGGAAGGGACCAGGCTCGAACGGACATCATCGGCTGTCGAAAACCTGGAGAAGGTGGTAACCGAGGTTTTGGGCAGCGACCTGAAGACAATTTACAGTCAGATTGGCCCCAGCAGCGACGATGATGAAAGCAGTTCAGAAAGTGATATCCTTGAGGGAGATAACACGGCGACGATGAATATCGCGCTGAAATCTGACAGTAAGATTACTTCATCAGAGGCAATCAGAAGAATCAATAACGCAGTCGGAGACATCCAGAATGTCGAGATTAGTTATAAGCAGGATGAAACTGCATTGCAAAATATTTTAGGAACAGATGAAGCTCCTATTGTTGTTGAGGTGCAGGGCGAGGATATCGATGTGATCGAGGACCTGGCAACCCAGGTAAAGAAGAAAATGGAAGGGCTGCCTGGTATATACAACGTGGAATCGTCAATGGAGAACGGGTCACCTGAAGTTGAGATTATGGTTGACAGACTTCGGGCCGGAATGTATGACCTGAGCGTTAGTGATATTGTTTCCCAGGTGGAAGCCCAGCTTGAAGGTAAAACTGTCGGGCAGGTTGAACGCGAAGGAGAGATGGAAGATATAACGCTCAAATTGCCAGATAAGAATCTGTCACAGATAAGCGATCTTCGTATTGAGAGCGATAACCAGGAGTTTCAGCTCAACGAGTTGGCTTCGATTAAAATAGGACAGTCCCCTAAACAAATTTACCGGAGAAACCAGACCCGGATCGGGCAGGTAACTGCGCAACTGGATAAAAAAACACCACTTGACCAGGCTGTTCAGGAAATAAAAGCAGCTATTGCACCGCTTTCTGTTCCTGCTGATTATAAGATAGGTGTCAGCGGTGAAGAAGAGATGCGTGAGGAATCAATGTCGAGTCTTAGTTTTGCCCTGCTGCTCTCGATTATCCTTGTATATATGGTTATGGCTTCCCAGTTCGAGTCGTTGCTGCATCCTTTCACAATTTTATTAACCATTCCTTTGGCAGTTGCAGGCTCTATTATCACCTTCTTTTTCCTGGGGCAGTCGCTTAACATGATGGCGTTTATAGGTATAATCATGCTGGTCGGTATTGCAGTGAATGACTCTATTATTTTGATTGACAGGATCCTTCAGTTACGACAGGATGGACTCGGCAGGATTGAAGCAATTGCCCAGGCAGGGCAGCAACGTATACGTCCTATTATTATGACCAGTCTGACGACAATCCTTGCTTTGCTACCGCTGACTTTTGGCTTTGGCGAAAGTTCATCGCTTCGTTCGCCGATGGCATTGGCTGTGATAGGCGGTTTGACCACTTCGACTTTATTGACCCTTGTGGTTATCCCCTGCGTTTATGAATTGTTTGAGGAAGCAAAGGATCGAATAAGAGGGACTGCAAAATAGTCCGGAAGAACAATATAAAATTCTGAAAGTGAAATTTATAATTGATAGAAAAACACTGATCAGCATGCTGTTTATCGGATTGACCCTGCTTGGGTATGTTTCCTATAAACAGCTGGAAGTAGAGTTGCTGCCGAATGTGGAACTTCCTTTTCTGTATGTTCAGGCTTCTTCCAATAAGGAAGTTGACCTTGAGTATTTCGAAAATGAGGTGGTCATTCCTTTGGAAGAAGCTATTGGTACCCTGGACGGGATCGAATCGATGGAATCGAGTATTAATTCCAAGAGAGGGAGCATCGTCGTTTACTATCAGAAGGATGTCGATTTTAGTCTGGCTTTCCTGAGGCTGCAGGAAAAGATCAACGCTATGAAGGATGACCTTCCGGACGATTTCACGGTAAACGTTAACCGGGTCGATCTGACTCAGATGAATAACCAGTTCATGTCTTTGCAGGCATTGGGAAGCGGGGAAATTGACCGGGTGCGTAATGTTGTCGATCAGGATATTAAACCGGAACTGGAAAATGTGGATGGAGTTGCAGGGGTAAATGTTTATGGCGGTAAGGAGAAATCGATTGAAATTATTCCGAACGAACAGGCTTGTAAGGCTTATAACATAACGTCTGCTACGATTCGTTCTTTATTATCCCAGAACTCCCAGTCGCGTACCTATGTCGGAAACCTGAAGGAAAAAGACAAAATATATTTTGTGCATGTTACAGCCGAGTATAACCAGGTTTCGGATATCGAGAACCTGGTGGTCGCCGATGGCCCTGTATTGCTAAAAGATGTGGCTGAAGTAAGGTTTGGAGAAAAGGAAGCTACCAGCTACAGCAGGGTTAATGGTAAAGCTGCTGTCTCAGTACAACTTGTTAACGACTCCCAGGCTAACCAGATCGATTTGTCGCATAAAGTACAGCAACTTATAGGTCAGTTAAATGAAAAGCTAAAAAGCAAGGATGTTCAGCTAATCGTCCAGAGTAACTCTGCTGAAACAATGGAAGAGAATATCGACCAGATTATTAACCTGGCTATAGTAGGCGGTCTGATGGCTGTCTTTGTGCTCTGGATCTTTCTGAAAAACATTCGTATTGTTGCTTTTATTGCTTTGGCAATTCCTGTTTCCGTATTTACGGCATTTAACTTCTTTTATGCCTACGGTATTACACTGAATAGCCTTACTTTGGTCGGAATGGCACTGGCAATTGGTATGTTGCTTGATAACAGTGTTGTGGTGCTTGAGAATATATACCGGCTTGCAGGGAAAGGTGAAGACGCAGATACTTCCGTGATACAGGGGACATCGGAAGTCTGGCGTTCAATCGTGGCTTCCACGCTGACTACAATCACCGTCTTTTTGCCATTTTTGTTTTCAACTAACTATCTTATCGAGATGTTGGGAAAGAATGTCGGCGTTTCAATTATCTCTACTTTACTCGTCTCGTTGGTAGTTGCGCTGCTCCTTGTGCCCATGGGGATCCATCTGTTTTTGAAAAAGAAGGAAGGGAAAGGTTTTCATTTTGAAAAGGTGACTACCAATAACCGGATGGTTCAAATATACCTTCTTTTGCTAAAATCGTCGATGCGGAATCCGTTGGTTACCATTCTTGGCGGCGTCATCCTGTTCTTTTTGACAATTTTCATTAGTATTACGGTGAGTGTCAGTTCTCTACAGGAGGTACAGGAGACGGATATCCCGCTGTATGTGACGATGCCGTCCGGATCGACACTGGAAAAAACAGATGAAACTGTTCAGAAGATAGAAGATAAGCTGAAGGATATCAAGGAGAAAGAAAATATATACAGTACAGTTGAAGAGGAAAAGGCTACCGTTACCGTGAAGCTGGCCGATGATTACGAAAAGGTCAATGGCCGGAGTTACGCGGAAATTAAGGCTGAAATAAAGAACCTGACCAAGAATATGAGCCCTGCAGAGGTTTCGTTTGAACAGACCAGCTCGGGGGGAAGTGGTGGCGGAGGCGGCGGTAGCCGTGGCGGGGGAAGTACAATGAGCAACTTCCAGAAACTTTTGGGTATCGGAACGAATGAAGAGAAGATTGTGCTGAAGGGTGAAGACTTTGCCGTCATGCAACGTGTGGCCCAGGACCTGCAATACTATCTGAAAGATATGGATATTATAGGTAATGTCCGGTTAAGCGTTTCAGACAACAGTCCTGAGGTACATATGCTGTTCGACCCGTTGCTGATGACCGACTTGGGAATAGAAATGAGCAGTATTACCAGCGAAATGAACTCGTTTTCAGGGGAAATATCCACTGGCGTTACGTTTAGTCAGGGTGTCGACGAGTACGACATCATGATCAAACAGAATACCGATGACAACACTTCCGGTACTGGAAATGATGCTGATTCCCGGACTATGGACGATTTGAAAACAGTCCGGATGGAAGACAGCAATAATGCATGGCACGAGCTTCAGGATTTTACCCGGTTGGTATATGCGGAGGGACTTTCAAGTATAACCAGGGTTAACCAGGAAAAGGAAATTGAGATTACTTATACCTTTGAAAGTGAAGCCGAGGAGTCGAACGATATCCTCGATGCTTACAGATACCAGATTGATGCCCTTGTGGCCGGTTACCAGTTCCCTTCCGGAATTGCAGCAGAAGTGGTTCATGAAGAACAGGACCTGAGTGAATTTTATTTTCTGATTTTTGCTGCCGTGATCCTGATCTTTATGATCCTGGCATCGGTATTCGAATCAATTGCAATACCTTTTGTGCTGATGTTTTCTATCCCCCTGGCTGCAATTGGCTCCCTGATCGGGTTAATTATAACCGGGAACAGTCTGTTCAATGCGAATACCATGATCGGTTTCCTGATTTTACTTGGGATTGTCGTGAACAACGGGATTATTCTGATCGATTACACGAATATATTACGGAAACGAGGGTTCCGCAGGTCAAGGGCCTTAATGACTGCCGGACTTTCCCGCGTACGCCCGATCCTGATCACCGCCATCACAACTATTGTCGCAATGGTGCCGCTGGCTATGGGACAGGCGGAGTACGTGAGTATTATCGGCGCTCCTTTTGCCATTGTGGTTATTGGAGGATTGACGTTGAGTACTTTGCTGACCCTTGTTTTCATCCCCACCATGTATTCAGGTCTGGAAAATTCATTGGCATGGTTCAGATCGCTTGACTGGAAATTACGGGCATTACAACTTGTTCTGATGGGGTTGGCTTTTGCA
This sequence comes from Prolixibacteraceae bacterium, assembly GCA_963676095.1. Taxonomy (GTDB): domain Bacteria; phylum Bacteroidota; class Bacteroidia; order Bacteroidales; family Prolixibacteraceae. Next base: position 1,547,018 of record OY781040.1, on the reverse strand, counting down.
CTGGTTTATTTTAAGGTCGATTCTTTTGCATGGCAGATGCTCGATGTTGTACTGGCCGTTGTTTTGGTTCCGGGAATTACATGGTTTGTTATGAATAGCCTTAAAAAAGCCGGGACGAAGTTGATCGGAAAAGATGAGCGCGTCCATATTATCATCAGGAACCTGGTGAAAATATATGACCGGCCGGGGCGCTTTTCCCGCGAATGGCAGGGAGGAATTAATATCAGGAGAAGGGCAGGACTGGAAAAGGATTATCATTCAATACGCGATTTTGATCAGGTAATATGGCAGTTGCCATTGATGGGGTTCCTGGTTTATTTTGCCTTTATTTACCTCGACCGTGCCTTCTGGAACTGTTTTTTAGCCTTTTTGATCTATTTATATGCAAAACAAATGTGGAAGCCGTTTGTGATTTACCTGGAAAACCGTGGCCGGGACACAGGGAAAAACTCCTATTTCGTGTTCAGCAAAAAGTCCGGCGGATTCTTGTTTTGGCTCCTTCCCCTGGTCGAATTAGTATTTCTTTATCTTAAGACCAGATATATCGGGTTGATTATTGCATTCTGTGTAATCTGGTATCTCGGCCTTGTTATCTATGTGACTTCCCGGAGACTTTACGAAGAAAAAATCAATATAAACCGTATTACAGGCCGTTTTGGTTCTTTGAGAAGGGCAACCTATCGCTTTGTAAAGCAGATTCCGCTTATCGGAAAACGAAATTCTCCATTTAAAGCGTTGAATGGGGTATCTTTGGAAATAAGCACAGGAATGTTTGGCTTGCTTGGCCCGAACGGGGCAGGTAAATCGACAATGATGAGGATTATCTGCGGGATCCTCGGACAGAGTTATGGCAAAATATGGATTAATGGAATTGATACTCAACAAAAGAGAGAAGAGCTTCAGGGACTGATTGGCTACCTGCCGCAGGAATTCGGAATGTATGAAAATATGTCGGCCTGGGATTACCTTGAATATCAGGCTATACTTAAGGGGATTACTGATGACGAAGAGCGGAGGCAAAGGCTGGAATATGTGCTCAGTGCCGTTCATATGTATGATCGTCGGGATGAAAAGATTGGCGCCTATTCTGGAGGGATGAAACAACGGATCGGTATCGCCCAGATCTTGCTCCATCTTCCGAAGATTCTTGTTGTCGATGAACCTACCGCCGGCCTCGATCCCCGGGAGAGGATCCGGTTTAGAAACCTGCTGGTTGAGCTGAGCCGCGAGCGGATTGTGATTTTCTCGACCCATATTATTGAGGATATATCGAGCTCATGCAATAATCTGGCTGTTATTATCAGGGGAAGGGTTAAATACCACGGTACTCCTGCAGATATGGTACATCTTGCAGAAAAACTGGTCTGGCAATACGAAGTGCCGGCGGCTGAGTTCGACAGGATGCCCAATAAGGAGATGGTCGTGCACCACATGCGAGTCGGAGAAAATATCCGTGTACGTGTGCTCTCTCATGGTAAACCTGCCGAAGACGCGGTACTATCGAACCCTTTACTTGAGGATGCTTATCTGTGCCTGATTAAAGATTTGAAGTAATTAGACTAGACGTCAAAAAAGTATATATGGAAATGAAAAAAGCAAAATCTTCCCACGCCTTTATGCGTTCGTTACATCGCGATATCGGTTTTCTTGTGGTTGGTTTTATTTTTATTTACGCTATAAGCGGGATTGTTCTTATTTACCGGGATACCGATTTTCTCAAAAAAGAAAAGCAAATCGAACGGGAACTGTCTCCGAACCTTTCGGATTCGGAACTGGGAATGGCCTTGCACAGTAGGAATTTTAAGGTGTTGAAGACAGAAGGGAGCGTTCTCTATTTTAAAAATGGCACTTATAATAAAGAAACAGGAGTGGTTAACTATTCCGATAAGGCTCTTCCTTCATTCCTTGAAAAATTCAACGGCTTGCACAAAACGTCGAGTAAATCTGTCTCTCACTGGTTCTCAATAATTTTCGGGCTTTCGTTACTGTTTTTGGGAATATCTTCATTCTGGATGTTTAAGCCCGGCACCAGTCTGTTCAGACGGGGGATCCTTTTGACAGGGACAGGCTTTATTGTTGCTGTCGTTTTATTGTTTTTATAGGATTCATATGATCCTATATGTAGAATTTAAATGTTAATTATTATTCTTTACAGATGAAGGTTGGAAGAAAAAATATACAAAACGGTTTTCTGCTGGTACTGAAAATGATCCGGTATAATTTCCGGATCATTTTTGCCGGACGTTTTATCTGGTTTTTCCTGGCAGCATTTGCTTTTTTTGCATTTATCGCGATTACCGGTGTCTGGAACGGAACCGTTCCGGACGAGGAGTTTGTATACGATACCCTGCTTTTCCCGGCTATCCTGCTCGTTTTTTACCCGATGACGTTTGGGATACAAAACGATGTGGATGCAGGCATCCTGGAGATCCTTTTCGGGATACCGGACTATCGTTATAAGGTTTGGCTGGTAAGGCTGATCCTGGTGTTTATTATCGTATTTCTGCTACTTTTTGTTTTTGGAGGTTTAAGTGTTGTATTTCTTACTCCGGTAAACCTTGTCGAGATGTCGTACCAGGTCATGTATCCTGTATTTTTCCTGGGAAGCATGGCTTTTATGTTTTCCACGGTTATTAAGAATGGTAACGGAACGGCTGTCGTTATGGTTATCTTAGGGGTACTTGCCCTGATCCTTTCCGATACGGTACAAAAAACGATGTGGAATATTTTCCTGAACCCATTTAATATCCCGAATAATATGAACGAGATGATATGGGCGGGAATAACCGTAAAGAACCGCATATTCTTGGCGGTAGGATCCGTGATTTTTATCCTTTTGGGAATGCAAAACCTTCAGCGGAGAGAGAAATTTATTTGATATCCCTTAGTGCGACAGGATGGGCAATTTTATTTCACACTCATCATGACTGTCTATTGGTGGAAAAAGCTGCATCTCCGAGTCAGGGAAGAGAAAAGAAAAACCACAGATTACACCGATTTGCACAGATTTTTTTCTGTGGATATCCGCGTAATCCGTGGTGAATAAGAAACTTCTAGATGAAGAGATTTAGGTTTGACTTCTCTGTCTCTTCGAGATAGGTTGCCACCCCACCTGTTTCGACCCCTTCAATAAGTTCTTCCCTGGTTACCCCCATCACGTCCATCGACATTTGACAGGCAATCATTCTTACGCCATTGTCGAGGGCGGTTTTGATCATATCTTCAATAGAATCGACGTGTTTAGCAAGCATCCTCTTTTTCATCATCAGCGACCCCATCCCCAGCATATTCATTTTTGAAAGCTTTAGCTTATTTGCATTTTCCGGCATCATCTTTCCGAACATGGCTCCCATAAAGTCTTTTGTAACCTTGGGCTTTTGTTCTTTTTTGATGATGTTGAGTCCCCAGAATGTGAAAAATAAGGTTACCTGGCTGCCTGTGGCGGCAGCGCCATTGGCAATGACCAGTGATGCCAGCGCTCTGTCCATGTCGTCGCTGAATACCACCATGGTTTTATTTCTTTGCGGGATAGCCTGAGCAGGAGAACCTTCCTGTTTCCCTTTGTTATCTCCTTTTTCGATAACCGCTGTGATAATCCCGTTCTCATTGTCCAGCGAAATTAATTTGTTACCGGTCATGTTACACCATGACCTGACATCTTTCATGAAACCCGGATCGCTGGCTTTTTGCCTGAGCCGTTGTCCTGGACCGAGTTTATCTGTTTCTGTTTTCAACTTTAATATTGGCCCGGGGCACTGGAGCCCACAGGCATCAACTTCCATCGTTTTGATCATTTCCTGTACAGAAGAGGCCGGTTTCCCTCTGTATATATGGTCGTCCTTATCGATGTAGCTCGATTCAAAAATGTCTTCGTTACTTTGTTTGCAGGTTGTGTGTTCATATGTTTTATAGCCCCCGCTAAGATTATAAACATCATCGAACCCGTTTTGGGTGAGGATACGCGAGGCAATATAGCCGCGAAGGCCCACTCCGCAATATACAATAATCTTTTTGTCTACTGGAACTTCTTCCAGTCTTTCCCTTAACCGGTCGACCTCGATATTTACAGATCCTTCGATGTGTCCCAGCTCGTGTTCCTGGGGCGTACGAACATCCAGCAAACAGATATTGGCCGAGTGCAGTTCTGCCAGTTCGTCCCAATTGATAATCTTTACCCTGCCCGAAATAATATTTTCGGCGGCGAACCCAGCCTGGTTCACAGGATCTTTTGCCGAAGAATAGGGTGGGGCATATGCATGTTCTATCTCCTGGAGATCGTATATCGTCCCGTTTTTCAACAGTACTGTCGCAACCAGGTCTATACGCTTGTCTATTCCGTCGTATCCGATCATCTGCGCCCCGTATAGCTTACCTGTTTTCGGATGGAAAAGAATCTTCAGCGTGTAGGGCATGGCCCCGGGATAATATCCGGCATGTGATGATCCGTGGATGATATTGGAGATAAATTCAATGCCTTCTTTTTTTAATGCCTTGGCGGGGAGCCCGGTCGAGGCTACAGTGATGTCGAATACCTTGGCAATAGCTGTAGCAATAGCCCCTTTGTATGTTTTGACATTACCGAGGACAATGTTGTCGGCAACTATACGTCCCTGTTTGTTTGCCGGTCCCGCGAGGTAAGTATTCACATACTTTTTTGTGATCGGGTGGGGAAAAGCGATGGCATCGCCAAGTGCATAAATATCAGGATCGTTTGTTTGTAAAAATTCATTTACCTTAATCCCTCCGTTTTCTGCCAGTTCGAGCCCTGATTCCCGGGCAAGACGTGTTTCCGGGCGCACCCCGATAGACAAAATTACCATTTCTGTCTCGATGGTCCTTCCTGATTGTAAATGAACACTCAGGTACTGTCCGTTCCGTTCAAACTCGTTGACCCCGTCATTTAGGTAAAACTCCACTTTTTTTGTTTTCAGATGCTGATGGACTTCAGCAGCCATTTCATAATCAAGCGGGGCCATTACCTGGTTTGCCATCTCTACAATGGTAACGTTGATCCCCAGCCTGTGCAGGTTCTCTGCCATTTCTAACCCAATAAATCCAGCTCCCACAACTACTGCACGGCGGGGTTTGTTTTTATCGTAAAAAGCTTTTATCAGGTCCGTATCATGAACATTCCTGAGCGTGAAGATCGAAGGATCGTTGATCCCCTTTATTGGCGGTTTAACCGGCTCTGCTCCCGGAGAAACCACAAGTTTGTCATAATTTTCCGTGTAGGTTTCACCGTTACTGTGTTTCAGGATACTTACCGTTTTTGCATCCCTGTTTATGCCGGTCACTTCCTGAAGTACACGGACATCGATATTCATCCGGGCATGAAAACTTTCAGGAGTTTGCACCAGAAGCTTTTCCCTATCTTTGATCGTGTCCCCGATATAATACGGAAGCCCGCAGTTGGCATACGAAATGTGCTGCCCCCGTTCGAACATAATGATCTCTGCTTTTTCATCAAGCCTTCTTAAGCGTGCAGCGGTAGTGGCCCCACCGGCAACTCCGCCTATTATCAGATATTTTGCCATGTCTAAAAATAAATAAGGATAGTTTGTTTTGATTTATATAAAATCTTCATTAAATACATATGCAAATATATGAATAAATAGATCGCTGTTCGTAACTGGCGTACGATCTCCGGGGAGGAAATAAGAAATTCTTATTATTAGGAGAAAAGAGACTGCATCAATTTTATCCTTATCAGTATTGTATGGTACGCAGCTAATCAATATCGTATGCGTTTGTCCGTATAACTGATCAGTTATTCACCTTTGTTTTTGATCTGTTTCGCGGGAGATACTGAAATCTGATGCGCATCAGACAAAAAAGTTATAAGGGAAAAAGAACGTTCCGATGCGCATCAGAATATATTCTGATGCGCATCGGATTTCAATAATCCTTGGTAATTTTGTTTATGATTCCTTTTTAACCCGTAATGTTTTCGAGTAAGAAGGAGGGGCTCATTCCTGTTGTTATATCCCAAGAATATGAGAGTTCAGGGCAACGAACGAAAGTACTCCGATAAAGATCCACAGAGAAATACCGAGCAGAAAACTTTTTAGACCGGCCTGTCTGGCTTCCGCTACCGAGATATTCGATCCGATAAGGAATAACGCAATAACCATCCCTTTTTTCCCGAGCCAGCTCAGGTGCCCGAAGGTTAAATTCCACTGGGGGACTAAGTGTGCAAAAATGATAGCTAGAACAAACAACCCGATGAACCATGGAATTTTAATCTTACCTTTTTTGTCATCCCTGTTAAAAAGAGCGATAGCCACAGAAAGAGGGATAATCCAAAGGGCACGGGTTAGCTTTACCGTTGTGGCTACTTCCAGCGCCTTGGGGCCGTATGAAGCTCCTGCTCCTACAACAGAACTGGTATCATGGATGGCTATTGCCGACCAGAACCCAAACGTTTCCTGGCTCAGATGAAAGTAATGACCGATTAACGGGAAAATTAACAGGGCTACTGCATTCAGAATGAAAATGACGATCAGTGAAAATGAAATCTGGTAATTTTTTGCTTTAATGACCGGTGCTATGGCGGCTATAGCGCTTCCTCCGCAAATTGCCGTTCCTGAGGCAATAAGCATACTGATCTTTTTTTCCACCCCGAATAGTCTGCCCAGCAGAAGTCCTGCCGTGATCGTGAGCATTACAGACAGGGCTGTCAGCATAAACCCCGATTGCGACGCTTTTATCACCTGGGAAAGGTTCATCCCGAAACCCATTAAAACGATTGCTGCCTGTAAAACAAACGATGTCAGCCTGGATACATTTTCATGTCTGATCCCGGTTAGCGACAGGGCTATGCCTGTAAAAAGGGCTATGGCCGGAGAAACAAACGGCAGGAGACAAAAAGCAATAGCAATGCCGTAAATTAAGCTGATGGTTTTGTGTGGTAAATTCATATCTGTATCTCTGTTTTTGGCAAAAATAGAGATTAGATATAACCATGTCAAATACCTATTTTTTATATTGAATAACTAAAAGTTATAATTAGAAAGAAAGTCTTTCAGCAATTCAGGTATTTTCATCGCTGGCCCCTGTCGTTGCGCGAACCTGAATTTGCGGCGGATATTTAAATCTTTTACAGTAATCCTCACAATTCTTTTCAGTTGTATTTCTTTTTCAATAGCTTTCTCTGAGACCATGGCAATCCCGTCGAAGTTTACCAGAAAATTTTTGATCGCCTCGGTGCTTCCTAAATGCACCAGTATATTAAGCCTGTCCAGATCTGCTTTTTGGGCGGTTAAAGCGTGCCTGATCACTTCCAGCGTTCCAGAGCCCTGTTCCCTCAGTACAATGGGTATTTCAAGGAGATCGGCAAGCGTAAAGCTTTTCTTTTTTGCATAAACACTGCTGCTCCCAGTGACGACAACGATTTCGTCCTCCATAAAATCCTGGTACCTGATGTTTGACTGGATTGATTCATTTTCAACCAGGGCAAGGTCTATTTCCCGGTTAATAAGTTTTTGTTCCATCTCGAACGAATTTCCGTTGACCATTTCCAGCTTTATCTGGGGAAATCTTCGGTGAAAAGAGGCCAATGCTGCGGGTAACAGGTATTGGGATATTGTCGAACTCGCACCTATTTTTAACGCACCCCTGAACGTGTCATTAAGCCTGCCCATTTCAAATTCCATCTCACGGTACTGCTGTTTGATCTGTTTCAGGTGCTGGTAGGCCAGTTTCCCGGCCCTGGTAAGATAAATTTTATTTCCTTTCCGGTCGAATAAGTCGGTATTCATCCGGCTTTCCAGTTCTTTAATGTGCTTTGTTACTGCTGGCTGGCTGATGAAAAGTTCTTCTGCAGCTTTCGAGAAGCTGAGATTTTCGGCCACAGTTAAAAAAACTTCGTCCCTGTAATCCATTTGAGCATATTTTGATTCCCTGAATATAGAAATTTCATTTAATTTTTATCCTAAATTAATTCTCTGTCATTAATTCTTGCGGTATCAATGTCTTGTTTTTAAATTTGGAAAAATCGGAATTTGGTGGATGCAGGAACGGAAATATAATAATGTCGCATAACTGTTCACGAAAAACGAGTAACCATCATCGTCTATATCCGTCAATAATTAATTATAAATAATCAATAACATATGGGTTACCGGTTGTTTATTTTTTTGTTTTTGTCAGGCTGCCTGTTTTCATGTCATCGGGTGCAGCTCCATGTGGAAAAGGGAATTTCTTTTGAACTTGCCAAATGGAGAAAGCAGCACCTCGATTCTGTTAGTTACGACCTGGCGTTTTATATCCCTGATTCTTTGGATATACCGGTGACGGGGTCTGAGACAATCCGGTTCATGATGAAATCAGGGAGAGGGGACCTTCAGCTTGATTTTAAGGCAGCCCCGGATGCAATAACGTTCTTCAGCGCAAATGGTCGTGTTGTTCCTGTAAAGCAGCAAAATGGCCATATAATTATCCCGTCAGGGGTCCTGAAAAGAGGAATGAACGAGATTGAAATCAGTTTTAGATCTCCTGATCAGTCGCTAAACAGGAATAAGGAGTACATGTACACCTTATTTGTTCCGGAAAGGGCTTCCACTGCTTTCCCGTGTTTTGACCAACCCGACCTGAAGGCCCGGTTCCGGTTGAGGCTCGCAATCCCTGCCGACTGGAAGGCTGTTGCCAATGGTCAGATGGAGACCGATAAGGTATCCGGGCAATTCAGGGACATCAGTTTTTCAGAAACGGAGCTTCTTGCTACTTATCTGTTTGCCTTCTCTGCCGGGAAGTATCAGGCAATTACCAGAAATTTAAACGGACATCGATATACGCTCTATCACCGGGAGCCGGATACTCTGAAAGTGGCAAAAAATCTGGATGCTATTTTTAACATGGTGGAATTGTCAATCAGTTCTATCGAAAAGTATACGGGCATGAACATGCCTTTCTGTAAATATGATTTTGTGGCCGTTCCTTCATTCCAGTACGGGGGAATGGAACACCCCGGTGCAATATTTTTTAATTCCTCCAGGTTATTCCTTGAAGGAACGCCAACACGGGAAGAATTGCTGAACAGGGCTAACCTTATTGCGCACGAAACGGCCCATATGTGGTTTGGCGACCTGGTTACAATGCCCTGGTTCGATGAGGTCTGGCTGAAGGAAGTATTCGCTAATTTTATTGCAGACAAAGTGGTTTCGCCTTTGTTCCCCGATCTCGACCAACATTTATTATTCCTGATGGCCCATTATTATCAGGCATATTCGGTCGACAGGACAGAAGGGACACACCCGATCGGACAGCATCTCGACAACCTGAAAAATGCCGGTTCGCTTTACGGTCCGATTATTTATCACAAAGCGCCGGTCGTAATGAATATGCTGGAAGAAAAAATCGGGAACCCGGCCTTAAGAACAGGGCTTCAGAAATACCTCCGTAAATATGCTTTCGGTAATGCCGGATGGAATGAGCTGATAAATATTCTTGATACAGACGGGACTCTTCATAAATGGGCCGAAGTATGGGTGAATGAAAGCGGGCGGCCACAACTGAAAGCTTCTTTCTCAGATGGAAGGACAGTGATCGGACAGTCTGATAAAACGGGAAAAGGACGTTTCTGGCCCCAGACACTTGATGTTGCCTGGCCGGTTGGAGATTCTGTTGCCCGAAAAAGAGTCGCCTTGAATTCTCCGTTTACTGTTCCGGAGAATATTCCGGCTCCCAAAGAAAATCAGTGGGTGTACCTGAATGCTGACGGGAGCGGCTATGGTTTTATCGGGATGGATAAGGCCACATTGAAGTACTTTTGCAGCAATGTGAGCCGCTTAAAGGATGACCTGTTCCGGGCGGCTGTATGGACCGATCTGTATGAAAACATGATGGAAGGGCAACTACCTGTGGCCGGTTTTACGTGGGCAATTATCAAAAACCTGCCGGATGAGAGGAACCAGCTGATCAGGGAACGTGTCCTGCTTTATTTGCAGAATGCGTTTTTGTTCCAGGCTTCCGGGCCGGTCAGGGATTCTTTGGATATGTCAGTTGAGCATCTGGTTTGGAGCGAACTGGATAACCATGAAAACAACAGAAATTCGCTTATGAATGCGGCGATCAGTATTTGTTATTCTCCTTCCTCTGTCTCCAGGCTTTATGAAGTGTGGCAAAAAGAAAATTACCGGCAATACAAGCTCACAACGAAGCAGTTGAAGGAATTGGCTTATAACCTGGCTTTGCATATGCCGGCAAAGGCCGGTCAAATACTCGATGTCCAGGAAAAAAGGATTGTTGGGGAAGATGAGCGCAGGCAATTTTCATTTATCAGGCAAAGCCTGGACCCCGATCCGGAGAAACGGCATGCATTTTTTCGTTCTCTGCTGAAGGCTGAGAACCGGGAGCATGAACCTTGGGTAAACGAGGCCCTTTATTATTTAAATCATCCGGACAGGACCCCGGAAGAGTTAGGGTATATCCGGCCCGGACTTGAAGTTCTGGGAGAAATACAGGCAACAGGCGATATCTTTTTCCCTCAGTCCTGGCTTGATAATCTACTGAAAGGGCATAATAGTAAAGCGGCAGCAGACTCGGTCCGGAGTTTTCTGAATGATCATCCGGACTATCCTGCAGATTTGAAAATGAAGATACTTAAGTCTGCCGATTTTTTGCTTAGAAATAACGATTAACCGGTAATCCTGGCTGCTGCCGGTCAATAAGTGCTGTTGAATTTTTCTTTTACAATTTCTTTTACTTCAAGCATGTCAACCGGATGGCCGAGCTCTTGTTCCAGAGAAGTGACGCCGTATGTGGTAAAACCGCATGGATTGATGTAATTAAAGTAGCGGATATCTGTATTTATGTTCAGTGCGAATCCGTGCATGGTAACATACCTGCTTGCCCTGACTCCGATTGCACAAATTTTCCTGGCTTTTGCGGGGATGCCGGCATCCAGCCAAACGCCTGTGGCCCCTTCTTTCAATCCGCTTTCTATTCCATAATGGGAAACGGTGGCAATGATGGCGTCCTCCATTTTTTGTATGTATTCCTTTATACCGATCTTGTAATACTCAAGGTCTATAATCGGGTAACCCACCAACTGACCCGGACCATGATAGGTAATATCGCCTCCCCTGTCTATTTTATAAAAGGTCGCATTTATTTTTTTCAGAAATTCGTCCTGCACCAGGAGGTTGTGCATATCGCCGCTTTTTCCAAGGGTGTAAACATGCGGGTGTTCTACCAGCAGGAAGTAGTTTTTGTTTGTAGGCGATTTTTTTGAAAGTTTTTCCGAGATTACTTTTTCCATTAGCTTTTCCTGGTAATCCCAGCATTCGTTATAGTCTCTTAGTCCCAGATCTTCATAATTGAAATTTGTCATGATATGTATTGTTATATTGTTATATCGTTAGATGGTTATGTTGTTTCTGTTGGTTGTCGGTGCCGTTCCATCCGGATATCCCCTGACCCAGGGTTTCATTTCCCTGTCTGTCTGAATAGCGTAAAGTACGAATTGAGAAAGGTCAGGATAATCCTTCAACCATCCAGTAGATAATATCCAGGATCCTGTACCAACTCCCGCTATTTTCCTGCCTTCACGTGTTGTTCGGCCCGGTATGACGACCTTACCAAAGGACTGCTTTCGACGAAAGAGAAACCCTTTTCCAGGCCAATTGTTCGATACTTTTCAAATTGTTCCGGTTCGACATACTTCACGACGTGAAGATGAGAGGCTGTCGGGGCCAGGTACTGCCCGATAGTCATGACCTTACAACCTGCTTCCAGTAAATCGTCCATAGTCTTGAAAATTTCTTCTTCTTTTTCTCCTAATCCCAGCATGATCCCCGATTTTGCAACAATTCCTGTTTCTGCTATTGCTGAAATAACCTCGAGGCTTCTCCTGTATTTGGCTGCACTTCTGATTTGCGGGGTCAACCGTTCCACTGTTTCCATGTTATGCGACATGACATCAGGTCCCGCATGAGCTACCTGGACAATGAGTTCAGCCCGTCCCTGAAAGTCTGGCACCAATACTTCTATTTTTATTTCCGGATTTAATCCTTTTATTTCTTTGATTGTTTCAGCCCAGAAAGAGGCACCCAAATCGGGTAAGTCGTCCCGGTCCACAGAGGTGATCACCGCATGTTTCAGGTGCATAATGCGGACTGATTCGGCGACCCGTAAGGGCTCTGCCGGATCAGGAGGTAACGGTTTTCCTGTTTTTACCCCGCAGAATTTGCAATTTCGGGTGCAGATTTCACCCAGTATCATAAATGTTGCGGTTCCCCGATTCCAGCATTCTCCAATGTTCGGGCAGTTACCGCTGGTACAGATCGTATGTAACCCGTGTCTGTTCACCAGGTTCTTTACCATGGAATAGGTTTCACCGCTGGGCATTTTCATCTTCATCCAACGGGGTAGTCGCGCCTTCGGCTGATTGTCGTTCATGCTTTCTGATTTTTGATGTCAAAATTAATTCAATTATCCGGGAACCGGAAGTGGGAGAGTTATATTGTTTAATGCCTTAAATTGTTTGATCGTTTGAGTGGTTGACGATTTGTCGTCTGAATGTTGAGTTTTCTTCTGTATGGTTATGGTATTTCAGTTCCGTAGTTTAGGGCGGAGAGTAAGGTGTCCGAACCAGTGAACTGCACGCCTGCAGTACAGGCGGGAACCATAATCGCCATTTGTTCCGGGCCCAGGGGTGAAGTTTTTTATTAACTTTGTGTTTTAGTACCTGGCTTGGAGAATATATGTGGCGGAAATAAATTATATTATGCGAATGATTGGGTTAAGCATCAAAGAAACGGGATTGTACAGATAACTCAGTCATAATTTATCAATTATTAATGTCAGAAACTGAAGGTAAGCGAATTTTAGGGATCGACCCGGGGACAATCGTCATGGGGTATGGATTGATCGAGATTAAAAATAATAAGCCCGAGATCCTGCATGTTGGCGTTGTAAAGACAGAGGGTTTTAATAATCATTACCTAAGGCTGAAACATATTTTTATAAGGACTAAAGCCCTGATTGATGAATATCTGCCGGACGAACTCGCGATTGAATCTCCTTTCTATGGTAAGGATATACAGGCGATGTTAAAGTTGGGAAGGGCGCAGGGAATCGTAATGGGGCTTGCCTTGCAGCATGACATTCCTGTTTTTGAATATGCTCCGCTTAAAGTAAAACAGTCAATTACGGGTATGGGAAGGGCTGCAAAAGAACAAGTGGCCTATTTTCTGAAGAATACCCTAAAACTAACTGATTTACCCAAGGAACTGGATGCAACGGATGCCCTGGCTGTAGCTGTTTGTCATTATCTGCAAACAAAAAATCCAATTATGAAGAACGATTATAAAAACTGGGGTGATTTTGTAAAAAAGAATCCCGGACGGATTAAATGATTCGCATAAATGGGGAACGGGGCAAACAAAAAACCACCAGCTTGGCTGATGGCTTAATCGTTTCTAAAACGAAATTTCTTTGGCAATTTTTGCGGTCAGTTCCTTAAATTCGTCAGGCGACAACTTGAGTTTTGCAGAAAAATTAAGCAAATCTGCTTCGTTTTTCATAGGCACCAGGTGAATATGCGCATGAGGGACTTCCAGTCCCAATACCAGCACTCCGATTTTTCTGCAAGGAATAGCTTTTTTTAATCCTTCCGCAACCTTTTTTGCAAATAGCTGCAACCCTGTATAAGTTTCCTCATCAAGGTCAAACAGGTAATCTACCTCTTTTTTAGGTATTACCAGGGTATGTCCTTTGGCAACGGGTGAGATATCCAGGAAAGCCAGGTATTTTTCATCTTCTGCTACTTTGTATGCAGGAATCTCTCCGTTTACGATTTTTGTAAATATACTTGGCATATCGGTTAAAGTGAAATGTCTATAATTTCAAATGGAATAACTCCAGACGGGACTTTTATTTCAACCACATCGCCAACCTTCTTGCCAATCAGGCCTTTGGCGATAGGTGTTTCAATCGATATCTTCCCCGATTTCAGATCAGCCTCATGTTCCGATACAATGGTATATTTCATCATTGCATTGCTCTTCTTGTTTTTGATGGTTACTTTGTTGAGGATCTGAACACTCGATGTGTCGATTTTTGACTCATCGATAATTCGGGCATTGGCAATCTTGTCCCGGAGAATGGCGATTTTTGCTTCGAGCATGCCTTGAGCATCTTTTGCTGCGTCGTATTCTGCATTTTCGGAGATGTCGCCTTTTTCAATAGCTTCCCCAATCTGTTTTGAAATTGCAGGACGTTCCACATTCATCAGTTGGTCCAGTTCTTCTTTGAGTTTGTTCAAACCTTCTTGCGTAATATAGGTTACCTTTCCCATTTTTTTTTCTTTTAATAATAGTCTACATAAAATAAAAAAGAATTCCGACTTGCGGAACTCTCTTTTAGCTTTACAAAGCTAAAAAAAATATTTGATTTTTACGAGAGATGTACCGAAAAAGGGATTTAAATAGTTGTTTATGAAAACGTTCTAATATTTTCTTTTTAAAATTTCCGAATAAATAACCGCTTTTTTCAAAGAAAAGTCTTCCATTATCGGATGAATTACCGTTTTGTTGCGACAACTCGTTAATCGCGCTCGTTCATTATGTTCCTCTCTGTTTGTTCCCATTATTGGTGTTAAACGCTGCAGTGGCTGATAAGCAGTGCCAGGAGGTGCTGTCTTTTCTTGTTTTGTTGGTTTGGCAGGAGGTTTCTCCTCCATGAAATCCATGTCTTCGAGGGGATCATCCAACGGAGAATACGGTTTCATTCGGGACGGACCATTTTCCCCCTCTGCTTCTGCCATCCTTTTTTTCCCGCTGCCTATAGCCCCAAAAACAGCAAGGAGGATAGCAATAATAATAAATATATAATTTTCCATTTAACTCCCTTTTTCAAGTAAAGAACAACGATAAAATTACCGTTTCTAATATTTAAATTACAAGATTGCTTAAAGTTATAAAAAATAGTAAAAAACAGATACACGGAAAACTGAAAAAAATTATGAAAACGGTCAACCAATAAAATAAAGTTTCTCCTGGCCCGTTTCCAACAAAAAGATCCGGTCGAACCCTGATCCGGTTTTCATCCTTCCAAACTTATTTTGTATATTAAAATTCGCAGGTATTGTTAGCCGATGCAAATGTATCAGTAGCCAGAGCTGGGCGAGACTGTTTTTCCGGTAGAGGTATAATTTCCTTTCTTTGCAGGAGATCGTGTTCCTGATATTCAGAAGCAGATTGGTCGGTTCGATCAGGCGTCCTGTGTGGTTCAGAAAATCTTGTCCTTTTAGTTCTGTAAGCTCAATGCCAATTGTTTTTCTTGTATTTATTTTTAATAAAAAGTCAGGCGATTCACCCGCGATGATTTTTCCGTTAGGAAATTCGTCGTAAAGTCGGATAAACATGTTTAAGGTGATTCGTTCTGTTTCTTTTTTATCCTGCATGAGCACAAGATAATAAAAAAAGCAGCTTAGTGGCTGCTTTTTTCGTAAGGCCTTTATCCGTTAATAACGATAATGTTCTGGTTTATAAGGTCCGTCTGCCGGAACGCCGATGTAAGCTGACTGTTCTTTTGTCAGCCTGGTCAGTTTTACTCCGAGCTGTTCGAGGTGCAGGCGGGCTACTTCTTCATCAAGGTATTTGGGTAATCTGTAAACATCGATCGCATAATCGTTTTTCCAAAGATCGATCTGCGCCAGGGTTTGATTGGTGAATGAGTTACTCATCACAAATGAAGGGTGTCCTGTAGCACATCCCAGGTTTACGAGCCTGCCTTCTGCCAGCAGGAAGATGGAGTGCCCGTCTTCATAAGTATATTTATCAACCTGTTTTTTTATGTTGGTCTTTTTGATGCCCGGCCATTTTTCCAATCGGGCAACCTGTATTTCGTTGTCGAAATGACCGATATTGCAAACAATAGACTGGTCCTTCATTCCAGCCATGTGTTCTGCCGTGATAATATCCCTGTTCCCGGTAGTCGTCACAAAGATATTTCCTTCAGGAAGTGTGTCTTCCATGGTTTTTACTTCGAAGCCTTCCATGGCAGCCTGCAATGCGCAGATGGGATCGATCTCCGTGATGATCACCCTGGCTCCGTATCCCCGCATTGAGCGGGCGCAACCTTTACCTACATCTCCGTAACCTGCAACAACCACAACTTTTCCTGCGATCATTACATCTGTCGCACGTTTTATTCCATCGGCCAAAGATTCCCGGCATCCGTAAAGATTATCGAATTTCGATTTTGTAACCGAATCGTTTACATTAATGGCCGGGAAGAGAAGTTTCCCTTCTTCTTTCATTTGATACAGGCGGTGCACGCCCGTCGTTGTTTCTTCGCTGACCCCTTTAATTTCCTTTGCTGTTCCGGTCCATCGAAACGGGGTTTCTTTGTGGATTTTTTTTAATATTTTCTTCAGTTCTTCTTCATCAATTCCATCAGAGGGTGTGTCCAGAATTGAGGGATTTTTTTCCGCTGCCACGCCAAGATGTACCATCAACGTCGCATCGCCACCGTCGTCGACAATGAGGTTCGGTCCTAATCCGTTACCAAAGTCGAGGGCCCTCTCCGTGCACCACCAGTATTCTGCAAGAGTTTCCCCCTTCCATGCAAAAACGGGTATGCCGGATGCTGCAATTGCTGCAGCAGCGTGATCCTGAGTGCTGAAAATATTACAGCTGGCCCAGCGGACTATTGCCCCTAGTTCAGAGAGCGTTTCGATAAGTACAGCCGTCTGGACAGTCATATGCAGTGATCCGGTTATCCGGGCCCCTTTCAGAGGCTTCTCGTTCGAGTATTTTTTCCGGATAGACATTAACCCGGGCATTTCTTTTTCTGCAATTTCAATTTCTTTTCTTCCAAAGTCGGCGAGAGCTATATCGGCAACTTTAAAATCAGCTTTCGTTTCTGTTGTAATCATTATTTTCTTTTTTTCAATTGAGCAAAGTTAATTGTTTCAGATGAAAAGTTCAGTACTATGTGTTTTGTATCCCGGAATTTTTGATTAAAAGTTTTTCCCCGATGCTCGTTTTTCCCTGTTCAGGGGGACAGGTTCAGAGATTCTCCAGCATAGCCATTACTGTTTGCTTGTCCTTTTCAAGCTGCAGTTTCAGTTCTCCGAGTGATTTGAATCTTTGTTCTTCCCTGATCTTGGAAATAAATTCAATCTCGATCTGTTTCCTGTACAAATCTCCCTCGAATCCGATAATATGTACCTCGATGCTTCTATGGTCAGCATTGTTATTAACCGTTGGGCGTGTACCAATGTTTAACATTCCAGGCAAATAATTCCCGTTGAACCTTACCCGTACGGCGTAAACGCCAAAACCAGGGATAATTTTATTCGGATCGGACGATTCGATATTGGCAGTAGGAAACTGTATCCTGCGTCCCAGTTTCTGGCCTTCTATCACTGTGCCATGCAGACAGAAAGAATATCCCAGGTACCGTTTTGCTTTTTCTATTTGTCCGTCCTGTAGTGCCTGTCTGATTTTGGTAGAACTGATATTCACGTTGTCTACCAAAAGAGCATCAAGTTTTTCTACAGAAAAATTATAAACGTGGGACAGGCTTTCCAGCATTTCGAAACCGCCTTCACGGTTCCTCCCGAATTTATGGTCGTAACCGACAACCAGTATTTTGACGGCCAGCTTTTTTACCAGTATGTCCTTTACAAAGTCCTCATAACCGAGTTCGGAAAATTCTTTTGTAAAAGGGAAAATAATTAAATGTTCAATGCCTGCTTTTTCGAAAAGTCTTTTCTTTTCGTCAATAGTTGTCAGGAGACGGAGGTTTCCTTCCTCTGGTGACAAAATTTGTCTGGGATGGGGATAGAAGGTAAATACGACAGATTCTCCCTGCCTTTGTCTGGCTATTTCGTTTAGACGGTTGATGATTTTCAAATGTCCGAGGTGAACGCCATCAAAAGATCCAATGGTAATAACCGCACTTTTTACCCGAAAATCGTTGATGTCGTAATATATCTTCATCTGTAAATTTTTCCCTTTGATGACGGGCAAAAATAAGATTTTTTGCATTCTTGACGGCAAAATAACAATTAAAACCAAATCATGTTTCAAAAGATTTAAATGAACATATCCGATTGATGTGTAAATTATTATTTTTACCGGGCAGATTTACAATATAAAAATTCAGAATCGTGAGAAAGTATATTTTTCTTCTTTTGGGGCTTACTCTTTTTGCCGCCGCCTGCAAGGATCGTACGCAGTACTCGATAAAAGGGCGCATCAGTAATGCTGATGGCAAGTACATTTATCTGGATGAACTGAATGTAACTTCTACTGTCAGTGTCGATTCGGTTAAGCTGAATAAAAAGGGTGAGTTTGAGTTCAGAGGAAAGGTAACCTATCCTACATTTTTTCTGTTAAAGCTGAATGAAAAAAACTTCGTAACTTTGTTGGTCGATTCCGCTGAACATGTGGAAGTCTATGGCGATGCTGCAAATTTTTCAAGGGACTATTTGGTTAAGGGGTCAGAGGGGTCCTCCCTCGTTCAGCAACTGAATATTCATCTCAGCAAAACAAAACATGAGCTTGATTCCATACGTTCCCTGGAGGTTTCGTTCAGGAACGATTTGAACTACGATATGAAAAAACAGCTGTGGGACAAGGAATATGAAAAGGTAAGACAGGCACAGATCGTTTATTCCAAAAAGTTTGTCGAAGCGCATCCCTTTTCCATGGCAAACGTGCTGGCATTGTATCAGAAATTTGACGACGATACTTACGTAATCCAGGACTTACAGTCCCTCAAGGTTGCCGCTTCGGCCCTCAACTCTTTTTACCCGAGATCGGAACATGTGAAAGCATTATATGCAAATACAGTAAAATTGATGCAGGAAGAGCGGAATGTCAGGATCCGCCAGCTTATACAAGCCGCAGGTAAAAATAGTCCGGATATTGTTTTGCCGGATACTCAGGGCAAGAAAATCGCTTTGTCATCGTTACGAGGAAAATATGTGCTTTTGCAGTTCTGGGCCGCAGCAGACAAAGGATCCCGTATCATGAACCCGGTTTTGGTCGAACTTTATAAAAAATATCATTCAAAGGGATTCGATATTTATCAGGTGAGTGTCGATAAAAACCGTTATGAATGGGTGGATGCCATCGACAAGGATGGCCTTACCTGGATAAATGTGGGTGATATGGATGGCAGCGCTAGTGCTGTCGAATCATACAATGTTCAGGATTTACCGTATAACTACCTGCTCGACAAGGAAGGTGCTATTATCGCGAAAAACGTGAAGGGGCCTGCCCTCAATGATATCCTTGGAAAGGTTTTGTAAAGGTTGAGAACCGTGCTTAAATCATTCTTTTGATCAGATAAAGAAAGATCAGAAAAAACGAGTTTGCAACAAAAGTTGATCGGTAAATTTTTTTAAAATAATAACTTTGTTCAGATTTTTACGGACCTAGAAATCATATTTTGGCAAATCAGGAAGGTAAAATATATTTTGTGTCGGATGTCCATTTGGGGGCGCCTGCATTATCGAATAATGCGGAGAGGGAGAAGTTGTTTGTGAAGTGGCTGGAGGAGATCAGGCATGATGCGTCAATGTTGTTCCTGATGGGTGATATTTTTGATTATTGGTTCGAATATAAAAGGGTGGTGCCCAGGGGATTTACCAGAACATTGGGGAAAATAGCGGAGATTGCCGATTCGGGGGTTCCCGTTCATTTTTTTACAGGAAACCATGATATCTGGGTCTTCGATTATCTGCCGAAGGAATTGGGAATTCATGTCCACCACCAGGAAGTGAGAGTTGAGCTATTCGGCAAAAAGTTCTTTTTGGCGCATGGGGATGGACTTGACCCATTTGACAAAGGGTACCTTTTTTTAAAGAAGATATTCACAAACCGCTTTTTTCAGTGGGGTTTCTCTCATATCCATCCAAACCTGGGTATTGCCATTGCTCACGGTTGGTCTAAAAAAAGCAGGATAGCCAAAGGAAACGGGGAGGCGTTCAAGGAGGAAAACGAAGGCCTTTATGTCTTTTCGAAATCTGTTCTTGAAAAGGAAAGTGTCGATTATTTTGTCTTCGGACACAGGCATTTGCTTTTAAATCTGCCTCTCGGGGAAAAGTCTCACTTTATTATTTTGGGTGATTGGATAGTAAATTATTCATATGGCGTTTTTGACGGCGAAAAATTTGAATTAAAGAAATACAGAGGATAAAAGGGCCGAGTGTCTTAATTTTGAGTGGTATGATAAAAAAAGTGTACACAAAAATTATTGGGACGGGAAGTTGTGTCCCGCCAAAGGTTATTAAGAACGATCATTTTCTGAGTTATGTATTTTATGACCCTGCAACCGGAAAACCTTTCGAAAAAAGCAATGAAGAAATTATCCGGAAATTTCATGAAATAACAAATATTGAGGAACGCAGGTGGGTTGCCGATGACCAGGTAAATTCGGATATTGCGGCAATGGCTGTAACAGATGCCTGTCAATCAGCAGACGTGAATATCGAAACACTCGACTTTATTATTTTTGCGCATAATTTTGGAGATGTCCATCCCGGGAATACCCGGGTCGATACGCTCCCTGGCCTGGCCAACCGGGTAAAGAAAATCCTGAATATTAAGAATCCATACTGTATTTGCCACGATGTTATTTCCGGATGTCCGGGATGGACACAGGGGATGATTATTGCTGATGCCTACATCAGAAGTGAAACCTTTAAGCGGGGGGTCGTGATCGGTTCCGATACGCTTTCCCGTATTTCTGATCCGCACGACCGGGATTCAATGATCTTTTCGGATGGGGCAGGGGCTACAGTTGTGGAGGCAGTGGAAAGCGACGTCCCCGTTGGGATAATTTCTCACAGCAGTCGTTCCGATTCAAATCCTTTTGTGAACGTGCTTGCTTTTGGCGGTTCTTACAATCCCGATTTCGAGGGAGATGACCTGTTGATTAAGATGGCCGGACATAAAGTGTATGTTTATGCGCTCAACTATGTTCCGGGGGTTGTTAAAGACAGTATCGACAAAGCAGGGCTTGAGTTAAAGGATATCCGGAAGGTGTTGATCCATCAGGCCAATGAGAAGATGGATGAGGCCATTCTTAGAGGGGTATTCAAACTTTACGGGGAAAAGGAAATTCCTAAAGGGCTCATGCCGATGAGCATCAATAAGCTCGGGAATTCATCGACTGCAACTGTACCGACCCTGCTTGACATGGTCGTAAAAGGTAAGATGGATGACCAGAAAATCAGGGAAGGTGACAATATCGTCCTCTGTTCCGTAGGGGCGGGTATGAACATTAATTCTATCGTTTATAAGTGGTAGCCGGTGTTGTTTAAAAAGACAGTATGGATGTGAAAATAGAACCCGGCTGGAAAGCAATACTGGCTGATGAGTTTGAAAAAGAATACTTTGTAAAGCTAACTTCCTTTGTCCGGAGTGAATATCATTCCTTTAGAGTTTTTCCTCCCGCACCCCTTATTTTTAACGCTTTTGATCAATGTCCGTTTGACCGGTTAAAAGTGGTTATCCTGGGACAGGATCCATATCACGGGCCGGGGCAGGCTCATGGCCTTTGTTTTTCCGTGAACGATGGTGTGGAGTTTCCGCCGAGCCTCAGAAATATTTTTCTGGAACTTAAAAATGATGTTGGAAAAGAGGTTCCTGCTTCAGGGAACCTGACGGATTGGGCGAAACAAGGAGTCCTGTTGCTGAATGCAACGCTTACGGTAAGGGCCGGACAAGCCGGATCACACCAGAATAAAGGATGGGAGGAATTTACCGATGCTGTTATTCATAAAATTAACAATCTGAAGGAACATGTCGTTTTTATTCTTTGGGGAAGTTATGCTATTCGAAAAGGGGAGTTTATTGATAAAAACAAACATTTGGTACTGACCTCTGTGCATCCGTCTCCCTTGTCTGCCAGCCGGGGTTTTTTTGGAAACCGCCATTTTAGCAGGACAAATGATTTTCTTGTTAGGAATGGGTTTAGTCCTGTTAGCTGGTAAGGCCTGTTTTTGCGTTTTTTTAATTCGGTGTATATCTGACATGTCTTATTCTATGGAGATCATCTTGTTACTTGCCGGATTGTTTGTCGGTTTTACTATCGCTTTTTTTTCTTTTATGCTCAAGCTAAAAGGGCAGGAGAACAAACTTTTATCAGAAAGAAACGATTACGAAGGGAATATTGCCCGTCTGGAAGAACGGGTGGCGGGCTTGGCAGATACTGTTCTCAAGCTGGAGGCTTCATTAAAACTGTCCGAATCAGAAAGGGAATATCAACTTCAGAAAATATCCAGGATTGAAGCGGAATCGGTTGGATTGAAGGAAAAACTTGCCATGCAAATCAAGGAAATGGAAGAGTTACAGAAAAAATTCTCCATTGAGTTCGAGAATACAGCTTCCCGGATACTGAAGCAAAACTCTCTGGAATTTACCCAGGTCAACCAGAGGAATATCGGTGAAATATTGAACCCGCTTAAGGAAAAATTACAGCTTTTTGAACGGAAAGTGGATGAAACTTACGAGAAGGGGTTAAAAGACCAGATTGATCTGAAAGCCGAGCTTAAAAAACTGAGTGATTTAAATCAGCGTATTGGAGAGGAAGCCGGAAATTTGACACGGGCGCTGAAGGGGGACGTCAAGAAACAAGGAAACTGGGGAGAGGTAGTCCTTGAGCGTATCCTGGAACGGTCCGGCTTGACAGAAGGGCGGGAATATAAAAAACAGTTCAGTGCTTCGATTGACGACGGGATACGGCTTCAGCCTGACATCATCATCTATCTTCCAGAACAAAAGCACATGGTGGTCGATTCGAAAGTTTCTCTGGTTGCGTATGACAGGATGGTCAATGCACCCGGTGAGGACGACCGGCAAAAGCATATGAAAGATCATTTGCAAAGTATCAGGAACCATGTGAAGCTGCTTGGAGCAAAACATTATCAGAATATTCCCGGGTTAAATTGTCCGGATTTTGTGTTGCTGTTCATTCCGATAGAGTCATCCTTCAGTGTGGCTGTGCAGGCCGACCAGGAACTGTTTTCGTATGCCTGGGACAATAAAGTCGTCATTGTCAGTCCTTCCACGCTTTTGGCCACACTGAGAACAATTGCCTCAATCTGGCAGCAGGAAAACCAGGCAAGAAATGCCATGGAAATTGCCCGGCAGGGAGGCCTTCTATATGATAAGTTTTCCGGTTTTATCGCTGATATGGAAAAAATAGGTGTGACCCTGGAACAGACGCGTAAAAGTTATGACCTGGCTTTTGGTAAATTGTCAGAAGGGCGGGGAAACCTCATCCGGTCGGCAGAAAGATTGAGAGAACTTGGGGCTAAAACAGGGAAAAGGCTTCCGGATAAATACCTTGAAGATTAGGAATAGAAGAAAAACGGGCTCCCTTTATCCCTACTTCTTAGGTTTTTATTCCTTCAGAAATTTCAGAAGCGGTTCAATAAAACGATCGAATGCTTCGATGTGTGGCAGGTGACCGACATTGTCAAGTTCTACCAACTGGCTGTTTTTTATTTTTTGATGGGTTAGTCTTCCCAGTTCCGGATAGTTTCCCATGGTTTTTCTTACTTCTTCGCTGACCAGGTCTTTCCCCAGGGCAGTGCGGTCACGCTGTCCGATGATGAGTAATGTCGGGGCTTTTATATTCTGGAATTCATAGTATACAGGTTGGGTAAAAATCATGTCGTATGTCAGAGCTGCATTCCAGGCTATAAGCGGGTAGTCGATATTGAGTGTCCAGCCTGCCAGGAGGTTCACCCATTCGTCATATTCCGGTTTCCACTTGTTGTCGTAATAACTTTCCGATTCATATTTTTTTATGGAAGCATAATTCTTTTTCAATTCATTTTTATACCACCATTCGACGGATTTATAAGGCACTTTAAGCTTCCAGTCTTCGAGGCCGATTGGATCCTCCAGAATAAATTTATCAACCAGTTCCGGGTACATCAGTACAAAGCGTGTTGCGACCATTCCCCCCATTGAATGTCCTAGGACACTGATTTTGCTGATTCCCAGCGTGTCGATGATAGCTTTAGTATTCGCCGCCAACTGCTGGAATGTATATTGATAATTCTCGGGCTTTGAAGATTTGCCAAAGCCAATCTGGTCAGGAATTACAACTCTGAAGCCTTCGTCTGCAAGCCTTTTGGCCGTTTTTCCCCAGTAAGCCCCGTTGAAATTTTTCCCGTGGAGCAGCATAATACTTTTCCCGTTAGGCCTGTCCGGACGGACATCCATATAGGCCATTTTCAGGATTTGTCTCTGCGTTTTCAGTGTTATATAGTGTACTTCATAAGGGTATTGGTAATTCTCCAGGTTAATCCCAAGAACTTTTAGTCCATCAAATTCACCTGTCTGGGCTATGGTCGAAATACAGATGATCATAAAAAATGGAATGATCAGCATTTTTTTAAAATTTGCCATTTTCTCTTTATTTAAAATCCGTGTTAAAATGAACATGCCGGAGCAAAAATGGTTTAATTTTTTGTCATACAGATTGCGTGGTCCATGACAATATTTGCGTATCAGTATTGATATGCAATGTTTTAAAAATTAATTTGAAATCAGTGAGGGCAGAACCCGGATAGATTATAAGTTGATGGGACTAAAGCGCCGAAATAACTTTAACGTTGGGGAGTATCCACTCATTATCGTGTGTGGCGCAAATAACAGTTTTCCCGGAATGTATGGTATAATCGACAAAAAATTGAGTTTGGCTGTTACCGAGAGCCGACGTTGGCTCGTCGAGCAGGAGTACCGGGCGATCGAGTAACATGATCAGAACCCATCCTAACCGTTGCCGCTCAGCTCCGGAGATATCCGAGGTGTTCTTCCTGAGTACGTTATCGGAGAGGTTTACTTCTTCCAGTTTCTTTGACAGTAATTCCGGACGAAAGGTGTTCCCGCGACCCTCTGTAAAGCTTAGAATGTTGTGGAAAACTTCATCAACCCTGCCATTGGGAAAGTCGATATCCTGACTCAGATATCCAACTTTACTCCTTATCTTTTGAATGTTTCCGGGGATTATTTCCTCGCCGTCAAACAGGACTTTCCCCTGGTCTGCATCGATGAAGCCCATTAATAATTTTAACAAGGATGTTTTCCCGCTGCCTGAAGGAGCAGAAAGTACAACTTTCTCTCCTTTTCCTATTTTCAGGTTAAAATGATCCAATATCTGTTTATTCCCCAAGGTAAGCGAGACATTCTGAAGGCGTATCATGGACGGTCAGGTAAATTCAGACAAAATCCGGCATACAACCAGTTGTTTAAAATGATCAGCTTGCCTTGAGACGTTGTGAATTCCCCTGATCCATCTTGGATTCTGCATACTTTTTAGAGATACGCAGATTCTTTATCCCGTCTGTCGGGCTTTCGAACATGGCATCATTCATAATACTTTCGCATATGGAACGGAGCCCTCTCGCTCCAAGCTTGAATTCAATGGCTTTGTCAACAATGAATTCAAGTGCGTCTTCTTCAAAGCTCAGTTCAATATCATCGAGTTCGAAAAGTTTTACATACTGTTTTATCAACGAGTTTCTGGGTTCAGTAAGGATATTTCTTAATGCCTGACGGTCAAGCGGCTCCAAGTAAGCAAGTACCGGCAATCGTCCTATTATTTCAGGAATCAACCCGAAACTTTTGAGGTCCTGTGGCGAAATATATTGCAGCAAGTTATCCCTGTCAATAAGGCTCATTGTTTTATGTGTTCCGTATCCGACAACCTTTGTATTCAGTCTGTTCGCTATTTTTCTGTCAATGCCATCAAAAGCACCGCCACATATGAAAAGGATGTTTTTCGTGTTTACAGGGATCATTTTTTGTTCAGGATGTTTACGTCCCCCTTGCGGCGGTACGTTCACAATCGATCCTTCAAGCAGTTTCAGCAGTCCCTGCTGTACACCTTCCCCGGATACATCGCGGGTGATTGACGGGTTGTCGCCTTTTCTGGCTATTTTATCAATTTCGTCAATAAATACAATCCCTCGTTCTGCTGCTTCCACGTTGTAATCTGCAGCCTGGAGCAGTCTTGTCAATAAGCTTTCAACATCTTCTCCCACATAGCCTGCTTCTGTAAGAACGGTTGCATCAACAATCGTGAATGGCACGTGGAGCATTTTTGCTATTGTTCGGGCCAATAATGTTTTTCCTGTGCCTGTTTGTCCAACCAGGATAATGTTCGATTTTTCAATTTCCGTCTCGTCTGTCTGAACTTTCTGGTTCAGCCTTTTGTAATGATTATAAACAGCCACGGACAGTATTTTTTTTGCCTGTTCCTGCCCGATCACGTACTGATCAAGAAATTCTTTAATTTCTTTTGGCTTCATGAGTTTGATTCCTTCCAAGTCAAACTCGGTCTCTTTTTTAAATTCTTCTTCGACGATGGCGTATGCTTGCTCAATACACCGGTCGCAAATATGGCCCTCCATTCCGGCGATTAACAGGGTTACATCCTTTTTTTCCCGTCCGCAAAAAGAACATTTATCCATGATTTTTCTCCTTACCGCTGCTTAGCTTTTAACTAAAATTTCATCTATCATCCCATAATTTTTGGCTTCGGCTGAAGTCATCCAATAGTCCCGGTCTGCATCCTTTTCAACCTGTTCATATGGCTTATCGGCATGTTTCGCGATTATTTCGTACAATTCCTTTTTCAGTTTCAGAATTTCGCGAGCTGTAATCTCAATGTCTGAAGCTTGTCCCTGTGCCCCTCCCATCGGTTGGTGTATCATGATCCTGGAATGCTTAAGTGCCGACCTTTTCCCCTTATTTCCTGCAGTCAACAATACTGCTCCCATTGATGCGGCCATCCCTGTGCAAATTGTTGCGATTTCAGGTGAGATGTATTGCATCGTGTCGTAAATCCCCAGTCCTGCATGTACAGATCCCCCCGGTGTGTTAAAATAAATCTGGATGTCCTTGCTTGGGTCCGTCGATTCAAGAAACAACAGCTGTGCCTGGATGATATTGGCAACATAATCATCGATTGGAGTCCCGAGAAAAATGATCCTGTCCATCATTAATCTGGAAAAAACATCCATTGATGCAACGTTCATCTGCCTTTCCTCTATAATATAAGGAGTAAGGCTATTGGTGAAAATTGATTCATAACGGTGCATATTCAAGCTGCTGATCCCGATATGCTTGGTCGCATATTTATTAAATTCGTTATAGCTACTCATGATTATTAATTCCTCCGGTTAAAAAAAAACTTTGTAAAGACCTCATCCGTTTTGCACACTTATTCGGATAAACAGGTTTTTACAAAGTTATAAAAATAAGTTTTTGTTGAATAACGGAATCTTATTTTTCCAGCATTTTGTTAAAATCTTCCTGGCTTATTTCCTTTTCCTCAAGTGAGACTTTCGTTTTTATTACTTCCAGTATTTTATCTTCCTCCACTTTATTGAAAAGTCTCCTTTTCTCCTTTTCATCTTTCAGGATATGAGAGGCATAGTTTTCAAGATGTTCATCTGCCACGTTGAACATGCCGTATTGACTGAACTGCAGAGAGGCCATCTTCTTGGCGGCATCTTTTATGTCTTCTTCTTCAACTTTTATCCCGTTATCTTTAATCAGCTTTTCCTTGATCAACTGCCAACGCAAATCTTTCATAAAGCCCTCGAAATCAGACTCGATTTGCTCTTCTGTTAAATTTTTGTTAGTTACTTTTATCCAGCGTTTCAGAAATTCTTCCGGAAGTTCTATCTGTACCTTTTCGATAAGATGTTCCTTGGAGTCGAGAGCAAATTTGTAATCTCCTGAGAATTTGAAGTTTTCAAGGAGTTCTGTTTTTATTTTATTTCTGAAATCTTCTTCTGTTTTGATCTCGGTATTTTCCCCGAAAGCCTTTTTAAAAAGATCTTCATTGATTTCAGCAGGTTTAAAATGGAGGATCTCGGCGATAGTGAATTTAAAATTACCTTCCACTTTTTCAGCATCCTCATGTGAAAGATTGAGCATGTGTCCTACCTCGTGCCTGTTATCATAAGCTTTTATCGGGTCGAAGACAACGCTTTCTCCGATTTTTTTCCCGATGAACTCCTTTTTTAGCGGTTCATCTTTCATGGTGTCGGTGGCAATGACCACTTTTTCAGCTTTGATCCCATTTTCAATCTCGTTGCCCTCGCTGTCAAGCTGAACAAAATCACCACGGAAAAGATCTTTTTCGCCGGCTTCTTCCACATTTGTGTTCTCTCCAAAACGTCCGGTATAATATTCAACCTGTTTGTTGATCATTTCTTCGTCAGCAGCGATGTTGTAATACGGGAATTTGTTTCGTTTGTCGAGCTTCACTTCAAACTCCGGAGCAACGGCAACGTCGAATATAAACTCGAAATCGTCATCCTTATCCCAGTTTATTTCCGGTTGTTTCTCTTCGTTTGGAAGCGGGTCTCCAAGAATATTTAATTTCTCGTCGACAAAATATTTTGTCAGGTTTTGTGACAGTATTTTGTTTACTTCGTCGGCCAAAATAGCTTTCCCGTACATTTTTTTTACCAGTCCTGCAGGAACCTTCCCCGGACGGAATCCCGGCATATTGGCTTTTTTGCGATAGTCCTTCAGGACTTCGTTTACCCTTGCTTCGTAATCGTCTTTTTCAATTTTAACGGTCAACGTTGCATTAAGCTCGTTGATGTTCTCTTTGGTAATGTTCATAAAATACCACTTAATGTTGTTGGAAAATGTTCGGATAACCAGATGGTTATCATTAAATGCAGGGATAAAACCAAGCATCATAAATCAATAAAAACCGCCTGCTTGAAACATTTTCAAGCATAGCGGCTAAGTATGATGTGCGGACGAAGGGACTCGAACCCCCACGCCGTTTGGCACTAGATCCTAAGTCTAGCGCGTCTACCAATTCCGCCACGCCCGCTAATCGAGGCGCAAATATAAAGCTAATTTTGGTTTCTGCAAACATGAGAAACAAAGTTAGTAAGAATAAATTACAAAGTTGATCCTCTCTTAAGAGACGCAAAAGGAGAGAACAGGCGCTTATGAGCAAAGTTTCCAATTTTTAACGAAGAGTAAAATTCTGGCCAAGGTAAACACGGCGTACGTCTTCATCGCTTGCAAGTTCTTCTGCAGTTCCCGCTTTCAGTATTGATCCTTCGAAAAGCAGATAGGACCGGTCGGTAATAGAGAGCGTTTCATGCACATTATGATCGGTAATAAGGACCCCTATATTTTTTTTGACGAGTTTTCTCACTATTTCCTGGATGTCTTCCACCGCAATCGGGTCGACTCCCGCAAAGGGCTCATCAAGGAGAATAAATTTCGGATCGATTGCCAGGGCGCGGGCAATTTCTGTACGCCGTCTTTCTCCTCCGGAAAGCTGATACCCTTTACTTTTACGGATATGTTCCAACCCGAATTCAGAAATAAGCGATTCCAGTTTCTCTTTTTGATATTCCTTAGTATACTTGGTCATTTCGAGTACTGCTCTCAGGTTGTCCTCAATGCTTAGTTTGCGAAATACAGACGCCTCCTGGGCCAGGTAGCCGATTCCTTTTTGTGCCCTTTTGTATACCGGTAATTTTGTGATGTCTTCCTCATCAATGAATATTTTGCCTGAAAGGGGCTGGATTAAGCCCACTATCATATAGAAAGACGTTGTTTTTCCTGCGCCGTTGGGCCCAAGCAACCCCACAATCTCGCCTTGGTTCACCTCGAACGATACCCCTTTAACAACGGTTCGCTTTCTGTATTTTTTAACAATGTTCTCTGCGCGTAGCTTCATTTCTTTACTTTTTCTTTTTTGTCTGATGGCAGTACCTGTTTCTGCTAAAAAATTTCAACCATGTGCCAATCTTTTGTTTACATATCATCCAGTTCCTGCTCGGCCTTTTTCCTGACCTTTTTTGAAATGATAATTCCCAGTTCATAGAGTGCTATCAGCGGCAAGCATACGATTATCTGGCTAAAGACGTCGGGCGGAGTAATGATCGCTGCGATAACGAGTAAAAGTATATAGGCATGCCGGCGGTATCTTTTCATGAATTCGGGAGTCAGTATCCCAACCTTGCTTAAAAAGTAAACAAGCACGGGAAGCTCAAAAACCACGCCGCTTCCAAGAGTAACAGAAGTAACCGTACTGATGTATGACAGGATACTGATTTGGTTCTCAACCTGAGAACTAATAGAATATGTTCCCAGAAAATTAATGGAAAACGGGACTATTAAATAATAGCCAAAGAGAACCCCCAGGATAAATAATGCAGACATGTAAAAAACTGCCCCAACAGAATATTTACGTTCCTTCTCATATAATGCGGGCTTGATAAACCTCCAGAATTCGTAGATCACGAAAGGGGAGGCAACAATCAGTCCGGCGACAATCGATGTCCATATATGTGTCATGAACTGTCCGGACATGCTGATACTGATCAGTTGGAAAGATCCGGAATTGATTTTTAGCGATTCAATCCCTGTCAACTCTGCGAGTTTGGCAAACATCCTGTTTGTCCAGAAATCAGGCATCTTGGGGTGGAGGATGACCTGGTCGAAAACGAAATCTTTTTCAATAAAGGCAATTACCGAAAATATCACGATGGCCAGAAACGCTCGTATGATGTGCCACCTCAATTCCTCAAGGTGTTCAAGAAACGACATTTCCTGGTTCGGATCCTTCTTATTCCTTTTACTTTTTTTTGCTTGTTCTTCGGTCATCTCCGGCATTTTGGGTTTAGTTACAAATCAGAAAAATCGGGTAAATAGGCCGCGACAAATATAGGCACAATTCCTGATTTAGTCTTGGGATAAAAACTTAAAATTATTTAAATCAAGCCGGATCTGTTTAAAATGGTAAATTTTTTTTTCAATAAATGAGATTTTATCTATCTTAGATTTCCAGTACAAGATTCGTGATTAAGATGATCAAAATTAGAGTGGCTTTATGGAAAACAAGCTAACATTAACCGATCAGCTCCAGAAATATTTTGGATTTGATCGTTTTAAAGGTCAGCAAGAAGAAGTGATTAAGAGTATTTTGGAGGGAAATGACACTTTCGTTTTAATGCCGACAGGAGGCGGAAAATCATTGTGCTATCAGTTACCCGCGATGATTTTGGACGGAACGGCCATTATTATCTCACCCTTGATTGCGCTGATGAAAAATCAGGTTGATTCTATCCGAAGTTTATTTACTGACGACGGGATCGCGCATTTTATGAATTCCTCGCTGACAAGGCAAGCGCTTCAGCAGGTTAGGGACGACGTATCGTGCGGAAAGACTAAAATGCTTTATGTGGCGCCTGAATCATTGACCAAACAAGAAAATGTTGATTTTCTTAAAAGCGTGAAAATTTCTTTTTACGCGATTGATGAAGCTCATTGTATTTCTGAATGGGGACACGATTTCCGTCCGGAGTACAGACGGATCAGGCCTATTATCCAGGAGATCGGGAATGCACCAATCATTGCTCTTACGGCTACGGCTACGGCAAAAGTGCAGCATGATATCCAGAAAAACCTGGGGATGCTTGATGCAAAAGTCTTTAAGGCATCGTTTAACAGGCCTAATTTGTATTATGCGGTAAGGCCGAAAATAAAACCCGAGACGCAGATTATCCGGTTTATTAAGGAAAACGAGGGTAAGTCGGGGATTATTTATTGTCTTAGCCGGAAGAAAGTGGAAGAACTTGCCGAATTGTTGCAAGTAAACGGAATAAAGGCCCTTGCGTATCATGCAGGGATGGATTCAGCAACGAGGTCTTCCAACCAGGATAAGTTTCTGATGGAGGAAGTCGATGTTATTGTTGCGACCATCGCTTTTGGTATGGGAATCGATAAACCTGACGTTCGTTTTGTTATTCACTATGATATCCCGAAAAGCCTTGAAGGATATTACCAGGAAACAGGCCGTGCAGGGCGTGATGGTGGTGAAGGGCAGTGCATTGCCTTTTATTCTTATAAGGATATCCAGAAGATGGAGAAATTTATGCAGGGAAAGCCGGTTGCAGAACAGGAAATCGGGCGCCAGCTTTTGCTTGATACAGCATCCTACGCTGAGTCTGCAATTTGCCGCAGGATTATCCTGCTGAATTATTTTGGCGAAACAGTCGAGGAACCTTGCGGTAATTGCGACAATTGCCTTAACCCTAAAGAGCAGGTAGAAGCAGGGGACGAAGTATGCCGTGCCTTGATGGCTATTCAGGAAGTAAAGGAAAAGTACAAGGCGGAGCATATTTCTGATATCCTGACCGGGAAAACGACTGCTGCAATTAAATCGTTCCATCACGATGAGCTGGAGTCTTTCGGAAATGGGGACGATCACAGTGCCCGTTTCTGGAATGCCGTATTCCGGCAAAGTATGATTGCCGGGTTGATTACTAAGGATATTGAAAATTACGGACTTCTGAAGCTTACAGAGAAAGGGAATGATTTTATAAATCACCCCGTATCTTTCCTTCTGGTTCGTAATCATAATTACGATGAATTGGAAGAAGAAGCTAATGCCACAGGGGCCCCTGCCGGTGGAGCTGCTGGAGACCCGGAATTATTCGAGATGTTGAAAGACCTTCGAAAAAAGGTCGCAAAGAAAAATAATCTTCCTCCTTTTGTCATTTTCCAGGATCCATCATTGTCAGACATGTCTATTCAGTATCCTATTACGATTGATGAACTGAAAAACATTCAGGGTGTTGGAGAAGGAAAAGCCAAAAGGTACGGGACTGAGTTCGTCGAGCTGATAAAGTCTTATGTTGAAGATAATGACATTATCCGGGCACAGGATATGGTTGTCAAATCTGTTGCAAACAAGTCGAAGATGAAAGTGTCGATTATCCATAGCATCGACAGGAAACTTTCACTCGATGATATTGCAGATTCTAAGGGCATTGAGATGAATGAGCTTATTTCGGAGATCGAAGCTATCGTGAACTCAGGAACGAGGATCAATATCGATTATTATATTAATGAAGTACTGGACGAGGAACACCAGGAAGAAGTATTCGATTATTTTCGTACTGCAGAAGATGATTCTGTTGAAACAGCCCTGAACGAACTTGGTGAAGATGAATATTCGGAAGAAGATATCCGTCTGATGCGGATTCGTTTTCTGTCGGAAATGGGCAACTGATTAAATTAATTATTTGTCGTCATGTTGATTTAGCTAAAAAATAAATTCGATAGAACGTATCTTATTTTTTTGAGTTGAATTTTTTATAAAAAAGGACGTTTGTCAGATCGTCCTTTTTTATAAAATTATAATAAGAACAATTTCGTGTCCTACCGATTTTAAGTAATCATTATATGTTCAAACCATCCGATTTGGTCAAAAATAACTACTTATCTTGTTCTTCCGGGATAAACTTTTAATGCTTCTTCTAATATTTTCAGGGCCTTGGCCAGGTCCTTCTTTTTTAAGACATAAGCAATACGTACCTCATCCTTGCCATGCCCGGGAGTCGTATAAAATCCGGATGCAGGTGCCATAAAAATGGTTTCATTCTGGTATTCGAAATCGGAAAGCAACCATGCACAGAATTTATCGGCATCGTCTACCGGCAGGCGGGTCAGCGTGTAAAAGGCTCCCATCGGAATTGGTGAGTAAACGCCCTCAATCCGGTTTAGCCCGTCAATCAGGAATTTTCTCCTTTCTACATATTCATTATAGGAGTCCATCATGTAGTCATCAGTATCCTCCATTGATGCTTCAGCCGCAATTTGCCCTATTAAAGGAGGACTGAGGCGGGCCTGGCAAAACTTCATGACATTACGCCTTACTTCCTCGTTTTTTGTTATTAATGCCCCTATTCTGATGCCACATTCGCTGTATCGTTTTGATACAGAATCGATAAGGATTACATTCTGTTCTATTCCTGCGAGGTGAAAAGCCGAAATATACGGAGCACCTGTGTAACAAAATTCCCGATAGACCTCGTCCGAAAACAGAAATAAATCATATTTTTTTACAAGGTCACGGATGGCATTCATTTCCGAATGGGTATAAAGATAGCCTGTAGGGTTATTGGGGTTACAGATCATAAATCCCTTTGTTTTCGGAGTGATCAGTTTCTCGAATTCTTCGATTGGGGGAAGGCTGAACCCTTCATCAATCGATGCCGGGATTGATTTGATAACAGCTCCTGCCACTATGGCAAAAGCCTCGTAATTAGCATAGGCCGGTTCCGGGACAATGATTTCGTCACCCGGATCCATACATGACATAAATGCGAAGGTAACCGCCTCGCTACCTCCGGATGTTATAATAATATCTTCAACCTGCGCATCAATGTTAAACTTCTGATAATATTTCGCCAGTTTTTGCCGCAGGGATAATATTCCTTCACTTGGACTGTACTCCAGTATTCTCCTGTCGATATTCCGGATAGCGTCTATAGCCTTTTGCGGTGTCGGCAGATCGGGCTGACCAATATTTAAATGGTACACTTTACGGCCCATCTCTTTGGCTTTATTTGCCAAAGGAACGAGTTTCCTGATTGGTGAATCAGGCATTCTGTTTCCTCGTTGCGATGTGGTTGGCATGTCTAAAAGTATTTTTTCAGGTCGGCAAAGATACAACTAACAATTTTAAATAAAAATCATTGTTTCCAGTTAAAAATGAAATTTTTATTTATTAAAGAGTGATGATTTATTATGTATTACACTTGTCATTTGTCATACAGATTAATTATTTGTTAACTATTTGGATTTGTTTTAATTTCTTGCTTAAAATCATGTTATCAAATGAAGCTTTAATCTAATTTTGATCTCATCATTTTTTAAACTTATACGATATGATAATCGGAGTGCCTAAGGAAATTAAGAATAATGAAAACCGAGTGGCGTTGACACCTGCCGGAGCAGCAGAGTTACTGAAGTATGGACATGAAATTCATATTCAGGCTGGGGCCGGCAGCGGTAGTGGGTTTTCTGATGAAGATTATTTAGCTGCAGGAGCAAAGCTTCTTCCCGGGATAGAGGAAGTATATAAAATTGCAGAAATGATCATTAAAGTAAAAGAGCCTATTGCCGAGGAATATGGTCTGGTTAAAAAGGGACAAATCCTTTACACCTATTTTCATTTTGCATCAGGAGAGGAACTGACCAATGCCATGATTAACAGCAAGGCTGTTTGTTTGGCGTATGAGACTGTCGAGATGGATGACCGTTCCCTTCCATTGCTGGTGCCTATGTCTGAAGTTGCAGGACGGATGTCTGTTCAGGAAGGGGCCAAATATCTTGAGAAGCCGTTTGGTGGTTATGGTGTGCTCCTTGGGGGAGTAGCAGGTGTTCCTCCGGCAAAAGTATTGATCATCGGAGGAGGTATTGTCGGAACTGAGGCTGCCAAAGTTGCCGGGGGAATGGGTGCAGACGTTACGATCATGGATGTCAGCCTGAAACGTCTTCGTTATCTGGACGATATTATGCCGGCCAATGTTAAAACAATGATGAGCAACGAGTATAACATCCGTGAAATGGTCAAAACTCATGACCTGATTATTGGAGCTGTATTGATACCGGGGGCAAAAACACCAAAGTTGGTCACCAGGGATATGGTATCGACAATGAGGCCAGGAACAGTTATGGTTGATGTCGCAGTCGATCAGGGGGGGTGCTTCGAAACGACAAAAGCAACTACTCATGACCATCCTACTTTTGTAATTGACGATGTTATCCATTATAGTGTTGCCAATATGCCGGGAGCTGTGCCAAGAACGTCAACACTTGCCCTCACGAATGCAACGTTGCCGTTTGCCGTACAAATTGCAAATAAAGGCTGGAAACAGGCTTGTAAGGATAGTCTGCCACTAAAAAAAGGCTTGAATATTGTCGATGGAAAGGTTGTTTATAAGGGCGTTGCTGAAGCCTTCGGACTGCCTTATGTCGATGTTGATTCTGTTTTATAATAAAGTTGAAAGATATTCTTTGGTGACCCTGCCGCATTCCGGCAGGGTTTTTTATTTATCAAAATATCGAATTTATTCTTAAATAAATATTTTATGTTAGTTGTTTCCGGATTTAAACAAAATTTTGTAAATTGTGCTAATTAAATTATAATTAAGTAAATATATTTTATAGCGATAGAAACTGTTTTCTTTTTTTAGTTAAATCGCATTTTTACAGTTATTTAAATCGTTGTATACTTGATTCCTTTCCTTAATCAAAAAAAATCATGAAGGTGCTAACGATAGAGATGATGACTTAATTTTTATTTTTCTTAAGGGTTTTGGGTGAGCTGGAAGAAATGCCTGTTTATGTTAATAGCAATGCGGGGAAATAACCATTTTTGATTTATGACGATTCAGAAATGCGCAAGGAAGGCAAAGCCTTTTAGGCACATAAACTATATAATCAAAGAAAGGAGGTTATATGATCAGAGCAGGGCCGGCAGGCAAATAAGGGATACTATCGGTTTGTTGCTGATTCACCCGGTAGAAGATGTTTCCCGGATCGGGCTTAAAAACAAAAGAAGTAAAATAACCAATAAAACAAAACCAAAAATGAACGTTTCAAAACTATTGTCATCTGTAAAAGAAAAGACAGGTATAACCTGCATCGGATTGGAAAGAAAAGAAGCACGCATAAAGCATGGAATAGGAAGCAGTATTGAAGATATCCTGGGATGGGATGTTGTTGTTCGCGCTGAAGATGGAAGTTGTTATGAATACTACGTGGCCCAGCCTCCTCTGAAAGGAATGACTCAGCCTAAGCCAATTCTTTGTCCGCTGGGGATCATTCCGTTTAATGGTTATAAAATCGGTATTGAAGAGGCAATTAAAATTTTCCATTCGCAAAACGGGGGTGATAAGTTTACTCAGATTTCCTTATCCTGGCCTCTTGTTCATCCTGCGGCATCGGAACCTTACTGGTATTTCAGAACAAACCTTGGGAATACCGTTGTCATTGGAGCCAATTCAGGTCAAATTGAAGGATTCTCACCTATAGTTGTTTTGTATATGGCTAAACCTGAATAAGCGATATGAAAGACCGGGAGTTTATAATTCCCGGTCTTATTGCTGAAAAAACATAAGAGAAATGATTAGCAATAAGTATCTTCCCATTCACTGTGTTTGGGAATTAACTTTACAGTGCAACATGAATTGTCTTCATTGTGGGTCACGGGCCGGTCATAAGCGGGAGAATGAGTTGTCGAACGAGGAAGCTATGGCTGTGGCTGCAGAACTTGCAGAACTTGGTTGTAAATACGTATCCCTGATTGGGGGAGAGGTTTTTCTTTACCGGGGTTGGGAAAAAATTGCCAGGGAGTTGGCAGACCAAGAGATTATAGTGAATATTATTACCAATGGATTTTTATTTGGAGACAAACAAGTCGAAGAGATCCGGTATGCAAGACTATCCAATGTCGCGCTGTCTATTGATGGCATGGAAGAGAACCATAACCGGATCAGAAATAATTCGCGG
Source organism: Prolixibacteraceae bacterium (assembly GCA_963676095.1). GTDB lineage: Bacteria > Bacteroidota > Bacteroidia > Bacteroidales > Prolixibacteraceae. The sequence continues at coordinate 1,509,690 of OY781040.1, read as the reverse complement.
TCATTCAGTCATTTACAGCGGGCAATTTCCCGTTTGAACAAAGAGAATATTCCAGTTGGAATTAATACAACTTTGTTAAATACAAATTTTGGCGATCTTGAAGATTTATATGTCTTTCTTCTTGATAATGGTGTTAAAGTATGGCAGTTACAGCTTGCTAATCCAATGGGAAATTTAAGCGGACATAAAGAAAAGTTAATTTCGGCAGAAAACACCAGAAGGCTTACTGCATTTATCCGGGAAAAGCGGGAAGAAGCAAAAATGAATATTTATACAGGCGATAATATCGGTTATTATGATGAAAACGAAAAATTTATAAGAGGATATCCCGGGAATATTAATTATTGGTCCGCGTGCCAGGCTGGTTTGTCGGTTGTTGGGATCGACAGTATCGGGAATGTAAAGGGATGTGAATCCTTATATGACGATATTTTTATTGAAGGAAATCTTAGGGAAGAAAGCCTCGCTGATATATGGAATAAAGACGGGAATTTTTCGTATAACCGGAATTTTGATACAACGCTTTTGACCGGGAAGTGTAAAGAATGTGACATGGGCCCGTTTTGCAGGGCCGGTTGCCGGGGAGCCTGTTTTTTTACCAAGGGACATTTTTTTGAGAATGCTTATTGCATATATAAATATGACAACTAACAAATAATAGGGGTAGGTCGCATATTTCTGTAGCGCCGATTTATTACCGATTTTCCTGCCATCTTTTAAAAACGACTTTATTCAGTAAACTTTTTTTAATTTTGCAGGCTGAAAATGAAAAAGTCATAACGATTTTCAAAATAAATAAAAGATGGATATTCCCAGTAAGTATAACCCCGCTGAAGTAGAAGATAAGTGGTACCAATACTGGATGGAAAACGGTTTTTTCCATTCTGTTCCTGATGAAAGGGAACCTTATACTGTAGTTATTCCTCCTCCCAATGTTACTGGTGTGCTCCACATGGGGCACATGTTAAATAATACGATTCAGGATATTCTCACACGCCGGGCCAGGATGCTTGGAAAGAATGCCTGTTGGGTACCGGGAACGGACCATGCCTCTATTGCCACAGAAGCGAAAGTTGTCGGGAAACTTCGTGGAGAGGGAATTTCAAAATATGATTTAAGCCGTGATGAATTTCTGGACCATGCTTGGGCCTGGACAAAAAAACACGGCGGCATTATTCTGGAACAATTAAAGAAACTCGGGGCTTCCTGTGACTGGGACCGTACCTGCTTTACCATGGACGAAGCCCGTAGTGAATCGGTAATCAAGGTGTTTGTCGATTTATATAATAAAGGTCTTATTTACCGTGGAGTTCGTATGGTACATTGGGACCCTGCGGCCAAAACAGCCCTTTCTGACGAGGAAGTAAATTATAAGGAAGTCCGGTCAAAATTATATTATCTGAAGTATCGGATCGAAGGGACTACAGAAGAATATGTAACAATCGCCACGACTCGTCCTGAGACCATTCTTGGCGACACGGCGGTTTGTGTCAATCCCAATGATGAACGATTCAGAAATCTGAAGGGGAAAAGGGTAATTGTTCCTTTAGTAAACAGATCTGTTCCCATTATTGAAGACGAATATGTTGATATGGAATTCGGAACAGGTTGTCTGAAGATTACCCCAGCCCATGATGTGAATGACTATGCTATCGGTTTGAAATATAACCTGCCTATAATTGATATTTTTAATGATGACGGCACTCTTAGTGAAAGTGCAGGCCTATTTGTTGGGGAAGACCGTTTTGATGTCAGGGAAAAGATTATTCCAGAGCTGGTAAAAGCAGGGAACCTCGACAAGATTGAGGAATATACCAATAAAATAGGTTTTTCGGAACGGACCGATGCCGTTATTGAACCGAAATTGTCGGCTCAATGGTTTCTGAAGATGGAAAAACTGGTTAAACCAGCCCTTGAAAATGTAATGAACGATACGATCCGGTTTTATCCTCCAAAATTTAAAAATATTTACCGGCATTGGATGGAGAATATAAAGGACTGGTGCATTAGCCGTCAGTTGTGGTGGGGCCACCGGATCCCGGTTTATTTTCTTAAGGATGGCACGTTTGTCGTAGCAGAAACGGAAGTAAAGGCGCTTAAACTGGCCCGGGAAAAATCAGGAAATAAACATCTTACCACTTCCGATCTTCGACAGGAAGATGATGTACTTGATACCTGGTTCTCGAGCTGGCTCTGGCCGATCTCTGTTTTCGACGGGATCAGATACCCGGAAAACGATGACATAAAATATTATTACCCGACCAATGACCTGATAACAGCCCCGGATATAATTTTTTTCTGGGTAGCAAGGATGATCATTACCGGATATGAATACAAGGGACAGTATCCTTTCAAGAACGTTTATTTTACCGGGATGGTCCGCGATAAGCTACGCAGGAAGATGTCAAAATCACTGGGAAATTCACCCGATCCTCTTGATCTGATCGCTACTTACGGGGCAGACGGGGTACGGATAGGAATGTTGCTTTGTTCTCCGGCCGGGGGAGACTTGCTTTTCGACGAGAGCCTGCCGCAGCAGGGAGCCGGTTTTGCCACAAAAATCTGGAACTCATTTCGCCTGATCAGAGGTTGGGCCGTTGATAGTTCTATTCCTCAGCCTGAACATTCCCGTCTTGCTATAACCTGGTTTAATAACCGGTTCAGCCAGATTATCGGGCAGACAAACGATCATTTCGATAAATTCAGGATCTCGGATGCTCTGATGAACGTTTACATGACGGTCAGGGATGAGTTTTCCGGGTGGTTGCTTGAAATTGTTAAACCGGCTTATCAGAAACCAATTGACGGTAAAACCTACGACGAACTGGTTGAGATTTTTGATGCTCTGTTACGGTTCCTTCATCCGTTTATGCCGTTTGTAAGTGAGGAAATTTGGCAGTTATTGAAGCCCCGGAAGGAAGGAGAAAGTATTATGGTCAGTAACTGGCCTGAGGTTGCTTCCTACAATGAAACGCTGATCCAACAATTTGATGATGTAAAAGAAGCTGTTTCGGGGATCCGGAATGTACGGACCAAGAATAATATCCCAAACAAAGATCAGCTCGATCTTTGCATTATGAATGGAGATAAAGGTTATGAAAGTGTTTTCGACAGTATTCTTGTGAAACTTGGGAACCTGTCCTCTCTTGCTTCGGTTACCGGCGAGGTACAGGGAGCTGCGTCTTTTCTTGTGAAATCGTCAACATTTTTTATTCCGCGGGGCGGTCTGGTTGATGTTGATGAAGAGCTTAAAAAGCTGAATGCCGATCTGGATTATACCCGTGGTTTCTTGGCGTCGGTGATGAAGAAACTAAATAATGAACGGTTTGTAAATAATGCTCCAGAGTCTGTTGTCGATATCGAAAAGGCAAAAAAGGCTGATGCTGAAGCAAAAATCAAGGTGTTGGAAGAACAGATTGCCAAGCTGAAATAATAAACAAAAGGTTAAACCATGACATTAATAAAATCAATATCCGGCATCAGGGGAACAATTGGCGGCACCCCTGGTGACGGGCTGTCTCCGCTTGATGTAGTAAAATTTACGGCTGCCTATGCCAAATGGCTTCAGTCAGTTTGCCCGGGGAAGAAGCTTAAGGTCGTTGTTGGGCGGGATGCCCGGATTTCGGGAGAAATGGTCGAATCGCTCGTTTGTGCCACACTTTCGGGAATGGGGTGTCATGTTGCCAATATCGGTATGGCAACAACCCCGACAACAGAAATGGCTGTTACAGGATATAGGGCTGATGGCGGAATTATTCTCACTGCCAGTCATAATCCGAAGCAGTGGAATGCGCTGAAGCTTTTGACCGGGAAAGGAGAGTTCCTTTCAGCTTCAGAAGGAGAATCTGTCCTTCGGTTTGCCGGAGAAGAGAGTTTTTGCTTTGCCGGGGTTGATGACCTTGGAAAGATTGAACGGATCGATTATCTGGATGAACATATCCGACAGATCCTGGAACTGCCCCTGGTGGATGTTGACGCCATCGGGAAGGCTGGATTTTCAGTTGCATTTGATGCCGTGAATTCTGTCGGCGGGGTTGCTATCCCTGCTTTGCTGAAAGCCTTGGGAGTAAAGAGAATTGTTGCTATCAATGAGGAGCCTACCGGTGAATTTGCACACGTGCCGGAACCGCTTCCTGAAAATCTGACTGAAACCTGCCGTGCCGTGAAGGAAAGCAATGTTGATGTTTGCTTTGTTGTTGATCCTGATGTTGACCGCTTGTCTATTATTAGTGAAGACGGTACGATGTTTAATGAAGAATATACGTTGGTATCTGTTGCCGATTATGTCCTGTCGCACACGCCGGGGAATACAGTATCCAACATGTCGTCGAGCCGGGCTTTGCGTGTAATTACAGAAAAGCATGGTTGCAGTTATGCCGCTTCTGCCGTGGGTGAAGTAAATGTTGTGGCAAAGATGAAAGAAACGGGAGCCATGATAGGAGGTGAAGGAAATGGTGGGGTAATCTATCCGGAACTTCATTACGGTAGGGATGCCCTGGTGGGAATTGCCCTTTTTCTTACCCATTTGGCAAAAAAAGGAGGACGATGTTCTGACCTCAGAAAGATATACCCTGATTATTTTATTTCAAAAAATAAAATTCAGCTGACCCCTGACATCAATGTCGATTCGGTACTGGAAAAGGTGAAAGAAAAGTATAAAGATGAGAAAGTAAGTACTGTCGATGGTGTTAAAATAGATTTTACAGATGGATGGGTCCACCTGCGAAAATCCAATACGGAGCCGATAATCCGGATTTATGCTGAGTCCGTCAGCCCGGAGCGGGCTGATCAGTTGGCAGATAAGCTGATCAGTGAAATAAAGAAACTGATATGAAATAAAGGTCCGGTGAATACCGGATTTTTTGTTTTTGAGTGGTTCTCTGGTTAATCTTATCCCGATTGTTAATCTGGTTTAAGGGTTTCCTTGTTCTGTGCTGTCCCCTTTTCCCCAATTCCTGAATCCTGAAATTCTAACCTTCCATGATTTCCTGGAGTCAGGTTTGTCGTGTTAACTTTCGTTAAACAATGAAAAATTAACATTGGATTAAATTTTTATAGTTTATTTTTATAGCGAGATTCTTTAGTTGCGGATCTGACAGCTAATTCAACTATTCTGATATCTATGAAAAAACCAAAAAAATTGCTTTGGCTGGTTGTGCCTGTTCTATTGTTGGCTTTTGTTCTGATATTTAAGACGAACAAGGAGAAAGATGTTATCCTGACCACTACTGTTAAACGAGGTAAGTTTGAAGTTAAGGTTTTCTCCTCAGGGCAGATTGAATCGGGAAACCAGCTTAATATTCCTGTCCCGGACAAGTTAAATGACCGGAGGTTAAGGATCTGGAGCCTCAAGATCACAGAACTTGTGGAGGAAGGTACCTACGTGGACTCGGGAGGGTTTGTTGCCCGCCTTGACCCGGAAGCGGTGCAGGAGCAGATCAAGTCAGCACAGGACGATCTGGATAAAGCTTCAACCGAGTATGAAGATGCCCGTATCGATTCTAATTTGAATTTGTCAAACCAGAGAGATGAAATTACCAACGCTATACTGGACCGGGATGAAAAAGAAATTATCGTGAAGGAATCAATTTATGAATCTCCCTCAGTACAGAAGAAAGCACAGATGGATTGCGATAAGGCTCAACGGAAGTATGAACAGGAAAAGGAAGCTTATACGCTGAAGAAAAAACAGGAAGAAAATAAAGTCAATCGTCAATTTATTAATTTCAGGCAACTCAGGGAACGTCTGGACGGACTGAATGAGTTGTATAAGTCGCTTGTAATTACCGCTCCGAAGTCCGGAATTATTACCTATATCAAGAATCCGTGGGGAATTACTAAAGTTGGTTCGGAGGTGTCGGGGAGCGATGCTGTTGCAACCATTCCTGAAATGACCAATCTTATTTCCAGAACTTACATCAATGAAATCGATATTTCGAAGGTGAAAGAGGGACAAAAGGTCGATATCGGGATCGATGCATTTCCGAACAAGAAGATGACCGGGAAAGTGGTTTCCATAGCCAATATCGGACAGTCAATGCCAAACAGTGATGCTAAGGTCTTTGAGGTGAAGATAAAGATCTTTGGAGCAGATAAGGACCTGAAACCGGCTATGACTACCAACAATATTATTTATGCGGGAACTTACCCGGATACCCTGTTTATTCCGTCTGATGCTGTTTTTGAAAACGACAGTCTACAGTATGTTTACCTCAGTAAAGACGGACTTTACAGACAGGTTGTCAGGCTTGGAGAGGAAAATGAAAATTTTGTTATTGCGAAAGAAGGGCTCCATGACGGGGATTTGCTTTATTTGAATGAACCGGAAGATGCTTCAGATCTGCCTTGGCGGGGATTGGACATTTACAGGAAGATCAAAAAAGAGAAGGAAGAAAAAAAGAAAGCCATGGCACGGGAAATAGCGGTACAGCAATCCAAGACAGAGCCGGGACACCCTTCCGGAGGAGATTTGGCAGGACCGTTAAATAACTAGATGAAGTTTTTCATGGCAGACAAGGAATATCAATTCTCAACTTATTGAAATGATCATCAAGAAATATATACACGATATTGCTGTTGCGATTGAAGCGATTTTTGCCAATAAGGTAAAGTCGTTACTCACCGCTTTGGGAATCATATTCGGGGTCGCGGCAGTTATAAGCATGATGGCTATAGGCAATGGCGCCGAGCATGAAATTCTTGAGCAGATAAAACTGGTCGGTGTCAACAACATAATCATTACTCCCTCCAGTCATGTCGTGGGAGAAAATACCAGTAAGAATACTGACGCCAATAATGGCAGTGCAACCAAATTTTCCAGGGGGTTAACTTTGTTGGATGCAGAGGCTATCCAGAAAGTAATACCTGGAGTGGAAAAGGTTTGTCCCGTCATTTCGATTAATTATTCCGCCATTATGAACGGTAAAAGCAATCCTGTGGTTCTGGAGGGGACGAATGGCGATTATTTTAACCTTTTCAATATAAGCCTTCAGCGTGGGGAAGTTTTTAATGAATTTCAAAATCAGACAGGCCAGCCGGTTTGTATTATTGGTGATAATATTAAAAATGTATTTTTTAAACAAGCCGATCCAGTAGGTCAATATATAAAGTGCGGTAAAATCTGGTTGAAAATTGTTGGTGTGGCAGAAAAAAGAGATTTTACGGCTTCTGCGTCGGATGAGATGGGTATCAGTAGTTCCGATAACAAAATTTTTGTGCCGGTACAGACTTTATTGCTTCGTTTTAAAAACAGGGCGCTTATCCGGGCCGATGAGGTTGAAAAAGTAAATTCCAATAAAGGGAATGATAACGGTACCATCATTATTATCGGGGGGATGGAACAGCCGGATAATGCAATTGACGAAGACAAGAATATCAATCAGCTTAGCAAAATAATTGTGCAGGTGAAAGAAACGGAACAACTTGGGGCTGCGGCTGCCGTGATTAAGAGAATGTTACTCCGCCGTCATTCCAGGTTGTATGATTTTGAAGTAACAATTCCTGAACTTCTGCTTAAGCAACAACAGCGCACAAAGAATATTTTTAACATTGTACTTGGAGCTATTGCCGGCATCTCGCTGATTGTAGGGGGGATAGGTATTATGAATATCATGCTTGCCTCTGTTCTGGAACGTATCCGGGAGATCGGCCTGCGCCAGTCCGTTGGCGCCTCCCGAAAAGACATCGTTGCCCAGTTTCTGGCCGAATCAACATTAATCAGTGTTACCGGTGGAATTATTGGTATCATTTTGGGGATTGCCCTGTCCAAGGCTATTACAATGATTTTCGATATTAAAACAATTGTGTCGTTTTTTAGCATATTGATTGCTTTTGGCGTTTCAGCCCTGGTGGGTATTTCCTTTGGGTATCTCCCTGCTAAGAGGGCTGCTGAGAAAGATCCGGTAGAATCACTCCGGCAGGGTTCATGACGGGATGGAAATATATTGCAGGGTTAAATTTACGGAATAGCGACAAAAGCCAGTCATGGTGAAAGAGATTGATTTTAAGGCGTGTTACATATGGTCATGCCTGTTGTATATAGTAGATTAACGAAATTTTTTTACATGAAAACAATATTCTGCTTACTTTGCATAATTCCATGTTTTGCATTCTCACAGGAGAAATCTTTGAAGATGACTCTTGAAGATGTGATTGACATGGCATCCCAGAGTTCTATCGATGCATTTCAGATGAAGAATATGTACCGGTCCAGTTATTGGGAGTACCGCTATTTCAAGGCAGACCGGCTTCCATCATTGACCTTGAGCGCTACTCCCGTTGATTTCAACCGTTACCGCACACAGGAGTATAACTTTGACACAAACGAATCGGAATATGTGCACCGGGAATATCTGAATTCTGATTTCGCACTTTCTCTGACCCAGAATGTTCCGCTTACTGGAGGTAGTTTCTTTTTGGAGTCGGACTTGGGCCTTGTAAAAAATCTGGGTGAAAACCAAAGCGACTCATACCAGTCTACCCCGATAAGCATTGGCTATAAGCAAACCCTTAACGGATATAACGAGTTAAAATGGGAATCCAAGATCGAGCCTGTTAAATTCGAGAAGGCTAAAAAAGATTTGATTGAGTCAGGAGAAACACTTGCGATTAAAGCATTAGGAAAATTTTTCGATATGGTTGAAGCCCAGATTCAGCTCAATATTTCCGAAAGTAACCTTTCGAGTGCCGATACCCTTTACCGGATCGGACAGGGCCGTTTTCGGGTAGGGACAGTGACTCAGGACGAACTTTTAACACTGCAGCTAAACCTGCTGAAAGCAAAGCAGTCGCTCAACGAAGCTAAGTCGGAAGTACAACGGGCGCAAGCCAATCTGAATTCTTTTTTGTCGCTGGATAAAACCACTAAAATTGAATGTCTGATTCCTTCCAGCATTCCCGATATCCTGGTTGATTCCGGAGAAGCCCTGACAAAGGCTTTTGAGAACAACCCGATTATGCTGGATCATAAAGAACAACTGCTGGAACAGGATCAGGCTGTTGCCGAGGCCAGGGCAAAGGCGGGCTTTAGTACCAGTATTTATGCGCTGTACGGACTGGACCAGTCGTCGTCTAGATTTTCTGAGGTTTATAAAAATCCGGATAACAGCCAGCGCTTGCAACTGGGGATAAGCATTCCTATTGTTGATTGGGGGAGAGGAAAAGGTAGTTATCAGATGGCCCAGTATAACCGGGAGGTTATTCGTGCCTCCCTGAAACAGGAACAGATCGATTTCGAGCAGGAACTTTTTCAGGATGTTGTTGAGTTTAATCTGCAGGGGGAACAGGTTAAAACTGCAGGCCTGGCCGATACTGTTGCCCGGAAGGGCTATGAAGTAACGCTTCAACGGTTTATGATCGGGAAGGTCGATGTTGTAAAACTGGATATTGCCCGTAGTGATCTGGAAACGGCCCGGCTTGGATATATAAGTGCTGTACGTGCTTATTGGAATTATTATTATACCTTACGTAAAAAGACCTTGTTCGACTTTATTACCAGGCAAACATTATCTGCAGAATATGACAGGTTACTTGAAAAATAGGATTATGGGGCAAAAACTTAAAATAATTATTGCAGTACCGGCCTTGTTTGTATTCGTTTTTATTGTCTTCTTAATTTTTGGGAGGGGCAGTTCCGGAAAAACAAAGGTAGTCAGTAAAGGAAATCTGGAAACAATTGTTTCAGCAAGGGGTGAAGTGCATGGTGAGAAGTCCATGAAAATCGATCTCGCAGAAACCCTGCAGGATTATGACCTGAGGGTATGGAGTTACAAGATCGGTGATCTGGTACAGGAAGGGAAAAGGGTTAAAAAAGGTGATTTTATAGCCCAACTTGATCAAAGCCAGTTGATGAATAATATGAGGGAGCGGATGACAGAAAAAGAAAAGGTGGATGCTGACCTTAAAAATGCCATTATTGACAGTACCGTTAACCTGACAGCCAAACGTGAGGATATTGTAAATGCCCGGCTCGACCTTCAGTATAAACAGATCGATCTGGATATGTCGAAGTATGAATCAGGTGCTGAGCAGCGTCATGCCTCTATGGAATATGAGAAGGCTCAGATTGTGCTCGACAAAGCAAAGCGGAATTATACGCTCGAACAAAATAAGCAAAAAGTACAGATAATGAGATCGAGAGAAAATGCCGACCGGCTTGGAAAGATCCTGGGAAAGTACCAAAAGGCTTTGACGATGACCAGGATAACCTCTCCAGGTAATGGAATTGTTATGATTGCAAACGATTATATGGGGAAAAAACTCACCAAAGACAGTAATATCAGTACCTGGATGCCCACGTTGGCAAGTTTGCCCGACATGTCGTCTGCTATCGTGAAAACTTATATCAAGGAAATCGATGTAACCAAGGTCCGCCTGGGCGATTCAACACGAGTGGTGATAGATGCCTTACCTGATAAAGTGTTTTATGGAAAGGTTATTAAAATTGCCAACATGGGAGAAGAAAAAAGTGGTTTCGATATGAAAGTATTTGAGGTCGTTATACGCCTCGATCATTCAGACCCGGACCTAAAACCGGGAATGGCCTGCAGTAGTGATATTATCCTGAAAAAATACAAAGATGCGCTGTTGATCCCGGTGAATGCAGTCTTTCGCAATGAAAAATCTTCTTTTGTCTATCTTAGAAAAGGGAAACATATTTACCGGAAGAACGTGCAGGTTGGCGATGAAGACGACAAGAATGTTGTTGTCCTTGAAGGATTGGAGGAAGGTGATATTGTTTTGCTTAATGAACCTAAAGCAGAAGAAGTGGAGATTTGATTTTTCAGAATGCCTTCTGTTAATGCCTTTGTAAGTCAGATTTTTGAAAATCAGATATTTTAGTCTTAAAAAAACAATTATTAAATTGTTAAAGAGATGTAATTTCCCGGACTATTTTATGCTATTCCAAAATAGCTTTTATCTTTGTGTATCGGATTTAATTTTCAAAAAATCAAAAATATTAAATTATGAAAGTAACCGTTGTTGGTGCCGGAAATGTTGGTGCAACCTGTGCACAGATTATTGCAGAGAAGAATATCGTTCAGGAAGTTGTGTTAGTCGATATTAAACAGGGTTTACCAGAAGGGAAGTCTCTTGATTTGTGGCAGACAGCACCTATTAATTATTATGATACCCGCCTTTCAGGATCTACAAATGATTATTCAAAAACTGCCAGGTCTGAGGTTGTTGTGATTACTTCCGGAGTACCCCGCAAACCGGGAATGAGCCGCGATGACTTAATTTCGATTAATGCAGGAATCGTTAAAAGTGTTACCGAGAATGTGGTAAAATATTCTCCTGATGCTAAAATTATTATTGTTTCGAATCCGTTGGACGTGATGACATATGTTGCATTCCTGGCTTCAAAATTCCCGAAAAACAGGGTGATGGGTATGGCAGGAGTGCTTGATACAGCCCGTTATCGTGCTTTTCTCGCTGAAGCTCTTGATGTTTCTCCCCGTGATATACAGGCTTTATTGCTGGGGGGACATGGAGATACAATGGTTCCGCTGCCCCGCTATACTACCGTTTCCGGCATTCCTGTAACAGAAATGATCGATTCAGAGAAGCTGGATGCGATTATCGAACGGACAAAGAAAGGAGGAGGTGAACTGGTTAACCTGATGGGGACTTCTGCCTGGTATGCCCCCGGATCTGCCGCAGCCCAGATGGTTGAAGCAATCGTTATGGACCAGAAACGGATTTTCCCCTGCTGTGTTAACCTGGACGGCGAATACGGACTAAATGACGTTTTTGTCGGTGTTCCGGTTAAATTGGGTAAGAATGGAATTGAGGAAATTGTTGAAATTAAATTGAATGCTGAAGAGCAGAAACTTTTGGATGAATCAGCCAAAGCTGTTAAAGGCGTGATGGATGTTTTCGATAAAATGAATGTTCTTTAGGCTTCGTAGAAAATATTCAGCTATCTTTAATGCCCTTGCAATATTTATTGCAGGGGCGTTTTTTACAGGGTGCCCTTCTTTAGCAGAAAATTGGTGCTGAATAATTTGTAACTTGTAATTATGACTGAACTTCCGTTGGAACTGATAGAACTTGAGGAAAAGAATTTTCACCTTCTACTTGAAGGAAAACTTGGGGATGGAGAAAAAATATACTGGATAGTAGATACCGGGGCTTCTAAAACCGTTTTTGATACGAATTTGGAGAAACACTATGAGCTTGTAAAAACAGGTAAAAATGAAGAATTTCAGAGTGCCGGAATTGGGGCTGGCATGGTTGAAACCCAGGTCGGGTGCATTAAAAAACTAAAATTTGGAAAGCTAAAACTGAAGGACCTGAGAGTTGCGTTGATCGACCTTTCCCATGTCAATAGTATTTACAGGAAATATAGCAATTTACATGTTGCCGGTTTGCTGGGAAGTGATATCCTGAATGATTATGGTTGCCAGATCGATTTTCAGACCAGGAAAATAACCTTTCATAAAAAACGTTGATCAACACTGCTGATTAACCAAAATTTTACTGCTGTTTGTGGATTTTTGTTTTTCCATTGTTTGCCTGGTGTTGCGATGATCCTATTGTTGATTAAGCTTTATGTCATTTGCCCTAAGTGCAACTTTGGCCGGCTAATCCTGCTAAAAGTGTTTTTTAATAGGTTATGGGCTGCTTATCTTTTATTAAAAATCGATATATTTGGCGGCGATAAATAAAAAGTGAACCTGAAAAAGAACATATCAAAAAAAGTAGCTTTGCGGTTATTGTTATTCGCGGCAATGGTTGTGTCTGCCGTTTTATTCGATACTTTTCATGAAGGATCGAACAAAGTGGTGGATGCCACCCGACAAAAATCAGAATCGCAGGATATGCAAAGCAGTCGCGTGTTTTTTTATAATCCGGTCAGTTCATTTAAGATATTGAACGGGGCTGATAAGTTATTTTCAGGATTTTTATACACTGCCGGCAGGAGTTGGTTCTTAGCTGAATATCACAATTGTCGTGCATTTCATCTTTTAAAAGCTGAGACTCTGCAGGAACGGGTCTCTTTTCTTGAGATGGCCCACTTTATGAAATTTAACCCCAGCCATCATTCTTCTCCTGAAGACGGCCCTTCTTTAATTTGATTATTCAGGTTTTTTTCCTGTTGATATTTACTTGTACAATACTATACAGACCGTTTTATTCGGAAATTTTACTTTCGACAAACTCATAAAATTTAAATTGAACAATGCAAAACAAAGGATTAATCAGATTTTTTGCCATTTTACTGGCTCTGGTTTGTGCTTATCAACTAAGCTTTACCTTCAAGGCGCGGCAGGTGGAAAGACACGCCCGGGAATACGCCAAAGGTGATAAAGCGAAGGAACTGTTATATTTGGATTCAGTTTCCAGCCAGACCGTTTACAATTTTTTCGGATTGAAAAAATATACCTACAAGGATGTAAAAGGACTGGAGATGAACCTCGGTCTTGATCTGAAAGGAGGTATGAATGTTACTCTTGAGGTATCTGTTGTTGACCTGATAAAATCACTGTCTAATTACAGTACAGATACCACATTCAACAAGGCACTTGCACGTGCTACCCAATTACAGAAGAATAGTCAGGATGACTATCTGACCCTTTTCGGACGGGCTTTCGAAGAAATCGATCCGAATGCAAAACTTGCAGCAATTTTTAACACATTGCAACTCAAGGAAAAGGTTAAATATAACTCTTCTAACAAAGAAGTACTTGCTGTGTTAAGAGAAGAAACCGATGCTGCTATCGATAACTCCTTTAATATTATCCGTACCCGTATCGACCGTTTCGGAGTAGCACAACCAAATATTCAACCATTGCAGACAAAGGGGCGCATATTGGTTGAACTTCCGGGCGTAGATAATCCTGAACGCGTGCGAAAGTTGTTGGAGGGTACTGCCAATCTTGAGTTTTGGGAAACGTACGATAACAGTGAAGCATATGAGGTGTTGCTGAAAATTAATCAGGAACTGAAAGAAATTTTTTCACTGAAAGAAAAAGAAGATTCGGCTAAAGCTCAAACTAGTGCGGCCGAAACAACGGCCCAGACAGATACAACGAAAGCTAAAAAAGCAAACGGCAGCCTTCTTGATGAACTTGAAAGCAGTACAAAGAAAGACTCGTCTGCTGTTGGAGATATGTCTAATATTAAAAAAGAATATCCCCTGTTTGCTGTTTTAACTCCCAGCGTTAATCAGCAGGGACAATTATATCCCGGGCCGGTTGTTGGAACAGCTCATTTTAAGGATACTGCAACTGTCGATGGGTACCTGAAAATGCCACAGGTAAAGGCTATTATTCCCAGAAGCATGCGGTTTAAATGGTCGTCAAAGTCTGTCGATAAAGCAGGTGACTATTTTCGTCTGATTGCTATCAAGGTTACCAGCCGTGATGGGCGGGCTCCTCTTGACGGGGATGTAATTGTCGATGCACGTCAGGATTACGAACAGTTTGGAAGCCGTCCGGAAGTATCCATGAGCATGAATTCTGAGGGGGCCAAAACCTGGGCACGCCTGACAAAAGAAAATGTAGGAAAGTCAATAGCCATCGTCCTTGATGGATATGTCCGATCTTACCCGACTGTAAACGGGGAAATTTCGGGCGGACGTTCAAGCATTACAGGACTGGAATCTGTTGAGGAGGCCAAGGACCTTGCCAATATATTGAAATCAGGTAAGATGCCTGCCCCTGCCCATATTATTCAGGAGGAGATCGTTGGCCCGTCCTTGGGAAAGGAAGCTATCAACAGCGGTATGTGGTCGTTTGCGATAGCCTTTATACTGGTACTTATTTACATGATCTTCTTTTACAGTCAGGCAGGTCTTGCTGCCAATTTTGCCCTTATCGCCAACCTGTTTTTCCTGATCGGCGTGCTGGCATCGCTTGGCGCGGTATTGACCTTGCCTGGTATTGCCGGTATCGTTTTGACCATGGGTATGGCGGTTGACGCCAATGTGCTGATTTATGAGCGTGTCCAGGAAGAGATCAAAGCAGGAAAGGGACTCAAACTGGCAATACACGATGGGTACAGAAATGCTTATTCTGCTATTATCGACGGACAGGTTACTACCTTACTTACCGGTATTGTGCTTTACCTATTCGGATCAGGTCCAATCAAGGGGTTTGCCACCACCTTGGTTATCGGTATCTTTACTTCCTTGTTCTCCGCTATTTTTATAAGCCGGTTAATCTTCGAGCGTCAGCTTTCGCGTAACAAGAACATTACCTTTACTTCTAAACTTACCGAGAACTGGTTGCGTAATGCTAAAATCCGGTTCCTGGAAAAGCGTAAGTTGTTTTATATTATTTCCGGTTCGGTCATTCTGATTTCGTTGATTTCTATCTTTACCCGGGGCTTTAATTATGGCATTGACTTCAAAGGCGGACGTACTTATGTGGTCCGTTTTGACAAGGATGTTAAAGTTGCCGAAGTTGGTTCGGCCCTGGCGGCAGTTTACGGCGAAGCACCTGAGGTGAAAACTTACGGGGGAAATAACCAGGTTAAGATAACAACAGAATATAAGATCGATGAGCTTACTAATGATGTCGATAACGAAGTGGAAGACTTGCTGCTGAAGGGGCTGAAAAAAGGTGGCTATATTGGGCAGGATGTCAATATGGAGGGATTTGATGCTCATTACCGGATGAGTTCCCAGAAAGTAGGTCCCACAATTTCTGATGACATCAAGAAGGATGCCCTTATCGCGATTACCTTCTCTCTGATCATTATCTTCCTTTATATATTGATACGTTTCCGGAACTGGCAGTATGGTCTGGGGGCTATTGTCGCTCTTGCGCACGATACGACTATCGTTTTGGGTATGTTCTCTCTGTTTTACGGGATACTGCCTTTCTCGCTGGAGATTGACCAGTCGTTTATTGCTGCTATCCTTACAGTGGTGGGTTACTCGATTAACGACACCGTGGTCGTATTCGACCGTATCCGGGAATATCTGAATATCCATCCGAAACGCAGCCGAAGGCAGAATATGGATGATGCAATGAACTCGACTTTGCGCCGTACCTTCAGTACATCGTTGTCTACCCTGGTCGTGCTGTTTGCAATTTTCCTCTTTGGCGGAACCTCGATCCAGGGCTTTACGTTTGCCTTGCTGATAGGTATTTTTGTCGGTACATATTCTTCAGTCTTTATTGCAACCCCAATTGTATATGATACACAAGAACGGGTTGATAAGGCCGTTGTAAAGAAACAATAATATTTTAGAAAAAAGGGCCGGGACCGGATTGAACAGCCGGGACCGGCTTTTTTTATAGAAATATTTTTAACAGTCCTTATTCGCTGAAGATACTTGTTGTTTGTATATTTGCTGAAAATTAAGAAAAATGACTCCTGCAATGATCATATTTATTAGTGGCGGTGAGATTATCGTGGTGATGCTCGTTGCCTTGCTTTTGTTCGGGTCTAAATCGATCCCTGATGTTGCCCGTACATTGGGAAAAGGGATGAGGGAATTCAAGAAAGCGACCAGTGAAATCAGGCAGGAACTGGAAAACAGTACCGGCGACCTGAGAAAGGATATTGATGAGGTTCGGAATACTGTTCAGAATGAAACCAGGAAAATAACAAGGGATATAGAAGACGTTTCTGAAAAGGTCAGGAAAAAAACAACTGCTATGACCAGTGAGGTTGACAAAGAGCTTCATTCTGCAACGGCAACGGAGCCGGCAACGGAGCAAAAAGTAACTACTCCCGAAGGATAAGTATTGGGAGGGCCCATATAAAATAAACGTCAAATAATTAATCATTCAACCATTTCTTTTGATCCGTGCCCGTAACATAACAAAATTTTTTGGCGATTTACAAGTCTTGAAAGGAATAGACCTTGAAATCCCGGAGGGAAAACTATATTCAATTGTAGGGCCAAGTGGGGCGGGGAAAACCACTCTGTTACAAATTCTGGGGACACTTAGTCTGCCTGATTCCGGAGACTTGTTTATAAAAGATAAAAAGGTTTTTTCTTTGAGGGAAAAACAGCTTGCAGCTTTCCGCAACAAAGAGATTGGTTTTGTTTTTCAATTTCACTATTTACTCCCGGAATTCAATGCTCTCGAAAATGTTTGCATTCCTGCTTTTATTGCAAAAAGAACGAGAAAGGATGCTGAAGAGAGGGCAAAAGAATTATTGAACTTTCTGGGATTGGGAAGCAGGCTTACCCACAAACCCTCTGAACTTTCCGGCGGTGAACGTCAACGTGTTGCCGTGGCCCGGGCACTGATCAATAGCCCGTCTGTGGTTATGGCTGATGAACCCTCGGGCAATCTCGATACAAAGAACAAAACAGACCTGCACGACTTGTTTTTTAAACTGCGTGATAATTTTAACCAGACACTGATTATCGTTACCCACGATGAGAATTTTGCCAGCCAGTCTGATAAGATTATCCGGATGAGGGACGGGAGAATTGAAGAATGATCATGGACCCCCGGGAACTGAAAGATCTGCTGGATGAAAAGGCGGAAAAATATAATCACCCTTCCTTTATTGAGACTGATCCGATACAGGTTCCCCGTCAGTTCGGGCAGAGAGAGAATATTGAAATAGCCGGGTTTCTTGCTGCCGGTATTGCCTGGGGCCAGCGACCGGTGATTATACGTAATGCCTTTTCCCTGATGAAGCTGATGGATAATGATCCATATGGATTTTTAATGAATACATGTGAACAGGAGTGGCTCCATCTGTCAGGGTTCAAACACAGAACTTTCAATGGGGAAGATTGTCTTTTTTTCTTTCGTTCGCTGAAAAATATTTACCAAAATTACGGAGGTCTGGAATCTGTTTTTACGCAGGGTTACCGTAAGGACAGGACTATTGCTTCGGCATTAATCTATTTCAGGGAAATTTTTTTTGAAGTAGTCCATGAGGACCGCTCGCAGAAACATATCTCGGATATTACCAGGGGGGCTTCAGCCAAAAGGCTCAATATGTTTCTTCGCTGGATGGTCAGAAAGGATGACAACGGGGTCGATTTTGGTTTATGGCAAGATATACCTGTGTCGTCCCTGATGATGCCACTTGATGTACACACAGGAACCCAGGCCCGTCGGTTTGGTCTGCTTACCCGTAAGCAAAATGATTGGAAAGCCGTTGTTGAACTGACTGAAAACCTGAGACAACTTGATCCTGCTGATCCTATCAAATATGATTTTGCTTTGTTCGGAATGGGCGCGTTTGATGATCCGGATATGTCTGCGGTTCAGGGGCATAAAAAGGATCGATAAAAATATTAGAACGAAAAGGAAACTAAACGGTTTCCTTTTTCTCTTTATGGGAACATTTCCCTATTAGTTCATTTTTAGTGAAGGGTTGAACAGTTTGGCCACATTTTCCCATGCTATAAATTTGAAGTTTTGGGCAGCAGGACTTCCCTTATCATAATTGTATCCGTCCTGAACGACCAGTAATCCATGCTGAAAGTCACTATTCAAGGGGTAACTATAAACATCTATTCCATCTGTTTCTTCCACTCCGTCAACAACCCCGTCGGTAATCCGGAAACTACCAAGATATTTGTGAGGTGATTTTCGTTCGAAAATGGCATATGAGTAGTTTCCCTGGCTTGATGCCAGCAAATATCCCTCTCCGTCCGGGAGATAATAAATAGTCAATCCTTCTATATCGAAGCGGATCCGGTCGTTGTTTTTTTCTGAACTTTTTGTCAGTAGCAGGCCTTCCTGACCACCGTCAGGCTCTGCAGGATATACCCAGATCCCCCTGTCCTCTTCTCCGATAAAGATTTTTTTGTTTTCATCGTCTGCCACCATTCCTTCCACCTGGCTGGCAAACTTAAAATTCCTGACTATTTTTGCGTCGACCATGTTCCCTGACGGAAAAAGCTCCCACTGTTCCACTTCTCCGCTTTTGCTGTTTACGAAAGCATAAATTTTCCCGTTAACAGGGCTTTTGTACATGCAGAAGCCATAGACTTCTCCGTTCATGCCTGACGTGATTGTCCTGGCAGATGCCGATGAGAGGGAACCATCTTCCGATGCTTTGTAAACTGCGATGGATTGTTTGCTCCTGTTGCTGCAACAAACCAGGTTAACCGTGTCGTTGCCAATGATAAAACCAGAACGGGTATCTACGTTATTCATATCGCCATCCGGGTAGAAATACAATTGCCTGCCCTGTAGATTATAAACAGCGAGGCCTCCCTTTTTGTCGGTCCCGACTATTGTACTTTTCCCCTGATCTGCCTGGTTTATTATTATCGCCGGATCATCGGCGGCATCCTGGTTTATTGCTTGGGGCATTGGGGTGGTTTCATACAGTGCCGTTGTCGTCAGTTTTATTTTTTCTGAAGCACCTCCGGATCCTTCACTGATCCGCTGGCAGGCAGCATATATTACAATGGAAATAAGACAGGATAAAATATAAAAATCCCTTTTCTTTACTATCATCTTAAAACAAAAATTTATCTGGTTTTAAAAATTAGCGGAGCAAAAGTATAAATCCCTGTCGATTAAACAACAGGGATTTGTATTTTCGTGCCTACAGTTCGAATTTTAACCCAAAATTAACTTTTACATTATAATACTCTGCCTGCATGGTATATTTTGATATCCCCTGGTAATAGCGTAATGGTGTATTCAGTAGATTGTTGGCTTCAGCGTAGATCCGGAACCTTTTACTAAAGGCATAGCTGGCATTTGCATCGAGATAGGAAACTTTATCATAATAGCGGTCCATATAAGAAGCATCTCCAAACTCATCAATAAAATCCCCGGCATAATTGAAAGAAACCCGGACGGAGAATTTCTTCCCCTCGTAGTATAAGGAGGCATTCATGTTGCTTTCCGGGGTCCCGGGCAGGTCCAGGTCTTCTCCTTCGCGTCCTTCGACCTGGAAATTACTGACTCTTGAATGGGTATAGGTATAATTTGCATAAAACCCGATCTGGCGAAGGAACCCCGGCAGGAAATCGAGTTGTCGCTGAAAAGCAGCCTCAATCCCGAAAAGCGTGGCATCACCCCCGTTTATCGGTTGTGTAAACTTATCCCAGGTATTTCCCAGATAGGTGTAATCTTCCAGCGTTTGGTCAACTATAAAATCGTTAATGTCTTTATAAAAAACACCTCCGGATATCAGTCCCACAGATTGAAAATAATGTTCCAGCATCAGGTCGAGGTTCATGGAGCAGGTGGCTTTTAATCCTGGATTTCCGATGCTGATTTTATTGTCTTCGTGGTTCGTTTCGACATGAGGGACCAGGTCGTAATACTGGGGCCGCGCAATTGTGTATGTCCAGCCTGCTTTGACCTGAGTGTTCTTTCCCAACGAATATTTCATCAACAGTGACGGAAGTATATTTGTATAGCCGTCTTTTTTTGTTGCTGTTTTCTCCAGGCTCGATGCATCTCCGTTCTCGTCCAGTATAATTTCGTATCCTGAATATTTTAGGTGGGTGTATTCGGTGCGGATCCCTGCCGTCATTGCAAGATTTCCCATTGTCCTGTCATAACGGACGTATCCGGCAAATACATTTTCTTTTGCATCGAAATTTCCTGCCAGTTCTTCCAGATCCTGTTCTTTTTCAAATTCTGAAGAGTCGTTCAGGTCAAGTCCTCCAACGAAGCCCCGTTTTACATAGGTCCCGGCAACATAATCGCCGGCAAGATAGTTGCTTTTCGTCTGGTCTTTGGTCGATGCAAAAGCCTTTTCGTTAAACGCCTCTTTGTCTACCGGAGTATATGAATAAAAATCATTGTCCCTGTTTTTGCTTTTTCCTTTATATTTTGCGCCGAATTTCAGAATATTGGATGTGCCGGAAAGGAGAGGGAGATTAAAGTCGAATCCAAATATTTTGTCGATATCCTCGGTATACTGGTGCTGTTCAGTCAGCTCGTCCCATTTCCAGTTGCTGTTGAAATCCTGAGCATCTGTATTTTCTACAACTACCTGGGGCTTTCTTGTGTTTGCAAGGTCCTGGCCGACTGTTTGTTTTTTATAAACATATTGAAGATAGCGTTCGTTTGGCCTGTTTTCATTCGCTTTGGCATAGGTTGCTTTCCATTTCACACCCAAAGAACCGAACTGATGTTCCCCTTTAAGCGAAAGATGCAGCGTGCGCTGATCTTCCAGCCGGGCATCTTTATGGGTTCCTGCCTTTACCTGTCTCTCGATTTTTGATTTTCCATCTTCGTCCAAATCTTTATATACGACTCTGTAACGATTTTCCCAGTCATTTCTGTGGTTGAACATAACTTTGGCTTCCAGCTTGTTTGACGGATTGAATTCAAAATCGAAAGCTGCAGAGTAGCTTTGACGCAATCGCTGGATGTAGTAGGTACGTATTTGAAATTCTGTCATGATCATCGAATCACCACTTTGGTTCCATTCAGCCTCAATATCGTCCGAACCAAGCATATGGTTCTGGTATGATCCGGCCAGTGTCATTCCTAGTTTGCGGTTGAGAAAACGGTTGGCATACAGAAGGGACAGGTCTTCTGCCGGTTTTTCGGTCAGAAAGTTGTATGTTCCTCCAACCGATCCGGAAATCCTTTTTTTGTACGGGTTCGATTTTGTAACCAGATTGATGGATCCACCAATCGCGTCGGCATCCATATCTGAGGTTACCACTTTGTTTACTTCAATCGTTTGTACCATGTCTGAAGGGATCAGGTCCAACTGCACCGATCGGATTTCTGCCTCGGCAGAGGGAACCCGGTCTCCGTCTACTTCAACCGAATTGTATTGTGGGGCTGTACCCCGGATATGGCCGAAACGGGCTTCGCCCTGGTCATATTCCACGTTGATGCCTGGTATACGCTTCAATGCATCTCCCACATTGGCGTCAGGGAAACGGCCAACCTGGTCCGATGAAATAACATTCGTGACATTAATGCTGTTTTTTTGTTGATTGAGTGCTTTCGATTGTCCCTGTAAGGCCCCGTTTACTACAACTTCGTTTAATTCCAGACCTGCCTTTAGTTTAAAATCGAGGGTTGTAGTTTGCCCGGCTTTTACCTGTACCTGTTTCGTCTGACTTTTAAAGCCGATGTAAGTTACTGTAACCTCGTATTGTTTTTCCTCCAACTTAAGCAACCGGTAAAAACCATTAACATCAGATACCGTTCCTTCTTTTATGCTTTTGATGAGAACTGTCGCTCCCGGGAGAGGAAGATTGTTCTGATCGACAATACGACCTGTAATGGTACCTGTATTGCCTTTGACTTCGTCAGTGGGGGCTGTTGCTGCAAAAGTGGTCAGTTGTGCAAAAAATAGAAAAATACAAATAAAGAGTTTGGTTTTCATTTTTTTTATTTCAAATTAAGGTTCTGCAACTGTTATCTCCAGTAGGTTTCGCTTATAAGTAGTCTTGATGAGCAAATGCCTTATTCCTGATTTTTCAGGATATTAACTTATTTTAACTGTTCGGGACAAAAATAGAAGGATGACTACCCGAGAACATTAACAGGCCTTTATCTATTCTTTAAATGGTTGCGCAAAGACGCTTTGTAGTGATTTTGAATATCAGATTGTTATATGTCAGGCTATTCTCCTCTGGTTAAAAGATGATTTTTAGTCTATTAATAAAAGGTTAAGGTTTTTATTTATTGTATTGATATTTAATCTGTTGTTGTGGCTGTTTTTTTGTCGTTTACATTCTTAATTCAATCTTAAAAAATGATTTCAAAAAGGTGTCACAATGATTACAAAATAGTTTCTCCCTGGAATGGAAGGTCTCCATAGCCTGGAATGGAGATCCTCCACAGCCTGGAATGGAAGGTCTCCACAGCCTGGAATGGAAGGTCTCCATAGCCTGGAATGGAAGGTCTCCATAGCTTGGCATGAAGATCCTCCACAGCTTGGTATGGAAGGTCTCCATAGCCTCGTATGGAGTATCTCCATACTAAGCTATCGGCTCAGCTCAATGCCTTGGTGTAATCAAACGATTATGCAGGTACTATTACGAGGGCTTGTGAGGTCGTTTTACCAACGTTTAGATCGATCCCTAACGATTGCCAACTTTATCCGGGGTAAAGAATTGCGTCTCGTTTCAACGAAAAAAGCGGCGAAAGATTTGCCCTCCTTTCACCGCTTTGGAAAGTAATACAATATTAACCTTTAACGGCACGAATGTAGGAAAAAAAAGGAAGAATCCCAGCGTAAAATTTACGCAGGACAAGGTTTACTATTAAATAAAAAAGCCGGCTCCACGAATGGAGCCGGCAAAAAAAAAATGATAAAATTTTTTAACCTGTCAAATGCTGTCCGGTTCAGACCGGACGAATAGCCATTTGATCATCAGGCAATGTTGGTGAATACCTGCTGAACGTCGTCATCTTCCTCGATTTTGTCCAACAGTTTTTCAATATCTTCCAGCTGTTCGTCAGTAAACTCGACCGGAGTGGTCGGGATCCGTTTTAACGAAGCTTTTTGAATGTCTATTTCTTTGTCTTCCAGAGCTTTTGCTAAAGCCCCAAAACTGGTGTAATCTCCTTTTACATAGACCATATCCTCGTCGACTTCAATTTCATCTAGACCTGCGTCGATCAATTCCAGTTCAAGCTCTTCAATGTCGATCTTGTCTGTTTTCTCGAACTCGAATACAGCCTTCCGTAAGAACATGAATTCGAGTGAACCTGTCGGGACCAGCCCGCCTCCCGATTTGTTGAAATATGATTTTACATTTGCAACGGTGCGTGTCGAATTGTCCGTGGCGCACTCTACAAAAACCAACACGCCGTGTGGTCCTTTCCCTTCGTAGTTTACCTCCGTATAGTCTGTTGCCTCCTTGCCGTTAGCCCTTTTGATTGCCGCATCAATATTGTCTTTGGGCATATTCTGAGCCTTGGCATTGTGAATAGCTGTACGCAGCTTGGCATTCATATCCGGATCCGGACCACCCTCTTTCGCAGCCATTGTTATGGCCTTTGAAAGTTTAGGAAAAATCCGTGACATATGGCCCCATCTTTTCTCTTTTGCGGCCCGGCGATATTCAAATGCTCTTCCCATAAAAATTAAACTTTTAAACGGCACAAAAATATAAATAGTTAACCTATTTCACGTATTTCTTCAAAAAAAATAAATGGTTCCGTTCCTGAAGTTTTATCTGACGCCTGTCTTTTTTTATCTGTTTTATTCGCGGAAGGCTTTAAAACTTTGATGAACTGAAGGCCCTGCTTTTTAAATCGATTATCTTTGCCGGAAATTGATTTACCCATGAGAAATTTAACAGGCATTATCGTTTTATTGGTGTCAGTCGGATTGGTGTCATGCAAGAACGAGGGGAAATATATCTATAACGAAGGGTTAATTTACGGAACAACTTATCACATTACCTATGAAAGCCCCGATGGGAAAGACCTTCAGTCAGGCATTGAGGAAGCGCTGAAAAAGGTGGATAATTCGCTGTCGACGTTTATCCCGACATCGACCCTTTCCCGGATAAATCAGAACAGGGATACTGTGCTCGACGACTATTTTCTTACTGTGTACAGAAAGGCGGTAGAAGTATCCGAGGCTACCGGCGGGGCTTTCGATATTACGGTTGCGCCTATGGTCAACGTTTGGGGCTTTGGTTTTAAAAATAAGGAAAGCATTACCCCGGAACTGATTGATTCGCTGAAGGAGCTGGTCGGGTATAAGAAAATAAAGCTGGTAAACGGAAAAATTGTCAAGGAGCACCCGAATACGATGCTCGATTGCAGTGCTATAGCCAAAGGGTTTGCCTGCGATATGGCCGGGAAATATCTTGCTTCCCGGGGATGTAAAAATTATATGGTTGAGATTGGGGGAGAGGTTGTTGCCAAAGGGAAAAACAAGAAAGGCGAATACTGGCGGATCGGTATCAGCCGTCCGGATGAGGACCAGTTTTTCGATGAGCAAAAATTTGAAGCCATTGTAAGCTTAAAGGACAAGGCCCTGGCTACTTCCGGTAATTACAGGAATTTTTATGTAGAAGATGGTCAAAAGTACGGACATGAAATCGATCCGAAAACAGGCTATCCTGCCCGTCAGAACATGCTTAGCACCACCGTACTGGCCGATGACTGCATGACTGCTGACGCTTTTGCCACTGCATTTATGGTATTGGGACTCGATAAATCGATAGCGGTTGCCAACTCGAGAAAGGATATTCAGGTCTATTTTATCTATGCAGGTAAAGACGGGCACGACCGGATTTATGCGTTGGAAGGATTTAAATCGCTTTTGTTAAAACAATTTGAAACCGATAGTGTAAAATAAAAAGGGAGCCTAACAGCCCCCTTTGATATCTTCATTTTCGGTTAAAGACAAATCTTTAAACTTAAGTCCTTTCCAGGCTTTTGCCTGTTCTATTTTGTCAAATGTCTGGGCACAGGTAATACCCCGTGACTTTAAAGCCTTGTTGCTCCCGATATGGATGTTCGGGAACCGCCCTTTTTTTTCAACGATAATTTTAATAGCCAGTCCTGCAAATGAGAGGGCAACCAAAGCGATCGTTACCAAAAATATTCTTAAGAATTCCATCTTATCCCCCTTTTTTTACGGTACAAAAATATCCAAATAAACTTCAATAACCATACCAATATGACAATAAAACAAATAAGGGGTAACTCTGGTTGCGGGATTTAACCTCTTTTTGTCAGTCTTTCTCCGGGATCCAGACTTTCATCTTGTTTTTCCCTCTGTTGTCCCACGAATAATAGGGAATAGCCAGGAATTGTTCCCCTGACAGACTGTTTTTTCCTTCGATCACATCGATACCCCCAAGTAAATCCGGTTTAAAGGCTGAAGCGAGGGAGGTTTTTTGCGACAGGTACAGTTTGTCGATATCCGGGTTATCCGCTCCTTCCACACAATACACGATAGGTCCCCTTTCCAGTGCTATTTTCCCCTGGTCGTCCTGTACTTTTTCATTGGCTTTTACCCGACGGATGTCCATTGGCAGATTGTATCCGATGACATCCCCTTTCTTCCACGTCCTTGAAATAACGGCATACCCGTTCTTTTCGTCATAGTCAGCCTTTTCCCCGTTTATGGTTATCGAAAAGTTGCTGCTGTCCGGGTATTCGAAAGAATATAAATCGCTGGGGACAGGTTTGTTTTCGGCCCATCCCGGAATTCTGAGGTTTACCGAAAACATGGCTTCTTTTTCCGGGGAAATACCGATTGTAATATTGCCATCCCACGGATAGTTGGTTGTCTGGCTAATACTCACATCCGTTCCTGCGATGTTAATGTCTGATGAGCTTTGAATGAAAAGGTTGACAAATAATTTATCCTGGGAGCGGGCATAGATATAACCCGGAACAGAAGGCATAAAACGGCACAGGTTGGTCGGGCAGCAGGAACAGTCGAACCAGGGTTCACGGGTAAGTGTTCCGCCGCTGTTAAATTTATACTGAAGGTCACATTCCAGCGGGTTGGGGTAGAAGAATGTTTTTCCATCCAGTCCGACGCCGGAAATAACCCCGTTGTAAAGGGTGCGTTCAAGGACATCGTAATATTTTGCGTCGCCGTGTAACAGGAACATCCGGTAGTTCCAGTAAACATTGGCTATGGCTGCGCATGTTTCGTTGTAGGCGGTCAGGTTGGGAAGTTCGTAGTCATCACCGAACGCTTCGCCCTGGTGGCGGGCGCCTATTCCGCCGGTAATATAATATTTTTTAGAAACCATGTTTTCCCAGATCGTATCGATGGCATGCAGGTAGTCCTGATTCCCGGTAAGGGCAGCCACGTCGGCCGCTCCCGAATACAGATACCCGGCACGCACAGCATGACCTTCAGCTACCCGCTGATCGATTACGGGTTTGTCATCCTGGAAATAGGTTCTTTCCGGATCCGGTTTTTTCCCCCGGCAGTCGATGAAGAATTTTGCCAGATCGAGATATTTCTTTTCTCCCGTTATCCTGTATAGTTTTACCAGTCCCATTTCGACGATCTCGTGTCCGGGAGCATCGTCCCGTTTTCCGGGGCCGAACACCCGGGTAAGAAGATCTGCGTTTTTCAGGGCGATGTCCAGCAGGTTCCGTTTACCGGTTGCCTGGTAATGTGCAGCTGCAGCCTCAAATAAATGTCCCGAGTTATAGAGCTCATGACTCAGAACCGATTCATTTACCCATCGCTCTTTTCCGGACCAGGGATGAGGGTGCGCCGGGTCGATGGTCCTGGCTGTATAGAGATAGCCGTCAGGTTCCTGGGCCTTTCCGATAATATTGATCAGGCTATCGACATAATGGTCGAGTTTCGGATCGGGATGAACAGCCATACTGTAAGAGGCCCCTTCTATAATTTTGTAGACATCGGTATCGTCAAAAGGAAAGTCGGTACCAAATTTGCCTTCTTTTTTAGCTGCTTTTACAAAATTCTCAACCCGGCCGGTCTCTTCACATTTTTTAAATGAAGAAGGAATGGTAACCGTCCGGTTGATCTCGATTTTGGGTAACCAGAAGTTATCGTCAATTTTTACCTTGTTAAACGGTATGCCGGTAATGGTGTAGTCTTCCTTGGCCTGCGGGGCCGGTTTCTGTGAGGAACTGCATCCTGCCAGCAGGGACAATGAGAGTAGGATGAATAATTTGTATGGTTTCATGCTTATTAATTTATCGCGTCTACACAAAAGTATAGAATACTATTAAATAATTCCGGATGTTATAGAATAGAGGATGTATCCTGTAATGAGTTAAAAAGAGGCTGTTTAAAAAGGACAGCCTCTTTTTCTCAGGTGATGCTTAATATCCTGTATTCTGGCTCAGGTTGCCATTTGTTTCCAATATTGTTGTCGGTATTGGGTAGATAGACCGGTATGACCCGTTTGAAGAGTGGGAGAACCAGGCCTTATCGGTGAACACGCCAAACCTGATCATGTCTGTTCTTCGGTGACCTTCCTGGTTGAATTCCCATCCGAGTTCATCCAAAAAACGTCCGTAAGTAATATCATCTCCTCCTTCTTCTGTCGAACTGTTGTTATCTCTGAGTCCGTAGTCATAGGAACTTCCTTCCATAAGCTGGTCTCCGGTAACGGTTGCTTTATCCGGATCGTCAAAATCTCTTGTCCTGACTTCCGAGACAATTTCAGCGGCTTCATCGGCATAACCGAGGCGCAGCAGACATTCTGACTTCATCATCAGGACTTCTGTATAGCGGAAAAGCGGGAAGTCATTATTCAGGATATTGGAAGATCCTGTTGCGATCTCGAATTTGCCCAACCGGTATCCGTGGTCTTCCTGCGATTCTGTAATGCTGGGAACTTCATTGACAAAATAAAGCGGTTTCCCGATCGAATCGCCGAGTGTGCAATAAAGGATATCTCCGTCATACGAATATTGTTGTCCGTAAATGTAGTTCTCTGTCAGACGTTTGTCCTCAGGGTCGAATGTCGAAATAAACTGTGGCGTAGCACACATTCCGCCCCAGGGGGTTTGCGATAACTGGTAGGTAGCCTGATTGGCCGGCTGAAGGGTTTCCATGTGCAGGTCGAAGGAATTCCATCCGGTGGTATAGTTTTCATCGATGGCGATGGCAAAAACCATTTCAGAATTATTCTCATTGTCAGTGGCAAAAATGTTTTTCTGGTTGCTTTCCAGTTCAAAATTTCCGGAATCGATAATTTTATTGCATTGTTCCAGACAATCGCTCCAGTGAGCGGTTCCGGAATAGACTTCAGCATTCAGGTACATTTTTGCCAGAAGGAAACGTGCTGCCCATTCGTTAAAACGTCCGTAGGTTGCGGAGCTGTTTTCATTAGATAGGGAATCCATGCACCCGGTAAGCTCGCTTACGACAAAATTATAAACTTCCAGTCTGGTGCTTTGTTCAGGAAGGTAGTCGGCTGCCACGTCGTATTTCGTACTCAGGGGAACATTTCCGTACAGATCGCACAAAACCCAGTAGTAACTGGCCCTTAGCGCCCTTAATTCTGCGATGGCTGTATTTTTTGTATCTGTATTTTCAGTGGGTATCGATCCCGATTCGAGCTGATAGATCACCCTGTTACAACTGGTAATCCCTGTATAACATTCGTACCATGTTTCATACACGTTGTCATCCTGAGCAGTCCAGGAGTGCTGATGTAATCTTTTATAGATTCCTCCGTCGCTCCAACCGTTTGGACGGGCAGGGATAATATTCTCATCGGCAGTCAGCTCCTGTTGACGCCAGTAACGGTTCCAATACAACAATAACGGATCCCAGTTATAGGCGGCTCCCAGTAAAGCGGTCATGTCGTCTTCGGTGATCGTGTATTGGGAAGATATGATTTCATTGTAGCTGGTATCGTACAGCTTGGTGCAGGAAAAGCCCGCGATTGCTAAAATAATCAAGGCAAGACCTGTTTTTGATAGGTATTTAATTTTCTTCATTTTTTCGTTTTTTTCAGTTTAACATCCGGCAATTTTATTTGCTTCATCAGAAACTTACATTAATGCCAAGGGTATAGGTCCGGGTTGTCGGGTACTTGTCCCGGTAGTCGTTTCCGGGAGTTAGCCCGGTGACCGTAACTTCCGGATCAATACCTTTATATCCGGTGATGGTCAGGGCATTCAATACAGATCCGTATATCCTGAGCGATTTCACGCATTTGCTGTTTATTTTCGGGAAGTTGTAGCCAAGGGTAACGTTATCAACTTTCCAGTAATCGCCGTCTTCGATATAATAGCTGTTGTATTCCAGGTCGCAGTCGGAGCTTAACACGGCCTTCCCGAATACCTTGTCATAGGCAGACTTTAGGCGGTTGTATTCACTGATCTTCGGATTTTCAAGATACATGCGTTCGAAATTCAGGATCTGGAACCCGAATGCCCCGCGCATGGTAATGTTAAGGTCAAAGTTTTTATACTTGAACGAGTTGTTCCATCCTGCATAATATTTGGGAACACCGTTCCCCAGCACCCGTTTGTCTTCTTCTGCATGTTCGAAATCATCATAGTCCACTCTGTTATTATTGGCATCCAGGTAAATCCATTTGCCGTTGTCATCGGCACCGACCACTTTAAATCCATAGAAGTTACCTATTTTACCACCGATATCTATCCTGTGGGTATAGGTCTGAATCGGTTCCCCTGTGCTTCCATCGGTAAAATAATCGCTGGAGGCTTCGTACAATTCATTGGACAGACTCTTCAGCTTATTGGAGTTGGTCGAAAAACTGACTGATGTATTCCACTGGAATTTATCTTTACTGACCGCAATAAAATTCAGTAAGACTTCGATCCCATTATTGGTCATAACACCTACGTTGGCAGTTGTTGTACTGACAAGGTTAGGTGGCATCGGAACGGTATAGTCATACAGCAGACCGTCGATATTTCTGTGGTAGAAGTCGATGTTTCCACTGATACGGTTTTTCAGGATAGAAAAGTCAAGCCCGATGTTGGTTTCCTTTTTCTTTTCCCATCTCAGGTACGGATTGTCATTACGGGACGGCGCCAGCGTTTGTATCCAGGAACCGTTTGTATAAAAATAACTGCTGTATGATAAGGTTGATACTCCGAGAAACGAATCGGATGGCTGGCTTCCTGTAACTCCATATCCAGCACGTAATTTCAGATTGTCGATAAAGCCGAGATTTTTCAGAAATGGTTCATTTGAAATTCTCCAGCCCAGAGAAACAGAAGGAAAAAATCCCCAGGGATCATCCGTTCCCCATAACTGGCTGGCCCCTTCATAGCGCAGGCTTCCCATTAAAAGATATTTCTCGTTATAATTATAGGTAGTACGCCCGAAAAAGCCAATCAGGTTTGTTTTGGATCTTTCACTGTATATTCCGGCATAAGTGGATTCTTCCAAGATGCCGTTTCCAAGGCCGATATCGTTATAGGAGAAAATGTCGGTAGGAAAGTCATTGTTGGTCATGTAATAATTTTGATAATCGGTGTCTGAGTAACTGTACCCGCCAAGGACAGTGAAATGGTGTTTATTAATGGTTGCGGTATATTCGGCGGTCAGTTCCGCCAACCTGTCGATCGATTCCTTTCCCCCTTTTGAGGCATAACCGTTCAGCCCGCTCCGTGTTGTCGAGATGTGGTTTTTCGTTTCGTAGTACCCCCTGGATTGATTGTACTTCGAGTAACTAAGCAACGCTTTTAGCGATAACCCTTTCAACGGGGCAATGATGACCGTGCCGTTGATGCGCGACCACTGATCGTTGTTTTGCCCGTCAGATTCCTTTAACCGGCACAACGGATTGTCATAATTAAAATTGCCGGTATTTTCGTACCAGCTGCCATCCTCGTTTTTTACAGGTGCAGTCGGGTTATAGATCAATGCCTGACGATAGGTATACCCGTTGAAGCTGTATCCGTCGGCAGTGCAGGTGTAATGGATATTTCTGGAAAGGATCCCGAAGTTTAGTTTGACCAGTCCGTCGAACATTTCGTGGTTAATATCTGTCCGGACTGTAAATGTCTGTTTGTCCGATTTCAGAAAGATCCCTTCAGCCCCGTTGTAGTTTACAGAAGCCAGGTAATTCGTTTTGGCGTTTCCTCCCCGGATGGTCAGGTTATGTTCCTGGCTTACCGGTGTCCGGGTAATTTCTTTCAGCCAATCGGTTGAATAACCAAGATCGTCGCTTTCGGAGCGTACTCCCTCCTCGATCAGGTTACGGTAGTCTGCAGCTGTACATACGTCAAGTTTTTTATAGATCGACTGAGTGCTGGTATAGGCTGTATATTCGACTGATGAAGAGTATTGTCCGCTTGCCCTTTTTGTTGTAATAATGATCACGCCGTTTGTCGCACGGCTTCCATAGATTGCTGCAGCAGACCCGTCTTTCAGCACGTCGATGGATTCGATATCTTCGGGTGCTACGGAATTGAAGTCACCGGGGACACCGTCAATCAGGATCAGCGGATCTGTGCTGGTCCCGTACAGGGTTGTGCGGCCCCTCAGGCTGATCGACACGTTACTGGTCGGGTCACCACTGCTGGAAGTAACAGCCAGCCCGGCAACTTTACCCTGGATCAGCTGACCGACATCTTTCACGCTCCCTTTGATGAAGTCGTCGGCCTTTACAGAAGCCACAGCACTTGTTACATCCGCTTTTTTCATTGTCCCGTAACCGATGGCTACCACTTCGTCCAACCCGATCGTTTCTTCCTGGAGTTTTACGTTGATGACCGGCTGGTTCGCAGGTAGTTCCTGGGGTTTCATCCCGACATAAGAGAAAAGAAGAGTCGCATTCTCCGGAATATTTGCCAGCATGTAATTTCCGTTTGGATCCGTAATTGTCCCGGTCGTGGTCCCCTTTACGATTACAGTGACCCCGGGCAGGGGATTCCCTCCGTCATCGGTAACTTTCCCTTTTATTGTTTTCGATTGCTGACCGGATGAGGAATTGGGATAAAGGAACTCGTTCTGGTTGTCTGTATAAAGCACAATCTGACGGTCTTTGATGACATAGTTTGTATTTGTTCCTTCAAACAGTGCATTCAGAACGTCTTCGATTTTTTTTTGGTCCACTATTAAGTTTACTTTTCGCAGTACATCGACTTTTTTGTCGTTGTACATGAAAAAGTACTCGCTTTGATCTTCAATATCCCGGAGAACTTCTTTTACTGTCGAGTTCCGGATATTCAGGTTCAGCCTGGTTGTTTGCGAGTAAACGCCGGCATGGACACTGATAAATGTGATGAGCAAAAGAAAGGTTGTCAGTTTCATAATCCGAATTAATCGTAACAGCGCATAAGTATGACTGTCAGTGTTACACAACAATTTTTTTTTCATAAGTTTGTAATTGCTAAGTTAAACATGTCCCATAATGGGGATTCTTTAATTTGTAAAGGAGGGGAGTGTTGCGAGCACTTTCCTCTTTCTTGTAATTAATGAATGATTGAATGAGAGAATGATTGAATTGATCTGTGCTTCATAGGCCTTTTTTCGGTTGGTTAATAAAAACAGTATCTGCATTAATTTTATAATTCATGGGTGTTGTTATCGAGAGCAACTGAAGCGTCTCTTTGAGGCTTTCAGTTTTCAGTGTCAGTGTATAATTATCTTCATATTCAAGTTTCTTGTCCAGTATGATTTTTACTCCGTACCATCGTTCCATCTTTTTTACCACTTCAGAGAAGGGTGCATTGTCGAAACGGAGCATATCCTCTTTCCACGATGTATAAAGTTCCGTTTCTACTTTTGAGTTGGCCATTTCACCGGTTTTTACCTTAATCCGGTTTTGTTCCCCGGGGATGAGCGACGTCCGGGTTTTTGTGGCTTTATTAAATATGCTGACTTTTCCTTCTTCCAGGGTGGTCGTTATTTCGTTATCGTTTTTATAGGCACAGACATCAAACCGGGTCCCGAGAACCTGTATGTCGGCGAATTCCGTCTCAACCGTAAAGGGATGTTTTTTATCTTTTGTAACCTCGAAATAACCTTCCCCTTCCAGGGTTACTTCTCTGTCTTTAACGAAACGGGTTTTATATTTTATTGTTGAACCTCCGTTTAAGAACCCTTTTGATCCATCCGGTAAAACAAACTGGACCCTCGAACCTTGAGGGGCTGTAATTTCAGCTATCGTATCAGGCTGCGGCTTTAATAAATAAATGCCAGCGACGATCAATGGAAACAACAAAATTGCAGCAACTTTATAATACAGCCTGAAAAAGCCGGTGATAGCAAGATGCTTCTCGTGGGGTTTACCTTCATTTATCCTGAAATGGACCTTGTTCAGGATGTGCTGAAGGTCAACAAAGGAAGTAGGAGAACCTTCCCAGTTTTCATGGGCAATCTCTTTTAGATCCTTATCATTTTCATCCTTTAAAAACGACGATGCCACAAAGTCGCTGTCCAGGTCCGAAGGGGAACTGAGATATTGTTTGATCCTTTTTTTATCGGTTAAATCCATGTTTCTCTTGACGTATTTACCTGTATATCCACAAGAGAGGATTTACACCCAATCAGAATAAAAAAAGATTGATAATTTTTTGTAGCTGTGTGTGGAAAAAAGCAGTTTTTGATAGATAAATATCAGGAATGAGAACCTCTGTTGAGGCGAGTGAACGAAGCATTCGTGGATAAATCAGAATGGATTATCCGATTAGGTTTTTGTCTAGGGTATTATCTGCGGAATCCATGGATACTTTCTCTTTTACGGGGTGATATAATTTGTTTTTTTCATTTCCGATATGGTCAAAAACAGGTTTCCAGCGCATGGTCCCTGTTTGGGGATCTTGCGGTTCCTGTTCCAGGTAAAATTTATTTTCAAATCCCGGCATGACAAACGTCCCTTTTCCTCCAAAATCAAGGATGTCAAATCCTGCTTCAAACAAAAGCGTTGGGAGCAACACTTCATGGTGCCCGCACCATCCGCTGATCAGTGCATCATGGATGAAGGCAAGCGCTGCTTTTGAGATCCGGTAAACCGGGTTGAAGGATTTTATCCTGTCTTTAAATTCGATCACACGGTAAGGATTTGCGAGTGTGTGCCACCAGTACCATGCCGGTTCTTCCGAAGAAGTACGGAGATGACTGCTTATAAAATCGCTTTCAATCGCTTCAAAAGCCGTGAATAGTTCCAGCCAGTTCCCGCTGAAACGGACATCATCTTCAATACACCAGTAATAATCATAATCCGGATTTTTCAGGAAAAACTGTAGCAACGGGTAATGATTGTTCCCGGGAACAAGACTGAAGCCAACCGGCAAATAGTTGCTTTGCGTGATAATTGTATCCGTGAAAATGAAATGGTCCCGTTTTTGGACTTCCTCCGGCAACAGATCAGTTTTCTGGTGGTGCAACAGGTAGGCGTCGCCATATCCCTGTACCGTTTCACGGATTTGCCCGTACAGCATGGCTGCATTTTCGCATTTACCGGACAAAACCAGAAAAGCCTGCGTCTTTTTTTTGCCAATTTGTTCCATAATTTCTTATTTGATCCCCCTGTTTTTTGGATTCCCTTCTACAAAACGATAGTAATGAAGCATTAATAAATCATCCATCCTGCGGATGGTCATTCCATGTTCCAGGATGCACGAAGCAATGGTATAGTCAATGCCCAGTAAAAAGCGGTCTTTTACCCGTTGGCGTACTTCCCCGCAGATAAGCGCCCATGTTTTTTTCCGGACAGCCATCAGGAAGCCGGAAACAAGACAATTTATTGCTGTCGACCGGGCTTTGTTTTCCCGGCGCAGATGATCGGCTATCAGGAAATTGTACTTGATGGAATCAATTTCCGTCAGTTTTTCACTATATTCCTGTCCTTGCGTCCCGGTCCGGTTGGCATAGCAGACAAACATCCCTGTATCCGGGTACTTCAGTATGTGGTCCTGGATGACATTGCCGAAGTCGGAATGAAAGAACAGGGCATCCCCATCGGTCAGGACAACCCAATCTTCCGGGTCGTTAATGAGCCCCATATACTGATCGTAGGCATCGAATAGCTTTCCTTCGAAGGAGTAGGGGGTAAAGAACCAGATCATGGCATCGCGTTTTTGGTAGTGGAATGATGTATCCAGCCTGCATCCTGAATATATTTTCTGAGCTGTTCCTTGTCCATAGCACAGACTTTTAAAAATTCCTTCCGGTTTTGGATCTCTGTCTTTTCATTATCGAACCAGCTTTTGCGGGGATGGTATAAATGAAACAGGGGGCCGTCGACCCGTTTTACCCGGTAACCCAGGGTATCCCACCGTACTGCCCGTTCCGCATCTTCAGGGCCCCAGCCGTAGAAGTTTTCATTTTCCATACCAGCCTCCAGGTAAGCCTTCCTGCTGACCAGGAACCCCCCGCCAACCGACCAGTCCCCGTGCATCCGGCCCATGTATTCTTTTGCCTGAATAAGGATATCCAGCCGGCGATGGTTACTCACATAGAGTTCTTTAAAGAAAGCGGAGACAGAATAAAAATAGTTGTTGTAGGGGAATACCATATCCGCTTCATTCTTCCGGAGCAAGGTTACTCCATCTTCCAGTTGCGAAGGGACCCCGATTACGTCGGCATCCCAGATTGCCAGGTACGGGGTTTTTGCTTCTCTTGTCATCCGGTTCAGGTAACGGGTCCTGTGAAACACGGGGTCATCGTCTTTGCTAAATTTTTTCCGGACAGTTTCCGGAACATTAGCTTGTTCCCGGGTGTCTGCCTCCAAAACCAACACATTTGTGTTAAATGATGAATCCAGGAATTGAAGGGTCAGGCCCAGGTTTTCCGATCTTTCCGGACTGTCAATCCTGACCGGGATTAAAAAAGAGACATCTGTCAAATCAATCTTTTGGGTCATGATTCTCCTGTTTTTGTTCGTTTTGCGTTTCCTGTTTTTCATTCCCGAGCAGCATCTTTAACGGGGTTACAAACCGGACCATCAGCCGGTTCTCCCGGGTGATGATCTCGGCCGTCCCTCCCATTTCCTGCACCAGGCGGAGCTGTTCCCTGTAGGTCGACTGCATCCCCTCGTTTACTTTGATCTCCACGATGTAATTGTCTTCTTCCGGGACCAGGGAGACCGAGTTGACCGTTCCTGACAGGATCCCGTGCTGCATATACGGGAATCCGTCCAGCTTCAGGTTCACCTGTTGCCCGGTCTGGACTTTCCCGATGCCCGATGAGGGGACGCTGGCCCGGCAAATAACCGTCCGCTTATCTGTCGGGACAATGGTGGCCACCCGCTCCCCGGAGGAAACCACATGGTTGACACTCCAGAATTTGGTCAGGGTGACAATCCCGTTCACCGGGCTTATTAACAGGTAACTGTCTTTCCAGCTTTTAATGGCATTTTTTAACGACCGGAGGTTGTCGGCAATATCCAGTTCATACTGTTCAATATTGGTATGGTCTTCCTGTTGCATGCCCAGCAGGGAGCTCCGCTGGCTGATCAGGTCGATCTCCGTTGACTTGATCGTGGCCAGGAACGAAGAATAGGAACGACGGGACTGGATCAGGCTTGCCCGGGCGTCATCCACTTCCGATTCGGAAGCACCTCCCTTCTCCAGCATGACCTGCTGCCGGTCGACCTCCTTTTGGGCATAAACCAGTTCCTGTTCCATCATTTTCTTCTGTTCCAGGGATAATTCGTAATACTGCTGCTTTTTGGCCATTTCCTGTTCCAGCAGGGCAATCTTTCGGGCGAGGAACCGGTTTTCAACGTAATCACGGTAGTTTTCCCAGTTGGTATAAAACTGGTTATACTGATCCTGTAACTCGCCCAGGACCAGTCTGGCAGGCAGGACGACCTGTTCCAGGTTCCCGCGGATATGGGAAGAATCCAGGTGGAAGACAAGCTGTTCCAGCAAGGCGAGATCGTCCAGGTTGGTTGCATTTTTAATCACAGCCACATAGTCCCCTTCCTGTACCTGCTGCCCGTCGGTCACAAACCATCGGGCAATACGCCCGGACGCTTTGCAGACCAGGGGGGCAGGCGGGTTGGTGGTTGTGATGACCATGGGGGCCGATACGATTTCCTTGAACTTAAAGAAATAGCTGCCAACGACAATCGAGAAAAAGATCAGGAAGATCACGGTCAGTCCCCATCGGGTCAGGCTCCCCGGGATCCGTCCCATGATGTCCTGCACTTCTTCACTGTGCTGTTGAATATGATCTGCTTGTGGCATATTTATTATTTTGTTGCTATATTTTTTTAATGTGTTGTCTGACAATTATTGTTACTGCTTTTCTTCTGTTTCTGTCCCGAAAGCTCCCGGCCAGTAACGTCAGCGGCATTTTCTCTGTCCATTCTGGGTTCCTGTTACCTGGAGATTTTACCTCCTCTTTACTTCCCATTCCCGGTCTCCTGTTTCCTTCCTTTCATCCGCCCAGTTCCAGCTGGTTCTTTACCAGGTTGAAATAAGCCCCCTGTTTTTCCACCAGCTCCAGGTGTGTCCCTTGTTCTGCCAGTTTCCCCTTTTCCAGTACCACGATCTGGTCTGCTTTTTTTACGGTGCTGAGCCTGTGGGCCACCACCACGACCGTCTTCCCCTGAAAGAACCGGTCCAGGTTTTCCATGATCACTTTTTCATTGTTGGCATCCAGGGAATTGGTTGCTTCATCCAGGAAAATAAAGGAAGGATCTTTGTACACTGCCCTGGCGATCAGGATCCGCTGCTTTTGCCCGGTGCTTAAACCCGTCCCGTCACTTCCGATCTTGGTGTCATAGCGCAGGGGCATGGCCTCGATGGTCTCGTGGATGTTGGCTGTACGGGCAGCCTGTTCAATTTTCTCCGGATCGGGATATTCATCCATCACCCCGATGTTCCCTCCAATGCTGTCCGAAAAGATAAACCCCTCCTGCATCACCACCCCGCAGTGCCTGCGCCATTCCCTGGGACTATACCGTTCCAGCTTCCGGTCATTCAGCAGGATCTCGCCTTCCACAGGCCGGTAAAACCCCAGCAGCAACTTGACCAGGGTGGTTTTCCCGCTCCCGCTGGTCCCCACAATGGCGGTTACCTTATTGGGGAAAATTTCCAGGGAGATCCCATCCAGTACTTTTTCAGAATGGGGGCCTTCATACTGGAAACCCAGGTTATGGACAGAAATCCCCTTGTTAACAGGGATTTCCCGGATCAGGTTATCTTCGGGCCGTTCTTCATCCTCCTTTTCGCGGATCTCGCCCAGACGTTCCATGCTGATGCCGGCATCCTGGGCGGCCTGGGTAAACCCGATAAACTGTTCGATGGGGGCGTTCAGCTGCCCGATGATGTACTGCACGGCCACCATCATACCCAGGGTCATATCCCCGGTGATGACTGCCTTGGCCGACAGGAAAGAGATGAACACGTTTTTGGCCTGGTTGATAAAGGTCGCCCCGACCTGCTGGCTCTGGCTCAGCACCAGTCCTTTTACACTGACCTTAAACAGGCGCGCCTGGATGCGTTCCCATTCCCAGCGTTTCTGCTTCTCGCAGGCATTTAGCTTGATCTCCTGCATGCCGGTAACCAGTTGTACCACGGTACTCTGGTTGGCCGAAGCCTGCTGGAACCGTTTGTAGTCCAGTTCCCGGCGACGGCGGAGAAAAACCAGCACCCAGCCGACATACAGGGCGCTGCCCGCAAAGAAAACCCCCAGTATCCCCAGGTGGTAACTGGCCATGATAAACGAATAAATAACCAGGGTGAAAACGGCAAACAGGATGTTGATCAGCGAACCGGTCAGAAAGGACTGGATGCGGCTGTGGTCCCCGATCCGTTGCAGGATATCCCCGATGAGATTGATATCAAAAAAGGAAACGGGCAGTTTCATCAGCTTGATCAGGAAGTCGGAGATCAGGGAAATGCTGATGCGGGTGGTCACATGGAGCATGATCCAGCTGCGGATCATGTCGTTGGCCATGGTGCCGACAGAAAGCACGACCTGGGCTACCAGGACCATGACGATAAAGTTCAGGTCGTTGTTGTTGATCCCGTAATCGACGATCGCCTGGGTGAGGAAGGGGAAGATCATGCTGATCACGCTCCCGGTGATCATGGCCAGGCCGAGCTGGATGAGGTATTTCCGGTAAGGGCGGAGATAGCCGAGCAGGTAACGGAAAGTAAGTTTCTTTTGGATATCCTCCTCATCGAGCTGGTAAAACTCCGGGGTGGTCTCCAAAAGTAAAGCAGTGCCGATACGTTCTCCCTCATGCGAGGAACTGAGCCAGCATTTGAGGAATTCTTCTTTGGAATACTTCAAAAGACCGATAGCCGGGTCAGCCACATAAACCGCTTCCCCTTTCCTTTTCTTTTTGATATCATAGACGACGACAAAGTGCCGTTGTTTCCAGTGAACGATACAGGGGAAAGGCACTTCATCGCGCAACTCCTCCCAGGTTAACCGGTAGCCTTTGGTGCGGAAGCCGATATTCTCGGCAGCCTCACTGATGCCCAGCATGGACACCCCGGCCCGGGTAATGTACGAACGGGTACGCAGGTACTGAAGGGAATAAGTTTTCCCGTAATACCGGGCAATCATCCTCAGGCAGGTCGGGCCGCAGTCCATGGAATCGAGTTGTTTGTAGTGGGGAAATTTGGACATAAAGAAAATTTTTATTCCTTCAATTTTATCAACATAAGCACCGGATTATCATTTTCACTCAGGCTGTTTGCCAGCTTTTCAAACTCTTTTTTCTTTTTGAGATATTTTGGTGTGGACTTTTTAAAATTTTCAGATGATGCCCAACTTTTAAACTCATATGCGAAGCTCCATCCTATTATATAACTATCTCCATTTTCAGAATAGGAAGTATAAGGTGAAAACGGTATTCCTCCGTCAATATCATTTATTATACCAGGCCCCGCCCATCTTTTTTCAATGTCTCGAGACTCGTTTACTAAAAAAAAATTAGAAGATAATTTATCTAAGACTGCATTGCATAACTTATCCTTAAAACTATAATAAAAAAATAAATATTTTGATGACTCCACAAACCGAATAGGAATAAAAGAAGGGAAATTTGATTCTAATATGTGGTAGCATTTGGGAGCAAAACGAAAATCTCCTGGGGAAAACAGATATTTAAAATCTATCGAATTTGCATTAATTTGAAAGATCGTATCATTATAATGATTCCAGTAATAAAGAGATCGGGAATTTCTAAAAATAGGGGCACTAAAAAATAATGTTGTATGGAATGTTGGGATACTATTTAGTTTTGAAGAACACACATTTCCCAATGTATCCATTTCAATCCAGTTATATCTTGCCCTTCCGTAATTAATTTCATCAAACAGAAATAGGTGATGGTTAAAAAAAGCAATATCAGAGGAAGGCTCATCGTTTGATAATGAAATACTTTTGGTAAATCGACCACTAAAGTTATACACTAAAATTTTTTTCAAGCTAAGTAAATAGATTCTTTTGTGTACCGTGTCTATGTCAAAATGAAGCGCATATTGATATTCTCCCGGTCCATTACCAATTCGGCCAATGGAATTTATATATCTACCGGTCTTGTTGTACATCAACAGCCCTTCTCCACCTGTCCCTATTAGAAAAAAATCATCAGCAAATTTAATATTAGTGATATTGCTGATTTTTATGGTAGAATCTATAAATACATATTCAATATTATCAGCAAGTTTGGATAGAGAGATGCCTTTGCTTTTAAAACTAAGAGGATTTATTTGAAGAACATCAGAATTTATTGATTTCCGGCAAGCAATCAATGTGAGCACCAAGCAAAAAGATAATATCCATTTCATATAACATGTTTTTAAATTCTAAAATTACAAAGATGGGCAATTCGATTATTAAACATTATGTTGCCGTTCGAATCAGCCCATCTTAGATACTTAATTAGCAAACCCACTCTCCATAAGGAAGACCTATAGCCTGACAATCTGAATTACAAGTTGAAGAGGTTGAACCAACAATGTATTTAACTAAGCTATATCCTACACTGCATAGGCAGCAAGCAGTATACCCATGATAGCCACCCTTAAAGTTCACTAACTCTTCATTTTTCATTAATTTATCAGGGTTAATGGATAATTTCCCTAATTTTTTCATTTTTTAATCATTTAAATTAAACATTTGAAACTGTCTTGTCTATCCTTTCAAAGACAGGGATGCTAAATCCCTAAATGGTTAAATGATTATCTTTGTCACATCACCTCCTTTCTTTTTTAAGGGGAAAGGTCCAGGCAGGAAGCGGTTGATTCAATTGGCATGAGCTTCCTGCCTTTTGCTTTCCAGTGTTAATTGTTTTAGATCATCGATATAATATTCAAGATCTTGGTATTCATAGTGTCCCGGAAATTTATAGCCATTGACGAAAATGGTGGGAGTTCCACTAACCTGGTATGTTTCAAACAATCTTTTATTTTCTACTCCAACCTGTCCGGCCTTATTAAAACCTTCAGTGAGGTTTATCGGGCTGGAAAGCGTTTCTCTTAACTCTTTGGCGGTGGAATACCACCGGTACAGAAAGTCTGTTACCGTCTGGCTCCCTTCCGAATGATAGAGATAATAAATGGTATTGATCAGCTTTAAAGTTTTTTCATCATTATAAACTGAAAAGATGATTTGTATTTTTAATTCAGATGAACTCTCCGAAAGTGATTTTAATTGTTTAAAGGCCTTAGCACAGGGATTGCAGTACAGGCTCAGAAAGGCAGTCAGCACCACAGGGGCATTGGGATTGCCCAGCACCAGGGCATCTTTCTCCTCTACTTCAGGGAATTCCGTGTAACCATTTTTTGTAAGCAGGAACCGGAAAAGATCCGGATCCCGTTTTAGCATCAACAACGATGCCTGTTTTTCTTCCAGCTTTCCG
Organism: Prolixibacteraceae bacterium; assembly: GCA_963676095.1. Classification (GTDB taxonomy): domain Bacteria; phylum Bacteroidota; class Bacteroidia; order Bacteroidales; family Prolixibacteraceae. The sequence continues at coordinate 1,467,593 of OY781040.1, read as the reverse complement.
GATTGATCCTGCCATGTTTTGAAGGTCAACCAGAATAAAGCCGGTACTAAAAACGACAGTAAAAGCCGGAGTATTTCTTCGATAGAGGGAAATGTGAGCGTTTGTAAAAACGGAAATAAAATAATAAACTCGGCAATCAGGACCAACTGGACTACCAGGCAAAAGGGACACCATTTTTTGAGCTTTACCGACTGGTAATAAATCGAGAAAATAGGATAAGGTAACGAAAGAAGGCTGATTAAAGCTAACAGGCCTAAAGAAGCGTTTGCCGGTATCCCTGACAGGAAAAGCAGTGTACCTGTAAAGTAGATCAGGCCGGCATCAGCCCAGCTTATCCATCCGAATAACCGGGAAGCAGGAGATGAAAGTACGGCATCGCAATCTGTTTGAGAATTGAAATGACAAATCTTTTCGGTCAGCCTGGTGGAAATCTTCCATTCTTTTAGGATCAGAAAAACACTGGCTGCTATTCCAATAAATTTAGTTATCAATAATTCCACGATGTTTATCCCGGGGTGAACAATCAAATTGCGGAAGTTCAAAAACAAATTCCAGAGCAAAAGAAGGAGGATAGTTATGATCGTTAAGGGAAGGAGGCTTTTTGTTAACATTTCGTGTTGCCTTTTTCCCCGGTATTTTTTTTCTCCGGAGTTTTTTCCTTTATCAATCAGGATAACGGCTCCTGAAAGTTTTTTCGAGAATACGTCAAAACTTTCCTTTAAGGTTCTTCCTTTATGAACGGCATAAGATACCTGACCGTTGGTCAGGGGCTCAACAAATGCCAGTTGTCCGCCGGAAACATTTAAATGAGCGATAAACGGCCTTCCCAGGTCCCTGATCTCTGCCAACTCCAGTTTCAGTGGATAATAATCTACCTTCCATTTTTTGAGGGCATCACAAATGCTTTTCAAGGTTGGGTAGTAAGGATGAGACAATAGGAATTCTTTTATGGCACTATCTGAAACCTTGATCCGGGAACGACGGATCAAGGTTTGTAAAACAAATATCGTATTATCTTCTTTTCTCGCTTTCATAGATTATCGGTTCTTTGACTAATTGCAGATATTGATTTGCCATTACTTCCTGGGAAAACGTTTCATTTGCCCTGGCAACCGCATTCTTGGAGAACTGTTGTCTCAGAGGTTCATTAACCAGTAGTTCATACATAAAACCGGCAAACTGATCAACATCGGGAGCAACCTGATACAATGTTGCCTGATCCGGTCCCATGTTTACTAAAAAGGCATTCTCATGATGAATGAAAATTTCTTTTAAACCGCCAATTTTTGAGGCGACAACAGGTAGTCCGCAGAACAACATTTCCAGGGCTACGTAACTGCAATGTTCTTCCAGTGAGGGGACCACGCCAATTGTTGCCGCATGATAGAGCGGTACCAGATCGTAAAAAGGAATGAATCCTAAAAAACTAACACGCGAAGAGAAGCGACAGGTTGCTTTAATCAGGGATTCAAAATTTCCGTTGCCGGCAATAGCCAGGCGGCAATCAGGAAGACGTTTTAATAGCATCTCAAAGGCTGGAGCCAGGTAGTCCAATCCTTTTATGGGATCAATCCTACCACTGAAAAGGATTAAGTGTTCATTTTCAGGCAATCCATATTTTTCTTTGATATTGATTGGATAGTTTTGATTAAAAGGTTCCGGATCGATCCCGTTATAAATCACCCGGATTTTATTTTCGTCCACTCCTTTCCCGGTTAAATGCTCTTTTCCATGGCGGGTAACTGTTATAATCCGGTCAGCCAGATGATAAGTTTCCAGTTCCGTGTCGAAGTAATTTGAATTGAAGATCTCGTTAAGAGTGAAAACATGCTGGGTAAACAGTACCAGTGCATTTAATTTTTGTTTAAATTCCAGTGCGATGAAATACTGGAAAATAAAATTCATATGCACGACATTGATTTCAGCCGGTGAAATGTATTGCAGGACCACCTGTGCAATGCTCCGGGCAATTTTTTCCTGGTTTTTACGGGTATCTGTTTCCTTCGTTCGTTCAGTAAGTGGGACCTTGAGAATTGTTATGCCTTCCTCTTCTTTGATTTCAAAGGTTTTATATTTTTCAGTGCCCATACTTAAAACAAAAACAGCAATTTCTTTCTTTTTGGCTAAACCTGCGGACAGTTGCCGGATAAAGGTCCCCACGCCGTACTGGGTTCCACGTCCTTCGCTTGCCAGGATGATCCAGTTAATCTTTTTCATGATAGCAATCCATTAGTATCAATCCGGCATAGCCCTCCATTAGCCCCAGTCTAATAGATTTCTCTTCCCGGGTATCCCGTGCTAATTCATTTGCTTCTTCAATCCTGAGACTTTCGTTTAACCAGTGAACAGCTTCCGTTTCAAACTGTTTGTCATGGGTTAGTTCGAATAAATTCCGGTAAATCCAGGCAATTCCCATGGTCCCGCTTTTCAGAAAGGCACAATTGGGTTTTAGTTCCCGGGAAATGGTTTCCCGTTTGATCCCGGAAAGAAGGCGTTGAATGATCATTCCAATATCAGCATCTTCATTTATATTTTCTGTTTTTGTCTGTCCGGTAACAAATAGTCCGGCCTTGCACAGTTTGACCAAAGCACAGGCAAGCAATAACCGGTTACTTTGCAATCGCGGGAAGTTCTCTGTTTGCCGAAGAGGGGAGACCAGTCGTTGCAGGATACTTTTCACTTTTATATTGTACAGGTTAAGCTGAAACACCTCCGCAAGAAAGCTTAATAAAACAGGATAGTCCCAGGTCAGGTCAAATGCGGTTGTTTCTTTTGTTGTTGATGCTTGATCCGGTTCCTTTTCTGTTGCCGGATTATGTAAGGGCTCTTTGATCAGTTCTGCAACCTCCAGCGTTCGCCGGTCCAGTTCACTGATCAGGTGGACCAGCAGTTGTTTGTTGATCAGAGTTTGAATCTTTTCTTCTTTGGCGGCCGGATTTTGGATCCGTTTCAACAGGTAATCCCCTAATCCAACCAATCCGTTCTCCAGTCCGATCGGTGACGGGAAACTGTAGATCAGGGGCATCAGCCGTTTGTCAAACTCTTCCAGGACTTCATCGGTATCTGCTTCGATGAAATTATTTTGTACCAGGTATTCGATTCCCCAGCCAATACCAGCCAGCCCATCGGCAAAATCCAGGGAGGTATTTACATTGATGCCTTCATAGATCTCGTCGATCAGTTCGCCGGCATACTCTTCATAGAGCGGATTCCCTGTTTGCCGGGCCAGGTGATAAAAACAAATGGAAATCCCCATTTTCCCATTCAGTAGCCCCAGGTTATCGATAAAGCTGGAATGCAGCAGCAACGCATTGACCAGTCGTTGCTGAACGGTTGAATCCGAAATTTTTTCCTTGAACATGACAGTTGACTTAAAACTGCGAAAACAGCTTCCTGTCTTTTCCTCCCAATAGTCAAATCTTTCTTATAGATAGAAGCGAACTGTATCACAATTTTTGCTTATTAAAAGTAAGAAATACTCTTTGGCGATCAAAATTTATTTATCATTGATAAAATTGATAATGCTGATAATACAGGATTCATGCAGTAACCAGAGAGTATGATTGAAAATCTATTTTTAAACATAAAAACGCGGGGTTACCTTTTTTATTTCATGAAATAAATATAATCGTATTGTGTATATTCTAAAATACAGGCCCCGATGTATTTCCGCGGCTGGTGCTTTCCCTGAAGAGTAAGGAACGGCTGTGGTAGATATGTAATATTTTATTTTTTTAGTCTTACCTCCACCAGAAAATGGTTGTCGCCTTCTCTAAGCGTTTCCCTGAGTTGATTCAGTTTTTCTTTCTTTTTTGGAAATTTAACCTCTTTCTTTTTGAATTGATCAGAATTTAGGTACTGCTTCATATCGAATGCAGAAACGTACATAATAGCGGTACTATCATTCGTTACTATTGGCCTGAAATCGGGGCCCCCGGAAATATCATCGGTAAAACCGCCTTGCTTTGTTTCTTCAACAGCTACTCCTTCTCTTGTTTTTTTGTCATAAAGGAGACACCCTTTTTCTTCTTTTTTAGATTTGGGGTTATTTGGGTCGAAATGATATCCGTACGGAATAAAAATGTAACGGGATGTTTCGTGCACACCTGTCCAACAAAGATCATCCGGCATTGACCGGGTCCATTTTCGTTCATAGATCAGATCATCTGGTATTTTGTGTTTCTTCAAATCGATAAAGAATTTGGGAACGATCTTGTTATTTTCATCATAGGAATAAACCGTATCGTTATAACAGCCTTTCAGATGAAGTTTGTTTTCAAAGCGGTAAGAAAAATTCTGATCTTCAAAATCAGAAAGGTTATAGGCTGCTTCATTCGAGGCGAAAAAAATATGATTGGCAACTCCCTGCAGGGTATCTCCCTGTTCGTCGTGTTCCATAAACACATAGGGCTCTTTTCCCTCTATGGGTTCTTGGTAACTCACAAAAAAACTATCTCTGCTCCAGAAATTTAAAAAACGTTTCAAGGCGGGATAGCTGATGGTTTTTAGGTATTTCCCTTCGAAATTAAAAACCAGCATGCTTAATTCAGTCGTATGGATATAAATCCTTTCATTTTTTTCATCGATCGAAAGTTTCATACAACTCGAATATTCCTGCGGACCTTTTCCTATTGCTCCGATATTTTTTACAAATTTCGCATCATGAGAAAATTGGATGACAGGATGTTTCCAACACTTGAAAAAAATATAATCTTTGGTAAATTCGATATTCTCAATATTCCCAAGTAATGCTTCCGGCGTATCTTCAAGCTGAATTAGCTCGACATCTGTTGCGAATTCTGACAATTTAACTTCCCGTTTGTTTTTTACAATTTCGGCAAATGGAATGGTATAAAAAGAATTAGAATTTAATTTTTCTTCCTGTTTTTTTTCTTTACAGGAGAGTACTGTTGCCAAAATAAAGACAAACAGTAATCCTAATTGAAATGAAAAGTTTTGTTTTCTCATAATTAGCTTGTCTCAATGATTCAACCTTAATTAAGTTCACCTGCATCAAGACAGAATGCTTCTCTGCGTTCATGCTTTTGCAAGCATTTTGTCAATACTCCGTTGCCCTTATAAAAGTATGAAATACGTTATCTGCAACAAAACTTATTTGTCATGGATTGTTTCTATGTTGTTAATATGATGTTGCCCTGGATGGAAGAGCCCCATTCATAGGTATACCTATCGGGACCTTCTTGGGGGAATTTGCGGAAACGAAGCCCGCGGGACCTTAATGGTCGGAGTAAAATGATTACCGGAAGAATAACCAGAAAAAAAGAATGCCGGCCAGGTTTTCTTCGGTTAAGTGTTTTCTTAAAAAATTGAGGGCCATGTTTAAATGATTCTCTACAGTACTTTGACTTAAATTCATTTCGGTAGCAATTTCCTTCGCATTTTTCCCCTCGTATCTGCTTTTTATAAAGACCATTCTTCTTTTTTCCGGCATTTCAAAAACCAGTTTATCGACTAATTTCTTCAAGGAACCATAGTTAATATCCTCTTCCGTAACCTGTTCCTGATTGAATTCCATGTAGCGGTTTAGCAAGGCTTTCGAGCGGAAATATTTTTTGATGTAGTTATAGGCTATTGTAAACAAATAAGAGCTGAAGTCATATTCTTCCTTTATGTCACCCCGTTTGTTCCATATTCTGAAAAATACTTCCTGTACGAGTTCTTCTGCTTCTTCTTTTGATTTTAGATAGTTATATGCAAAATGGTACAGCTTGGAACTATAGGCATAGAAAAGTTCGTTGAAAGCGTGCGTATCGCTTTTCTTTAACTCTTTTATCAGGTAGTGTTCTTTATCGGTGTCAATATTTCGCAATGCTCACTTTGTTAACAACCACAAAAGTAAAATATACCTTTTATATAAAGCCAAGGATTCGATATGTTGAAGAAGATCATTTGTGGTTTCTGGTGTCGGAATTTAACACGTATATCCATTCCTGTTTTGTTTACTTTACCCTTAGCTTTCTGAGCTCTTCCAGTCAGGAACATACGTTTTGATCTGCTTTTCAACTTAAAATGATTATAAATTGCTGGTGTAATTTTCTGCAAAAGGATTTTTTGAAGAATTCGTTTAATTGTTTTAATGCTTCAACCGGAAAGAATTATGAGGCCTGTTTTTCTTAAAAAACGGGTACGGAAGTGGATCCCCTGCAGATTCTGAAACCGCTTACATCTGGGGCATCTATTTCTGAGTCCTTGATTTCTTTTTGGCGTTTGGCTATATTTGTCCGTTTTGCAAAAGAGAAGACTTACGTAAAATACGATAACTAAAAAACCAAAAAGTAAACGAATGAAAGCTTACAAGATTATCGTTCTTGCCAAGCAGGTACCTGATACCCGCAATGTTGGCAAAGACGCTATGAAAGCCGACGGGACCATTAATCGTGCAGCCTTACCGGCTATCTTCAACCCGGAAGACCTGAATGCCCTGGAGCAGGCTTTGAGAATTAAGGACCAGTTCCCGGGAAGCACTGTCTCCATACTGACGATGGGACCGGGCCGGGCTGCCGAGATCATCCGCGAAGGGTTATTCAGAGGGGCAGATGATGGTATTCTGCTGACAGATAGGGCATTTGCCGGATCTGATACGCTGGCAACTTCCTATGCAATATCGAGGGCGTTGATGAAAGTTAAGGATTTTGACCTGATTATTGCGGGAAGACAGGCTATTGACGGTGATACAGCGCAGGTTGGCCCCCAGGTGGCAGAGAAGCTTGGCATTCCGCAGGTTACCTATGTCGAGGAAGTCCGGAAAATAGAAAAGGGGAAGGTTTATATGAAACGGAGGTTGGAGCGTGGTGTTGAGGTCGTTAGCTGTCCGACACCGATGCTGATGACGGTAAACGGATCAGCTCCTGTATGCCGGGCCAGGAATGCCAGGCTATTAATGAAATATAAGCACGCAAAGACTGTTTCCGAACTTCAGAATTCGAATGAAGATTATCTCCATTTATACAATGACCGCCCTTACCTGAATATTAAAGAATGGACTGTTAACGATATCGAAGTGGAACAGGACGAACTCGGACTGACCGGTTCTCCGACCAAGGTTAAAACTGTCGAGAACGTTGTCCTTCAGGCAAAAGATGCCAAGGTTATCTCTTCTTCGGATAATGATATCGAAGATCTGATGAAGGAATTGATTGCAAGTCATACTATTGGTTAACCACTAAATCGAAAAGGATGAACAGTGTTTTTGTATATTGCGAAATAGAAGACGGTCAGGTTGCCGAAGTAAGCCAGGAACTCATGACCAAAGGACGCAGCCTGGCCACGGAACTGGGCTGTAAACTGGAAGCCGTTGCAATCGGCTATCAGCTCAATGGAATTGAAAAACAAATTTTTCCATATGGAGTAGACGTTTTATACGTGGCCGACGATAAGCGTCTGGCTCCGTTCACTACTCTTCCGCATACTTCCGTCATTGTAAAACTTTTTAGGGAGCAGAAACCCCAGGTCGCCCTGATGGGCGCTTCCTCTGTCGGCCGGGACCTTGGCCCCCGTGTTTCTTCCGCTTTGCATAGCGGGCTGACTGCCGATTGCACCAGCCTGGTGATCGGCGATCATGAAGACAAGAAACAGGGAAAAACATATCATAACCTTTTGTACCAGATCCGTCCTGCATTTGGGGGAAATATTATTGCAACGATTATTAACCCGGAATGCCGGCCACAGATGGCTACTGTCCGGGAAGGAGTGATGAAAAAAGAGATTTTTGATCCTGCTTATAAAGGAGAGGTTGTCAACCTGGATGTCTCCGGTTATGTGAGCGATTCCGATTTTGCGGTGGAGATTATCCAGCGGCAAATGGAAAAAAGTAAAATCAACGTGAAAGGGGCTCAGATTATTGTTGCCGGGGGATATGGTATGGGATCGAAGGAGAACTTCCAGTTGCTTTTCAATCTTGCCGAAGTTTTAGGGGGTGAAGTTGGTGCTTCCCGGGCTGCTGTCGATGCCGGTTATGTCGAACATGAACGCCAGATCGGGCAAACAGGGGTAACCGTCCGTCCCAAATTATATATTGCTTGCGGAATCTCAGGACAAATACAGCACCGGGCAGGGATGGAGGAATCTTCCCAGATCATTGCCATTAATACAGATCCGGATGCCCCGATCAATTCGATTGCCGATTACGTGATAACAGGCGATGTGGCAGAAATCATCCCGAAGATGATCAAGTATTATAAAAAGAACTCCAAGTAATTATCTTTAACTTTTTGAAAATGGCTAACTTTTATACCGATAATAAAGAACTGAAATTCCATCTTTATCACCCGTTGATGGAGAAGATTGTCCGCCTGAAGGAACGGAATTTCTCGGAAAAGGATCAATACGATTTTGCGCCCATGGATCACGAAGATGCAATGGATAACTTCGATAGGGTACTTGAAGTGGTCGGTGAGATTTGTGGCGACATTATTGCCCCTAATGCTGAATCTATTGATACTGAAGGTCCCAAAGTGGTTGAAGGGCATGTGGTTTATGCACAGGGAACAGCCCGGAATATCGAAGCCCTTAATAAGGCAGGGCTGATGGGAATGTCGTTGCCCCGCAGGTTTGGCGGACTGAATTTCCCCATTGTTCCTTATATTATGGCTGCTGATGTCGTTTCCCGGGCGGATGCCGGTTTTGTAAATATATGGGGTCTTCAGGACTGTGCCGAGACAATTAACGAATTTGCCTCGGAAGAACAGAAAGAAAAATACCTGACCCGCGTTTGCCAGGGCGAAACAATGGCGATGGACCTTACTGAACCAGATGCCGGTTCAGACCTGCAGGCTGTTCAGTTGAAGGCCTCCCTTGATGAAAAATCGGGAAAATGGCTGCTGAATGGCGTGAAACGTTTTATTACGAACGGTGACGGGCATATTTCATTGGTGCTGGCACGTTCTGAAGCGGGCACGAAGGACGGGCGCGGGCTCTCTATGTTTATTTACGATAAGAACCATGGGGGCGTGACTGTTCGCCGTATTGAGCATAAGTTGGGGATCATCGGGTCGCCGACCTGTGAACTCGTCTTTAAAGATGCCCCTGCTGAACTGGTGGGCAGTCGCAAAATGGGGCTTATTAAATATGTGATGGCCCTGATGAACGGGGCCCGGCTGGGAATTGCTGCCCAATCCGTAGGAATTTCTGAATCAGCTTATCGTGAAGCTCTCAGCTATGCCCGTGAAAGGATGCAATTTGGAAAAGCAATCATGCGTTTTCCTGCGATATATGAAATGCTTTCAAATATGAAGGCCAAACTGGACGCTTCGAGGACACTTCTCTATGAAACAGCCCGCTTCGTTGATGTCTATAAAACGTACATGCATATTGCAGAAGAGCGTTCCCTGGAAAAAGAAGAACGGGAAGAAATGAAGAAATACCAGAAGCTGGCCGATTTCTATACACCTCTGGCAAAGGGAATTTCGTCCGAGTTCTGTAACCAGTTGGCTTATGATGCGATCCAGATCCACGGAGGGTCCGGTTTTATGAAGGACTATCCCGTTGAACGGATTTACCGTGACGCCCGTATCACTTCTATTTATGAAGGAACCACGCAATTACAGGTGGTTGCAGCTATTCGTGGGGTTACAACCGGTGCTTATCTTGACCAGATCCGTTGCTATGAAGCTGAAAAGATTTCGCCGGAACTGGAATATCTTCGTCGTGCCCTGATTATTTTGACAGACGAGTATGAACAGTCCCTCCATAAGGTGATGTCGGTAAATGACAATGAGTTTATCGATTTCCATGCCAGGCGCCTGGTCGAGATGGCCGGATATATCATCATGAGCTATCTGTTGGTCCTTGACAGTAACAGGGAGCCCATGTTCCTGAAGTCTGCCAAAAATTTTCTGCATCTTGCAAAGGCGCAAGTCAAAGCTCACGCAGAATTTATCCGTTGTTCCGAACTGAGCGACCTTGGGGTTTACAAATATGAAATGGAATAACCCGGTTTTATGGGTTATGACTGATTTAGAAAAATAGTTAAGTTCTTGAAAATTAGCTTAATTTGCATAATGTTTGGAGAGAGGTTGACCTGCATAGGGAAAATCTCTCTCTTTTTTTGTAATATTGAGATTAACTAGTCTGGTTTCGCAACTAAATGGCAGTCCGTGGTGTATGGAAAATGGATCAGGGATGGTGTATTTTTTTTATTGTTTGAATTGTTTGAAGAACCGTATAAAGGCATAATGGCGCTGAAAACAGGGCAAAAAGGACAGGGCACGAGATAAAGCGGTTGTCGCTTGTCAATCACTTGGTGCGGTTAGCAGTGAGGAAATTAGGAAAATCAGGTAAAATGAACAATATGGAATTCTACATCGGAGTTATGTCTGGGACCAGTATAGATGGAATAGATGCTGTATTGGCCGGTTTTGAAAAAGGAAAGGTTATTTTGGCAGGAAGTTGTTCTCATTCTTTTCCTGCCGATCTGAAAGCCGATTTGGAGGAGATTGTCCGCTCATTCGGTATTAACCTGCAAAAACTCGGGGAAATAGACCATCGCCTGGCTTTAAGCTATGCTGGTTGCATCAACGAGTTGGTTTCAAAACAGGGTATTAAAAAGAGTGATATCCGGGCCATTGGTTGCCATGGACAAACAATTTTTCATTCTCCTGGATCCCGTTACCCCTTCACGATGCAGATCGGAGATGGAAATCTGATCGCCGCCCGTACCGGTATCACAACGATCACTGATTTTAGGCGAATGGACATGGCTTTCGGAGGAGGAGGGGCCCCTTTGGCTCCAGCTTTCCATCAATATTTTTTGAATAATAAAGATGAGAAAAGAGGAATATTGAACCTCGGAGGAATTGCAAACCTCACCGTGCTTTCCCAAAACGACAACGATGTACTTGGCTTTGACACCGGGCCGGCCAATTGCCTGATGGATGCCTGGATCCGGGAAAACAAGGGGCAGAACTTTGATTATAACGGGGAGTGGGCCGCTTCCGGCTCGGTAATGTCCGGTTTGCTAAATTCGATGATTTCAGATAACTACTTCAGAATGCCCCCGCCTAAGAGTACCGGAAGAGAGCTTTTCAATCTGAAATGGCTTGGGAAACATTTGGAACTCTTCCCTGGTTGTAGAGCGGAAGATGTGCAGGCAACCTTGCTGGAACTGACGGCCTTTTCTGTGGCAGAGGCAGTGAAAAATTATGCAAGGGAGATAGCTGCACTTTATGTTTGCGGAGGGGGTGCGTTCAATAAATTTTTATTGCAAAGAATGTCATCTCTTTTATCCGGAATAAAGATCGGAACGACTGATGAGCTGGGTGTCCCGGTTCAATGGGTTGAGGCTGTCGCTTTTGCCTGGCTGGCCATGAGACGGATAACCAGACAAAGCGGGAATTTGCCTTCGGTAACCGGCGCTTCCCGAAACGTAATGCTCGGGGCAGTGTACGAAGTCTCTGAAGGATGAAGAAATTTCGGAATTTACATTGAAGGAAGCGAAGGAATAGTTGGTTCTTTTAGATTGGTCGGGTAACATAATAGCCGGCAGATTTGGGGATGGTAGATGGGATATAAAACAGAGCTAGGGGATGATTGAAAAAAGGGGGATATAATAAGTTATTGATTAGTAGGGTGAATGGGGGGATATAAAAAAAAAGACAGAAAAAAGAGGGGTTAAGGTATTGCGCAGAAAAAAAGAGTGTCTATATTTGCACCCGCTTTCAGGAACGAAGGGGGTTTAGAAGCCCCGGGCTACGGGAGAGGGCGAGGGGGTTAAACGGGAGAAATTCGGATGAGGTTTAGCTAAAGACCGGGGCCGGAAAAAGAAGGGAAACCGCCAAAGGAGTTCAGGGACAAGGTTGAAAAAAAACTTCAAAAAAGTTTTGGAAATAACAGAAAGAGTTATTAATTTTGTCGCCCCGAACGCTGGAATAATGATGAAGGCGGGGAGGGGAAAAGAACAAGAGTTCATTGAAGAAAATGAAAAGGTAGGAAAGAAAGGAAAACGCTATCAAAGGGAAATAACCGGGAGCCAAGAACATTAACAAGATTGATTACAACGAAGAGTTTGATCCTGGCTCAGGATGAACGCTAGCGGGAGGCCTAACACATGCAAGTCGAGCGGGATTTCCCTTCGGGGGATGAGAGCGGCGCACGGGTGAGTAACGCGTATGTAACCTACCCTGTACAGGGGGATAGCCCGGAGAAATCCGGATTAATACCCCATAGGACTACACTTCCGCATGGGAGAGGAGTTAAAGCTGAGGCGGTACAGGACGGACATGCGTGGCATTAGCTAGTTGGCGGGGTAACGGCCCACCAAGGCAGCGATGCCTAGGGGTTCTGAGAGGAAGATCCCCCACACTGGTACTGAGACACGGACCAGACTCCTACGGGAGGCAGCAGTGAGGAATATTGGTCAATGGGCGGAAGCCTGAACCAGCCATCCCGCGTGAAGGAAGACTGCCCTATGGGTTGTAAACTTCTTTTTTGCAAGAAGAACGGGAGACACGCGATGTTTCTGTGACGGTATTGCAAGAATAAGCATCGGCTAACTCCGTGCCAGCAGCCGCGGTAATACGGAGGATGCAAGCGTTATCCGGATTCATTGGGTTTAAAGGGTACGTAGGTAGCGTGCTAAGTCAGTGGTGAAAAGCTGCCGCTCAACGGTAGTCTTGCCATAGAAACTGGCATGCTTGAGTACAGCTGAGGTAAGTGGAATGTGTAGTGTAGCGGTGAAATGCATAGATATTACACAGAACCCCGATTGCGAAGGCAACTTACTAAACTGATACTGACGCTGAGGTACGAAAGCGTGGGTAGCGAACAGGATTAGATACCCTGGTAGTCCACGCAGTAAACGATGCTCACTCGCTGTTTGCGATATAAAGTAAGCGGCCAAGCGAAAGCGATAAGTGAGCCACCTGGGGAGTACGCCGGCAACGGTGAAACTCAAAGGAATTGACGGGGGCCCGCACAAGCGGAGGAACATGTGGTTTAATTCGATGATACGCGAGGAACCTTACCTGGGCTTAAATGGGAGCAGACGCAGGTTGAAAGACTTGTTTCTACGGACTGCTTTCAAGGTGCTGCATGGTTGTCGTCAGCTCGTGCCGTGAGGTGTCGGGTTAAGTCCCATAACGAGCGCAACCCTTACCGTTAGTTACCATCAGGTAAAGCTGGGGACTCTAGCGGGACTGCCACCGTAAGGTGAGAGGAAGGCGGGGATGACGTCAAATCAGCACGGCCCTTATGTCCAGGGCTACACACGTGTTACAATGGCCGGTACAGAGGGCAGCGACAACGCAAGTTGGAGCGAATCCTAAAAGCCGGTCCCAGTTCGGATCGAAGTCTGCAACCCGACTTCGTGAAGCTGGATTCGCTAGTAATCGCGCATCAGCCATGGCGCGGTGAATACGTTCCCGGGCCTTGTACACACCGCCCGTCAAACCATGGAAGCTGGGGGTACCTGAAGACTGTCACCGTGAGGAACGGTTTAGGGTAAAACCAGTAACTGGGGTTAAGTCGTAACAAGGTAGCCGTACCGGAAGGTGTGGCTGGAACACCTCCTTTCTGGAGCGACCGGAAAAAACCGGATAGCAGAAACCTTTCCCTACCTTTTTAAAGATATAGAAGGAAGAAGAAGCAGGAGCGCAGGCTGTTGGCGAAGAGCTTATGGCTTGGAGCAAGATAAGGTAATACAGTCCCGTAGCTCAGCTGGTTAGAGCGCTACACTGATAATGTAGAGGTCCCCAGTTCAAGTCTGGGCGGGACTACGTCCAGGGGGATTAGCTCAGTTGGCTAGAGCGCCTGATTTGCATTCAGGAGGTCAAGGGTTCGACTCCCTTATTCTCCACAGAGAAGGAAAAAGAGGGAATAGCAGTAAAAATACTGCGGGAGTTCAGAAGAAATTAAGCAATACAAAAGGGAATTAGTTTAGAGAAAACAGGGCGTTAAGAAGCCCGACAAACCATTCGGTTGGTTTATTCCCACGAAGGCAGAGGGCAAAAGCCCGATCCTGAAAGTTCTTTGACATGCTGGGAAAAAAAAGAATGAGAAAGACATTCAAACCTTGAAAAAAAAGAAAGGCATCATCAATGGTGCCTGGGAAAAATACAGATCAAAAAGATCAACGAAAAGAAACAGGAGAAAGTTAATAAGGGCGTACGGAGGATGCCTAGGCTCTCTCAGGCGAAGAAGGACGTGATAAGCTGCGAAAAGCTGCGGGGATTGGCAAATACGAATTGATCCGCAGATATCCGAATGGGACAACCCATCCCGAATAATCGGGATACCCGGCGATGCCGGGGGCAAACCCAGGGAACTGAAACATCTTAGTACCTGGAGGAAAATAAAACAAAGAGTGATTCCCCTAGTAGTGGCGAGCGAACAGGGAACAGCCCAAACCGTTACTGTTTTGGCAGCGACGGGGTTGAAGGACCACGATATCCGGGATAACAGGAAATGGAATCGGCTGGAAAGCCGGGCCAAAGGAGGTGAAAGCCCTGTACATGAAAAATGTTAAACTGGTAGTGGAATCCTGAGTAGGTCGGGACACGAGAAATCCTGACTGAAACTACCGGGACCACCCGGAAAGGCTAAATACTCGAGAGAGACCGATAGTGAACAAGTACCGTGAGGGAAAGGTGAAAAGCACCCCGAACAGGGGAGTGAAAAAGTACCTGAAACCGTACGCTTACAAGCGGTCGGAGTTCCGCAAGACGGAATGACGGCGTGCCTTTTGCATAATGAGCCTACGAGTTAGTCGTCACCAGCGAGGTTAAGGGTTTCAGTCCCGGAGCCGAAGCGAAAGCGAGTTTTAATAAGGCGTAAAGTTGGTGGCGCTAGACGCGAAACCTTTGTGATCTACCCATGACCAGGTTGAAGTCCCGGTAACACGGGATGGAGGACCGCACCAGGGAGCGTTGAAAAGCTCTTGGATGAGTTGTGGGTAGGGGTGAAAGGCCAATCAAACTGGGAAATAGCTCGTACTCCCCGAAATGCATTTAGGTGCAGCGTTGGTAAAAAGAGTCTGGCAGAGGTAGAGCTACTGATTGGACGCGAGGGCTTCACCGCCTATCAAATCCAGACAAACTCCGAATGCTGCCAGATGTTAGCCAGCAGTGAGGGCATGGGTGCTAAGGTCCGTGCCCGAGAGGGAAAGAACCCAGACCATCAGCTAAGGTCCCCAAGTGATAGTTAAGTTGAAAAAACGAGGTCTGACTGCAGAGACAGCTAGGATGTTGGCTTGGAAGCAGCCATTCATTTAAAGAGTGCGTAACAGCTCACTAGTCGAGCGGTCGGGCGTGGATAATAATCGGGCATGAAACTATCCACCGAAGCTATGGATTTATGGTAGGGGAGCATTCCAGGGAGCGTAGAATGTAAATCGTGAGGTTTACTGGAGCGACTGGAAAAGCAAATGTAGGCATAAGTAACGATAATCCCGGTGGGAAACCGGGACGCCGATAGACTAAGGTTTCCTGATCAACGTTAATCGGATCAGGGTAAGTCGGGACCTAAGGAAAAGCCGAGAGGCGTATTCGATGGACAACCGGTAAAAATTCCGGTACTTCCTTTTAATGCGATGCGGAGACGAAGTGATGAAATGCCCGCGTACTGACGGAATAGTACGTTAAATGGCGTAAGTGATGACTTTACCAGGCAAATCCGGTAAGGGAGCTGAAACCAGAGAGTACCGAGAGCCCTCGGGCGATTGGATAGAGGCAGTAAGAGCTTCCGAGAAAAACCGCTAAGCTTCAGTTAGAAGGGACCCGTACCGCAAACCGACACAGGTAGTCAAGGAGAGGATCCTGAGGCGCTCGAGTGATCCATGGCTAAGGAACTAGGCAAAATGGCCCCGTAACTTCGGGAGAAGGGGCTCCCGCGCGAGCGGGACGCAGAAAAATGGCCCATGCGACTGTTTATCAAAAACACATGGCTTTGCGAAATCGAAAGATGAAGTATAAGGCCTGACACCTGCCCGGTGCCGGAAGGTTAAGTGGGGATGTTATCGCAAGAGAAGCATTGAAATGAAGCCCCGGTAAACGGCGGCCGTAACTATAACGGTCCTAAGGTAGCGAAATTCCTTGTCGGGTAAGTTCCGACCTGCACGAATGGTGTAACGATGTGGGCACTGTCTCGGCCATGAGCTCGGTGAAATTGTAGTATCGGTGAAGATGCCGATTACCCGCAACGGGACGGAAAGACCCCGTGAACCTTTACTGCAACTTCACGTTGCTTCTGGGTAAGTGATGTGTAGGATAGGACGGAGGCAATGAATCAGGCTCGCCAGGGCTTGAGGAGCCATCCTTGAAATACGTCCCTTTGCTTGCCCGGGACCTAACCCGGATTAATCCGGGGACAGCGTGTGGTGGGTAGTTTGACTGGGGTGGTCGCCTCCAAAAGAGTAACGGAGGCTTCCAAAGGTACCCTCATGACGATTGGTAACCGTCAGGAGATTGTAATGGAATAAGGGTGCTTGACTGTGAGACCGACGAGTCGAACAGGTGGGAAACCAGGGCATAGTGATCCGGTGGTTCCGAGTGGAAGGGCCATCGCTCAAAGGATAAAAGGTACTCCGGGGATAACAGGCTGATCGCTCCCAAGAGCTCATATCGACGGAGCGGTTTGGCACCTCGATGTCGGCTCGTCACATCCTGGGGCTGGAGAAGGTCCCAAGGGTTGGGCTGTTCGCCCATTAAAGTGGCACGCGAGCTGGGTTCAGAACGTCGTGAGACAGTTCGGTCCCTATCTGTTGTGGGCGTTGGAAATTTGAGGGGACCTGCTGCTAGTACGAGAGGACCGCGGTGGACATACCACTGGTGTATCAGTTGTCCCGCCAGGGGCATAGCTGAGTAGCTAAGTATGGAAGGGATAAGCGCTGAAAGCATCTAAGCGCGAAGCCTGCCTCAAGATGAGATTTCCTTAAAGGGACGTGGAAGACGACCACGTTGATAGGCCGCAGGTGTAAGTCCGGCGACGGATGTAGCTGAGCGGTACTAATAGCCCGAAGACTTTCCCTCGATCAAGGCAAGAAAAGATTTTTCATTCTTTTCCCGGAGATGTCAATTACACCTGAGATAGAAAAACAAAAAGGTGTAAAAGAAATACTGGAAAGAAATTTAAGTGTTGGTTTTACCGGAGAAGTAAAGCCAGAAAAAGAAAACAAGGTGATTAAAGCGGCGGGGTCCCACCTCTGACCATTCCGAACAGAGAAGTTAAGCCCGCCCGCGCCGATGGTACTGCGGAGACGTGGGAGAGTAGGTCGTTGCCACTTTTAAAGTTAACCCCGGGTTCAAAAGAGCCCGGGGTTTTTTATTAGGAGTTTACCGGATGCGGATTCAGGGCACAACCAACAACATTTTTTGTAATATCAGTCCTTATGCCGGACAGGCTCCTGCTTTTCCAGTCGATGAAAAGGATACAAAAATCTTGTCAAAACGGACCCTCCGCAGGACGTCTTGACGGACCCCAAAACGCGATGTTCTGCATTACCGGATTAAAATCATGTGATATAAAACGAAGCCGGGCTACCGGGCCGTAAAAAAAGAAACCCCAACAGAAACTCCCGTTCCGGATAAATAGTAAATCCACATTACGGACTCCAGAATTACTTTAAAACATTGGAATAAAAGAAAAGGCATAGCCCAATGAAAAGCTACGCCTTTTATCTGCGCGGTCAGGAAAATTACCACCAGAGTATAAGTATTTGTCACTTGAGAAAATTAAAAAAACCTTTCTTTTTTTTCGTATTGTCATCTGCGTTGCCGCTAATTATTTGGTAAATCAATCCCCAGTCGGGTAATCCTCCGATATTCCTGTCGTCTATAAAAAGATCTGCATGAATTTTGCGGCTGACGGTCTCATCAAAAACTTCTTCCGGGTAACTTTTGTTGACTGCATAAAACTCTACCCCTTTCCCTCGGCAGTAGTTTACAGCCTCTTCCAGTTCTTTTTCTTTTCTGAAGGTCCATAGGATGAGCCGATGCCCATCTTTTTGTAACATTTTTAAAGTGTCAGTTGCAAAAGGAATTTCTTTCCCTATCCGGGGATATTGATGCTCAACAATAGTTCCGTCAAAGTCAATAGCTATAATCATAAACAATAAGACTAAAGTTTATCGAAAATAGCAAAATTAACTGAATTGAAAAAATTATGTTGTTTCAAGATAATATCCATACCCATAACTGTGCCGATAACTATATTTTGCACCATAGTATCCTACTTGAGAGTGCTTCCGTATATGGATATCATTGAGAATGATTCCTGCGTTCTTCATTGATTTGTTAATGTGCATGTGGTTAATGAAACGTACTTCTCCTTTTGTACTGTAATCCTGCCTGAGTACGAACAGGTTTACATCAGTGAACTGACTGATGATTATTCCATCCGAGACAAGGCTCAAAGGGGGATTGTCAACAATTATATAATCGAAACGGCTCCTTGAGTCTCTTATCAGCTCTTCCAGTTTTCCCGTTTCCAGTATTTCTGAAGGATTTGGAGGTGTGGACCCGGCAGAAATAAGTGAAAGGTTCCCGATTGGAGTTGTCTGGATAATTTTTTCTATGCTGTCTTGTCCTGTTAGATAAGTACTTAATCCTACCTGATTTTTGCATCCGAAATATTTATGAAGACTCGGTTTTCGCAAATCACAATCGATAATTAGAACTTTCATGCTATTGATGGCTATCATGGATGCCAGGTTTACAGACATAAATGATTTGCCCTCTTTAGGAATTACAGAGTTAACGCTTACTACTTTTGGTTTTTCCTGGTTATTCAGAAACCGAAGATTGGTCCGTAACTCTCTGAATGACTCGGCCAGTGCAGAACGGGGATATTTTATTGCCGGAGTCAGCTCCTTTTTATGCTTATTGGTTACAATATTTCCGATCACTTGTAGGTCAGACATTTGTTCTATTTCTTCTGCCGAATGGATGCGATCGTTGAAATAGGATGCAATCATCATGATGATCAATGGAATTGCGAATCCTGTAACTGCTCCGGCAGCTATGTTAAAAACCGGTTTCGGTCCTATTTTGGTGGTTGTATCCTCTCCTGCCTGATCTACTATTTGCGCATCAGGAGTGTTGGAGGCATGGGTAATGGCCGCTTCTGCCCTTTTTTTCAGTAAGAAAGTGTACAGGTCATTGTTCAGGTCGAATGAACGTTTGATATTCATGAGTTCCTGTTCTGTTTTCGGGTAGGCCTGGAGTTGCGAATTCATGTTTCCAATTCTACGGTCAAGGTTACTCAGTATAATTTTTGAATTGTTTATCAAACTGGACAGGTTTTCTTTCAGTTTTTGAGTGGTTAAATCGATTTCATTCTGGATAAGTACATAACTTGGGTTTTTGTCTTTTACAGAATAGGAGATGATCTCTCTGTGGCTGTAAAGATCGCCAAGCTTACTAATCAGGCTGGTCAGCGATGCATCTGTTATTCCGACAACAGAAGGAACGATCACCTCTTTCATTTTTTCCTTATCATTTAGATATTTCTGGAGGTTCTCATAATAGTCGAGACGGGTTTGTTCATCTTGCTGTTCTGTTTGCAGCTGCCCCATGTTTTGTACGATCAGGTCTCCCTCCTGACCAATATTGATAATTTGGTTCTGTGACCGGAAGGAAGAAAAATTACGGCCTGTCTCCCTAAGCGTATCAATAACACCCGATAACTGGCTGTCAATAAATTTTACTGTGCTCGACGACTTTTTGTTTTTTTCAATTAACCCGAACTGGATAAAAACTTTACTTAATTCGTTCAGGTAGTCTTCAGCCCTTTGTGGGTCAGAATCTTTCAATGTAACATTGAGTAGATCTGAATTTCTTTCTTCCGGGGTTACTTTAATTTTTGAGGTATAAAGCATGGTTTGCCACTTGGGATCAATAAATTTAAAATAACAGGTGCCGGTTGTTTTTTCGTCTTTTTTCCAAATGGTGAAATTGAAAAACTTGTTGCTAAAGGGTTCTCCAAATTTTCTTGTTTCCGAAACATTAAGTGCCGTTTTTAGTCCGTGATAAGTGAATACCGCTTCGATGGTTACCCGGTAGTTCAAAGAATCGATCATTGAAACATATACCGGGACATCGTACAGGTTGAATGCTTTCGGAGGCATAGTGACAATAAAAGGTTCTTTACCATAAAGGTCATGATCCCTGAAAATATCTTTGCGAAACCATGCTGTTGTCCAATCCAGGTTGTTAAGGACCTGCTTGTTTAAGGACATTGAGGAGAGTATCCCGATTTGATTCTGAATATTGACGTCTTTATTCAGGACCTGTCCAAGAGCACCTCCTTCACTCAGAACATCGACATTCGATTCATGATTAATAAGCAGCAACGTTTTAGATTCGTAGACAGGATCCATGTATTTGGTTAAAAAATAAGCTGCTCCCGTACAAAGCAACATGCTAAAAATAAACCAGAATGAATTCCGGTAGAGGCGATGAAGAAATTTTTTTACAGCAATCGTATCTTCTTTCTCCAGTGAATTATTAAAGTTTTCAATTTTTCTCATGGCAAATTTTTTCAAGTTATTGACAAATTTTTTATTTCATAAGCATGGTTTTTAGCTTTAATTCCAAAATTTAAGGATCAGTATAATCGTTGATATGCTTGACAGGAAAAGTGAATACATCCCTGAATTTAAACGGGTTGATTTCATGGATTGGGGCTTGATGTACACTAGGTCGTTAGGTTGCAGGGAAAAGGCTTCCGATTTGAGCGCATTTTTTTTAGTCAGGTCTATTTTGTATGATTTTGTTCCATCCGGTGTCATTCTTACCACTACAACATCTTTTAATCCGGCGTATTCTGTAATACCACCGGCCATGCCGATACTCTCCAATATAGTAAGTGAATTATTATAGTTATAATAAACCCCTGGTTTGCTGACTTCTCCAAGGATATTGATTTTAAAGTTTAGCAGTTTCACCTGTATGTTAGCCTCCTTCAGGTATTCATCAGCCTTTTTTTGTATTTCTGTCTGTGCCTGTTTTAGCGTAAGTCCTTTCAGTTTTACAGCCCCGATCACCGGTAGTATGATCAGCCCGTCATTATCTACCTGATAACCACTAATATATTGTCCTGCTCCTGACTCATATCTTGGGGCTGATGCTCCTTCACTGCCTCCGGTATTGGCAAAAAGTTCATTGATTTCCGGGTTAATCGTCCTTACGCTGACATACAGGTTGTCATTGGGGCGAATCGTATGTTCTTCCGGATCTGCCGGCACTCCCTTCATTGTTGCCTCATCTTCAAGGTCCATGAGATAGGTTATGTTTTTTTTGGTGCTGCATGACATTATAAAAATGCCGGATATGAAGAGCACGGGTAATACTATGTTTTTTCTATTTTTCATGTGTTTATTTTTTCAATTTGACATTCTGAAATTTGCGTATTCCCTTTTTGTAAGATATTGAATAAAAGGTTCCACGATTGAGCACATCGTGCATTACATATTTTTAACGCTTTATTTTTAGGAGAGAAAGGCCGTCTAAACCGGTTGGTCACAGGTACGGCTTATTTACCATTACCGGTGAGCATTACCTTTATTGTTTTTAATATCAGTAAAAGATCAAGTTTCAGAGACCAGTTGTCTATATATTCCATATCAAGTTTCATCCACTTGCTGAAAGGGATATTGTTCCGCCCTGAAACCTGCCAGAGGCAGGTTATCCCGGGTTTCATACTGAGCCTTCTGTTTTGCCACCTTTCGTACTGTTCTACTTCTGAAGGAATAGGAGGTCTTGGCCCCACAACCGACATGTCGCCGCGGAGCACGTTAATGAACTGAGGTAATTCATCCAGAGAGGTTTTTCTTAAAAAACGACCGATACGTGTTACACGGGGATCCATCGTAATTTTAAAAACTGGTCCTTCCTGTTCGTTTTGTCCCATCAATTGTGTTTTTAATGATTCCGCATTAACAATCATTGTCCTGAATTTTAAACAAAAAAAGTGTCTGCCATTCAATCCGACTCTTTTCTGCTTAAAGAGGATCGGTCCTCCGTCATTGAGCTTAATTGCAACAGCTATGATTATTAATACCGGAAATATTATTATAAGAACTGAGAGACTGAATATAAAATCGAATGCTTCCTTGATTTTCAGTGCGAGATAATTGTCCGGTACGCTTTTATATGAAATAAAGGGGAGATGACTTAAAATTATCAACTGGGCCTTTACTTCATTTATTTCTACGACATTAGGTTGGTGATAAAAACCAACCCCTATTTCAGAACAGGCTGTTATAAAGTGCTGTAAGTCTGTCTGGTTAAGCCATGAGCGGCAATAAATAACTTCGTCGATAGGATTTTTGTCTAGTAGTGGGTTAATGTCGTTTGTTATCGGGATAATCCTGTATTCTTCGTCGTATTTTTCCCTGACCAAATGGCTGTCTGTCATGATGGCCCAAATCTGATAACCCCAGTCTTTATTCCGGATCAGGTGATCGATATAGCCTAAAGCTTCTTTATCAGCAACAAGGAGGATTTGTCTTTTATTATAACCTTTCCTTCTGAGGAAACGCATCACGGCATATATCATGTTTTTATGCAACGATAGGACGATGATGTTCAATGAGCTAAAATAGACAAGCCGGTCATAGCTCAGCGATTTATAATCCAGTAGGGTATTTATTGCAAACAACAGGGTAATTCCTGTAAGTACTGCTTTGATATAATATTTCACAACAGTGCGGTAACGGGATACTCTCATTATTCGTCCGAGGCCATATTGGTCGATAATGATAAACCAAAGCAAAGCAATGATGATCACTGAATTTTTGACTTCACTGACTGTTTTTATATCGTAATTGATATTTCCTCTGGTAAGGCTCCAGATGATCAAAAAACAGGCAATCGTGAGTATAACCTGGCCACAGACACTTAATCTGGCAATGATTGTTTCTCTCTCTTTATACATAATTTTGAGTTATTATTGAAATAATCTGCCTATTTCGAAAATTGTATTTGGAGCATTATAGGACGAACTCCCTTGATTTGTATCCCGGAAAAGGTGTAAAAATCCCAGACCGTCTTAAGAAAATGGTCTATAGGGAGGCTTGTGATAATATAAAAAAACGGACCGGATCATCTCCATTTGCATGTGACGGATATGCGATTCCATGAATATGCCGGGGATGAGAAAAAACGATGGCAGATCAGCAAGCTGATTCTTTTATTTAAGTAGCGATTGTTCTTTTTAACAAGCTGAACACTAAAAGTCCTGCCAGTATGCCGCAAGTATTGGCCATCATGTCGAAAAAGGAAAAAGATCTTTGGATAGGTAATAAACCCTGCATGATCTCGACAAACACACCTATTGAAAAGATTATGCCCAGGACTATTTTCTTATCGATTTTTCTTTTTGATGACGAAAGAGTTGAAAGGCAAAGAAAACTCAAAACAGAGTATAAGGAAAAATGGACAATTTTATCCAAGTTGGGAATATTATTTATTTTGGGAAGATCATTTCCCGGGATAAAGGAAAGATAAAATATGATGATTATCCAAAAGGCAGTGATAACCTTTAAAAGCGGATACGTTTTCTTATTCCTGTATATTTTCCCCCCAATCATACGCTGTTTAGCTAAATTTTTTTGAATCGTTCAGAAAATTTTTGATCCTCTGTTCTTCTTTTTTTCTGCAAATTAGTAATGTATTATTGGCTTCAACAACAATAAAATCATTTAATCCCTGTATGATAACTGTCTTTCCCGGTTCTACCTGAACAATATTATTCGTGCTTTCATAAAAGGCGGAACGGGAGGAAGAAACAACATTTCCGGAGCCTGATTTTGTTGATTTTTCCCACAACGCGCTCCACGTTCCAAGATCTGACCAGCTAAAAGTAACCTTTTGAACGAAAAGATTGTTCGCTTTTTCCATAATGCAATAGTCTATGGAAATGTTCTCGCAATCCGGATAGATTTTATCAATATATTCCTGTTCTTTCGGGGTATAGAAAAATGGAAGCCCTTCTTCAAAACGCCGGGCAATAGCCGGGCTATACTTTTCGAAAGCAGAAATTATTGTATTGACCGACCAAAGAAAAATTCCCGAGTTCCACAGAAAGCTTCCGTCCCGCAGATAAGTTTCGGCTGTTGCGAGATCTGGTTTTTCGCGAAAAGCATTTACTGCCGCAATTTCCTTGTCCTTTTCTTTCATTTGGATATAACCATAGCCCGTTTCCGGGTGTCGGGGAGTAATGCCCAGGGTTAGTATCGCCTGATGGGAAGAGACAAAATCAACACCTTTAAGTATAGAATCCCTGAACAATTCATTTTCCTGGATCAAATGGTCGGCCGGGCTCACGATAATATTGGCCTGAAGATTGATCTTTTTTATCTTATAACAGGCATATGCAATACAAGGGGCGGTATTACGCATACATGGTTCTGCAAGGATATTTCCATCTATCAGGGTGGGGTATTGTTCTTTAACCAGCGCTGCATACTTGCTGGACGTTACCACCAATATGTTTTCAACAGGGCAAATGTCCCGGAACCGGTCAATTGTATGCTGGAACAAAGTTCGCCCTGTTCCCAGCATATCCAGAAATTGTTTGGGCCTTTCTTCCGTGCTCATTGGCCAAAAACGACTTCCGATCCCTCCGGCCATAACGATCAGGTAGGTGTCTTGCTTCATGTGTAATGTAATTTATGTCAAGCCAAAAATAGAGATTTAAACGAAAATGCAAAGCATTTTAGCAATTGTATTTTCTAAATTAAACTATCGGCCTGATCACTCTTATCTTATGGTAAAATGCCTTACTGCAAATATCTGATAAATAAAAAGTTTTAAGTGCTGTTAACAGTTCTTCTTTAATTTTCTTTATACCACGAAAAGAGCCTGGCAATACCTTCTTCTATTTCAATATTATATTTCCAGCCAAGCCGGTTCAGCTTTCCGGGATCGGTTAATTTTTTCATTGTTCCGTCTGGTTTTGCCGAGTTGAAGAACAATTCTCCGGTAAACCCGACAATCTTACAGATCAGGTTTGCCAGATCCCGTATACTGAGTTCTTTTCCGGTTCCGATATTTATATGGGTATTTATGATTTCCTTCGATTGTCCGGCAACATCCTTGAAATTGATGTTTTCCATAACAAAGATACACGCATTGGCCATGTCTTCACTCCAAAGGAATTCCCGCATTGGGTTTCCTGATCCCCAGATTTCGACTTTGGCAGAAGACGTTCCTTCTTCGACGCTTACTCCATATTTTTGGAGGATATTTTTTATCTCTTCCTTAGTGGATGACCCGTTTACAGATTCGACCGGGCGTGAATCCAGATCATTACTTATGGCTTCCCAATTTCCTTCCTCGAGGCATTTGCCAAGATAAATTTTACGGATAAGCGCGGGTAGCACATGGGATTTTTCGAGGTCAAAATTATCATTCGGGCCGTAAAGATTGGTCGGCATGACCGAGAGATAGTTTGTCCCGTATTGAATGTTATAACTTTCGCACATTTTTATTCCCGTGATCTTTGCAATTGCATAAGGCTCGTTCGTGTATTCCAGGGGAGATGCCAGCAGGCAATCTTCCGGCATCGGCTGCGGCGCTTCACGCGGATAGATACAGGTACTTCCAAGAAAAAGCAGCTTTTTAACCCCGTTCAGATAAGCATTATGGATTACATTGTTCTGAATCATCAGGTTTTCGTAAATAAATTGTCCACGGTAAATACTATTAGCCATTATCCCTCCGACTTTGGCTGCTGCCAGAAACACATACTCCGGCTTTTCTTCCCTGAAAAAACCGGAAACTGCAACCTGATCGGTCAGATCAAGTTCATGATGTGTACGAAGAACAAAATTTTGATAACCCTTATCCTTTAATTGTTTTAAGATAGCCGATCCAACCAAACCCCTGTGACCGGCAACATAGATTTTGCTATTTTTCTCCATGTCGATCGAACCTCAATAGTTTTAATTTCTGCATGAAGATACGAATCCGTGCGCCCTCAATCAATAATAAAAGATAATTTCACCTTTTATTCAAAATAATTTAATATTCTGTAACCGCCGTTTTTCAGGTAAGCTTCTTTTTGCATCAGGCTAATATCGGAGTTCATCATGTCAGAAATCAGATCTTTAAGTCGGTATTTGGGGCTCCAATTTAGTGTTTTCATGGCCTTGTCCGGGTTTCCGATTAGTAAATCTACTTCAGTGGGCCTGAAATAGGACGGATCGACACTGATAATTTCGGCAGGGCCATTTTTTATTCTGGCTTTTATCCCGTTCAGGTAATCTAGGCCTACCTTATCGATAAATAAAGTTTCGTTGATGGTATTGACGTAACCTTTTTCGTTGATCCCTTCTCCTTTAAAACGGATTTCGATGCCGATCTCGGCACAGGCCAGTTTTATGAAGTCCCTTATAGTTGTTGTTATGCCGGTAGCGATGACATAATCATCTGGCTTGTCCTGCTGCAAAATAAGATACATGGCCCTGACATAATCTTTGGCATGTCCCCAGTCTCTCTTTGATGAAAGGTTCCCCATGTAAACTTTGTCCTGCATTCCGAGAGCGATCCTTGAAATGGCACGGGTTACTTTTCTTGTGACAAATGTTTCGCCCCTTATCGGGGACTCATGATTAAACAGTATCCCGTTGCTTGCATGCATTCCATATGCCTCCCTGTAATTTACCGTGATCCAGTAGGCATATAGTTTGGCCACAGCATAAGGGGAACGCGGATAAAAAGGTGTTTTTTCAGATTGCGGAACCTGCTGGACAAGCCCGTACAGTTCAGAGGTGGAAGCCTGATAGATGCGGCATTTCAACCTAAGCAACCTAACTGCTTCGAGTATCCTTAGTGTTCCGATCCCATCAGCATTTGCCGTGTACTCCGGTGTGTCGAAACTGACCTTCACATGGCTCATGGCAGCCAGGTTGTAAATCTCGTCTGGTTTTACTTCCTGGATAATCCTTGTCAGGTTCATGCTGTCGGTAAGGTCTCCATAGTGGAGGATAAAATTCCGGTGATCAGTTTGAGGATCCTGGTAGAGATGGTCGATCCTTTCGGTATTGAACATTGATGATCTGCGTTTTATCCCGTGTACAACATAACCCTTTTTTAGGAGGTATTCTGATAGATAAGCCCCATCCTGGCCAGTGATTCCTGTGATTAAAGCAACTTTTGGCATTGTTCTTGAATTTAGATTAATAAAAAATGGAGATTATTGTTTGATTATTTAATGGTGTGTATGCTTTATTTTTTTTCCTTTCTTTTTTTTTCAATAATAATATTTATCTGGCTCAGACGTATATAATTATCCAAGATCGATTTCATTTCTTCAATGACCGATATGTATTCCGAATAAAACGAGAAAGGTATCAGTTCGACTATTTTTACCAGCATCTCTTCCAGTATCATACAGGATGATTTTGTCTTGGAAAAATAGTAAAGGACCACTTGCTGGTCAGTTTGTCCATAAGCTTGTTTAATGTCTTTCTGGATTGAAGCAAGTGTGTCCCTGAACTGTATAAACAGGCCCTGATGCTTTTCTTCCGGGAAAGGAGTTATTAACCCTGTTTTGGAAACCAATTCCTCGGATTTTTTCCACAGGAGCGAATTTTTATGGGAGACTGGCCTGATAGGCATTTTTATTGAGTTGAAATTAGTGTGAATTAAAATGTCCAGACAAAAATGTGTTAGTAGGAACTATCATATCTTGATTTTAGCAAGTAGGGCATGATGTATTGCGGAATTTTTCTGCCTATCTTAAACGATAAGGTAATATACCACCAGAGTTTGTATTTCCGGATAATTTTGAAATCTTCGGTCGATTTTTTCTTTTGCAGGGCAGGCGATGTGCTTTTGCCACCCATTCTCATTTTGACAAGGTACTGGTCCAGAAAGTGCTTTTTTATATCCGGGTTGGTGAACCACCGTAGCGAAATTTCGTAATCGCTGGCTATCGAATAGTTCGTGTCATAAAGTCCATATTTTCTAAAAAGCTCACGTTTTACATAGATCGTGGTATGTAAAGGAATCCATCCGAAATACAAGTAATATTTTTTATGGGGCGTAGCAGGATAGACTCTTTTTACTTTCGGATAGCCATTGTTGGCAATGTAAACTCCATTCCCGTAAATTAGATCGGCATCTGTTTTCCTGAATTCATCGACAACAAGTTCTACCGTTTTCGGATTGAAAAATAGGTCATCAGAATGAAGTAGCCCGATTATATCGCCTGTTGCAGCTTTGATACCTTTGTTAAACGCTTCGTACATTCCGTTATCAGGTTCAGAGACTATAATATCGATTTTGTCTTTATGTTTGCTAACGATATTCATAGTCCCGTCTTGTGAAGCCCCGTCAATAACTATATATTCGATGTCCGGATAACTCTGGGAGAGTACACTTTGTATTGCATCTCCGATTGTTTCTTCCCGGTTGTAGCATGTCGTGATAATCGATACTTTCATTGTCTTTTCAACTTACTGAAATGCAACCTTTATGTTTAACTAATAGCTGTTTGTACTATTGCCCGTTTTTAGGGATTGTTATCTCTACTTTGACAGATTAAGGATTGAGTTTGATTGCCCCAACACTAAAGGGTGTCAGTCGAAAAATCTGGCTGTTCCCTTAAGGGTGCAGGGTAAAAACAGGCAGATTTTTTGGATGTATCAAAGTAAAATTATACTGGCAGCAGATGAGGTCTATTTATGGTTTGTCTTCAAATACTCGATGATTTCCTGTTTGTTGTTTCGGAATCTTTTTGTCAGTTCATAGATGTTTGCATCAACAAGAAAACGGTACCAGAAGCCTTGTAAAAAGTGCCATATCAGCCCCTGAACTCCGTCCATAAATCCTAATCTTATAAAGTACCTGTATGTGAAATTAAGAAAGGGCCTCAGAAAAAGCGGGAGGTTTATATATCTCATTTTTAACCATCTTTTTCGTTGTTCGTCGTTCCCGAACAGGTTTGGGGAAACGCTGGAATCATTGGATACACCATATTGAGTATCGAGTATATCAATCATTTCACGCCATGCATAACCGACGTGCTTCTCAGTCCACCACTTGAGGTCATTTGTGTTCCAGTCGACCTGGGTACAGTCTATTTTAGAGCTTTCTCCTTCAAAAATTTTTATATGTTCGTCCATCCATCTGTTTTCGCAGAAACCTTTGCCATGCCTCCATATTTTGAGGTGCCATACCGGGAACCATCCCCCGTGCAGTAGTTCTTTGCCCATAAAAACGATTTTTCTTTTTACATAAACTGCGGTTACCTGTTCCGGAAGACTTTCAATCTGATTTCTGACATAACTGCTCTCCTCTTCAATATATTCATCGGCATCAATACGCCAGATCCATTTTGAATTGATCGGACAGTTTTCAAGTGCCCAATTGAATTGTGTCGCATAATTTTTCCATTGGCGCTTGTACACATGGGCTCCCATGGTGACAGCTATCTCCGTTGTTTTGTCCTGGCTGAAAGAATCGACGATAAAGATTTCGTCAACGAGGCCCTGAAGTGAACCGATGCAACGTCCAATATGTTTTTCCTCGTTATAGGTGAGGATGATTGCCGAGATTAATTTTTGCATCTTTTCATTTTTTTAAGGTTCTGGTTTTGATAAATTTTACTGGATTTCCGCCAACCACCGTCCATGAAGGTACGTCGCTGAAAACAGAAGAACGGGCCCCGATTACGGCTCCCTGACCTATATGTACTCCCGGTCCGATGAACGAATCTGCAGCTATCCATGCCTGGTCTTCGATAACAATGGGTGCCGTGATAAGCCGGTTTAAGGGGTCATTGATATCATGAGACGAGGCACAGAGGTAACTTTTCTGGGATACTGTGGTATTGGCCTTTATTGTGATCTTTCCTTGGTTGTAGCAGTCGACATCCGGGCCAAGACAGGCATAAGCTCCCATTTCCAGGTTCCAGGGAGCCCATATTTTAACGCTTGGGTAAATAACCGAGGTCCATTCCAGCCTGGCACCGAAGCTTTTCAGCAGAAGGACCCTCCACGGGGCCATTACACGGAGGAAGGCTGTACGGAACAGCAAAAAACTGGTTACCTTCCAGGCTGTTCTGGCCATTTTGTTCCGGAAGGAAAAGTGACTCTCGTATTTCGAAAGATCGACGATTGCTTCGCTCATGATTTTGATTTTATAAAGATTTATGATGTCTGAACGAAAAGGGAAGAGACACCAGTTTTCATTATCCAATTGGGTAGATTAAGGGTAGATTATGAGTGGAAAAATCAACTGATCATCTCTTCCTGTGTTTTTAATATAGATGTTGCGGCAGTCCTGCTTTGGGAAAGAATGGACTGATAAAATCTGATCATTTTTCGTCCCATGCTGTCTGCCGAATATTTGCTCAGGACCATCGCATGTCCGGTTCTGCCCATTTGCTCCAACTCTACTTCTGTTTTCCGGGCAAAATCGAGTAATGCATGCGAAAGCGGGCCGACTCCTATGTCTATCCACCAGCCGCACTGATATTCTGAAAGATCGCTCCATGGCGCTCCTTTCGTGGTTATAACCGGCGTTCCACAGGAAAGGGCTTCTGCAATCACGATTCCAAAGTTTTCTGAGTAAGTAGGTAAAACGAAAACATCTGCTTTTTTGAAAAGGTCCCATTTCGAGTTTCCGTAAGCACCTCCCGGAAACTCGATTTGGTGCCCGAGGTTGTTTAATGCTGCCCTTTTCTTGAGAGAGTCAACATAATCCGGTTCTCCTTCTCCTGCAATTACTACTTTGTATCCTTTTAGTTCGTGTTTGCAGATGGATAACGCATCGATCAGGTTTTCAATACCTTTTTTGGGATCTATCCGTGACAGAAAAAGAAGGGTCTTTGTTTTTTCCCAGCTTTTTTTCTTTTCCGCATTTTCAGTTCTGATCCCGTTTTCTATAATCTGCATATTTGTTTCTATTCCGAGTTTCCGGATATTATTGTATTCGGAATGGGCAGTAGCATGCAGGCTGGTTGCTGAAATAATCGAATGTTTTTGATAAAGAAACAGTGCCAGTTTCTTTTTTCCGCGATTTTTATTCAGTATCCAGGGCTCGAGCATTCCGTGAGGGCTGATGATAACCGGGATGTTCCGTTTTTGAGCACATTTCTGTATAATAACGTTCGGAAGTTCCCAAATCCCGTTAATGTGAAGCAGGTCCGGTTTATATTCATCGAGGAATTTGCCTGCTTCAAAAGAAAATTGCACCATTCTTTTTATCGAAAGGTTAAAAAAATGGATTTTGGCCCCCTCTATTTCAACCGGGTTACAGGAAATGCCAGTGGCGACAATTACTTCGACCTCTTTTGCGATTTTTTCTGTCAATAACTGCATGTATGTAGCCGTCCCTCCTGATTTTTTATCGATGGAAGTGATGAAATGTACTATTTTTAACGAGGTCATAACTAAAAAAGATTGATTGATTGAATGAGTGAATGACAATGTGGAATTCAATTTGCTTTGCGGGAATTGTTAACGCATTCGGAAAATAGAGATAGATTTTATCTGTCAAAGTAAAATTACCTGGGCCGTTCAGTCCTGGTAAGGAACTTCATTGATGTGTCCAGCTTTTTTATAAACCTGGCGCTGGTTCCTCCGTAAAGGCAAAATGGTTCTGTAAAGGATTTGGTAAGAACCGATCCTGCACCAAGCACGGAAGAATCAGGAAGGGATGTCCCGGGCAGGAGGATTGATCTTGTCCCGACAAAACTGCGCGATCCGATCGAGATTGGCGCACAGTTTTGTCGGTTATGCTCTATCGATGTGGAATGAGTAAGGATTTGAGACCCGTAACCTCCGATTGAAGTCAGTTCACCAATGGTAACAGTGTCGGTGCAGTCAATCATATGGTCTTTTGTAATTGCTGAGTCTTTGCCCATGATAAGTACCGGCATCCTGTCCTCTGCATGTTCGAAATTATCCTTCCTGTGAAGAGGATAGCCGGTAATCCAGTTTTTTCTGCCAATAGTGGTTTTTTCGTTCATGATTATCTTTTCGAGATTGACGGCTACATTAAAATGTCCCACGGTTGCCCCGGCCCCCATCTCCAGATGTACCGGATAAAAAAATGAAAAACCAATCCGCGCCGAAGGATGAATTTTATACCTGAAAAGAAGGATTAACAACCTTCGTCTTATTGTCCAGGGGAAAAATACCAGCAATGCTTTTAATACCAACTTCATGTGTTCCTGTTTTTTCATTGGCCACATGGAACTCGCTCTATTATCACTAAACCATACAACCATTAAATAAATGACTATTCTGCCTATATCTGCACGTTCCTTATTCTTGTTTCGTTTCAGTTTCCTGTGCAGATCTATTTAATAAAGCGCTTAAAATAAATTTTGATATTCCACAACCTGAAAAACAAGATTTTGATCATCATGATAAACGGGTTTACGATTTCATTACTCAGGATCAGTCGCTCGTGTTCTTCCTGTTGCAGCTTTTTGTTTGATGAAAGCTGTCCTTGTTGGATCATATACCCGGCGCATATTTTATTTACATACTTGAATTTCGAATTTGTATTAATAGCTTCGAGCCAGAATTTAGTGTCCGCAACCAGTTTGAAGCTTTCGTCAAAGCCTTCGAGTTTGAGGAATAGTTGACTTTTTGTGAGCGTTGCCTGTTGGGTAAAAAGGACTACGCCTTTAAATAACAGGGTGCCAAAGTCCTTAT
Organism: Prolixibacteraceae bacterium; assembly: GCA_963676095.1. Classification (GTDB taxonomy): domain Bacteria; phylum Bacteroidota; class Bacteroidia; order Bacteroidales; family Prolixibacteraceae. The sequence goes on along the minus strand of OY781040.1, from coordinate 1,434,970 downwards.
ATCTCGGTGACGAAGTTTGTTCGCCAATGACAGTGCCTTTACTGTTGATATAATTCACCCGGCCGTAAACTACATCCACATCGTTGTGTCGGTCCATTTCATCAAAAAGAAACTTGAACCCCGGAGTCCAGTAGTCATCGTCATTGATGTAAGTAATATACTTAAAGTTGGATGCAAACATTTTCAGACCATGATTTAATGCCATGTAAATTCCTTTGCAGTTTTCCGGTTCTTCGACTACTGTAAGATGAGGATAGCATTGCCTGATCGGTTGGCATGACTCCCGGGGAGCCACGATGATATGTCTGACCCGTTCTCCTCCGATCTCTTTTACTGTTTCTATTGTCCGTGACAAGGTGGGACGGGTTCCCAGCGTGGCGGTTACAACTAATGTGTCTGGGGTATTCATATTTGTTTGTGCTGTTCAATATTTTGATAATAACTGGATAAAAGTTGTTAGCTGTAAACACTTGTTAATTCAGTCTTGTTGTCTGACAGGTCTTCCTGTTTCCCGGTCTCATTGCCGGGCGATAGGTAATAACAGACCATAATGATATCAGCGATGTATGGAACCGAGTACCTGAGGTGCTGGAATGGCGAAAACATAAAAGTCCATATAAAACCGATAACTATGGGTACAAAAATCGGGTACAGCGGGGAGGTTTGCGCATTCCTGACCAGCGAAAATCCCATTTTCATGATATACCCCAGGATAAAGCAAACACAGATAAATGCCCCGAGACCGAAGTTGACCCAGGCGCCCATCAGTATTGAATGACTTGGAATGAGTTGTACTCCCTGAATCTGACTATCGTCAACATCGTCTTCAGCATGAAATTTTTGAATGATAAAGAAATATTTGAGGGTTACGTCCCTGGCCCAGGACCCATGTCCGAATAATGGTGCGTCCTTAATTGCTTCAATTGCCGCAAAGGTTTCACCCCTTCCGGTTTGTAACAATGAAAAGGGGTTGTACGGGTTTTTAAGCCTTTCGAGCTGTTCGACAGAATGCTCACCCCCCAGTTCACCGTTGAGGGAGGCATTGACGTAAAAAACATAAAGAGACTGAAAAGTAACGATGAATACAATTGAAAAAATGATGACACGTGCCCTTGTGAAGGTTATTCCTGAATAAAAAGTAAAAAGGATCAGGGCTGATATAATGAAAATAACTCCAAGAGACCTGGTGTCCAGAGAGATGGCTGTTAATCCGTAAATAATGAAAAGGACGGGGATTAATTTTCCTTTCTCCAATCGGTGCATGTATATTGCGATGAAGTAAATAATGTAGTTAAGTGCCGGAAATACCTTGAATTTGAAATAAGCCATTCCTCCTGGTTCTATATTCTCTATCGGATCTGAAAAATATATTCTGAATGCGGATAAAAGGATAAACAGCGTTATCGTTTTATATCCGTTCAGGACTTTAAAGAAAAACAGAAAAGACGCAACGGCAATAACTGTTTGAGACCATCCCCGTAAAAAATCTCCCGGAACGCTGTGAACAACAATCAGATCGGTAACCATCTGGAAGAACAGTAACCCGGCAAAAGAGAAAATAATCTTTTTCAGGTACGGATACCGGCTAAATTCATAAGACCTGTAAAGAAACGGTAAAGTTGCGAGAATCATAACTTCGCTTAACTTTAGCTGCCCTACCAGATTTATTGTGATCCCATCGAGCAGGTTGTAAAGAATTATCAGTATTGTGTTAATCATTTTTTGAAAGGATGTCCATCGGCATCGTTTAATGTTTGTTCCTACCCGGAAAGTTGATTCTTTCCTTTATTTTAGAAATTACTTTTCTTGTACTTGTTTTTATCAGGTCCGGCAATGTGATGAATGGTGTATAATAGTCGTTTTCATAAAAATGCAGGCCTGCCTGTGCCAGAATTAATCCATTGGTTTTATATAACCCGATCTGGGTTCCGGGTATGTGGTAGATTATATTATTTTCCAGGGGTTTCAACTTCATCCCGAATGTTATGACCGGTTTTCCCGTCACATAACTGGTTTTTGTCAGGATGTATTTGCTTTTTATCCCTTTTATCCCAAATGAACGGAGTTTAACCCCGTGCAGATCGATCGTCAGGCTATCGACGAAAGGTTCCAGCTCCGTTTTGACAAAAGCCTTGGGAATTAGCTCGAAGAATGCGTCGTATTTTATTGTTTGTTTTTCAATGTTTTCGAACTTCCAATCTTTTTTACTCTGTATCGGGGTCTGGTAAATACCTGTTCCTTTAAAATGATGGGTTCCTGCAAAATCAGAGAAATTTGTTGTTTGCGACTGGTTGGGATAAACAAAATAAGTCTGGCTTTCGATCAGGAAAGCACAGAAGTATTTTTTCCACGAAGTTTCCGGCCACGATTTTATCTGAGCCGGAAGTCTTACCCTTTTCAGTTCCGGTGTTGAATCATAGTAGCGACGGAATCGTTGCCACTGGTGGTGGGTCCATGCCTGGCCCCAGGATGACGGGAAACCGATAAAATGGATGTCACAATTTTCGGTTACGGGATGAAAGGGGAGATTTACAAGCTCGTTCAGACTATAAGAATAGAGTGATATTCCTGAGATCATATCGCTGTTGCTATAAAAATTGACAGACTGAAGGGCATACCGGTAAAACGTCTTGCTCACCAGCAAGTCGTCTTCCAGAATAATAACAGCCCCATATGTCTCCGATAGATCGCCGCACAGAAGGATATTTTTTTTTAACCCCAGGTTTGTCGGGTGGGCAATGACGATCTTTTCTCCGTAAGGCCATTCGAACCGGGCGACAAAGTGGGGAACCTGACTTTCTTCGCAGAAATCTACAGCAAAAACGAGTGGAATTTTTATTCCTTCCGGGTATTCTGCATTCAGGAGCCCTGTGCATAAATTTTTCAGGGCGTCAGCACGTTTGTAGCAGGGAATGACGATAGCCGGGATAACTGAGTCGGACATAACTGTTCAGGTTGTAATTTTTGAAGGATACTTTTTTAACAGCCTTGTCACCTGTCTCTTTATTATTTCCCGGTTGTTTTCAGGAATGGCGAAAATAATTCCGGAAATGGAAAGAGAGACACCGATTTTGGCTAACAGTGAATAATAGATGTTTTCGATCGGTACTCCAGCCAGTATAAGATTTCCAACCAGCACGCCGGCACCTAAAATCAGGGGAAAAACAAGTTTTTTTAAAAAATCTGTCATCCTTGCCTGCAGTGCCTTTTTAATCAATAAAAAAAATGTCTGGATAAAGTTTATCGAATAAGCAATAATAAGTCCATGTGCAATGGATTCGAGCGTTTTGCCAACAAAAAGGCCATACAGGATACCTCCGACTGCCGTAATTGCACCCAGGGTTCCTGAGAGAAACAGCAGGTCTGTACGGTTAACCGCCTGAAAAATGGATCCGCTGCTCGACATTACGATTTGTATGCCTATGATTATTGCAAGAAGTTTAAATACAGGTACACTTTGTCCCCATTGTTCCCCATAAAAGATGTTGATTACCTCGTTCCCTGAAAAATAAAGAAAGACGGACAGCGGAAACCCGATTGTGGCCAGGATAATAACAATCCTCATGTATGAATTGAATATCCTTTTTTTTTGATTCTGAAATTCCGACAGTACCGGATGCAACACCGGAGTAATAACATGGGTCAGGTTTTGTATAGGGAGTAGCATCAGGTTATACGCTTTGTCGTAAAATCCCAATGCCGCAGGCCCGAAATACCTTCCTATAAGTAAGTTGTCTGTATTTCTTGAAAAATAATTTATAAAGTTAAACAGAAACTGATAAGATGAGAATGAAAATATTTTCCGTATCGATTCCAGTCTGATCAGCAACACCGGTTTTGTCGGGGAAAGTCTGTAATTAAATATGAATAAAAACAACGCGTTTATAATAGCCCGGATAACCAGGGCATAGTAGCTAAAATTGAGATAAGCAAGTATAATGGCAACTAACCCGCTAAATGCCTGTACCAAAACAAAAATGATCCCGATTTTTTTGAACAGCAACTTCTTTTTGTTCAGAGAAGTAGGTACAACTCCAAAAGAAAACAGCAGGACTGAAAGAGATAACCACCTGGAAACGTTAATGAGGGCCGGATCATGATAGAAGCGGCCAATTAGAGAGGCTCCCAGAAAGAAAACGGCGGACAGGATTACTCCGAACAGGAGTGAAAATGAAAAAATAGACTCCAGGTCTTTTTGTGTCAGTTCTTTATTCTGGATGATTGCAGGCCCAATGCCGAAATCACCCAGAAAATTAAAAAATGTTATAAATACGGCAACTATTGCCACAATCCCATACTCTTCAGGTGTTAAAAGCCTGGACAGGATAGCTGTGATCCCGATGGAGATGAAGATATTTGAATATCGGGACAGAGCGGTGTAAAAAATTCCACTTCCGATGGTTTTTCGTATGGATGATGGCATTTCAAGTATTTGATAAATTTTGATTGCTGGTATCTGGTACGGCTTTTTTATGTTGCCGTTGTTGAATGTTGCAGTATTTCACCGGTAAAACATAGAACTGCTGATAAATTATCAGTTTATGATAATTTTATTGAGTACCTTCCAGTTACGGCTGCTTAGCAGATTTGCCGGATTGTGTGCTATTGTAATGATCCAGTTCTTTAACAGAAAAGACTTCGGGATCAGTCCTATTTTTTTAAAGGCGATGTATGTATTGAAAGAGTTTGGCCTTGAAGATCTCAGGAACCCGACAAGTGACTTCCGTTCGCCTTCAGATAGTGTGCTTAAAAGGCGGGTTACTGCTTCCACAGCCGAATCCATCCATTCTTTGTTCTCTACCTGAAGGACCGTACTCGCATATTCCCTGATAAAGAAAATATTTCCAGACATTTCGAATTCGAAATGCTTTAGTACCAGACGCCACAGAACGGTCATGTCAATGGGGGCCAACCGGTGGATTGTGTAAATAAAACCTCCCGCTTCATAAAAACTTTTTCTGGAATAGCATGTCCCTGAAGGGGTAAGGCCTCCTGTGAAAAAAGCTTTCAGACAATCGAGCCCGGATGATACCTGTCCCAGGGGAACTCCGGCATTTTGCCAGCTCGAGTAGTAGTCGCGGTACATACTTCTGCCCCATAGAACATATTTTTTAGGGAATCCTCTTTTTTTCAGAATATTATAGAATTTCGACAAGGCATCAGGGAGAAGTTTGTCGTCGGAATGGCAAAAAACAATATAGTCGCCTTGTGCTTCTCTCAGGCATACGTTGTGGTTTTCTGCGGGGGTAACTGTTTCCGGATTAACAACTACACGTATTTTACCTGCATATTCATCAAGTATTTTTTTTGTGTTGTCGGTGCAATGGTTATTGGCCACAAGAATCTCGTAATCTTCAAAATCCTGACTGATGCAGCTTTCAAGGGCTGAACGAACAACCCTCTCATTATTATAAGTGGGGATAGCAATGGTAAAAAGCATGATGATAGCGTTTTTGTTTTTTTGAAATAAAATTTTCCGTCATATAAATCTGTAACATATGACAAGCAAAGGAATAACCCGGTCCTCATTGGCAGAATAACAAGATAGAGGTAATAATTGCGTTGTGATAGTCGAGTTTATGTTGAGTATTGTTATGGTATCCAATGAAGTTGCCGGGTTATGGGTAATTAGTGCAAGATGTGAGTATAGGTGTGTGTGCAATTTGAGTTCCTGTATTAAAGGCAAATCAGTTCCGGGAAAAGGGACATGCCTTCAAGCATTTTTTTAATTTCATTTTTATAGATTCCGTTCATGATAATAATTACATCGGGCAAAACTTCCGTTAGTTTGTCCGGGGAGATGTATTGAATCCCGATACCGGGAATGTAGTTTCCCTGCATGTGCGGGTTAATGTCAACCACATGTTCTATAATTTTCAGGTCGTCGAACTGGGTCAGGAACCCTACTGATTTTGATCCTCCTCCCCAAATGACAGTTTTTTTATTTTCATTTTTTAATTGGATCAGTTTATCCCGCCATTCTGAAAGGTGTTTGTTTATTTTTAAAACGAACTGGTCAACAGACGATTTTATTTCGTCTGTGCTCTCTTCCAGCGGGTGCACTTTTTCGGATAATGTGCTCACAGGGCGGGCTTCTATAAAAAGATACTGCTGGTCATACTCCAGGTAAAGATCGAGAATTTCAAATTTATTTTTTCTGAAGAGCCTTGCCAGCGATCCGGGACTGAAGTAGGAGCAATGTTCATAGAAGATGTCCCAGAAGGCCTGAACGTTAAGAATGCGCAGTATATTTGGCACCTCAAAGAACAGGGTCACTTCTTTATTCTCATTGTGTATTGAATTTCTGACAGTCGACAAGAACTCGTTGGTTAACGGGATATGCTCCAGCGTGTGCCGGCAGGTGATCATATCGTTGGGCAGATCGCCATGCTTATCTGAATAGAATTCGGATATAAATTTCAAATTAGGGTTAGGGGGGATGCGTCCCGGAACAAATGCCGGATCAATGCCGATCCCTCTGTTGTGCCCCAGTTCGCAAACGAGGCTCAAAAAGTCCCCTTTTCCACAACCAATTTCAATGATATCCTTATCTGTGATACTATATTTTTCAATGAAGCGTCTGGAAACGTCTGTTATAAATACTTTGAATGTGGGAGAGAACCCTTGCTGGTCTTCGTAGCCCTTTGTATAATGGTCGATTGAACGATCAAAACTGCTGCTAAAGATGAAACCGCAATCAAGGCATAATGCGAGCGCAATGTCTTCTCTTGGGATTGACATAGCTTCATTGTAACTTTTTATTGTTATCAGGCTTTGGCTTGGTGCGTTTTTTACCGTGTAAAAGTTCTCTGTGCGACAGCCAAGGCAATTGGGACAACAAGGATCTTTGATTATTTTATGAGGTAAATAATGTTCCATATAATCACTATTGGTTTATAACTATTTGATCTGGTTAAATCAGGACGGGAAATGAAAGATTTACGTCTGAGGAAGATCCTGCAATAATCATTTCCTTATTTTATTCAGGGGAGAAGTATTTCTTCAAAATCGGGATGGGCCTTATCCTTTTCCGAGATCACGGTCACCGGAGCCGGCCAGTCGATATTTATCAACGGGTCGTTAAAACGGATTCCTGATTCGGCCCCGGGCGTGTAAAACTGGGTAACCTGATAAGTTACCTCTGAATCATCTTTCAGCGTAATAAATCCATGTGCAAATTTTTCGGGGACATAAAGCATTTTATAATTATCGGCAGTCAGTTCGATACCAAACCAACAGAGATAAGTAGGTGACTCTTTTCTTAGATCGACAATTACATCATAAATAGCCCCTTTTGTACATCGGATCAGCTTGGTTTCTTCATACGGGTGTTTCTGGTAGTGCATTCCCCGTAATGTCCCTTTTTTGCTGCTGAATGAAGTATTTGTCTGGACAACATTGCCGTTTAACCCTCGTTCTTCCATCTCGTTTTTGCACCAGGAACGTCCGAAAAAGCCCCGGTCATCATTTAGCTTTTGGACTTCGAGAACGAAAGCACCTTTTAGAAATGTCTCATGAAATACCATTGACTGTTACTTTTTCAGTTTGCCATGTCCAGGAGAGGTTATTATTCAGGAATCCTTTTTCCTGTAGCCCGGAGATTACTTTTAACCGCATGTATTTTGATTCCCTGAATTTTGGATCCTTTAACTCCATTTCGATCAGTGATTTATAGAGTTCCTCTATCGTGGTTTTCAGGTCGTGTATTGGCTGATGATCAGGAGCAAGGCTCGCGAAGAGATCGAAATTTACACGGTAGGAACGCCTGTCCGGTTCTGCATTTGTGTTCAGGGTAACTTTGCACCCTGGAACCACTTGGGCTACTGCCTCAGCCAGATCTTTAACCTGGTAGTTCCATCTACTGGTGCCTGTATTTACAGCAAGGAAGGTTCCTCCGTTCTGCGGTTTACGCATAACCGCCCATTCAATCGCCCTGCCCATGTCAAGGACATTGATCAACGGTCTCCAGGGGGTCCCGTCGCTTAGAATGTTGATTTCTTTATTGACAACAGCTCCTGCAACAAAATCATTCAGCACCAGGTCAAGCCTAAGCCTGTTGCTCATTCCGCAGGCAGTTGCAAAACGCAGGCAGGTAATGGTAAACTGACTATCGGCAAGCGGCTCCAGTCCTTTTTCTGCCATCACTTTAGACCGGGCATATGCTGTTAACGGGTTTAACGAATCCTTCTCTGTTTTTGGATATTGATCGGCGGCACCGTACATACTGCAGCTCGATGCGAAGACGAATGAACCGACCCCTGCTTTTTTAGCCATGATAGCAATGCGGATACATGACCTGAAATTAACATCTAGGGTTATTTCTTCATATTTAGACCCCATGGGATCGTTTGAAATTGCTGCCAGGTAAACAACTGCATCAACTCCGGCAAGAAGCCAGTGGGGAAAATTCCTTACATCTCCAATAACCTGCCGGTCAAGTTTTATTTCCGGTAAAAAATCTGTATTGGTGAGCCTATTGGCAAAGTAACCAATATCGAACCCAATTAATTCTGCCCGGGGAAACGATTCCCGAAGCTGCTTAATTGCCCCCGGGCCTACATAGCCCATATTTCCGACAATTAGAATTTTCATATGATTATAATTTGTTTTGTAAAGGATTAACCATTTGTGGTAAGTAACGATTGTTTTGTTCTGGTTTCCTGTTTGTCCCATATTTTCCACGGGGCTTCATTTCTGTTCCACAGGTCCTCAAGGGTTCTTTTATCATGGAGTGTATCCATCGGGTGCCAGAAGCCGTTATGTCTGAAGGCTGCCAGTTTTCCCAGATAAGCGATATTTTCAAGAGGTTCTTTCTCCCAAACAGTATTATCTCCCTTTATAAAGTCGAATGCCTCCGGTTCCACGACAAAAAATCCACCGTTTATCCAGGCTGAGTCATGTCCGTCTCCGCTGGGTTTCTCCTTGAAGTTGCTTATCTTATTTTCTTCTTCATCAAGTCTGAAAATGCCAAATCTGCCAGGAGGTTTAATTGCGGAGAGCGTGACACAGGCATTCTGTTTTTTATGAAATTCAATCAGGTTATTGATATCGATATTCGAGACGCCATCGCCGTAAGTAAGTAAAAACGGTTCGTTGCCAACGTAGTCCTGGACCCTTTTTATACGTCCCCCGGTGGAAGTGTCCTGCCCGGTATCGATTAACGTAACCTTCCATGGTTCTGCATTATTCCGGAGATAGGACGTTGTCTGACTGGTCATGTCTATGGTTAGATCTGACTGGTACATCAGGTAATTGGAAAAATACTCCTTGATAATGTGTCCTTTATAACCGCAGAGAATAATGAAGTTGTTGTGTCCGTAATGTGAATAAATTTTCATGATGTGCCAGATGATCGGCTTGTTGCCGATCTCGACCATGGGCTTGGGTTTTAAAGTCGTTTCCTCGGAAAGCCTGGACCCAAAACCTCCTGCTAATATTAGAACTTTCATGTGATTTGGTTATAACTTACTTTTAATTGCCTTTTGGAACCCGAACCCAATCAGACAGTAGCCAGCGAGTTTACAAGCCTGCGATGAAGTGACATTAGCTCGGGATTGTAAACTTCGACGTCTTTTTTCAGAATGCCAGTCATGATACAATAGCCAAGTTTCTCGAAACGTAAGGCTATCCGTCTTTTGCCCCTGAATTCGACGAGCTCGCCTGTTATCCCTTTGAGTGGTCCGGAGACGACAATCACTTTTTGCCCTTTTTCGAGATTTTCTTTGGTGATGTCGATCTTCTCGTTTACGGTATCCATAAATAGTTTGAGGTCGTTAATTTGTTTATCAGGGATAGGAGCGGCTTTCCCGTCAAACGTGATGTAGGAAACAGCACCAGGAGTGTTCAGCACATTAAAATATTCTTTGTTGCTTACCCTTACAAAGAGATACCCTTTTAAGAGGGGCTCTTCTATTTTTTTAATTCTGTCCGACCATTGCCGTTTTTCAATTTTTAAAGGAAGATAATGGTCAATGCCTTTCTCTGTGAGAGCAACAGAGATTTTCTTTTCGAACTTCGATCTTGTGTAAATGGCGAACCATCGGTATGTTTTATCAATTAAGTTCATGCAGTTACTTTTAATGGATTCTATTGCTGAAGTTTTTTCACTGTTGCTCTGGCCTGATTTTCAGACCATTTTACATAGCTTCGCTCTTTGCCTCCCATTTGTTTATTTTTTGGTGAGGTCGATATTCAAAAGCTATGTCACAAAGTTCAGTTATAATTTTAAGCGATTCAAGTGTGGATTACCCGTAATTAAAAGCTTCTGTTTTGATTGTATTTATTTTCAGTGCTTTATAATGTTGTTCGTAGGGGTGAATCGAATTTTATAGGTGAAATTACCTATTGCCTTTTGTTTTTGTGGAATTTAAATTAACGGCTAATAGGTGATAATCCCCAGTTTGACGATACTTTGGAGGTTGCCGTAAATACATGTTTCATTTGTGTTTTGAAAGATTCCTTGTTTTCAGCTAACAATAAAAAAAGAAACAACAGAAACAAATCTTCATATTTTTCTGTCCGGTTCGGGGAGTCGAACCGCTTTTTAAGGAAGTTGTCCGGAAGGACAGTTCAACCTGTTATTCCCATCTTTCTCATAAGGAAGCTGGCATTCATCGTCGTCGTTACGCCTGGACGCAGTTTATAGTCGAAAATAAGGTTGTCATTGTTGAGGGTGATATTGAAGCATTGATTAAAAACATGACCGGGATATACTGTGGCTAATTCGGTAAGCTTGAGGTCATGGGTGGCCACAATCCCGTTGGCGTTTAATTGAAACAGCTGTTTTACGAGTGCTTTCGATCCGTTTAGCTTATCCTCCGAGTTTGTGCCTTTTAGCATTTCGTCAATCAGGATAAGAGGCTGCCTACCCTCCCTGATCAACGCCAGCATCTGCTGAAGACGGCGCAGCTCTGCGAAAAAGTAGGATTCGTCTTTATGAAGGTTATCGGCAGTGCGCATATTGGTGAATATTCCCGATGGTTTTAATGTCATTCCCGCAGCACAAACCCGGCATCCGTTCATGGCAAGTACCATGTTTACCCCGATTGTGCGGAGAAATGTACTTTTGCCGGCCATATTGGCCCCTGTTATGATGGTAATTTTCCCCGGGCCGTTCATGCTGAAATCGTTCCCGATCCGTTTTTTCGCCTTGATCAGGGGATGGGACAGGTTTTTGGCCCTCAGGCAAAATTCTCTATCCTCAAACACGGGCAATACCCATCCCGGATTATTATAGTTCATATTTGCCAGGCTCGACAGGGCGTCAATTTCTGTAATAACCCTGAACCACTCGCCTGCCTCTTTCCCGTATTTGCAGTTCCATTTGTTCAACCAGTAAATACACTGGAGGTCCCAGAGAAACAAGAACTCTGCGATAAGCGCAAAAACAAGGTTGTTCCGGTACTCGAATTTTGCCAGGATTTTTTGGAGGTCCCCTATAATTTTACTGGCATTTTCTTTTTCGTGACAGAGTTTATTTTTGTGGCTGATCAGTAATTCTGACCTGAATTCCTGCTTTTCGATCATCCGGAAAAGATGGATATAACTCTCAAGTATTTTAGCCTGTCTTCCGAAGAGCATATAAAAACGGTCAATTTTTTTCCGGTAGGTAAAAAGAAGTAACATGCTGGTCAATGCTGAAAACAGGAAAAAGGTCCAGGACAGTATTGACAATGCCCCGCATAGTAATAAAACCAGGTTGATTGCCGGAAATATCCTGATCATTAATAGAAATCCGGAAGGATTGTCAATCCTTTCGTTCATGGTTATTTCCCCGGGGATTTTCTGCAGTTGCGCCCCGCTGGCGCGGGCAGCAAAAAAGTTACGCCATCTTACGATTCCGGCGAGTTCGTTCAATGCTTCCTGTTTACGGAGTAGAGTGGTTTTACCCTCTTCCGGAGTTGAGAGTAACGTTGCCAGTCTTTTTTTTCCTTCTGTTGTCGATGTCCTGTTCAGGAATTGGAAAAGGCCTCCTTTTTCAAAAATATCCAGGTCGAAAGTGTAAGCATGACCGGGATCTGAAAATTCAGCTCCCTGATCAAATTGTTCATAAACCTCATTTAGGGCGAGCACTTCATCCTGTTCTATTTTGATTAACCTCTCAAGAAATTTTTTTTCCTTTTCTTTTTGGATGAACGTTTTCACAAACAAAAGAAAAAAAACGAGCAGGACTATTGCCAGGCTCCAGGTTAAATTAACAGAAATTTTGGGAAGAAAAAAAACAGCAACAAGGATTCCCGAAAACGAGAGAAACCTTAGAATACTTAGTGTCCGGATCCCTTTTTTTACAGCGGACAGCTTCTTTTCATCCTGGTTCAGAAATATTTTGTATTCAGTGATGCGGTCGTCCATGGCTTTGTTTTTCAATGTCGGGTACTTTCGGTACAGGTTATTGACGGATCATGATATCCAGTGGTAATGCCTTAACCTGACAACAATTACTATCGTGGTAATGATAATGATGCTGAGAACGATAAAAATGTACCCGAGTTCCCTGTTCTCGAGTTTCGTTTCCTGTAATTTCGGCATGCGGAGCATTAAAAAATGCTTTTCAAGGAACAAGAGAAGTCTGTAAGTTCCAAGTCCTGTTAAGAATCCGACGATCCATCCTGTCAGAACGTCGAAAGGGAAATGTACCCCAAGGTAAATCCTCGTGTAGCTGACAAGTAAGGCCCAGAAAAAGACGGTTAGGGAGTACCACCTGTTTTTGAACAGAAGGGCCGAAAAGGTTGCGGCGGTGAATGTATTGGAGGCATGGGCTGAGAAGAAGCCGTATAAGCCTCCCCGTTTTAGCGCATAGTGGACCATATTGCTGATCTCAGGATCGTGTGTCGGCCGGGGCCTTTTCAGTACATCCTTGAACAGGTTCGACAACTGGTCGCTTACCAGTATGGCCAGTGCCAGCAGCAACAGGATAATAACAGCTTTCGCACGGTATTTTCTTATGATGAGGACAATTACTGTCAGAAAGAATACCAGCCACAACTGTGTTTGTGTAAACAAGGACATGACTGCATCCCAAAACAGCGAGTGCTTCGAGTTGAAAAAGAAAAACACGGATTGATCAAGAGCTGTCAATTTATCCATAAACCGATTATGAGTTATTCAAAATTTTCCAGATTATATCTTTCAGGTTAGCGATTCCCTGTCCGGTGACAGATGAAATAAAATCGTGAGGGATGTCATTGAGTTCCCTGCTGATCTCTTTTTTCAGCTCGTCGTCCAGAAAGTCCGATTTGCTTATTACCAGGAACCGTTCCTTATCCAGCAGTTCCGGGTTATATTTTTCAAGTTCGTCGAGCAGGATAAAATATTCCCGGCGGTGGTCCTTACTGTCAGCAGGGACCATAAACAGGAGCATTGAATTCCTTTCGATGTGCCTCAGAAAACGCAGTCCCAGACCTTTTCCAAGGTGGGCACCCTCGATAATACCAGGTATGTCGGCCATTACAAATGACTGCTGGTCCCGGTATGAAACGATTCCAAGGTTTGGAACAAGGGTCGTAAAAGGATAATCTGCTATTTTGGGTTTTGCCGCAGATACTACGGATAACAGGGTCGATTTTCCGGCACTGGGAAATCCGACAAGCCCTACATCGGCCAGAACTTTTAATTCAAGGATTTTCCACCCCTCCACTCCTTGTTCTCCGGGTTGTGCATAGCGCGGAGTCTGATTTGTTGCCGATTTGAAGTGCGTATTTCCTAAACCGCCGCGTCCTCCCTTGTTCAGTATATGCTTTTCCCCGTCTTTGGTGACTTCGAAAATAAACTCACCGGTTTCAGCGTCTTTTGCAATTGTTCCGAGCGGGACCTCGATAACGGCATCTTCTCCGTCAGCCCCGGTACTTCCCTGGGCCCCGCCGGATTCTCCGTGCCCTGCAAATATATGCTTTTTGTAACGGAGGTGAAGTAAGGTCCACATCTGGGAGTTCCCTTTTATAATGATATGGCCTCCGCGTCCCCCGTCACCGCCATCAGGGCCTCCCTTCGGGACAAATTTTTCTCTTCTCAGATGAGCAGAACCAGGGCCTCCGTTGCCTGACCGGCAAAATATTTTTACATAATCTACGAAATTACTTTCAGCCATATTTTATTGTTGAGGAGTTGCAAGTTAAATAAAAAAAGACGAATGCCGGGAATACATCCGTCTTTATATCATACAAATTAATATTTACAGAGCACTGACCGTTTCCTTCAGACGGCTGGCAATATCACTTATGGTTCCCATCCCGTTAATGCCAAAATGTTTGCCTTGTGCTGAATAATAATTTTTTAAGGGAGAAGTTTTTTCATGATACACATTGATGCGGTTTTCAATGACCGAAACATTCTGGTCGTCCGGACGTCCTGAGGTTTTTCCCCTGCTCTGCAACCGCGCGACCAGTTCTTCCTTTTGTACTTCCAGCGATAACATCCCTGAAACGGGAGAATTGTTGGCATTCAATAACTCATCCAGGGCTTCGGCCTGTGCTACTGTTCTTGGGAACCCGTCAAAAATGAACCCTTTGGCGTCGGGATTGGCCCGAAGTTTATTGCTGATCATCCCGATTACGACAGAATCCGGGACCAGTTCACCCTTGTCCATAAATTTTTTTGCCTCCAGCCCAAGTTGGGTTGAATCTGCAATTTCATTACGCAATAAATCGCCTGTCGATAAATGTATCAATCCGAAACTTTTTGTCAAAAATTCGGCCTGGGTTCCTTTTCCTGCTCCCGGAGGCCCGAATAATACAATGTTTAGCATTTTCTTATATTGAATTTTGGTTTTATGCCCGTATTTTAACCCTGATTTGATTTTCAGGGACCGTTCCCGGCTTTTATTCTGTGAAGGGCACCTTAAGAAACAACTTTAAAGATATCGATAAGGTTACGGCCGCGGCCATCGTAATCAAGCCCGTATCCGACAATGAAGTCATTCGGAATTTCGAGTCCTACATAGTCCAGGTGCACCTCCCTTTGTAAGGCATCCGGTTTTAAAAGGAGAGTCGCAACATATACTTCTGCTGGTTTTTTGGCTTTTATTTGTTCTACCGTTCTTTCAATCGTAATGCCCGTATCAACGATATCCTCCAGTATAACAACTGTCCGGCCGGTAAGATCCTCATTCAGCCCAATCAGTTCCTTTATCCTGCCTGTGCTGGAAGTTCCGGAATAAGATGCCAGTTTTACAAAAGTAATTTCTGCATCCAGCAAGGCAATCCTTTTGAAAATTTCTGCAGCAAACATGAACGATCCGTTCAGGATACACAGGAACAGAGGGTTTTTCCCTTTGAGATTTTCATTCATCTCATCGGCCATTTTTTCAATAACCGAACGAATTTTTTCATAAGGGATGAATAACTCGAATTCTTTATCTAAAATCTTTACGTTCGCCATTTCGTTGATGTTTAGATGGATATTTTTGGTTTTTTTCCTAATATTTTTTAATTCTGCTTCGGCAGATTAATCACGTCCGGATTTTTCGGAGGTGCCAGAGTAGAATTAATTTCGACTATTTTAGCCCTGATTTTTAAAAAGGTGCAAAGTAACAAAAAATAATCGCCAGACAGAAGCAGATGATGCTTAAAATTTTATTTAGGAACGGGGAGTCAGTATATTTGCACCATAGAAAAGTAACGAAGAGTATGTTTTTTGTAAATATAAAATTTGAGAAATGGAACCTAAAGTTAGTATTATTATGGGGAGTACTTCCGACCTGGGTGTAATGGAAGGAGCTGCAAAAGTACTCGATGAGTTTGAGATTCCTTTTGAAATAAATGCCCTGTCAGCCCACCGGACCCCGGAAGAAGTCGAAAAGTTTGCCAAAGGGGCCAAGGACAGGGGATTAAAGGTTATTATCGCAGGAGCAGGAATGGCGGCACATCTGCCTGGGGTAATTGCGGCAATGACCCCGCTGCCTGTTATTGGAGTGCCCATACGCGCCGGGCTGGAAGGACTTGATGCCATGCTGGCCATTATCCAGATGCCCCCTGGAATACCTGTCGCAACAGTAGCAATTAACGGTGCCTATAATGCCGGGATACTTGCAGCCCAGATACTTGCGCAAGGAGATGAGGCTATCATGGAGAAATTTATCCGGTTTAAGGAGAATCTGAAAGAAAAGATTGTTAAGGCCAATAAAGATCTTTCTGAAATAAAGTTTAAATACAAGACAAACTGATTTTTCAAAAAAATAGTTGTAACTTGCTGTTGCAGAATGAAGGGTGGGCTAAGGAGTCTACCCTTTTTTATTATAATTATTATGAGAAAAATCTTATTTCACACCCTGTTTTTTTTCTGTGTGCTGGATGTTTTTCCTCAGCAATCTGATGAAATTTCCCGGCAGGAACTGGAAGAATTGATTGAAAGCACATTCGCTGATGATGAAACAAAAGACGTTGAGCAACTTTTGACAGATCTCCAGTACCGAAGAGAGCACCCTTTTAATATCAATACGGCAGAAGCCTGCGATTTTGAATCACTGTATTTTTTGAACCCGTTGCAGATAAGCGCTTTGCTGGAATACAGAAAGAAATTAGGAAGGATCTTATCTCCGGTTGAACTGTCGGGCATTGATGGTTTTGATGAACATCTGGCCCGGTTGGTAGCGCAGTTTGTTGTTTTCGGTCCCGAAAAGGAAGGGAAAATGTATTTCCGGGGACACCATGAAGTCGTGGTGCGGGAAAGCCGTCTGCTGGAAGAACAGGCGGCGTATAAAGATCCCAAAAAATTCGAGGGTTCGCCTTATTTAATTCACTTTCGTTACCGGTATTCTTCGGCAACCCTGTCTGCCGGGTACACAGGAGAAAAAGATCCAGGGGAAAGTTTTTTTAGGGGATCCAATAAAAGCGGTTTCGATTTTAACAGTGCTTTTATCCGCTTCAGCCCGGACAAGCGGAAAACGATAATCCTTGGCGATTATCTTGTTCAGTTTGGACAGGGTCTGAATGCATGGCAGGGTTTTACTCTTGGAAAATCTTCTGAAGCTGTAAATATTGCCCGGTTTAACCAGGGAATCAAACCTTTTGGCTCTTCCGATGCAAGCGATTTTATGAGAGGTGTCGCTTTTTCCCTGAACGCGGGAAGATTCCGGTTCGTCCCGTTTCTTTCGTATAAGAAGTTTGATGCCAATACCGACAGCCTGGATGGTAAAAAGATTTTTACTTCGTTTCAGACCACAGGCTACCACCGGACCAAAGGTGAGACCGAAGATGAAAGATCCGTTTCACGGCTGGTTGCCGGAGGGGCAGTAGGCTATGAAGGACGCAATTTTTCGGTAGGTGTTAATGGTACCTGTTGCCATTATCAGTACCCGCTTGTCCGGGATGATGAATTGTACTACCGCTATCTTTTCCATGGAAGGCGGCATGCCAATTTAAGTGTTGACTACCAGTGGAGCCGGAATAAATTATTTGTATTTGGCGAATTTGCCTGGGATTGCGGAAGAGGATTTGCCAATATTACAGGACTGATGTACCAGTTGTCTGACAAGGTGAGCCTTGCCGCTTCCGGCAGGGATATAGGGAAACGTTACAATAGTCCGCTTGCTTCCTCTTTTACCGAGGGGAGCCGGGTGAACGATGAGAGAGGTCTTTTTTTTGGCGCAAGTATTTTACCGGTTGCAAAGGTGACTGTAAATATGTATGCCGATTTTTTTAGTTATGACTGGATCAAGTATACAACTGCAGGTCCGGGCAAGGGAAGGGAGTTCATGTTGCAGGCCGGGTATAATGTTGTAAAAGACTGGCAGTTTACAGGCAGGTACTTTTATGAGTGCAAACCTGTAAAGATTACGTCAGCCTATTCGATGGAAAATTTTGATCAGATAAGGCAATCGGCCCGTCTGCAACTCAGCGGAAAGATGGGACCTTCCTTTCCGCTGAAATCCAGGTTCGAACAGTCTTTTTTCAGGCACGATCATCGTTCCAATGGTTTTCTTATTAGTCAGGATTTCGGGTACCGGCCCGAAAAAAGCAAGGTTACTGCCTGGTTCCGGGTTGCTTATTTTAATACCGGCGATTACGATGCCCGGATTTATGCATACGAAAATGATCTTTTATATAGTTTTTCTGTCCCTGCATTGTATGGAGAAGGGATGCGTACATACCTGACCGGAAAAGTTAAAATATGTGAAAAATTAGAGTTCAGGTATAAAGTTTCAAGGAGCTGGTACTTCGGTGTTCAAAGCATTGGAAGCGGTTATACTGAAATTGAAGGAAATAAAAGAACGGAGGTGAAATTTCAGTTAAGGTTCAGGATTTAACCTGCATTTAGTATATTTGCGCGGCTAAATAATTGGAATGAGGAAATTATGAGTTATGAAGATATAAGGCCGTACCTGGATTGCGAGGTAAATTATTACATTCATGAGCTATTGAAAGACGAGGAGTTTCTTCAAGTGTTAACCTTCATCTTTAAAGATGAAGAAAGAGTGAAGACTGCCTGCCGGGTTCTTGCAGAGGTGCAGTCGGTGAACGAGTTACAGGTAAAGTTTATGCACCCGCTGATCAGGGAATGGATTATCGGGAGAAGCACCAGTGGCGTGAGTTACAGCGGCCTTGAAAATCTTGATAAAGCGCAAAGTTACCTTTTTATTTCCAATCACAGGGACATTATCCTGGATGCTGCCATCCTTAACTATATCATCTTTAATGCAGGAATGAATACCACTGAAATTGCCATTGGTAATAACCTGCTTATCTACGACTGGATTTTGCATACCGTGAAACTGAACAGGGCCTTTGTTGTAAAACGGAATTTGCCTGCAAGGGAATTGCTGACAGCCTCAAAAATTTTATCAGCTTATATCAGGCAAACGGTAACACAGGATAAAATGTCTGTGTGGATAGCCCAGCGTGAAGGCCGGACCAAAGATGGCGACGACCAGACACAGCAGTCCCTTTTGAAAATGCTAAACCTGAGCAATTCGGAAGATTTTGTAGCCGGATTCCGGGAATTGAAAATTGTTCCCCTCTCTATTTCTTACGAACGTGAACCTTGCGGGATCTCCAAGGTCGAGGAAATTTATAAAAAAGAGCGGGAAGGTTTTGTAAAAACACAGGCTGACGATTTAAAAAGTATGGCTTTCGGGTTGCTTAAACCAAAAGGTCATGTCCATTTTGCTTTCGGAAAACCTATCGACGAAGAACTGGACGATTTTGTAAATCCCGATAATTTTAGTGAGAGCATTCAATTGCTTGCCGAACATATCGATGAGTGTATATACCGGAATTATAAACTTTGGCCTTTTAATTATCTTGCAGCTGACCTTTTGAGCGGGACCAGTAAGTATGAAAAGAACGTGGATGATTGTACGCGCGCAAAATTTTCAGAACTCCTTGAAGACCTGGTGCAAACCATTGGGACCGGTGAGCCGGAGTGTCAGAAAAAACTTTTCATGCAGATGTATGCCAACCCTCTTTTTAACGCTGAAAAGGTAAAAAAGTCGAAAATTATTTCCTGAAAGAGGAAACACAGGAGCTTACCTGTTCTCTCATTCTTCACTAAAATCTGGCATCTATTTTGAATAAATTCCGTATGGATAAAAAAATACGGAATATGAAGCGAATTATTTTTTTTGTGGGATTTCTGTTGTTGATTACCGCCTTGGCAAACGCGCAAACGGGCTCAAAACAACGGCGTTCTGAAAAAGAACAGGAAGTGAAGCAACTTATCGATTCCCAAAAATTCCGGTTTGTAGCCAGAGAAGCTATTCCTTTGTCCGGGAGAAAAGTGGATCTCACGTCTCTTTATGATTTAAAAGTTGACAGTATGATGGTCGAATCGTGGCTCCCTTTCTTCGGGAGGGCTTATCACGTCGATTATGGAAGTCAGGACGGCGGCATTAAATTTAAAGAAAAGGCCGGCCAGCTGGATATCCGGTATAACGGGAAAAAGAAAGTGTACGAAATCAACATTACTGTCGACACGGATAAAGATAATTACAGGATCAATATCTCGGCAGGGGTGAGCGGTTATGCGGACATGACTATTATTTCGAATAACAGGCAGTCGATCAGCTATTACGGCATAATTGAACCGTTAAAGGAAGAGAACGGGAATTGATAGCGGCATGATGAATCGTCTTCAACCCGGGGCACTGTTCCTTGTCGGTTTACCCCGGGGTGAATTTTATTTATTTCTTTGAGGTATCCATGGTGCTGTTATGCCTTAAACATTAACCATCAAACCAGTTTAACCCTTCAGCCACAGATCATTTGCTCCGTCACTACTTTATCCCTTTTGCTTTCTGCCCTTTCAGAAACGGCAAAAAGCGTTAGTCTTTTACGCTTTTTTAGGGAGGATCAGGTTTAGTACGATTCCGACAACGGCAGCCAGTCCGATCCCCGCAAGGGAAAAGTTGCCCCAGGAAATTACCGCGCCGCCAATCCCGACAGTCAGTATCAGGGATACAATGACCTGGTTGCGGACCTGCGACATGTTCGTTTTTGATTCGATCAGGGTTTTGATCCCTACCGATGCAATCAATCCAAAGAGGAGGAGCATTATGCCGCCAAGAACAGATTGAGGGATTGTTTTTAGGAACCCGCTGATTTTTCCGACCAAAGAAAATACGATGGCAGTGACTGCCGATATTCTCAAAATAAAAGGATTGGTTACTTTGGTTAAAGATATGGCCCCTGTAACTTCGGAATAGGTAGTGTTAGGCACGCTGCCGAAACAACCCGCAATGCTGGTTGCGATACCATCGCCAAGCAAAGTCCGGTGCAACCCGGGTTTTTCTATAAAGTTCTTTTCTGCAACCCCGCCGATGGCATACATATCGCCAACATGCTCAATGATAGGGGCAACCGCAACAGGGATGAGGTACAGGATCGCTCCCCAGTTAAATTCGGGTGGAGTAAAGGCCGGCAGGCTGAACCATCCGGCATTGCTGATCGCAGTGAAGTCTACCACACCGAGGATCAGGCCTGTTACATATCCGGCGATAATCCCGATGAATATCGGAATAAGTTTTATCAGTCCTTTGGTAAATACAACAACAATAATTGCCGTGGCCAGACTGGCAACGGCAATCGTCCAGTTTGTTTTTGCCATGTCGATGGCTGTACCTGCAAGCGATAAGCCGATAATCATGATTACCGGGCCAACGACAACAGGAGGAAATAATCGCTGAATAAAATTTAAGCCTTTCCATTTAACCAATCCGGCCACAGTAGCATAGACAAGCCCCACAGCAATAATCCCGGAGAAAGTACCGGGAAGTCCGTATAATTTTGTCGATTCGATAATGGGGGCGATAAATGCAAAGCTGCTTCCCAGGAATATAGGCACCATGCCTTTCGTTATCAGGTGAAAAATGAGTGTGCCAATCCCTGCAGAGAAAAGGGCCACAGCCGGATCAATCCCAACGAGCAGTGGAACAAGCACTGTTGCGCCAAAAGCGACAAACAGGAACTGGACTCCCAGGACCATATTCCTGGCAGTAAACTGGTCGGGTCTTTTTTTTGTAAGATTCATAAATTCGTTTATAAAGGTTAGAAAAAAGCTGGTTCAATATATTTTTGCCGAGATATCCCTGATATATAGCTGGATGTTTGTTTTTCCCCGGAACTCATTTTCCGCTACCGAGTAACAAATATCGAAGGGGAGCCCCTGGCTGATTGCTTCAAAATGATGAGCCTGGTTAAAAGCGATTGCTGAAAAAACCGGTGAATTTCCGGTTGGTTCTACAAGGTCGAGCTTCAGGTGCTCGAGATTGCGCCCCACACAGCGGCTGGTGCCGTTATCCAGTACATTTTCAGTAATAAACAACGGGTTCATATTATGAGGACCGAATGGCTCAAACTGCTTTAATATCCGGAAAAATTTAGGGGTAATATCCGAAAGCTGGATCCTGGAGTCAACTTCAAGTACTTCCATTTGGGAAGTATCCTCGATGGTGTTTTTCACGATTTCTTCAAAGCGTCTTGTGAAGGCAGGAATATTCTCTATTTTCATTGTAAGGCCTGCTGCATACATATGCCCGCCGTATGATTCGAGAAGGTCGCTGCACTGGCCGATTGCCTCATAGAGATCGAAATCCTTTACGGAACGGGCCGAACCGGTCGCCAGGCCATTCGACTCCGTTAAAATGATTGTCGGCCGGTAATAATGCTCAGTCAGCCTGGAGGCTACTATTCCAACCACGCCTTTGTGCCAGTCCCTGTTGTAGAGAACGGTCGCGTTTCTTTCTGCCTGTATCGGGTCGTGAGCGATCATATCGAGTGCTTCCTGGGTGATATCCCGGTCAAGGGTCTTCCTGATCTCGTTGTACGAGTTGATTTCTTCCCCCAGTTCAAAAGCCTTTTCTTCCTCGCTTACGACCAGGATCTCCACCGATTTTTTCCCGTGTTCAATGCGCCCGGAGGCATTTAGCCGGGGACCTATTTTAAAAACAATGTCGCTGATCGAGATATTCCTTCCGTCAAGTCCCGAAGTGCCAATGATGGTTTTTAACCCAAGGTTGGGGTTGCCGTTTAATTTTTTCAGCCCAAAAAAGGCAAGCACCCTGTTTTCTCCGGTAACCGGAACAATATCCGATGCGATACTGACAACAACAAGATCCAGCAGATCGTACAATTCAATGACCGGGATGTCGTTTTTCCGGACATAAGCTTCCAGCAGTTTAAAACCAACGCCACATCCCGAAAGATCTTTGTACGGATATGTACAGTCAGTCCTCTTGGGATCTAGTACAGCAACTGCATCAGGTAGCTTCTGGTCCGGATTATGGTGGTCGCAGATAATAAAATCGATCCCTTTATCCTTTGCCTGTTTAATTTTTTCAACAGCTTTTATCCCGCAGTCCAGTACGATGACCAGCGAAAATTTATTCTCGGCAGCAAATTCGATACTTCTTGGCGAAATGCCGTAACCTTCCGAATATCTGTCCGGAATGTAATAGTCGAGGTTGCTGATCCTGGTTCGCAGGAACTGGTACATCAGGGCTACGGAGGTCGTACCGTCAACATCATAATCGCCATAGATCAGTACCTTTTCCTGGTCGTGAATTGCCCTCTCAAGCCGGTCGACCGCCTTGGCCATATCTTTCATCAGAAAAGGATCGTGTAAATCATTAAGGTTTGGCCTGAAAAAGGTCTTTGCTTCACTGAAAGAGGTTATCCCTCTTTGAGCCAACAGGTTGGCTATAACCATGTTGACATTTAGTGCCGCAGATAAATGTTTGATAACATTAATATCTCCTTGTTGTTTTACTTTCCAGATTTTGTCCATTACAGATGCTGCCGGTGCTTTTGAAGGCATTATATAAATTTCTCAAAGATAAAAAATGAAGACAGATCCGGAAAGCAAAATGAAGTCTTTCGTGCCTGGTTTTATTAAACAATGTATAACGTGAAGGTTAAATTTCATCCTGTCAAAACATTAGATTGTAAATAAAAATATTAACAATCGGGAATAAAATACAAGCAATTGATTTTGTTCATTTTAGTTTGAACAGCCCGGAATATAGGGATTATTCAATTCTTTGCTATCTTTGCACAAAATTTTTTTACAGTAAATTCAAATTGAAGACGAGGAATGAGTATAACAGAGCTTAGCGAGCAGGAGATTATCCGGAGAAATTCCCTGGCAAAATTACGGGAGCTGGGGATCGAGCCTTACCCGGCAGAAGAATACCCGGTCAATACGAAAACCGCACAAATAAAAGCTGAGTTTAATCGGGAGAAACAGAATTTCACGGATGTTGTTCTTGCAGGACGGATTATGAGCCGGAGGATCATGGGAAAAGCTTCCTTCGCAGAGTTGCAGGATGATTCCGGGCGCATTCAGTTATACCTTAACCGGGACGAAATTTGTCCCGGGAGAAGATAAAACATTGTATAATGAAGTCTTCAAAAAGTTGCTAGATATAGGTGATTTTATCGGGGTGAAAGGGGTTCGCCTTTATTACCAATGTAGGAGAACTTTCTGTCCACGTCCGGGAGCTTGGGCTATTAAGCAAATCCCTTCGTCCCCTCCCTGTTGTGAAGGAAAAGGACGGGGTACTGTATGATGCCTTTTCCGACCCGGAACAACGGTACCGTCAGCGATATGTTGATCTGGTTGTCAATCCTCAGGTGAGAGATGTCTTTATCAAGAGGACGAAAATAATCAATACGATGAGGCAGATATTCAATGAAAAAGGATACCTGGAGGTGGAAACACCAATCCTTCAGGCAATCCCTGGGGGTGCCGCTGCCCGCCCTTTCATTACTCATCATAATTCGCTGAATATTCCCTTGTATCTGAGAATAGCCAACGAGCTCTATCTGAAAAGGCTGATTGTTGGAGGGTTTGAAGGAGTTTACGAATTTGCAAAGGATTTCAGGAATGAAGGAATGGACCGTACCCATAACCCCGAATTCACGGCCATGGAAATCTATGTGGCCTATAAGGACTATAAGTGGATGATGAGTTTCACGGAGGAGATGATCGAACGTATTGCAGTGGCCCTGCATGGAAAGACTCAGGTACAGGTCGGCGATAAGCTCATCGATTTTAAGCGTCCTTATCCACGGGTAACAATGTACCAGGCCATAAAAGAACATACAGGCTATGATATTGCCGGAAAATCGGAAGCTGAACTCAGGGAAATTTGTGATAAACTAGGGATCGAAACCGATCCTTCCATGGGGAAAGGTAAGCTGATAGACGAGATATTCGGTGAAAAATGTGAAGCCAATTATGTCCAGCCGACTTTTATCATTGACTATCCCGTGGAAATGTCGCCGCTGACAAAAAAGCACCGGACAGATCCGGGACTGACCGAACGCTTCGAATTGATGGTGAACGGGAAGGAACTGGCGAATGCTTATTCCGAGCTTAACGACCCGGTCGATCAGCGTGAACGGTTTGAAGACCAGTTAAGGCTCTCTGAAAAAGGCGACGACGAGGCGATGTTTATCGACCAGGACTTTCTTCGTGCTTTGGAATACGGAATGCCGCCGACTTCAGGCATGGGAATTGGAATTGACCGTCTGACCATGTTCATGACAAACAGTCCGTCGATACAGGATGTGCTGTTCTTCCCGCAGATGAAACCGGAAAAGAAAGCCGACGCTGATGATGCCGACGAACTCTATGAAGCCCTTGGGATCCCGGCACAGTGGGTTGGCGTAATTAAAAAGATGGGTTACAAAAAAGTGAATTCTTTGAAAGAAGTCAAATCAGGAAAATTTTTTAACGATCTTTGCGGATACAATAAGAAAAATAAGACAGGATTGGACAATCCCACAATGGACGACGTTAAGCAATGGCTTTCGAACATTGTTGCCTAAACTATGTTTACTGAACCGAAAATAGCGATTATAGGAGGAGGGAGCTGGGCTACGGCTTTGGCAAAAATCCTTTTGAATAATGTTGAGCGGGTTAACTGGTATTTCCGGAATGCGGACAATATTGAGCAGTTTAAACGTTTTCATCACAACCCCAGTTATTTACGGGGGGTCGAGTTCGATGTAGGCAGGATTAATTTCTTTAATAATATTAATGAAATTGTGGAGCAGTCTGATTTGCTGGTGTTAGGGATACCATCAGCTTTTCTCGACCAGTCCCTTTCTGCTTTAGAAACAGAGATCAATCATAAATATATCGTTTCTGCAATTAAGGGAATAATTCCGGAAGGAAACCAGATCGTAGGGCAGTACCTGCACCAGAAATTTAAAGTGCCATACGAGCGTATCGGAGTAATTGCCGGTCCCTGCCATGCAGAAGAGGTCGCTCTGGAACGTCTTTCATACCTGACAATCGCTTGTCCCGATATCAAAAGGGCACGGGACTTTGCCTTTAAGCTGGAATGTCCTTATATCCGGACTCATGTGTCTGACGATATTTTTGGTACAGAGTATGCTTCAGTCCTGAAAAATATAGTGGCCATCGCTTCCGGCATTGTCAACGGACTACGGTATGGCGATAATTTTCAGGCCGTGCTGATATCCAATGCCATCCAGGAAATAAAGCGTTTTGTCGACAAGGTCCACCCGATAACCCGCGACATAAAAAGCTCTGCCTACCTTGGCGACCTGCTTGTTACTGCTTATTCCCAGTTTTCGAGGAACCGTACTTTTGGCACCATGATCGGGAAGGGATATTCCACCCGTTCGGCGCAGCTCGAAATGCATATGGTGGCAGAAGGTTTTTACGCGACCAAGTCGATCCATGAAATAAACCAGGATTACAAGGTAAACATTCCTATTTGTGAAGCTGTTTACTGTATACTCTATGAAGGGGTCTCGCCATCAGAGGAGATCCGCAGGCTAACCGAGAAATTGAGATAATACAAATTAAAAATATAGAAGTATGAAAAATATTTCACTGAAGATTGATAAAACCTTTGATTTTATTTCCGGGAACGCGGTCAAGGGTTATGCCGGGGAAATGAAGGAACATAATGAAACTCTTCATAACGGGACTGGCAAGGGAAACGATTTTTTAGGATGGATTAACCTGCCTTCGTCTATTTCTGAAGCTGAATTGACTGACTATGAGAAAACAGCGAAGACTTTACAAAATAAAAAGATTGACCTGTTTGTGGTTATTGGCATAGGCGGTTCCTACTTGGGGGCTAAGGCCGTCGTTGAAGCGTTGTCAGACAGTTTTGCCCATCTCAAGGGAAGCGACAAACCCCTGGTCCTTTTTGCCGGACAGAATATCGGGGAAGATTACCTGTATGAACTTCGTGAATTGCTGAAGGTGAAAGAATACGCCCTGGCTGTTATCTCCAAGTCAGGGACAACCACCGAACCGGCTATTGCTTTCCGTTTACTGAAACAGGATATTGAAGAAAAATATGGCCGGGAAGAAGCTAAATCCAGGATCGTTGCCGTTACAGATGCTTCCCGGGGAGCGCTCCGTAAGCTTGCCGACTCGGAAGGATATAAAACTTACGTTATTCCGGACAATGTGGGCGGACGTTATTCCGTGCTCACTCCTGTTGGCTTGCTGGCCATTGCTGTTGCCGGTTTTGACATCAGGGCCCTGGTGAAGGGTGCGGCAGATATGGAAAAGGCTTCGGGGACCGGTGTCCCTTTCGAAGAAAATCTCCCGGCACAATATGCTGCTGTCCGCAACGAACTTTACCGGAACGGAAAACTGATCGAGATCCTGGTGAATTTCAACCCAAAACTTCATTATTTCTCTGAATGGTGGAAACAGCTTTACGGGGAAAGTGAAGGAAAAGAAGGTAAAGGTATTTACCCGGCCAGTGTCGATTTTACTTCAGATCTTCATTCGATGGGACAATACATTCAGGAAGGTGAGCGGAAGTTGTTCGAGACCGTGATTTCTGTTGCCGGGTCTGATGCAGAAGTGCGTGTCCCGACAGATAAGGAAAACCTCGACGGGTTGAATTTCCTGGCAGGTAAACGTGTCGATGAGGTCAATAAGATGGCCGAACTGGGGACGATGATCGCCCATGTTGACGGGGGCGTACCCAATATAAAAATTGAGATACCCAAACTCGATGAATATTACCTCGGCCAATTGATCTACTTCTTTGAAAAAGCATGCGGGCTTAGCGGTTATACCCTTGGGGTGAACCCGTTTGACCAGCCCGGGGTAGAAGCTTATAAAAAGAATATGTTTGCCCTTTTGGAAAAACCAGGTTACGAAGAGGCAACCAGGGCTATTAAAAAAAGATTGTAAGACCTGCCCTTAAAGGCACAGGATAAAATAGATTAGCATAAGGCTTCTTTCTGTCAGGAAGAAGCCTTTTTTGAAGGTAAAAAGTTACATTTGTCCGGTTTTCTATTTTAATTATATGAGGTCGGATCGGTTAAAAGGATATGTATTTGCGGTAGTGGCCACTATTGCCTATTCAAATATTTATGTGTTTAGCAAGGCCGCCCTGAACGAAGTACATCTGGCACAGTTTGGCGTGTACTGGTTCCTGATTGCTTTCTCTCTGAACATGGCCTGGTTTTTAAAGAAAGAAGGTGTGGGTACCATTTTCCGTCTGTCCCGGAAAGATTCAGGGGTGCTGGTACTCCTGGGTGTCCTTGAAATCCTGACAACCACTTTCTTTTTCCTTTCGGTTTCTATTATTCCGGATCCTGCTGTCACTTCTTTTATCGGGAACCTTTATCCTGTAATCCTGACCTTTTTAGGGGTCGTGTTCCTGAAGGAAACATTTACATGGACCGAGGCCCTTGGAGGGGCTGTTGCCCTTTTGGGCGCCTTTATTATCAGTTACCAGGGAGGGACCACCCTTTCCGGATTATTTATTCCCGGGGCCGGGGTGGTGCTGGTAAATGCCTTTTTTGCATCGGTGGCATCGGTGGTGGTGAAAGTGAACGTGAAAAATATGTCGCCGGAACTGATCAATACGAACCGTACTTTCTGGCTTCTCCTGTATTCCCTGGTTTTGATGTTCGCTATGAATGAACCCTGGACAATCCCGGCAAATGCAATGCTAAATATTGCCGTCGGGGCAGTACTGGGCCCGTTTATCGGGATATTGATGATTTATTATTCTTTCCGCTACCTTGAAGTCTCGAAGTCTTCCATTGTTCAGAGCCTCAAAGGTATTTGTGTCCTGATCGGGAGTTATTTTTATTTCAGGACATTCCCTGAAGTTTACCAGCTTATTGGCGGATTGCTTACGATTGCCGGGGTCGTGCTCATTTCCATGGCCCGTACCAGGGTATTCAGGAAAAAGAGTAAGCCTGGAGATACAAACAGGATATTACGCTCATGATTGATTAAACCTTTTTGATAATGAATTATTTGGCCCATTTATATTTATCAGGAGACTCAGAAGAGGTACTGACCGGTAATTTTATAGGAGATGCGGTAAAGGGGAAACAATACCTGAATTACAAGGAAGATGTCCAGAAAGGGATATTGCTGCACCGCCAGATCGATTCATTTACAGACAAGCATCCGCTGGTCAGGATGTGTTCCCAATATTTCCGGCCTAATTACGGTCGTTATTCCGGTATCCGGATCGGTACTGAACAGAGGTCGGGACCAAACTGAACACGAAAACACGAAAAATGTTTCTGTAGTTACTATGGTTTGAGGCTACGCCGTTTGAGTGTTCGATCCTTCGTAGTTTGACAAAACAGAACGCTAAGACGCCAAGACGCAAAGGAAGGATGTTTTCTGTTGTTAATATGGTAAACATGGTTTGTTGTTTGAGGCTACGCCGTTTGAGTGTTCGATACTTCGTAGTTTGACAAAACAGAACGCTAAGGTGCTAAGACGCAAAGGAAGGATGTTTTCTGTTGTTAATATGGTAAACATGGTTTGTTGTTTGAGGCTACGCCGTTTGAGTGTTCGATACTTCGTAGTTTGACAAAACAGAACGCTAAGGTGCTAAGACGCAAAGGAAGGATGGTTTCTGTTGTTAATATGGTAAACATGGTTTGTTGTTTGAGGCTACGCCGTTTGAGTGTTTGATACTTCGTAGTTTGACAAAACAGAACGCTAAGACGCCAAGACGCAAAGGAAGGATGGTTTCTGTTGTTAATATGGTAAACATGGTTTGTTGTTTAAGGCTGCGCCGTTTGAGTGTTTGATACTTCGTAGTTTGACAAAACAGAACGCTAAGGTGCTAAGACGCAAAGGAAGGATGGTTTCTGTTGTTAATATGGTAAACATGGTTTGTTGTTTGAGGCTACGCCGTTTGAGTGTTTGATACTTCGTAGTTTGACAAAACAGAACGCTAAGGTGCTAAGACGCAAAGGAAGGATGGTTTCTGTTGTTAATATGGTAAACATGGTTTGTTGTTTGAGGCTACGCCGTTTGAGTGTTTGATCCTTCGTAGTTTGACAAAACAGAACGCTAAGACGCCAAGACGCAAAGGAAGGATGGTTTCTGTTGTTAATATGGTAAACATGGTTTGTTGTTTGAGGCTACGTCGTTTGAGTGTTCGATACTTCGTAGTTTGACAAAACCGGTCTTGATTCTCTTCCAATTCCCTCATTCTCTCATTCCTTCATTCACCAGTTCGCCAGTTCACCAGTTCGCTAATTCACAATGCCCCTTCTCCCCAACAGCGAAGCGTCAAACAATCAAACCATTCGAACCTTCAAACATTATATCGCCGGACCAGTACTTGTTCCTTTATGGTGTTAGTGCATATCCCTTTGCGGTGTTAGTACATATCCCTTTACGGTGTTAGTGCATATCCCTTTATGGTGTTAGTGCATATCCCTTTGTGGTGTTAGTACATGTCCCTTTATGGTGCTAGCACATGTCCCTTTATGGTGCTAGCACATATCCCTTTACCTAAATAATGCATATCCGTTAATTGGGCTGGCAGGCATCCATCAGAATGACTAATACATCTTCAGCTATTTTACGCCTTCGGAAGATCCGCCTGTTTTCTACCTTATAAATAGCTAACGGGAACAAGCAGATAAAGTAAGATAATAGAAGAACTGAACTGTTTTTTTCTTTTTTTTGTATGGTCACCTATTTAATCAGTCAACCTTGAAAAAATTAAAATCAGTTATAATTTTCTGGTTTTGCTTTAGCGGCATCATTTCTGCCCAAACAGATGATGATCACATAATCGTACAGAACAAAACCGATATTTATTCATATGAACTGAATGTCCAAAAGGTCATTAATATAAGCGAAAAGTCCTTTGCAGAATATGTCTGTACCGGAAAAGTAGAGACTGTTACTATTGCCAAATTTTTTGATCATAAATCGAAGATCGAAAAAGTAAAGATCAAAGGCGTAAAAGGAAGTTCTCCCCGGTATGAAATGTACCGGCAAGATGGAATATTTTATAGCGACACAAAAGTCTGTTATTTTGAATTACCGTTTTCCCGTAAGGATGAAGTTGCCCAGGTTTCATTTGAGAAGACCTACGATGACATCTGTTCTTTTTTTATAATACCCGTTGCCGAACCTCAATTTATTAAAACGAAAACTGTAAAACTGATCGTTCCGGATTGGCTGACTGTTGATCTTGTAGAACTCAATTTCCGGGACAATATCCGGAAAAGTACAGAAAGAAACCCCAAAGATAATACCACGATATACACATATAGTATTGAAAATCAGGAAAATATTACTAATGAGCCGAATATGCCAGGCTATACCTGTATCTATCCTTATATTCTGGTTGTACCTAAAAAATCGGTCATTGACAATAAGGAGACAACATATTTCGATAGCTTTGATCATTTGTACAAATGGTATCGTGACATCAATTCCCTTCTGAACGATAATGAGGACATCATTAGGGAAAAGGCAGACGAGATAACGCAAGGCTGCGGAAGTGATGAAGATAAAATAAAGGCACTTTTATCATGGGTTCAAAATAATATTCGTTATCTGGCTTTTGAATACGGTATTGAGGGATTTAAACCCGATGAGGCCCATGAGGTATTACGTAAAAAATACGGCGATTGTAAAGGAATGTCCAATCTGCTGAAATCATTATTGAAAGCGGAGGGGTTCGATGCCCGGCTTGGCTGGGTGGGGACCAGGGAGGCAGCCTTCGATTTATCGGTGCCTTTACCTCTTGCAGATCATATGATCTGTATTTTGCAATGGAAAGGGGAACGATATTATCTTGACCCGACAGTCCGGTTTATGACTTTAGGCGAATATCCTCAATGGATACAGGGAAAGACCGTGTTGATAGAGAACGGTCCTGATTATATAATGGAACAAATTCCCTGCTTATCTCCCCGCATGAATACGGATAGCTTGTTTTCTGTATTTACAATTAATGAAAATGTGCTTACAGGAAAATCGCTGAACGTTTATAAAGGAGAATCCAAACAACTGGTTATGTATGTAATTCAGGCAACTGAGACGAAGGACCAGGATGATGCCTTAAAACAATTCTGGGGAAGGAGCGGAGTCCATGATAAAATAGACGATATTCAGATTTCAGGGGCAAATTCCCCGGCTGACAAAATTGAAATAAGTTATTGTGAAACCAGAAAATCGGACATTAAAAATATTGACGATGAATTATACGTCAACCTGAATATTTGTCAGGATTTCGTCAATACAAAAATTGATACGTCCAGGCGAAGGAATGACTACCTGTTACCCTACAAAGACCATATTGTCAGGGAAAGTCAATTGATTATACCTTCCGGGTATAAAGTTGAAAGCCTGCCTGCCGAATTCCGGATTCAGAAAAAGGATTATTCCTTTTCAATATCCTGTACGGTAAACAATGAAAAGATCATATATCATAAGGAAATAACAATTTTTAATCCATGGATTAAAAAGCAAACTTTTGCAGAATGGAATTCCGATATCGATGCACTGAAGAAAGCTTACCTTGAGCAAATTATCCTGAAAAGAAGCGATGATAAAATACAAATCTGAGAACTAATGTTATACAAAAACTGACACCAATGAAACAGTACATTCTGATTAAGCAAGCGCAACGCCGGACTTGTACGGGCCTTGCTGAGTGTGAGAAACATTTGTCGAAGGCGGAACGACTAATGAAAAAGAATCTAAAATATGCCGTACTCTTCATCGTCTGTTTCATACTCCCCGTTTATTTATTCGCCGACGATTATAAAGACCTGGCCGGGAGAATAAGACAAGAGGTCTGGGCATGGGATAAGCCCGAGTTTGCCGATTATTCTGTTCCGGAAGAATTAAACAAGGAATCAGTCGTCATTATTGCACATCATGAACAGATCGAAGCGGCAGTTAAAAATGCATTATGGTCGAAATCATTATCACCCGTGCTCGATTTTACTCATATTAACCGGATCATGGTAAAGATAAATGATAAGGCGGCCCTTGATGAATATTCGACCTTATTCTATGAAGAGGAGGTTAATATCATGGCCTATAATGTTGTGCAGACAATAATCGGCGCCCGTGTCATAAAACCGGATGGTACGATCCGGGAAGTTGACATAGACAGGAATACCGTCGATATTACCGAAGGAAAAAAAGATAAGAAGGCATCAAAAAAACTTGCCATTCCCGACCTTCAGGCAGGGGATATTCTTGACTATTTTTTTTGTAAAAAAATGGAACTGGAAACAATTTATGTACCGCCCCTGCTGTTTCCCTTCTATTCAAAGTATCCGGTATTATCTTATTCTGTTCATGGCGAATTTGAAAATAAACTGACCGTCGAATACAAATCGGTTAACGGGGCCCCTGATCTCAATCTATCCGGGGATGGGACCAATAAAATGATCCTGGATGTGCAACAGAAAAACTTACAGCAAGTTGGCGACTTAAGGAAGATACGCTGGTTGTCTGCTTTCCGGGATTTTCCAATGGTCAGGTTGTCTGTTTTGAATAATTCATCTAAACAGCTTCAATCGGCTAACGCAAGAAGAAGCGGGTTCTATAAAGATGTGCCTTATGCGGATATTTTAAAAGATGCGGAAGGGCTTTTAGCGAAGCAGGACATGCTTTGGATGAAGGATATTAATGAAAAAGTGAGTGCGGCGTTTACCAATTATAAACAAAAGAATCCTGATCTGAGTAAAGAGGATATGGCCTCTTACATTTATGATGCACTTTGTTTTTATTGGCCCAATGATTTTAATAACTACCCTCCTTCGAAATTTTTTCTTCGGATGCAACAATTACTGAGCGAGAATGATATTGACAGTAAATTCATATTTACGACAAACCGGTACGGAACAAGAAGAAACGGGGTTGTTAGTATGGACGATCTCAGTTTTGCATTAACAGCAAATAATAACAAACAATTCTTTCCGTTTGTCAATGAGAATATTCTGGCAGGAGAAATTCCGGAAAAGTATCAGGGAGAGCTGGCTTCTGCCCTTGTTATTGATAAAAACGGGAAAAAAATTAAGGAACAGATCGAAAATGGATCAGTCGAAGACTATCGGATTCCGGAAACGACTTACCAGGAGAACAGAAACAGATCGAAAATGAGAGTCGAATTTTCAGAAGATGATCCTCTGTTATTAAATATCGACCGGAATACAATTTATACAGGAAACCTGAAAGAAGATTTATACCCATTACTGATGCTTTATGAAGACTGGGATAAAGCGATGCGAAAACGCCTGATAATTGATAAAACGCTGATGGAAGAATTGCAGGAGGATAAGCGGGAGCAGAAACGTATAGAAGCTTATACCTCGTTCTTTGATACGAAACGGAAAGAACAAAAAGATGCCATCAAACTGGAAGTAATGTCATATCATAATATTGAACCAAGGGAAGTGCTCGGTTATTCGGTTAACAGCCTCGGTGTTGTCGCCTCGGCCCCGGATCTTGATTATGACATAAAGTACCAGGTTGACGGTTTGGTAACGAAAGCCGGGGGGAACCTTATACTTGATGCGGGAAAGTTAATCGGTGCCCAGTGGGCGCCAACACAGGGAGAAAGAGAACGAACGGCAGATGCGTATCTCCCGACTGCGCGGTTATTTGAAAATGAGGTTGACGTTTTGATTCCGCAGATCTATGACCTCCAGGGATTTGAAGCTTTAAATTGCAATATGGAGAATGAATACGGAGCTTTTGAGGCTGTCGTTTCCTATGCCGATCATGTTCTGAAAATAAAGACGAGAAAAATATACAGGAAACCGTTTGTACCCAAAGAAGATTGGCCTATGTTGCTGGAAATGCTTGATAAAGCGAATGATTTTTATATTCAGTCGGTTGTATTGAAAAAGAAGGCGTAATAATCTGTTTCCCGGTGCCGGACAATATGTCTCACATAATGATTTCTGACATTTCAGAACACTAGAAGCTGAGTTTTTCTTTACGGCTGGCATCCAGTCTTAAAAAGATAAACAATAAGATCGTAAATGACCAGAGAGAAGATCCTCCATAACTAAAAAATGGAAGGGGAATACCGATAACAGGGGCAAGCCCGATGGTCATCCCGATGTTGACCGCCAGGTGGAAAAACAGGATACAGGCGACACTGTATCCATAAACGCGGCTGAAGATTGAACGTTGCCTCTCGGAAAGATACACCAGCCGGAGCAGCAACCAGAGAAAGAGGAGCAAGACAACCGTTGTTCCCAGGAACCCCCATTCTTCTCCCACTGTACAAAAGATAAAGTCGGTACTTTGCTCCGGGACAAAATCGAACTTGGTCTGTGTCCCCTTCAGAAAACCTTTCCCGGTGAAGCCCCCTGATCCGATAGCAATTTTTGACTGGTTGACATTATAACCTACGCCCAGCGGATCGGAATGGATCCCCAACAGCTCATTGATCCGGTCCTGCTGATGGGGCTCGAGCACACTGTTGAAAACATAATCGGCAGAGAAAATAAAAAAGACAAGGGCAATGTAAATTCCAATAATCATCAATGTCTGGTTCATCCTGTTCCTGATTGCATATCCGGCGAAGATCACCGAAGACAGAAGAGTGGAGGCAAGTAACAGGTGTGTTGTTGAATTATCGAGCTTTAGCAGGTAATCACCAAGCCAGAGCAAGGCAAACAGCGACAGGTAGATACCGGCAGCTTTCAGTCCCATGTATAATTGGGAGCGTTGAATGAAATGATTGGCAATGAGGGCCCCTGTTGTCAGGATAAGAATGGTTTGTATGGCATTGAACACCAGTGTCAGCATAAACACGACGGCAACGACCAACCCCAGGAACAGAAATATTCCCGACAGTCCTTCGCGGTATAGTACGAGGGAAAAGATCACGAAAACCAGGGCCGACCCGGTGTCGTTTTGCAGAAAAATCAATGCCACCGGAGTGAGAATGATCGCGGCGATGGCCAGGAGCGATTTTACATTCGAGACTTTGAAGTTATAGGAACTGGTATATCTTGCAAGCGCAAGTGCTGTTGTAAATTTTGCAAATTCGGCTGGCTGGATGGCAAAACCTCCTATCTGGAACCACGAGCGGGCACCTTTGATCTCTGAACCGAAAAGAAGTACCCCTACCAGCAAGAGGATGGTGATGCCATAAAAGACATAGGCAAAGGAAACATAAAGTTTACTGTCGGTCATTACCAGAACAGCACCCAGGATAAATGCAGCCCCGATCCAGACCATCTGTTTCCCGTATCGTTGGCTCATATCGAAGATGCTGCTGTGGCTTTCGTTATAAACTGCCGCGTAAATATTGATCCACCCAAGGAAAACCAGCAGGATGTAAAGGCTGATGGTAAGCCAGTCGAGATTTGCCCAGATATTATTTTTGCCAGCCATATTATTCCGGTTGATGAGGGTTTAACAAATTTGAATCGAACATTTTTTGCTCAAGGGCCTTTCTCGCGGGCGAGTTTATCGAATCGTTCAGGTACTTTTCGATGATCAGGCTTGCGATAGGCGCTGCATGGCGCGCTCCCCACACTCCGTTTTCGACATAAACGGCAATGGCAATTTTGGGATCTTCCCTTGGGGCGAACGCAACAAATGCCGAATGGGGAGAACCGCTGCTGTTTTGTATCGTTCCGGTTTTTCCGCAGATAGCAATCCCGTCCACATGGGCTGTATAACGGGTACTTGTCATATCCACCACCTGTTGCATGCCCTCTATAACATCCCCGAAATACTGAGAGTCGACAGAACACTTCTGGCGCTTAAATTTCAGTACTTTTGTTTTTCCATCTTTCTCGGAGATAGCCCTGACAAGGTGCGGGTCGATATAATAGCCCCTGTTGGCGATTACTGCGACCATATTAGCCATTTGTAAGGGCGTCAGTATTATTTCGCCCTGACCAATTGCTAAAGAACGTACGGTAAGGGCGTTCCAGTGTCCTTTGCCGAAGTACTTGTCATAATAGGAGGACAAGGGAATGTTTCCGGCAGATTCCCCGTAAAATTCTGTTCCCAGCCTTTTCCCGAGACCAAAACTCAGCAGCTGGGCCCTCCAGT
Source organism: Prolixibacteraceae bacterium (assembly GCA_963676095.1). GTDB lineage: Bacteria > Bacteroidota > Bacteroidia > Bacteroidales > Prolixibacteraceae. The sequence continues at coordinate 1,398,217 of OY781040.1, read as the reverse complement.
GGTTGTATCCCTCTTCCGCTGTAGTATATTTACCGATTATACACCGGAAGGTATTCCAGAAGTAAGGGTTGCACGATTCCCTGATCCCTCCGATAAGGCTGATCGGGGATTCGTGATAGTGGGTACATCTGATCGGTGTGGATTCTGGCCCGTTGCAGACAAAACTGGTAAAGGGAGTTATTGCCCCTTCCTGAAGCGCGATCAGGGCATTCATGGTTTTAAAAGTCGAACCGGGAGAGTAGGCGGCTGAGATTGCCCGGTTATTGAGCGGCTTAAGCGTGTCGTTTAAGAGCATCTGATAGTTTTTACTTCGCTCCCTTCCAACCAAAAGGTTCGGGTCGTATGACGGGCCGCTGTAAAAACAGAGGATCTCTCCGGTTTTTGGTTCAATGGCAACTACCGCTCCCCTTTTATTTTGCATCAGTTTTTCTGCATATTCCTGAATGTCCCCGTCGATTGTCGAAATCAGGTTCTTTCCAAGCACTGCCGCTGTATCGCTTTTCGCTTCATGATAAGGGCCCTTTATCCGGTTATGAACGTCAACCATGTAAAAGTTGACCCCTTTTTTTCCCCTGAGTTCTTCTTCATACGCCCTTTCCAGTCCGGTAACCCCGATATAGTCGCCTTGTGTGTAATAGGGATCCTTGTCGATGATTTTCTGGTTTACCTCGCCAACATATCCCAGCATATGAGCCGCAATTTTCCGGGGGTACTCCCTGATTGTTCTGGCCTGTACGAAAAATCCCGGAAATTTGAATAATTTTTCCTGCAAAAAGGCGTAAGTCTCGATTGACAGCTGCTTTACCACTACCGATGGCTTATAGGCCGAATAGTGTCTGGCCTTTTTAATCTCGCCCCTTAATTCCGCTTTGTCTATTTTTAAAATATTGCATAACTCAGTTGTATCGAATGCCGCCATTTCACGCGGGGTCACTAAAAGGTCGAATGCTGCTTTGTTGTACACGAGCAGTTTTCCGTTCCGGTCGTAAACCAGTCCCCTTGCCGGATAGTTGATGACCCGCCTCAGCACGTTCTGCGTGGCGTATTGTTTGTATGAACTGTCGACTACCTGAAGAATGAAGAGCTTTAAAACAAAAATTACGATGATTGATATAAAAATGGCACCGAGTATATATTTCCTTTTGGCAAACTTGTCCACAGCACTACTCCTTATAGATCAAAAATTGACTGAGAATAACTAATATGATCGTGAATACAGAGCTCAAAATACATCTTAAAAGTGTAAAAAGAAAACCGTTCAGAGAAAAGGCATCGATGAAAAACAGACAAAGATGATGGGCTACTACCAGGATGACTGTGTATTTAAAAAACCAGGCCAGGCCCATTTGGCTTACGCGCGGAGGTGTATTTATGTCGGGAGTGTCGCGGGTGGATGTTACTCCGATGACGTAAGGTCTCAGGAACGCCATGAATGTTGTTGCAGATGCGTGGATTCCGGGCGTATTGCTGAAAGCATCGATGCTGAGCCCCGTTATAAATCCCATGATTAGCAAAAGATATTTTGGCGTTTCAAAAGGAAGCAACAGAATAAAAAGGACATACAGGTAAGGGTTTAAGAATCCGCTGATCTGGATGTGGTTGAGCAGCAATACCTGAACCAGTACCAGCATTACCCACATAAATAAATATCTGAAAAATAATTTAATCATCCGTATTTTGCTTTTGCAGGTTGATCAGCTCGTTTGCGTAATAGTTTTTTATGATTTCTACATGCGAAAGGGTCATGAAATTTGTGGAGAGAACAACAGTGATATCGTAAAAATTATCCCCGCTTCCATGATCAAAACTCTCGATCTGTCCGATCATGGTCCCTTCAGGAAAATAGGATGAATACCCGCTGGTAACAATTGTATCGCCGACGGCAGGATCAACGTGAAACGGGATCTCGTTGAGTTTTGCATGCTGAAAGTTTATCCCGTCCCAGACAAGAGATCCGAAGTAATTGTTTTTTTTGATTTTTGCCGAAACCTTCCACTTTTTATTTAGCAAAGTCGGCCCTGTTGAATAATGATCCGAGATATTGGTAATAATGCCCACTATCCCGTCCGGACCAATGATCCCCATGTCAGTACGGACACCGTCTTTTCTTCCTTTGTTTAAGGTAATGTAATTGTTTTGTTTGTTGACGGAATTATTAATGACTTTCGCCGGGATAAAAGCATAAGTCACACTGTCGATGGCAATACTGTCCAAACCTTCTTTGGCTTCACGGGCAGCCAGTTTTTCGAGTTCATTTTTCAGACTGGCATTTTCTGCGGCCAGTTCTGTGTTGACCTGCTGCAGATGGAAGAATCCTGAGAAAGTATTAAATATTTCGTAGGTCTTGGCAATAAACGCATTGCTCGAATTAAGAAACTTCACTTTCTGATAATTATTATACTTGACAACCATGCCAAGGCATATTGTTTCAAGTACAACAAAAAGAAGGAAAAAATAATTCTTAGCCAGAAAACGAAATAAACTTCTCATTTATGGAAGTTTTATCTCTTTCCCGATCAGGCTTTACCTGATCAGGAAAGAGAATTTGTCAACATTTTTTATCGCAATACCGGTACCACGGGCAACCGCTCTTAACGGATCTTCTGCTACATGGAACTGGATATTGATTTTGTCGGATAATCTTTTATCAAGTCCCCTGAGCAGGGCCCCGCCTCCGGCCAGATAAATACCTTTAGAAACAATATCGGCATATAACTCGGGTGGAGTTTGTTCAAGAGCACTGAGGATTGCTGTTTCTATTTTTGAAATCGATTTTTCCAGGCAATGCGAAATTTCCTGATACGAAACGGGAACTTCGATAGGCAATGCCGTCATCTGGTTTGGTCCCTGAACGATATAGTCGTTGGGCGGATTATCCAGTTGGGAAAGGGCTGAGCCGACATTGATTTTTATTTCTTCGGCAGTACGTTCCCCTATTTTAATGTTATGCTGGTGCCTCATATATTCCATGATATCGGCTGTGAGGTCATCCCCTGCAATGCGAATAGACTTGTTTGTAACGATACCTCCCAGGGAAATAACAGCGATCTCTGTCGTACCGCCGCCAATGTCCACAATCATGTTCCCTTCGGGGGCTTCAACATCCAAACCGATCCCAATAGCTGCTGCCATAGGTTCATATATCATATAAACTTCCCTACCTCCGGCATGTTCCGAAGAGTCGCGGACAGCGCGGACTTCCACTTCTGTGGAACCTGACGGAATACAGACGACCATCTTCAGTGCGGGCGAGAACAGTCTCGATTTCGGATTGATCATTTTTATCATTCCGCGGATCATCTGTTCCGCTGCATTAAAGTCGGCAATTACGCCATCCCTGAGAGGCCTGATTGTTTTTAGGTTTGCATGTGTTTTACCCTGCATCTGGCGGGCTTTCTCTCCGATGGCTACCAGTTTTTCCGTTTTCAGATCAATCGTAACAACCGATGGTTCATCCAAAACAATCTTGTCATTCTGGATTATGATGGTATTGGCCGTTCCCAGGTCAATAGCTATCTCTTGGGTTAAAAATGAAAATAATCCCATTTTCTACTCTCCTAAATATTCAGTGATCTGCTTACAGATTCTTCTATGTTAAAATTAATGTTTAAAATGACGGCGCCCTGTGAAAAGCATCGCAATCTCATATTCATCACAGGCCTGGATTACTTCTTCGTCATGAATACTTCCTCCCGGTTCAACAATATATTTGACACCGGATTCGTTGGCCGCGTCAATGTTATCACGGAAAGGGAAAAAGGCATCTGAAATCAGCACAGCTTCTTTCATATCGACTCCTTCCTTCATATTAAACCTGGGGATAGTCAGTTGTCTGAGGCTGTCGAGCCTGTTGGGTTGTCCCATACCTGCGCCGGTCAGCCAGAAGGATCCGTCTGCATTTTCAGTTACAAGGGCAATTGCGTTGCTCTTTAAAAACTTGCAGGCAGTAATTCCGAATTTTGTCAGTTCCATTTTTTTACGGTCGAACTGTTTTTTCGTGACATTCCGGAATTCTGTATCCATGCCTTCGTCTTCGTCCTGTACCAACATTCCTCCGCTGATGGAGCGGTAAAGCTTTTCACTGGTAATTTCCGGTTTAACCGGAACAACCAGTAATCTCAGGTTTTTCTTTTTTCCTAATATTTCAAGTGCTTCCTTCGTAAAAGCAGGAGCGATAATGATTTCTACGAATTTTTTTCCGAACCATTCTGCTACTTCTTTTGTCACGGTATCGGTAAAACAGACGATGCTCCCGTATGCACTGACAGGATCGCCTGCCCAGGCAAGTTCCAGCGACTTCAATACGTTATTGCTGACAGCAAGTCCGCAAGGGTTAAGGTGCTTAATAACTGCTACCGCCGATTTATTTTCGATATGCGTTACAGAATGAAAGGCATCGCCTGCCGATTTCCATGCGGCATCAGCATCAAGCAGGTTGTTGTACGATAAGGCTTTGCCCTGCAGAACATTGGCATTAGCCAAAGAAACTTTTGATGCTGTATTGTTGAACTTGTAAAAAGTTGCTGACTGGTGGGGGTTTTCCCCGTAACGAAGTACCTGCCCGTCGTTCAGGCTGATCCTGTTCTTATCGGTTATCCCGTTGTTGAAATAATTAAAGATTGCAGAATCGTAATGCGAGGATGCGGCAAAAGCTTCACGTGCAAAACCCCTGCGGTCATCAATACTGGTTTCTCCGCCTTTTTCTTCCAGTAACTGAAGGAAAGCGCCATACTGGCACCGGGATGAAATGATAACCACGTCGTTGTAGTTTTTTGCCGTCCCCCTGATTAGGGCAATGCCACCTATGTCAATTTTTTCGATAATGTCTTCTTCTGAAGCCCCTGAAGCCACCGTTTCTTCAAACGGGTAAAGATCGACAATAACCAGATCGATCTCCGGTATTTCGTATTGGGCTATTTGTTTTTGATCCCCTTCATTTTCCCTGCGGTTGAGAATTCCTCCGAAGATTTTTGGATGAAGCGTTTTCACCCGTCCTCCCAGGATAGATGGATAACCGGTCAGTTCTTCTACTGCAGTTACTTTTATTCCGAGACTTTCTATAAAAGATTGGGTCCCCCCTGTTGAATAAATGCTGATACCTAACTCATCCAGTTTTTTTACGATTTCATCTAACTTTTCTTTATGATAAACAGAGATCAGTGCCGATTTGATCTTTTTTAAATCCTTCATTTATAATCCTTTAAGATTGATGCACAAAGATAGTAAAAAGAGGTGATTTTTTTATTTTATAAACGCTCATTTAAAAAAAATCTTTTTAGAGAGACGGGAATGCTCATCCTTTTTTATGCTATTACATCTATGTATTTGGTTGTTAGCATATTGTCATTTTGTTTTTTTATGAACAGGCAGTCTGGAAATTAACATATCTTTAAAGATAAACGTGCAATATGGTTTATTGCCAGTCTGCTTTTGCAGGACCTGGCAGCACCCGGACAGTCGCTTCCTGTAAGCAAGCAGGGGGGGCCCTGTGAGTCTTTCTATATTTTCCCCAGATGGATCAGGGCGTCTCCCCTGTAAACGAAAGGGGCATGGTTTAATCCGATAATGTATCCCGGGGATGGTATCCTTACCAGATGTTCAAACTGTCCGTAAGGATCTGAAATACTTCCGATGATATCTCCTTTTTCAACCTTAGCCCCGTCTTTTACGTGAAATCTGAACAAGCCTCCGTGTTTGGCCCTGATCCATGCCGATTCCCTGATCAGGATCGATTCGGGGTTCGATACATTTTCCAGTTCTTTTGAAAAATCGCGCATACCCAGGTAATGCATCAGTTTCATAATTCCGTTGGTTCCCCTGGTGGTAATGCGGTTATGAATATCGAGTGACTTTCCCCCCTCGAAAACGATCACTTTTTTCCCCATTTTCGTAGCAACCTGCCGGAACGATTTCTCCCGGTCGGGAGCATACACAACAAAACGGGGATTAAATATTGTTGCCAGTTCCAGAAGTTCCTGGTTCCCCTTACTGATCCGGATCTGGGAACTATTGAAGCGGTCTGCCCCTCCTGAGTGGAAATCCACGCAATAATCGACGTATGGAATTATTTTGGTCATTAAAAGGAACGCAAAAATACTGGCAAGAGACCCTCTCTTCGAACCCGGGAAAATCCGGTTAAGATCTTTCCCGTCAGGGAAATCCCGTGTTTGATTGAGGAACCCGAGTACATTCAGCACCGGAATGCAAATCGTTATGCCACATTCCGGTTTATTCAGCTTTTTTGCAATAAGGTTCCGTATAATCTCGACCCCGTTAATTTCATTACCGTGAATAGCCCCGATAAGCAACAAAACAGGACCGTCCTTTTTTCCCCTTTGAACAATAACCGGCACTTCTACTTTATTATGGGTATGAAGTCTCGCAATGTCGAGGTTAATAATCGCTTTCTTCCCGGGTTTGATCGGCGTTCCTAAGATTGTAAATGGCTTGAGATCCTTCATAAACTGTTTTTGAGGAATAAAGATAAGATAATATCATGCCATTTGTCGGGTAAACAGCAATATTACAAATTTATAAATAGTTCCGGTCAGATATTCCGTTCGACAAAACGGATGATGCTGTTGGCAATATCTTTCCCTGTCGCAGACTCTATTCCTTCCAGCCCCGGCGATGAGTTTACTTCCAGGATAAGGGGACCATGGTTCGAGGGCAATATATCCACCCCGGCAATACCTAGTCCCATTACGCGGGCTGCTTTTAGTGCAGCATTTTCTTCTTCTTCCGAAAGTTCTACAACGGTGGCTGTTCCGCCCCGGTGGAGGTTTGAACGGAATTCCCCTTGTTTTCCCTGCCGCTTCATTGCCCCGACGACAACGCCGTCGACTACGAAAGCCCGGATGTCAGTTCCCCTGGCCTCCGCGATAAATTCCTGCACAATAACACGGGCTTTTAGTCCATTGAATGCTTCGATGACTGATTCTGCTGCATTGTCTGTTTCAGCCAGAACAACCCCCAGTCCCTGGGTCCCTTCCAGCAGCTTGATGACCACGGGGGCCCCGCCGGCGCTTTTTACGATATCTTTAACATTTCTGGAATAATTGGAAAAAACGGTTTTGGGTAGCCCGAGCCCTGCACGGCTTAGGATCTGGAGGCTACGCAATTTGTCCCTGGAACGGACCAGTGCCTGCGATTCGATCGCCGTAAAAACTTTCATCATTTCGAACTGACGAACGACAGCTGTTCCGTAAAAGGTGACTGAAGCCCCGATCCGCGGAATAACTGCATCGATTCTTTCGAGCATATTTCCTTTATATATGATTGCCGGCTTCTTCTTCTCAATGACGAGGTCACATTTTGAGTGGTCAACGACCAGCATTTCATGGCCTCTTTTTTCTCCTGCTTCAACCAGGCGCATCGTTGAATAGAGATGCGTATCACGGGATAAAATGACAATTCTCACTTTCAATCGTTTTACAAAATGTGTTTAGTTCTATATCTGTTTGATAGAAAAGTATGGTCCGCGCTGTTACAGTTTATAATGTCTGTTATCGCCGGTCCGGAAAAGTCCGTATGCATGAAATTCTTCTCAGAATAAATGAATTTGTATCTTTAAGTTGTTTTTACTTGGTCCCTTTAACAAATCTTGCCAGTCCGACGATACCCCTTGCCGAAAGATTTTTTTTGGAAGTGTCGACCACGAACCTCCGGGACAGGAATTTTCTTCCCAGCAAGACCGGAAATCGCATGTTCTCTCTTTCTGTCAGCGTTAACTCAAGAGGGATTACCTTTTCGAAAAGACGTATGGTTGTTTTTATACTATATCTTTCTTCCAGGGCCCCGTTGGAACTCCTTACTTTCTTAAGAGAAAAGCATTCAAAGATAAACTCTTTATTATTATATTGGTCATGTCCCGGATCTAAAAAATAGCATTGAAGTTTTTCTTTTCCTCCGGCATTTATCAATCTTATTGTGTGGCAGTGGAAACTGGATGTATAAGCACCGGTATCTATTTTTACCTGGATCTTTTTCAGTTTAAGTTCAGGAAATTCAGCGAGATCGTATCTTCCGATAAATAATTTGGGGTCCATCCTGTTCTTATTCATTCTTCGTTTAATGTAGCCTGCCCTGCAATCAGGTTCGTCAGAAATACAAATTCATTTACGCTTAATTGCTCCGGTCGTTTAGTGAGAAAGTCAAGATCTTTTACCTGTCCGTCACTGATAAAGGATTTTAAAGAATTACGTAATGTCTTACGCCTTTGGTTAAAAGATGCTTTCACGATCCGGAAGAATAAAGTTTCATCGCAATCCAGTTGTTTCCTTTCGTTTCTTGATAGCCGGATTACCCCGGATTTTACTTTTGGGGGCGGGATAAAAACCTGCTCATTCACGGTAAAGAGATACTCTATATTATAATAGGCCTGAAGGAACACGCTCAGGATCCCGTAAGTTTTCGATCCTGGTCCTGCGCTTATCCTTTCAGCTACTTCCTTTTGTATCATACAGACTACCACGGGGACTTTATCCCGCAGTTCAAGTATCCTGAAGAAAATCTGGGAGGATATATTATAAGGTAAGTTCCCGATTACGGAGAATGCCCCGGAGAAGTAATCCTCCGGTTTCATTTTCAGAAAATTCCCGGAGATGATACGGTCCCCCAGTTGGGGAAAATGTTCCCGGAGATAATCGACCGATTCCCGGTCTATTTCGATAACAGTTGTCCTGAATTTTTCGTTCTGTAGCAAAAAACGGGTAAGGACTCCCATTCCCGGACCAACCTCAAGTATGTCCGGCGTTTGGGACTGGGGCAGGCTGTCAACGATTTTCCGGGCAATGTTGTTGTCTTTTAAAAAGTGTTGTCCTAAATTCTTTTTGGCCTTTACAGTGCTCATGTATATTATTATCTCCCTCTTTTCGGGTTAATGAATATGTTGTTGAAAACCCTATCCTATTTAAAACAAATCTTTATTTTTGTCTGCGACAATCCATCCTACAGGAAGGTGTGCAAATTTAAAAAAAGTACCTATATATGAATTACGATTGCAGATTAATGATTCGCGATTTCAGATCGAATTCAATCCGCCTGGCGGAAATTACCAAAACATTCATCTGCGTCCAAACTAAACAACATGTAAATAAGTTTGGCGATATTAGCGCCTGAAAAATAAATCTCACTGGGAATTTCGTTAATATGTACGAAAATACGGTATTCTCAGAAATAAAAAAATTTGCCTTGAAACAGAAGTTAGTTAAATTTTTAAAGTTTCTTGCTTTTTTAGGGATCGGCCTGCTCCTTTTCTGGCTGATATATAAGGATCAGGATATAAACCGGATCAAGTCGATACTGGCAAATAAGGTAAATTACCTGTGGGTTTGGATTTCGCTTTTTTTAGGATTGCTCAGCCATATCAGCCGGACGATGCGGTGGATTTTAATGATAGAACCTTTGGGAAAAAAACCCGGGGTGCTAAATACGTTTCTGGCTGTTATGGTCGGATATCTGATGAACATGGTTATCCCGAGAATGGGGGAGATTTCGCGGTGCGGGGTACTTGCACGTTATGAAAAGCTATCTTTTACACAACTGGTCGGGACTGTGGTTACAGAACGGATTATCGATATTTTGATGTTGCTTCTGCTGACATTTATTGTTATTGTCACGCAGTTTGGGAAGATACTGCAGTTTCTTGAAAATAATCCCGGGATAAAGGAAAAAATCAACAGCTTTGCTTTTTCTCCGGTTGTTATTGTGTCTGTTGCCGTATTGGTCATTCTTATCTGGTTTTTCAGGAAGCGTTTGCTGAAATCGGCAGCATTTGCTAAAATAAGGGATTTCCTTATAAAATTTGGAGAAGGGGTGAGAACGATCAAAAACATGAAACATAAAAAGGCTTTTATCCTGCACTCTGTTTTTATCTGGTTTATGTATTACCTGATGCTTTATGTGGTGTTCTTCTCGTTTGATTTTACCTCTCATTTATCGGCCATAGCCGGACTTACAACTTTTGTTTTAGCCAGTTATGGAATGGTGGCCCCGGTGCAGGGAGGGATAGGCGCCTGGCATTTTATGGTGATACAGGCTTTGTTTGTTTATGGCATCGATAAACAGGATGGCGTAGTTTTTGCTTTTCTTGCCCATTCTGCCATGACCGGAATGTTGATTGTAATGGGGCTTATTTCTCTCCTGGTCCTTCCTTTTATGAACAGGAGGGCTACTTAGTGAATAGATAATTTCAGGTTGATTAATTAATTTGTCGATCTTCAGTTGTAAACCATACATATTTTTATTTTGAATACGGAACTTTTCATAGCGCGGCGCTTATTCTCTTCGAAAGACCAATCAAAACGTTTGTCCCAGCGGATTGTCAGGCTGGCGGTGGCAGGGATTGGTCTGGGGATGGTCGTTATGATTCTTTCTGTTGCCATTGTTGTCGGTTTTCAGAGGGAGGTTGAAAGTAAAGTAAACGGTTTTGCTGCACATTTTCAGGTTGTTAACTATGACAGTAACCAATCTTACCAGACAAAGCCCGTCGTTAAGGATCCGAAACTGCTTGACCGGTTGAGAAAAATGCCGGGAGTACGGCACGTTCAGCAATTTATAACCAAGCCGGGGATGATCAAGGCCAACGATGAGATACAGGGTGTGGTACTAAAAGGCATTGGTCCCGATTTCGACTGGCGTTTTTTTGAGAAAAACAAGATCTCGGGCGAAAGGATCCCATTTGATTCTGTTCGTTCCGATAAAGTCTGGATTTCCCAGCAATTGTCTGAACTCTTAAAACTAAAGACTGGTGACCGTTTCAGAATGTATTTTCTGAATGAAGACGAAAAACTGCCGAGGATCAGGCAGTTTTCAGTAGGAGGCATTTTCCGTACCGGGCTGGAAGAATTCGACCTGATGTTCGTCCTGGCCGATATGAGGCATCTTCAGAGCCTGAATTCCTGGGACAAGGACCAGATCAGCGGGTACGAAATTTTTATTAATGATCCCGGCTTGCTGGAGCAGGTTGACAGGGAAGCCCGGGCCACAGTAATGTCTGAACTGAATGAAAATACCCCGTTGCTGCAGGTCGTGAATATTCGCGATAAGTTCCCTGAGATTTTCGACTGGCTGAACCTGCTTGATATGAATGTCTGGATAATCCTGATATTAATGGTTTCGGTGGCCGGGTTCAATATGATCTCGGGACTCCTGGTAATTATACTGGAACGGACACAGATGATCGGTATCCTGAAATCGATGGGAGCGGCCAATGTCAATATAAGGAAGATTTTTCTGTATCTTTCTGCTTTTCTGGTGGGAGAGGGATTGCTTTGGGGAAATATTACCGGCATTGCATTGTGCCTGATCCAGTACTATCTGAAAGTAGTGCATCTGGATCCTGCCTCTTATTATGTTTCGACAGTCCCGGTCCATCTTCCGGTAATGAACCTGGTCCTGTTGAATGCAGGCTCGCTGCTGGTAACAATTCTGATGCTGATTGTTCCTTCCTATTTTGTGGGCCGGATTTCTCCGGAAAAAACCATCCGTTTTGATTAATTGATTGTTCATTTTCAATAAATGGTAAAGAGAATCTCACCACAATGTATTCAACAGTTGCTTAACGGGGAACTGCCCGGGGCGAGGTCGCACAGGAAGATGCTGCCCCCCGGACGGGAATTGACTGTATCTCCTGCTGATAGGGGCCATGTAAGGTACAGCAGTGTTCTTTTACTGCTTTTCCCTGTCGATGGAAAAGTTTATACCTGCCTGACCCGGCGTAACTTATCCATGAGGAACCATCCCGGACAGGTTAGCCTGCCCGGGGGACGTATTGAACAGGGAGAAAGCCCTGAGGTTACAGCTCTCAGAGAGGCCCATGAGGAAGTCGGCATTTCTCCTCCGGATGTTACCATGCTGGGCCGTCTTTCCGAACTCTACGTGCAGGTAAGCCGGTACACGATTTTTCCCTATGTAGGGTGGACCGAAAAAAAGCCTGATTTCGTTCTGAACCAAAATGAGGCGGAAAAGCTGATCCTGCTCCCGATCCGGGAATTCATGGAAAAACGACGCATAGAACAAGTCCCTGTGACGATCTGGTCCCGGAACGTTGATGTTCCCGGTTATTCATTCGACGGAGAGGTCATCTGGGGGGCAACGGCAATGATCCTTGCCGAGTTTTTCGATATACTGGGCGACGCGGAACCAATTATTTTTTAATCAGGTTACAATAATGCCTGTACGTATCCAGTACCTCGTTTACAAAAGAAAAAGGCTCTTCTCCCCGGCAATATCCAAATTTTACAATCGGGTCCTCGTAGTATTTCTCTACTGATTTACTTAAAAGATAATAGTCGACATTACCGGTCCATTTTACCGGATCTTTATCGTATTTCGCTGCCAGTCGCTGCGCATCTTTTACATGGCCGATGCCAACATTGTATGCGGCCAGGTCGAATTTTATACGTTCGGTTGAATCCGGGATTTCAGGTTTGAACTGATCGTCGATCCATTTTAGCAAATGTACGCCCGCTTCTACGTTATTCTCCGGTTTTTCGTAGTCCAGTATCCTGAACATGTCTGCCGATTCAGGGAGCACTTGCATGAGCCCATAGGCCCCGTTCCATGACTCTGCTTCCGGATCGAAGCGTGATTCCCTGTAGATCACTGCGGCAGTAAACCGCCAGTCGATCCCGGCCCCGGCACTGATCTTTTTGATAATGTCGTCATAAGGAGATAATTTTCCCCCGGAATAGGATTGATAATCGCTGTCGCTGATGAAACTGGACCTTTTCATCTGATAGTACTTTTTATAAAGGTACCTGAAGTCTGCTGTTTTCTTAAAATTCAGAATCCAGTTGTTCAGATAACTTTTCCATTCAGGAGAATCGTGCCTTACTGCCCATGCAATATTTTGAGGGAAGCTGATCGGGGTTTGTACATCCAGGTTAGGGTAATAGTTTTGGTTTACCCTGGCTACATTTTCATCACAGACAGTATAGTCTATTTTCCCTTTTGCAACCTGGGCAATTAATTCTTCTACTCCCAGGATACTGTCCTGGACAATATTGATATCGCTTCCTATTTCTTCGGACAAATGCACAAGCCGGGTATAATAAACTGTATTTTTCTGAACGTGTATCGTCTTTCCTGCCAGGTTTAACTGGTTTCTCACCAACAACCTGCTGATCGATGCCTCGCTCATATTTTGCCATCCTTCCGGCTTACGCTGGACCAGTACCTGGCGTGTCTGCTTTAAAGGAGCGGTAAAATCGATCTGGTCGGTCCTCTTTTTTGTGATCGTCAGGTTTTTGGCGATCAGATCGTATTTATGGTCAGCAAGTCCTTCGAATGTTTCTTTCAGATCGTTGCTAACGCAGATTTCCAGTTTCACCCTCATGTCGCGTGCCAACCGTTGAAGAAGCTCATATTCGAACCCCATGGGTTTTCCCCTGTAAATAAAATAGTTGGTCGAATTGCAGTCGACAACGACCTTCAGTTTCCCCGATTTCATGATCCGGGTCAATTCGGTCTCTTTTTTTGTGCCATCACCCTGTTGTACTTTTTTTTCCCATGAGCATGACCATAACATGAACATGACCACAACGGAGGTTAGGAAGATATATGATTTGTAATGTTTCATCAAAAACAAAAATGCCATCATCCTTATTGTGCTGAAGAAAAAAGGAAGGGGCGAATAAATTTCAACACATAACAATCCGGCTGGCGTCTGTTGTCCGGTTTTTCTTTCCCCGGCAAATTGTCTTCATCAGCTCGTTTTGTCCTTAGTCATAAAAAGACCAGGCAATTCCGAGCCTGAACGTACGCCTGTACATGGGATAATCCGGGGCAGCCCAGAAATTTCCATCGAGCAGGCCGGTCGTGGCATTCATCAACTGAAAAAATGCCCGTGTCCGTTTTAACTTTAAGTTGGCATGCAGGTCCACGAAAGGGTAATTGCCGATTTTTTGTTCATTTTGCCAGTGGTACCTTCCTGTGGCAGGTTCGTAAGCATCCGCATAGAAATCGGTGTTGTAGCGAATGTCAAGTCCCCACCGGGAGTGCATGACCTTTGAAATGACGGTTTTATAGTTGATACTTAGGTAAGTTGCCAATGCCGGCAGGTGCAGATAACTTTCCTGGCTGCTTTTTTGCCAGAGCACCTGCGTCCTGACTTCCCAATGGCGTGCAATGAAATCTTTATTAATGTAGCCTGCCAGGACAAGCATTTCCTGGCCTCCCTGTTGGGGAAGGGCTTCTGAATTATTAAATATATAATTGCTGATCAATGCATAATGTGCTCCTAATGTTAAATGATATTCCTTTGCCTGTACTTTTGCATGCAGCACCATTTCTGTAATATTGTTGAACTGGTTATTCCACTGGTAATAGTTGGAGTTATAATGCTTGACAAAATAATCAGGGACAAGGGTGTTTAACTCGCCCGCAAGATAGAGGCTTGTGGTATCTTTTCCTATAATTAGTGGTTTATATATATAAGCGCTTAATTCTGTCTGTCCGGACAGGAACCCTGTGAGGTAAATTTTTCCCTGGGCGTTCCACTTCCAGAAGGTACCCTCGGTTCTGGAGATAGCCCCCCCTGCGAACAGGTTGTGATAATTCTCCTTTACCTGGTCATAGCTGGACGAACCAGGCATTTTTGTTACGATTGCGTCATACCCGATAAAGGCCCTTTTGCTGAAAGTGTACTTCCGTTCGGGTGCTTCATAAAATTTTAACTGAAAGGTATTTGTCAATCGGTTGTAAGAAACCGTATCGTGTGTTTCGTCAGCGTTTATGTAAGCTGTAGGGTAAAAATCTGAGTTGGGTTCTCCGTCATCATAGATACGTTTATTCGTGGAGTATTCAATCTGATGGATAAAACCGGTGATGGGACGGAACTTGTCATAGTCCTCCCCCTTGGCATTCTGCCTGGTCTCAGTTTTTCCAAGCCGGTATTCGTTTGAGAAGAAGATCGTATTATTACGTACTTCTGATATTGCGTCCGTCAGATTAACCAGATAGGTTTCGGTTTCCTGGTATTCATTAAGGTCCTGTCCCGATTCCAATCCCCCGTTCTCTTCTGCTTCATACCTGTTGAAAATGATATTGAAATACGAGCTGAATTTATCGGAGACATAACTTGTAATCAGCCCGATGTTGTGATATTTGTTTTCCTGGTATTGGTAATGTCCTGTCGATTTCGACTGGTCATACAGGAAAACAAAATTAAATTTCGGGTTAGCATTTTGACTGTGAAAAACGTTGAAGCGGGTTTCGTTACGGGTGTTTTTATTATCGCTCTGGCTATAATCAAGCAACGTATAAGGTGTTGTCGTATTCAGGTACATGACCGACTTTGGAAAAAGGGCATAGGCATCGTATGCATTGTAAAAGTAAAAGTCGGAAACAGGGTCCCTGTCGAAAAAGTTATTTGATTCATACGCCCCGCCCTGGTTCCCTGTAAAGGTATTGCTGATGCTTTTCTTGTAAATCGGATTATAGACATGATAATAGGTCAGCGTTGTATCCATTTCCGTACTGTCTATACTTGCGCCGTAATCGGACATTTGCCAGGTTTTTATAATAGACGGAATCGTTTTCTTTTTGATTTCATCTTTATGTTGAAGCGAATCCTGCTCTTTATCCGACTGCGAATCGGTATACGAGCCATAGCTGTTCAGATTAATTTCATTTTGGGCCAGTCCGGTTACCGGGGCCAGCAACAGAGCTAATATTATTATCTTAAGTATTCGAATCATGCCGGGGCAAATATAATTAAAACCAGCAGCCAGACAGAAATTTATAACTTAAAAATCCTTAAAAGGCCAGGCTGTTTTCGGCCATAAAGATACATTTTCCTGTCTTATATGCCACCTGATAGGTCGGTATGTCTTTTATTTTTATTGCCGAAGATGTGCAAAACGTTATATCTTGTCCGGAATTGATACTTTTTCGCGGGAGCTTCTTATATTTGAAAAAAAAATCAATCATGATAATTGGTTGATTCATCGTATGGTCTATGATCGTCTGATGTTACAAGGCTGGTACTATTTTTTGGATAAACATCATTTCTGCATATTACGTTATTGAGACTAAAGAGCTGCAAATGAAAAACTGGTTCTCGAAAAAGCGACTGCTGAATTTGTTAAAGGGTCTGTTGATGATCCTGCTGGGAGGGGCTTTGTTGTTTTCTCCCGAATTTACAATGGTATCTGTGGCCCGTCTGGTTGCAGCATTTTTGATCGTTAAAGGAACACTGGCAGGTCTTGTTTATTTGTTTTCCAGGTCAGCCCAGGGAAAGTTTTCTCTACTTCTTGAGCTGTTTTTCGACATGGGGATCGGTCTTCTTATTCTGTATAATCCTGGTGAAACAATTTCCTTTTTTGTAGTCATTTTGGCTATCTGGGCTTTGTTCGGAGGTTTTTTTATGGCATTTTCTTTCAATAGCCTCAGACGGATTGGCATTACCAGTTGGGGATTATTTTTTAACAGCATTGTGACGCTTACCTTCGGGTTTGCCCTTATTTTCAGGCCTTTGCGTGGCGGATTTGCATTGGCCTCTGTTATCGGTGCCTTTGCCTTGCTTGTAGGCCTTATTAATTTGATGTTTGTTATTACCGGTCGCGATTAAATTTTATAGGCTATTCCCTCTGTTAGTTTTACTTTATTCCTCATTCCATTTTTCGGCACATGTCTTGCAACCTCTTGATCCTTGTTTTTCGTGTCAGATTTTCCGGAGTTATTGCACCTGATTTTTGAGAGGACATTTTTGGAATAACTAAAGATATATTATTCTGTAAATCAATGCTGTATTCGATTTAGTTCTTGTTTATTTAAGGTTTCATGCAAAAGTTTTCAACTGTTGGTTGTTAATTAATGATCGTTTCGAAAAAATTCCTATCACTTTTGTTTTAATTATATTTGTGCCAAATTGCAATAGGTATGACCCAAAGTTATGATGAAGGATCAATCAGGACGCTTGACTGGCAGGAGCACATCCGGAAACGTCCGGGAATGTACATCGGCAAATTAGGAGATGGTTCTGCCAGTGATGATGGTATCTATGTTTTGTTGAAGGAGGTGTTGGATAATTCCATTGACGAGTTTATGATGGGCTTCGGGAAAAAAATAGAAGTCTCCGTCGCTAATGAACTCGTTAGTGTAAGGGATTACGGACGGGGTATTCCGCTTGGAAAACTGAGGGATGCCGCTTCAAAAATGAACACAGGCGCCAAGTATGATTCAGATGTGTTTAAAAAATCTGTTGGGTTAAACGGAGTCGGTATAAAGGCTGTTAACGCCCTTTCCTCCACTTTCCGGATTATGGCTTTCCGGGAAGGAAAGGTGAAGGAAATCATTTTCTCCAGGGGAACCGTTGTCGAGGACAGGGAAATTGTTCCGACCGAAGAACCCGATGGTACTTTCGTCGGTTTCGTGCCTGATCAGGATATATTCAGAAATTACCGCTTCCTGGACGAGTATGTCGAGTCCATGATGAAAAATTATTCATTTTTGAATGCAGGACTGATCATCATTTGTAACGGGGAACGGTTTCAATCCAAAAACGGGTTGAAGGACCTTCTTGAAGAGAACCTCGACTCAGAACCTCTTTACCCGGTTATCCACCTGAAAGGAGACGATATCGAAATTGCTTTGACCCATGGGAACCAGTATGGGGAAGATTACTATTCGTTTGTTAACGGACAGCATACCACACAAGGGGGAACCCATCTTCTCGCATTCAGGGAGGCTATTGTAAAGACGATAAGAGATTTTTACAAGAAAGACTTCGACCCGTCAGACATCAGGGCGTCTATTATTGCCGCTGTCAGCATCAAGGTTGAGGAACCTGTATTTGAATCACAGACAAAAACGAAGCTCGGGTCCCGGGATATCGGACCAAACGGACCTTCAGTAAGGAACCACGTGGGTAACTTCGTACAAAAGGAACTTGATAATTATTTGCACAAGAACCAGGATGTTGCAGATGTCCTGCTAAGAAGGATACAGGAGTCGGAACGGGAACGCAAAGCGATATCCGGGATTAAAAAGCTGGCAAAACAACGGGCAAAAAAATCGAACCTGCACAACCGTAAACTGCGTGATTGCCGGGTTCATTTCAACGAGGCGTCCAACGATCATAAAACGGAATCATGTGTTTTTATTACAGAGGGCGATTCGGCCAGCGGATCCATCACAAAATCACGGGATGTGAATACGCAGGCCGTGTTTAGCCTGAGGGGGAAACCATTGAATACTTACGGCCTTACCAAAAAGGTCGTGTATGAGAACGAGGAATTCAATCTGCTCCAGGCTGCCCTTAATATTGAGGAAAGCATGGATGACCTCCGTTACAATAAAGTGATTATTGCCACGGATGCCGATGTCGACGGGATGCATATCCGGCTCTTGCTGATTACTTTTTTCCTTCAGTTTTTCCCGGAACTGGTAAAGAAGGGACATTTATATATCCTCCAAACCCCATTATTCCGGGTCCGCAATAAACGGAAGACTTTTTATTGTTACAACGAGGAAGAACGGCTTTCGGCATTGACCGAGATCGGTAAGGGGGCCGAGATTACACGTTTTAAAGGGCTTGGCGAGATTTCACCCGATGAGTTTAAAAATTTTATAGGCCCGGATATCCGGCTGGAACCCGTACTGATGAAAAAGCACGAATCTGTTTCACAGATGCTTGAGTTTTACATGGGCAAAAATACGCCCGAACGGCAGGATTTTATTATCGGGAACCTGTACGTTGAAAAAGATGAAGTTTAATTTGAGATTGCTTAATCCAGATAATTGTGAGCGAAGACGATATTAAAAAAGATCAGGAAGGATCGGAAGAGAAGAAGGACAGTAACATCACATACCTTTCAGGGATGTACCAGAACTGGTTTCTTGATTATGCCTCCTATGTGATCCTCGAACGTGCTGTACCTTATGTGAATGACGGGTTAAAACCTGTTCAGCGGAGAATCCTTCATGCCATGAGGGAAATGGATGACGGGCGCTATAATAAGGTGGCCAATATTATAGGACAGACTATGATGTACCATCCGCATGGAGATGCTTCCATCGGTGATGCCCTTGTCCAGCTTGGTCAAAAAGAACTTCTTGTCGATACACAGGGAAACTGGGGAAACATCCTTACCGGCGATAGCGCCGCCGCTCCCCGTTATATTGAGGCGCGTTTGTCTAAATTTGCGCTGGACGTTGTTTTTAACCCCAAAACAACAAAATGGCAGCTTTCATATGACGGAAGAAACCGCGAACCGATAACCCTTCCTGTTAAATTTCCTTTACTCCTGGCCCAGGGCGTTGAAGGAATTGCCGTGGGGCTTGCTTCCAAGATACTTCCCCACAATTTTATCGAGTTGATCGATGCTTCGATATGCTTACTGAAAGGCGAGGATTTTGAACTTTTTCCCGACTTTCCGACAGGCGGGGCGATCGATGTCTCCAGGTATAATGATGGGTTGAGGGGCGGTTTTATCAAGGTAAGGGCAAAGATAGAGAAGCAGGATAATAAAACGCTTGTGATCACGGAGATCCCTTATGGGAAGACAACCGGCTTGCTGATCGAATCGATTATTAAAGCGAATGAAAAAAACAAGATCAAGGTAAAACGGATTGATGACAATACCTCCGATAAGGTTGAAATACTGGTACACCTGGCCCCTGGTGTTTCGTCAGATAAAACGATCGATGCCCTTTACGCCTTCACGGATTGCGAGGTTTCGATCTCGCCCAATGCCTGTATTATCGAGAACGATAAGCCTTTGTTCCTTGGAGTGAGCGATATCCTGAGGCGCAATACGGAACAGACGGTCTTCCTTCTCAGGGAGGAACTTCAGATAAAACGGGGAGAACTGCTGGAAGCCCTCCATTATGCCTCTCTTGAAAAGATTTTTATTGAGGAGAGGATTTATAAGGATAAGGAATTTGAGCAGGCAGAAAATATGGATGTTGCCGTTGCCCATATCGATAAGCGGCTAGACCCCTGGAAACCAGGTTTCCTGAGGGAAGTGACCCGCGACGATATTTTGAAACTTATGGAGATCCGGATGGCGCGCATCCTGAAGTTTAATTCGGATAAGGCAGAAGAATATATCCGTTCGATACAGGAGGAGATCAAGCAACTGGATTACCATATCGAACATATTATCCCGTATTCCATTGCGTATTTTGAGCGTATCAAAAGCAAGTACGGAAAGGGCAAGGAAAGAAAAACCGAGATCCGGAATTTTGACAACATTGTCGCATCGAAGGTCGTTGTTGCCAATGAAAAGCTTTATTTCGACAGGGAAGAAGGTTTCATGGGAACAGCACTTAAAAAGGCTGAATATGTATGCGATTGTTCCGATATCGACGATATTATTGTTTTCCGGAAAGACGGGACCTATTTTATAACCAAGGTTTCGGATAAGGCATTCATTGGTCAGAATATCCAGCACCTGGCTGTTTTCAAGAAAAACGACAAGCGTACGATCTATAACGTGGTTTATCACGATGGAAAATTGGGAAGCTTTTTTATGAAACGCTTTGCCGTTACGGGGGTGACCAGGGATAAGGAATATAACCTGACCCGCGGCACCGCAGGATCACGGATCTGGTATTTCAGCGCTAACCCGAACGGAGAGGCTGAGGTACTGAGAGTAACCCTGAAACCAAGGGCGCGGATGAAACGGCTTATGTTTGAGGTCGATTTCGGGGAATTGGCTATAAAGGGAAGAGACGCTATGGGAAATATCCTTACCAAACATGATGTGCACCGGATCGTTCTCAAGGAAAAAGGTCTGTCGACCCTTGGCGGGCGCAAGATCTGGTTCGACCCGGATGTGCTCCGTCTGAACTCGGACGGAAGAGGGAACTTCCTGGGCGAGTTCCAGGGTGATGACCAGATCCTTGTGATCTATAAGAACGGTGAATATCAACTTTACAATTTTGATCTTTCAAACCATTTTGGACAGGATATCCTCTCGATCCAGAAATATAAGGCGGAGAAAATCCTTTCTGCCGTTTATTTCGATGCAGAGCAAGGCTTTTATTATGTGAAGCGGTTCGAGATCGAGGAAACTGCTGGCAAACGGATAAACTTTATCGGCGAGGAAGCCGGCAACAGGTTGATCTGTCTGACGTGGGTAAGTTATCCGCGTTTCGAAATCAGTTTTGGAGGCAAACATGCCCAGCGGGAGGATGAAATTATCGATGTGTCCGAGTTTATTGGCGTAAAATCGTATAAGGCAAAAGGCAAAAGGCTTTCCACCTACGAGATTGAGAAAATAAATGAAATAGAGCCGGTTATCCCGGATGAAGAAGAGGAGCCGGAAGAAGAACCAGAGGACGTGGATGATGATGATGTCCCTTTTGAAGTGGACCGGCCCGGGGAAGACGAAGAAGAGGAGGATGATAACCAGATGAAATTATTTTAGATGAGGATCTATTTGATTGGTTACATGGGGAGCGGCAAGTCAACCCTGGGAAAGGAGCTGGCCGGAGAACTGGGGCTCTCTTTTATTGATCTGGACAAGTATATTGAAAAGAAATATTTTAAAACTGTCCCGAAGATATTTGAGGATGAAGGAGAGGCAAGCTTCAGGGAAAAGGAACGGCTTTGCCTTCGTGAAGTATCTTCCTTCGAGGATGTTGTCATCGCAACGGGAGGGGGGGCTCCTTGCTTTTTTGACAATATGGATGTGATGAACAGCACCGGCTACTGTGTCTTTCTTGATGTCGAATACGAAATCCTGGCAGCCAGGCTGTTCCTGTCAAAAAATGAACGTCCCCTGCTTCGTGGCAAAAAGAAAGAAGACCTTGTTTTGTCAATCGGGGAAATGATGGCGAAACGCCGTCCGTTTTACGAGAAAGCCCGTTATATTATCCGGGGAAACAACATTACCGGGGAAGAGATTGTTTCTCATCTTGAGATTAAAGGAAGTTTGTAATTCGTTAAAATATCAATTTTGATTCGTGGCTAAACTTGAGATTTGTGCATTGGCATCAGGCAGTAATGGAAACTGCTATTACATTGGGAACGATAATGAGGCGTTACTGGTCGATGCCGGATTGTCTGCGCGCCAGCTGCAGGTGAGGATCAGGGAGCGGAAACTCGACCCGTCAAAGATAAAGGCCATCCTGATTACCCATGAGCACAGCGATCATTGCAGGGGGGCGAGGGTGCTGGCTAAGCAGCTGGCAGTTCCTGTTTACATTACTAAAAAAACTTTTCTTGCCATTCACCGGAAACAACAACCCGATAAGGTCGTCTGGTTTGAGCCGGATAACAATTTTTTTGTGGGCGGATTTCAGGTATTTCCTTTTTCCAAGCAGCATGATGCCGTTGATGCCTGTTCATTCCGGATCAGTTACGACGGCAGGCACGTTGGTGTGATGACCGATATTGGCGATCCCTGTGACCGGGTAAAACAGCATTTCTCAATGTGCGATGCGGTTTTCCTCGAATCCAATTATGACGAAGACATGCTTTGGAACGGTCCCTATCCGTATTTTCTGAAACAACGGGTTTCGTCGGCGTATGGTCATTTGTCCAACGTACAAGCCTTTAATCTGGTAGAAACATATGCCGGTAAAAATCTGGATGCAATTTTTCTGAGCCACCTGTCCGGTGAAAACAACACTCCGGAGAAAGCTTTTTCTGTCTTTCAGCCCCTGGAAAATACCTTCCGCGTTTTCCTAACTTCACGGCAGGCACCGACCGAGGTTTTCGAGCTGTAGCTCGCTCTAATCGATAACAGGAACAGATAAGAGAAGCATTTTTTGACAATCTGATCCGGCTTACCGGATCTGGATTCTTTTGAAATCTTACCAGGAGAAAGCGTATGCCCGGCATTTCTTATAAATTAAAAAGCCCGCATCAAGCGGGCCTTTAGAGAACAAACAGTGAAAAATATCTTTATCGGAGGAGTCGACTTCAAAAAGTCCCAACTCAAATTCGGAATTAATCTACTTTTGTTACGTTCGTTGCGATTGGTCCTTTTTTTCCCTGACCAACTTCAAATTCCACGGTCTCATCAGGTTCAAGACCGGCTGAGGTATTCGCTAACCCGGAACGATGAACGAAAATATCCTTCTTTTCCTCCGTCAGAATAAATCCGTACCCTTTGGTTTCGTCATACCACTTTACAGTTCCTTTCATGATCAAAACACTAAAAAGAATTAATAGCTTGACCGTGAATTGTTGTCTCTACGGTTGTAACCGCCATTGCCACCGCCGCGGTTACCTCCACGGAAGCCACCACCGCTGGGTTTACGATTCTCTCTTTTCTTTTCGATTGATTCGTTTACAACCATGGTTCTTCCTTCAACTTCGGCACCGTTGAGTTCTTCGATAGCTTTTTTTGCCTCGTCAGCATCAGCCATTTCAACGAAACCAAAGCCTTTGCTTTTACCCGTGAATTTATCAGTAATCAATTTAACTGAGCTCAATTCACCATACTCCTCAAAAATTTCTCTGATATCATCTTCAGTGATAGAGTAATTGAGGTTTCCTACAAAAATATTCATATAATAAAAAATAAAAAGTGTGAGTGACAAATGTAGAGTTATTTTGGTTTTAAAAAAATTAATTTTAAAAAATTAATTAATAATTTTTCTTTTCTTTTTGCTGATTTTCAATAAATAAGACAACCAGTCCCGAAAGCAGCGTATAAAATCCTCTTTTATTTCTGGAAAGAAGAGGTTCCCTGATGCAGGGATTGTAGTTGAATAAATATTATAATGTACTGATAATTAAATTGTTTTTTGCTTTCAGCTAAAAGGTTCCGGCTCTGTTTTTTTGTTGAAAAATAAAGCCGGAACATGAGTGAATGTTATGATTCCATGTTCAGCAGGTGATCGCTGAGTGCCTGCAGTGTCTTTTGTTTTTGGCTGGTAGGGATCAGCACGGATATGTTATAACGGCTCCCTCCGTAAGAGATCATCCGGATGGGGATACCTTCGAGCGCTGTAAATACTTTGGCGGCAAAGCCCCTTTCTTCAGCGATGATATCGCCCACGATACAAATAATTGTATGGTCTTTATCTACTTCTACTTCTCCATATTCCTTAAGTTCCCTGACAATGTCGTCCAGTTTTCCTGTATGGTCGATGGTTAAAGAAACAGCTACTTCCGAAGTAGAGATCATGTCGATCGGCGTTTTGAAAAACTCGAAGATCTCGAAAATATTTTTCAGGAAACCATATGCCATCAGCATTCGGTAGGATCTTACTTTTATTGCAGTAATGCCGTCTTTGGCAGCCACTGCCTTGATGCCTGAGCCGGTCATTTCCGAGGTAATGAGAGTCCCGCTGTCGCTAGGGTTCATGGTATTTTTCAGCCTCACCGGGATGTTATATAGTTTTGCCGGCAATACGGTTTGAGGATGAAGTATCTTTGCCCCGAAATAAGCGAGCTCTGCTGCTTCCCTAAAGGAGAGGTGTTCTATCTTTTTCGTGTTTTTTACATAACGGGGATCATTGTTGTGAAAGCCATCGATGTCGGTCCAGATCTGGATCTCTTCGGCTTCGATTGCTGCACCTATCAGCGAAGCCGTGTAATCTGAACCCCCACGCTGAAGGTTGTCGACATGCCCTTCGGCGTTTTTGCATATGAATCCCTGGGTAATATAATACTTAGCTTCGCCTGTCTCCTGGAGAACCTGGGTTATCAGTTCCTTTATGGCATGCATATCGGCGGCTTTATCATGATCGATGCGCATGAAATCGAGAGCGGGGATCAGCTTTGCATCAAATCCATTTTCAAGCATTAGCGTGGTAAAGAGCGCTGTCGATATTAATTCGCCCTGGGCGAGGATCGTTTTTTCTCCTACTTCGTTAAATTCGCCTGACGTGAAAGATTTTACCTTATCGAATGCGTTTCTGACGATTTTTAAGCCTTCATTTTTGCTGTCCTCATTCTTGAAAAGTGATTTTACAACGATCTCGTAATGTTTTTCCAGTTTGTTGGTATGGATACGGGCGGCATCCTTATTCTTTTTATAAAGGTAGTCGGCAATTTCGACCAGCGCATTTGTCGTACCTGCCATGGCGGAAAGTACAATCAACTTATTTTCTCCGTCGGTGACCAGTTTCATAACTGCATACATGGTTTCAACACTTCCGACAGATGTTCCGCCAAATTTTAAAACTTTCATTTGTATAAATTTTATTATTAATGGTCTTATTTCAAAAATAAGAAAACCTGCTCTGCAAGCCCTGTCTGGTCGTTCTGTTTATTCCGGACGCTGCTTTTAAAGCCGTTGTTTTTCAGTGCACAAAGATGAAAATTTTTATCAGATAATTAAAGTGAATTTATATCGACTTTGTCAGGTTATACCAATCTTTGATTTCCTTGCCGAACAAAACTGTTTCCTCTGTATTTCTAAGACAAAGCGTGTTGTACAATACATTGATTGATTTACAAAATAGTGCTTTATTTGTATTAAACATTTTTTGGTGGATATCCAGTCTCTTCTCTAGAGATTTTATGTGCAGTTAGGGGTGGTTGCACGGATGTCCACCTTTTTTTATGGCTTTTTCAGGATCGAAGCTGTTTTTTGCTGGCGCTTAATTTTAGAAAGTCCCGAAAATGGTATGTTTTTCCGAATTGAAATAGATTGTCGAATAGATATTAAAACCTTCCCTGTTTGTGAATAGTTTACGTTCGATATATAATACCGGGTCTCCTTCCTTTATGTTTAAAAGAGAACCGATTTTGCTGTCTGCTTTCAGCGCTTTTAGTTTTTGCTCGCCCCCTCTGACCTCGATCTGGTAGCTGGTACGCAAAATTTCAAAAAGTGATTTGTTTTCAAAGGTCCTGCTTGTAAAACGGGGCAGGTTGATGTTGGGAATATGGTTGATGTCGTAGAAAACCGGTTGCTTGTTGACAAACCTAAGCCGCTCCATGTAGATACACCCGAAATCCTTTTCGCTCTCGGAGAGATCAAAGTGAAATAGTTCCGGCCAGGGTTTGATTTGCGGCTTTTGCAGAATTTGTGTCCTCAGATAGGGTTTCCCGATGGCCGATGATGTCCCCGAGATCGATAAAATACCGATGTCCTGGGGCGGTTTCCGGACAATGCTGCCTTTCCCCTGCTTTTTCATAATGAACCCGTCCTGCACCAGCGATTCCAGGGCATGGCGTACCGTTGGCCTGGTCATATTATGCACGGCGCACAGTTCATTCTCGGAAGGGAGAAGGCTCCCTTCTTCATAAGCTCCTGAAATGATGTGACGCCGGAGCGTCTCGTATAGCTTTTTGTATTGTGGTATTTTATTTTCTTCCACCATGATATCTCGAAATTAGGATCAAAAATAAGAAAAAAAATTAAATTCATTTCAATAACTTGTAAATACAAGTTTAAAAATGTAAGTTTACAACCTGATTCTTATAAGTACCGTAAAATAAGAATTATTTGATTATTTATTATTTATATTTTAATTGTTTTGTATTAACAAGTGAAAATAAACGGATATGGCAGTTCCTGTAATTATGCCCAGGCAAGGGCAATCTGTAGAAACCTGTATCATTGGAGAGTGGTATAAAAAAGCGGGTGATCAGGTAAAAAAGGGCGACCCTCTTTTTTCATATGAAACAGATAAGGCGTCGTTTGAAGAAGAAGCGAAAGAAGACGGCGAATTGTTGGCTGTTTTCTATGACGACGGCGATGAAGTTCCCGTGTTGACAAATGTAGCCGTGATTGGTAAAAAGGGAGAGCCTGTCGATGAGTTCCGTCCGGGAGGCACTGCTGCTCCTTCTGAAGCTCCGGAAACTGTTATGGAAACAGTTGTCATAGCAAAAGAGGAAATAAAATCCGTACCGGCAGAGAACGCAGGCAGCGATGGAAAAGTAAAAATTTCGCCAAGAGCGAGGATTAAGTCTGAGAAACTGGGGATTCCTTATGAAAATCTGGATGGTACCGGTCCCCGGGGCAGGATTATTGCCCGGGATATAGAAGCTGCCGTGGAAACTGTACCTTCCATGACCCCGTTTGCGAAAGACAAATCTTCAGCCGAGGGCCTCGTTGCAGCCCCGTCGGTAACAGGTCTTGGAGGACGGGTCAGCGCCGCTGATCTGGTTGCTTATAATCCTGTTTATGGCGATGATTTTGAAGTGAAAAAACTGAGTAACATCCGGAAGCTGATCGCCAAGTCAATGCGTCAGTCGTTGCAGAATTCGGCCCAGCTTACGCATCATATGAGCGCCGATGCCCGTAACATCATGGCATTGAGAAAGGGCTTCAAGAAGAAACTGGAGGCAGGTGAAATCTCCGCCAACATCACAATTAACGATCTGGTTTGTTTTGCGGTGATAAAGGCTTTGAAAAAATTTCCACAGGTCAATACTCATTTTATTGGCGATAGCATGCGCTGGTTCCGGAAAGTTCATCTGGGCCTGGCTGTCGATACCGAGCGCGGCCTGATGGTACCGGCCGTAAAAAATGCCGATGACCTTTCGATCGAGGGGCTTTCAGCCCAACTTTCCGCAGTTGCCGGTCAGTGCCGCAAGGGGAACATTGATCCGGAATTGCTGAAGCCTGAGGCCGCGAGCTTTACGGTTTCAAACCTGGGAAATTACGGGGTGGAAATGTTTACCCCGGTGATCAATCTGCCGCAAACAGCCATTCTTGGTGTTTGTACGGTTATTCCGAGGCCCAAAGACCTGGGTGACGGGATTTATGGCTTTGTCCCGATGATGGGGCTTTCGTTAACTTACGATCACCAGGCCCTTGATGGCGGAGAGGCAACTCTTTTCCTGAAAGAAATAAAAGAACAAATAGAAAAACTGAGTCTGTAAAAATCATGGGTAATAAATTCGATATAGCTATTATCGGCGGTGGTCCCGCTGGTTATGTGGCCGCAGAACGTGCCGGGGCAAAAGGGCTCGGTGTGGTCATTTTTGATAAGCGTGCTTTGGGCGGGGTGTGCCTGAATGAAGGCTGCATCCCGACCAAGACCTTGCTGAATTCCGCCAAAATACTTGAGTCGGCCCGTGAAGCAGGCAAATATGGTGTCCGCGCCGAAAACATTGTTGCTGACTTCGGTCAGATCATGAAGCGGAAGGATAAAGTGGTCAGGAAACTGGTTGCCGGAGTGGAAGCAAAAATGAAACATGTCAAAGCGGAAGTGGTCAGGGCTGAAGCTGTTATAAAGGAAAAGCGTGGCGATACGATAACGGTTTCTGCCGGGGGCGAAGATTATCAGGCGGCTTCTTTGCTCGTTTGTACCGGGTCTGAAGCTGCTGTCCCGCCAATACCGGGACTTGATCCGGCAATGGTTGTCACGAACAGGGAGATCCTTCAGCTAAAGGAACTTCCGGCCAGCCTGGTGATTATTGGGGGCGGGGTGATCGGTACCGAGTTCGCCGATTTTTTCAACGCCATGGGAACGAAGGTTACCGTGATCGAGATGCTTCCGGAAATACTGACCGGCGTCGATGAAGATATTGCCGCTTTTGTGCGTAAGGAATTTACTCAGCGGGGAATCGATTACCACCTGAATGCGAAAGTGACTTCCCTTAAGGGTAAGGAAGTTTTTTTTGAGAAGGCGGGACAAACTTTCTCTGTTACAGGTGACCAGGTTTTATTGTCGGTTGGCCGCCGCGCCAACGTGAAAGGAATTGGCCTCGAAAATATTGGCGTAGAGTTTACCCCAAAGGGAATAAAGGTCGACCAGCATTGCCGTACTAACATCCCGAACGTATATGCTGCAGGCGATATTACAGGTTTCTCGCTTCTTGCCCATACGGCGAGCAGGGAAGGTGAAGTTGCTGTCAATCATATTACCGGCAGGAAAGACACGATGCGTTATGACGCAATTCCCGGTGTCGTCTATACCCATCCTGAAATCGCTGGTGTCGGATTGACAGAAGTAGCAGCTAAAGCTAAAGGAATCGATGTTGAGATCAGGCGCCTGCCAATGGCTTATGCCGGCCGTTTTATTGCGGAGAATGAAGGGAAAGACGGATTTTGCAAGGTTATTGCCGGTAAAAAATATGGCGAGATCCTCGGCGTTCATATGGTAGGCGGCGCTTGCTCAGAGATGATCTGGGGGGCGTGTGCCCTGATTGAAGCGCAGCTTCGCGTAAAAGATGTGCAGGAGATTGTGTTCCCTCATCCAACGGTGAGCGAGATTATTAAGGAGACTATTTTTCAGTTCTGACCATCCCGTGCGTGTCAGAAAAAACAGAATCTGATGATTAGAAGAATAAAAAACAAAATTTGAAAAAGATATGCCTAAGGTACAATTTATCGATCCGAAACAAGTCAGGAAAGCCGGTGAGGTGACATTTAAACCGGTCCCTGTAAATCAGTATAACAAAAGTATTGAAGAAGAAAAAGCGAATTTCTCCAGGGAAGATTTTCTTCATATTTATCACGACATGGTGATCATCCGCGAGTTCGAAACCATGCTTAACGAAATCAAGATAAAAGGGGAATACAATAGTATTGCCTATAACCATCCCGGACCGGCCCACCTTTCGATCGGACAGGAAGCTGCAGCTGTGGGTATGGCCTACACCCTGGATACCGACGATTTTATCTTCGGGTCGCACCGTTCTCATGGTGAGATCCTGGCCAAGGGACTTTCTGCTATTCATAAAATGACTGACGAACAGCTTACTTTGGTCATGGATAAACATTTTGGCGGGAAAACGTTTGCCCCTGTGAAAGCCAATTTTAAAGGCTCTGTCAGGGAAACAGCCGTTCATTTTCTGATTTATGGTACGCTTGCCGAGATTTTTGCCAGGGAAACCGGGTTTAACCGGGGGCTTGGAGGTTCGATGCATGCTTTTTTCACCCCCTTCGGCGTTTATCCTAATAATGCCATTGTTGGCGGTTCCGGAGATATCGCTGTGGGTGCTGCCTTGTTTAAAAAGGTGAACAGGAAAAAGGGCATTGTTGTCGCCAATATTGGCGATGCCGCCATGGCCTGCGGTCCTGTCTGGGAAGGACTTACTTTTGCCACGATGGACCAGTTCCGTGAACTTTGGGGCGACGATATGAAAGGCGGCCTTCCCCTGATTGTCAATATTATGAACAACCAGTACGGAATGGGGGGACAAACGTGCGGCGAAACCATGGGCTATAACGTGGCAGCACGTATCGGGGCCGGATTAAATGCAGATCAGATGCATGCCGAACGTGTCGACGGTTATAACCCGCTGGCCGTGATCGACGCATACAGGCGTAAACGTAAGGTACTGGAAGAAAAGAAAGGTCCGGTCTTGCTCGATGTGCTCACTTACCGTTACAGCGGGCACTCGCCGTCTGATGCATCTTCATACCGGTCGAAGGAAGAGATTGAGGCATGGGAGTCAGTCGATTCGATCATCTGGTTTGGAAACGAACTGGTAAAGGCAGGCGTTACAACTGAAGAAGAACTGATTAGCCTTAAACTGACAACGAAAGAATTGATAACCTGGGGACTGAAGCTTGCTATCAATGACGAAGTTTCTCCGGGAATGGATATGGAAAAGTATCCCGAACTGATTGGGGAAATGATGTTTTCCAACCAGTCGGTCGACCGTATGGAAGACCGCGAACCGGAAGTGAACATGCCGCTTGCAGAGAACCCGAGGGTGCAGCAACTGGAAAAGAAAGAACGCTTCGCTTTTGATGCAGATGGAAAACCTCATTCCAAGATTAAAACATACGGGTTACGCGATGGTTTGTTCGAAGCCATTATCGACCGTTTTTACAAAGATCCTACATTAATCGCCTACGGTGAGGAAAACCGGGATTGGGGCGGAGCATTTGCTGTTTACCGCGGCCTGACAGAGGCCCTTCCATACCACCGGTTGTTTAATTCGCCGATTTCTGAAGCATCCATTGTTGGTACGGCTATTGGTTATGCCATGTGTGGCGGACGGGTTATCCCGGAAATTATGTACTGCGATTTTCTTGGCCGTGCGGGCGACGAAGTGTTTAACCAAATGCCCAAATGGCAGGCCATGAGCGGTAATGTTATCCGTATGCCGGTTGTTCTACGGGTTTCGGTAGGTTCCAAGTACGGGGCTCAGCATTCTCAGGACTGGACAGCCCTGGCTACCCATATCCCGGGATTGAAAGTTGTATTTCCGGCTACCCCTTACGATGCCAAGGGATTGATGAATTCTGCCTTGCAGGGGACCGATCCGGTTGTCTTTTTTGAAAGCCAGCGGATTTACGATATCGGTGAACAGTTTCACAAAGGCGGGGTCCCTGAAGGTTACTACGAAATTCCTTTCGGTGAACCGGATGTGAAACGGGAAGGAAAGGATGTAACGATCCTGAGCATTGGCGCAACACTATACAGGGCGCTCGAGGCTGCCGGTATTTTGCAGGAAAAATATGGCGTAAGCGCAGAAGTCATCGACGCCCGTTCGCTGGTCCCGTTCAACTATGAGCCGGTTATCGAATCCCTGAAGAAAACAGGACGTATCGTTATTACAGGCGACGCTTCCAACCGCGGTTCCTTTATGCGTGATATGGCTTCCAATATTGCCGAACTGGCTTTCGACGAACTGGACGCTCCTCCCGTAGTCGTAGGTTCCAGAAACTGGATCACCCCGGCGCATGAACTGGAAAAATATTTCTTTCCGCAGCCGGAATGGATTATTGATGCAATTCACGAGAAAATTGTTCCGCTGAAGGGACATGTGGTTAAAAATAACTATACTGAACCGGAACAAATCAGACGAAATAAATTGGGAGTTTAATTTTTCTTTTTTCCATTTATTTAGAAGGAGGCTGTCCAAAAGGGCGGTCTCTTTTTTTATCAGCTATTTATTCGTCTGGCATTAGAATGCTTAAGTTTTTGGCGATTGACTGTATTTTTCTAAAAATTATATTAATAATATAATCAAATTATACTAATAATCTAAATCAAATTATACTAATAATTGAATTAAATTATATAGATAATTTGATGAGAAGTTTACTCAATCAGATTTATGCTTTGCAGCCTGAGATTACCGTTTTACTTCGGTTGAGGCTGTCCTTTTTAGGCAGTCTCTTTTTTTATAGGGCATTAATTTTTATCTTCGTTCTCATATAAAATTCGTTGCAGCCATGCGAAAATACCCGATCGGCATACAAACTTTCAGTGAGGTCATTAATGAGGGCTTCCTGTATATTGACAAAACCAAACTTATTCACCAGTTGATTACTTCTGGTAAGTATTATTTTTTAAGCCGTCCGCGTCGTTTCGGAAAGTCGTTATTGTTATCGACTGTCGAAGAAATATTCAACGGCAGCAGGGAATTGTTTAAAGGATTGTGGATTGAAAACAACTGGAACTGGGAGCAAAAACATCCGGTGATCCGGATTTCTTTTTCCGATATTGGGGTGGCGAGCATGGGGATGACCAACGCCATCTTTAATGCCCTCAATCAGAATGCTGTCAGGCTGGGCGTTAAACTCGAACAAAGCACTGTTGATCAGCAATTCGCAGAGCTGATCCGTAAAGCTTCTGAAAAAGGGAAAGTGGTGATTCTGATTGACGAATATGATAAGCCTGTTATTGATTATCTGGACAATATTCCACTGGCTGAAGCAAACCGATCGGTCATGAAAACTTTTTACTCTGTTATAAAAGGGTCGGACGCTTACATCCGCCTGTTGCTGATCACCGGAGTGAGCCGCTTTACCAAAGTGAGTATCTTTTCTGATTTAAATAACCTGGAAGATATTTCTATAACGGAAACCATGAATGATCTGACCGGTATTACCCAGGCCGAACTGGAATCCAATTTTAAGGAAGAGTTAGTGGTGTTGTCCAAGAAAGAAAACATTAGCCCGGAAGCCTTGAAAGAAAAGGTGAAGCAATGGTATAACGGATATTCCTGGGGCGGTGAGAACACGCTTTATAATCCCTTTTCCATTCTCTCTTTGATGAAACAAAAGCGTTTTGATAACTTCTGGTTTCAGACCGGAACGCCTACCTTTCTGGTAAAACTGATTAAAGAACAGGGCGAATACAACTTTGAAAACAGGGATGCCGGCAGCAATGTCCTGAGCAATTTTAATATTGCCGATCCGTTGCCGGTACCCCTGCTGTTTCAAACCGGTTACCTGACCATCAGGGCGTATGATGCAGCCACAAGGACCTACCGGCTTGACTATCCCAACCTGGAAGTGAAAGATAGTTTGCTCGATAACCTGCTTAGCGCTTACCGGTACGTATTCCCCGACGATTCATATGCGGTAACCGGTAACTTACTGAAGGCTTTGCGGACCAACAATCTCGATGAGATGGTTACTGAGCTGAATAGCGTCATCAGCAGTATTCCCTATGAACACTGGAAAGCGAATCACGAGTCGGTTTTTCACATTATCATGCATCTGACTTTTAAGAAAATCGGGATAGATGTAGAAAGTGAAGTCCATAGCTCCAAAGGTCGTTGCGATGTAGTGGTTAAAACGGCTACTCATATCTATGCTATTGAACTCAAGTTAGATAAATCGGCGAGGGAGGCCCTGGATCAAATTTTTGAAAAAGAGTACCTGCATCCCTATCAGTCTGATCCCCGTCGCAAAATAGCCGTTGGAATTAACTTTTCCACAGAGAAACGAAAAATTGAGGAATACCTGGTACAGGAATCAGGCCAATGATCTCCATCAGGTTTCCCGAAAATAGTAAATTGTCAGTCAAATGTCTGGATTATATGAATTTATAAGAAAATTGCCTAAGACCGAGCTTCACCTGCATATCGAGGGGACACTCGAACCTGAATTGCTTTTTTCCCTGGCAGGGAGGAACCGCATTTCTTTAAAATATCCCTCTGTCGAAGCCTTGAAGAAAGCTTACCGGTTCTCGAACCTCCAGGATTTTCTGGATATCTATTACGAAGGGGCCAATGTATTGAGGGAAGAGGAGGATTTTTATGACCTGACCTGGGCCTATCTCAAAAAGATCGGGGAGCAGGGAGTGGTGCATACCGAGATTTTTTTCGATCCGCAGACCCACACATCCCGGGGCGTTTTGTTTGCCACAGTTATTAACGGAATAAATCATGCCTTGCAGGACGGGAGGGAAAAGCTTGGGATATCCGGCAGGCTGATCATGTCTTTTCTCCGGCACCTGGACGAGAAATCGGCTTTTAGTACGCTGGAAGAAGCGCAGGATTATAAAGACCTGATTGTTGGCGTCGGGCTCGATTCTTCAGAAAAAGGAAATCCTCCGTCTAAGTTTGAACGGGTTTTTTCCAAAGCAAGGGAAGAGGGTTTCCTTACCGTTGCCCATGCAGGGGAAGAAGGCCCGGCGGAATATATCAGGGAGGCGGTTGACCTGCTCGGTATTTTCAGGATCGACCATGGAAATGCTGCGGTGAATGATGAAGGGCTTGCGCGGGAACTGGCCGCGAGGCAAATCCCGCTTACAGTCTGTCCGCTTTCGAACCTTGCCCTGAAAGTGGTCCCCGATCTGAAAGATCACCCGCTGAAAAAACTGATGGACCTGGGGCTCCTGGTTACTGTCAATTCTGACGACCCGGCTTATTTTGGCGGATATATTAATGAAAATTACCTCGCGATTGCCGAAGCCCTTCAGCTTTCAAAAGCCGATTTGCGTCAGTTGGCTAAGAACTCGGTAACGGCCAGTCTT
This sequence comes from Prolixibacteraceae bacterium, assembly GCA_963676095.1. GTDB lineage: Bacteria > Bacteroidota > Bacteroidia > Bacteroidales > Prolixibacteraceae. Next base: position 1,363,690 of record OY781040.1, on the reverse strand, counting down.
CTTCCTGAAAAAGAAAAAAAGAAGTACCTGAAAATGATCGACCAGATTGAGCCAGATACTTCTGCAATTTAACGAACTGCTTCCTTAGCTGTTGGTCTCATGAAACCTGGTGCTGACGGCTTTCCAGTTGACAATATTCCAAAAATTATCGACATATTCTGCACGACGATTTTGGTAATGCAAATAATAGGCGTGTTCCCAGACATCCAGTCCAAGCAGGGGGGTGCCCCGGCGGGGGGCATCATTCATTAGCGGATTATCCTGATTGGGCGTGTCGGTTACAAATAGTTTTCCATCTGACCCGGCTACAAGCCATGCCCATCCGCTTCCGAAATGATTTTTTGCCGTTTTGCTGAATTCTTCCCTGAACTGGTCAACGGATCCGAAATTTTTGACAAGGGCCTGTTCAAGTTCTCCTGACATTGTTGTTTTTTCAGGGCTCATATTTTCCCAGAACAGCCTGTGGTTGTAGTAACCCCCTCCGTTGTTACGAACGGTTTCACCATACCGGGCGATCTTTGCAAAAATTTCTTCCATCGGGAGGTTAACAGCATCTGTACCTTTAACCGCCTCCGTAAATTTGTTAAAATACCCCCTGAAATGCTTGTCGTAATGCAATTCCATTGTTTGGGCATCAATATAAGGTTCGAGGGCGTCATAGCTGTATGGTAATTCAGGAAAAATATGACCGCTGAAAGCTTTTTCCTTTTTACTATTGCCAAAAGCAACGGTTGATGCCCCCAATATTGATTGGGTCAGCAATATTGTACCCGTAGCACTGATAAATTTCCGTCTTTCCATTTTTAATCTGTTTTCCGGTTGTTATAAGAGAACAAAAAGTCGTTCTTTTTGGTTGAGACGGTGAGGCGAAATATTTTTGGCATCTTTGCGGTTCTAGGATAATTACCAAAGTAGGGGCTGCATAAATCTATCCTTCAGCAAGTGCTGGAGAATTGGATAATCTCTTGGAAAAACTGCAGCGATTACAATAGCATTAATAATAAATTATTTGGAAGAAAAATGCTTGTTCATTTCTGTTTTACATCGTAGCTTTAGCTAAGTGTTTACTACATTCGAATCTTTGCTCTATCGTTTATATTTTTCTTACTCTTGATTTATGATAAAAAATATTTTATTGATTCTTGCGATTTTATTATCAGGGTCAATTTTTGCGCAAGAGCATGACCGGCTGGTCTCCGATGGAGATACAATAAATCTCCAAATAAAAATTGATCGGAAAAAAGGTGAAAATGAGGTTTATTTTAGAAAATCTTATGAGAATGTTTGGCATGCCATTTATGCGGAGAATGCAAGTGCAGCCTTTGTTGGTGATAAAAGTCTTTATTTAAGCATAAAATTGCCGGGGCAAAGTAAGAATGTCTGGTCAAAATGTTTCTTTTATGGAGCCTATAAATTGGTCGGTTCCCAAAATCAATTGTATATAATTGATCCGGACGGTAAGATTTTGGGCTTGCGTAAGCATGGATCAGGCCCAGAAGAAAAAACAACTACAGGTTCTTTATATGTTGGACAATTTATAGCGTTACTGGGAGACAAAATCGATTATGATTACAGAAAACTGGTTTATGATCCAAAATCATTTGTGAAACCTTTGATATTGTATCACAAAGTTCATAATCTTCGGTATCATGATTACAACCATTATGTTGAAGTTGATTCAAGATTGATTGCCCGGGCGGCTTTTTCTGAGGATAAGTATAAATTCAGAATGGACGAAGGGCGATCTGTAAAAATGAAAGGAAACTCTTTTACAGGTGTTTTTTATACTGAATATCACTTTCCTAAGTTTTCCAATCGATTGTTCTTTTCCACAGGTCTGGAGTCTACTTTTTGTTGGATAAAGGATTTATGTATTCAACCCATAAATGAAAAAATATATTACATTGATGTTAATTACCAGGGGGTTGTTCCTGGAATTCCGGTTAATGTACGTTATGAGTTTTTCCATAACCATAATTGTTCAATTTCTTTGGAAGCAGGAGTGAAGTTCGAAAAAGCTTTTCCAATAAAAAAACATTTAAGAACCGAGATAGAAGAAGACGGGGTCGTAAATACAGAACTGCCAGAATTAAATGTTCGTTCTTCTGTGGATATTGCCCAAAATAATAAGTTTCTTGTAGATGTTCCAATTATGAGTAAAATTTTTTCATTTGGAGTATCTTGGCACTATTCATTAATGGCTGACTCTCATATTGCCAATTCGCTAAGTCCAGACGAATCCTGGTCTTTCTTTGCCGGATTGAATTTTTAACCAAGATTATGAAAAATATATACCTGCTGCTGTCTTTTCTTCCATTATTTATTGCCTGTCAGAAAGATAGTGAGACTCGGGGATTCCCTGAGGTTACTACTTTAGCAGATCTGGTTATAACTGAGGATGGTGTATTAGTTTCTGCAGAAGTAAAACAAAGTTCTGCTTCTGAGATCGTTGAATATGGGGTAGTTTATATTCCGGAGTCTCTGGATGAAAAGGAAAACTATGAGAAAATAGCAATAACGGGAGATCCCGGAGGATCTTATTTCTCAGTGCAAATTGATAGAAACTTGGTAGCGGGTCTGTCATATGCAGTGAAGGCTTATGTTAAGACTAGCGATCGTATAATTTATGGGAATCAGTTGTCTTTTATTAGTAAAGGATCAAAATCTCCGGAATTGACTGATTTCTATCCTAAGGAGGCTTATGTGGGCGATACAATTATCATTTCAGGGAGGTATTTTGCTTCTAAAAATGAGGATAACATTATTTATTTTGGGAAATCACAGGCTGTACCTTTCTTTTCATGTGATACAATTTTGAAGGTTATTGTCCCTTTGCTTTCAGCATCAGAGAATATTCTACTAGTGGTGCAGGTTGCAGAGAAAGAAACAGCTAGTAAAGACAGTTTTTCTCTTAAACAACCTGTTATCTACAGGTTTTATCCAGAGAAAGTGTTGCCGGGTCAAACATTAAAAGTAATGGGGGCAGGCTTTCTCCAGGTGAGTAAAGTGAATATTGATGATATCTCGAACAACATTCAAATGCTTACTGATAGTACAATTAGTCTTACGGTCAACACAGAAGTTACAGATGGAGAAAAATCGGTTCAATTATTTCAGATTGACCGTTTCGTTACATCGGATCAAAAGCTGAAAATAATTTATCCGGAAATCAAGAGCATTTCTCCGACAGAGGCATGGATTGATACAGTACTAACAATGAGAGGCACAAATTTGAACGAATTAAGTAAGCTCACGATAGATTATAATAATCTTTCGATTATATATAAATCTGATACTTTGATAACGGCAAAAATTAATACTGTCTTTGACGAAGGAAAGATTCGAGCAACCTTTTACAATAAACAACTTTTGGCCCTACAGTCTATAGCTTTTAATCCTCCTGTTATTACTGCTATATCCCCCGGCACTGCTACATATGGAGAAACAGTTCTTCTTACCGGTGATCGTTTCTTTTCTGGTTTAACATCATCTCTGGGAAAGTTGACTTATATAAATAAAAACCAGATTTCTTTGGAAATAGGTTGGACTCATAATTATGGAACATTCTCTGTTCCCTTGTCCTATTATTCTGAATATCCATTAAGTTCTGTTAAAATGACTATTCCTAAAGTTGAGATTACAGAACTTACTCCTTATGAAATAAAAAGAGGCACAGAACTTACGATAAAAGCCAATAATCTTCCATCGAAGTATAATGCTTTTTATATGATGTCTACTATTGAGGGAACATATCTTGAGAATGAAGAATGGAATGACAAGAGTATGACGGGTGTCATATCTGATTATACTTATTGTTCCGAATATCCAACTGTCACATTGGTTGTTGGACCACAGTCTATTGAGATTGAAGGGAAGCTTCACTTTAATGAGAAATGGAAAAAACTGAATAAAGTTACAAGTGTTCCAGGAACACCCATTTATACAGGTGTAAATGGGAAAGCCTATGCTTTTTCTTTTAGCCAATCAGAAACAAGGATACTTAAGTTTGATCCGACGGAAGAACAATGGGTTTATGTTAATAGTACCCCACCACAAGAGTTTTCGTTTTCAATAGTTAGCTGTAGTCTCGGTTCAGATGTCTATTTTATAGGTAATAATGCTGTTCTGAATAATGCTGTGGTATTTCGATATTCTTTGGATAAACAATCTTGGACAAAAATAAGTGATTTTCCGGAACCACTTTTTGGGGAGGGATACGGCTATCCCTTTATGTTTGCCTTGAATGATAACCTCTATGCCGGCAGTCCCCATGGATTTTTTCAATATGATTCCGAAAATGATAAGTGGATTGAAAAAAAAGGTTTACCGACAACACGGTTTTATATAACTAGGCCTCTTTTCTTTTCTGTTAATAATAAAGGCTTTGTTGCATTTAATACTGATGTTATTGATAGCGATGAAAGGACAGAATTTTGGGAATATGATCCGTCTTCTGATAATTGGATCAATCATGGATCTTTGCCAATGAGTGTGTACTACGGGGGAACTGCTACCGTCTATAATGAAAGGGTCTATTTGACAGGGAAATCTTATCGCTCAGGTGATAAAATGATTGAATTTGATCCTGTAAATATGCAATTTAAAGAAATGTTGCCTCCTCCTTTTCGAATCTATGGACGCGTGTATGGTGACTTTTTTTCATACGTAAATAATTTCTATTAAAAGAGCCATAAAAGCCCATCTATTGTTTAGAATGCATAGTTTTTAAAACTAAAAAGCAAAAGAAAAGAGAGCACTTGTCTTTTAGGCAAATGCGGTTATTGGGATGGTCGTAAAGAAACAGCTAAGAGGAATAAAATTTCATACGCGTGATCGGGTCACTTTCTTGGGTACTTAGCTGTTGAGGTCAGTTTCATTTTCGGCTTCGATGTTGCGGAAAACAACGGGTGTCAGAAAAAATCGACCTTTGTTTGGATTTGCTGTTATCCTGCTTTCTGGGCAGGTGAAAGCTGTTTTAATTCAACTGTATATCCCAGTTTGCTTAGCTCGCCCTTCAGGTACGCTTTGCGTTTGGCCTCTGTCCTGCTGATCAAGTATGCTGCCCCAAGTTCGTTGTATTCACACCTATCTTTCAGGATATGATAGACTGACTTCAGGATCGAATGTCCTACTGCTACCAGGGCGCGTTTTTTGCCCCGCCGTGCTGCCAGTCTGTGATACCTTGCCTGATAGAATGTGTTTTTTGTCCTTGTGGCTGCCCACGCTATCTCGGTCAGCACCGCTTTTACCTGTTTGTTCCCCTGGGTGGTCCGTCCGCTTTTTTTTTGCCCGCGCTCTCGTTGTTCCCGGGGCACATCCCTGCCCATGAGGCTAAATGTTTCTCATTGGGAAAAACATTCATGTCCAAACCGATTTCGGCTACAAGATCTTCTACGCTTTTGGAACTTATTCCGGGGACCTTTTTAAGCAATTCCAGCGCATTTTCGTAAGGCAATAGTACTGCTTTTATCCGCTGGTTCAGGCTCTCGATGCTCTTCTGTGTGTCGGCTATCTCCTGCCGGATGATTTGGAGCATATACACATGGTGTCCGGTAACAAATCCCTGGCAAGCTTCGAAGATTTCTTCTTTGCTCGCCCCCAGCTTTTTGTGATAAACTTCTTCAATATCCTGCATGGTGATTGTTTTGCCTTCACAGATTTTGTCTATCAGCTTTGTGCCTACTGCCCCGCTTGTGGAACTCAATACGCTCGACAACTTGATGTTGGCATCCTCCAGTATCCGAATGATCCGGTTTTTGTTCGAGGCATTGCTTTGGATCAACCTTGTCCGGTAGCGTGTCAAATCCCGCAGTTCGCGCTGCTCTTTTGCCGGGATATAGCTTGGCTTGAGCAGCCCGGCAAGAAGCAGTTTACACAGCCATGCGCTGTCCTTCTTGTCTGTTTTGTGTCCTGGAACGTTTTTTACATGGGCCGCGTTCACTATCCAAACCGTCATGCCGCCTGGTTCCAATACATTGTAAACAGGTTTCCAGAATACGCCTGTGCTTTCCATGGCCACATGGGTGATCCCATTCTCCAATAACCAATCTCTCAATTCTGTCAAAGAACTCGTCACGGTGCCAAACTCACGGGTTTGTTTTTTTATCCCTTCACCGTCGATGGTTGCTACTACTACTTTTTTGTGCACATCAACGCCGCATCCCCGAGATACGACTTGCTTAAATGATACTTCTGACGTTTCCATTTCTTTTGTCTTTTTGTTATTTGGCTTATGCCATAACTAATTTACAAATCCTATCTTGAAATGGTGCCGTCTGCATCGCACCCTATTTTCATGCTCTTGGGTGTCTTTTTTTTGTCATGTAGGTTTCATTTGTTTTAAATAACTATTTTTATTTTGTTTCTTCAGGAGATTATGACGTTGCATGGATGACAAAGATTCCGTTAACGGAATTACAAGATATTTATAAATAGCGAAAAATAGGCTTTCGAGGGTTTTGTTAATTTTTAAACCCTATTGTGGATTAAATTTACTGCAACGAGTCGTGTTTCCTCTTGTTTTTATAATATACAGGATACTAAAGGATGGTTTTTTTTCACATATTTTATTTTTTTGGGGAACGAATCAAAAAATGAAGTAAAGTATGTTATACGAATCTGTTTTTGACAAATATCCCGGACCTGAACAGTTAAAAGCTGAAGCTGCCAAGGCAGATCAGACTGTTTTACAGGTCAACGGACATTTCCATACACCATATTCATTCAGTGCCTTTTCCGAAATCAGGCAAGTGTTTGATATGGCACAGCGGGAAGGCGTGAAGGTACTCGGGATCAATGATTTTTATACAACCGACGGGTATCAGGAATTTTGCGATCTTGCCGGAAGTTACAAGATTTTCCCGTTGTTTAACATCGAGTTTATGTCTTTGCAAAAAGACCTTCAGGCAGCCGGGGTACGGGTGAACGATCCAAACAACCCGGGACGGACCTATTTCAGCGGAAAGGGATTGAGATATCCTGTCGTAATCAATGCCGCGATGCTGGAGCGGTTGATTGGCGTGCAGGACGAAAGTAACCGGCAAACGGGGGAGATGGTCGGAAAACTAAACGGATTCCTGGACGAACTGGGCGCAGGTTTTCATTTTTCGTTCAGCGAGTTAAAAGCGAAGTATGCCAAAAATCTGTTGCGGGAGCGGCATATTGCCAAAGCGTTGCGAGAGAAGGTCGTCGAAACGTTCCCGGCTGAAGAACAGCAAAAAACCTTTTTTGAAAAATTATTTTCCGGGAAAGCGGCCAAATCTGCGATGACTGATTATGCCGGACTGGAAAACGAGATACGCGGTAATTTGCTTAAATCGGGAGGAAGGGCTTTTGTCCCTGAAGATGATAAGGCCTTTTTGTCCCTGGAACAGGTGATCGAACTGATCGTCCATGCAGGAGGTATTCCCTGTTACCCGGTTCTTTTAGATAATCCGAAAGGGGAGTTTACCGACTACGAGGGACATTTTGAAAGCCTTTATCAAAACCTGGTTTCAAAAAAGGTATGGTCCCTGGAATTGATCCCGGGGCGGAATAAACCTGAAATACTGGAACAATTCGTGAATTTCTTCAATGAAAGAGGATTTGTCATTACTTTTGGGACTGAACATAATACCCCTGCGCTGGATCCGGTTACGGTGCTCGACGGGAATGGCAATGAACTGAGCGGTGCCATGAAAAAGACCGGCTATGAGGGGGCTTGTGTTATTGCAGCCCACCAGTACCTGATTTCAAAAAATGAAGAAGGTTACCTGGATTGTGAGGGTAGGGCAAAGCATGAAAAAAGAAACGAATTTATTTCTCTCGGGAATGCTGTGATTAAAAATTTTATTGCCGATAAGGCAGAAAATGGAATTGACGAATTTTGAATGATTATTGACCAAAATATTCAAGTAATATGGAACAGGAAATTGCTGATTTAATTGAAATCTCGCGATATTACGGGAAACAAAAAGATTTTGTTATTGCCGGAGGGGGCAATACTTCATATAAAGACAACTGTTACTTATGGGTGAAAGCCAGTGGCTTCAGCTTGGCTACTATTGGCGGGGACGGTTTTGCAAAGCTGGACAGAACACTTTTGAACCAGGTAAACACGAAAACATATTCGGAAAATGTTCTCCAAAGGGAAGAAGAAATCAAAAACGACCTGCTGAAAAGCCGGGTGGAGCCGGAAAAGGGACAACGCCCTTCTGTCGAAACATCGTTGCATAACCTGATTGGTTACCGGTTTGTCGTTCATACGCATTCAACCAAGGTGAACGGGTTGGTGTGCAGTAACAAGGCCGCTGAGAAAACAGCCGAGTTATTCGGAGATACAGTCCTTTATATCGCTTATGAAGATCCGGGGTACATTCTTTTCAAGGCTGTCGAAAAGAAGATTCTGGAATACCGGCAACAAAAGGGGCAGGATCCGTCCGTGATTTTCCTTCAGAACCATGGCGTTTTTGTAGGGGCCGATTCAATAGCTGAAGTAAAAGCCATCTATGAGCGGATCATCTCAAAACTGGATGAAGTCTTTGGAGAAGAACTTGCCAGTGAAGAGTTGCCTGCCTCGTCTGACGCTGACAAGATATTGCCGGCAATCAGAATGATGGTTTCCCTGCAGGGGTTGAGGACGGTCCGGTTGATTAATAACACGCTTGTCAGTTTTTACCTTGATGAAGAGAACTTTCAGTCGGTATCGCTGCCGTTTACCCCGGACGGGATCGTTTATGCGAACTCGTCTTTTATTTATTTTGAATTTGATGGCGATGTTGAAAAGTTTCTGGATGGTATCCGGAAGGAAATTGATAGTTATAACCGGAAGAACGGCCGGATGCCTAAAGTAATCTTTGCAAAAGGGTTTGGGATACTGGTTATTGCAGATCATGCCGAAGGGGCCGGGGTGTTGGCAGACGTGGTTTCCGATTCGTGCCGCATTGCCCGGTTTTCTGTTTCCTTTGGTGGCCCGCACCCGATGACGGAGCGCCAGATCAGGTTTATTGAGACCTGGGAAGTTGAACAGTACCGCTCGAAAGTCTCCCTTGGGGCTACTGCAGGCAGGGTCGACCGGAAAGTGATTATCGTGACAGGCGGGGCCCAGGGCTTTGGTGCCGGTATTGTGGAGCAGTTGATGGAACAAGGGGCGAACGTGGTGATTGCCGACCTAAACGAGGAAAAGGGGTATGCTTTTGCCGGATTGTTAAACCAGGTGCCCCGAAAAAATAAGGCTTTATTTCGGAAGGCAGATGTTTCAAAAGCAGAGTCGGTCAGGCAATTGATCTTCGACACCGTGATCTGTTTTGGGGGGCTCGATGTTTTTATCAGTAATGCCGGAATTTTGAGGGCCGGCGGATTGGACGAAATGGCGCCGGAAACTTTCCGCCTGATGACCATAGTCAACTATGAGGCGTATTTCCTTTGCTCGAAATATGCCTCGGCTGTGATGAAGCTGCAGCATCGCTATTGTCCTGAACATTTTATGGACATTATCCAGATCAACTCGAAATCCGGACTGAAGGGGAGCAATAAAAACTTCGCCTATGCGGGGGGTAAGTTCGGAGGGATAGGACTTACCGAGTCTTTTGCCCTCGAACTGATGCCTTTCCGGATTAAAGTAAACTCGATTTGTCCGGGTAATTTTTATGACGGACCGCTATGGGCCGATCCGGTCAACGGACTTTTTGTCCAATACCTGAAGACAGGCAAAGTCCCCGGGGCCAAAACCACTGAAGACGTGAAACGTTATTATGAAGCGCAGGTCCCTGCAGGGCGGGGATGTACCCCTAAGGATGTGATGCGGGCTATTTACTACGTCATAGAACAGGAATATGAAACTGGTCAGGCTGTGCCTGTAACCGGAGGACAGAATATGTTGAAGTAGTTCAAGGTGGCTGCAACCAACTATAAACCAGGCTAATTCTCCGATTTCCGGAACTGAATAAAAGGAGGCCGGTGCTGATGAATGGTTTGATTGTTTAGTAGTTTGAAGGGTAGGGAGATGGGAACGAGTAATGTGATTGAAGGTTAATTAAATAAATTTTTACTAATGAGAACAAAGGCAATTCGATTATACGGGAAGAAGGATTTGAGGATGGAAGAGTTTGAACTTCCTGCTATTAAGGAAGATGAAATTCTGGCCAAAGTAGTGTCCGACAGTATTTGCATGTCGTCATATAAAGCTGCCAGTCAGGGAGCTGATCATAAAAGAGTCCCTGATGATGTTGCGGAAAACCCCGTGATCATAGGTCACGAATTTGCAGGCGAGCTGGTTGAGGTAGGTGCTGCCTGGCAGCATAAATTTAAAGTTGGACAGAAGTTTTCGATCCAGCCTGCTATTTATTATGAAGATGGACCGGTTGGGGTACTGAGTGCCCCGGGCTATTCCTATTCTTACATTGGCGGCGATGCTACTTATGTGATCATTCCCAGGGACGTCCTTGTGCAGGATTGTCTTCTTGCCTATGAAGGGCCAGGATATTATCCGGCTTCTTTGGCTGAACCGCTCAGCTGTGTGATTGGGGCGATGCATGCCAATTATCATACAAAACCGGGATCGTATGTCCACCAGATGGAAATTGTTGACGGTGGCAAGATGGCTGTCCTGGCGGGTGTTGGTCCAATGGGGCTAGCCGCCATTAATTATGTGATCAGCAGGGAAGACAGGAAGCCTTCATTGCTGGTTGTTACAGATATCGACCAGGCCAGGCTCGACCGGGCTGCCTCTATTTATTCTCCGGAATGGGCAAAGACCAGGGGTATCGAACTGATTTATATGAATACCGGCGTTGATGATCCCGTGAAAGCACTGCGCGATTTGACAGGAGGATCAGGGTACAATGATGTTTTTGTCTTTGCCCCGGTTGCCCCGGTTGTTGAACAGGGGGATGCAATTCTTTCAGCAGACGGTTGCCTCAACTTTTTTGCCGGTCCCGGTAAACCAGATTTCTCAGCAAAGATGAATTTTTATAATGTACATTATGCTTCGACCCACATCACAGGAACTTCGGGAGGGAACAATGACGATATGATCGAATCACTGTATATGTTCCGGAAGGGGCTCGATCCTGCCGGCCTTGTAACACATGTTGGCGGGCTAAATGCTGTAATCGAAACAACACTAAACCTGCCAGCTATCCCGGGAGGCAAGAAACTAATCTATACCCATAAGGATATCCCGCTGACCGCTATCAGCGAATTTAAAGAAAAAGGTAAATCTGATCCTTTCTTTGCAAAATTGAATGAGATTTGTGTCCGGAATAACGACCTTTGGTCCGTGGAAGCAGAAGAGTATTTGCTTGCGAATGCCAGGAACATCTGATTGTCCGGACAAAGACAGCAATTGAAGTGAAGAAGCAGGCTTTAGCCTAGGATGTGAATTAATCCTGACCTGTTCTTTTGGTTCCTGTTTTTTTGCCGGATAACAAAAAACCTGACAATTAACCTGGAATTAAAAAATTAAGTAGGAATGATTTACATGGCAGACACGGCTGATCTTTCAGCCTTAAAAGATTTGTATGATTTTTTTCCCCTTGAAGGGGTGACAACAAACCCGACAATTTTAAAGCAATCCGGGTTGAAATTATCTGAGGCGATCGACAGCATATTAAAAATTACCGGAAGCGGAATGATCCACATACAGGTGATGAGCGAAGTTGCTGAAGATATTGTCAGAGAGGCTAAAACCTATAAGAATTATTTCGATATTGGCGATAATTATTATACGAAAATACCCGTAACCCCTCAGGGGTATAAGGCGATGCGGATATTGAAGGATTCAGGGGTGAATGTGACAGCAACTGCGATATTTACACAGCAGCAAGCGCTGGTTGCAGCCAGGGCTGGTGCCGATTTTGTTGCACCTTATGTGAGCAGGCTGGACAATATTTCGTCGCATGGTATTGAAGTCGTTCGAGATATTGTAAAAAATATGACTGATTATAAGCTGACAACGAAAGTACTGGCAGCCAGCTTTAAAACGGTCGACCAGATTTACCGGGTCAGTATGAATGGCTCCCATTCTGCAACTGTTAGTCCGGACTTGTTGATGCAATTAATCAAACACCCGATGACCGACATTAGTGTCAGGACTTTCCATGAAGATGGACAGGGATTGTATGACATTTCTTTTTAGAAAGTTATAAATATGCTATGACAGCAGAGAGGGATCTGGGAACAGTTCCCTTTTTTTGTTCTGTTTTAATTCTGGCAGCATTGCTTTTTTTTGCATACTATTTTTTCAAAATGCATTTCTATTTCAAATATGTTTCTATTTTTGTTTAGCAGGAAAATTGAAGTATGAATAAATTAAAGCCATTTGTTGGTTTTCGAAGCATATGCTTGTGTCTCTTTTTTCTTTTTCTTGAAGGAAAAATTCTAGGTCAGATCTCTGATCACAGCATACCTGCAAGTTTTGGTTTCACTACAAGAAGTTCGGTCGTGATTCCCCGTTTCAGGTTGGATTCTGTTCGTGTGGAACAGCAAAAATTAATGGATTCCAAGATGGGAATACCAAACAGGTATGGCGTTGTTCAGTCGGTGGATATCGATATCCCGGAAGAAGGTCTGAAGACTCGGGTTGGGAATATGAATGTCTGGCGTTATGAGATAGAATGTCCTGATGCTGTTTCTTTGGGGATATATTTTAAAACCTACGATTTGCCCCAGGACGCAAGCGTTTATATTTATTCGGCAGATAAGGCCAGGGTAAGGGGCGGATTTACAAGTATAAACAATAAAAAGAGCGGTCAGCTGGCGATTGGCGAATTTAAAGGAACTTCTCTGATTATTGAGTACGACGAACCTGTTGATGCCGCATTTTCGGGAGGATTGGTGGTTGGTTCAGTTGTTAAGGCTTATACCAACCTGGCATCGAAGGCATCTACTATAGATACCAGCGGTTGGGTGGAAATTAATTGTCCGGCTGGTCAAAACTGGCAAACCGAAAAACATGCTGTCTGCCTGATCACTTTTCATGATAGTCAATACAGTTATTCCTGCTCCGGAGCCTTGGTGAATAATGTCAGGGAAGACGGGACTCCTTATTTTCTTACTGCGAACCATTGCCTTAGTTCCAATACGGTAGCACAAACACTGGTCGCCTATTTTAATTATGAAAATTCGACCTGTAACAGTAGTGATGCTTCGCTGGATGAGTCGCTTTCGGGTGCTGCATTAAAAGCGACCAGCAGTTATTCCGACTTTACACTGCTTGAATTGGACGAAACCCCTCCTGACGCGTATGATGCTTATTTTGCAGGATGGAATGCCAGCTCTGATTCCCCGGAAAATGGTACTTGTATTCATCACCCGGAAGGGATGTATAAATGTATTGCCATTGATAACGATGCCCCTGTCAGTTATAGCAACCGGGTGCAATGGGATGACGGGGTCATTACGGAAGCCAATACGCACTGGGAAGTTTCTTATGATACAGGAACAGACGAAAGCGGATCCTCAGGAAGTCCTTTGTTTAATGAAAACAAGCAAATCATAGGACAATTGCATGGGGGAAATGACGAGATGTCACTGTTCGGGATGTTTTCGCTTTCCTGGAATTACAGTTCGACATCGACGAAGCAGCTGAAAAGCTGGCTCGATCCGGACAATACCGGGACCCTCAGGCTAGAAGGGATTGGTGATAAGAATCCTCCCGAAGCGGAATTTTCTTCCAGCCTTTCCATTGCCTGTCTGAGTACGGTCGTTTCCTTTACCGACGAAAGTACTCATTCTCCAACCAGTTGGAGCTGGTCTGTTTCTCCGGCTACTTTTGAATATACGAACGGTACAGACTCGACTTCGGAGAATCCTTCGGTTATCTTTTTAAAGCCGGGCAGTTATTCGGTTTCTCTGATTGCCACGAACAAGTATGGATCAGATACCGTTAGTTACAGCGACCTGGTACAAGCTTTCGACAATTTGCCCGTGGTGTTGTCCGGACTGTCGGATGAACTGACATTGTGCGGATCCGAATTGTCTTCTTATGAGATCGATGCAGAAGGGGCAGACGAATATACTTTTTCCGTTGATGATGAAGATTATTTCGACATTACGACCAGTTCAAATGTGTTGTACCTTACTTTAAAGGATGACGTAAAACCGGATGGTTCATTTGATACTTATGTCAGGGTTACCGGGACTGACGGAAATTGTTCTGCCTCCGACAGCGTCCTGCTCCATGTGGTTATGCCTAAAAACGATAATGTTGAAAATGCGATAGCCCTGAGGCTTGGCAAGAATGCTTATTATTCCAACGAATGCGGAACGGTGGAAGACGGAGAACCTTATCCGTCAGGCACATGGTCCGATCTCGATAATTCGATCTGGTTTACTTTTCCCGGGACTTCAAGTGGCATGGTGACCATCGAAACGAAAGGGTTTGATACGCAGATTGCCGTTTATCAGGCTGACTCGTATTCAGATATTTTATCCGGGAATTATATTCTTATGGCAGCCAGTGACGATGATGCGGCTACCGGCAGTACGGAGGCAGCTATCAGAAACCTTAAAGTAAACAGGGCAAAAACCTATTGGTTACAGGTTGACGGGAATAACGGCGATTATGGCAATTTGCAGATTAATCTGGTCAGCAATACGCTGGAGGTATATCCAAATCCGTCAAGCGGCGTTTATCATTTTACTGTTTCCAGTGAGGAAAGCGGAACGGCCCAGCTGGCTGTTTTTTCAATAACAGGCAAACAGGTGTATTCGGGAACAGCTTCCTTCGGGCCCGACTCCAATACGATCGATCTTGATATAACGGGATGCCCGAGTGGCATGTATTTCTTCCGGGCGAAAATAAACGGTTCGGTAATGACCAAGAAGCTTATTCTTACCAAATAATATTATTACTGAAGTTTCGCATGTCATTCCGGTGCCCGCTCTGTGTCCCCTGTTCTTTTTCCCGGATCCGGAAGCTGCGAAACTTTAGTATTATTTAATCATTTTCGATATCGCCTTGAACTCCGGGGCAACTGACGTTCTTGTCAGTTCGAAGAGAACAGACTCGCAGGAAGTCATCATGATCCCCTCGTGGCGAAAACGTTCTGCGGCCAGGTCCAGGTTCCCCAATGTCCGGGAAGAAACACAATCCAGGACCACGACCGGAACATAGCCTGCTTCTTTCAGGTCGATGGCCGTTTGAAGTACGCAGATATGACTCTCGATACCGCACAGTATGACCTTTTTTTTGTTGATTTCTTTTATTTTTTCTGTAATTAAAGGTTCATTGCAGCAACTGAATTCCCGCTTCTCGACAGGGGAGAAGTTCTTAATAATTGATTTTACCGGTTCTACTGTTTCTCCCAGGCCTTTTGTATATTGTTGGGTTACAATTAACGGGATCCCCAGTTCCTGCATCCCCTGTATCAGGATCCTGCAGTTTTTCAGTAAATCCTCCTGTTCTGCCATTGCCGGGAGTAATTTCTCCTGCATGTCAATGACCATTCCTATTGTTTCCTCTCTGGTAATGCGCATATCATTTGGTTTTTATTGGATTTTGCAAAATCTTTTCCCTGATTTAGCTTATCGGTAAGTTCATCCCGTCCTGGTTTTGCTGCATTTTTTTTAGCCTGGCCTGGCTTCGGGATTTATCACCCAGGTATCCTCCATGGTGGCGTTTGGCGTAATCCTCGCAGGTGAAACCGATTTTTTTCATCATCAATACCACGAGGACATCTCCGATCACAGTCATTGTGGTCGTCGAAGTGCTTGGGGTGAGGCCGAGGATACAAACTTCTGCAGGGTTTCCGGTGAAAAGGGTTACATCGGCCATTTTTGCCAGTTCTCCTTCCGGGTTCCCCGTGATGACGATAATCGGCAGGTCTTTATAGAGGTTATCTGCAAGATCTACCAGTTCCAGTATTTCCCTTGTCTTTCCTGAATTGGAAATCAGCAGCAAGAGGTCGTTGGGTTGGATTACTCCGAGATCGCCATGTTGGGCATCACTGGGATGAAGGAATACTGCGGGGGTTCCCGTTGAACTAAACGTAGTGGCAATATTCAGGGCAATCTGTCCTGCTTTTCCCATGCCGCTGGCTACTAATTTTCCTGACATTCTATGCACCCGTTTTTCAATCAGTTCAACAGCTTTTCCGAACTGGTCGGTAACAGGAATATTGGCAATCGCCTCCGATTCATGCCGTATTAACTTCTGAATTTCTTCAATCATATTTTTAGTCTGCTTAGATTATGTGCAAAACTACTTTTTTTTTAGTGATTTTAATGATTTTAGGTTAATAAGCGGGGAAATACGTTCTTTAGCCATCTAAATTACTTTCCTTTTATAAGGATGCGGATTTAGCAGATCGTGGATTTTCTATGAAGATTATGCAGTAAATATCATTTCTTTTGGTCATCTTTTCAAAAGTAAGGGGACAGATTTGGCCGGTAACAAAATAAGACTAATTTTGTTTTTCATTTTTTAAGAAATCTGTTATGGCTGTTGAAAAAAATTTGGGAGAAAGAATCAAACAAATCAGAATATCAAGGCAAGTCAGCATCGAGGAACTGGCATGCCGGACTAATCTGGATATTGATTTGATAAAAAAAATTGAAGAGGAAAAAATTATTCCTTCCCTGGCCCCTCTGATTAAGATAGCCCGCTCTCTTGGAGTCCGGTTGGGAACTTTCCTGGATGACAGTAATCAGCTGGGCCCGGCTGTAGTCCGTTCCGGAGGACGGGAAAAAGGGGTGCGTTTTGTATCGCAGGGAAGTTTAACCAGGGAACATCTCAATTTTTATTCACTGGCTTTCGATAAAGCCGGCAGGAACATGGAGCCGTTTATTGTTGAAATAGAACCGGCAAAACCTTCAGATTATATGCTTTCATCTCATGAAGGGGAAGAGTTTATTTATGTGCTGGAGGGACAGGTCGAGATTAATTATGGCAAAGATGTTTATCTGCTTGAGCCGGGAGATAGCATTTACATGGATTCAGTTGTCGGACATAATGTTCATGTCGGTAATAACCTTCCTGCAAAAATTTTAGCAGTATTGTATGCTCCTTTCAATTAAATAATCAGGAGAACGGAAAATGCAGTTAGTTGATTATACAATGGGGGGTATACTTGAGAAATATGCCTTCGAAACCCCGGATCATGATTTTCTGGTTTATCCTGATCGCGGGCTCCGGTTTTCATACAGCGAGTTTAACAACCGGGTGAACCAAATGGCCAAAGGGTTAATGTATCTTGGGGTTGGTAAAGGAGATAAAGTGGGTATCTGGGCAAACAATATCCCCGACTGGCTTACATTTATGTTTGCCAGCGCCAAGATCGGGGCTGTTTTGGTCACAATCAATACGAATTATAAGCTTGCAGAACTGGAATACCTGCTGCACAACTCAGATATTCATACTCTTTGTTTGATCGGGAATTACAGGGATAGCGACTATGTCGACATGGTTTTTGAGTTGGTGCCGGAGTTGAAGAACCAGCAACGGGGAAACCTTAAGTCAGAAAAATTTCCCGAATTAAAAAATGTCGTTTTTATCGGGCCTGAAAAACACAGAGGGATGTTTAATACGGCCGAATTGATTTTGCTGGGGAACCATCTCGACGATCTGGAACTTGAAGCGGTAAAGAGTACGATTAATACGCATGATGTGGCGAATATGCAATATACTTCCGGAACGACCGGCTTTCCTAAAGGAGTGATGCTGTCTCACCATAATATCCTGAACAACGGCTTCTCGATCGGCGAGTGCATGAGATACACCGCAAATGACCGGTTGTTGGTTCCCGTACCTTTCTTCCATTGTTTCGGGTGTGTGCTCGCCCTTTGTGCTATAATTACTCATGGTGCGACAATGGTTGTGGTTGAGAATTTTGATCCGTTACTGGTGCTGGCTTCTATAGAAAAGGAAAAATGTACCGCATTATATGGCGTGCCGACCATGTTTATCGCAGAGTTGCACCACCCGATGTTCGATATGTTTGATCTGACGACATTGCGTACAGGCATCATGGCCGGAGCCCCCTGCCCGATTGATACCATGAATAAGGTGATGACGCAAATGCACTGTAAAGATATTATTATTGTTTACGGGCTTACCGAATCGTCTCCGGGAATGACCGCAACAAGGACACACAACCCTCCCGAAGTCAGGGCTACAACAGTGGGGTTTGAACTTCCCAACGTGGAAGTAAGAATTGTAAACCCTGAAACAGGAAAGGAATGTGCCGATAATGAACAGGGAGAAGTTTGTTGCCGGGGATACAATGTGATGAAAGGATATTACAAGGATGAGGAGGCAACCCGAAAGGTGATCGATAAAGATGGCTGGCTTCATTCTGGTGACCTTGGCCTGCGTACCGAAGATGGTTTTTACAAAATTACGGGACGTATTAAAGACATGATTATTCGCGGAGGCGAGAACATTTATCCGCGGGAAATTGAAAATTTCCTGTATGGAATGCCTCAGATCGAAGCTGTTGAGATTGCCGGTATCCCAAGCCCGAAATATGGTGAAGAAGTCGGTGCTTTTGTAAAACTGAAAAAGGGACAGAACTTGCATGAAGATGAAATTATCGAATTTTGCAAGGGGCAGATTGCCCGGTATAAAATACCGAAATACATTTTCTTTGTTGATGATTTTCCAATGACTGCCAGTGGCAAAATCCAAAAATACAAGCTTAAGGATGTGGGTCTTAAACTCCTAAAAGAAAGAGGTGTTGAGGTGGTCTGATATGCATTGCAATAAAATATTCACACCGTGAAAGCAGGGATGAGCCCTCTTTCACGGTCTTTTGTTTTGTGAAGGTCATTTTGTACCGTAATCGCTTGGTTAATGTTTGCCGGGGCAGCCTGCCCCGTTTTTTAGTTCTTTTTTCTTTTTAATTTTTGGCACGCCTGCTTTTCTTTGATTATCTTGGGCACGTTTATTTTTCGAAACTCAATGTACCGGTTGTTTGTTATTTAACGGAACAAGTAATTTCAGGATCAAAAATGCAATACCATTTTATACCATTAACCGGCTATGAACATTTTGAAGCGACTACGCAGATTATCATTTCTGAGATTTTACGGAGAGGACTTCCTTTTGAAGTAATCGATGCCGAAAATAATCTTATTGCTGTTATTTATAACAATAAGGAATATATTATCCACGAAGGAACTATCTCTGACGGGAATAGTCTGATCGCTTACTGGATATCAAATGATAAATGGATGACCCGTCAGTTTTTAAAACGGGCAGGCATATGTATGGCGGAAGGGATCCTGTTGAAAAAGAACGATCGGCAAGGGGGACTGGGGCGATTATCGTTTCCGTTGGTCGTTAAACCTGCCAGTACCGATCATGGGATTGCTGTCAGTACCGATATAACGAACAGGAATGAGCTGACTGAGGCAATTGAAATAGCCTTCTTACATGCCGGGAAAGTGATTGTTGAGGAACAGTTCCCCGGACAGGAATATCGTTTTCTTGTTGTCGATGGGACCGTCAGGGCTATTGCTTACCGGATTCCTGCAAATATTACCGGAGACGGCGTCCATACGATTTCCGAACTGATTGATTTAAAAAATGAAGGAAGGGGAACAGATTACAGGTACCCGTTATTGAAAATCAAGGTTGATGCAGAAGCGCTGAGGCACATGAAGGCTTTGTCTTTGACAACCGGATGCATCCTCGAAAAGGGGAGGACAGTTTTTCTTAGAAAAAATTCTAATCTGAGCACCGGTGGCGACAGCATTGATGTTACCGATGAGATGCCCGGTTTTTATAAGGATGTAGCTGTAAGGGCAGCACAGGCTGCAGGATTAAAAATTGCAGGAGTCGATTTGATTATCCGCGATTTTTCTGCAGTACCAGCGCCTGATAACTATATCGTGGTTGAGCTAAATGCCCCTGCCATGCTGTCTATGCACGATTTTCCATATGTCGGGAAAAATCGTTATGTGGAGAAATACGTGCTCGATTGTATCCTGAATTCAAAGTAAGGGACGTCATCAGGATTGTTTTTTTCCTGAATATTGAAGCCAAATAAAACAGAATTTGAAATGACAGAAACAATGAAAGATACAGAGATAAACTGTAAGGAAGACCTTGTTGATTATTTCAGACAAGGGAGTAAACCTCCGGACAGATGGAGTATTGGAACCGAACATGAAAAATTTCTTTTCAGGGGAACAGACCTTCGGCGGTTGGATTACGACTCGGATCCCGGGATAAAATCGATTTTACGGCATATGGAGGAAAGCGGATGGGCCCCTGTTTATGAAAAAGATAATATGATCGGGCTTATGAAAGACGGGGCCTCAATATCGCTTGAACCGGGAGGTCAGTTTGAACTTTCAGGAAAGAACTTCCTTACTGTTCACGAAACATTCAGGGAGACACAGAAACATTTTGAGGAGCTGAAATGTATTTGTCAGCGTTTTGGCGTATTCAGCCTTGCTGTTGGTTTTGATCCCCTGTGGACGAGAGGTGATGTTCCGTGGATGCCTAAGCAAAGATATGCTGTGATGAGGGATTATATGCCCGGGAAAGGTACTCTGGGGCTCGATATGATGACCCGGACGGCAACAATCCAGGTAAACCTCGATTATGGCAGTGAGCGGGATATGGTACGAAAAATGAGGGTCTCTCAGGCCTTTCAGCCGATAGTGACTGCACTCTTTGCAAACTCGCCGTTTTCAGAAGGAAAGGATAACGGCTATTTGAGTTACCGTGCCCATGTTTGGGATGATACTGATCCGGAGCGGTGCGGGTTTCTTCCGTTTATATTTGATGAAGGCTTTGGTTTTGAGAGATGGGTTGATTATCTACTTGATGTCCCTATGTATTTTATATACCGGGATGGAACGTATATCCCGGCATACGGCATGAATTTCCGCAGGTTTATGAACGGCGGACATTCCGTTAAGCCGGTTATGAAAGATTGGGAAACGCATGTTTCGACAGTGTTCCCTGATGTCAGGCTGAAGCGGTACATCGAGATGAGGGGGGCAGATGCCAGCTGTGTTTATCACATTTCAGCCCTGGCCGCATTATGGGTTGGTTTATTGTATGATAGCGACAGCCTTGATGAAGCTTATTCCCTTGCCTGTAGCTGGACTGTAGAGACGATTCAGCAGGTAAGGGCCCAGGTGCCGGAGAAAGGCTTAAAAGCAGCATCCGGCGATATGGACGCAGCGATTGTTGCCAGAGAATTACTTAAAATAGCTTCCGCTGGTCTCACCAGGCGTTCTTTGAGTATGGGAATTGAGGACGAGGGAAAATATCTCGAACCGATTCTGGAAATTGCAGAGTCAGGGATCACCCAGGCCGAACGGTATTTGGAAGACTATTATAAAGGTTGGGACAGGGACGTCAGGAAACTTGTCAGGAGTTGGCCGAAGTTCCGGATGTTTTGCTGTAAGGAATGAAACTAAAGTTTTTACTAAAATATATGAACCAATTCCGGTGGTGGTACATCGGAGGAGTTACAGCGCTTGGCCTGACGGTTTGGATCTCGGTGGCGATTCCCGGTTTTATACAGAAGAGTATTGACCTGATAGCACCTGGTCGTGCGATTAGCGGAGATGAATTCAGAAAGAATGTTCTGATTATTATATCTCTTGCCCTTGCCTTAATTTTTATCCGGACACTGTCGAGGGTACTGCTTTTTATCCCGGCCAGACTGATCGAACGGAAGCTAAAGGGTGAGATGTTCCGTAAATTGACTTTATTTGGCAAGGATTATTACGATATGAATGCTACAGGCACCATTATTTCGCGTGTCAATAACGATATTAACGGGGTGAGGATGATCACCGGCTTTGGGATCCTGCAGACCGGGAATATCCTGTTTTCCTTATCGCTTACTCCCTATAAAATGTGGGTTCTTTCTCCGGAACTGACACTCTGGTGTGTAATACCGATGATTGTCGTTTTTTTGGTTGTTCGGGTGGGACTGGTCATCATGGTAAAGAATACAAGGTTTAGGATGAACACGCTCCAACAGTTGTCAGGGAAGGTCATTTCTTTTTTATCAGGCAACAGTGTAATCAAAAGCTATAATATTTATAACTGGGCTGAAGAAAAAGTACAGGAAGAAAATATTTCCTTATTCAACTATACTTTAAAGATCGCCTGGGTGCGCTCATTTATTATTCCTATGCTGTCAAACCTGGAACAGATCCTTAAGATACTGATTCTTTTTGCTGGCGGACTTTTCGTGATCGAGGGAAAATTTACCATTGGTGAATTGACAGCGTATATTGCTTATGCTGCGCTTCTTACTCAACCGGTCATGGGGTTGGGATGGTTGCTTTCCACTCTTCAGCAGGGGTTTGTCGGGATAGGCAGCCTGCAGACCATTATGAACAGGGAAGGGACGGATGATAAAAGGAATTCATTGCCTGTTACAGATCGGATCCGGCTTTTTGATAAAGGTTTGGCTGTAAAGGATCTTAATTACAAGTACCATGACGGAGCGAAATTGGTTTTGGATGGCATTTCGTTTACTGTCAGTCCAGGTCAGATCGTTGGTATTACGGGATCAGTTGGTTCAGGTAAAACGACACTGATTAATTGTTTGAACGGATACCTGAGATGTGGACCGGGACAGATTTTTTTCGGGGAATATGATGCCGATTCCCTGAGAGGAGAAGATGTCCGTTCTGTAGTCAGGACGGTGAGCCAGGATGTTTTTTTATTTTCAGATACGATTGCGAATAATATTAAATTCGGGTCGGAGCGTGCTGCGAGAAAAGGTACTCTTCAGGAAGTAATTTACAAAAGTTCATTCGCTGATGATTTTGCACGTCTCCCTGCCCGGGAAGAAACATTGGTCGGAGAAAAGGGGATTATGCTTTCAGGAGGACAGAAACAGCGGATCAGTCTGGCCAGGGCCCTCTATACTCCTTGTGAATTACTTATTCTTGATGATGTATTTTCTTCTGTAGATACAGATACGGAACGGTTCCTGATCAACCAGATTTTTGAAAACCATACGGACAGGAGCATCCTTGTGGTTTCAAACAGAATGAGTGTGCTGGAGAATACTGATTATACGCTGGTTCTTGAAGACGGAAAGATTACGGCGCGGGGAAATCATCGTGAATTGTTACAGCAGTCTGATTTTTACAGGGAAATGGTGCTCCTTCAGTCGCATGACTGATTAAGAATTGTAAGAAAGATGGAGAAAATAAAGAGGAAAATACGATTAAGTCAGAAAGACTGGAAGCTGATCAGACAGTTTGCCGGATATTTTGTTCCCCATAAAAAGTGGTTTTTTTTAAGCCTGGGCTCAATACCGGTTATTACTTTTGCGGGGATAGCTTTTCTTTGGCTGGTTGAGCGGATGATTGACAATTATATCGTTCCGGGTGATATTTCCGGTTTAAAGGTGAATAGTATCCTGCTTTCTGTCGTTTTGTTCGTCAACCTGCTTTTTGACGGCATTTACAGCTATTCTTTTTCCAGAGCAGGAGGACTTGCCATTGTCGGTATGAGAAGGGACTTGTTCGGGAAGGCGTTACGTTTTCCGCTCCATTACTTCGATAAAAATCCCATCGGAGTCACTTTGTCCCGGCTAACCAGCGACATGGAGTCTGTATCTGAATCGTTTGCTTCAGGGATTATGGGCCTGTTGTCTGACAGTATAAAAACACTGGCCCTGACCGGTTATCTTTTTTATCTGAACTGGAAACTGACGTTGGTGCTTCTTCTTGTTGTGCCTTTGATAATGATCGTTATGAGATATCTAAGGCGGAAAATCAGAAGTGCTTATGATGCCTCCCGTGTCAGCCTTGCCAAATCGGCGGCCTATCTGCAGGAATCGCTTAATGGAGTAAAGACGATACAACTTTACGCGGCAGAAGAGGAAGCTTTAAAAAAGTATGATTCCCTGAACAAGCAGTATTGCGATGCCCAGAATAATTCAAATATTTACGATTCATCCCTGTTTTCAATCGTCGAAGGGATTACTTCTGTCGCTACAGCATTGGTTATCTGGTTTGGGGCTATACAAATCTGGAACCTTGATTTTAAAATAGGTGTACTGATTGTATTTGTAACAACACTGGGAAGACTTTTTATACCGGTAAGGCAGTTTGCCCAGCAGATTTCAACGATACAGAGCGCATTGTCGGCATTGGGACATATCAGCAACCTGTTTGGCCAGCAAGTGGAGCCGCAGGGCGGTACGTATGAGGATATAAACGGCAATTTATCAGCATTCCGCGAAATTGAGTTTAGAAATGTTTCGTTCAGGTACTCTGAAGATGCTCCGGATGTTTTGAAGAATGTATCCTTTAAATTAAAAAAAGGGGACCGGTTGGCTCTTGTGGGGACTACCGGTTCCGGGAAATCGACCATCATTAAACTCCTGACAAAGGCATATACCGGCTATCGGGGATCGATCACCATAAACGGGATCGAACTGACCGATTTTCCGCTGCATCGTGTCCGGGAAATGGTAGCAGTCATGCAACAAGATATCTTTATGTTTAACGATACCATTGGGTTTAATATTTCGCTTGGGAGAAAATCCGTTTCCAAAAGAGATACACGGGATGCAGCATCTTTCGTTTATGCAGATCAGTTTATCAGGGACCTTCCGGGGAAATATGATTATGTGATCCAGGGAAACGGAGATAATCTTTCAAAAGGACAAGCCCAGCTAATTTCATTTGCCCGGGCTATTTGCGGAAATAGCGGTTTGATTATTCTGGATGAGGCCACCAGCGCCGTGGACTCGCTGACTGAACAGTACATTCAGCGGGCTATTGAGAATATTTTTTCAACCCGTACCGTTATCGCTGTCGCTCACCGGTTAAGCACCATCAAAAATTCAGATATGATCCTTGTCCTTGAGGATGGACAAATCATTGAACGGGGAAATCATCTGGAACTCCTCGCCATGGAAGGTAAGTATGCCAGGTTGGTACATCAGCTGGAAGAAGAGAAAAAACCGGAAAATGGATAAGACCACCTGCCCGTTATAAAGAATCACAATTTTTGGGGATTGCAGGGACAAAAAGCTGACTCTATTTTTGATCCATCTTTTTATTTAATACAAACCCCAAAAAAATGAGAAAATCAATTTGTTTAAAAACGACTTTGTACCGGGCCGTTTTTTTTCTGTCGCCTTTATTCTTATTTACAGGATTATATGCACAGTCAGGCAGCCGGATAACAGGAACAGTACGTTCTTCCGATGGACCGTTGTCCTACGTATCAGTGGCTATTAAGGGCACTACCCAAGGAGGTACCACCGATGATGACGGGACTTTTTCCATATCCGTAACGCCTGGAAATTATACACTGGTTGTTAGTCATACCGGCTATATCAGCGATGAAAAGCCGATTGTTGTCAAAGCAGGTGAATCCCTTCATTTGGGGACAATCACCATGGAAGCTTCGACCGAGGTGCTTGACGAGATTGTTGTCGATGGCATGATCTCCAAATTTTCGAAAAAGCAATCGGACGAGGTGGCCCGCATGCCTCTGAAAAATCTGGAGAACCCACAGGTATATACGGTTATTCCCAAAGAATTGCTGACAGAACAGGTAGCTGTCGATTTCCGGGGGGCATTACTCTCTTCTCCTGGTGTTTCGAACGTTACACTTGGTGTGGGCTCCGGGGGAACCGGTCTGGCCATGTACCTGAGAGGTTTTAGTGGTGCAAATGGAGCAGGAGCGATACGCAACGGGATGGCAACCAATTTCGTTTCCCTTTCTGATCCCGCTAATCTGGAAAGCCTGGAGATTATCAAAGGGCCATCATCGACATTGTTTGGTACCACGTTGATTTCTTACGGGGGACTGGTGAACCGTATCACCAAGAAACCGTTCGGTCATGAGGGAACCGAAGTCAGTTTCTTTACCGGCAGTGATGGCCTGGGCCGGGTTGCTGTTGACTATAATTCACCTCTGAATGATGATAAAAGTTTTCTGTTCCGTTTGAATATGGCAATACAGCGGGAAAAAAGTTTTCAGGATTATGGGAGGAACAAGACTTTTTTGCTGGCCCCCACGTTTACTTACCATGCAACCGACAGGCTGACTTTTGATCTGGATATGGAATATTTTGAGTCAGACAGGACAACCACTTATGTCCAGGTCACTTCTGCCGCAGGGATCGGTAATATTGACGATCTGAACTGGGATTTCAGCAAATCATACTCATCCAACGAGCTGTTAAGCTCGTCAAAGGTTACAAATATTTTTGGAAAAGCGACTTATGTCCTCTCCGGAAGCTGGACCTCAGAAACTGCCCTTTCCTATTCGAATACCGAAAATGATGCGAACTACCTGTTCCTTGTTGTAAGCAGTACGGACAGCATTACAAGGAAAATTATGAATATCCCAAGTAATTTTAATACGATACAGGCGCAGCAGAATTTTACAGGGAAATTTAAGATCGGGGAAATGGAAAATAAATTGTTGCTGGGACTTGATTATACCCAACTTCAGACAACAGACACCCGTGCCACCATTTCCAAGTTCGATAAGGTAGCACTGAATGGCAATAACGTAAACCTGGATGTATATAAATACCAGGAGAAACTATCGTTGATAACACGTTCCCAAAATAAACGTTCGACCAAGACATACAGTGCCTACGGATCAGATGTACTGAACCTGACGAAACGCTTCATCGCAATGGCCAGCCTGCGCATTGATCATTTCCGGGATGATATCTCCGATTATGATCAAACCTCTTTATCCCCTAAAATGGGGATTATTTACCAGGTGGTGAAGGATAAGGTTTCTCTTTTCGGGAATTTTATGGATGGTTTCAAAAATGTGGCCCCCGGGGTTACTGAAGAAAGCCCTGACGAAGCAGTCAGTTTCAAACCTGAACATGCAAACCAGCTCGAAGGTGGCGTAAAAATGGAATTGCTTGGCGGTAAGCTGAACGGAACACTTAGTTATTACAATATCAAAGTGCGAAATACGGTCCGGTCGGTTACCGGAGACGATGGCAATTCATACAGTGTACAGGACGGTACCCGGTTTAGTAAAGGATTTGAGGCAGACCTGATTGCCAATCCTGTCCCGGGAATGCATGTTATTCTTGGTTACGGGTATAATGACAGCCGGTATACAAAAGCAAGCTCCAGTGTTGAGGGTAAACGCCCCTATGCTGTTCCCGACCATGTGGGTAATTTTTGGATCAGCCATCGCCTGATGAATGGCGGACTAAAAGGCTTTGGCTTTGGTTGCGGGGGAAACTTTGCCAGCAGTCATTTTTATGATTCGGCTAATACAATTAAGGTTCCCGGATATTATAAATTTGATGCCACCGTCTTTTATGAGCAAAAGCAGTTCCGGATCGGTCTAAAATTAAATAATATTACTGATAAGGAATATTGGATATCTGATTATTACGCCGAGCCACAGACAGCACGCAGCTTTATCGCAAATATTTCGTTCCGGTTTTAAAAGATCAGGAATATGAATAACAGGATGCAGTGCCATTTTCCAGGGGAACCGGTAATGGCTTTGTGCTCTTTTTTATTGGATCACGATTATTAAAGTAAGATGGTTAAACAATTTTTATCATGGTTACATCTCTGGTTGGGACTGATTGCCGGCCTGGTCATCCTCTTTGTCTCACTTACCGGAACAATTATTGTCTATAGCGACGAGATCATGGATCTTTCTGCAGGGAAGGCCCGTTTTGTCAAAGAAGTGAAGAAGGACCGGCTTCCCGTAGAAGAACTAATGAAAATTCTTAAGAAGGAATTCCCGGAACGAAGAAACCCTGGATATATGGTTGCATACAATAATCCGCAGCGAAGTGTCCGATTTAATACTTTCAGCAAGAGCGAAGGTCTTCGAATGGTTTATGTCGACCCGTATTCCGGAGAAATCCTGAAGGATGATGCGACTATCTATTTTTTTTATATCACGGCCCATTTACATCATTCTTTGTTGTTGGGAAAAACTGGAAAGTGGATCGTGGATATTTCTGCGATTATTTTTCTGATTGAACTAATCACGGGACTGGTGATATGGTGGCCGGCTAAATGGACCCGGAAAAACAGGGAGGCTGCCTTCCTGATAAAACGGCGGTCGTCGCGCAAACGGCTGAATTACGATTTGCATAATGTCTTAGGCTTTTATGTCTCAGGTATATCATTGGTATTGGTTATTACAGGGTTGATTATTGCTTTTCCATCTTTGTCCGGGCTTACAGTTCGTACTTTTGGCGGGTCTCCTTCCGATGAGTGGGAAAAATCAATACCTTCTCTTAATAAAGAGAAGCTCAGACATGGGATAGATGAGGCAATCGTTGATGCATTTGACAGGTTCCCGGATAAACCGGAAATTCAGGTTGCAACTTACAGGATAGATAAAGCAGCCTGGTATCAGATGCGGGTTGCCGACAGGATAGGACTGAAAAGTGCGCGAAATGTATCTTTTCTTGTCTACGACAGTTACGGGGGAAAAATACTTGATGTGCCGGGAAAAATCGTCAGGGGCGAGGATGTTGAAAACATGTATTGGTCACTGCATATGGGAACATGGATGGGGCCGTTGGGTAAGCTTATCACTTTTTTGGGAGGGCTAATCGTCTCGAGCCTTCCGGTTACAGGTATCTATATATGGTGGGGCAAACGAAGAAAAAACAGGAAGATTATTTTTGAATAAAAAAAGTTTCCGCAAGCCTTCCCTTTTGCCGGAGCGGAGAAGGATCAATTTTTTTTCTTTGTTCTTGGTTTGCCGGGACCCTTATGACTGTATTTTTTCCGGTCAGGCCCCCTCCTTTTTTTTGTCTGGACTTTCCATTCAGGACCTGGACCAAGTTCCAGAGGCAGGGGGATTTTGAAAACTTCTTCGCCAATGAGGGTCTCTATTTGTTGGAATTTATACATGTCATCCTCATTAATAAGGGTCAATGCTATTCCTGTAGTGTTGGCCCTGGCTGTCCTGCCTACCCGGTGTACGTAATCTTCTGCATCGCCGGGAACATCGAAATTAATGACCAGATTGATATCCTTGATATCGATTCCCCGGCTAAGGACGTCTGTTGCCACAAGTATCCGGACCTGACGGGCCCTGAATTTCATCAATACTTCTTCGCGTTCTTTTTGTTCCAGGTCAGAAGAGATTCCTTGCGCATCGAGCTTTTTCTTTAAGAGGGAGTGAACGATCTGGTTTACTTTTTTCTTGGTAGAGGTGAAAATGATAATACTTTGACAATCGTCCTTGTCTGCAATTAATCCCTGGATGACTGGGATTTTTTGTTCCTCAAAACAGATATAGGCTGCTTGAAGAACCCCTTCAGCCGGTTTGCTGATGGCCGTGCTGAACTCTTTGGGATTTGTCAGTATTTTCTCTGCTAATGCCCTTATTTTTGGAGGCATTGTTGCACTGAACATCAGTGTTTGCCGTTTTTCCTGCAAATGGCTGAAAATGCGGATTATGTCGTCGTGGAACCCGATGTCGAGCATGCGGTCCGCTTCATCTAGAACAACATATTGAACTTCGTCCAGACGGGCAATATCATTGTCTATGAATGAAATTAATTTACCGGGAGTCGCGACAATAATATCAACTCCGCCTTCGAGTGCTTTGCGCTGTGCTTCCCACTCGTTACCGTCTCCTCCTCCGTATAGGGCACAAGAAGTGGTCCCTGCATAGTAAGAAAAGCCCTGTACCTGCTGTTCTATCTGAATCGCAAGCTCACGTGTCGGGACGATAATCAGTGCGTGGGTTCTTCCTGCCTGGAGAGCTGATACCTTTTCGATAATAGGCAACATGAAGGCCGCTGTTTTCCCTGTCCCTGTCTGGGCACAGGCAATCAAATCGTCGCCTTCCATGATGACGGGAATAGTACTCTCCTGAATTTCAGTTGCTTCATCGAACCCCATGTCGTAAAGGGCGTCCAAAATAGCATCGTGTAGACCAAAATCTTCAAATTTCATACAAAACAACGGAATATATTTCTAATTACTGGCAGTGAAAGCTCAATCGGGCAGAAGTGGTTTAATGTTTATTTTTTTGCAAAATTAATAAAAAAAATAGATACCCGGGGCATCTGTCCGTTTAATCACATGTCGTTCCCTTGTTTTTGTATTTCTTGAATGATGATTTTTTAACCCAGAGATCAACTTAGGTAGAATTCACTTTGCCCGTCAAATTCCTGTCCGTAAATGAATTCATCGATAGTCAGCCCGGATTGTTCAATGAGCGAGAACAGGTAATTTTTTTCATACCGGACTACCTGCAGGGGCCCGGTAAATTCATCGAGCAAATAACCTTTGGGGTTGACCGAGATATCCGGAACATTTTCCTCAACAAAAGCTGTGAAAAAGACTTTCCCTCCAGACGCAAGCATTCTTTTCAGATCGTTCAGGTAAGCTTTCATAGTTTCTCCTTCCATATTGGTGAAAACGCCCCAGATATAAATGATATCGATCGATTTGTCTTTAATGTCGAACCTAAAGTTGTTGTTAATCAGTTTGCCCCCGGTGTTGTACCGCTCGCTTAAAACATCAAGGTGTTCAAAGTGAAAAGATTTTTCCCGGCTTTCGATATATTTTCGGCACCAGTTAATTGAAGGTAAATGAACATCAAGGCCGGTGTAGTTAACAGGCCCGGCAAGCCTTAATAAACCAGCCACCATGCGTCCCTGCCCACAGCCTATTTCCAGTATCCTGCTTTTGGGGGTGCACCCCAGTTTTTCGATCAACCGTCGTGCTTCTGTTTCTGCAGTCTGGATATAAAAAGAGTCGTTATGGAATGTTAATCCATTAGATCTTAACTCTTTTGCCGGAATTATACTATTATCGAAACTAGTGAATTCCTTTCCGGGGAACAATTTATGTTTTGTTGCTTTCAGAAAATGCGTTAAAATCATATTCCTTTAATTGAATTTTTACGTGTTTATATTTCCAGTTGTCATTTGGTAGAATTCATCCGGCCATTTATCGGCATCTAACTATTAAACCGTTCCAAATATGACCAGAGCCATAGCTGTTTCAAATATCAGATGAAATCATTCTAATCACAATGGGTAATTTCACGTAAAATGACTGTCATAAACTACCTACATGTCAATCGGTTGATCAGTGAGGCCTGGCAGGCTGCGCCAAACCCATTATCAATGTTTACCACGCTGATGCCGCTGGCACAACTGTTTAGCATCGAAAGCAGTGCCGATAATCCCTCGAAATTTGCTCCATATCCAACGCTGGTAGGAACACCAATTACGGGTTTGTCTACCAGTCCGCCCACTACGCTGGTCAAAGCGCCTTCCATACCTGCCACTACGATGATGACACTGGCCTGACGAATAGCTTCCAGTTTACTGAAGAGCCGGTGGATGCCAGCAACGCCCACATCATAAAATTTATGGACCCTGTTTCCCAGGAAAGCAGCTGTTACGGCAGCTTCTTCTGCTACGGGCATATCTGAAGTTCCTGCAGCAACAATGGCTATGTAATTTGCTGTAATTTTTGGTGTAATTTTTTGATAAACAATAGTGTGTGCAATCGGATGGTATTCTGCTTCCGGGATGAAGTTTTTTATTGTCCTTGCCATTTCGGGGGTAACGCGGGTTGCCAGGATATCCATTCCTTTTTGGAACATGCGTTCTGCAATCTGACTGACCTGTTCCGTCGTTTTTCCGGCAGCGTAAATTATTTCAGGGATACCTGTGCGGCGAAGGCGGTCCGTGTCGAGCATGGCAAATCCCATCTCCTCGATCCCTTTTGACGGGAGAAGTTCAAGTGCGGTGACTAGGTCGATTTCCCCGTTTTTATATTTTTCAAGAATTTCCCGGGGGCTCATAGGCTATCCATATATTTGCTGATGAGTTTTTCTGTTTCTTTTATGCTTATCCGGTTGTTTTCAGCGATCTGTTTCAAATCACTGAACTCGGGCTTGGCAGATACTTGTTTTCCATTGTAAAAGCTATGTTTGATCCGCACTGTCCCCAATTCTGTATCCAGCACTGACTCTTCTCTGCGCAGCATATTTTTCGTGACGCGGTATTCCCGGATGCCTATGGAAGTGCTTTCCGTAAAAATGATCTCTTTCATTTTCGCAGATAAAGTTTCCGGGCAAAGTACGGAGACAGTTGTTGCAGGCCTCGATTTCTTCATGATGACAGGCGTAAACCAAACATCTGAAGCCCCGGAGGAGAAGAGCTGCTCCATGAGGAAATCATAGTGCTCGGGGTTCATGTCGTCAATGTTGCTTTCCATGATAATGGCTTCTTCCTGATTCATATCTTTTGCTGCCTCTTCTGCTTCGCAAAGCATTACCCGGAGTACGTTTGGAACTTCAGTATCCCTGTTGCCAATTCCGTAAGCCGTTTTCAT
The DNA here is from genome assembly GCA_963676095.1 of Prolixibacteraceae bacterium. Taxonomy (GTDB): domain Bacteria; phylum Bacteroidota; class Bacteroidia; order Bacteroidales; family Prolixibacteraceae. The sequence goes on along the minus strand of OY781040.1, from coordinate 1,331,446 downwards.
GATCCGCAGCCCACTCTGTTCTGTGAACTCATGGGTCATTGCAACCAGTATGGCAGCACCTGTGGGAGTTGTGGCTTCGTGTTGTACGAGCCCTGTCCTGACCGGTATCCCCCTGACAATTTCCGTAGTGGCAGGGGCCGGGACAGGCATGATGCCATGCGCACATTTTACCGTTCCGGCCCCGAGCTGGATGGGAGAGGAGATGATCCTGTCTGCCTTCAGATAATCAAAACAAATGGCAGCCCCAACAATATCCGCAATCGAGTCGAGTGCCCCGACTTCATGAAAATGAACTTTTTCCTTCGGAATGCCATGTACTTTGGCTTCGGCTACTGCCACCAAATTGAATATTTTTAGAGAGTCGGACTTTACTTTTTCTTTTAAATCGCTGTTATTGATAATTTCCTCGATATGCCGAAGATGACGGTGCTTTTCATTATCCGGATTCTCAATGATTACATCTACTTTGGTGCCTGTAATCCCTCTTCTCTGGTCTTTTTTGATTTCGAGGCGGAACCCTTCGATTTTTAGTTTAGCCAATTCCGATTTCAGGTAGGACGCCTCCACGCCAAGATCAATCATCGCGCCGAGGTTCATATCGCCGCTGATCCCGGCAAAGCAATCATAATATAATATCTTCATCGTTTTATTTATAGCTAGTCTGGAGCGACTGTTTTATATAAAAATCATAAATTTTAAACCAATCCTGATTATTAATCAGCAATCTTCAATCAGTTCCCTTTTTTCCCAGTGCCCTGTTCAGTTTTCCCGAAACAAGTCCTTCCCGGTCAATGACAAGGGATTTGAAACCGGCAATTTTCATTTTTTCCATTACTTCAGATTCGATTTTCTGCAGTCTTGGCATTTCATCTTTTGGTACCTCGATTTTTCCGATGTCGCCGTAATGTCTTACCCGAACGTTCCTAAACCCGAAATCGTTAAGTATATTTTCGGCTGTTTCAATTTGCCTCAGTTTCCCGATAGTAATTTGCTGGTTGTATGGAATTCGGGAACTCAGGCAAGGGCTGGCAGGTTTATCCCAGTTTGGCAACCCGAAGTACCTGGCGATTTGCCGGGTGTCCTCCTTGGTCAGATCACACTCGGCCAATGGTGAAGCAACCCGGTAAAGTGTTGCAGCCTGAAGGCCTGGCCTGTAATCGCCCAGGTCGTCGCGGTTGGTTCCGCTTAGTATTTCAAATCCCGGATATTTTTTTAGTACGGACTGAAGGTTCAGGTAAAGGTGCTCTTTGCAGAAGAAACAGCGGTTTTCAGGATTTTTCAGGTAACGCTCGTCATCGAATTCCCGGGTTTTTATAATTTCCAGCTGAATATCGAAATCCTTGCAGAACTTTTGCGCGAGTTTAAAATCTTTGTTCTTCAGGCTTTCCGAGTTTGAAATAACACCTATGCTCTTGTCCCGGCCCTGGAACCTGCGAGACAGAAACAAGACTAATGAGGAATCGATACCCCCAGAAAAGGCTACAACCGATCCTTCACGTCCCAAGAACCATTCTTCCAATTGCCGCATCTTTTTCTGAAGTGAAGGATGAAGATTTTTTGTCATACTTTGGGTTTATTATTTACGGATTAAAATTAGTAACATCAATTTATAAAGTCGTACTACCTTTGGTAAAAGATCTAAAAAAAGATATGATTGTGTTAAATTGCGATAGTATTTGTGACTTCCACCTGATAATTTATCGTGAAGTCAGAGGGAGGGAAATAGCTTATTAAAAAATTCGGAGGTAAAAGAAAATGATTTAGTTGTTACATAAACAAAATTGTTAAACAATTTTATTTATACAATAAAGTTAATCAGTTTGTTGTGTTTTTATTTTTCCCGATGCTGTCAGGGGCACAAACCATTTTTCGGGGATAACAGGAATTACATTAAAATGGAATGTCTGTATTTTTATGGGCTTACACATGCAAAAAGTAAGATCCTCGAGGCATCGACAACTGATGGAGAATGCCCGGGCCATCGGTTACAGTTTCATGGAGTCACAGGTAAACCGGCAGGCTTCCCTATTGAGCTATCTTACCTCTTTCATGATTATGTCTGTTGTCAGTGTTATTGCCTTTTTCGTTACTTTCCTGATCAAAAAGAAAACCTGATTTACATCGGAACAGGTTATCCGGTTGTCTCCGATATTTTTTATCTTTGTGCCATCTTTATTTAATGACGTGTCCTTGATAACCACGTAAAAAACAAGAATTATGAAGCAAAAAGTTTCGGTTTTATTCTTTCTTAGCGGCATCCTTTTCGCTGCCAGTATGCTTATAGCAAATATCCTTGCATCAAAGATTATTATGATAGGGCCGTGGTCGGCACCGGGAGGAGTATTGATTTTCCCTTTGGCATATATTATTAATGATGTAATTGTTGAGGTGTGGGGGTATGCCAAGGCAAGGCTGATCATTTGGGCAGGCTTTGCTGTCAACCTGATGGCTGCTATGTTTTTTTCTCTGGCAATAGCATTTCCTTCTGCTCATTTTTACCAAGGACAGGAAGCATTTCAGTCGGTACTGGGCAGTTCCGTCCGTATAGTCTTTGCCAGTCTTATGGCATATCTGGCAGGTTCGTTCCTGAATGCCTACGTTATGAGCCGTTTTAAATTGTTGACCAACGGGAAGAGTTTTTCCCTGAGGGCGGTCTTATCAACAATCGTTGGGGAAGGAGCTGATTCCTTAATTTTTATCAGTGTTTCTTTTTTCGGGGTTTTCCAGATGAACGTGATCCTGGGAATGATCGTGACCCAGGCTTTGTTAAAGACTATTTACGAGATTATTGTCCTTCCGTTTACAATATTGGTTGTCAGGAAAGTAAAAGAGGTTGAAGGAACGGATACTTTCGATATTAATATTTCCTATAATCCGTTTCGTTTAAAACAAGTATGATGAAGAAAGCTTTAGTGGTTTTCTCAGGAGGGCAGGATTCTACTACCTGCCTGTTCTGGGCTAAAAAGGAATTTGAGGAATTGGAGGCCATATCGTTTGATTATGGGCAAAAGCACCGTCTGGAACTGGAAGTAGCCAGGACTATTGCAGAAAAAGCTGGCGTTCCGTGGCAGTCGTTCCGGCTTGACCTGCTGAACAGGATTTCAAGAAATGCGCTGACAGACCCGGAGGTCGAGGTTGAAACGGAAAAGCCAGCAAACCGTCCACCGAATACATTGGTTGAAGGGCGGAATATGCTTTTCCTGACTTATGCAGCTGTTTACGCCAAATCGAGAGATATCCACCACCTGGTGACCGGAGTAGGACAGGCCGATTACAGTGGCTATCCCGACTGCCGGGATGAGTTTATCCGTTCGCTGAACCAGACATTGAACCTTTCAATGGAATATCCTTATGAGATTCATACCCCGCTGATGTGGAAAGATAAAGAACAGATCTGGCAAATGGCTGACGAACTCGGAGTATTTGACTTGGTCAGGAAAGAAACCCTTACTTGCTATAACGGTATTGTTGGTGACGGGTGCGGCCATTGCCCTGCCTGTACACTAAGGAGAAGGGGACTGGAAAGATATTTGGAAAAGAAGGGAATAGAGCAAAAAGAAGATTAAAATTCATAAAAAAACATGGAAGATCTAAAGCATCTTGGAAAGAAAACCACCTATTCTTTTGATTATACGCCGGAAGTATTGGAAACTTTTGACAATAAGCATCCTGAACACGACTATTGGGTCAAATTCAATTCGCCTGAATTTACCAGTCTTTGTCCGATTACCGGGCAGCCCGATTTTGCCACCATTTATATCAGCTACATCCCCGGGCTAAAAATGGTGGAAAGTAAATCGCTGAAGCTTTACCTGTTTGGTTTCAGAAATCACGGTGCCTTTCACGAAGATTGTATCAACATTATCGTGAAAGATCTGGTGAAGCTGATGGATCCCAAGTACATCGAAGTGTGGGGAAAGTTTTTGCCCCGTGGGGGGATCAGCATTGACCCTTACGCCAATTATGGAAAACCGGGAACCAAGTATGAGGAGCTGGCATGGTCCCGGTTGCAAAATCATGATCTTTATCCGGAAAAAATTGATAACAGATAAGGTTTCACAGCGTGATTTATTCAGAAGAGGTTGAAGCGGAAGAGAGGATCATATCAATCTTCTTTAAACTTTCATTCTCTTCAGAAATCACAAATAAGACATCATCTGCATCGATCGTTGTCGATCCATTGGGCACGAGAAACTTGTCCCCTCTCCGGATCATGGCTATAATTGCAGTCTTGGGAAGATTCAGGTCGACGATCCGTTTTCCTATTGCCGGAGAGTCGGGGGAAAGGTTTATCTCGATAAACTCAGATTTTATTCCTTCGCTAAGCAATAATTCTTCAGGAGACCAAGGCTTTGTCTTCTGAGGAAGGGCCACCCTGAGCCATTTGGCAACTACAGGCAACGTGGTCCCCTGGATAATTACGGAGGTCAGGGAAATGAAGAAAACGATATTAAAAATCATATGAGCTTTTTCCACTCCTGCCAGTAAGGGGTATGTTGCAAAAACAATAGGGACAGCTCCCCTCAGTCCGACCCATGATATGAACAATCTGCTCCGGGTTTTTACTTTAAAGAATAAGGTGCTGATAAAGACACTTACCGGTCTTGCAATCAGGATCAGAAAGATCGAAATAGCCAGACCAATTCCAAAGACAGGAACGACTTGGCTGGGGAAAACAAGAAGCCCAAGAGTCAGGAAAAGCACAATCTGCATGAGCCAGGCAAAACCATCAAAAGCTTTGATAATGGCCCGTTTATGGATCAGATCGTGATTGCCAAGATAAACAGCCGAAATGTAGATAGCCAGGAACCCATTCCCTCCCACAGCATCTGTAGCAGAAAAGGTGAAAAACATCAGGGTGATAACCAACACCGGGTAAAGTCCTTCGAACCCGAGTTTAATCCTGTTTATAACCAACATGCTCAGTTTTCCTGAAAGAAAGCCGAACAATACCCCAATCGCGATTTGCTGAATGAAAATGTGTATAATACTTATAATTCCCTTTCCCGGGTCTATAAGAAGTCCTGTGAAGGCAATTGTCAGGAAATAGGCCATCGGGTCATTGCTCCCGCTTTCCAGTTCCAGGTTAGGCCTTAAGTTGTACTTCAAAGCCAGGTTTTTCGATCGCAGTACGGAAAAAACGGCTGCGGCATCGGTCGAGGAGACGATAGCGCCCAGCAGTAAGCCCTCATAAAGGCTAAAATCAGTTACAAAATATACAAACGCGCCAACAAGAAATGCCGTCAGGAAAACGCCCAAAGTAGAAAGAGAGACCCCCTGCCAAAGTACGGGGCGGATCGACTTCCAGTTGGTGTCAAGGCCGCCGGAGAAAAGAATAAAATTGAGCGAGACAATTCCAATAAATTGAGCGATGCCCGGATCATCGAAATAAATTCCCCCGATGCCTTCCGATCCAGCCAGCATACCCGTGGCAAGAAAAAAGACCAATGTCGGAACCCCAAAGCGGTAAGAAGTCTTCCCTGCAAGTATTGAAATGAAGAGAAGAACCGATCCTACCAGCAATATATTTTCTGTTGTCAAGCTCATAAATTGATTTTTTATCATACTTCAACAGCCCGGAATTCCGTTGGTTTAATGTTTTCCTGAAGATTACCTTACGGAAAAGTCCGAACTTTTTGTAAAGATTTTGGATATATCTTTTTCCTGTTCTTTTATAAACGAAGAGGGAATGAAAATATAATCGGTGTTAAAGGTAATACTTTCACTGACATGAATCATCGTTCCCCAGAAACCGGATGATGCATCTTATTTTTAATTAATTTCTTGACAATTTGTGTCGGTTCGCTTCGGAAGGGAACCTGTTATTTTTTCCCGGATTTGTTTTGTCAGATTGAAATGGGGATGAAGAAGACTCTTTGTCAATCCGGTATATTTGATAAATTTGGGACGTCTTAAGTGATTGATAAAAGACAGGCGCTTGTATGTGGTGTAAGTCCTGCTGATTTATTGATTTTTATTTAGATGGTTACACGATGTACTTTATTCATTTTTAGAATACAATTTTGATGAAAAAAATTTTAGGTTATTTGTTTTCTCCGGTTTACCTGCTTGTATTTGGATTATTACTGTTGGTTTTCCACCCGGTTCAAGTTGTTTGCAGGTGGATCGGCGGATATCAGCTTCGGAAAAAATCGGTAGATATTCTTAATTTTTTTCTGTTATACAGTCTCGTGATTGTCGGTGCCCGGATCCGGTTTCGTGGATTTGACCTGTTGCCGGAAGATCGCCCTTTTATTATTGTGTCAAACCATCAAAGTACATTTGATATTCCGCCTATTGTTTGGGGCTTCCGGAAACATCATCCGAAGTTTGTTTCGAAGAAAGAGTTGGGACATGGTATTCCCAGTATTTCGTATAATTTAAGATATGGTGGTTCTGCCTTGATCGACCGGAAAAACGGACGGCAATCTGTTATCGAGATAACGCGGCTTGGAAAGCACATTGAGAAAGAAAGATATTGTGCCAGTATTTTTCCTGAAGGGACGCGTAGTAAAACAGGTAAGCTTAAAAAGTTTCAACATGCGGGGATAGCCACATTGCTGCGCGCAGCCCCATCAGCCTGTATTGTTCCTTTTGCTATTGACGGGAACAGTCAGTTGATGGAGAAAGGATATTTCCCTCTTCAATTTGGTGCTGGTCTCACCTATACGGTGCTTCCTCCAATTGATCCTGAAGGAAAGGATCCCAAGGACCTTACAGAGGAGATAGAACAAAAAATCAGATTTGCGCTTGGACAGGAATAAAGCTCTATTTACAGGTGTGCCGGTTTTGTTGTAAAATAGGGAAACAGATCCTGAATGAAGATTTTGGGACATGATATAAACAAGGAAGGCCTCTCAAAAGGGGCCTTCCTTGTTTTACAATGTTTTTATTATGCCGGCATATCTGGCAGGCTCCATGGAGTCCTGTAAGTGTGTTTGATCAGTTCTGCTGCAAATTGTTTGGCAGGAACCGGATCGGTCCAGGTCTTATCAAATGTCGGGTGTCCGTCATGGATTTTGAAACCGTCTTTGACGACTGTTTTGATCATCTCGTCATCTTTCAGGTTCGTGAATTCCATATTTTCACCATTCCAATCCAGTACTTTGTTCAACGACTGCAACCGGACGGCGAGTACTCCCATAACGACCATTTCATTAAAAGGTCCTGCCTCGCTAAAGTCAGAAGCGGTTTTTACCCGGCTGTCCGGATTTTCCTTGCAGGCGCGTACCCAGTCCATTTCATGGCTGGTTTCGATACGACGACGAAACTTGGGAGCATTAGGAACCCGTCCTGATAATAACCACGGATCTTTCCCGTAACATCCGCAAATTAGTTTATCTTTTGTTCCGTGGAAAATAACGCCACCTCCGTTATCGTTCGGATCTTTACCTGCCGGCCATCCCTGGGGAAGCATTTGTTTGATTCCTCCGTCGTACCAGAAAACGTCTACCTGAGGAAGTTTAATTTTTAGTTTCCGTTGGGGTTTTCTTTCAGGGAAAGTCAGTTTTACTGATTGGGCAACAGGAGCGCAATCGTTCAGCAATAAAGTTGAATTACCCTGTGCCATGATCGGATAGCCCAGTTCAAGGCCGACAAAGACCGGGTGCAGGATGTGGCAAGCCATGTCGCCAAGGGCCCCTGTTCCAAAATCCCACCATCCCCGCCAGTTCCACGGATGATAAATTTCATTGTACGGACGCATCTTTGCCGGACCGATAAACAAGTCCCAGGCCAGGGTTTCGGGGACCCATTGTCCATTTTCGGGAGTGTTTAATCCTTGCGGCCAGATTGGACGGTCAGTAAAAGCTTCTACCTTTGTTATTTCTCCGATTTCTCCGTTTGCAATCCATTCGCAGGTCAGGTTGACCCCTTCGCCGGAAGACCCTTGATTCCCCATCTGTGTGGCAACATTGTATTTCTTGGCCAGCTTCGTCAGTAAGCGCGATTCGTAAACAGTGTGGGTAAGTGGTTTCTGAAGATAAACATGTTTTCCCATTGAGATAGCGTGCGATGCAGTAATGGCATGGGTATGGTCGGCGGTGGCAATAACAACTGCGTCGAAGTTTTTACCCATCTCATCGTACATTTCTCGCCAGTCTTTATACTTTTTGGCATTGGGAAAATGCTCGAAAACACGTTGGGCATATTTCCAGTCGACATCGCACAGGGCAACAATATTTTCCGATTCCAGGTTTTTCAGGTTGGCAAACCCCATCCCTCCGATTCCAACAGCTGCAATGTTCAATTTGTCACTCGGGGCCTTGTGTCCCAGGCCGGCAACAACATGGCTCGGAAGAATTGTAATCCCGGCAGCAGCTACAGCTGTAGTTCCCAAGAAAGACCTTCTGGAAACCAGCCTTGCATCATTTGAACTCTTTTCCATAGTTTAATAATTTGAAATTGATTTAGGTATCATTTTTTGTTAAAGAAAAATCCTTTTTCAAAAACTTCTTAAAGATAAAACTATCTCTCGTATCGTCAAAAATGTTTTTTGTCATAATTGAATCCTTTCTTTTTTGTTTATCAATTAAGGACTGTCCGAATTTTTGCACTTTATGAATAGCTTTTATCTATTCCGAATAAAAAAAATCAATTTGACAGACGTTCGATTGCCCCTTATCTTTGTTACAATGATTTAAGATCTTTAAGAAAATAAGTCGAAATAATAATTTTAATTTCAAATATAATGAAGACAATAGGAGAAAAATTTCCGGAGTTTAAGAAAACAGGAGTAGTTTCCCTGGAAGCAGGAAAAGAATTTGAAACAATTACAAACGATTCTTTTAGCGGGAAGTGGAGTGTTATTTTCTGGTGGCCTAAAGACTTTACGTTCGTTTGCCCGACAGAAATAACCAGTTTCAACGAGCATTATGATGCTTTTGTGGGCCTGGACGCCAACCTGTTTGGAGCTTCCACAGATTCTGAGTATGTTCATCTCGCATGGCGCAATGCCCATCCGGGACTTAAGGCATTGAGGTTCCCGATGATTGCCGATACTTCCAAATCGCTTGCAGAGGAATTAGGTATTCTCCAGGCAGATGAGAAAATCGCATATCGCGCTACCTTTATTATCGATCCGGAAGGTAAAATCCGTTGGGTTTGTGTTAACGACCTGGAGATCGGTCGTAATGTACCGGAAGTTCTTCGCGTACTGGAAGCCCTTAAAACCGGGAAATTGACCCCGTGCGACTGGGTGCCCGGACAGGCAACACTTTAATAAAATGGATTAAGACACTGAAAAAAAGGGGATCGCTGAGGTCCCCTTTTATGTTTCTGGTTTTCTGTAATGAATATTTGGTGTAAAAGTTTAGGCCGCTGGCCGGTTAATTCTCTTCTTTTTTCTTTGGGGCGAGTTTTAAGTCAGGGTTTATACCTTTTTTTGTCGTTATAAGAATTACGCCGTCTTTACCGGCATCGCCATATTGGTTAGTCATGTTTTTATCTTTTATGACTTCGATTTTTTCAATGTTGTCGGGGGTTACCTGAGAGAGTGCCTGATTCCCTTTTCCTATAATTTTCCCGTCGATAATAACTAATGCTGTCGCAGGCTCATTTGTTTCTTTTTGCCTGATACTGATTACCCCCTGCTTTCCCTTCTCTCCGTATTGAACGATGGCCTGTTTATCTTTAAGAACAGTAACCGATTGAACATTGTCGGGATCAATCCCTTCAATGGTCTGGACTATTTTCCCATCAACAATATATAACGGAGTTCCCTGGGTCGTATCTTTTATTTGGACTTTTTCCACGTTAATATCGGCGTGGTTTATGCCGGGAATACTTTTCATCGAGATATTGGCCTTTGTCCTGCCATGAATGTTCACTTCCTGTGTCTCGTAGCCGGGAGAAGAAAACAGTAAAGTTTGGTCATCATCTTTAAGTTTCAATTCATAATTGCCCTTTGTATCGGTTATTGTACCGATTGTTTGGCCCTTGACAAGAACAGCAATTTCTGGAAGAGGTTTCCCCGATTCTGAGGATGTTACTACCCCGGTGATGCTTTTCTCTCCGGGGGTATTGGTTCCTGCCATTACCCGGTATTCCTTGTTTGATAAGGTAATGATCAGCATCGTTATCACAGGAATAAGAGCCAGTTTCCTAAAAAATTGTTTTTTGTTTCCATTTTTTGTTTTCATCATGATAATTCTGTTTTTTAATTGTGAACCGTCGAGTGCGGTAGGAAATGGTGCAATAGTGGTTTTCCCGGCAAGAGATACCATGGCTAGTTGATACGACTGGCAATCAGCCCATCGGATCACTCTGTCATCGGTCAGGAATTCAAGATTACTTTTGATCGCGTCTTTCATCAGCCAGGCAAACGGGTTGAACCATTGAAAGAGGAATAAGAGCTCGGTTAATAAAATGTCAAGGGAATGCTGTTCCCTGATATGTACCTGTTCATGGTAAAGGATCATTTGCATGTAAGGGCTTTGTTTTAGTTCAGAGGGGATCACTATCCGGTTGAAGTAAGAAAAAGGATGAATATCTTCTTCTGAAATAAAAACCATCATTTCCCCAACTTTTTGTTTTTGCGAATTTCTAAGGATATGCAAGGCCTTCAGGTGGCCCGTGATCAGCCTGGTGAAAAAAATCAGAACCCCGGAAAAGAACAGGAACGAAATCGTTCCTTTCAACCCGGAATCATAAAAAGAATTCCCTGGAGCAATAGGTGCTTCTTGCTTCACCGTTACGATGAAAGACAAAGGTACATGTATTTCAGGGGCTTTCAACCGGATCGTTACCAACGGGATCAGAAAACTGGCGGTCATAGACCCAAGCAGGTAGATCCGGTTGAAAAGAAAATATTTTTCTTTCCGGAAGAGCAGCAGGTAAACCATGTAAAAAACAGCTGAGGCCACTGATGTTCTTAGCAGGTATAAAAGGCTACTTTCCATATCAGTCTTTATTTTTGATCAGTTTTATCATTTCTTCCAGTTCTTCAGGTTTCAGCCCTTTTTCCTTAACAAAAAATGCCACAGCACTCTGGCAAGAGTTGTCAAAATAATCTTTCAGGACCTGAGACATAAAATTTTTCCGGTATTCTTCCTTTTGTATCAGCGGAAAATATTCGTACGTGTTGCCATAAGCTTTAAACCCGATTACTCCTTTTTCCTGCAAGAGCCTGACCAGTGAAGAGATCGTGTTATAATGCGGCCTGGGAGCAGGGTAACATGCAATGATATCTTTCACGAAAGCTCTCTTTAGCCTCCAAAGTATTTTCATCAGTTCTTCTTCTTTTTGCGTTAGCTTTTTCATTAGCATATCTTTTTAGACTGGATAAAGATATAACTGTAAAATTAGTTTTACAACTATTATTTTAGTTTTTTAACTGAAAAATCAGTTTTTGAATATAAAATATAGATCCCGGTTTCAGCTAATAGCAAAAAAAAAGGCCTTTTTAGGCCTTTTTTAATTTCGGGGGACTAACTCTAAAAGCTTTCTCCTCCACCATAATCAATCTCGTTTGTCCCTCCGGATGAATTATCCGATTGTTTGTCTACTTTATAATTGTTGATCTTGTAGCTAAGCGTGAACATCAGGATGCGGGGTTCTCTTTTAAATTTAAAACTGTTTTTAAAATTAGTCCCGCTGGATGTTCCCTGATACTTCCCTGTTCCAAAGATATCCTGCATGCTCAGTGTTGCCGATAGTTTCTTTTTGAACAGGTCCTGTCGAAAGGATGCATTTGTGTAAAACATCCCATTACGGTTCCCCTGGCTGGTAACCGAAGGTCCACGGAACATTCCCATGATTTGCATCCGGCTATCGGATGCAAATTTTACGGTAGCACTTATTCTTCCGTCGACATTAGTGCTGGTTCTTAAAACATCTTCTCCGTCCGATTCATTTTCTATCTGGTATTTGTAAACGGAAATGCTGCTGTTTGTCTGGAGCCATTTCGTGAAACTGATATCGCCCATCAGTTCTCCTCCCAAAGAATTATCATGGTTAAGATTGATTGTTGTTTCGTAAAGGATGCCGTCGTCACCCAAAGTACTCTGGTGGGTGATCAGGTTGTTGGTTTTCCGGGAGAATGCCTCTAGTGAGAGGAATGATGTTCCGAACCGCTTTATAAAACCTGCTTCGTATGAGTTTGTGTACTCCGGTTCAAGATCGGGATTTCCGGTTCTGATCGTGTACTGGTCCCGGTACTCTTCAAAAGGATCAAGGTCCCTGCCGCTAGGACGGTCAATCCTTCGGCTGTAGCTTGCCATGATCTGGTCGTTGCTAAGCAGGTTCCATGACAAATGAACAGAAGGGAAGAAATCGAAGCGGGTTAGTTTATACGGTTCATCGAGCTGGGCCAGTTCTGTTTTCCTGTTGGTATATTCACCTCTGGCCCCCAGCATATATTCCAGCGGGCCCAGTTTGCTGGATACGGTGACATAAGCTGCATGAATATCCCTTTTGAAATCCATTATACTGCTGAAAGTGTTATCCTTGACCCAAGAGAAGGTCGCATCGTCGTAAGCTTCGAAAAGATAGTCTTCATTTGAGCGGTTTATGCGGCTTTGAAGTCCTGTTTCAAGTTTCCCGTTTGTACCGAGTGGTTTTGTATAATCTACCTGGAACCGGTACTCGTCTTCCTTACTGTTGTCATTTGTCCTGATATGCAAGGTATATTTCGCCGGGGTCGTTAGCTCGTAGTTTTCGTCAGCGAGAAATTCGTTTTCCGTATCCCGATCATTTCCATTCCTGTGGGAATAGTAACCCAGTGCTTCCAGTTTATGAGTCCCTTCCTTGTTAAATTTCTGTTGAAAGTTAATATTCCCGTTCACATAATGACCATCCCTTGTCGAGGGGTCCTGTTCTACAGAAAAAGTATCTACAGTCGCCGGACTCGTATACTGGTGGATATTGGATTGTCCCCCGCCATCGAATTTGTAATAACCGTAGTTGGCAGAAAAGCTCAGCGTACTTAGATCAGACAGGTAAAGATCTGTTCCTGCTTTAAGTTCATACCCGCTTCTTGAAAAATTTCTGGTCCCGTTTTTTACAAGGTAGGTTGTATCAGTATCAGAATATGTTTCCCTGGTGGATGAATTTGAACCAGAAAATGACCGGTTATTTATATCTGCTCCTAAAGTGATATTTCGTTTGGCCGTTTTCTGGTTTATGGTCATATCGAGTTGCTGCTTATCCTTTGTACCAATCATCGCATTTACGATTCCATTGAATCCCGATTTGATATTTTTCTTCATGACCACATTTATTATTCCGGCAACGCCATCTGGGTCGTATTTAGCTGAAGGATTGGTGATTATTTCAATATTTTCAATGGCTGAAGACGGTATTTGTTGAAGGGCATCACTCCCGGTAAGTACGCTTGGCCGGCCATCGATAAAAACCGTGAAGTTGGAAGATCCCCTAAGCGTAACATTCCCTTCTATGTCGACCTGTACAGAAGGCGTATTTTCAAGGGCATCGACTGCTGTCCCACCGGTTGAATTGATATCCTTACCTACATTGATCACCTTCTTGTCGACCTGGTATTCTACCCTCGGTTTCTCCCCGACAACTTTTACATCTGCAATTTCTTGGGATGAAGGTTCCAACGGGATTGTCCCCAGATCAATTTGCTTGTTTTCCGGTGTAATTTTGATATTATTAATTCTGGTTTTTTGGAACCCTATAAAATTGGCTTCTACATAGAAGAAACCGGTATTTATATTTCCAATCCTGAATTCACCATTGACATTCGTTATCCCTCCAGTAACAAGGCTTGAGTCTTTTGCACTGTACACCGATATATTGGCATATTCCATTGCCTGGTCCGAACTTTTATCAATAATTTTTCCCTTGATAATGGCCTTTTCCGAAGGGACCTTTAAGGATGTTCTTTCCGGATTCTTGGGTTGTGCTATTCCTGAAAAACAAGAAAATAGCATTAGCATGAATAATAGATTCTGTGTTGGTTTCATAAGGTTGTGTTTTTTCCCAAAGCTTTTCCCCAGCTGTTTCCAGCTGTTTGTTTTTGCTCTTTTTCCTGTTTGTTTTTTACAATGTTTGTAATTTTCCATAGTCATCTGTTACAACGTCACATACTCCTTCCCACTTTTTTACATGGAATGCTGTCTTCGTGGCTTATTTTTTCTTTATGATCTAAGACACAAAAAAAAAAGAGTAGTTTAACGAAGGGTAATAAAAACTTGTTAATAAATGTAAATGATATTGCATGTTCCCTGATTTTAGAAAATTGCTTACCTTTGGCTTCTGACTTAAACTAATATTATCAACTATAAATCTATTTAAAACCGTAAAAATGAGAAAAAATAACATTTCTTTGACAGCTCTGTGTTTATTTGTTGCTGTTTTATCCGTTTCTTTCATTTTCCCTTCATGTACAGGAACAGCTCCCAAAAAAGAAAAGAAGGACATTGGCATCCAGTTATGGTCAGTTCGGGACGCCATGAAAACCGATCCCGCGGGGACGATCAAAAAACTTGGAGAGATAGGATACACCTATGTTGAGGCTGCCGGTTATGACAATGGCAAATTTTATGGTATGGATCCGGCTGAATTCAAAGCATTGCTCGAACAGAATGGCATGAAGATGAAAGGGTCCCATACGGGTCCTAACCTTCCCAAACAGGAAGAATGGGATCAGATCATGCAGTGGTGGGATAAGTGTATCGCCGATCATAGGGCTGCAGGCGCCGAGTGGATCGTGAAACCTTCAATGGGAGGTGAAGCATACAGAAATCTCGACACTCTAAAAATGTATTGTGATTATTTTAATGCTATTGGCGAAAAATGCAACCAGGCCGGTATTCGTTTCGGATATCACAATCATAACGGTGAATTTGAAACGCAACTGGATGGCCATACCGTTTATGATTTTCTGGTTGAAAATACAGATCCGGGCAAAGTGATGTTCGAACTTGACCTTTACTGGATACAGAAAGGCGGTAAAAATGCTGTCGATTATTTTAATAAATATCCCGGACGCTTTGAACTGTATCATGTAAAGGATGAAACAGAGCTGGGGGGCAGCGATGCAATCATGAACTTCAATCCCGACTTCGAAATGGCAGAAAAGGCTGGTATGAAGAATTACGTCGTTGAAGTTGAACGATATAACTTTGATCCGCTGGTTAGCGTACAGAAAAGTTTCGATTTTCTGAATAATGCAGAATATACGAAGTAGGATGGGGGCATAAAACCTGACCCAAAAGACTCGGAACCGGATATTTATTTTATGGTTCCGCTTCTTTTGGGGTTAACGATGAAATACAAGGATCGCTATTATTGTTTCTAGTGTTAAAACACAGTTCCCATTGTTCGTTCTTTTCTATTTTGAATAAGTGTTTATCTGCGTTATTCGCAGTGAATCTGTTTATTTCAATTCCTTTTTATCCAGGCTGCTGCACTTTCTCCGGTTGTCCTTGGTAATCTATTTGTCCTTTTCCGGAACCAGCTTCCTGATTTCCTAATTTTCTAGCCTGACTGTTAAGCATCAGAAAATTGAACCATCGAGCCATTCATGGTCTCCGTTGGTACTGTCGTTTGAGTCTAAGCCGTTTGAATGTTTGATACTTCTTAGTTCGAGAGTTATTTCTGTTGTTGGTCGATTCCCGTTCTTTCAACAGCGAAGCGTTAAACATTCTTTTCTTCAAACATATAACAGTTGGCCTCTTTAACTATTCCTGGTTCCAGCATCTCAATATCCGGAATCAAGCAATTCAAGCTATCATCGGGCCATTCTCTGATTATGCTATTCTTTTTCTTTAGTCCCGAATTTTGGATCAATCTTCAGAAAATTGATAATCATAAACCCTGGAATTGTACAGAGCATTACCCAGATAAAGAAGTGCCGGTACCCGAGCATTTCCTGCATCCACCCGCTGATCATTCCGGGTATCATCATTCCCAGCGCCATAAAACCGGTACATAAGGCATAATGGGCTGTTTTATGCTTTCCTTCTGAAAGATAAATCATGAACAACATGTAAGCTGTAAATCCAAAGCCATAGCCGAATTGCTCAATAACCACGCAGCTCATTATAATAGCGAGGTTATGAGGCTGCGCAAAAGCCAGAAAAACATAAACAAGGTTCGGGAGGTTCATGGCCAGGACCATCGGCCAGAGCCATTTTTTCATTCCGTGACGGGCAACAGCAATGCCTCCCAATATTCCTCCAAGGGTTAGGGCTATAATCCCCGCAGTACCATAGATAAAACCGATATCGCTGGTGCCAAGTCCAAGTCCTCCTCTATCGATACTGTCGAGCAAAAAGGGAGAAGATAACTTGGCCAATTGTGCCTCTCCCAGACGAAAAACAAGAAGGAATATCAGGGCAACAGCAATCCCTTTTTTCCTGAAGAAAGAGGCGAAGGTTTCCCAGAAATCGTTCATAACTTCTCCCAGGCTTTTGTGTTGTCTGTTCTCATCACTACCAGGGTAAGGCAGTATGAATAAGTGCCAGATAAAAAAAGTGGTAAAAAGTACGGCCATGATAAAAAATGTAATGCTCCAGGCCCAAGATGTTTTATTGGCGATTTGCTCCAGGTGCCCGGCCAGTATAACCAATGGACCTTGCCCGAAAAGCATGGCAAACCTGTAAAAAGTATTCCTGATCCCGACAAAAAAAGCCTGGTCATGACGGGATAATCCCAGCATGTAAAATCCGTCTGCAGCGATATCATGTGTCGCCGAGCTAAAGGCCATTAACCAGAGAAACGCCAAGCTATACCTGAAAAAATTGTTTAATGGAAGGGTCAATGCAACTCCTGCAAGAGCGGTACCTACGATTAATTGCATGAGGATAATCCAGAAACGTTTGGTTCTGATATTATCAACGATAGGGCTCCAGATCGGTTTTATGACCCATGGCAAATAAAGCCAGCTGGTGTAAAGGGCGATATCTGTATTAGAGATGTTCAGCTTTTTGTACATAATCACCGAAACAGTCATCACAAAAACATAAGGGAGCCCTTCTGCAAAATAGAGGGAAGGAATCCATGTCCAGGCGTTTCTTGTCATATTTTTTTTCATCAAATAGTCAGTTTTTTAGTCATCTCGGGAGATCATTTTTTTGCATAAGCCGTTTCTTAGAATCATTTTACATACATTTTGCGAATTTCTGTCTCTTTAAAATAGTGCGATAATATTTCCTTGTAGGAATATCCTTTTTCTCCCATAACGGCTGCCCCTATCTGGCATAAACCAACCCCATGGCCCCATCCTGCCCCTGTAAGGATGAACTTTTGAGGGATGCCATTTTTTTCTTCAAGGTAATCCGTTACAAAAGCAGAGCTGTACAGGTGCGATTTGGATAATGTTTTCCGTATCTCGAGTTCTTTGCCAATTGTGAGTGTCTTTTCTGTCCCTGTGATTTTTAATTTGATCAAACGGGCGGAGACTCCCCGCTCGACAGGATCAAGCCGTATGATCTGTCCAAAGTCAATCCCGGTTTTCTCCCGGATCAGTGATGATATTTCCTTCTGCGTATAAATAACCTTCCAGCGGAAAAAATCGGAAGTAGACTGGTCAAAATCAGGTAACACCTGGGTTAGTATTTGCCTGTCGGTCGTGTTACAGAACGCCTGCGGATTTGTTCGGATCCACCTGTCTGCTTCAATCTCGTTGGTCAGGTCGGGAACAGGCCCTTCGCTTTTTTCCTTATCCTGGACCATAACCAGATAACTGTGAAGAACAGGTTCCCACACATTTTCGAAGTTTTCGGATAGTCCTCCACAACATTTCGAAAAACGTGCGTCGCAGATTTCATTTTCCGACATCAAAACTTCGCCAAATGTTGCCTCAATTGCCCGGGTTGCTTTTTCACTGATGATTTTGGTAATGCCTTGGTAACGCTGACAATGATCGTCGGCGCAGACATCGAACAACGAATGGTCTTCCCGGTCGTACCAGCGAATTATTTCATTTTCAGAGTATTGTTGAGTCCGGTAAACAGTGGCTTTTTCTTTTAGCTTTTTACTTTTTTCAATTTGTGCGAGGACCCAGCTCCTGGAGATTACAGCGTGAGCCTTTAATAACTCGGGAGAACTGGTTGCACTCATTTCCGATGAAATAACGGAGCTCAGGTATTCTTCCAAGGGAACGATATTGACAGCCCTGACCTTGCCGTTTTCAATGATCAGCCTGAGCGAACCCCGGAACCGTTGGTCTTCTTTTTGTTCCCAATGAAAGTCGATGCCGATAGTTACCCCCTTTAATAAAAAAGAATCCTGTCCGGAAGAAGGTTCAAAGAGAAAGCTGTTGTTTGTGGCGGCTTCGCCGCTTTCTGAAGTCAGTATAATTTTTTCTTCCCTGACCGAGGCTTTTAATACTTTTCCGGAGAAGGGGGCAGAGCATGAAAAATTTCCCTCAAGGACGAAGGAAATCTCTTCACCGGCCATTATTCCTACCTGTAACTGGGGTTGTTTGCTCATTGTTCTATTTTTCAGGATTAGTAGATGAACTTAACTTGTTCGTCCGTTCTTGTCTTTTTGCGATAAGATTAAACCGACTGATATTTTTATTCCTTGATTTTTGCTTTGATAATTTCAAAATCTTCTTTATTAATAGAGACTTGCCTGTAAATGCTTAACAGGTCGTACTGGTTAATTTTATCAAAATCTTCCTTGCGGGGGAGAATAGCCAGCCCGCCAAGTTCGACAGATGCCGGGCTCATAATAATCTGCTTTTCTCCCGAAGCAAAGAATTGATCCGGACGTTGCCTGTCGCGTGGAAAAATAATAACCTGCCATTGCCCGTTTCCCCATGTGGCCAGAATGTTCATCATCGGCTCTCCTTCCTGTCCGCGTTCTTTCAGAATGCCGAGGACCTTTTGGAATTGTAATTCCAGCTCCTTCTCAAAGGAAGAGACCATTACTATTAATTGGCGGAGGTAATTGCCGTCTGAAGCATTAATAGAAATCTTCCCGTTATCGAATAGTTTTTCTCCATGTTTCAGGATAACATCCTTAATTTCATGGTCTACTGGCATTATTCCTTTTGTTCCTGCTTGAAAATGAAAATGATCGGGGGCGGAGGCACCGCTCTCAGGCCCGTTGTAAAAGATGATAAATTCCGGTAGTTGCTTACTTAGCCTGAGCATATCCGAAAAAAAAGGTTCGATCTTCTGGGGGAGGTGTTGGTTCAGCGGGATAGTGAGGTGTTCTGGAAATATTGGAAAAGGATTGATCAGGATTGTATACTTTCCAATAAAATCAATGCCCCATTGTTCTTCAACCCTGTTTTCCTGGCACAGGAAACAAACTCTCTTCCTGATCGAGCTGGCATCGGTTTTTGCGGCTGAAGATCGTATCCTTTCCGGGTTAAACTGAACGATAATTCTGAAATCATTGAATAGAAAATATTTCTCTTCAACCTTTCTCAGTCCTTCGTAATTTTGACGGGCTACGGGCCAGCTTTCCTTTTGTTGTTTAATCATTTTGCCAACCTGTGCCGCAAGTGTACTTTCCTCTTTATAACTGTATTTGTCCACGTTTTAGTATTATGGTCTGTATTTCAGGAAGATATCTTCTTGTTTTTTACTTTCTTTTTGTTTGCCTTAATCCTTGCCAGCAGTTCGAATGTACGCAAACTGTCTTTATAGGCATCGTGGGCGTTTTGTCTGGCTACATCGAGCGAGGCGTCAGAATTATCTTCCCAGCGGCGGCAAAGATAAATTGCTTCATAGATGCGACCTATTTTCCAGGTCCTGGATATCATTAATCCTACAGCGTAATCCTCCCCGTAGCTGGTATTGGGAAGGCGGATTTCCCGCAATACGGGGGTGAAGAAAGCTCTTGGGGCACCTAGCCCGTTGATCCGTAGCGCATTGTTGGTCCCGTTGTCTGATGTCCATTCTTTGTGGTCGATCAGGCCAGGAGGGATCTCCTCCAGTTTAAAGTTACACATCTGGTAAGACCCAATGACCATGGCACATTTTTCTTCATAAAATTTATCCACAATTTTCTGGAGGGTTTTTTCGCTGGCATAGAGGTCATCGCTGTCGAGTTGGATGGCAAAACGGCCACATTTCTCATGAAACAGGGCTTCGTTCCAGCATCCTCCGATTCCGAGATCTGTGCGGGTCGGTTGAACGTGAATCAACCTGGGATCTGTATACTCCTGCAACAGGCTTGTTGTCCCATCGGTCGAATGGTTATCAACAACAATCAAATTGAAGTTAAAGTCAGCCTCTTGGTTTAGAACAGAATCCACCGCATCCTTTATTGTTTTGTACCGGTTCCGTACGGGGATAATCACGGTTGCTTCTACCGGAAAATTTCCGCCCAGGTCAGCCTCTTTAAACTCAGGAGTAATAAAACCTCCTATTTTTTTAAGATGAACAGTGCAGGCTTCCTCCATCTCGATTTGTTTCGCACGAGAGTTACTGCTGACATAGTCGAACATTTTTTCTCCGGATTTTCGGATATCAGGTTCATTCATTGTAAACAGGAATTCCCGGATATGGACAATTTCCCCCATCCTTGACGCCAATAGTCTTAGCGCATAGAGACCGGCATAATCCCATCTTTCTTTTATTTCTGAAGAAAAAGCCTTTAATACATCCCGTCTGTATAGTTGTACCGGTCCAAAGTTAAAATCATCACGAAGGCTGCCTTGCAGATAATCGGTTACAGGATGGTTGAACTGTTCTCCGTTTCTAATTTCATAATAATCGCTGAAAGTCATTTTTGCCCCGCAGTTCTCTGTTAATTGGACCATCCGTTCCAGTGCAAACTGGCCAGGGACAAGGCTTGTATTTTGAAGAATTATCATGACGTAATCGGCCTCTGTTTTCGAAGCGATTGCGAGGATACACGCTGTTGATAGCGGTTTCCCGATAACCACAATACCGGCCTGATCAAATATAGTTTCATCAGGACAAATTACATAGACCCTGTTTATCAGTGGCGACTGATAAAGGAGATTGACTGTTTTCTGCGTTTCTTTTTTGCTGCTGTAAGAAATAAAGCAATCTATTTTTTTCTGCATATGTTTACCATTTCATTTTAACCGTTCCTGTTGCCTCGCTTTCGTTATTCATCCTGTCAAGTGCCGAAACCCGGAGCTGGTAGCGTTTTATTTCTCCTTCTCCTTTTTCGATCCGGATTTTTTTAGCCCTGGTAATCACAAGAATAGAACTGGGGTCGTTTTGCTGGAACGGTTCTCCGTCTTTTGTTTTATAGACAATGAACCGGGCCGCTCTATCCATTTCATTGTCCGTCCGGGTCTCTTTCCATTTAATTTTTCTGCCTCTTTTCTTCAATCTGATCGGGGCTGCAGGGGATTTATTGTCGATCCATTTCATAGGCGGGACAATCGCCGGATAGGCATAAAGTGAGTGACGAAGGCTGTCTTCGAATCCCATAGGATTCACCTTGAACCATTTTGCACTGAAGAACGCGCTGCCTTCAATCCCCGGGATGCGTCTCAGCAACCTGATCTGCCTGGTTAACTGGTCGGGTTGTTTCCATTCCGGAGTTTTTGAATTCGCGTCGAGGCGGTACAGGGCCTGGCCGATGTACAATGCCCTGTTGAACCGATTGTTATTCCACCAATGGCAAAGCAGGTCGAAATCGACCGACGGATGCCCTATTTGCCAGTAAAGTTGTGGCAGTACGTAATCGATCCATCCGTTTTCCTGCCACTTGAGGATATCTGCGTAAAGTTGGTCGTAGTTTGTTGTTCCCGCCTTGGTGAGTGATCCTCTGGTATCGTCGGCTTTGTTCCTCCATACGCCGAATGGGCTGATTCCGAATTTAACCCATGGTTTCGCCGACTTAATGGTACGTGATAGCATCCGGATGGTAAGGTCGACGTTGTCACGCCTCCAGTCATTGAGCTGGTCGGGTGAGAAACCCCGCGGGTACTGGTAATAAGTCGTCAGGTCGGGAAAGGTTTCACCTGAGACCGGGTAAGGATAAAAATAGTCGTCGAAATGAATCGCATCAACATCATATCTGGCAACGATATCTTTAACAACTTCGTTTATAAAATTTCTTACCTCGGGAATTCCAGGATTAAAGTAAAGTTTGCCTCCATATTTAATAATCCATTCCGGATGTTTAAATGCGATATGGTTAGAGGCCAGTTCTTCATTTTCGTTTTGAGCTACCCGGTAAGGGTTGAGCCAGGCGTGAAATTCCATGTTCCGCTTGTGGCATTCTGTAATCCAAAATGCCAACGGGTCATATCCCGGATTTTTACCCGGGGTCCCGGTCAGGTACCGGGACCAGGGTTCCAGTCTTGATGGATAAAAAGCATCGGCTGCAGGGCGGATTTGGAAAATAACGGCATTGATCCCGTCTTTTTTTAATCGGTCAAGTATATCGAGGGCTTCCTTTTTCTGCTGGGCAATGCTGAGCCCTGGTTTTGACGGCCAGTCGATATTGGCGACTGTTGCAACCCAGGCTCCCCTGAATTCGTATTTTGGTGGTACCGGACCGATTTGAGCAGTAACCTGAAAGGACATCAGGCAAAGTAATAAGGCGATTTTTGTATTCATGGTTATTTTTAGTCTTTTCCTCGGACAAAAATAAGAAGTTTACCGGATGGTGCCTCTTGAAACAAAACGCCGATTAGCACCATTCCTGTCAATTAAGAGATAAAACTCGGTCATTTTATGTGATCGGTCATGGATAGTAACGGACGAATGCTTCCATAGCCTCATATTCAGCCATGCCTAATTTGTTGTATAGCATTGCTGTTGAGTGGTTTCTGTCCTCTGCCCGCTGCCAGAATTCCCGGGAATCATCGCCCAGGAACATCGCTCCCTCTTTCTGGGACTGGTGTCTGAATATAGCTTCTCTTTTCCTGTATAGTTCTTCCGGGCTGATCGGTACGGCCATCTCGATTTGGTCGATATCCCATTCATGCCAGGCACCCCGGTATAACCATAGCCAGCACTTCTGCATCCATTCGTCGTTTTTTAGTTCTTCCATCGCGTAAAGAATTGCGTCTAGACACACCCGGTGAGTCCCGTGCGGATCCGAAAGATCGCCTGCCGCAAAGATCTGGTGAGGCTTTATTTCTCTCAGAAAGCCTTTTATGATATCGATATCTTCCCTGCCAATGGGTTTCTTTTGAATTTCACCTGTCTCGTAAAAGGGAAGATCCAGAAAGTGGACATTTTTACTTTTTACTCCTGCAAAACGGCATGCAGCTTTAGCTTCCATTCTTCTGATAAGGCCCTTGACCATTCTCACGTCAGGTATATCTTTTTCTCCTTCTTTTTTGGTTTCGAGGAAAGAGGTCGTCTTTTCATATTGCTCCTGCTGTTTTTTATTTCCCGGATCGTAATAATTTGAATAGGAGTTATGAAATGAAATAAAACGGTTGGCATACTCGTCCGCAACAGCAATGTTGCCAGAAACCTGGTAGGCAACATGGACATCGTGTTGTTGCTCCACTAAGCGCATCAGGGTCCCGCCCATTGAGATGACGTCGTCATCAGGGTGAGGACTGAAAATGATAATCCTTTTCTGAGACGGAGATTTTCGTTCGGGGCGGTTGGTGTCGTCAGCATTGGGTTTTCCCCCGGGCCATCCGGTTATGGTGTGCTGCAGGTCGTTGAATACCCTGATGTTGACGGCATATGCTGAGCCGACTTCAGAAATCAGGTCGCTTAAGCCATTATTTATGTAGTCGTTATTGGTTAACTTCAATACCGATTTGCCTGTATGCTGACAAAGCCAAATTACTGCCCTACGGATCAGTTGCCCTGATTTCCAGTCACAGGAATCAACTAACCAGGGGGTTTTGATCCGGGTAAGTTGCATGGCTGCCCCCATATCCAGAAAGATTTTAGCATCATCGTGCTGCTGAAGATAACTGGCGGGTACCTGGTCCGTTACCGTCCCTTCGATTGCTTCCTTTAAAATATCGGCTTTCGATTCGCCATATCCCAGCAAGATGACTTTTCTTGCCTTCATGATATTGTCAATTCCCATTGTTATCGCGCGTTGAGGTACCTGGTCGGGACCTCCAAATTCCCTGGCGACATCTTGCCGCGTTTTTGTGTCGGTAACAATCATCCTTGTCCTTGAATTTCTTTGAGAACCAGGCTCATTAAGTCCAATATGCCCGGTGCGGCCTATACCCAGTATAAGGATATCTATTCCTCCTGCTTCTTTTACTTTTTTTTCGTAGTCCCTGCATGACTGATAGACCTGGTCTATAGGTAAGTCTCCTTCGGGCATATGTATGTTTTCGGGGATGATGTCTATATGGCTGAAGAAGTGTTTGTACATATAATGATGGCAGGAATGTACAGAATTCTTTTCCATGGGATAAAATTCATCCAGGTTAAATGAAATGACGTTTTTGAAACTGAGCCCTTCTTCCCGGTGCATCCTGATTAGTTCACGGTAAATATGCTTGGGGGAAGAGCCCGTTGGGAGTCCTATGACACACTTCTTTTGTTGTCCCTGGGAACTACTGATCTCTTCCGCAATTTCTTTGGCAGCCTGTAAAGAGGCTTCTGCCGGTTCCTCGTAGATGTAGGTAGGGATCCTCTCATATCTCGTTATAATATCCCTGTGTGCCATATTTTCAGGCTGGTGATAGGTCACCCCTGAAAATATAGGATTTTGGGATGCCAGTTTTTTAGGTATATTCATTTTTTCAGTTTTGTGTTATTGCTCTCTTTTTCTCATCCCTTTTCCGGATAGGCTTTCTCTGAACCCTTACACCAGAAAATATTTTTTGTCGCTATAACTAATTTTTCCGGAATTCTGGCAGGTCAAATTTAATGATCAATAAAGACTTTTACAATAGTTGTCATACATATCACATAATATAAAATGAAATTATTTTCTTTTATAAAATTAACAAATTAGGAATATTGATGTTGCAGAATGCTGGACAGAAAAATCTGCAGGTATGAATTTTATAAAACAGACGCCTTGCGGTAACGATAAAAGTATTATTTATATGGTTGTATGTTCGTGCCGTTTGAATGGTTATACGGTTGTATGGTGCGATAAGCAGCTAAATAGTTGAATAATTCGGGAAAGTAAATGAAGGGGCTAGTGTATCGAATGGAGTTATAAAGTCACGCCATTCCTGCATTTGTGCTTGGGCAATAGGCTGTTTGTAATTTTTCCCTTTTAAAGGTAAATAATACTTTAATTATTGTGGAATTTGCGTCGTATTGTAACGAATTTTTGATATCTTTGCGATGAAATCGAAAGTATTTGTGTGATGACATTCTGTTATCGTGCAGATGCTAAATCAAGTGGTGACCCGGAATTAATTTTCGGTTAGCTCATGGTTTAATAGGTTTAGTTGGTTTAGGTTAGTTCCCCGGGAGACCGGGGCGGAAAAGGCAGTCAGAGGACTGCCTTTCTTGTTTTCTGGAAATCAGAAGGACTGGTCTTAAAATAAAAAGAGCTCCCGGAATTAGAAGAGCTCTTTTTGTATAATATAATAAGATAAGGATTAATGTCAGCTTCCAAAATCGTCGTACAAGATATTTTCGTCCGGAACACCGAGATCATAAAGCATTTTCTTTACAGCTGATATCATCATCGGCGGGCCGCATAGGTAATAATCGATTTCTTCCGGCTCTTCATGTTTGCTCAGGTACTGATCATAAATTACCTGGTGAATGAACCCTGTAGGACCTGTCCATTTATCATCAGGATGAGGATCTGATAAAGCCAGGTGATAAGAGAAGTTCGGGAACCTGTTTTCGATATCCTTGAACTGGTCGTCGTAAAAGACTTCTTTCCATGAACGGGCTCCGTACCAGAACGAAACTCTTTTATTCGATTCTTTTAATGTATGGAACAGGTGGAACAGGTGCGAGCGCATTGGTGCCATACCGGCACCTCCTCCGATAAACATCATTTCGTTGTCGTTGTCTTTCAGGAAGAATTCCCCGTAGGGGCCGGAAATCGTAACTTTATCTCCAGGCTTGCGCGAGAACACGTAAGAAGAACAAATTCCCGGGTTTACCTTCTGGAATCCACCGTTAACACGATCAAACGGTGGTGTAGCGATACGAATATTCAACATGATGATGTTGCCTTCAGCGGGATGGTTCGCCATGGAATATGCCCTGAATGTTGGTTCCGGGTTTTTCATCTGCAGGTTGAACATGCCGTATTTTTCCCATTCATCGCGGAATTTTTCATCCACGTTCATATCTTTAAAGTTAACTTCCGTTTTGGGAACGTCAATCTGTATATAACCTCCCGATTTGAATTTCAGACGTTCTCCTTCAGGTAGTTTTACAACAAATTCCTTGATGTAAGTAGCCACATTACGATTTGAGACAACTTCACATTCCCACTTTTTAACACCAAGTACTTCCTGCGGAATAATAAGGTTCAGGTTATCCTTTACCTTTACCTGGCATGAAAGTCTCCAGTGATCGGCCTGCTCTTTTCTTGTAAAGAACCCGGTTTCTGTAGGTAGGATCGATCCACCGCCTTCAACTACCCGGCAGCGGCACATTCCGCAGGTTCCACCTCCTCCGCATGCTGATGGCAATAAGACTTTATTGTTTCCCAGGGTGCTTAGAAGGCTGTTGCCTGTTTCTGTTTTCAGCTCCAGATAACTGTCATTAATGTTTATTTTGACTGATCCTGACGGGGTTAGTTTTTTCTTGGCATACAACAGGATAGAGACCAGAAGAATAGTGATCACAAGGAACATGATCACGCTGGTAAGTATTACTGTTGTCTGAGTCGCTAAAAAGATCATCGTTATTGTGTATTTTTAATTTCTACTATAGTTTGATTCCCATAAATCCCATAAAGGCGATGCCCATGAGCCCGGTAATGATGAACGTGATCCCAATTCCCCTTAAAGGAGCGGGTACATTGGAATAACGAATCTTTTCGCGGATTGCAGCAATTCCGACAATCGCAAGGAACCAACCAATCCCCGATCCGATGCCGTAAGTGGTTGCTTCAGCCAGGTTGTTAAATGCTTTTTGTTGCATGAAGAGCGATCCGCCAAGGATAGCACAGTTAACGGCGATCAATGGCAAAAAGATGCCAAGCTGTGTGTATAAGACCGGAGCAAATTTCTCTACAATCATTTCAACAAGTTGCACCATGGAGGCAATAACTGCTATGAACATGATAAAACTCAAAAAACTCAGGTCTACATCGGCAAAACCAGGTCCCATCCATTTCAGTGCCCCTTCTTTCAACACATAGTTCTCAAGTAAATAATCGACGGGTAGGGTAATCCCCAGTACAAATACAACGGCAATGCCTAATCCCGCGGCTGTCTTCACCGATTTTGATACTGCCAGAAATGAACACATCCCCAGGAAGTATGCAAAGATCATATTTTCAATGAAGATCGACTTGACAAATATATTAATCAGATTTTCCATATCTTACATCTCTTTTTCTAATTTCAGATTAATCCTCGATTAACTTCCTGTTTTTACTCCGCTGAACCCATATAATAACTCCTACTGTGATCAACGCCATGGGAGGAAGGATCATCATACCATTATTGGAATAAAAACCTCCGTTGGAGAGATACCAGCTTTCCGGAATAATCCGGTAGCCAAGCAAACTTCCCGATCCAAGAATTTCCCTGAAGAAACCAACAATGACCAGGATTGCCCCGTAACCTGCTCCGTTCCCGATACCGTCAAGGAAAGATGGCCATGGTTTGTTACCAAGGGCAAAAGCTTCCAGACGTCCCATCAGAATACAGTTGGTAATGATAAGCCCGACAAAAACAGATAGCTGCTTGCTGACATCATAAACGTATGCCTTTAATAGCTGGTCGACCAGGATTACCAAAGCAGCGATAACCACTAACTGGACAATAATACGGATCCGGTTAGGAATGGTATTCCGGAGAAGAGATATGATTACATTGGCAAATGCCACAACTGCTGTTACGGAGATAGCCATAACAATAGCAGGTTTCAGATGGGCTGTAACGGCTAATGCAGAACAAATTCCCAATATCTGGACTGTAATCGGGTTGTTGCTGTTAAGCGGATTCGTTAACAAGCTCATATTTTTCTTTGAAAATAAAGATTCCTTGTCGTTCATTTTCCTTCTGATTTTTTCTGTTTGAAAAAAGCCTGATAGGCACCAAAGTCAGTAAGGAGCATCTTCTGTAGCCCCTTTGAGGTTATTGTACCCCCGGATATGGCATCTACTTTATGCTCGACGGGTGCCGTTTCATTCGATTTTGCAACAATAATGGATGTAAATGTTCCATTGTCGTCGAAAATCTTTTTTCCCTTGAACTGTACCTGGAAATTTTTGGTTGCAATTTCAGCACCCAATCCCGGAGTTTCCCCCTGATGGTCGAATGTTGCCCCGAAAATAGTGTTCATGTCGTCATCAAGGGCGACATATCCCCAGATAGGGCCCCAAAGACCTGTTCCATAAACCGGCAGGATATATTTTGTACGTCCGTCGATTTGACATTCGAAAACAGGGAGTTCCCTTTCATCAATAGGTTTTGCATGTTCTTTTTTCATGTTCACCTCAAAAGCATCTCCTTCTATCTTTTCTCCCTTAGAGTTGACAATATAGGAGTTTACAACCTTCTCGCTGTAAATCTGTTCAGCATGCTGAGCATCTGCAATAATGTTTACGGAGGCCAGGATGTTCTGCTTTTTTTCAATATCTATATTCTTCTGTTGGGAGGGTTTCAGGCCGATTGCCGCGAACGAAAGCACAGCTGCTACGAAAATCACCATCACCGAAGCATATATGAATGTATAAACATTACTGTTTCTATCCATTTTTAGTTTTTTTTAAGCATTTACTTTTGCACGTTTCAACCGGCGTTTTATATTTCCCTGAACCACGGTGTAGTCGATCAGCGGTGCGAATGTGTTCATCAGCAGAATGGCCATCATCACACCTTCCGGGTAAGCCGGGTTGACCACCCTGATCAGTATTGAAAGGAACCCGATAAGAAATCCGTAGATCCATTTTCCTCTTTCGGTTTGGGCGCCTGATACTGGATCGGTTGCCATAAATACCGTTCCGAAAGCAAAACCGCCAATAAGAAGATGCTGCCAGAAGGGAAGTGCCATGTAGGCATTATCACCAGCAAATATATTAAGCAGTATTCCCATTACAATACCTCCGAGGACTGTCGATAACATGATTTTCCAACTTCCAACGCCGGTAACAATCAGGATAACTGCACCAATGAGTATCGCAATAACAGATGTTTCACCGATAGATCCGGGAATTAACCCGGTAAAGGAATGCCATACATTAATTGCCGTGTCGCCCATGGCTGCCTTTGCCATTGGGGTGGCTCCGGTAAAACCGTCAGCCATTTTTTCAACGCCTTTTGCCGAGATCCAGACTGCATCACCTGACATGTATGCAGGATAGGCAAAGAACAGAAATGCACGTGCAACAAGTGCAGGGTTCCATACATTCATCCCGGTACCCCCAAAAACTTCTTTTCCGAAGACAACAGCAAAAGCTGTGGCTACGGCAATCATCCATAGTGGAGTATTTACAGGCATAACCATCGGGATTAAAAGCCCTGTTACCAGGAACCCTTCGTTGACCTCATGTCCGCGAAATTGGGCAAATAAAAATTCAATCCCCAAGCCTACAACATAACTTACAATAATGATTGGCAGAACTTTCAGAAATCCGAACAGAAACATTTCCCAGAAACCGGTTGTTTCGAGCTGTCCCAGGGCTCCGAAATGCTGGTACCCGACATTGTACATCCCAAATAATAAAGCAGGAACCAGAGCCAGGACAACAACGCTCATTGTCCTCTTCATGTCAACAAAATCGTGAATATGTGTTCCCGATCTTGAAGTATCCTTTTGAACGAAAAGAAATGTGAAAAAGGCTTCATGCGTAGACTTCAACCACTGATATTTGCCCCCCTTTTCCACATAGGGTTTCGTTTTCTCAAAAAAGTTTTTTAATGCTTTCATCGAATATTTTTTTAAAGCAGTCTTTCGTTTATCCTACTTCTTTTATCATGGTATTTATTCCCTTTCGAACGATCTCCTGAACATTCGTTTTCGAAGTATCTGCATATTCACAAAGGGCAAGATCTTCTTCTATTACTTCATAGATTCCCAACTGTTCCATCCTGTCAATATCGTTGGCCAGAATAGCTTTTATCAGAAATAAGGGTAAGAGATCCATCGGAAGTAATTTCTCGAACTGTCCGGTCATTACATAAGCACGTTCCCCTCCATGCATGTTGGCGTTAAGCACGTATTCCTTTTTGGGGAAAAGACTGGATAAAAACGTTTTGCTTGCTGAGAATTTATCTGCACCAGGCAGAGCCCAGCCCAACATTTCATATTCGTCACCTTCAGGGATAACAGTAAGTTGATTGTCCGAGAATCCAAGATAACCATCCAGATCAACTTTTGTTCCGGTAAGAACGTTACCGCTGATATAGCGCTCGCGTACCTCTTTTTTTGTTGTGCCATTCAAAAGGCCTGCCAACTCGGCCCCGTGTACTGTTTTGTAGTATTTAGGCGTTTTTACTTCAGATCCGGTAAGCGCAATAATTTTTGTAAGATCTACTTTTCCTTCATCAAACAGACGTCCTATAAAAACAACCGTCTGAGGTGAAATTGTCCAGATTATATCGCCTTTGGATATGGGGGAAACATGGTGGATCTGAATCCCTACATTTCCGGATGGATGTGGCCCATCAAAGGTGTTTAAAGTCACATTTTTCAATGATGAAAAAACTCCGTTGGCTTGTTTTGTGGAAAGCCCTAAATATACAGAACCATCTGTTAATTTACTCAGGGCATTGATGCCTGTTTGGAGGGTTGACTTTTCATTTTTGAAAATGAATTCGTAATCAGGGGCAAGCGGGGCCGAATCGAATCCCGAGATGAAAATATGCCTGGGCTTGTCATCCGGTTTTGCTATTATCCCGTAGGGGCGTTGCTTCAGAAATGGCCAGAGGCCGCTCTTTAATAGTTGTTCAAGAATCTCCTCACGGGTTAACTTTAGCGGGTCTGCTTTTGGAAACGACTGGAATTCATCCTTCCCGTCAGACTCAACAACAACCTCCAGTATTTTACGGCGTTCACCCCGGTTTATGGCTTTTACCATGCCACTTACAGGAGAAGTGAATAAAATTTCAGGATGGTACTTGTCGAAAAACAGCGCATCTCCAGCTTTTACCTGTGCATCAGCCTTGACATTTAATTTTGGAATTAAGCCTGCAAAATCAGTCGGCTTAATGGCTACGGTTTTTGGAGCAGGTGCCTCTTCAAGAACAGGCACTGCAGTTCCCTTCAACCGGATATCCAATCCACGTTTTAGTTTGAAATGCTTTGACATTGTAATCCCTTGTTGTATTTGTTATTTTAGGGTGGCAAAATTACATATAATTAAAAACTTTTCACAATCTTTGTTTTACAAACTGAGAAAAGTAAACTTATTTGGAAGGGCCATTTTTTCTTGTTTGGAATAAACTGTTCCCGGGATGAATTCTTTTAGGATAAAAGCCTATGGAAACTGAAAAAAGTGGTTAAAAATTGATGAAAATGAAGCTTTTTTGTCGAATTTATCTGACAATTCCTTTCGTTATTTTTTCATTAAATTCTTTTTCGAAAAATGAAGACGGTCATCCTTTTCTGGATACTCTTTTTAAAGATGATATTAAATCCGTTCAGCTTTTTCGCGAAGACGCCAGTCTGAGCCATCCTTTGATCAACCTGGGAGAAGATGACCATCTCGTCCTAAAATTTGATGAGTTGACCGACGAGGTTGGGGATTACTATTATACCATCATTCATTGCGATTTTAACTGGAACGAGTCGAACCTTTTGCCGAACGAATACCTCAATGGTTTTACAGATAATTCACTTGATGATTATGCCGTCAGCTTTAATACGACAATGAGTTATGTTAATTATCAGTTGAAAATACCCAACGACCAGGTTCAATTAAAATATTCGGGTAATTATGTCATTGTTGTCTATGAAGGGACTGACAGGGAAAAGGTTGTCCTTACGAGGCGTTTCCAGGTACTTGACCAGAAAACTGAAGTGACAGGGACGGTTAAAAAGGCAACATTCGATCCGTATCATGGCGAAAACCAGGAAATTGATTTTTTAGTGCAAGATGCCAACCTCCAACTTTCCAGTCCTGCAGAGGAGGTCAAAGTTGTTGTGATGAAAAACAGGTGCTGGGAAAATGCTATAACAACTCTAAAACCTTTGTATATCCGACAGAATGTTCTTGATTATGATTATAATCGTGAAAATGTATTTCCGGGGGGGAATGAATACCGGTATTTTGATTTGCGTACTTTTCGCTCGAACGGAATGAATGTTCGGCAGACAGTGTTCAGTCAGCCTTATTATCATATAACCCTGACACCAGATAAAATCAGGGCGGGACAGAAATATTTTCGCTACAAGGAAATGAATGGAAATTACCTGATCGAGAGCCAGGATAAGATCGTAAAGGATTACGATACCGAATGTGATTACGGTTTTGTTCATTTTACATTGGATATGGATAGCCCGTTAAAGGGAGGTACCGTACATGTATTTGGCGAATTAACCGGAAAGATGGCCGATAAAAAGAACGAAATGATTTGGAATGCTGATCGTTCTGCTTATGAACTGACCTTGTTGTTGAAACAGGGGTATTACAACTACGAATATGTTTATTTACCCGGGAACAGCAATACTATTGATGAGTCCAACCTGGAAGGAAGTCATTACGAAACCGGGAACGAGTACGAAATACTTGTTTACTACAAGCAACTTTCAGGAAGGTATGACGAACTGGTTGGTTACCTAGTGCTAACCGGTAATGACTAGCGGACAACTTTCAATAATGCGGGCTCTTCATTCTCGAAAGGTATACTGAAATAGAATTCAGATCCCTTGTCTACTTCCGATTTCACATTAATCTTGCCTTTTAGCAGCAGAGCATAATGTTGGGCAATTGACAATCCCAGGCCGGTTCCTTCGTATTTTCGGGTTTTCTTGTTGTCGACTTGTAGAAAACGTTCGAAGATCCGGTCAATATTCTGAGGTTCAATACCGATACCTGTATCTTTTACAAAAAAGCATATTCTTGTTCTTCCATCCATTCGATACCCGAATTCTATTTCACCCTGGTGCGTGAATTTCACTGCATTGTCGAGAAGCTTTTTTATGATCTCTGTTAACAGGTGCTTGTCTGTCAGAAATCCAAATTTTGGATTGGCATTTTCACTGTTCATCCTTAATCTTATCGGTTTATTGCTTAACTCCAGGCTGTACTCCCTGTAGAGTTCTACCATTAAATCATTGATTTTACAGAATCCCCTCATGGGAACAACTTGGTTGCTTTCTATTTTGGAGATACTGATCATGTTGTTGATCATTTCCATGAGTAGTTTCCCGTTATTAATGATAATCTCTATAAATTTGCCTTTTTCTTCCGGATCAAAATCAGGGGATCCGATCATCTTGGAAAAGCCGATAATGGCGTTCATCGGAGTCCTGATCTCATGCGAGATATTGGCCAAAAAGGCCGACTTTAGTTCATCTGCTTCTTCTGCTTTTTGTTTGGCTTCTTCCAGCTTCATTTCTGCGACTTTCCGTCTGGTAATGTCCCGGGCTATTGATATAACCGAGTGATCATCGAGCCTGGCGATACGCATTTCGAACATGGCTGTCCCCTTTTCTACTTTTAGGGCATACTCAATGGTTTCGATCGTGTCGAAACTAATGGCATCCTGTATGCACTGGAAGATTTTACGGGCCATTTTCTCCGAGAAACCTACTTCGAAAATAGAATTTCCAATAATATCATCCGGTTTAATATGAATCAGTTCATACTCTTTTATTACAAAGTCGACATAGATCCCATCCTTATCGATAATAAAGAACAGGTCAGGAATGGCCTCCAGCAGTACTTTATACCGTTTACTGGTCTCTTCGAGCTTTTGAATTTGTTGCTGGCGGGAGGTTATATCGTAAAAGAGGCAGAAAATCTGATCTTTGGAAGGATAAAGAGCAAACAGTTCGACCCATTTGTTTAAGTGGGGGAGGTGTAGTTCTGCTTTTTGTCTGTTTTCGATGAGGAAGAAGTTGTTCCAGTCGAACGAATTTCTAAAAACTTTCGGGAAAATGATGTCGGCATCCACACTACGGAGTTCTCTGGAACCGACTTTAAACATTGATTCAAAGGCATGGTTTACCTTTAACACATGGAGTCCCGTTGTATTCCCTGTTTCGTCATGCTTTATTTTCATGACCAGCAGTCCCTGCTGCAGCATTTTCGAAGTTTTTGAAATTAAAGCATCCGTATCGGTTACTCTATTGGTCAGTTCTTTTAGCGTTTTTTCAAAATTCCACGCGACCATAAAGCATCCTGTAAAAACAAACATAATTATCAGATACGAGTTTAGTATAAATTCTTCTTTTTGCCAGTAAAAAGACCAGATGTCCGGAAGCCTGCCTGCTACAGAAAGGTGATAAGTCAGCGTTAGTAAACAAATAAGAAAATAGATGACCAGTTTTTTTAGTTTGGGACCGAAAAAAAGAATAAAAAGGAAACCCGGGATAAGAAACCACATGGTCTGCTGTATGGTTTCATGTGCCGGACGTATTGAAAAAGGTTCTGAAATGAAAAAAAAATAAATCGGAAAGGGACTGAGATAAACAAGACTGACCGTATAATCAGTTTGCCCGTTCCTAAGAAAAAAAAGGCCAATTATAAAAATGGAGGCCAGCGTGAGGTCTCCCGGAATGCAAATATAAAGCGAATATCCTCCAATGGAGAGCAAAAGATCTATCAAGCTGAAAAGTATGCCAATCAGCATAATCAGGTATAACCCCGCTTGCCGGTATTTCCCATTCCCCGGGTTCGCAGGCTTAAGCAACTTGACTGAATTAATTAGCGCTTTTAGCATGGATTTGCTGAACAGTTAGAAAAACGGAATAAATATAGTAATTTTTGTTTGGGAATGAATTTTTGGAAAAGGAAGGGTTTGGGAAAGCTGATTTTTATTAGGGTATAAGTTTTTTAGAATATTTAGTTTTGCAGGGTAAGTATTTGAAAAGACTTGCTGCATACAATATTAACAAAAAACTTAACATTATGCCCAAAGGATTTTTTAATGTTCCGGTTGCGAAAAACGAACCGGTCAGAACTTATGCACCTGGATCTGAGGAACGGGCAAGTTTGAAAGCCAAGCTTGCCGAACTTCGTTCAGAAGAGGTCGAATTGCCCATGATTATCGGTGGAAATGAGGTAACAACTGATCGCCGTATCCGTATGGCTCCTCCCCATGATATTAAGCATACCCTGGGGTATTATTATCAGGGAGATGCCTCCCATGTACAGATGGCTATTGATGCGGCCCTGGAAGCTAAGGAAAAGTGGACAGCCATGCCGTGGGAACACAGGGCTGCTATTTTTTTGAAAGCCGCCGATCTCTTAACAGGTCCGTACCGGGATAAAATAAATGCGGCGACGATGTTGGGCCAATCAAAAAATGCCTTTCAGGCCGAGATTGATTCTGCCTGTGAGCTGGCAGATTTTTTCCGTTTCGGGGTTAATTGCATGGCTGACATTTACAAGATGCAACCGGCTTCCGGTCCCGGACAATGGAATTATAACGAGTTCCGTCCGCTGGAGGGATTTGTTTTTGCCCTTACCCCGTTCAACTTTACATCAATTGCCGGTAATTTACCCGTTGCTCCCGCGATGATGGGAAATGTAGTTGTCTGGAAACCTTCCAAAACTGCCGTTTATTCGGCTTCAGTCATCATGGAGATATTACAGGAAGCGGGTCTTCCTGACGGGGTGGTCAACCTTGTTTTTGTGTCAGGCCCTGCTGCGTCGGATGTGGTTTTCTCTCATCCTGACTTTGCCGGTATTCATTTTACAGGATCAACGGGTGTCTTCCAAAGTATATGGAAGACGATTGGCGAGAACATATTTAAATATCGTTCATATCCCCGGATAGTAGGTGAAACAGGAGGAAAAGATTTTATTTTTGCTGATCCTTCTGCAAATACCAAAGCGCTTGCCACTGCTATCCTTCGGGGATCATTTGAGTATCAGGGACAGAAATGTTCTGCCGCATCCAGGGTTTATATCCCGGCCAGTCTTTGGGCCGAAGTCCGCGATTTCCTGGTAATGGATCTGGCCACGGTGAAAATGGGACCACCCGAGGATTTTACAAATTTTGTAAACGCCGTGATCGACGAGGCATCATTTGATAAACTTGCCGCGTATATTGAGAGGGCCAAGGCTGATGTTGACGCCGAGGTTGTTTTTGGTGGCAACCATGACAAAACAACCGGGTATTTCATAGAGCCGACAGTTATTTTGGCTAAAAAGCCGGATTATGTAACCATGGTCGAGGAGCTGTTCGGTCCTGTCGTCACAATTTATGTTTATGACGATGATAAATTGGATGAAACCCTTGGTATACTGGATAAAACTTCCATTTACGCCCTTACAGGGGCTGTCTTTTCACAAGATCGCTATCAGATTGACAAAATCACGAAACGTCTTGTAAACGCTGCCGGTAATTTTTATATCAACGACAAACCAACCGGGGCTGTAGTTGGTCAGCAACCTTTTGGCGGAGCCCGGGGATCAGGGACTAACGACAAAGCCGGGTCAGTGTTCAACATGCTCAGATGGATTTCTATCCGGACGATCAAGGAAACTTTTGTTCCTGCAGTCAACTACATATATCCGAGTTTTTTACCGGACCAGGAATAGGACCTGATTATCATTTGACGATCATAAAAAGGGAGATGATTTTTTTCGTCTCCTTTTTTGTTTTGAAAAGATCGCTTACATTTGTTTCAAAATTCTTACAATGGAAGAGGTTAAGTCAACAGCAAAGAAAAGAATAAGGAAGGAGATGCTTATTGCAGGAATCTTTTTCATTATCTGGATTGTTTTTTTTGACGATCATAACCTGCTCCAGCACTATCAGAATAAACAAAAACTGGAACAGCTTACCGAGCAAAAGGCTTATCTGAAAGAGAAAATCATTTCAGATAAGCATAAAATAGAAGAGCTTCAGACTGACAAGGACAATCTTGAAAAATTTGCGCGGGAACAATTTCTGATGAAAAAGGCAAACGAGGATATTTTTTTGATTGAAGAAGAAAAATGACGAGAGAAAATCCCTGGGCATGAAGAAATCGTTTCAGCTACAGACTATATTCAACCCATATAAACTCCGGGCGTTTATTAATACAATCATCCTGCATCCCTTCTAACTACTACTTCTACAGGTTCTTTCTGTAAAATCTAGGTTACTTTTTAATTTTATTGTTTTTTACTCTTTGATTTGTCCTTAGAATTTTTTTAAATTGAAGCAGATTTAAGAGGATGAATTTAAACATAAATATATTCAAAATAGAAACCAATCATGTTGAACCATGTAAGGGACGTGTTTTAATAGCTGAACCCTTTTTGCCCGGCAGTTATTTTAACAGGTCTGTTGTGCTGTTGGTGTCTCATAGCGATAAGGGGGCTGTTGGTTTCATTTTAAATAAAAAAATTGATTACTCGCTGAATGAAATAATGGGTGATTTCCCCGATTTCGATGTCGAGGTTTCGATTGGCGGGCCTGTCAGTACCGATTCTATTTATTTTATCCATTCGCTGGGGGCCGATTTTCCGGGGAGTATCCATGTGAAAGATAACCTTTACTGGGGAGGCGATTTTGATGAGTTGAAAAAGAGGATCAATCTGGGACAAGTCAATCCTCATCAGGTCAGGTTTTTCCTTGGATATTCGGGATGGGACAGCGGCCAGCTGGAAGAAGAGCTGAACGAAAATTCCTGGCTCGTTTCAGAAATTGAGCAGGGAAATGTGATGGATTACCCTAGAAAAAAGCATATGTGGGTGGACGTGGTAAAAGAATTGGGTGGAAAATACAAACTATGGGAAAATTATCCTGAAAATCCAGCACTGAATTAAGCCTCATTATTTCATGTATTAAATAACAGGTACCACGGAAGGGTACACATGGTATCCTAAAAGAGAAAAATGTTTATTTTTCACTTTTAGGATTATCTTTGTTGCCGCGGGATCTATAACTGGTGGATACTGCTTTTCCCGGTAGCCTTTTCAAGATAATTAAAATTGTAAAGTATGAAGAAAACGTTTTGGTTAATCCCTGTAATTGCCTTGTATTTGCTGGTTAACATTCCCGGCCTGTTTGTTCCGATGGTTGTAAATGCTGCCAAATATGCCCAGGTTGGACGGGAAATCCTGGCAAACCATGATTGGATTAACCTGACGATCGGTGGGGATGGATATGATCAGAAGCCGCCCCTCTTATTCTGGATTGCAGCTGTTGTATTTCACTTCTTCGGCATATCGGGTGTGGCATATAAAATAGCTGTTATCCTGGTTTCCTGGATAGGCATTTATGCTACCTATAAGCTGGGAAATGTCCTCTATGATAAACGTACGGGGATACTTTCCGCCATGTTTTGGGCTACCTGTCTGGCCTATGTTCATTTTCACGACGATATTCATACCGATTCAATGCTTGTCGTACCTGTTATGTTGTCAATCTGGCAATATGCCGCTTATTTCAAATACAGGAAAGAATATCAGTTTTACCTTGGAACTATTTTTGTCGGAGTGGCCATGCTTTCCAAAGGCCCGGTGGGGATGCTGGTTCCCGGAGCTGCGGTCGGGATTCATCTTTTGTTTACCCGTGATTTTAAAGCGATATTAAATTACAGATGGCTCCTGGCAGTGCCTATCGTCGCTGTCCTGATCCTGCCGGCACTTTGGGGATTATTCGATCAGTTTGGCTGGGAAGGAATTAAGTTTTACTTCTGGACAAACAACATGGGCCGGGTTACCGGCACCTATCATGGCAATAATACCGATCCGTTTTTTTATATTCATACCACGCTGTATACAGCTGCTCCATGGACGGTTTTTGTTTTTGCAGGTTTCTTTATGCAATTGCAGGAGAAATTCAGGAAAAAAGGGAATTCTTATGACACAAGTGAATTTTATACCTTGGGGGGGACGATTGTTTATTTGCTTATCAGCTCTGTAGCGAAGGCCAAGAACCCGCATTACGAGATGGCTGTTTTGCCGCTTATGATGATTATTGCTGCCCGGTGGACTTTCCTGATCTTTGAGAAGGAATCGTTGCAAAAGGTAAAAAAGGTGATCAGTTCAATTAATTTAGTGGTGGCATGCCTGGCCTTTTTCTTTGCCTTCCCGTTTCTGTTTTACATTTTCCCGGAAAGCAGGTTTTGGGTCTGGCTGATCATAGCACTACTGGCTGTGGCTTTTGCTTACTCCTTTAAACTGAAAGATCCGCTTTATAAACAATTGGCGGGCCTGTTGGTCGGAATGTCCGCGATACTGTTTACCCTGAATGTTAATATCCTTCCGAATATGGTACGTTACCATTCTACGTTCGAGGCCTGCCGGATTTTTAACAGGGAAGCCGCTAAAAGCTCGAAGCTGCATATTTTTACGGAGGAAGGAAGGTATTGGGATATCTTTTTTTATTCAAAGAACTATGGACGTTATCTGGTGACTGAGGATGACTATCGTCGCTTTGACCCTCCTGCTAACGACTGGTTGTATACCGGTCCGGAGGGCGTGAAAGAACTGGCTGATATGAATGTAAAAGTGGATACAATCAAAGTATTTCAGCACCGCAGTCTTTCCAAAATGTCCCTTAAATTTTTAAATCCCAGGACGAGGGCTTCTAAACTTGAAAAACGTTACTTGCTGAGAATAAAAGAAAACTGACCCGGTTTGCCGGGATAATCCCTTTTTACAGTTTTCTTTATAAAGTCTTCGTGGATTATCCTCACTGTTTTTGAAAGATATCGCTTCTTTTCGAAACCGAGGGCCCATTGGATGCCATGGACCGCTCCTGCCAGAAAAACCTCGTCTGCCAGAAGGAGCATCTCTTCCGGTAAAAATTGTTTTTCTGTAAAGCTTAATTGTAAATCATGGCATATCTGACAAATGGTACTCCTTGCAGGTGAAATGTAAATACCCGTTTCGGGTGCTGCGGTAATTATTTCGTTCCCCCGAATCAGGAAAAGATTGCGTTCCGGGGCCTCAAGCAGGCAGCCTTCCTGGTTTTGCAGGATTGTTTCGTTCAGAACAGACGATTTCCCTGAAGTCAGTATTCTCCAGAACGGTTCCGAGCCAATTCTGAGGGATGACAGGGAAGACCTTGATTTATAAATTGCGGGAGAGAGGTCAAGCAGAAGGCCGCTGTCGTTCAGCTCATATTCATCAGGGCCCGTTTTCTCAGTCCGGATCAGGTAGCTGACCTTGTCCCCGTTTTTAAAAAAACTAATATGAACAAGAGCATCGCGGTAGAGTTTGTTTTTCACCAGCGCGCGTTCCGTCTGCCTACGGAGTTCCTCTCCTTTGTTGCCCGTAACTGCGGAGCATTCTTCATTTAACAGTCCAAGCTGTATCCTGATCAGTTCTACCTGTTCTTCCCAAAACATGAGACGGTTACGCACAGATCTGATTTTTTCGGTAAACAGGATTTGTCCCGGAATACCGGATGTGAATATTTTTTCATCGTTTTTGTAAAAATGGCCGTCTGTCAGGATAAACGGTTCTGTCATCTTTATTCTATTTAAGAAAGCCGTCTCAATAATAAATAATCAAACACCAATAATAAATGAGTTACCTGGTTAGCATAAAAAGCTTGTCCAGAAACCGTTCCAAAAGATCATAATTAAGAAGTATCGGGAAAATAAACCCGTAAACGGCTCCTAAAAAATGAGCATCATGGGCGATGTTGTCACTCTTTTTTCTGCTCATGTAGTAGGAATAGACCAGGTATAAAGCTGCAAACACGATCCCGGGCATGGGGAGTATGCCAAAGAAATAAATGTCGTTCCAGGGATCGAAAAAGATAGCGGCGAACAGAACTGCTGAGACAGCTCCGGATGCTCCGACCGCGTTATAATAATAATCGTTGCGGTGTTTGAACAGGGCATAGCCGTTTGAAATCAGCATCCCTCCGAAATACAGGATAAGAAAATAGGCGGTGGCCATTCTTCCGAACCCGTACTGAAAATACATTTCAACAACCCGGCCGAAAGAAAGCAAAACAATCATGTTCACGATCAGGTGTTCCCAGCCAGCATGAACAAAGCCGTGGGTAATTAACCTGTAATACTCTTTCTGATGCCAGATTTTACTGGCGTTGAACTGTAGCTTTTCCATCAGGTTGTACTGGTTAAATGCCATTATGGAAACCAGGGACGTTATTGCAATAATGATGATCGTCATAGTTTTAATGTAAAATTTTATAAATCATTTCTTTTTGAAGGTCGCCGGGATCGGAAGAGACATTTCCAAAACCTTTCGATTTCATGTCGAATTCGCGAAGAATTCCCATTATCTCGACAACCTTTTTGATCGGGTACTGTCTGGCCGCTGAAGTATAGGATTTGACAAAGAACGGATGCACCTGAAGTAATGACGCCACCGCATTTTGTGATTTATCTTCCATGAAATGATAGGTCAGTATTTTCATGAAAAAGGCATACAGGCTGGAAATTGTTCTGGGTAACGGGTTCGAGTTCAGGTTGGCCGCAAAATGATTGATAATTTGGTTGGTCTTTAGAATATTCCGTTCGCCAACCGCGTTTTGCAATTCAAAAATATTGAAATCCTTGCTGATCCCGATATTCTTTTCAATTTGGTCGGGAGAGATCCTCGTCCCCTTGGGAAGGGCAATGACCAGCTTGTTTAGTTCGTTGGCCACTTTACTCAGGTCTGTACCCAGGTACTCCGCCAGCATGGCCGAAGCCTGCGGTTCGATCGTATATTGCAGCGTTTTCAGGTAACTGTTGATCCAGGCAGGAAGCTGGTTGTCGTAAATCTTTTTCGATTCGAAAAGTACACCGGTCTGGGATATTTTTTTTGCGAATGTTTTTCGCTTGTCTATTGTCTTGTATTTGTAGTTGATAACCAGGAGCGTTGATTTGAGCGGGTTGTTCACATAAGGTTCCAGGTCTTCAATTTTTTTGATATTTTGTGCTTCCCTGACAATAATTACCTGATGGTTCGACATCATCGGGAACCTTCGCGCATAAGTAATAATTGTATCGACGTCGGTATCTTTTCCGTAAAGAATATGCTGATTGAACCCTTTCTCCTCTTCTGTCAGAACATGCTTAGCGATATAGTCCGATATCTGGTCGATAAAATAACTTTCTTCACCCATCAACAGGTAAATGGGATGATAAATTTTGTTTTTTAAGTTTGTAATAATATCCTCGTATTCCATGCTTTAACGGTTTGATGTTCTCCCGGAAAAAATCGTGACTGTCAATGTTTTGATGCACTTATGAACGGGAAGCTTATCTATTAGTTTTTATATACTCTGTCTTTTTAGTTTCGATTGTTAATGAAACACGAAGATACCTAATTTCTTTTTCAGAGACTAATTTCCGGGTTCCGGCCATTCTTTCATGTCTGAATTATGATTTTTTATAATCCCTAAAATCTCAGATGTTTTACAGAACGTCCGTTATTTTTTATTTCCAACAGGGCATCGATCCCTATTTTCAGGTGCGTACTTACAAAAGCCGATGTCACTTTCTTATCGCTTGCCTCAGTTTTTATACCTGTAGAAATCATAGGCTGGTCGGACACCAGCAGTAATGCCCCCGAGGGGATCTGGTTGGCAAATCCGACTGTAAAAATTGTTGCAGTTTCCATATCGACTGCCATAGCCCTTGATTTTTCAAGATATCTTTTTAGCCGGTCGTCATATTCCCACACACGCCGGTTAGTCGTATAAACCACGCCGGTCCAGTAATCCCGCTGGTTCTCCCTGATAGCGGTCGATACGGCCCGCTGAAGGCTGAACGCCGGCAAGGCAGGAATTTCAGGAGGCAGGTAATCATTCGATGTCCCATCACTCCGGATAGCGGCAATCGGAAGGATCAGGTCCCCAAGCTTATTTTTTTTCTTCAGTCCTCCGCACTTTCCCAGGAAGAGCACTGCCTCAGGCTGTATTGCACTGAGCAGGTCCATGGCTGTCGCTGCATTGGGACTGCCCATCCCGAAATTGATAATTGTAATTCCTTCAGCCGAAGCATTGGGCATGTTTTTTTCTTCCCCGACTACCGGGACATTGAATCGTTCTGCAAACATTTCAACATAAAGCTGAAAATTGGTCAGAAGGATGTAGTTTCCGAAATCTTCCAGTTTTCGTCCGGTATAGCGCGGCAACCAGTTGTCCACAATCTCTTTTTTTGTCTTCATACTATTATATCCATTGGTTTTTTGCAATTTTGAAGGTCTGAATCGGTTCCAAAGGTATGAGAATACAAAAATAAAACTTTGTAAAGGCAAAGATGTTTACAAAATTAAATTTACCACCTTATTCTTTCAGGACAAAACGGGAAGGCGACAAAATATATATTTTCGACGACGTTCGTAAAAAATTTTTAGTACTTACCCCGGAAGAATGGGTCAGACAGAATTTTATCCGTTTTC
Organism: Prolixibacteraceae bacterium; assembly: GCA_963676095.1. Taxonomy (GTDB): domain Bacteria; phylum Bacteroidota; class Bacteroidia; order Bacteroidales; family Prolixibacteraceae. Next base: position 1,288,030 of record OY781040.1, on the reverse strand, counting down.
TGATTAAGGAGAAGAGCTTCCCGTCTCAACTTATGGCTATTGAAAGCGGACTTAAGATCAATCAAAATCAGTTCCGGGCCGACCTGCTGGTTTACGGACGAACCGGAACGGCTTTGCTTGTTGCCGAGTTTAAAGCTCCGTCTGTCAAAATAACCCAGGAGGTTTTCGATCAGATTGCCAGGTATAATATGAAATTCCGGGTAAACTGGCTGATTGTTTCAAACGGGTTGAACCATTATTGCTGCCGGATGAATTATGAGGACTGTACGTATAACTTTCTAAAGGATATTCCTGTTTTCGGCGAAATTACATGATGAACTTGTCAAAAGCTAGAATGTACTTGTGAGTATTCAGAAAACCACAAGTGATTTTTATTTTTTCACTTGTGATTTTAAAAAAATGTCAAGTGAAAATTTTTTTTTGTCTTGACATTTTCAAAAAATCACTTGTGGTTTTTATTGTACCCGTTAAATTCCTTTTCCAGATGGTCGAATCCGTGAATTGCGTTTTCCGGAAGGTTTTCCCCGTTTTTGCCAAAGACATACATGGCTTCCGGATTTTCTACGGTGCAGAATGATTCATCGATTTCCCCGCTTTTGTTTTCCACCTTCCGGATATCCAGCCCTAACTTCTCAGCCATAAAAGGATACATGGCGAATCTTTTGGATTTTCCGTAGTCGTGCCCTTCGGTTGCCAGGTGCACGTTCTTCACATTCTCCTCTTTCCCGAAAAGTGCATATACCTTCTGCAGGTAGGGATACTCGATCTCGGGGACATGTGCCGTCCAGTCTTTCCCGTCAGAGATCACTAATTGGGGGCGGGGGGCTGCCATTGCGGCCAACTCCGCATTATTTGTCCCTCCTCCGCATAAATGAACAGGCATGCCGCTTTCACAACCGCATCCCCCGTAAAACCAGGATGAAACCATGACTACCGGGACACTTACCTTGATCCTGTCATCCAGGGCTGTCATCAGGATGGTCTGCGTACCTCCGCCTGACCCTCCGGTAATGGCCACCCGCGTGCTGTCGGCGTCTTTAAGAGACAGCAGATAGTCCAGGATCCGGGTACTGTTTAGGATTTGTATCGACATGGAAAGGCTTCTCTTGTGATCTTCGGGTGCAAACTGGAGGCCGGATTCCCCCCATGCAAAAAGGTCATAACTGAAAGCCATTGCCCCCATTCTGGCCAGGGTGGCACAACGATATTGTTCATCTGCCCGGTACCTTCCTTTGTCGAAGTGCCCGTTCGGGCAGAGAATAACCGGGATTTTTCCTTTGAATTTTGCCGGTTTATACAATGATCCGCAAACGTAAAGGCCAGGTAAAGTCTCCAGGGCTACGTTTTCAATGGTATAGCCGTTCATCTTTCGCTTGTTGGAGATAATGGGGGCCGATGCCGGTCCGGCCGGAAAAGGAGAGAGCCTTAACGCCTCCAGCATGCATGATCTCAGCTCTTTTTTCCGGTTGATCCATGCTGAAGAATCGGGATATAGCTTCAGGAGGCGTTCCAGGTCCAGCCGGCCTTCTTCGACCGGCCTTTTCGAATACCGGAAAGCAGAGATGTGCCATACTCCCTGGTCATCTTTTTCATAAACGTAATCGAAAAGGCCCAATATGCCTGAAAGGGTTGCTTCCGGACTGCTCCGGAAACGCCAGTCGGCATAGGGCACAACTTTATCTTTTACCAGGTTCTCCGGGTATACCAGTTTTATGCCGAACCTGCTTTCAACCTTATCCAAAGTTTCCTTCAGGCTTTTTTCATAATGATCATCCGAGGTTTGTGCAATTATTGCATTCCATCCAAAGAGGAGGATGGTCAGTAAAAAGAAAATTCGTTTCATTTGCTGTTTTTTGTACTCAAGTAACTTCCGGTGGCTTTCTCCATGTCTGATTCGTTCCGGCCTCCAGTATCCAGTATCCAACTCATTCCGGCCACTTTTCGTCAACAATAGCTTCCGTTTTCAGTTTTTTGGGATCGACAACGACATGCTTAATCCTTTCCCTTCGCCAGGTATAAACGATGTGGACGAGCCCGTCTGAAGTCTGGATGACAGCCGGATAAGAGTACTGGCTGATTTCCGAATCTTCGAGAATCAGGGCTGCTTTCCAGTGTTTTCCGTCTTTTGATACCGCGACATTAAGCGGGGTACGGTATCCTTTTGATGAACCTATCGGTGTTTTTACATGGTTATAGACAACCAGCTGTGTTCCATCGGCCAGGGTCACGCCATCAATGCCCGAGTTATTGTTGGGTAAACCGGATGCCTGCATCAGGCTCCACGTTTTTCCATTGTCCGGCGACCAGCTTGATCCGATCACGCTGTTTTTTGTACGGCTCAGTTCCTGTAGCTGCCCGTCGGGGTATGTCAGAATTGTAGGTTGAATGGCATTGTAAACATCTTCATCGTTAACAGGCCCTGTCGATTCCCATGTTTTTCCAAAGTCTTTAGTCCGTTCGAAATGAATATGCCAGCCGTTTCCTTCCGTGCTCGACGGGCATATCAACGTCCCGTCCGTTAACAATACCGGCTTGTTTTTGACCGGGCCGAGAATTCCTTTGGGAAGAGCTTCCGGCTTCGACCATGTTTTACCGCCGTCGGACGAGCGGATGAGCATACCCCACCATTTTGACGGGCTTGGGCCTACCTTGTAAAACAGGAGCAAATCTCCCTGGGGAACCTGAAAAAGTACGGGATTCCAGGTTGGATAACGAAGGGTATCATTTTGTATTCCGTTGGCAACTTCAACAGAAGGGGTCCATTTCCCGTCCTGGTGCAGGCTGACCCAGATCCCTACGTCCGGATTCCTTTCACGGGTACCGCCAAACCAGGCGGCAACCAGGCCGGTTGGAGTCTCTGCTATCGTCGCAGCATGACATGACGGATATGGTGCTTTTGTAAATATGAATTCATCCGTCACAATACCCGATCTGAAATTATTTTTTGTTCCACATCCGGAAACGAAAATTATCAGTGCGGCACATCCAATGGCAATGTATCGTCTGTTTTTGATTTGTTTCATGTTTTGGTTGTTAAGTTAGTTTATTTGAGCTGTCAGTTTACTTAATTCCGGGGAAGAGGCTTTTTCCTTTCCGTCAATCAACAGAATAAGCCCCTTGCCCCTGTGGTATTTCTTTCCGGTCCTATCCCAGATAATCGTAAGGATATGCCCGTGATACAGTACATTGTCAAGACAAAACCAATTCCACTTTCCTTCGGGCAGCAGGGGATTGACCTCGATCGTATTGCCGGAGCGGGGACGCAGACCGACCAGCCCTGTTATAATCAAGTCGTTGAAAGTCGAATGATTGTAGTAACGGCTACGTTCCTGGTCTCCTTTCAACCAGTATCCGGTAGTTTCATCAAGATATTCCCCAATATAGGGCCGTCCCCGGTAATACTGCGATTCGACGTAAAGTTCCAGGAGGTTGAAATAGTCGCTATCCTTTACAAACGGTTGGTCATATCGATCCAGAAGATTGGCCATGCCCGTGAGCGTCTGTGCAGTTGCAAATGGCCATATTGCGCCGTCCCATTCACATTTACAGCATCCGTGCGACCTGAAATCGGGATGCCTGCGTTCGGCTGTGGTAAGGCCGAATGGAGCTAAAAAGCCATTATTGTCTGTAACCTGTTTCCAGGCTACAGAGTAGCCGTTTGAAGGCAGGTTAAAGTACCAGGGGATAAAACCAATTTCTTCCCTGACATTGGCAAAACCGCCCCCTTGCTTTACTGTTTCAAAAAACTGATCGTCCGGGTTCCACAGCTTTTTTTCAATCAGGTTTTTCAGCGTATCTGCCTTTTGTGTGAACTCTTCAGAAAGATGATTGTCCCCTTTCAGTACGGCAATTTTGGAAATCGCTTCGGCATTTCCGTACATATAACTGTTAATCGTGGGGCGTTCATTTTTTACGTGCCTTCCTCCGCTGATCTGGTCTTCCATGCCATCCCGCACATCATACTGCCAGAATAACCCGTCCGGTAACCGGTTGTTCTTTTCCCAAAGATGATATTCGTTGGTCAGATCAGGCAGCATGTCTGTTACAAAATCTTTATCACCTGAAACCAGGTAACTGTTGTACAAGGCGTAAGCTGCCCAGCTGCTGAACTTCATGAATTTTGCCATCATGCCCCCGTTGTTGCCCCTGTACCAGATGTGGACATCATCTTTCAGGTAAACAGGGTTGTGCAGCCACCTCGATTCCATGATATGATGTCCTAAAGCACAGCTGATCAAATTGTAGTGATCGGCATAGGAACGTTGGATCAGAAATTCGGTGAAGGCATATCCGAGAGGCGTTTTTTCAATATGTTTACGAAGTGTCCACCAGCGGTAATAATAAATTTCCTCAAAATTGTCCTGTGGGCATTCAAACAGGGGAATATTGTCCTTCATCCAGTCCCAGGCTTGCGCATTCGGGATTGCCAGGGCAATATTTTCATCCTCCATCCTGTTGAAATAGTCGACATAATGTTTAAAATCCTCAGCTTTCAACACTTCTTTTCTTCTTTTCCCGGAAAAGTTAACAGCTGTTGCATCAGAAAATGCAAATACCAGTGCTGCTCCTGTCAGGAAAAGAGTAATAACCTTATTTATCGTTTTTTTCCTCATTTTTCAGTCTTTCAGTTTGTCTGTTTTTACTGATTTAATATAGAAGATTGCTTCCGGGACCAGTTTCCCTGGATCAGGCACATCGTAGTCCTGGTCGGTTGGCGTATCTATATCCGGGAACCTTCTGACCTCCCCGGTTCTGAATGCCAGTCGCTGAAGTTCATGTACCGGGGCGAAAAATAGCCCTCTTGATTTTTGCTGGCCATTTACGAACACGGTGTAGAACCGATTGGCAGTTGTGGCTTCGATCCGGATTGTATATGCTTTTCCAGGTTCGTAGGCCATGATATTTTTTAACCGGTATCCTTCTTTTTGCTTCAGGTATCCGTCAGCATCAAAGGTGAGCCGAAGGGCAGCAGTCCCTTTTTCGTTTTTAAGTTCCGCATTTAACATGCCGTGATCGTTTTGTCCGGATTCTACTGTAAATTCGACGCTTACCTTTTCTCCTGAAGGGAACAGGCGTTCTGCTTCTGCATAATCGAACCCATCTTTGTCATGTAATGTCAGGCATTTAGTTCCTGAAGGATCTTTTTCCGCATCGACCCTGGCCCATACCGGACTGAAGATGTTCCATTTGGCTAACTCTGTCCCGTCTTTCATCGTATTGAAATTTTCATTTACCTGAACATCTTCTTTATCTTTTACCGGGACCGGGATTTCAGAGATCCAGATATCCTCCTTGTTCATGCTGTAAGTTACCCAGATATTCCCGTCCGGGGGTGTCCCGTTTCCTTCCAGGATACCCCGGACATACTGAGGCCCGTACGATTTGTAATTTCCGCCGTAACGCATGGTTGTGATTTCTCCGTTTACCAGCAGAAGTTTGCTGTATGACAGGCCATCGTCGCTTACAGAAATTGCCAGCGGCCATCTGAAGTCTGAGGGATTATACACGGTAGCATAATGCCCGTCCGAAGTTTTTTGTCCCCATATTTTTGCATTGTTATTGACAAAACCTGGCGCACGGACCGGCCTTGTCCATGTTTTTCCTTCGTCTTTCGAAATGGCGGTAAGGGCGTGTTTCCAGAAACCTGCCACTTCTCCGTCAGGAAGGTGGTAGTAGGAAAGGGCCTGGTAATTTTCCTTTAACGGGATTAATGGATCGTTTGCATCCGACTCTTCATTCCATTGCTGGGTCAGCAGGGGATTGGAGAGTATTTCATCGCAAGCTTTAACAAAGCCTTTGTCTTTGCTTTTCCTATAGAAAGGGTACGCTGTGTTTTTTTCATTCCACTGCGAATTGTAACGGATAAAATAGATTGGACCGAACGTCCCGTCTTTGTATATTTCCCGGATCACACGGCCGATGCCATGCCCGTCGTTGGGACTGTCGTGCTCGCCCATCGAGATACCATAATAGGCCAGGGCAAGCAGACGTTTATCTGAAGAAACATAAAAGCCCATGCGTTGGTGCATTACTGCAAGAAGGTTTTTTGCTACTTTTGTCTGACCTTCCTTTACTGTCCCGTCCGGAACTTTATATTTTGGAAACAGCACCTGTGGCATATCCCAGTGATACCCGTCGTTCGATTTAACCAGTAGTGTGTGACCCGGAGGGATGTGTTCGCCCACCGAATCGCTGAGGTACTCCAGGTAAAACATGTTGTTCCAGTAAGCAAGCATGGGGGCATGGTTGTAGGTCCACCCGAAGTTATCCGATGTTTCCGGGTGTTCTCTGCTTGCCCTCATAACCTGTATATTATGGATCCCCATTGCCAGATTAAGCTGTCCATCGTGGTAATCCGGGTTACTCAGAACTTTTCCATCGTAATGAGGGATCTTCTGGCCCTGCACCCCAATGGAAAAACAGATAAACAATGCTACAAGCCAGGTTTTTTCCTTCGTCATTCTTATCTTAAATATTCTCATAACCTGTGTTTTAACTTTTTATTTTTCTGATTGGTAATGTTTGATCAGTCCGTCAACAATCTTTTTGTCTGCTTTAAATATAGTGCCATGCTTATGTCCTTCCGGTAGAGATACCTGGTCCGAAATGTCCTTGAACGTTTTAAAATCTTTGGTCTTAACAGCCCCAAAGCGTTTTTCTCCATAGGCGTCATAATAGATCAGGTAATCGTCTCCTACTTTTACAACAGTAGGGCCTTCGGACTTAAAGGGGGTGAAAGGTTTTGAGACATTGGTATAAGGCCCCAGCGGATTTTTTGCGAAAGCAACTTTGATATTGCGCATATGCCTGGTATTGTCTTTGAAAACAAGGACATAGTCATCAGTGCCCCTTTCTACGATCGTTGCGTCGATACAACTGAAGCCGGGATCCAGGAATAATCTGGTCTCGGAAAAATGATTAAAGTCTTTGGTTGTAGTGTAATATAGCCGGTGGTTATTCATCTCCTCTTCTTCTCCCTTTTCAAATTTATAAGGAACGGTCGAAGCCCAGACAATGATGTATTGCTGGCCTGTGCTATCATAGAACAGCTCCGGTGCCCAAACATTAACTGTTGTTGAGTCGTAAGCCATTACCGGAATAAATTGTTCGTCAGACCAATGGATGAGGTCCTTTGAACTGGCATACCCGAATCCCGGATCGCCTTTCCAGGAAGAGGTCCATACCAGGTGAAAGATACTGTCGGGGCCATAAACGATTGAGGGGTCCCGCATTACTTTCTGCTGACCGACTTCCGGGGCCAGGTAAGGACCTCCGAGGTCTTTCCAGTGATAACCGTCCTCGCTGTAGGCAAGGAATAATCCTTTATCTGCAGGTTCCCGGAAAGTGCTGAACACATAATATTCCTTGGTCTCTTTCTTGCAGGATACCAGTGACATTATTAAAAAAATCAGAATTATAAGGTCTCGTTTCATTTTTAAAGTTGTTTTTTATTTAAATGCCAAGACTGAACGCAAAGTCGCCAAGACGGGAAGGATCGTTTCTATTGTCCTTTTGGTTTCTGTTGTTTGAGGTGGCCCGTTTGAAAGCTATCGCTTAAGTTCATGTTAACTTGATTTTTTATTTGTCATTTCTCAGAGTCGAGTACCAGCACCCAGTCGTTGCCATTTTTTTCTTCTCCCGGCGGATCAAATTCGTGGGTTCCCGTGTTGGCGATTTTACCGATTTTAATTGTTTCTCCGTTCCTTGGGTTATACCATTCTGCATCGACATTGGTTCCTTCTATTTTTCCCATGCTGACAGGAATATTGCGTCCAGTCCAGGTATAAACGAAAGCATAATCTTTTCCTCTTGTTGCGATCAGGTAATTGTATTTTTCACCGTTTTCTCCTGCGATTAAGGTCTGGTCCGGGATCCGTTCAAAATACGGACGGGACAGGATTAACTTTTTCAGCCAGATCATTTGTTTGGCCCCCGGATCGTTAATCGCCTCAGTCCAGTATTCTTTTGCCCCATATGCAGAACCCTTATCTGCCGGATTATAAAATTGCATAACGGCGCTGTTCCCGTAAGTAAAGCCGCATGCCCCGGCAAATACAGACCAGTAGGCATACCTTCTTATATCGTCGGCATTCCAGTATGGCTGAAGGGTGTCGTGCAGTCCCTGGGGGATCCCTTCATAAGAAGGTTCTCCGTCGAGAACCGGTTTTACCGGAGTCAGGTTATAATCTGTCTCCACATATTTCCAGTTGTCTTCTCCGTAGGCCAGATCCGAATCGTCCTGGTCATACCTGCGATGACCTGATTGGAACATGTTGAAATCGAGCCAGCTTTCGTTTTGAAACCACATCGAAGACATTGTCCTCCCGAAGGGATGAAAAGTGACCAGGTGGTTAGGATCGTTTAATTTTAAAGTTTGCCCTATCGTATTCCAGACATCGATCGAGTCGCTACCTTGAATGTCCCCTCCGTTGACCCAGATGATATTGGGTTTATCTTTATAGCGTTGTGCCAGGAATGTCGCGTAGGCGCGGGCCTGGTCAACGCTTACTTTACCTGTTTTCACATTGTTCCCCCACACCGGGACAAGCGCAGCGTAGAGTCCCCTTTTTGCAGCTTCGTCAATAATAAAGTTAATATTGTCCCAGTAATCATATTCTTCCGGTTTATCGAAGGAATTTCCTCCTGTAACGAGGGGATGGGCTATATCCTGGTTAACCAGGGCAGAATCGCCATAAATGTTTTTTGCCTCCAGACTATGCAAAACCATGATCTGAATGACGTTGAACCCTTTTTTTGCCCTGTCATCAAGGTATTTTTCAGCATCTTGTCTGGAGAGTTTTGTAAAAAGCAGCCAGCCTGTATCTCCCAGCCAGAAGAAAGGCTTTCCGTCAGAATCTGTGAAAAAACGATCGTTTTCAGAGATTTTCAGGGGAGAGGGGAGAGGCGATGATTGCTTCTTTTCCTGGGGCTGACAGCTGAACAATGCAATGCCCAGCAGAAAAACGATCAGGTTTGTAATTTTATTCATAGCTTGGTTCTTTAGATGTTTATTATTGATTTTGCCTTTTCTTTTCCAGGTACCCAAAATAAGTCAGGTCAAGGATATCTTTATCTGTCTTGTAAAAGAGACTGGCAACGTAGCCAAATATGACAAGGATAATATGGCTGTATACGCCGATCATATATTTATGCTGTATAAAATTGAACTCTCCGAGGTCAAGAAGCAGTACTTTTTTCCCCGAGATTTCCATTGGGGTGGAGGTCAGGACAGCCCAGGCTGTGAAAAGGATACATGCCCCGATTCCCCAGTATAGCCCTTGTTTGTTTGCCCTTTTGCTGAAAATGCCAAGCAGGAAGATTCCTGCAATACCACCTGAAAAAATGGAGTATAGGGTAAAAACGGTACCCAGGACTCCTTCACTTCCAAGATTGACGTAAAACAAGGCCACAGCAATAGCTCCCATCCCGGCAATAACAATAAAGATCTTGCTAAAAAATAACTTTTGCTTATCGGTACTGTTTGGTTTGATCTTGCTGTAATAGTCTTCTACAAAAATAGCTGATAAACAGTTGAGGTCTGCATCCAGGCTCGATATTGCTGCTGCAATTAAGGCTGAGAGTACCAGCCCGATAACCCCTACTGGCATTTTCGTCATGATGAAATAAGGAAAAACAGCCTCTGCCTTGATATCGGACGGTAAAGGTGAGCCTGTTATTTTATAGTAGGAAAATAATGCAGTTCCGATAAACATGAATAATGCCCAGACCGGGACACTGAAAAGCACCCCGATAAGAGAAGCCCTAATGGCGTCCTTGTCCGATTTTGCGGTCAGGTAACGCTGTACGATGGTCTGGTCCGTACCGTATTTCTGAATAGCGTAAAAAACTCCGTTTAGGGCCATTACAATAAAGGTTAAGTGTACAAAGTTCCAGTCAAAAGGACCGAATCCAATCTTCCCGTTTTCTTTGGCAACTTCCCAAATTGCAGAAGGGCCGCCCGGGACAGAGAAAAGCAGAACGGCAAGAGAAATGAGCCCGCCGGCAACTAAAAGAAAACCTTGTATAACGTCGAGCCAGATCACGGCTTCCATTCCTCCAACCATCGTCAGTACGATTATGGAAAGGCCTATTACCCAGATTATGGTTGCAGTATCGACTCCGGACATCTTGTTTAAAGCCAGGGCCAGCAGGAAAAAGACAGTCCCCATTTTTGAAAAATGGGTCAGGACAAAGCTAATAGAACTATAAAAACGTGCAAAAAACCCAAATCTTTTTTCAAAATATTCATAAGTACTCAGCTGGATAACGTGCCTGAAAAGAGGAACGACAAAGCCTACTATGGCCACTAAAACTACAGGTACCATTAATCCCTGGACCAAAAGGATCCAGTTGGAGGCGTATCCTTCGCCAGGATAGGCCAGGAAAGTGACACTGCTGATTAATGTGGCCAGGATGGAAATACCTATCGCCCAGGATGGAATTTTTCCACCGGCAATAAAATAGGTTTTAGTATTTTTTTGTCTTCCTGAAAAACGGAATCCGACTGCCAGCGAAACAATTAGGGTGATAACAATGATCAGGTAGTCGATCCAGTGCAATGAAGATGATAAATTCATGTTTAATTAGTTTTTGTTAGTTCTGCTATTTCATTTTATTCCGTTGTTCAATTGAATGATTGGTGAAAATTCATTTCCCCTTTCTTCTGTTGAAAGGATCAGACAATCAGGCCACGGATAACTTCCGGGTTTTGTTATTATATTCATTTCTGGAAAGTCCGGCGTTTTCATTTGAATTACCCCGGCTTCAACTTCCTTGATGGGAAGGAGCTTGGTAATATTCAGGTTTTCCAGTATTACAGAAGTTGTTGCCCCACCTTCAATAAGCAGGTTATCAATTTTTATTAATCCGGTAATTTCTTTCATCAATTTACCGACTACCTGCCTCGTCCTTTCCGGTAGCGATTTCTCTTTTCCCGGCTTATGGTTTATTGCGATGACAATTTTTTTGTCGTTCTCCAGGCGGATGGCTATCTCTTCTGCCCATTTTTTCAATCGTCCGGGCGATGAATCTTTATGCTGATAAATTTCAGCAGGCATGTTCATAACGGGTATTCTTGCTTCACCGAATTTATTCAGCATTTCTTCTTTTTTGGGGAAAGTGCTTCCAAAAATAAACAAGGAAGTGGTGCCTGCCAAGTATTTCTGTTCGTTCTTTATTGGTTTTGAATGAAAATGTTTTTCAAGAATCACATCAAAAAAGCCGGCTCCTCCTGCATAAATGGTGTTATTATCCGGGTTCTCCGACCATTTCTGCATTTCATCTTTATTCCTGACATTCCCGATAATAATCCCGTTCTCGGGCAGGATGTCTGTTACATTAAGCGGAAATACATCATTGTCGGGGCTGTCAATAATCTTAATTACAGAAGAGCTCGTGGAAGGAAATTCCGGGTCGTTTGCAAAAGATGTTTCCGACAACGGAACCTGGTTTATATAATAAATTCCATTATCGATAGTCCTTTTTAGATGAGGGTTACCTGCAACAATAATTGCCCGTGATTTTCCTGAGACAAGCATCTGGATTTTTAACTCGTCATAAACGTTCCCTCTTAAAACTGAATCGAGCTTCTTGTAAATGAAAGATGGGGCCAGTTTCATTAATTGCAGGGTTATTTTTTCAATTTCCCTTTTTGCCTGCTCCTTTGGAAGCGAGCGCGAATCCGTGGCAATAACGAGTATATCAACATTCTCCGGCTCGTTAACAGTCGTCTCAATCAGAACATTTAATCCTTTTTTTAAACCGATCCCTCCAATTTCCGCCGCTCCGGTAAAGTCGTCTGCAATCACAGCTATCATTCTGAAAAAATTAAATTGTCTAAAGAATACCTATTGAGTTTTTTTATTGACTGATAAATTGCCGTAATCAATATTGATCTTGTTTTTTCAAATAAGTTATTGATTTTCATAAAGCTTTATCGCGTATTGAATGGCGTAAAGCAAGGCATCAGCACTGGCAATCCCCTTCCCTGCGATTCCAAACGCCGTTCCATGGTCAACGGAGGTTCGTATAATCGGGAGCCCCAGGGTAATATTTACGCCTCGGACACTTTTCATGGCATTGGTCTCTTCGTCCCAGATAAAACCAACCAACTTAAAAGGGATATGCCCCTGATCATGGTACATGGCCACACATCCGTCGAAACTGCCGCCATTGGCCAACGCGAAAAGCGTATCGGGAGGGAAAGGCCCTTCTGCTTTGATCCCTTCCGCTTTGGCCTCTTCAATTGCAGGCATGATCTCCTCTGTTTCTTCACTGCCGAACAATCCTCCGTCGCCCGCATGCGGGTTTAACCCGGCAACGCCTATGTGCGGATCGGTTATCCCTATTTTTTTAAGTCCGTTGTATGTCAGCCTGATCACGTCGAGGACCCTTTCCTTTTTTACAAGGTCACAGGCTTGCCGTAACGAGACATGGGTGCTGACATGAGTGACTTTAATCTTTTCGTCCGCCAGCAACATGGCGTATTTTTTTGTGCCCGTGAAGTGGGCATAAATTTCAGTATGGCCTGAGAAATGGTGCCCCGCGAGATTTATTGCTTCTTTTTGAATGGGACCAGTCACGGTGCCGTCTACCTCTTTATTCATCGCCAGAGCAATTGCTTTCTTAACGGCTCTGAATGCCAAATCACCGGCAGTGGCCGATACGATCCCATATTGTATATTTTCTGCATGATCGCAGGGAATGTCAAAAACATCCATTATTCCTGGGATAAACCTGGCTTCTGCTATTTCAGAAATTGGATTGATCTCAAGCCTTACCCCCGCAACCTTTATAGCCTTTTCCATAATGATTGCATTCCCGATCAGTACAGGATTACAGATATTATAAATAGTCTGATCGGCAAAGGCTTTGGCTGCAATCTCTGGTCCGATCCCCGCGGGGTCTCCCATGGTAACGGCCAGTTTTATTTTTTTTTCTTGATTGTTCATAGATCATGAATTAACGGTTCATTTTATCCAGTTCTGCCTGAACGTGTTTTTTATATTCAGCTTCAGCTCCTTTATCCATCCTGTAGATTGGTGGTAACATCTGGGTTCCGCACAGACCTTTTAAGGACATGATTATTTTTAGCGCAGTCAATGATTCGCTTAAGTTTCTGTCTTTTTGGTATAAAGAAGAGAGTAGGTTTGTTTCTGCCTGCAGTTTCTCTGCTTTGCCTGCTTTGCCATCCAGAACAGCCTGATATAAGTCGTGATAGATTGCCGGGGCAAAATTCCCGGTGCTGGGTACAATTCCGTCAGAACCACGGAGCAGGGCAAAGGCCGACATGGCGGCCCAGCCGGTTAAATGAGAGAAATCAGTCCTGTCCCTCCACAGTTCTACCGATTTTTCCAGTCTTGCCTGGTCCCTTTCCGAGTCTTTTAACCCGGCAATATTAGGATGATGGCTTAATTTTTCGATTATTTCCAGCGGAACAGAGAAGCCGGTGGTTCCCGGGATATTATATAAAATTAGGGGAAGCGGACATGCATCGGCGAGTTCTTCACAATATTTCAGCATATTAGTTTCTCTTAACGGATAATACGAGGGCAGGGTGGTAACCAGAACATTTGCTCCCATATCGGCAAATTTTTTCCCCATTTCGATTGAATCATCCAGACAATCGGAAGAGATTCCCACATAAGTTATTGTCCTGTTACTAACGCATCTGACAGTTTCTTTCACAAGAATTTCCTTTTGCCTAGGAGGGATTGAGCTGGCTTCGCCTGTCGTGCCCAGAACAAAGGGACTGACCCCGGTTTCCAGGAAAGAATTAATGATCCGTTCAATCCCGTCCCGGTCGATAGTCCTGTCCTCCATTAACGGGCATATCATCGGGACGATGACCCCTTTATATTTTTTATCTGGAAACATATTCTGTTTTGTTTTGCCCCTGCCGGCTGCAAGCAGCAGGAGCTTTGTTTATTAATTTTTGCTGGTTAATAGGCAGATTTATAAACTGCAAGTATATCCTCAATATCCATGTCCCGGACATTGTTTTTTAACAGTCTTTGTACTTTTATTGCAGATAAGGCCATCCCTTCAAGTTCTTTCCCTGGAATATTTATTTGTGACAATTTCCCTGGAATATCAATTGCCTTAAGTAATTGCCTGATCCTGTTGATGCCTTCCCTGGCCTGCTCTTCATCCGTTCCCAAGTCTTCTACCCCGATTGTCCTGGCTACCCTGGCGTATTTCCTGACTGCGGCAGGCAGGTTGAATTCCATGACGTAAGGAAGAAGTAATGCGTTCGACAATCCGTGAGGTACCTTAAATTTGCTGCCCAACGGGTAGGCAAGTGCATGCACTGCAGCTGTGTTGACGGGGCCCAGGCACATACCGCCGTAAAGACTTCCAAGCGCCACGTTTGTCCGGGCTTCAAGATCTTCTCCATTTTCAAAGGATGTTGCCAGGCTTTGAAAAATGAGCTCTATCCCTTTTATCGCATACTGGTCTACTACCGGGTGTGAAAAACGGTTTACAAAAGCTTCAAGGCAATGGGTAAATGCATCTATCCCGGTGAATGCTGTTACGGCGGGAGGAACTCCGATTGTCAGTTCCGGATCGACATAGGCTGCATCAGGAACCAGGAAAGGACTGATTACCCCTTTTTTCTCACCATCCGATTCATCGAGGAAGATGGCATTGGGAGATACTTCGCTCCCTGTTCCTGAAGTGGTCGGCAGGCAGGCCATCCAGGTCGATCTTCCTCTCAGCCGGTTTATGCCGGAAACATCATCTATCGATTGATCGCTGTACAAAAGTGCAGCCAGCAATTTGGCCGTGTCCATAACGCTGCCTCCTCCGATCCCGGTAATGGCATCTGCTTTAAACTTCCTGGCAATGTTCAGTATTTCCTTAAAGTTATTATAGGTAGGCTCATTATTTATCAGGTCATAAATTTCAACATGAATCCCCAATGACAGGAATGACTGGAAGATCGGGTCCAATTTTTCTTTTAAAAAAGGTAGCGTTATTATAAATAGACGCTTGTATCCCAGTTGCCTGAAATCATCCGCAAAAAGCCCCAGGCTTCCCGGTCCAAAACTTAATGACCGGGGGGACCTTATGGTTATCTTTTCCATGATTATGCCTCTATTCACTTTATCTTTTTAAATATTAGACGTTTTTTTTATTAAAGACGCTGGTTGAAAAATAGTGGAAACGTTTACATTCACAATAATACTTATTGGGAAATGAAATACAAATATAGATATTTGTTTTAAATGAAAACGTTCTTATAATTACAGATCTTTTAAATTCTTGTTGCAAATCGGGGGATACCCCTTTTAGGGGATTGGTGTACAGCTATTCCGGTGTCCCGAAAATAATTTGTTATCCCAATTTTTTATTACTTTGAGCTATGAATGCAATTTTGATAAAGATTAGTTTTAACGATGATACAAAGAATTACACTGATAGGGGCAGGGAATCTGGCAACCAGCCTCGGTAAGGCCTTTCAGAAAGCAGGATTGGATATTGTCCAGGTTTACAGCCGTACCCGTGAATCGGCGTCTGTGCTGGCATCAAAATTCGGTTGTAGCTACACCAATAAAGCACATGAGATTGATTTATCGGCTGATTTGGTGCTGCTTGCCATAAAGGATGATGCAATCCCTGGTCTGTTGGAAAAATTTGATTGCAGACGTGCAAGGATAGCCCATACGGCCGGAAGTGTTCCATTGGAACTATTGGAGAAATACAGTGACCATTGCGGCGTATTTTATCCGGTTCAGACATTCTCAAAATCGCGGGATGTGAATTTTTCAGATATCCCGGTATGCCTGGAGGCGAACTCGTCTGAAATGTTGGGCGAACTGAAAACGGTTGCTGTCCGTATTTCCCGTGATGTCAGGGAAATCAGTTCGGCTGAAAGGAAAGTGCTTCATCTTGCGGCTGTTTTTGCCTGCAACTTTGTCAACCATTTTTATTATCTGGGTGATAAACTTCTTTCAGAATACGGTCT
The DNA here is from genome assembly GCA_963676095.1 of Prolixibacteraceae bacterium. Classification (GTDB taxonomy): domain Bacteria; phylum Bacteroidota; class Bacteroidia; order Bacteroidales; family Prolixibacteraceae. The sequence continues at coordinate 1,272,063 of OY781040.1, read as the reverse complement.
TCCTTTTAACTTGCTGATTCCTCTGATCCGGGAAACAGCATCCAAGATAACAGAGATCTCTCCTTATGATGCTCAGACGGGACCGGCCATGAGATATGATGAAACAATTCTTAATAAACATTTAAAAATGTTGGAAAAACGGCCTGAACTTACGAAAATCTATAGTTTTGTTACTGAAAGTATTTTCCTTGCCCATAAAAAAGAACACGAATGACATTTGTAAAAGAAGAACTGAAACATATCAAGGCAATGATATTTGATATAGACGGAGTCCTTTCATCAGATACCAGCCCTCTGGATGAAGACGGAAACCCTGTAAGAACCGCTAATGTAAAAGACGGCTATGCCATCCGTAATGCCCTGAATATGGGATATCACCTGGGTATTATTACCGGAGGTACTACTGAACGGGTCCGGATGAGATACGAGGGACTTGGCGTTCCTTTAATTTATATGGGGGTAAGGGATAAAGTGACCGCGTTGCGCGATTTCATGAAGAAAACAGGTGTTCCGGCAGAAGACATCTTGTACATGGGAGACGACCTGATCGACTTCCAGATCATGTCTCTCGTCGGTTTTCCGGTATGCCCGGCCGATGCAGTCCATGAGATTCAGGAAATTTCTTTGTATATTTCAGAAAAAAAGGGGGGTGAAGGCTGCGTCCGGGATGTTATAGAACAGATTATGCGGGCGCAGGATACCTGGATTAATGAAAAATCATATTACTGGAGGTCAACGTAATGATACTTGAAAATCTTAAGAATTATAAATTGGTCCTGGCATCGGGGTCGCCCAGGCGACAGCAGCTTATGCGGAACCTGGGACTTGATTTTGAAGTCAGTCCATCTTTTTTGGAAGAATTTTATCCCGAAGAACTGGGAATGACGGCTATCCCTGTTTATCTGGCCCAGCTAAAAGCCGAAGCCATGAAAGATCAGATGAAAGAAAACGAGCTGTTGATCACTGCCGATACAATTGTTTGGAAAGACGATAAGGTTTTGTGTAAACCTGCTTCCCGTGAAGAGGCTATCCGGATCCTCGAGAGCCTTTCAGGATGCCAGCATCAGGTAATCACAGGAATGCACCTGCAATCTGTTTCCAAAAAAGTTTCTTTTCATGCCGTTACCGAAGTTTGGTTTGACGATCTTTCCGAAGAAGAAATTATTTACTATGTCGATAATTATAAACCCTATGATAAGGCCGGAGCGTATGGAATACAGGAGTGGATCGGTTACGTGGGGATTTACAAAATAGAGGGATCCTTTTATAATGTAATGGGATTGCCGGTTCATAAACTTTACCAGTACCTTAAAGATTTTTAAGTAATAACAACAAAAACGGAATAACAAGAGGATCGTTTTGACCGGACTGTGAATATCCTCCTCCAACCGATTATCAATTATGAAGAGATTTCTGATTGTTTTTTTATTATTGCTTTCTTTTGTGGTAACCGATGCCAGGGAAGGAATGTGGATCCCTGCCCTCCTGGATAAGTACAATATTGAAGAAATGCAACAGATGGGCTTTAAACTTTCTGCCGATGATGTTTACAGCATTAACCATAACAGCATGAAAGATGCCGTTGTTTTATTCGGTTCCGGGTGTACAGGGGAGCTGGTTTCACACGATGGACTGTTGCTGACGAACCATCATTGCGGTTACTCATCTATTCAGTCTCATAGTTCGGTAGAGCATGATTATCTGACTGATGGTTTTTGGGCTGCATCCAGGGAACAGGAATTATCTAATCCCGGATTAAAAGTCCGGTTTCTTGACCGTATGAACGATGTAACGGACTCTGTCCTTGCCGGAACAGAAGGGTTAAAGAATGAAGCCTTTGAAGGGAAGATTAAGGATAACATAAAGACAATAGAGGAAGCTGCTTCGTTCAATGGAAAGTATGAGGCGGTGGTAAAGCCACTTTTTTATGGGAACCAGTATTTCGTGTATGTTTATAAAGTATTTAAAGATATCCGGCTGGTTGGTGCCCCTCCCTCATCGATAGGAAAATTCGGAGGAGATACTGATAACTGGATGTGGCCCAGACATACGGGAGATTTTTCGGTATTCCGGGTTTATGCAGACAAAAATAATGAGCCGGCGGAATATTCACCGGATAATGTTCCGTATCATCCGAAGTCATTTTTTCCTATTTCCCTTAAGGGGATTTCTCCTGACGATTTTATCATGGTATTCGGTTTCCCCGGAAAAACAGAAGAGTACCTGCCTTCCGAAGCGGTAGACCTGGTCATGAACCAGAGGGATCCGGAACGGGTCGGAATACGTACCCAAAAACTGGAAATACTTGCCAGGCACATGGCATCCGATCCTAAGGTACGTATCCAGTATGCTTCCAAATATGCAGGAACGAGTAATTCATGGAAACGCTGGCAGGGAGAGGTCAGAGGATTGAAGCAGATGGATGCCCTTTCCGGAAAGCAGTCGTTTGAGGACCTTTTCAGACAGTGGTATGAAAAGGACGATTCTTTAACCTCGCTTTATGGAAATATCTTCCCTCAGTTTAAAAAATTATATGCGGACCTGGCACCCTACAGCAGGGCTTATGATTATTACAATGAAATCGTATTCCGGGGAACGGATATTTTCTCTTTGGTCAATACTTTTTCATTCCTTGCAGATAAAGAGAATGAAAAACAGCTTGAGAAACTGAGAGATGATCTCACAAAAAGAGTCCGTGAATTTTTTAAAGACTATGACCGTTCGACTGATGAGGAAGTTTTTGTCCGGCTAATGAGACTGATTCAGGCAAATTTGGATCCGCTTTTTTTGCCATTTGATTTTCAGAAAATTATGAGATCATATGACGATGAGGGACTCTTAAATAAGATTTATAGGAAATCCGTTTTTTCGGATGAAGGGAAAATGGAAAACATCGCAAAGGGAATGGACGAAAAAGAGTTCAGAAAATTGCAACATGATCCTCTTATGGTATTTTACAATGATTTGCTTGGTCATTATCAGCGAAACATTGGGGGGATCTATTTTGATTTACAGGAGGAAATCGGAGAGGTTCAGAAAGATTACATGGCGGGGATCATGAGCATGAGAAAGGGCGAGTTAATCTATCCGGATGCCAACCTGACTTTAAGGGTTGCTTATGGAAAAGTAGGAGGATATAAACCTGCTGATGGAATTATATACCGGTACCAGACAACGATCAGCGGAATTATGGGAAAGGATAACCCTGAAATATACGATTATCATGTCCCGGAAAAACTTCATGAACTATATAATAAAAAGGATTATGGCATTTATACCGGCAGACAGGACGAATTGCCGGTAGCGTTTATTGCTTCAGTTCACACGACAGGAGGCAATTCCGGGAGCCCGGCTATCAATGCATCAGGAGAACTTGTCGGCATTAATTTTGATCGTTGCTGGGAAGGAACAATGAGCGATATCATGTTCGATCCGGATCATTGCCGGAATATTATGGTCGATATCAGGTACGTATTATTTGTCATCGATAAATTTGCAGGAGCAGGGTATTTGCTTAACGAGATGAACCTGATAGATTAATTAGGTGTTTCGCCTAAAAGTTCATTGGGAATGGACAATACCCCCCCCATACGGTATCTTATTTGTATTTTTGAGATTCTTATTGTTGTTTAATACGAGGTCAGTCTTGTTAAAATTAATCTCCAAAACAGTAAAGAACGCAGATTTGCTGGGATTGATCGAGGTTACTCCCGTCAACAAGGTGGAACGAGAGGTTAAAGCGGCCCTGGATCCGTTTTGCATTGATAAATTTCCAGTAAACATCAGTCCTGATATAGTTGCCTTCGTCGTAAAAGCGGTCACCATTCATGAAATGATGTCCGTCACCTTCTGAGAAAGTAGCACGAAGAGCAAAGTTTTTGGTTTCGCCATATAGTTCACCGGTAAAACTGAAAGCACTTATGAATTTATCTTCTCCATGGCGGTCCCGGAAAGTCGATCCCATTACACCAAATTTAATGTAACCTTTTTCAAGAGGAAGTATTTTATTCAGATCACTGCCTAAGTATAAAACGCCTCCCATGTCATCCTCTACATCTGCAGATAACCCGGTTCCTTCCGCAGTTCCGGCATAATGAAACAAAGTTAGATAGTTTTGAAAGAACAATGATCTGTACCTCATTTCTCCTGAAAAACCGGCCAGAAATGTTTCCCTTCGGGTTTCAGTCTGACGGCTGGTCCAGTCAACAAAACCCAATTGATGCCCCCAGCTCCAGTTATAACGGCCGAGAAATCCTTCGATATTCGGGCGGTAATAATTTAAGGTATCAGTAAGGAGCGCAAGGGGAAAGTTGATGAGGTCCATCCGGGGAAACGCCCCGAAGTAAAAGACTTTTTTCGGGTCTTCATAATGATAGTAAGCAATCAGCTTCGGTTTTTGATCGTCTATTTCGCTTCCGAATTCAAAAAGATGGTCCAGTCCGACCCGGAACTGGTGGTTTCCTTCAATGGTTGTCCCCAGTTCGAAGCTGGTCCGTTCTCCAAGCATGGTCTGAGAAGTGGCTTTTTCGCTTTGAAATTCCCTGTTGTCCCCAAAACCATAAAATTTCACCTTGTATTCCAGTTTTTGTGCATAAGAAAATGTTAGTGACAAGAGGATAAAAAGTAAAGTAATTGTTGCACGGACCATGTTTTTTATTTTTAGAATTAACTGTCACAAAGGAAAAAATAAAATTGTGATTATAGTTGCTTTTTTATGGAATACTCAAGTTAAAATAATGTTAGGGGTTCTATTCTGTTTCAATTTTTCAGTCGCATAATATATACATGTCTCTATTGGGATTGATACAAAGTACGGGCAGGGACCCTGATTTTTTCAGGATACGGGATTCAGGAAGGCCAAATGCCAGGTCAAGCAGGCTTATGTTCCGGCTGGCCGGAATGATCAGAAGATTCGCATTTTCCTGTCTGCATTTGGCCAGTGCTTCGAAAGGTAATCCAAAGCTTCCTGTCCCCGCTTCATACAGGTTCTTTTTCATATTTACCTTGCCCAACAATTCATCAATGAATTTTAGATTTTTGCAAATTATGTCCGAGTTCTCTTTATTTTTTTCTTTTGCATAAAGTATTTCTGCCGAAGCTCCATTGAACCGGCCAAAATAGGAAGCCCATAATGCCGTGTTTTTCATTGCTTTCCGATAGTCGACAGGAAGCAAAACTTTACTGTATTTCAAGGATTCGATATTGGTTCCCCTGACGAAAAGGAAAGGGATCTGGCTTTCCTGAAGTGCCTCCAGTTTCTTTTCTAAAGGGTCCGGAGATAAGATGACCATGATTCCATCGTATTGCTCGGCAACCCGGTCAATCGTATCTCTGAGATCCCCTTTCAGTGTAAGGCTCGAGATGGGGATTTCCACATTTTCTTCTTTGATTTTCCGGATAATCTGTCCGAGCTTGATTTGTGTTTCTTTTTTACTTTTGTCACCAAAACCCAGCGGGTGAAAAAGGCACAGTTCCTTTTTAAATATCCTTGCAATTTGAAGGCCATGGAGGAGCGAAGTTTTCATCGATTCCGAAAAATCGCAGTGGACAATAATTTTTTGTTCGGAGAGATTATTCATTTTTGTAGATTTGAACATGTTAAAAATACCAAATTATGCTTACCCGAGAACTGATTTGCCCCAAAAGTATTGTTGTAGTTGGGGCTTCGAATAATATATCGAAGCCGGGAGGAAAGCTGTTGAAAAATTTGGTCGATACCCACTTTCAGGGTGACCTGCTGGTTGTTAACCGGAATGAGGATGAGGTACAGGGCTTCCCTTCGTATAAGAATGTTAGCGATTTGCCCCCGGTTGAGCTTGCTGTTTTAGCTATTCCTGCCCGTTTTTGTCCGGAAGTTGTTGAGACCCTGGCTTCGGTAAAGGGGACGCGGGGATTTATAATTATTTCAGCAGGATTTAGCGAGGAGGGAGAAGAGGGGCGTCTGTTGGAAAAGAAAGTTGTCGATATTGTCAATCGCTATCATGCAAGTTTGATCGGGCCGAATTGTATCGGCATTATAACCCAGGCCCATGCCAGTGTTTTTACAACTCCTGTCCCGCACCTGGATGGAAAAGGGTGTGATTTTATTTCCAGTTCGGGTGCGACTGCTGTCTTTATCATGGAATCGGGTATAACCAAGGGATTGCATTTTGCCAGTGTCTTTTCAGTGGGAAATTCGGCACAGACAGGAGTTGAGGATGTCCTTGAATTCATGGATGATGTGTTTGATCCTGATACAAGCCCCAGGGTAAAATTACTTTATCTTGAGAGTATAAACAACCCTGATAAACTGTTGAAGCATGCGAGGTCACTGATCCGGAAGGGATGCCGGATTGCTGCCATAAAGGCCGGGACCAGCAGTGCCGGCAGCAGGGCAGCTTCGTCTCATACAGGGGCATTGGCCAGTTCTGATCTGGCAGTTGAAGCATTATTCCGGAAGGCTGGTATCGTAAGGTGTTCAGGGAGGGAAGAACTGACAACTGTCGCCAATATTTTTATGTGTAAAAGAATGAAGGGAAGACGGATGGCTATCATCACCCATGCAGGGGGGCCGGCAGTTATGCTGACCGATGCACTGGAGGCGGGAGGCATGCGTATTCCCCGTATCGAAGATTCTCTGCAAAAACAAAAACTCAAGGAGCTCCTTTATCCTGGGTCGTCAGTTGAAAACCCAATTGACTTCCTTGCAACCGGCACTTCGGATCAGCTCGCAGCCATAATCGATGCCTGCGATCGCGATTTCAATGAAGTGGATGGCATGGCCGTTATTTACGGGAGCCCTGGGCTTTTCCCCGTGAGCGATGTCTATGAGATGTTGAATGAAAAAATGCGTACTTGTAAGAAACCTATTTTCCCGATTTTGCCATCTGTGATAAACGTTAAAGCGGATGTTGAACATTTTATTTCTGTCGGAAATGTTAACTTCCCGGATGAAGTGCTGTTGGGGAGGGCGTTAACCCGGATACAGCATACGCCAAAACCTCACCGGGAAACCATATTTCTTGAGGGAATCGATATCCCGCGTATCCGGAGGATCGTCGAACAAGCTGGAAATGGTTTTCAACCACCGGAAGTAATACACCAGCTATTTGATTCAGCTGGAATCCCCAGGGTAAAGGAAAAGATCGTGTACGATCAGGAAGAAGCGTTGGCAACTGCTGACGGGATTGGTTTTCCTCTGGCTATGAAAGTCGTTGGGCCTTTACATAAAACGGATGTCGGAGGGGTTGTTTTGAATATCAGAAGTAAGGAAATTGTTGCTGCAGAGTTTAAAAGATTGATCGGTATTCACGGGGTTACAGCAGTGTTAATGGCCGAAATGGCTTCAGGTATCGAACTGTTTATTGGCGCTAAATATGAAGACAGGTTTGGACATGTGATGCTTTGCGGGATGGGGGGAATATTGGTCGAGGTACTGAAAGATGTCACCTCCGGCCTTGCTCCTCTGGCGTTCTGCGAGGCCGCTTCTATGATCAAGAACCTTAAGGCATACAAAGTTATTAAAGGCTACCGGGGACAGGAGGGGGTCAACCTTCACCATTTTGCTGAAATACTGGTGAGGTTATCGTCACTTCTTCGTTTCGCGACGGAAATTAAGGAGGTAGATATTAATCCTTTACTTGGGACAGGAAATAAAATTCAGGCTGTTGATGCCAGGATAAGAATTGAAAAATAAGGGAGGCTGCCTTCCTGACAGCCTCCCTTATGCGGAGAGAGAGGGATTCGAACCCCCGGACCCGTTAAGGTCAACGGTTTTCAAGACCGCCGCGATCGACCACTCCGCCATCTCTCCCTTTGAAGTGGCGGCAAAAGTAGAGGAATTTTTTTAAATGCAAAAAAAAAACTCTTAAAAAAAATGTTACTTTATTAAAAAAAAAGCATATTTAGGTTTGCATTTTAAGATCTTATTTTGGAATTTTATAAAAATTAAAATCAGGACGTTTGAAAGAGTTGATTTTACTGATGTTTTGGGAAATTGGAATCGTCCATATAGATAAAAAAGAATAGATATGTCGTAGTGACATATAGTTATAATCAGTTTATTTTTAACCCTAAACATGTTTTCCTATGAACAAAGCTCAATTAATTGATGCCATTGCAGAAAAAAGTGGCCTTACTAAAGCTGATGCTAAAAAAGCTCTTGATGCATTTGTCGAAGCTACTACTGATGCATTAAAAAATGGTGATCGTGTTGCATTAATCGGATTTGGTTCTTTTGCTGTTTCGACACGTAGTGCGCGGACAGGAAGAAATCCTCAGTCTGGTGCTCCAATTCAAATCCCTTCAAAGAAAGTGGTAAAGTTTAAACCAGGAGCAGAACTTACAGATGCGATCTGATATCATTTTTGAAAAATTTATAGAGGGAAGCCTATTTTCGGCTTCCCTTTTTTATTTTTGTCAGTTTTATGATTGGTGAAAAAATGTATTCAGAATTAATAAGTTATCTTGCAGAGTTCATGACAGAGGACCGACTGGCTTTGTTTGACAGAATGTTAGCGCAGCGTACCCGTTACCTGACTGTTGTTCTTGAAGATATTTTTCAATCTCAGAATGCCAGTGCTGTTTTGAGAAGTGTTGACTGTTTCGGGCTTCAGGATGTTTTTGTCGTTGAGAACTACAATCATTTGGTTATTGACAGGGAAGTTGCCTTGGGATCATCCAAATGGCTTTATATGAAGACTTTTTACGGAGAGAATAATAACAGTCTGGAAGCTATAAAATACTTAAGGAAGAGAGGTTACAGGATTGTGGCAACGACCCCTCATGAGGACGATGTATCCCTTGAAGAATTTGATCTTGGTAGAGGGAAGGCTGCCTTGTTTTTTGGTACCGAATTAACCGGTGTTTCAGACACTGTAAAACAGGAGGCAGATGAATTTCTTAAAATCCCGATGTATGGTTTTACAGAGAGCCTTAATATTTCTGTATCAGCGGCAGTAATTATACATTATCTTACAATGAAGCTGAGGAATGGAAATATTGACTGGCACCTGAATCCCGGCGAACAGCAAGAGGTTAAGCTGGAATGGATGAGAAGATCTATTAAAAATTCGGCTTTTATTGAGAAACAATTCGCTATAAAACAGGAAGAAAGGAAATAGAACGGAAATTTTTATGAACCCAAACATTTCCTTGGAGTTTTATTGATAATTAAAAGATAAAGAGATGAATGTATTCGTTGAAAAATTTGCCGACATAAAAATATTAAGATATGAACTGACCGGGTTTGAAAAACTGGATTTAAAGCAGAGACAATATATATATTACCTGAGCCAGGCGGCCCTTTGCGGACGTGATATCCTTTGGGATCAGAACAACCGGTATAATCTGAAGATCCGCCGCCTATTGGAGGCTATTTTAAAAACGTACAGCGGGAACCGGGATACGCGGGATTTCAAGGCGTTCCATACTTACTTGAAACAGGTTTGGTTCGCGAATGGGATCCATCATCATTACTCAACCGAGAAATTTACTCCAGGTTTTTCCAGGGTTGCATTTGAAGAGATGCTTATCGATTGCCGGCTTGGTGATTCCGGGCTCACAAGTGACGAGGTGACCGTACTGACAGATGTGATTTTTGACTTGGAGAGGGAGAAAAAAAGAGTTAATCTTGATAGTGACGTCGATTTGGTAGAATCATCAGCCATGAATTATTATCAGGGAGTTTCACAGCAGGAAGCAGAAGCTTTTTATAGGAATTTGAGAGAAAACGGGGGCGAACAGGCTCCGTCTTTTGGCTTAAATTCCACATTGGTTGGAGAGAATGGCAAGTTGAAGGAAATAGTATGGAGGAAGAATGGACAGTACGGCGAGGCAATACAACATATTATTGACTGGCTAAGGCGGGCCATCCCTTTTGCTGAGAACAGTAAACAACAGGAATTAATCCGGAATTTGATTTCTTATTATGAAACAGGGGATTTGAGAATTTTTGATGAATACAGTATCCTTTGGGTTTGCGAACTCGACGGAATCGTCGACTTTGTAAACGGATTCATTGAAGTGTACGGTGATCCTCTTGGAATTAAGGGCAGCTGGGAATCTATCGTTAACTATAAGGATGAAGAAAGCAGTATGAGGACACATATCCTTTCGGAAAATGCGGCATGGTTCGAACGGAATTCTCCCGTTGATGAAAAGTTTAAGAAGAAAGAAGTAAAGGGGATAAGTGCAAAAGTAATCCATGTTGCTATGCTGGGGGGTGATTGTTACCCGGCAACGCCAATCGGCATTAATCTTCCCAATGCTGAGTGGATCAGGGAAAAGTATGGCTCAAAATCGGTAACTATCGAAAATATATCCCGGTCCTATTTCCTGGATTCATTAAACAACGGTATGCTTGAAGAATTTGCGGCGTCTCCTGAAGAGGTGGAAAGGGCCAGGGAATATGGCTATCTGGCAGGGAACCTTCATACAGACCTGCATGAATGCCTGGGGCATGGATCGGGTAAAATGCAGCCGGGAGCCCATCCTGAAGATCTAAAGAATTATTATTCGACTATTGAGGAAACCCGGGCTGACTTGTTTGCGCTCTATTACATTGCCGATGAGAAGTTGCAACAGTTGGGACTTGTACCTTCTGTACAATCAGGGATGGCTGAGTATGATTCTTATATCCGCAACGGGCTTATAACACAACTGACCCGGATCGGGTTTGGGAAAGATATTGAAGAATCTCATATGCGTAACAGGCAGCTTATCGCCCGATGGGCCTATGAACAGGGAAAAACTGATAATGTTATCGAATTCTTTGTCCGGGATGGAAAACGGTATGTGAAGATTAATAACTATAGCCAATTACGTTTTCTGTTTGGTGAATTGCTCCGGGAAATCCAGCGGATAAAGTCAGAAGGAGATTATCCTGCAGCGAAGGATCTGGTAGCCAATTACGGAGTAAAGATAGACCGTTCATTGCACGAAGAAATTCTCAAACGGTTTAAACAGCTGAATATAGCTCCGTACGCGGGCTTTCTTAATCCTAAACTGAACCTGGTGCAGAATGAAAAGGGAGAGGTGACGGATGTATCCGTAGAATATTCAGACGATTATACTTCCCAGATGTTGGAGTACAGTCAATCCTATAATTTTCTATATTGATCAATTTGTCTATTGGCCTGTAGTCAGGATAATATCAGTTCTCTGTTTCTGGCTTCTTTTGCTTGGAATAATGAAGTGCCGGATTGTATAACGGAATTGTAAACGTAAAGCAACTGCCGGCCTTTTCATTGTTCTTTGCATATATAGTGCCTCCCAGTTTCTCGGTAAATTCACTGCATACAGAAAGCCCAAGGCCTGTGCCTTTCTCTCCCTCGGTTCCGTTTTTTATATTTGATTTGTCTATCTCGAAAATCGTCTGCAATTTGCCTGGAGAAAGGCCAATCCCGCTATCTCGTATGGATATCTGCATCAAATATCCTGTCCTGTTACTGAGAATTTCTATTTTCCCTTTCCTGGGGGTGAATTTTATGGCGTTGTTTATCAGATTTCTGCAAATTGTTTTCAACATATTCCGGTCGGTCCATAGTAGAAAATCATCACCTCTTTTATAGCTGAGAACGATCTCTTTATCTGCTGATACTGTTTCATAGATATCAAAACATTCTTCTATAATCTCGTTCAGGTTAACCTTCTCGAAAAGGGGAGAAAGATTTTCTGACTGGCTTTTTGTCCAATCTAACAGATTATCTGTCAGATCAATCAATTGATCATTTTTACGATCCATTTGCTTGGCAAGTTCTTTCAACGGTTCATATCGATGGTCATGTATATAAAAACCTATAAGCTTTGAGATATTGGAGACCGAGATTAACGGACTTCTCAGATCGTGTGCGATTATACTGAATAATTTATTTTGCGTATCAACTGCTTTACGTAATTTTTCATTCTGTTTCTTTATATGTATTTGTTGTTCCAGAATATGTTTGCTTTGTTTTTGAAGGACCCTGGTAACCCTTCTGTAGTACGTAAAGGCATATATGAAGAGAAACAGCAGGGTAAGGATTAAAAGAACAGATATAAAAAGATACGTTCTCTGTATTTGTTTGATTTTTATCGTATCTTCTTTGATCCGTTTTTCTTTCTCAAGTAATTCTATTTGATTATTTTTTTGTACGGTCTCATATTGTCTCTTTTGCTTAGTTGTTTCAGGTATTATAGTAAAACGATAATCATCAGTCTTCATATATTGATAATAAGCGGCATTTATCATTTTCGGGGCCTGGTCCCTCATTCTTATGTTTGTTGTATTTTTTTTTGAATCGATCTGCAGAACAGTAGTTGCTGCGGTAAAAATAAAGATAAGAATCAGTGTGTGAATTCGCATATACTAGCTTAAAGATTTTCTGTTTTCAGATTCAATTGCCACTATGTAATTCGAAATATATACGAAAATATGCTTAATATTTTGTGTCTGATATAAGAGAAGGACATGTTTCTGCAAGTCTAAGTTTAGAACATGGATGAATGATTCTAAATTAAACAAAATTTTTCATTTTCATCCTATTCTGACATAAAAACAGAATGAATAACTTACATGTGGATGTTATGCAGCAGATACTGAATTTGGGCAATGACATTTCGTCATCTTACACAAATGGCACAACCTTTGAAAACTTGCGTTAAAAATGATGTTAAACTAAAATAAATAAAGATGCAAAAAGGTAAAATTGGTGTATCGAGTGACAATCTATTCCCAATTATCAAAAAATTTCTTTATTCTGATCACGATATCTTTCTTCGTGAGATCATATCAAATGCAGTAGATGCTACGCAAAAGTTGAAAACCTTGGCCGCTCGCGGGGAAACAGCTATTTCTGTGGATCAGGCTAAAGTTCGTGTTTCTCTAAATGAAAAGAAAAAGACGATCACCGTATCGGACTGCGGCATTGGTATGACTGCAGAAGAGGTGGAAAAATATATTAATCAAATTGCCTTCTCCGGGGCAAATGAGTTTCTTGAAAAATATAAGAATGATGCCAATGCTATTATAGGGCATTTTGGACTTGGGTTCTACTCTGCCTTCATGGTTTCTTCGACGGTGGAAATCATCAGTAAATCATACAGGGAAGGGGCGACTGCAATAAAATGGTCATGCGACGGCAGCCCGGAGTATAGTATTGTGGATGCAGAAAGAGAGGATGTAGGAACGGATATTGTGATGTATATCAATGACGATTCCAAAGAGTTCCTGGAAAAGTCAAGGATATCTGACTTGCTGAATAAATATTGTAAGTTTTTACCTGTTCCGGTCGTTTTTGGGAAGAAGACAGAGTGGAAAGACGGCAAGGAAGTTGAAACAGATGAAGATAACCAGATTAATGATACAACTCCCGCATGGACCAAAAAACCGGTAGACCTGAAAGATGAGGACTATGCTGCCTTTTATCAAAAACTATATCCGTACACGGAAGACCCTCTGTTTCATATTCACCTGAATGTTGATTATCCGTTTAACCTTACTGGTATTCTTTATTTTCCAAGGTTGAAAAATACAATTGAGGTACAGAAGAACAAAATTCAGCTATATTGTAATCAAGTATTTGTTACCGATTCTGTCGAAGGTATTGTTCCTGAATTTCTAACATTGCTGCATGGGGTCATCGATTCTCCGGATATCCCGCTAAATGTTTCCCGTTCGTACTTGCAGAGTGATTCGAATGTCAAAAAGATCAGTACTCATATTACCAAGAAGGTAGGGGACCGGTTGACTCAGTTGTTTAAAGATAACAGGGAAGAATTCGAGAAAAAATGGGACGATTTGAAGATTTTTATCGAGTACGGTATCCTTACCGATGAAAAATTTGCAGAGAAGGCGCTGGATTTTTTCCTTTTCAAAAATACGGAAGATAAATATTTTACCTTCGAGGAATATGAAAAGTTGATTAAGGAAAGTCAGACCGACAAGGATAAAAATCTGATTTATCTTTACACAAGCAACAGGGATGAACAATATACTTTTATTCAGGATGCCCGGAATAAGGGATATGATATCCTGATCCTCGACGATGTACTCTCCACCCATCTGGTTAACAAGTTCGAGCAGAAGTACACCGACAAACGGTTTGTACGAGTTGATGCTGATGTCGTTGATAATCTTATACAAAAAGAAGATCACACGGATCATCTGAGTTTTGACGAGAGGGAAGAACTCAGTCCTGTTTTCCAGGCAGTATGCCCTGAAAATAAAGAAATAAATTATGTAGTTGATTTTAAATGTCTTGGAGAAAGTTCCCAGCCGATGGTCATCACGAGAAACGAGTTTATGCGCCGTATGAAAGACATGAGCCGGATTCAGGGTGGAGGTGGAATGAGTTTTTATGGAGACATGCCTGAAAGTCTGAACCTGGTTGTAAATACAGATCATCCTCTGGTTAAGAAAGTTCTGGAATCGAAGGAAAATGCTCTTGGTACAGAACTGGCTCAGATAAAAGATGAGTTGGCGGGACTTAAACAAGAACAGGAAAGCTTAGAGAAAGCTAAAAAAGAAAAGAAAGACGAAGAAATTCCTCAGGCTGAAAAAGAAAAACTGGAAGAAGTTGAGAAGAAGATTTCTTCCCTGGAAGGGGACAGACGGAAAAAACTGGAATCGTTTGGCAAGGAAAATAAACTGGCTAAACAAATGGTTGATCTTGCACTGCTGGCTAACGGAATGTTAAAAGGTGAGGATCTGGACAAATTTGTCCGTCGTAGTGTTGAACTGATTAATTAATTGAAGGGAAAGCTATAAATAAAAAAACCGCCTTCTGGCGGTTTTTTTATTTACTATCCAAGATATGACTTTAATAACTTACTCCTTGAAGTATGCCGCAATCTTCTGATTGCTTTTTCTTTAATCTGGCGTACCCGTTCCCGGGTCAGCCCGAAGCGTTCTCCGATTTCTTCCAGTGTCATTTCCTGACACCCGATACCAAAGAACATTCTGATAATATCACTTTCCCGTTCCGTAAGGGTAGCAAGAGCACGCTCTATCTCCCGCGCCAGAGATTCCATGATCAAGCTGCGATCGGCATTCGGAGAATCATTATTGACGAGCACATCCAGCAGACTGTTATCTTCTCCCTCCACAAAGGGAGCATCAACTGAGATATGACGCCCGGAAACCCGTAATGTGTCCGCAACTTTTTCAGCAGGTAATTCCAGGGAATCGGCCAGTTCTTCAGGGGATGGTTTTCTTTCGTGTTCCTGTTCGAATTTCGAATATGCTTTGTTGATCTTGTTCAACGAACCTACCTGGTTAAGCGGTAAACGAACAATACGCGACTGCTCTGCCAAAGCCTGAAGGATAGATTGACGGATCCACCAAACGGCATAGGAAATAAATTTGAACCCACGGGTTTCGTCAAATTTTTCAGCTGCTTTTATAAGTCCCAGGTTCCCCTCATTGATCAGGTCAGGTAAACTTAATCCCTGATTCTGGTACTGTTTGGCAACAGATACTACGAAACGTAAATTGGCGCGGGTCAGTTTTTCCAGTGCTGCCTGATCACCTTTTTTAATTCGCTGCGCTAATTCTACCTCCTCCTCCACTGTGATCAGTTCTTCCTTGCCAATTTCCTGCAAATACTTGTCCAAAGAGGCACTTTCACGGTTGGTGATAGATTTTGTAATCTTTAATTGTCTCATACCCTTCTAAAAAAATCGTGCAAATATAGACTTTTGTAGTCAATTATTCAAACTATATAATTTAAATCCATGAAACGTGCTCAACTTGTTAATTTTTAGAAAACTTTTAATTGTTTCCTGCGCCAAAAACGAAGTATGCACGTTCGCCATTCGGATAAACTCCTTCAATCAGGATTCCTCCTTCGGATTTTTTAACAATCTTTTCGAAATCATAAACCCCATTGACCGGCTGCTTGTTCACATAAGTGATAATAAAACCTGTTTTGAGTCCTGCATCTTTCAATTTTCCCTTGTTCAGTTCAACAATTTTTATACCATTATTAATCCTGAGATTATACATATCTTCTTTTGTGATATTCTCGAACTTCGCTCCCAGGAATTCATTGTCGTCAGTCTTTATAATTTTTGTATCTCCGTGCATGTTACGGAGGGTTACTTTAAATTGTTTCGGTTTATTATCTCTTTTTACCAAAACTTTTACAACATCTCCGGGATGATGTTTCCCTATTTGTTCCTGTAACTGGGAAGGTGAGTTAACGGGAACATCATCAACATTAAGAATTACATCTCCTTTCTCGATACCAGCCTCTTTAGCTCCACTGTCGCCTGAAACTTCGACAACATATACGCCTTCAATCTTGTCCAATCCGAATTTTTTGGCTGTTTCAGCGTTGACATCACTGATGCTGACCCCAAGGATTGCACGTTGTACCTGTCCGTATTGCTTCAGGTCTGCTACGACCTTTTGCACTATAGCTGACGGGATGGCAAAAGAGTATCCGCTATAGGAACCGGTTTGGGATGCAATAGCCGTATTTATTCGACCAGTTCCCCGTTCATATTGACCAAAGCACCTCCACTGTTTCCCGGGTTTACAGCTGCATCGGTCTGTATGAATGATTCGATGCTCATCTCAGAAGAATTAATGCCTATATTACGGCTTTTGGCGCTGACTATACCTGCCGTGACTGTTGATGTCAGATTAAACGGGTTCCCGACAGCCAGGACCCATTCTCCAAGCTTAAGGGCATCTGAATTACCAAATTTGATTGTTGGCAGATTATCTGCATCTATTTTTAGAAGGGCGACATCTGTCGTTTCATCTGTCCCAATCAATTTTGCTTTGAATTCCCTTTTGTCGTTCAATATAACCTTTATGTCGTCGGCGTCGTCGATAACATGATTATTGGTTACAATATATCCGTCAGATGATATAATTACTCCGGAACCTGCACCCTGCCTGATCTGCGGCTGCTGTCTCTGAAACCGGTCCCCGTAGAAGAAATCAAAAAACGGGTTCCCGTATGTTTGTACTGTTTCCTTGGATGTAACCATTACATGGACTACAGCATGAACAGAACTTTCGGCGGCGTAGGTTAAATCAGGAGCCTGTCCCTGTGGTGCTGAAGGGAGGCTTGTGTATTGCATGTTTGGTTTTTCATCAATTGTTACAACCCGCGGATCATCAAAGTAGTGTGTGTATACCCACAAAGCGATAAAAGCACTGCCCAGTGCAATGATAACTGTTAAGCTTACTTTTCTCAAATCTTTCATGGCAAAAATATTTTATATTCCAAATTGATTAATGCTTCACTTTTTTGAACGATAAAGATAACGCATAAAAAGTGCCAGAGTTTTAGTCTTTTTCATTCATTTGTAATGTTTAACAAGTTTTAACAGCAATTTGTCAGAAGAGAGAGGCACCCATTTGATAACCAATAAAATTTAGGCCACCCCCCTGTTTGTTATTTAATCCTTTTTTTGAGGTTTTATACCGATTTAAGGAAATAAGGTTCGTTTTTGACTGACATATTTTCAGACATTTTAAGCGGTATATCTCTAACGTTTTGCCGCATCTGAACAATAAGCGGGTTGCATCGGGAGGGAAGGGTGCCCGGAGTTCTGAATTTTAAGATTTTGGGAAGGAATGAGGACCGAATACATAGAGCACAGGGAGGGCAGACACTTTTTCCCGGTTCCTGGGGGCATTTGTCTGCTTTCTGTGCTCTACGGCCTGTCCACTTTGTTTGTGACCCAGGTTCTCTTGAGTTTTAGTGCTTTCTGATTAGGCATTTGCAATCCATGCAGCTATCCAATCTCCGACTTCGGATGTTTTGTAAGCCTCTCCTTCGGCAATATCCTGCGTTACTATTCCTTCTGTCATCGATGCGGCAACGGCCTTACGGATTAATGCTCCTTCTTCGATCAGGTTAAAAGCATATTCAAACATCATGGCTGCCGACAGAATTGTTGCAATTGGATTGGCGATGTTCTTACCCGCCGCCTGTGGATATGATCCGTGTATTGGTTCGAAAACGGAAGTATGGATCCCGATAGAAGCAGAGGGAAGTAACCCAAGGGATCCCGTAATTACACTGGCTTCGTCAGTCAGAATATCTCCGAACATATTTTCAGTGACCATTACATCGAAATTTTTCGGCCATTGGATAATCTGCATGGCTGCATTGTCGACAAACATATATTCGGTTTTCACTTCGGGAAATGAAGGTGCCATTTCCTGGGCCACTTCTCTCCAGAGGCGGGAACTTTCGAGTACATTGGCTTTATCGACAACCGTAAGTTTTTTATTACGCTTCATGGCAAATTCGTACCCGAGCTTTAATATGCGTTCTATTTCTTCCCTGGAATAGGTACAGGTATCAAAAGCTGTATTGCCATTGTCTTTTCTTCCTTTTTCCCCGAAGTAAATACCTCCGGTAAGTTCACGTATTGCGACAAAGTTGGCCCCTTCTACAAGTTCTCTGCGCAAGGGCGATTTATGAAGCAACGACTCGAATGTTTCGACCGGACGTATATTGGCATAGAGACCGAGTTTTTTGCGCATTCCGAGCAGCCCTTGTTCCGGGCGTACTTTTGCCTTTGGGTTATTGTCGTATTTGGGGTCACCGATGGCTCCGAAAAGAACTGCGTCCGATTTCATGCAAAGTTCATGAGTCTCGTCCGGGTAAGGTTCACCTACCTGGTCAATCGCAGTTGCACCCGTCAATCCATATTCGTATTCAAGCTCGTGATTAAATTTTTCAGCAATAGCTTTTACTGATTTCATGGCCTGTTCGATAATCTCAGGACCAATCCCGTCGCCGGGGAGAACAGCTAATTTAAGTTTCATTTTTGTATGGTTCAAAGTATTATATCCTGTTTTTGAGTATCTTCTGGTTTTTTTATGTTTTGATTTATCTCGATCAGGTTGAGCATTCTAAGTGTAGCCTTGATCGCTGCTGCTGTCTGATCAGGAGCCAGTCCCCTGGTCTTGAATTCACGGTTGAGGTCCCAGATAATCACTGTTTCGACAAGGGCGTCTGTTTTTCCTCCCGGAGGTATTGTAACCGTGTAGTCCAAAAGTTTTGGAAATGGTTTTTTTAATTTTCTGTAGATATTTTTTAGCGCGTTCATGAAGGCATCATATTGTCCGTCGCCTGACGCTGACGACTCGTAGGATTTACCCTGGATTTCGATGCTCAGTGTGGCCGATGGTTTTAATCCCATGGCATGTGAAAGGACATAATTGTTTATAGCAATTTTTTGTTCAATACTCTCCTGTAATACATCGGCAACAATATAGGGAAGGTCCTCGATCGTAACCATTTCTTTGTGATCGCCCAGAGAAATCACCCTTTCTGTAACTTTTTTCAGGTCCTCCTGCGAAAGCTGTATCCCTACTTCCTCCAGATTGGCTCTAATATTTGCCTTTCCCGATGTTTTTCCAAGGGCATAGGTCCTTGTCCTTCCGAAGCGCTCCGGCAATAAATCGTTAAAGTAAAGATTGTTTTTGTTATCACCATCGGCATGGACCCCGCTACACTGCGTGAATACAAATTCTCCTATCAATGGTTTATTCGTCGGTATTCGTATCCCGGAGAAACTTTCGACCAGTTTCGATACCCGGTTCAGCCTGCTTTCATTTACCTGGGTTTGCATATGAAGGTGATCTTTTATGGTTGCGATCACGCTTGACAGTGGTGCATTGCCTGCCCTTTCTCCCAACCCGTTTACGGTAGTGTGTACACAGCGGATTCCTGCTTTTATGGCATGGAATACATTGGCAATGGACAGGTCATAATCATTATGGGCGTGAAAATCAAACGTCACATCGGGATATGTTTCTATCATTTCTTTGCAGAAATCGTATGTCTCGTCCGGGTTCAGAATGCCCAGCGTATCTGGTAACATAATACGCCGGATATTCATTTGTTTCAGGTTGCTGATCATGAGGTGCACGTAATCCCTTGAATTCCTCATTCCGTTGGACCAGTCCTCCAGATATACGTTGACCATAATCCCTAACCGGGTTGCATAGTCAACTGATTTTTGAATGTCAGCAATATGCTCCCCGGGACTTTTGCGCAACTGCTGGGTTACATGCTTGTATGACCCTTTGCAAAGCAAGTTCAATACTTTTCCTCCAGCCCTGTTAATCCAGTCGATAGAACTTCCTCCGTCTACAAATCCAAGTATTTCGACCCTATCGAGATGACCTCTCTCTTTTGCCCATTGCATGATCTGCCGTGCAGCATTGAATTCTCCATCCGAAACCCGGGCAGAAGCAATCTCGATCCGGTCGACCCGGACATCCTCGAGAAGGACTTTTGCAACGCTTAGTTTTTCCGTTTCCGCAAAAGAGACTCCCGAGGTTTGTTCGCCATCCCTTAGGGTTGTATCCATGATGCAGAGCTGTTGATTTTCTATTGCCACAAGTTTTCCCGTCATTTAATTTTTGTTGTTAATATTCAGATAGAACATGCCAGAATGCAACATGTTCATTACTCCGGCTCCCAAAGCGTTTGTCTTTTTTCCCGGAAAGAAAAAGCAGGAAACAGCCGGATCTTCCGCCTTTCCTGCTTTTACATACTCTTATTTTTCAAAAGCTGTAATTTCTTCCTTCATACTGACAAGATAATCTATATCGTCCAGTCCGTTTTGGAGACAGTGCTTTTTGTACGGATTGATCTCGAATGTTTCCGATTCACCGGTCGAAAGGATGGTGAATGTTTGCTTTTCAAGGTCGACCTCAAAGGCAGAGGTATTGTCCTTTTCTATTTCATTGAATATTTTTTGAAGAAAAGGTGGTGTTACTACAACCGGCAGGAGGCCGTTGTTCAGGGCGTTTCCCTTGAAGATATCGGCAAAGAAGCTGGAAACGACCACGCGAAAGCCGTAATCGTACAAAGCCCATGCTGCATGTTCGCGGCTGGATCCGCTCCCGAAGTTTTTTCCACTCACCAGGATTTCTCCGGAATATTTTGTGTCATTCAGTGCGAACTCCGGGACTGGCTGATTATTCTTGCTGTAGCGCCAGTCCCTGAAAAGGTTATCTCCGAATCCCTTTCGCTCAACTGCTTTCAGAAAGCGGGCCGGGATGATCTGGTCTGTATCGACATTCTCTATTGGCAGTGGTACTGCCGGGGATACTATTTTTGAAAATTTATCGTAAGCCATTTTTTTATTTATAAATAACCAAAAAATCAATAATAAATTACATCAGTTCTCTCGGGTCGGTGATAACACCTGTTACAGCAGCGGCTGCAGCAGTTATCGGGCTGGCAAGCAAAGTACGTGCACCCGGTCCCTGACGGCCTTCAAAGTTACGGTTCGATGTCGATACGGCATATTTTCCTTCAGGGATCTTATCGTCATTCATGGCCAGGCAGGCAGAGCATCCTGGTTGGCGTAACGCCATTCCGGCTGCTTCGAAAATTTTGTCGAGTCCTTCTGCAACTATTTGCTGTTCTACCGATTTCGATCCGGGTACAAGCCATACCGTCACATTGTCTGCCTTTTTCTTACCCTTTACAAACTGTGCGAATGCACGGAAATCCTCGATGCGGCCATTGGTGCAACTTCCCAGGAAGACGTAATCCACTTTTTTCCCTTTCATGGCATCACCCGGTTGAAAATTCATGTATTTTAATGATTTCAGGAAAGTTGTCTTGTCCGTTCCGTCCAGGTCGTTTCCTGTTGGAATGCTGTTCGATATGGCTATCCCCATTCCCGGGTTAGTCCCGTATGTAATCATGGGTTCGATACCGGCAGCGTCGAAATGATATTCCATATCGAATAGGGCTCCTTCGTCCGATTTGAGCGTTTGCCAGTAGGCGACAGCTTTGTCCCAATCTTCCCCTCTGGACGCGAATTTACGTCCTTTGATGTAACTGATGGTTGTTTCATCAGGAGCGATCATCCCGCCACGGGCGCCGCATTCGATGCTCATGTTACAAACAGTCATACGTCCTTCCATGGTCAGGCTCTGGATCGCAGACCCTGCAAATTCAACAAAGTGGCCTGTTCCTCCGCTCGTTGATATCTGCGAGATAATATAAAGAACAACATCTTTGGCTGTGACTCCTTTTTTCAATTCGCCATCGATGGTAATACGCATCTTTTTAGGTTTTGGCTGCATGATGCATTGGCTGGCCAGTACCATTTCTACTTCGCTGGTACCGATTCCAAATGCAATAGCCCCGAACGCGCCGTGAGTAGAGGTATGGCTATCGCCGCAAACAATGGTCATCCCCGGCTGGGTAAGTCCCATTTCCGGGCCAATGATATGGACCACACCGTGCCCGTCATTTCCGAGCCCGTAATGTGTAATCCCATATTCTTCACAGTTTTTTCGTAATTTTTCCACTTGGTTGCGTGAAAGCTCATCAACAATGCTCATATTCTGGTTCAAGGTAGGCACGTTGTGATCGGGTGTTGCCGTAGTCTGGTCAGGACGAAAGACTTTCAGTCCCCGGTTTTTCAGTCCTAAAAATGCAACAGGGCTTGTCACCTCGTGTATGAAGTGGCGGTCGATGTACAATACATTGGGGCCTCCCTCTACTTCTTTCACAACATGGGCGTCCCAAATTTTGTCAAATAATGTTTTTGCTTCCATTTGTCTTACTTTTCAACCCGGACCGGTCAACGTTGCTGTGTTACAGGTCCAGGATCTTTTTTTTTGAATTTATTTCAATTTGTTTTGATCCTGACAATCATACTTTAATGGTATTTACTGCATCAAGGAACGCTTCAACCGAAGCGGTTATAATATCGGTATTGGCCCCGAAGCCAAAATATTTTACCCCTTCAAAGTCGAGTTCCATATGTACTTTTCCGACGTCGTCGCTACCTTTGGTGATGGCCTGGATCAGAAATTCTTCAAGAGTTACGTGCCTGCGTATAATTTGTTTCACGGCCTTGATGGCTGCATCGACAGGACCGTTCCCAGCCGACGTGGCATCGAATTTTTCTCCGGCAATATCGAGCCTTACAGTAGCCATCGGGATTAACGAGTTCCCGGTAACGACCTGGAGGTAATCCAGTTTAATACGCCGTTCCTTTTTATGTGCATCGCCGACCAGCAGGGCAACATCGTCGTCGCGGATATCTTTCTTCCGATCGGCGAGTTCCAGAAACTTTTCATAGATGCTGTCCAGCTTTTCCTGAGACAACTGGTATCCCATGGCTTCCAGCCTGTGCTTTAAGGCAGCCCTTCCGCTACGGGCTGTCAGCAGGATCGATGATTCATTGATGCCGACTTCCTTCGGGTCGATAATTTCGTAATTTTCACGGTTCTTTAGTACGCCGTCCTGATGGATCCCGGATGAATGTGCAAATGCATTTCTTCCCACGATGGCTTTGTTCGGCTGAACAGGCATATTCATCAGGTTCGAAACCATCCTGCTGGTTTTGTAGATGTTTTTTGTATTGATGTTGGTGTCGATATTAAGCACTTTATGACGGCTTTTCAACGTCATCACAACTTCCTCCAGCGATGTGTTCCCTGCACGTTCACCAATTCCGTTCATGGTTACCTCTGCTTGTCTGGCCCCGTTGATGATCCCCGAGATCGTATTGGCTGTGGCCATTCCCAGGTCGTTATGGCAGTGTGTGGAAATAATAGCGTTTTCAATTCCTTTGACATTGTCGATCAGATACTTTATTTTTTCTCCGAACTCGTAGGGTAGGGTATAACCTGTTGTGTCAGGGATGTTGACTACTGTTGCCCCGGCTTTGATAACCGCTTCTATCATGCGGGCCAGGTATTCGTTTTCGGTACGGCCTGCATCTTCGGCATAAAATTCAACATCTTCAACATATTTCTTTGCGTATTTTACAGCTTTGACAGCCCTTTCGAGAATTTCATCAGGATTGGAGTTTAGCTTGTAATGGATGTGGTAATATGATGTGCCGATGCCTGTGTGGATGCGTCCTTTCTTGGCCTGTTTTAGAGCTTCTGCTGCAACATCGATGTCTTTCTCCACTGCGCGGGTAAGGGCACAGATTGTTGGCCATGTAACCGCTTTTGAAATCTCTACTACCGATTTAAAGTCGCCCGGGCTGGAAATTGGAAACCCAGCTTCGATAATATCGACGCCCAGTTCTTCCAGCGCTTTGGCCACTTCAATTTTTTCAACCGTGTTCAGCTGACACCCCGGAACTTGTTCACCGTCTCTCAGTGTGGTGTCAAAAATGTACAATCTATCGCTCATGATGAAGTGATTAATTTATTTGTTTTTCGTCTTTTTTTGCATTAAAAAAGCCATCCTCTGAGGAGAATGGCTCTATATCTTTTTTTACAATTATACCCATACCCATTCTCAGTCGTGCATCCTGATTAGTAGAATACCGAATAGAATACCTAGAATGGATATGTGACTAATTTTGTTCATTTGCTCAATGATTCGCTGCAAATATCATAAATTTTTTTTTAAACGAAAATTTGGCAGCATTTAAATTTACAATTTTAAAAAAAGAATTCATCGTCGGAATATAAACAGAAATGAATCCGCTTTGTTCAGAATAATCTGATAAAAAAATAAAGCAGTCCGTTATCAGCCCGCTTTCAGGTTGTTTAGACAAGCTTTTTCATTGCAGTCATCGACGAACGGAGTTTTTCCCCTACTATTTCAACCGGATGGCGACGGATTGCTTTATTTACAGCAATCAACTGAACATTGTCAACGCTGTTGTCGTATCCTTCACCATAGGTTTCGCCGATTACATCAGCCTCTATTTTCGACATAAAATCGGCCAGTAAAGGTTTGCACGCGTGATCGAACAGGTAACAACCATATTCGGCGGTGTCAGAAATAATCCGGTTCATTTCGTAAAGTTTCTTTCTTGCAATCGTGTTGGCGATAAGTGGCGTTTCATGCAATGATTCATAGTATGCCGATTCCGGTTTGATTCCGGCTTCGGTCATCGTTTCAAATGCCAGCTCAACTCCGGCCTTGACAAAAGCAATCATCAAAACGCCATTGTCGAAATATTCCTGTTCGGGAATCTCTATATCGGCAGAAGGTGTTTTTTCGAATGCAGTTTCAGCCGTTGCAGCGCGCCATGTAAGCAGTTTCTTGTCTCCGTCAGCCCAGTCTTCCATCATGGTTTTAGAGAATTCGCCACTCATGATGTCGTCCATATGCTTTTGAAACAACGGGCGCATAATGCCTTTCATTTCTTCTGAAAGTTCGAATGCTTTTATTTTCGCCGGGTTGGAAAGACGGTCTATCATATTGGTGATGCCGCCGTGTTTTAATGCTTCCGTAATTACTTCCCATCCATACTGGATCAGCTTGGATGCATACCCAGGTTCAATTCCTTTTTCAATCATTTTGTCGAACGACAGGATCGACCCTGTTTGCAGTAACCCGCAAAGGATCGTTTGCTCTCCCATTAGGTCTGATTTTACTTCTGCGACAAACGATGAACGAAGTACTCCGGCACGATCTGCACCGGTAGCAACGGCATAAGCTTTCGCAATGTCCATCCCGTCCCCATTAGGATCATTTTCGGGGTGCACGGCGATCAGGGTGGGAACACCGAATCCGCGCTTGTACTCTTCGCGTACTTCAGTTCCCGGCGATTTGGGGGCAACCATAATTACGGTGATGTCTTTACGGATTTGCATGCCTTCTTCAACAATGTTAAATCCGTGCGAATAGGAAAGGGTGGCCCCATGTTTCATTAATGGCATGACAGCTTTGATAACGCCTGAATGCTGTTTGTCCGGAGTCAGGTTGATAACAAGGTCGGCCGTTGGGATCATTTCCTCGTAAATGCCTACTTTGAACCCGTTTTCACTGGCATTTTTGAATGACTGTCTTTTTTCCTTAATGGCTGATTCACGTAATGTGTAAGAAACATCAAGGCCGGAATCGCGTAGGTTAAGTCCCTGGTTTAAACCTTGGGCGCCACAGCCTACGATAACGATTTTTTTCCCTAAAAGTTTTTTTACCCCGTCTGCAAATTCAGACTTTTCCATGAATTCACATTTCCCAAGCTGTTCGAGCTGTAAACGCAATGGAAGTGTGTTGAAATAATTTGCCATTTTTTGAATGATTTATTTATTTTTTGTTTTTCTTTCCGAATACAAAACAAACGAATAATTATCAGAAAGCCTCGTAAAATATTTGATTTTTAGCGGTACCGAGGTCTTGCCTGCATTTTGTGTTTTTTAATTAAAGTGACTAATCGACCTGGCTTAGCAGGGCATCCCTTTCTTTCAGAAATTCAGACAATCGTTCGATCGGGTCACGTGTTATGGCAATCATCCCTGAACGGACGAACTGCATAACCCCGAATTTGCTCAACCTGTCGAACAGTTCCTGTGTTTCTTCCTTATGCCCTGTTTTTTCTATGACAATGTATTCTCTTGTAATTTCAAGGATCCGGGCACCCGAATCACGCACCATTCTTTCAATTTCATCACTTTCGAACAATGAACCGGAAGAAACCTTATACAAGGCAATTTCCTGGTGAATCATTTCCTCTTTGGTGTGATAAAACGCTTTAAGTACATCAACGATTTTTTCCAGTTGGGCAACGAGCCGCTGTACTTTGTCTTCTGTCTCGTTAACAACGATGATGAACTTGGAGATCCCGCTCATTGCCGATCCGGAAACGGTCAGGCTTTCTATATTAATTTTTCTCCTGGTAAAATTGATTGTGATCCGGTTCAGTAAACCGATATTATTCTCAGAGAATATAGTTATTATAAATTCTTTCTTCATTTTAAATGTATTTTGTTACAACGCCTTCTTTTTTTTCGGATTAGGCTTCCAGCAGGATATCTGAAACAGATGCCCCGCTCGGTACCATCGGAAAAACATTGTCCTCTTTCTCTACGACGACTTCCAACAGATAAGGTCCGGGATGGTCAATCATCTTTTGTATCCCGTCTTCCAGGTCTTCTCTTTTTGTTACTTTGTGTGCGGCCATTCCGAAGCCATTGGTAATCATGACAAAGTCAGGGTTTTGAAGTTCTGTAAACGAATACCTTTTTTCGAAGAATAACTGCTGCCACTGACGTACCATTCCCAGAAAATTATTATTCAGCAGAATAATCTTGATGGGGAGTTTGTTTTGGACAATTGTCCCGAGTTCCTGTAATGTCATTTGGAACCCTCCGTCTCCAACGAATGTCACAACAGTGCGGTTTGGAGCACCCAATTGGGCACCCACAGAGGCGGGAATTGCATAGCCCATGGTACCCAATCCTCCCGAAGTGACATTACTTTTTGAATGTTTGAACCTGAAGTAACGGGAGGCAATCATCTGTTGTTGCCCCACGTCTGTAACCAAAATGGCTTCATGGTTTGTTTTCTCGGAAGCAATACGTACAGCTTCGCCCATGGTCAGACCTGGTTTCTCAGGATAAATATCTTTTGAGATGACTTTCTCGTTTTCAATACGGTCGCATTCCCGGAATTCGCTAACCCAGTCGTCATGCCTGCTCTGTTTTACATTGTCGGTCAGCATGGCCAGTGATTTCTTGGCATTTCCCAGTACCGCTACGTCTGTTTTAACAATCTTATCTATTTCTGCAGGATCCACTTCCAGATGAATTATTTTTGCCTGTTTTGCGTAGGCATTGACCCTTCCGGTGACACGGTCGTCAAAACGCATGCCCACTGCAATGATCAGGTCTGCTTCGTTTGTTTTGATGTTAGGCCCGTAATTTCCGTGCATGCCCAGCATCCCAACATTCAACGGATGGTCGGTAGGCAGGGCTGAAAGCCCCAGTAATGTCCACGCTGCAGGAATCCCGGTTTTGTCGATAAAAGCCCTTAATTCTTCCTCTGCCCGGGCGATAATAACGC
The DNA here is from genome assembly GCA_963676095.1 of Prolixibacteraceae bacterium. Lineage (GTDB taxonomy): Bacteria > Bacteroidota > Bacteroidia > Bacteroidales > Prolixibacteraceae. The sequence goes on along the minus strand of OY781040.1, from coordinate 1,244,341 downwards.
CTTGTCCGAAAAGGAGCAGAGGCTTTTTTGCCTGGTCAATCAGTTTTGCGGCAGCTTCGACCTTGAACGGGTCAACCGGATGTTCAGGGATATAAGATCTTATTTTATTACATTTTTTATAGTGGAATGATTCCAGTTCCTGGAACTGTGCATCCTTGGCAATATCAAGAAGTACAGGTCCCGGGCGTCCCGATTGGGCAATATAAAATGCCTTGGCGATAGCCTCCGGGATTTCATCCGCCTGTGTGACCTGGTAATTCCATTTAGTGACGGGCATCGATATCCCGACAACATCAGATTCCTGGAATGCATCGGTGCCCAGCAACGGTGAAGCGACCTGCCCGGTAATACAAACAAGGGGAACAGAATCGATCATAGCATCGGCAATGCCTGTGATCAGGTTGGTTGCACCAGGCCCTGAGGTTGCAATACAAACGCCGGCCTTTCCGGTCACTTTGGCATATCCTTCGGCCGCATGGACTGCTCCTTGCTCATGGCGGGTCAATATGTGGGTTACTTTTTTACTAAAGTCATAAAGTGCATCATAAACTGGCATAATAGCCCCTCCCGGGTATCCGAAAATAGTGTCGACACCTTCTTCCAGTAAGGAGAGGATAACTGCCTGCGATCCGGTTATACGATTTGTAGCCATATAAATGAATTTTTATTGTTTTATTAATCAATCAGGCGAACAGCCCCTTTGTCAGCCGATGATACCAGGCTGGCATAAGCTTTAAGCGCCTTACTTACTTTTCGTTGGCGGCCTGTAGGTTTATAAGCATTTTCCCCTTTTGCCTCTTCTTCCGCTTTCCTTTTGTTTAACTCTTCCCCGGAAATCAATACGTTGATTTTTCTTGCCGGTATGTCTATTTCAATCTGGTCGCCGTTCTTTATCAGGGCGATGGCTCCTCCTCCTGCTGCTTCAGGAGAAATATGCCCGATAGAAAGGCCCGAACTTCCCCCGGAGAAACGGCCATCGGTTAGCAGGGCACAATCCTTGGCCAGTTTCATCGATTTCAGGTATGAAGTGGGGTAAAGCATCTCCTGCATGCCCGGCCCTCCTTTAGGCCCTTCATAACGTATAACGACGACATCGCCAGACTGAACAGCATCCCCAAGGATCCCGTTTACTGCCTCTTCCTGCGATTCAAAAACTTTTGCAGTACCCCTGAATGTATACAGGGAAGGATCTACTCCGGCCGTTTTTACAATACAGCCATCCTGGGCAATGTTCCCGTAGAGAACAGCTAACCCTCCGTCTTTGTTGTATGCATGTTCGATATCACGAATACATCCTGAGGTCCGGTCAAGGTCAAGTTCCTTGTAATAGTTCGCCTGAGAGCCCATGACATTGTTCCTGTACCCGCAGGGAGCTGATTTATAAAATGCAACATCTTCTTCTTTGGCAGTTTTACTCATTACATCATACTTATCCAGTGCTTCACGAAGTGTCAGTCCGTCGGCCCGGTACACCGAGGTATCCAGGTGACCTCCCCGGTTGAGCTCTGCCAGGATGCCGAGTATGCCTCCGGCCCGGTTGACATCCTGTACATGATATTGACCGTTGGGAGCAACTTTGCACAGATCAGGCGTTATTTTTGATAACTCGTTGATATCGTCCATCGTGAAGTCAACTTCTGCTTCACGGGCAATAGCCAGGATATGGAGTACCGTGTTTGTCGATCCGCCCATCGCAATATCCAATTTCATCGCATTTTTAAATGCAGCTTTTGTTGCAATATTCCGTGGAAGTACGTTTTCATTGCCATCCTGGTAATAATCGCGGGTGAGTTCGACAATTTGCCGGGCTGCTTTTTCGAAAAGTCTTTTACGGTTGACATGGGTCGCCACGATTGTTCCGTTTCCGGGAAGTGCTATCCCAAGCGCTTCTGCAAGACAGTTCATCGAGTTGGCTGTAAACATTCCGGAGCAACTGCCACAGGTAGGACAGGCATTTTTTTCAACGTTCAACAGTGTTTGTTCATCAATATTCTGGTCGGCCGCCATTACCATCGAATCAATCAGGTCGTATTTCTGACCGTCGACAACCCCGGCTTCCATTGGCCCGCCAGAAACAAACACTGCCGGAATATTGAGGCGCATGGCTGCCATCATCATTCCCGGGGTAATTTTGTCGCAGTTGGAGATACAAACCATCGCATCAACCATGTGGGCGTTGCACATATATTCAACACTGTCTGCAATAATGTCCCTTGATGGCAGTGAATACAACATGCCATCGTGTCCCATGGCTATTCCATCATCAATAGCAATGGTGTTGAATTCGGCTGCAAAACATCCGTATTTTTCAATTTCTGCTTTTATCATCTGGCCCACTTCATGCAGGTGTACATGTCCGGGGACAAACTGGGTGAATGAATTCACTACGGCAATCACCGGTTTCCCGAATTGCTCTTCTTTCATACCGTTGGCCCGCCATAAACTCCGGGCCCCGGCCATTCTCCGGCCTTGAGTTGTTGTTGCAGATCTTAATGTGTGTTGCATGTCTTTTAGTCTGTAATATTTTAGTATCTGTTAGTAGCTAACAAAAAGCCTTTCTCACTGAGAAAGGCTTCTGAAATTTTTTATTCAACAATAAACGGCCTTCCTCAGTAAAACCTAAGAATGACGACTAGAAGCACCACTAGAATATATGTTGAAAAATGTCTCATTTGTAATTTTTATTAAATAAAAAAAGCCATTCCCTTTAAGTGAGAATGGCTACCTGATATACCAACATGCGACATCCTCACTTCGTTTTCGAAATGACAACGACTAGAAGGACGACGACGTTAAGTATGATAGCCAGTTTTTTCATTTGTATAACTGATTTTTTCAATATGTACCGGCAAAAGTATGAATTAATTTCAAAAACAAAAATTAATTTAAAAGTAAAAAACAAAAATTTATATAAAATTCATAGTTGAGGAGGCACAACGGTATGAAATAGTAATTGAGAATCAATGCTTTTATCAGCTTCTTGCCTTGGTGTCAATTCGTTGATACGCTGTAAGCTGGATGAAACGTTTTTACATCCGGATGATAATTATTTAATTAATTTTGAGATTAAAAAGCTAAATGGGCAGAACCTTTAAATTTTGTGTTATGATACAGAAATTATTGTTTTTTTGCATGTTGTTTTTTCTTTTGGCAATAAACCTTCCTGCTCAGGAATTGCAGACAATAAAACTGGCAGACCATAGTAAAGATCGGGGATTATCGGTTATGGAAGCGCTATCGGTCAGGGCATCTGTGAAAGAATGGTCCGGCAGTGAATTAAAATTGCAGGACCTTTCCGATCTATTGTGGGCCGCAAATGGAGTAAACAGGCCCGGAGAAGGAAAACGTACGGCTTCCTCGGCAATGAATGCCCAGGATATTGATGTGTATGTACTTCAGAAAGAAGGTGCTTATCTTTACAATGCTTTCAAGCAGGAACTGGAACCTGTGAAAAACGGAGATCTCAGGGGATTGGTTGGAACGCAGGAGGCTCCGGTCGTCCTTATCCTGGTATCGGATATTTCCAGGTTTAGGGCCGGGGAAGATTCGTTGAGGTTACAGTGGGCTGCCATTGATGCCGGTATTGTGTCCCAGAATATTGCTCTTTTTTGCGCTGCAACAGGACTCAAGACCCGTCCCAGGGCAGGTTTTGATAAGGAAAAATTGAAAAAAGTACTTAACCTTAAGGATACCCAGTACCCGGTACTTAATCATCCGGTAGGGTATGAGAAGAGATAATCATGCAGAACAAAAGGGCAGTACGAAATCCAGGCAAACTGGATGTTGTCGGAATTGTTTGGTTTGTTTGAAGGTTTGATATGTTTCACGCTTTGCTGTTTGATGAGGGCGGGAGTACAAGGCATAGAGCCGGGAAATGGTGTTATATCTTTGATAAACGGGAAAATATGAACGAGAAAGATTTTTATTTTATGAGGAGGGCTATTGCCTTGGCAGGAGAGGGAATGGATTCGAATGCAGGAGGCCCGTTTGGCGCGGTAATTGTCAGAAACGATGAGATTATCGCTGAAGGATGTAATAAGGTGACATCGACAAACGACCCGACAGCTCATGCCGAAATTATTGCAATACGTGAGGCTTGTCGTAAGCTGGGATCTTTCCAGTTGGAAGATTGTACAATCTATTGTTCCTGCGAGCCATGTCCGATGTGTTTCGGGGCCATCTACTGGGCAAGGCCCCGGAAGGTGTTTTTCGCATGTAACAGGGAAGATGCAGCTGTAATCGATTTTGACGATGAATTTATTTATGAGGAACTGAAGAAAGGTTACAGCGGGAGAAAGATAAGTTTTGTAAGTTTGCTGAGAGACGAGGCTCTTCCCGTTTTTGAAAAGTGGATGAACAAAAGTGATATGATAAAGTATTGACGGATGTTGTTTACAGTTCCTGATGGTCTTATGGTTAAATTGTTGATGGATATTTTTTTTGTAAAATGGTTTTGTAAAGGTTGCTGCTTGTAGTGAATTTGTTATTTAATATTTGAATTCGTAAATATATTTGCTTATGGGAAAAATAACTGGTTCAAAAACGAATGAATTAATCGAAAATACATGTTTGCTGCTGGTTCGTGTGGTTATTGGTGTGACCATGCTGACACATGGGATCCCGAAATTTCAGACTTTGTTTGCCGGTGGCGAAATTGTGTTCCCTGATCCATTGGGTATCGGGACATTGTGGTCACTGATACTGGCCGTTTTTGCAGAAGTTGTTTGTTCTGTCCTTCTTATCCTTGGAATTATTTCCAGATGGGCATCAGTGCCTTTAATTATAAATATGAGTGTGGCATTTTTTTATGTCCATGCCCATGATGCTTTTGCAAAGAAAGAACTGGCATTGACCTATTTGCTTATTTATGTGTTTATCCTGGTGTTTGGCGGCGGCAAATTTTCGTTGGGACGTGTTATTCGCGGGAAATAGATGCGTTTCTACAATTTCAGTCAGTTCCTTCATTGAATTTCTATTGATTTGAGGTGCTTATCAGCAGTTTTTCAATGGCATGGACAGCGGTACTCTGGCTGCATGAAAAATTGTTCAGTATAATTGTAAACAGAATCTCCCTGTCTGTATGTGTTTTTAATATCCCGGCAAAAGAGCGGACTCGTGTCATGCTTCCGCTTTTTGCCCTCAATCCTTCTTTTGGAAAATTTGCAGGATTGAAGTAGGAAAGTGTTCCGTTTGGTGGGGCAGGCAATGAACTGAAAAAAAAATCGCTGTTTTGGCTTTTGTTTTTCATGTAATTAAGCATCTGTACCATTTGTTCGGGAGTGACGGCATTGAAACGGGAAAGTCCGCTCCCGTCGCACATAAATAACCCTTGTGTGTCGATCCCTTTACTTTTCCAAAAATCAATCACCAGTTTCGTTCCTTCGTTGGTATTTCCCAGTCCGGAGTGCAGATAGGAAATATGTTTCAAAAGATGTTCAGCAAACAGGTTCACACTTTCGTGGTTAGTAACACTGATAATATCTATCAGCGGGGGAGAGTAAGTTGTTGCCAGGATTGTTGCAGCCTCTTGTTCCGGCTTTTTTTTTCTCTCTCTTACTTCTCCGGTTACCGAAATCCCGTCTGCTTTTATCATTTCCCTGAATTGTCTGGCCAGCAGGTATGCCGGGTCAGGGACAGATGCTTTTACAATAAAATCGGTCTTGCCCTTGGGAATTGTTCCTCTGATAATTCGTTTGATATCCATTGGACTGCCAAAAACGTAGGAGAGATCCTGCAGTGTGTCTGACGACAATACTTTGTTGTCGAATTTTAAATCAGGTATCGCCGGAGTTATTGCGATAATTTTTGTCTGTCGCCCTGCGATTGCCGGTGATGAAAAATGAATTTCAAACATGTTGTCATAAACAGTTAGTCCGGAGGCCCCTGCCCCGTAATAGTTACCAAGATCTTCCCATACCCAGGAGTCAGGGATGCTTTGGTCATCATAAATAGTTGCATCAGTAATAATATTCCCTTTTATGCAACGGACATGGTGATGGATAAGACTGTCAGCCCATGCAGACAAAAAATTTTGTTTCAGATAATGATCTTTGAAATACATAGACCCCAAGGCCGGATCTCCCCCTCCCAGAATGATTAAATCCCCGCAGAGGGTATCGTTCCTGATTTCACCATTATAGGCCAGATTGGTCGAAAACCGGTAGTCCGGACCAAGAATCTCAAGAGCAGCTGCCGTTGTCAGTAACTTTTGAATGGATGCGGGAGCAAGGCTTTGCTCTGGATTGTATGATCCTATTTCTTTTCCGGTTTTTGCATCCTGCATGTATATCCCGATGCTGGCATGTTGGAAAATATCCTGATTTACCCAATTCCTGATAATATTATCTGTATGCGAAAGTTGAGAAAATCCTGCTAAAGGATAAATAAATGTAAAAAAGAAGGCAATCCGCGCCAATGCTTTCCCGTTCATTTTTTCTGAGTGTTTTTATTTCGTAGTTTTGGGGTTGAAGATATTCATTTCGGAGGAATAATAAAAAGGATCATGTTAAAGACGCTTCTTTTTGTCGGGACGGGAGGTTTTCTTGGAACTATTGCCCGGTACCTGACGCAATTATTGGTAGAAAGGCTGCTTCACAGTACTTTCCCGTGGGGGACGTTTGTGGCAAATATTTCCGGTTGCTTCGTGATCGGACTGGTTTATGCCCTTTCTGACAGGGGAGGTCTCCTGAATCCTGAATGGAGAATGTTTTTAACAGTCGGCTTTTGTGGCGGGTTTACAACTTTTTCGTCATTTGCCTATAACAATTTCACCATGCTGAGCGAGACTAATCTGATTCAATTCTTCGGTAATATCTTTCTGAGTTTATTCTTTGGTGTTATGGCCGTTTACCTTGGAATTGTGCTTATCCGGATCATTTACGGCTAAATCTGTTTGTTACAATTTTTGTTACCCTTATCCTGTGTAGAAAAAATCAACAAAGAGTGGACACATTCCACATGATATCCTAAAAGTAGAGTTTTCTATTTTTAGGATTAAAATCCTGATTGATAGATGTTTTATTGTTGAATTGCCAGCTTTTGCATTTCTGGCATGCTTTTGTCTTATTATGTTTCCGAACGTAAACAATAAAATTAAAATATTATGAAGAAGAAAGTAATGATTTTATCAGTTATCCTCGTAGCATCTTTTTTAGCTATGGCTCCTGCTTCATTTGCAGTGCAGGTAAAAAGTCAGCTCGTTACTTCCCAGGATAAGGAAGTAAAATTTCAGGAAATAAAAGCAGAGGAAGTTCCTGACGCAGTAAAAGACGCTCTTAAGAAAGATTATGATGGTTATACGATCGACAAGGCCTATAAGGGGGACGATGGATCCTATAAACTTAACGTGAGCCTCGGAGACGTTCAGTATGTGCTGTTGTATGATGAAACCGGGAAACTTCTTAAAGTAGAACAACCCCAAATGGAGCAGCCTCAGCAGCTTCAAAACAATTAAACAGAGCATCTCAGGTCCCAATATATATCACCTTAATCGAGAGACAAGTTATTCATGGAGAAATAGTGGAGTGGAATTTGAGATTAGGTGACAAGAAACCTCTGGCAGAAAGTGATTCCGGCATATGCCAGGGGTTTCAAATGGGGGACAGAAATTTATAATATCTTTCTTTATCAATTGTTGTGGAACATTGATATCATATGGCAAATGACAACCTCTGACTGGTAGAGACCAGCCAGAGGTTCCTTTTGTATAAAAGATTTAAATTATTTATACTAAATTGGAGTCGCGGACGTTTTAGAGGTTAAATATCAAAAATCGACAGATGGCACGTATTCTGATTGTAGATGATGATGTTACTTTCTGCTTGATGCTGAAAACATTGCTTGGTAAAAGCGGATACCAGGTGACTACCGTTTTCTCTCCGGGAGAGGTAAAGCGGCTTATCCGGAAACAATTTTATGATGTCGTTATGACTGATTTGCGAATGCCCGATTTCAGTGGAATGGACCTGATCCGGGTAATCAGGCAGGAATCTCCAGCAACGCAAATCATTATGATGACAGGTTATGCAGATATTTCCAGTGCTATTCAAGCGATAAAGCAGGGAGCCTTTAATTACATTCCCAAACCTTTTCGACCGGAAGAAGCACTCAATATTATTCGGGAAGCCCTGGAATCCATGCCCGGGAAACGGGTGGGATCCCAACCTAATAAATGGTACGGCGAGGGCGATTACTTAGAAGGTATAAGCAAGGTTGCCGGAAGGCTTAAAGAACATATCGGTTTAGTGGCACCCACTCCAATGTCTGTGCTTATCACCGGGGAAAGCGGGACAGGAAAAGAATATATTGCCCGTTCCATTCATATGCAAAGCAACCGTTCAGATAAGCCTTTTGTTGCTGTGGATTGTGGCGCTATTCCCAAAGAATTGGTTGCCAGTGAATTTTTTGGTCATATTAAAGGTTCGTTTACAGGAGCTGTGACTGATAAAACGGGTAATTTTGAAGAAGCCAATGGCGGAACATTGTTCCTGGATGAAGTGGGAAATTTATCATATAGTACACAGATTCAGTTATTAAGGGCCTTGCAGGAACGGGTCATAAAGCCTGTGGGCAGTAACAGGGGAATCCCGGTTGACGTCAGGATTATTGCTGCAACCAACGAAGATCTTCGGGCAGCGCAGCAAGAAGGAACTTTCCGTGAAGACCTGTACCACCGATTGAATGAATTTCAGATTAAGGTGCCTTCGCTTCGGGAAAGAGAAGAAGATATTATGCTTTTTGCTGGGCATTTTCTGGAGCAGTCTAATGCTTTTCTTAACAAGTCGGTTTCGGGATTCTCCCTCGAAGTTAAAGAGGTATTTATGAATTATAACTGGCCGGGAAACCTCCGCGAAATGAAAAATGTGGTGAAGCGGGCAACGCTGCTTGCGGGCGGCGATAGTATTTTACTTGAGGATATTCCTTCAGAATTGTATGTTAACAAGCCGGATGAAAATCCCTTTAGTCTTCATAATGAAAAGAATGAAAAGGAATTAATAGAGAAAGCACTCGAGGCAACCGGGAATAATAAAACCAAGGCCGCGTGTCTTTTAAAAATAGACCGCAAAACATTGTATAATAAGCTTAAGCTTTATGATATTGAAGTTTAGTCCTTTCCCTGAAAAGTCAATACCTCATCCCCACTGTCAGAAGATGGTAATCCCCTTGTTAATCCGGTAAATTTTGATCTGTTTCGATCGATTCAATGATTTTCTCGATCCGGGACAATACGGTTCTTGCTGTTTCAAAAAATGCATGGCTGTTTTGTATCGGCTGGTCCTTTTGTTCAAGTTCTGCCAGCTGCGGTATTATATTTTTTGCCTCCAGTTGGCGGAAGAGAGGAAGCATTTTGTGAGACAATTCGGATATACTTTCAACATTTTTTTCGTTAAGATATTTCTTAAAGAAGGATATGTTTTGCTTCCCTGAACGGACAAAAGTTTTCAGGATCTCCTTTATGCTTTCCTGATCGCCGGAGCAAAAAGCGGAAATTTGTTCGAGATTATAGCCTTTTTTTTTTCATTTGTGTATAAATGCAACCTAAGAGTAAACTATTTTATATATAACGGAAGGTCTGTCCGGTTGTTTCCTGTAGGGACAGAAATATTTTTGAAGCTTCAGAGATACCGTTATCCGTTGTGAGTACACTGCAAAAAGGGTTGGATTCCCCAGTTCCCTTAAGCGGTCCCCGTTTTCGGGATTGTTTGTGATCCACATAAAGCAGAATATTTAGTCATTTTCGTTGTTTCTCATTGAAATATTTCCGGAAATCTATTATCTTGTTATGCATTTTTTTCCATGCAGGTAAAAACAAACGATCAGTTTATAAGATTTTAGCAGGTTTTTGCAGCATTGATCCAACAGAACAAAAATTCATAAATAAAAGGCAATCATGAAAGGAAAAGCATGTATTTTAAAAATTTATGTTGCGGAGACTGACAAAGTCGGTTCATCTCCGCTGTATGAGGAAATCGTAAAGGAGGCCCGGGAACGAGGCTTGGGAGGAGCAACAGTTTACCGGGGCATCCTGTCCTTTGGTGCAAGCCATTCCATTCACACGATGAAAATATTTGCATTATCTAATCATCTTCCTGTTGTAATAGAAATTGTAGACAAGGAGGAGGAGATAAGGAATTTTGCAAAGACTGTTCAGGATTTAATAAGCGAGGGTGGAAAAGGGGCTCTTGTTACCATTCAACCATTGGAGGTAATTGAGTATAAAGCAGGCGAAAAATATAACCAGTTCCGGTCATTTTAGAAGCCTTAAAGGAGTTAAATTATAGTTATTCCTTTTTTGAAAAAACAGCAATAATGCCATGGATTTGCTATATTTGTTCCGGCTTTAAAAAAGCATTTATAAATCAGTGTTTTAAGATAAATTATTAAGTTTAATTCAAAACCATAAATCATGTTAATTAATAACGTTGTTGGTAGAGAAATCTTGGATTCTCGTGGTAACCCCACTATCGAAGTTGAGATCACCCTTGAATGTGGAGCTGTTGGCCGTGCTGCAGTTCCTTCCGGAGCATCTACAGGTGAAAATGAAGCCTTGGAGTTACGCGATGGCGACAAAGGCCGCTACCTGGGGAAAGGCGTTTTGAAAGCTGTTGAGAATGTGAATGAAACAATAGCAAAGGAAATTATAGGAATGGATGCATCCGATCAGGTTGCACTCGACAAAAAATTACTGGAACTGGACGGGACTAAAACGAAATCGAAATTAGGTGCCAATGCCATGCTTGGTGTATCTCTTGCTGCAGCCAAAGCCGCTGCCAACGCTCTTGGTTTACCTTTATACCGTTATATCGGAGGACCGAATGCAAAGACATTGCCTGTTCCGATGATGAATATCATAAATGGAGGTTCTCACTCTGATGCCCCTATCGCTTTTCAGGAATTCATGATCCGTCCGATTGGTGCCCCTTCTTTCCACGAAGGGTTGCGCATGGGATCTGAAGTTTTCCATCATCTGAAGAAAGTATTGAGCAAACGTGGACTGAGTACTGCAGTCGGTGATGAAGGTGGTTTTGCCCCGACCCTTGACGGTACGGAAGATGCTTTGAACTGCATCATCGAGGCAATTAAAAATGCCGGTTACAAACCTGGCCGTGCTGCAGATGGTGGCGATGTTTCAATCGCGCTGGACTGTGCTTCTTCTGAATTCTATGAAAACGGGATCTACGATTATTCCAAGTTCGAAGGTCAGGGTGGTGCAAAACGTAATGCTGACGAGCAAGTGGCTTACCTGGCCGAGCTGGTTGAAAAATTCCCGATCGATTCGATCGAAGATGGCTGTGATGAAGGCGACTGGGAAGGTTGGGTAAAACTGACCAAAGCCCTTGGCGGAAAATGCCAGTTGGTTGGTGACGACCTGTTTGTTACAAATGTTGAATACCTGAAAAAAGGTATCGAATTGGGTGCAGCAAACTCAATCCTGATTAAAGTTAACCAGATCGGTACTTTGACCGAAACCCTGGATGCTATCGAAATGGCCCATCGTGCCGGTTATACTTCAGTAACTTCTCACCGTTCAGGTGAAACTGAAGATTCAACAATCGCCGATATTGCCGTTGCAACCAACTCTGGCCAGATCAAAACCGGTTCTCTGAGCCGTTCCGACAGGATGGCCAAATACAACCAGTTGCTTCGTATTGAAGAACAATTGGGAAGCTCGGCTATCTACGGTTATAAAAAAGTTTATAAGAAATAAAGCCCGGTTTTATATATATGGGAAAAAGCCGCTGTTCTTCCGGACAGCGGCTTTTCTGTTATTTAGTCTTGCCCCTCTTCTGCTTTGAGCAGTTCATAGAGTTTTCCTGCTGTTTCGAACGTGGAAAGTGATGTGGAAAGAACGGGAATTTGTTCCTCGTTACTATACTGGATCGTGCTTTCGTGTGCTTGTAACCCTTTTACAAGGACAACGGCTGCCATATCTTTTAATGAGGCAATTGCCATTACGTTCTGGTGGATCTGGAGGGTTATCCATACCTGGCTTTCACCTGCATTGCCCATAACATCGCTTAACAAATCGGAGACATAGGCACCTTTGACCGGGCGATTAAGCCCTTTTTCTCCGGAGATAACTTTCAAATCCAGTTTTTCTACAATATCAATAACCTTCATTTCTTTTTCCTCTTTTATTACAATCAGCTTTAAAACGTTCTGAACCCCACTTTTTTTCGACATTTCTCATTGCCTTTGAGGGGCTGATTTTATATTGGTCCTGCCACATTTGTTGCAGGAAGATACAATCAGACATTTTTGCCTGAGAACTGGCCATGTCTTCGGCAAGGGCCTGGCAGTTAGGTGCCCCGCATGCCCCGCAATCTATTCCCGGGAGAAAGCAGATGATGTGCCGGGCCTTCTGTACTTTTGCAAGTGCTTTTGTCCTGTCTTCATCCAATGCAAAAGCAGGCCTCGGTTTAATCGGATCTGCGGTCAGTTTCGACTTCATAAGTGAGGCGTATTGTTGTACCGGATGGTTTTTGAATTTCGACGAAGACAGGTATCTTTTGGCCCGTCGTTCGAGTCTCTCAACAGTCAGGAACCTGTTCCCGGACATGAGGTTCCCCCCGGCACAACTTTGGTCGCATGCCCGCAGTTCCAGGAAATCAAGATCGGGTACTTCTTCATTTTCAAGTCGTTCAAGAAACTTGATGACATTGTGGATTCCGTCGATGGCCATGCTCCGTTCTCCAAAATGACGCGCCTCTCCGCGGGTTAATCCCCAAAGGATACCGTCCCGGGTAAGGTTTTGCCTTTGGTCGCTTGTGTCAGGTGCTTCCTTGGTGCTGATAATTTTCATCACCCTGTTATAAAGTTCGTTCATGTTGATAATCCCATCGACAATAGACTCTTTCTCGCCAACGGGACTCTTTACCGATGTTATTTTCGCGATGCACGGGGTGACATAAAACAATCCGATCTCTTCTTCTTTTGCACCTTGTTCCTTCAGCTGGGTAATAGCAAAATGTGCTGCCAGGTCATGAGGGGCTTTCCTCAGAATCAGGTTGTCGACCAGAGAAGGATACCGGTATTGAATAAGCCGGACGACAGATGGACAAAATGTGGAAATGTGCGGTTTGTTGCTTTTCGATTTGCGTCGATATTCACGTATTGATTCCTTCAGGAAACCAATAGGCTGTTCTACTTCAAAAACATGGGTAAACCCAATCTGAAGTAATGCCGCGTAGATTTGATTTTCTGTATATTTTTCAGGAAACTGGCCGATCATGACCGCAGGAAATAAGACAACCCGGTATTTAAAAGCTTTGATCTTGTCCAAATCGTCCTGATCTACATAGATGGCATGAACAGGGCATGAGCGCATGCAATATCCGCAATCGACACACCTTTGCGATTGTATTACGGCCATTCCGTTCCGGATCCTGATGGCTTCGGTCGGACATACTTTCATGCAATGGGTACAGCCAATGCATTTTTTTGCATCCACTTTCAGGGCGTGATATGACTGATTTTGTACCATCTAAAAATAATTCACCATCGTTACTATTGTCCCTTCGCTTGCAACTGATTTAATATCCAGGGAATCGGTATTTTTTTTCATGTTTGGCAAGCCCATTCCCGCACCAAACCCCATTTCCCTGACTTTTTTGCTGGCTGTTGAATATCCTTCCTGCATAGCCAGTCCGATATCAGCTATTCCGGGTCCTTTATCCGAAATCCTGGTTTCAATCCGGTTTGTGAAGATCTCCACATCAATTTTTCCGCTGTAAGCATGGGCTACCACATTAACTTCTGCTTCGTAAAGGGCTATTACAATGCTCTTAATGCATTTGGGGTCGATGCCCAATTGCTTTAGTATCTTTTTTACTTCGCTGGACGCATACCCTGCATTGTTGAAATCTCCTCCTTCTATTGTATAACTCAACTTCATGTGTTCAATCAATATTCAGGCCCCAAACGGATAGATTCCGGTAAAATTTTTTAATAAACTGGTTTTAATCCTGCCATGTACAATATTCCGCAGGATTTAAATGAAGAATAGGGTGATTCAAGCAAACAAATCCCAATATTTTCAGCCAGAACGATCATTTCGTCGGTTGCCCTCTTATTGCGTACAATAACGATAAACCGGATGTCGGCCATCTCGGCCGTTCTGAGTGTCTGGAGGTTGCACATTCCTGTAATCAGCAGCAGGTTCTCTGTGTCCAGAGTCAGTACATCGCTCATCAGATCGGAACTGAATCCTCTTTCTATCCGGTGCGGATCAGCGATGTTCCCGCAAACTACTGTCGCTTCCAATAATTTACAGATCTCACGGACCTTCATGTTCGTTTTCTTATTTATACAAAGATGATTGAAAAGCGGCAAACATCAGTTTTTTTTTGAACAATTCTTCGTGTGGAAATAAAATTTAGATTCAATTGAAATAACCAAAGGGGAAAATGTTGGATGGTTTGATGATTGGTTTTCGGTACTTTCATAAGAAAATTTTTTCTCCTGCCTGTGGGCAGCTTTCAGTTTACTGCCCACAGGCAGGAGAACCCTCCTTAAAAAGAAAACCTGTCATTTCATGGGATACTTTTTAAAAATTTCTTCTGATTTCATCAGGATATCAACATATTGAGCCCGTTGATAATAATAAGGATCTTTCAGCTTTTTTCGTGAAAGCTTTCCTCTGAAATCACTGATTTTTTCGTACCCTTTTTTGTTCATCCAGTTGGTCAGGTCGTTGATCAGGGTGGTCAGGTATTCCGGTTGGTTCCTGTAAAATGCCGAAACCATCTGAACAGCGTCTGTTCCCGCCAAAAGAAGTTTAATGATGTCTTCAGCACTGGAAATTCCTCTTCCTGCACAAATGCTTGCATCTACATTGCCATACAAAAGACCAGCATAACGAAGGGACAACTGGTAATCTTTTTCAGGAGACAGTTCCCATGGATAGAAAAAGAGCTCTTCTTCTATATTGATATCCGGCTGGAAAAAACGATTGAACAGGACATAGCCATCAATGCCGGTTTCATCCATTTTTTTAATCAGGTTGAGGGTATTTGTATAAAAAGGACTGATCTTTACGCTTACGGGAATATGTACAGTTTGCTTTATACTCTCCACGATTTGTACCTGCTTGTCTTCGATCTTCAGGCTTTCCGTCTCAAAATACCCTGGAGTGGCATAAAGGTTCAGTTCAAGTGCATCGACCCCTGTTTGTTCCAATTCTTTGGCATAATCTGTCCAGGTCGGTTCATATATTGCATTTAAACTTGCTATTACCGGGATTTTTACCCGTTTTTTTAGTTTCTTTATGTTTAGTAAATGTTCTCTCGGTCCGGCATGTTCCATTTCCGGAAAAAGCCTGGTCATTTCTGCATTTCGTTCCGCATACTCATGAAGTTCTTCATCAAGTTGTATGGATTCAAGCCGAATTTGTTCTTCGAACAGTGATTTGTAAACGATGGCGGCTATCCCTTGTTCTTCCAGTTTTTCTATGAACTCGGGTTTATTTACAAGGTTGCTGGCTCCCAGGATGATCGGGTTTTTTAACTTTAAACCCATGTAAGTGGTTGATAGATCTGCCATATTTTTTTGATTTTTGGGTTATTCTGATAGATAAACCATATTAATCCGGCTTTTGTTCATGTATCTATGTTAAAAAAGCTCGGGATACAGGGCATTGACGTGAGTCTTCAAAATATAAGAGTAGCACCTGAGTATAGGTAGAGTATAGGTAGAGTATAGGTGAAGCGAAGGTGGAGTATAGCTAATATGATCTCTGTAAAACATAATACTAAATTTTAAACGATAATCATAAGCGTAAAAGGAATCTAACTACTAAACATTTTGCTCCAATTAAAATGAATGATTCTCGTTTTTCCGGTAAACAAGACCGTTAAAACGGGCAATCACCTCATTGTCTTCATCTGTTACCGTAACATCGTAAGCCCCGATTCTTTTCGGATTGCATACTTCGGTCGCCGTTGCGAACAAGGTACCCTTTGATTTGCCCTTAAAAAATGAAATATTCACATTGATTGCCAGGGCCAGTTGTCCCCTGCTGTTCGACGCAGCAGCGAAGGCCAGGTCGGCCAGCGTAAAAATAGCCCCGCCCTGAACGACATTTGCGGCATTCAGGTGCCTGTCCTCAATTTCCATTTTTGCCTTGCAATAACCTTCCTTTACTTCGACTATTTCAACCCCAGAAAAAGCCGCAAAACGGTCTTTCTGAAAATAGTCTTTTACTTTTTTAATATCCATGAATTTTTTTTAAGAAAAAACCTGTGGAAGAAATATTGTCCACAGGTTTTATTGATTTATTTTTTCTCTGGAATTTCTCCAATCCTTAAACTGTAATCGTCATACGTTCATATCCTGTTAAAGTAGGCTTATTGTTACAGTCAGACCGGCCATGACAATTGAAACCATGGTCATCAGTTTGATCAGGATGTTCAGGGACGGACCTGACGTGTCTTTAAACGGGTCGCCAACCGTGTCGCCTACAACTCCGGCTTTATGGGCAGCACTCCCTTTGCCTCCGTAATTCCCTTTTTCAATATATTTTTTTGCATTATCCCATGCCCCGCCGGCATTGTTCAGCATGACGGCCAGTGTGAAGCCGGAAGTAAGACCTCCTGCAAGGAGACCGACAACACCGGCAACCCCCATCAAAGCGCCTATTGCAACAGGAACAATAATTGCCATTAGAGACGGAAGCAGCATTTCCCGTTGCGCCCCTCTTGTCGAAATTTCAACGCACTTGGCGTATTCCGGAGTTCCTGTTCCATCCAGGATCCCCTTTATTTCACGGAATTGGCGTCTTACTTCCTCAACCATGGCACCTGCAGCGCGTCCAACGGCTTTCATGGTCATGGCACAGAATACAAAAGCCATCATGGACCCAATAAAAATGCCTCCTAGAAACAGCGGGTTAAATAACGAAATGTCGTAAGCAGCCGAAAAATCTTTTACCGAAGCCGCAGAAATTTGTACGGCTTTGATGCCTTCGTCAACGGCAGGTTTTACAGTATTATAAAAAACATAATCACCTTTTGAAATAATGCCATCAGGACCTGCTATCCTTCCGAACCAAACCCTGATCTCTTCCATGTATGATGATATCAGAGCCATTGCGGTAAGTGCAGCAGAACCAATGGCAAAACCTTTGCCTGTTGCGGCGGTCGTATTCCCCAGCATATCCAGGGCATCCGTACGTTCCCTGACTTCCTTTGGAAGTTCGGACATCTCCGCGTTACCCCCGGCATTGTCTGCGATAGGACCAAAGGCGTCTGTAGCCAACGTTACACCGAGTGTTGATAACATTCCGACGGCGGCAAATCCGATTCCGTATACGCCCAGGGGAAAGTCATGAAAGCCACCGGCAGACCAGAACGCCCCTGTAATACCCAAAACGATTGTGATCACAGGGATCCACGTTGAGTACATACCAACCGCAATTCCATCGATGATTGTTGTTGCAGGACCTTGCAGGGCTTGCCTGGCAATTCCCCTTGTTGGTTTATATTCATCCGAAGTAAAGTATTCTGTGGCTTGCCCTATGATAACACCCGCTGCGAGCCCGATAACCACAGATCCGAATACACCGTATGTAATCCAGCCCATGGCAGCCATTCCCAATATGGCAAACAAAATCAAAACGGAAGAACCTCCGGTTCCTAAAAGAAGTGCATGAAGCAGATTCTTTTGGGTAGCCGATTCTTTGGTCCGGACCATAAAAATCCCGATAATAGAGAAAATAATGCCGATTGCGGCAACAAGCATTGGGGCAATGACAGCCATTTCTGTCTGCATCCCTGAATCATGAAGTGCTGTTACCGGTAATGCAGCTCCAAGTGCTGCTGTTGCCAGAATAGATCCGCAATAGGATTCGTACAGGTCGGCGCCCATCCCTGCTACATCGCCAACATTATCGCCGACGTTGTCCGCGATCGTGGCCGGGTTACGCGGGTCATCTTCCGGAATGCCGGCTTCTACTTTCCCGACAAGGTCTGCGCCAACATCGGCAGCTTTTGTATAAATTCCTCCTCCGACACGTGCGAACAATGCCTGGGTTGAGGCCCCCATCCCGAAAGTCAGCATGGTTGTCGTGATTTCAACCAGTTTTTGGGATTCTGTGGTTCCCGGATGAACAAATGTAAGGCCCAGAAAATGCAAACCATTCGCCATGTGATCTGGCGTGAAGATCGCCTTGTTCAAAAAGAAAAACCAAAGGGCGATATCAAGAAGACCGAATCCGACAACAACCAAACCCATAACGGCACCGCTTCGGAAGGCTACTTTTAATCCCTGGTTCAGCGATTTTGACGCACCATGGGCTGTACGGGCAGAGGCATAAGTCGCTGTTTTCATCCCCAAATATCCGCAAAGGCCTGAGAAAAAACCTCCGGTCAGAAATGCGATCGGTACAAAAGGATTCTGAATGCCCAGATAAGCCAGTGCCAACAATACCAGCATCAGAATAATGAATACCAAGCCAACAACTTTATACTGGCGATATAAATATGCCATTGCCCCTTCTCTTACATATTGGGCAATTTCAATCATCCGGGGCGTTCCCTCCGGACTTTTCATCATGGACTTGAAAAAGATCCATGCGAAAAATAATGCGAGTAATGAACAAATAGGAATTATCCAGAAAATAGAACTCATAAGTTTATTACTTTTTTGCAACAATGTTGCGGTTAGTGATATGGTTTAAAACTTTGCGACCTTTAAAATAACAATAAAAGAAACTGACAAAAGTGAACACTTAATGTTATTGGACAGGCCGTTGATCCCAGTTTTTTTAATTCAACAAAGATAAGGTTTTGACTTTGTTTAGGATAATTTTATCAAACTTTAATTACAATATGAAATTAATCTAAACAAAACGCTTATAAAATGAAAGATTAAGAAATTGTTTTTAACTGAAATTCTGGATGTTCTTTCCAGGGACACTGGCTAAGCTCTTTTTTATTGAATTGGCTTGGGAACCAAGGGGAAAATTACGTTCAAAAATTTGTGGTAAGGGTTTCAGCAATCTTTACTGTTTTTTTACGACTTCGTTGCCTTTCCATTTTCCTGTAAGATAGTAGCCTATAAGGATAATCGACCCGGCTATCCATCCGATTGGTTCGGACCACCAGATCCCGTTTACGCCGATTCTCCCGGAAAGGAAATAGGCCAGCGGTATACGGAAAAGGTACAGGGACGTGAAGGATGTAAGCATGGGGATAAAAGTGGCCCCTGCGCCGCGCAGAAACCCGGTGAAGGTAAACATGACCGACAGGATCAGGTAGAAGGAAGAAACGATTACCAGATAATTTTGTCCGATCAGGATTACCTGATGATCCGGCGAGAAAAATTTAATCAGCGATCGTCCAAAGAAGATAATAAGTACGGATATGAGAAAAGCATATCCCAGAGAGAAGAGGATTGTAGCCTTTAGCCCTGTTTTGGCGCGGTCTTCACGAAAAGCCCCCAGATTTTGTCCTACGAAACTTGAAAGGGCCGAACTAAAAGTCATTGCAGGCATTTTTGCAAAAGAGTCAATCCTGATTGCCGCGGTATATGCTGCGACTGCATTTGTTCCGAAACTATTTACAATGCTCATGATTGCCATCATTCCAAAGGCAACGAATGATTGCTGAAAGCCTGTCGGCAATCCGATCCTGACACAATGTTTGAAAATGGTCCGGTCGAAGATATATTTTCTGAACGAGAGCTTAATAACCGGATGTTTTTTATTCAGATACCATGCCGCTGTGAAAAAGGCCCCGGCTTGTGAGACAACTGTTGCAAAGGCCGCACCTTCAATGCCCCATTTAAAAACCAGTATAAACAGAAGGTCCAGGATTACATTGGTAAATGTAGAGATTATCATAAAATAAAGAGGCGTCTTCGAGTCACCCATGCCCCTGAGAATAGAGGAAATACCGGAGAACCCGAAGAAAAAAAACATGCCGCAGAGATAAATGTTTAAATACGAGACCGCAGGCTGGAGCATTGCCTTAGGTAGTCTGAGGATCAGGAAGATTTCCTTGCTAAAACTGATACCTATAGCTGTAACAAAAAGAGATGCTACAAGAAAAAAAATAAAAATGGTATCAATGGTACGCCTTACATTATCTGTTTGTTTGGCCCCGAAATACTGGGAAACTACCGTTGAGGCCCCGGATCCTACGCCGATAACCATGGAGATCAGGGTGAAGATGATGGGAAAAGACGCCCCTACTGCCCCTAATGCCTCTTTGCCCAGGTAATTCCCAACAATAATACTGTCGACGATATTATATAAATTCTGAAAAATATTCCCCATTACAAGTGGAACAGAAAACTGAAGGATCAACCTGGCTTCTTTTCCCTCCGTAAAATCTTTCATAAAAGTCGATTTTGTAAAGCACTAATCATCAGACCGACATCAACCGTTTGTATTGGATTACATAGGTACTGCTTTTTATTTATAAATTAAAAATTCATCCAAAGCTCTCTATTTTTATCTGAATATCAAAACCGCTTTTCAAAGTTAATGTTGGGTTAAGTTTTTAAACATCCTGTTTCTGATTTTAGGAATCCATTATTTTTGTTTTTACATCGTTTTACTTTGTAAAATAGGTTTTTAAATTTGGACATATGAAGAAGCGAGTTTTATTTGTTTGTCTCGGGAATATTTGTCGTTCCCCGAGTGCTGAAGCAGTTTTTAACGGGCTAATCAAGAAGAATGGACTTGAAAGCAGCATCGAATGTGATTCTGCAGGAACAGCCGGATATCATGAAGGAGAGCCTGCAGACCAGAGGATGCAGAGCCATGCAATGAGACGGGGATACCGGCTAATCTCTCGAGCCCGGAAGTTCAGGCCTGATCGGGATTTTGAGGAGTTTGACTATATTGTCGGGATGGACGATGACAATGTTGCCGATCTTCAGTATCTTGCTTCAAACACCTGTGACCTTGATAAGATATATAAAATTACCGATTTTAGTTCCGGGGCTGGTCATGATTTTATTCCGGACCCTTATTACGGGGGCTCGGACGGGTTCGAGTTGGTGCTCGATATTCTTGAAGATGCCTGTGAAGGATTACTCAATGAAGTGAAAGGATAATTGCAAGATCGGTTTTCCCATTTTTCCTGCCCGGCCGGACAGGAATTTTTATTTCCTAATTATTCCTCAATCTTTTGATGATGAATATTCTTAACCGGTAAGAAAAATAAGCAATCTGCAGCAATTTTTTACCGGAGAGGTCAGAAGTTTGCATTAATAACATATTAAAAAATAGATAGTAACCACAAAACTATAGTATTTGTGAAAAATAATTTTATGAACTTTGCACCAGTTTTTCTGTCGGTATGGAATATAAGGAGAATGGAGATAGAGGGAATATGGAGAAGGATTGTTTTTATGATTCAATTGCCGATTATTTTGATTTGATATTTCCGCTTAATGGGAAACAAGTTGATTTTTGCGCTTTAGAATTCGGACAGTTGGATAATTTTTATTTTTTAGATGCTGGATGTTCTACGGGAAAACTTGCGAATGAACTGGCTGAGAAGGGGGCTTTAGGAATAGGTATTGATCTGAACGGGGAAATGATTCGCCTGGCGAGGGAGAAATATTCATCTGTATCACTGACTTTCAAAAAGATGAATATGCTCTGTATCCAGGATGTCTTTCCTTCAGATTACCTGGATGGTATAATTTGTTTCGGAAATACGCTTGCCCATTTAAATTCGCAAGACGAGATCAAAAAGTTTTTAAAACGGTGCTTTTCCGTTTTAAAGCCCGGTGGAAAATTACTGGTACAGACTTTAAATTACGATTACATTTTTCAGAACAAGGTTACGGAGCTTTCGCTTATCGAGAACGATCAGGTCAGGTTTGTACGGAATTATGTCCTGCCAGGGGCAGGAGGGGGAAAAATCAAATTTGAAACGGAGTTATTGGTGAAATCGGACAACCAGTATTTTTCTAATGCCGTTTTATTGACGCCCGTGCGTAAGGCCGAAGTTGAAAAGATGTTATTGTTAGCTGGTTTTACTGATGTCTGTTTTTATGCCGGTTTTGATAGGAACACTTTTACTGGAAATCATCTGCCGTTAATTGTTTCTGCTTTGAAATAATTTGCAGGGAATAATTTGTTTTAAGCCAGGTGCGGCGGGAGAGCGTTAACGTGCCGGGAAGGGAAAGGTATATCTTTAAATTCATTCCAAATTATAATATTTTCAAATTCGTATTTGTGCTCCTGATTTTATTACAAATGCTTGTTGTTTTGCGGTTTTGGATAATAGATTTTATTTTCAAAAGTTTTTTTGTAAATAATTGGTTTCCTGTTGTCAGTTGATCCGGACCCAAATTCTTGTAATTTTGAAGTCCGATGAACTAAAATGACGCTAACTAAATTCCGGTTTACCTGAACGAGACTGTTTTTGAGGGCCCGGTTTAGCCGCCATTTTTTTATCATTCACATTAGTTAGCTATAAAATGTTATTCTCATGATTTGGAATGAAAAAATGGAGTGTGCCAGCCGGGAAGAGATTTGGGCTGTGCAATCGGAAAGACTGAAAGAGACAGTTCAACGTGTATATCACCATGTACCTGGATACCGGAAAAAAATGCAGGAGATAGGATTAACGCCTTCTGATATCAGGTCGGTCGATGATCTGGTAAAACTTCCTTTTACCGTTAAGCAGGATTTACGGGATAATTATCCTTTTGGCATGTTCTCTGTTCCAATGAGCGAGATTGTCCGGATCCATGCATCCTCCGGTACAACCGGGAAACCAACGGTTGTAGGCTATACCAGGAAAGATCTTAACCTATGGGCAGAGATGGTTACCCGGGGATTATGCATGGCCGGAGTACACCAGAACGATGTGGTCCAGGTTGCATATGGCTACGGGCTTTTTACCGGAGGGCTCGGGATGCATTACGGATGTGAGAACCTTGGTGCTTCGGTTATACCTATTTCAGGCGGAAATACCCAGAAACAGCTGCGGTTGATGGAAGATTTTGGCTCAACCGTTATTGCCTGCACCCCTTCCTATTCATTACACCTGGCTGAAGTAATGGAAGAAACAGGAGTTAAAAAGGAAAAACTGAAACTAAGGGTTGGAATTTTCGGGGCAGAACCCTGGACCGAAAATATGCGAAGGGAAATAGAGTCAAAACTTGGGATCAAGGCGATCGATATTTATGGATTAAGTGAAGTGATGGGGCCCGGAGTTTCCTGTGAATGCGAGTACCAGGCCGGAATGCACATTCATGAAGATCATTTTATTCCTGAAATTATCGATCCGGAAACGTTGATGCCCGTACCCGAGGGAGAAGTGGGCGAGCTGGTTTTTACCACGATAACCAAGGAAGGAATTCCGTTGATCCGGTACCGCACCCGCGACCTGACACGATTAATCCACGAGCCTTGCAAATGTGGCCGTACGCTTGTACGGATGGAAAAATGCAAGGGAAGGAGCGACGATATGCTGATTATCAGGGGGGTAAATGTATTTCCGTCTCAAATTGAAAGCGTTCTGCTTGAGATGAGCGAAACGGAACCTCATTACCTGCTTATCGTAGAAAGAGATGGAAACCTGGATACATTGAACCTGATGGTGGAAGTACAGGAGCAGTTTTTTTCGGATGAGGTGAAGAAACTGGAGGCATTGAGAAAGAAAATCACGGGAAACCTACAGAGTACCCTTGGAATTTCGGTCAATGTAAAGCTTGTTGAACCAAAAACCATCGAACGGACAGCAGGAAAAGCAAAACGAGTCATCGACAACCGTAAATTATAGGAGAATATCAGTTATGATTATCAAACAATTATCCGTATTCCTTGAAAATAAGACAGGACGGTTAAACGAAGTTACGCGTCTACTTGGGGAAGCAGGTATAAACATATCTGCCTTCAGTGTGGCTGATACCTCCGAGTTTGGAATTCTTCGTCTAATCGTTTCAGATCCGGACAGGTCGCTGGAAATACTCAAGTCCGGCGGTTTTGCAGTCAGGCTTACGGAAGTGGTTTGCCTGCATTGTCCAAATCAGCCTGGTTCCCTGTCGCGGGCATTGGATATTCTTTCCGCTGAAAAGGTATTTATCGAATACCTTTATGCTTTCTCTATGGATAAAAAATCGGCGAATGTTGTCCTGAAACCGGACGATATAGAAAGATGTATCGATGTCCTTCAAAACCATAAAATGGAGCTGGTGAAGGCAAGCGATTTATACAGGTTTTGAGAAAAAAGATTTTACTTACCCTGGAACCAGAATAAAATCCATCCGAAAAAATTTCAAAAAGATCATTTTTTGTTAATTTTCGGACATTGTTTCTTTTACCGGAAAATAAAGGGGCCGATTTTTATGTATCTTGGGGCCGGTGATCCCGGTGGGGGTTTAAAAAGAGATAAAATGAAGAAAATAGCTATTCAGGGGATTGCAGGTTCTTTTCATGAGGATGCTGCCCAAAAGTATTTTGGTGACGAAGAGATAGAGGTTGTGGAATGTAAATCTTTTCGAAGCGTTTGTAACCTGATCGACACCGATAAGGTGGATATCGCCGTGATGGCGATCGAAAATTCAATTGCAGGGAGCATCCTTCAGAATTATTCATTGATCCGTGACTATCATCTCCGGGTGATTGGAGAAATATATATTCATATTCAGATGAATTTAATGATGGTCCCGGAAGGTAAAAAGGAAGACATCCGTACGATATATTCCCACCCAATTGCAATACGTCAGTGCGCCGAGTATCTGGAAAGCTATTTTCCTGATGTAAAAATTATTGAGAACCAGGATACTGCTGCTTCGGGAAAATTATTGACAGAGGGTAATCTAAAAGATGCAGCTGCCATTGGTAATCTACGTACTGCTCAGATGTACAACCTGCAGGTGATCGATTCGGGAATTGAAACCAATAAAAAGAATTATACCCGTTTCTGGATCCTTTCGAAACATGCCACTCAAAGTGAGAAACACAATAAAGCATCTTTGTGTTTTGAAGTCGGGCACTACTATGGGGCCCTGGCAAGCGCGCTTAATATTTTTGCCGAAAACGAGATTAATCTGAATAAAATTCAATCGGTTCCTATTATTGGAAAACCCAACGAATACACAATGCACGTTGATGTCGAGTATGATTCGGAAGAGAATTATGAACGGGCAATCCACCTGATCCTGAAGAATGTTTCCAGTTTATCTATATTAGGGGAATACGTCAGGGGAGAGCTTAATGATAACCAATAAAACCTATTTTTATGAGTAAAACAGGCTTGTTTTTTGGTCCTGAAAACGGGGCGGTACACAGGGTGGCTAAAAAAATTGAAGAACTGGCCGGTACGGGAAATATTGATCTGATAGCGGTCGCCGATGCCCGGGCTGGAGACCTGGAGAAGTACAAGAAAATTATCTTCGGGATTTCGACCGTCGGCAGGGAGACGTGGAACCAGGATTTTTCGAATACAGATTGGAGCGGGTTTTTCCCGGAGATTGCTAAAGCTTCGTTTGAGGGAAAAATTATTGCCATATTTGGTTTGGGAGATCATGTTACCTATCCCTCCCACTTCGTGGATGCGATGGGACAACTGGCCGGTGAGATTAAGAAGAATAGCCCTGGTGTAAGAATTGTGGGACAGACAGGCACGGAAGGATATGAGTTTGGTGATTCAGAGGCTGTTGTTGACGGTAAATTTATCGGGCTTCCGCTCGATGAAGATTTTGAGCCGGAACTGACCTCTCGGCGGGTATCGGACTGGATTGATGCAATAAGCCCGGATTTTGGCTTTTAGCCGTGAGCCGGCTCTGATTTTGAAAGAACCGACGATTGCGATAATAGATTCTTAAACTGTAATCATGTTTGCTCGAAATCTTAATCTAATTCATTATAGGAAATGGAAATCTCACAAATAAATACGCCAGTAAATCAGGAATTAGTCACGAGGAGCCTGAAACGTCTTCATATCAATGACATTGGTAGTGCCTCCATTCGGGAGATTGTAGCGCTTGTAAACCTGATTGAAGAAGAAGGTTCCGAAAAGTTCGTCCGGATGGAAATGGGAGTTCCCGGGCTTCCCCCTGCAGCAATAGGTGTTGCCGCAGAAGTAGAAGCATTGAAGTCGGGGGTTGCTTCTGTTTATCCGCTCATTGATGGTGAAAAGTCATTGAAGAGCGAGGCCTCCAGGTTTGTAAAGCTTTTCATGAATGTGGATGTCTCTCCGGCGGGATGTATCCCGACAGTGGGATCGATGGAGGGAACTTATGCCGCATTGCTTGCAGCGTGTCATGTTGATGTGAAAAAGGATACTGTCTTGTTTATCGATCCGGGTTTTCCTGTACAGAAACAGCAGATGCAGGTAATGGGATGCAAATTCGAGAGCTTTGATGTGTTTGATTTCCGGGGAGAGAAACTTCGGGAAAAGCTCGAAAGCTACCTTTGCAAAGGGAATATCAACTCAATTATCTATTCGAACCCGAATAACCCCAGCTGGATTTGCCTTACAGAAGAAGAACTGCAGATAATCGGAGAGCTTTCGCAAAAGTATGATGTGATTATTATGGAAGACCTGGCCTATTTCGCCATGGATTTTCGTAAAGATCTTTATTCTCCGGGGAAACCACCGTACCAGCCTTCTGTCGCTCATTATACTGATAACTATGTCCTGTTTATTTCAGGATCAAAAATATTTTCGTACGCCGGGCAGCGTATTGGTGTTATGGTTATCTCTGATTCCCTTTTCGACAGGGAATATGAAAATCTGAAAAAACGTTTTTCGGGCAGTAGTTTCGGCGCAACCATTATTTTTAAAATACTTTATGCAATTTCTTCGGGGACAAGTCATTCCAGTCAATATGCGTTGGCTGCAATGTTTAAGGCTGCCAACGACGGGGCTTTTAACTTTGTGGAGGAAGTGAAGGAATATGGCGGGAAGGCTGTCATTATGAAGCGGTTGTTCCTGGAGAACGGTTTCCGGATTGTTTACAGTAAGGATGGAGACGAACCTATTGCGGATGGTTTCTATTTTACTGTCTGCTATCCGGGTATGACAGGCGGAGAGTTACTGTTCCGGTTACTTTATTACGGGATCAGTGCGATCACATTGAAAAATACCGGTAGTGAGAGGGAGGGATTAAGAGTATGCGTTTCTCACGTAAACAGGAACCAGTTTCGTGACCTTGAGAAACGCCTTAAACAATTTAATGCAGATTTTTCTGTTTAGGATATAAAATAAAATGACAGAAGACAGCCTTATTTCAGGATATAAACAGACACTGGCACAGCTGAAAGAATTTTTTACAAGGAGACCTCCTGTATTTTTGAAAAAAGGAGAAGTTTTCGTCGGTTACGGAGAGCAGAACCGTCGCCTGGGACTTCTGCTTGACGGATTGATGTACGCTACTTATATCAGTGAAAATGGGCAGGAATGGATTTCCCGTTTTTTCTATTCGCCTGAGAACAGTATTGTTAGTAGTCACGAGACTTTTATAACCGGTAACAAGTCAAGGGAATGTATCCGTGCCTATGAAGATTCTTCATTAATTTGTATTGATCGGGGGGAATACGAGGAGTTGCTCGATGAAAATCCAAAACTTGAGCGAATGGCGAGAATTATGGCAGAGGAAAGTTATGTCCAGGCGTTAAGGAGGGTACATGACCTTCAGTCGCTTTCCGCATCACAGCGTGTGGAGAAGTTTGTACAGGAACACAGCGGGATCGTTTCCCGGGTTCAGCGGCAGCATGTGGCTTCTTACCTTGGAATTCACCGGAACATATTCACCCGCATCCTGAACAATCTATGATTTCGCAACATTTGTTGCTGTCATTTTTTTATGTTTGGGATAGCTTTGTGTGGTGATTAAAATCTGGGAGGTTTCCCGACGGACATTTCCTGGAAAGCGCCGGGCGGGTCCGGCTACCTTCTGAATAAGTGATTTTTGAAATATTTTAAATAAAAGACCATGGCAAAAGTTATAGGAGCAGTAGAAGTTGACATGGAAGAATGCAAGGGGTGCGGCCTTTGCGTCGAAGCTTGTCCTCAACACGTCCTGGGTCAGAATAAACAGGTGAACACCCGCGGATATCATTATTCATTCATGGAAAATCCGGATGCATGTATTGGTTGTTCAAACTGTGCCGTTGTTTGCCCGGATGCTTGTATTACGGTTTACCGCGTTAAATTGTAATTTCTTGTAAACATCAAATCAAAGATAAATGGGAGAATTGAGATTAATGAAGGGGAACGAGGTTATAGCCGAAGCAGCTATCCGCTGCGGGTGCGACGGCTATTTCGGATACCCCATTACTCCTCAGTCTGAGGTGATGGAAACCCTTATGGGCCGTGAACCCTGGAACGAAACAGGTATGGTGGTGCTGCAAGCCGAGAGCGAAGTCGCTTCCATTAATATGTTGTACGGGGCTGCCGGGACCGGTAAAAAAGTAATGACTTCTTCTTCAAGCCCGGGTATTAGCCTGATGGCTGAAGGTATTTCATACATAGCAGGTGCCGAGTTGCCCTGCCTGATCGTGAATGTACAGCGCGGGGGGCCGGGCCTGGGTACGATACAACCCTCACAGGCCGATTATTTTCAGTCGACAAAAGGCGGAGGACATGGCGATTATCACCTGATTGTTCTGGCTCCGTCGTCGGTTCAGGAAATGAACGATTTTGTCGACCTGGCTTTTAAACTGGCATTTAAGTATCGTAACCCGGCCATGATCCTGACTGATGGTGCTATCGGTCAGATGATGGAAAAAGTCGAGTTGGGAGACTTTCATCCAAGATTAACAGAGAAGGAAATTGAGGAAAAATATGGTTCCTGGGCTTCCATTGGTAAGAAAACCGGGCGCCAGCGAAATATTATCACTTCTCTGGAACTCAATTCCGAGAGAATGGAAGAAAATAATATTCGTTTTCAGGCAAAGTACAGGAAAATGGAAGAAGAGGAAGTCCGGTTTGAAACTTTTCAGTGCGAGGATGCCGAATATGTTCTTGTTGCTTTTGGCTCATCAGCACGTATCTGTCAGAAATCGGTAGAGCTGGCCAGGGCTAAAGGGCTAAAGGTAGGACTGCTCCGTCCGGTAACCTTGTATCCTTTCCCGAGGAAGCCTGTCGCAGAACTGGCTGCAAAAGTGAAGGGTTTTATGACGGTTGAAATGAATGCCGGTCAGATGATCGAAGATGTGAAGCTGGCTGCATTTGAAGCCGGGATAACATTGCCCGTTGAATACTACGGAAGAATGGGGGGGATTATCCCTTCTCCGGATGAAGTCGTTGTTGCGTTGGAACGAAAACTGATCGGAGGTTAAGTATGGAAGTGAAAGATATTATTAAACCTGAAAACCTGGTTTATCAGAAACCTGAATTATTGCTCGATAATACCATGCATTATTGTCCGGGGTGCGGGCATGGAGTTATTCATAAACTCCTGGCAGAAGTAATCGGGGATCTGGATATTCAGGAAAAGACTATTGGCGTTTCTCCTGTAGGGTGTGGTGTTTTTGCCTACAATTATATCGATATCGACTGGCAGGAAGCTGCACATGGACGGGCTCCCGCCCTTGCAACAGGCATTGTGAGGGTGAACCCCGGTAAGGTAGTTTTCACTTATCAGGGAGATGGAGACCTTGCTTCGATCGGTGCATCCGAAATTATGCACGCCTGTAACCGGGGAGAAAATTTCGTGGTCATTTTTATCAATAATGCCATATACGGAATGACCGGAGGTCAAATGGCCCCGACTACCCTGCTGGGGCAGGTTACCTCTACTACCCCTAATGGCAGGAATGTCGACCTGAATGGTTACCCGTTGAAGATTACCGAGCTTATAGCCCAACTACCAGGAACTTCGTATGTTACCCGGCAGTCGGTTCACACTCCTGCAGCTGTAAGAAAATGTAAGAAGGCGATTACAAAAGCTTTTCAGAATGTTATGGACAAGAAAGGAACTTCATTTGTCGAGGTTGTTTCAACCTGTAATTCAGGATGGAGACTGACTCCTGTACAATCCAATAAGTGGATGGAAGAGAATATGTTCCCGTTTT
Source organism: Prolixibacteraceae bacterium (assembly GCA_963676095.1). Lineage (GTDB taxonomy): Bacteria > Bacteroidota > Bacteroidia > Bacteroidales > Prolixibacteraceae. The sequence continues at coordinate 1,214,355 of OY781040.1, read as the reverse complement.
ATCCGGTCGGAGACCTTAAAGACGGGGAGAAGGATTCCCCTGAAGCTTATTTTAAAAAGAACTAAAAATCGGAAATTATGACTGAAGAAATCATCATAGCTGGTTTTGGAGGACAAGGTGTCCTTTCCATGGGGAAAATTCTTGCTTATTCAGGAGTTATGCAGGGAAAGGAGGTTACCTGGTTTCCTTCCTACGGCCCGGAAATGCGTGGCGGAACAGCTAACGTAACTGTCATACTGAGCGATTCGCGTATCAGCTCGCCCATTTTGCATGAATTTGATACCGCCATTATATTGAACCAGCAGTCGATGGACAAGTTTGAGAAAATGGTAAAACCGGGGGGGACCCTTTTGTACGATCCGAATGGAATCGTTAATCCGCCTAGAAGGTCCGATATAAATATATATAGAATAGAAGGAACCAGGATTGCCGCGGATATGGGAAATGTGAAAACATTTAATATGGTTGTGCTGGGGGCTTATCTGAAGGCACGCCCTGTTATTAGGCTGGAAAGTATCCGGAAAGGACTGGAGAAATCCCTCCCCGAAAGACACCATGGATTAATCCCTATGAATATCGAAGCCATTGAGGCCGGAAAGGCCAACGTGGAAGTATTGAATGCGATCTGATTGTATTCCTCTGGATATATTATTGCAGGTTCCGGTGAATAAACAAACCCCGGAACCTGTTTTATTTTTCTTCTTGCTTTGCAGTCCTTGCTTTTTCGACAGTACCGGTTACTTCAACCGGAAACTTTTTTGTAGCCTCGCCCGCATAAAGACTTAAGTGCGGAAAAGGAATTTCAATACCTTCCTGGTCAAAAGTTTCCTTAATTTCCATAATAATACTGTTTTTTAGGTCTTTGTAGTTGTTTTTTTCAAACCAGATGGCAAAAAGAATGTCAATACTGCTGCTGCTAAAGCCTTGCAGCAAGATGAGCGGTTCGGGTTCTTCAAGGCATAACGGGTTTTTTCGGGCAATTTCCTTAAGCAGGTCAAAAACCTTACGAAGGTCTTCCTTGTAAGCAACACCGACAGTGATATCCATCCTCCGGATGGGAAATTTGGTAATGTTGACAAGTTCTGTACTGATCACGGTCTGGTTGGGTATGCGGATCAAAAGGTTGTCATATGTCCTTATCTTGATACTCAGCAGATCGATGGAATAAACCGTTCCTGTTTTATCCCCGACCCGGATCGTATCGCCAAGTTCGAACGATTTTTCAGATACCAGGAAAAAACCGCTGATAATGTTCCCGATACTGGTTTGGGAGGCGACGCCAATAACTATTCCCAGGACACCGGCAGCCCCAAAAAGGGCTGTGATATTGAATTTTAATTCGTTAAGGGTGATCATTACAAGAATGATATAGCCCGGATAAATAATGATCCGGTTAACAATCATCCTCGACTGCTTCGATAACCTGTAAGTAACGCTTTTCCTGACAAAAAATGCCACTCCGTGTATCGCTCCCAGTCCGATTGCAAGTAAAACAACGATATGAACAACCTTATCCAGGGTCTGGGGGTTGAAATATGACGAGAAGAAATCCAGGTTCATAAGTTAAAGTTGAGTGAAGTTTTTAATAAAGTGGAAGCTTTTACCCAGAATGTTTTTACTGGTAACCTGACGGGCTTTTCCAACAAGCAGAGGGGCCTCTCCATGAATACTTCTTTCCGTAGAAAAATGCAGGTTACTGACTTGGTCTTTCCCTTTAAACTCAATTGAGACAGAATCGGTAACCAGATGTACCCCTTTCTGGTACAGGTTGAGGTTTTCTACATGAATAATCAGTCGCTGAAGGTCCAGTAGCTGATTCGAATTGTTCGAGATCTGCACCGGACAGCTAGCCTCAAAATATCCTGATGCCAGCTGATCGATTTGTCTGGCAAAGCGGGACCCAACAGAAAAGGCGGGCTCCCCGTTGTCCGGTTCTCCAAACCAGGTGTCGGACAGGCGTTCGGTCGAATATTCAGAAAAAAGATGTTCCGGATCGACTTGCGAATAGTAAAACTGGATATTTACCGGGATTGCCAGGAAAATACGGAATGTCTGCCTGGGGCTCACTGAGAGAGATTTATTATTTCTGAAAACAACTGGTTTGACAGGCAGGGCAGGCTGGACGAAAAGGATCTCTGAACGGCCTGTCTGAAAAAGTCCCATATCTCTGTCCTCTGTATTCTGTTCAACAAGTTCAAAAGAAAAATTTTCAAAACATGATTCTTGTTTGTTTTCCCGGATCATCCATCCTCCGTAAAACCGTTTCAGGGTAATGCTGGTAAATCCACCCTGAAACACAAATTCCTGTTCGTTTTTTCCTTCATATTTTCCCCACACCGGTTTTACTCTTTGCATCGATACTCATTTTACAATCAGAACAAATTTAAACCTAATTTTTGAAAAAAGCCATTGGCAACTGATTGCAGATGCATTTCAACCTCGGGCGGGAATGATAAAAAGTTTATTTTTCAGCCTTGCCGGAATGAACATCGATATTGAGGGCACTTGTTATTTTAGCGATGTTCTCCGGGTCAATGACACCACGGATGCTGATTAAGGCGTTGTCGTCGCCGCCAACAATGAGCAACAGTTCTGAGAATTTTCCATCTCCCGCACTCTTGCCATAAAAGCGGACAACCTCGTCATCATCGGTTACATCCATGAGCACATCATAATGGTTGTTCTTGAAGAACCCGTCATCTTCAAGTTCCTTATAGAAGTTGAGGGACTTGTTCAATTTATCATCGTCGACGGACAGAATTCTGACACCCTGTAGTTTAGATAACATTTCTCCTTCCGGGGAATTGGTATCGACGTGGCTTGCCAATCCCAGCAAGGCACCGCTGATATTCACTGTTGTAAAACCTTGTTTATTGGCATATTTCTCAAAAAGCTTATCAACCGGACTTTTTTGTCCCCAACCGGCAAATGGAAGGAGCAGGGCAAGCAGAATAAGCATGCTGCGCAACGGACCAACCATGTATTTTTTTGCATGTAAATAATTTGCTTTCATATTTGTTATCGTTTTTATTTGTTTTTTAATTTGTGTTTACTTTACCTTCTTCCGTCTTCGTCTTTGGGTTCCGGACCCCGGACTTCTGGCGGAGATCATTTTTGTCTTGATTTATTGTTTTGTTGATGTTATCGATTTTTTCAAATCCTTTATTTAATAGTTCCAGGCTTTTGTTCATCGGTGCTACCGCCTCGTTTATTTTTCCGATTGGCTGTAGCTGGGCCAGGCCTTGCTGGTATTTCCCGGCCACAAAGCGCATGGTTTTCACTGCTTCCCGGTAGGCCTGGTCCGGATTGGAATAAGTGTCTTTCCATCGGGGACTGTCGTTGTAATTCACTACAAGCAATGCAATGAGCAAGGCTGCGGCAATTCCTGTGACTACCTGCCATAATTGACGGTAACGTTTTTTTTCGGCATGTTCTGTTTCAAGGATAAAGTCCATGAGGCCTTCTTCGTTAATCTTTTCCTCTTTGCCGGCTATCCCTTCCAACCCGGAGAACAGGTCCCGGTAGGGAAGAAGGTCTTCTTCAATTTTGGCTGACCGGAAATAATCATGGAGCAGCTGTTCTTCCTCCAGACTGGTTTTTCCGTCAAAATAGTCCTGAAGCTTCTGTTTGATAAATCCCGGTTCCATATTCCTGTTGTTTTAATAGTTCTTCTCTCACTTTTTTCCTTGCTCTTGACAGGTTTACCCTGATCGCATTGATGTTCAAGTCAGTCACCTGAGCTATTTCTTCATATTCATATTGTTCGATGTCCCTGAGATACATGACTGTGCGTTGTATCTCAGGCAGCAGACTGATCAGATCTTTAACAAGGCGCACTGTTTCCGACAGTTCGATCTCGTTTTGAAGGTCTTTTTGTTCATCCCTTCTCTGTTTCAGTTTTTCATCCTCCTCAGGGAACGAATGTTGTCCCCTGCAGAGGTCGAGGCACCTGTTCCTGGTCACGCGCATGGCAAACGCCTCAATGTTTTCAATTTTATCCAGCGACTCCCTTTTTTGCCAGAGTTTCAGGAACACGTCTTGGATAACATCGCGGGCCTCCTCCTCGTTCCGGGTAAGCCTGCCTGCAAAACGCAGCAACTTGCTTCCGAGTGGCAAAACTGTTGTTTTAAATTCGCTGGCTAACATCCGCTTGTTCCTGTTTTATTGTGTTCAAAGGTAAGACGATTGGGGCAGGGTTTCATTACATGAGGAGAAGAAAATAATTGAGGTTGTCTAAAGTTGATTTAATATAATCACAAAGAAAGCCGTTATATTGAGATTTTTCCAATGGATTGTATTCGTTTCAAAACGTACCAGAATAATTTTAAACGCATCCAGCCAAGTATTAGTACACTCAATGACAAGCCGACATTTGTACAGAATTTTACCAAAGAGATGTTTTTCGAGATCTCCATTTCTCTGGATTTGGTCAATACTGTCCAATCCTGTTTCTAGCCATAGTTTTGTACTGGTTGAACATCAGAGTATTATGTCTGGTTTTTGTAGAAAGATTGGTCTAAACGTCTGGATGAGATTGAAAAAACGAAAGAGGCCGACAAAGGGCATATTCTCTCTGTCATCGATGGGGGTATAAAATCATAAAGATTAAAAATATTGCTGCACGATAAAACAAAAATCCTGCAATTCACTGGATTTTTGTTTTATCGTGCAGAGTTAGTCTGTTTTTTATCTCACAGTGTACGAGATTAATACTCGCGCTAGGTAGATATAATTATTATTGCATTCCAGGAGGGGAAGGAATATTCAACCACGAATCACTAAAGGAAGAATAACTAACTACTATTTCTAATAATCCATCAAAAACTGGATGGTTATTACATACTACTCTTTCGCTCGTATTAATTAAGCGATCCAAATCAGATATTGTATATCGATTGGATACATTAAATTGTAAGACAATCGTTTGTTTATTTCCTCTTTTTGTGGCAGAACGTCTTTTGATATAGTTAATTAACGCCAAACTATCTAAAATACTTTGATTATTACCAAAAACAAGAGGTGGTGTGACATCCAATTCTTTATGCTTGGTAACATCGATTAGAGCGACTCTTGTGATAAATTGTATTTCAGTTCCTTGAGTAGGGACAATACTTAGTTCCTTAGAATCGGACGGTTTACTGTTACTGCATGCAAAACCTAGAAAAATTAATATGTAGCCAGTAATTTTCATTATCTTACCGAATTAAAAAAATTCAAATACTCTTGATATCTTTTTTGTATATTTGGATTACCACTATTATTTAGGCGATTTAAATAATCTTTAGTGTTATTCAACATATATTGCTGAAATCCACTTGTTGTATGAGTCCATGTATAATGCTGCATTTGTGCTTTATATGCGTCAAGTTCAAAGTAGGGAGCGTATGTCTTGTAGTCAAACTTATCTAAAGGCTGTTTTAAGTGAGTATCTTCATGGGTAAAAGAGTTCCTTAGGTTCCATTTAGTACTTAACGAGCTTGAAATATAACCTCCATCAACAACTAAAACTATGCGGTTGGCATCTGTTCCAAATTGTTTTTGTGAATAAGAAAATGCTAAAGGAGGAGACATGAGAGTATATGGTTTGTCCTTTAATTCCCAGTTGCTTGATCCATTTATTTGATAGGTCTTATCATTATAAGAAAGAACAGAAATTTTATCGTTGAATAATGCACTTGACCCGTCATTCTGATTATAATAATAAGTGGCAATATCAGAAAGCCCTTCGAGCTTTTCTTTTGAGTCAAATTTAAAGTTGATGATTAAAGTGTTATTAACAAATATTTCATCTCCCTTAGTATCAAGAAGAGTCGCTTTTCCCGATTCGTCTAATTCCCAATGATCCTCAACCATTCCCGTTGGGTCGGTAAAACTGATCGGGTTGTTAAATCCATAGCGATAAGGAGACCATCCTGGTGCTTGGTCTGCAACAGGGTCTGGACAGTGCCACCTGGCTAATTCCGCGTCATAAAATCTTGCGCCGTAATCGTAATTTTCAAAGAACTCGTCCTGTAACTCTTTGCCGTTATAAAGATATTTATTTTCTGTCAGATTATTATCCGTAAAAAGACTTCCGAACGGATAATATTCCTCTTCCTGGTCAACTGTCGGGTTTGAGCCGGAGTAATGGTATGTCATCCGGGTATTGCCCAGGTGGTCTTTCAGGTAGTAATGGTACAAAGGGGTAGTAGGATCAGGAACATAATACCCTTCCGGGGTCAGCACCTTTACCAGACTGCCTCCCTGGTAAATAAACGGGCCGTAGTACAGCGTAGTGGCCGAACTGCCGCTTATGGTAGCCGTCTTGCCCCACTTTACCCCCAAGGCATCGTACTGGTAAACCACCTTGTTGCTGGCATCCTTGTAGTACTGCGAGGGAAGGTCAAGTTCCTTGTAATAGCTGATCGTCAGCCCTCTTAGTCCGTCGCTGGTCAGGTTCCCGTTGCTGTCGTAGCTGTAACTGCCGCTCTTGCCCGATGTCCCCTCATAGGTCCCGCTCACTGTCCCCAGCTGGTTACCCGTATTCGTGTAGGTCAGGCTTTCCCGGTTCGATCCGCTGCTGTTCTTCCGCGTCAGGCCGGTAATATTCCCGTTCGCATCATAGGCAGCGCTGGTCAGGTCATAGGCGGAGGAGTTGGTCCAGCTGCCGGAATAAGTCCCGTAATCGCCCTGGGTCAGCCGGTTCAACCCGTCATAGGTGAAGTTGTACCCCTTGTACAGGTTACTGCCACTGTTGTACTGCCGCCATTTGATCCCGTTGATGTTCCCGTTGTACTGGGCTGTCCCGTTCAGGGTTGTGGTCATGTCCGTGTCGTAATACAGCTGCATCGCAAACAGCCGGGCTGTGGTCGAGGCCACTCCCGGGTCATTGATTTTGGTCAGCCAGCCCCGGATGTTGTAACTGTAATCACAATACTGCAACCCGTTATGCTGCTGTTTCGTGCTTAAACGGCCAAGATCATCGTAGGTATTCGTTGCCAGGGTTGTCAGCGTGGTGGTATTGTACCCGAACTTGCAGGTCAGTTGCCTGCCCATGTGGTCATAGGTAAAACTTTCATTCAGGGTGATGGCCGTTGATGAGGATGTCTTTTTATGAAGGGTCTGTTTTGTGGTTACCTGTCCAACGAAGTTGTAGGAATACGACACCCGGTTATTGCCCCCTTCCGGGTTGGTCTGGTACTGCTGGAGCAGCCTCCCGTACTTGTCATAGTAGTTTACCGTGTAAAGCCAGGTGCCGGTATCCGGTATTTTGGCCCTGATCCCCGTCACCTGTCCTTTGACATTGTCTGTCCGGGTCTCTGTACTGTAAACCTGCGAATAACTGTAACCCCATGTGGAGGGAGTGGTATAACTGTCATAATAGGTTGCCGACAGGTATTTACCGGTATCGGATATCCTGGGAAAGGCGTTATTGGTATATCCCAGGACTACGGAACCGGAGGATTCATACATCACCGTTTCCGCATCCACTGTCGTTTGCAGGGAAGTCCTTGATAAGCTACTTTCATATTTCCCGGTAAGCACCGGACGGTTAAAGGCGTCGTATTTTGTAAACAGCCAGTAGCCGCTTGCCCGTTGTACCGCAGTCTGGGACAACACCAACCGGTCCCTCTGGTCATAAACCATGTAGGCCCATCCTGCTCCCGGAAGCTTTTTTTCGATCAGGCGGTCCCGTCCGTCATAAAGATACTGGTAGCACAACTGGGCCAACTCGGTGGAACTGATGCTCCCGTCATCGGCTGTGGCCTTGGGAGGGATTACACAGCAAAGAAGGCCTTTGTCGTTATAAACGTAATAGGTCGAGTAAGCGGTTGTCCCGATATAGCCCCTCTTCAGGACCACCCGTCCCTGCTTGTCCTTATATTCCACCGTCCGGTTGGCCGACTCCGTCGGGGTGGTTACATTCTCGTCCCAGGTGGTGGTTTTGTACAGGGTACTGGCTGCATAGGCGCTGGCCGTGGTGTTCAGCAAATTCGTGCTGTTGTTGATCGTGTAGTCCATCACCTCGCTGCTGGTGTTGGTGCTATAATCAATTTTAACCTCATGTCCGCTCCCTTCCCGCCAGGTATATCCCGGGGCTGCCTGCTCGACTACGCGGTTTAATGGCGATTCTTCATAGACTGTTTGGGAGAAGGCATAGCTCCTGTCAGCGGAATCGTAACTGCCGAAATTGGTCGATAAGGTAGGGCTGGTATGGTAGGCACCGGCCTTAGCTGCGGCAAAAGGTAAGTATTGTTTCTCCTCCCGTCCGTAGGCGTCATAGGTGATGGAGGTGATAATATCCTTCGTTGCACCTCCCGAGGCATAAACCTGGTTGGTCTGCTCCGGCCTCCCAAGGCCATCGTAATACGTGACCGTCTTCTGGCAGTCTACCGCGTCCAGGGCAGGAACTGCCATCTCATCGGTTACTTCTGTCCGCGGAATGTAAGTCGTGATGTAGTTCTTCGTCGACGTCTGGGCTGATACACTAAAAGCAAAAAACAGGAATATGCAGCCGACTATTGTTTTGCTAAAAAAATTCATATTATTTATGTTTATATTTTTATTATAAATAACTTATGAAATTCTGCCTATACACAGGTACTAGAGTGATCCTCCTGCACTTTCACTTGTGACAGAAATTGTCCGGGTTATCCCTCCACCGGATACCGTAATTGTAGCTTCCCTGACCCCGGTACTACTGCCTGTTCTTTTTGCGACCGTAACGGTGACGGTTTTATCCCCTGTTCCTGAACTGGGGGAAAAGCTTAACCAACTTACATCAGAAGAGACTGTCCACGAGGTGTTGGACGAAATGCTGATTTCCAGAAAATCAGAAAGACTGTAAGGGACAGTAAGGCTGGTCGGGCTTACTGTCAAGGTATAGGAATAACCGGCTAAATAAACAACAATCGTTTTCGTTAAATGGCCCCCGTAAGTTATTGTCAGTGTCCCGGTTTTTGTTGAGGAGGTTGAATTTTGAGTAGCAGTCACCGTGATCGTTTTATTACCAGATCCTGATGCTGAAGAAACAGAAAGCCAACTTGAATTGGAGGAAATCGTCCAATTGCAGTTAGCTGTAATATTAAATGTATTAGATCCACCCGTATAGCTTGTAAAGTTGATAGATGTTTTATTGATTGCTAAAGTCGGATAATCGGTTATTGACTCTGAATAGTAGTGATAAAAGTTCCGGGCAGTAATATGCTCATCATCATTGCGGACGTTCTTTAACCTCCCGAAATCATCATACTCATAATAGGTCGTTACCCCGTTGGGATCGGTTGAAGAGGTCATCCCTATAAGGGGATCATACGAATAGGTGTTTATCATGGCAGAGGAAACTAAGTTTTTGAGACTGTTATATAATGACTGGCTGCTGTAATCAGCGCTTTGCCCGTTTAACGATTTGATTTCATCATAGGAGGCATTGATAACTTTAGCGATTGGATATTGGCCTATACCGTCCCAAAGATAGGAAGTGCTAAGTCCATCTTTGGTAGTTATTTGGACAGGATTACAATTATCATCATACGCATACGCTATTTCCTTTCGATAGTTTGATTCATCAAAATCCAGATTTCTGGCTGAATATGAGCTAAACGTTTCTCCGGAAGAAGCCTCTGCAACAGGATTACTGATCTTCATCGACCATATTTCTTCAGGTAGGGCAATATCGTTGTCTCCAAAGATATCATATTTACTTCTTGTTACTTTTATCAGATAGTTTACCAGGTTTTTCTTGTCCCATATCTGTTTTTCCAAAGGGATAGCAATCCTGTTTGTATTCATTAGAGACGAAATGATTCCGCCACTATCTCCTGAATACTGAAATGGATACCACAATTTAGTAATCAACGTATCTCCATTGCTAACCTTATTTTCAATTCGCGTAGGAAAGAGGTAGCTATCTTCCCCTATAAACTCAGAATCATAATAATAACGTTTAGTATCTGAGATTGCATTATCTGATCCGGACGATTTTTCCCAAAATACTTCTCCTATTTTTTTGAAATTGGAAAATGATATCAACATTTCATAGGAGGAATAAGTGCAATCATCTGGTTGTATCTCACATGAAGTATGATTATTGCCATCATGAAATCCTATTTCATAGACATTATCCATAAACGTCCAAACCACCCTTAGCTTTTTAAACGGAGAATCGTCCTGATAGCCGATTAAATGTTTTTGTATTGCCTGACCTTGATTGTTATATTTTACTTCGCTAGTAAGTTTACCTTGTTTCAACTGGTTTCCATACTGAATAACCGGGGCTGGCGTCAGATTAAAGTGATCAACATAAACCGCATAAGAAAGGTTTGAGGTAAATTCATATTTCGTGTACCCCCCGCCAGCAAGACTGTCGGTTACACTATCATAACCAACAAAACCATTTCCTGTTCTAAGGGCCAAAGGGTGGTAAAGAGAATGATCGCAAATATAGATATAATCAGAATTTGACGTTGTGGGAATTAAATAATCATAACAAAGTCCCTCTTGTAACCGCAAAAAACCATAGAACGTGGGTTTATAAATAATTGCCCCAGTCCCGTATTTTATGTAATGCTTAATTGTATCCTGGGTAAAGGGATCGTAGTGAAAAATAGAACAGATACGAATTCCGGGACCTTCCTCACCGGATGTATTGGAATATTCATTGGCCTCCCATGTAAAAAACGCTTTCCCGCCAGTCGGGTAAGTCATCGACTTGATAGAAAATAGTTTACTATAATATGCATTCGGAACTCTGTTTGCTCCAGAATAGACTGTGACACCACTTATTTTTAGCGTTGGAATAAGATTTGAATTACCATTTCGTCCATTGTAATAACCCCAGTAATCTTGGTCACAAGATGAGCTAGGTGCAGTGATTGACGCTTCATAATCAAATGAGAAGGTTTCTTCTGCTGTTCCTGTTCCATGAATTGTCAATGAATTCATTTTCAAATATCTAGTCTCATTATTCATTGCATTAAAATAGCTATAATCAAAAACAATTTTCTTTTTAACTTTCCCTTGATTATCTTCAACACGGATAGAATCCAGTTTGCTTGAATTTGTTTGATCGGATCTGGATCCGTAATAAAAAATTACTGTTCCCAATGGATGTTTAATTCTGCTTATTATCTTTCCTTCTACTTTTTTATTCTGAGGGGAAGCCAATTCTGTATGTTCTACTTTATAGGGAGGATTGCTGTTAACATATACAACTGATCCGGTTGCCGTTCCCCCTGAAATTAGCTCAGTATTATACGATATAGAAATTGTGTCTTTTTTATCATAAGAGATCATTTTGGATAAGAAAAAATCAGTAGTATAATCATAATCTCCGGTAATTCCCAAATTGGTGATGGTTGTATTAAATTGATAGGTATTACCTTCGGGGGTTGTTATATGGAAATCCGGTATTGTTAAAGGATCAGGTGTATCGGTTATCACAAGGTTCCTGTCTATAAATGGTAAAGCAGTCCCGTTTTCATCAAACATAAAACTTCCGGAGTATCCTGGGAAAGTATAACAAAACAGGTCGGGCTTGAAATCAGCATTGCTCCAATAAGCATTTTCCAGTTGCTCATGTGTCGGAGAGAAAGAATAATTTTGCCCAAATTTATATGCAAGAGGATTAAATCCGGTACCTTCATGGTATAAATAGCCTCCATACTCGTATTCATCAGGCATGTGGTTTTTGATACGATGTATACTCCCTCCAAAATCAATAACCCAGCCTAACCCTTGCGGTGAAGCTTCTTGAGTGAGATCAAGCCCATTGTAACTGTAGCTTAATGATACGGGAATATCCTTTGAGCCAAACCTGACGTTGAAAAGTGGAATTTTAATATCTGGTCTTCCATTGTATAAATTTGTCCCAGAGACTTCATTAACAGAGAAAAGCCTGCTCGTTTCTGGAGAAACCGGATCGAAGGTAGGGAATGAAGATCCCGACAACGTTTCATCCTGACTGTATCCAGGATGAGACCACAGGGCAAATAAAAAAAACAGGATGATGTTCTTCTTAATTTTGGCAATAATATTCATAATGTTTCAATTAGGGATAATTTCAATTTATTTATTATCAATAAACTATCTTGATAGAGAAATCTTATAGGATGACAGGCCATTCATTTATGAAATTTGTTTTTAATTCTGGAAAACCTATAATTCTGTTACACAAGCGAGATTTCCTTAATAGAAATTTCTGAAATAAATACAAACGAACATATATTTTATTTTATACTGCACAACATACAAAACTTATCAACAAACTATTGACTTTCCCTTCATGAAAAAAAGAGGTATCCTTCGTGTAAAAAAACATACCCTCCATAAAATATTTTAAAATTATGTTAATATAAATATATGAATATTGTTAATAAATAATCAAAAAAGATGACTCATCTGTTCTAATTATATCCCTGATAAAATTGAAAAAACAAAAAATATTTTATCTCAAAACAAAATCTAAAATTTATAAACAAAACACTGAAAACAAACAACATATATACATAAAAAAAGACAATAAAGGCAGGTGCAGCCAGAAATATCAATAAAACGAAAAAAGCTGCCTCCGTACGGGAGGCAGCTTTTTATACTGGTTGGTAACCAGAAGTTTGTGTGATATCGAATTAATTATTCGGGCCTTCACCAAAGTTAGGCGCACCTATATCCTGCCACACGCGTTCACTGTTTAGCAGAGTTGTCGGGATACTCGTGCCGGAAGTGATTACAAAACCCTTAACAATAAAACCTTGATGCCTAAACGATTTATGAGTAGGTTTGCTATTAACCCAAACTCTGTTAAAAATCAAAAAATTGTCAAAGAATTCTTGGAGTACGGCAGAATTGCCGCTTAATAAATTAACGAAGTATTGAGCATAGACAGCTCCCGATTAATGCATAAACAATTCTTCTTTAATGCGTAAACAAGTCGTCCTTAATGCACAAACAACTATTCTTTAACGCATAAACAAGTTGTCTTTAATGCATAGACAAGACAGTTTCCATGTTGGTGGAAACTTTTTCCGCCATATACCTGGACAAACTTACTTCCATATACAAGTAAAATTTAACTTGCATATTATGAGATGATTTATTCGTTAAATTGCAAAGGTTCGTAAGAATATGAAAAATTCCCTGATGTTTACCCATGACAAAATCTTACTGTGAAAAAGGGACCTGATTGTATCAGTTAATGATGAGCTTAAAAACCAGTGTCAAATTGAACACACCAGCCAGAGAAGCTTCGAAAACTTTATAGCCAGTCCGGCCTCCAAACTGATCGTGTCTTCCATTTGGGATAAGAAACCATCTATGAACCTGGAGAAAATTGTTTATTCCACGCAATTTTGCAACCCCACCTAGGTCGAACTCATATTATTTTATAAAAAAAGGGATAGTGTTTGCTATCCCTTTTGGGTAAACTTAAAACTTTACCTTCTCAATTAGTTGACATCCCAGAAAATATTAGTGTCCCGGGTGTCTTTACTTGAAACAGCAGAATAATTATCCGAGTTGTAACTCTTTTCCGTATCCGGGTAAAGTAACCTGACCGGAGGTAATTCGTCACTGCTTGGATCTTCTGCAAATGGCAGTTCCGGATAACCGGTCCTTCTTACTTCAGACCAAGCCTGTCCTGCCTGGAGAATAAAGAAGTTGATCCATTTTTGTGTATAGATTTTCTCCAGTTTTTCGTCTGTTGTCCCGGAATAAGCAATCGCTGATTCTTCCAGGTAGCTTTCTATAGTCGCATCTGTGGGAGTTGTAAGCGATGTCCGTGAAAAGCTTGATTTTGCATAGGCATCCTGATTAAGGCTGTAATAAAAATCGATTGACTGTTTGATCCCGGTTTCGTATTCGTCCTGGGCGGTTCCAAGATCCCACCTTTCGTAAGCTTCAGCTTTCAGGAAGCTTACTTCTGCTGCGGTGAAGAGTACGCCTGGAACATTATAGTTCATAATAAAAGTAGCCGAATCGTAGGTTGCCAGGTAGCCTTTACTCCATTGGTTTTCAGCCGCAGAAGCAGTTGTGTCGCTCTTTAGTCCCAGGTATTCGTCATCGGCATTTGATCCCGGATCCCAGAATACAGCCGTACGTGGGTCATTATTGGCAACCATCTCCGTGTTTAGCATGTAATATGGTGCAATGGCTCCATTACTGGTTGCCCCGTCAGTTAACCCCGATTGGATGTCAGAAATAAGATTTGTCGGGTTCATTTCCAACAAGATATCTTCTGAATTTTTGTCAATCACCGGATAAGTATCCGGATCGTTCAACATCGCTGTAATTTTTGTTTTTGCGGTGGTTTCATCATAATTTGAGATCCTCATCAGTAAACGCAGCCTTAACGAATTTGTGTACTTTTGCCAAAGATCAAGATCTCCTCCTAACAGAATGTCCTGAGTCGATAAACTGGTTTTTATTGTGGTTGATAACGAAGCATTGGCAAAATATGTATTCAGGGACGCCAGGGAATCGATAAGAAGGGTATAAATTGTTTCAGCATCATCGAATTTGGCGTTTGTTAGAGTATTTGTGTAATTCAGACCGCCTGCTTCTGTGAACGGTATGTCACCCCAGTAATCGACCATTTGAGCGGTCTGGTCATACAGGATAACTTTGGCAATCTGCATATAGATATATTGATCAGCCTGTTCGTCGGAGCTGAGGGCTTCATAATTCTTTTGTATTTCCCGGTATTGATTCATAATCCCGCCGGTATAATATCCCTCCCAACGGTCTTCGTTATAATCGGTTGAAGGTTCATACATTTTGGACGCTTTTTCTATCCCGATAAACTGTGAATATTTACCGGTAACCCCGGTTACAAAGGTTGCATAATCCCAGTAAGTCGGCCTGATATAGGAATTATAACACATATAGGTAAACAGCTGTCCGAGATCTGCAGTTGTCGTTGCATCAGGATCAGTGTAATAATCCTCTATTGTGTTGCTACAGGAGTATGATCCTATTAGAAACAGGAAGATACCTGATATTATTAATATTTGTTTTTTCATGTGTTTATAAATTACTTTTAGTTGCCACATGGAACTCGCCACTATAAATCATGCTCCTGTGCGAGAGGTCCGACTCTCATGGCTCGTTTCATGAGGTTTTAATTTTATATTTTGTTTATAGTTGAAACGGATCAGTCATTCAATTATAATATGATTTTTATTAAAGTTTGAGATAAGATCATACCTAATCAAGTGCTGCTAGAAACTTGCATGAATGGCAAACCCCATACTTCGGGTCGGAGCTGCGGCATTCTGGTCGATCCCCTGATAAAGCCAGCTTGAGCCGGTTGCCGATTCCGGGTCCCAGTTATTAGGCAATGTTTTCCAAAGATACATCAGGTTTTTCCCGATTATACTGAGCTGTATTCTCTGGAAGCCGATTTTCTGACTGAAATCTTTGGGCAGGTTATAACCCAGGCTTACCTCGCGAAGCTTGATATAACTGTTCTTATGGACTGCTTCCTGGTACTGATTGACATAGCCTGATCCGGATCCCCAACCAAAGCTGTTCAGGTAATAAGTTGCAGCATCCACAATTGTTGTATTGGCATTTCCGTCTTCATCGACACCTTTGAGGATAATCCCGTCGTTGTATGTACCATTGGTGGCCTGGACTTTATTGCCATCATCGTCGATGTTATAGGAAATCCCCCCGTGTTCAGTATCCCTGTATTTCAGTGTACTCTTAAACATTCCGGCCCCTGTCATATAGAGCATACCACCGGAAACCAGGGCACCTCCGAATTTGTAGTCCATCAGGAAATTCAGTGCGAAATTTTTATAGGTAAACGTATTTGAAAACCCGCCAACTGCTTTCGGCATAACGTTGCCGACTTTTTCATAGTTATTATAGTCAATTTCGTACAAGCCGTCGCTGCTTACGATTTTATTGCCGCTGTCATCAGTTGCGATCGGGTGGACATAGACATCTCCAAGAGCTTGCCCTTCTGCTGCCCGGATAATTACCGATCCGCCGTCGAGACTATACATGCTCAGGTAACTGACTCCCTCCATGATCCTGTCAAGTTTGTTCTTGTTGACCGAGTAATTAATCCTGCTGTCCCAACGGAAATTCTGTGTATTAACCGGGGTCACTGTCAATGCAACTTCAACACCACTGTTTTTTAAATCGCCAACATTGCTGAGCATACTGGTTGCTCCGCTTGATGCTGCTGTTGACAATTCCATGATCTGATCGTCGATTTTGTTATAGTAGTAGGAAAGATCTAACGATACTTTATTTTGGAGCATACTTAATTCCAAACCGATTTCCGATTCGTATTTCTTTTCAGATTTGATGTTGTCATTGCCATATCCTGAACTGGAAGGATATAAGTAAATAGCTGTTCCACTGGATGCAATAACTGAACTAACTGTATAGTCGACACTTGCCTGGTAGATTTCAGGATGATTTCCCACAATCCCCCAGGAGCCCCTTAGTTTTGCATAATTGATAAATGCGGGCAACTGCATAATTTGCGACAGGATAAGGCTTCCATTGAAAGACGGGTAAAAGTATGAATTGACATCTTTAGGCAAGGTCGATGTTTTTTCATATCGTCCGGTCCCCTGTAAATAAAGGAAGTCCTTATACGAGAAATCAGCCATGCCAAAGGCGGCCATGTATGCTTCTTTTTTTGTCGTAGTACTTGTTGAAACCGAATTTACTGAATTAGACAGGTTAAACCAGTTTTCGATAACCAGACCGTCGCTGGTCGCGTCGCTTGAATCATGATAGATGTCTTTTTTTCCTGTAAATCCTCCGGTAAGCGTCATTTTCAGATCTGAAGATAAATCCTGGTTATAGGTTATCAATCCGTCTCCGTATAAAGAGTTGTAACTACCATTCTGTATTGTAAAACTTCCGGTATTTCCGTAGCTGACCGGGTATTCAACATATTCTTTGTTGGTAGTCCGTACACTGGTGAAATCGTTCCCGATACGTCCACGTACATTAAGTTTTGGGGTCACTTTTATATTCAGTGTCGCACTGTTAATATAGCGGTTCTGATTTTCATTGTAGCTGTTTTTCAGCTGGCTCCAGTAATAATCCAGAATATTGGTTGCTCGGATATTATAAGCCAGTTTCTCATCGTCGTTATAGCTCTCGTTATATGCTACCCATTGGTAACCTTCTGTTGTTTTATATTTTTTCCGGTATGTATTCATGTCGTCGAAACGGCTGAAAAAGCCGCTGAACGAACTGAAGAGCTGATTAAGCATCTTTGGTCTGTTGTGGGTCAGCGTATTGGTAAAGCTCGATGCAATATCCACGTCAATTTTGTCCGACAGTTTTAGCGTGCTGTTTAGGTTAAAAAAGTTTTTTTCAACTTTCGATCCGGGCATAATCCCCTTATAGTCTGTACGGCTGTATGATAACCGGTAAGACCCCATGTCCGAAGCATTCGAGATGGAAATATTCGCAGTAGAGTTATATCCCTGGTCGAAAAAATCCTTGTAGTTGTTTTTTTGGGCTTTATAGGCACGGGTTGTCCCGTCCCAGTATTTGACAGAAGTTCCGTCGAATTTCGGACCAAACTGGCCGTAAGCACGGTAATAGGGGTGCACCGAACCATCGTCATCAGTGATCCAACCGTTTTCGTCAGCTCCTACTGCAAGATTGTCATCCCGGTCATAACCAGGTCCATAGGTGTTTTGGTAATCAGGTTGGAATGCGATCCGTTCAGCGTCATACTGATAATTGAAGTCAACGCCCAAACCTTTTTTCTTTGTTCCTTTTTTAGTTGTAATGACCACAACCCCGTTTGCGGCTTCTGATCCGTACAGGGCTGAAGCACTGGCACCTTTTAAGATGGTAAGCGATTCAATATCCTGCGGGTCAATATCAAGGATCCCGTTTTCCCGCACCCTGGTCTCACTCCAGTAAGATGCATTGTTGTCTGAAGCACCATAGTTCAACAAGGCATGGTTTCGGATAGGAATACCATCAACAATGTACAATGGTTGCGTATTGTTGTTGATGGAAGTAACGCCACGAATCTGGATATTAACAGCACTGGAGGCTCCTCCGTTTGCTGCATTAATCCTGACTCCTGCTGCTTTTCCGTACAAGGCTGAAGCAAAATTCGTTGTCCCTGTTAGGGTAATGTCCTTTGCGCTGATTGAACTTACGGCATAACCAAGGGCTTTTTCTTCTCTCTTGATTCCCATTGCTGTTACAACAACTTCATTAAGCCCCTCTGTTTCCGGTTCAAGGACAACGTCGTAAGTTGTGGCTCCTGTTACTGTGATAGTACTCTTTTTCATCCCGATGAATGAGAATACTATCACAGACCCTTTGGACGCAGAGATTGAGTATTTGCCATCTAAATCTGTTGTTGTCCCTTTCGTTGTTCCTTGTATCACAACTGAAACTCCCGGAAGAGGTTTCCCATCTTCCTTGCTGGTTACTGTCCCTGATATTTTTAGCTCTTGGGCCATCAGGAACCCGGTTCCGATTAGCAGTGCCGCAATTGTCAAGAGGCACTTTCTTAACCATTTGAATTTTTCGTTCATACGTGTAATTTTAACATAATTATTTAAAATGAAATGCTTTTAACGATTTAATTCCCTGTGGTTTAGTTGTTAAGGTAAAAAAACACCTGAAAACTTTTGGAGGGAAAAGCCTTCTGTTTTATTCCGGGATTTTTTGTTGTTCAAATGAATACAACACTGACCCTTAGCTTGGTTGTGTACAAGCTGATAATATTTTATTGATGCTTATTTTCAGATGATCGATCTGTTTTTGTGGGTCAATTCATAATTTTAATTTTGCATCCATCTATTTCCACAATACTACTCATACGCATAATTTTAACATGAATAAAGAATAACTAAAACAGACTGTCTTTTAAGTGTGTTAAATCTCAACTGACTGATCTTTGAATATTTTTTGAAAAACCATGACGGTTACTCCTTTCAGTCCGGAGTGTTCTCCAAGATCGGAAATTTCAATCCGTACATTTTCAGAGATGTTCTGCAGGCAGTACTGGTTTAAGGCCTGCCTGATCGGGATCAGTATAAACTGGCCGGCTTTGGCTAGCGGGCCATTGAGCATGATAAGCTCGGGATTGTAAAGCTGGATCAGGATTGAAAGTCCCCATGCCAGCCTGGTGCTGATTGTGTTCAAAAGAGAGATGGAAAGTTCGTCTCCTTTTTGGGCACAGTTTATAATATCGGCAGGTACCATCTTTTCGGGGGCATCTCCAAAAATTGTCGTTAGTTGAGATATGGTACCTTTTCTGACTTCCACGCATGCCATGTCCAGTAAATGCCGTGCCCCTGCTATGGTTTGCAAACAGCCTCTTTTTCCGCATTCGCACAGTTTTCCGTTTTCTTCCACACGAATGTGGCTGAATTCGCCCGCAAACCCCACAGACCCCCTGAAAATTTCACCGTTCAGGATCATGCCAAGCCCAATCCCCCAGTTCCAGTTCAGGACCATGGTGTTTTTAGTGTTCCTTGCTTTCCCGAAAACAAACTCGCCCAAAGCCTGCATACGGGCATCATTTTCGATATAGGTCCTGATGCCGAAATGTTCGGAAAGGCGGGTACCGATCCCCCGTAATTCCTGTTTTTTGATAGTGTGGTTAATTCCCCTTTCCGAATCGATCAGCCCAGGCATACTTACCCCGATCGCCTCGATTTTATCTCTGTCGATGTTTGCTTCAATTAACAGTTCTCCAATGACCTTGTCCAGTTTTGTCTCCAGATCAGGGTCATCGATATTGGTTTCAAATTCTTTAACTTCTGTTTTTTCTTTGTTCAGACTGTTTACAATAATTGCTTTTGCTTTGTAGTGCCCTATTTCTATTGCCAGGATATAAAAGGCATCTTCTTCCAGACTATAAATAACAGGTTTCCTTCCTCCCTGGGAATCGCCTATTCCCGAGGTGCAAACGATCTTTTCCCGGATCAGGTCATCCAGTATTGAGCGGGTTGTTGGCAGACTCACGTTTATCTTCTTGTTCAGAACGGAAGCAGATTGCGGACCTTTTTTATATAAGAGCCTTACAATGTGCATTTTTAGTTTGTAGCGTTTCAGCTCGCTGATCGCCATGCTTCCGGTATCTTCTTTTCCATGGAATGCCATAGATCGTTCTTTTAACTTATTTTAAGCAATTTTAAAAATAATTTTTCATTTACAAAAACACTTTGGAAATTTTTTTCATAAGTATATTTAAAAATAGAAATCTTTTTCTTAAAAGAGATTAGTTTCCTGAGTACATGGTTTTGGTAAGTTAACATCTTCTGTTGTGACGATGACCGGGATAATAGATTGATTATTCCTGAAGTACATTCTTTCTTCTGGGAAAAATGTATTTTAAATTTGGCGTTTTTTTTGTGTGCTTTGTCTGTCGTTTTGAAACAGGGAAAAATAAAATGCGAACATTTTTTTTCTTAATATTTAATTAATATATCCTTTTGAAAAGAGGTAGGTGGGTAAAAAAAAGAATAAAATATTTTAGGATACCCTTCTTTTGGAAGGGTGTTTTTTTATTTTTAAGGTAAAATTTGGAATTATGTCTTTGATTTCTGCTAATGACAACCTGTTGCTTTTTGCTGTTTTGCTTGGAACTGCGGCTTTCGGGATCTGGTCGGAGTATAAAAAATGGTTCGGAAAGGTTTCCGGTATCCTGGTTACCATGGTGCTCATGTCTGTTTTTTCAATGACCGGCATTGTTCCGGTTGCCTCGGGTTCAAATGTCGAAGTGCCTGTTTATAGCCTTATTTTTTCTTATTTTATACCGCTGTCGATACCTTTGCTATTATTTGGGTCGAACATCAGACGCATGGTGCGGGAAGGAGGAAAGTTGCTTGTTGCTTATACTATTGGCGCAGCAGGAGTTGTTTTGGGATGCTCGCTGGCATATTGGCTGATCGACCTGGGGCCGGATTCATCCAGCACGGCAGGGGTGATTGCAGCCACCCTGATTGGCGGGAGCATGAATTTTGTGGCAACAGGCGAAATCCTTAATTTTAGCACGCATCCTCTTTTCGGGGCTACAATAGCAGTAGACAATTTTGCAGCCAATATGTTTGTATTGCTACTGATTGCGGTTCCTTCCTTTTCTTTTTTGCAACGTTTTTTTGTCAGATCCAAAAGCGAAAACCAGGAAATTTCAGAGGAAACAGAAAAAGGGACAATGCCGGTTACTATGGAACGGATCGCCCTTTCCATCTTCCTGTCAGTAGTCATTGCAGGTGTTGGAACGATGCTCGAAGGTCCGGTGCAAAAGCTTTTGGGTACAAAAATAAACATGAGTATCTTGCTTATCACCTTATTATCAGTAATGATGGCCAATCTTTTCCCGAAGAAGCTTAAGGCTCTCGAAAATACGGCTTTTGTTATTGGACTTTGGATGATGTATGTTTTTATTGCAGTGATCGGTGCAGCTACCAATCTGAAGGATATCCTGCATGTCGGACCTGCGGTCCTTGGTTTTTATTGTTTCGTATTGCTTGTTCATTTACTTGTTCTCCTGTCATTAGCCAAGCTTTTTAAACTGGATGTTTACGAAGTCATCATTTCTTCAGCTGCAAATATTATGGGCCCCTCGGTTGCTGCTCCAATGGCTGCTTCTTTTGGTCAGAAAAAATTGATTACGCCAGGTATTCTGATGGGTATCCTGGGATACGTAATCGGTACATTTATAGGGGTCTCACTGGCTCTTGCCTTAAGTTGATTTTCCCCTTGTCCGGGAATGCCCGGATTGTCCGGGATGATTCAATTTGAGAAAAAAGTAAGAGATGTTGCGATGATTGGGCTATATTTGTCCTTGATAAAAAATGAAACAATGGAAGACCGACCTCTAATCCTGATCACCAATGATGACGGGATTTATGCAAAAGGATTGAAAGAATTGACCGATGTGATGCGCCTTTTTGGAGAAGTTGTTGTTATTGCCCCGGAGATGGCAATGTCAGGGATGTCGAGCGCAATTACTGTAGAAAGGCCGTTGAGGGTAAACAAGATGGAAGCGGAGGACGGTTATGCTCTTTATAAATGTAACGGAACCCCTGTTGACTGTATAAAAGTTGGATTTAACCACCTGCTTGATCGTTTGCCAAATTTTGTTGTATCAGGTATTAACCACGGTTCCAATTCATCGGTCAGTGTTGTTTATTCCGGGACTATGGGAGCTGCTATCGAAGGATGCCTTCACGGCGTGCCATCCATCGGATTTTCGTTATGTGATTATGATGCCGATGCCGATTTTACGAAGGCAAAAATGTGGGTTGCCAGGGTATTTCAGACCGTTATTGAAAATGGATTGCCTTATATGACCTGTCTTAACGTAAATATCCCTCAGGGAGACGTTAAAGGAATAGAGGTTTGCAGGCAAACATCCGGGAAATGGGTGGAAGAGCTTGATAAAAGGACCGACCCTCATCAACGTGATTATTTTTGGCTGAGTGGTTATTTCAAAAACTTTGAACCTGACATACCAGGAACAGATGTTTATGCCCTTGAAAACCAAATGGTGGCAGTTGTGCCGGTTAAGGTGGATATGACCAGCCAGGAAAGTGTTACCCAAATGAAAAATTGGAGGTTTTAGTGTCCTTATTCAGTTCGAAAAAACAGAACAGGATCCGTTCCGGGTTGATACCAGGATTGTTGCTCCCTGTTGCCGTTTTTGTGATCATGTTCCTGCTCAGCGGGCAAAAGGAAGTTTTTTCGGATTATTTGTATCGTCTCCGGACCTTAAATATTTTGTTCAAGTTATTAACATTGTGCGTGTTGCCGAATCTGGTGCTTTTCTTTTTGTTTATGAGACGAAAATATGATTTGGCAGCCAGGGGCGTATTGATGGCTACCTTTTTATATGCCTTTGTCGTCGTGATCTCAAAAGTCTTTTAACTCGCTGTTATAAAAGAGACGATACAGGGAACAGTCCTCCTTTTTGAATAAAGATTAACTATATAACCACGCAACCATATAACCAAAGAATTAAGAGTAACCATATTATTAACCTATGAAATACTATTTTATAGCAGGTGAAGCTTCCGGCGATTTGCATGCATCTAATCTGATCCGGTCTTTGTTCCGGTTCGACAAAGAGGCCAGGGCCCGTGGATTTGGAGGGGAACTGATGGAGCAGGCCGGCATGGATCTGACCAAACATTACCGGGAAATGGCCTTTATGGGGTTTATCCCTGTCCTGCTCAACCTTTCTACTATAAAGAATAATTTTAAAATTTGTGAGCAGGATTTACTTCATTTTAGCCCGGATGTATTAATTCTGGTAGATTATCCGGGGTTTAACCTGAGGATGGCGCGTTTTGCCCGGGAATACGGCATCCGCGTGTTTTATTATATTTCTCCCAAGATATGGGCCTGGAAGTCCTACCGGATCAAAAAAATCAAGGCTTATGTCGATGAGATGTTCACAATCCTCCCTTTTGAAACTGATTTCTACCGGCAGTTTGACTATCCTGTCAATTATGTTGGAAACCCGGTTCTGGATGCAGTCAGCGAAAAGCTGACCATCAGGACAAGGGAGCAGTTCTTCATGGAAAATCATTTGCAGGAGAAGCCGGTAATTGCTGTTTTACCGGGCAGCCGGCTGCAGGAGATCAGATCGCTGCTGCCCAGGATGCTTGATGCCGTTTGTCCGATTAAATCGCACCAGGTAATCATAACCGCAGCGCCGAATATTGAAGACAAGGTTTATGCCGATTTAGTAAATGGGTATGAGGTGGCCCTCTTACACGGAAAAACATATGACGTGCTTCAGCAGGCTGATGTTGCAGTACTGGCATCGGGAACAGTATCTTTGGAAGCAGGTGTAATCCGCTGTCCCCAGGTTGTTTGTTACAGGATGGCGGGCGGTGCCTTGTTCTTTAAAATAGGGCAAAAGGTATTGAAAATCAAATGGGTTTCGCTGGTGAACCTGATTTTGCAGCGTAGTGCCGTCTGTGAGCTGTTACAGCATCATTGCAATGCAAAAAATATCAGGGAAGAGGTTAACCGGATCCTGTTTGACCAGTCCTGCAGGGATGAGATTGCAGCTGATTATGATGAACTTCATCGGTTGCTAGGCAGTACCGGGGCTTCAGACCGGGCGGCATCGATGATGATCGAAAAGTTAGGGGGGAGTGTTGATTAGTTTTATGGTTTAATTATTTGAGCGTTTTGTGTTTAGCTGTTAAGGGGCTAGTTCCGGCGGGGCGGGATCCTGGTTGCTGTTTACTACATGTAAAAAATAATCTGTGTAATCTGTGGTATTCTCAACAAAAGGAACCATATAACCATAGGACAATAATGGCTTTGGTTGTGCCCTCTTTTTCCTATCTTCGTTCCGGTAAATGATCGAGTGGATATGTTTAGTTTGTTTCGAAAGGAGATTATCAGCTTTTTCGGATCGGTAACAGGTTACCTGGTCGCCTTTGTTTTTTTGATTGTGAACGGGGCGTTTCTGTGGATTTTTCCTGGAAATTATAACCTTTTGGAAAATGGCTACGCAACGCTGGACAGTTATTTTTCCCTTGCTCCATGGGTTTTCCTGTTTCTTGTTCCTGCCCTGACTATGCGTTTAATCGCGGATGAGAAAAGGCAGGGGACATTGGAACTGCTGGTTACAAGGCCTTTATCAATGTTTCAACTCCTGTGGGCAAAATATCTTGCAGGACTGACACTTGTAATCATTTGCCTGGCTCCCACGCTTATTTATTTTTATTCGATCTATCAACTGGGGAACCCGGTTGGTAACTGGGATTCCGGTGCGGCATGGGGTTCATTTACCGGGCTGTTTTTTCTTGCGGCTTTATATGTTGCCATCGGTTTATTTGCTTCTGCGCTGACAGATAACCAGATTTTTTCTTTTCTTCTGGCCCTGTTGCTATCTTTTCTTTTTTATGCAGGGCTGGGTATTTTGTTGTCGATGGGCTTTTCATCCGGATTTAGTAATACCTTATCCGAAATCGGGATGATGCAGCATTACCTGTCGCTCGGAAGAGGGGTGATTGATTCAAGGGACGTTGTTTATTTTGTTTTAATGACACTGTTCTTTTTGTACCTGAGCCGTATTTTTTTATTGGAGAAGAGAAGGAGGATCAAGAGGCAGCTTGCCGGGACCGGATTTTTTGCACTGGGCCTGGTCCTGCTATTTTTTTTGTCTTCCGTATGGTATTTTCGTATCGACCTTACTTCCGAGAAAAGGTATAGCCTGGCTCCTGTTTCAAAACAGATCATCCACAAGTTGCAGGGACCTGTACAGATCGATCTCTGCCTGAATGGGAACCTCCCTCCCGGATTTCGCCGGTTGAAACAGGCAATCGAAGAAAAAGCCGGGGATATGGATGCTTTTTCCAGGTTCAGGATTCATTGTGAGACCTTTGATCCGTATGACGTTGAAGATGCGGATCAGCGGAATAAACTGTTCGATCGTTTGGTCTCCCAGGGAATCCAACCGATTAACCTGAGACTTACCCAGGATGAAGGAACCGTGACGCACCTGATTTTTCCCGGCGCGATTATCCATTATCAGGACCAGGTTCTTGCAGTCAATTTTTTGAAAAACAATCCTTCACTTCCGGCAGAAGTAAATCTGAATAATTCGGTGGAGACCATCGAATATGAATTAGTGCGGGCGTTACAGCATATGGAGGAGCAGGGGCGTCCGGCGCTGGCCTTTTTGAAAGGACAGGGGGAGCTTGACGAGATGGAAACTTATGATATTCGCAGCAGCCTTGCGGAGAACTATACGGTCATCGACCGTTCAGCCGAAGAATTATTTACCTTGCCGGGTACTCCGAAAGTGCTTGTGATCGCTGATCCGTCGAAAGCTTTTCAGGAAGAGGACAAGTTTTACATCGACCAGTACCTGATGCGTGGAGGTAATATCCTGTGGATGATAGATCCGGTACAGGTGAGCCTGGATAGTCTTAGCAGAGGCGAATCGACCCTGGCTTTTCCCCGTGACCTTAACCTGCTTGATCAGCTTTTTCGCTATGGGGTAAGAATTAATCCAGAGCTGGTTCAGTCCGTGGATTGTATGATTATTCCGGTTAATACCGCCCCGTCAGGAAGTAACCCTGTTTTTTCGCCTGCCCCCTGGTATTATTCACCCCTGTTAATCCCTTCAGAAGCGCACGAATTAAGCCGGAACCTGAATCGCCTGGAGTCGGATTTTGTTAGTTCTGTGGATACGGTAGGCCATGATCCGGCTATACGAAAGTCGGTTATACTACATACTTCCGACTATTCCAGGCTGGTCCGGACGCCGGCGGAAATAAGCCTGCAAAGCATAAATAATCCTCCCGAAAGGGACCTTTTTCAGTTGTCCCATATTCCGGTTGGTGTTTTGCTTGAAGGACAATTTACTTCTGTATTTAAAAACAGACTGACCCAAGCGTTTAACAAAACAGGAGTACCGGTTTTGCAGAAATCTAAACCGGCGAGAATGATTGTTCTGGCAGATGGAGACCTGATTGCCAATAAAGTTTCACACGAAAGGGGGAAACCTCAGCCGCTTCCCCTGGGATATGATAATTACTCGCGACAGACATTCGGGAATAAGGATTTCCTGATTAATACCATAAATTATCTTTGTGATGAGAATGGAATTATGTCGTTACGGTCAAGGGCATTTCAGATCAGGTTGCTCGATAAGGTCAAGATCAGGGAAGATAAGATCTTTTGGCAGTTTTTGAACGTGGCAGGTCCCTTGGTTTTCATCCTGATTCTTGGGATTCTGTTCAATTTCTTAAGGTCGAAGAGGGGCCTCCGTTGATTTCTTTGTATAAAATATATCCTTAAAAGAACAAAAACAAAAGCAAAGTTTGTATATTCGTATAATTATGGCGATGGTTTGTGGAACCGGATTTTTTCTGGTTTTTACAGGTTAAATGTTTGGGATAGAGGATTCAGTAGTTGACCGGAATAAACTCTTTTGTTTCGGCAACAGAATCAGACACCGTATTGAGATTTTCCATAGACATAACCAAAAGTTGCAAGAAAAGCGTAAATGTGTATTAGGCAAATTAAAATTGAAAAAGTAAATATATGAAATTCGTTGTTTCCAGTACCGAATTGCTGAGTCACCTGAACGCGATCAGTAAGGTGATTAGTTCGAAAAATACATTGCCCATTCTGGATAATTATTTATTTCAACTGATAGATAACCGATTGACAGTTACTGCTTCAGATCTTGAGTCGACGCTGATTACCAGTATGGAACTTGACAACACAGAGGGGCAGGGAGATATCGCAGTCCCGGCCAAATTGCTTAACGATACGCTGAAAGAGTTCCCTGAACAGCCGCTGACTTTTAAAATAGATCCGGATACTTTTGCCATTGATATCTATTCCGAAAATGGTAAGTTCAGTATTGTTGGCCAGACGGGTGACGATTTTCCCCAGTTGCCTGTTTTAAAAGAGGAGTCTGCCTCGACGATCAATGTTAATCATGACGTTTTGCTCAGTGGTATATCCAAAACGTTGTTTGCAACTGCCGATGATGAGTTGCGTCCTGTTATGAACGGTATCTTTGTTGAGCTTGGGCAAGACGATCTTACTTTTGTTGCATCAGATGCCCATAAGCTGGTACGCTACAAACGCAGGGATGCCAAGGCTGAATTCGACTCTTCATTTATTCTTCCTAAAAAACCGGCTTCGTTGCTGAAGAATTTACTGGGCAGGGAAGAGTTCGACGTGAAACTTCAGTTCGATGATAAAAATGCATTCTTTACACTTACTAATTTTAAGCTGATTTGCCGCCTGGTCGAAGGGAATTATCCTAGCTATAATTCGGTAATCCCCACCAATAACACCAACAGAATGGTGGTTGACAGGCTCGAATTTCACAACACGGTCAAGCGCGTTTCCGTATTTGCAAACCAGGCCAGTAACCTGATTAAACTTCAGATACAGGATAACCAACTGGTCGTTTCTGCTCAGGATGTCGATTTCTCGATTTCTGCGGTTGAACGTTTGAAGTGTCAGTATGAAGGCGATGAAATTGAGATCGGTTTTAAGTCGACATTTTTACAGGAAATATTGAGTAATCTTAATTCAACGGAAGTGCGGGTTGAATTATCTGATCCCACAAGGGCCGGGTTGCTTCTTCCTGCTGAAAAAGAGTTTGACGAGGAAGATGTACTCATGCTTTTGATGCCAATGATGATTAATGCCTGATAAAAAATAATTATTACCAGAATGCCTGACAGACTCATTTCTGCCAGGCTTTTTTCTGAGTAAGGCAGCAGAAACAAATGATTTATTCTGAAAAATTCCGAATTTTAAAAAGATTACGGTTACTTTGCATGAACCAAAATTAGAAAACTGTCAGGAGTAAAATCTGGTATTATAATCTTAGGATGTGTTTTATTTCCATGATTTTACGATTGCAAAAAAATAATCACATGAAGCTGAATTTGAAAAATCCAGTAATTTTCTTGGATTTGGAAACAACCGGGATAAATATTGTCACAGACCGGATAGTCGAGATTGCCCTGTTGAAGATAAACCTGGACGGGAGAGAGGAATCAAGGGAACTGAGGATCAATCCGCAGGTGCCTATACCGGAAAAGTCAAGTAAGATCCATGGAATTTATGATGAAGATGTAAAAAATGCCCCAACCTTCAAGGAAGTAGCAAAGACATTGGCTAAATTCATGGAAGGATGTGATTTGGCGGGATTTAATTCGAATCGTTTTGATATTCCTTTACTGGCCGAGGAATTTTTAAGGGCAGACGTGGATATCGATATGAAGAAACGTAAATTTATTGATGTCCAGGCGATTTTTCATAAAATGGAAAAGAGGACGTTGTCTGCAGCTTTTAAATTTTATTGCCATCAGGAGCTGGATGGAGCTCATAGTGCGATGGTCGATACGCGGGCTACTTACGATGTGTTGAAGGCGCAGCTCGACCTTTATCAGGAAGCAGAATATGAGGATGCCGATGGGAATGTAACGAAACCGATAAAAAATGAAGTGGAATCATTAAGCCGTTTCTCTGCCTATGACCGGAATGTCGATTATGTCGGACGTATCGTGTATGATGAAAAAGGGGTCGAGGTATTTAATTTCGGTAAAAACAGAGGCGTTCCTGTCGAGAAAGTTTTAAGGGAACAACCGGGCTATTTCGGTTGGATTATCAATGGCGAATTCCCGCTTTATACGAAGAAGGTGCTTACCAATATCAAATTGAGGATGAAAGATAATTGATAGCTGGATACTCAGTGCTGGAACCACATAGGCACAGAAGAACACAATAGAAACGATAAATGGTTGAATGGTTTGATTGTTCGAATGTTTGACGCTTCGCAGTTGGATATTGGTGAATTGGTGAGCTAGTGAATTGGTGAATGAAAGAATGAAAGAATGATGGAATTAGAGGATGAGAGAATGAGAAGAAAAACAAAAACCTGGAACCCAAAACAATAAGAACCAATATTAGCCGTCTTTTGCGTCTTTGTGTCTTCGCGTTCTGTTTAGTAATCAAACTACGAAGTATCAAACGCTCAAACGGCTTAGCCTCAAACAACAATGTAGAAACTAGGTTTTAACAATAGTAACCACAGAAACAATAGTAACATTCTGGGACGAGCATGAAGATTATTTGTATCGGAAGAAATTATCGGGAACATGCCATGGAGCTTAAGAATGAAGTTCCGTCAGAACCGGTTATTTTTATGAAACCGGATTCTGCCTTACTACGGAATAATGAACCATTTTATATTCCTGATTTTAGTAATGAGGTGCATTACGAGTGTGAATTAATTGTGCGCATTAATCGGTTAGGAAAAAATATTGATCCGGGTTTTGCCTCGCGTTATTATGGAGAGATTGGCCTGGGAATTGATTTTACTGCAAGGGATTTGCAACAGAAACTAAAAGAAAAGGGATTGCCGTGGGAAAAGGCGAAGGCGTTTGACAATTCTGCGGTAATCAGTTCCCGGTTTATTCCTGTGAATGAATTACCTAATCTGAAATCGATAAAGTTCGAATTGAAAAAGAACGGGGAGACTGTCCAGTCAGGTGATTCTTCCCTCATGCTATTTCCTATTGACGAATTGATCGGACATGTTTCGAAATTCTTTACACTGAAGATAGGCGATCTTATTTATACGGGAACGCCCCACGGGGTTGGTCCGGTCGCAATCGGCGATCGTTTGGAGGGGTTCATTGAGGGACAAAAAATGTTCGACTTTGATATAAAATGAGCTGAACTAAAAGGGCTGCCCTATATTGGGGCTGGATGGTCATTGTTTGGATCACTTTAAAAAGTTGAGGGGAATCAAAAGAAGATAGAGATTTGTGTTTTTTAGACGAGACAAAAACAGGTTGAGAAAAAGATAAGTTTATCATTGGCTGCCAGTTAGAATACTCGTTTAATCAAAATCCCGGGGGCCTTTCTGATTTAGGCAATCAGGTCCCGCTTACCGGATCCGGATTCTTTTTAAGCACAAACAATCCCATTTTTTATAATTTCTGTCCTTGAGCCGGACAGGCTCTTCCTTTTCCAGTCGATGAAAAGGAAGCAAAGATCTTGTCAAAACGAACCCTCCCCCGGGCGTTTTGACGGCCAGCGCACCGCTCCGTTCTGCATTCGCGACGGAGTATTGACTGATAATTTTTGCTTAACAAGGATATACCCCACAGAAATATGAAGTGATCCCATTGTTTAGTGATAGGTTCTTTCTCATGCAGATATAAAAAGTCAAAGTTCTGAAAGGACTTTGCTTTCAGAACTTTGACGTAATTCAATTCATCAGTTTTCCCTGTAAACGATGGCTGCTTTTTTATTCTGTAACCAATTTTACGCCGATTTCGAAATTATCATAGATCACTTTATCGCCAAGATTGTCGAAGAAAGAGCCTGAACCATAGCGTACGTTATACTTAGCCCGATCGACGGTAATGTTGGACGAATAGACATTACCGCTTCTGGTTACATCGAATTCGATTGGGTGAGTGATCCCTTTGATGGTCAGCTCTGCATTTACATGGGCAACATTCTCTTTGAAGGGAGCCTTTTTCGTTATTACGAGCTTGGCTTCGGGGTATTTGCTTACGCCAAAGAAATCGTCTGATTTCAAATGCCCTTCAAGTTTTTGTTGCATGCCTGCATCCGAAAGGTCGCTGTCGGCGATTGTGTTCATATCGATTACAAACGCACCGGAAATAATAGCACCGGCATCTACTTTCAGATCTGCACTTTTCAGATTGATCGTGCCATTATGCTGGCCCCCCACTTTTTTACCTACCCAGGTAATTTCCGTTTTGCTTTTGTCAACAGTCAGGCTTTTTGCACTTACACTTCCGCCTGCAAAAAAAATAGTTGCTATTAATAAAGTTCTGATTGTCTTCATCTGTTTTGTTTTTTAAGTTTATAATTAAAATTTGTTTTTACTTTGTTTAAAATCAGTCTTTGAACATTGGAACCTCCATGAGTAATAACCGGGTTCCCTTTTCTATTTCAAAGTTAACCTGTGGGGTTTCCCATATCCCGGAACCATCTCTTTCTTCCAGTTGCTGTCCTTCAATCTTGGCTTTCCCGTCCAATACAAAAACATATAAACCATCGGTATCATTTTTCATCTGGTAGGTTAAACTTGTGTTTTCAGTAAACTTTCCCATGTTGAACCAAGCCTGTTGGTAGATCCATACTCCGTCGTCGTCAGGGTCTGGAGAAAGGATCTGGTAAAAGCTATTTTCCTTTTCCAGATCGGCAAGAGAAATCTGGTCGTACCTTGGAGATACATTTTTCCGGTCAGGAAAGACCCAGATCTGCAAAAATTTTACCTCTTTATCTTTGTTTTTGTTATACTCACTGTGAAAAATACCTGTTCCGGCGCTCATCACCTGAACATCTCCTTCCCTGATGACTGCGAGGTTTCCCATGCTGTCTTTATGCTCAAGGTCGCCTGACAGCGGGATCGAAACGATTTCCATATTATCGTGAGGATGAGTGCCAAAACCCTGCCCTGCAGCAACCGAATCGTCGTTTAGCACACGTAATGCCCCAAAATGGACCCGTTCAGGGTTATAATAATTGGCAAAACTAAAAGTGTGATGAGAATCCAGCCATCCATGATTGGCATGTCCCCGGGTGTTGGCTTTGTGTAAAACTGTTTTCATAATTACTGGTCCTTCCTTTGTTATGTGTTTTCCGTTTCAAATAAACGACAATACAAAAATACATTACCAGAACCACCCGGACCGTGCGAAAATCAGTACAGGAATTGCAAAAATCAGGATTGACGGGTGGAATTCCGGAAATCGATTGGTGAAATGCCGCTGTATCTTTTGAAAAAATTACTAAAGTGGGCGGGCTCTTCAAAGCCAAGGTTATATGCCAGTTCCTTGTTAGTTTGTTCCGTGAACAAAAGGACCCTTTTGGCTTCCAGGATGATCCTGCCCAGGATATATTCTTTAGCCGATTTCCCGGTCAGCGATTTTACCGATTTATTCAAATAATCACTTGTTACTGAAAGCATATCCGCATAATCAGATACCTTGTGAAATTCTTTGAAATGAATTTCTATAAGTTGTTTAAACTTACGGACCAGATGATTTCCTGCTTCGATCGATTGAAGGTCCTTTTCCTTGTTTAATGTGCAGTGGTTATTGCTTTGTATGAGCAATAGCTTGAGAAGTGCGCCCAGGGCTTCTGCTTTATAGGCAAGCTGAAGGTTATCGTAATGCTGTATCTGCTTTACAATATCCAGGTAAACATTAAATTGTCCATCGGGAACGGGGAGGGGAGGTGATTCTCCATGTTTTTTGAACAGGTAAACATCGTCGATAATCTGGTCTGCAATCCCATTCTGAACAAGGAACAGCCTGCTGAAATTTATGATCCACCCGACGGGTCTGGCGGTTGTGATTACCTGGTGTACCTGGCCCGGATGAATAAAATGGAGACTATGGGGAAAGAAATCATATTCCCTGAAATCGATAACGTGTTTCCCTCTGGCTTCTTCAACAAGAAGGATCGTGAAATAGTCATGCCGGTGGGGGCGGTCAGGTTCTCCACCTGAATCGTCATAGACTCTTCCCATATCTTTCAGTATAAAACCGGCTTGCTGCCCGCCTTTATCTGTCAGTTCGTACGTTTTAATTTCACCGTGCATGATTCATTCTCATCTTCCATTAATTCATACAAACAAGTTTTACCCACAATATGTTTTCCCTCATCCCTGGGGATAAGCGTAATTTTTAAAAATAAAAGGCTGTCCAAAATTTATAGGACAGCCTTTCTTCCCCCGGGGAAATCATTTTTTTACAGTCAGCAACTATTTTTTCACCATATAATTTTCGAGCAAATGGAGTTTTCTCATTACATCAATTGCCATTTCGGCAACCACATGCGCACCATAGTTGTTGAAGTGAGTATTATCCTGATTTCCATCCGGGTAATTCTTATTCTCTCCGGGTTTTAGCCAAAGATATAGTTTTTTTGATTCTTCCGGACCCATTTCGGCAACTTTTAGTTCTGTCAGTAATTGTAAATCAATAAACGGGACGTTCATCGCCCCGGCAACCATCCGGGTTACCAGGGGATAAGCTCCGTGAGTGTCTGTCAGGGTGCCGGAATCATTAAAGTTTCGGCGGACTACCGAGCCTAAGAGTACCGGGAAAGCCCCTTTTTCCCTGCTTTCGCGAACGTACTTTTCCAGGTTTGCCCGATAGGTGGTATAAGGATTTGTGAAGCGATCGGGGCTTTTTTCTTTTTGGTCGTTGTGTCCAAACTGAATAAAAACGTAATCTCCAGGCTGTAACTGATCGTAAACTTCTTTCCATAATCCTTCTCCGATGAAACTTTTCGAACTTCTTCCGTTTTTTGCATGATTCCGGACTTCAACCTGGTCATTAAAGTATTCGTTAAAAACCATTCCCCAGCCTGTCTCCGGATAACGGTTTTCTTCCTTGTTGGCCATTGTGGAATCGCCGATCATGAAAATGCGTACCTTTTTGTCTTTTGATCCCTGGAATGCACATAATCCCAGGAATAAAGCTGCCAGCAGTATTATTTTTGCTTTCATTTTTATGGTTAAGCCTGTTATTATTTCTTCGGTTTCTATTGTTAAAACATAGTTTCTACATTGTTGTTTGAGGCTACGCCGTTTGAGCGTTTGATACTTCGTCGTTTGATTACTAAACAGAACGCGACACAAAGACGCAAAAGACGGCTAATATTGGTTCTTATTGTTTTGGGTCCCAGGTTTTTGTTTTTCTTCCCATTCTATCATTCTCTCATCTTCTAATTCCATCATTCTTTCATTCACCAATTCACTAGCTCACCAATTCACCAATATCCAACCGCGAGGCATCAAACATTCAAACCGTTCAAACTTTCAAACATTTATTGTTTTAATCTGTGTTCATCCGTGTTATCTGTGGTGAAAAATAGAACGATGATTTCTCTTAAAATCTTTTTAACAATAAATTTTTCAACATTACACGTGTAACACAAATGAGTTATACGTGAAACACGTTTGCGTTATACGTGTAATACAATCGTATTATACGTGTAACAGAAATGGATTATACGCATAACTTTTCACAGAAACAGGCAGACGATGTTTTTGGGTTCTTGTACAGGCATAAAAGACAAAGGATAGGTTGTATGGTTCTGCTCCATGGTTAACCGGTTCCTGTCCACTGTGCCCTTCGCCGTATGTTCTCTGCCCCAACAGCGAAGCGTCAAAAATTCGAACATTCAAACTATCCATCTCCTTGACCATATAACCATTAAACAATCTAACCATTTCTGGTTCCTATGTCCAGCATCCAATATCGAATATCCAGTATTCAAATTCCAGAATCTTTATTCCACCCGGAACCAGTCGACGTCGGCATATCCTGAATCGTTGGTCAATTTTACCCCTGTTGCAAATAACCCGACTTTTGCACCGATCCAGCGTCCGGCTACCGCCTGGAATTCAGGACCGAGCTTCTGGAACTTTTTGCCGTTCATGCTGTAACTAAAGGAGCAACGGGCATTGACATCCACTTCCACTTTCAGGTAAACCTCGTTACTGCCGATCGTAATTTTTCCCTCGGTCGTTTCTTTTGTTCCTTTATAGGAAGCGGTACACTTGTTCTGTACCAGCTCGACATGTCCATCGACTTGCCGGATCCCGATCCAGGCATAGTCTTCTCCCATAATCAGCAGTCCTGTCTGATCTCCATCCTGGTGTGGATAAAAAGTAAGTTTAACAGTAGCCGAAAATGTTGGTGCTGCAAATTTTTGAAGGAACAGGTTCGGAACATCCCAAAGATTTTTTACTGAGTCGGACTGAAAAAGACAATTTAGTCTTAAAAATCCAAGGTTGCCAGACATGAACCCCCAGTATGTCTGTTGGTTCGCGTGCCATTGCCACTGCAATCCGTATTGGTAGCCATTAAATTCATCTGATGTGGGAATGAGTTTCACCGGGTAGGACTTACCAACGTCAGGTTTTTTGAATTCAGAAACAGGTTCGCCTATGCCGTCATTGTTTATGTCTGTCCCGATGGTTGGCCAGCCGTTTTTCCAGGTAACCGGTTCCAGAAGGGTGACACGGCCGTAGGCACAGCGGTCCTGAAAATGTATAAACCAGGATTCACCGGAATCAAGATCGACCAGGGCCCCCTGGTGAGGTCCGTTAATCTCGGTATTCCCCTGCTGCAGGACGACTTTATATTCATATGGGCCGACTATATTTTTAGAACGCATTACCAGCTGCCACCCTGTTTTGACCCCTCCCGCAGGGGCAAAAATATAGTAATAGCCGTTTCTTTTGTAAAGTTTGGGCCCTTCAACGGTCGAATGGTTTTCATGACCATCGAAGACCATAACTCCGTTGCCGGTAAGTTTTGTTCCATCGAAAGTCATTTCATGTAGCATGATAATACTTTTAATACCCGCGCGGCTTCCGGCAAAAGCGTTCACGAGGTAAGCTTTTCCGTCTTCATCCCAGAACGGGCACGGGTCGATCCATCCTTTCCCAGCCTGTACAAGTACCGGTTTGCTCCATGGGCCCCTGGGATCTTTTGCCTTAATCATGTAAATTCCGTAATCGGGGTCCGGGTAATAGATATAGAATTCATTGTTATGAAACCGTATGGCAGGGGCCCAGACCCCGTTTCCGTGCCGGACCTTATCGAATACATCCAGGGGCTCCAGCTTGTCGAGTGCATAACCAATCAGTTCCCAGTTTACGAGATCACGGGAGTGAAGTACGGGTAAAGCGGGCGTGCAGTTAAAACTGGATGCTGTCAGGTAAAAGTCGTCTCCGGCTTTGCACACGTCAGGGTCGGAATAATCGGCGAAAAGGATCGGGTTTTTGTACTTGCCGTTTCCAAGGTCTGCCGGCCAGGGCTGAGGATAGGCCGAGATGGAAAACAGGATAAAAACAGCAAGAAAAAGAGCTTTTATGATCATAGTTAAACAGTTGAATTAATTATCATTATATTGTTTTTGAATGTGTCATGACCTGGTTTTGTAAGATCTTTTTACAATTGGGAGCAATGCTTCATATCCATTTTGAAAACTTTGTTGAGAAAATCAAGCACATATCCATGGGCTTCATCGAACCATGGGTAAAACAGCCAGTAAGGATGGGGCGTGTTTGGAATAGTATGCACCTCATAATAAATATGGTTGTTTTTTACCACTTTTAAGAATGAATCCCGTCCTGCATGAAAACGTTCAAGCGAACTGTTGACATAAAGGGTTGGGGGGGTATCCTTGCCTACATAGTTGATAGCCGACGCCTCTCTCCATTTTTGAGGGACCTCCTGGTAAGTTCCCCCAAACCACATGGCTCCTGCTGACGGTCTGGCAGGATTGTTGTCTTTCCCGCTTTCATTGGGATCGGTAAAATCGACAATCCCGTCCATGTTGACAATTGCCTGTACCTGTGCTGAATATCCGGGGAATACTGTTCCCGGGTCGTCAAATTTTGACATACCGGCAGTGGTACCCAGGAGGCTGGCCAGGGTTGCACCCGAAGAACAGCCAAGAACTGCGATCCTGGTGGTGTCGATACCATACAGGAGGTGGTTTTGCTTTAAAAAGCGGATGGCCTCTTTCAAATCATATATGCCGGCGGGGTACAATGCTTCAGCCGATAATCTCGATTCGACCGTAGCAGTAATATAACCGTCAACCGCCAGTTTCTGGGCAAGCGGCACCAGATGCGATTTGTTTCCTGACCGCCAGCCTCCTCCGTGGATCATCAAAACGGCCGGGCGTTCTGTTTTCTCATCTTTATTGGGAATGAAAATATCCATTCGCAGGATCCTGTTTTTCCTTACCCTGTAAACCTGATCGGGCAAAGACAGAAATTCAGGGGACGCAAATGGTTTTACGGGCGAGGCCTGCGGAAAGTCCTTTTTGATTTTTTGAAAAGCAGAATATACCGTGAACGATGTATCCCTGGGAAAATCATTTTGTGCCATCGAAAATACTGGTGACAAAAAGAAGATCAACAGGTAAAGCCATATTTTTTTCATAACATTCAGGTTCCGGTATCATTGATTAACCAACGAGCGGTCATTGGTTGATCATTAATCATTAGTTATAAATCCCCTGGTTTAGCAAAGCCCTTTGTTCCTCCAGGAAAGCCTTGAATTTTTCGATGTTATCCATGTGGGATGCATCCTGCTCCCATATTCCACAGAAATAGTAGGTTAGTTCATTCCCTTCGGGATGAAGTACAACAACATGGTTCAATTTATCTTCGGTGATTTGCTGAAGATCTTTTTTACGGTAGAAGACTGCCAGTCCCATGTGATCTTTTTGAAGGCTCTGGACGCCGAAAGTTGCCATGTAGACCCAATCTCCATTATCACTGGCGGAGGTCAATACAGTGGTACTATCCTGTTTTATGATCCCGGTACAGAAATTATCAATCGGTTCACCTGTGGTGAGATGTTCTTTGGTGAGGTAGCTCCCTGCCCGGATCGATAGTTCCGATGTCAGGTCCGTTTTTCCTCCTTTATATTCCCAACCGAAGTATTTTGTCGTGATTTTTGATTCCAGGATGCCGCTGTAGGTAATTTCACAAAAAACACTATCTGTTTTGGCCACCCTGTTGGCGGACGAGTCGGCCCAATGAGCGATAGTGCCCAGTCCGAGTGATTTTCCTACTTCCAGGATATCAACCCCCCATCCGCTAAGTTTATGATAGGAATCGAACCCGTCGAGGCCTACATTTTGAAGTACAAGCGTATCCACCTTTTTCCCGAACAGGTCAGTTGCGTTTCTCCAGTCGAGGTAAAACCGGTAAGCGACCTTGTCCGATTCCCATCCCGGTCCTTCATAGCGGATGTCGAACGAGTGGTCGGTGTGCTTTTTGTCTACCCATAGAGAATTGACGTGTTTCCAGTTTCCCCCCTGGTATTCGTATTGCTGGTTCCCGTTTTTCTTGGTTACCCAAACCCATTCTCCGCCTTCTTTTATGGAGAGTTCCGCCTGCGTCTTAGCTTTAAATACGGCAGGAACACCTTTTTTGACAGTAACCGGTTTTTCTTCATCCGGCGCAAAATCGGCCTGGACCAGGATCGCTTTTGTTACACCGTTTTCTTTAATGAACTGGAACGGGAGTTCCTTGTCTCCATCCATTAGGACCAGGCTGTCTTCAGGAATTGAGGCAATCGATTGCATGGAAGCCTCTGAATTTATTTTATAAACCAGTCCTTTTAAGGGCCCGGATAAAGGATTTTTTATCGTTATTTTTTGAGCTTTTTCTTTCGGAATGCAGGCACTAACTGAGACTGCCAGGATAAACAAACCGAAAAACCGGCCTTTGATCCGGGAAAAGCCTGGTTTCATGATCCCGGGCGTCTTTGCATAAGGGGAATAAAATACTGGTTTCATAAGTATATTTTTTGATTTGACAATTTTCACATTGCTAATTTAACTCAACTTTTTTGTTGTTGATAAATACATCACGGAGAATTACATTTTTTGCCTGCGAAATTTTATTGTCATTTTTTACCCCGTTAAAATGACAGTTGGTCAGGGAAATATTTTCAATACAGTTTTTCCCTTCAATCCCGGTCATGTAGATGGCATATGAAGCGCTTTGTGAATTAACCCCGGAGATGAAGACATTTTTTACAAGCGGAGGAAAATCTCCTTGCCCTTCGGAAGGGTCGTAGGCACAGTTGATTTTAACCACGGCTTCTCTTACCTGGCCTATTTCCAGATTTTTGATATATACCCCGTCGGTGGTACCGCCTCTGTTACTGTTGGTTTTTATCCTGATTGCCCGTTCCAGTTCCGGACTGTCCATCTTACAATTTTCAACAAAAACGTTTTTGCATCCGCCCGAGATTTCACTGCCTAAAACAACTCCTCCATGCCCGTTTTTCATCCGGCAATTACGAATAAGGACATTTTCTATTGGTTTACCGGCTTTTCTTCCGTCCGAGTTTCTTCCTGATTTGAGCGCAATGCAATCGTCTCCCGTATTGAAAGGTACAGTTCTCTATCAATACATTTTTACATGATTCAGGATCACATCCGTCAGAATTAGGACCCAGGCTGTTGATCGAAACGCCGCGTACAATGACATTTTCCGATAACAGCGGATGAATGACCCAGAATGGGGAATTGAGCAGGGTTACGTCTTTTATGAGGACATTTTTGCAATGGATAAAATTAATAAGCTGAGGGCGAAGGTAATGTCCTTCTCCCATTTGCCTTTTATCTGCAGGCACTTGTTCTTTTTCCCATTTATCGAGTAACGGACGTCCGCCTTCATTTAACTGGCTTGGCGTGTCTTTCTGCCAACCGTAGGCGGGATGGCCCTTCCATGGCCACCAGTTTATTTTGCTTCCCTGTCCGTCGATTTTTCCTTTACCTGTGACCGCGAAATTTGTTTGACCGTTGGCATATATTAATGGCGAATAATTGTAGCAGTCGTTTCCTTCCCAGCGGGTTTGAACCAGCGGAAGGTAATCTTTCGGGTCTGTCGAGAAAACCAGCGTTGCCGACTCGTCTATTTTTAGGTTGACATTACTTAATAAATGTACCGGACCGGTCAGAAATTTTCCTTCTGAGACAAGGACCGTGCCCCCTCCCTTTGAGTTACAATCCCTGATCGCATTGTTTATCGGGGTTGTATTCATCGTTTCTCCGTCAGGCACGGCGCCGTAATCGGTAATTTTATAAATCTTTTCAGAAAAGGACGGTTCTTTCATGGCATTGGCCACCTTGTAAATTTCTTTCCATTTTACCGGTGCATTTTTCTGGGCCTGGGAGCTATTAAAAAAAGAAGGGAGTACAAAAAATAGAAGTATTAGCTTTCGTTTCATTGTCTGATTGATTGATGTTTAAATTCTTCGGCTATTGTGACGGACAAGCCTTGTTTAATTTTATTTTCAAACTTATCCAAAAGTATCCCGGATTACAGGTGATAAATTGATATTATAGAGGGGGCGTATCACCGGAGGACATGTTTTGTAACATTTACAGCTGACACGTTCATAAAATGTTCCTGTAAATTTCTATGAGGTGAGGTTTGTGTTTATTTTTATGCCCGCGATATCAAACTAGGAATGCTGTTACAATTTCTGCGAAATATGAGTTTCCTGAGAAGAAAGCTATTTGCGTTTCTTTTTATTTGTTGTTCTTGCAGTGTATTTGCAATTGATATACAGCATTTTGAATTGTTGAATACTAACGACGGGTTGTCACAGAACGCTGTTCAGAGTATTTATTGTGATAGCCGCGGGTTTATGTGGTTCGGAACGATGGATGGTCTGAACCGGTATGACGGGTACGAGTTTAAAATTTACAGGACTAACTATAATAATCCGTATTCTCTGAGTAACAGCCGGATTATTTCGATTTGGGAAGATAGCCGGGGATTTATCTGGGTCGAATCCCACGATGGACATTATCATTACCTGGATCAGAAAACCGACCGGTTTTATTCTTTTCCGTCTTTTTCGGATGTTGGTGATTTGCGTAATGCACGTATGTCTTCCTGGCTTGAGTTACCTGGTGAAATCTGGATCGGGACAACCAACTCCGGAGTGTACAGGCTTTCTGTTCCTGACGAGGGAGGAAGTGATCCTTATAAGGTCTCTTTACTGAATAAAGATAAAAATGGACTTTCCGATAACTCAGTAGAATGCATTGTCGATGGAGGAAATCGTATTTGGATAGGCACGGGGAAGGGTCTCTGCTATTTCGAAAAAGAAGAAGATGGACTGGATGAAAAGGCCCGCGTTTTAAAGAAAGACATTGATCTTTCATGTGGCATTTCAATTGGAGACACCCTGTTTTTTGGAACAAAAAACGATGGTGTGCTCTGCTTTAACAAGCGGAACTTAAAAGGAATGAAATTTTCACCGGAAATTTTTCCTGACCGGATAACCACATTGCAGACATCAGCTGCCGGTAAGCTTCTTGTCGGTACCCGTCATCATGGGCTTATTGTTTATGATCAATCTTCAGGGCGATCGAAGCCATTTTTGAAAGGACAGTTTATCTCGCAAATTTTTAAAGATAGTAAAGGAAATTTATGGGTCAGCTCTGATAAATTCGGTATTACCAGGATTGACAGGAACCTGGAAAAGTCTGTTTTTTTTGAGCTTGTACCCCGCAAGATTCAACCCTTGGTCGATATGCAAAGACAGTATCTGTTTGAAGACAGGGACTCAAATATTTGGGTTGCCACACACGGAGGTGGGGTAGGCTTGTTTGATGAAGATAAAATGGCATTCCGTTTTTTCCGGAACAATCCGGACGATCCGAACTCATTGAGTTCGGACATTGCCTATTGTGTTGAGCAGGATCACGGAGGGGTTATTTGGGTGGGAACCGGACAATTGAATGGAGGCGTAAATAAACTGATCCCGGCGAATCCTTTGTTTAAGCAATTTCGCGTAGAGAAAAATGTTGATAACCTTACGGATAATGTGATCCGGGGAATTGCTCAGGATCATAATGGAAATATATGGATATCAACAAAATCCGGACAGCTTTGTGTTTATACGAAGGATTTTGTACCCTTGAAGAAATTTTCCGGAATACCTGCCGGACAGGGAAAAATATCCCGTTTTAACGTTTATTCCATCCTGGAAGATAAAGAAGGATACCTGTGGTTGGGATCAAAGGGGGGCGGTTTAGCGAGGAGCGGGCTTCCCCTGAAGGATTATCCTTCGTACGACAAGGTTACGTTTCAGATCTTTAGTCACGAATCCGGAAATCCTCATACGCCATCGAGCAATAATATTTATTCTGTCATGGAAGACCGGAAAGGGAACCTTTGGCTGGGAACCTATGGCCGGGGGATCGACATCATCGAAAAGCCGCATGACAAAGAGCTTAACTTCAGGAATATCTCGACCGGAAACAGTACCCTTTCGGGCGATGAGGTCCGGTTCGTTTATGAAGATTCAAAGGGAAGAGTCTGGATTGCCACGACCACCGGACTTAATCTTTTACAGGGAAGTTATGGCGAGGGAAAATTACAATTTCGTTCATTCTTTTATAATGTGAACGATTTTCATAGTCTTAGTTATAACGATGTCATCCATATTTATGAAGATTCTGCCGGGAACCTGTGGTTCGGAACTTTCGGGGGCGGCCTGAACAAGTTGCAGCAGTTAACTCCCCAAAAGGCAGCTTTCCGGAGAATCAATCAGTATGACGGGTTGATCAGTGATGTGGTATTCGGGATACTGGAAGACCGGCACGGGAATTTGTGGCTGAGTACGGAGAACGGAATTTCAAAATATGATTTATCCAATGGTCGGTTTGATAATTATAATTCAAGCAGCGGCCTTCAGTGCAGCAATTTTTCAGAAAGTGCCTGCTTAAAACTTCAGGACGGACGTTTACTGTTTGGCACACTTGATGGTATGCTGGCCGTGTCGGATAAAGAGATGCAGCCTGACAGTTATGTCCCTTCGGTGGCTTTTACTCATTTTTTTATTTCAAACAGGGAGGTTGCTCCCGGGGAGGTAGGTTCTCCCCTGAAATATGATATCAACAATACCGGTCATATCATTTTAAATTATAATCAGTCAGGCTTCAGCATGGAATATGCCGCGCTTAGTTTCTCTGATCCTGGGAAAAACAGGTATGCCTATATGCTTGGAGGATTTGATGATGACTGGTATTATATGAAAAACGAACGAAAAGCTTCGTACACGAATGTTCCTCCGGGCGACTATATTTTCAAAGTAAAAGCAGCCAGCCCGGGAGGGCCGTGGTCCCGGCCCAGATCTGTGAGGATTACCATTCTTCCTCCCTGGTGGCGTACAACCTGGGCTTACCTGATTTATCTGGCTGTCTTTCTGGCACTGACAGAAATGAGCAGAAGGGTGCTGGTTAAATACAACCGGTTGAGGACAGATCTTCGTGTTGAACGAAAAGTGACCGAGATAAAGATGAAGTTTTTCACCAATATTTCTCATGAAATCCGGACCCCCCTTACCCTGATCCTCGGTCCGCTGGAAGATATCAGGCGAATAAAGGACCTGCCCCCTGCCGTTAAGGCGCCGGTTGAAATCATGAGCAGCAATGGTAAGAGGATGCTCCGGTTGATTAATCAATTACTCGATTTTAGAAAAATTCAGGACCAGAAGATGAAACTGCACCTGCAGGAGGTTGATATTTATTCCATGGTCAGGGAAGCTTGTCTTAATTTTAGCCAGACCGCCGTACATAGAAAGATTCTTTTCTCCTATCCGGATGAGGAACGGTCATTAATGGTGTTTGCAGACCGGGAGAAGATCGACACGGTCTTGTTTAACCTGCTTTCGAATGCGTTTAAATTTACACCTGAAGGAAAGCAAATCGCTGTCCGTGTTTCTGTCCCCGAACCGGGACGGATGGTGTCGGTTTCGGTGGAAGATACCGGTGTCGGGATTGCAAAAGATAAGCTGCCGCTCTTATTCCAGCAGTTCTCCACGCTTACTGACCAGGACGTTGAGTTTACTGGATCGGGAATAGGGCTTGCGTATTCCCAGGAATTAATACGACTGCATCATGGTTCAATCGATGTGAAAAGTATTCGCGGGGAGGGAAGTACATTTACGATAAATCTTCTGTTGGGAAAAGATCACTTTTCTTCGGCGGAGATGGAGTGTGATTTTCAGCCGCAAGAAGGTTCTCCTGCCGGAGAAAGTGTCGCAGACTCCTCCGGTCATGTTCAAACAGTGGAGAATGATGATTCCGGGAACCCCGGGAAAAAATTCAGGATCTTGCTGGTGGAGGATAACCCTGAAATCAGGGATTATGTAGCGTCAATCTTAACTGTCCGCTATCAGGTTATCCATGCAGGCAATGGGGAAGAAGGTTTGCTGATCGCCAGGGAAAAACACCCTGATATGGTGGTTACCGACCTGATGATGCCTCTGATGGATGGGATCACCATGACCCGGAAAATAAAGGAGGATTTTAACCTGAGCCATATACCTGTGGTTATGCTTACGGCCAAATCGACCCAGGGAGACCATCTGGAGGGGATTGAATCGGGTGCTGAGGCCTATGTAACCAAACCCTTCCATTCCGGTTATTTGCTGAGCGTAGTTGATAATCTTTTCAGGCAAAGGCAAAATATCTTGGAACACTTCAATAAATATAATCCATGGAAGGGAGAACTGAAGATTACGGATAAAGATGAAGAATTTTTGAAAAATATTGTGGCGTTGATTGAACTGAATTGTCAGGATGCTGAATTTAACGTAGACAAGCTGGTTAAGGAATCGGGCTTCGGAAGGACTGTCTTTTATAATAAAATTAAAACTTTGTCCGGATTATCTCCTGTTGAATTCCTTCGGAATGCAAGACTGCAGGTGTCGGCCCAATACCTGTCAAAAGGTGGTTACAGCGTTTCTGAGGCAGCTTATTCTGCCGGATTTAATGATTTAAAATACTTCAGTAAAAAATTTAAAGAGCGGTATCAGTGTAGCCCTAGTAAATACAAGGAAAAGCAGAAAACAGGGAAGACGGATTGACCGTTGGG
Organism: Prolixibacteraceae bacterium; assembly: GCA_963676095.1. Lineage (GTDB taxonomy): Bacteria > Bacteroidota > Bacteroidia > Bacteroidales > Prolixibacteraceae. The sequence goes on along the minus strand of OY781040.1, from coordinate 1,169,435 downwards.
TACCGGATGGCCGGATTGTTTTGTGTTTGAATGATTGGACGGGGAAGTAACCAAAACTCGCAATGTCATGAAGAATCTTTCTCAATAAAGGATTAATCGTTTCGTAATGTAGTTTCACTGGAGTTTTATTAGTCATTGAATCTTTTAGTTGACTTGGTTGAACGGCCTTCCTTGGATTTGTATTGCTCTAATTCGCTTGTTGATAGGCTGTAAAACTTTTTAATTTCGTCAATCTCGTCTTTACTGCCTCTTTCGAATACCCTTTTAATGACTGCATTTTTATATTTAGCCCAGTTGATTTTATCAAAATCCGTGTCCCAGAAAAGAGATCTGCGGATATGGGGATTTCCGTGATAAAGACTGGCAAGTTTTTTTTCCTTGTATTGCTTTGTATCGTAATAGGGTTGAAGTATTGCTAAAAATCCTTCCACATAACCTAACGAAGTCTCTATTTTTAGGGCTTGCTCAATAGTCAGATTACGTCTGCCTGCTATAATCGCATTGATGGTTTGATAGGGGATACCCGTCTCCTGAGCCAAACTACGTTGAGTAATACCCTTTTTCTTTAAGTTCCTTTCGATGAACTTTCCGGGATGGATTCCTTTTATTATGTCAATGTGGCTGTTCATAAATCATCTTTTTTCAAAAAAAATAACAGATAAACAAAGCTGTTTACTTTTTCAATCTGATGTTTTGAAATTTTCGTATTTAATAGGGATACTTTTATTTAGGTCTTCAACGGATGGAACTCCCAGATAAACATTCTCCTACGATATAACAAGATAATAAATGGCTGATTTTCAAAAGTTCTCATGAGACTGTGTGAGAAAAGTTTTTTCATGGCCGTTTCATGTTCCCGTTTTTAGGGGCTTAATGATGATGTCCTTCAGGTCCCTCGCTTAGCTTGGCCGCTTTTTGTAAAAATTCATTTCATCGAGATACTGATATGCCTTTGCCGGGAGAAAATGCCGGATATCTTTTCCATCTTCAATAGCTTTCCGGATAAATGAGGCAGAGATCTCCATAAGAGGGGCATTGACAACCTGCATCCGGGGTGGCAGTTCCTCTCTTTTGATTTCATATCCGGGACGGGGATAGACCAGTATCCCGTAATTTCCGAGGAGCATTTCATAGTTTTTCCATTTATGGATTGATTCGAGGTTATCTGCCCCCATAATCAGGAAAAACTCGTCACCGGGATGTTCTTCCTGAAGATAAACCAGGGTATCAATCGTATAGGAGGGGCGGGGAAGGTTGAATTCAACAGCTGAAGCGCGAAATCGGGGATCGTCTTCTATCGCACGGCGTACAAGTTGCAACCGGTGGTAATCCTTGAGCAGGTTTTTTTCTTCCTTAAATGGATTCTGGGGGCTTATGATGAACCATAATTGTTGTATTTCCGTGAACTCGACCATGTAGTTGGCTATTGCCAGGTGGCCGATATGCACGGGGTTAAAAGTCCCGAAATACAATCCAATCTTCATGTGAAAAAACTTTATTCGTCTACTCTATTTCTGTGCGTTCACGTGGAACCCGTATATCCTGATGTGGTTCTTTTATTCCCTTCAGAAAGAAGCAATGCGCATTGCCCTGTGAAACCAATAAGTTTAGCTGTAAAAAAGAAAATCTCCTACTATTTTTTCCGCATTTGCCAGCGCATCCGTCAGATTGTCATTAACAAGGATAACGTCGAAATAAGGGGCAAAGGTAAGTTCGTAGGAGGCTTTTTTTACCCTTTTCTGAATTACCTCATCCGAATCGGTCGAACGTGCCCTCAAACGCTTTTCAAGTTCCTCAATTGACGGCGGCCTCACAAAAACGGCAAGGACCCTGTCACCGTAAATTTTTTTAATATTGGTACCACCGACCACGTCAACATCAAAAATAACATTTTTTCCGTTGTTGCAGATGCGTTCAACTTCCGATTTCAGGGTGCCGTAACATGTGCCGGGATAAACCTCCTGCCATTCGAGAAATTCATCAGCCTCCACTTTTTTTTTGAACTCCTCTCCGCTTATGAAGTAGTAATCTATTCCGTTTGTTTCCGCACTGCGCGGTTGCCTGCTGGTGGCCGAGACCGAGAATTCCAGATCGAAATTCTGTTCCAGAAGGTGTTTGACAATAGTCGTTTTACCTGAACCCGATGGCGCCGAAAAAATAATGAGTTTACCTGTTGCCATTAACGATCGTTAATTGATAATTATACCTTAATTCCATTCCATGACGCCGGTACCGGCCATGCCGCTTTTAAAGTACATTAAGAAGTTGTTCCTTTATCTTTTCAAGCGCATCTTTCATTTGGACCACAATACGCTGGATGTGGCTTTCGTTGGCTTTGCTCCCGATGGTATTAATCTCCCTTCCGATTTCCTGGGCAATAAACCCGAGTTTTTTACCGACTGTTTCCGGGCTGTCGAGCGTCTCGAGAAAATATTCGCAGTGATTGGTCAGACGGACCTTTTCTTCATTGATGTCCAGTTTCTCCAGATAATAGATAAGTTCCTGTTCGAACCTGTTTTTGTCCATATTCCCGTTAATATTGATCTCATTGAGGCTTTCAAGTATGCGGGCCTTTATATTTTCGATACGCTGGCTCTCAAAAGGGTCGATCAGCTTGAAAAGTCGCTGGATCTCTTTTATATTGGAGCGGATATCGTGATCAAGGGCTTCTCCTTCCTGGATCCGGAACTGATCGACACGAACGATAACTTCCTGTATCCGGGCAAATATTTTATGCCATTCGGTTTCATCCAGTTCTTCGTACACCGTTTTCACGGTATCCGGCAGTCTCATTACCGATGACATGATCCGCTCGGAAACCGGGAGTCCCAGCTTTTTTTGAATGGCACTGAGCTGGATGAAGTAATTGGTGACGATTTCCTCGTTGATCGCCGAGTTGCTTTCAGCCCCCAGGTTTTCCAGAAAAATGGAGAAATCGATTTTTCCCCTGACAAGTTTTTCTGAGATTTCTCTTCTTATTTCCAAGTCTTTTTCCCGATATAACATTGGAATCCTGGAATTTATATCGAGCTGTTTGCTGTTTAGCGACTTGACTTCGATTGTAATTTTTTTATTTACTGCTTCAAATTCGGCTTTTCCATAGCCCGTCATCGATTTGATCATGTGTTTCTTTTATAAAAGTTGCCCAAAGTTATACCAAAATTATCATAGAAAAAACATCCGGTACTGATTGAATTTCCTCATTCTACACGAAGTGAAATTTCAGGAGATTGACCCTGAACCGACCAGTTCGTCACCGGAATACCATGCGGCAAACTGTCCGGAGGTAATCCCTCTTTGCTCCTGGTCGAACAACAGATACAGTCCTTCTTCCCGTTGATAGAGCGTGGCCGGCTCAAGGGGCTGGCGGTAGCGTACCCTGACATCATAACGGCGCGTTTCGCCTGTTTCCATTTCCATGTCCGGTCTTATCCAATGGATCCCGTCCCTGGCAACGAACAGGCCTGGACGGTATAATCCGGGGTGTTCCTGACCTTCCCCCACATAAATAATATTCCTTTTGACATCAGTGCCAATGATGAAAAGCGGTTCGGTATGGCCACCTATATTCAATCCCTTTCTTTGCCCGATGGTATAAAAGTGCGCCCCCCTGTGTTCCCCGATCACCTTCCCGTTCCAGGGTTTATAAGGATAAGCGAAACACAGCTTTCTGAAGTTCTCGGGTGATTTTTCCACCTGTTTTTTCTTTTCAACAAAAGATGAAGAAATTTCGATAACATTTCCTGTCCTGGGTTCCAGCTGTTGCTGCAGAAAAGTGGGTAAATCTACTTTCCCGACAAAGCAAATTCCCTGGGAATCTTTCCTCGTGGCAGTGGGCAACTGTTGTTCCGTAGCAATGCGCCTTACCTCCGGTTTAAGCAGATCGCCGACAGGGAACAGGGACTTACTTAATTGTTCCTGGTTTAGCTGGCACAGAAAGTAGCTCTGGTCCTTGTTCGGATCGGTGCCCGCCAGCAGTCGGTATAACGTTTGCCCTTCATGATGCACTTCTCCTTTACGGCAGTAATGACCGGTTGCCACGTAGTCGGCGCCATATTTCATGCATTCGTCCATGAAGATGTCAAACTTGATTTCCCGGTTGCAAAGTACATCCGGATTTGGGGTCCTGCCTTTGCCGTACTCGTCGAACATGTAATCGACAACCCTTTTTTTATAATCTTTGCTGAGATCGACAATGTGAAAAGGTATTTCCAGCTTTTTTGCGACCATCTCCGCAATCAGGGCATCATCTTCCCATGTGCATTGTCCGGTTAGCGTTCCTGTCCGGTCGTGCCAGTTAATCATGAATAAAGCAATAACATCGTAACCCTGCTTCTTTAGCAGGTATGCTGCGACACTTGAGTCGACCCCCCCCGATAAACCAATAACAACCCTTTTCATTTTTGATGCAATTAATTAAAGGGACAAAAATAACACTAAGCAATTTATTATTGATGATTGATGATTGATTAATGTGCCGTTTTTTAGGTTTTCAGAGAAGATCTTCGATATATGTGAGTTTTTGTTTTTGCAAATAGGAAATATCGGTTAATTTTGGAGGGATATCCGGAAAAAGATAATTATCGTCTGAAAGTCTTGACAGATGATTTTTAGATGGTAATCTTTGAATAAGTCTTTTGAGAACAAAAAGTTGAGCAGATAACTAATAATTGAAGACGTCTAAATTGAAAAATTAAGAATATGAAAAGGTATTGGATACTTGTATTTTGTATGTTATTTTCAGGAATGGCATTCTCTCAGTCCCGTTTCACTGGAAGTGTGAGCGGGGGGTATAATTTTGATATCAACTCGTACTATAATGAAAATGGTTATAAAAAATATGAGAATGCCAATATTGATTTTAATGTGGGCATAGATGCGGGGTTCCGCTTCTCCAAGCTGGTACGGTTGCGTGTTGAGATGAGGTATTCCGAAAATAGCTATGGAAGAAAGATGATATCCAGTAGTACTGGTGAGGAAGTTAATTACCGGACGGAGTCTACATTGAATAACCTGGATATTAATCCCAGGCTGGATTTCAGGGTTTTTTCTTTCAATAAGTTCGATTTTTATCTTTCCCCGGGGATAAGACTGGAATATGTACTTAACCAGAATCAAAACTCGTACAAGCCTGATGGTTCTTCTTCTAATAGGAATAATTATATAAAGACTAATTATAACAATAGTCTTTCCGGGGCTGTTGGAGGAGTTCTCATGAGATATAATGTGAACAAGAGGGTGGGGATTACTTTTGCTCCCGATTATACAATATTCTTTAACAAGTTGTATGATTCTAGTGATAAGACCATGATGCGGATTAATGCAAACATCGGCGTGGAATTCGTGTTATAAACTGATGGGAAAAAAAGAGGCAAATCCACAAAAGGATTGCCTCTTTTTTTAATGTAATGAGATCGTGTATTTTATTTTTCGTTTATTGCATTACATATTTTCCGGTTTATTTCCCGTACCCTTCCTTCGTCTACTTTAACAACTTTTCTGTCATAGGTCATTAACCCGTTAACTTCACCTTCGACATCCGTGGTTTGGGTATAAACGGCTGCGGAGAACCCTGCTTTTATCAGCTGATATAATTTTTCGGCATATTCGACATACTGATCGGTTACTGCTTTTGAATCTTTGAACTGGATATATCCCCAGTTTTTTTCAGGAGCCCAGAGATGACCTTCCAGTGCGAGGCCGATTCCCCCGTATTCGCCCAGTACTGTTGCCCTCTGCGCATCATACAGGTATAGGTCAGGTCCCGGGTAGTTATGCAGGTCGAGCACATCGCCGACCTGATAATGATTTCCTCCGCTTGCCGGATTTACGAGACGGCTTGGATCGTACTCTTTTGTCCACGCAACAATTTCGGGCGTTTTAAACTGTCCCCAGGCTTCGTTGAAAGGAATCCAGCAAACAATGGAGGGATTGGACCAGAGAAAATCGATAATTTCTTTCCATTCTTTCCGGTACCCGGCCTCAGATTCCGGGCTTCTCATGAACTCCTGCCCGTTAAAATACTGGTGGTTTTGCCATTGGGGCGAATGGTCGCCACTGGGCATGTCCTGCCACACCAGGATGCCAAGCTGATCGCAGTAAGTGTACCATCTGGCCGGTTCGACTTTGACGTGTTTCCGGATCATGTTAAATCCAAGTTCCTTTGTTTTTATAAGGTCGTATTTCAGCGCTTCGTCGGTAGGGGCAGTATACAAACCGTCAGGCCACCATCCCTGGTCGAGCGGGCCGAACTGAAACTGGTCCCGGTTATTTAACTGAAGCCTGACGATGCCGTTTTTGTCTCTCCGGGTCGAGATCTTACGCATGGCAAAATAGCTTTTCACCTGATCAATCTCTTTATTGCCATTCAGCAGGGTAACTTCCATCCGGTAGAGGAAAGGAGAATCCGGACTCCAGAGTTTAGGTGCAGGGAGTGTTATTTCAACAGGTTGTGATGCAGATGCTTTAACCGAAACAATTTGTTTATTTCCGTCTTTAATATCAATGCGGTAAATATCAGAAAAATCTGTTCCGGATGATTTTACACTTATGTTGATCCGGTTATGGTCGATGTCCGGAGTGGTTTTTATACTTTCGACATATTTTTCATCCACCGGTTCCATCCATACTGTTTGCCAGATGCCTGTTACGGAGGTGTACCAGATCCCTTCGGGTTTACTGGTTTGTTTTCCTCTTGGCTGATACCCGTCATCTGTCGGGTCCCAGACTTTTACAACCAGTTGTTGCTCCTTTGTTTTATTCAGGAAGGGTGTTATCTCAAATGTGAAAGGGGTATAGCCTCCGGTATGGGACCCAACCTTAATGTCGTTAATCCAGACCTCTGCTTTCCAGTCGACGGCCCCGAAGTTCAACAGGACTTTTTTGTTTTTCCAGCTGGAGGGAATGGAAAATGATCGTTTGTACCAAAGAACTTTATCCGGACCGACTTCCTTTTGGACACCGGAAAGGCCCGATTCTACAGGAAACGGGACAAGGATCTGTCCGTCAAAATTCTGAGGTTCAGAATTTGCTATATCGGCGATGGCATATTCCCAAAGTCCGTTCAGGTTTTCCCATTCCGATCGCTCAATAAGGGGTCTAGGGTATTCAGGAAGGACATGTTTTACATCGATTTGTCCGGCCCATTCGGTCTTTATTCTGTTTCCGGCTGGTTGCCATTGTCCGAACGAGGCAATTACGATCAGGTTTAGGGTAATGGTTAGTAAATGTTTCATTTTGTATAATTATTTGAATAGTTATAGGTTGCCGGCTATCCAAGATAAGGCAGAGATGCGCTTTCTCCGAAATGCCGGTAAATAGTTTTCACTAAACAATACAATTTTGCATTCAAAAATACTCACAAAAAACCTGAAGATAATATTTTTTGTCCAGTGTTGATTAAATGCCTGCCGTTTCATTCTCCTGTTTATTTGAATGCGAAAAGGCTAAGATTCTGTTCCTGTTTCAGTTTTATGGTTTTACCCGGCTAAACTGTAATGCTTTCATCATCCAGTCCGGAAGTGATTTTTCCGGATCTCTTCCTTTCAGGTTCAGATAAAGGCCGAGTTTCTCAATAACAGGTAACTTATGTGTTTCAACAAATTCGATCGGAGTTCCGTCCGGGTCTGAGATATAACTGAAATGACCGGCAGCTGATCCCATATCAAAACTATCAGCACTGTTTACCGTAAACGGGAATCCTTTCGATTCACATTCTTTTTTGAGTGAATCCATTCCCTGGATATCAAAGCAGAGATGAATAAATCCGAGTTCTCCCCAGATGCGGTCCTGGTATATTATCCGGGAGGGCCTGTCCAGAGCCTGTACCAGTTCAATCTGAGTCGGGCCAAGGAGCTTGCTGAAGGGGCCTGTTCTCGGTTTATGCTTCAACAGGATACGCCGGTATTTCTCTTTTCCTCCGGGCAATGGTAAAAAGTCATCAAAGTGGCAGGTTTCATCGAAAACAGTTTCGCTGTACTGAAGAATGCCGGTATATATTTGTTTGGCCTTTTCTATATCTGAGACGCCAATCACAGTACCGGCAACACCTCCTGTCAGGGATTTTTGCTTCAGGAAGAAAACCGGTTCTTCAACTACTTCGAAAATATTGCTGTACGGATCCTGCAGGTAATAATGAAAATGCCCTTTTGGGTCCCGGCTTAAGTTGCCTAAGATATTTATTCCTAATGCCTGGTGCCCCTCGAAAGCTTTTTTTATATCCCGGCATTTCATCTTACAGATAAAAATTCCGCAGTCTCCCAGGCTGACATCAAAAACAGGAGGTTGGGGTATCATATCGGTATGTTGCCAGATCTCGAAACCGCCCCCGCCTTCCATGTTCATTGCCAGGGCTGCATACCGGTTACATTGTTTGCCATTGGTGTAGTGCAGCATGAGTTTGGCTGTTGCGGTATCTTCGAAAATACGGATATCCATTCCAAATACTTTCCGGTACCATTTCCAGGCTTCCCTGGCATTTTTTAGCCCGATACCGATTTGCTGAATGCCGCAAATATTTTTTTCCTGTTTATCTTTCATTTGACTTTTTTTAATTTTTGATTTTCGTTACGATCCGGTGATACAGGAAAGGGAAAAAACGTCTGATATAGACAATGATCAACTCTTTTTTCCCTATCAAAACTTCCTTTTTGTCTTTTTTTATTGCCTTTACGATCCGGGAGGCGCACTTTTCTGCGTCCATTCCGTTTGCCTGGCCGGGATCCATTTTATTATATGGTTGCCCGTCTTTTGTGACCGCATTGACAGAAATGTTTGTCCTGATCCTTCCCGGTGAGATAATGGTTACCGGAATTGCATATTCTGTAAGTTCTGCCCTTAGCGATTCGAAGAAACCCTGAAGTGCATGTTTCGATGCTGAATAGGCGGTGCGCATCGGGAATCCAAGCTTCCCTGCAATACTGCTGATAACCACAAGGTGTCCCGATCCTCTTTTGATCATGTGGGCAAGAACAAGCTTGGTTAAAGTTATTGTTCCGAAGAAGTTGAGTTCCATGATTTCTCTGTCAATGTCAGGCGATGTTTCTATAGCCCATGAACGCTGGCTTCTGCCGGCATTGTTAATTAAAATGTCTATCCTGCCTGTTTGCTCAAGGACAGCGTTTACAAGTTCTTCCATCTGTCTGCAGTGCGATAGATCAGCTGTCTGTATCCAGCATTTGGAAGTATCGTTCAGACATTTGTTTTTTACCCGCTCCAGGCTTTCTTTATTCCGTGCCGTTAGTACAGGACAGGCTCCTTCACGGGAGAACCGGTAAGCCAGTTCTTCACCGATTCCGGATGAGGCTCCTGTAATCCATACGACTTTGCCTTTAAGATCTTTCATTTCGTTTATGTGAGAAACAAATGTAACGTTTTAAATAAGAGCAGTCAACATTCTTAAATACACTTAGAAACTCATCTCTGTTCTGAAAAACAGACCGCTGTTATCCGTAAAATTCCGGTTCATGTATGTAGGTCCGAGCTGATGAACATATTCAACACGTAAGACTTTAAAGATATTGGTCACCCCAAATCCTATTTCGGCATAAGGGTCTTTAAACTCGTTCCTGTAATAACCCGGAAGATCAAATACTCCTTTATATGAATCTGTCAAAGTTCCATAGTGGAGTTTGAAAGAAACTATTTCCCTGAGTTTTAGTTTTTTGACCAGGGGCACGCGGTTAAGCAATACGCCTCCCCCGTTAACATGCATGTGTATGTTGGAGTACAAGTTATGGGCAAACGAGGCAAAGTGCAACAGGTTAAATCTGTCTTTCGAATACCCCAGAGACATGGAGCCTACCGGCTGGTCGAGCAGGTCATAGGGAGCATCTCCGAACAGATATCCGGCATTCACGATATAGTTCATAAATACTTGTCCCATTGTTAGCCGTCCCTGAATCGATCCGTGAAACTGAGAATAAATTCCCGCATTTTTCATTGCTTGTCCTGGTAATAACGTTTGCCCAAGGTCCCATCCCAGGTTCACAACCGGTATCCGGTTCACGTAGTAGATCCGGTCAAAGTAAAATTTATCGTAGTGCTGGCCGAAAGCTAGCCGGAGGTCCATAAACACCCCATAGTTTTTGTAGTGCTCATAATTGATGTCATTCCTGATAAATTGGACGTCGGGCGTGCTTGTGCTTGCCAACAGGTAGGGAGATATTTCCAGATGATTGCCATTGGGCGAGTTATATTCCATCCTGAAATCGACACTTTTTTCTTCTTTAAGATAAGGGTTTTTTTCCCTCCCGGTAAAAATGGCGATGAAGTTTCCCGTTCCTTTGTTATTCGGATTATTTTTTATGAACCGCAGATATTTATCCTGCGATACCAGCGTATAGTCATAGGAATAATTGAACCTGAGAATAAACTTGTCTGTTTTCTGGGGCTGATAGATCAGGTTTAAACCATACTTGAATTTGTCATTTCTGGCTCCGTATCCGAGGAACCCTCCGACAGAGAAACGCTTAAACATTTGTTCGCTCGTTCTTAAGGGGATAGAGAGCCGCTGTCCTTCTATCGTGTTGGTACTGTAAATATCGAATACCGGTCCGATATCGATTTTACCCACGTTAAAGAAGCTGGTCAGGGCCATTCCTCCTACCTTGTCAATCCCCTTGACCACATCATGCTCCTTTAGTTTATCGACACGGGAGTAATCATCTTTCTCCAGCTGATCGGAGGCAAATTCGGGTTGGTTCTTCCAGGCAGAGGCCTTGATGTTGTTGAGCCGGTCTGAAGTCGAATATTGCGTATTTTTATTGATCAGCCAGTTCCCTTTCGATACATTATCAACCCTTTTTGAACTGTAGTTCGATGTCGAGTCTTTATTTGCAGTAATCGAAAGATTGACCCGGACATCCTGGTCGTTATAAAACCAGCTGCCACCAGGCATTTTTTTATAGGTTACTTTTCCTTTAAACCCGTTTACAAAGTTCAGATTGGCGTCTTTCGATATAAAAGCATCAATCCGGGTCAGGGCAAAAGTGCCGTCTTCTATTGTAAAATGTCCTGAAAACAAAGGATCGTACTTATTCTTAGGAGCAAATGAAAAATTGAAATACTTAACACTGTCAGTCATGGTGCTGTCGTTCAGGTACAAATTGTACCTCGACAAGGCCGAATTATCCAGCGGGGAAATAAAACCCCTGTCCATAATGTTAATTTGATCCTTGTAGAAGTCCATATCGACAACAACATTATTCAGGATCATGCTTTCTATCGTTTGATTGATCCTGGGGAAGATGCCGTCTTTTCGATTGTAGGCTATCCTGACACTGTCACGGGTTACGTCACGGGCCTGTTCAGCCAGGTATATCGGGGAAAAACGCAGATTTTGGTTGTCAATTTCAACAGTAACATCATCTACGTTGCCAAAAGATCTCACGATTCTGGATGTTGTGTCTACTGCCACATAAACCGTAGTTGTTTCCAGGGCTTTGTAGTCATGAATACGATAGAGCTTTTCGCTGTTTTCCTTTTTATGTTTTTGGATCTCGTTGAACAATACTTTGGCCCGGGGAATCTCGGGTTTCACGGTAACCTCTCCGATTGTTTCCACTTCCTGCTTTAACAGGATCTCCAATTCGTTGTCCGACTTCATTTTTATGGGTATTTCCCTGGTGGCATAACCAACAGAAGAAACACAAAGCGTATCGTTCTTGGGCGACGAAATGGAAAAATGGCCATTCGTATCGGTCATGGTCCCCTGCAATGTTCCTTTGAGCCACACGTTGGCAAAGGGAACAGGTTCCCTGGTACTTTCATCTTTCACACTGCCGGATACTTTTTGTGCAAAGGTCCCGGAACAGACAGCAGTCACTAAAACCAGGATTACGACAAGTCGATGTAGCATAAAACTTTTAATTTGAGTCTTTTCAAATACATCAGACAGGTCAGTTGCTGGCCAGTCGCTGTTTCTTTATCAACCAGTACAGCCCTTTTACTCCTCTTTTTATATCATTGAGTTTTAGCAGTACAAAGATTTTTTCGATGTAGGCTATTACTCCCCAGCCTACAGCCAGGTAATACATCCAGCTGTAAAAACCGAATACAAAGAGCACGAAAAAGAAAATACTTTGAATATACCCGGCCGAGACTGCCGAGTAAAGATGGAGACCCGGAATTTTGCCAAACCGGTAAAAAGCAACGATATAACTGAGTATGAAAACGCTCAGAAAAAGGTATAAAATCCAGGCATGTGGTTCTATGTCTGTCCATCTAAAAAGAAACAGCCCAAGTAAGGCCATGGAGTAGGTACAAATATCAGCAAGATTATCCAGGGCCGCCCCAAAATTTGTCTGGAGTTTAAATAACCGTGCGATGTTACCGTCAAGTACATCGCTGGCCAGGCTGATGCAAAGGAGAACGACATACCATTTTTCCTGTCCGGTAACTGCCATATAAAGAATTACAGGGAAGGCCAGGAGCCGGTATAAGCTAATCAGGTTAGGCACATTTAAAACATTTTCGCCTTTTATTATTATTTTTTTCATTCGTACGTATTAATTTTCAATTAAATTATCTGGTATAAACAACCATTTCAGCAGGCTGTTTTGATAACATTGCCTTTTTTTTGGGATGAAAGGTTATTGATAAAGTATTTCAACATCCTGAAAACGGATTGTCCGGTAACCTCGTTATCGGTTTGTCTAACGATTTTCTCCAGGTTCGTTGTGTCAAAGAATATATTGGTCCCGGTGTAACTGCTGGTAAATGACATGCCAATGGAAATTATTCTTTCAAAGGAATCCATTTCCTTTTTTTGCAGCGATTTATCAGGAACAATATTTATCGGCAGCAACTTGTTCAGACTGTCTATGATATGAATATTCCTGATCGCATTTTTCCCCACGAAATTCATGATAACGGGTACTTCTGGAGTTTCGACTGTTTTCATCAGGTAATGAGTGACGGTATCTATTGGTATCAGGTTTTGTGTCGATTCAGGATCAAAACATACCCTTACTGTTTTTCCGGGATACCTGTTTGCCAGATTATAAATCCTTTTGGCAAAATCGAAAATGCCGTAGTCCGTTCTGGTGATGCCGGTATGGTTATTCCCCACTACCTGTGACAATCTGATAATATGCCCGTCTAAAGAATGGGCCTCCATATATTTCTTTACTACATTTTCAGCAAACCTTTTCGATTGCTCATAATAATTCCGGAATCGCGATATGTCTTCATTCCCGTAAAATATTTCCTCAAAAAGTGATGGATTATTACCGCAGGAATATGCTGTGCTGATAAAGAAAAAGCGGGAGTCCCGGCTTGCATATTGTGAGAAAACAGTTATTGAATTTTCAACCCCGTCTATGTTTGTCTGGAATATTTCTTCCCTTGATTTAAAGTCATATTTCAGACTGGCCGCAAAATGAAAATAATCGACGTTCCCGCTGAAAATTTCTTTTAGCTGTTTTTTTGTCATGCCAAAATCTTCACTGAGCAGAGAATAACTGTAAATTTTCAGATTTCCGGGCACTGCATCCTTATTGTCAGTTACTTCCGACAATGCAACATTCATCCGGTCGTGTGCAGAGCACTTTTTATTTCCTCTGACCAAGGCAATTACTTCATATTTTTGAGCAAGCAGTTCACCTATAAAATGTGAGGCGACATATCCGTTAGCCCCATTGACAATAATGCGTTTCATTTAATTAGAATTTGTGTTTTCTACTTTCATAATAACCATCCTCAAGGTTATTATGATTTGTTTCATTGTTTATTGTTTCGTGGCCTGTCTTTATTGACAGTACCTGTTTTTTCTTTTTTCAGACTGATCAGACCAGCTGCTACATAAAAAGTACCAGGATAAGCACCACACTTAACGGGATACTCAGATTATCTGACCCTCTCCAACTAAGCATTTCTGCCAGCGTACTCGTTATAGCGACAGCCAAAGCAAGCCAAAATGTTTTCAGGTCGAACGAGATTCTGTGAAAATAGAGGGCAATGATGCTTATCACAAAGCTGGTAATAAAAAAAGCAGCAGATCCGATCCTGGTTTTTTCGGTTTTTAATCCGAATATTTTGATTTTACCATTGTTTTTTTTCGTATTCATCCCGAGAATTGCAGCCATTGGGTCACAGATGGCAAGAATCAGCATCGGAAGGATGTACATGAATTTACTTTGAAGCTTGATCGAAATAAAAAAAGTTATATAAATGGAAAGTGGCAGCAAGTAACTTCCGATAGATTTCCTTTCGATATCGTGGATCGATTTAAGTTGCTTGCTGTACTGGGTCACGAATAAGACCATAAAAAATATAAATGCCAACACCAGGATATACCAGTGCGATGGAAATATATAAGGGAAGGGGACCGTCGCTAAAGTGGCTGCAAAATGTGCGAATTTGCGGGTTATTTCTCCTTTTACGTTCAGCCTTCTGTAATTTAGTTCATTAAATGCCAGAAGTATGGCGATCCCAATTAGATAAATAAATGATAATACAACTATGTTATTCATTTCAATGCTGTTTGTAATTTATTTAAAAGTTTAAAACAGATACGTATAAGGTTACCCAGGCCCCTCCTGCAATGAGGCTGTCAAACCTGTCCAGAAAACCTCCGTGTCCGGGTATAATATTGCTGTAATCTTTTACATTGTATTTTCTTTTATAGAATGAGGCAGCTATATCTCCCAGAAATGCGAAAAATATAACCCCAATAGTCATTAATACCGATTTTACTGAAGTTATCGTATACAGGTCATCCAGCAGTATTCCACTGGCAATGGCGACCAAACTGCCCCCGATAAGCCCGCCAAGTGTTTTGTTGGGACTTATTTCCGGAAATATTTTGATGTTACCCCATAATTGTCCTGTTATTTGACTGAAACTATCGAAAATAGAAAGTATCAGGAAGGAAAAAAGGATTAATTCCTTCTTTAAACCGCTGAACAGAAAAAATTCGACGGAAAGGATTGTGAAGATGAAAAGCGAACCCAGAAAAAATCCCTTTTGCCGATATCCGTTTTTTCTGAATAGTTTGAACAGTTCGTAAAGGCCTGCTCCGATAATTAACAGTGACAGGTATCTGAATGTTACCGGTTTAAAAACAATGCTGAAAAATAGGATGTTAATAATGAAAAAATAGGATATGAATTTGGTGTAGCTTTTTTTTGCCGTCTGAGAATCCTTCTTCCTGTTTATGAAGTAAAAACCTATTCCTCCAAGAATGAAATAACTTAGTATTATGTAATAAATAGTGTAGATCATTTTTATTGTTTCTTTCAATCAGCCAATTATCATTAAAATTCCTAAAATACTCATTACTGCTGCATAGATGTACCTGAATTTGTTTTCTGACCGGTCAGTCTTTACATTGGTCAATAATCTTGGCCCTGTTAATGCTCCTATTGCCGATCCAGCCGTTAGAAAGAGGACCAGGGTCATGTCTATTTTCCCAATTAAGAAATGCGCCCCCACAGCAAAAAAAGTATTGATCAAGACAATCAGAAGGGAAGTCCCTATTACTATTTTTAGAGGAATGTGCATTGAGAACAGCCCCGCAAGAACTGGAGCTGTTCCGCTGGAACCAAAGGTCCCGGTAATGATTCCTGCAAATAACCCGAAAATGGACCCTTTTGTTATTCTGGACGTCCTCCCCGTATTTATTCGTTCTTCTCCGTCTTTGTCGTTTTGCTCTTTTCTCCATGTGTTAACTACTATATTTAGTGAGAGCAGTACAGAATAGATTCCAAAGCTAACTTTTAGCTGGTTTGTACTAATAATGTTTGTGAGAAATGCTCCAATAAATGCTCCGGCTACGCCCGCCCCTGAGAATATTGCAGCTATCCTGAAGTCTATATTACTCCGGCGGTAATGACTGAACGAACCGGCAATGCAAATGGGTAAAGTGGCTACCAGTGAAGTAATAACAGCCTCCTGGGCAGGTACCTTAAAAAGGAGCGTCAGTATTGGCAGAAAGAAAAATCCTCCTCCGCCTCCCAGCATGGAGCCAAATAACCCGATAATCAAACCAAGTACCGGCAGAATAAAATAGACTGGTTCTATGGATGAGTAAAAGATCATGCGATTCGTTGTTTGTGTTATATTGATATCATTTTAGTTTATGATGCGGTTGGAATAAGCTGGAAATATCCGGCGTCTAATTTTTTCAGAAAATTAACCTGCTTAATTTTCATATCCGAAGTTTTTCCTGTTTTCAGCTCTTGTAATTCTGTGGAAAGACGTTGTATCCGGGTATAACTCTCCTGATTGATAATGTCGCTGTCTTTTGTTAAGATCAACATGATCTTCTCGCTCCCCCAAAAAATACTATCCAGTTTTTTCAGGTATACCCTGTTCCCGACTTCGCTGGGTATGTAATCGTTAAAGCTGGGATTAATGGTAAGCTTGGAATATTGACTTACCGACAATATTACCAGCAAGATAACAGCTGCAACTAATAAAAATCTGTATTTACTGATCGGTGTATCCACATTTTTTGTTTTCTGCTTTGAACTACTTGCTTTTTGTTTCCTGTTATTAAATATATATAATCATTCTTTTAATTTTTCAGCACATTGCAAAATATGGTTTTATATCATAAAACCATATTGGTTTAATAGTCGATCCTAACGTAATGGCATCAAATGTCAACGTTACCGGAGGTTTCCATGCTTTGCTACTTTCCCCAGTTAGTAAGACGTTTTGAAATAGCCTTAAATTTTAAGACAAATAACAAATAAAAACCCACAAGGAGCAAAAAAGATTGTTCTTCGCTTTTTGTCCTGTTTTATTGATGTGTTTTATTTTTCACAGAGGGAAACCTCCCCGTCAAAAAATCTGGTCGAAAGTTTTCTCTTATTCTCTTTATTATACTTATTTCCGTTTCCGTCCTGTTCGACTATTTTAGTATTTTAGTATCAAAAATATATAAATTTTGTCGATAAAACCGGTTCTTAAAAAAAAATGAAACATGTAATTGCGGAACTTTTAATTTATCTTTTAAATCAACTCCCGGAACTGTTCCTTTTTGAGGCTCAAAAATATTTGTATGTCAATCTAGTAAGTCCGATTGGATGATTTTGATACTTTAATTGAAAAAGGGAAGGGCATGTTTAAGAAATACATTTTTATGGATAACATTAAATTTACAGATATTGCTTCCTTCATTATGCAGATCCGGCAGTGCCTTCCGGGACACCGGTTAATCCCGGATTTTAGATTATCTTTGTGGCATGGCAACATTTGAAGAATTAAAGGTAAATAAGTCGATATTAAAGGTGTTAAAGGAAATTGGATTTGATGTTCCTACGCCGATTCAGGAAAAGGCAATCCCGGTGATCCGTTCAGGTGCCGACGTTGTTGGTATTGCTCAGACCGGAACCGGAAAAACAGCAGCTTACCTGTTACCTTTGTTCATGAAATTGGTCAAGGCCGAGGGAGATGACCCGCGTGCCCTGATTCTGGTGCCAACCCGGGAGCTGTCCATCCAGGTAGGAGAAGATATCGAAGAGCTTACAACTTATAGTAATATTCGTCATGCCTCCGTTTTTGGGGGCATTGGCTGGACAAAACATGCCGAACTGATCAGTCCGGGTATTGATATCCTGGTTGCTACTCCTGGCAGGCTTTGGGATCTTTACCGTGCGGGAGCTGTTTCCCTGAAAAAAATAAAAACGCTGGTTATCGATGAGGCGGATCGTATGCTCGACATGGGATTTATGCCACAAATCAGGCGGTTGTTGGAGGTTATTCCTTCTAAACGTCAAAATCTTTTGTTCTCGGCTACTTTTGGTACCAAGGTAGAAGAAATGAGCAACGAGTTTCTGGATTTGCCGGAACGGATAGAGGTGACACTTTCAGCCACTCCCGCCCAGCAGGTACATCAGTCCTATTACAAGGTGCCGAATTATATTACAAAATTGAATCTGGTCAGGTATCTGCTTGAAGATGAAACTGTTTTTAACCGGGTAATCCTGTTCGTCAGGACCAAGGAGCATGCAGAGCAGGTTTTTAAGGTTATCAGACGCAAGACCGAGGGCGAGAAGCGGATACTCCATTCCAATAAAGGTCAGAATACCCGGATTAATGCAATAAAGGCTTTTAAAGAAGGCGAAGTCAGGATACTGATATCGACCGATGTTTCAGCCAGAGGACTGGATGTTTCACTGGTTTCACATGTGATTAATTTTGATTTACCTCAACGTTATGAGGATTATGTGCACAGGATTGGCCGGACAGCCCGTGCCAATAACAAGGGCGAAGCAATTACCCTTATTGATCCATCGGAGGAATATCATTTACAACAGATTGAAAGCCTGATCCGGATGAAGATAGAGGAAAAACCGATCCCGGAAAGAGTTGTGGTCGCGCCAACATCCAAACAGGAAAGACAAGAACAACTAAGGGAAATTGATCGTCAGCGGAAACTCGAAGACCCGGACTACAAGGGGGCTTTTCATGAGAAGAAGCGTCCCGATTACGGAAAATTACAGGCTAAAACAAAAGCAGAACACCGTACAACAAAAAATAAGGCCTTTCGAAAAGGGAAAGGCCGTCGTTGATTTTTATCTGTCGTTTTTTTGTCCTTCTATTAATAAATTTTTGAGGACTTTCTCTTTTACTTTGAAGACAGATCCATGTCGTGTGCCTTCAGGGAACGAGATTGAGTCTGTGATTATTTCCCAGTTTTTGAGGTCTTTTGATCTTACCGCTCCCATGTGGTGTCTCGTGTATTCGTCATAGTAGACGACCCAATATCCATCAACATTTGTAGCAGTGGGACCTTCTACCCAATCCGGCGTAATAGGGGGGCTTATAAGGTGGTACCCGTTTGTCAGGGAATCACTTTCAGCTATAAGGATATATTTTTTTGCAGGGGTTTTGGTTTCGTCTTTCAGAAACATCGTATATTTCCCATTGATCTTTTGAATTGTGGCATCGATCACGTTGAACCCTTCATCATATAACAACCTGGTTTTGGAGAAAGTCTTAAAATCTCTGGTCGTTGTACAATAAAAACGATGATTATATTTCGCATCACCCTGTGTGTCGCCTTCCTTGAATCGTCCCGGGATAGTTGTTGCCCAGTATATCATGTATAGCTTTTGTCCTTTATCATAAAAAATCTCCGGTGCCCAGCAGTTTAAGGCCGTAGGTTCATCCTTCATGACCGGGATAAATTCTTGTTTTGACCAGTGAATCAGATCATCCGACGAAGCATAACCGATTCCCCTGTCATTCCAGCTGACGGTCCATACCATATGAAATTTTTTGTCCGGTCCCAGAATGATACACGGATCTCTCATCAGTTTATCCTTGGCAACCTCCGGGGTTAAAAATGGCCGGTCGTTTTTGAGCGCTTTCCAGCGGTACCCATCCAGGCTATAGGCGAGGTGAAGCCCATCCTGCCCGTTATCTTTAAAATAGGAGAAAAGGTAAACCTGTTTTTTCGACGGTGTAAATCCTGAAAAAAGAAAGAGCAGTAGTAGTGGCAGTAGTAATCGTTTCATATTCTGATTTTTAATTAATGGTCCGTTGTCTTTAAGATGAAAGGAGTAAAAAACGCTTACCTCAAAAATAATCAAAAAAAAAGCAGGTCATTAAACCTGCTTTTCTTCATTTGTATTCTATTAATAAAATTTAGATCTTTTGTCTGTAATGTCGGCTGCTTTTTTCTGGGCTTCATAGGCCTGGTAGTTTGCGCGATAGCTTAATGACTGTTCAAGTCTTTTTTGTTCCTCTGCGGCATTGTTGTCTGCCGTTTCTGTTTCTGAGACTACTTTAACCAGGTATACCCCGTTGTTTCCTTTTATAGGAGAGGAAACCTTATCCTTTTCAATACAGGAAACAGTTCCGACCAAAGCGGGTTCAACACCTATGCCAGGAACCGTGTACATACCGAAATTAATGCCATTGGCATCCTTTACTGAAGCGTCCAGCTTTGTGGCAATAGCATTCAGGTCATTTCCGGTTGCGGCTTCCTGCATTTTTGCAACAAGCATCTTTGCTTTGTTTTCTTTTTTTACTTCCAGTTCGATCCGGGGCCTTACCTCCCCGAATGAGGCAATGCCTGCTTCATGTATTTCAGAAAGAACGGCTACGACAAAATTATCCCCAAATTCGAAGATGGTCGATCCCTCATTGTTCTGGAGGACACTGTTCAGATCTGCTGAGTATGTTGCACGGATCAATGAACGGGACTGTTCCAGCCCGGTTATTTCTTCATCGTTTTCTCCGACTCTGGCGATTTTTTTGGAGAGATTTTCTTTTTTTACTGTTTCCCTGAACGCATCTCCTGACTGGCTTTCACTGGCAAACTTACTGGCCTGTGCATAAACGTTTTGATAGGTTTGCGTGCTGGGTTCTATATTCCGGATCAATATAGCTAAGCGGACTTGCTTAACTTCTTTTTCTTTTTTGGTCGGTTGTATTACGTGGACACCGAACTGAGAGGTCACCGTGTAAACTTTATTAACTTCTCCGTTAAAACAAGCGTCCGCAAATGGTTTGACCATTTGATTACGGCGGAACCAGCCAAGGTCACCTCCACGTGCGGCAGATCCTGTATCTTCCGAATATTTTTTTGCAAGGTCTGCAAAGTTGGCCCCTTTCTCTATCAGATTTTTAAGACTGTCGGCCAAGGCAAGTGCCTTGTCATTGCTTCCTGCTGTTTCCGGTCTGATTAGTATATGCCGGGCTTCAACCGAGTCAGGAAGATCTTTGATATCGTCAATTTTTATAAGTTTATAGGAATTCTGTTCCTTAACCGGACCATAAATGTCTCCTTTAGCACCATTAAACGCAAAACTCGCAAGTTCGGGTGAAAGGTCTTCCTTTTTCTGGTAAACATCTTCAAACCTTACATCTGAATTAACATTCACAAATTGCTCGTTATCCTGTGCCGTTGCAAAATCGCTTTTAATGTTTTCGATCCATTTTTTTGCGTTATTGTCATCTTCCTCTGAAGCTTTCACAGGGAAAGTAACATATTCGATCGTTCTTGAGGCATCCTGCTTATAATTGTCTTTATGTTCCTCGTAGTAGGTTTTCATTTCCTTATCTGTAACTTTCACGCTACTGTCGGGTACCGAAATGTAAGATAGCTGTATATACTGGATATCGACAGTCCTGCTTTTTGCTTTTACACTTTCCCCGGCTTCAGCCTTGGTAACATAAAGCCCCTGTCTGATCAGATCATTATATTTGGTTATCATTCTTTCCTTTTTGATCTGATCTTCGATATATAACCAATATGCTTTTTGTTGGTCAGTAGCATTGGTCTCCAATGATTTCAGAAATTGAAGTACTGCAGATTTATCAAATTGTCCTGTTTTAGGATTGGTGAATAACTGGCGGATTATCGGATGTATATTTGAGCCTTGTACCATGTCAAATAATTCGTCAGAACTTACTGTCAGTCCCAATTTCTCATAAACATCACCCATCACTGCTTCCCGTACTACGTCTTGCCAGACCTGTTCACGGATCTGCGCCCACATATTGTCGTCGAGCTGGGTACGTCCGCTGTTCATTTTATAAATTTCAGCAGTTTGCTCGATTTTTTTCTGGAAATCCTGATATTGTACAGAAGTCCCGTTAATGTCCGCAACTTCCATTTGTGAAGGTTTCATCAACGAATTTCCTGCACGTAACATATCACCCAAGATAAAAGCAACTAATGCCAGACCAATAATAATTGCTACTAATAAACCAGCACGGTTTCGTATGTTTTGTAGGGTAGCCATTTACTAATAGTTAATTGAATTATATTTTTACTTATATTTTTCGCGCTACGAAGATAACAATTTTAGAGTTTAATCTTTAATATTCATTTTTTTTTTGCATTGCTGTACAACAACCTCTCTCCGATACAGTTTATGCGGGTTTCCGGGGGTATCATGTGCTATAATTTCTTTCAGACGAGGAAGCTTAACCGAAAACGGAATTTTTTTAAGTATTTGTTTATCAGTTCTTATTGTTCGATCATCAGGTTGACTAATTCAATACGGGTATTGGAGGCCTTAAGTATTTTAAACCTGAACTTATCTATCTTTATTATGGTATTGATTTTGGGAATACTTTCGTGATAGAAGAGGATGTACCCTGCCAGTGTTTCATAGTTTTCATTTACAGGGAACCCAAGATTGTATTTTTCGTTCAGGGTGTCCAGTTCAATCCTGGCAGAAAAAATGAATTCATTATCGTTTATTTTTCTGTCCACGAGGTCGACGGTATCATGCTCGTCTTCAATCTCACCAAATATTTCTTCCAGAATATCTTCGCTGGTTACCAAACCGGAAGTTCCACCAAATTCGTCGACTACAATGGCAATACTCCGGTGCTGTTGTATAAATTTTTTGAGAAGCTTGCTAGCCGGCATTGTTTCGGGTACAATGAGCACTTTTTTTAGGTTTGGACGTATGGCTTCCGGGTTTGTAAATATTGCCGAATGATGAACATATCCGATTATATTATCTATATTTTCCTGGTAAAACAGGATTCTCGAATAACCGGTTTCAATAAATTTTTGTCTGAGGTCCTCTATGCCTGAGCTAATATCCAGCGCTACCATCTCAGGCCGGGGAATCATGATTTCCCTTAGTTTGACTTTAGAGAAGTCCAGTGCATTTCTGAATAATTTAACCTCGTTCTCAATTTCTTTTTCCGTCTGTTCCTGGTTATTATCCTGGTCGTTTACAAAGTGGTCAAGGTCGACCCTGCTAAAAACAATTTTCTCTTCCTCTTTATTAATCGAGGCACGCAGAAAGCTATTAAGCAGTAGCCTTGAAATAACCATGGTCAGCTTTGCTACCGGATAAAACAGATAATAAAAGAAGACCAGGGGAACAGCAAAAAAACGCAAGACCATGTTTGGGTTGATCCGAAACAAGGCCTTTGGAAAAAATTCTCCTGTAAAAAGTATGATCAGCGTTGACGTGACTGTTTGCAGAAATAAAACGGCCCCGTCAGACTTAAGCAGATGAAAGAAGAGGGGTTCAAGCAGTTTGGCAAAAGCAACACCGTAAATAACCAGGGCAACATTATTTCCGACCAGCATGGTGGCGATATATTGCCCCGGATTCCGGGTAAATACCCTTAATATTTTTGAATTAAATGAATTCTGTTGCTTGTCGAGCTCGAGACGTAACTTGTTTGCCGAGATAAAAGCAATTTCCATTCCGGAAAAAAAGGCGGAAAACAGGATGGTAACAAGAATTGTGATGATGTTTATTTCCATGACTCATTATTCTCCTACGTCCATGTACAATGTTCCTGTAACTTCCTTGATTTCCCAGTCAGACAGGTTTTGGTTTGACTCGAATCCGATCCCGTTAATGATTTGATTTTGACGGATAACTGTAACAAACTGATCAGAATATATTTTTTCTTTATCCTGCTCCCAGGTAAGTTCTTCTGTTTTTAAAGAATCACCTTGCAGGTTAACAGCAATGACATTGTTTTTTGCAATCCACTTCTTTTTTTTCTCAAAATATTGTGCATAGTTCGAGGTAATCCTGGAAACGATTTTCATGTTGGCGTCGAACTTTTCAATTTCGACCCCTTCGGGGAATTCCGTAAACGGTTCTTCCTCCTCTTGTCCGTAGCGGATCATTTTTGGTGTAATCATTTTAAAACGTATCACGCTGGAATCAGAGTAGACCATGGTAAAACTATCTGCGATCATTTCCGGCATCTTATCGCTGGAGGATAATTCTTTGATCTTTTCAATTTTGTTATTCTCACATGAAAAGAAAAGCATTGCAATTCCCGCCAAGAGAATTGCAATGCTTGATTTTGAATATCTTCTGTATGAATATTTCTTATTTTTTTGCACGTGCTTTGGTTGATTCATTGATCCAACTTCCGAAGGTATAAGTCTGGCCTTCCTGATATCCCTGGAAGAACATATTCTCCTTGTCAGGGAAGTATTGTTTGTAAATATTGATTTTAGAGTTTGCGTTAGCAAATACATCCGGGTCAACCTTCTTTGCTTTTTCATAATAGTCGACAGCAAGCCAATACATTGTCTGATGTTCGAAATCGTTTTCTCCATAATGTTTAGCATATTGGGCATAAATATCTCCCATCAACATATATGCAGGTCCGAAGTTCGGGTTGTTGTCGATTGATTTACGGGCATAATTACGTGACTGTTGAAAGTTGCTTTCTTTTACAAGGGTAAACATACCCAGCTCGTAGTAATATTTTGAAAGAAGTTCCTTATCGGTTTCAGAGGAGATTGCATTTTGGTAATATTCTTTTGCTTTTGCAAAATCGTCGCGTTTAACGAACAGGCGGGCCATGTTAAATGCTGCTTCCGCAGATGGTTCCAGTTCGTAAAGTTTTTCCGAGGCTTTGGCGAATAACTCGCTGTCGGTACAATCCTGTTTGTCGAGCACGCGGAGCATCTTTTTCAGGGCATCTACATCTTTTGATATCGTTTCAAATTGTGGCTCGTATAATGCGATCAGTGCTTCACAGTCGGCTGCTCCACTAGTCTGGAATAACTGGTCGACCATTGACTTCGCTGTTTTGTATTTCTCGCTTGTGGCGTCTTTTACCAGGTCTTTATCGATAATGGACGACGTAATCTGGTAATTGTTGGCAACGTCTTCTTTCGATAGTTGCCCCATGATGAACAGACGCTTAGTAACCTGCATGTAAACGACCAGTACAGCTATTTCTGATTCATTTTTTTCAAGGTCGATCGATCCCTTTAAATCAGCATATCCTACTTTCAGGATTGCCTGTAACTGGTCGTCAGAAAGCTCCTGGTTGTCCAGTTTATATTTTAGATAATCGGTCGCTTTGCGGCCCAGAACAAAACCTTTCTGATCAAAGTATTTAATCCGACGGTCGTAGACCATCATTAGCGTATCGATATAAGCACTTCTTTTGACGGAATCTTTGGCTGATTCAATGAGTGATTCGTACATGTTGGACCCATGGATATAAATATTGATCGTTGATTTTGGATATTTGTTAAAAAGTATTCTCCATGGGGCTAAAGCCGATTTGTAATCATTTTGTTTGTAAAACTGGTCTTCCAGGGTATAATTACTCATAAAATCAGTAACTTTTGCAGTTACAAGCTCCTGGCTGGTCCTTGTATCAACGCCTCCTTCTGCTACTTCTTCCTGTCCTGCTGCCGGAATTTCCCCATCAAAACTGAAGTTAATTACATTGCTGCTATTGTCTTCAATATCAAGCTTCCTGCTATCGTCAATAAATGTAAATTTCAAGTATTTACATTTACTGTCTACTGTAATTTTGTATTTACCGTCAAAGCTGGTCATAAATACTTCTGAAGATCTGTGGGCTTCGACTGTTACACCCGCTGCAGGTTTCCCGTCACGGTAAACTGTACCGGTAATTACCCGCTGTGCATAGGCTGAAACACTTGCGAAAACAGCCAACACTAACGTCAGTAATTTAATTTTGGATTGCAAAGATTTCATCATTTGGAAAAATATTATTAATTACATTTTTTTATTAGATTAAGAGCTATTGCTTTTTGTCGCACTATAATGTCCCAAATATAAATTTATTTTGAATATTACAATGAAATATCTTTTCTTACTTTTTTTTGCCTCTTTTTTTAATTGGATTGATAAAGAACTGTTTACCAAAAATATATTTTCAAAACTCATGCCATGATAGAACTGCTAAAGCTTTTTTCTGCACTTTCCCCAATAAAAACCGGATACCGCAACTTCCGGGTGTTTTAGATGTCTGTCTTGCACGCATTTTTATTATTGTAATGTTCAATAAAGTAACACAACTAAAGATCCTCTTTTCTTGATAAACTTTTGCAAAGAAAGATTCTATTTTAGAAAAAGGACGTCTTCTTTGTTAAGAAATTATCATTTTTTTTAAGCAATAGTAGCCATAAATCTTTGTTCGCAGTCAAATTTCTGTTTTCTGGTCCTGCTATCCGTTGTTGTATTCGAGAATCCGGTTTAACCCAATTAATCCTAAATTAAAATGTACAAAGATGGAATTTTTTAATTTTTTATCAAAGAATTTAGAATCTCCTCCGGTCATAAGGACTCTTAAATTTTTGTAAATTTTATTAAAATATTCGATGTACTGTTCGATTTCGAAGATTAATCCCATCTGAACGCCTGAACGGATCGCCATCGAAGTATCCGTACCGGGAGTTTCAAACCGGTCGTCCGGAAGAATGAGAGGTAGCTTTCCTGTAAAATGGTTCAGTGCCTTGAACCTCATCTCCAATCCTGGAGATATGTTTCCACCCAGATATTCATTATTTTCAGAGACAATGTCGTACGTGACGGCTGTTCCGGCATCGATGATCAACAGGTTTTGCCCGGGGAACAATTCCCATGCCCCGATTGCTGAAGCCAGCCTGTCGAATCCAAGCGTTTCCGGACTTCGGTAACAATTTTTGATCGGAACAGGTGTCTGATGATCGAGTTCAATAAAACGCCTGAAATTCGACTTCAGGAAGTTCCTGATCTCTTCGGGATATTCTTTCCCTGCAGAGAGGATTGCCTTGTCCAGTTGCGGATGTTCATCCACCAATATTTGTAACTGGTCCGGCTTTAAGTAATCGAGCGGCACACTAAACATGAGGTCATGGTCGTTAAAAAGTGCCAGCTTAATCCGCGTGTTGCCAATATCGATTATCAGGTTCATAATTCTATCCGCTGACTGATGTCCATGGCTTGAACGGAATGCGTGAGTCCTCCAATCGAAATATAGTCGACTCCCGTGGCTGCGACATCTTTCAGCCGGTCCAATGTCATGTTCCCGGAAGCCTCTACTTTGGCTTGTCCGTTTATGATCCGGACTGCCTCTTTCATTGTTTCATTGTCCATATTATCAAGCATAATAATGTCCGCTTCTGCAGAGACAGCTTCCCGCACCTGGTCAAGCGTAGTGGTCTCGACTTCGATCTTGATTCCGTGCGGTACCTTACTCCTGATTTGAGAAACAGCAGGGGTGATCCCCCCTGCGATATCGATGTGGTTATCTTTAATCATGACCATATCGAAGAGCCCAATCCTGTGATTTGTTGCACCCCCGGTTTTTACCGAATATTTATCCAGTAACCGGAACCCGGGAAGGGTTTTTCTGGTGTCAAGGATAACTGTTTTATACCCGGCAATGGCTCCGGCACATTCGGCAGAAATGGTAGCGATCCCGGACATACGTTGAAAAAAGTTCAGGGCGGTTCGTTCCCCTGTTAAAATAGCACGATAACTGGCTTCGAAGCGTACGATGATATCTCCCTTTTTTACATGTTCGCCATCTTTTACTTCAGGCTTCCACAATAGCGATTTGTCCAGTTTCCGAAATACCATTTCAGCCACTTCAAGTCCTGCAATAACGCCGTCCGATTTGGCTGCCATATAAGCCCTTTTACGTATTTCTGCGGGGATGAGGTTATCGGTCGTAATGTCGCCACTGGCGACATCTTCTTCAAGTGCTATCTCGATTAGCCGTTTTGCTGCTTCTTTTTCTGCCTGGTTCATCATTTTCTGATTGGGATAAATTTTATTTCTTTTCCTTTCTGTTGAATAATGTGTACTCTGAAGTCGGGGTCTTCCTGTTTGTATTCTTCACGAATATGTCCGCCGCGGCTTTCTTTCCTGAGCAATGCCGACCTGGTTATAAATTCGCATATCTGAATAATCTGTTTGGATTTTAGTATGTTATAGTCATTGATGCCGGCAGGTATTTTCAGTTCGATTTCTTTTAGTCTTTCCAGAGCTTGTTCCAGGTTTTGTTCCTTGCGAACAATACCTACATTGACTGACATCAGGTCGGCTGTTTCATTTTTTATATTCAGGAAGAAGTCTTCATATTCTTTTTTGTTTGTAACCGATGGCTGCTCTGGAATTGTCATTTTTTTTCCATGATAAATAACGGCTTGCTCTGCCGCACGTTTCCCAAAAACCAGGCACTCCAGCAATGAGTTGCTTGCTAGCCGGTTGGCCCCCATAACACCTGTGGATGCTACTTCGCCACATGCAAATAACCCCGCTATGTTTGTTTCTGCGTATAATCCTGTTTTCACCCCTCCGACCATATAGTGGGCTGCCGGAGCTATTGGCAACAAGTCCGAAGTCATGTTGTAGCCTGCTTCTTCCAGTTTTTTGTAAATGTTCGAGAATCGTTTTTTTATTTTATCAGGATCGAGATGCCGTAATGAGAGGTATACGAATGGACGTTGATCTTTTTTCATTTGCTGATATATCGAGAAGGCCACAACATCCCTTGGCGCCAATTCTGCCAAAGGATGGATTTCTTTCATGAAGCGTTCCCCGTTTTTATTCAGGAGCCATGCTCCTTCTCCCCTTACTGCTTCGCTGATAAGAAATGCATCCTGGTTTTTGAGGCAAAGAGCCGAAGGATGAAACTGTATAAATTCCATGTCTTCCAGCTGGGCTCCGGCTTCATAGGCCAGCGCGATACCATCTCCTGTCGCCGTATGAGGGTTCGTCGTTCTGTTGAAAATACGGGAGAGGCCCCCGGTAGCCAGGATGCAGGCCGGTGCCTCGAAAATTATATTCTCCCCGCTGACGAAATCGACTGCCTGTACTCCGGCACATATGTCGTTTTCTACAATTATTCTTGTAACGGCAGTATACTCGAAAATCTGAATTGATTTTTGTCCGAGAACCTTTTGGAGCATGAAGCAAGTGAGTTCTTTACCCGTTGCATCTCCTCCGGCATGAAGTATCCTTCGTTTACTGTGGCCTCCTTCCAGTCCCAGTACCAGCTTGTCGTCAACCTTGTCAAACTGCATTCCCATGTCTATCATTTCGAGAATTCGTTCTCTTCCTTCATTGACAAGAATATCTACAGCATCTTTTTCACAAAGTCCCCGTCCCGCAACAAGGGTGTCGTGAATATGTAATTCGGGAGAGTCATTTTCTCCAATAGCACCAGCAATTCCGCCTTGCGCATAATAGGAATTGCTGGTATCTAATTCCGATTTTGTGATTAAGGCAACTGAACCATGTCTTGAAGAATGAAATGCAGCAGTAAGACCCGCCAAACCACTGCCTACAACTATTGTGTCAAATATTTTTTTTTGCATGAACGCTTGCAGCCTGTCTTATATAATTTGGATGAACAAAGTTAAAAAAACTGTGGGATAGGGATGCAGTAATATAAGGTATGTTACGATTTAATTAACTTCCGGGAAACATATCCTGCTGTTTTGATTTTTTTTGTAGGCGCAAAAGAAACGTAAAATAGATGTAAATAATATAACGATTTATTCATAGCTATCCGGGAAAATTGTTCCAAACCTGTAAGCAATTACATCCTGATGCTGGTTTTCATGCTTGTTGGCCGGATCGTATTTGTATTTAGTTTATTCACAGGCAAAGTCGACAGCAGCTTTTGCATGAATTTCAAGTGTATTGAAAACTTTTAGATTTGTATCTTCCTGTTTTATAAGCAGAGGGATCTCCGTACAGGCAAGCACAATTCCCTCAGCGCCATTGTCCCCCATTTTGTTGATAATTTCCAGAAAGCGGGATTTGCTTTCCGGTCTGATTTCATTTTTTAGTAATTCTTGAGTGATGCAGTTCTGGATAAATAGCCTGTCTGGTTCTTCCGGTATAATGGTCACAATGTTATGAGAACCAAGTTTCTCATGATAAAAATCTTTTTCCATGGTTATTCTGGTTCCGAGGATACCTACTTTTCTTATCTTCGAAGTAAGTATCTCTCTGGAGGTAGCTTCGGCTATATGGATCAGGGGAATTTGAAGTACTTGTTCCAATTGTTCTGCATATCGATGTAGGGTGTTGGCACATAATATAATACCATCTGCTTCGGCATTTTGTAGTTTTATTGCCAGGTACTTCATCGTTGCCATCATTGATAAGGAATCGTTCTTTTTGTTTATGGCCTCAATATCAGCATAATTTACTGAGTAGAGGAGTATCCGGGCGGAATTTAATCCACCAAGCCTCTGGTTGGTAAATATGTTGATCAATCTGTAGTATTCCATTGTTGAAACCCAGCCGGTTCCGCCAATCATTCCAAGAGTTTTCATTGATCTTTTTCGTTTAAGATTTAAATATTCGTTTAACTGACTGCTTTTTCAAGGGAAACTGGTCCCAAAATCTTCCTTCCTCACCGATGAAGATCATGTTGTAATACAATTTCCCGGATTAAACAAAATTATTTAAATATTGTGAATTGAGCATTGAAACAACTGGCTGTTTTTGTCCCTGTCAAGTAATTTAATTTGTGGTTTAAGCACGCTGTGCTTTATTTTTAACTTGTTGAGCAACACTAAATTTTTGTATCCCGTTTCCCTTTACGATCTTTAGAGAGAGGATATAAAAAAGAGGGAAGCATTGCGCAACCCTCTTTTATTTTTTTTCAGATAACTTTTATAATTCTTTAATTTTGATGTTCTTGAACCAGACGTCATCCCCGTGATCCTGCAACGCGATGTACCCTTCTTCTGCCACGTTGGCAAAGTTTTCGTTTAAAGCAGGGAATTTACTGTCTTTAACCAAGGCTTTCCAGTCATCTGTCCATAAATGATATTCAACCACCGTTTGTCCGTTCTGCTTATGAACGACAGTCCCTTTGTAGCAGATAATTTCGACACTGTTCCATTCTCCGGCCGGTTTAGCATTCTGTGGTTTAGCCGGAATCAGGTCGTAAAGAGAACCTGCCTGCCGGTTGCCGTCTTTTCCCAGCATAGCATCCGGATGACGCTCGTTGTCGAGTATTTGCATTTCAGGAGCAGTTTTGTAAATTGGCCAACCCGGAACTTCTTGTCCCAGGTAAAAGATACCTGAATTTCCACCTTGTGAAATTTTCCACTCGAGTTTAAGATCAAAATTTTTGAACTTTTTGTCAAAGAGAATATCCCCGCCATTGTCGGCACCGGCCTCTCCTTTACCGGATCCCTGGCAATAAAGAGTTCCGTCTTCAGCCTTCCATCCGGGAGGGCAGATCTTTTTGTCAACACCTCTCCACCCGTCTGTGTTTTGGCCGTTAAACAAAAGCACCCATCCATTTTCCTTTTCGGCTGGAGTAAGCGTGTTGTCTGCTACCGCCTCTTCCACTTTGGCTGGTTGTGATGCCGCTTCCTGGTTTTCACTTTCGGCTTTTTTTTGTCCGCTGTTGCATGCAACGGTCGTGAAGAGAACTCCGGTTAATAGGTACGAAAAAACTTTTCTCATTGGTCTTAATTTTAGGTTATTATTTAATTACAGATTAAATTTTGTAATTTTTCACGAAATTAGTAAAAAACTTCTTTCGTTTTGAATTTTGTAAGGTATCATTGTCTTTTTAATTTGGGAAAGAACGAAGAACCTTGCAGTCGATTCCCTGTATGAGTATCGTGCCGCCAGGCCCCGGATTTGTTAGTCAGAAGTTTTTTGATGCCTTTGTCTGAGCCATTATCAATGCATTATGTCCTGTTTTGAAATATTAGCTTATAATCTTGAAAATTATAACCTGTAAAATCCAAAATTATAACCTGTAATTTCGAAGATTATAGTCGATAATTTCGAAGATTATAGTCGATAATTTTCCAAATATTAACTTATAATTTTTTTAAGAATCAATTAGGATAGCAAATTTTAATCGACGTGAGTATCACCGGCGGGGAAAAGAGGGGATTTTTTGTCAACTTTAGATAATCAATTATAATTTATGTACCGGACTAAAGAATTGTTTTTGTAATTTCGGTTGATTTTTATTTCTGACTGGTTTCAATAAAATAAATAGATGCGTATGGAAAAGCCAAAGCGGATAGGAATACTGACTGCAGGAGGAGATTGTCCAGGACTTAATGCTGCTATCCGGGGAGTAGGAAAGACAGCAATTGTTGAATACAAGATGGAAGTTATCGGTTTTACCGCCGGATTTTCGGGGTTAATTGATAAGGAGTACGTTCTGTTAAAAGAATCTGATCTTTCAGGTATATTAACACTGGGAGGAACAATACTCGGGACATCCAGGGAAAAACCATACAAAGTTATAAAGGATGGCGATAATGATAAGCCGGAGCAGATCAAAAATAATTATCATGAACTTGGCCTTGAAGCACTGGTCTGCATCGGTGGTAACGGGACAATGAAGACGGCAAACCGGTTGAGCGCAGAGGGCATGAATGTGATCGGGATACCTAAAACAATTGATAATGATGTATGGGGAACAGATGTCACTTTTGGGTTCGATTCAGCCCTTCAGATTGCCACGGAGGCGATCGACAGGTTGCATACCACAGCTAATTCGCACCAACGGGTAATGATCATTGAGGTCATGGGGCATCATACCGGGTGGATTGCCTTGTATGCAGGTATGGCCGGTGGTGGCGACATCATTTTGCTCCCGGAACTGGATTACAATATCCGGTCGGTTTGTAAGCGGATCGAGAAACGTTATGAAAGCAAAAAAAATTATTCGATCGTAGTTGTGGCTGAGGGGATCAAGCATCCCGATGGTGAATCAGCTGCCCGTTACGTCGCCGAGGCGATTCGGACCTATACAGGGATAGAAACACGGGAAACAGTTCTCGGTTATGTACAGAGGGGAGGGAGCCCCAGTCCGATGGACAGGATTCTGGCCACCCGTTACGGATCATTTGCTGCAGAATGCATTGCAGCAGGAACCTTTGGGACTATGGTGGCGATAAAAAATAACGAACTGATTACGGTTCCCTTATCGGAAATAAGCGACCGGCTTCGAGTTGTAGAAAAAGATCATCCATTGATTCTGAAGGCCAGAAAGATGGGCATGTCTTTTGGCGATGAAGATGATCTTGAAGGTTAAAAAAGGAAATTTAGGAGTCTGTCGGGGAGGTAGGATGCGAGTTCTGCTCCCAAGTAGGCTCCTGTAAAAAGCATAACGGAAAGGATCAATGCTGCTTTCCGGTTACATTCCCGTCTTTAATGATCTTATTCTTTTTCAACCGGTGCATTGAAACGGAATCCGATTCCATGTAGGTTAATAATCCTGATATTTGCGTCGCTTTTCAAATATTTTCTTAACCTGGAAATAAAAACATCAAGGCTCCTGCCCAGGTAATAATCGTCAGACCCCCAAACATTACTCAATATTTCAGACCGGCTAAGCACCTTGTTCGGGTTCTCACAGAAGTATTTCAAAAGTTGTGCTTCCTTGTAGGTAAGAGTCCTGTTCCCATGATGATTTTTCAATGTTAAATTCTCATAGAAGAAATCGAAGTTTCCTATTTTACAACTTTTTAGCTCATCAAGCTTTTCCGGCTTGGGCTGACTTCTTTTCAGAAATACTTTGATTCGCATCAGCAGTTCTTCCATGCTGAATGGCTTTGTAATATAATCATCCCCGCCAATTGCAAAACCATTAATCTTGTCTTCGGGAAGGTTTTTGGCCGTTAGAAAAAGTATTGGCACCATTTGATTCTTCTCCCGCATTTTTTTTGCCAGAGAAAAACCATCCATCCGGGGAAGCATGACATCCAACAAACACAGGTCGAACTTGTTTTTACAGAACAGGCTGAAAGCCTGTTCGCCGTCTTCTGTCCCGGAGACCAGATATCCTGCTTCTTCCAGGTTATCCCTGATAATAAAATTCAGTGTTTTGTCATCTTCGACAAGAAGAATTTGTTTTCCTGTAAAGTCCATAATCAATTAGGTATAGTTACTGTAAAAATAGTGCCTTGAGGTGAATTATCCGATACGGAAATGCTCCATCCGTGTCTTTTCGTTATTTTTTTTACATAGTCAAGCCCCAGCCCGAACCCTTTTACATTATGGACATTGCCTGTTGGGACCCTGAAAAATCGTCCGAAAATTTTTTTTCGGTACTTTCTGGGGATTCCTATTCCATGATCTGCAATACTTAGCTTCGTGTTTTTCTCTTTTCCGGAGATTGTGATGGTTATTTCCGGTTTGTCTTGACAATATTTAAAAGCATTGTCAAGCAAGTTAAAAATGACATTTGAAAAATGCAGTTGGTCTGCCATAATAATCACTGGCGGTTCCGGAGCTTCAAAATCAATCTGGTAATCAAGTACTGTTTGGCTATTTTTAAAATCGATGATGCATTTTTGGATAAAAGATACTAATTCTGTCTTTTCTTTTTCCATCACCATCTTTTGCTTCTCGATGCTCGCCATTTGAAGTACTTTTTCTACCTGGTCAGAAAGTCTTTGCGTTTGTTCTTTAACTATTTTTGAATATTCTTGGAGCCTTTTGGGCTGATTGACTATCCCAGGATCCGAAAGGACTTTGGCCGAAAGGTCGATTGAGGCGATCGGGGTTTTGAACTCATGGGTCAGGTTGTTTATGAAATTCTTTTGGATCTCACTGAGCTTTCGTTGTTTTAGAATGACATACAAGGTATACCCAAAAAAAAGAATAACGATAAAAAGTATCCCATCAATCACATACCAGGGGTGGATCCGGTTACTGTAGTACCGGGAACGATTGGGAAAATAAACGCCAAAGTAATAAGTATATTTTTTACAGGTGGGAAGATTATGATCATGCTTGTTCTTATCGGAAGTTTTGGGCAATTCCTCATCCGGATTACAGTTAGGATCCTGTTCTTCCTTAACAGACTGATGCTTCTGGCTCCCTCGCTCTTTCCCTCTCATACCATAAACCATCTGGTCCCTCTCACAATCATAAATGGCATATTCAAAATCGAGGTTGATGTTAAACCTTTTGAATTCCATTATCAAAAAATGATGAAGCAGGTATGGATTAATTTCGTCATTTACATTGACAACATAATAATTGCTTGATATTTGCTCAATTTCATTCGTTACTTCATGGGGATTGGTCGTACCCCGGAGTTTATTATTGTATTCGATCAACAGGCTCGCAACATTTTTCAAGGCTTGGGTAGTCGCATCATGAAATTTTTTTTCATTTAAGTCGACCGTGTTTTTTATAAAAAAGAACTGGATCAGCAGAATGCCAAGCACCGAAATGGTGGCCAGGACTATAACAAAGCGAATTGTATTTCTTCCCATGTTCCTTAATGATCG
This sequence comes from Prolixibacteraceae bacterium, assembly GCA_963676095.1. Taxonomy (GTDB): domain Bacteria; phylum Bacteroidota; class Bacteroidia; order Bacteroidales; family Prolixibacteraceae. The sequence goes on along the minus strand of OY781040.1, from coordinate 1,134,490 downwards.
TTCTAAACGGCACGAAACTAGTTATTTTTTTAGTTAAAAACAGTCGTTAACAAATTATTAACAAACGTTTATGGGAATTAACAGTGCCGGAAAGGGAGCTTTTGTAGATTTGTATAATAACAAGTTCATAAATAGGATTTTTAACTTATGCTTTATTAATTAAGAAATAAGTTTTTGAATAAAAAAGCATAGTGTCTGTCCTTTGGTGTGTGTCTTTTTTTAGTTGCTATCTTTGACGCTATATTACTGAGCAAATAACGACGGAGTACGTTTTACTATAAATTACAGGAAACAATAGAAAATTAAAAAATAGAACAGATGAAGTTGAGTTTGATGTTGATTTTTTTCGCTGTCTTCTTTTGGAAGGCAGAAAATGTGATGGCCCAGTCCGCAAAATCGAAGATTGTTTTTGACGGACAGGAGCATGATTTTGGAACGATAGCAGAAGAAGGAGGGCCGAAGTCATACATTTTTTATTTCACGAACAAAGGGGATGCACCTCTTATTTTAAATAATGTACAGGCCTCATGTGGCTGTACTACTCCTGAATGGACGCAAAAGCCTGTCCCCCCCGGAGAAAAAGGTTCTATTAAAGTAAGCTATAACCCGCAGAACAGGCCCGGCCCTTTTCATAAAACAATAACTGTTTATACAAACGGGGAAAGTCCTCAGTCTGTTTTAAGTATTTCAGGTATAGTTACTCCACATCCAAAAACAACGGCCGAGCTTTATCCGAGGGAAATCGGCCCGGTAAGGGCAAAATCAAACTATGTTGTTTTTCCTGAGATCAAAAAAGACCAGGTATTGACCGATAGCCTGGAGATTATAAACGATTCCGGGGCTCCCGTGACTTTAAGTTTTCGTACTCCTCCTGCTCATTTACAGGCAAGAGTAGTTCCTGCTACTCTGAAACCCAATGAGAAAGGAAATATTATTGTTACTTACGATGCAGGGAAGATTGATTCTTACGGTTTTGTTATGAACCGGATTTATTTAGACGTTAATGGAAAGTCAGACTACCGGAATTCAATCGGAGTATCTGCAACAATTGGAGAAGATTTTTCTTCGCTCACCCCGGAGGAACTGGCAAATGCTCCGGTAATCTCGTTTAATGAGGAGAGCCATGATTTTGGAAATATTAAGGAGGGGGACAAGGTTGATTATGTGTTTTCCATTAAGAACGGAGGAAAGCGAGACTTGGTACTGCGCGATGTTAAAACTTCCTGTGGATGTACTGTGGTAACTCCTGAAAAAAAAGTTATTCCTGCCGGGCAGAGTGTTCCCCTTAAGGTTGAATTCAATTCCAGAGGTAAGAGGGGAAGACAAAATAAGGCAATTACCATTATTTCAAACGATCCCCATAATCCTACCTCTATTTTGAGGATAACGTCTAATGTAGAGTCGAAATAATAAATAAAATATTTTTAAGATATGTTAAGAGCCGCTTCAATTGGGGAGCGGCTTATTTTTTTTTATCTTTCGTGAAAATTTTCCTTCGTATAAAATTTAGGTTAATGATTGCAGACAAAGCGCATAAACATGTTGAGAACGAGGATCTTTATAAGGGATTGGTCGTGAATGAAGGCGTTGATCATCCCGAATCATTCAACGAGAATTCGGTAAAACGTTTTTTAAAAAATAAAAAGAAGGCCATACTTTCTGCTGATGCATATGTCAATGGTATACTAAACGGGAATATTACATTGCTCAGCCAGGCTGTCACCTTAGTCGAAAGTTCGAAAAAGGAACATCAGGAAATAGCTCAGGAAATTATACTGAAATGTCTCCCGTATAGCGGGAAATCGGTCCGTATCGGGATAACCGGAGTTCCTGGTGTCGGTAAAAGTACTTTTATCGAAGCCATGGGGAAATATATTACCTCGACGGGGCATAAACTTGCAGTTTTGGCCATTGACCCCAGTAGTGAACGTTCTAAAGGAAGTATACTGGGAGATAAAACCAGGATGGAAGAGCTTTCTTCGGATCCGAATGCTTACATCAGGCCATCTCCTTCCGCAGGATCGTTGGGTGGTGTGGCCCGTAAAACAAGGGAAACGATCATTCTTTGTGAGGCCGCAGGCTTCGATACCGTTTTTATCGAAACGGTGGGAGTCGGGCAAAGTGAAACTGTCGTACATTCCATGGTCGATTTTTTCTTGTTGCTTATGTTGTCCGGGGCTGGAGATGAGTTACAGGGCATAAAACGGGGAATCATGGAAATGGCTGATGCGATAACGATTAATAAGGCCGACGGTGATAATGTAGACCGTGCCGGGATGGCCAGGGTTCAATACAAAAACGCCCTTCATCTTTTCCCTCCAACTGACTCGGGATGGAAACCCAGGGTACTTACCTGTTCTTCTGTCAAAAATATTGGCATCAGTCAAATCTGGGAAACAATAAATGACTATCTGAAACTTGTGAATGAGAATGGCTATTTTCAGCACAAACGGAATGAACAATCAAAGTTTTGGATGTACGAAACGATCAATGAACAACTGAAATCTAATTTTTATCAAAATCAGAAAATAAAACAATTAATTCCCTCGTTTGAACATCAGGTTCTGAAAGAGGAAATGAGTTCGTTTATTGCCGCCAGGCAATTATTGGATATTTATTATCAATCACAAAAAGAAAAAGAATGAAAAATTTAGTCTTGCTGTTTGTTTGTGTTATGACTCTGGCTGTTGGTTGCCGGAATAATTCCACTGAATACACGATTACCGGCGACATAACCGGGGTGGATACAGGGAAAGTTTACCTTGTAAAAGCAGAAGAGGGAAAAGTAGTCACCCTGGATACGACAGACCTGAAAAAAGGAAAGTTCAAATTTGAGGGAGAAGCAGGTATGCCCGAATTGCATTACCTGCGGTTAAATGATCACCAGTATTTTGCACAATTTTTCCTGGAAAATGCAGCAATTCATGTCGCTGCCTATAAAGATAGTTTGCAGGCATCAAAAGTTACCGGCTCTCCTACGACTGATATATTTAATAATTATGTCGAAGAGTTAAATAAGATGGGCAAAAAAATGAACCAGTACAGACAAGAGTATGCGCAAGCATCTGCAAAGGGTGATCAACAGGAAATTGACAGGATTAAGGCTGATATACAGGCTGTTTCAGATAATATGATGGTTTATGCAAAGAATTTTGTCCGTGAAAATAATCATTCTGTTGTTGCCCCGTTTATTACCCTTTCGCAATTAGCCAATCAGTTAAGCTATGAAGATCTTAAGGCGCTTGCCGATACTATTTCTCCTGATCTGAAGGAGTCTGTATATACCAAACAGCTTCATGAGATCCTTGATACCAAGGCAAAAACAGCTGTGGGAGCAGAAGCTCCCGATTTTACAATGAACGATCCTGAAGGGAATCCGATTACCTTGTCTTCCTTAAAGGGAAAGTATATTTTAATTGATTTTTGGGCTTCATGGTGCGGACCATGCCGTCAGGAAAATCCAAATGTAGTTGCCGCTTATAATGGTTTCAAAGATAAAGGATTTGATATTATCGGTGTTTCTCTTGACCGGGACAAGGATGCCTGGGTGAAGGCTATTGCAGACGATCATCTCGATTGGCACCAGGTTTCTGACCTGAAATATTGGCAAAATGAAGTCGCCCGGCTTTATGGGGTAAATTCGATTCCTCATTCGGTATTGCTCGATAAAGAGGGTAAAATTATTGCTGCCGATCTCCGGGGAAGCGACCTTACAGATAAATTAAAGGAACTAATGCCCTGATATATAATGTAACCGGCCTTGTGCCGGTTTTTTTATCTTCTGATCACCAGAAAAATATTCCGCGAATAGGGAGAAGCTTCTCTTTTATAAAACTTTTTAGCGAGTGAACTGTTTTGTTTTACGACAAAAAAAGATTTAAAAATTATGAGTTACGATGTAATAGTCATAGGGAGTGGTCCCGGTGGATACGTGGCTGCCATCAGGGCTGCCCAGCTTGGAATGAACGTAGGTGTTGTCGAGAGGGAAAGACTTGGTGGAATCTGTAGTAACTGGGGATGTATTCCTACGAAATCATTATTAAAGAGCGCACAGGCGTTTGAATATGCCGTGCATGCTGCTGATTACGGGATTTCCATTTCCGGGGAAGTAAAACCGGATTTTGAAGCTATGATTAAACGTAGCCGGGGTGTAGCCGATGGAATGAGCAAGGGGATCCAGTTCCTTTTTAAGAAAAACAAAATTGAAATGCTCAATGGAACCGGGAAACTTGCCGCTAAAGACACTGTTGAAGTTACAGACGGAGAAGGGAATAAAAAGAGCTATTCGGCTAAACATATTATTTTGGCAACGGGGGCACGTTCCCGCCAGTTACCCAACTTACCACAGGATGGTAAAAAAATTATCGGGTACAGGGAGGCCCTGGCTTTACCCCGGCAGCCTAAATCGATGGTTGTTGTTGGTTCCGGGGCTATCGGTAGCGAGTTCGCCTATTTTTATCAATCGATCGGTACGAATGTTACTCTGGTTGAGTACATGCCTACATTAGTTCCGAACGAAGACGAAGAAGTTGCAAAAACTCTCGAACGGGCCTTCAAAAAAATGAAAATGAATGTACTGACAGATGCTTCTGTCGAATCAGTCGATACATCGGGAGATCTCTGCAAAGTGACCATCAAGACGAAAAAAGGAGAAGAAAAAATTGTAGATGCAGAGATCGTGTTATCTGCTGTCGGGATTTCTCCAAATACGGAGAATCTTGGTCTTGAAGCCCTGGATGTTGAACTGGAAAAAGGAAAAATCAAGGTTGATGATTATTACCGGACGAATGTTCCCGGGATTTATGCAATTGGAGATATTGTGCATGGACCTGCCCTGGCTCATGTGGCCTCAGCCGAAGGCATTGCCTGTGTTGAAAAAATTGCAGGGTTAAACCCCCAGCCTGTAGATTATGGAAATATCCCGGGATGTACCTATACCGGCCCGGAAATTTCGTCTGTAGGTTTTACAGAGAAAAAGGCCAAAGAAGCTGGCTATGAGATAAAAGTAGGTAAGTTTCCATATTCTGTAAGTGGGAAGGCAAGCGCTGCCGGACAGAAGGATGGTTTCGTGAAATTGATTTTTGATGCAAAATATGGGGAACTTCTTGGAGCACATATGATTGGGGCTAATGTGACTGAAATGATAGCGGAACTTGTTGTTGCCCGGAAACTCGAAATCACCGGGCATGAACTGATCAAATCAATCCATCCGCATCCTACGATGAGCGAAGCCGTTATGGAGGCAGCAGCAGCGGCATATGATGAAGTTATACATTTATAAAATTGAAACACAATAGCAAAAGCCCGGATTACACCGGGCTTTTTGTTTTACTGCAAATTCAAGATACCCATGAACAAAAGGGTACCGGAGTTTCTGTCGTTTATGGTTAATCTGTTCTCATAGTTGATCTGCAATCAATAATCGCTGATCGTTAATCAAGAATTCTCTGGCTCCAGGGGCTAACAGCGAAACACCACGAATCAAATGTTCAGACCAGTTTGATTCTTTATATTCCGGTATTCTAAATTTTTCAATACTCATTATTGTTTAGGTTTTGAATAAATGACCTGATTGTTTTGTTTTTTTTAAAATATTGATTTTCAGTAAGAAAATTTTTTAGGTTAACAAAAAGTCTTACTTTTGGCGCCCACAGCTAATTTTTAATATATGAAAAAAACTTTTTTGTCAACTTTCCTTTTTTTTATTGCCTTAAAAATGAGCATGGCAGGAGGAATTCTTACAAATGCGAACCAGAGTGCCCAGTATATTCGCATGTTATCCCGAAATGCATCTTCGCAGATAGATGCGGTTTACTTTAATCCGGCAGGGGTAGTTCTATTGGGGAATGGGTTCCATTTTTCGTTAAATAATCAAAGTATCTTTCAATCCAGAACGGTTGAGAATTTGTTTCCCTTGTTAAATGAATCGACTTATAAAGGGGATATTACAGCACTTTTATTTCCATCAGCTTTTGCTGTTTATAAGAAAGACCGGTTGGCATTGTCTTTTGGTATAGGTCCAAATTCGGGCGGTGGTTCTGCCGAGTATAAAACAGGGTTGCCATCTTTCGAAGTTCCGATCTCCCAGTTACCATCAGCCTTGACAAAACTAGGTATTGAAACAGATGCCTATTCAGCCGATTTATATTTTAAAGGCCGTTCACTGTACTGGGGAGGACAGTTGAATGCATCCTGGAAATTCACGGACATGATTAGTGGGGCAGCTGGTCTCCGGGTTATTTATGCCAGGAATAAGTATGACGGACATATTCGTAGAATTAGCGTTCTTGTCGACGGTCAGAGTGTCCTTGCCCAAGATTTGTTTGAAAACTTGTCAGTACAGGCTTCCGGGGCAGCTGATGCATTTTCCCAGTATCCGGAGGAGGAGGTTATGTCTGACGAGACAGCAACTGCCTACGGGTTTCCTTCAGGTACTACTTATGGCACTGCTACTGCTGCCATGTCGGTTAAGTCTGCCACAGCAGCGGCTTATGCTGACGAAATGAGCGATAAATATGAGCAACTGATACAAAAAGGGGTTGGGATTACCCCAATTATTGGTCTGGATGTAAAACCGAATAACCGGTTAAATATTGGTTTTAAATATGAGTTTAAAACAAAGCTGACAATGACGAACCATACTGATAAGGACGACCTGGACATCTATCCTGACGGCGAAGAATTCCGTAATGATATCCCTGCTATTTTTACTACAGGGATCGATTATAAACTACTTAATAACTTCAAGGTTTCCGGTTCTTTTACTAACTACTTTGATAAAGGGGCGAACTGGTCGGGAAAAGAAAATGATGTAGATAAGAATTATTATGAACTGGCCTTTGGAATGGAGTACCAGCTTTCTGATATAACGACTATCAGTGCTGGGGTAATGCACTCCGAAACAGGAGTTGGACGAGGTTTTCAGACAGATATTAGTTACAGCCTTAGTTCGAATACTGTCGGTTTTGGTATGCAATTTCTTATTAATAAGCAGACGGACCTTGATCTTGGAGGACTTTATACGGCTTACCAGGATGGTTATAAGGAAATTACCTACAGCGGAATTGGAACTTATAAGGAAATCTATGATAAGTCAACCCTGGTATTCTCGATTGGGTTGACCTGGCACCTTTTTAATTAAAAAATGATATATCCAAGGATTAAGGAAGGGATGCTCTTGAAAGCAACCTTCCTTTTTCTGCTATATATGATATGAGGATCATGGCCATTTATGTGTTATTTATTTTCTTCTGCCGGGTTAGCCATTGTCCCGACAAATAAAACAGCCCCGGTGTCCGCTTCCCGTATTAAGAAGATAAAGGGATGGTCCGCATTGAAAATGGGACCAGGGCCCGCAGAAGTCATCCCAACAGTTACGCTTGTTGCTGCCGCAGCTTCTGTGCCGCTTTCATCAACTTTAATATAAGCTTTGTGCTTTACTTCCGAAATATATAATCCTGTGTCGTCGGAAATGCCGCTAAAGTTTGCTTCATACGGGATAAAAGCATCTTTTATGCCCAGAGCCTTGAGTGCAGATATCAGGCTTGTCCCATACGAGAATTCAAATTTTGGCAAATAAACCGTTACTTCGTTGTTGGTCATGCCGCTGACCCAGGAATGTAAATTGTCTGCGGTAAGCAGCGGAACGATATCGCTTACCGAATACCCTTCTTTCGGGAGAAGGACAAGCATTGAATACTTTTGATAGCCATAAGGCAGTTCGAGTATTTCTAATTTTTCTTTTTCTGCATACGAAAAGTTTTTTTCAATTGTCATGGTCGGAACCTGAACGGAAGTTCCGTCAGACAGGGTAAAGCTTTTGTCCTTTGTGTTGTCTTTTTCGAATTGCCAGGTCCATTTCCCGTTAAAATAAACGGCATTAATGAGGTACATAATATCTCCGGACGAAATCTGATCAATAATTGTTTTTATTTTATTTTCTGTTTTTTCCTTTACCCAATCGTTTATTGTATTTAATGATGAAGAGGTCTTCGAGAAGTCAAGACCTTCTACTTCAGCATCGTAATAAGTTCGGTTTATCTGAAGAAAATTATCTTTAACCGGATAATCTTGCCTGTAAAAGATGGCATTGGCAATTGAAAGAGTTACCTTAGGGTCATGACTGTAAAGCGCACTAACTAGGGTGAGGTATGACTGATTGATTTCTTCGGGCGTGAAGCCGCTTTTGTGCAAAACTTCCTCCATTTGAGTTTTTGTTTCTCCGGATGAACCATTCCATGTCATTGCCAGTGCCAACGAGACGCTTAGCGGAGATATCATCAGATTTGAATCAGCATTTTGCTTGCCTGCCAGTTGCCTGAAAAGTTCCAGGCCAAACTGATTATCTGCTTCAACAACCTGTGCCGATTTCGTACTTAATGTGATGTCGGTTGCCCCTCTATTCTCATTTCCATTATTATCATCCTGGCAGGATACATAGACCGGAAGAATGGCAATAGCTATAATTAATAAATTTGTCTTTTTCATGTTTAGAAATTTCAGTTACAATATGAAACTTGCCAGTATAACCATACCTTGTGGGTATGACTTTCCTGGCCCGTTTCATTTTGTGATATAGTATTTAGTTGTGTTCGCTATGTTCATCTGCATGGCTGACTTTTATACAACCCGTTTGTCCAAAGATGAAGATCTGGTAAAAGGGTTGCGCCGGATTAATATTTTTTTGTGACGCAACCAAATTTATTAAATTGCATCCTACCTGTAATTAAACGGGACTGTGGAGAAAATAGTAAATTTGATATAACAAATTAATTGAACTTGGAGGAGCTGAGTCAGCTGATAAAAGATAGTGCTGCTGGAAAGGCCAGGGCCCAGGCGCTTTTATACCAGATGTTTGCACCAAAAATGTTTGGCGTATGCCTGCGTTATTCCAGAGATACTACAGAAGCAGAAGATAATTTACAGGATGGCTTCCTGAGAGTTTTTGAAAAGATTGGAACATTCCGCTTTGAAGGTTCTTTCGAAGGTTGGATAAAAAGGATCATGGTCAATATTTCTTTGGAGAAATACCGTAAACATAACCTTCTTTATACAGTAGAGGACATTACGGTGCTGGAAATGCCTGAAGTAAGTGACAAGATTGTTTCTGAAATCTCTGAGAATGACCTTCTGAGACTAGTGCAGGAACTTCCTCCTCGTTATCGTATGGTCTTTAACCTGTATGTCTTTGAAGAGATGAGCCATAAGGAAATTGCTGAGCAAATGGGAATTTCAGAAGGAACTTCAAAGTCAAATCTTTCAAGGGCCAGGGTTTTGTTACAAAAAAAAGTAGCAAAATGTTTTAATCAGGAAAATAATTATTCTGCATGATAAAGAATGATAACATATTGGATGAGCTATTCCGTTCGAAGCTTCAGAACTACGAACAAGAACCGTCACCGAATGTTTGGAACAGGATCGCGGAGAAGATGGAAATGAAAAAAAGGAAGAGGGTACTTCTTTTTTGGAAATCGGGTGGAATTGCTGCTGCAATATTACTGGCCTTTTTGCTTGGGCGCCTGATGGAGCAAAAAGAATTAATCCCGACGTTGAACCGCCTCAATAATCGGCAAGCAGAGAACAGTCCCCTGGAAAATTCCGGGGCTGGCTCAGACCTCTCTCATCAGGGAAGTTTGATGAAAGGGAAACGGGATAAACCCCATCCTGTTACCATAAACAACAATTTTGCAGCGGTTGAGGGCATGAAGATTAGTCTTGACAGATCAAATGAGAATAAATCTGGTGTTTTAAAGAATGTCTCGTCTGCTTCAGGAGAGGAATCATATTCTGGTGGTCGCGAATATCTTGCCTTGTTGGACGTATCTCTAAAAATTTCTGAACAGGTCGACCAGTTGAGATCAAAATCCGGAAGAGAAAAAAAACTTTCGGCAAGAGATCTTGCAATTATTGAGATGAATAAGAAATTTATAGAAACAAGTACTCTTAAAAAAGCTGACCGGAATTGGTCCGTCGGGGCTTTTGCTGCTCCTGCTTTTTCGGTTAACCAGACTTCATACAATGACTCCTACGCCAGCAGTATGTCGTATGCAAAAGAAATAAATAGCCTTTATATGAACGCCGGTATACAAGTGAAACATCAGGTCGGTAAGCGCTGGAGCATTGAAAGCGGGCTTTATTATAATCACCAGGGAATAGTTTCGGATAGCCATAGCAGTAAAAGTTATATGTTAGCGGACCCGAGTCCCGGCAATAGTTATTCTGTCAGCCAGTTATCGGTCCAATCAGGTACGTATGTCCTGAATGCATCTGCCGGTTCTGTGGAGTTGGATAAACTTCCGTCCGGAACTTATATTGCCAGTTCGTTGGATGCGGTTTCTGCAAATAGCAATACCTTACTTTCTGGCTCTGATATTGAACAAAGTTTTCGTTATCTGGAAATTCCGGTCTATATCCGTTATCGGTTGGCAGAGAAAAAGATTAGTGTTGATATATCAGGAGGATTCGGTGCAAATGTTTTGGTCGGTAATGATGTTTATATGGCAGATGGTAATGAAAAGACAAGGATCGGGAAAACGAAGGATATGAACCTATTGAATTATTCTGCCAGCACAGGGCTTGGACTGGGATATCCCTTATCCGGAAAAATCAGGATCCAGGTTGAACCTCGTTTCAGGTATTTTATTAATTCGCTTAACAATAGTTCCAGTGTTTCCTATAAACCTTATTCTTTTGGCATTTACACCGGTTTGAGCTATCGCTTTTAGAATTCCCGGACTGAGCCAGATAAATATTGTTTTTGCTGTCTCGACTGAACCCGAAAACGTTAGGAATGGTTTCTTTGGTTTCTATTGTTCCCTTGGGTACTATTGTTATTTTTTGAATCTGTGTTCATCCGTGGTAAAATATGATCGTCAAAATCCGGAACAACCACCCGACCATTAAGCCATTTATCGTTTTCTGCTCCGAGTTCCTGTTTTTCTTTCAATCATTTCCAATTCATTAATGCGCCTACATAGTTCCGTTAGCAGACGACTCTCTTAAATTTAAACAGCGTCAAGCTTGAATGCCTTACAAAAACCATTAAATTTGCTGTTTGATTTTGATGGAGACTGAGCTATGAAAAAGATATTAAACCAATTATTGATAACAGTTGTTCTTGTTTCTATAATGCTGGCCGGATTCCGGATTTTCGAAGGTTCGACCTATCCTGAGAATATGAAAAAATCGTCAGTAGTACGGGAGAGCGAAGAAAAGTATGACTATTATAAACCGGTTCCGATTCCGGAGCACTTGAAGTTTGCCGGAGAGAATGTACCTCTTGAATATTTCGATGTGAAAGAGAGTCTTGACCGTGAATTACTTGTAAATAGTTATTTCCATTCACAGACTCTTCGGTATTTAAAAATGGCCCCCCGTTATTTCGATATAATTGAGCCCATCCTGAAAGCAGATACTGTCCCTCTTGATTTTAAATATCTCGCTCTTGCAGAAAGCGGTTTTGATCCAAGGGCGGCATCCCCCGCAGGAGCTGTTGGCTTTTGGCAGTTTGTGAAGGGTACCGCCACTGACTATGGGCTGGAGGTTAATGATGAGGTAGATGAACGTTATCATATTGAACTCTCGACTCATGCTGCTTGCCGATACTTGAAGGATGCCTACAAACAGTTTGGAAGCTGGACCCTTGTGGCTGCATCGTTTAACGGAGGTAAAAGTTTTATTGAAAAGCAAATGAGAGTGCAAAAGGTTCAAAATTATTATGATTTACTTGTGGGGCAGGAAAATGGACGGTACGTGTTCCGGATTTTAGCGCTGAAGTTGATTATGGAAAACCCGGAGTTGTATGGTTTTAAAGTTGAAGAAAAAGATAAATATCCGGTTTGGAATACAAAGGAAATAGATATAAATACCCCTGTGAGCAGCTTTGCTGATTTTGCAAGATTGCATGGTACAAATTATAAAATACTAAAAATGCTGAATCCCTGGTTGCGGGAAGATCACCTGACCAACACAAAAAGAAAAACTTATTCGATTCTTTTGCCTGTTGAGGGATTCAGAAATGTAAAAAAATGATATAGATGCGGAAAACAGAAACTTCACAATTGGAAGAAGATTGGATTGATCAGGAAGATAAAATTGTTGTACACGGAGCAAGAGTTCATAACCTTCAAAATATAAGTGTTGAAATTCCCAGAAACAAATTGACGGTAATAACAGGTCTCAGCGGTAGCGGTAAATCATCGCTTGCCTTCGATACGATTTATGCTGAAGGACAAAGGCGCTATATTGAAACCTTTTCAGCTTATGCCCGTTCTTTTTTGGGGAATATGGAACGTCCTGATGTCGATAAGATTACTGGATTGAGTCCGGTAATTTCAATCGAGCAAAAAACTACCAATAAAAATCCCCGTTCTACAGTTGGCACGGTTACCGAGATTTATGATTTTCTCCGTTTGCTTTACGCACGTGCCTCTGAGGCTTTTTCTTACGAGACGGGTGAAAAAATGGTCAAATATACCGACGATCAGATTCTGAGGTTGATACTGGAGCATTTTCACGGAAAGAAAATTTTGGTAATGTCCCCGCTGATCCGGGGGAGAAAAGGCCACTATCGGGAATTATTCGAACAGATAAGAAAAAAAGGGTTTCTTTATGCCCGGGTTGACGGTAAAGTGGAAGAACTGAAACCAAATATGAGGGTTGACCGGTATAAGAACCACTTCATCGAAGTGGTGATCGACAGGCTTCAGGTTGAGGACGATAAGTCGAAAAGACTAAGGGAATCTGTCATGACTGCTATGAAACAAGGGCACGGAATATCTCTCATTATGGATCAGGACTCGGGAGAATTGAAATATTACAGTCGCCAGCTGATGTGCCCGACAACAGGAATTTCCTATAATGAACCTGCTCCTCATAATTTTTCATTTAATTCACCGCAGGGGGCCTGTCCAAAATGTAATGGACTGGGACGTATTGCCGAGATCGATATGGAGAAGATTATCCCGGATCCATCAAAAAGCATCGGGCAAGGGGGAATTGTTCCGCTTGGAGCAAAAAAGAATACATTGATCTTTTGGCAGATCGAGGCTTTAGGTGAAAAATATGATTTCACGTTAAAAACACCAGTGAAAGATATTTCTGAAGAAGGACTGAATGCTGTCCTTTATGGGACTAACGAGCGGATTACCCTGAAAAACTCTCCTTTAGGTACCTCTGTCAATTATATGATGTCGTACGAAGGAGTGATTAAGTATATCAACAGTCAAAGGGATGATAATCCTTCCAAAACAGCACAGAAGTGGGCAAATCAGTTTGTTCGTGAGCAGGTATGCCCTGAATGTGGAGGACTGCGGTTGAAAAAAGAATCCCTTTATTTCCGCATCGACGGTAAAAATATATCTCAGCTGGCACAGATGGATATTGCCGAGCTTGAATCCTGGTTCGAAGGCCTGGAGGAACGTTTGACCGACCGACAACGCAAGATCGGTACGGAAGTGATCAAAGAAATACGCACGCGTATCCGGTTTTTGCTTGATGTTGGCCTTGAATACCTTTCGCTGGACCGTACTTCCGGAACCTTGTCCGGTGGTGAATCACAGCGCATTCGATTGGCTACACAGATCGGATCACAACTGGTAAATGTTTTGTATATTCTGGATGAACCCAGCATCGGTCTGCATCATCGTGATAATCTCAGATTGATCCATGCACTGGATCAGCTCCGGGATTCCGGAAATTCTGTTATTGTCGTTGAACATGACAGGGATATGATGCTGTCCGCCGATTATCTGATAGATATGGGGCCTTATGCCGGAAGACATGGAGGAGAGGTGGTTGCAGCAGGAACTCCGGAAGAAGTTTTGCATACAAGATCCCTCACCGCTAAATATCTGAATGGACAATTAAAAATTGCGGTTCCTGAAATACGACGTAAAGGAAACGGGAAAGTATTAAAATTAGTTGGCTGTAAGGGGCATAATCTAAAAAATATTGACGTATCGTTTCCTCTTGGTAGGCTGTTATGTATTACAGGGGTATCCGGAAGTGGAAAGTCCAGCCTGATTAATGGAACCCTCCAGCCTATTCTGAGCCAGCATTTTTACAACTCTCTGCTGGATCCGCTGCCTTATGAAAAGGTTGAAGGCTTGGATAACTTGGATAAAGTCGTTCAGGTCGATCAGTCTCCACTGGGGCGGACACCCCGCTCTAATCCGGTTACTTATACTGGTGTTTTCTCGGATATCCGCGCTTTGTTCGCTCAATTACCGGAAGCAAAAATAAGAGGCTATCAGCCGGGACGTTTCTCCTTTAACGTGAAAGGAGGGCGTTGTGAAGAATGCCAGGGGGGAGGAATGAAGCTTATCGAAATGAATTTTCTTCCTGATGTTTATGTGCATTGCGATAAGTGCAACGGGAAACGTTATAACCGGGAAACCCTCGAGGTCCGTTATAAAGGAAAATCAATCAGCGATGTCCTTGATATGACGATAAACCAGGGGGTCGAATTTTTTGAGAGTATCCCTTCTATTATTCATAAACTTAAAACTTTACAGGAGGTTGGTCTTGGTTATATTACACTGGGACAATCTTCTACAACTTTGTCCGGGGGAGAGTCGCAGCGTGTAAAACTGGCTGCCGAGCTGGCTAAAAAAGATACCGGAAAAACGCTTTATATATTGGATGAGCCTACCACCGGATTACATTTTGAGGATATCAGGGTCCTTCTGGAAGTTTTGAATAAACTGGTTGACAAGGGAAACACTGTAATCGTGATTGAACACAATATGGATGTTATCAAGTTTGCCGATTATATTATAGATCTTGGTCCTGAAGGGGGGCGTGGAGGCGGTGAGGTTATTGGTTCCGGGACACCAGAAGAAATTGCCTCAATTCAAAAATCTTATACTGGTTTGTATCTGAAAAAAGAATTAGATTTATAAGATTTCAAGACTGGTTCGCGAATGATACCTAAAATTAACGTTCAGGTGCCTGCAGGTCTGTTTTTATTAACAAATAGCAAAAGAAAGAATGAAAACAATCGATATCTATTGTGAGAATAATAATACGGTAAAAGCTTATCCGCTGGGGACCACGCTCGAGCAGATCGAGGAGGACCTGCAGATAAAACTGCATAATCCGGTATGCGGTGCCCTGGTAAATCATAAGGTAAAAGAGCTTCCGTTTGTTGTGGTGAAATCAAAACGGGTTAAATTCATAGATTATTCTGATGCAGACGGGCGGCGTTTATATATCCGCTCACTTTTATTCCTGCTTTATGTCGCGGTGAGGGAAGTTTTTCCACAGGTTAAGCTGAAAGTATTAAATGGGATCAGCCAGGGATATTATTGTGAACTAATAGGACTTAAACGACATATCACTGATTCTGATATCTTTGAGTTGAAAAGTGAGATGGAGCGTTGGGTAAAATTGGATTTCCCTTTCGAAAAGAAGGGACTGCAAACGCAGGATGCTGTTGAAGAGCTTGTAAAACAAGGACTTGAAGAGAAGGCAAAACTCTTTGATCAGCAGGGATTGTTATTTTCCTATTTATATTTTCTTAATGGATATGCCAATTACTTTTATGGGCACCATGTTCCCTCAAGCGGGTATTTGACCAGTTTTGGGCTG
This sequence comes from Prolixibacteraceae bacterium, assembly GCA_963676095.1. Classification (GTDB taxonomy): domain Bacteria; phylum Bacteroidota; class Bacteroidia; order Bacteroidales; family Prolixibacteraceae. The sequence goes on along the minus strand of OY781040.1, from coordinate 1,118,902 downwards.
GTACCCTATTTTGACGGGATCTTATTACAGGTCCCTAAACCTGATAATTTTAACGAGTTGAATGCGGTTGTCCGGCAGGAGAAGCTTTTCGGTATTTTTAAAGAACATAAAAAACGGGCAGAATTGCTTGATATACCAAATCTTGGCATGCTGAATGAATATATTGAGCGGGATGGCGGTGGCGATATTATCAAGATTTCGGAGGCTTTGCATGAAAAGAAAATAGCTGAGATTGCTAATATAATTGATGAACGGCGAAACGAGGTGAAAGTGATCCTAATTGCAGGTCCCTCGTCTTCCGGAAAGACAACTTTCAGTAAGCGGCTTGCCGTGCAGCTTGCCGTAAATGGGATTGTACCCCATATGATTTCACTCGACGATTATTTTGTTGACAGGGAAAAGACGCCTGTGGACGAGCACGGCAATTACGATTTTGAATCGCTGGAAGCCATTGATGTAACTTTTTTCAATCATCAACTTTTGCAATTGTTTAAGGGGGAGGAGGTAGAGTTGCCCCGTTTTAATTTTATACTGGGGCGAAGGGAGCCTTCCGGGAAAAAGCTTGTCCTTGGGAATGGCCATTTATTGATAGTGGAAGGCATACACGGGATGAACCCCGGATTGATCCCCAATATTGAAGATGGCAGGAGCTTTAAGATCTTCCTGTCTGCCCTTACCCAGATTTCGCTTGACGACCACAACCATATCTCGACAACAGATAACCGTCTGATTCGGCGTATTATCCGGGATAGCAAATACCGGGGATACTCTGCCACAGAAACGATAAAGAGATGGCCAAGTGTGCGTAATGGTGAAGACAGGAACATCTTCCCTTACCAGGAAAATGCCGATGTCATGTTCAATTCTGCTTTAATGTATGAACTTGCGGTTCTGAAAAAATACGCAGAGCCTTTGCTGAAAGCCGTTCCCGAAGTGTGCGAAGAATACTGTGAGTCCAACAGGTTGTTGAAATTTCTTGGTTATTTCCATCATATGGATGATAGCGAAATTCCGCCGACTTCCCTGATTCGTGAATTTTTGGGAGGAAGTAGCTTCAAATATTAATACAAACATGCTATCTGAAGCTTTTTATTAAAACCCGGCGATATAAAATCGTTTGAAATAATCCTCTGCCCAACATAAAGAAAAGCATCGACAGCCATAGGGCGTGGTCGCCAAGCGTTACATGGAGAAACAGGTAGGAAGGTATGAATAGCAGAAAAGTTGCAGCAAGCATGGAATTGCGCATTTCATGGGAAGCAGTGGCCCCAATATAGATTCCATCCCAGACAAAGGAGGCGAACGATAGCAAAGGCATGGCAACGATCCAGAATTTGAACTTGAGTGCTGTTTTGATCAGGTCTGCTTGATCTGTCAGGATACTTAGTATTATTCTGTACCCAAAAAGAAAGAGAAAGACGAACAGTAATGCCAGCCCGGTTCCCCATCTAAAAAGATTTTTTGTTAGTTGACCGAATTTTTTTCTGTCCTTTTCTCCCGTGTAACGTCCGGCCAATGCTTCTCCAGCATAGGCAAAACCATCGACAAAGAATGAAAAGAAAAGCAGGAACTGAAGGAGTAATGAATTTACAGCCAGGATATGGTCGTCTGTGCTGGCCGATTTAGAGGTAAAAAATGTGAATACAGCAATGATACAGAAGGTCCGGATAAAAATGTCCCCGTTTACACGGAAAAATCTTTTTAAGGCGTGATAGCTGATTACAGCGTTCCAGTCCCAAAAAGAGAGCATCTCCTTATATTTGTGAAAGAAAAGAATGCATCCCACCAGTAGCCCGAGGTATTGGGCAATAACTGTTCCAAGGGCAACTCCGTCGGCAGTCATTTTCATAACGACAACAAAGAAAAAGCTGAAAACAATATTAAAAACATTGGCAAGTATGCTTGTGATCATAGGGTAGTGGGCATTCTGCATCCCAAGGAACCACCCGTTCAGAACATAAAGTCCCAGTGTGGCAGGTGCTGCCCATATCCTGATTGTAAAATATTGAAAAGCAAGATCTTCTACGTCTTTACTGCCGTTTATTAGCTGAAAGCTTAGCCAGCCGATTGGAGTTCTTAACAGAATGATAATAAGGCTCGCAGTTGTTGAAATAAGCATGGCCCTAGCCAGGATCACGAAACTTTCATTTCTGTTGTTCTCCCCGAAAGCCTGGGCAGTGAACCCGCTTGTACTCATCCGCAGGAAACCGAATCCCCAGTAAATAAAATTGAAAATAACAGTTCCCAGGGACACTGCCCCAATATATTTATCTGCATTTAAGTGCCCCATTAATGCCATATCTACAAGGCCAAGCAAGGGAATGGTAACATTGCTGATAATATTCGGAATAGCTAGTTGAAGAATTTTTTTATTCACTACTGGATAATTTTTCGTACTTAATGCATGGAAATGCTTGGTTACCGTAATTTAAGGGCAAAGTAAATAAAAAATTATTTTAGATTAAGGTCATCCCGGAGCATGATAGGTGAGTAATCATTGTACTGATTTCATAATTATCCGGAGTTCCTCGTTTTGCAGTAGAACTGCTTTTATTGTTAGTCCATGGTTTTGTTTCTGGTTTCCTGCCACTGATCTCTTTTCCATATATCTTTATTTGATAATTTATTGGCTGCTTTTGCTTCTGTCAGGTATTGGGATGTTCTATGTTTCATCAATATTATCTATAGAAAAAAAACATGCCTTATTTGGAATGATTCAAAAGAGCTTTTATTTTTGTAGAAAAAGATACGAAAATCTTAAACTTTAAAATTATATATTATGTCTTTTGAATTACCAAAATTACCATATTCGTACGACGCTCTCGAGCCGGCTATTGATGCAAGGACCATGGAAATCCATTATACAAAGCACCATGGAGCTTATACTGCAAAATTGAACGAGGCAATAAGTGGGACCCCTTTGGAAGGGAAGAGCATTGAGGAGCTGATGGCGGGCATTTCTGCATTACCTGTTGCTGTCAGAAATAACGGGGGTGGTTATTACAATCACAGTCTGTTCTGGGAAATCCTTAAACCCGGGGGAGCCAAAGCACCGGAGGGAGAGTTATTGCAGGCAATAAACGATTCATTTGAATCATTCGATAAATTTAAAGATGCTTTTACTAAAGCTGCCCAGACCCGTTTCGGTTCGGGTTGGGCCTGGCTGATAAAGCAGGGTGATAGTTTGGCTGTAACGTCCACACCGAATCAGGACAATACGTTGATGGATGTTGCCGAAGTTAAGGGAACACCTATTCTCGGCCTGGATGTATGGGAACATGCATATTATTTGAATTACCAAAACAGGCGTCCTGAATATATTGATGCATTTTGGAATGTAGTCAACTGGGATGAGGTAGCCAAACGGTTTAAAGGTTAGTTGATTTTTGGTTTTTTTCCCCGAAGCAGAGGCTTCGGGGTTTTTATTTTTTAGAGGAATGTATTATTTAGGATCAAATGGAAGATCTGGAGGAGAAAAAATAAATTTATCACGGCCTGCCAGACAAAATAATCGTTCAATCGTTACTCCGAAGGCGTTTCTAATTTTGGCGATCAGGTCCCGTTTACCGGATCCGGATTGTTTAGAGCACAAACAACAACGTTTCTTGTAATTTCTGTCCTCAAGCCAGACAGGCTCTTCCTTTTCCAGTCGATAAAAAGGAAGCAAAATCTTGTCAAAACGAACCCTCCGCCGGGCGTTTTTACGGCCCCCGCAGCGCTCTGTTCAGCATCCCGGATTAAAAAAGATTCTCTGTCCGGATTTCTCCGAAGGTCAGAGAGGTCATTTTCTTCCTGTTCCGATTAGCTAAGATTTATGTTTAGATAATCTTAATCCAGCGGAAATGTCATTTGATTCCTCAATAGCAGTATCCAATTTCAAGGGACCGGATAAAATAACAACGATCAAACCATATAAACATTAACCACCTTCAACTTTTTTTCCCGGATTCCTAACCATCTTCTTTGTTATACTCTTTTTAACCGGACTGATTATAAATTGGATCTGGCTTCTTTTTTGTTTGAACTTTTTGAACTTAATTCATGTTTAATGTCAAAAATCAGAAAGCGTATAACCTTTAAATTTTATATTATGACATTTCAACTACCAGCGTTACCATACGCAAAAAATGCGTTGGAACCTTACATTAGTGAGAAGACGCTTGATTTTCATTATGGGAAGCATCATCAGGCCTATGTTACCAATTTGAACAACCTGATTCCCGGTACAGAATTTGAAAATGCCGACCTTGAGACGATCATCAGGAAAGCGACTGGCGGAATCTTCAACAATGGTGCCCAGGTGTGGAATCATACTTTTTATTTCTATCAGTTTTCATCTGCACCGAAGGCAGAACCTTCCGGGGCATTAAAAACAGCGATCGATTCCTCCTTTGGATCTTTCGATTCTTTTAGGGACGCGTTTTCAAAAGCGGCTGCTACTTTATTTGGATCCGGCTGGGCATGGCTGGTGAAAGATGGTACCGGAAAGCTCAGTATCGTTCAGAGCGGAAATGCCGGGAATCCAATAAAGGATGGATTTACCCCGCTGATGACCTGCGATGTTTGGGAACATGCTTATTATCTGGACAAACAGAATGCGCGACCAAAGTATATCGAAGATTTTTGGAAAATACTTGATTGGAGTATTATTGAAAAACGGTTTTAATTTAATTTTTTGAGCAGGAATTATGAGTATAGAAAAAGTACTTGAAGTTATGAAGGCTGCAGGAAAGCCGTTGAAAGCCGGAGAGATCGCTACAGCCTCCGGACTTGATAAGAAAGAAGTTGATAAGGCAATGAAAGAACTGAAGGATAAAGGTCTTATCGTTTCCCCGGTACGCTGTTGCTGGGAACCTAAAAATAAAGAAAGGGGCTTTAGCCCCTTTTCTTGTTTTTACGAGTACTGCTTTTTGATAAAATTTAACTTAGTTTGTTACCCAGATTGTTTTGAAAAATAAAATCGTACCGGAATTTATTTAATTATCAAAATATTAGTGCGAGTTTATAGATAATTCTATTTCTTTAAGAGATTTTCCATTTCTTCAAGCGTTTTGCCTTTCGTCTCCGGAACGAATCTCCACATAAACAAGGCGGCCAGGATTCCCATGATGCCATAAATCCAATAAGCAAAGCCATGGTTGAATTGTGCGTTTAGGAATGAGCTCTTGTCCATCATCGGGAATGTCCATGAAACGAGATAATTGGATATCCACTGCGCGGCAACGGCAACCGCCATGGCTTTTCCCCTGATTTTGTTAGGGAAGATTTCGGCCAGCAACACCCATGTCACAGGTCCCCAGCTCATGGCAAAACTGGCTACATAACCAAGCATGAAGATCAGTGCTCCAAGTCCAAGTTGGTTAATATAAAAGGCGGTACCAAGTGCAAACATGAAAACGGCCATTCCGAGTGCCCCGATGATCTGGAGAGGTTTTCTTCCAAATTTATCAACCGTAACAATTGCGAGCACTGTGAATGAAAGGTTGATAATGCCAACAATAATTGTTTGCAATAATGCAGTATCGGTTCCTGATCCCATGTTCTTAAAAATTTCGGGGGCATAATAAAGCACCACGTTGATTCCGACAAATTGCTGAAAAGCCGAGAGCAGGATGCCGATCACGATTATGAGTGAACCATAAGAAAAGAGTTTTCCTGATTTGTGGACTATTGTTGATTTGATTTCATCTAATACTTCTTTCGCTTTCGTATTCCCGTTAACCCGGGATAGGATTTTCTGGGCTTCGTCGGGTCTGTTTTTGATAACCAGGTACCTGGGACTCTCGGGGACAGAGAAAAGTAGGATCAGGAAAATAAGAGCAGGAATAATTTCTGATGCAAACATCCATCGCCATCCGGTTTTGTCCAGCCATATATCGTTCCCTTGCAGGGAAATATAATAGTTTACGAAATAGACGACAAGCATGCCGAAAATGATTGCGAACTGGTTCCATGAAACAAGCCTACCGCGGATATTGGCCGGGGCTACTTCTGCAATGTACATAGGAGACAGCATAGAAGCCAGGCCAACGCCGACACCTCCGATGATCCTGTAGATGATAAAGATGTTGACAAATGTATAATCGCCTTTTCCGATCGGTGCTAAAAACATTTCCGGCATAGCCGATCCGATGGCGGATATCAGAAATAGTACAGCAGCCAGGATCAGACCTTTTTTTCGTCCCAATTTCAGGCTGATCAAGCCTCCAAACAGGCCTCCGATGATGCAGCCGATCAGTGCACTTGAGACAACCCTGCCAAGCATTGAATTTGCAGCAGTTTCAGACAACCCGTAAGGTTCGATAAAAAAATGCTGCAACGAACTTACTGTTCCGGAAATGACCGCTGTGTCATATCCAAATAAAAGTCCTCCGAGTGTGGCAACCAGGGTGAGGCCCATGACGTAGGCGAAACTTCCTTCTCTTTTCAAATTAGTCATAATTGTTGGTTTTAGTGTCGGTATATTTGTGAGAGAACCGGTTCCTGCCTTTTTCACGTTTTATCTGAAAAAGACAGGCCGGCTACTTTAGTTTGACAGATCTTTGTAAATCAAAATCCTCAAATATAACAGTTGATCAGTTGTTCCAGCATTTCCTGTTTGCCGCTGATTGACTTTGGCTCACCAACCTCTTTTGCAATAGCATGAAGGTCTTCCAGTGATAGTTTACCTGTCTCGAAATCAGCACCTTTGGCGCTATCGAACGATTCATATCTGCTTTTTCTAAGTTTCAAATAATCAGATTTTTTAAGAATGTTGTCTGCAATTACCAATGCACGGGCGAAAGTGTCCATCCCGCTTACATGTGCAATAAACAGATCCTCCAGGTCGGTTGAATTCCTGCGTATTTTTGCATCGAAATTTGTTCCGCCATTTTTGAATCCTCCGGCCTGGAGTATTTCAAGCATAGCCTCTGTGACCTCGTTAATGTTAGACGGGAATTCGTCTGTATCCCATCCGTTTTGGTAATCCCCTTTATTGGCATCGATTGATCCCAGCATGCCTTCGTCAGCAGCTACGCGCAGTTCGTGAGTGAACGTATGACCTGCCAGGGTCGCGTGGTTTACTTCGATATTTATTTTGAAATCTTTGTCCAGTCCGTATTTCTTCAGGAATCCGATAACGGTTGCTGAGTCGTAATCATACTGGTGTTTTGTTGGTTCCATTGGTTTTGGTTCGACCAGAAAGGTACCGGTGAATCCCTGTTTGCGTCCATAATCACGGGCCATTGACAGGAACATGCCCATATGATCAAGTTCCCGCTTCATATTGGTATTGTGCAGGCTCATATATCCTTCGCGTCCTCCCCAAAATACATAGTTGGTACCACCCAGAGCAATCGTTGCGTCGATGGCGTTTTTAATCTGGACAGCTACATTGGTCACAACATTGAAATCAGGATTTGTGGTAGCTCCGTTCATATAGCGCGGATTCCCAAATACGTTGGCTGTTCCCCAAAGTAATTTAATACCGGTAGCCGCCTGTCTTTCCTTTGCCAGTTCGACCATTTTTACCAGCCTTTTCTCAATTTCAAAAACGGTTCCGTCACCGACAACGTCAACATCGTGGAAGCAATAAAAAGGAGCACCTATTTTGCTGATGAATTCAAAAGCCGCATCCATTTTTTCTTTTGCTGCTTCCATCGGATCGGCAATGTCACTCCATGGAAACTTGTGTGTGCCGGCACCGAACTGGTCCGATCCTTCTGCGCAGAAGCTATGCCAGTATGCAATCGCGAAACGGAGGTGTTCTTTCATGGTTTTGCCAGAAACAACACGATTTTCGTCATACCATTTGAATGCAAGCGGGTTTCTCGATTCCGGGCCTTCGTATTTGATTTTTTCAATACCCGGGAAATACTCTTTATTCCCTTTAAAAGTTGTCATTTTTTTTATGTTTTAAGTTCAAAAATCAATGTTTATTTTGGCCTTCGCCAACTATCGGCTAATAATAACTGGCCATAAGCTAAGTCTTTAAGTGGTTAGATCTATTTTTCTATCGTTTGTTTAAGCAGTTCTTTCCATTTCTCATAAGCTTCCTTGTAGGCTCCTTCTTTTCCTGGATCCGGTTCTACTGTTTCCAGCTTCCGCAGGTTCGAAAAGGCTTCGCCTGCAGATGCGTAAAAACCGGAGCCAATACCAGCACCACGTGCTGCACCAACAGATCCGTCTGTATTGTAAAGTTCTATGGTGGCCCCGCTAACTCCGGCAAGTGCTTCCCTGAATACAGGACTTAGGAACATGTTGGCCTTACCGGCGCGGATTACTTTTGCATTTATGCCGATTTGTTCCATGATATCCATGCCATACTTGAAGGAAAAAACAATCCCTTCCTGTGCAGCCCGGAATAAATGGGACGAGTGATGAATATTGAAGTTGAGTCCTGAAATAATTGATCCTGGATTTTTATTTTCAAGTACTCTTTCTGCCCCGTTTCCGAAGGGTAAAATTGTAACTCCTTCAGAGCCTACGGGAATTGACTCGGCCATTTTGTTCATTTCTTCATATGTAATCGCATTCCCTCCGACATTTTTATTCAACCATGAATTTTGGATTCCGGTCCCATTGATGCAAAGTAGCACACCAAGGCGGTTGGCAGATGCAGTGTGGTTTACATGAGCAAAGGTATTTACTCTCGACAGCGGGTCATACCTGACCTCGTTGCTCACCCCGTAAACGACTCCGGAGGTGCCTGCTGTTGTTGCTATCTCGCCCGGATTAAGTACATTTAGCGATAGTGCATTGTTGGGCTGGTCCCCGGCGCGGTAACAAACCGGGATACCTTTTATAAGTCCCAGTTCCTTTGCTGCTGTATCACATACCTTGCTTTGAACAGAGAAGGTCGGTACTATTTCAGGAATAAGGCTTTCATCTATTCCGTAATACTTAAGTAAAAGCAGGGAAGGGGAGTTTTGTTTAAAATCCCAGAGAATCCCTTCTGAAAGGCCGCTTGCAGTAGTCTGAACTTCTCCGCTAAGTTTCATGGCGATATAGTCGCCCGGGAGCATAAACTTGTACGCCTTTTGATAGATGTTCGGTTCATTCTCCATGACCCATTTCAGTTTGGACGCGGTAAAGTTTCCTGGCGAATTCAGCAGACTTGAGAGGCAGTTTTCTTCCCCGATCTCACGAAATGCTTTGGCTCCGGTTTCTGTAGCCCTGCTGTCGCACCAGATAATCGACGGGCGCAATACCTGCTGATCCTTATCAATGAGAACCAATCCGTGCATTTGGTAAGAGATGCCGATCGAATTGATTTCATCCGCCGGAACATCCGACTTTTGCATGATTTCAGCAACAGCAATTTTCAGGTTTTCCCACCATAATTCGGGTTCTTGTTCTGCCCATTCTGACTGGAGAGCGTTTATTTTCATTTCCTTCTTTGGCGAAAAAGTTGAAGCGACACATTCTCCTGTATTGCCATTGATCAGACTCGCTTTTACGGAGGAACTTCCTATATCGAAACCTAATAAGTACATGTATTTAAACTTAGTTAATTATACTTGTCCGTTCTGTTCTGGTATGCTCAGCAAAATTAATGGGCTCTTTCCGATTTCAAAGGTATTTCTATGTGTTTTAAAACATGTCTTTACATTATAAATAAGGCCATACGATTTTGATGGATCACGATTATAATTGATTCATGTTTTTGGGGCTACAGAGAGCTCCGTACTTTCATCCTGGATGGGATCTGTAGCCTTATCTGTTTACCTGTCACAACAAATTCTGCAGCTTTCTTGCCCATCATCTCAAAATCGGTTGATATTACAGTGATTCCGTCTTTTACATATTTCTTCATTGGGGTTTCGTTATAGGAGATTACTCCGGCATCTTGTCCCGGAACCAGATTTTTTGCTGCGCATTGGTCGAGGAACCTGGCTAGGGTACGATCACTTACCAGTAAATAAAGATCTCCTTTTTTCACATCGAATTTTTTATAATCCCGAAGCACTTCATATTGCAAGTTAAAATCTTTCCCGAATCGTTCGAACCATGCGATAGACTCTTGGGGATGATAGGTGAATCCCGGATACAGATAAACAAAACGCTTGTATTTTCGTATTAATTTTTCGTTTTCGGAAAGCGAGTCATAAAGGGTTTTTCCAAAATCCTGAAAGACAACTGATGTATCAGGTGTGGCATGAATTTTCCAGTCTATTATTAATAGTTTTTCTTTTGGGATTTGCCCGATAACTTCAGGTACACGTTCATGATCAAAGTTCATGACGATATATTTGGTATATTTTCCCAGGCTTTCTTTTATTATCTTATCAAACAGGTCGATGTTATAATGGTGAAAGTGCAGGTCCACTCCAAAATTTTCAGGAAGATTTTCACGAAATGAACCGTAAAGCACCTCTTTATATGCTTTAAATGTATCGAGAAACAAGAACACCTTGGTTGTTGCCTTGGCAATGAAATACCCCCTGTTTGGCACAGATTCGATTATCCCTCTTTCTTTTAATTCTGCATAAGCTTTAAAAACAGTATCCCTGGAAAGCTTACTGTTCCGGCAGAGCTGGTTTACAGATGGAAGTATGTCGCCGACTTCAAGCAGGTTCCGGCTGATCGCATCGATTACTGCATCGACTAACTGTTGAAATTTCAATTGATTGGAAAAAGGGTTGACTTTAAATTCAAATTTACTCATCGCAAAAGTGTTCTGTTCTGTTATGCAAACATACAAAGAAATTTGGGATAAAAAGCCATTTGGGGGAATGACTATGGTTTGCTTGGTACCGAAAGGGGGAAGTCTTTGCATTTGTCGCTAAATTTGTACATCAATAAAAATTCAAAGAAATATGTTGAAAGATCTAATATTGAAAAACAGAAGTTATCGCCGTTTTCATGAAAATATGCGAATAACCCCGGAACAGCTGACTGGTTGGATTGATTTGGCCAGGCTTTCAGGAAGTGCAAGGAATGCTCAGTCAATGAGATATATCCTCGTTACCCGTGAAGACGAGTGTAACAGGGTGTTCCCTCTTCTGGGATGGGCAGGTTATCTGCGCAATTGGGACGGACCTGCAGAAGGAGAACGTCCGTCGGCTTATGTTATTATCCTGAATGACAGGGATGTTTCGACCAATTACTATTGTGATGATGGAATTGCAGCCCAATCAATCATGCTTGGAGCCTCCGAAGCCGGTTACGGAGGTTGTATTGTTGCGTCGGTAAAAAAGCAACAACTACGGGATCTCTTTAAAATCGATGAACGTTATGATATCCTGCTGGTGCTTGCTTTGGGAAAACCCGCAGAAACAGTTGTGATTGAAGAAATGAAAGCCGGGGATTACAGATACTGGCGTGATGAACATGACATTCATCACGTTCCCAAAAGGGCAATGAGCGAACTAATTCTGAAAAAATAAAATATCCTGTATGCAGGGAGAAAAAAAGATCACTTTGTACGTCATAGAGATCCGGAATAGACGGATCTCTATGACGTACAATAATCATTCATCCATTATAAATTCAGAACTCCTGACCTGAGAAATATGAATCAAATAGTTAATGGATTTGGATCGTAAAAGATGAAGTCGCATTTTTACAGGAAAAAATACGGTTATGCAAATGCAGCTTCCCATTTTCCCGGCATCGACCAAACTGGTGAATTCGAACGTTGGATTCTTTGAGAAAGACGATTTTGTCTATTACCTGCATAATGGATCACCCATTTTCTGCCATGATAAGAATGACCTGAACAGCTACCGTTATATTTTGGCCAATATGGTCGTGAGCCGGTTATGCAGCCCCACGGAGTTGGCCAAAGCCTTAGGGGTAAGTAACCGGAATATCCAGCGTTATGCCAGGACCTTACGGGAAAAAGGGACGGATTGGTTTTTCCACAAACAAGGCAAGCATGGGGATGCTCATAAGCTGACCGATGAAGTGTTAAGGACAGTTCAGCAGATGCTTGACCGGTATGAGCCGGTAGCCAGGGTAGCCAGGGAGTTGGGGGTTACCGAAGGAGCGTTGCGTTACCACATCAGGCAAGGGACCATTAAAAAAAAGAGCCGCCCGGAGGGATATCCCCGGCTTTGAGTTTACCCTCCCATCGCAACCATCTGGATCTGCTTGCCGGTGAACTAATGGGTATGGGGGCAACAAGAACAGAAGAACGGGAGATGGCTGTTCAACACCAAATAGATACCACCCCGATATATTTTGAAGCTTGTGAAAGTGTCCCCGAAGCAGGGGTACTGCTGCTGTTACCCTTTCTGGAAGAAACCGGCCTGTTTAGTTTCAGGGAGCACTACCAAGAACTGGATCCGGGCTATTATTACCTGGATTTTATCGTTTTATTTTTGGCTTTCATGTATTTGCGCAGGATCAAAAACCCCGAGCAGTTAAAGCACCACAGTCCCGGTGAATTTGGCAAGATCATGGGCCTGGACCGGGTACCGGAAGCCAAATGCTTACGGGGTAAATTAAAAGAGATCTGCACCCAGGGGCACACCCGGGATTGGAACATGGAATTGGCCGGCAAGTGGTCATGTGCAGAAGAAAACGAGTTTTATTACATTGACGGGCATGTTCAGGTTTACACCGGATACCAGGCCCGCCTGGGAAAGAAACATGTATCCAGGCAAAAGCTTTGCCTGCCGGGGATGCAGGAATTTTGGGTAAATAACTCCCGGGGGATGCCTTATTTCTATGTCACCGGGCAGGTGAATGAGAAGTTACTGGAGATGCTGGACGGGGCCATTATCCCCGCGTTACTGGAACAGATGCCGTGCAAATATACCCCGGAAGAATTGGAGCAGGACCCTGACCTGCCCCGGTTAACCCTTGTTTTCGACCGGGAAGCATACAGCCCTGAGTTTTTTAAAAAAATATGGGATGATTACCGCATTGCCGTGATCACTTACCGCAAAGCAGTGAAAGATTGCTGGGATGAAAATGACTTTTCCCCTTACACCATTGATATCGAAGGTAATCCAAACACCATGATGCTGGAAGAAAAACCGGTGGTATTGAACGGGGTACCCATGCGGGAAGTCAGGAGGTTATCGGATGGGCACCAAACCAGCGTGATCACTACCAACAAAAAATTGTCGGTCTTGCTGATTGCCCTTTACATGTTTGCCCGCTGGAGCCAGGAAAATTTTTTCAAGTACATGAGACAAGACTACGACTTTGACCGGATCATGCAATACACAGTAGAACAGATCGATCAGGAGATGGTGGTAAACAATCCTGAGTACAATAATATCACCTGCAAAATCGGTAAGTTAAGGGAAAAGATCAGCCGCCGCAAAGCCCTTCTGTTTGAGTTGATCGAAGATCACCTGGAAGAAGACCTGGATCACTCGGGCAAATACCAGCAAAGACAGGGCAAAGTCCGCGAGGAACTCCGGGAACTGGAAAATCTGGAAAAAGAATGGCTGGAGAAAAGAAGCCGGATCCCAAGCCGGATCAAAATCAGGGAAATGCCCCAAGAGATCCGCTACGCCAAATTGCATACCGAAAGTAAGCGTTTCCAGAACATCATCAAGATGATCTGTTACCGGGCCGAAACTTCTTTTGCCAACCTGCTCTCCCCTGGCTTTAAAAGAAGCGTCGATGAAAAACGAACCCTGGTAAAAAGTATGATCAAGTCACCGGCAGACATCATCCCGGATGCGCAAAATAACAAACTGACCGTAAAAATCTATAGCCAGTCAACCAGCAGAATGAATGCTGCCCTTCAGAAAGTAATCCAACAAATCAACGCCTGTCAGACAAAATATCCCGGGACTAACCTGGTGCTTAACTTTGAAATCGCGACATGAATTTTACGTCAGGTCAGGAGTTCTGAAATTATCCTTCTTACCCTCTCTTGAACAGGGCTTTTATAATGTGAGAGGCAATTTGGGGATTTTCTTTTAGCCGGCGAGTTGAATAGCCAAACCATTCTTTTCCGAATGGCACATAAACCCTCATTTTGTGCCCCTTGTCCACGATTGATTTTCTCAGTTCGGGTGTCACACCGTAAAGCATTTGAAATTCGTACATATGAGCAGGAACCTCATACTTCTCCAGAAGACGGAGTGCATTTTCTACAAGATATTTGTCATGAGTGGCAATGCCGATATACATTTTATTTTTCAGTATAAATTCAAGGTCTTCCAGGTAATGGTTCCTGATTTCCTGGTACTCTTTATAAGCGATGGAGGCTGGTTCGATATAAATCCCCTTGCATAATCTGAAATTGAAAGGAAATCCATTGTTGCTACTGGTACTGAAGTTCTGCAGATCGTCGAAAGTTCTTTTGAGATATGCCTGCATAACCAGCCCAACATGTTCTGGAAATTCTTTCTCCAGTCTTTTGTAAAGGTCAATTTCATCATCGACACACTGGAAATCTTCCATATCGATCCGGATAAAATTATTCTTTTCTTTGGCCTTGGCTACGATTTCATGCATATGCGTGAAGCAGGTTTCTTTATCGATTAGCAATCCGAACATGGAAGGTTTTACTGAAAAATTTCCTTTTATACCTTCTTTCACAAAACGTTCAATGATGCTGAGGTATTGCTTCTTGTTTTCTTCAGCCTGGGTCAGGCTTGTGATGAATTCGCCAAGCAGGTCGATGGAAACTTCGATTCCCTTGGCATTTAGCGAATGGGCTACCTTTAAACCGTCCTCTATTGTTTCTCCGGCTATATAGCGCTTTGAAAAAATCCAGATGAGCTTTTCCGGCATATGTGGGAGAAGATTCGCAATTAATTTGTTTAGCATTAGAAATTTTATTAATCGTTATTTTATATGTTGTAAAAATACAAGGGGATCCCGAATCTGTTCAATGATGTTTGTCACTGAAAAATAATGATTTTACGCATGTTTTAATGCCAAACAGATGCTGAACGCTTTGTAAAAAATATCGTGATATAAGGTGAATACATGATTTTAAATATTTATTTTTGGCTCTGGTAATAAATGACCTGAAGTTTGGTTGTAGAAGATGGACTGTCTAAAAATTAAAAAGGGATAATAAATAATCGGGACAGCAGTGATTAAGTTAAAGGTCTGGCACATTCATATTCTGTTATTAATGTAAGAGTGTGGTGAAAGGGGGGAAATATTTAATCTGAAAAGTATTGAAACGAAATTTATATAAGCATTAATTTAAAAACTGACACATGAAAAATACTTCTTTGATTCTCAACCTGGTTTTATTGGTCGCTGTGGTTGTGATTTATGTTTTGCATTTTACATCGGGCAATAGCAGCAGGACTGAAGTAAAGGGCGGAAAGACTTCAGATCAGCTGACCGATCTTAAAATTGCCTATATAAAAGTCGATTCGTTAGTTATGAATTATGATCTGGCACAGGATCTTCATGATGCCTTTACAAAAAACCAGGATGCCTATACAAAAGAATATTCTGACCGACGTTCTAAATTTGAAGAACAGGCCGCAGCTTTTCAGGAAAAAGTTCAACGCGGTGGTTTTTTGACGGAACAACGTGCTATTCAGGAACGTGACAGGTTGGCAGGAGAACAGCAGGAAATTGTTAATCTCGATCAGGAACTATCAGGAAAATTAGCAGATATGCAAAATGCGAATAACCAACAGTTGCTGGATAGCTTGATGAGTTATTTGAAGATTTACAATAAAAATAAAAAGTATGCTTATATCTTTAATTCCTCGGGGATTTTAATAGGTGATGAAGCCCACAATATTACAAAGGAAATATTGGATGCTTTAAATGCCCGTTATTCGAAAAAGAAATAATTTCTAACTTTAATAATCGAGATCCGGGTTATGCCCGGATTTTTTTTTCTGCCGGATTATGTCATTTTCAAAAGGTTATATTGAACGGTATGTTCGTTACCCGGCCTTTATTGAACAAGCGCCTGTGCCGGATCTGGGCATAATTGTGGTAATACCTTCCTATATAGAGCCTGAACTTTTGAGGACAATAAATTCCCTTTCGTTATGCTTGGTTCCGCAGTCCGGGGTAGAAGTGATTGTCGTGGTGAATGAACCCGAATTTTGTACTGAAAATGTGCACAGACAAAATGATATTACAATCAGTGAATTGTCTGATTGGAAAAAGCTGAATCCTGGTTCTTTTTTTAACCTTTATACGATACGTCCTGCGCCGTTTCCAAAAAAACATGCGGGGGCAGGAATGGCCAGGAAAACAGGAATGGATGAAGCAATCAGACGTTTCGAAGAGGTTGGAAACCCAAGAGGTATTATTCTTTCTCTTGATGCAGATACCCTGGTCGATACCAATTATTTTGTTCAGACAGAGCAACTGTTTCATTCCGGTTTAAATCCGGTGGGAGCCACACTCGCCTTTTGTCATCGTGTTGACGAGTTGGAGGACGAAAGACTCCGTACAGGGATACTTCTTTATGAAAAATATCTTCATTATTACAAGGAAGCCCTTGCTTTTTCAGGTTACCCGAATGCCATCCATACAATAGGGTCAGCGTTTGCTGTTAGGGCCGATGCTTATGTGAAACAAGGCGGAATGAACCGGAGGCAGGCCGGGGAAGATTTTTATTTTTTGCATAAACTAACCCAGTTGGGACTAATTGCGGAACTTAATTCGACCCGGGTTTATCCTTCTGCAAGGGTTTCGGACCGGGTCCCATTCGGAACCGGTTTTGCTATGAAAAAATGGTTCGAAGGCGATGATAGTTTGATGAGAGCATATTGTTTTCGATCATTTTGTGACCTGAAGTATTTTTTGAGGATGATCCCTTTGTTTTATAGTGGCGGACAGGTTGTCTGCCCGTTCGAGGGAAAGGGAATAGCCGAGCCTCTTACTGCTTTTCTGGAGGAAGATCATTTCGGCGAAAAATTGTTGGAGATTAAGCGGAACAGTTCCTCTCTCGTTTCATTTCACAAGAGGTTCTTTTTGTCATTCAATGCCTTTAAGATTATGAAATTTCTGAATTTTTCCCATGCCAGGTTTTACAAATTTCAGGATATGGATGAAGCATACTTGCAGCTGCAAATGAAAAAAAGGTCCGGTGATCCGGAGGGAAAGGCAGAGGAAAAAATATAATCTGTTTAATATTAAGTACCCGTTAAAAATTAGTTTACATTAAAATGGGAAAAATTAATTTTGAAGTTCTTATTCAAGCTAGCCAGGCACCGGTTAGTTGGGTAAAAGAGAGTATCCTTGTAGAGATAGTCTTCCGGGTTCAGCCATTCTTTCTTCAATTTTCTCCAAAGGGTTTCAGCGATGTTCAGGTGAGGGGAATAGGGGGGGAAGAAAAAAGATAAACAATCCCCTTTTCTGCCAATAAGGAATCCTTTCCTGAATGGGTTTAGCCTTATGTACACGAGCGTTGTCCAATACCATAAATGTTTTTTTGTGGATCTGAAAAGAAAATTTCTCCAAATATTCCAATACAAACTGGGCATCAATATTTTCCTGGGTGGTTTCCCACCAGCATTGGCTCTGCCTGTTTATAAATCCAAAACAATTGAGTTTATAAGCTTTCTCCGAAAGGATACAAACATCCTCATCCGGAAATTGCCAGCCGTAAGGAACATATCCTTCGCTGCACACATGGGTTTCATCGCCATAAAAAAGATCGATTATTCCTTCCATACTCAACTGCTCAAGCTCTTTCAGTTTTTCGACCTGAAGATCATAATATTCCGGTATCGGCTTGCCTTTGCTCCGGCGTCTTATTCGTTTATATCGTCCGCCAAACTTTTTAAAAAATTCTTGAAGGTGCTGCTGCTAACATTTTTCCCGCTTTGCTGCACCCATTCGGCTTTCGCTGTTTGCATACGTTGCCGGTTGGCTTTAATGGCTGCCAGGATAGCTTCCTTATCTTCGACCATATCAATAATCGGCTTACGGCCCCGGCCAGGCTTGGTGCGCAAGCCCAATAGCCCCTCGGACTTGTACCGCTTTAGCCAACTGTTGACACTTACATTACACATGCCTGTAATAGCTCCCACTTCTGCAGAACTGCGGCCTTCGGATTTAAGCAGTATGCTTTGGCAACGCATCCGGAAACAATGGCTTGACCCACGCTTGAATCCAGCTTCTAATTCCCTGTGTTGCTCCGGTGTGAGAATTGGTGTATTGACTCGTCCCATAATGGGACCAAAGTTAATAAAATAATGAAAACTATTTTTTATCACATACTTAGGTTAAGTAATATTTGCGCGTCCCTGTTTTTGTATGAAGAACGGGTTTCCAGGTTCAATACTTAATATAAAAAGAGTTATAGCCATGTATTTCAGGTAATTCTGTCGTAAAAATCCGGTCGACCCGGCTGAATGAATTTCCTGATTTAATCCTGTCTGTAAAAATTTGAATCAAAAACGGATCTCCCTCGACTTCGACCTCTACGCTTCCGTCTCCTTTATTTCTGACCCATCCGTCAAGCCCCAGTTCTAAAGCTTTTCTTTGTGTAAAATGTCTGAGTCCAACGCCTTGGACCCTACCTGTTAGAATGATGTGAAACGCTTTTAGTTTATCCAAAACTGAGATATTTATGATTTATTGTTTTCGAAGCAGGCAATAATTTCTGGTTGTACCATTGCCCATAGAGAATAAATACCCAGCGCAGTACCAAAAGGAAAATTGAACAGGTTTAATATGGAAAGGATCAATATCAGGATGCGGGCCCAACTTTTCCTTTTTATCAGTCCTATCCCTCCGATTAAACCAGGAATAGAAAGGACAATTAAAATGACTGAAACAATATTGGCAATTATTGTCAGGATCATATTCGCTTCATAATCATCAGAAAAAGAACCAATAATCCTCAGTGTGAAGTAGAGCAGAAAAGCACCTGTTAACCCTAAAATACTTAATATGATATGCAGGATTCCTATAATGTTGATATGTTTTTCCATGATTTCAATTTTTCAATAAATATAAGAAAAATCAGTGATATTCTTTGATTTCCGGTATAACAAATTCATCTTCAGATATCATTCAGCCCAAGTGAAATGTAATGAAAGAATCTGAAGATCCATCTTTATTATTATTACTCCCGGACAATCTCTTCTGATTACAATCAAACCCGGGATAAAATTAACATTAATGATTTAACATTGGCATAAACTTAAAAAAGATATACTCTCCACAATAATAAAACACTATTTATCAGTATATTAAACAAGTAAATTCATGGAGATATGTTATAAAACACAAAAATTAACCTTCACTTAACGCATGTTATACAGCATGTGTTGTAAAACATGTCTATGTTTGCAGCGTAATCAATGTTGAACGTTTAAAGTTTTGAAATTATGAAAACGATGAGAACAATTATGGCTGTGTTTGCTTTAACAGTTATTGCAAACGTGGCAATGGCCGCAGGTAACGGTAACCTGCGTGTGGACATTCTTCCCCTGACGTCTGAACGTGCTGTTGTGGCAATTTCCAACAATGCGGAAAGCACTTTCGAAATCAGTATTGAAAATGCTGCAGGCGAAGTGGTTTACTACAAGGAAACAGAAGGGGCTATGAGCGACTACCGTAAAGTTTACGATTTCTCCAAGCTGGGTGCAGGCAACTACAAGCTTACCGTTAATATTGACGGGGCAAAGAGCGAACGCGAATTCAGTATTGCCGGCAACGGGATTAACGTAGGTACCATGAAGAGCATTGTCGATCCGTATTTTTCGTTCGACAACAACATCCTCCGTGTGGCTTATCTGAATTACCCGGGAGAAAAGATGAACCTGATGATATACGACGGGAGTGACCTGATTTACAACAAAGCATTGGAAAATACTTTCTCTGTAAATGAAGGGTTGAACCTCTCTAAACTGAATACTGGCAACTACAACGTTGTGCTGGCTGCCGGTGACGAAGTTTTTGACTATTCTGTAGAAGTAAAGTAATCCTTACTTCTACTTTTTTCCAATGCGGTCCTTAAAAAACCGCATTTTTGTTTTTATACGCCGTGCATAACCAAATAATTTAAAGTAATTTTTATTTATTCGTCATGATGTTGCATCGTTTTTTATTAAGATTTTGCTAACTAAAAGTCATAGTTTGATAAATTATTGGAAAGGTTGGTTTAATAATTCTTCAGATATTTGGATATTCTGTTATCTTTAAAGCCTAAGAATTTTTGTTATGCCGAGTCTGTATATCATTGCCGGATGTAATGGAGCGGGGAAAACAACCGCCTCGTTTACTGTACTTCCGGAGATGTTGAATTGTGAAGAGTTTGTTAATGCAGATGAAATTGCAAAAGGGTTGTCCCCGCTTAATCCCGAGCGTTCTGCGATTGATGCAGGAAGGATTATGTTAAAAAAAATTGATAAGCTGATTGCGAACAAACAAGACTTTGCTTTTGAGACAACCCTCTCTACAAAGAGTTATGCAAAAACAATAGAAAAGGCAAAAAAGGGCGGCTATCAGATTACTATGGTGTTTTTTTGGCTAGATTCGGCTAAGCTCGCTATTGCCAGAGTAAAAACCAGGGTAAGAGAAGGGGGTCATAATGTGCCGGAGCCTGTGGTTATAAGAAGGTATTATGCCGGGTTAAAAAATTTATTTGATTTGTATATTCCTCTTTGTGATTACTGGATGATATTTGATAAGTCAAAGTTGGCATCCGATTTGATTGCTGAAGGTTATTCGGATAAAGATGTGGATATAAAAAAAAATACTATATTTGCCAAAATTAAAGAGGTAGCTCAATATGACAAAGAAAGATAATGCTGTTAGAAGCAAAATTATTGAAGGACTTGAGTTGACGTGCCAGAAACTGATCAAGTCGAAGAAAGAGAGAAATCTTGACTTAGTGATATCTGACAGCAAGGGGAAGATAATTCATTTGAGGGCTAAGGATTTAAAAGATATTGAATTGAACTAGTGTCTTTGGATGATGAGATCAGGGAAGGGTGTTTTTAAAATCATTTCTTCCTTGCCTGTAAGGTAAAATATTGAGGATAAAAATGTTGCAAACATGCTTGTTTTGCAAATGTAGGAGGTGCGATATTTTGGGGTTACCTTGTAGTTTTTAGATTATTTGAATTGTTTAAGTCTGTATTGCCGTAAAACATGGCAACGTATGATTGATTCTGTTGATATATTGCACGATTTTTTTTACAGCTTTCCGGATTTTGACTACCTTATCTGGTGAATTATTTAATTTTATTTTATTGATAATCAGATTGAAGCACTAAAGATAATAGTTGAGGAATTGAATTATCTTTACCGCTTAGTTTTTGTGCATGGATGGCATAAGGGTATATTGAAAGGTAAATTTTCGTGTCATCGGTGCTTATTGGACAACAAGAGGGGCCAAGAGCCCTTCGCTAAAAAAATTATGACGATGACATTTGAAGAAACGGGACTAAAACCCGAATTAATTAGCGCCATTTCAGAAATGGGCTTTGAACAACCTACGCCAATCCAGGAAAAAACTATACCGCATCTTTTACACAGCGACTGCGACCTGGTTGCGCTTGCCCAAACGGGTACTGGAAAAACAGCAGCTTTTGGGCTTCCTTTATTGCACCGTATTGATCCGGCAATTCGAAATATTCAAGCATTGGTACTCTGTCCCACAAGGGAATTATGCCTTCAGATCAGCCGCGATCTTGATAATTTTTCCAAAAATCTGGCTGGATCTAAGAACATTCCTGTTTATGGCGGGGCTGATATCCGGAAGCAAATATCTGAGATAAAGTCCGGCGGACAAATTATTGTTGGGACCCCGGGCAGGGTACATGATCTCATTCGCAGAAAAATACTGCATCTCAGTTCCATTAAGTGGTTGGTATTGGATGAGGCAGATGAAATGCTGACAATGGGGTTTAAGGAGGAGCTTGATGCCATTTTGGCGGAAACCCCTTCAGAAAAGCAAACATTGCTTTTTTCAGCTACAATGCCAAAAGAAATTGCAGAGATGACCGATAAGTACTTGAATAGTCCTGAGGAAATCGCTGTCGGGAAGAGAAATGCAGGGGCCGAGAATGTGGAGCATCATTATTATATTGTTCATGCAAAGGATAAATATGCGACATTGAAGAGGATTGCGGATAATTATCCGGATTGCTATGCCATTGTTTTTTGCAGGACAAGAATGGAAACCAGGGAGGTTGCAGAAAAGTTCATGGCTGATGGCTATAATGCCGATGCCCTGCATGGAGATTTGTCCCAGGCACAACGGGACCAGGTAATGAGCCGGTTTCGCTCCAGGCATCTGCAGATGCTTATCGCCACCGATGTTGCTGCCCGGGGCCTTGATGTAAACGATCTTACCCATGTGATCAATTATAGCTTGCCTGACGACCCGGAGGTGTACATACACAGGAGCGGGCGTACCGGACGGGCAGGGAAAAGCGGGATCTCCGTTTCTATCGTCCATATGCGCGAAACGGGAAAATTAAGGCAAATAGAGCAGATTGCGAAAAAACGGTTCCAGAGAAAAATGGTCCCGGGAGGAGAAGAAATCTGTGAAAAGCAACTTATGAACTTGGTTGATAAAGTTCTTCAGGTTGAAGTGAATGATTCCAAAATCGATCCGTATTTGCCTGTTATCAGGGAACGGTTCGATGGACTAAGCAGCGAGGAAATCTTAAAGCGGTTCCTTTCTGTCGAGTTTAACCAATTTTTATCTTATTATAAAGACGCTCCTGATTTAAATATTCATGAAAAGGAAAATTCCCGGTTTGAAAAGAAAGGAAAGGACAGAAACCAGGTTAATTTTTCCAGGATGTTTATTAATGCAGGTAAGAAACAAAACATGAATGCATCCCGTTTACTTGGTATTATTAATGACCATCTGCGAAAGAAGAATATCGAAATCGGCAAGATAGATATCCAACGGAAGTTTTCATTTTTCGAGATCGACAGCCACTATGAAAATGAACTGGTTAAGGCGGTTCGTCATGCTTCCTTTGACGGTCATGAGTTAAGGGTGGAAAAGGTCACCGGGCAGGAATGGCCTGCCGGAAGCAAGTTTAAGTCAGGAAAAACAGACAACGGACGCAACTCTGGCTTCAGGGATAAATCGAGGACAAGAAAGCAGCGCTAACAACAGTTAAATATATGTAAGGATCTTTTTTGCACGGCATCTCTCTTTGTCCATAAAAGAAGATCCTTCTTTTTTATTCCTCCTCTCCATGTTGACTTAGCGGCATTAAAAAACTGCCCCGACATTTGATTCTCTGAAGGGACAGCTTTCTCTGTTTATTATCTTTTTTAATGTACCTCGCTTAGTATTTCTTCAGCCCTTAAAAGAATTTTTATATCGTCGAGCAGTACAATTCCGCCATTGGGACCCGGTTCCAGATGTAAGCCTACTGATTTTCCTCGATCATAATTAGCGCCTCCAAAATAATTCCTGACGGTCTCATCTTCTATGTTGAATTCGTCGGCAATCTTGTGAATAGCCCCGTCAGGTAAACTGTCTTTGATTTTGCGAAGCTCGTTAAAAGTGATTTTCCTCTCCATGGCAGTAAATTTTATAGGTTATTATTAAGTCGATAAACTTTTTCTAAAGTTAAAAAATTAATAATTTAATAACTTAAGATTAGGCCTCGGATCATCATAATTTAACATCCTCAATTACGGGGCAGAAAAGAAATGTAACCTTTTTTATCGAGCTAAAGGCTTTGTAAATTGAGGTTTTTTTATAAAAAATAGATATAAGATCTTTCCGTTGTGTTTAAAAACATTTTAACAATTTTTAATAAATTGTTAAGCCGCGCTTTATACTATCATAAATCGACTGTAACATTTCTGAGCGTATTCTGAGATCATTTAGGCGGGGATTATTTCTTGTTGGGAAAATTCTGTTTGACATAAATACAAAAACGATTTGTTTTTTAGGATCCACCCAGGTAAAGGTACCGGTAAATCCGCTATGACCATAGCTTTCCTGGCTTGCTCCGGATGCAGGGTAGGCATTTGTCGGACGGTAAAGATAATTGTTTATAAATGGCTTGTCGAAACCGAGACCCCTTCTGTTCTTTTTTTCAGGAAACTGAACCTTCGTAAATTCTGCGAGACTGGCTGAATCGAGTAGCAATTGTCCTCCGTAGTAGCCATTTTGAAGATACATTTGCATCACTTTAGCCAGATCGAGCGTCGTGCCAAACAAGCCTGCATTGCCGGATACTCCGCCAAACATTGCAGCCCCTTCATCGTGTACAAAACCATCTACAAGTTCATGCCTGAAAAAATCATCTTCTTCCGTAGGAACAAACTGGCTGATAGGGAAAAAACGATATGGATTGTAAGAGATAGTGGAAGCCCCCAGCGGGCTGTAAAATTCATTTTTCAGGTAAGATTCATAGTTCTCCCCAGTAAGGTTTTCGATTACCTTTGGAAATAAAAAGAATGCAAGATCCGAATAACTGTAGGCGGTAGTTGGAAGAAGTTTTGAATCACGGATCATTTCATACATCTTTGCTACATTATTTTTATTCATATACATGTTTGCGGAAATCCGGATGTTATATTGCTCGCCCGGATGATCTGAAAAAACTTCGGGATCGGGTTTTCCGTTACTTAACAGGGCTTCGCTCCAAAATGGGATGCCTGGGCGTAACCGTCCCTGGTGCGCCAGCAGTTGTCTTAGTGTTATGTTCTTTTTGTCTGTTCCCTTGAAGTCGGGCCAATAATTGGAGAAGGGCACATCAAGCTTTAATTTTTTTTCACTGTAAAGCTTGATCAGGGCAGGTAGGGGACCTGCTATTTTTGTGACGGATGCCCAGTCGTACAGGTCAGCAGGTTCAACAGGCTTGTCGTTTTTATAGGTGTGATAACCGTAACATTTATGAAAAATAACCTTTCCATATCTCGCTATTAAAGCCTGGCAGCCAGGATAAGCTTTAGACTTTAGTCCCAATTCTGCAAGGCTGTCAATTTTATGTTCCAGATAAGTGGATGAAATTCCTGTTTCTTCGGGGAGCGTGAATTTGAGACGTCCGATACTTTTGATATCGACCCCGTCATGTATTTTAAAGAAAGAATTGACGTTTACCGGGAGCCTGCCATTTACATTGAGAGCCCCAAATACGGCCTGCGCAGCCAGCTCTTGGGTAATTTTATTTTTCTGGTAGGTTACCAGTAAGGCATCTGATTTTTCGATTCCCGGGATATTGTTTAGTGCGTAAGGGTTTCCTTCCAGGACAAATATCTTTTTCTTTGGACCTGTCTGTTGTATAAAATCAGTTATTGACGGATCTGTCCCATAATTGCGTATAGGACTAAGTTCAAGGCTTTGGATGTCGCATATTAGCAAATTGTAAGGACGAAGTTGAGTAATCAACTTATTTATTTCCTGCAGCGTGGCATTTTTTCTCAGGTAAAAAAAGTCTGTTTCCATATAGTTTGCTGTCATACGCTGGAAATCCGTTTCGGCTTCAGTTCCAATGGATATCACGGCCGTATTGAGAGTATCCAGCCGTTGTAACGGAAGCAACTGGTTTTTGTTTCTTAAAAGGGTCAGTGAGCGTTCATGGAGGAGTCGTTCTGTCAGTCTGTATCGAGGCTGGTTTAATTCAAATTCCAGGTTCGCTGTATCCTTTGTCTGGTAGTTGTTAAGATTTAACCATCTTTTTAGAGCCAGTATTTTTCTGCATTTCCACTCGATTTCGTCTTTACTTATTTTTCCTTTTTGAACCGCTTTTTTGACTGCTTCGATAGCTTGGCCCAGGTCAGGGACAACTTCAAGCATATCATTGCCTGCCCGCAGTGCCATGACTGCCGACTCGTCAGGTGAATACTTCTTGCTTACGCCCTGCATGTTCATGGCATCTGTAACAACAAGGCCTTGAAATCCATATCTCCTGATCAGGAGGTCCTTGATGACGTTTGGAGAGAGCGAAGCGGAAAGCTTTGGATTGGATTCCAGGGCGGGGACCTGGAGGTGTGCCGTCATAATCCCTCCAATGCCTTTATCGATTATCTGACTGAAAGGATATAGCTCGACCGAGTCTAGCCTGGGCCGATCCTGATTTATAACAGGAAGGTTCAGGTGGGAATCAATACGTGTATCTCCATGCCCTGGAAAGTGTTTGGCAACCGCCAAAACTCCTGAATCCTGCATTCCCCTGGCATATAGCCATGCCCTTTTCGAAACATTCAGGGGATCTTCACCAAAGCTCCTGTAATTGATGACAGGATTTTCCGGGTTATTGTTTACATCTGTTACCGGTGCAAAATTTACGTGGACGCCAAGCCTTCTTAATTGAAGCCCTATTTCGGTCCCCATTTCATAAATCAGGGTGGTATCCCGGGTAATAGTGCCAAGGGCCATTTGTACCGGATATCTGGGAGTATTGCTTAATCTGAATGCCGGTCCCCATTCGGCATCCATGGTGATGAGCAGTGGTATTTTACTTTGCTTCTGGAGCTCATTGGTTATTAAAACCTGGTTTATTGCATTGCCCTTCATAAACAAGATACCTCCTATCTGAAAATTCCGGATTTCGGATAGAAGTGATTCCGGCGGATTTGAACCGGTGCTGTAGACCTGTACAATGAAAAGCTGTCCTATCTTCTGGTCAATTGTCATCTTGTTTAATGTCGAGTCGACCCACGGATCAGTGATGTATTTTACAAATGCCGGAAATTCACGGGCAGAGGATTCTTTTAAACCCGAGAAAAATATAAGCACAATAAAGATGTGTCGGAATAGGTCTTTCATGATGCGAAAATATAAAAAGATAATATTAGGAGCAGGGATCCCATTCTAAATTGTAGCTATTTCAAAAGGATTTTTTATATTCGTAGAGCCAAAAATTTATATGATGTATTATTACTTGTTGTTGTTTGCGATGGCTTTTTGTTCATTAGGGGCATATGCGCAGCCGGTTAAAACAGGAGCAGATCGGGCTGATATTTATTTACCGCTTTTAAAAGATAAACGGGTTGGTCTTGTTGCAAACAATACCTCCAGAAAAGGGGTACAGCACCTGCTTGATTTTTTACTGGCGGAACAAGTTGATGTAAAAAAAGTTTTTTGTCCGGAACACGGGTTCAGGGGAACTGCGGATGCCGGTGAAAAAGTTAATGATCAGAAAGATCCGGAAACAGGGTTGCCTGTCATTTCCTTGTATGGTGAAAACAGAAAGCCCACGCAAACACAGTTAAAGGATTTGGATGTCATTGTTTTCGATCTTCAGGATGTAGGTGTTCGTTTTTATACATACATCAGTACGATGCATTACGTGATGGAAGCCTGTTCTGCAAGTCATATCCCGTTGATTATTCTTGACCGGCCAAACCCGAACGGGGATTATGTGGCAGGGCCTGTTCTTAAGCCGGAGTTCCGTTCTTTTGTCGGGATGGAACCGGTGCCTGTAGTGTATGGCTGCACGATGGGGGAGTTGGCCCGTATGGTCAACGGGGAAGGCTGGCTTAATCAGGGAGAGCGATGTGACCTGATTGTTGTTCCGCTGGAAAATTATACCCATCAAACCCGGTATTCATTGCCAGTTAAGCCTTCTCCAAACCTTCCGAATGATGTTTCAGTCCGATTATATCCTTCACTGTGTTTTTTCGAGGCTACCCATGTCAGCATCGGTAGGGGAACAATGTTCCCTTTTCAGGTGATTGGTTATCCTGATCCTAAGATGGGCAAATTTGTTTTTACGCCGGAAAGTATTGACGGTATGGCCAAAAGCCCGGTGCAGAAAGGAAAATTATGTTATGGGGAAGATCTTCGCGGAAGTAGTCTTGACCAGAAATTTACATTATCATACTTTTTTAAATATTACCATAAATTTGCGAATGAAGAAGATTTTTTAAGTTCGGAAAAATGGTTTAATCAGCTTGCCGGTACAGATGAGGTACTGAAAGACATCAGGGAGGGAAAGACTGAAGAAGAAATTGAGGGATCCTGGAAGGAAGATTTGACGAAGTATATGCATATCCGGAAGAAGTATCTGCTGTACCCCTGAAATGAACGTGCTTGGAGAATTTTAACGGGCGATTGAAACAATAATCACGGAATGTTAAAAAATGTAAAAATCATTTATTAACTTTATCAGGATTAACGACGAAGTATCTGGTAATCCTAATGGTGTGAATGAGAAACATTTTTGACATACTTGTTATCGCCGTTTTCTTCCTTCTCGCGCTTGCCTGTGAAGATGAAAAATATGCTTCTTCTTCAGATGTAAAACTTGATTTTTCCGATAATACAATCCGTTTTGATACGGTGTTTACGACAATGGGATCTGCGGCCCAGTCCCTAAAAATTTATAATCCGTATGATCAGCCCATTTTGGTTTCGAGCATCCGTCTGGTATCAGGAGATAGCTCAAGTTTCAAATTAAACGTCAACGGATCCTTGGGTAATGAGGCTTTTGAAGTAGAGATTCCACCTAAGGACAGTATTTATGTGTTTGTTGAAGTGACCATTGATCCCTCCGGCAGGAATTTGCCTTTTGTCGTGAGAGATTCGATTGAA
Source organism: Prolixibacteraceae bacterium (assembly GCA_963676095.1). Classification (GTDB taxonomy): domain Bacteria; phylum Bacteroidota; class Bacteroidia; order Bacteroidales; family Prolixibacteraceae. The sequence continues at coordinate 1,090,545 of OY781040.1, read as the reverse complement.
TTCGTGACCAATGAGAATTTGCAATATATTTCGGTTATCGCCTGGGGACAGGATGTTATTTTGATAAGGAATAATATTTCCGGGGCAACAACCTGGAGCGCTGAAAAGCCATATCTGGTCGATGCATGTATTCGAATTGACAGTAGCGCCATATTGAGAATAAACCCGGGTGCGCATATTTATTTTCGCAGTGGTACTGGACTTTATGTTAAAGGAAGAATACTCGTCTCTGGATCTGTTGCTCAGCCAGTTGTTTTTCAGGGCTCAAGGCAGGAGAATATTTATCAGAATGTTCCGGACCAATGGAATGGAATCCTTCTTTATTCGGATAGTCATGATAATTTGTTCAATTTTGCAGAAATCAAAAATGCCAATATCGGTTTACAGGTAGGTACAGTTGATGATGACGGTTTTGCTTCCGTGGTACTTTCTAATACGAAAATTTATAATCATTCTTACTCCGGAATCTTTGCCCTTCGTTCTAAAATACAAGCATATAATTGTGTCATTTCTAATTGTGGCAGCTATGCTGCAGCACTGCTTGTTGGCGGAGAATATGAATTTTATCATTCTACAATTGCAAATTACTGGAATGGTTTTTCCCCTTTTTTCAGGACCACTGCGTCTTTGATGATTTCGAACCACATTATTATTGAAAAGAAAAATGGGAAAAACGTGAAGTTGACTGGGGACTTGGAAAGGGCCTATTTCGGTAATTGTATAATAACCGGTAATGTTGTTTCAGGTAATGAATTAGAATTAGCAAAAGCCCGGGACGTGAAATTTAACTATCGTTTCGACCATTGCCTGGTTCAGGTGTCAGATACTTTTAACACAGCTGATGCTGCTCATTTCAGCTCCATTATGAAAGGGGCAGATCCTGATTTTATCGGTTCATACGGAGTACCGACTTTTGAGCTGGATACACTTAGTCCTGCTAAAGACATGGGGGCTATTGATATTGGCCGTTTGTTTCCCTTTGATATACTAAATCAAAACAGGCTTGCAGACGGCGCTCCTGATTTGGGCGCTTATGAACGAATTGAAAAAAAAATTGTCAATAAAATGCACGAGTAGGCATATTTGGACCTTTTTGTGCTGCTTACTAACTGTATCACTTTCTTCTCAAAATGTACAGTCACCCCGAAATTTGAATATACTTTTTTATAATACGGAAAATTTATTTGATACACTGGATGATCCTGAAACGCAGGATGATGAATTTTTACCCCAGGCAAAACGTCGATGGACGGACACCCGGCTAAAATTAAAGCTTGACCATATCGCACAGGTAATTATTGTCTCCTGTGGTTATGAAGCTCCTGCAATAGTAGGAGTGTGTGAGGTTGAAAATCGTTTGGTACTTGAGTCCTTGGTACGTGACACTCCCCTTGAAAAACTCGGTTATGGTATTATTCATAAAGATTCTCCGGATGAGAGGGGAATCGATGTTGCCATGTTGTACCGAAAGAAAGATATCGAACCTTTGGAATACCATTACTACCCATTGAGAGATGATCAGGGAAAGATCCTAAAAACCAGGGAAATATTGTATGTAACAGTACGTGTGAAATCTGGAGATACTTTGCATCTGTTTTTCAATCACTGGCCTTCCCGTTACGGAGGACAGGCAGAGACTGAACCTTTAAGGGTACTTGCGGGCCGTACTTTATCGAAACTGACAGCCCCTCTGTTGAAGGAGCCAGGTCGGACCTTTATTGTCATCATGGGCGATTTTAATGATCAACCCCAAAATAGGAGCATTCGTGAAGGCCTGGGAGCGAAAAGCACCGATAATCCAGAGGTTACTGGAGAATTGGTTAACCTTTCTGTATTATGGACTCCTGAAGGTACTTTAAAATTCCGGCAAAGCTGGCAGATTTTTGATCAGGTGATTGTCTCCGATTATCTATTGAAAGGAGATAAACTTCATGTTGACCCGGAAGATGCACAGATCGTTTCTCCTGACTTTTTATTTGAGCCGGACCCGAAATTTAAAGGGAAACGGCTGTTCCGAACTTATTACGGGTATAAATTTCAGGGAGGTTTTAGCGATCATTTTCCCGTAAGGCTCCTGATTACTTACTAACCGGCTTTAATCCCATCTCTCCTCCTTTTTTGAGCATGAAGGCGTAAGCTTCTTCAACGTCGTTTCGGATTTCTCCTTCAAGGATTGCTTCTTTTATGGCACTTTTTATAAGTCCTACTTCCCGGCTTGGGGATAATCCGAATGTTGCCATGATCTGCTCTCCTGAGACCGGAGGTTGAAAATTACGGATGTGGTCGCGTTCTTCCAGGTCTTTTAACTTGCGCCGGACCAGTTGAAAGTTTTGAAAATGTCTTTTGGCTTTTTCCCTGTTTTTAGAGGTAATATCAGCTTCGCAGAGGGTCATCAGATCGTCAATGTCGTCTCCAGCTTCGAAGAGAAGCCTGCGTATGGCCGAATCGGTAACCTCTTCTTCCGATAATACAATTGGGCGCATGTGGAGTGAAACCATCTTTTGGATATATTTCATCTTTTCGTTTAGGGGAAGCTTCATCTTCCGGAACAGTCCGGGAACCATTTTTTCCCCTATATGGTTATGCGCATGAAAGGTCCATCCCGCACCTTGGACAAATTTTTTTGTCCTGGGTTTAGCTATATCATGAAGTAAAGCAGACCATCTTAGCCACAGGTTATCCGTGTTGGGCGAAATACGGTCGAGCACTTCCAGTGTGTGCAAAAAATTGTCTTTGTGACGGATTCCGTTTACTTCATCTATTCCTTTCAGGTTACATAGTTCCGGGAAGATGATTTCCAAGAGCCCTGTCTGGTCGAGCAGTTTAAATCCTTTTGAAGGCTTGTCTGACATGATGATCTTGTTCAACTCTTCTGTGATCCTTTCCTTCGATACAATTCTGATCCGTTCCCTGTTGTCACCAATAGCTTTCAGTGTGGTTTCCTCAATGATGAAATTAAGCTGGGTTGCAAACCGGACCGCCCTCATCATCCTTAACGGATCGTCAGAAAAAGTAATACCTGGTTCCAGCGGTGTCCGTATGATTTTTTGTTTCAGGTCTTCAACTCCGTTGAACGGATCTACCAGTTTTCCGAAATCTTTTCTATTAAGGCATATAGCCAGAGCATTCACTGTAAAATCCCTTCTTTTTTGATCGTCTTCCAGAGTACCGTCTTCCACTATGGGTTTGCGGGAATGATGCTGGTACGATTCCCTGCGTGCGCCGACAAATTCTACTTCTACTTGGTTCGATTTAATCATGGCAGTGCCGAAGTTCTTGAAAATGCTAACTGTCGTCTGTGGCCCCAGGCGTTTGGCAACTCTTTCTGCCAGCTCAATGCCGCTGCCAAGGGTTACAATATCGATATCTTTTGAATTCCGGTGCAGGAATAAATCTCTAACGAAACCACCAATTACAAAACATGCCTTACCCGATTTATCTGCTTCCTCAGAGATTATTGTAAATACAGGATCTTTTAAATACTTCTTCATTAATCAAATTTTCAGTTCTAAACGTTATAAAAACAATACCTTGTTCTTCCCGGTGATTCATTCACAGGTTTTTTAAAACAGCCGAACATATTGCTGGGTTTATCATCCAGTAAGATATCGACGGGTTTTATTCGGTGACCGACAATATTATACGTCATTTTGTTTAAAACCGTGACAAAATTACAATTATTTCTGAACCTGAACCTCCCAGTAAACGTCTAATTTTCCTGGCATAAATATTGATATAAAAATATGTAAAAAATTATATATTTGAATAATTTTAAAAATTACGATTATGTTAGAACATTTAACAAAAGAAACCTTTAAGGAGAAAGTTTTCAATTTTGAGCAAAATAAAGAATGGAAATATGAGGGGAACAAACCCTGTCTTATCGATTTTTATGCAGACTGGTGCGGCCCCTGCAAGATGGTCGCTCCACTTCTGGAAGAACTTCAGGAGGAATATGGTGACGGACTTAAAATATATAAGGTGGATACAGAGGATCAGCAGGAACTGGCTTCGATGTTTGGTATCCAAAGTATTCCTTCATTGCTTTTTGTTCCGGTTGACGGGCAGCCTCAGATGGCCATGGGTGCATTGCCAAAAGCCACCTTTGAGCAGGCTATTTCTGAAGTTTTAAAAGTTGAAAAAACGAATTGAAAGACATGCTAATCTGGCAGTTCTATTATAAGTCTGCCTGTTTCTTTTTTTAAATTTTGGCAATGACCTTTTCCAGTTGCATTCCCCTTGATCCTTTGATCAGGATCAGCGAATCTTCCATCGGGGCCTGTTTTTCCATGTATTCGGCAAGCAACTCTGAAGATTTAATTTTTTTTACTGATTCTTTCGTGTTGGTTTTTGAGAAATTTTTTCCAACAAAAAAAACCTGAAAGAAATTTTCTCTGTTGATGAAATCGGCAATCTTTTGATGTTCTTCTTCTGATTGACTCCCTAGTTCAAGCATATCACCAAGGATCATGACCTTTTGAGAATGCTCAATTTTTTTGAAATTCTCAAGGGCTGCCATCATACTGGTCGGATTCGCATTATAAGCATCCATGATTACTTTGTTACTTCTTATTTGGATAAGCTGCGATCTGTTGTTTCCTGGCTGATACGTTTCGACAGCCTTTTGAATTAATAACGGATCGACGCCGAAATATAAACCTACCAGGGCTGCGGCCATTACATTTTCAAAATTATAACTACCAATCAGCTTAGATTTTATGTATAACCACCCTTTGGGGAAAAGTGCCTTTACTGTCAGGAAATACGCCCCTTCTTCCGGTGTTCCCTGTAGCATGGCTTCTGGAAGAGAACCATAGGTAATCAGTTCAAGTCCTTTAGCCTGTTTCGCAAGGAGTTTGTTGTCAATATTCAGGAAACATTTTCCCTGTTTCGCTTTGAGAAAATCGTATAACTCTGATTTTGTTCTGACTACACCTTCAAATGATCCGAACCCTTCGAGGTGGGCCTCTCCGATGTTTGTGATCAGGCCGTAATCGGGCTCAGCTATTTTGCAGAGTGCTGCGATTTCTCCGGGGTGATTAGCCCCCATTTCAATAACTGCTAATTCAGCCTGCGTCGTCATGGCAAGCAGGGTCAGCGGTACTCCGATATGGTTGTTGAGGTTTCCCTGGGTGAACGCCACATGATACTTTTGTTGCAGGACTGCTGACGTCAGTTCTTTTGTGGTCGTTTTTCCATTTGTCCCAGTAATGGCTATAATTTTTACGCCTAATTGTTTTCTGTGATAGTTAGCTAGGTGCTGTAAACATTCAAGCACATTATCAACCTGTATCAATCTGCCATCGTTCGCCAGACCTGATTGGTCTATAATGGCATAAGCAGCCCCTTTTTTTAACGATTCTGTTGCAAACGTGTTCCCGTCAAAATTTTCTCCTTTTAAGGCAAAAAAAAGGCATCCGGAAGGTATTTTACGGCTATCTGTCGAAATGACAGGGTGCTGCACGAATAATCTGTATAATTTTTCGATTTCCATAATTTACAAATCAGAGATCAAAGTCCTTCGGAATTGCCTACACGGGTCATGGCGCAACGAAACCCGAGGTCGTCTGCCGCTTCTCTTTCTTCCTTGAACCTGCGGGTTCCGGGGTTAAGCCAGTAAGGCCGGTCTTTCCACGATCCTCCTTTGTATACCCGGGCGTGGTCCGAAATCAATGAGCTGAAATTCCCGTTTTGTTTTGATTGAATATACATGTCTTGGGTGCCGAGACTATCTTTCAATGTGTTCCAGTCCTGCCCTTCTATAATTTGAGACTGGTAATCCCCGTCCCTGTAATTTTTGTAATCAGCGATGGTATCCACTACCAAGTCTCCGTATTCATCCTTTATCAAGTTGCCATTGGTATCGCGGCGGTACCGCGTGAGCACATTACCCCTGAACGGTTGAAATTCATTGACCTCTTCTGGTGAAAGCGGGCGATATATATCGGCAACCCATTCATTTACATTCCCTGCCATACAATATAACCCGTAATCGTTAGGTTCGTAAGAGCGGACAGGAGCGGTAATATCAGCGCCATCATTCAAAGAACCAGCCATCCCCATTAGATCTCCCCTTCCCTTGGTAAAATTGGCCATGAGTTTTCCTCTGTTTTTTTCTGAACTGTCCCTCAAGTAGTTGCTGTTCCAGGGATAAATGTTTTTTCCAGTCATATCCCCATTTTCTGTATTTCCAATTAGCCCATACGCAGCATATTCCCATTCTGCTTCTGTGGGTAAGCGGTAGGCTGGGAGAAGTGCCCCATCTTCCCACTTTACCCTTCGGCTGTTACCTGCGGCGTCTTTTTGAGGAGTATTTCCTGCTGTGCCTTCATATACACCACTTAGGTAACTGTCTGTGGTAAAAACATTTTGCCCTTTTTGCGTATTGTCGTGAGAAAGTATCCCCCTGTTTACGAGGATCTGTTCGTTTACCCTGTCTGTGCGCCATTTACAATAATCATTGGCTTGTATCCAGTTGACCCCAACAACGGGGTACTTACTGTAAGCGGGATGCCTTAAGTAATTTCTTATAAACGGTTCATTGTAAGCCAGTTCTTTTTTCCAAACCATTGTGTCGGGAAGTGCTTTCTGATATTTTTCAGGATTATCCGGATAGACTCGTCTTAGCCAATAGAGGTATTCTCTGTAATCAAGGTTGGACACTTCTGTCTCATCCATATAAAACGAAGCCACTGTAACCCTGCGGGGTGTGTTGTTCCAATCATGCATAACGTCATCTTCAACACGTCCCATCGTGAAGGTACCTCCCTGTATAAACCTTAGTCCAGGTCCCGTAAACTGCTGATAGTCCCGATCAGATTGGAATCCGCCATTGTCCGGATCGTCATATTTCCATCCTGTTGTCCTGGAGATATTGTCCCCTTTCCGAAATAGTCCACAACTAGTAAGGCATAAGGCAAATCCACCTATCAATATGGTCTTAAACTTCATATAGTCAGATTTGAAAGGCAATAAGCCTCATGTTTCTTGTCAAAATTATGTACACTCTTATTCACGACTCTTGATTTATCATGTTCACAAATATAACTAATTAGTAGTCCTTTTATTGTTTAGCCCCGTTAAGTTTTTGATGTTTTGTCCGGTTGCAGTGAGTTTCAGTATAATAACCAAACAAAAGTAATCGTTCCCTTTTTTGTATAGAACATTGACTTTCTGATGTAATTCTGAATCTTTCTATTTTTTACGACAAAAGTTTTTTTTGTGGGTCCCGGAAGTATGAAGGTGTAAGACCTGTATATTTCCTGAATGCTGCAACAAATGATGAATTGGACTTGAAACCGCAGAGCTTTCCTATTCCATCGATTGAGTAATGAGTATAATTTTTGCTTAGGAGCATACTTCGTGCTTCTTTTACCCGGAATCCATTTATAAAATTAGGAAAAGATTGTTTATATTTTTGATTGATAATTTGGGATATGTATTTGGAATTCGTGTTAAGCATTGTTGCAATTTTTTCGACAGTAATATCACTGATCCTCCAAAGATTCTGATTTTCGATAAGCTGTTCCAGCTTGTTTTCCAATAATTCACGGGAGGCATCTGTCAGTTTCGAATTTTTATATTTTGGTTTTGCTTCGCCTGATTGGGGGATATTCCTACCCTTACTAGTATTAGGCTGTTTTAGTTTTTTCATCCTTTCTTCTTTCATTTCTTTCATATTTTTGATCAACAGCTTTTTAAGATATTTAGTCCTCTTAATATAATAATCGAGGAGAATCCCTGAGACCACGACCACGGATATTATAATCCATGTATAAATTTTTTTAACCCGCCTCAAAAGGTTCATATGCTCAATGATCTCATTTTCTTCTAGTTCTTCATGAACGTTATATGCTTTATAACTTTCTGCGTAGATTTTGTCAGGGATAAGGGCTATTTCCCCGGTGTTTGAGCGAGGAAATTTTTTTATGAGCGAGTCGCAAATTTTTTGTTGCGCATGTAACCTGATGACTGGAATGAGAAACAGGAAAAAGAAAAACAATAAAATTGTTGAATTATTTTTCACGAGTTTAGTTTTATGAATTGTTAGTTATTAAATGTCATTAGTACTTTTAGTGCACATTGTCTATATTTGAAAAAACAGAATATTTATAAGACTACCTCATTTAAATCTGATTCATATATACAAAACTAATGAATAAGAATGATACATCCCAAAAAACAGGAAGATAGAATTCTTCCTTTTGTTCATTTTTTTTATAACAATTGTTGACTTGTGCATTTTTTATAATGGAAATATGCTATTTGTAATTTTATCTATATTTGCAGATAGATTGTGATATAAAGTAGTTCAGTAATGCTCCTGATAACTTATCCAATATGGGGTTGTGAGTGCTTGAATACAAAATGGAGAATAGATTTCTTTTTTGTATGCCGGGAACAATAAAATTCTGAGTTGACAGTTATAAAAAGTTGATTGATAACACAAGGAACAATTATTTGAGAAAACGAAAAGAGCATGTTGCAGAGAAGAATTTTAAGGAGGTAACGCAAAAAATTAAAAAGTTGGACCGGAGAATTTCCTTCATAACGTGCATAATGACAGTAATCTAATAAATCTTTCTGATGAGAGCAGTAATATTCATGTTTGTTTTAGCCTTGGGAATAGGAGTACATATGCCACAGGCCCAAGCACAAACTTCCACATCCGGGGCTAATGTAATTACTACCGCCGTTCCTTTTTTAACGATCACTCCTGATTCGAGGGCAGGAGGAATGGGAGATGCAGGGGTAGCCACCAGTCCTGATGTAAATTCCCAGCACTGGGATCCGGCCAAATATGCTTTTGTCCAAGGTAATTCAGGAATAGGGCTTTCCTATACTCCATGGCTTCGAAATCTTGTTGATGGGATTAACCTTGGTTATCTTGCCGGTTATTTTCATGTTGATAATACCCAGACGCTAAGCGCTTCTTTGAGGTACTTCGATCTGGGAGATGTGTCTGTTACTGATGAAAACGGTGATTATCAGGGACTAGCTAATCCGAATGAATGGGCGATTGATTTTGCCTATACCCGGTTATTGTCAGAACACTTCTCTGGCTCAGTAGCACTCCGCTATATCCGTTCTGACCTTTCAGGAGGTCAGATGGTTGCTGGGGTAGAAACCAGTGCCGGGAATGCAGTTGCAGCCGATGTTGCGTTTTACTACAGGAACGAAATGCATAATAACAGGCTTTTGTCTGTTTTTTCCGCAGGGATCGATATTTCAAATATCGGGACAAAAATTTCATATACTGACGGCACAACGAAAGATTTTATCCCGACTAACCTTAGACTTGGAGTCGGTTATGAAAAGGAAGCGGACAATGAGAATACTTTTTCTTTCAATCTCGATTTAAATAAGCTGCTTGTTCCAACTCCCCGGAAAGATTTATCAACAGATGAAGACGGTATTTATATTGGTAATGATTTTAGTCAGGATAAATCGGTTGTTGAAGGGATCTTCAGCTCTTTTTCCGATGCCTCTTTTAAAGAAGAAATGCAGGAAATTGCTATAGCCGTTGGGGGGGAATACTGGTACAACAAACAGTTTTCGTTGAGGACGGGTTATTTTTATGAAAATAAGAATAAAGGGAACCGGAAGTTTTTTACTGTAGGTTTGGGGGCGAGACTAAAGACTATTGGTCTCGACTTTTCTTATATGATCCCCACAGAGCGGGATCATCCTCTCTCCAACACGATCCGGATCTCTGTACTTTTTGATCTCGACCGGTTTACCCAGGGGAAGCAGTAAGCTAAAGATCCAGGCCATTCCGCCCCGTCCAACCGAATGGTCATTATTCTTCAGCGGACCAGGATTTATAGTTTTATCACGAATGAACTGACATCGGAATACCGGAACAGAAGGCTACAGCCCGAACAGCAATAGATCCATAATAACCATTTAACGATTAATAATTTCTTCGTATACTTTTTCAATATTCCGGAATATTGGGTTATCTTTCCATCAGCTAAATTAAATTTTTGATGGATTTTCGAGTTGGATTTGGATTTGATGTGCACCGTTTATCCGAGGGGGAAACTCTTTGGCTGGGAGGGGTCCTTGTGCCACATACAAAAGGCACTATTGCCCATTCAGATGGAGATGTGCTTATTCATGCACTGTGCGATGCAATGTTGGGTGCTGCAAAAATGAGAGATATTGGTTATCATTTTCCTGATAATTCTGAAGATTTTAAAAACATTGACAGTAAAATTTTGTTGAAGAAAACTGCAGAGCTTGTTGGGGAAAAGAGATATGTTATCGGAAATATAGATATTACCATTGCAGCCCAGAAACCCAAATTGAAGGACTATATCCCTTTGATGGAAAAGAAACTTGCGGAAGTTTTGGATATTGATACTGATGTGGTCTCAGTAAAAGCCACGACTACGGAGCAACTTGGTTTCGAAGGAAGGGAAGAAGGCATTTCTGCTTATGCTGTTGTATTACTTGAGAAAAAGAAGGATTGATCCCTCTTTTTATTAGATGAGTTCTGGCGGCTGGCCTTTTAAAAGTGAATTTACCAAATTTCGATTAAATGAAGAGAACTTTATTGATAGGAGCAAGTGAAAATACCGAAAGGTATTCTAATAAGGCAATTCGGGAACTTAGAAAGTATGGGCATGAGGTGATTGCTTTGGCTACACGTTCGGGGAGCGTAGATAATTTAATTTTTGAAACGGAGCCTAAAGAGTTTAAAGGCATTCATACCGTTACTTTATACATTGGGGCCAGGCATCAACCTGAATATTATGATTATGTTATGAATCTGAAGCCGGTAAGGGTTATTTTTAATCCTGGAACCGAAAACCCTGAATTTACTGAAAAACTGAAGCAAGCCGGAATTCAGGTAGAAATAGCCTGTACATTAGTGTTACTTGCAACAGGTCAGTTTTGATGGAATCCGAAATTAGCCATATTGAGGAGTTGCAGCATCTCCTGGATTCGAAGCCTGCAGTTTTGGTTTTCTTCTATTCTGATGATTGCAGTGTTTGCAGAGCTATAAAGCCCCGGGTTCGGGACCTTGTTGAGATATCTTTCCCCAGAATGGAGCAGGTTAATATTCACGCTGAACGATCCCCGGAATTGATGTCACGAAATCTGGTATTTGCATTTCCAACAATCATTGTTTTTTTTGAGGGAAGAGAATATTTAAGGAAAGCCGGGACCTTTGGGATCCTGGAGTTCAGAAATGAGTTAAACCGACTTTATCACCTTATGTTTTTATAATTTTTTTTGACGAAAGAACAAATTAGTTAATTTAGCTGAGAACTAATTCGGTTGTTTTGAAAAAGTGCTCATATAAATTTATTTTTTTTATCACCTTGCTATTCAGTGGATTGATCGCGGGTGCACAATCGCGGGAAATAGACAGTTTGCGGCAATTAATTCCTTTAAAGGAAGGTGAGGATCTTGCTAAGGTCTATCTTGAATTATCAAAATCTTATGTTTATGTAAAGCCTGCAGAGGCGATAGTGTACGCATTGAAAGCATTAGCTCTGTCGAAGCAAAGTAACAGTGAAGAGATAGAGTGTTATGCAAGCCTTCTCGCAGGAGCTGGCTATATTTATTGCGGTGACTTTGATAAAGGGAAAAGTTATGTCGACGAAGGGCTCAGTTTGGCAAACAAACTTGATAATACGGAATATGTTTGCTTTGGGATGAACATGCTTGGAGCTTATTATTTGAGCAAGGGAGATTATGATAAATCGATGTCTGTTTTCAAGGATGTTCTTTCCAGAGCTGAAGCTGCGGGCCTGAAAGAAAGGGTAGCGACAATACAGATGAATATCGGGAGCTTACTGACGTCCAAAGGTGAGAGGACGAAAGGCTTACGGTATCTTTTGGAAGCATTAAAGTATTTCGAGAAGAATGGTACGCCCCAGATAATCTCCAGAATATTCAACAACATAGCTGTAAATTATCATGCATGGAAAGATTATGATAAAGCTTTGGAATATTATGAAAAAACATTAAAAAGTTACCGGACTTTAAATGATGTTCTCGGTCAGGTGATTGTTCTTAATAATATTGGTGAAATTTATAAGGATAAAAATAGTTATAGCAAAGCACTTGAATATTACCAGCAGACAATTGATCTTGCAGATCGGGACGAGGCAGGAGATTACTATAAAGCTTACGGATGGATTGGTGAAGCAGAAACATATTGTCTAATGAAAGAAGATGCTCTAGCCCTTGAAAAAGCAGGATTGGCCCTTGAAGGTTTCCAAAAGGCAAAAATGAAGGAAGGTATTGCCCGGTCCGAACTTATCATAGGCAGGGCATACATACTTCAGAAAAATTATAATGAAGCACTGAAGCATCTGAACCGCTCTGCAGCTTTGGCTCAAAATACCGGAATAATAGATTTGGAACAGAGTGTTTATAGATATAAGGCAGAAGCATACGCAGGGAAAAGACTTTATCTGGAGGCTTACATGATGCTTCGTGAATATACGAACCTGTCGGATACGCTTTATAAAGAAGAGCAGATGAAAGAACTGGCGCAACTGAGGAATGAGCTGGAAATCACGGAGAAAGAAAATGAAATCGAACTTTTACAGAAAGATAACCAGATTAAGGGATTATATATCAGAAAACAAGAGATCCAAAACCGCTTTCTATTTCTGATTCTTGGTTTTTTGGCTATCCTGTTCGTGATTATGTTCGGATACCTCAGGTCAAGGAAAAAAGCCAACGAGTTACTTCAGGAAAAAAACAGGAGGATTAACGAGCAACATGTGGAATTGATCAGGGTAAACGAGACGAAAGATAAGTTCCTTTCAATTATCAGCCATGATCTGAGAAATCCGGTTGGTGCTTTTAAGGATGTTGTGGGGCAACTGGCCGATTTCCCGGAAATGTTTTCAGATGAGTTAAGACAGCAGATTATTAATGAATTGCGGGAAGAATCAGAGAATACCTATTTCCTGTTGGATAATCTTTTATCATGGGCCAGGAGCCAAAAGAACAATATGAGATATTCTCCGGAACAATTGCAACTGGCTTCGTTGGTAGACAACAATATTTTATTAAATTCACGCTTGGCTGAACGGAAAAAAATTAGTCTGATAGCTGTGGTTCCTCCTGATTTGTTTGTCTACGCCGATCATAATATGATAAACCTGATACTGAGAAACCTGATTTCGAATGCGGTCAAGTTTACCGGAGAAAATGGAAATATAACTGTATCAGCAACCGATATGGGAGAATTTGTTGGTCTGTCAGTTACCGATTCAGGGATAGGCATTCCGGAAGAAAGTATACCCAAACTTTTTCATGAAACGGACCATATTTCGACTTACGGAACAAATAATGAAAAAGGGTCGGGGCTGGGACTATTGCTGTGCAAAGAGTTTGTCGAAACCAACGGGGGAACGATTTCGGTTAAATCCGCTCTGGGAAAAGGCAGTACATTCTCATTCACCCTTAAAAAGGGATAAAAAAATAGTTATTCGATAAAATTGCGGTCCTTTCCTTTTGAATTGAATGTGTCAATATGTCGTTTTTGTGACCTTGCCTGAATTTGGTTCGCCTTTTGTAGTACCCTATTCAGCGATTAGTTTTTATCATTCCCCGAAAATGAAGATAAGTCTGGGAAATATTTAAGAATTTTACCTAAAAATTAAAATTAGAACAATGAAGAAGATCTGGATTATTTTAGCCGTTATCGTGGTGGTGGTTCTGGTTATCTACTCGTCCGTGAAAGGGACTTATAATACGATGGTGACAATGGATGAGACCGTTTCGGCAAGCTGGGCACAGGTTGAGAATGTTTACCAGCGGCGTGCCGATCTAATCCCCAACCTGGTCAGTACCGTTAAGGGATATGCTTCACACGAGAAGGGAACCCTGGAAGCAGTTATCGAAGCCCGTTCGAAAGCGACCTCAATAAATATAGATCCTTCGAACATGGATCCTGCAAAACTGCAACAATTTCAGGCCGCGCAATCGGATTTAAGTTCTGCCTTAAGCCGTCTGATGGTTGTTGTCGAACAGTACCCGGATTTGAAAGCAAACCAGAATTTTCTCGACCTGCAGGCGCAGCTTGAAGGAACAGAGAACAGGATTACTGTTGAACGCAGAAAGTTTAACGAGTCGGCCCAGGCTTTTAATGTTTATATCAGGACATTCCCGAAAAACATATATGCCAGTTTATTCGGGTTTGAGAAGAAAGCCTATTTTGAGGCAGATAAGGGTGCCGAAAAAGCCCCTAAAGTAAGTTTCGATTAAAAATAAATGCGATGTCAGCCTATCATTTTTTTACTTCAGAAGAAAAAAACAAGATCACCGGGGCCATCAAAACGGCCGAGCACAATACCTCAGGGGAAGTAAGGGTACATGTTGAGAGTTTATGCAAAGCAGATGTCCTTGATTGTGCTGCTTACTGGTTTAAGACGCTTAAAATTCACAAGACCGCCTTGCGTAACGGGGTCCTCTTTTACCTTGCTATAGACGATCGGAAATTTGCTATTCTGGGCGATGCAGGTATTAATGCGAAAGTGCCTTCCGATTTTTGGGAGAAGATAAAAGAACATATGCAGTCCCGGTTTAAAGAAGGCCGTTTTGCAGATGGGCTTTCCGAAGGTATTTTAATAGCAGGGGAACAACTAAAAACACATTTCCCTTATCAAAAAGACGATATTAATGAACTTCCGGATGAGATCTCATTTGGAAGAGAAAAATGAATGATTTGCAATGGTTAAATTTGATAAAATGAAAAAGATCCTGTTTCTTCTTTTGTTCATGTTTCCCTTTTGGACTTTTGCGCAGGATATCCCGGAACGCCCGGATCCGCCAAGGTTAGTGAACGACCTGGCAAATGTGCTGAATGAAAACCAGAAGAACCAACTGGAACAGGAATTGGAATCATACGCCCGGCAGACGTCTACTCAGATCGTTGTGGTAACTGTTCCCGATCTGGGAGGATACGAGGCTTCGGATTATTCATTCCGCCTGGGAGAGAAATGGGGCGTTGGCCAAAAGGGAAAGGATAATGGCGTTGTCATCCTTTTCAAGCCGAAAATAGCTGATTCCAGGGGGCAGGTTTTTGTGGCCGTCGGATATGGACTGGAAGGGGTCATCCCGGATGCCGTGGCAAACAGGGATATTGTTGATCATGAAATGATTCCCCGTTTTAAAAGCGGAGATATTTATGGTGGGTTGTATAACGGGGTGCAGGTGATTATGTCGCTGGCAAGCGGCGAATTTTCTGCTAAGCAATATCATGAGAAAGTGAGTAACAAGGGAAATGGCTCCGGTTTTGGCGTGTTTATTTTTCTGCTTATTGTTATAATTCTTTCAATCTTCAGAGGAAAAAGAAGGTATTACTCAGGGGGGAGCAGTCTTCCATTCTGGCTCCTGATGGGCGGAATGATGGGATCCGGACGTTCACGGGGAGGTTCATGGGGCGATTTTTCCGGTGGAGGCGGAAGCTTCGGCGGAGGCGGAGGCTTCGGTGGTTTCGGTGGCGGCAGTTTTGGCGGCGGCGGAGCCGGCGGAAGCTGGTGATTCCATTTAAGGGACTTGCCGGGTAATTGAATCAGGGAAGTCCTTTTTCATTTGTCTCAGATCAGAAAAGTCATGTTCCCTGGCTTTAATCAGAGCTGAAACCGTTGCTTCCATGTTTCCTTTCCAGTAATCCGGAAATGAAGAAAAATAAAACATATCGGGGTTTCCCGGCTCCAGTGTTTTATAGATCGTTAAAATCCGGGTCAGTTCCCTGGGGTCATGGGCAGCTACAAGCTCCTTGCTGATTGTATAACAGGCAATTCCCCAGAAACCTTTTATTCGGCGGTACATGCTTCTTGTAAAGATATCCTGCTCTTTTCCCGTTTTTTCTTCAAGGGTTTTAATCTCATTTTTCCACCAGGTTGTATCCTTCTCCTGTAAAGCACGGTAATAGGGTTGACGGGCCTGCATTTCAAACCGGAGACTTTTCTCCAACTGAGCCAGCTGATCTTTATATTCTTCCGAGTTTTCCAATGAAGTACAGACCGACTTAAAATCTATTTTTTTATTGAACCGTTCATTTGCGGACATATTCCGGGCAATGATCTCCGCTTTTAAAAGTTCATTGCTTTTTTCAAGCGAATCGATCCGTTCTTTTTGAATTGTACAAAATTGTGCTGTCGGACTTTCATCTTCTGAGTTTTGGGTTAGCATAAGAAAACCAAAGGCATTGGCCAGTATTTTTTCGTCGGGCCAGCCGTGAGAATCATTTGTCAATTCGATGTTAAGATTTTGCGGAGCAATATCTGCGTTGATAATATATTGAGCAGTTTCAACAAAATTGAAATCGTCAAGCCCGGAGATGGAAAATACAGGGCAACTCAGCGTATTCAACTGGGCCGGTTGGGCCAGGGCCCCGCACAGGATCAGCCCGCTGGCAGGGTTCGTCAATGAGTAGCCCAGGGCCATACGCGCGCCCCCGGAAAAACCGGCCAGGAATATTTTTCCGTTTAGCGGGTATTTTTTCGAAGCATCTTCGATCAGAGCCTGAATCGCCGGCACATACCCTTCAAAATCATTTTTGACCAGGTCTGAAGCGACAACAACTGCCGGATACTGGTTTGCTGCCATTTTAAATTTTTTGATGGCGAATTTGCCCGCCCCATGCGAATCAATAACGACGAGTAATGGCATTTTTCCGGCATTCTCTGCTACCGGGGGAATATACACTTCATAAACGTTGGAAGGATCAGCCGTGCAACTGTCCGTAAGAGAGACCATGGGGTGAAGCGATGTTTGGCCTGCCTTACCCGAACAAGATACAAGTACCGTTGCAGAGCTGCAGAACAGGATCACGATAGCCAATATTTCAAGTTTTTTCATACCTGTTTTTTTATTCGGATGGGTGTTTTTTTCGTATTCATCTTAGTCTCTTTACATAGCGCATTAACCGTATGTAACTCGCCAAAATCAGACTTCTGTTTGGGAGGAATGGTTCTCATGGCCGTTTCATAAAACATCTAACGATTTAACTATGTATCACACCTGACCACTCTCATCTATCCGGTCTCAAAGTTGAGAAAAAAAACTGACAAAGGATCGTCTGTTATCCTTCAAAAAAAAATTCCTGCAGGAAAGCGATTCCTGTTTTGGCCGGGATTATTGGATAATAATCGTTGTTTTTCCTAGTGTAAGTCCTTTTGAATGAGCTGTTATCAGAACATGGCCTCCTAGATTCCCTGCTTTAAGGAGCACTGTGGCAATGCCTGCTTCTGCTTCGATGGGGTTTCTGCCAAGCAGTTGCGTATCTCCATTTACCTGAAAAGTGACGGTATTATCTGCATCTGGGACAATGGTTCCCTTATTATCTGTTACTGCCGCATACAGGAAGACAAGGTCGTTTTTTCCTTTCTGAAGAGAACGATTGCTTTCGTCGATCCAAACTTTTAGAGAAGAGGCAATCCCCGGGGTATAACGAGTTTCGCTAATAACTTCTTCCCCTGAGATATACCCTTTGGCGACTAATTTTCCGGGAACGAATTTATTCAGGTAAAAAGAGAATGGGGGATGCTTTAACCAAGTACTGTTCACATTGCTATCCTGAAATTTTTTTCCTAAAGAATGATTGTTGACCAATAATTCCACTTCATCGCAGTTACTGTAAATTTTTACTTCGGGGAAAGAAGGGTCATTATTAAAATTGGCAATATGGATGACAGGGATGCTGAAGCTTTCCCTATGGCTGGGGTTCACCGCATCTTTCTGGCTCTCATAAAAATAATAGGCAAACTTGGGGAGCCTGAAGATGTCCATAATCCCTGATGCTTCAATGTCAGGAGCGTATCCGCGGTTGTAGTCGAACATCAGCCAGTTGGCGTCTCCGAAGGCCCGTCCCTGCATGTTGCTGTTGTGGGCTTCCTGGAAATTCAGCGCCTGACGGGCGAGTCTTTTTTGACCGTTTTCCCTTGTTTGTCTTGAATTCCGTTCTTCATCCGATAAATTCTGATAGTCTTTTTGGTTAAAACCGGCATTCTGGGCATAATATTCCCAGTCTCCGTATTCTGCAATAAAAATTGGCTTTTGAGAAGTATATTTGTTCCAATAGCAGGGTGGTTTTGCATGCTGGCGTGCAGGAATGAACACATCATAAACGGTATCTTTCCATCCGCAAGAGTACACGTCTTTCCCCGGATATTCCTCATGCACGGCATGGTGTGCTTTTTGCATGAAACTGACACTCATGTCCGATTCATTGAGTGATGCTTCCCAGAGAACGACTGACGGGTGGTTCCGGTCGCGCCGCAACATTTCCCGGACATCTCGCAACGCATTTTCCCGGAATACAGAATCGCCGAAAAACTGCCAGCCGGGAATTGCATCTATCACCATTAGCCCCAGTTTGTCGCAGGCGTCCATGAAGGCAGGGCTTTGCGGATAATGAGATAATCTTACAATGTTGAACCCGGCTTTTTTTATTTTGTAAGCATCACGGTAGTTTGCGTTGTCCGAAATGGCATACCCGACATAAGGATATTCCTGGTGCCGGTTGATCCCTCTTAAAAAGAGGGCTTGCCCGTTAATCTCAAAACCGGCAGGAGAGATGTTGAAAGTACGCATCCCCGTTTTTTCCGTTATACTGTCAACAGGGGTACCGTCCTTCAAAACAATTGCCTTGACTGAGTAAAGGGTCGGGTTATCCGGGGACCAGCGAGACGGATCTTTTATCTGGAGCGAAAAATTGAAACAATGATTACTTTTTTTAGCTATGATTACCTGTCCCGACAGGGTGCCGGCAATAGTGTTTCCGTTTTTGTCTGAAATATTCAGTTTTACTTCTGTCTCCTGTTCCCGACTATATTTATTGTCGACATCTACTTGTACATTTAGGGTGGCAAGGGAGTCTGTCACTTCCGGATAGCGTATAAAGATTCCGCCTCCGGCAACACGACCTGCCTCGACAGGGTCTGAAATATTCAGCTTGTTTTTTACAATGAGCCAGACATTGCGGTATATGCCACTGTAAATATTAAAATCCAGTTCGTCAACAGGTTTTCCCGGAGGTACCTCAGGGTTATCTTCATTATTTAAACGGATCAGGACTACATTTTCCTTGCCAAATTTAAGATGTTCACCCAGATCTGCACAAAATGGCAGATATCCTCCCTGGTGGGTCATTAGCTTTTGTCCGTTCAGGTAAACTTCTGCGACTTGCATTGCCCCGTCAAACTTTAGCATGATATACTTTCCTTCCATTGTATGAGAAAGGGTAAAAAATTTCCGGTACCAGCAAGTCCCCTGCCATTGTTTCCCTTTTATGACAAGGGGTTCAATGTTTGCCGTATGGGGAAGGGAAACTTGTTCCCAATTAACAGGGCTGTTTTGCTTATCGGATAACGCAACAATATCTGAACACGCTATGTCTTTAGTAAATTGCCAGTTTTCGTTAAAGAGATTTTCTCTTTTCCCATAACTGTTTTGCTTATTCGGGATATTATTACATGAGGAAAATATTATTCCCAGAAAAAATAATAAGAGCAGTTTCATGCTTGATTTTTTGATTTTTAATTATCCTGTTTCAGATTGATAAGGGTTATGGAACAGGAAGGGAAACTCACCTGAGAAGCTATGTTATTGGTAAATGAGATTGATTGTATTTTTTCCGTTTCGGTATCACTATCTGTATTTTTTCCTGTCGTTCCAGAAAACTGATAGCCGGTATTGAAATAATAACTATTGTTGCTGTTTATCCGGATATCGGCTGTTTTGTTTTCTTCATCTTTATTCATGATAAAAATAGTCAGTTCGCCTGAATTATTCTCAAGTACATAGGTTATTAGCCCTGAAACGGTTTCCGTGGAAACTATGTCCGGTTTCCAGTAATCGTTCCATAATTTGATTGCCTGTCCATTGGGGCGAAGTTCATTCTTGTTGGAGAGGAGATTAAAGGCTATATTTTCAGACCCAAACCAGGAGGTATTCCAAAACATGCCGGATGTAATGTCAGACGATTGGTTAATTTGTCCGCACAAATCAAAACAGACCAGAGCATGTCCCAGATCGTTTGTTCCGGACCAGTTATCGTCCCAGTCTTTTGCATTGCATTCAGCTATGACTAATTCCAGCCCTGAATTTTTGCTTTGGACAACACCTGAAAAAGTTTCATCCAGGAAAATCATATCGAGACCATTATTGTCTTCATAGTAGCTGTAGCCTATGGTTCCCCAGTCAGACCCCGGGTAATAATTGCTGCACGAAACAAAATCGAGCCATTCCCCGGCTCCGTCAACGATTTTTTCCAGTTGCTCCCTACTGCTGAAACTGGTGCCTATCTTAATAGCTTCGTCTTCTTCCTTCATGGCTTTTGCAATGACGGCTATATCGCTTACAACATCGTCCCAGTCTGAACCATCGAAATTATTCCATGTTTCATTTCCTATTTCCCAGTATTTAACGTTACATGAATGTTCTTTTGCATATCTAACCCATCCGACGGCATGTTCCTTGTATTCCTGAAGTGTTGTTGTCTGGTCTGTTATTTCTTCCCTTTTGTAGGCAACAACCACGTACGCATTTACATCGAGGGATTTCACCAGTTCAGCGTATTCGTCAAAATCCATGACATCTTTATCTTTCACTGTTAAATACCATCCGGATGTCTGAGGATTTACTTCTTCATACGGGGGGAGGGCAAAACGGTAGTAGTTTGACTTCTCCCCGCCGGGGTACCGGAGCCATTTCCCGTTAAAAGAAGATAGTGCATCTTTTAGAGAAACCGAGCCAGCTTCTCTAAGAATATCCGGATCCCTCAGGTAATTTAAATTAATGCCTATCGGGTTTTCTTCTCTGGACAAGATCACGGACCCGGGATCTACAACAATCTCTTCCAGTGTAATTGGGTCATCTTTCCCTGAAGAACAGGAAAATCCAATACCACACAGCAAAAGGAATAAAATTTTTTTCATATAAACAGTTTTCTGGAAAATTGTGAATCAAAGGGCATTGCCCCTTAAAAGCCAATGCCCTTTGATTATTTTGTTATCGGCCCCGGATATGGTTAATCTTCGCTTCGAACACTAAAAGTGGCATTTTGAAAATTAAAAATGAGCTGATAGGTTCCATCATACGAGGGGGTCAAAAATAGTTGACTTGACCAGCCATAGTCAGATCCTTCACCGTCCCATACGAAAGATCCGCCCCAGGTCATGGCCGACTGATCTGCATCCGGTGCCAGACGGTAACAGGGGGTCCAGTTTGCCCCATTCACATCGGTTATCAGTTCATATTCTCTATCTCCAAGCAGGTCAATCGTCAGTGCAAAAACATTCCCGGTTTTTGTAAATTTTTGTTCATCAGGGAATGGCGTGCTCCATCCTGTCGGGATGGCACTCCCTGTTATGTAAAGTTCGTCTGGTACCGCGATTACCGGGTCAACATCTTCGTTGACAACCGAGAAAATGGCATCCTGAAAGTCAAATACCAGGGTGTAGGTTGCATCTTCATCAGGAGTCTTGAATTTTTGGGTCGTCCAGTTATAGTCAGATCCTTCACCATCCCATACGAAAGATCCGCCCCATATCATGTCTGACTGGTTAACATCAGGGGCCAGGCGGTAACAGGGCGTCCAGTTTGAGCCATTGACATCGGTTATCAGTTCGTACTCCTTGCCTCCCAGCAGGTCTGTGGTCAGGGTGAAGGTCGTACCTGATTTGGTAAACTTTTGATTGTCCGGGAACGGGGTTATCCATCCGGCAGGAATGGCATCTCCGGTGATGTACAATGCACCCGGCACAGCGATGGCCGTTTCACTTATGCTATAGGGTGTAACAGCAAGCGTGCAGATATTCGAGCTAAGCGTATCTTTACTGAAAAAAGCAGATTTTACCCGGAGAAAAACATTGTTGGATACATTTGCCTCAAGTTCCAGGGAGAGCAGTTTTGAATTTAACACGTAGCAGGTGAACGAAGTGTCCAGCTTATTGCCCAGGCTGACAGACAGGAAATCAGAAAACTGTTCATCTTTACTTATTTCGAGAAAATAGGTGCCTACAACGCTAACGTCGGTCCCTTCCGGAAAATAATCCGGATCGGTCCAGGTCAGCGAAAGGACAGTTTCTGCCGAATCTCCGGCAGTAAGGACGATGCCGGTTTCCGACACGGAAAGGACAGGGGCTGTCCCCTGCCGGACCTGGTACTTTGGCAGGTCGCTTTCACATGAACTGGTGAGTAAAATGATACTCACGATCAATACAATCCCGGGAAAAAGCAGCCCGGCTTTTTTCGGGAATTTCTGTTGTTTTATCGGAGAATATTTTGGTCTCATTGTTAAGATTTTTAATAACCGGTATTTTGTGTCAGTTTAGGATTGGCCAGAACCTCAGAGGTTGGCAGAGGGAAAAGGTTATATTTTGAATCGACACCCGTTCCGGCTTTGACTCCTCCTTTCCATGCCCACAGGTAATCTTCCGATACGAGTAAGCCATAACGTATAAGATCCGTTCTCCGGAATCCTTCCCAGTAAAGCTCCCTGGCCCTTTCATCCAGAATGAAGTCGAGCGTTAAGTCCGAAACAGCAATATTCCCTTCCGAACTTCCCGGGTTGTTGGCATAAGCCCTGCCCCTCATTCTATTAATATAGGAAAGAGCGGTCGTTTTATTCCCGCCTTCACCTCCTCTTAGTACAGCCTCTGCGTAGTTCAGATAAATTTCCGCAAGCCGGAAAACAGGAAAGTCGATATCACTGATATTATTGTACTGGTTGTTCTGAGTGAAGGCGACACCATCTCGGCCCAGGTTCCGGTATTTATAGGTCGAATACCCGTTGGTCGAGATCGCCAACTCGTCGACTTCCAGGGGCTGCCCTGTTGTCCAGAATTCTCCCCTTTTGTCGATTGTCGTGTCTGCCGATGGGAACAGGGCCGGGATTGATTGGGTTATACGGAGAGAACTCCATGTATCGCTCATTCCGTTCACTTCTTTTGAAACGCCGGCCGCTCCAAGGGCCATATAGTTTGTTCCCCCCCAGGTAATCGTGTTTTCATTGTCATAGTTTGATGTAAATATAAATTCATTTGTATTCAGATCGTTGTCGGCAAGCATTAACCAGTTGTAGTTAGTTTCCAGCGAATAGCCGGCATCGATCACCTTGTTGGAGTTAGTAATCGCTTCCGTATAATATTCGGTACCGGTATAAACATAACCGTTGAGGTAAATACGGGAAAGCAGGGCCCACACTGCAGCTTGGTCTGCGCGTCCGTACTCGTTTTGTCCCGGACCGGCCAGGCTTGGTTCAATCTCTGTCAACTCAGAAACAATATAAGCGAATAAATCTTTTCTGGATATTTGCTCCGGAATTTCGCTGTTGCTCAGGGTTTCTTCGGTAGCCATCGGCGGATTGCCGTACACATCCATCAGAATGTAATAATAATAGGCCTTCAGAAAACGGGCTTCTGCAGCATACTGTTGTATTGTTTCTGCATCGTCGCCTGTAAATCCGCGGCTGCTGATATTGCCGTCTGACGATTCGATCAGAAAATTATTGCAGAGGGTAATATCGTACATCGCGGATGTGTAAACCAGTTCTATCGCAGAATTATCTGCTGTCCAGTTCATTTTATGATAAGAAAGCACCCCGGAAGGATCGTCCCAGGTGGATACGGCTTCATCAGTTGGCAATTCCTGCATGTTCCACCAGTTTCTTAAAAAATCGTTCAAGGCCAGGGTCCCGTAAAGGGTGACGAGAGATTGCTTATACCCATCGAGCGTACTGTATTGTTCTTCGTTATCAATACCGTTGGTCGGATAACGGTTAAGGTCGTCCGTACAGGATAATATAAACAGGATGAGCATCACCTGACATAAGATGAAGGCGTTTTTGAAATAACCGTTCTTTGTTTGCGGGGAATAATTTTGGATTGCACTGGCCGGTTGAATCCGTGTTTCTTTATTCCCATTGCAACATGTTGGTTCAGTTAATTTTATGTGATTGTTAAAAAATGCTCGTTTCATTTTATTTGTTTTATTGAATTTTAGAAGTTCAGGGTGATCCCCAATTCGTAAATTCTTGACCGCGGATAATTGGAACCCCAGTCTTCCCCCCAGTTATAACTGGGTTCGGGATCCTGTCCCGTGAAATTTGTCCAGGTGAGGACATTCTGGGCAGAAGCATTTACCCTAAGGCCGGCATCATGATAAAAACTTTTGAATATTTTTCCAAAGTCGTAGCTTAAGGTGATGTTGTCCAGTTTCAGGAACGAGGCGTTTTGTAAATAATAATCACTGTATTTCTGCAGCTGGTTTCCGCTCATTTTGAATTTGGATTTATAATACATGGTGCTTAGGTTGTAGGGAACGAGCCATCCATACAGGGCAACAAGGTTATCGCTTGGACAATAATAGATGTAATGCCCAAGATTGGCATGAGCAGTCATGCTTAGGGACCATTTCTTATAGTTCAGGTTGGTATTGAACCCCAGGATATACTTTGGCAGCGAACTTTTTGAGCGGTACCGGTCCTTGTCGTTTATCGATCCGTCATTGTTGGCATCGAGCATGACTTCTTCCAGCGGGTCGCCGTTTTCGTCATACACCTGGTGGTACAGATAGAAAACGTTCCTGCTGTACCCGACTGTATTGACGAGGTAGTCGCTGCTTACCAGGCCTACCTCGTTGTCGTCGGTCATCGATAATTTGGTAATTTTATTTTTGTTCCAGGAAAAATTAAAGCCCAGGTCCCATTGAAAATTTTCATTTTTAACAGGTTTGGCCGTTATTGTAAATTCAATGCCCCGGTTTTCCATGCTTCCGATGTTCTTTGTTATCGAACTGGTAAAATTGGTCCCTGAGGGAATATCTATTGTGTTCAGCAAGTCGGTCGTTTTTTTATAATATACATCCACGCTACCGCCCAGCCTGTTTTTTAAAAAGCCAAAGTCGATGGCCGCATTGGTCGTTGCTGTCTGTTCCCATTTCCGGTTAGGATCGTATGCCGAAGGATAAGTAAGCTGGTAATATTTATTCCCGATCTGGTATGAATAATCGGCATCAGCTGCGGTATAAGTTGTCAGGTAATCATAATTTCCTATTCCGTCTTGCTGTCCGGTTTCTCCATACCCTATTCTGAGTTTAAGCGCCGATATTGTTTCGACATTTTTCAAAAAGCTTTCATCATTTATTTTCCAGGCCAAAGCTGCCGAAGGAAATACCCCCCATCGGTTTTTCTCGGAAAAACGGGACGACCCGTCACGCCTGACCGTTGCTGTCAAAAGGTATTTATCCATTAGCGTGTAATTCAGCCTGGCATAGAACGAGATCAGGGTATGCCGGGGTTTATCTTTGTCATAGGCAGGGTCACTCCCGATTTGTTCCCCGGAGGCATTGTATGTCGGATAATAATATTCGGTCGTCAGGAAATCATTATAGGAATAACCGGACATCAGGTCGATGTGGCTGGATAACGAACTGATATCTTTGATATAATTCAGGTAATACTCGAGGACGGTGTTTCGGACTTTTTTTGCCGGATCGGCATTATAAACGTCACCTCCGGAGATATTTTGTTCAAAGTTGTCTGCCGGGACGAAATAGCAGGTCTTAACCCTGGAGATATCATACCCGGTATTTAGATGTAAATGAAGGTCCGGAAGAAAGTGGACCTTATAATCTGCCTGTATATTCCCGATACACCTGATCACGTCACTGTGGGAAGAGATTTGTTCCAGTAATCCCAGCGGGTTGAAGTGCCCGTTCATGTTAGCCGGGTTGGAAGCATATTCTTCATATTCGAAATATCCTCCGTAATTCGAGTCTTCTGTTTTTACCGGTTGAGTCGGGTCGAAACTGATGGCGCTGCTGATAGCCCGTTCATCTGCAATGCGTTCCTTTTCTGATATCCCTTTCAGGCTAAGTTTTAATGTCAGGTGTTTATCGAACAATTCCGGGGTCAGGTTTAGCAGTGCTGTAATACGTTCGAAGTTACTTGTTTTAAGGATCCCGTCCTGGTTCAGATATCCCATGGAGAAGCGGTAGGGAAGGTTTTTTATTCCCCCGCTCATGCTGATATTGTTTTCTGTGCCGACGGCTATATGATAAATAACATCCTGCCAGTCTGTATTGTAATCACCCAATCCCAATGATTCGTATGTTTGTCTGGAGTAGTCGGAAGCCACCTGGGCAACTTCCCGGTATTGTGAGGCATTTAAAACCGGCACTTTTTTGTAGATGTGGGACAAAGAGGCAGTTGAGGTAAAGTTGAATTGTAATTTTCCCTGTGCCCCCTTGCTTGTGGTGATCAGGATAACGCCGTTTGATGCCCTGGCCCCGTAAATGGCGGCGGCAGATGCGTCTTTCAGGACAGTGAACGATTCGATATCTTCAGGATTTAATGAACTTAAAAAGCCAGGGCCGTCTCCCCAGCCCTCAAGAGGAACGCCATCGACAACAATTAACGGATCGTTCCCTGCATTTAAAGAGGCACCTCCCCGTATAAGAAAAGAGCTGCCTGCTCCCGGTTTTCCGCTGTTGGGAATTACCTGTACCCCCGGGATCTTGTTGGCAATCAGTTGTTCCGCATTGGTGACTGGTCCTTTGTTGAAATCTTCGGAACTGACCGAACTTATTGCCCCAGTCTGGTCAGATTTTCTGACCGAACCGTACCCGATTACAATAACGTCGTTAATAACCAGATCATCCGGTTTTAGCAGCACATTAATCGTGCTGCTTTTACCAACAGGAATTTCCTGTTTTGCGTAACCAATAAATGAAAAGAGTAATGTGTCCCCGTGTGAAGCATTGATCCGGAAATTTCCGTTTGCATCAGATATGGTACCGTTTGTCGTTCCCTTTATTTGGACAGTTGCCTGTGGCAACGGAGAATTATCCCTGGCATCCCTGATCTTCCCGGAGATTTGGAGTTCCTGGGATTGAGATGCTATTGTTATCGTCAAAAGAAGTAAACTCAGGAGAAGTTTTTTCATGTAAAAAGCTTTATTAATCGATTATCGTTAGGTCTGTTGGGGTTAATCGTCTATTGTTGCACAAGATCCCCAAACATTTGAATAGGTTACCTGGGTTGCGGACGAACTTATGGAATATAGTCTGTCCGACCATTTCCCATGGCAGGCAGAAGGTACGGTTTCACGGTTATTCCAGGAGTTACCGTTCAGGTAATAATAAGCTCCGCTTTGTCCCTGGCTTAGGTAGGTTTTAAAATAGTAAACGGAACTGCTGCCTTCCTGTTTCATCGGGAAAAGTTGCCAGCTTC
Organism: Prolixibacteraceae bacterium; assembly: GCA_963676095.1. Lineage (GTDB taxonomy): Bacteria > Bacteroidota > Bacteroidia > Bacteroidales > Prolixibacteraceae. The sequence continues at coordinate 1,063,331 of OY781040.1, read as the reverse complement.
CATAGATATCCGCAGTAAATTCTCCGGTTATATAGACTGTATCTGCGATACTAACCCCGCTCATGTCCACCCTAAAGGTGACCTGGGCGTTGTTCTCGGACAGGAATTCGACTCCTCCCGGCGTTATCAGGTTGTCTGAGAAGTCAAAAAAGGTTACATTTTCCCAGTTGGATCCTACCCCCCATAACGTTACATTATCGGCTGATACCCATGCCGGTTCCCAGTCGATGACTCCGGCTCCCCCGTTTTCCTGAACGGCCTTTTTTACTTCTATCAGGAAATCCTTTTGAAGCTGCGGACATGGCGTATTCGGAAAACCAACGGCCATCTTGCTCATCAGGTTAATGGAGTTGTCATTCCATTCCCGGGTCCAGATATGGCCGGTCTCGGCTATCAATACCTGTTTCCCGTATTGCGTGTAAATGTCGCTTACCAATTGTCCCAGATCATCGGTGCTGTAGCGTTGCCATTGCGGGTAGTAAGATAACCCGAGCATATCAAAACAGCCGATTCCGTTTGTTGTTATATTCGACATCCAGGTCCTTACATCGTCATCATCCATGGCTATATGCAGAACTGTTTTTATGTCTTTATTGTGGTTCGTGTTGAACGTTTCGACAGCATTAATCCCCGCATTCAATAACGTGACATTACGGGACCAGTTTACCGGTTCCAGATCGCTGGTATCGGCCACCAGGATGTTTTTATTAATCTCATTGCCTATCTGGACAAGATCAGGCAATAAGTTTTCGTTATTCAATTCTGTCAATACGCTGGTCGTGTAGTTTGCCAGCGAATCGGCAAGGATTTGGGTACTGTCAACTACTGCCAGCCATGCTGCAGGTACCTGGTTCTTTTCAGGATCAGTCCAGCTGTCTGAATAGTGAAAATCCAGCAGGATATACATATTTTGATTTTTACCCCGCTGAATGGATCTTTTTACGTCATCAAGAGTTGAATAACTGGTCCACGTCGGGTTATGCCATAAGCGAAGACGAAGTAGGTTCGCCCCGTAGTCGGCCATGATCTCATACGGATCGGCAGTCTGGTTGTTTTCAGTATAAACTACGCCACAATCTTCCAACTCATTTACATAAGATAAATCCACTCCCTTAAGAAAGGGTAATGAGACTGTCACGCTTTTGGTCGATTTTGAAATTTCTGATTCATTCCCTGTCTGTGTAGCTGTTTTGCCAGTCGGAGCCGTGTCCAAAGAATCTTTGCATGAAAGGAAGAAGCATACTACAAGTAATAATGCAACTTCTAAAAATTGGGAGTTTGTCCTTTTTTTCATAAATCGGATAATTTAGGTTGAAATATTCTTATTGTTAGGTCAAATCAAAGGTAGCCTGCGTTAGGAAAAGATACTTGTCGGGTTCACTCCAATAGTTGTCCGTATCTTACTTTTTCTCTTATCTAACATATCCTGATGGATTACTTATTGAGAAATAACAGGTTATCGGTTGTCAATTTCTTACAAAAAATTGTCCGTAGCGGTAATCTTTAAAACTTAGTCGTAAAAATAATTATAACTTTACCTGGTATTCTAACCCTTCTCTTATGGCAAAAAAACAGACACCCTGGGTGAATCCGGGAAAACTGGTTGTAGTTTTTGTCGTGCTGTTTGGATTTTTTCGTGTCAATGCAGAAACAGATACCACACTTTTCTTTTCAAACCTCACGAATAAACAGGGATTATGTTCGAATATTACTACGTCAGTTGTTCAGGATAAATACGGTTTTATTTGGATTGGGACCATGGAAGGATTGTGTCGTTATGACGGTTACAAAATGATCTGCTTTCAGAATAATAAGTCGTCCTGTTCCATTCCGTCGAACAATATTACCACCTTACTTTATGATGACGATCTGATATGGATAGGATGCCGTGACGGATTATGTACGGTCGACACACGGACTTTTAAGATAACGCGGATAAATGTTGGGGGGGAGAAAGCAATAAGGGCCTTATACAAAGACAGAAAAGGACTGATTTGGATAGGGACATCAGACGGGCTGCTGAAATACGACCGGAAAGAAAATGCATTCACCTATATCAATTCGTCTAGCAGCGGATTGACTCACAACACGGTCCGGTGTTTTTATGAGGATGGCCGGGGAAGACTATGGATTGGTACATACGACGGATTGAATAAATATGAGGAAGGCAAAATCAGCGGATTCAACCTGAAAGGGAATTACAAACCTCTTTTGAAAAACAACCTGGTCTGCTCGATTGGCGGGGATCCTTATTCCGGCGATTCCGTTCTCTGGGTAGGAACGGAAACCGGTTTGGCAATGTTTAATCCGGCAGACGGGAGCTATAAACTTTTTAATAAAACGAACACTTCTCTGAGCAATGAGGTTATCAAGTGTATCTATCTCCAGAATGATTCGTTGTTATGGCTCGGAACAGACTTTGGCCTGGATCTTTTCAATATGAAAACAGGAAAAGTGCGGGTTTGTTATCACGATCCGCTGGTTAATAGTACTATTGCCAATAACGTCGTATGGGAAATATTTGAAGACCGGCAGAAACGGTTATGGCTGATTACCTCAGGTGGCGTTAGTATGGTCGATAACGGGGCTTCCTTTTATAGGCTGAACGAAGAGTTTTTTTCATTCCGGGATCCCCGCATAGGGAACCAAATTCGCGATATCCTTGTGGCCAGGGACGGAAATATCTGGATGGCTACGATACACGGTGTTATTTGCAGGAATCCCAAAACAGGGGAGCGGGAGACTTTCTCGACTTCTTCGGCGGAGAACAGAAAATTGCTGCTCGACAATGTTTATGCCTTGTGCGAGGATGACAAGGGACGTATCTGGATCGGGACAGCCGGTGGAATCAACATTTGGGACAGGCAGCAGTCCCGGATGAGTGCCGTTACGGCCAGCAGGGAGAATGGACTTACCTCCAATTATATCAGTGGGTTTGCCAGGCAAAAAGATGGCACTTTCTGGTTAAGCGCCTGGGAAGGAGGTCTTTTTAATGTGAAATGGGATGGAAAGTATCCGGCCAATATGAAGTTTATTCCTGTTGATCCTGATGGTTACGGCAGATTGGTTGCCAATGACTGTGGCGATATTTTTTACAGCACGAATGATCAGCTCTGGCGTATTGATGACCATTCGTTTGAGAAATATGCGGTTCGTATTGTCAACGATTTGATAGCCGATCATTCGATTACCGCCCTTGCTTCCGGGGCTGGTGGATTTATCTGGATAGGTGCAGATAACCTGTTGCTGAAGTACAATCCTCAAACCGGTTCCGTGTTTCATTCCGAAATTGATGCCGGTCGTTCACATACCCTGATTAACCTTGAAGAAGATTCTAACGGAGATATCTGGGGAACGACCCAAAATACCATTGTCAGGATGAAAAAGGGAGAACAGGCATCTTTTATCATCCCGATCGATCCAAATTCTCCCCTTAAGGATTTTTATAATTATTGCAGTGCCGTTACGGGGGAGGGGCACATCCTTTTCGGAGGAGATAACGGCTATGTTGAAATAGCTCCCGATGACATTGTGGACCCGATGGCTGGTCCAGCTATTTTTTTGTCCGGATTACTTGTTAATAATCAGGGAATTATTTCTCCGGATAGTTCAAAGATCCTGTCCGGTGATATCTCCTTCATGGAACACTTGGATCTTAAATATAATCAGAATTCGGTAACGTTCGAATTTTCTACGCTTGATTATTTGTTCCCGGATAAAGGACAATACCGTTACCGCTTGTTGCCCGGTCAGGAGGAATGGGTAAATACCTCCGGAGATAAAAATTTTGCCGTGTTTTCAAACCTAAAGCCGGGCGATTACGTCTTCGAGGTGAAGGGAACGAACCGGCTTGGTTTCTGGAGCAATCCGAAAAATCTGAGTATTCACATTTCTCCTCCCCTGTGGCTGAGTACCGGGTTTATTGTTTTTTATATTATTCTCCTTTTGGTTGTCGTCTGGTCTGTTTTCAGGATTTATAATTACCGGCAAAAACTGAAAAACGAACTTCAGATTATTAAACTCGAGAAACAGCATAGCGAAGAGATGTACCAGGCTAAAATACAGTTTTTCACTAATGTATCGCACGAGTTTCGTACCCCCTTGAGCCTGATCCTTTCTCCAATTCAGCAGTTACTAAAGAATGCCACGCTGGATGAGCACTATGGCAGGATGCTCCGGTTAGCAAATATGAATGCCCGGCGGCTTTACCGCCTCGTTAACCAACTCCTCGATTTTAGGAAGATCGAAGCTTCAAAGCTGGAATTGGACCTGTCAGGGATAGAAATTATCTCGTTTTGCAGTGAGATATTTGTTTCTTTCGAAGGGATGGCATCCCAGCATGAGATCAGGTATTCTTTTTTTCATGATTCTGATTCCTGTTTTATTACTGCTGACCGGGAAAAACTGGAAACAATCATTTTTAATCTTTTATCAAATGCTTTTAAATATACGCCGCACGGAGGTGAAATTTCCCTGCATATTTCTTTCCAGGGAAAGGGAACGCAGACCGAAAGCATAAAGATCGGTGTGAAAGATTCCGGAACAGGAATACCGAAAGAAGATCAGCCACAAATTTTTGACCTGTTTTTCCAGTCGCGGGGAAATAAACCGTCGGGGTCAGGTTCAGGAATTGGACTTACACTTGCAAAAGAATACGCACTTCTCCATCAGGGAAACATAACCGTTGAAAGCGGAACCGGACACGGAAGTCTTTTTACGCTAATCCTTCCGGTACTTAATCGGGCCACAACTGAGACGTCTCCGGGTACAATCGGAGAAAAGAATTGTCAGCTTAGATCTGATAATGATCAATATTACAGTGAATTACCTCCTTATGCCCGGAAAGTTTTGATTGTTGAGGATAATTATGATATTCTGGAATATTTGGAGTTAAACCTTCGCGACACCTACCGGGTCTTACGGGCCATGGATGGATTTGCCGGACTTGAAATCGTGAAGGAACATAGTCCGGACCTTATAATTTCGGACATTATGATGCCTGTGATGGATGGAATCACTTTTTGTGCCGAGATTAGACAAAATAAAAAAACAGTCCATATCCCGGTGATCCTGCTTACTGCAAAGACACTTGATCAGGATAAAACTGAGGGAATGACAAAGGGAGCTGATATGTATATTACAAAGCCGTTTGATATTGAATATCTTAAATCTTGTGTCTCCAGTATTTTCAGGCGAGAAGACCGGATGGGGCAGTATATTAAACAGCAATTGCAGCTCCGGCCCCAGATTGCCGGAGATAAAGGATCGAGAAATACCAAAGAGTTATTCCTGAAAAAAGTGATGGCGATCATCGACCGGAACCTTGGTAATCCTGATTTGTCTGTGGAGATGATTAGTGATAATATGGGAATGAGTGCAACGCATTTATACCGGAAACTAAAAGAAATGACCGGCTATTCGACCCGGGAGATCATTATCAATTACCGGATGCAGAAAGCAGCCCTGATGCTGGAAAATAAAGAAGGCAATATTTCTGAGATTATGTATGCCGTTGGTTTTTCAAGTTTGTCGGGCTTTTCAAAAAGTTTTAAATCGAAATTCGGCGTTTCGCCCAGTAACTATCATCAGGATACTCCATAAGTGTAAGTGACTGGCGGGGAGTATACTTTAGTTTGTTTCACTTTTTGTGAACAGGTATGATATAAACAGGACTGAAGATTTCAATCGTATAAATTTTAATTTTTACCCCGCAGAATTATATGTGTATTTGTACCTTCAAGGTACAAATACCAGTTTGGTGTTGATAATCAGTATGAAAAAGTTTTTCAAGCTTGTTGGGAGGATGAAGAAGTGGTAGCGGAACTGTAACTTTTGTTCTGATGATCGATTAAAAAATAAATAAATCTAAAATTACTTATGCTACTTTTCTTGGATAATTGATAATTATCTTTATTTTTGTAATATCTTATTTTCAGATTCTGGATAGAATTCGAAAAAGGAAAATAAAAAGCTAAACAATGAAACTGCCAGTAAACCAATTAGTTATATGAATATGGTGTCCCTTTGTTATGTTCTTTTTTTAACAAAAATCTATTGTTTTAAATCTAATAGTGTATAATACAGATTATTATTTGTTCTGTATCATTTAATTACTACCGTACGACAAGACAATCAGGTTCGGTTCCACAGGTGTCAGATCGTTTGATGAAAGAGGAGTCGGATTAAATTACTTACCGGAGACCTTTTCCTTGTCGGATATTTTCAAATCAGAAAGCTCTGTTCTGCTTATAGACAATCCAATTTATATTGAATAATATTGATGATATGATTCCACTTATGATCTTTTTTATTTTTTTGATATAACTAATATATTATTTATTAAGTTGTATTTGTATTTATTATTGATTTTTAGTATCTTATGTTTGTATTCGTGATGTCCTACTCTAGTGGCTTTTTACATGAGGGGAAAATGGGTATTTTTGTTCAGTAACTTTTTGATTTTTTAACCTGGGTACTTCTTCAGTCGTTAGTCGTCAGATTTCAATTACAATTCTTTTTCTTTTAGAATATGGTTTTCGGGTACTGTTGTTTTGACTTCAAGAAATTATTTCTGTTTTGACAGATTAAGGTTTGGGTTTGATTTTTCTCCTGATTTATCCCGCCTCTTAAAGAGTATCATGAGAAAAATCTAGCAGTTCTCGCTCGAATTCAGGGCAAAAAACAGCCAAATTTGAGTTTCAACGGAGAGTTGTGTTTATTTACATAAATCTGTGTTTAATTAGATTTATCTTTCGTTTGTATGATTTGTTTTACAGCTTGTTTCATATATTTCTATATATGTTTATTAAATGTTTAATAACATTTTGTTTAGTGCTTTGATTTTCAGTAATTTTAAAAAAGACGGTTCGCTTTTTTTGATTTAAGTCAATAGTTTTTCCAATAGAATAAATGCATTACTGAAGTTTTCAGTTTGAATCTAAAGTCATCAGAGATTGTCTTTGGTGGAGAGAAGAGAAGTATTCACTCTTCTTTTTAGCTATGAAATATTGTTGTCTCACTTTACTATTTCCCAATAAACTTATGGAAAACCACCAGAATAAAATAACGCAGGCATATAATAAATTAAATTGGTATGCCATGCGTGTTACTTATAGCCGGGAGATAGCGTTTAAGGAATATCTTGATGCAAGGGAAATAAAGAACTTTATACCTATGTGTTATGAAGAGAGTTCCTGTGGATGCAGAAAATTCAGGAAACTTGTCCCCGTTGTTCATAACCTGGTATTTGTTCGTTCGTCAAGAAAATTGATTGACTCGATAAAACGGGAGTTGGACTATCGAGTCCCTGTCCGTTATATAATGGATCAGGAGACCAATACCCCGATTATCGTTCCTGAAAAGCAGATGAAAGATTTTATTGCCGTAGCCGGGACATATGATGAACAGTTGATCTGGCTGGAGGAAAAGCACATTTCGTGTAAAAAGGGAGACCGGGTCCGTATTACCGGCGGATTACTCAAAGGCGTTGAAGGAATATTGATGCGCATCAGGGGAGACAGGCGCGTAGTTGTTTCGATACAAGGCTTTATGGCTGTGGCTACTGCATTTATTCATCCTGCTTTATTGGAAAGGATTAATACAGAAGAAGAAAAAATAATGCTGGAAAATAATTCAAAGAAAATTGATTATGCAAAAGGAATTTTTTGACCGCTTTTTTTTGAAGGTGCGTCATATAGATATCTGTTCCAGCGATATAAAACAATTATTAGCACTCTATAAACTATATAGTAACGTCTATTCTTTGATAGCTGTATTTACTAACCTTGAGGTTGGATATGGAGGGCGTTCTGAAATACATAAAAAGGCAAAATCAATAGCTGATGTTTTGGTTTCACGGATAGAAGAAGGAGTGGATGATGAATTGAAAATAAAATGTCTGGAGGTCCTTTTTGATTATTCCTCTCAATATATGGATGAAAAATGGGATGATCTGGCTTTGGATCATTCTTCACTCTTGATAGAAAAATATACAGGGGATAAAGCAAAAGAAAAAGGGAAAAGCCAAATGTCCCTTGATATGGAGTCATCTCTGTGCAACCTTATTGGCATCTGTTTTTATCTTGTAGGCGAAACAGAATTGGCACAGGAAGCAGCAAATATGATTGCAAAATGGAATGTCCAGCAGATTGATACCGGAGAATGGACCGGATTACCTTTTTTTGCGGCAACAAAGCGGCTTTATGCCATTGAGGCCTACCAGAGCTATACGTTTGACCTCTCTTTTGATCTTTTGCTGCAAAGGGGACTTGATTTTTATCTGGGCAGTATAAGTCTTCCGAAACGCGAAGGTGAGCCAAATGAAGAACAGTTAAGGGAACTCCTCCGTGTTGCCGAGTTACTGCTGTTTGCGAAGAACAGAAGGCAAAAGAAAGAACAGCTGGAACGGACAAGAGCGATTGTTGAACAGTACCTGAAAAAAATAGATGAAGAGTGTGGCGGGGGAAACATGGCTTCATGTAATAAAATTTATTCTGAATTATCCCTGAATTGTATGAGTGTACTTGCCGCCTGCCTGATGGGACACATGAACTGTAACCTGGAAGAAAATAAGAACCGGGAAAAGTCAATAACTGAAACAGAATAAAATATTTTCTATTGGATGGCATCTTTTTAGCATTATAGGGGAACTGGTTATTTTTCCGGATAGAGACAATGGAAATATTGTCTCTATCTTTGTGATACGACCTGATGAATTACAAAATAAATATGTAAAATATTTATTCTTATTCGAACGCCATTATGTTTCTTTTGTATTACGCTATTTGTGATTCCTCGGGCAACTGAATATTTCAATGCTGACAGGCTGCATTGACACATTCGGGAAATCTGATTGTTTTATGGTATATAATATTCATATCCGATTTTTATGAGACACCTTATTTTTAAGATTATTTTTTTTCTGCTGGTATTTTCCTTTGCCGGGTGCCGTAGCAGCGATGACCTCATTTACCTGCGTAACGCGGGACAGGAAGAACTGCTGAAAGGCCTCCCGGAAGACCAGACGGAGTACCTGGTCAAACCGGGCGATATCCTTTACGTAAGTATAAAGTCACTTAATCCGGAGGTCAACGCCGTGTTTAACCCGGAAGAGGGGATGCAGCAAACAAGTTCAAGTACGGGTTATCAAAAATATACCACCCCCCAGGGGGCTTATCTTTACGGGTTTGAAGTGGATGACGGGGGAAACCTGAACTTGCCTATTTTGGGAAGTATACCGGTTGCCGGGCACCTGCAGCAGGATATTGAGAAGCTGGTACAAGACCGGGCCAACCAGTTCCTGAAAGATGCCACGGTGAAAGTGAAGCTGCTGAACTACCTGGTAACCGTGCTGGGGGAAGTGAAAAACCCTGGCGTCTATTATAATTACAACAATGATTTCACGGTGCTGCAGGCGATAGCCATGGCCAACGGCAACACAGATTATGCCAGTATCAAAAGGGTGATGGTCATTCGGCCTGAAAAGGGAGGAAAACGGACTTACCTGATTGACATGACCTCGAAAGATATTTTTAACTCCCCTGCTTTTTACCTGCACCCGAACGATTATGTTTTCGTCGAACCGGATAAATACAAGACCCTGTCCCTGAACAGCCAGGTCATCTCCGTAACTTTTTCGTCATTGAGCATGCTGCTTGCAGTTATCGGTCTGCTCTGGTAAGGCTTGCCGCATTGTGAATTGGCGAATTGGTGAACTGGAGAATAAAAGAATGATTGAATGAAGGAATGAGAGAGTTGAACCTTCAACAATCAGAACAGGTGCAATAGATGTTTGAATGTTCGAATGTTTGACGCTTTGCTGTTGAAAAAGACCGGGAATCGACCAACTGACCAATCAACAACAGGAACAATGTTAACCATATTAACAATAATAACCATTTTTTGTGTCTTTGTGTCTTCTTAGCGTTCAGTTTCAAACAATAGTAACAACAGAAACCAAAAGAACAATAGAAACTATTCTTCGCGTCTTCGAGTCTTTGCGTTCTGTTTAATGTCAAACGCTCAAACGGCGTAGCCTCAAACAACAATAACAATGTTAATCATATTAACAATAGTAACTGCAATAACCACAGAAACAATAGTAACCAAAGAAACAGCTCTTTGCGTCTTAGCGCCTTCGCGTTCAGTTCAGTGTCTTTGCTTTCCGTCTTGAAAACAGCGAAGCATCAAACCCTTGAACAATTCAAACTTTCAAACTATATTATTTATGCAACAAAGCATTTCCCCCGCTGCACCGGTAGCCATTCAGGAGCCGGAAGAAGCAGTTGACTACAAACGGGTTTTTTTCCTGCTCTTAAAGAACTGGTACTGGTTTGTCGTTTGTGTGGGTATCGCCCTGGTTTGTGCCTATCTTTTCACGCATTATTACCGGCAGCAGACGTATTCCATTAATACAAGTATCCTGATCGATGAGGACAGCAAGAAGACGGGTATCGATAATATCTTCGAAAAAGCACTGATGAGCAGGGCTTCGTATGCGGCCATCGGGAACGAGATCGAGTTGTTAAAGTCGTACACGCTTGCCCGCCGTGTTTTTGAGAAGCTGAACTGGAGGACCTCGTGGTATGAGAAGGACCTTCTTAAATGGAACGGGTTATATGCCAGCGAACCGTTTATTGTCCGGGAAAGCGAAACGGGAAATAATATGGAAGGGTTTACCCTTTTCCTGAAACCAGGGAAAGACCAGTCCTATACGCTTTCCGCAGATGGGGTCGGACGGGTAAACAATGCTCCTGTCAAGATAAAATTCCAGTCAAGGGGAAAATTCGGGGAACCATTTAAAAATGATTATTTTCATTTCACGCTTTACAGGAAAGACCCGGATAAAAAGGAAGAGGAAGGAATGACGTACTGCTTTCGTTTCAATAACCCGAGCAACCTGGCCAAAGTTTATATGAGGAAGGAAAGGATCGACCGGGCTGATAAGATGAACGACGTAATCGTCCTGTCGATGGAGGGTGCTGAGCCCTTAAGGGAGATCCACTACCTGAACGGTCTGGTGAGCGAATATATTGACCAGAAGCTGGAATTCCGGTCGGAAATTAACAGGCGGTCGCTGGATTTTATTAACGCTCAGTTGAACGGGATGTCCGATTCTTTGACTGCTGCCGGTAATACGGTGACCAACTTCCGTACCAACAACCAGGTCGTGGATATCGGCGCGCAGGGGCAGATGGTCATGACACAACTCAGCGACATTGAGAGGGAGCGGTCGCAGAATCAGATCCAGCTCGAATATTTCCGGAACCTGCTGAGTTACCTGGACAATACCGACAGCATTAAAAAGGTAGTGATGCCCTCGGTCGTAGGGATCGGGGACCCCTCACTCAACTCAACAGTGGTGAAGTTGACCGACCTGTATAACAGGCGCGAAGTGTTGTCGTTCAGCGCGTACGAGAATAGCCCTACGATGGTTTTGCTGAACCGGGAAATCAGGCAGCTGGGCACACAACTTCGGGAAAACCTGGTCAATCTGATAGACAATTCGAAGTTAACCATCCAGAGCCTGAAAAAGCGGGAAGACGATATCAACCGGCAATTGAACAACCTGCCGGGGAAAGAACAGACATTGATCAATATAACCAGGCAGTACAACCTGACCAATGAGATTTATACCTTCCTGTTGCAAAAACGGGCGGAGACCGAAATCGCGATGGCGTCGACTGTCTCGGATGTCCAGGTGATCGACCCGGCAAGGGTTGAGCGGATTGTTCCCAGTGGCATGGCCCCCAGGGTTTATTATATGATAGCCTTGTTGGTGGGACTGGCCCTTCCTGGAATCGTGATCCTGTTTGCAGATTTCATGAACAATACAATCCAGCTGCAGGAAGACGTAGAGAAGCTGACCTCGCTGACCATAATCGGCAATGTCCCCCATTCTTCCAATGCTTCCGAACTGGTTGTGACCGAGAACCCCCGTGCCCCGATTACAGAGGCGTACCGGGGGATCCGTACCAACCTGCAGTACATGCTTAACCAGGAAGGACAAAAGATAATCGGGGTCCACTCGATACAGCCCGGAGAAGGAAAAACATTCAGCTCCACCAACCTGGCCTCGATCCTCGCCGTGAACGACAAAAAAGTTTTACTGATCGGGGCAGACATGCGTAAACCGAGGTTGCACCATATCTTTAATATCACAATGGAGGAAGGGCTTAGCACTTACCTGATCGGACAATCAAAATATGAGGATATTATCGCCGAAACCGGAGTAAAGAACCTATATCTTGTTTCTTCCGGTCCTGTGCCGCCCAATCCGGCCGAACTGCTGGAACGGGATCAATATAGGGAGCTGATTACGCAGGCCCGGAAAGATTTCGATTTCATCGTGATCGACAATGCCCCGGTGTCGTTCGTCACAGATGGCCTGATCACCGGGAGACAGGCCGACCTGAACATTTTCATCCTTCGTTACGGGGTTAGCCGGAAGGACCAGCTCAAGTTCATCAACGAGATGTCTGAACGCGGAGTAATGAAACACCCGGCCCTGCTCATCAACGACATCAAGCTCGACCGGTATGGCTACGGCTACCATTATTACTCGTACCGGTATTCGTACAAGAATAAGTATTATTATGAGGACGATGACGAAAAACGCCATCATCACCACCATCATAAAAAGTCGTTGCTGGATAAATTTAAATTGAACACAAAGACGCTAAACAGAACGCGAAGGCACAAAGGTGCTAAGGAATAGTTTCTGTGGTTCCTATTGTTCGGTTTCAATTCTATCATTCCTTCATTCAATCATTCTTTTACGCACCAGTTCACCAACTCACTAATTCTCAATGTGCCTATTCTTTTAATCTGTGTTCATCTGTGTTTTCGGTGGTGAAAAATATAACTATGATTTCTTTTAAAATCTTTTTAACAATAAATTTTCCAACATTACACGTATAATCCAAATGAGTTATACGTGTAACACGTTTGTGTTATACGTGTAATGCAATCGTGTTACACGTGTAATCGAAATGAGTTATACGCATAACTTTTCACAGGAACAAGCAGACGGTAAAAAAAGGGCAAAAGAAATCCGGCCCTTGAGGCCGGATTATTAAAGAGGGAACTTACAAACTAGGAAGTGCGGATAGAAAAATTATCCAGCTGATCCCTTAGTTCCTGGGTAGGGCGGAAGACAATATGAACGGCTTTAACGATATCGCCGGTTACCTCTTCGGCTGTTGCAACGCCGTCGCCGTCGACGTTGAGCGACAGGCTGCCGAGGTTTCCCAGCTTAACCATTTTCCCGTCCAGTAATTGGGCCGGAACCGCTTCCACCAGGTTCAATAAAACGGAATACACGTCGCCCCTGCTGAGCGAAGAGAACTTACTGCACAGGTCGGCCAGTCCGTTCAGGTCGATCGTGCCGCGGGTTGCCACGGTTGCATAGAACTTGCTTTCTTCCCTGTTCTGAGGGTTTGCCCGTTCCTGGGCCTTAATTAAAATAGACATGACAATAAATTTTAGTTAGAAAATAAATTTGTCGATATCTATATTACAATAATATGAACAAATAATTGTAATAGATTACAGGTCGTCGTCTGTTAAATTCGGAATAATGAATAAAACAGGAAGCTTTTTAAAATCAATGATATTAAGGGTCTCGTTATGGTTATCACTATTATTCCTATCGCTATAGCTATTATGCGGAGGATGATCGGCACCCTGCATATCAGAAGTTCTCAAGGTTGCTTCGAAAGAAGAAGCACCGCGAAGGTTAATCAGCATGAATAATAAAATACTTGTAACCGGCGGAGCCGGCTTTACCGGATCCAACCTTTGTGAGGAACTACTGTTACAGGGAAAACCGGTTATTTGCCTCGATAATTTTGCAACCGGCAAACCGGGAAATATCAGTCCTTTTCTAACCGCCACTGATTTTCAACTGATTGTGGGAGATGTCCGGAATCCGGACGATTGCCGTAAAGCCACCGAAGGGATTGAATATGTGTTTCATGAGGTTGTGCCCGGCTCGGTACCCCGTTCCATTAAAGACCCGATCACATCGAATGAAGCCAATGTGTCGGGTTTTTTGCATATGAATTGGGTAGATGCACTTACTCGTAGCGGGTAAAAAGTATTCTATATAATAATGGAAAGTAGCAATGAGAAATCTACATGTCATAATGCCGATGGCAGGTGAAGGATCACGTTTCATACGAGAAGGTTGGAGCATACCTAAGCCTCTTATTAAAATTCACGACATACCATTATTTAAAAGAGCGATACGCAGTGTGGCGGCAGAAGGCATACCTGTGAAATATTCTTTCATCGTAAGAAAGGAGCATATAATAAACAACAATATCGACAAAGAAATTTTGTCAATTTTACCAGGCGCAAACATCTTTTCTGTCGAAAAGACTACAAGAGGAGCCGTTGAGACATGCCTTATGGCAGAATCAGCGATTTTACCTGACGATGGAATTGTGGTGTTGGACTGCGATCTTGAATTTCAAAGCCAAAATTATATTTCAGAGATCAAAAGTATTTTAAACAGACCAGTCAATAACATCGACGGAGGAGCACTTCTCTCATTCAGGTCTGATAATCCAAGATATAGTTACGCCAAGGTGGATGATAAAAATTTCGTCCTAATGACAGCTGAAAAAGAAGTAATTTCTAATCATGCCTTATGTGGCGCTTACTTCTTCGCTTCAGGTGAATGTTTTCTTTCAGCGGCACATCGATTAATAAACGAGCCAGTATTTACAAAGCCTGAGTACTATATTTCATTGATATATAACTATATTCTGAAAGAAAACAGACGCGTGAAACTCGTTGATGTTGAAAAATACCATTCTTACGGAACGCCAGAGGAATTAAAGCAATATCTATGATTGAAGGAAATCAAATAAAACTAATCATAACTGATTTCGATGGTACACTTGTAGATACCTACAAGGCCAATTTATTTGCATATCAGAAAGCTTTTAATGAAGTTGGGTTAACCTTATCTGACGAAGATTACAGTCGTTGCTTTGGATTCAGATTCGAAAGATTCATGCAGGAAGTTGGAGTCACTGACATCAATATAAGTTCTAAAATAAAGAATTTTAAATCAGATTGTTATCCGTTATTTTTTGAAAACCTCAAATTGAACAAACCGTTATTGCAGCTAATAGATTCTTTCAGGCGAATGGGAGGTAAAACAGCTCTTGCTTCTACTTCAAGGATAAAAAACCTTCAGAATGTATTGGATTTCTTCGATCTATCACAGTCATTTGACCTGATACTATCCGGAGAATCGGTGAAAGTTGGTAAACCTTCTCCGGAAATATATCAATCCGTACTGAATTTTTTCAATGCAAAACCCAGCGAAGCTTTAGTCTTCGAGGATACTGAAGTCGGAGCCCTGGCGGCCATAAACGCCGGTATAAATTATGTATTAGTAAATTCCTTTTTTTATGGAAATTGAAGTTAAAGGTCATTCAGGATGTCAGATAGACATTGTAAGAGAAGACAAGGACTTGTTTGTTTACAAAAGTACAAGAGACATAAAATATCTTTCCAGGCTGAAATTGCAAGCCACAAAGCAGCAGGAAGCATTTAAATGGGCTGAAAAAGACATGCGTATTCCTAAGATTTATGTTGTAAATGAAAAACCAGGCTTTGTATCTATCAAAATGGAATATGTCTATTCAAAGAATTTTGTAGAATTCTTCGAATCTGTCGGTTTTGAACAAATTAATTATTTCATATTATCCCTCATTGATTTTTTGGAAGAAGAAATAGAGAAGTCTCTGATGCAGACTGTGGAGAAATTCATTCTGATTGACAAATTCGAAGATGTCTATTCCAAGACAGCGAATAACAAACTCGTAGGCAACAATCCAGATGTACTTTCGATTTTTGATAAGTCGAGAAGGATTTTCAACAGCATTGAGAGCATTGAGATTCCTGTAGGATGCTGCCATGGCGACCTTACGTTTTCAAATATTCTTTTTAGCGGAAGCAAGTATTATCTCATTGATTTTCTTGACTCTTTTATCGAATCTCCAATCACGGATATTGTAAAGCTTCGTCAGGACACAGTTTATATGTGGTCGGAACTGATGTATACTGGCCAGCTGGATTCAATACGTCTGAAGATTGTATGCGACAAGATTGATGGAGAGCTCGACACATACTTCAGAAAATATGACTGGTATAATAAGTATTATGCTCCGTTCCAGTTGATGAACTTTCTGAGAATCATTCAATATGTAAAGGAAGAGAACGTTGCTGACTATTTGATTCACACCTTAAACCGAATGCTCAATGAATTTTAGTCTTATCGTTCCTATCGCGGCCAACAATTCTGAATATATCACTGAAATACCAGCATTATTCAGGTTGGGTAATCAAGGCTTCTCAACATGCGTAAAAGCAATTTCCGGACTTGACTTGAATCTTTTCGACAATATATATTTTTCGATATTAAGACAGCATGACGAGAAGTTCCGCATTACAGACTTGCTGATGCTTCAGTTCAGGCGTCTCGGATTGAACAATGCAAAAGTCGTTGTTTTGAAAGATCCAACAATATCAGAAGCTGATACAATATACAGGACTATTGAACAGGAAAACATCAAAGGTGCCTTGTTTGTAAAGGATGCCGACTGTTCCTTCGAAGGAGAGATAATTCAACAAAATGGAGTGGCAATATATCCTTTAGATAAGCTTCATCTCGTTGATCCTCAACGTAAAAGTTATGTGGTTGTAGATGACG
Source organism: Prolixibacteraceae bacterium (assembly GCA_963676095.1). GTDB lineage: Bacteria > Bacteroidota > Bacteroidia > Bacteroidales > Prolixibacteraceae. The sequence continues at coordinate 1,046,605 of OY781040.1, read as the reverse complement.
GGTTTTTCATTACCAATATCATTGAGAAACGAGTTGTCAGCCATTATTTCAACGCTGGTGGCTATGCATTCGAAGATGCAGAGGAATTCAAAAAATATTATGAGGCCTTCCAGAAAAAGAACGGATTATGTATGTCGCATATCATCTACAAGATGTTGTTGAATAAGATGATATTCAGACCTGTTTTGGTAAAGGAGTATAGGGATTATAATTTGCACGAATAAGGTAATTATAATAAAGAAAAATAGATACCATAAAATTGGATAATACTTCGAATAATCAACGGATAGCAAAGAACACTTTGATGCTTTATGTGAGAATGCTGTTTTTAATGGCAGTGGGATTGTTCACATCACGCATCATTTTAAATGCTTTGGGTGTTGATGATTATGGTATTTACAATGTGGTGGGTGGCTTTGTTTCCATGTTTGCAGTATTAAGCAGTTCGTTATCTTCTGCAATAAGCAGATTTATCACTTTTGAAATTGGACGCAATGACTTGAAGAGACTAAAAGTGATATTTGCAACAGCAATAAATATTCAAGTTGTAATTTCTTTGATTATTATATTAGTTGGAGAAACTGTCGGTATATGGTTCTTGAATAATAAGATGACAATACCGGCAGATAGACTAAATGCAGCAAATTGGGTTCTCCAATTTTCAATAGCGGCATTTGTTGTAAACCTTATCAGCGTACCATATAATGCATTAATAATTGCACATGAAAAAATGTCAGCATTCGCATATATAAGCATCTTGGAAGCGATTCTAAAACTGGCTGTTGCTTATATGTTATTAGTTTCTCCTTTCGATAGATTGATATTGTATTCATGTTTGTTGCTGATTGTTAGTATTATAATTAGAATAATATATGGTATTTATTGCAAGCTTCGTTTCGAAGAATGTTCTTATCATTTCGTTCATGATAAATCTATCATAAAAGAAATGTCAGCTTTCGCTGGTTTGAATTTTTTTGGGAATACAGCTTATTTACTCAATACACAAGGCGTAAATATTCTTATGAATGTATTCTTTGGAGTTACTGTAAACGCGGCAAAAGGTATTGCAACACAAGTTGATTCAGCTGTTCGACAATTTATAAATAGTTTTATGACTGCTGTCGATCCTCAAATAACCAAATCGTATGCGACTGGTGATCTTGAGTATATGCACAAATTGATATTGGTCAGTTCCAAGTTTTCCGCCTATCTCATGCTAATTTTTGCCGTTCCCATAGTACTTGAGACAAATAACATTTTGGCTCTCTGGTTGAAAACAGTTCCAGATTATTCTGTAGTATTTCTTAGATTGACCATATTCAGTACTTTTTGTGATACTGTATTTGCCAATTCTCTTGTTAAAGCAGCAATGGCAACCGGAAAAATAAAACGTTATCAAATAATTATTACAATTTGTGGCTTCAGTGTATTTCCATTGTCATGGTTAATATTTGAATTGGGCTTCGAGCCGCAAAGCGCCTATTGGGTATATTTGGCGGTCTATTTTACATTAATATTTGTTCGCCTTTATCTGATTAAAGACTTAATAAACTTAAAGCCTATAACTTATTTAAACAATGTTTTATTTCCTTTTATCCCGGTCTTCTTAATTTCGTTTATTATCCCTGGTATAATTCATTTCACAATGGAGGAAAGCGTATTACGATTTTTATATGTTTCTTTAGTTAGTTTCCCTATTACGTTTGCAACGGTATATTTTATCGGTCTCACAAGAAACGAGAAGGCATTTGTAACCGATAAAATCTTTAAAAAAATCAATTTGAGACTTTAAGAAGTAAAGTTACATGGAATTTAATAGTAGGATCAAGCAAATAGTATCATTTCTTCTGCATGGTGAACCAAAGCCAACTTATGCGAAAATAAGCTATTTTCAACCAAACGAGCTGTTGAAAGACAAGAAAATTATCATAACAGGCGGAGGACGCGGACTTGGTTTTACTATGGCAAAAAAATTTATTTCCGAAGGCGCGGATATTCTTATATCAGGGAGGAATGAAGATACATTAAAAAAGAGCGCGAATGAAATCGGATGCAAATATCTTGTTCTTGATGTACAAAATATAAAATCTTTTAAGATGTTTATAGATCAGGCAAATGATATGCTTGGCAGAGTGAACTGCCTGGTCAATAATGCCGGTATCTCATTACATGAAAACAGTTTCCTTGAAGTAACCCCCGAACAATTCGATAACCAGTTCGATACAAATCTTAAAGGCGGATTTTTTCTCACCCAGGCATTCATTGAATGTTGTAAAAAAAGAAATATTGAAGAAATGAAGAATATATTATTCATTTCTTCTGAGACAAGCATCACCTCTGATGATCGGCCATATGGTCTGACGAAGGCCGCACTAAATAGTCTTGTGCAGGGTTTAGCCTACAGATATGTAAACGATGGTTTCCGGATAAATGCAGTAGCCCCTGGTGTCACGGTATCTGATATGACTGGTGGAACTATTGACGGTGATTTAACTTGTAACTATAATGTTACAAGACGGTTATACCTTCCGGAAGAAGTGGCAGAAATTGCTTGTTTTCTATTGTGCGACAACTCAAATTGTCTCAACGGACAGATACTTATTTGCAATGAAGGCAAAACAATAAATGCAAGATGGAAATAATATAAAATAACAGATTATGGAGGGAAAATACTATTCATCAGAACGCAATATACAAATACTGATTTCACTGCTGAAACAACACAATATAAAATATGTCATTGCTAGTCCTGGCACTACCAACATGACACTTGTTGCCAGTATGATGCAAGATAAATGGTTCAAGATGTTCTCTTCCGCCGACGAACGATCTGCATCATATTTAGCTTGTGGAATGGCCGCAGAGGCAGGTGAGCCAGTTGTACTGACATGTACCGGAGCAACAGCATCACGCAATTATTTGCCTGGATTAACTGAAGCGTATTATCGCAAACTGCCGGTATTGGCAGTTACGGGTACGCAAGACGTTTCTCTTGTTGGTCACATGATTCCTCAGGTTATCGACAGGAGTTCTTTGCCCAAAGACATCGCTTTGCTTAGTGAACAGATTTCAACAATAAACACACCTACAGATGAATGGAGTAACACAATCAAGATAAACCGTGCAATATTGGAGCTAAAACATAGAGGTGGTGGTCCAGTACATGTCAATCTTACTACAACATATAGTAATGACTTCTCTGTTAGTGAATTACCGGAATCACGAGTCATTCGTCGTACATGTTGGGGCGAAGAGATGCCAGAACTGCCACAAGGACGAATTGCAGTATTTGTTGGAAACCATGTTAAATTTTCAGCTTCACAGGTAAAAGCAATAGATAATTTCTGCGCAAAGAATAATTCCGTTGTTTTTGTCGACCAAACAAGTGGTTACAATGGCAAATATAGCGTTTTGTTCTCCATCGTCAAAGCACAACTAACTTATTCAACTGACTTAGCAAATGTGGACCTTCTAATCCATGTCGGTGAAGTCACAGGCGATTACCCATCACTCGGTATCGGCGGTAAAAAAGTATGGCGTGTGAGTGAAGACGGCGAACTCAGAGATCCGCATCGGGCATTATCTCATGTTTTTGAAATGTCAGAGCAAAGATTCTTTGAGTATTACGGAGAAAATGGCGGCACACATACAGAGTACCTGGAGGAATGTCTTGATGAACTTGAACGTGTCAGATCAAAAATAAATCCGGATGACCTTCCATTTTCCAATCCTTGGATTGCAATGCAGACAGCACATCATCTGCCAGAAAACAGTTCACTTCATCTTGCAATTCTTAATTCTCTGCGCAGCTGGAACTTGTTTGCAAAACCGTCAACTGTTTATGGTTATTCGAATACAGGGGGGTTTGGTATTGACGGAGATGTAAGTACAATGATTGGAGCTTCACTGATAAATCCAAATAAATTTTTTTTTGGAGTATTTGGAGACCTTGCATTTTTCTATGACATGAATGTTATTGGAAACAGGCATTTAGGTAAAAATATCCGTATTCTTTTAATTAACAACGGCAAGGGAACGGAATTCAGAAATTTCAACCACCCGGGATCGGCATTTGGAGAAGAAGCGGACTTGTTCATTGCTGGCGGTGGTCATTATGGCCATAAATCGTACAAATTGATTCGGCATTATGCCGAAGATCTTGGCTTTGAATATATGTCCGCTTCAAACAAGGAGGAGTATCTGCAAAGTTTAGGTCGCTTTGTAACACCCGAAATTACAGAAAAGCCAATGTTATACGAGGTATTCACATTGGCAGAAGATGAAAGCAACGGTATAAAGATCTTGTTTAACCTTGTTTCAGATACAAAAAGTGTTGCAAAAGAAGTTGTGAAGTCCATTTTTGGCAATAAGGGCATTGAAGTTGCAAAGAAATTAATTGGAAAATAAATATGTTTTTTCCGGACTTATTAGATATTTGTTTTGCTTCAGTGTATATGTGATTTCTGAATGCATTGTTTTTTTACCGGAGTGATAAGAGGTGTATTCTAATGTTTTATCGTTTGGCTGGGAAATATATTTTTATCATATTGTTGGCAATCATTTTATGTTCTGGCTTTTGTTATGATGTGGGGTGTTGAGACCGGCAAGCAGTTGGTAAACAATTATGTCTATTATTAACAGTAATGAACAAAATCGTCTCGATTCTTATTCCAGTTTACAATGTAGAACCATATCTAAGGCAATGCCTTGACAGCATCGTCAATCAGACTTACAAGAATTTGCAGGTTGTGATAATCGATGACGGTTCGAAAGATGGCTCACCTGCAATATGCGATGAATATGCCGATAAATACAATTTTGTTGAAGTCTATCATCAGGAGAACTGTGGAGTTGCAGAAACCCGAAACAGGTTACTTTTAAAGATTAAAGGCGACTATGTCCTTTTCGTTGATTCCGATGATTGGATTGAACTTGACACGGTTGAATATGTAGTAAACAAAATTTCAGCATCGAGTTGTGATATTGTTACCTTCGACGTGGTTAAAGATGTTCAGGAAGTGAAGACTACAGATGTCAAGGAGGAAATGCTATCACAAGAAAATGTAATTAAGGAGTTTCTTAGGCACGTGTCTTTCAATGGGTCCTTGTGGAATAAATTTTTTAAAAGCAATGTATTAAAAAAGAAGCGTTTTGAAATGGGAATCAGCTATGGCGAGGATGCCCTCATGACATGGAATGTCTTGCAGGAAGTGAAAAATGTTCTTGTAACTGATAAGCAACTGTATCATTATCGTATGAACGAAACGAGTATATCCCACCAAACATACGGAGAAAAAAAAATGTCAGGGCATAAAGTATGGACGAAAATTGTGGCTGATACCATTTGTTTATGGCCACAATACATTGACATTGCTCGTGCCCGGTTTGCTTTGGAAGATATGTGGCAGTTGTATTTTGCTTCGCTTAGTGGCTACAAATTTGACGAAAATATCCACATCTTTCAGATAAATATTCGTCGTAATATTGGGATAATTATCAAATCAAATCTTGCCAGTAATAGTAAAATCTTTTTTGCAATTCTAATTTCATATTGTTATGGTATTGGCGCTTTAGCGATGATCTATAAAAGATTGACTGAATGAAAAAGAAGAACGTTTGCATACTTTCGAATGGACTTGCATATGGAGGAACTGACACATTTGTCGTTAATCTTGTAAAAGGACTTGACAAAGACAGATTTGAAGTTACAATTGCTAATTACAGTATTAATCAGGCAACAAATGTTAGAGAGCAAGAAGTATTGGATGAAGGGATAAAAGTTATCCATACAGCGGAATTGTCAACTTTTAAAGGAAAGTGCCGTCATTTGTATTTACTGTATAAACTCCTTAAAAAAAATGGAATATGGTGTCTTTCAGTCAAATACTGATCTTTTTAATGGGCCAAATATGCTTGTACCGTGGTTGGCGGGTATTAAAGTTAGGGAATGTCATTCGCACAATACCTTACAACAAAAAGAACTGATTCAAGGAAGAACATTTATTTAGAGTCTATCAAGCTCTGATGAAATGGATGTGCTGGCATTTTTCTAATAAACATTGTGGCTGCTCCGAGGAGGCTAATTTTCTTTTTTCAGACCGTAACTGGAAAAATTCAATATATCCAAGTGTGATTTTTAATGGAATTGATATTGATAAATTTAGATATCCGGTAGATGTAATCAAGAAACGCAAAAAGCCAAATATCATGTTGTAACGGTTGGTCATATGATCCCTCAAAAGAGTCCTATTTTCACAGTGGAATGTATGACCGGATTGTTTAAAATTCGTAATGATGTAGATTTTATTTGGATTGGTACTGGGCAAATGAAAGAAGAAGTTGAACAACGAATTGAATCATTGGATCAGGCTGATCGATTCCACTTGTTCGGATCGCGTGATGATGTAAGCGAAATCCTGCATTGTTGTAATCTGTTTCTCCTTCCCAGCAATTTTGAGGGGCTTGGTATCGTTTTGATAGAAGCTCAAGCATCAGGACTACCTTGCATTATAAAATATTGGGTAGATGAAGTATGTGCTCTTCTAGATAATCATACAGACCTCAAAGTTAGTGAATCCATGATTCAATGTTTTTCTGTATCAAATATGGTTCAGCAGATGACAAAGGTTTTTGAATAATTTATAAAGTTGGAAAATATGAGAATTGTTTTTGTCAATTTACATGCTAATTGGATGCTATTGATGACAACTTTTGTATATGTGTTTAAATTTTCTCCTGCAGTTAAACATGGATACATATTGCGTTATCTATTGAACAATCCTAAATATGAGATTTGCAGTTTTATCAATGACAGAGGATTCTCCCTATTGACAAAGGGCAGTGACCGGCTTCAACGATTTCTAAATTTATTCAGCGTGCTTGAGAACCGCATTATTCTGAAGAAGAATAGGATTGATCCTAAAAAAATCACAGTTTTACATAAAGCATCGGATATTAGACCTGGTGACCTGGTGATATTATATAATGTTATGACTGAGGAATATCGTGAAATGGAGAATGTTCATGCTTTTAAAGCATTAAGCATGCTTCATTTTCATGGAAGAAAGGAAGAAAATGCGTTAATGGAGAAAGCTGGTGTGAACTGTTACTTCAATGAGGTTAATCTACAGAAGACATCAGAATTATTCAGAAGATATTACCATCTCGATTTACCCTGGATTGTACATCCATTTGTATATGCGGAGCGGTTTAAAAACATAAAACCATTTGCTGAGCGTCAGGACAAAGCCTTCGCAGTGGGAACCATTACCTATAAGACTCATGAAGAGTTTGTTTTTGTTTATGGCGATCCCTGTGACCAGCCTATGCGCAAACAAATAAAAGACAACAAGGATTTTTTTGCAGACACAATAGATTGTTACAGCCAGGATTATTTGGAAGGAGATGAAGGTAAAAAAGTTTTACCCTCCGATAATAAAATTGTCAAGGCTTATAAAAAAATCTATAACCGGTTTCATATTGGGAGGCAGAAGAAATATTTCTCTTTTAATATGGTTGAGAAATTTAACGATTATAAGATGTGTATCGTCGGTGAAGAGATTCTTGGCGTACCTGGAATCGGCTTCGTCGAGGGTATGGCATGTGGATGTGCATATATTGGCATAAATCCCGGTATGTATGAAGACTACGGTATGAAGGCAGGAGTTCACTATATTGGATATGATGGCTCCATCGATGATCTCAAGGCAAAGATATCTTATTATCAAGCTCCGGAACATAAGGAAGAACTTGAAAAAATAGCTAATGCAGGATATGAATTTGTCACCAGGAATTTCAATGGCGACGCTGTGGCTGAATCATTGATTAATAAATTACTTGAGAAGCAGCAAGAATGGTTGAAAAATAATCCTCAGGTTAATTTATGAAAATAGGAATTCTTACTCAACCTCTTTGTAGCAATTACGGAGGAATCTTGCAGAATTACGCATTACAAACCTATTTGAGAAAGCTCGGGCATATCCCAGTAACGTTTAATGTGCCGGTACCTGCAGTACCTTACCATACGAAGATCCACCGTGTATTAAGTACAACTAAGAGGACAATCCTGAAGCTTGGTTGCGATCCTGGAATTGTTTTCCTGGACCCGGTAAAAAATCGCCAAATGGAGGTTGACCTGGCTGTACAACAAAAAGAGTTTATCGGTAAATATATCTATTATATTAATGTAAGCGTTCCAATTACCAGCAATTTGTACTCTGATTACCCGCAAGATGCCTATATTGTGGGTAGTGATCAGGTTTGGAGACCTTGCTATACGCAATTCATCGGTAACTATTTTTTTGATTTTCTGTCTGACGTGAAGGATGTAAAGAAAATCTCATATGCAGCCTCGTTTGGTGTTGACAAATGGGAGATGGATGAAAAGACAACTGAAATCGCCAGGCAATTGATCAAACAATTTGATGCCATTTCAGTGAGAGAATTGTCGGGTGTGGAATTATGCAAGAAATATTTAAATACTGATGCACGATGTATGCTGGATCCAACTTTGCTCTTAGTAGCAGATGAGTACCGCACATTATATCATGGGAGATTAGACAAAGAAAAATATATCTGTGTCTATACCTTAGACTATACAACGCAAAAGCTTGAAATTTTCAATCAAATAAGCAAAAGGATGGGACTTCCGATAAAGTTTATTGGAAGATTCACAAGAAAAGGCTACACATCATCAATTGAAGAATGGCTTAAAGGCATCGGCAACGCACAATTAGTTCTTACAGATTCCTTCCACGGAACGGTTTTCTCAATCTTGTTCAACAAGCCTTTTTTAACAATCAGCAACGAAGCAAGAGGTTCGGCAAGGTTTGATTCGCTCTTCAAAATGCTTGATATAAAAGGGAGGACACTTTCTTTGCAGAATCCGGATTATAAAAATCTTGATGTTATTCTATCTTATAAAGATGTAAACAACAGATTGGCAGAATTGGGAGAAGAAGCGAAAGAGTTTGTTGCTAATGGTTTAAAATAAGCATATTTAATGATACCGGATTATCTGTACATTTATATTTATTTAATTCTAACGACTATACTCTGTTTAACGACCATGGTATATGTCTCTCTTAATTCAACAAAAAGATTACTGCTTGGTGATTCTAATAGCCGGATAAAGTCGTTTATATTGACGACATCTCTGGTACTTTTCCTTGGATTTCGTCCAATAAGTTCACTCTTTGCTGATACAACTGGTTATGCTTCTGTTTATACGTCGTTTCAAGATGGCGTGCTGGACCTTAGTTATTTATATGCGGAAAAAGAATATTTTTGGGGGTGGATTATTCAATTTTGTTCTGGTTTGGGTATCGATGTTCATGTATGGTTTGCAGTTGTTGCAGGATTGTCCTTATTTCCAGTTTGGTTTGCTTTCCGAAAGTTGTTTCCTCACAATGAATATCTTGCAATGCTTTTGTATATCGCATCTTTTTCATTCTTTTCCGGGATGACGAATGGTCTTAGAAACAACATGGCCCTCTCTTTTGTGATGTTAGGTATGGCATATTACTTCCGGCCTGATCGAAATTTATTAATTGTTTTAATATTTTTTTTGTTAGCTTTTTTTACGCATAGGTCCACTCTGTTACCGATTTTATGCCTGTTGGCTGCCGATACAGTGCTAAAAGACCCAAAGTTTAATATTGCGATCTGGATAGCTTCGATCTTTATTTCCTTGATATTTCCAGGTGCCTTTGATGGTATTTTGATGAATCTTGGGTTTGACGATCGGATGGCAAATTATATCATAGCGGGAAAAGATCCGCTAATGCTAAGCGAATTTTCACACACTGGGTTCCGTTGGGATTTTTTGCTGTATAGTGCTGTGCCTGTTATATTTGGATGGATAGTTATTGTTAAAAAGAAAATAAATGATGCCACTTATAATGTTATATTTAATACATATATATTGGCCAATACTTTTTGGATACTGGTAATATATGCCGCTTTTTCGAACAGATTTGCAGGCTTGTCGTGGGCATTCTATCCAATTGTTATCGCATATCCGTTAGTTAAATACAGGATATTTAATAGTCAGAGGCAAATCTATATCTGGCTCTTGGCAATATATCTTGTTTTTTGTATTTATATGAATATTTAACTATGCTTAAATATGGAAATATCAACGCTTAAGGATTTTGACATCCGGCAATTAATTGAATTCAATGAAAGGATCTATCCGGAAAAGGCAAATCTTGATATCAGTAAATATATTGGTTTCTGGTTATCAAGATCGTCTGATGCGAATGATTTTATTATGATAATGAAGGACGGCGATAAGATTGTTGGACAAGGCTTTCAGTCAAAAATGTCGTATTATTATAATGATACTTTATATGATAGTTTATGGGGATTTGATTTGATGGTTGACCCTTGTTATCGAAAACAAAATTGGGGCGTGGACTTGATGTTGCAGCTAAAGAAGTCTTTTCCAAACTCTTTTGCAACAGGTTCAAATCCAACCGCATTGAAATTGAATTTAAAATTAGGAGCAGGTTATATTGGAGACGTACATAAATATGTTGGGATAACAAATCCATTTTGGGTAATTAGTTCTGTTTTTAGAGGGGAAATCGCAGGGAATAAATTTCCACAAAAGGTAACCGTTAAAAGTACAACATTTTATTTAATGGCGAAAGACGAATTACCAGATTTAAACAAACCATTCAATAAGGATCTGCTGGAGATCGCTCGCGACAAAGAGTATTTAATGTGGAGATTCTTTAACAAGCTACATGATTATGCCGTTTATGTTGATAAAAACACAAATAATTACTTCGTACTTAGGACTATCGTAAAGAAACATATTACCGCCATGGTGTTAGTTGATTTCAGATGTGATTTGTCATCATCAACTGAAATGGAACTTATTTTTAAGGCAGCAAAAAAAATAACAAACAAGCTAAAGTTGTCTATATTGATTTGCGGTTCGTCATTATCAATGATTGACATGGTATTTGAAAAGCGTCATTTCACGGCAGTAGGCAGGCATAGGCCCATAATATGCAGTGTAAAGTTTAATGATCACAGAGACAAAATCGACAGCAGAAATTTCACATTACTAACATTGGCAGATTCGGACGGAGAGACAATATGGTAAAAAATAATCTAGATACCGGCAGTTTTGTAATCTCATTGGATTTTGAGATGATGTGGGGTGCTAAAGATATCACAGCACCCGGCAAATATGGTATAAAAAATGTTGCTCCGGTACGTGAAGTGATTGATAGACTATTATCTTTATTCTGCAAATATGGTGTTCATGCAACTTTTGCCACTGTTGGTTTGATATTCAAACATAATAAAAAAGAAGCACTTGATTCTTTGCCGTCTTTAATGCCAGCTTACGACAATATGAATTTGTCGCCATATCATGACGATTATATTAAGAATATTTCTGAGGAATACAATCATTTATATTTTGCTGCAGATATTATTGATAAATTAAAGGCAAACCAAAATGTCGAAATAGGTTCTCATACATACTGTCATTATTATTGCTGGGAAACAGGTCAGACTGCGGAACAATTTGAAGCTGACATACTGGAGATGAATAAAACCGCAAAAGAAAATAACATTGAAATAGAATCAATCGTTTTCCCCCGCAACCAAGTTTCTGATGAATATTTAATGAAATGTGTGAAAAATGGAATTAAATATTACAGGGGTAACTCCAGAAAGTTTTTTAGTCAGCCCAAGAATAAGATTGAAAGCATATATTACAAGATATGCCGTCTGCTTGATGCCTATATCAACATTAGCGGCAACATGTCCACTAAATATTTAGATATTCCGACTGAAAAAATTCCAATAAATATTCCAGCAAGCAGATTCTTACGTCCATACATGAAAGAATTGTCAATGGTCGATTGGCTGCGTATCTGCAGAATTAAGAAAGAAATGCTGTACGCTGCCGAAAACAATGAATTATATCATTTGTGGTGGCATCCTCATAATATGGGAGATTACGTTGATGAAAGCATGAAAATTTTAGAAGATATATTAAGGTACTATTCTTCTTGCCATGAAAAATATGGGATGAAATCTTATACAATGTCAGAATTTGCAGAGAATATTTATCTATGAACAAATACACTTTAACTGTTTTCACCACCACTTATAATCGTGCATATTGTTTGCCAAAAGGATATGAAGCTTTAAAGCGCCAAACAAGCAAGGACTTCAAATGGGTTGTTGTCGACGATGGTTCCACAGATAACACAAAAGAATTGGTACAAGGATGGATTGATGAAGGAATCGTTCCAATTGAATACTATTATAAGGAAAATGGTGGAATGCATACCGGACATACGGAAGCATATAAACATATAGATACAGAACTCAATGTTTGTATCGACTCTGATGACTACATGACCGACAATGCTGTTGAATTAATCATTGGACGATGGAGAAAATACGGCTCTGAACGTTTTGCTGGTATGATAGGACTTGATATTTCACCAAATGGTGATATTATAGGGACACAATTTCCGGAAGGTCTTCATGAATGCAAATCCTATGACTTAAAACGCAAATATGGTGTTGTATGTGATAAAAAATATGTATATAGAACAAAAGTTATTATACAATACATGCCATACCCCACATTTAAAGGTGAAAAGTTAACTCCTCTTAATTTTGTTTATCAGCAAATAGACTTAAAATATGACATGTTATGTTCGAATGATAAATATTGTGTGGTGGAATATATGAATGATGGTTCAACACTTAACATATTCATGCAATATCGTAAAAATCCCAATGGTTTTGCATACGAACGAAACGTCCTAATGTCTATTATGCCCGATATAAGAGACAAATTCAGATATGCCGTTCATTATGTTTCTTGTGCGTTGTTTACACATAACAAGCACTTTATTAAAGATGCTTCTAACAAACCTCTTGTAATATTAGTGATACCTTTGGGGGTTATGTTAAATTTTTATCTTAGATACAAGACAAGAAATAATTCTAAATAAATATTAATTAATTCTCTTACGTAACACTTTCTGTTACTCCCATGGTAACTGAATTTTTCTTTTTGATATTAACTCATATTATTGTAATGATTATGGAAATCGACGAATTTATCCAACATTTTGCTGATCAGTTTGACGAAACTGACATAAGTGAATTTACGGCTCAAACAAATTTTAGAGAACTGGACGAGTGGTCGTCATTAATAGCGTTGTCGATTATTGCTATGATCGATGAAGAATACGATGTTACTGTAAAAGGTGATGATATCCGTAATTCTAACTCCATCGAAGATTTGTTCAATGTTGTAAAAAGTAGAACATAAATGGCCTTTTTAGAGCTCAGGAACGTTAGGATTGCAGGTGTTTCTGCCGGTGTTCCCAAGAATATCGTAAAAAATGAAGGGGATGCCGTACAATCGAAAGATTATGATTCAAAAGCATTTGTAGAACTAACTGGCGTGAACGAAAGAAGAATTTCTAATACACTTACCACATCGGATCTTTGCTATGGTGCAGCAGAAAAATTAATTTCAGATTTAGGGTGGAATAAATCTGAAATCGATGCTTTGGTATTCGTTTCACAAACAGCAGATTATATTTTTCCTGCTTCAGCTTGTATATTACAAGATCGTTTAGGTTTAACGAAGGACTGCTATGCCGAAGATGTTGCCTTAGGTTGCTCTGGATGGGTTTATGGTCTTAGCAATGTTTCCTCTCTTGTTAATACAGGATATATTAAAAAAGCGCTGTTGTTAGTTGGCGACGCAAAGCTAAGAGTTCAAGAACCAGGAGATCCTTTATTTGGGAATGCCGGTGCCGTTACTGCAGTTGAGTATGTTGAAAATGGAGGTACTTTAAACTTTCATTTTGGCACTGATGGAAGTGGCTTCGATGCCATTATTATTCCGGACTGTGGATGCCGAAATCAAGTAAATAAAAAGTCATTTGAATATGAAGAGATCGACGGAAAATTGTTAAACCGCTTACAAACCCGCATGAAAGGTATGGATGTCTTTTCTTTCGGTATTTCGACAGCGCCAAAATCTGTAAGAAAATTGGTTGAAAATTTCGGATTTGATTATTTGTCTTATGATTATTATGTATTTCACCAGGCAAATAAGAAAATGAATGATATGATTAAGAAAAAACTCAAACTTGACGATGAGAAAGTACCCTCTTGTATGTATAATTTTGGTAATACCTCCTCTTCATCAATCCCCTTAACAATAGTTACCCAATTGAAAGGGAAAATAGAAAACAAAACAACAAAATTTATCTGTTGTGGTTTTGGTGTTGGGCTTTCATGGGGGACAGTTGCATTCACGACCGATGATAAATTCATTATTTCAGAGCTTATTGAATTAACTGACGATCAAATTGATGAAAAGCATATTATATAATCCATTTTCATTAGAAGATAAAACTATTTTAATAACTGGAGCTTCTTCCGGTATTGGAAAAGCTACTGCAATTGAATGCTCCCAAATGGGTGCTACAGTAATAATTACAGGTCGTAATGGCACTCGCTTAAATGATGCGTTTACTTCACTAAAAGGAAAAGGACATAAGCAAATTATAGCAGATTTATCAAATCCAGAAGGCATAGAAACCATTCTGTCAAATATTAATTCTATTGACGGGGTTGTTCTGTGTGCCGGACAAGGTCTTCTTGCGCCATTTCTTTATGCGGATAGAGAAAAAATTGATTCAATTTTTAATATTAATTTCAATTCTCCAATAGAATTATTGAGATTATTAGTAAAAATGAAAAAAATCAACAAATTTGGTTCCGTTGTTATCATTGCATCAATTGGTGGGACAAAGACTTTTTGTATTGGGAATTCGGTATATGGTGCATCAAAAGCAGCTTTAAACGCAATGATGCATTTTTGTGCGGTTGAATTAGCAGCTAAAAACATTCGTGTAAATAGTATTTGTCCAGGTATGGTCGAAACACCATTAATTCAATCTGGTGTTACTCTTACAGAAGAACAAATGAATGCAGACAGATTGAACTATCCATTAAGGAGATATGGGAAGCCGGAAGAAGTTGCATACGGCTCTGTTTATTTATTGTCTGATGCTGCAGCTTGGATTACAGGACATTCCTTGGTAATAGATGGCGGACTGACGTGTAAATAATGAGGAATTTAATCACAAAACTATAATGGCTTTTTTAGAATTTAAAAATGTTAGAATAGCTGGCCTTGCTGCCGGCGTTCCAAAGAATACTGTAAAAAACGAAGGCGATGTAGTACAATCAAAAAACTATGATGCTGCAGCATTTGTCGAAACAACCGGCATATATCAAAGAAGGATATCAGATACTTTAACAACTTCAGATTTATGCTTCGGCGCTGCAAAGAGATTGTTATACGATCTTAATTGGAATAAATCTAATGTTGATGCATTAATCTTTGTTTCACTATCACCTGATTATATGCAGCCTGCAACGGCTGGTATTCTTCAAGACCGTTTGGGCTTAAGTAAAGAATGTTATGCTGAAGATATTGCATTAGGTTGCTCGGGTTGGGTTTACGGACTTAGCAATGTTGTATCGCTTATATCTTCAGGGAATATTAAAAAAGCCTTGTTGTTGGCAGGTGACGCAAAATTCAGGGCAAAGCACCCTATTGATCCTCTTTGCGGATTTGCAGGAACAGCTACTGCTTTGGAATATTTAGAAGGCGCAGAATCTATTAGATTTCATACTGGGACAGATGGCAGCGGGTTCGATGCAATAATTATTCCTGACGGAGGAGGCCGTAATCAAGTGTCTGTTAAATCCTTCGAGCTAGAAGAATTTGAAGGGAAAATGGTACATAGAGTACAATCCCGTATGAAAGGTATGGATGTATTCTCATTTGGAATAACAACTGTTCCAAAATCATTGAAGAAATTATCTGAATATTTTGGCATCGATCATATGTCTTATGACTATTACATCTTACATCAAGCAAATAAGAAAATGAATGATGCAATTATAAAGAAACTCAAATTGGATGAGTCAAAAGCACCTTCTTGCCTATATGATTATGGGAACACTTCATCAGCATCTATTCCATTGACAATTGTCACGCAGTTAAAAGAAAAATGTGACCATAAAGTTACAAAATTCTTGTGTTGTGGCTTTGGCATAGGATTGTCCTGGGGCACTGTTGCTTTCACCACAGACAAAGATTTCATTATATCAGATCTTGTTGAATTAAATGAGGATGAATATGATCAGGTTTATATTGTATAATCTTTAGGCAATAAATGTGGAATTGTTCCCTTTGAAAGGACAGAAGATTAAACAAAAGATTTAACCTTAGGAGAAGAAGAACCGAATGGTGGAAGAAATAGATAATAAAGAGTAACAAAATTTGTATATCATAAAATATTTTAAATATGGAAGAATTAATACAAAAAATTGCCGACATTTTAGAAGTCGACGAATTAGATGTGAACAAGAAATTTACTGATTATGAAGAATGGGACTCTTTGGCAGGATTATCTTTAATATCCATGTTAGATGCAGATTATAACATGACAATGAGAACAAAAGAGATTCTCTCATTCAATTCTATCGAGGATTTCTGTGATGCAGTTATAAGATAATATGGCAGATTTACTAAACCTAAAAGGTCGAACATATATAATAACCGGAGCAGCATCGGGCATTGGCAAGGCTTTATCCCAGACATTGTCTGAATTAGAAGCAAGACTTCTTCTTGTTGATATAAATGAAGAAGGGCTTCATAAATTACAAGAATCCCTGCCAACGGAGTCTGATATTCTTATCCTTGATTTAACGCAAACCGACAGCATTAAGGGCTTAATTAAGGATAAAGTAGATACATTTGGAAAGATAAATGGCTTCGTTCATTGTGCTGGCATCCCTTACATCTCGCCTTTAAGAACAGTCAACACACAGAAGAGCGAGTTGTTGTATAAACTTAATACTTACGCTGCAATAGAATTGGCAAAAGTTTGTTCTAACAAACAAATATATGCCGGCGAACATGGCGCATTCGTATTAATTTCATCTGTATATGGACTTGTTGGCTCCGCAGCTAACGTCGTTTATGCTATGAGCAAAGGAGCACTTATTTCTATCACAAAGGCTCTTGCCGTTGAATTAGCATCAAAAGGCATTCGAGTTAACTGCGTTGCTCCCGGGTTTGTTAAGACAACTATGATGGATTCAGTCAGTAGCTCATTCGATGACTTTTACTCCAAAACCTTGGAATCGCTTCATCCGATGGGATTGGGTGAAGCGCGAGCTATTGCAGAGCCAATTGCATTTCTTCTTTCAGATGCTGCACGTTGGATAACAGGTGCTGTTCTTTGTGTTGATGGCGGTTTTACTGCTAAATAATAGTTATTATTATGAATAATCAATATGCCCTTGTAACTGGAGCTTCGTCAGGGATCGGTGCAAAAGTGGCAATGCTATTATCAAATAAATATAATATTATTCTAAGTGGACGCGATGGAGAGCGCTTGAACAGTGTTAAGGATCAATGTTCGGAAGGCAACCACAAAATCTGGCAATACGATTTGAAAGAGGTGAATGATATTGAATCAGTATTATCAACTTTCATTTTAGTAAATGGTATAAAGGTTTCCTATTTTGTGCATAGCGCAGGAATGATGAAGAATATTCCGGTTAAGATGTTTACGTCAGAATTATTTGCCGACACATTCAACACGAATGTTGTTTCAGCCGCAATGATTACCAAAGTTTTATCAAGTAAGAAGGTTAACGGAAAAGCGTTAAAAAGTGCTGTTTTTATTTCAAGCAATATCAGTAACTTTGGGGCTAAGGCACATTCTGTTTACGGAGCGTCAAAAGCAGCTTTGGATGGATTAATGCGTTCTTTGGCGATAGAATTGGCTCCGAATGTCAGAATTAATTCTGTCCTTCCGGGTGGAATAAAAACCGCACTAACCTCGCATCTTTTTGAGGATGAAATTATTATTAAGAAAATGGAAGCTACATACCCATTAGGCCTGGGCTGTACAGCTGATATAGCTAATGTAGTTGAATTCCTGCTATCGGAAAACAGCAAATGGATGACAGGCCAACAAATATTTGTAGACGGAGGTAAGACAGTTAATATAACTGCTTAATATGTCGGTTGTCGTTTCCAGATATGATAACAGTCCAATAGCATCCAGTTGCTATGTAGTCAAGGATGTAGGGTCGGGAAGAATTCTTGTTGTTGACCCCGGAAGCGAAGATATGTCTCCCATAATTAATGACAAGATTGGAAAATCTATTGACAAGATAATATTGACGCATGAGCATTTCGATCATATTGGCGGGTGTAATTATTTATTTGGAAAATTTAACACAACCATTTTATGTTCTTTATATTGCGCCGAAGCAATCACAGATGCAAAAAAAAATATGTCGTTATTCCATGAGAATCCAGGGTTTGTTGTAAGAAATGATTCAGAAGTAATTGATAACTATGATGCCCCGATTCATTGGAATGGGAATCAAATTGCTTTTTACGAAGCTATAGGCCACTCTTTGGGCGGAATATGTTTTACAGTTGGAATTTATCTTTTTACAGGTGATTCGCTAATAGAAGATCTTCGAACTGTAACCAAATTAAAAACTGGTTCAAAAGAAAAACTCATGGAGTCCATCAAATTGTTTGAGACTTTAAAAGGTAATGGTTATATAGTCTGCCCAGGTCATGGTGATATGTTTAACTTAGATACTTATGATTTATCAAAAGCTTTATAATGAAATATACAATTGTAACTGGCGCCGCTTCTGATATCGGAAAAGCTATCTGTAAGAAACTAGTAGATAACGGTCACAATATATTAATGATGGATATTGATGAAAAATCAATGGATGATTTCCGATCGACACTGCCTAATGCGGAAAATCATCTTTGTTTGTTTGTCGATTTTTCAAATATTAGTGAGTCCGAAGCAAAGATTAAGTCATTTATTCTCAATAATCATTTAGAGATAAAATCGGCCGTGTTTGCGGCGGGCATATTCTCCATTAAACCGTTGAGGATGTTGACACATGATTATTTTCTAAAATCGATTGACATTGCTGTTTATTCTATTGTTTTGATAATGCAGATTGTAACATCAAAGAAAGTCAATGAGGATAATTTTAAATCCGCAGTAATTATTTCAAGTATATCTGCTAAAGTTGGGACAAAAGGGTATGCTCTTTATAGTGCCGTCAAAGCTTCATTATTAGGTTTGATGCATTCATTGACCGTGGAGTTTGCACCAAAAGTTAGAATGAACGCAATTTTGCCTGGTAGTATCAAAACAAAAGCAACTGCATTTATCTTTAATTCATTTGGGAGTGCCAACCCAAGAAGCCTTCTTGGTGAAGGGACTCCTTCCGATATAGCCAACTTGATAAGCTTTTTATTATCTGATGAATCAAGATGGATTACAGGTCAGGAATATATAATAGATGGAGGTAGTAGTATAAATTAGTTGAAAGCATGATGATGAAGGTCAATTTAATTGAGTTTTTTGAAGAAACAATTCAGAAATACCCCTCAAAGACGGCTATCATTGATGGCGAAAGAACTATTTCCTTTCGTGAATTGGCAAAGAAAGCAAAATTGTTGGCAAATATTATTGTAAAAACGACCGATTTTACCAACAAACCGATTGCTGTCTTTATGCCAAAATCAATAGAAGCTATTTATTCTGACCTTGGAATTACATTCAGCGGCAATGCCTATATGAACCTTGACATCAAGACACCACAAGCAAGAATCAAGAACATCCTTGATTTAATCAATCCGGGTGCAGTGATCACAAACAGCAAATATATTTCAATAATTAGTCCTATTTGTGACGGCTTTCGTCCGGTTATCAATCTTGACGAAATAAAACTAGAAGGCGAAGCCAACGATGAACTTGTGATAAAAAGAAGGTTACATCTTATTGATACCGATCCATATTGCATCATCAACACTTCAGGTTCAACTGGAACTCCGAAAGGTGTTGTCCTGAACCATAGGAGTTTTTTCGACTTCATTGCTCGCTCACAAGAATCTTTTAATTTTACTGATTATGAAGTTGTTGGTTCGTTGTCGCCTCTTGTTTTTGACATCTATAGTTACGAATTATGCTTGCTAATGTCAAGTGCAGCGACAGTTGTCGTTATTCCGGATCAGTTGTCAGCATTCCCGGCAGCTATTCTTGCATTAATGAAAGAACAAAGCGTTACTTTCATCTTCTGGGTGCCGACCATTATGGTGAACATCGCCAATATGGGACTGCTTTCACAAATTGAACTTCCAACCCTTAAGTTAGTTTGGTTTGCCGGCGAAGTGTTCCCAACAAAGCAATTCAATATTTGGAGAAAATCTCTTCCGCAAACAATATTCGCAAACCTATATGGCCCTATTGAGATAACTCTGGACTGTGTTTACTACGTTGTTAAGAGGGAACTTAAGGACGATGAGCCTATCCCGATTGGATTTGCATACAAGAATACCGATATTCTCATCCTGGATGAAAGAAATTATCGTGTAGCCGAGCCAAATAAGGAAGGTGAATTGTGCGTGAGAGGTTCTTCTTTGGCTATGGGGTATTACAATAATCCTGAAAAGACTGCTGCAGTATTTGTACAGAATCCTTTGAATCATTCATATCCTGAAATTATCTATCGTACAGGTGATGTCGTGATTATCAATGAATTCGGAGAAATGGTCTTCAAAGGAAGAAAAGACAGCCTTATCAAACATATGGGTTATCGCATTGAACTTGGTGAAATAGAGCATGTTGTAGTCAATTCATTAAAATTGGTAAAGAATGGCTGTATCGTTTACAACTATTCCAAGAAGGAAATCACCTTGTTCTACGAAAATGATACAGCGATTTCTCCGGGTGAGTTCCGTAAAGTATTGTCAACAGCATTGCCTAAATATATGATTCCGGCTGTGTTTGTACATTTACTTGAACTCCAGCGCAATACAAATGGTAAAATAGATAGATTGTTCTATAAAAACCAGATTAGTGGATAAAGTTATATCAATAAAAAAAACGATCGAATTGATTTCTGAGATTAGAAATCTCCGCAAAGGTTTCATCACTAACTTTTATCTTGATGAATTCAAACATGCTATTTGGATTCAAAAAGGAGATTTTTATTATGATAGGGTGAACGATACCTGCTTCTTCATCAAGAAAGATAAAGGTTTCTGGAGTGTGTTCTATTGTTCTACAGATATGAATGAACTTGAAAACTCGTTGAAGTTGTTTGAACTGACAAATAGTGATACGGTAATTATGATTGATATTGTCGGCAACAGCGAACAATGCAAGGATATCAACAAGATTTTTTTCAGAAATGGTTTTTATGAATATTGTTTGCTTGTACGAATGTCGAAAATGACGCAAAAAGATTGCGAGGAGATCTCCAATGATCGAATGGATTTTGCCAATCAATTTGATGTGAAATATATCCTTACTTTATTAGAGATGTATTTTGATTCCAGGTGCGAGCAGGTTCCTTATCTTGAGGAACTCGAAGAGTATGCAAAAAGCAAAAGAATTTTGTGTTACAAGGAAAATAATGAAACCCTTGGTTTTTTAATTTTTGAGATGAATAAAACGACCTTGTATTTGCGTTATTGGTTTGTTCATCCAGAGCATCGTGACAAAAAAATTGGATCGGCGTTGCTGAATAGATTCTTCTATGAAGGTAAAGAAACGCGCCGTCAGTTGTTCTGGGTGATTGCTGACAATGAAAACGCCATTAAACGTTATGCTCACTATGGATTTAGCAATGAGAATATGTATGATTATGTATTAACAAATGATAAAAATGAGAGCGCAAATTATTAAAATTTTGACTGAATTACGTCCTGAATTCGATTTTTCCGAAGATGTTAATTTTATAGGAGAAGGGATGTTGGATTCATTCGATGTTGTTAATTTGGTGAACGAACTCGATGAGGCTTTCGGTATTTCTATTGACGGAATGGATGTCTTACCTGAGAACTTTTCATCAGTCGATAAAATCATTAGGTTATTAAATAAGAACGGAGTAGAAGAATGACGCTCTCTTTCAAAAATAAGACGATAACAGGTATTCTTACCATTATTCCAAGCAAGGTGGTGAAGTTTGAAGATGAGATGGAAAACTATAACTTCTCCATCGCAAAGTCAATGAAACTCAAGCTTGCGATGGGCTACAAGGAACACCGCATTGCAAAAGATGGTCAATGCTCGTCCGACTTCTGCATATATGGCTTGCAATATCTTTTTGATAATGGAGCTCTGGATAAAGATAGCATTGATGCATTGCTTTTCGTCTCTCAGTCTCCTGATTATTACATGCCGCCTACAAGCAATATTATCCAGGGTCATTTTGCGATGAAACACGATATGATTTGCTTGGATTTAAACCAAGGTTGTGCCGGCTTTGAGATAGGTTTGATTCAAGCGTTTATGTTGCTGGAACAAGAAAGCATAAACAAGGTCATATTGATGAATGCTGATGTTTTGAGTCCAAAAGTTTCGAAAAGAGATCGCAACAGTAATCCGTTAATTGGCGATGCAGCATCGATCACTATTGTTGAGAAGAGCGATGATAATGCTCCAATTTATTGCAGTGTTAATATGGATGGCACGGGAGCTTTTGCCTTGACAATCCCTGCTGGGGGATTTAGAAAGCCTTGTACTGCTGAAACATCTGTTATGAAGGAGGATGAAACGGGTAATCTCCGTTCAGAAGATAATCTTGTGATGCAAGGCGATAATGTTTTCAATTTCGTTCAAAGGGAAGTTCCTCCGATGATCGAATCTATTCTTTCAAAAGCAAAACTTGCACCAGATGATGTCGATTGGTATATGTTTCATCAGCCCAATAGATTCATGCTTAATAAATTGGCTGATAAAATCGGAGTGTCCCGAGAAAAAATGCCAAGTAATATTGTTGAAAATTTTGGAAATTCAAGTGGAGTAACTGTTCCGATAAATATTTGCTTCAATATCGGTGAAAATCTTGTCAACAATATATACAAGATATGCCTTGCAGGATTCGGCGTTGGATTGACATGGTCTTCAATTTTGATGAAGGTGGGGAAGGTGGAGTTTTGCAAGATTATAGAGATGGATTAACTGTCAATAATTTATTTTTAGCTATTTACTAGCTTGCCTATCTTCGTTTATAATCGTTGAGAAAGTAAGCTGCTCCATCCATTAGGCTTTCCCTGTATTTAATTGCTTCAAAATAGGGAAAGTCAACACTACCATTTGACAGTCGGAAATTGAAATATCTTTGTTTCTCAGTATTTGCTGGAACAGCAGGAGACGATGTACAAGAAGAGTATACATCAAATAGAAGATCGGATTGTGAGCATCCATTAGCCTCATGTCCGTCCGGTGGTAAGGGTAAAGCCCAGGCAAAAGTTGAGTTTGGATTAAAGATCCACAAAAGAGAAAGGGGTCAGGCTGCTGGCCAAACCACTTGGATGGCTTCCGGCAGTGCCAAATCACGTAAGTCCGGGAGAGCGTAATCCAGAGGACGGGAAGTTCGGGCAGGCCAAAACAGCCTACGGGTTAAACCGGGTCCGGGCCAGGCTTCAGAACACCAATGAATCGTGGATTGCCAGCATCATATTGGTGCACAACCTGGTCAAATTGGCGGGGCGGCTCTCCTTTACCCGATCCTCGGGTTGGCTGAAAGTTTTTCAGCGAGTGCCTGACGGAACCGTCAACCTAGTTTATGAATCATATTTGGATGAAAGTTGATCAGCAGGCCCTACATAGTTGTCCTGTCTTTCCCTGAAAAGAGTTGACTCATAAAATGAGTCAAAGATGAAAAACAGAAAAGGTCTTGGCAATTACGAGAAGCGTCGTAAGTATTATGCAAAAGTGACCAAATTGCATTTTGAAGATGGACTTGGATATCGACGCATTAACAAATTAATTCCGGTAGCAATAACCACATTAAAAAGATGGTGTGATACTTTTGTAGAAGAAAATGGTATTACAATAGACATTATTCCGAATAAAGTGTAAGTTGTTTGATTATCAGTATTTAAATTCATATGGTGTTGTTTGATCTGTATAAAGTCCAATAAATGAAAAAAAAAATTTGTTTTACTGTCTCCTCAATTGGAACGGCAAATGCATTTCTGAAAGATCATATTGCAGCTTTATCCGAAGACTATGAGGTTTATTTAGTTGCAAATCTAACTGGCAATGATCTGAAGATGGTAAATGATTTTAAAATATCTGGATATAAATCCGTACAAATAGAAAGAAACATCAATTTACTATCTGATATTAAAGCTGTATTTACATTGCAAAAATATTTCAACGAAATGGGATTTTATGTGGTGCATTCTGTAACACCCAAAGCAGGGTTATTATCAGCTCTTGCTGGCGCAATCTCTAATGTGCCAAATCGTCTTCATATTTATACAGGACAGGTTTGGGCAACAAAGCAAGGTTTAATACGTCGCATATTGATGTTTATGGATTGGTTAATTGCGCGACTAAATACAAAGATTCTAGTGGATGGTGAATCACAAAGACAATTTTTAATTAATCATAAAATTATAAAAAAGAATAACTCGATTGTTTTAGGAAAAGGATCCATTTCAGGAGTCAACATAAAAAGATTCACCCCCAGTGACGAGGTAAGAAAAAATATTCGTAAGGAACTAAAACTATTTGATAACCAAATAGTATATGTGTTTTTAGGGCGTTTAACCCGGGATAAAGGCATATATGAACTGCTTCATGCTTTTAACAAACTGGCACAAGAAGATAAAAATGTATTTCTATTGTTAGTAGGTGTTGATGAAGAAGATTGTCTTTCTTTACTTTCTGAATTTCCATTAATAAAAAATGAGGTTAATTTCCATTTCTATGGACTAACACCAAATCCCGAAATTCTTCTGCAAGCGGGCGATGTATTTTGCTTACCTTCTCATCGTGAAGGTTTTGGTACAAGTGTATTGGAAGCTTCATGTCTTGGAGTTCCGGTTATTTGTAGCGATACTTACGGTTTAATGGATGCTATGGTTGATGGAGTAACAGGTCTTCGGCACAAAGTTGGACAAAGTGAAAGTTTATTTGAAAAGATGAAAATTCTAGCTGAGAATAAAATCACTCGGGGAACAATGGGTAAAAATGCCATTGAATTTGCTAAACAAAATTTTTCGGGAGAAATGATTACTCAAGAATGGATTAATTTGTATCGTCAATTACCAAATTAAGATGTATCGACTACTCTTTAAACCTCTTCTGGATACTCTGCTAAGCCTAATGGCTTTGTTGTTGTTATCGCCTGTTTTTCTAATATTAATCATCTTACTAACTATATTCAATAATGGCAAACCCTTTTTCTTCCAACCACGTCCGGGGAAAAAAGGTAAGCTATTTCACATTGTGAAGTTCAAAACGATGACAGATAAACGGGATGAAGCAGGAACTTTATTCCCTGATGAGGTCCGTTTGACCAAAGTTGGTAAATTTATACGTTCGACTTCTATCGACGAACTGCCACAGTTGATAAACGTTTTGAAAGGAGACATGTCTCTTATTGGCCCTAGACCATTATTAATTAAGTATCTTTTTTTGTACAGTAAAGAACAGTCCCGGCGTCATGAAGTCCGTCCGGGTATAACTGGTTGGGCCCAAGTAAATGGGAGAAATACCATTAGTTGGCAACAAAAGTTTGAATTGGATACATGGTATGTAGATCACGTATCATTCTTGCTGGATGTAAAAATCATACTGATTACCATTAAGAAGGTGTTCTGCAAAGAGGGGATCAACCGGGACGGATGTGCCACCATGGAAGCATTTAACGGCAAAAATTAACAAATGGATGTATTTATTAGGGGCAAGCGGTCACGCGAAAGTTATTATTGATATTCTAAAATCGCAGCATATAAAAATATCAGGATTGTTCGACGATAACCCCAATCTGAAATTGTTACTTGAATACCCGGTATTGGGAAAATTCTCATTGCATACGTTGAATGATGAAGAACTGATCATTTCTATCGGTAATAATTCTATCAGAAAAAAAGTAGTCAATTTATTGCCTGTGAAAACAAAATATGGACAGGCTGTTTCTTCAATGGCGGTTATTTCAGAATGTGCTACAATAGAAGAGGGAACTGTTATTATGCAGGGAGCAATCGTACAATCTTGTGCAAACGTCGGAAAGCACTGTATTGTCAATACCCAGGCTTCTGTTGACCATGACTGTATAATTGAAGATTTTGTACATATTTCCCCTAATGCTTGCCTGTGCGGAGGAGTAACTGTTGGTGAAGGAACGCAAATAGGTGCTGGAGCAGTGGTGATTCCCGGAATAAAGATTGGTAAGTGGAGTCTGGTTGCTGCTGGAGCTGTGGTGATGAGAGATGTACCGGATAATGTACTGGTCTTGGGAAATCCGGCAAGAGTGGTAAAAAGAATCAATTTATGAACAACTCAAGAATGTGGCTTTCCCTCGCCCACATGTCGGGTCGTGAGCAGGACTTCATCAAGGAGGCTTTTGATACCAATTGGGTAGCTCCGCTGGGGCCTAATGTGGATAGCTTTGAAAAGGATTTGGCAACCTTTATGGGCAGAGATCGTCATGTGGTGGCTTTGAGCGCCGGGACGGCAGCAGTGCATCTGGGACTTATCTTGCTGGGTGTTGGATTGGGCGATGAGGTGATTTGCCAGTCGTTTACCTTTGCGGCTTCTGCTAATCCAATTGCTTATTTGGGGGCCAAACCTGTCTTTGTGGACAGCGAGAAGGAGACCTGGAACATGGATCCTGCTCTTCTGGAAGTTGTGATCAAGGACCGGCTGAAAAAGACGGGTAAACTGCCAAAGGCGGTTATTCCTGTGCACCTCTACGGTATGCCTGCAAAAATAGATAGAATCATGGAGATTGCCAGGCATTATGGGATCCCGGTGCTGGAAGATGCAGCAGAGGCGCTGGGATCGGAGTTCGGTGGGCAACGTTGCGGTACCTTTGGCGAATTAGGGGTACTTTCCTTTAACGGGAACAAGATGATCACCACTTCCGGCGGTGGGGCACTGGTTTGCCGGACCAAGGAGGAAGCCTCCCAAACGAAATTTTATGCCACCCAGGCCAGGGACAATGCCCCACACTACCAGCATTCCAAAATCGGGTATAATTACCGCATGAGTAATATCTGCGCCGGTATCGGACGGGGACAGATGTTTGTTCTGGAAGGGCATATTGCTCGGAGGCGTGCCATTCATGAGTTATATAAGGAATTACTATTCGACATAAAAGGTCTTTCTGTGATGGATAAGCCATCCGAAACGTATAATGCCAACTTCTGGCTGACCTGTATCTTGGCCGATCCGGAAGTTGCCGGGTTCAGCAGGGAAGACATCCGGTTAAAGCTTGATGTGGAAAACATTGAGTCACGCCCGCTGTGGAAACCGATGCACCTCCAGCCGGTTTATGCCAATGCCCCTTTTTATGGAGACGGGACTTCTGAACACCTTTTCGATACTGGGCTTTGCCTGCCTTCCGGGCCAACCCTGACGGATGAAGACATTGAACGGGTGGCGGATGCGATCAAGTCGCTAAACTGAACGCAAAGTCGCTAAGACGCGAGGAGGGGGGGCTGTTGTTGGTTTGGTTACTTTGGTTTCTGTTGTTTAAGATTCAATCATATTTGTATTTTATTCTGTTGTGCCCTTATATGCCAAATGTGTTTTAAACAAAGCACGAAGGCACGAAAGTAATCACCCCTTATTTTTTCCATCCAGCAGTCTTTCGAGCATGGCTACTTTGTCTTTCTCGGCTGCCAGTAAACGTTCATAAAGCTCAACGACTTTATCAATCGGGTTGAAGTTGCAGTTGATATTAGTAGAGAAAAAGTGTCCCTGACTATCATTGAAAGTATTAATGTATTTAGTCGTAGCTTCGTCGTTCAGGTTTTTTATTGCATCGACAGGAACATTCATAATTTTGGCTACTTTTTCCAGCATCTCGTCCTCGATCTCTTCTCGTTGCTCAAGTTTGGAGATCGTCTGCTGGGTCATGTTTAATTCGTTGGCAATATATTCCTGTTTTACGCCCAGCATTTCACGTAAACGTTTGATGTTACGTCCGTGGTGAACTTTGGGAGACGGGTATGTTTCTGTCGGATTCATGGTTAATTATTTTGTAGATGTTTTTTGTATTAACAAATGTACGAATTATTTCAGGTAGTTAAAACAGGGTGGGGCATTTTGCGGAGAGACCGAACGCAAAGTCGCAAAGACGCTAAGAGTGGTTTCTGTTGTTACTAAACTGAACACAAAGACTCAAAGACACAAAGAATAGTTTCTGTTGTTAATATGGTTAACATGGTTTGTTGTTTGAGGCTGTGCCGTTTGAGTGTTTGAGACTTCGTCGTTTGAGTGTTGTTCTGGTTTCCGTGACTTTGTTTCTCATTCATTAATTCTTAATAATTCTGCTGTTTCCTTATTGTCTAATGTGGTTGGAACAGAACGCTAAACCGAACGCGAAGACTCGAAGACGCTAGGAATAGTTTCTATTGTTCTCTTGGTTTCTGTTGTTCCTATTGTTATTTTGGTTTCTATTGTTTAAGATTCAATCATATTTGTATTTTATGCTATTGTGCCCTTATATGCCTAATGTGTTGGAACAGAATATTAGACAGAACGCAAAGACGCTACAGAGCGGTGCGGGGGCCGTCAAAACGCCCGGCTGAGGGTTCGTTTTGACAAGATTTTTGTTTCCTTTTCATCGAATGGAAAAGGAAGAGCCTGTCCGGCTTGAGGATAGAAATTACAAAAAACGTTGTTGTTTGTGCTTAAAAAGAATCCGGATCGGGTAAGCGGGACCTGATTGCCAGAATCAGAAACACTATCGGAATTCCGATGGAACGGATATTTTGTCTGGCAGGCAACGATAAATTTATCCACCTGCTTTTTCAATTGATCCCATTTTTCCGCATAAAATACTTTGTGTTAATCCGTGTTATCTGTGGTGAGAAATCCATCAAAATTACAATTTGTTTTTCAAGCTGTGAAATAAATATAAATCGTTAAATTTGTAAAAAGTTTATTGAAGTTATGAGTTTAGAGAGCAGGAAATTAAATCTTATTAACTGGATATCTTCCATTCAGGAAGGAGATATTCTAAGTAAAGTTGAAAAAATACAAAAAGAAAAGGCTGACTGGTGGGATAAGATCAGCAAAGCGGATAAAACAGCTATCAATGAAGGATTGGAGCAGCTTGACCATGGAGAATTCCTGACCCGGGATCAGGTTAGAAATAAAATTAAAGAAAGGTTTAATTTTTAAGGAATGTCCTATTCCGTCCGATACTCAACCCGTGCCTATCTTGAATACGAAGAAATCATTGATTATGTATTTAAAAATTTTGGGGCGGAAATAGCTGTAAAAGTTGATCTTTATTTTGAGGAAATCATTGATCATATAGCGATCAATCCTTACTTATACCCCTATTCAGATAAGATAAAAAAATTAAGGCGTTGTGTCATTAGTCCGCAGACAACATTATATTATCGTTTTAATGGAGAATATATTGAGTTGGCTAGTTTTAGGGGGAGCCGGATGAATCCGGAAACACTTGGCTTATAAAGGAACATTCGTTTACCTTGATGGGCAAGCCATCTGAAAAGTATAACGCCAACTTCTGGCTAACCTGTATCCTGGTCGCTCCGGAAGAACGTAAAGACGCGGAACTGAACGAGAAGAGTAATTGTTTTTATTGTTATTTTGGTTAACATTGTTTCTGTTGTTTGAGGTTGCGCCGTTTGAGTGTTTAAGACTTCGTCGTTTGAATGGCGACAATGGTTACTGTTGTTAATCACTTTTGGGCTCCATGCTCTCCTTCCCAACAGCGAAGCGTCGAACATTCAAACCCTTCAAACGATTCAAACATTTATTGTTTCTATCGTTCGAGACTTCGTCGTTTGAATGTTGTTCCGGTTTCCGTGACTTTGTTTCTCATTCATTAATTCTTAATAATTCTGCTGTTTCCTTATTGTTTAATGTGGTTGGAACAGAACGCTAAACCGAACGCGAAGACTCGAAGACGCTAGGAATAGTTTCTATTGTTCTCTTGGTTTCTGTTGTTTTCTATGGTTACTTTGGTTTCTGTTATTACTAAACCGAATGCAAAGACGCTACAGAGCGGTGCGGGTGCCGTCAAAACGCCCGGCGGAGGGTTCGTTTTGACAAGATTTTTGCTTCCTTTTCATCGACTGGAAAAGGAAGGGCCTGTCCGGCTGGAGGACAGAAATGACAAAAAACGTTGTTGTTTATGCTCAAAACAATCCGGATCCGGTAAGCGGGACCAGATTGCCAAAATCAGAAACGCCACCGGAATTCCGCTTGAACGAATATTTTAGCTGGCAGGCAACGATAAATTTATCTTTTTCTAAACCTGTTTCTCTTTTGGTCCCATTTTTCCGCATAAAATATTTTGTGTTAATCCGTGTTATCTGTGGTGATGAGAGTTCATTAAGTCTAGAGCAAACGTGTTTGGATTTGTTCTGGTGTGTTCTTATGTCTCTAATCCCGAAAAACAATTTGTTGGACAGGTATTTTGAATGATTAAAAATGTGTAACTTTGTCTAAAATGCGACCTTTTATGAATAACGCTATCAATATAAATCAGATCGTTACCCAAATAGAAAAGCTGAATTATAAAGACAAAATCAGCATTATGGCCAGGATCGTTGATCTCCTTAAAAAAGAGGATAAGCCAGGGGCGGAATATTCGCTTACCCG
Organism: Prolixibacteraceae bacterium; assembly: GCA_963676095.1. Classification (GTDB taxonomy): domain Bacteria; phylum Bacteroidota; class Bacteroidia; order Bacteroidales; family Prolixibacteraceae. The sequence goes on along the minus strand of OY781040.1, from coordinate 1,015,862 downwards.
ATTAAAAGGACTGGGTAAAGACGTCTGGAGCAAAACTGACGTACCAAGCTATATTGCAACAGAGCGTGAATCATGGGATTGATCCAAAAATTCAAAGGCAAATTGGTTTTCCTCGATACGGCTCCACTGATTTATTATATTGAGGAGAATCCAAAGTATGCTTCCATTTTAAACAAGCTTTTTTTAAGTAATAGTAAGGGTGAATTTACGTTTCAATCTTCAGTAGTTACCCTGCTTGAAGTATTAGTGCAACCAATGCGTCACAATGAAATTCAGTTGGTAGAACAATACCGAGACATTCTTTGCAATTCCTCTTTCTTAAATATTTTTGATCTTAATATTGAAATAGCAATACAGGCCGCAGGTCTCCGGGCTCAATATGGATTAAGGACACCGGATTCTATTCAGGTCGCAATCGCTATGTCTAGCTCTGCAGATTATTTCTTGACCAATGATATTCGGTTAAAGTCAGTTAAAGACGTAGAAATAGTAGTTTTGGATGATCTTGTGAAAGTATAGTTTATACAACCAGAATACAAAGGCATTAAACTGAACACAAAGACTCAAAGACACAAAGAATAGTTTCTGTTGTTAATATGGTTAACATGGTTTGTTGTTTGAGGCTGTGCCGTTTGAGTGTTTGAGACTTCGTCGTTTGAGTGTTGTTCTGGTTTCCGTGACTTTGTTTCTCATTCATTAATTCTTCATAATTCTACTGTGTCCTTATATGTCTAATGTGGTTGGAACAGAACGCTAAACCGAACGCGAAGACTCGAAGACGCTAGGAATAGTTTCTATTGTTCTCTTGGTTTCTGTTGTTTTCTATGGTTACTTTGGTTTCTGTTATTACTAAACCGAATGCAAAGACGCTACAGAGCGGTGCGGGTGCCGTCAAAACGCCCGGCGGAGGGTTCGTTTTGACAAGATTTTTGCTTCCTTTTCATCGAATGGAAAAGGAAGAGCCTGTCCGGCTGGAGGACAGAAATGACAAAAAACGTTGTTGTTTATGCTCAAAACAATCTGGATCCGGTAAGCGGGACCAGATTGCCAAAATCAGAAACGCCACCGGAATTCCGCTTGAACGAATATTTTAGCTGGCAGGCAACGATAAATTTATCCACCTGCTTTTTCAATTGGTCCCATTTTTCCGCATAAAATATTTTGTGTTAATCCGTATTATCTGTGGTGAAAAATCCATTATTTATTGAATTGAATATGAATTGATTTAAATGGTGAACATTACGGCTGGATAATATTATCCATTTAGAATGAAAATTAACCATTATCAATGAAAAGTGTAATAAAAATCAGCCGCATATGCTTATCCAGGTCTGCATGGAACTGCATAACGAAAATACAGACAGGGAACAAAAAGGACTGCTTGATGCCATGAACTTTTTTAACATCGCAAAAGGTTATATTATTACTTTAAATCAGACTGACCGAATTTCAGTTGGCGAAAAGACGATAGACATGGTTCCAATGTATCAGGTAAATTTTAGTCAGTATAACGCTAAGACGCTAAACTGAACACGAAGACTCAAAGACGCTAGGACGAATTTCTGTTGTTTCTAAGGTTGGTTTGGGTTAATCAGTCCTTCTGTGTTAATCCGTATTATCTGTGGTGCGAAATCCATCAAATCTAAAGCAAACGTGTTTGGAATTATTTCTATTGTGCCCTAATATGCCTAATGTGGTTAAAACAGAACACAAAGGCACAAAGAACAGGTTCTATGGTTACTCTTGAAAATCTGTATTATCTTTGGCGATAACATAACCACTCAGATTACTATGGATCTCATCGATAAAGATTTTTTGGACCGGTTAACAGAAAGGGCTGAGTCAAATGTCCGGTTGCGGATGAATCATAACTTTCATGATTCGCTGGATGCCCATGTTCAGCGGCTTTTGAATGCGATGGAGCCGGGATCGGTTTTTCCGGTACACCGTCACCGTCATGCGGCAGAAACTTATGTTTTATTAAGAGGGAAGGTTCGGGTTTTCCTGTATGATGATCATGGTCAGCAAACGGATAGTTTCCTGCTGGATCCGGCAACGGGCAATTACGGGGGGCATATCCCGAAAGGGCAGTGGCACACGGTGGAAGTGCTTGCTCCGGGAACCGTAATCTTCGAAGTAAAGGAAGGCCCCTACCAGCCGCTTGGACCGGAAGATATATTGGATGTAGAGGCATAAGGACGCGAAAAGTTTTTTTGGTTTCTGTTGTTGGTTCTGGTTCTATTTTTTATCATTAAAAAACGAAGTAATCTCTTTATGGCCAATCTGTACTGGTTCGCATCATCTGTGCTAAATACGAGGAAAATATATGCCACAGATAACGCAGACAGCCGCGGAAAATTAATCTGTGCCCATCTGTGTCATCTGTGGTAAATATCAAGTTATAATAATTGCTATAACCCTCAATTCTGAGGGATCTTATACCGTTTTGTAAGCCTGGATAAGGCTTGTTTAGGGAAGAATCAGGCAAAACGGTACTTCTTGTCGTAACCGTTGACCGGCGGTTGTACAAAACCAAATCTTACTTGCTAAAAAATGAAACGAGCCATGAGAGCCATACCTCTCACACACGGGTATGACTATACTGGCGAGTTCCATCTGACCATTAAAAATTAATTATCGACAGATGAAAAGATGGATTGATTCCCATTTCCGGGAGTATGTTCTTCCGAGGGGACTGGTGTTGTTTGCTGACGTGGTGATCACGGCAATGGGCTTTTTGACGGCTTACTTGCTGCGCTTCAATTTTTCTGTGGATTCCATTTCTTTTGGACAGGTTGTGATACAATTGTTTTTTCTGGTATTGCCGGTTTACCTGTTATGTTTCCTGTGGAGCGGCTCATACCGGGGAATTATAAGGCACTCTTCCATCGAAGATGTCGGGCTTTTTTCAACATCAGTATGTGTTGCGACAACGATTCTGCTGGCCATTACAATAGTGGGGCGTTCACTGGGAGGTGTGCCCGTTCTTTGGCTGATCCCTTACTCTGTTTGTCTGATCCATGCAACGGTCACGTCAGTTCTGCTGATGGGGTTCCGGATAGTGATCCGGAAAACATATCATACTTATGTTAATCCCCGCAAAGTGTTACGGTCGGTGATGATTTTCGGGGCAGGGGAACTTGGGCAGATTACCCTGAACGTGTTTGAAGGCGATGCTTTTTCCATGGTTGATGTGGCTGGTTTTATAGATGACAACAAGGCGCTCGTGGGTAAATGCTTTTCAGGGAAACAGATTTATTCGGAAGATCAGGCCTTTGGAAAATTAATGAAGTCGAAAGGGGTCAGGGAGATCATTTTTGCTGTCAGTCCTGACAGAATATCCCCGTCCCGTAAAAAGGCCCTTTTTGACCGGTCGCTCGCGCATGGGATCAATATCCGTGAAATTCCCCCGGTAAAGGACTGGATCAACGGGAGCTTTAGTTCTAAACAGATCCGGGAAGTAAGCATCGAAGACCTTCTTGGCCGCGATCCGATCTGGCTCGATATGGAAAAGGTTTCCGAGGGGTTAAGGAATGCTGTTGTCCTGGTAACAGGAGCGGCAGGATCGATCGGATCGGAGATTGTCAGGCAGCTGATGAAGTTCGAGATCCGGGAGGTGATCCTGCTCGATCAGGCGGAGTCTGGCCTGTACGACTTGCAGAACGACTTGCTCCGGACTTTTCCGAACGCGAATTTTGAAGTGGTTGTGGCCTCGGTGACAGACAGGCACCGTATGCGACTGTTGTTTGAGCAGTTCCATCCCCAGTATGTTTTTAATGCAGCTGCTTATAAGCATGTCCCCTTAATGGAGGCTTCCCCGTATGAAGCAATCCGGGTAAACATAGGAGGTACCCGGATCCTGGCAGACTTGTCAGTCGAGTTTAACGTGCGAAAATTCGTGATGATCTCGACCGACAAGGCGGTGAACCCGACCAATGTCATGGGCGCCTCGAAACGGATTTGCGAGATTTATATCCAGGCTTTGGCCCGGATGGATTATGTCGGGACCCAGTTTATAACGACACGTTTTGGGAATGTACTGGGATCGAACGGGTCGGTGGTACCGCTTTTTCGGAAGCAGATAGAGGCAGGCGGACCGGTAACAGTTACCCATAAGGACATTATCCGCTACTTCATGACCATTCCTGAAGCATGCCAATTGGTTTTGGAAGCAGGGTTCATGGGACAAGGCGGGGAAATTTATGTTTTCGATATGGGAGAACCTGTTAAAATTTACGATTTGGCTGTTAAAATGATCTCACTGGCAGGGCTGAAGCCATATATTGATATTCCTATTAAATTTACAGGGCTTAGGCCCGGAGAGAAATTGTTCGAGGAACTGCTGGCGGATAAAGAGAACACCATCCCGACCCGTCACCCGAAAATCATGACTGCGAAGGTACGGGAGCATGATTTCGGTATCGTCAGATTTGACGTCGAAGAACTGTTAAAAGCAACGCAGACAGAATCAGATTTTGGGCTTGTGAGCAGGATGAAATCGATTGTGCCTGAATTTATTTCACAGAACTCAGCTTTTTGCAAGTGCGACGAAGTACCGGCGTGAGGAGAGACCATTAAGAGTTGGTGAACTAGCGAATTGGAGAATGAGTGAATTGGATCCCGCAACAATAGTAGATGTTTGAAAGTTTGAAAGTTTGAATGTTAGAATGTTAGAATGTTAGAATGTTTGATGCTTCGCTGTTGGGGAGGAGAGGCATAAAGATATTGTGAACTGGTGAACTGGAAGAAAGATAAAGCAACGGGAACCGAAACAACTGAAACTATTCTTTGTGTCTTTGAGTCTTCGTGTTCAGTCTCACGTCCTTGCGTTCAGTTTAGAAACAGCGCAGCCTCAAACCACAGAAACAACCCCAATGGTGTTGATAATTTTTGGGTTAACTTGTTGTCTTACTAATATGATCATCATCCTGTATATTATACTTTGGTTATGTATAATTGCTGTTGTCCTGCGGTTCAATTATGTCGCGCACCGGAAGGAAAAGAGACAGCTAAGTGAAAAGAACGGCTCTTCCCCAGAGGCCAGTGAGGGGAAAAATAATGTGACAGAAATATAGAATCCCATATAACTTTATTTTTTATATTATTGATTATAAGCTTACTGTTGCTGAACTTCCCGACGTATCTCAAGCTATTTTATGCTACATTTTAATTTAAGCCTTGTTTTTTGAGATTAAATGCAAGCCTGAATGAGTGGGCCTCTGGGTCGCTTCGTGTATTCCTGTAATCACAGCGATTAATTACAGTAAATTACTGGTATCTGGTAAGTATTAAAAATGAAAAAAACGAAAGAAAATGAAAAACAAATTTTTACTTGTGGTTCTCATAGGGGTATTGTCTTTTGAAGGCTATGCCCAGAAATCCGTTCCTTCCCGACCGGATTTCAACAGGTGGTCTATCGATGGTGGCATTGGATTGACTAAGCCTTATCATCGGTTTTCCCAGGAGTATTGGTCCGCAACGCCTGACTTTTTTTCAGGAGATATCGGGGTCAGGTATATGTTGAATGAGTACTTTGGACTAAAAGCCGATTTTGGGTACAACCATTTTACAAATGCAGATAAAAGTAAGGATTTCAGTACGAATTCCTACCGGATCGATTTTCAGGGAGTAGCCAATGTCGGACGGGTCCTGAAATTCGAAGAGTGGACAAAAACACTAAATCTGCTTGTTCATGGTGGATTTGGCCTGGGGGGATTGGATTATGACAGCTTTTCTTCTCTTGACCATGTCGGGAATGCTATTGCTGGTATTACCGGTCAGGTAAAGCTATCTCCGAGGGTCGCCTTTAATCTTGACCTTTCAGTGTTAGTTAATATTCGTCAGCAGGAAGGTTTTGACGGGCACTATCCATATACCGGCAGCGACGTCAAAGGGTTTGTTTTTGATGGTACTGCAGGCATTTCCTACTATCTCGGCAAGAACAAGGAGCATGCAGACTGGATAGTCCGGACGGATGACTACAGCGACCTGTATAATCAGATTGCAGCACTCGAAGATGAGATGAAGTCCGGAAAGAGGGAAGACCCCCGTCTGCAGCAAATCGACGACCTGAACAGGAGGATGAATAATCTGGATAAGAAGGTCGATGCTATATCTGTCCCCAAGCCTGAAACGTACGACGATCTTATCAGGCAGATAATCAATGGCGGTTACCTGAATATTTATTTCGATTATAACAGTGCAAACATTGATAAAACGTCAACGGGGGTTCTGAATGCATTGCGTACCTACCTGAGAGATAATCCGGAGAAAAATGTCATGATGTCCGGTTATGCAGATGAAAGAGGGACCGATGAGTATAACATGAAGTTGTCTGAGGAAAGAGCAAAGGCAGTTGCCAAGGTGCTGGTCAAGGCAGGTATTGATTCATCGAGGATCCATGCGGAAGGAAAGGGAGAGGACAAGAGTGTCGATCCCAAGTCGCCGGAGGCCCGTCGGCTTGCCCGGAGGGTTAGTTTTACCGTGAAGTAGAGTCCGAAAAGTAAAGAATAGGATTTTTTTTGATGAGGCTGCCTGAAAATACATGAAGGGCAGCCTCTTTATTTATAAACCGGTCCATCCACATCTGCCATTATTTTAGAATACCTTTAAAAAACAGGCCAAGTGTTTCTGTTGTTTCATTTTTAAAATCTGTTTTGTTATCACAGGTTAAAATATTGTATTCAACCAGGGCGTAAACAATTTTGATAACAGTTTCAGGCTTAGCAAAATCAGATAAATATCCTTCAGCCTTTCCTTTCTCAAAAAATGATAATAAGAATTCCTGACGTTTGGATAAGAATTTCTCCTCTTCCATTTTAATTTTTGGATATTCAATGCGAATTACAGAAATGCTTTTAAGTATGTAGTCCTGAAAATTATCGGTTATAACATCAATAAACTGTTTAAGAAGTTCAGGGAATGGTTTTTGACTTGTCAGGAAATCTGCAATTGTGCTGATATTATTCTTAAGGCAGTCTGAAATACATTTTAATATCAAATCTTCTTTATTCCCAATGATTTTATACAGAGTCCGCTTGGACATATTACATTCTTTTGCCAAATCGTCCATATTCCATCCTTTTACTCCATACCTCACCAGGAGTTCACGAGTTACATTAAATATTGTTTCTTCGATATCTGTATCTCCAACTTTCATGAGTAAACTAATTTCGTTTATTTAGTTTATAAAACTAATACAATATTTTCATGAATGCAATGAATTAGAAAAAACATAGATTACCTTATAAATAATAAGAATAAAATGATGTCGTATTTTTTGTTTCCCGCCCCTAAATCCTCCCGAAGTAAATTCGGGACAAGCACTGAAGGGGACTTTTGCTGTCGGCAAAGGGGTGGCAATGTCTGGAAGCATTAGTCTCCTTCAGGGGATGGGGGCGAACATGCGGCAACAAATAATTTCCATTACTTGCTAAAAGTCATTTTGCAGATCCGTCAAGAATATTAACCCCGGATCCATAACTGTCCCAAACAAACATTTAGAAGAAAAAGAACCCTGTAACAACATTAATTTACTTTAGTCATAAATTTAGGCACTCGGGATCGCTCCCATTCCGAATACCATGGTAAGCAGAGCGACGGTTTCAATAACACCCATCGCAGCAATGTACATACCTGCTCCCTGTTTGTCGTCAACTGCCAGGTTTGAACAGGCTGCGGCTCCCACTTTTCCCTGCATAATAGCCGATACACCAATAGCAAGGCCAATAAACAGGGCAAAAATCATCTGGTTCGGATAACTATCCGGGTTCAGATTTGCTCCTTTTAACGAATTCATAAAAATCATTCCGTAAATAACCTGGCTTAATGGCATCCCTACCATTGCCAGGGCTAACGAAGGAAGTTTCTTTTTCTCTTTTATCGACTGTTTCCAGAGCCCCAAGGCTCCCATTCCTGCAATTCCGGTTCCTATTGCCGAACCAACACCTGATATCCCTAAGGCGATGGCATGTCCGCCAAAGCCTGTGACTACTGTTGCTAGAATCATTTTTGAAGAATTAAGATTTTGTATTTTTTATTTTAAACGGATTATATTCATTCCCTGAAAATTCGACATTTGCATGTCCGGCGTATTCCAACATATTCAACCGGACACCATGTACAAGAACTGCCATTGCGGCAAGGATCATATTTAAGCCATGTCCAAGTATTAGTACCATGGCAGCTCCAATGCCCGCCAAAACGGTAGAAATGCCATCTCCAATTGCCATCTGGTTAAAACTGGATGCCATTAGAACTGTTGAAAGTCCGACGGCATAAAGCCGTACATAAGAAATAATATCTGAGAAACCACTAATGATGCTTAGCGGCAAATTTCCGAGTGATAACAACATACTCTTGAGAAAACCGGGTCCCGGGTTTGAAAATAAACCTACAAGCAAGGCTCCGCCAACAAACAGCCAAACCATTATTCCCGGCGCAGGGATCCGGAGAACCATCTGGGCTACGATAAGGTATAATCCCCAGATGATGGCTACCCATCCCAACTGGGCAATAGCTTTTACACTGTTGTTGTATTTCCATGCCAGTTGTAAATGCCCTACAGTTAAGTGAATCGCCCCCACAAAAAACATGAACTTCTGAACAAATACGTTGTCGCCTCCGAAACTGGCCAGTTTTTCAACTTTCAATTTGCTCAGAAACGGAATATTGGCAATCGATTCGGAGCCAAAATACGTCCCGGTAAGTATTCCCCAGAACAGAATGGATGCAGAAAGCGTGTACATTAACTGAAACTCGGTTTTCTTTACGAACTTCATTTTCCGGTGCACCAGAAAGGTAATTGCCAGGAAAATCAGTCCATAACCGACATCGCCAACCAGAATTCCAGTAAAGAAGGTAAAGAAAATCATAAATGCCCTGGATACGTCCAGTTCCTTATACCCCGGAACAAGTCCCATAAAATTCATCACCGGGCGGATGCGCTCAGCCCAACGCGAAGTACGCACCAGTGTAGGGACCTCTTCTGTGTCCTCTTCTGCAGGCTCTTTTATTACGTAGCCCCAGTGATTTTTATCGGCTGTTTTAATAAATGTATCGATGGCGTCCCCTGGAATAAAACCTTTCCAGCAATGCACCTGCCCGTCGATGGCAATCCCTCCGTATTGAACATCCAAAATGTTCAAACGGTGCATTTTTTCATCTAGGGTATCCTGTAAAACTTTCTTTTGAGGATAAAGTCGCATTAAAAGCTGTTCATTTTCAGCCAGCTCCTGATTAATATTATCCAGCAACGTTTCCGCTTGGGCTTTTTCATTCACAGGAATATCGACTTCCCCGAACGGGAGCTGCGTTCTATTGTCTTCCGTAACCAGAGCGACCTGGTTTAACTCATTCAGCTTTCCCAGCAGTTGGATGTCTGTCCGTTTTTGAACTGCCTTCAATTCCTTGTCGGTAACGAGGTACAGACGGATTGCAACCCCTCTGTCGTTTAACTCTTTAATTGTACGGGGCGATACATTTCCCCAATCATGAAACCATTTCAAATCTTTTAAGAGATCAGCTTTTTTGCTTTCCAACTGAAGACGATGCCCGTTTGCCTTCAACACCCTTTCCGATAGAGCCAACCCGCCCTTATTTTGTTTCGGATAATCGGGATCATCAGCCAAAGCCGGTTTATCCGATGCATCACTGTTATAGCCTTCCAAAACAGCGATTGCCCTGTCTAAGCCTTTAACCTGTCCGTCCACCAGTTCGATGGATTCATCTTTGGCTGGCTGGAAAGGAACAATATGCATTATGCCCAATTGCCCTAAAATAGTAAGGTCGGCATCCACATCAGCATTCGAATCTGCCATAAACAGCAGTAGCTTTTTCATTTTTGTAATCATACGCCTACCTCCTCATGTTTACTTGTCTTTACTACTTTCGCTGTAGCAATTGTAAGCCGTTCGTCGTCCTGCAACTTTTGCCCTATTTTCCGGATAGCTGTTTTGGCATTCGGAATCCGGCGGTTTTCAAAAAGTTTTACTCTTGCCCGAACGTCCAGCAGTTCTTCTTCCAGAACTTCAACCTGCTCTTCCAGGCACGTTATTTCCGCCTCCAGTTGCAGTTGCTCCTCCATTAACTCAATGGCATCATCTACCCACAGTGGAGTGCCGTCAATGATGGGTGCGGTATTAAAATCGACCCGCTCAAACTGCTGTACCCTTACCCCGGCAACATCAACCGGTTTGGTAATGATCTCATTTACCGATATAAAATCAGCTATCTCCACCCAGGAATCGTTCATAACAGCCACCCAGGGGGCCGAAGCTTTTTTGTTTTGCTCAATGGTATTCCGGATCTGATCAATTCTTTCAGAAATGGTATTGATGGTAGCCATCAATGACTTTTCCATTGCCTCAAACAATGGAAGCATCCGTTCCGATATCTTTAATATTTTTTTCTGCCGGGCGCGTTCGGTTTTTGTATATTTTATTTTTAGTCCTGCCATACTTTACTCCTTCCTTTGCGCCCCGTTTACAACCGATGCCATAACTTTAGCCCCCTGTTCCTGATTAAACGAATCCATCCGTATCAGAATTTGTAACTTCAACTTATACACCAGAACATTAATTAAAGAGAAAGTGCGTCCTGTTTCCATATCGTCAAGCTCTTCCCATTGCCATTGCAGGATTCGTTTTTCACGATCCAACGGATTTAACCCGTTTACTGTTTTTGGCAGATAAGCAAGATTGGGATGCCGTTTTTCAGCTTTTGCGCTCCGTATTTCTCCAAGGTCATTTTGCCGCCTGGCATTTAACCCGGAAATATTTTTCAGTTTTCCTTTTGTCGCAGGATCGATTCCCCTCAGATCAGCTTCTTCCAGTATTTTAAAATGCTTTGAAGAGAGCTGTTCCTGCGAATCGCGGTAAAATTCGTCAAAAGAAATGGGAGGTACCTGTCCGAAGGTCAATGATGGCAAACTGCAAAGAAGATATACCATGTTCGACATAAACTAGTCCTCCGTTTTTTGAATGATGCGTTTTACCAAATCTTTGTTTAACAGTGAAAACAATCCTTCTTCGACATCCTGGGAACTTAACACAAACTGTAGCCCGTCGTTGTCTGATGAATTTATAATGATTTTGGTGCTGCTGCCAGCAAGCGGTTTTAATTCCATTTGTTTATCAAGCGACTGTTTCAGAAGAAAATCCTCCATATCCTTCAAAATCTTTTCCGGAACCATAACAGCTTTTTTCCCTGAAATATTATCCAGGGCCGCTTTTAACAATTCTCCTAAATATTCCTTTTCAGTAAACAGACTTTTACACTGTTCCCCAAAAACGGATTTGAGGTGTTTTAAAATTGAAATTTTTGTTGCCTCAATCATATCGCGTGACGCCTGTGATATAGCCGTTTGCGCATTCTTTTCCATCTGTTCGGACTTGCTCCTGGCTTCTTCCACAATTTCGTTGCTTAAGGTTTTTGCCTTTGCAACAATTGATTCAGCCTGCTTTTTTGCTTCATTAATAATCCGCTGCTTTTCGGCTTCTCCGGCCTGAATACCTTCCTGCTTTAGCTTTGAAACGATTCCTTCCAGGTTTTCTTTATTATTGCTCATTGTTCTGTTTTATCGATTAATCCTTATTCCAGTATTGTTCAATCAGTTTTTTACTTAGCCCGGTTTCTGTAGGCTCAAAATGCCTGCGTAAAATATCCCAGCATTTATCCAGGGCAGCATCCAGTTCGAGAGGTTCGCCAAAAGGTTCTTCCATGTTCTCAATAAAATCGCTTCTGTAACCCAGAAGTTTTTGAGAGAAGGTATCGTTGGCGGCACCTACTTCTGCCGCTTCGTAAGCTTTTTCCGCATCGGCAAGCAATGATGACATGGCTGTCATTATCGGACGGTGATCGTTACGGGTTTTGCCGTTAACCTGTTGTTTCAGACGTGAAAGTGAACGGGCCAGTTTCAATTTTCCATTTTCGAGGAAAAACTGACCTTCAGTGATGTACCCTGTGTTGTCCGGCACCGGGTCTTCCAGCGACTCAAGCGTTGTTGCCCCGATGATGGTAATGGAACCTGCCCCTTCAATATCAGCAGCCACCTCATAACGCCGGGCCAGTTCGGAATACAACGAACCGGGATATCCTTGCAACGAAGGAATCATATCCTGATAGTTGGCTACATTCCTTAAAATGTTTGACCAATTGGTCATATCTGTCAGCAATACAAGCACATCTTTTCCCTGGTCGGCAAATTCGCGCGCTACACTTAATGCAACGTCGGGTAACATCAGTCCTTTAATCTGCGATTCTCCGGCAAAGTGAATAAACATGATGGTTTTATCGATATTTCCCGATTGCGAAAGCTGGTCTTTAAAGTATTGATATTCGTCAAATTTCAATCCAATTCCTGCAAAAATGATAACATCGGCCTGCGCCCCCTGTGCTATTTGGGAAAGCAGGCGGTTGTAGGGCTCGGTAGGAGAAGCAAAAATTGGAATCTTCTGTGATTTCACCAGCGTATTAAACACGTCAATCATCGGGATCCCTGTCCAAAGCGGCTGTTTGGGCACCAAACGCACCGTTGGGTTCAGTGTATCCAGACTTGTTGAAAGTTGCTTTTCAAAAATAACTTCGGGACCATTATCGGCCACATTGCCAATTCCGTCGAACGTGCGTCCAAGCATATTGTAAGAAAAACCGGCAGAAAGAGGTACCTCATGCATCCGGATCCGTGTTCTTGTACTTAATCCGCTGGTGCCGTTAAATACCTGAAAACGGGTAGAATTCTCGGAAATATTGATTGCTTTGGCAAAAGAAAGGCACTGATTACTTTCGGCATCCAGTAGTTCTACCACATGATTTAAGGCTACCCCCGGATTTCCTTCTACTGAAATTAAAGCTTTACCGACCTCGCTAATTTTGTTTATTTCTTTTTTTATCATAATACGTGTTCTTCTTGTAAGACAAATTGTTCGACTTTACCGGGCAAAGCGGAAATCTGTTCTTCTGTTTCAGCACTATTGTTCCAGTCTCTCCACCACTGGCGCAATTCATCAAATGTCGCCCGGACCATTTCTTTTACTTCTTCATCGTCCATGTCCGTGCCTGAAAAATCAATCGAATTATCAATCAGTTTTTGAACCGCTTCATTAATGACCTTTAGCCGTTCCGGACGGGTGCAGGCATCAATGCTATGAAATGCATTTTGCTGTAAAACACAGAAATCGATTGTCTGTCCTTTTTGATACAAAATATATTTCTCTACCGGTACCTTTTTCAAACCAATGGTGCTTATTGTCTGGTCAATGCCACTGGCTTCCCGCAGGGTTTTCAATATTCTTTCCCGGTCTTTCCGCGAAATAAAGCTATCGTAAACGGAAGTCGTATAAACCAGCGGATCAATTGCCGGGTATTTTTTAGCGTCGGCGCGATCCTGCGATAATCCCCAGAATCCTCCGGTTGCATCCATGGTTGCCTGCGTTACCGGTTCCTGAAAGTTTCCTCCTGCCGGGGAAACCGTTCCTATAAAAGTTAAAGAACCTCCTGATCCGATGTCGTTACCTGCCCGTTGATACATCCCTTTAATCTGATCAGGGATATCCATGGGGAAAGCTTCCGGCCCCGGAATATCTCCCTGTCGGCCACTCCGCTCACGAAGCGCCTGTGCCCAACGGGAAGTAGAGTCGGCCAGTAATATTACGTTGAATCCCTGATAGCGATAATATTCTCCTACCGTAAGGGCAATAAAAACGCTGGCCTCACGGGCGGCAACAGGCATGGAGCTGGTATTTCCGAAGATACACATGCGGTTCATCAACGACTCTCCGGTTGAAGGGTCTTCCAGTTCGGCAAAGTCCTTAAAAACCTCAACGGCTTCCCCGGCCCTTTCACCACAAGCTGCCATAATGATAATATCGGCAATTGCATACTTGCTTAAGGTGTGCTGTATAATCGTTTTGCCCGCACCAAAAGGTCCGGGATTCCCAACTGTCCCGCCATAACTGACCGGTGCTAACAAGTCTATGACCCGCACTCCTGTTGAAATTGTTTTACTTGGTATAGCACGTTCTTTGAAAGGGATTGGCATTTTTACAGGTTGATAAAAAGCCAGCTTTAATTCGTGTAGGGTCCCCTGTTCATCGGTAACCGTTGCTATTTTTTGCGTAATATCTACCGCACTTTTGTCGATTATATACTCTACTTTGCATTTATCCAGGCTAAAGGGGACCAGTATTTTATGTTTGAACCGGCCTTCAGGAACCGAACCAATCGCATCGCCACCGCTTACCCAATCTCCGACTTTTACGCGGGGGGTAAAATCCCAGAGCTTTTCTTCATCCAGCGCCGGGGCATGCATCCCGGGTCTTAAATATGCATCGCTTTCGCCCAGTTTATACAACGGATTTTGCAGTCCGTCCCAAATACTGGTTAAAAGCCCGGGACCTAAAAGTACAGATAACGGTTTCCCTTTGAATTCAACCTTATCTCCGATCCGGGCTCCGGTCAGGTCCTCAAAAACCTGCATCTCTACAATTCCGGACTCCGGGTTCTTTGGATCCGGGAAAATTTGCAGAACTTCAGCCTGAAGCAGTTTCCCTTCAACGGATATTTCGGCAGTTTCTCCCATAATCGCGTCATCGGTGAACCGCGCTTTAACAAGCGAATCCTGAATCGATATAAGGGTTCCTGTTCTTTTCCCAATAGTATTGTTCATAGCAATTGTTTTAATATTTTTCAGGCTAAACTGAGATAACTTCAGGTTTCACCTTGATAATTTTTACTTATTTCAATCTAATTTATTCAGGAACAATTAAGCATTCTTTCATTTGATTGCCAAGGTATAAAAGCGATATATTCTTTTACTCCGGCGCCTACTATATCAGTAAAATATCTTCGGGTCGATCGGCTACAGGTTTTATAGCCTCTTTTTGTCAGTTTATTTATAATACTCATGGGGGTGGCCCTTCTCTTCTGTATTTGATGAATCGGATTATGCTTCTCGTTATATTTAAGATCATCATTTAGATTCTCAAGCCTTGTTGTGTGACTACTTTTGTAGCCGCAAAATAAAGATTTTCTGTTTCCTAAAATGTCATTGATAGTCACAACTACCATATATTAAATCCTTTAGCCAAATCGTCCATTCCCATTTCTTTCATTTTTCGCCGGGAGTTCACTTGTTTTATTAAAACTAGCTTTTTGGATATTTGCGTCTTCTGTTTTTTCATATGTAAACTAATCTAGTTTAGTTGGTTTATAAAACTAATATAATTTTTTATGAATGGAATGGTAATTTAAAAAAAGAAGACTACTTTTTGTAAAAACTTTACATGGCGATAAACCAGGCAGGGCAGGAGTCCGGATTGGGGTAGTGCCGTTCCCTTCTATCCTATGGCAAGCCCTTATAAAATACTGATATTCAGTAAGTGTAATTTTCAACTTTCATTTTGTAGTACACAAGTGGTGTTTATATTCAATGATTTAGGTATTTACTTTGGGGCATGTATTCCATTTATGTATGTGATCATCCGTATTTTCGATCATACAATGAATATGGTTGGGCATAACAATTATTTCATGACACCGTTTGCCGGGATATTTATTTTCAATTTCCCGGTACCATTTTCCCACCAAATGACCGGCGGCATTTAATATCGTCCCGTTTTTTATATGCCCGAACAAATGCACCCGGTTTTGCACAACGACGGTTAAAAAATATAATTCCGCACGGGAATAATCTTCGGTATCTTTTTACTAAAAGTTCAGCATCTTTTGGGATTATCTTCACCATCTTTTAGAGAAATCTTCCGTATCTTTTGAGGAAATCTTCACCGTCTTTTCGCGAAATCTCCGGTATCTTTTTATGAAAAGTACGGTATCTTTCCGCGAAATCTTCAGCATCTTTTTACGAAGAGAACAGCATCTTTGACCTTTGCTGGAAATAGTTTACAGATTTCCTTGTTGTTCAGAAAAGAGATTGACACAATTTCAATTAATCGTTGATACTATTTGATCAACCACAGCTTGAACGTTGGGCTAATCCATGTGCCAAATTCAAAAGCTAAATCTTTATGAGCATAACTTTTCCGTATCTGTCTGATTTTAAGATCAGACCAATCGCATTAGTTACCTCAATCCATTTTTTTGGTGTCAAGTTGAATCGGACCTTCTTCGCCTCTCACCATATCTGTTAGGCTGATGTAGTGAAATGCCCCGAAAAAGGGGAGAAAAACAAAAAAGAGCTGTAAGTGTAAAACTCACAACTCTTTGATTTTCGGTCGGTCTGCAGGGATTCGAACCCTGGGCCCGCTGATTAAGAGTCAGCTGCTCTACCAACTGAGCTACAGACCGCTGTTTTCGGGTGACAAAAGTAGTTTTTTGTTCTTAACCCGACAAGTAATTCGAACAGAATTTTCAATTTAAAACGGATTCTTTCGGAATATTCCTGTTTTAATAAGATATAAAAAAACAAATCCCTGGAAAAGAAATATCGCTTCCCAGGGATTTGTTTTTTTATATTCACCGGGTCTATTCTTCTTCTTTGTTTTCCATAATGTCTTTATCGACAAGGATCCTTCCACAGTATTCACAAACAATGATCTTTTTCCGGTTGGCAATATCCATTTGCCGCTGTGGCGGAATTTTGTTAAAACATCCTCCGCAGGCATCGCGTTGTACTGTTACGACGGCCAGGCCATTCCTGGCATTTTTACGGATACGCTTAAATGCCGACAAAAGGCGCGGCTCAATCAAGTCTTCGATCTTTTCTGCTTTGGTCTTTAATTTTTCTTCTTCAATTTTTGTCTCGGACGTAATTTCATCCAGTTCCTTTTTTTTACGGTTCAGGTCGTCTTCACGGTCCTGCAGCTGTTCTTTTGAGGATTCAATCGATTCTTTTTTAGATTGAAGTTCCGCAGTAAATTCCTTAATCCGTTTCTCTGAAAGCTCAATTTCCAGTTTCTGAAATTCAATCTCCTTACTGAGTGAATCGTATTCACGGTTATTCCTCACATTATTTTGCTGCTCGGAATATTTTGCAATCAGTGCTTCCGATTCTTTAATCGCTGCTTTACGGTTTGCAACAGATGTGTCCAGATTTTTTACATCGTCTTCATAATTTCCGATCCTGGTCTTCAGCCCGGTAATATCATCTTCCAGGTCCTGTACCTCCAACGGAAGCTCACCCCTAAGGGTCTTTATTTTATCGATCTCCGAAGCAACACTTTGCAACTCGTACAATGCCTTTAACTTTTCACTGATAGGCATTGTTTTGTCTTCTTCGCGGTACTGTGTATCCATATTTTGAATGCTGTTTTTTCTGTTTTATATCAAATAGTTGACCGGATTTGTATTGATATCCGATAAACGGACTGCAAATTTAGGGAATTTTTTCATAAGTAATTCATAAAAAAGTTCCTTAGTAAATTGTTCGCTTTCAAAGTGCCCTATGTCTGCCAGTATAATTTTTCCGTCGGCCTCGAAAAACTGGTGATATTTCAACTCTCCTGTCAGGAATATGTCAGCGCCGGCGTTAATAGCCTGGCTGATCAGAAAACTGCCGGCCCCGCCACAAACGGCCACTTTTTTTATTTTTCTGCCCGGCAACGGGCTATGTCTTAATATATTTGCCCTAAAACATTGTTTAACCATTCCCAGGAACATGGATTCGTCAGTTTCATCCGGCAGTTCACCTATCATCCCGGAGCCGGATAGCGGGGACAAATTGTCGAGCGGATAAATATCATAAGCCACCTCTTCATATGGATGTGAATTGAGCAAGGCCTGAACGACACGGCTTTGAACCGTGGCGGGGAAAACCGTTTCGAACCGCACTTCCTTTTCAAAATGCATTTTCCCCGGTTCTCCAACGAACGGGTGCGTTTCTGCATTGCCCCTGAAACTTCCTGTTCCTTCGGCTGAATAACCGCACGAATCGTAATTTCCGATACAACCGGCGCCTGCGTTGAATATAGCCTGTTGTACTTCAGTTATATGAGATAAAGGAATAAACGTAACCAGTTTTTTTAGCTGGCCTTTCATCGGTTCGAGTATCCTGCAATTTGTTATTCCCAATTTTTCGCATATTTTACTGTTGACTCCCCCAACGACATTATCCAGGTTGGTATGGGCTGCATACACGGCGATGTCATTCTTTATCGCCTTGATCAGGCTCCGTTCGACATCTGTTTTCCCATTCAGCTTTTTTATACCATTAAAGATTAACGGATGATGTGCAATAACAAGGTTAATATTTTTCGAGATAGCTTCATCGATGACTTTTTCTGTTACATCAAGGGTGATAAGTGCCCCCGAGATTTCCATTGATGGGATTCCCCATATCAACCCTGCATTATCGAATGAATCTTGAAGGGCTAACGGGGCCAGGGATTCAATATATCCGGTGATTTCTTTTAGCTGCATCGATCCTTGTATTTTTTCATTATGGGCAAGCTGTCCGGGGTTTACAGGATTTTAACTTGCCAAACATAATAAAACATTCGACAATTTAACCATTCAACCATCATTTTTCTAAGCTTTTAGTTGGTCCGTACGGGTAAAACAGTCTAGCTGTCACTCATTTCTTCTTTTATCTCAACAAGCATTAGCCGGATATTCTTCAGCCGTTCAACCAGTTCATAGTTTGAAGCGGTTTCCCCAGCGTTATCCTTTATTTTTTGCTTGGCCCCCTTTATGGTCATACCACGCTCCTTTACCAGATGGTAGATCAACTTTAGCTGTTCGATATCCTCCTTGGTAAAAAGCCGGTTCCCTTTTTTATTTTTGTGAGGTTTGAGAACGTCAAACTCCTTTTCCCAAAAACGTATATGAGAAGCGTTTACCCCAAACATTTCAGCGACTTCGCCGATGCTGTAAAAGATTTTCTCTATTTGCGGTTTCTTATATGGCACTGGGATTATTTTTAATCATATGATTGGCCCATGTTGTTGGTGTAGGCAATCATTTTATCATACTCGTCAGGAGTGAGATCCTTGAAGTAATAATACTGGGGATTAACAGGTTTTCCGTTTTTATGGACTTCGTAATGGACATGAGGCCCGGTGGATGTTCCTGAGTTTCCGACATAACCGATAACACTGCCTCGTTTTACGGTCTGTCCGATTTTTACGTCGAATGCGTTTAAATGCCCGTAGAGGGTTTCATAGCCAAATCCGTGGTCGATAATGATCCATCTTCCGAATCCTCCTGCGGAAGTCTCTATATCTTTGACGACTCCATCTCCTGTTGCATAAATTTCAGTTCCGATAGGAGCTGTAAAGTCCATACCATAGTGGAACTTGCGGATTTTATAAATCGGGTGTATACGCCAGCCCCACCCGGAAGCAGTCCTTTTTAAATCTTTATTGGAGATTGGCATAATGGCGGGAATACTTGCAAGCATTTTTTCCTTGCTTAATGCCAGTTTCATGACTTCGTCATATGATTTGGATTGAACATAGGCCTCTTTGGCCACGATGTCCAGCTTTTGGGCTGTCTTGATAACCAACTCCGAATTATCCATACTTTGGAGCTGGGCATATTTGTTGATCCCTCCAAAACCTGCCTTTCGTACCGAGCTCGGGATCGGATCGGCTTCAAAAATTACCCGGTAAAGATTATCGTCCCTCTGCTGAAGGTCGTCCAGCACTTTTTGGACATTCTCCAGGTTTTTGTACATTAATTCGTATTGAGACAACAACCGTTGATTTTCACGTTTCAGGATTCTTGTTTTGGGTGTTTCATAAAATTGGAGCACCACCATCGTCAGGATTGCACTCATTACGATACTGGCCGCCAAAAAAAGCATGAGACGCGGGATTCTAGCCTTAAAGTTGTGCTCGACCCTGATGTAGCTTAACGTTTCAGGGTTGAACCGGTACTTCGCTTTTGCCATAACAACCAAAATCTTGTTTTGAAATGTAACAAATTTAAGTAAATAATCTAACTTTGCAAGATTTAAAAATCAAGCTTGTTAGCATATCTGACAAAAGTAGCTGTTTTATATTGGTTGACAAGCCTGATATTTCAGCAATAAAGCTTTTTAACAAATTTTAATATTATCAGGAACGATGGAGATGAATTCCCAAGCGATCAGAAAGGCCTTTCTGGATTTTTTTGTCACAAAGCAACATACAATTGCCAACTCTGCACCAATGGTTGTTAGAAATGATCCTACTCTTATGTTTACTAATGCCGGGATGAACCAGTTTAAGGATATTTTCCTGGGAAATCAGGCCCCGGTTTCACTTAGGGTCGCGGATACCCAAAAATGTCTCCGGGTATCGGGTAAACATAATGACCTGGAAGAAGTTGGACATGATACTTACCACCATACCATGTTCGAAATGCTTGGAAACTGGTCGTTTGGCGATTATTTTAAAAAGGAGGCCATTGACTGGGCCTGGGAGTTCCTCCATGAGAAAATGGGCATCCCCGCAGATCGAATGTATGCCACTGTTTTCGAGGGAAGTAAGACCGATAATCTTGCTGTCGACGACGAGGCGCGTAATTTTTGGCTCAGGCATTTGCCGGATGAACGGGTATTGCCTGGCAACAAAAAAGATAATTTCTGGGAAATGGGAGATACCGGTCCCTGTGGTCCTTGTTCGGAAATACATGTCGATTTGCGTGATGATCAGGAGCGGGCGTTGATCCCGGGCCGGGACCTGGTGAATAAGGATAATCCCCTGGTGATAGAGATCTGGAACCTGGTGTTTATGCAGTTTAACAGACGGGCTGACGGCAGCCTGGCCGAACTCCCGGCAAAACATGTCGATACAGGTATGGGGTTCGAGCGTCTTTGCATGGTTTTGCAGGGAAAGAAATCAAATTATGATACCGATGTTTTTCAAACAATAATTGCAGAGGTTGGCCGGTTAAGCGGAAAAAAATACGGGGACAACCGTAAGGACGATATTGCCATGCGTGTTATTGCCGATCACCTGAGGGCTATTGCCTTTGCGATTGCTGACGGACAATTGCCTTCCAATAATAAGGCCGGGTATGTTATCCGGCGGATTTTGAGACGGGCGGTACGTTACGGCTACACATTCCTGGGGTTCCGTCAGGCTTTTATGTTCCGGCTGGTTAATGTTCTGAAAGAAAACATGGGTGATGCCTTCCCTGAATTAGGTGCCCAGCAGGAGTTGATCGAAAAGGTGATGAAAGAGGAGGAGGAAAGCTTCCTGCATACGCTCGAAACCGGGATCCGCTTGCTGGACGACGTAATTTATAAGGTGAAGAAAGAAGGCGGAAAGGAAGTGGCTGGCAAGGATGCTTTTGAATTATATGATACGTATGGATTTCCGCTCGATCTGACAGAATTGATCCTGAAGGAAAACGGGCTGACGGTTAACCGGTCTGAGTTTGACGTGGAAATGGAAAAACAGAAAAACCGTTCACGGAATGCCGCAGCACTGGAAACCGGTGACTGGATTGAGCTTAGAAAAACGGATGAAGAGAAATTTTTAGGCTATACGGCCCTGGAGGCAGACGTCCGTATTGCCCGGTACAGGAAGGTAAAGCAGAAAGAGAAGGAATTTTTCCAGCTGGTGTTCGATCAGACACCTTTCTACGGAGAATCGGGAGGGCAGGTTGGCGATTCCGGTTATATCGAAGCTGACGGTGTGAAAACAAGTATCCTTGATACGCAGAAAGAGAACAACCTGATTATTCATATTGCCCAAAAGTTGCCGGATGATCCGGAAACCCTGTTTAAGGCAGTTGTTAATAACCATAAAAGAAAACTCACCGCAAATAACCATACGGCAACCCATCTTCTCGATCAGGCGTTGCGTGAAATACTGGGTAAACATGTCGAGCAGAAAGGGTCGCTGGTTAATCCTGACTATTTGCGTTTTGATTTTTCGCATTTTCAGAAAGTCGGTAAGGAAGAGCTGGCTAAAATACAAAAGCGGGTGAATGAATTGATCCGGCAGAACATTGTCCGGGAAGAATTACTTGATGTTCCTTTCGACCAGGCGAAGGATTTAGGCGCTATTGCTTTGTTCGGTGAAAAATACGGCGATAAGGTCAGGGTGATCCGGTTTGGGGAATCGGTTGAACTTTGCGGAGGGACACACGTGCCCGCCACCGGGCAGGTCGGGTATTTTGTAATTACTGCCGAAAGTGCTGTCTCTGCAGGAGTAAGGCGTATTGAAGCATTAACGGCGGACAAGGCAGAGACTTATCTCAATGAGAACATGGAAGAGTTGCAGGAAACAAGGGCTTTACTCAACAATGCGCGGAACCTGAAGAAATCTGTTTCAGATCTTCTGGATGAAAACCTGAAACTGAAAAAGTTAATAGAAAACTTCGGGAAAGAAGCTGCTACAGTGGTAAAAAATGACCTGAAGAAAAAGGTCAGTTTGCAGAACGGAGTGAATGTTATTGCAGAGAAAGTAGCTTTGGATTCTGCCCCGTCTATAAAAGACCTGGCTTTTCAGCTTAAAGGGGAGATCGACAACCTGTTCCTGGTGTTAGGCGCTGAAATAGGGGGCAGGCCCAGTCTTACGATCATGATCTCGGATAACCTGGTAAAGGAGAAAAAACTGAATGCCGGGCAGATTATACGTGAAGCTGCAAAGGAAATGGGGGGAAACGGAGGTGGTCAGCCATTTTTTGCTACTGCAGGGGGAAAGGATGTGACCGGGATCCAGGCAGCTATCGAAAAGGCCAAATCATTTGTTTGTTAGGCGGACTGATTTTTTTAATCTGAAATTCTGTAACCAGTTCTGTTGGAGGGATTAGTTACAGATTTTTTTTGCGATGTAACCTTCTTTTTTACCCTCGGTAATTTTGCGATACAGGATAATATCTTCAATTGTAACAACGGTCATCTGGTGTTTTTCTGCGAAAGCCATGATTTCCGGCAGCCGGGCCATTGTCCCGTCTTCGTTGGTTAGTTCGCTCAATATGGCCGCATCTCCCAGCCCTGCCAGTTTTACGAGGTCGATACTTCCTTCAGTGTGGCCATTCCGTTCAAATACACCGCCGGGCCTTCCGGTAAGGGGAAAAACGTGTCCGGGATGTGCCAGGTCTGAAGGTTTTGCGGCGGGAGCGACTGCCGCTTTTATCGTTCGTACCCTGTCTTTTGCGGAAACGCCGGTAGTTACGCCCTCCCTTGCTTCTATCGAAATGGTAAAGGCTGTTTTATTTTTACTCGTGTTTTCCCCGACCATTTGTCTTAATCCTAATTCATTTGCTTTCTCCGGAGTGAGGCAAAGGCAGACAATCCCACTGCATTCCCTGATCATGAGGGCCATGTCTTTTTCTGTAACCATGGCTGCTGAATAAATCAGGTCCCCTTCGTTTTCCCTGTCTTCATCATCAACGAGCAAAATACCTTTTCCTGCCTGAAGCATACCGATAGCACGCTGTACCCTTTCTTTGGAATCCGATCCAAAATCCTGAAGCGATTTAATTTGTTTCATGTTAAAAATATTACCGGGGCAGGTTCTTTAGTACGAAAAGAGAACAGCAGGAAAACCTCCGGTTTTACCTAAGAGCCGGCTGAACTGTTCAACCTTACTGCTTTTTTTGAAAGGTCACTGACGCTGTTTCTTCTCTCATCCAGACTGTTACTGTCGGTCCCGGAATTTCACCGGATCGGTCTGCCTTAGCAGATTCGCGGACTATACCGCCGGTAGGGGATTGCACCCTGCCCCGAAGAAAACTTCAGCAAAAATACAAATTGTTTTAATTGCAAAAGTTCATATGCTGCTTTTTAAAGGAAACTTTACTTTTCGTTAAGGTAGTTGAGTTGTCTATCTGTCCAGCCAGTCTTTAAAATCCTGGACCCTTTCCCTGGCAACAATGATGCCGGGATCGTCAATCCCTTCAATCTTAAGGCGAAGCCGGGAATTGGTCCATGCCACAATGTTTGTGCAAACATCGACCGAAACAATATACTTCCGGTTGATGCGAAAATATTTTCCGGGGTCGAGCATTGCCTCTAACTGATCCAGGGAATAATCGACTGCGAAACTTCTGCTGTTGCCGGCCAGGATATAGGTCGCTTTTTCCTGGCTGTAAAAAGCACGGATTTCTTCAACAGGGATACTTTTAATTTTATCGCCGACTTTTACCAGAAATCTTGATTTATATGTTTTTTGATTGAGTCCATTGCTTATGGACAATAGTTTATCCAGTACCAGCCCCGGCGTAAAATGGAGAGCTTTTTCAATAGCCTGACGGAGCCTGCTTTCTTCAATCGGCTTCAGTAAATAATCGATGCCATTGGTTCTGAAGGCTTCAATGGCATACTGATCATACGCTGTTGTAAAGATAATAGGACAACGGACTGGCACTTGATTGTAAATTTCGAAACTTAACCCGTCGGCGAGCTGGATATCTGAAAAGATCAGATCGGGCTCAGTCTTGCTTTTTAGGAATTGAATACCTTCCCTTACCGATTCGAGGCGGGCAACTACTGTGATATTAGGATCGATATTGTTAAGCAATCGTTCCAGGTGGCTGGCTGCGCGGGGTTCGTCTTCCAGAATAATGACATTCATCGTTCAGCTGATTTTAGGATGGGGACACGTACCAGAAACGTAGCTCCTGAAGACAGGACTTCAACAGTATGATCCGAAAAGAAAGCATATTGCTGCATCAGGTTTTTTAATCCTGTTTTTTTTGAGTTTTCTCCGACGTTTTTGGGTTGAAGGTTATTCTCGACTTCGATGGCCCCATTCTTTTTACGTATGGAGATCCATAACGGAAATGCTGCTGAGACCTCATTGTGTTTTACTGCATTTTCAATCAAAAGCTGTAACGTCATGGGAATGAGATAATCATTTGCTTGTGCTTCGACGTCCGTTTTAATGTTCAGCTTGCCTTCAAAACGTATTTTCAGCAAAAAAATGTAAGATTCCATAAATCCCAATTCCTCGCTGAGCGGTACCAGTTCCCTGTCCCTGCTGTCAAGCACATAACGGAACAAATCGCTTAACTGCCTGATGAATTTTACCGCCAGCTCCTGATTGTCATATACCAGTTCGCTCAGTACATTCAGGCTGTTAAACAAAAAATGAGGATTGATCTGGTTTCGTAACGACTCGTATTTATAGGCCATCATCTCTGCTTTTAATTTTTCAGAATTTACGGTTTCCTTTTTCCATGCCCTAAAGAATCCGATGGCAGTAAATGTCAGCGATATATAAAGCGATATCGCAATCGTCATAATACTCGAACCGGCTATGAAATGCCAGGCGTCGGACGGGAATTTTCCGTGAAAGGTGAAATACAGCAGATATTTTACCAGGATGAATGCGGTTACTGAATAAATTCCCAGGACGATAATACCCAGGATGGAACGGGATACCGGATATTTTGCCCAACTGACCATTCTGTCAAGTTGTTGGCTGATCAGGATAGAGCCACTCCATATTGTTACAGAAATTGTAAATGACCAGATGAAACTGATGAAAAAGGATTTCCAGTTTTCAAGGGAACCTGATATGAATATAAGGGTGATCAGAATGCTCAGAAGTATATTCGCCAGTAGAAAACTGCTGAACGAGAATTTATAATGCTTTATCCCGGGAATATTATTCATTGTTTATCTGATTAATTTTTCGTAAAGATAAGATTAATCTATAACCGTTTTATTCGCAGTTTTTTATAATGCCTTCGAGCTGGTCTTTCCCCCAATTCGGATAAATCGGGGATTTCGGTTTGATATTGTCCCATTTGGCCAGCAATTCTTTGGCTTGCGGACAGAACGATTTTGGGTCCTTTCCCATGAAACGGGCAGACCCGATTTCCATTTGTAACTTCATTAGTTGTGCCCGGGGATTGGAAGGATCCAATTCCAGGGCTTTTCCTGTGGCCTCACCCGAAAGCCGGCTGTATTCCTGCCCCCGTTCCATGGGGTTTATGACAAGCCGGCCAGTATAATAAAAGGCTTGAAGGACATATACTTCCGCTTCATTCGGGGCCATCTTTAATAGCTTATTGACCGCGTTCTCTGCTTCGTCCAGGTAACTGTCCCTTTTTGCACCGGCGTCGGCTTGTTCCATAAAACTCATCAGGATATAGCATTCTGCATGATAATACAGAGGTAACCACTGATCCGGTTCCGCGCTGGCAATCACCTGGAATTTATTGCCAAGTTCCTGCATATCGCTTACACTTTTTGCTGTCGCAAACTGGCTGAGCGCTTCGCCCATAGCCTGGAGAAAATCTGGTTTTTGGGCATTTAGAACAAGGCTGTACAAAAACACGGAAACAAACAAAATTGACTTTTTCATGATTTTGATTATTAAATATTTATGGCTTTGAGGCACATCCGGTTACAATTATTCGATTTTATCCAGCTGGTTGGCGTCTCCTTTCCTGGAAAGCGTGATAAAGCAGGCCAGTACAACAAAACGTGACGAGCCGGGGAGAATTGCTGCTGAGGAATATGTTCCGTCTGTTCCGGGGGTATCGCTGTAACGCCTTCCGTATTCGTTTTTGAAACCAGGAACATTGGTCACTGCCCCGTAGATGATGATATTTTGCCGGTACAGAAAACTCCAGCTTATATCAACAGTGCGGTAAGGAGGCATTTTTTCTCCGTTGAATACCGGAGAATTCGGGTTGTTATATACCCGGGGCGATGCATATTGTGCATTTATTCCCAGCAATGATCGAAGTCCGCCAAACCACTGCTTATAAACAACTGACAGATTATGCCTGCTGGCAAATGTCGGTACCGCTTCGACCGGATAATCACGATAATTCCGTTTGGTATCCAGGAATGAATAGGAAATCCAGTAGTCGCCATTCGGGATTGTCTGTTTGTCGCGCCAGAAAAAGTCCATCCCTTTTGCATAGCCATAGCCGTTGTTGTTATAGCTTTGAGGAAGATAAAATTCTCCGTCCAGTTTGGCCAGGTCCCTGTATTTTTTGTAATAAAGTTCAGCCCGGATTGTCCGCTTTTCAAGCGAAGACAAAAAAGTAAGTGTGTAATGGTCTGCCCGTTCCTGTTTCAGTTTATTCGAGTAAAGCAGATAGTCCTTGACCGGTTCCTGGAAGAACCAGCCATATGCAGCAGATAATTGGGTATTGTCTGAGATTTTGTATGCTGTCGATAGGCGTGGCGAAAATTTAAGGTTGTCCAGGTATGCCGAGTATTCAGCACGCCCACCGATTCGCGTTACAAATCTTGATGAAGCATATAGCTGGGCTTCTGAAAAAACAGACCAGTTATTGCTGGTAAAACTGTTGTCATGATTTTCGCCGGGTAACCAAGCTGTTTGCCTGAAGAACTTTGATTGCCATTCCCCTCCGAATTTGAGCATGATTTTGTCAGTAAATGAATAAGAGAAAACATCCTTCACGAAGATACCTGTTGTCTGCTCTTTCTCAGTCGTTTGACCGTATAATATGCTGTCCCTGTTCCAGGTGAAGTATGTGGCCATATTCATGCCCATTTTCTTTGTAATCCTTGTACTCCATGAAACATCGGTAAAGTAATTGTCGTTTTTCAGGTGATAATTGATATCCGCACCCTCGTCAAGATCGGTCTGTTGTATGGTAAAGTCACTTTGGTCGAAGGATGAATACAACTTCAATATGCCGTTTTTCCCGGTCTTTTGACGCAAACTTAGTGCTCCCTGCCCTGACTTGGGAGCATCGGTCCATTCGTAATTTTGTTTGATCAGGCTCATGTAGGGGGCCAGGTTTTTGTAATCGAGTGTTGCGGTCAGTGCCCCGTCTTTCCAGCATTTTGTTCCCGCTATTTCAGCCCCGATCGACAGGAGCGACAGGTCGAGCTGATCGCCCTCAGGCATATCTTTCGTGTTGAGCAGCAAAACAGAAGAAAGGGCCTGTCCGTATTCCGCAGAATATCCGCCGGTACTGAAAACAGTTCCCTTAAACATGAACGGGCTGAAGCGGCCCCGTGTTGAAAGGTTGGGGGCTGATGAATTGTATGGAACAAAAACCAGTGCCCCGTCAATATAGGTTTGTGATTCGTCGCTGTCTCCGCCTTTTACGAATAACCGTCCCGATTCGCCGTTCGTTACTGTTCCCGGCAGGGACTGTAATGCCCCGTAAATGTCGCCATCTGCTCCTGCCGTGGTCAGCATATCAAGCGGGCTGATGGTAACAGCCTGCCTTTTATCTCCGGCCTCGAATGTCCCGGCAGTGATGGTCACGGCATTGAGAACATTAAATGCTTCCTTAAGCTTCACATTAACCCTGACCGTATCCCCCTTCAACTCAATTTTTTGCGTAAATGGCTCATATCCCATGAACCCGACCCGCAGCAACTGTGTCCCGTTTTTTGTTGTTCTGAAACGAAAGACTCCTTTTTCATTGCTTGTTCCTCCGTCATATGTCCCTTCAAGATAGGCATTCGCGCCTGGCAGGGTTTCCCCGTTTCCCTGGCGGACTATCCCGGTGATCACGGTTTGCGAAAAAGTATTTAGAGAACAAAGACAAGCCAGGATGCCCATGATAATACGCTTTGTCATTTTCAGATCGTTTTAATTACGATCCAAAATTGAAGCAGGCGACTGATCTTTCAAAAAAAAAGCAGCCGGACTGTCGGATTATCGTGATGAACCGTTTTTTTAGTCTTTTACACAACGTACGGCGCAACCGCACTGTCCGCTGAATTCGCCCCTGTTGGAATCGTTGTGGTTACAGCTTAAGCTTCGGTAAATAGCCAGGTGGGACTTTGTTCCGGTAGAACTCCACCAGAAACAATTATTCGCGAGATATCTGAATGATCCGTAGTAATCGCAGCATCCTGAAGGGAGGGCGCAGAACCCTGCCTCATTTGTCGCACCGGTGTTTGGACTTGCCCAGTGGGCGGTACCGGCTTCTTTTAGTTTACCTCCGGCAACACTTTCCCCTCCAAGGGAATCGATCAGTGTTGCCCATTCCTCATCAGAAGGGACATGCCAGCCTTTGGGTGCGAGTTTCCCTGTTTTCACTGCATGCCAGTTGTACAGCCGTCCGTACGCAGCAATACTGTCAGCATTTGAAAAATTATTATAGTTACAATAAGCCCCTGATTTTGACGCCTGCCAGTTTTTTGCATTTTGCGTATGTGTAATTTCAGTACCATCATTGTATTTTGTTGTTCTCAGATTTTCAACCATCCATACCTGAGATCCGATTGTTATCGTGTGGTACACATTACCATCTGCATCAGTCACGGTCCCTGTGCTATCCGGCTTTGATTGAAAAATTTTTGTACTGTCTTTTTCCGGGATTTTATATTTTTTATGAATTCCTTTCGGCTCTGCAGTATGTGTGGTATCGCTTTGGGCCATGATGGCTGATGCCGATAGAAATAACCCTATTAAGACGATAACGGAATTCTTAATCTGTTTCATTTTTTCCTGTTTTCAATTCAACGATGTATATTTCTCCGCATTGCAACGATCAGTTATGGGTTCTGCAAATATACACTAATTCTACATTTTAGGTTTTTAGATTTTATCGATCGAATTTCGTTTCTGCTCTCCAAGTTTTTTAAACCAGGAAGGCGTAAACCCGGTTACCTTTTTGAATTGTCCGGATAAATGAGCTACGCTGCTGTATCCCATCTCCCAGGCAATCTCGC
Source organism: Prolixibacteraceae bacterium (assembly GCA_963676095.1). Taxonomy (GTDB): domain Bacteria; phylum Bacteroidota; class Bacteroidia; order Bacteroidales; family Prolixibacteraceae. Next base: position 986,350 of record OY781040.1, on the reverse strand, counting down.
TCAATGTTTTTTCGTCATAAACAAGAAGCTCCTTTACACGTTCTATTTTCAGGCTGATCAAGTGTTTTTCAATCGTCGTGCCTTCTACTGACGAAAAAAGTGAACTCAGATAGTTGTAATCAAGGTTCATATTTTCTGACAAGAAATCAGAAAAATTAATTTTGCTGTTATCCGGGTGATTGTACACAAAGTCAATAGTCAGTTTCTTGATTTGTTCAATTAACCGGCTTTTGGAATCGTTGATCAGCTCGAAACCAACCTTGTTTAACTTTTTTTCAATAACCTCCAGCTTGTCTTTGGCAATTTCACCGGAGGCCGACACTTTCCCCATTTGTACATTGGCATCATGAATGCCCGCTTCCCTGAAAATTTCGGAAACGACCAGTATGCACCGGTTGCAAACCATGTTTTTGATGTAAATATCCATTTACTGTTTGTTGGTTACTTGTCCATCGCTGAGTTGTTTCAGAAAGGAGATCAGGTCCGTTTTATCTTTTTCGGACAGCCGGGCTTCCGGATGCATAAGCTTGTATGAGGGAAGCGGCATTTCACCTTTTTCAATATGGCGGATCATCGATTGAATTTTGTGCTTTTGCCTTTCCACCGGGTAAGAACCAAACTCACTGAGGTTGAGTTCTTCTTTTCCTTCCTTTATATGGCCCCCGATAAACCAGCCTACTGGTTGGATTTTACTGTACCACGGGTATTCCGTCTGGTTGCTGTGGCAATTGTAACATGCCGATTTTAGCATATGCGCAATGTTGGGGGGAACTTGATTTCCGGTAATGAAATCGTCGGGAGAACCGGTTATTCCCTGGTTAACTTTGGCTGGGAAAAACTGAATTGCTATCAAAACAATTAAAACGATCAATCCGGTAAGTTTTAATAATTTCATTCGAAAAATTTTTTAGTTAATTACTGGTGAATCACTCCGAAAACTCTAAATATAACAATTTTTCCTTGGTTCAGTTATGTATTCAATGAGTAAGTTTTGTCTATATTTAACAAAATTGACTTCTTTCTGTTGGTTTCCTGCCTGACTTTCTGAGATAACGCAAACAGGGACGGACCCTGGTGTAAGTGATTCTATAACGTTTTACCTACCCGGCCTCAGAGGCATCTGCAAATGCGGAACATTACGCTGATGCGGTATCCCGGCTGGATGATGGTGATGAAATGACTTCGCGTGTTTGGTGGGACGCCGAAGAATGATTATATTTCGCGTTGCACCCTTCACGCGGTCACCTGACCGGTAGGTGACAGGGTAAGATTGTCCGGATTTTTATGATAACTATAAAAGTCCGGACAGTCTCTTTTACTTAAAGATTCATGATTATGAGGAAAATAAAAAGGCTGTTTTGCCCTTTGTTGGTATTTACTCTGGCATTTTGTATGGCGAAAACGGCAAACGCAGGAGGGATCAGGATTTACAGCAAGTATGATTATTATACGACAGAACAGTATGCAACCGCAGTATGTGTCCTTCCGGACAGCGTTCCTGCAAATTCCGGGGAGATCCGTATCCTTGATAAAAAGGATAAAGTCCTCAAATCAGAAATTTTACAAGAAAAGGTTTCCCGGGTCCGTATCCCGTTGGAACAGCTGCCAATGGGAACAACGACTTTTGCTGTTCAGATATTGTCAGGTGAGAAAATGCTGAAGGATACAACCGTTGATTTTGTCCGGTTGAAACCGGCCTGCAATGAGGTGAAAATTGACAGGGAAACCGGCGGCCTTCTTGTTGACGGGTTGCCTTTTTTCCCGTTCGGTTTTTATTGCGGGGATGTGGGGCAGCTGCCGGAGCAGGAGGTGGTGAATGGTTTTAATATGATCGGCCCGTACCAAAGCAACCTTCCTGAAGGACTTTCTGCCCGGAAATCTTATATGGACCGTTGTGCCCGGCTCGGGATCAAAGTTCAGTACAGCGTGAATTCTCTCATCGGGTCCGGCCATAACGGGGCAAAAGGACTTGACATGACTGAAGCGGAAAAGTTTGCCCTGCTGAAGAAGGAGGTACTTACCTTTAAAGATCATCCGGCCCTTTTATCCTGGTATATCAATGACGAACCGGCGGGGCAGGGGAGGGATCCCGGTTTGCTGGAAAAGGCTTACCTGTTTATTCATGAGCTGGACCCTTATCATCCGGTTTCCATTGTATTTATGATGCCCTCAAAGGCCGGCAATTACCGGCAGGCTATGGATATTGCCATGACAGATCCTTATCCTGTTCCCCGTTCTGTATCCGAGGTACAGGATTATGTCAGACAGATGAACAGGCAGTTTAAGAATCAGAAATCTGTCTGGCTTGTTCCCCAGGCGTTCGGAGGACAGGAAATGTGGCCCAGGGAACCAACCCCGGGGGAAATCAGGGTAATGACCTACCTGGGACTTGTTGAAGGCGTGGAAGGGATCCAGTATTTCATTCACACGGCATCAAATTTAAACCCTCAGTCTGTTGCAGCCTGGTCTGTGTGCCGGGATATGGCTGCCGAGACCAATCAGATGACTCCTTTTCTCCTTTCTCCGGATGAAAGCAAATGGCGGGAAACTGACCAGGATTCGATTCTTGCGAAAAGCTTCTTCTACAAGGGCGATGAATTGATTATCGCCGTAAACAAAACAAACAGGCCGGCAATATTCACCATTCATACCCATGAGGCCGTGAATGCAGATGCGGAACTCTGGTTTGAAAACAGGAAAGTTCCCTGCCGGAACGGAAACATCCGGGATATGATCGATGCCCTTTCGACCAGGGTTTATCTGGTACGAAAGCAAAAGGACGATTTCCTGAACAGGGTTACCCCTGGCAATCTGATCTATAATCCTGGTTTTGAGAAGGTCATAACCCCAGGTTTAGCTGCCGGTCATCATCTCGATTTTGCTTTTCACGGAAAGTCAGACCCCGGTGCAACTGTTTTTACTGACTCGAGGGAGAGAGTCGACGGCCTCTTTAGCCTGCGTTTAATTACCCCTTCTGATAGTGCGGGGAAAAAGGTACTTTTCCTCCCTGTTGCAGTTACTAAGGGAATTACCTACAGGCTTTCTGTCTGGGCCAAATCGAAGCAGCAGGAGAAAATGCCCCGTTTCCGTTTAGCCGTCAAAGTACTCAACATGGAGAAGACGGTAACCCTGTCACCGGACTGGAAAGAATATTCGTTTTTAGTGAAGTCCGATTCTTCATCGACCAATGCTATTCCTGAACTGGGACTTATAGATCAGGGAACAGTATGGTTCGACCTGTTACAGCTTTCCCCGGAGCCAAACATCAGTTATCGGGTGGATCCCCGGCAAGGAAATGCCTCGCTGACTATTCTGACTTCAATTCCCCGTGCCACATTGAAATACAGGATTGTTGACGGGAAGAAACAGTATCCGTTTCAGGACTACCATCATCCGGTTGTGATATCGTCTGCCTCGACGATTGAAGCAGGCGTGTTCCTTGATGGTAAAAAAGTTGCCGGAAGCCGCTTATTCGTTCCTATTAATAAAGCGCTGGGCAAACCTGTTACCTTTGAAACGAAGTATAGTCCCAGGTACCATGCGCAAGGCGATTCGAGCCTGACTAACGGGTTGATGGGGACGACACTTTTTAAGGACGGGAACTGGCTCGGTTTTTCGGATCCCGAAGTCAGATTCAGGATTGATCTGGAAAAGGAATCATCGGTCCATTCCGTCACTCCCGATTTTTTGTGCGATCCCAACAGTGGAATTTTCCTTCCCAAAGAAGTATTAATATACAGTTCCTCAGATGGTCGAAATTATAGCCTGGCCGCCGGAAAGGTAAATGAAGCCATTTCCCGGCGCGGAGAACCTTATCTTGTTCCCTTTCGGGTGGATTGCCGGGGTATTAAGGCAAAATATATTCGTGTTGTTATAAAAACATTTGGTGAAATACCGGATGGCTATTTATTCAAGGGAACAAATTCATGGTTTTTTATGGATGAGGTACTTGTCGAATAAGTTGAATTGGAAATTCCGGATGTACTGTTAACGGGCTTCCCCAAAGCTTTAATCTGAAGTTTTCAATGCACGAATAAGAATCTTCTGATGCACGAATATGAACTTTGTGATGCCCGAATATCAAGTTCTGAATGCACTGTCCGGATGTTTCGGATGTACTGTCCGGGACTTGCCGGTGTATTGGACTCCGCTTTAATTCTACCTGAACAGATTAAACCAATCCTCGATTTTTCTCCTGATTTGCCCCATCTAAAGGGCACAGGGTAAAAATAATCGTTCAATCGGAATTCCGGAGGCGTTTCTGATTTTTCCGGCTTGGTGGGCGGCAATCCGGTTTCGCTTCCCAAATCCGGATTCTTATTAAGCACAAACAACAGCGTTTTTATAATTCTTGTCCTTGAGCCGGACAGGCTCTTCCTTTTCCAATCGATGAAAAGGAAGCAAAAATCTTGTCAAAACGAACCCTCCGCCGGGCGTTTTGACGGCCCCCGCACTGCTCTGTTCTGCATTTCCCGGATTAAAAATTAGCTAAAATCTATGTTGAAATAATCCTAATCCACCGGAAATATCAATTGATCCAGGACAACCTTAACTTATAATCAGGAAAATTATAACCTGTAAAATCTAAAATATTAACTTATAATCTTGAAGATAATAGGTTATAATTTCCGAAATATTAATCTATAATTTTGGAAATATTAACTTATAATTTTCTGTAGAATAAGGATAAAATAAAATATTCTGTAAAGCGCTGAATGTAATTGTTTTAATCAACGTTAAAGTCTGCTTTAAGATTCCTTTAGATTTGAATTATTAAATTTGAGTTCAAAATAGTAAAAAGATTATGATAATATATTCCGGAGAAAAACTTCATTTACCCCGGTTGTCGTGGTTGGTTTTATTGATTCAACTGCCATTTATGGCCACGGCGCAGGATACCTTTTCCGCTTTTGTGGATAGTGCCATGGAGAATAATCCTGAAGTTGTTTCAGTTAATACACAGATACGGCAATATGATGTTGAAAGCCAAATTATCGCGTCTGTCCTGAAATCACCTAAAATGTATTTGAGCAGCGATCTTTTGTTTGCGCCCTATTTAAACAATAATGGCAACCTTGTGGATACTTCTCCTTCAAATAAAGCGGTCGGCTACGATGCGGGCATTACCAACGGAGGGTTATATTCTGTCTTGTTCAACCTGGATGTGCCCGTATTGAAAGGTGTCGAAGTAAATCATCTGCAGCTTCAGAATGATCTGGCAAAAGCGAAGCTGAAGATACGTCTGAAAGAGATCCGTGCTGAGTTGCAGCAATCTATCGGGGTACTCTATTTTGATGCGCTAAGCAAACAGGCCGCCGTAGCCGGTAATCGCGAAAATACAGCTCTTTTAAATGAACAGCTCCGGTTGGTTAAGCAATTAACCGGTAAAGGTCTTTACCGGATTTCGGATTACAAGTTAATACAACTGGAACTGCAATCGGATTCAGTCGTATTGAACAGTTCTGTAACTGATTTGGAACTGGCTGTCCGGCAGTTGAAAACAGCATGCGGGATCCAAAATAATGAGGTAGAGAAACTGACCGTTCCGTTAATTGAAATGACAACACCTGTCAGGGAAAATTCCCTGTTTATCCGGACTTACCGTCAGGATAGCCTGGCGGCTGTCAGCCGGCAACAGATTTCTAATGATCAGTACCGTCCGCAAATCAATCTGTTTGCAAATTCGGGTTTAAATTCAACGTCGATTTCGTCAATTGAACGGCGTGTGGGTATGAGCGTAGGAATTCATCTGTCGTATACCATTTTTGACGGGCACCAGAAAAAGTTAAACGAGCAGCAGCAGATGCTGGCAATTGATGAAGCGTCGGCCCTGAAAGAATTGAAACTGAAAGAAGTAAAAAACCAGGTAAACGCTTATCTGCAAACCATTAATAAGGCCAAAGAGGAACTGGAACAGCAAAAACAAATCAGGCAACAATACCATGATTTGCTGAATTTATATCATGATGAGTTGCAACAAGCCCAGATCAGTGTTATTGACTTTATCGCTTATCTGAAGAAATACAGCGACGTTAACCTGTCCGTTGCCTTAAAGGAAATCACGTTAAAAAAATTGATTAATGAATATAATTACTGGAACCATTAAAACCGTCCGGCAAGTTTCGTTTGGGTTACTGCTTACGATCATCGCTGCCGCTTGTACATCGGCCAATAAAAATCAGGAAGCAGAAGTTGAAACAAAAAGTGATGTTAAAGTAACTTCGCCAGTCATCAAAGACATCGGGCAAACAGTCTCCTTTAAAGGGACAATACATTATTTGCAGACAAATACTATCCGCTCCCGGGTCAACGGAATTGTGAAAGGGGTGAATTGCCGGGTTGCCGGGACTATTTTAGCCCGCCAGCCATTGTTTATTATCCAGACCCTTGAAGCAGCAGCTCTGCAAAAGTCGACCTTCACAAACGAGAATTTTAAATCCTTTCAGGATACTATCTTTTCATCCGTAGATGGTGCCATGAGCAGCCTTGAGGTACAGGTTGGCGACTACGTGCAATCCGGTGATGTGCTGGGCTCTTACATCCGCGCAAACTCCCTGCGGATTTTGGTAGACGTGCCTGTTGAACAGGCGGGAACCGTTAAAACAGGGATGACCTGTGATGTCTTGCTTCCCAATGGAGAAAAAATCGGTGGAAAAGTAGTTGGTCTATGGTCATCGGCAATAGGTCAGGACCAAACGCAGGCATTTATTGTGGAACCATTATCTCCCGTAAAACTGCCTGAAAATATCAGCCTTTCGGTTCAGTTTAAAACGGGGGAGCTCAAAGGGGCCTTATTAATTCCCAAAAACGCTTTGTTGGGCGATGAGCTGCAAACATCCTTCTGGGTGATGAAGCTGGTAAATGATTCTACTTGCATCAAAGTTCCGGTGGATAAAGGACTGGAGACAGATAGCCTGGTTCAGTTGCTCCGGTCGGGGCTGACCCCTTCGGACAGGCTGGTTTATGAAGGAGGTTATGGATTGCCGGATACTGCTATTGTCCGGATCATCAAAAAATAAACAATTATGCCAGTAAAGGAAAGCTTCTACCGGAAATTTAAAAGTCCATTAGGCATCGTATTACTTTTAGTGGTAGCGGCTGGACTGTATGCTTACACCCAAATGAAGGTGGAGTTGCTGCCCAATGTTACCTTCCCAAAGGTGAAAGTAATTGCCGATAATGGGGAACAGCCGGTTGACAAGATGCTGATTACCGTGACGCAGCCGCTGGAGGAAGCGATCAAAAAAAGTGAAAACCTGCAAATGATCCAGAGTACCACATCCCGCGGCAGCTGCGAGATTTCGGCCTTTTTTAACTGGGATGCAGATATCGACCTTGCCCGGCAACAAATGGACGCCCGTATCAGTGAGAGCCGCATCGATCTGCCACCAAACCTGAAAGTGGTGATCGAAAAGATGAATCCGTCGATTTTGTCGGTTGCCGGTTATTCGCTGGAGGGCAAAGGCAGTCCGGTGGAACTGAAAATGATAGCCCAATACACGGTGAAACCTTACCTGGAACAGATTACCGGAGTCCGGGAGGTTGCTGTCACCGGCGGGCAAAATAAAGAATACCAATTGGTGTTAAAGCCAGAGAAGATGAGCCGTCTGGGGGTCACGCCCCAACAAATCGGAACAGTACTCGGTCAGACTAATTTCATCCGTTCCAATGGTTATTTGAACGACAATCACCGTTTATATCTTTCACTGACCGATGCGGCTGTAAAAAACCTGGAACAACTTGAGAATACGGTCATCAGAAGCACGGGTAACAGCACCGTTTTTTTAAAAGATGTGTCAGCGGTTAAAGTTGGCGGGCAGGTCGAATATCTTAGAATCAAGGCTAATGGCAAGGATGTGCCATTAATTGCGGTGATGAAACAACCTGAGGCCAACTTGTCGGACATGGATGCCCAACTTAGGGAACGGGTGAAGGAACTGAATAGTCATCTGCTGCCGGAAGGTGTTAAAATGGTTCCCTATTACAACCAGGCCGACTTTGTAGATACGGCCATAAAGAGCATCCGTGATGTCCTGTGGGTGGGTATTTTTTTGGCGATTGTAGTGACGATCCTCTTCTTGCGTTCATTCAAGAGCAGCGTGGTTATTTTAATCACGGTTCCGGTATCGTTGCTGCTCACGTTGATTGCGATGAAGGTGTCCGGGTATAACCTGAACATCATGACCCTTGGTGCCATTGCTGCCGCTATTGGCCTGGTAATTGACGACGCTGTGGTCGTGGTGGAACAGATCCACCGGACACACGAGGAACACCCGGAAGAAAATTATTTGTCAGTGGTTCCCAAAGCTATTAAATACCTGCTGCCGGCCATGGTTGGCTCATCGCTTAGCACCATTGTCATTTTTTTACCGTTTGGCCTGATGTCCGGGGTGGCAGGTGCCTATTTCAATATTATGACGAGAACAATGATCATCACGCTGACCGCTTCATTCCTGGTTACATGGTTGCTGCTTCCGGCGCTTTACCTGATCTTTTTCGGGCATACCCGTGAGAAACACCTGAGACCGGCTGTTGTCCGTAAACAAAACTGGGTACTTTTTTTCCTGAAAAGGCCAATTATTGCCGCAGCCCTGGTCGTAGCGATGATTGCCGGCATTGTCATTATTTATCCTGCCCTGCCATCGGGTTTTCTTCCGGAAATGGATGAAGGTTCCATTGTGCTCGATTTTGAAAGTCCTGCCGGAACTTCATTGGAAGAAACAGATCTGATGTTGCGGAAGGTGGACCAGATTATTGAAAGTATGCCGGAAGTTGAAAGCTATTCCAGGCGTTCCGGGACCCAAATGGGCTTTTTTATTACCGAACCCAACCGTGGTGATTACCTGATAAAACTGAAAAATAAACGTACCCGCACAACTGAGGATGTTATTGATGATATCCGGACAAAAATTGAAGCCCGGTTACCCGCGTTGGTTGTTGACTTTGGACAAGTGATCGGCGATATGCTGGGCGACCTGATGAGTTCTGCGCAACCTGTTGAAATCAAATTATTCGGAAATGACGTTTCACAGTTGCACGAATACGCAAAAAAAGTTGCAGATGTGGTAGACCATGTTCCCGGAACAGCTGACGTCTTTGACGGCATTGTCATTGCCGGGCCGTCTGTGTTTGTTCATCCGGATGCAGACAAACTTGGCCTTTTTAATTTGTCATCAGAAGATTTACAGTACCAGTTGGAAACGCAGTTGGGGGGAACTGTTGTCAGCAGCATGCAGGAACCGATGCAAATGTGCGACGTTCGTATGATGTATCCCAACCGGTTAGCCATGACGGTTGATGAAATGAAAAAATCGCAAATTTTCCTGTCCGACGGGCAACTGGTCCCGCTGAAGCGCGTGGCTGATGTAAGTATTTCAAAAGGGGCCGCTGAAATTAACCGGGAAAACCTGAAAAGTGTGGACTATATCACTGCCCGGCTGAACAACCGCGATTTGGGAAGTACGCTGGCCGATATTCAACAGGCAGTCCGTTCAAAAATAAACCTTCCCCCAGGCATGAACATCGAATATGGCGGTGCTTATAAAGAACAACAGCAGGCATTTCATGAGCTGATGCTTATCCTGATCCTGGCCAGTTTATTGGTGTTTACAATCATCCTGTTTTTGTTTCGCAAGATCAGGATCGCCTTTTTGCTTATCTTTCTTGTCATGCTGGCACCAGCGGGGAGCGGTCTCTTGCTTTTTCTGTTGAATGTTCCGCTAAATGTCGGTAGTTATGTCGGAATTATCATGATCATTGGGATCGTGGGCGAAGCCTCTATTTTTACCTACCTTCAGTACATGGAGGAACGCAAAAAAGGACAGCGTGTCTCCGATTCTATTGTCTATTCCATTTCCATCCGGTTGCGTCCAAAATTAATGACTGCCTTAAGCGCCATCATGGCTTTGTTACCGCTGGCGCTGGGCATCGGTTCAGGAGCGCAAATGCACCAGTCCCTGGCAATTGCCGTTATCGGAGGACTAGTATTTGCCTTACCGGTGTTGCTTATTGCCTTGCCTACGTTTTTGAATTTGATTGAGAAAGATGGCCGATGAATAACTTTCAGCAATATATTATAACAAGGATTGCAGACCGTTTGCATTGAAAAAAAATCAATTTTTGTAGGTCCCTTTATTTATAGGATCAGATTGAATTACCGGGTCTGCTGTTTAGAGCCTGTTTAAATTTCATCCTTTGGATTGTTTTTGTTCCTTAAGCCCTCAGCCTGCGTTAAAATCTCCTTAAATAGGAGTTACTATTCGCGTCAATTTTGCCTTGTCTGAGGACTTAATCATTCAAAAACAATTCACAAAAACAAATTTTAAACGGGCTCTTAATATTTAACATCCCGGAGGCTGCTGTCCATATCAAAGATTCTTCTGGCAAAGGGACATAGTGGTATAATTTTCAGGTTGTTCTCCCTGGCAAAATCGACTGCTCTCATAACCAATTGCTTTCCAAAACCTTTCCCTTCAAATTTTTCATCAACTTCGGTATGATCAATAATAAACTTATCACTTCCTGCCCACGTATAGGTCATCTCTCCGGCCTTTTCATTATCATCATAAATGACAAACCGGCCTTTTTTCCCGCTATCTTCGCGTTCTATTCTTGCCATTCATTTGCTGTTTTTTATACTCAAAGCTCCCGACGGGCACTTCGAAACCTGGTCCAATAATTCCGGGGTAGATGCATTTTCAGGTTTCACCCATGGTTTTTCATTCGGGTTATACACCTGTGGTAATGTCTTTACACAAATGCCCGAATGAATGCATTTTTCAGGTTGCCACAAAATGGTAATCTCCCCATTGCTGTACTCTTTTGTAATCATCATCTTATGTTTTTGTACTACTTAAGTGTTATTATCATTCCTGTTAATACAGGTCTGAAGCCCGAAAAGTGAAATTATTGTATTGATTAGTAAACAGCCGGTACGATCAAAAAGTTTGATTTTGCGGATCAAATGGAAAAACAAGCGGAGAAAAAGATAAATTTATCTTTGTCTGCCAGACAAAATATTCGTTCAGCCGGAATTCCGATGGCGTTTTTAATTTTCGTAATCTGGTCCAGCTTACCCGGTCCGGATTGTTTTGGGCACAAGCAACAACGCTTTTTTTCATTTCTGTCCTCAAGCCGGACAGGCTCTTCCTTTTCCAGTCGATGAAAAGGAAGCAAAAATCTTGTCAAAACGAATCCTCCGCCGGGCGTTTTGACGGCCCCCGCACCGCTCTGTTCTGCATTTTAATTGTTAATTACTAAAGATTAGCAGGAACATATTCCTTCTTTTTCTACAGATAGATGTCGATCTGTTTTCACAATTTCTTTGGAGAAACCGAATGAGGCTTTAAGCACAACATTTTCATTCATTATTCTTCCAATTACTCATTACTCATTGTTAATTCAATGTCGTTTAGTTAAGAAAACGCTCTGAGGTGCGTTATTTTAAAGGGATTTTGATAAAAAATAGTACTTTGAAAAGTTTGTAATTCTTGCCCTAATGATTATTTTGTAGGGGAATAAAGGGGGTAACCCAAGTAGAAACAAAAAACCGGATTATCGGGAAACATTAACAGGACATATCGATGATGAAATTGATAAAGAACAATTTAGCAGCCGTTTTAAAGACGGCCAAGAAGGGGTATTTACCCGTAAGAGAAAATTACCGATCAAAACGATAATCTTGTTGGTGCTCAAGTTTAAAAGTTCCATGCAGCGGGATTTGGACCGCTTCTTCAAGGAAGCCACCCAAAGCGACTTCAACATTAGGAAAGCGACCAAAGGCGCGTTCACTCAAGCCCGGGCAAAACTGAAGCCCGAGGCATTTAAGCATTTGAACGAAATAGCCGTCAATGATTTTTATGAAGGTGCAGAATACTATGTGTGGCACAATATGCGGTTGCTGGCTGTTGATGGCACCCGGCTTGTATTGCCCAATCATCCAACAGTTGTTGAAGAGTTCGGTGTTCACCAATTTGGCCCAAAGGCCGACAGTCCGCGGTCGCTGGCCATGGGATCATTATTATACGACCCTTTAAATTTGATAACGATCGATTCGCAAATAGCCCCTTACGCTTCAAGCGAGCGGGATTTATTGATGGAACATTTGGATAAGGTCAATGCTGGCGACATGTTGTTGCTCGACCGGGGATATCCCAGCTTTTGGTTGCTGTTTTTATTGAAAGCCAGGGGTATTGAATTCTGCGTGCGCCTCAAAGAAGATTGGTGGTTGAAAGTGAAAGACTTCACCGAAAGCACCGACAAAGAGAGAATTGTCACTTTTTCCCTTCCTAAAAAAGACAGGTCAAAACTGAAAGATTTCCCTCACATGTTGGATACAGAAATAACGTGCAGGCTCATCAAAGTCGAACTCGAAAATGGGGACAAAGAGATACTATGCACATCGCTACTAGACGACAAAACATATCTTTACAGCGATTTTGAACAACTTTACCATTACCGGTGGAACGAAGAGGAGGCGTACAAGTTGTTGAAAAGCCGTATTGAACTGGAAGATTTCTCGGGTAAAACGGCCAAAGCCGTAAAACAGGATTTTCACGCCAAGGTATTTTTAATGACATTGAGCGCAGCTTATGCCCATCCAATTGAAGAAAAGGTGATTGCTGAATACGAAGCGGACAAAAACCGCAAACATGGCCAAAAAATTAACCGAACATATGCCCTTGCAACCACAATGGACATACTAGTGCCAACTTTTATCCACAAAAAATACAAGGAAGCCTTGCATGCTTTTGATTTATTGGTCTGGAACACCCGCGAAATCATAAGGTCCGGGCGAAGAAACCCCAGAAACAAAAAACAAAAGAAGCCGTACTCAATGAATTACAAACGATTATAAATAATCACTAACTAAACGACATTGATTGTTAATTACTAATTTAATGTTGCGTTATTTTTTATCCTGAGTTGGGGTTAATTCATACGTGTGTACCGGTTTATACTTCATCGTCCAAAGGAACGGGAATAAAAAGAAAATGCCCCCGATAATCGCGCCTACGTTAACCTCTTCATCTTTTGAAAATGACGTTGTTAATGGTTCATATCCGTCTTTTTTCAATTGGACTGTAGTTGAACTTCCTACTATTTTGGAATCCCTGACCGTATAGGGGGTATTTCCGACCGGTTCACCATTTAAATAAAGCTTGGCTTCTCCCGGAGTGGACTGGATTACGGTTGTACTGGCGCAACTAGCAAAAAGAATTGAGCATGATAACAGTACCGCAACAGCTCTTGTTGTCATCGACAATTTTTTCATGATTCGTGGTTTTTTATTTATAAGTCGTATATTATTATACTTGGCCCTTCCGGCCTTTATTCTGTGGCTCTTTGTCGTTTTAATATTTTAATCGTGCCAAATGTATTAAAAAATAATATGCCATTAAAAAGAAATAAACAAATCAGAATGGGAGCCTGTCGTAAAATTGTCTGTCCACTATTTTTTGATAAAATATGTTATCAGGAAATAGCCACCGAAAATTTGCAAAATTATTCCGGGTATGCCTAACCTGAAATCCTGAACAGCACTATAAAAATCTTTAACAACAATCCATTCAACAAGTGCCCCCAGTACCTGTGAAAAGAGTACGACTCCCGTTAATAACAAAACGGAAATTTTCCTGAAATACTGAGCTGCAAATCCGGCGGCAACAGCCAGTAATACCGATTTACTTACGATTACAGGCAAAGCTTCCGGTGCAGGCATTCCAAACAGTATCGAGTTAATCAGGGGAGAAAGCACGGCGGTTAACAATCCTACCTTCCACCCGTATTTATATGCGCCAACCAGTGTAAAAAAGTATATCGGCAGTAATATTGCTCCCAGCTTTGCTGAATGACATAACTGGGGAAAAATTATATTTCCGGCAATAAAAAGAGATGCAGTCAAATACGTTTTAGCATTTTTGTACTCCAGTGTGTATAATTTTACTGCTGTTGTATTCATATTGTAATGATTTAAAAGTTGATATTAATTCCTCCGTTGATTGTTGCTTTTGGCATCGGGTACCCGGCATTGATCTCATAGTGCTGCGCCAATAAGTTTTCACCATTGGCAAAAAGATTTAGCGTTCGTCCTAACCGGTAACCGGCCCTTAGTCCCCACAAAAGAAAATTTTCTTTTTTATCCGGGTCGACAGATGTGTAAAGCCCGTTGATATACTGAAGCCCGGTCGATACGTTATATTTTCCTTTTGAATAACCGATGCCGGCAAATGCTTTATGTTCAGGTGCTGCCACAACCGGATATTTCATATGCAGCCAACTGTAGTTTGCATTTGCAGACCATAATTGGTTTATCCGGTAAGATACGGTTGTTTCTATTCCGTGGTTTTTTATTTTTCCTGTATTAATATTCATCGGACGCCCATCTGTAAATACGGTCTGAATCATGTTGTCGCCATCCAGATAAAACAGGTTTACTGCATAATAAAATTCGTTATTAAACAGATGCTGTGAAACAGATATTTCGTAATTCATGACACTTTCCGGCTTCAGATCAGGATTTTTGGAACGGAACATGTAAAGTTCCCGGATGGTCGGATTACGGAACCCTTTACTTACATTTGCTTTAACTTCCAGCGTTTGTGGTAAGTGCAATGAAATTCCGGCTTGAGGGATCCATTGTGTTCCCATTTGTGAATGATGGTCATACCTGATCCCCGCATCCAGGGTAAGAAGATTATTAAACGATTGCCTGAAATCGGCATAAACGGCAATCTCGTTTAATGTGGTATCGGCCATGTAAGAATTGTTATGGCTATCCACGTATTCATTCCAGGCTTTGCCGCCAAAATGCTGATAATCCATTCCGATGGTTATCCGGTTGTTCTGGAATAACGTAGCCGACTGGTACCAGGAAATGCCGGTCATCTTGTCTTTTGAATGAAAGCGGTAATCCAGGGGCTCTTCTCCTGTAGTATAACCATCGTTAATTTTATGTCGTCCCCAATTATAATAGAGTTTTAATGCCCCGGAAGTAGAAGAATAGTTATTCTCTACAGAAAAGGAGGCCATGCCCCTGGTGATGTGGGAATCATTATCTGTAATTGGTTCATCAACCGGACCGGGATTGGAGGCATTAAAATGAGAAAGGTTGACATCAGCAAAAGTATTCCATGCTTTATTAATATCATAGCTGAGCTTAGTGTAACCACTCCATTGATCAAATTCCATATTTGCACGCTGTCCGTCGGTACGGTTGTACGACGCAGCAATCTTACTGCCAAAACGCCCCTTGCTGATGCTGTTCGAAATACCCGATTGTAGCGTATTGTAAGAACCATAGCTTAACCTTGCCTGATTGAAGATAGTGTCCTTACCTAATTCCGGGGTTACAATGTTTATAACTCCCCCCATGGCATTTGACCCGTACAGGACTGAAGCCGGGCCCCTGACTACCTCGACTTTTTCGGCCAGCATGGTTTGGTACACATCGGCGATGGGATGCCCCATTAACCCCATATACTGAGGTTCCCCATCGATGAGTACCAGCAACCCGGTCGTCGGACTACCGCCGATACCCCTCAGACTCATTGTTCCTGCCGCACCGGTCGAGACTCCGTAACCCATTATTCCCCTGCTTGTAATGAAAAGGCCGGGAACCTGTTCATTTAATACCGGTAGTAACGATTGTTCCTGGCTTTCCCTGATTTGTTCATTCGAAACAATAGATATGCTCATGGGCAAGTGGCGTATGTCCGTTTTATTTCTTGTCCCGGTTACAGTCACTTCTTCGATCGGATAAACTTTTGTCTTTTTCAGACTGTCTGGCTTTTCCTGTCCTTTAGCCCCAATAGAAAGAGCGAGCCCGATAAAAAACAGCCCGAGGGTTTTTAGTTTCGGTTTATTCAGAAAATCCTTGATGATGTTCAGGATAGCATCGACCGAGTTTTCCTGGTAGCACAACTTTTCCATCGGGCACCAATCCGTTTGGTCGCGATTGATAATTACAGGGACTTCTTTTTCATATTCTACTTCAATGTCTTTGCCTTTCAGTATATTTAATGCCTGCCTGCTAATAATGTGCGTATATATTTTTTTTACGCCGCCTGCAATCATCAGGGCAGCTGAAGCTTTTCCCACTATTTTGTCGGCCACATAAGCTCCTTGCAAAAAATCTTTGTCATTGGTCAGCAGTTCATATAAATCGCTGACTCCGCGTTGGGTGAAGGTCCGTACCTCGTTATGATTTTTGATTACGCAGGCGTAGTCGCCTTTATTTAAAATACCGATAATATTTTCCATCAGAATAATTTTAAACGGTTTCGGGTAAGGTTCCCTGTTTTAATTGTTCCACGAATTGATTGATGCGGTCCATTTCGTCCGCGATATGAATACGTTGCGGGCATAATGGTTCGCATTTTCCGCAATGAATGCAGTGACTGGCCTGCCTTAATCTGGGGACACTGCGGTCATAGCCGATCAGAAAAGCACGGCGCGCTTTTTTATAATTTTCATCCTGCCTGCTTTGGGGGTAATTCCCTTCGTTAATGCAACGGTTATAATGGGCAAACACCCCCGGAATATTGATCCCGTAGGGACATGGCATACAATAATCGCACTCGGTGCAGGAGACCAGGGGGTATTGCAGGATCATCCGGGCAACCTCCTCCAGAAGCTCCTTTTCTTTATCCGTAACAGGCACTAAAGGAGAGTAGGTATGCAAATTATCAATCAGGTGCTCTTTATAGGCCATGCCGCTCAGAACGGTTAAAACATCAGCGGGTGAACCGGCATAGCGAAAAGCCCATGACGCCACGCTGTCTTCCGGACGCTGCTGTTTAAGCTTTCCTGCGATAAACGTCGGGATTTTGGCTAACCGTCCCCCCAAAATAGGTTCCATCACCACTGCCGGGATATTATGTTTTGCCAGTTCGTTATAGAGATACTCCGCATTCACATTCCACTCCGAAGCATGTTTCCAATCTACATAATTTAACTGGATCTGGACAAAATCCCATTTTACGTCCATGGCCAGCAAATAGTCAAAGACCTTAACATCGCCATGAAATGACCATCCCAGATTCCGGATCCGTCCCGCATCCCGTTCTTTTTGCAAGAAATCAAGCATCCCGTTATCCAGATAACGGATTTTAAGGCTTTCTATGCCACCAAGGCCAACGGCGTGCAGCAGGTAATAGTCTATATAATCTACTTGCAACTCTTTAAACGAATTGTGGTACATGGCAACGGATGCTTCCCTGGGAAAAGTATCAGGACTGAAATTTGATAATTTGGTTGCAATGAAGTACTTATTGCGGGGATGCCTGCTTAATGCAATGCCGGTAGCCGCTTCCGATAACCCTTGGCTATAAGCAGGAGACGTGTCAAAATAATTAACCCCTTTCTCAATGGCTGCATCGACAAGGTCATTCCAGGCATTTTGGTCAATCTCCTCTTCTGTTTCGCTTTTTTTATGCATCGGCAACCGCATACAGCCATAACCCAAAAGCGATACCTTGTCACCGGTATGCGGATTTGTACGGTATTCCATTTTTTCAGGAGAAATATCAGCCAAAGACAGGGCCCTGTCTTCTGAACCTGTTCGATTTTTCGGTTTACACCCATAAACGAGTGCCGCAGAAGTCGCAGCTATGCCTCCCAGAACTTTAAAAAAGTTTTTCCTGTTTATATTTTTTTTGTCTGTCATTGATTTTCGTTTTGCATTAAACTGTACGGTGTCTTTCAATCCCTTCCACGTAAATGGCACTGAAGGGGCGGGCGGGGCACAGATACTCGCAGGTCCCGCAGCCAATGCAACGTTCCGTGTTTACGACAGGTATCTTCCTTGTTTTAGGATTGTCCGGATCTGACGCGACCATATCGATTGCCCCTGACGGGCAATGACGGGCACAGTTACCGCAGTCGGCATCATCGGTAATGACCACACAGTTATCGCGCAGCCAGACAGCATAACCTATTTGCGTGGCCGATTTTTCGGCTTTTGTAATTAAGGTGATTGCCCCGGCAGGACATACCTCGGAGCATTCAGTGCATTCGGGGCGGCAATACCCCCTTTCATACGACATCTCCGGTTGCATAAGGGTCATCAGGTTTCCCGAAGGCCTTAACACCTGATTCGGGCAGGCTGATATACAAAGGCCACAGGCCGTACAATGTTCAGTAAAATTTTTGGCACTTATTGACCCCGGAGGGGTAACAGGCGTTGTCCGGTCCGGAATTTTTTTCTTCTCAATGACGGCCAGTCCGCCTTCCACGACTTTCTCCTGGGCTTTTAATGCACCTGAAAAAGCAAGTAAAGTGGCCATCGAAAGGAAAGTCCGGCGGGAATTGTTGTTTTCATTGGAAGAGGCAGTAACTGTTTTTAATTCGGTCCCGGATGGTTTGGTTTTGTAGAACGGAAGGTACCGTATGGCATCCCGGTTACATTTTTCGATACAGTCCATACAGGTTACACAACGGCTGTAATCGATCGTATGGTTTTTCGCATCGATACAGGAAGCCTTGCAATTACGTGCACATAAATTGCATCCGTTACATTTTTCGTTATTGAATACAGGCTTCAAAAATGAAAATCTTGATAAAAATCCCAGGATTGTTCCGACAGGGCAGACCGTATTGCAGTAGGTCCGTCCGTTACGCCATGCCAAAACAGTAATGAGAGTAAAGGTCAGGGCTGCAATCACGAATGTTGCCAGACTTTTTAGCCATACATCTGCGTGATAGAAAGCATAGCTGTTGGCTCTTTCTGCAAAATAAGCCAGGGTATTGTTGCCCCACCGGTAAAAAGGGGAAAACAAATTCGACGCGATACGGCCATAAGCACCATAAGGATCGAGAAGAGCTACAAGTGAACTGACCCCTGAAATAAGGGCGGCAATAAACAGCGCTAAAAAGCCGCAGCGAAGCCAGTGTACGGCTTTTGAATAGGAAAACCTGTTCTTCTTTCGTTTCCCGGCAATCCATGAAACCAGGTCCTGAAAAATACCGAGCGGACAAATTACCGAACAGTAAATACGGCCAAAAGCCAGTGTCATAATCATGAGGAAGATTACAACACCGATATTCATTGCCAGCAATGCCGGCATAAGCTGGATTTTTGTCAGCCATCCGAGCCAGTGGTGCAATGTTCCTGTAAAATCGAGAAATAGCAGGGTCAACAGGGAAAAGCATAGCAGTGCCAGACCGATTCTGATTTTTTTTAACATTAGTTGATTCTTTATAGGTTGTTTTTTTAGTGTTTTGTTAAGAAGTTGCCAAAAGTTAAATTTAAAAGAGAAAGAACAGCACCATGATCTGGATATTTAATGTCCGGGTATCATTCTTTCAAAATAATCGGATAAAAGTATAACAAAATAAAAAATTTGCCCTTACTTAAAGGTTAAGATCAGTATGTTTTGTAACAAATGTTTCCATAATATTACCAATTAATTATTATTTAATCATTGTCGAAAACCACTTGATGATCTCAGGATCACGGTGGCTAAAAAACAAACTCTTCTTTGTGTCGAGTGCTTGGATGGTGTCCATATCATCTTCGGAAAGCTCAAAATTGAAAACATCGAAATTTTCAATAATACGCTCTTTATTAACTGACTTCGGGATGACAACAACATCCCGTTGGATCATCCAGCGAAGCGTTACCTGTGCTATTGATTTCCCATACTTTTTACCGATGGTAGCCAGCACTTCATTGGTAAAGAAATCATTTCTGCCTTCGGCAAGAGGAGCCCAGGATTCTATCTGTATTCCGTTTTCGTTGAGAAATTTATGATCCTCGTGACGTTGATAGAACGGATGCGTTTCTATTTAACAGATGCGGGGGAATTTTATCGTCTAGTATTTAATAATCAGGTCAATCAGGTTGTCATCGTGTTCAAGTCCTATTTTTTTCCGGAGCCTGTAGCGGTGGTTCTCAACGCCCCGCACAGAGATGCCCAGCAAGGGGGCGATTTCCTTTGATGAAAGGTTCATCCTGAGGTAGGCGCAAAGCCGGAGGTCTTTAGCCGTCAGATCAGGAAAGTCGTCCTTCATTTTTTTCAAAAACTGTTCATGGGCCCGTTCGAAGTTCGTCTCGAAAAGTTTCCAGTCGTCGCTGCTCGAAATGTTATCATCGATCTTGGACAGGATGTGCTGATGATATTTATCAGGGTACCTCGACCCGAGTTGTTCTTTTTGCTCAATAACGATCCGTTTCAGATCCAGCAGAAACTCATTCTTTTTAATAATCGACATGGTTGAATTGGCCAGCTCCTCGCTTTTATGGGAAATTTCAGCATTGAGCTTTTCGTTCCGTAGCCTGATTAACTCTTTTTCCTTTTTCTCGCGTTCTTCTTTTTCTTTCCTTTGGGTTTGCCTGATGCCCCAGTTCCGGAACATCAGCAAAATGAAGATGAGGACAAAGGCATATCCAAGTCTGGCCAGGGTTGTCTGGTACCAGGGGGGCAGTACCTCAATTGTTTGGGTATTGACCATGCTTTCGTTGCCCCAGATGTCCGATGCTTTTACTTGGAGTTGATAAATTCCGGCAGGAAGCCTGTCGAAGCGGAAAACCGGTTTTGACGACTTTTCTGACCAGTCCTGGGAGATCCCTTTCAAATAGGCCTGGTAGAAGACCGGTTCATTCGTATAAAAAGGGAAAGCATATCTTACGAGGATATTGTTGTGGCGGTAATCAATTTTCAGGTAATCCTGCTGAGGAATTTTGTTTATTCCTTCATCCCTTTTGTTGATGATGTCAAGCTCCCGCAGCCTGGGCGCAAACTTCGAAATTATTCCAGGCTTGTCTGATACCGATGCATCGAGCCAGGCAATCCCGTTTTCCAGGCACAGGATCGCTTTTTTGTCCGAAATGGGATAAATATTTTCATATTCATCGATGAGCGGATTATTCTTAAAGATTGAAACCGGATATGCCTTTACCAGCGTTACCTCATTATTGTGAATGTGAAACAGGGCGAACCGGTCGTCTGTAATAAACCAGTAATAATGGTTGCCCGCTTCAATAATGCGGTGCGCCCTGGCGTAACTGCCCAGACGGTTGTTCAGAAAAGAATAAGGAATGATCGAATCGTTTAAGTCATCGTAAGTGAATAGTTTTTCCCGGGTGGTGAAAACAATCCGGTTTTCGACTTTGAAAACATGAATGGAACGGTCTTTCCTGAAAACTGAGTTTTCTCCGTAATACTTTTGACTGACAACTTTTCTCCTTTTATCGTCCAGTTGGATTTTATAAACGCCCCGGTGCATATGTCCCGCCCAGATGTTTCCCAGATGGTCGATCTCGATATACCTGATCAGGTCATAAAAGCCGTCGATTACGTGGTCCAGAACATAGTGGCCGTTTTCTTTCCGGAAAGCTGACATCTGGGAATAAGTAGCCTGTATCAAAAATTTGCTTTTTGTGTCTTGCCTGATGGAAAACCCACCTGAGGTTTTTGAAATAAAAACGGCTTTTCCTTGTTCTACTGTTATGGTCCCGTCGTTGTGGCTGGCAAAAAAGTGATTGTCTATTATTTTGCAATCCCATATTTGTCCTTGGGTTCCCGGGAGCAGTTTATATTTTTCCTCCGGGGCCGAAAGATCTTTGGCAAATAGTCCCTGGTTTGTTCCCAGATAGATTTTTCCTTCAAAAATAGCAGCGGAGTAAACAGCCCCGATATTGGGAATGTTTTCGATCCTTATACCTTTCATCGGGGAGGATGCGATAAAGTCAATCCCACTGTCGAGGGAGAGCCAGATATTATTGAACTGGTCAGTCGCTATGCCGAGGATTGTATTATTTTGTAGCCCGTTGGTTATATTAAAGTGGCTTTTGAGGTTTTCTTCCTTGTCAAAGATCAGGATCCCGTCCAGGATCGTCCCCAGTACCAGGTCTCCGGTTGAGGTGAAATATGCCCTGTTCGGTTCTTTTTCTTTAAAGTAGGAAGCCATTTCCGGGTGCCATTTATGAAGCCGGGCCCCATCCCAGATAACAATCCCGTTTGCAACAGTCCCAATCATGATCTGATCCTCTTTCCAGGGGAGCAGGAAACGGATGGTCTTGTTTTTAAAAAACGGATCTGTAATATAAGGTTCCGCTTTGTTGTTTGTGATCTGATAAATTCCGCGGTCCTTCACCGAAACCAGAATTTTATCTCTTACCTTATGCATGGTATAGGTAAAATCTGGAAGATCGACGGGGATTGCCGAGTTGTTCTTATAAATAATAATCCTGTTGAAGGAATGGAAGTAAATAGCATTATTCAGTGAGGCGATGTTCCAGAACTCCTCGTTTTTTGTGAAAAAGTTTTTTACCAGCGGATTGAGCGAATGGTATGAAAGGTCGCCGTTCTTGCTTCTTTTCCAGTAGCCCATCTCCTTGTACCCGCTGGTATAAATGAGACTGTCGCTTTCAGCAAAAACTGCTCTCATAATGGTTTCGTTAGGAAGTTTGTATAGTTTCCATGTAACGCCGTCGAATTCGAGCAGCCCCTTGTTGTTCGCAAAATACATGAATCCGTCTTTTCCACTGCTTACAGACCAGTTTTGGCTGGCTGCCTGGTATTCTGCTTTACTGAAGTTTTTAATTCCCCCCGACAGGTTCCGGGGATAAGATTGCTGACTACTCAGGATAAATATCAGGATTGTGAATAAAGTTCCCGGGATTTTTCTAAAAATCGACATTGATTAACGTTTATGACATGCCTGGTAAAGGTGTTTAATGTCTTATTTTCCTTTATTGGATGCAAAGGAACGCCTTTTTTTGTATTAAAAGTTGTGTGTTGTGACTTTTTCCACACGATATGTTGTACATCATATCGTGCGGAAATAAGAAATTTACATTTTTTATTCTTTGTAAAATTGTTGATTATAAGAATTTTAATTCTATGCTGGATGTGGATGATGTATAAATGATGAGTTCAAAAATCTACTTCATTGTGCCATGAGAATTAATGATGTACCGGTTTGCTTTATCCGGAAGAGTTGCCACCATATTTTAGCGTCCATACTGATTCAAAAAAATGAACTATGAAAAAAATTAAGATTTTATTCTTTCTTTTTTTATCGGTCACTTTTGCCTATGCGCAACAAAATGTTACGGTAACAGGTAAAGTAACCGATGAAACGAACCAGGGGTTGCCGGGGGTAACTGTGCTGGAAAAGGGTACGCAAAACGGTACTATTACAGATGCCGATGGCAACTATACATTACAAACCAGGGGAAACTCCACGCTTGTGCTCAGCTTTGTGGGCTATCAGACACAGGAGATACCGGTAGCCGGGAAAAGCAGGATTAACGTAAACATGAAAAGTGAAGTTTTCGGTGTCGATGAGGTGGTTGTTGTAGGGTATGGAACACAGAAGAAGGCCGACCTGACCGGCGCCATCGGGAGTGTCGACTCTGGACAAATCGTGAAACAGCCTTCATTAAGTGCAACGCAAGCGATCCAGGGAAAAGTTTCCGGCATTAATATTATTAACAGTGATGAGCCGGGAAGTTCGCCGACTGTTATTGTTCGCGGTCTGGGAACAGCTCTTGGCGGGCGTAACCCGCTGTATATTGTTGACGGTTTCCCGGCAGATAATATTGACAACATCAGCCCTTCCGATATCGTGTCGATGGATATCCTGAAAGATGCCTCTTCCGCTTCCATCTACGGGGTGCGGGCTGCAAATGGCGTTATTTTGATCACGACGAAGAAAGGAAAAGCCGGAAAATCAAAGATTTCCGTCGATTCTTATGCCGGGATAAAAAGTATGCTGAACCAGGTAAAAATGGCCAATGCTTCTCAATACATCGAATATTTCAATGAAAACCAGGACGCATTAGGCGAAGACTGGACGCTGGCCGATGCCTCGAAGCAATCGTATAATACCGACTGGTATAAAGAACTGACAGATCTCGGACATTTTAATAATAATGTTGTTTCACTGTCAGGCGGAAGCGATAATGTCGATTATTTCTTTAGTTATAATCTTTATTCAGAAGACGGACTGCTTGACGAACAGACCTTCACCCGTTCCACCATCCGTAATAATAATGTGTATAAACTATTCGGGGACCGTTTGAAGATTTCGCAGAATATGAATATTTCGTTTACAAAAGAACGTCCGAAACCGCTTGGTGCGTTTAATGAAGCTTATCGCCAGTCGCCGCTGGTCCCGGTCAAGTATGATAATGGTCGTTACGGGATGCCTTTTGTCAATACGACAACCGGTGTGGTTACATATGAAGCTAATTCCGGAGAGTCTGTAGGTACTCTCAACTCGATCGGGAACCCCGTATTTACGGTTGACAATACCGATGAAGTTGATAAAACGCTGACTTTACAGGGGGGACTGGAAGCAGAATTGAAATTAACGGGCTTCCTTAAATTTAATTCGCGGTTTGGTGCAACCAAGTATTATTCAAATGTGAGGAATTTTGATGACATAAAAAATGCTTGGCTGAACGCCGATCCTACCCGGACAGAAGACGAATTCGAAGCGTTGAAGGAAGCCAATTCCGGCGTTACCACTTATGCTGATAACAGTTTGGCAATTACAAAAGTGGAAACACTGAGATGGAGCTGGGAAAACTTCCTGACTTTCTCCAAAAATTTCAATAAACATCATGTCGTGGCGACTCTGGGGGCTTCAAGGGAAAAGACGGATATTGGCAATACCATGGCTGCAACCGGTTATGATGTGCCGTCCAAGCGCCAGTACTGGAATATTAACCTGGCATCCGATGATTATGAGAAGGAGATTTCTGAAACTTCCTATACGCCAACGGCTTTGGCTTCCTATTTTGGCCGTGTCCAGTATGATTTCGACAACAAGTATTATCTTACTGCCACTGTCCGCAGAGATGGATCCAGTAAATTTAAAGACAGCGGCGATTACTGGGGAACCTTTCCGTCAGTAGGCTTGGGCTGGACTATTTCAAAGGAAAATTTCTTCAAAGGGTTTGATTATATCAATTTCCTGAAGCTGAGGGCAAGCTGGGGAAAACTCGGGAACCAGGATGTTCCGTTAAATGTATCCCAGATCCTGACAGCAACAGGGAGTAGCGATTACAATTATGTTTTCGGTCCGGATCAGGACCTTGTTTATGGCGCTGCCTATGGTACCCCGGCTGTCGGTCTATCCTGGGAGGTTACCCGTGAGTGGAGCATTGGTACCGATTTTAACCTTCTTGATTATAAGCTGTCGGGAAGCTTCGATTATTACAACAAAACAAACACGAATGCAATCCTGTATGTTTCGCCGACGCTGGATTCTGAATATTCTGATGATTATTATGCTCATGGTGCGAAAGTGGTTAATACCGGTATCGAGTTGATGCTGTCATGGAAAGACAATATTTCCAAAGATCTGAAATATGAAGTAAGTGCCAATTACTCTCATAACAAGAATATAGTTAAAGATGTAGATTCAGGTTATGACGGAGATACCGGCGGGGACCTGAGTAATGGGCAGATTACCAAACGACTGGAAGATGGACAGCCCCTTTATGCCTGGTGGATGTACGAAGCTGACGGGGTTTGGCAAAACCAGGACGAAATTGACGAAAATACTCATTTGGGTTCTCCGCTGCCAGGCTACCTGAGGTACAAGGACCAGAATGGCGACGGCTCGATCGATACGCAGGATAAGAAATATTTCGGGTCTTATGTTCCTACTTATACTTATGGTGTCCACCTGGGAGTCGATTATAAAAAATTTGACTTCAGTGTTGATGGTTACGGTGTTGGAGGGAATAAGGTTTACAATGCGCTAAAAGGAACCCGGATCAATGGGGGCGAAAATATTGCCTACGATACGTATAAAAACAGATGGACAGGAGATGGTTCCACGAATAAAAATCCGGGAGCTGCCAGGGACTCGTACGCTTCAAGTTATTATCTGGAAAACGGGGGTTTTTTCAGGATCAATAACCTGACATTGGGATATACCCTCAATAATATTTTAAATTATTCTTCGAAACTGAGAGTTTACTTCACGGCCCAGAACCCTTTCATGTTTACCAAGTATTCGGGCTTTACTCCGGAGATTAGTTCGGATGGAGATCCGAGTGGTACAGCAGGTGTCGAGCTTTCAGCATATCCGACGACCAGGAATTTCATTTTAGGGGTAAATATTCAGTTTTAATATGTTCAAACGATAAATTATGAAGAAAATATATATAAGCATGCTGTCCGTGGTACTGATTACGATGTTCACGGGCTGCGATGACAAAGGTTTTCTGGATGTCAATTCACAGGAAACAGTGGAAGCCGGTGACAGTGAGGAGGTATACGATCCCGAAATGTTTGTGAATGGAGTGTACGGGATGTTTACCGACTGGGCTTATGCTTTTTCATATCTTGGTATTACTGAAATCATCTCGGACAATGCAGATAAAGGAAGTTCTGCCTCTGATACAGGATCGGATAAGGATGTGCTTGACGACCTGACTTATACCAGTTCGTCCGGTTCGGTTGAGGAGATGTGGGAACATTGGTATAAATCGATCGGACGGGCCACGCAAGCTATTGAATATACCGAAGACTACGGACTGACTGATGAAGATTACAAAAACCGTCTGATCGGGGAATGCAAATTCTTGAGGGCCCTTAATTATTTTTACCTCGTCAGGGGATGGGGAGCTGTACCGATTCAGTCTGAAGATCTCGGAACAAGGGCTTCTGTGGCCGATGTCTATGCCTATATCGAGCAGGATTTGCTGGACGCCATACAGGATTTGCCTTTAAAAAGTGAATATAGTTCAGATGATCTTGGCCGTGCAACGAAAGGGGCAGCCCAGGCATTGCTGTCGAAAGTTTATCTTTACCAGGAAGATTGGGCGAATGCTTATGCGTATGCCGATACTGTCCTTACTTCGGGCGAATATGGGCTGGAATCCGATTATGCCACCATCTGGCGGGCTTCTACCGAGAACGGTACTGAATCGATCTTCGAATTTCAGGCCCGAGGTGAGTCTACCGCCCATGGAGTCCAGCAGTATTCGCAGACCCAGGGGGCCCGTGGTACCAGCGGATGGGGCTGGGGATTCAATGTCCCTTCTGAAGATTTGCTCGACGATTATAATGATTCGGGCGATGCCATACGACGTGACGCCACGATCATTTTTGCAGGTGAAACCCTTTGGGACGGGCGTTACGTCGATTCAGCGGTGGAAAACCCCAGGTATAACTACAAAGCCTATTCAAGCGCTGACGCCGGAGCGGATGATACCGACAAGAATATCCGTTACCTGCGCCTTGGCGAAGTTTATCTGATTTTTGCGGAAGCTGCCAATGAACTTGGTAAAACACAGGAAGCACTGGATGCCCTGAACACAGTACGTGAACGTGTCGATCTGGATGATATTACAACAACAGACCAGGACGGGCTGAGGACAGCTATCTGGCACGAACGCCGTCTTGAGCTTGCTTTCGAACATGACCGCTGGTTTGACCTCGTCCGTACAGGTCAGGTCGCATCAGCAATGGAGGCTGCTGGAAAGACTTTTGTAACAGGAAAGCACGAGCTTTTTCCGATTCCGGAAGAACAATTGCTTGAAACACCTGAAATGGAACAAAATCCGGGCTGGTAGTAACGTCTGACGGATACCTGGCCGGTTTATATGTCCAGGTTTCCTTGTTAAAAAAGAGAATATGAAGATCAGATATTGGATATTGGTATTGTTGTCCGTTGCACCCTTTTTCTCAGGGTGCAATGGTGGCAAGCCTGCAGAAAAACAGAAAACAGGAGATCAGGACAGTATTGTTGAGCATGTAACGTTCTCCGGTGAAGAAGAAGCATTGCTCGATACGGTGCAAAAACAGACTTTTGAATACTTCTGGTCAGGTGCTGAACCGGGTTCAGGTATGGCCAGGGAACGGATCCATATGGATGGAATTTACCCGGAACATGATCAGAACGTGGTTACCCTGGGTGGGTCGGGGTTTGGCGTTATGGCGATTCTTGTCGGGGTGGAAAGAGGATTTATTTCGAGGGAGCAGGCTTTGGAACGCTATCAGAAAATAGTGGCTTTTCTCGGAAAGGCTGACCGGTTCCACGGAGCCTGGCCTCATTGGATGGAGCCGACAGGAAAGGTTAAGCCATTCAGCCCGAAAGACGATGGGGGAGACCTCGTCGAAACAGCCTTCATGATGCAGGGATTGCTGACGGTAGCTGAATATTTCAGAAATGGGAACGAGGCAGAACAACGGCTGGTGAATGATATTGAAACTTTATGGAAAGGCGTAGAGTGGAACTGGTATACAAAAGGGGGTAAAAATGTGCTTTACTGGCACTGGTCGCCTGATTATGCCTGGGATATGAATTTCCCGGTGGGTGGTTATAACGAATGCCTGATTATGTATATCCTGGCAGCTTCGTCACCGACTTACCCGATAAAACCGGAAGTATATGACCAGGGATGGGCCAGGGGAGGGGCAATCACCCGTGATACCGTTTATTATGGCCTTCACACCGTACTCGATCATTATGAACACAGCAATGATCCGGTAGGGCCGTTGTTCTGGGCCCATTACTCATATCTTGGACTTGATCCGGAGGGGTTGTCTGATAAGTATGGCGACTACTGGAAGGTTACCCGGAACCATGCCTTGATCAATTACCGGTACGCTCTTGATAATCCTGAAGGATATAAAGGTTATGGCAAGGAGCAGTGGGGACTGACATCCAGCTATTCCATAAACGGATATGCAGGTCACCACCCGGGGGACGATCTTGGCGTGATTTCTCCAACGGCTGCTTTATCGTCTTTTCCCTATACTCCGAGGGAATCCATGCAATTTCTGAAATATCTCTATCTGAAAGCCGATTCACTGATCGGGAAATACGGACCTTACGATGCCTACAGTGATTCCTATAACTGGTTTACACCCAGGTATCTGGCCATTGATCAGGGGCCTATCCCTGTAATGATTGAAAATTACAGAACGGGGTTGCTTTGGAACCTGTTTATGAAAAACAAAGATGTGCGACACGGGCTCGAGGTTTTGGGTTTTAAGCGTGATAAGTTGGAAAATGATCAGGAGTAATTTGTTTATCATAGGTAGTCTCTTTTTTATTATATCCTGTTCAGATAGTTCTGTCGGTACAGATGGAGGTGACGATACCGGTTCCGGAGAAGATTCTTCCGGTGTGGTTATCGATTTGACTGATGAAGAACTTTTGGATACCGTTCAGGAAACAACTTTTAATTACTTCCGGAACCTGGCGGAACCGAACTCCGGGGCAGCCCGTGAGCGTTATCTTGTTTCTTCACCCGAAACCGATGAAAATACGGTTACAACGGGAGGTTCAGGATTTGGGCTGATGTCGCTGATTGTCGCCATGAGCAGGGGATTTATTACAGAAGAGGAAGGTTATAACCGGATTGAGAAAATCCTTGGTTTTTTCGGGTCTGCCGATCGTTTTCATGGTGCCTGGCCCCACTGGCTCGATGGTTCTACCGGTAAGGTAATCCCTTTCAGCGATGAAGATGATGGCGGGGATATTGTCGAAACTTCCTATTTTGCCCAAGCTTTAATCGTTGTCTATGAATATTATAAAAACGGGACGGACGAAGAACAGGCATTGGCTTCGAAAGCGAACGAACTGTGGAAAGGGATCGAATGGAACTGGTACACACAAAATGAAAATGTAATGTACTGGCATTGGTCCCCCGACTATGATTTTGATATTGGTCTGCAAATCGAAGGGTATAACGAATGCCTGATAACCTATGTCCTGGCAGCTTCGTCTCCGGATTATGCCATCTCCAGAGAGGTTTATGAGCAGGGATGGGCCAGGTCGGGAGCTATCGTTTCTTCCCGGACCCAATATGGTTATCCGTTAGTCGTCGACCATGTTGACAATGAAGAATATGGCGGACCGTTATACTGGTCTCAATATTCGTTCCTTGGCCTTAATCCGAATGGTTTATCGGACGAATATGTCAACTACGAGGATGTGGTGGTAAACCATACGATGATCAATTATTCGTATTGCGTGGAAAATCCCCTGGGATACAAAGATTACGGAGAAGATTGCTGGGGCCTTACTTCCAGCTACTCCAGGGCTTCTGACGGCAGTCTGACTTATGTTGCCCATTCTCCTGCAAATGACAAGGGGGTAATTGCCCCGACTGCGGCGATTAGTTCGATGCCTTATACCCCGGACGAATCGTTAAATGCCCTGCGGTATTTTTATTCCAATAAAGACGGACTTTTGGGTACTGCCGGATTTTATGATGCTTTCTGTCCCCAGCACAGCTATTGGGTAGCCAAAGCTTACCTGGCTATCGACCAGGGGCCGGAGATAATCATGATTGAAAATTACCGGAGCGGGTTGATCTGGAAATTGTTTATGCAGAATGAAGATGTGCAGAAAGGGTTGGAAAAACTTGGATTTTCAGTTGAATAAAGTTAGAGATTAAAGATTAATAATTAACGATGTAAGGTTTTCGGCTTTCCTTTATTCAGCATCAAGGATCAAGCCTTGAAAACCGGGCATCAAGAATCAATCAAAATGAGAAAAGGGTTAATTCTGTTTTTTACCATGCTGGCCGTTTCTTTATCGGTCATTAGGCCCGCACGGGCAACGACGAAAAGGTTAGATCAGAAAGTAGACTCGGTTTTAAATCTAATGACTTTGGATGAAAAGATCGGTCAGCTGGTTCTTTATACAAGCAATTGGGACGTAACAGGCCCTGTTATGGGGACTGACAACCTGAAAGCGATCAGGGAAGGAAAGTGCGGAAATATTTTTAATGCCTATACGGCCAAGTACACCCGTGAACTGCAGGAGATTGCAGTGAAAGAGTCCCGTTTGGGCATTCCTCTGTTGTTTGGTTATGACGTGATCCATGGGCATAAGACAATTTTCCCGATTTCACTTGGAGAGGCGGCTTCGTGGGACCTGGCAGCCATTGAAAAATCGGCCCGGGTTTCAGCTAAGGAAGCCGCGGCAATGGGAATTCAGTGGACCTATGCCCCGATGGTCGATATTGCCAGGGACCCCCGGTGGGGACGTATTTCTGAAGGGGCAGGAGAAGATCCTTTTCTGGGCTGCGCTATTGCAAAAGCCAGGGTACACGGGTTTCAGGGTGACGACCTTGCTGATCCGACGACCGTCCTGGCCTGCGTGAAACATTTTGCAGCCTATGGGGCCCCTATAGCCGGAAGGGATTACAATACGGTAGATATGTCGGAGCGGATGCTTCGCGAAGTTTATCTTCCTCCCTATAAGGCAGCTATCGATGCAGGGGCACTGAGCGTGATGACTTCCTTTAACGAGCTGGACGGGGTGCCTGCAACTGCCAGCCATTTCCTGATGACCGAAGTCCTGCGTAATGAGTGGAAGTTCAAAGGATTCGTAGTTACCGACTATACCGCTATTAACGAACTTGTTCCCCACGGAGTAGCAGCAAACCTGAAAGATGCCGCCATGCTCGCCATGAATGCCGGCGTGGATATGGACATGCAGGGCGGGGCATACAACGATTATCTGAAAGAATTGGTTAAGGAAAGAAAAGTCTCGGAAGAGCAGATTGATACGGCAGTCTGCCGGGTATTGAAACTTAAATTTATGCTGGGACTGTTTGATGATCCCTACCGTTATTGCAATGAGAAGAGGGAAAAGGAAACCATTTATGCAAAAGAAAACCTGGATGCTGCTTACGATGTTGCCTGTAAATCAATGGTCCTTTTAAAGAACAATAAGGAGGTCCTTCCTTTGAAGGCAGGGCAGTCGATTGCCCTGATCGGCCCCTTGGCCGATTCCAGAAGGGATCTGCTGGGGTCATGGAAGGCGGCAGGAGACTGGGACCAGATTTCGTCCGTTTACTCCGCCCTGAAAAAGGCGAATCAAGGTGTCCGGGTAACCTACAGCAAGGGCTGCGAGCTTACCGGCGGGGATACCTCCATGTTTGCAGAAGCCCTCGTAAATGCAAAAAAGGCTGATGTTGTCGTGATGGTACTTGGCGAGTCGTGTGAATGGTGCGGAGAAGCGGCAAGCCGGACAAGTATCAGCGTCCCGGATATTCAGAAGAAGTTGTTGCATGAAGTCAGTACCCTGGGTAAACCCGTCGTCCTGGTCCTGATGAATGGCCGTCCGTTGGCCCTGGTCGACGAATACGAATGGTCGGATGCAATGCTGGAAGCCTGGTTCCCCGGCACAATGGGCGCTGAAGCTGTTGCTGATGTGCTCCTGGGAAAATATAATCCATCAGGGAAACTACCGGTAACCTTCCCAAGAAACATCGGACAGGTCCCGATTTATTACAGCGCTAAAAATACAGGCCGGCCTTATGAACCGGATGGCCCGGAACAGAAGTACCGTTCGCGGTATATCGACAGCTCAAACCAGCCGTTGTTCCCTTTTGGTTTTGGATTGAGTTATACTTCCTTCGCGTATAAAAATATGCGGCTTGGTAAAAGTACAATTACCGGTAACGACTCGCTTGAAGTTTCAGTTGATGTAACCAATACCGGCAAATATCCGGGAGACGAAGTGGTCCAGCTCTATATCCGCGATTTGGTCGGATCAGTGACCCGGCCGGTAAAAGAGCTTAAGGGTTTTAAAAAGATATCCCTGGACAAGGGTGAAACTAAAAAGGTTTCCTTTTGGATCAGGACAAACGATCTGGCATTTTACCGGAAAGATATGAGTTTCGGCACTGAACCCGGAAAATTTATTGTTTTTGTGGGTGGCAGTTCGGATGCTGAAAATTCAAAAGAATTTTCGTTGACGGAATAAGTAGATGATTAAATTTTTTATTCGTTCAGGCAAAACAGGTCTGGCAATTGGCGGCTGGGGACAGTTGCTGATTGCCGGCTTTTTTTATCAATGCTTTCAATTGTATCCGGATAGGGAAAGGATTCATGTCCCTGTATAATCTCAAAAAATTGGATCATACAGGGACATAAATATGCATGAAATGTAAATCAGGAAATTTATAGAGGTCATTTTTTAATATGGCTAACGATCCAGTCTCCAATAATTTGAAGCGCCTGTGGGGAAAAATCTTCCTTTAGTTGCGCATATTCCTGAGGTGTACAGGTTTTGCAGGAAAGAAACAGATGATTCAGCCCCGGAAGTTTTTTTATGGTAACATCTGAATTCCCTGCTTCTTTCAGATAGTTCTCCCAATTGTTCAGATTCTTATCGCAGGAGACCATCACATCTTTATCTCCGTTTAGTGCCAGTACCGGAATTTTTATTTTTCGGATGAATTTCTCAGGATTAAACCTTATAAAATAACGGTACCAGGGTTTAATTGCAGTTTGAACATACGAGTAAACCGGAAATCGGAAATGGTCAAATTCGATGTTCAGACTTTTGAAATAATCATCATCTTTCACTTTCCATCTGGCATAGGTGTCGTTTAACTTTTGTTCCAGACTGTCGGAGCCGGCATAACGGTAAGCCGTTTTAAACATCAGGTCATTGATTTCGTTCGAGCGTTTTTTATCATAGTCAGGGAGGGAAGCGTTTTCGACCAGGTCACGGTTTTGTGTTAGCAGGGCGTCGAGTCCGTTTGAGGCCAGTCCGGCCAGGCTAACCAGAAAAGCAACGTCGGAAGATTTTGATGCAGCGATGGCAATGGCAGCGCCTCCCTCGCTATGCCCTATCAGTCCGATATTTTTCGGGTCGATATCAGGCCTGCTTTTTAAAAAATCGATAGCAGTCAACACATCGTTGGCAAAGTCTGCCGTTGTAGCTTCTTCATAAATACCTGATGTTTCACCCATACCGCGATCATCGGTCCTTAATGACGCGATTCCTTTTTGCGCGAGGTATTCTGCAATAGTCTTAAACATTTTGTGCCCGGCCATAGTTCCGTCCCGGTCTTGTTTACCGGTTCCCGAGACAAAAATGACTACCGGGTTTTGCCTGGTGGAATCCGGTAATATAAGTGTCCCTCCAAAGCAGATGCCGGAGTCGGCATTGCAGAAGTGCACATTTTCTGTTTTATAAAGGAGCGTGTCAGTTGTCTTCCGGGCCGCTCCCGTGAACGGAAAAAACAAGGTAATTGTCCAGATAAATACAGCTAATGTATTTTTCATTATTTCCCTGCTTTCTTTGTTTCTTCAACCATGATGGAAATGTCATCGGAAAGTTCGCTGGGACTCCCTTTATATCCAACCGAAATAAACCGGACATTCCCGTTTTTGTCAACAAAAATTTTCTGGGGAATGCCTGAAATTGTGAATGCCTTACAGATCCGGCTAAACACTTCATCATTCACTTTTCCTCCTTCTGCTTTGTTGTCGAAGAGGATATGGAAAGGAAAATTATTGCCGGCGATGTATTGGATTGCCATCTCTTTGTATTTGTCCGATTGTTCCTCTGTATCTACGAAGAAGAACGCTACATCCGGATCGTTTTGGTAACGTTCCACGGCCAGTTTCATGCCCGGGAACGAAGCCTTACAGGGTACGCACCAGCTGGCCCAGAAGTCGAGCACATAGTTTTTTCCGAGCAAATCTTTCGAACTGATTTTTTTACCGGTGGCATCTGTCATTTCCCATTCAGGCATTTTCCCTTCCCGTTTATCTTTTAGAATCCGTTCGGAAGCTTTATTTTGTAATTCAGGCTTTTTTAGCGATTCCATATAAGCGGTAAACCCGGTTTCCGATCCGTTTTTCCCGATGTACGCCTGTTTCAGAAGTTCGATCATTGAAGGGCTAACCTGGTTGTTATACATACTTTTGAGAAGAACTTCATGCAACTCTTCTTGTTTCCCTGCTTCCAGGAGGAGATGACAAACGTCGTCGTTCAAATCGGCAACAGTGTAATTGAGTATTTTTTCTGTATGCATGGCAAATTGCAAAGCTTCATCCGGATGGCCGGAATTGCGCAATAGGCTTACATAAGAAATCAGGACGTTTCGGGAGACCATCCTGTCGAACTCAAGGTCCCATTCATTAGGAGAAAGGAACTGATATTGATCCGGCTTGTCGTTCTTTTCTTTTAAGATCTGATCGACAAGGCTTTTGGCATAAGGGTATAAAAAGTCATCAGATAAGTCTTTCCGGCTATGTGGAATATCAATGATTTTATAGTAAACATTTATTAATCCTCCCAAAGAAAATTTTGGCAGATATTCATAAAGGGCGTTGTAATTTTTTTTGAATATTTCAGGAATGAGCAGGCTCAAATAAATATTGTCATACGAAATCACATTCTCTGAATTGAATGCGTTGTCTTCCGGCTTTTCCGGGAAATCAGACAGGAATTTTTTTAATAAATTATTCCGGATATCCATATCCCGTTCAAGTATCGCTTTGCGGTAAGCCGTTAAGCGGTTTAGCGATCCGGAAGGATTTTTCGCCATGTTGATTTGACGGATTGAGTCCGCTTTTTCATTATTTTCCAATAGGCTTCTGTATATTGCTTCTGCAGAGAGCAGGTTCTTTTCGGTCGGATTGGTTTGTAAATAGTTCAGGCAGCGGGTTATTTTAGTGCCTGCATCCAACATGCCTGATTTTTTTAACGACCGGCAGTATTCATAAGCAAAGGCAGTGGCCGCCTCTTTGTTATGAAAAGTAATCTCCTGATTGATCCAGTAATAGGTTGCCGTATCGGATATAGCCGATTTTGAAAGGTCAAAATAATCCGGAATTATGCAGCCTGAATTTGGTGTGCGCATTAACCCCCAGCCTGCATAAGCGCCTTTGGCATTCTGTCCGTTTGCATCCAGAACAAACCAAACATAACCGTACCCACTTTTGTCTGTGTCGCTAATGCTGTCACCAATAAACTTCAATGCAAAAAGACCACAATCTTCCGGTAGTTTATACGTTGAAGTCCAATTGCCATTTTCCTGTTTAAGCTGAAGGTCATCTGCTGTCCATTGATAGCTGCAGAACTGATAGATGACAGCTTTTACCTGTTCATCCGGCCCGATACCATTGGCCGGTCGATAATTGATCTGGATATTTTCACCTTGTACCGGATGTTCCGGGGTAATGGTGATATTCTTTGCATTCTGTGCAAAGGAAAGAAGGTTTAACCCGAAGGCTAAACCTATGACCAATAAAGGTTTCATAAATTGCATGATAGAAATATTGTTTATAATCTGTTATTCTGGATTTTGTTCGATTTCCGGGTTTAACTGGATTTGGTAAGCCGGGATGGGGAAAACATACCGGTTGCTGTTTGGGGCTAAGGTATAGGTCTCGCCGCCAAAAGTACGGGTTAAGGTTTTTGTATACAACCCTTCCAATGCCAACCGTCGCATATCCCACCAGCGAAGCATGCGGCAGAAGAACTCACGGTGTCTTTCATCAATTACTTTGGTCAAAGCATCGTCGGCTCCGGAAGCAGTCAGTGCCACATAGTCATCGGCTTTAAAGCGCTTTTTCCGTAACTTGTTCACCCAGTTCATCGCTTCTTCCGGATTATTGTTCCGGGCAAAATATTCAGCTTTAATCAGGTACATTTCCGGGACATTCGGCCCGATATTCCGGGCCTCGCCAATTGCCCGGTCGCGATAAAAAAAGCGTCCTCCTTCATCCGAGTAATAAGAAGCCACACTACTGTACGGCGCGGTGAATAAACGATACCGTTGGTCGGTTGTGTCCAGCACACTTAACAGATCATCACTTAACCGTAGTGCAGTCGGAGTGTAAGCAGAAATCCCCCCATACGGAATTTTTGACAAAAGAATTTCCGGGTCGTCAATTCTTGTCGGGTATGTTGTTGATGAGATGGATGAGATTATGCTTAAATCATTCAGGTCACTTTTGTATATTAAAGCCGAATCTGCATATGCATCTGCATTGGTATAATCGCCCATATATAAATAAACCCGTGCCAATTCCCCGTAGGCTGAAGGTTTTGACGGTAACGTATTATATTCCTGCGATTCGTACAAATACGGGATCGCATCCTTTAAGTCCTTTATGATTTGTGTGTAAACCTCGTCCACACTCGCCCTCTTTAATGACTGAGTGGTTGTTTCAGTGAGCACAAGCGGAACGCCCAAATCAGTTGAAGCAGTTGTGGCATTGTAAGGCTTCGCATACGTATTGACCAGCATGAGATAAGCATCGGCGCGATGGACATAGGCTTCGGCACGCAATTCCAGTTTCTCGTCTTCGTCTCCCTCGCTGTCCATTACTTCTGTGATGACTGTATTTGCATAGGTAACTGTATTGTACATGCCATTCCAGCTATTGTCGGTCTGATACTTTCCCAGCGGATAGATCTCTGATTGCCAGGTGTAAACTTTTCCCCACCATGCATAGTAATCACTCGATCCAAGCGATTGTTGCTGGGACGAACCATCCACAATCCCGACATCGTCAGAAGCAATTGCCGAAAATTGAGGACCTATTTCGTATGCATAGGTATAATTCAACAGGTAACGATAATTTTCTGTCTCGTTGGGGACTAACTGACCTTGCGTTTTTATATCCACATAATTTTCACATGAAGACAAAAGCAACGCCACCAGCAAAGACAAAAGTATGTTTTTTCGGATGATCATATTCCTGAATTTTAAAAGTTAACATTTAAAGAAAAAAGAAATGATTTTGCTGCAGGTAAGTTTGAGGCTCTTCCCGGGTAATAAACAAAATCAGGATCATAACCTTGTTTGTTGGCTCTCCATAATAATCCCAAATTATTAACGGTCAGTCCTACCTGTGCATTTTTTATATTTATTCTTTTCAGGATATCGCTTGGTAACTTGTAGTTTAGGGTTATTTGGCGTAACCGTACATAATCTCCTTTCAGCACATTAACGTCAGAATAATTATAGCGCATCTGGCTGTAATAAATAGCTGATCCGCTGCCGTTAAGTCCCGGAACATTGGTCGTACTTTCATCGCCGGATTTTTTCCACCGTTTTGCAATATCCGCGCTTATGTCGTAATTTACAGAATAAGCAGAAGTTGTATATCCGTATATTGACGGTTTCAGGAATACATTGCCAAACTGATAGGTCAGCAGTGTAAACAAACTGATATTTTTGTACCGGATTGTCGTATTCCAGCTTCCAAAGAAAGGGGCGACTGTCCTGCCAGCTTTTTTAAATATAAAATCGCTTATCGAAGTTGTAGTTGCGGGTATTATATTTCCGTTCTTATCATAAACCTGGGTCAACCCGTTCTCATCCAGTCCGGCAAAACGGTACACCAGTAACTTGTCATAAGGATATCCTTTTATCAGGCCGATGCCTGCAGGATAATAGGAATAATAATTGGTATAACTGGTTTCCCTGAAACGGGCGTCG
The DNA here is from genome assembly GCA_963676095.1 of Prolixibacteraceae bacterium. GTDB lineage: Bacteria > Bacteroidota > Bacteroidia > Bacteroidales > Prolixibacteraceae. Next base: position 948,171 of record OY781040.1, on the reverse strand, counting down.
GTAATCTTATTGGTATTGTATGACAAATTGAACCGCATTTGCCAGTTCCAGTTTTTATCGTTATACAATGTCCCTTTCAGTCCGAAATCAAAACCCGTTGATTTCATGGAGGCCATATTTCTGGTCAGGTAACCGCTGTTGATGTTTCCTACATAGGCGCTGCTTACAGGATAATTGTACAGTAAATCTTTACTGTTTTTCCGGTAATAGTCAAATGTCCCGTTTAACCGGTTGTTAAAAAGGCCAAAATCGACCCCTAAATTGGTTACATATACTTTTTCCCATTTTATTTCGGGATTGGCAGTCGAGATTACCGACGCATATTCCTGACCTGTCGTCGAATCAGAATTCCCTCCTAAGGAAATATAGGTAAAAGGATAGGTATCCAACGATAAGTTCCCGTTTACGCCATAAGTTGTACGAATACCCAGGTTCGAAATCCATTTAAGGTTTTTCATGAATGGTTCCTGGCTCATCATCCATTTGCCCCCGGCAGACCATAAAGGGGTAGCCCTGTACTTCCGTTCTACGCCGAAGTTGTTGTAATCATCATAACGGATGCTTCCGGAGAGGAAATATTTACTTTTATAATCGTATGCAAAATTGCTGTACCACGATAGAAAACGTCTTTTCTTATCCTTTTGGGAGGGATACCCGCCATAATAGAATGTTGTGTATGAAGTTTCTGAATCTCCGGCAACGTACTGATAAGTGGGTGTCGAGCTGTAATTGATGGATGTATTTGTTAAACCTGTTTCCGGATTGTACCCGAACAAAGAGAACGTGGTCTGCCCGATATTGGTTTCCCTGATCTCTGTTCCGGCCAGAGCCGTTATCTGGTGGTCTTGTTTGAATATCCGGTTAAAATTGAGCTGGCCTCTCAAGCTATAATTATTTTCGTAAGTAATTCCTTTGGACAGGATACCCCCGGTTGTTATTCCCAGACTGTTTGTGCTTGCCCCGGGATAGGTATAATAATTAACCATATCGCGGAAATAATAAGTGTCCTGGTTGTAATAAGTCTTTGATGTGCTGTTTGTTTTTTCTTTAGCATATTTTACAGAACCGGTCAACCCTTTTATAATTGGCACTGTTAACTCAATGTTTGCGCTGTAATTATCCGTTTTCTGGGAGTTATCCGAATTTTTTAATTCATCCAGATAGTTATATGTCCAATCTTTATAATTAGCTTCCAGGCTGCTTACCCATGTCTGGTCATACCGGTCATAACTTATTCCGTTCCCATCTTCATCGGCTAATTGATTATAGGGCAGTAAAGTCGATCTTGACGGAGAGTAGAGCGTTGCCAATGAGATGCCATTGTTCTTGTAACTGAAGAATGTTCCTTTAAAGCTTGTGGCAAGATTAACTAAATTAAACAATTTCCAGTTATTATTCGCGGTAATGGTATAGCGTTCTCCCAGGTCCCGGACACTGTTCGGGTTTTCTTTGCTGTAGGAAGCCGAGTAATAGTAATTGTAATTTTCGGCGCCTCCGCTGACTGACAGATTATAGTTTTGACTGCTGGCATGCTGCAGCAAATATTTTGAAATCTGTCCCCGGTTATCTGTTTTACTCAGTGCGGCAACGTCATCGTTATATTCATCTTCAGTGATATTTCCCGATTTCAGGTTCCAGGCAAGCTGACTTCCCTTACTGATAGTATATTGAGCTGAATAATAATCGCTCGCATCAATTTTGCTGACAAATCCGCGGTCCACTAATTCCTTTTCATAATCGAGCATTTGAGCTGAATTCATGGTTTTTACATAGGAAACATCCGGTTTTTCAGCGATCATCAGACTGGTCGAGAAGTTTACCTGGGGGGCCTGTTTGCTTTTCCCTTTTTTGGTGGTGATCACAATGACCCCGTTGGCAGCCCTTACCCCCCATATTGAAGCAGCCGATGCATCTTTAAGCACGGTAATGTTTTCAATGTCATCCGGATTAATGGAAGAGATATCCATTTCAGTAATGGAACCGTCAACTACAATTAAAGGAAAGTTTTCTCCGGACAATGTTCCCCGTCCGCGGATAGAAATATTGTATTCGGTTGCACCAACAGTACGGGTTGCCGATGAGGCCGATTTCTCGGTAATATTATATGTAAATGTCCTGTCGCCGGAAAGAACGGATACCTGCATCCCGGGAATCATCGATTCCATGCTGTTGATGACATTTAATGAAGGAATTTCTTTCAGGTCATCTGCACTGACAGTAGTAAAAGAACCGGGAGAACGCTCCTTGGGTATATTTTGGAGCCCATTGCTGGCAACAACAACCTCGTCAATCGAATTGGTGACTGATGTAAGTCTTATTTTGAGGTCCTGCTCTCCTTTTACTTCAAGTTCTGTTGATTGAAATCCGATAAAGGAAACCTGCAGGTGCCAGTCTTTGCGCACCCACAAAACAAATTCTCCGTTTTTGTCGGTTACCGTTCCACGCCTGTTTTCCTTAATCACCACATTTGCACCGGCCAGTGTTTCCCTTCCATCTTCGTTGTAAACTATTCCATGTACTTTGATCAGATCTTCAGGTTGCTGTTCTTCCTGCTTTTCTTCTGAATTATCAGGCTTTTGTTCTTCCTCCCTTGTTTTCGGCTTTAAGGGGACCAGAACAATGTACCCATCCTCCCGGGCGACATAATCAATCGAATGGGTAAGCAGAAGCTGGTCCAGGATTTCCTTCAGGTTTTCATTCGAGAAATTATAGCTCACCTTATCGTCAAGAGAGATCGTATTGGTACTATACACAAATTTGATATCCGCTGCTTCTGAAATTTTAGAAAGCGTTTTCTTCAATGTTTCGTTTTCAGCGTTGACAGACAAATTTTTTTCCAGGACCCGTTGTCCGTAACTGCTTGCAGCTATGGATAACTGAGCAAAGATTAATACATTTACCATGTATATAAACGCAATTCTCATAAACCTGACAATTGGGTCTTTGAATTTATTTTTCTTTAGCATACATTTGATGTGTTATTGTTAAAACCATAATAATGACAACCATTACCCTCCCAACTGGAGAAGGTACAAGGCAGAGGTGTTGCAACCACCTCTGCCTTTTTGGTTAAAAAGGGGTATTGATGCTGAATTATTATTAAACCATAAGAATCTGTTTTAGGGGGTTAATACTCGGTGATTTATTATTCTGGCGAATTCTTAATTTGTTATTTTTACTTGATTTCCGGATTGTGTATAGTTTATTGAAAAGAGTTGACCAAGCATATCAAGGGTATTTTTCAGCGACTGATCGGTAAAGTCTGCTGTAACCCGTTGTTTGCCTAATAGCTCTTTATTATAGCTGATTTTAATATTGAATTTGCTTTCAACCTGCCGGAATACATTCGTAAGCGGTGTATCGTCAAATTGCATATTGTACTCAGTACCTTGTATTTGCGTTAACTGTTCCTTGTGCCCGGCTGATTCCTTTTGAAGAGATTTTATAGCGCTTTTATAAACGGCTTTCTCGTTCGGCATAACAACAAGGTTTTGATTTTTGGTTTGGAGCGAGACTTTTCCGGTAAAGACAGATACTTCAATCTTTTGTTCCGTCGATTTGATATTAAAACTAGTCCCCAGTACTTTGGCGGTAAGTTCGCCACAGTGGATAATAAACGGATGGGAAGGATCTTTGGCAACTTCGAAAAGTGCTTCTCCCTGAAGTTCAACATTTCTCGTTGCCCCGTTAAATCTCGATGGATAATTGAGCTCACTTTCCCTTTTGAGCCAAATAATCGTTCCGTCGCTTAGAATTACCTTCTGCGTTTTCCCGGTTGATTGTTCGACTAAACTTTGAGGGAAAAAGAGATCTGTTTTTTCCAGCGAATACCAAACCAGATACGAAAGTCCCATCAGAAGGATCAGGCTTGCGGCAATCGCCGGAATACGAAAATTCAGACGGATTACCCTGGAATCTTGTGTATCCCGAAGAATTTTCGATTTTATTTTAATTTTCCGTTGCTCGCTCAGCTTGCCAATAGTTGTGTCCTGCTCAAGCTGATCAAACCAGCTATCGACAAGCTTTTTATTTTTGCCGCTAAGGCCTTCCTGTTCGTATTGTTTTAGTATATCTGAAAACTTAAATTTTTTCATAAACTTAATGTCCTTGAAAAGTTTTTTTTACTTTGTATATCCTTATAGTCGTTTCAAGTTTGAATTACACACAGTCGCGCTGTAATTTTTTTTGATGGAACTGCGATTATTTGTAAGAATGGATTGAGGAAGATCTTCTAAATGGAAGGAATTGTTGGATATAAAATGACATTGTGTATTTTTGGGATGGGACAATAAGCGCTTATAGAAACATCAAATGATTGTTAATTACCTGAGTTTTACAGATGAAGAATTGTTCGGATTGGTGAGTAAACGTAACGATCAGTTAGCTTTTGAGCAGATTTACAATCGTTATGCTGACCGTTTGTACGCTTTTGTCTGCATGCGTATTCAGGATGAAGTTGCAAGCGAAGAGATTGTACAGGAGATTTTTATTTCGCTTTGGCAGAAAAGGCAGTTAACCGAACCGGAATCATTTATGGCCTATTTGTTTTCTGCTGCCCGATACAAAGCACTTAGTTATATCCGGTCTTCCAAAGTAAGGGATGAATATGCATTGAACTTTGCCATGTTTCTGGCAAAAAATCATGACAACTCAACGCAGGACCTGGTCGATGTTAATGATTTAAAAGCAATCCTGGACAAAGAGATTGATAAATTACCGGCTCAATGCAAGACGGCTTTCCGTTACAGCCGCTTTCAGAATTTTACCAACAGGGAAATTGCTGAAAAGATGGGTATCTCCATCCGTACGGTTGAAAATTACATAACCCAGGCATTAAAGCATCTGCGGGAAAAATTAAAAACCATGGATTTATAAGCAAAGGTATAAATCACTAACATTTCGCATTCTTAAGGGAAACCATAAGATATTTGAATGTGAGTGCTTTACGCTTCGATGCGGGGGCCGTGAGCAAGAGTGTTCTGAACTGGTGAACTGGTGAACTGGTGAACTGGTGAACTGGTGAATTGGTGAATGAAAGAATGAAGGAATGAAGGAATTGGGTGAGGGCATAGAGAATGGGGGACAACCAACAACAGTAACAACAGAAATAAACCCCTCTTTCAAACAACGAAGTGCCGAACGTTCAAACGGGGCAGTCCTAAACAACAGAAACCATCGTACCCATTCTTCGTTCCCTGGTGCCTTCGTTTTTAATTCGGTGAATTAATCTTATTCCTTTTCAAAATAGCAAGAATCATCAAATTCAGGAACAGGGTCCGTCCTATTTTTGTCATCTGATTTTTTTAACAATTGAAAGGATTTTATAATGACAGAAACAGTAAACAATCACGCTTTACGGCCCGGACTGAAAAGAGGGGTAGTGATGATGGCATTGATGCTCGGGAGTTTTCTCGCTTTACTCAATGAGACCATTCTAAACGTTGCTTTCTCAACATTGATGACAGAAATGCACATAACGGCGGGGACCGTTCAGTGGCTGGCTACCGGCTATATGCTGATTATCGGAATATCCATACCGGTCACCGCTTTCCTTATTCATACCTATACCATCCGGAGGCTTTTTATGGTGGCAATGAGTTTGTTTTTAGCCGGGACCATTATCGCCGGATTTTCTTCAACATTCCCAGGTTTGCTGGTTGCCCGGATTATCCAGGGATGTGGAACCGGAATGCTGGTTCCCATCATGATGAATGTCATTTTGCGGGTTTATCCTCCGGAGAAGCAGGGGGCTGCTATGGGAAAAGCTATTTTTGTGATCCTTTTTGCACCGGCAATCGGGCCGAGCTTTTCGGGGATAATTTTGCAATATCTGAACTGGAACTGGTTGTTCTTTATGCTGGTTCCCTTTGCATTGCTGGCTATCGTTTTGGGCATTATGTTCCTGAAACTGGAGTCGCCGGTGACGAAACCAAAATTTGATTTTATTTCGGTACTCTTATCAACTGTCGGGTTCGGGGGGATTATCCTCGGAATTAGTTTGTCTGAAAGCAACGGTTTTAGAGATAGCCGGGTACTGATTTCTATCGCGATGGGGATAATTACCTTACTCTTCTATTCCAAACGACAGTTGTCGTTACCTCATCCGATGCTGGATATCCGCATACTGAAAAATCCGATGTTTTCGCTGGGGACATTGCTTGTTATGGTTAATCTGATGATGGTGTTTTCTATTAATCTGGTGTTGCCGTTATTCCTGCAAAAGGCCCTTGTTTTATCGTCATTCTCGGCGGGATTATTTCTTTTGCCCGGAGGCCTGCTTAATGGTTTTGTATCACTTTTTTCGGGTCGCATCTATGATAAATACGGCGCCCGCATAATGGCAATATCCGGATTTTTTGTTATGGCGGTTTCTGTCGGATTGCTGGCCAATTGCACAATAGATACCCCTATCTCATGGATTGTTGGATTACAGTGTTGCGTAAGTATTGCTTCTGCACTTATTATGACACCTGTGCAAATGAACAGCCTGAGCCACCTTGCCGCCAAACAGTCCGCCCATGGAGTTGCTATTTTAAATACCCTGCAGCAAATAGCCTGCGCTGTTGGTTCTTCTTTATTTCTTGGTTTGCTTGGCGCCGGTCAACGTATGTATATGGCCCAATTAACAGTAACCGGCGCTTTGGCAGAGAAAAAGGCGTTTGCTTTTGGGTTGCACCATTCCTTGACCGTTGCAGCGGTTATTCTGGTCGTTACGTTTTTATTGTCTTTTCTGATAAAACGCAGGGAATCGGATGCTTATGTCACAATCGGGCATATTCTGGAATCAACCGAATAAATCAGCTGCTTTAAATTATTTACAATGCAGAAACAGGCATTGCAATCCGGATGTTGTTGTATCTCCGATAGTTTTTTGCGCTAAAATCAGAAAGAAAATCAGGACCGTAAAATTCTATCTGTGGCTTTTCCGCCGGAACATACCCGTTTTGGGGAAGCCATACGCCATAAATAAAATCAAATGCGCGGAAAAGGGATTCCGATGTTCCATGAAAATGGAAGAGGGCATATTTTCCTCCGGCAATATCGGTTGTTTTAATTTCCCCACGGGCATGTACCACATCTTCGGGAACAGTGATACATGCCCGGTAACGGCATTTCTCAGCGGGGGTAATGCCCGGATTGTCGAAAGGAATTCCCATGTAAAACGTATCTTTTTTTATTAACTGATGCTTTGATGCAAACGATCTTAGTTTTTGCCACGTTTGGACAATCCCGGTGGCATATTCCTGCATTGTTTGAATATAAGCAACATGAAAAGATGGCAACATCCTGATTTCAATAGATAAAAAATCGTCTTCGGACAGCGGGTGCAGTCTTTCCCGTTTTGACAGGCGCAGGAAACACTGATCATTCCCGTGTTTTTTGCGTAGTTCGGTGGGGGAGAGATGGTACTGCTTTTTAAATAAGCGGGAAAATACAGAGAGAGACTCAAAACCAACATCATTGGCTATTTCGGAAACAGATCTGTTGGGCATATCGCACAACCGGTTTATTGCACTTTCCAGTTTAATCCGTTCAATGTAACCCCGAGGCGTTTCCCCTGTAAACGCAGTAAATATCCGGTGAAAATGATAAGGCGAAAAACAGGCCACCGAAGCTAAGGTATCCAGCGTTATTTTTTCGGCAAGATGTTCCGATATGTAGTCAACTGCCTGCTGAATCCTGTCGGTGTAAATTTGCTGCGACGAACGGTTATCCATTGGCATTCTCCTGTCGGTTAAGGGCAGACTCCGGATTATCCCGGTATATCTTTCCCGTTTGTTTTAATGGGCAGGACCGGACGATCTTTACGTTTAAAATCCAATACTGATTCATTCCTGTTTTTTGAAGCTGATCCTTTTCAGCATTTTTTTGATTTCTTTGTCTGCCTTGAATCTTAACCGCAATTCTTTTATGTTTCTGTATGAAACTTCCTCCGGTGAGTCACTTGTTAGTACCTTAGCATGTAAAGCGAATGACCCCAGACGGTCAATCCTGACTGTTTTGCCTTGGGAAAGCAGTTCCGGGATCAATTCGGCAAGTCCTGTTAAAACCAGGTAAACGTCTCCTCTGCTGGCAGAGGTCCGCTGAGCCAAAAGGCCGGCCATCTCTTCCAGGTTTGCAGGCGTTGAGCCTGTCAATCTTGGGAAATAAATCTTTTCGCCTTCTTTTCCTGCTCCAGGTTTAAACGTTGAAATGACTTTATACTGAATTGTCATGGTAAAAGTTTTTAAATGTACGGAAGATATTGTCCTAACTTCAGCATAAAGATAAAAAATGATGCGCATCAAATGAATAAAATATACGGATAAACGAATAACTTGATGCGCATCAAAAGATCATCTGATGCGCATCAAACTTCGAAAACATCCGGTAAATAAAACCGGAATGTCAGATAGACCGGGAAATGGTTTTATAATCGTTTAACTATGTTTATGCGTGTGTTTTTCTTCTTGTTTAAGTTTCATCCAATCACTGCGTATTTTCTTTCAACTCCTAATTCGCAATTGTGTAAAAGAATTTAGTGATACCCCATTTTCTTCATGATCCGTCTGAATTTGTGGTCGAGCCAAAGCAAAAGTAAAACAAGGAAAGCGATGTAAAAACAATAGGCATATAACGGACTATATTCGACACGGATACGGATATTGGAAAAAAGACCGAGGATATTGAACGAGAAGAAATGATAGAGAACAAAAAATGTGGCTCCGGTCATGGCAAGTGAAACAGCGCAAACAAGCAATAGGCTAAGGTAATAATTCCGCCGGTTTTTCTTTTCCGTTTCCAGAAGAATAAGGTTCATCACCTGTTCTTCAAACCGGTCCGGCAGATCGTCCGATTTCCGGATCAGGGTTTTTATCAGCGCTTTATCTTTATTCATGGTTTCAATTATTGATCAAAAATACAATCTTTTTCCGGACGCGGTATAGTTTTATTTTGACATTCTCAGGAGTCAGATCTGTAATGGCCGATATTTCCTTAACAGGTCTCTTCTGTACATAGTAGAGCGAAATTAACGCTTTGTCCTCCGGATTTAGCTTTTCCACAGCAGCCTCGATTTGTTGCATTAGTGCCTCGTCGTTTTCCCTGTCCAGTATTTCATCTGCCTGTTCGTCCGGAATTTTATTCAAAAAATTCTCATCAATTTCGGAATACAGCAACCTTCTTTTCCGGGTGTAAGAAATGGCTGTGTTATAGGCTATACGGTATAACCAGGTTGACAGGCAGGAACCGCCCCGGAAAGATTTCAGGCTGGTAAAAGCCTTGACAAAAACATCCTGAGTCAGTTCTTCTGCATCTTCGCTATTTGGAATTATTTGCCGGATTAATGAATGGACCGGACGCTGATAACGTTTTATCAGGACGGAAAAAGCCCTCGGCTCTCCGTCCAGAACGCGTGCGATCAGGTCAGGTTCATTCAATTGTTCCATCATATATGCTTTGACGCATTCTGTCCGGGTTGGTTACAGTATTTAAAATCGTCCTTTAATTGAGGAATACGGACACTTTTCCTCCATGTGTAACCGATTTTGAAAGCCGGCGTCCAACAGAGCAAAGAACAAAATTTATTCATTAAAAATTATCATTATGATGGATTTCATTACGATTCCGCTGGTTGTCGGAATGATTACACTGGGTATTTATAAATTGTTTGAGCTATTTGTGTGCCGCAAGGAAAGGCTCACAATGATTGAAAAGATCGGATCGACCTTCGATGCTTCCATGGTGCGTAACAAATTCGCCTTCCCTGAAAAAAATCCGCCGGTATTCGGGACCCTCAAAATTGCCTGTTTGCTGCTGGGAATTGGACTGGGACTTTTGTCAGGGTTCATTATTTCACAATCTTTAGGGTTGAACGAATCATTGAATATGAATGATAACTGGCATCTCAGGGAATCGGTTGGCGTCATTTACGGGGCATCGGTCCTTCTTTTCGGAGGACTTGGATTACTGGTAGCTTTCATTCTGGAGTTGAAGTTTTCTAAAAAGCTAAAGGAATGAACCTGCAGAGGGGGGGGACTTCAATTAATAATGTGTAATGAATAATTAGTAATGAGTAATTGGAAGAGCAATGAATGAAGATGTTGTGCTTAAGACCACATCCGGTTTCTCAGTAGAAATTGAGAAAGTAGATCGACATCTATCAGTAGAAAAATAAGGAATAGGTTGCCGGTAAACATTATTCATTACTAATTTTACAATTGAGAAATATAAGTCTTTAACTCCATGTTAATTCGATTTTTTATTTCGTTCCATTCTGCTTTTTCTAACATTACCGGGGCTTGTTCTTCTTCAGCATCTTCGAAATAACCCAGGCTTTTCAATACTAAAAATACTGACCCGTCAGGATATTTTCGATTATAGAACGATAACATTTTTTTGAGGGTAAATTTTTTTAATAAAAAGTAAATATCAATAAAATCCTTTTTAGTTCCTCTCCCGGTGATCGCAGCTAGTTTCATGGCTGCAATATCTTTTAATCCGGCAAGTCTCAGTTGATCATCCGTAATGGGTTGATCTATCCAATTATAAGCATAATTAACGAAGTCTATTTTTATGCCATTGATAAGATATATTTTGATATTTTCAGTCTGATTAAGCAGCCTGACATTTTTTAATGGTTTTAGTGCATGAGAAAACGCATATTCATCGATGCGAAGTTGTCCGAAAAAATCGAGATCAATTGATTTTCTATGGCCGATCTGAACGCCAAAGCGGTTCCTCCGACCAAACGAAGATTCTTAAATTCAGGAATTTTCAGGATGTACATTAAAAGTTCCAATGTGGGGGAATCGATGGTTTTGTAATATAGCATTTAAACTCGTTTAAACTTAAACCGGAAAGCATAGCGATAAAGTGCAGAGACTTTTTATCGAGCGTTTTTAAATTTTTTACTGTTTCTGTTATTTTTTTCAATCCGAAATGTTTATACAGTTTTGTCCAATCAGAAAGGAGTCCATATTCGAGAACCCTTTGTGTAATAAACGGAAAATGTTTATCCGGATCCAAGGATCTCACATCCACATCCCAAAATAAGTGGGACGACAGATTACACACGTCAAAAGTATTTATTGTCTCACGATCCATATAATCCGATTCATAAATGCAAAGTTAATCAATTCATTCCTTAAATGTTTTATGTAGGGAAATTTATCTTGAGATCGCAGATGTAGTCCTAATTATCCAAACTTTGAACTTCAATTAATAATGTGTAATGAATAATTAGTAATTTATTTATTATTGGACGATTTGATTATCGAGAATAATATTTTCAATAACTCTGTAAGATCAGATCTAATTGAAGAGAAGGCTTCTTTTTCCAGGTAATCAGTGTCGTTTAGCAGTCTTAGCCAATAATCAGTTTCTCTGGCTTCTTTATAGGCAATACCCATTTTTGCCTTGAAATCGGCTTTTGAGATGCCGCCTATTGCTTCTTCAACATTAGCACCAATTGAGGTCCCGCTTCTTAATACTTGTTTGCTAAGGACATATTCTTTTTTCTCTACCGATAAATGTCGATACATTTTCACAATTCTTATTGCAAAATCGTATGATTTTTTAAGTATAATATTCTCATTATCGCTCATTATTCCTTCAATTACTCATTACTAATTATTAATTACTCATTATTTTTCACTCGTATCGTAGCGCTTCCACCGGGTTCCTTGTCGCAGCCCTGATTGTTTGGTAGCTGGTCGTAAGCAGGATGATGACAAACAGGATCCCTGCCCCCAGTATAAATACCCAGGGCTGCATGTGCAGTTTATTGGCGCCCGGAATCCATTCATAGATCCACCAGGCACCGGGAATAGCGACAATTAGCGCATAAATAAGCAGAACAAAATACTCGCGGCTAAGGATATAAAATATATTGATGGTGCTGCTCCCGTTGATTTTACGCACGCCAATTTCTTTTGTCCGGCGAAATATCGTAAAGGAAATCAATCCCAGTAAGCCAATCATAGCCAGGAAAATGTTGAAAAAGGTGAAAAATAAGATTGTCCGGTCAACCGCATGATAAATCCGGTAGCTGTTTTCGTTGTTAAAAGCAGTCAACAGGTCATTAAATTCGAACGGATCATTGGGAAAATCTGCTTCAAATTCCCGTGTCAGGATAGTTTTTGCCTTTTGATAGTTATCCGGACGAACCCGGAAGGCAAAAGTCCAGTAACCGGAAATTTCATCGGGGGCCAGTACCAGAATAGCCGGTTCAATTCCATTGTGCATGTCCTTGTATATGTAGTTTTTGACGACGCCAACAACCGTCAGCCGGTTTTCGTTCAGTCTTTTACCTATTGGATCGTCCCAGCCGAAAGACTGTGCTGCCGATTCGTTGATCAGGCAGGCATTGCCAATATCACCCGGAAAACTACGGGAAAAATCACGTCCGGCAATTAACGATATGCCCATATTCTTTACAAAATCGTAGCTGACCGAATTAAACCGGCAACTGATCTTTTCATCCGGCTCCCCACCTTCCCAATTGGTCATTCCTCCGCCAAAACTGACAAACGGAATGTGCTTCGACATAGAACCGTCAATGATCTCCGGATGTTGTAAGATACGTTCCCTCAGTTGGTTGAATGATGTCCCGTTTTTTGTGACGGAAATGCAGGTATAAAGCATATTTTCCTTGTTAAACCCCAGGTCCTTATTTGCCAGATACCTGATTTGCAGAGAAAACGCAAGCGTGACCAGGATCAGGAAAACGGAAATGGCAAACTGGAAGGTAACCAATGCTTTTTTAAGACTGAATTTTTCCTTGCCTTTATGAAAGAATTCCCCCCTGAACAGGGACACTATTTTGTTGGATGATAAGAATAATGCCGGATAGATGCCGGAAAGGACGCCGACTCCCAATGCAATGAGCATGGTCGTGCCAATAAACGGCCAATCCCTGATCATGTTTAGCCCGATTTGCCGTTCTGTAATCCTTTCAAAAACAGGAAGAGCGAGTTTTACCATTAGAAAAGCCAGTCCAAGGGCCAATATGGAAATAAACATTGTTTCGCCCATGAATTGTGAGATCAGTATTAGCCGGTTACTTCCGCTGACTTTTTTTACTGCGACTTCTTTTCCCCGAGTTGCGGCATTGGCAGTTGTCAGGTTGATGTAGTTGAAAGCGGACATGATCAGGATAAAAATGCCAATCAGTCCATACAAGAACAAGACGACATAATAATGGCCGTTTCCGTTAAAATCCAGGTAAACTTTGCTCATCGGGCACAACTGAAGTTCTTCATATTCCGCCCCTCTGAACCCGGAAAGGACAGGCTTTATTTTCCCTTCCAGGTATTTATAATCAACCCCTGATTTTAAGAGAACAAATGTCATGCAATCACATTCCCGGATATTGGTTATATTAATCCCTTCGGTTTGTGTCAGCGAAGAGAAGGAAACAATGTAATTCGGGCGGATAGTGGTGTTATCGGGCAGGTCAGCATAAACCCCGGTCACTTTCATATCAAACTTCTTTTCCATCGTTACTGTTTTTCCCAGGGCTGGTTCCCCGTGAAAAAGTTTGTCGGCCAATGTTTTTGAAAGGACAATGCTGAAGGGTTCTGCCAATGCGTTTTTTTGAGTGCCTTCAATAAAATGATAAGTAAACACATCAAAATAAGAACTGTCTGCACCAATTCCTCTTTCTTCATAAACCTGCCGCTCCGGTCCCGCAGCTATAAATTTTCCGTTATTTTCCCTGATTACGGTTACCTTTTCAAATTCAGGAAACCGTTTCCCGAGCAATCTGGCTGTTATTGCGGGTGTATTCGGGGAAATATCGTTCCCGTCCATTGCATACCTGGTTTTGGCATAATGCCGCTGGACCCGGTACATCCGGTCGTAATTCTCATTGGCCTTGTCCCAGCCCAACTCATGCTGAATAAACAGACCGATCAGTATGAATGCGGTGAACCCCAACGCAAGCCCGAATATATTAATCATCGAGTACGTTTTGTGTTTCAACAGGTTTCGGAACGATATTTTAAAAATGGTACGGAACATGATTACATTATTTTTAATACTTGTTCAGTAAAAAGATGCATGCTGTCTGTTAAAACAAAATTTCAGAAATTATGCCACAATGCCAAACGGCTGTATTTCAAAATTATCAGTCTTATTATGTTGTGCCGTTTGTCTAATTTTTAGACACTGTCTGTAAATAAGTTTGTCAGTGCTGTTACAATTTTCCCCTTTGGAGTCAAAGCACTTCGTTCAATTAGTAATCTTACTTTTTATTAGTTATCTGATTTTTAAAGCAGGCTATTGATTGTTCATTATTTCACTCGTACCTTAGCGCTTCTACGGGATTTCTCGTTGCGGCTTTCCAGCTTTGCCAGCTCACCGTATACACCTCGTTTTCATCAGTCGGAAATTCTTTTGAGAAGAAGCGGCCTTCTGCCATTTTCATTCCGAAAGTTCTAAGATAATCAATGTCAACAGAATTTATTTTCATTTCGATTTTATCATTGGGGGCTTACCCTCACACATCATCTTTGACGATCGTCGTTTATATTCCGGATATAAATCTTCCATCCAGAACTGTACCAAAAAAAATAAGTATTTGTATTTATAGTTGATTATTTTTTAATCAGCTGTCAATTGTCAAATATTTTAACAGAATAGTGTCTGTTTATTTGTCATATCACTGGGAACGTGATTCAATCCGGATGCAATTCCGGCAATGAGAAGGTCACAAAATAAGTCATGAAGGGGGGCACACAGGGTATGATTCGTAACAACGAGTTTAGTGATGTCTGGTAATTTATTGAAAAACAGTGTCTGTATTCGTGTTTTATAGCATGGTCCGGAAGGAGATATTGAAATCATTAACTAATACTATTGGGCACTTTTTTTGAAGATATGTTTATTTTAATATATTTGTAATCCAATTAATGAATATTTAATTTTCACTGATTTTATAGTAGTAATTTCCGATCAGGTTTTTTGTAACAAGTATAAGAGATTACGGTTTTTCACAAACTAATGATGAATGTACCCACAGAGAGATAATTGATCATTTGTATTATGAATCCCGCTATTTCTTTAAACGATGAATAGTCAAACCATTACCGATGCACCTGTTTGGGAGTTGCTTATCCGTTTTGCTTTCAACTTGTTGGTAACCGGATGTATTATCCGTTTCCTTTATTATCGTAAAAGGCAGCGCCGCGAGTACCTGTTTACCTTTTTCATGATCAGTACCACCATATTCCTGATGGTTTTCCTGTTGGCCAGTGTTAATATAAAAGTTGGATTTGCCCTGGGATTGTTTGCTGTTTTCGGAATTCTGAGATACAGGACCAATACCTTGCCGGTCAGGGAAATGACTTATCTTTTTGTAATCATAGGCATTTCAGTAATTAATGCGCTCAGCAACTCGACGATAACCTGTCTTGAACTGGTGATTACCAATGCTATTTTTGTGGTTGTTACCTGGGTCCTTGAAACTAATTATTTCAGGAAAAATGGAACAGGACGTCTTGTGCAAGGGAACCAGTCAGTGTCGTTATTGTCTTCAATGCCGGTTATTTATGAAAGGCTCGATCTGGTACGGCCTGAATATTACGATCAAATGGTGGATGACCTTCGGGAAAAAACAGGTTTGAATATTCACAAATTGGAAATCATGAAAATTGATTTTCAGAAAAAGAGGGCTTACATTAAAATTTATTTTTCGGAACAGGGACGGCCCTGAACAGATCAACCCCTTAAGGCGATCAGCAATCTTACAATCAATATTAATACCCGATTTATGAAAAGCTACTTGTTATTGATTTTTATTCTGTTGTCCCTGTTGGGAATACCTGAGGTACATGCGCAGTCTGATGATTTCGGAATCTGGATGAGTGCGGGAGTTAAAAAGGAAATTAAAAAGTGGACCTTCGAAATGGAAGAAGAACTTCGAACGGCCGATCATTCAGGGGAAATTGAGCGGATAGCCACCGAACTGTCAGTCGAGTACGATCTTCTTAAGCCGTTGACACTGGGTGTTGCTTACCAGTTTATTGATTTTCATGATCTGGAGAATGATGACTTTCAACCCCGGCACAGGATTAATTTCTATGTACAGGGAAAGAAAAAATGGGGCGACTTTACTTTTTCACTGCGTGAGCGCGTGCAGAATACCTATAAGGATGAGAGCGAACGGTCGTACAAGATAAACCCAAAGTGGAGCTGGCGGAATAAAGCCAAGGCCGAATACAACATCCCACATTGCAGGATTAATCCATATTTATCGTTTGAAACGTTTTACCAGTTAAACAACCCGGATGGCAATAAATTCGACGGGTTAAGATATACCCTGGGAGGTGACTATAAAATAAGTAAGCACCATAAAATAAATCTGTTCGGATTGATCGATAAAGAAATAAACGTAAAGAATCCCGTACGGGAATTCGTAATTGGAACAGGATATACTTATTCATTTTAGTTACGGACAGTCGTTTTTTTATTTTATGTAAATTAAAAGATATCTTTTAAGCCGATCTTCCGTAAGGCAACATGATTGTACTTCTCCCGGTTTTCTTCGAGGGGAAAAATCGCCGGGAGAAGTACTAAATAATTTATAAGGAATCTATTCCTCCCTGGCTAGAGCATCGGCAAACCCGGCATATGCGCGTTTCCGGTAATAACCTTCGGTCCACAAACCGATAGGTTCCCCAGCTCTCCATGAAGAACCTTCAGGACTGTCGGTAGGGCTCCATACCGTAATGCCGTACTGTTGATCTGCAGGAATAATTTCCAGATATTTCGCTACTACATATTGATACATTTCTGCCTGGATCTCATATTGTTCATCTGTTGCTTTATCGGTAGTCACACCTACACCGATATCCAACTCCGATATTTTGATCAGTTTGCCTGTTTCAGCAAGCAATTCAAACATCTGAACAATCTTTTCTTTATCCGAATTGATATTGATATGCATTTGGGTTCCGATACCATCAACCTGAGCTCCTTCACTTTCAATGTATTCTACGTAAGCAATTAAACCTTTACATTTATCGATGTTATATTCCAGGTTATAATCGTTGATAAAGAGTTTGTCGTTGGTATTTCCGTATTTACGGGCAAGGTTGAATGCTGTTACTGCATAATCTTTGCCAAGGTAATCCTGCCAGTAAAATTCATCGGAAGCCAAATCGGTTTTGCCAACGCCCGTTTTCAGTTCATATGGATTTTCATCATCCATCGGTTCGTTTACCACATCCCATGCTTTAACATAATCCTTGCATTCTGTCATTATCCCTGAAATCCATTTTTCCAGTTCGCCGAGAATAATTTCTTTCTTTTCTTCAGGCGTTTTTTCGATGACACCTTCACTATACTTCGTTAGCTTGATATTATCGAAGTAGTAACTGGTAGCCGTGTTCCCGAGATTGAAAGCGATCGATCCTGTTCCCGCTACATCGCTGGTTATCGTTATTTCTTTCGAGAAAGTAGACCATTCTGTTGTAGCACTGATGGACCCAAAGAAATCCCAATATTTGTAATTACCAGGCGAAGTATGGGCCTGGGTAGAAAAAGAGCAGGCTACATCTGCGCGAACATCCATACTAAGCTGATATTTATCGCCTTCTTCCATGGCAGGAGAGAAGGTTACAAAAAACTGGCAGTCCCAATCGTTGGTACGGACCTGTTCATTTATAATTTTCAATGCCCGTCCTTCACCGTTGGCCCCAGTTCCATTGGCAGTAAAACTTATTATTGCATTCGAATTACCCTGATAATTTGATGCGTCATCCGTTTCAAAATCTGCGCCGGAGACCAAATTCCATGTTGATCCTCCGCCTTCATTATACTTCGTAAGCTTAATATTATCGAAGTAATAATTGGTAGCCGTATTCCCGAGATTAAAAGCGATTGCTCCTGTTCCTGCAACATCACTGGTAATCGTTATTTCTTTGGTGAAAGTAGTCCATTCGGTTGTGGCATCGATGGAACCAAAGAAATCCCAATATTTGTAATTACCAGGCGAAGTATGGGCCTGGGTAGAAAAAGAGCAGGCTACATCTGCACGAACATCCATACTAAGCTGATATCTTTCACCCTCTTCCATGGCAGGGGAGAAGGTGACAAAAAACTGGCAGTCCCAATCGTTGGTACGGACCTGTTCATTTGTAATTTTCAGTGCCCGTCCTTCACCGTTGGCCCCAGTTCCATCAGCAGTAAAACTCATTATTGCATTCGAATTACCCTGATAATTTGATGCGTCATCGGTTTCAAAGTCTGCGCCGGTGACCTGATCCCACGATGGTTCTCCGGGAATTACCGTCGGTGAGATCGTACTATTCAGATATTCAGCATTTTGATTGGAATGCCAGCAAAGGGTATGACCATAAACAGTTACGCTTGCTTCTTTTGCAGCAGCAATAAATTTATCAACTGTTGTAAGATTTAAACTTCCATCGTCCTGGACAACAGCGCCATGTTTCATCGCATATCCTGCAGTTACTTCATCAAAGTTTGATACGATATGGCTATATACAAGACCTCGTTTGCTAAAATCGCTTGCTGTGACCCCTGCCCCTAATTTAAAATCTGGGAATGCAGTTTTGTCGACATAATTTTTCAATACATCATATTTGTTCAGGTATTCTGAGTTAGCAATGCTTGCCGGCTTGGTTACCGCATAATCGAGCAAACTATCATCTGCACAAGATATTAACATTGTTAGTGCGGTCGCACCTAACAAAATCTTTTTTAAATGTTTCATATTTATGCTGATTTAAATGATTAGTTATTGTTCATCATACGAAGGTGAAAATGTTTCAAAAACAACTCCCCGGTTACGGGCAACAAGGGTATCTTTAGTAGCATAAACCTTATTGTCCATATGAATGGAGTAGTCAAGATATAACCCGTCGCGGTCTTTATTGCCCCAACTGTTTTTTTCACCGTTCTCAACAAAAGAGCCACTTCCGGAAGCCGTAAAACCGCTTGTTGCAGAGGATACAGTACACTTATTGTTGTCGTCGAAAGTAAGGAGCAAGGTGCATGTTTCATCAATTCCGCTGGTGTTAACCACCGTAACGGGGTATTCGACAGAATGTAACGATGCTGTAGTCATCTCGCAAACTTCATCGTATTCCACGTATTCTTTATGGCGTACATTGGTCGAGGTTACTCCATTTTCGGTAATAACATCTACGCCACGGCGCAGGTAGTACCCATGCCATGGATTGATGAATTTTACACAATAGAGGACATAATCCTTAGGTAGAATATTCCAATCTGCAGAATTTGTGCTAACCGGGTTATCAACATTTGCTTTTCCCGACAAAATAGAATCGGCATTTGTAACATTTGTCATTTGTAAAGGAATGACATAAGTATTTGTTAACGATAACGGATCGGCAAAAAAGGCATCGGTTAATTGTACTTCTACCCCGTCGTACAATACATTATCTAGGAGGATTTGATCCGATGCCAACGAATAATAATTTGACGGCATTGCTTTTACCGGAGAGGTAAACTCATCATCGAAATACAGGTTATTACACAATGAGTTATCGACAGTAATGCCTATCTCAACAGTATTATCATTTGAATATACCCCCCCCATTGTTGCATATATCTTACATTTATGTTCGTTATCAAGCGTATTGTCAGCTGTATTGTCATTGCCTAAAACAATTGTTCTTAACGGATATTGGTATGCAAAATATACAGTGGAATAATCATAGTCGGGGAAGTCAATATCCTGATTATGGCAAGATGTTGACAACAATAAAAACAGTCCGGCAGACAATATCAATATAAAATTAGATTTTTTCATATCATTCAATATTTATCATGTTATTATTCAGAAAGCTTACCACCCTGCATTCTGTTCCAGGTTGTTCCATTTTTGGATTTCACCGTAAGGTATCGGACCGTAATACATATAATCCTTGTACGACCTTGCTTCAACACTAATTGGAGTATAGGTTAAAGTACTGCCTGTTTTGCCTATTTGCATTCCGGTCGCTGTTTCATTCAAGTTGTCTACTGAAACTTTCCAACGGCGGAGATCCCAGAAACGATGGTTTTCAAAACAGAGTTCCAACCTTCTTTCGTTTCGTATCAGTTCTCTCATTTTATCCTTGTCTCCTTTTACTGATTCAAGGTAAGCATCATTGTTATCAGTACCTATACCTGCCCTTTCGCGAATTGCCTTGATTACATCGTAAGCCGAATACCCATGGCTTCCTGTACCAGTTGGCCCCCATGCTTCGTTGGCAGCTTCAGCATAATCAAGAAAAATTTCAGTATAACGGATACGAGCAGTATAATGCTTTTGCTCTGTATCATAGGTCGGATTGGGGTTACAGTCATAACGCAGTAGTTTACGTAAATAGTAGCCAGTACGTGTAGAATAGCCACTCTCCTTATTGATAGCGTCATTATTAGTGCCATAAGTCCCTGTAATAATCACATCGCTATTAGGCCCCTGAGTGCTTCCGTTTACAACCACGTAATTCGACAAGCGGGGATCGCGGTTTGCATAAGGATCAGAAGCATCGTAGCCGCTATTTACATCATCGGTTATCGGATATCCATTCAACATTGGAAAAGCATCAACTAGATTTTGAGTGGGATTTACGCGCCCATTGCCATATAATGAAGGGGGAAAGTTATCGCTTTCCAAATCATTGCTTTGTCCGACATCTCCTCTCCAGATAATCTCAGCAGGAGTATCTCCAGATGCAAGGTTTCCGATTTCAGACGTATTTGCATACCATGTTCCACCGGTTGAGGCTAATCCACTTACTCCTCCAATACGGTCGAGAACAACAGCAGCATAACTGGCAGCATCTTCCCAGGTTACGGAAGTCCCTGAATTATAGGCAGGACTTGCTGCGAGCAGAGCGGCCTGAGCACGAACTGCCTCCACAATGCGTCTAGTAATTCGCCCTTTAATATGGTTGCCATTAACACGGTTATAATCACTGGCATTTGTTACACCTAATGAAACGTATTTTGAAGGAATCTCCGAATTTGAAATATCACCATAATCAAGAGGTAAAAGGTCGATGGCTTCTTCTGCATCGGAAGAAATCTGGTCGATACATTCCTGAAATGTATTTCTCGGGACATTGAAATCGGAAGAAGCCGATTCTGAAGCGGTAAGGTTTGGTACACCTAACAATTCTCCACCGGTTGTCCAACCACCATGAGCAAGTAGAAGGTAATACATTTGTACTACGCGCAAGCCATAAGCTTCACCTTTTAACCGGTCGTTGTACATCGTATTAATTACGGTATCTTTGCTATAGGTTACCTTGTCTGTATTTTCAAGGAACAGGTTAATGTATTGTATTGCATTCCTGCGCCCGTCCCATTGCGACACCGGGTTGTTATCTGCAGTCCATGAGCCGGTAGCCATTGCCAGGTAGCTGCTGGTGTTATCGTTGGTAACGGCATCATCGGTTGCCAGATCGGTAGTTGGTGTTGAGGAATATGGCAAAAGAATATATGCATTGGCGAGAATGCCCTGGGCATAGGTAGGTTCTTCGTACATGGCCTCAAGCCCCCTGTTGTTTTCGATGGCCGGCTCGAACATGTCTTCGCAGGCGGTAAATGTAAACAGGAATACAAGAACTAATAGGGTTAATATATTTTTCATTTCTATATTCTTTTAATATTATTTATCCATTAGAACATGGCTTTAAAACCAATGTTATAGAATCTCGTTTGAGGTGCACTTGTAATGTTCATTTCAAGAACTTTACGTTCTTTCGAAATGGTCAGGAGGTCGGACCCGCTTATGTAAGCCGAAACTCCTTTCACGAAAAGATTTTTAAATACACTTTTGGGGAAATCATACGTCAGCTGTACTTTGGCAATGCGGAATGCATTTGTTTTGTACATCCAGTAATCGGAGTCCCTGAAGTTATTGGTGCCGCTTTCAGTGGTCAACCTTGGGAATGTTGCTGTTTCCTTTGTGTCTTCGGTCCAGCGTCCGCGTACGACTTCAGAATATTTTCCCTCGCCGTAAACCCAGTAATAGGAACTGTTTTTCATTGAACAGGCTCCGAAACCACCGGTCCCAAGGGCAAAGAACGTCAGACCGTTCCATTTAGCAGTAAAATTTAGACCAAGCGTAAAAGGTGCGCCGTACCATCCGCCTTTATTGAGAAATACAACGTCCTTGGAATCAATGATTCCATCGTTGTTTTGGTCAATATATTTGATATCGCCCGGTTTAATAGTTCCGCCGAATGTTTGTTCCGGCGAATTGTCAATCTCGTCCTGATCCTGGAACAAACCGTCGCTTTTTAGTCCCCAAATCCCGTCAATGGCTTTGCCTTCGCGGTTTTGGTACGGATATTCGTAAGTTTCGTCGCGTCTTGTGGCTTTCGTATCATAGTAAGTGCCCGATACGCCTAAGGAAAGGTCAACATCGCCAATTTTATTATTGTAATATATGCTGAAATCGAATCCTACCCTTCGATTGTTGTTGTAATTCACCAAAGGAACGAACGATGCATCGGGATAATAGGTCGAGAAATAACTTGGAAAAAGCGTTGACGGTTCAATGATCAGTCCTTCCATGGAATTGATAAAGAAAGAAGCATTGACTGCCAATGTTTTGTTCCACAACGATGTCCGGACATTGGTGGAGAATTCTTTTCTTTTGATGAAAGTCAAATCCTCATTGGCGCCCCTGATCGAGTTGGTTGAGTGCTCCGAAGCTCCGTCGTACCAGCCCCACCATGCGCCATTGGCCTGGTCGTAGGTGCCTTCGTACAAATAGTATTCGTCATCATCGTACTCAATGTCCAAATCGGTGTTCAGCACACTTCCGGAAATGCTCCATACAAGTTCGTCGACCACAGAAGAATTTGCAAGGAAACTTTCCTTGTGCAGCTTCCATCCCAAGGTGAGCGAAGGGGAGAGGGCCTCGCGGTGTCCTTCGGCCAATTTTGCCGTGTGGACGAGTGCCGTTCCAAAATCGGCATAATACTTCCCTTTGTAGTTGTAACCCAATTGCAGGCCAAGGTTGGCATTGCATTCTCTGTGGTAGACCGTGGTTTCCGTTAGCTGGTAACCGGCGGCAACTAACATCGCCGATAGGTTGTGCACTTTGTTGATCGAGTTTTCGTAAGTAAAATAACCGGAGAAAGCAATTGTTTGGTTACTCGTGCTCCCGGTAATGTTTTGTACCCCCGACTTTTCATCGTTATTGTACTTTGTAAGGCCACCAATAACGTCTGTGCCGTTATAGTTGTACCAATCGGGCTCGTAAACGGCATAAGAGTTATTGTATGAAGTTGAATACGACGTAGTATGGTCAACTGCAAACTGTGTATGGAATACAAGCCCTTTCAGCAGGTCTTTCAAATCGAAATCGAGGCCGGTATCGAACTGGAACTGGCGGCTGGTCCATATCGTATGACCGGCAGCATAATAATCGGCAAATACGTTTGTCTGGTCAACCTGTGTCCCTGCGAGGAAATATTTTCCATCGATGATGTTGTTGCTGCCGCTTATCAGGTCCTGCGATACCAAATCGTTCTTGTCGATATAGCTTAACGGGATTAACGG
Source organism: Prolixibacteraceae bacterium (assembly GCA_963676095.1). Taxonomy (GTDB): domain Bacteria; phylum Bacteroidota; class Bacteroidia; order Bacteroidales; family Prolixibacteraceae. The sequence continues at coordinate 924,642 of OY781040.1, read as the reverse complement.
AGACACACGGTTAGGACGCATCTTTGAAGCATAAGTCCAGTAAGTATCGGTAATACCGTCATCATCATCTTCGTCTGTAACGTTTGCACTGCGCGAGTTGTAAAAAGTAACATTGGTATTAATATATGCTTTGATAAAATCGTTTAGTTTAAGGTCAACATTTCCTCGTATATTTAAACGGTTGATATTGTTATTTTTACCTTCGCCAAACTTAAATAAATCATCAGCATAATAAAAACCGATATTGGAATAGAAACGTGCCTTTTCGTTACCTCCTGATATCTCGGTAACTACATCTGTACGGTTATATGTATCTCTCAAATAATCGGATGAGTAAAAATTCACGTTAGGATAGCGGTAAGGATTATTCTCCGATGCATAATTATAGATGTCCTCATCACTGTATAATGCTGATAAACCGTCGTTTCCGAGCGCTTCGTTGTACAAAGTCATATATTCTGCAGAACCGAGGTATTTCGGATAACTCTTCGGAACATAATAACCGGTATTGGCACGCACGTCGATCTTTAAATTGCCTTCTGTCCCTCTCTTTGTGGTAATGTAAATAACTCCCTTAGCTGCACGGCTGCCATAAAGGACAACCGCCGAAGCTCCTTTCATAAAAGTAATTTGTTTGATTTCGGTTGGCAATACATTGCTGGCTTCACGCGGGATGCCATCAATCAATACTAAGTAATCGTCCATGGCCCACAACGAATTGCCGTTCCAGCCGCCAACATAGCCCTGTATATTGTCTAAGCTGTAAGTGTTATAATTCTTCTGGGTCAATCCTTCATAATTGATTACAGATACCCCGCCCAGGAGGTCGTCTTTTGCTACCTTTCTGTAGGCCACCTGAACCAACGTATCTTTTTTATTATTTAGCAAAACAACTTCTTCGTCATTTACCTGCGCCTTCATCAGAAAAGGAGAAGTTGCAAGTAATGTAAACAGAATAAGTTTTATATAATTATGTCTCATTTTTTCTTCGTTTATAATTTCAAAATACTTTAACTCCGATAAATTACCAGCCCGGGTTCTGATAGAATTCCGGATACATGGAAACATCTTCATCTTTTAACGGAAACCAGTAATGTTTTGACCCAAAATTCCGGGTTAGAATAATTTCTTCCCTGAAGTTTGCGACCTGAGCATCTTTCGGGTCATTATCCTCAAAGAAACTATTATCTTCTACCCTGTCAAATTCCTGCGAAGTTTTCACATTGTATGGATATTCAGTAAGTAACAGCCAGCGTTGCAGGTCGTTAAAACGAAATCCTTCGAACGATAATTCAACGGCACGTTCGCGTCTTACCTCGTCGATGAATTTATTTTTATCGGTAGTATAACTGGACCCGACATGCCCGGCGCCAACACGGTCCCGAAGGGTGTTGATTGCATCTTCGGCGTTTTTCGAGAAATTCGACGATTTGCCGGCAGCTCCTCCGAATGCAGCACATGCTTCGGCATACATGGTGTAGATATCACCCAGGCGCATGTAAGGCAGGTAAGTATGCAGGTTGGAACTCCAGTTATAAGTTCCATCGTATTTATTACAGGTATGCGGTACTAATTTTTGAATAAAATAACCGGTACGGCTTCCATTCGCAGCGCTTCTCATTGTTCCGTTTGAAGCAAGACCGCAATAACGCAGATACTCCATATCATCAGTCATGGTGGAGTTTACATATTTAAAGCCGTCGAAAACAATATCGTGATAAAAACGAGGGTCCCGGTTTTTAAACGGGTGAGTTTTGTCGAAGCCGGAGTTCGGATCGTCCAGGGGTAAACCGTTTTCCATACCATAATAGTTTACATAATTGGCCGTAGGATGGTGAATTATATTATCATGTTCAACGAGTCCCTGTACTTTAGGGCCGAATGTTTTTGATGTATTCCAGTTGCTTCCGTTGGGATTCGACGAAGTCCCCCGGAAAATGGCTTCAGTTGTTCCCGGCATTAGCCAGCTTTGCCCGGTTGTATAGAATATGTCGCTAAAACAGGTAGAAGCCCCACTGGCTTTTTCATGATTATAAATGTCAGAATAGTTAAATTCGGCCAATTCATATTGAGTTTCTCCGTTTTCTACCAGATCCAACAGTTCGCCAAAAGCTTCTGCTGCTTCTTTACAATAACTTTCATCGTAATTGTAGGTATCTGCGCCCCCGATTTGTGCTCCGTTTTTCATTAACGGGCTTCCTGCCCACAGGTAATTTTTGCCGAGATAGCCAAGTGCTGTGATTTTATTGACACGTAACTGATTTTTGTCATAAGTATTTTTACCCACGGTCGTATTGTCCCAGTCGGTGGGCAGCAAATCGGCAGCTTTCCGGAAGTCAGCACCTGCTTTATCTGCACACTCCTGATAACTTTCACGTGGCAGGGTTAATTTTTCGCCCGATGGCAATACGGTATCAACATATGGAAGACCGCCAAGGTATTCCATCATCTCAAAATGCCACCAACCCCTGAAAAAATACAACTGGCCTTCGATAAGATTATGCTCTTCCTCTGTAGCCGATGTGAGTTTATCGAGGTTTGCAATTCCCATGTTGGCTTTACGGATACAATACCACGCATGTGCATACAGACCATGATAGAAACTATTGTTAGAGGTAGGGTTTGGGTCCGTATCATCAAACCAACAACCGTCCTGCGCCAGGTTACCGGCCTGCCATGCCCAAAAGTTACCGATATCAACCTGATGGGTCATGTGCCAATTACCTTCCGCATTAAATAGTTCATCTTCACCCCAGTTCCACGAGGTCGTCCAGTACTTTTTTTCTTTGTCTGGAATACAGTTATATATTTCTTCTATAAAGCCTTGGAAATTTGTGAAGTTTTTAAAAGCTTCATCTTCTGACACTACAGAATCGGGTTCCCTTTCCAAATAATCTTCACAAGAAAATAACCCAAAGATTGCAAGAGACAGTAAACTGCCCCATAACAGAATTTTATATTTAGACTGTTTCATTATCTTTAAATTTATAATGTAAATCTGATACCTAAACTATATCGTTTCATTGTAGGATAGGCCCCCTGGGAACTTGCTCCGGCAAAATTGGATTCACGGTCGTCAGGCATTCTCGACCATACCCATATATTATTTCCGCTAACATAAATTTTCAGGCTGCTGACACCAACCCTCTTAATCCATCCATTGGTAAGGGTATATGCCAATTCGGCATTTTTCAGGCGAATATACGAGCCATCGTACAAATACTGGGTGCCTGAGTTATAACTTGGTGTTGATAACCATCGCGGTACTGTTACATCGGCCGTTTGATTGTCGACCGACCACCAGGAACCTTGATCATATACAGTATTCAAATTACTTGCAAAACTTGTAAGCCCCACATAGCGGGTAACATTGTTAACACCGTAAAACTGAACAAAACCGCTAAAGCCTTTCCACTGGAAACCAACCGTGGCATTATAGGTATTCTGCGGGGTACTTGAATAGCCATAAGGGATTTCATCGTCGCTATCAATAACGCCGTCACCGTTAAAGTCAATAATATAGTAATCGCCACACGTCTTGTAACTATCATTATTGTCGTGTTCGGGGCTTCCAAAGACCTCATCATAAGAGTTTAAATAGCCTGCATCGACATACGTTGTGGTCTGATCGATGCTGTACCCGGCTTCTTTTTGGTAATCATCATATAATTCGGGGTCGTCTTTTTCAAGAATTTTGTTTACGGCGTGTGTCATGCTAAAATCTCCCCATAAACGTAAAGAGTTGGTTAATCGTTTATTTACGCGCAACTGTAGTTCATATCCATGTGTCCGGACCCGTCCTAAGTTTGCTGTTGCCGCAGTTGTTCCATAGTAGGACGGAACAGAACGATCGTCCCCGTCGACAAGGATGTCTTTACGAAGGTCACGGAAAAATTCAATGCTTCCTGCAAATAAACCATCAAAGAGGGCATAGTCGGTACCAATATTGAGTTTTTTCACCTTTTCCCAATGAACATCAGGATTGCCCACCGACGTTTCAGTGTACCAGGTATAAGGGCTAACCCCCTGGTTCAGGTCCATATAAGTATCTGCATCGCCGTTGCCATAAGCCCACTGAGTCATATACAACCAGCGGTCGCCGCTGTCGTCTCCGATTTCACCGTAAGACGCCCTCAGTTTAAACATATCCAAAAAACTAAGCGATTTCATAAAGTTTTCTTCAGAAACCATCCAGCCGACAGCGCCTGATTGGAAGAATCCGAACCGGTATTTTTTAGCAAATTTTTCGGAACCGTTGTAAGCGCCGTTGTACTCCAAGAAGTATTTGGATGCATAGTCGTAAGTTGAACGGAAAGCCCAGTCTTCGCGATAGGATGGGATCACATTCCCGGTTGCCCTCTCTTTGCGGCTGAACAATCCCATAGCAGTGACATTATGCTTTTTGAACTGACGCACCCAGTTCAGTTGCAACTGATAATCCAAATTACGTTGGGTTGACCAGTTTTGCATAGTACCTCCCGATACTGTCCAAAGGACGCTCTGCATGAAATCAAATTTGTTATTGTTTTCATAGTCGCTTTTATAATAAACAGTCCCCGTTTTTGGATCAATCCATTTATATTGTGCATCGTTGTAAAGGTCGTTTACTCCCCGGTTGTATTCCACAAAAACATTGTCCCATGAAATGGTTCCTTTTAAACTCAATCCTTTGGTAATAAAATCCAATTTTTGATCTAAGGTAAAGTCCGTGTTAATATATGTTGTGGTAGTTGTCATAACTCCTGCAAGAGATAAGTTGGCAGCAGAGTTCGTCACATTTGAGATATTTGGGTAGTAACCCCACGAACCATCTGAATAAACAGGAAGGAAAGCATCGGGTGGAATGTTGTAAGCGCCTGCCCATTGTTGTGCTACCGACCACTCGGAAGAAGATGTTTGGTTCCACGGGCTCTTTTTGGCGCCGGTAGAACCGGCAAGGTTAACCTTGAAAGTGGTCGTTTTTGTTAGCTGAAAGTCCAAGTTACTCCGTACGTTAAGCCTGTTATAACCATATCCCGACTGATAACCGCGGCCATTATCAATAATATCAAAAAGGTCTCCTTCATGTACATAGTCAACAGCTGTAAAGTATTTTACAAACCTGCTCCCCCCCGATACATTGATACTTGCATTGTACGACATAACAAAGTTCTTGAATAAAACATCCTGCCAGTCAACGTTAGGGTAGCGTTCCGCTTCCTCCTCATTGGCCGGATAACGATATTTTTCGATGATAGCCTGTGGGGTAATATACTCCCAAGATTCGGGAGATATGTTTAACTCGTTTTCAATGGCAACATTACGTGCCATAAGTGCATCGTAAGAATCTAGCTTGTTTGGCAGTTTAGAAGGTACTTTCATGGTTGCACTTGCTGCTACATCGATTCTGGCGGCTCCTCCGCGTCCTCGTTTTGTTGTGATAAGGATTACCCCGTTTGCACCCTGTACCCCGAAAACAGCCGTTGCCGATGCATCTTTCAAAACCGAGACAGATTCGACAGAGCCTATATCAACGGCACTTAAAGGGCGTTCAACACCGTCGACCAGAATAAGCGGTTCGCTGCTGTTCCACGAACTTGCCGAACGGATGAGTATCTGCGGGTCTTCCTCGCCGGGCATCCCCGAACTAGATATTGTTATAACTCCCGGAAGATTTCCTGTAAGAGCCTGGCCAACATCGGATATTCCGGAAGAGCGTTTTAACACTTCGCCCGAGGTCTGTGTTATTGCCCCGACAATACTCTCCTTTTTTTGCTGGCCGTAACCAACAATAACGACCTCATCCATTCCAACAGTCAATTCCTTCAGTGTAATACGGAACTGGGTTTTGGTGCCTATTTGTATTTCCTGTCTGTCATATCCGACAAAAGAAAAAATAAGGGCACTGGAACCTTCCGGAACCTGGAGGTTAAAATTTCCATCAGAATCCGTAACCGTTCCGATTGTCATGCCTTTAACAACAATCGTTACCCCGGGTATTGGCTTGCCGTTCTGATCGATAACTTTTCCCGTAAGTTTTTTGTATTGTTGGATCTCGGTGTTTTCCAAATCAGGGATGATTTTATTATCCGGAAGGTCTTTTCTCCCGATGGTTATTTGGCGACCGTAAACTTTATAAGTATTATCCGTTGATTTAAAGACGCTGTCAAGAATCTTGTCAACAGTTTGATTGGTCATGTTTACTGTAATCCTTCTGTCAAGATCGACAACTCCATTGTAGTAAACAAAAATGAATTCGCTCTGATTTTCGATTTGTTCGATTAGTTCTTTCAATGTACAATTCTTCATTTTTATCGACAGCATGGTATTTTGAGAATACCCGCTATTGGCCCATAAAGAGGCTGCTGATAGCAAAAGAATTAATAAAGTTAACTTCATTGTAAGTAATAATCTTTTCACGTTCCCGTTTATGGGAACCCGAAACATGTTTTTTTTCATACTTTTGTTTTAGGTTTTATTTTGCACTATCTACATTAAAAAATGCGATTAAAACTCAGACAGGTTATATTGCCGGTATAGCCTGTCTTTTTTTATTTATCGCAAGAAAATAACGTTAAATTTTCCATAGGCTTTTTTGTTTTATTGTTTGGTTGATATTATAATTTCGTTACCCGAAATGTTATATTCGACAGGTGCAGTAAAGCTGATTACATCCAATACGCTTGTACATTCCGATTTGAGGTCAAGTTTTCCTGTCATCGTCATTTCACCGACTTTTTTGTCTTTTAACTGAATGTTAACATCATAGTACCTTGACAGTTTTGTCGCTATACTGCCAATACTTTCATTGTTGCAATACATCCAGCCATCTTTCCATGAAATATATTCAATGACGTTGGCCTCTTCAAGTTTTGTTTTCCCTGTTTCGTTAGACACGGTTAACAACTCGTTTTCTTTCATTAGAACATTTCCTGTTTTAGCAACTGCCTGGACACTGCCTTTTACCAGTACCACACTGGTATAAGCTTCATCTGCGTAAGATTTGATATTGAACTGCGTCCCAAGGACGCGTACTGTAAGATGATCTGTAGCCACATAAAACGGGCAGCTTGAATTATGGTAAACATAAAAAAATGCTTCCCCTTCAACATAAACTTCGCGTTTCTTTTTATTAAAAGTGACCGGATAAATAATGCGGCTTCCGGAATTCAGGAAAACTTTTGTCCCGTCAGAAAGGATCAGGCTTGAACGCCGGCCTTTGGGAACGACGATCTGGTTCAAGGTCTCTTCATTTTTCTTGTCCGTTTTTTGGGCCTCATGTACCACTGTTGTTGAATCAATAACAACTTTTCCATGTCTGCTGTAATCGAAGGAGGGTTCCCTGGAGTCGATTACTTTTTCCGTATGATCAGATAAAATCAGTTTTACTTCTCCTCCGGTTGGTTCTACCCTGGCAATCGAATGATAATCAATGGATGACTTCTGATGGTCTAAAATTAATAATGATCCTCCCGTACAAATCAATATAATTACTGAAGCAGCAATTTTCCATTGACGGGCTAATCGAACTTTTTTAGAAGATGGCCAAAGCTCCGACTGTACACGGCGCCATATTTCGTCACGGACAGCATCATTAATTTTCCTGTTTTTAATATGCAACCGCTTGATAATATATTTTGCATAATTGAATTCGTTCTGAAAAGACGGGTTCATCTCCATAAAAGCTTTCCAGTATGCATTCAAAGCAGGCGTGGGATTGTTAACCCAGTCGATAAAATTTTGATCTGATAACAACTTCTGGAATTCTTCGTTCAATTTTGGGTTCATAAAACAATTGAATGTTTATTCCTTAAAGAAGAATTCTAAAGTTTTGTAACCATCGAAACCTGATTTTTTTTTAAATTAAAGGATAATCGATATTGTGTTAAATGTCAATTCGGTATGTCGTCATAAATCCGGGGCTTATTCGGGAAACTGATTTAAAAATCTGTTTTTTACACAACACCGTGAAGATAATTTAAGAAATACCGTAAGGAGCAAAATCGATTTTCCGTTTAAACTATCTCTTAATCTCTGTAATCCTCTGTAAATAAGATTTCTGGATGTTTGATAATTGAGGTTCAAAACCCTGCCCAGTTGATCATAGTCAAGTTCCAAAACATATTTCAGGTAGATCGCTTCACGTTGCCTTGGAGTTAATTGGTCCATCGCTTTTTGTAAAGCATCACCTTCATTTTCATCCCTGATGATTTCCTCCTCTTCTTCCAATAAAAACCGAAATGGTAAATTCTCAAAATCCACCCGCCTGCCTAAGTTCTGCTCCTTTAATTTTTTAATAATTATTCTTTTCAATGAGACCATCAGATAGGGCAGGATTTTATTGGTTTTGCCAATTTGCGACCGGGTCCGGTGCAGATTAATGAATAAATCCTGGATACAATCCTTGACTAATTCCTGATCGGAGGAAAATCTATTTCCGTAGGTAAACAATTCAGATATAGACTGTTCGTATATCCTTTTAAAAGCATTTTCGTCCCCGGCAAGAAAATTATTCCATAAATTTTCATCAGTACAATTTTTCATAAGATATTGACTACAATTTTCGTACTTATGTCATACCTTTTTATATAACGGCCAACAGGATGGAACTCGCACGTAAAATTTATTTATTCTCATTTGGCATTTGGCACAAACATGCTCGTTTCATCCGGTAATATGAAATCTTCTTTTTTCACATCATCAAAGCTAAAAAAAAACACGATAGAGATTCTCTCCCAAAGTTGGCTATTTAAAGTCGGAATTCCACCGGATTGGATATTGAAATTTCAGGTATTGTAGCCTTTGAATTTTATCCTGCATGTGATACCTGTAAGAATAGATTTTATTGTATAATTCTGATTTTATGCATATTATGTGATTTTTTGAAAGATTCGACCCTGAAATTTATCTAAGCCAGACTTTATTTCGGAACAATGTTTTTTTTAGATTATCAGGATAAATGAAATATTTTATATATTTGTAGACCAAACGGTCGGTTTATGAATAATTCCAGGGAACATATTCTCAAAGTAGCCTTTATCCTTTTCCTGCAGAAGAGCTTTAAGGCAGTGACCATGAAGGAGATTGTTGAAAAAACAGGTCTGTCCAAAGGTGCATTTTATCATTATTTTTCAAGTAAGGAAGAACTCTTTACTGAGATTCTCAATACCTATTATTTCAGAATGATGGCTGTTCCGTTCGGCCAATTCAGCCAAAAGTCATTTTATGAGTTCTATCACGACTATATTGGTCATGTAATCGGTGAGTTTATGAAGTTAAAAGAAATACTGGACGATACGAACGATGAAGATGACATCAACTATTTCACGCTGGTGTTTGACGCAATGAACCTGTTTCCCGGCTTTAAAGAACAGATAAAGGAACATCATGTTCTCGAATTGACAGCCTGGGCCGACGCAGTAAATCGTGGGCGGGAAAGCGGTGAAATAAAATCAGTTATGACCAATGAGCAAATTGCCCGGATGTTTGTTTACACCAGCGATGGGCTCGGGCTACACTTGATCATGGAAGGACGTATCCGGCAGCTGAAACATGAAATGTTGCAACTGTGGGATGGTTTTTACCGGCAGATCAAAGTTTAATTTTTTTAATAGAATGCAAACTGAACGTTCGGTTTTTTTTAAGTATACGTCTGCCTGGTAGAAGACGAAGCAAAACGGGAAAGAGAAAAATTGGAAACAGACACCTGCCGGATGTTTATTTTTTTTGATTTAAAACAAACCAACCGTTCGGTCTTTGAATTAAAAGGAACAGTCATCGGAATTGTGAATTTCTGATGTTGTTCGCTCTTGCCGGAACTGTTCAGAAGAATGGGCACTCCGGGTGCAAAATATAACAGATAAAAAGCAGAAAACAGATGAAACAGAAGTTTAGAACAACGGCGTTCTTATGGATGTTATCCCTGCCCGCAGCCATCGGGCAGGGTATTCCCTTATCCCTGAAGCAGGCCGTGCAGAGAGGACTGGAAAACAATGTAGAGGTCCGGAATACCGGGCTTGAGAAACAAAAGTCTCAAAGCCAGTTAACCGGACAACAAAGCAAACTTTACCCGCAGGTCGAAGCCTTTAGCGATTTTTATTACTACTATGGCATTCCGAAGTTCAGTATATCCGGCGAAATATTCGGACAGGAAGGAAAAGTGTCGGTCGAATATGGTACCAAATACGACTGGATATCAGGATTCAGGGCAACGCAGGTGCTGTATAACCAAAGCTATTTTACATCGCTGAAAATCGCCCGCCGGCAAACAGAGATCGAGCAGCTTAATTTACAGCAGAAAATGGAAGATCTGGCTTACCGGATTTCTCAGGTTTACTACTTGTGCCAGGCAACCTGCCAGCAAACGGAACACCTCTCCGTTACAATGAAAAATATGGAACAATTACTACGGATCACAGAGCTGCAGCAACAAAACGGGATTATCCGCAAGGTCGATCATGATCAGGTACTTGTCGACCAAAACAACCTGAAAACGGAAATCGACAACCTGAACCTATTGTATGAGCAGCAAATAAGCCTGCTTAAATACCTGACCGGTATTGAGTTTGGTTCTGCAGTTGAGCTGACGGATTCGCTTACGCTAACGCCTGAACCGGACGATGAAAATATACAGGCATGGAAGGAACGTACTGAAATCAAAAACCTGGATGCTCAGATTGAACAGTCGATGCAATCGGGAAAAATGAATAAGCAGGAATACCTGCCTGTTCTGTCAGGCGTAGCTCAGTACTATTACGAGGGACAACAGGATGAGTTTAATTTTTTTGACGGGAATGAACGCTTTTTCAATGTTGGTTATGTCGGTCTAAGCCTTTCTATCCCTGTTTTCGACGGATTTGAAAAGCGGGAAAAAATCCGTCAGCAAAAGCTCGGGCTGGAACAACTGCAGAACACCCGGAATTATATGCTCAATTATTTCAATAAGGAGTTTCTTGATGCCAGTCTTCAATTTAAAAATAACTATACCGCAGTGATCCGGCAGAAAGAAAATATCCGGATTGCAGAAGAAAATTACCATGTGGCGTTGTTGGGATACGAGCAGCAAACAACCTCTCTGTCCGATCTGCTGCGGACGCAGAACAGTTTAGCTGAAGCCCGGCTATCATACGATAACGCTCTGCTCCAACTAAAAAACGCGGAATTGGATATGACCAAATCGAGCGGGGAACTGCTGAAATAGTTTCTTATCGTAGTTTGATAAAATGCAGGGATTAAGATTCTTTTACCAGGAATCAGCGGAACAATTAACCATTCACAGAAAGATGAAAACAACAAAGAAAGTAACAGGAATTATCATTGCAATAGCTCTTTTATTTCTGATTGTTGCTGTGTTGATCAGGAATAAGAAAAAGATAGACCGGGAATTAAAGGCAATGGTCGAATTCAGCCCGGTTGTCCCGGTGGAAGTGTTTACGGCAGAATACCGGGATGTCCCGAAAAAAATTGTCGAAAGCGGACTTTTTTATTCGAACAGCGATGTGGAAGTCCGTTCGGAAACCGAAGGGAGGATTCTTCAGTTAAACGGTGAAACAGGGGATGCGGTAACCGCAGGTCAACCACTGGCAACGGTGGAGAAAGATGTTCTGGAAAGCCGTTTCCTGGAAGCAAAGGAAAGGCAGTCAAAAACTGAAAAAGATTTTGAGCGGACTAAAAATCTTATCCGGGGGGATGCCACTACGCAACAACAGGTTGAATCAGCTGCCCTTAGCTATCAGGAAGCCCGGGCGAATTATACAGACATTCAGGAACAACTTAACAATACCACTTTGAAGTCTCCGGTTCCCGGGAGAATAAGTAAACGGCTGGTTGAAAAGGGCACTTATCTTACTCGGGGAATGCATGCCTTTACCATTTCCGATCAAAAGCAAATGATTTTCCGGGCCACGCTTGCCGGTTCCGATCTTCCCGGCCTTGTTGCCGGAGCTGAAGTAATGCTTACGGCAGATGCTTTACCCGGACAGTCATTTACGGGAAAGATCAAGACAATCGGGATTATTGCTGATCTTTCGGGAAGATATATCCTGGAAATTGAGGTCCCTAACATGGAAGGGCTGCTTCGCTCAGGAATGACCGGAAAATCGACTTTAATTTATCCGGTTGAGAAACCGCAGTTGGTTATTCCCAGAAAATGTATTGACGGAAGCCTGGAACAGGCCACCATTTTCGTATTAAAAGGAGACCGGGTGATGCGTCGTACAGTTACTGCCAGATTACAGGGAAATGATTTCGTGTCCGTTACCTCAGGGTTACAATCAGGAGAAAAAGTGATCACCACAGGGCAAATTAATCTGGAGGATAGCACAAAAGTTCATGTTATTCATCAAAAAACGAACGAACAATGAATTTATCCGAACTTTCAGTAAAACGCCCCACTTTAGTGGTTGTCATTTTTACGGTACTTACTTTTCTTGGATATATGAGTATGAAATCGCTCAATTATGAGCTGATCCCAAAGTTTTCGTCACCTTATTTTTCCGTTGTAACGGTTTATCCGGGGGCTTCTCCCTCTGAGGTGGAAAATACGGTGTCGAAACCTGTTGAAGGTGCTGTTTCCGGCCTTCCTAATGTAGAAACGGTTCGTTCCATTTCCCAGGAAGGGGTCTCAATGGTGATTGTGGAGATGAAACAAAATACCGACGTGGACAATGTGATGAATGAAGCCGTCCGGAAAATAAAAGGGGTGCAGGGAGATTTTCCCGCTACGGTGCATGAGCCATCCGTTTCGCAGATATCAGTTGACGACAGGCCTGTCGTTTCCATCGGCGTTAACGCCAATATGTCCGCTTCCGACCTTTATGACGAACTTAATTACCATATTATCCCTGAATTTGCAAGGATTGACGGGGTAGGTGAAGTAAACATCATCGGGGGCACCGAGCGGGAAATCCAGGTCAACATCCATCAGGATAAAATCGACAATTACCACCTCTCCATGTTGCAGGTATTGCAGGCAATCCAAATGTCGAACCTTGAATTCCCTGCCGGGAAAATCACTACGGATAAAAGCCAGACCTCTTTGCGAATGGCCGCCAAATTTAAAAAAACAGACGATATCCGGAACCTGGCAGTTGCCCGGTTAAGCGACGGATCATCCGTGAAGTTGAAAGATATTGCCGAAGTCCTGGATACACAGAAAGATATAACTACGATTTTCAGGGTAAACGGCGAACAATCGGTGGGTATTGAAATCAAAAAACAGGACGAGGCCAACACGGTAGAAGTATGCCGGCAGGTAAAGGAAGAAATAACAAAATTGGAACAGCAATACGCTCCGCAGGGAATGAGGTTCAGCGTTCCGGAAGACAGTTCGTTGTTTATTATGGATGCCGTGCACTCGGTAACTTTCGACCTGTTTATGGCCATCTTTTTGGTAACCGTGATAATGGTATTGTTCCTGCACAGTATCCGCAATGCCGTTATTGTAATGGTTGCCGTTCCGCTTTCCCTAATTTCCTCATTTATAGGGATGAATTTGTTTGGCTATTCGTTAAACCTGATGACTTTGCTTGCTTTGTCATTAGTTATCGGTACGCTGGTTGACGATGCCATTGTCGTGCTCGAAAATATTTACCGGCACCTTGAAATGGGGAAAACCCGCTGGCAGGCCACCCTCGACGGGATTAAGGAAATCGGGTTGAGCGTGGCATCCATCACGCTGGTTTTGGTTGTGGTTTTTTTCCCGGTCGCCTTGTCGGAAAGCATTATTTCGGACGTAATCAGCCCTTTTGCCATTGTAATTGTTATCTCTGTTATTTTAAGCCTTTTGGTGGCTTTTACCGTGGTGCCGTTAATGACTTCCCGCTTTTCAAAATTGGAAAAACTGAACAGGAAATCACTGTGGGGCGGATTTATTTTACGCTTTGAAAGCGGCATCGACGGCTTTGCCCTGTTTATCCAGGGAATATTGGTGTGGTCGTTACGCCATAAATTCGTTACACTGTTTATTGCCACGGTATTGTTTATTGGCTCGCTCGGCTTGCCTGGCGGCGGATTTATCGGAAGCGAGTTCCTGAACAGCGGCGATATGGGCGAATGTATCCTCGACATCGAATATCCAAAAGACTACACGGTTCGTCAAAATAACTTAATGACACGTGAAATTGAGAAAATTATCAGCAAAAAACCGGAAGTGGTCAATGTTTATACTTCGGTTGGCTCATCAACGGGACTGTTGAGTATACAGGGCGGAAATTACAAATCGGAAGTAAACATTAAATTAGTTGACAAAAGCGAGCGGGATGTTTCCGCCGACCATTTTGTAAAAAAACTGGAACGGGAGCTGAATGCTAAATTTCCCGGGGTGAAAGTGCGTTCGGCAATCGTGAGTATGATTGGAGGGGAAGACAATGCCCCTATCGAAGTGGTATTTCGGGGAACGAACACCGATACCCTGTATGCATTTGCTGAAAAAATGAAAACGGAGATTGCCAAAATTCCCGGCACGAACAATGTAAAACTTAGCAATGAGGGGGGAAATCCGGAAATTGCGGTTAAAATTGATAAAGACCGTATGGCCCTTCTCGGGTTATCGCTGGAAATGGTCGGGGCTACCATTCAGACGGCTTTTAGCGGGAATACCGACAGTAAATTCCAGGTGGGCGATTATGAATACGACATTAATGTCCGTCTCGATGCTTTTAACCGGCGATCCATTTCCGATGTGGAAAACCTTACTTTTCTGAATGACTTCGCGCTGCCGGTCAAACTGAAACAATTTGCCGACATTACCGCCGGCACCGGCCCCTCGAAGCTGGAACGCTACGGTCGGATTTCGTCTATTAGCCTTGAATCGCAGGCTTTGGGACGGGCTTCGGGCGACATTGGTGCCGATTTGCAAAAATTGCTCGACCAAACCCGTTTCCCGTCAGGCATAAACTATGTCCTTGAAAGCGACCTGAAATACCAGGGAGATACCTTTGGCAGCTTAGGAACGGCATTGGTTATTTCAATTTTTTTAGTTTACCTGATTATGGTTGCTTTGTACGAAAGTTATTTGCACCCGTTTGTTATCCTGTTTTCCATCCCGCTGTCGATTATCGGGGCATTGCTGGCATTGGCGCTGGCACGTCAAAACCTGAGTATTTTCAGTTTGCTGGGAATTATCATGCTGGTTGGTTTGGTAACAAAGAACGCCATTCTGGTGGTCGATTTTACCAATACATTACGAAAAGAGGGAAACAGTGTGCTGAAATCTCTGATCACAGCAGTCAGATTGCGCCTGCGCCCTATCTTGATGACGGCAATCTCAACTGTTGTAGGAATGCTGCCGATCGCTCTTTCACACGGATCCGGCTCCGAATGGAAAAGCGGTCTGGGGTGGGTATTGATCGGGGGAATGACCAGTTCCATGCTGCTCACGCTTATCATAGTGCCGGTTGTTTATTTCATTGCCGAAGCGGTAAAACACTGGATCGGAAGCCGTCTGTCTCATAAAAAATCCTGAGGATTGAAGCCCTGATTATCGACAGGTCCGGAATCACAGAAGTTTTGGAGGGCCATCACGTCCGGTTCCAGAAATTACCCATTGTGCTTTAATCGTCGTCATCCTGATCGCCTTCCCCTGCATACCTGGCAGGATAACTTTCTCCTCCGCGCGAGGCGAACCAAAGGATCCGGTTCAGCAGGTCGTCGTTACCCCCGTCGATATGATCGAACTGGGGATCCATGCTTTTTTTTGCATAATGTAATGCTTTCCCGTTCAGTGAAGACAGTCCCGGGTTCATCTCGTCGAGAGGGATCCTGTTTTTTAAGGCCGTGTAAGGCGTGAAATCCGGAACATCGTTAAAGCAGGCATCCATGGTCGGGGCTATTGCATCCTCGATGTTCATGGGTGGTATGCCTAAGATCTGCTCTATTGTCCTGACCATCGACGGTTGGTTATAGGCGGCGTGTACGGCCTCCTTTTTATGCGAGTAAGCGCTAATGACAAAACCCACGGTGCGGTATGCGGAAATATGGTCCCATCCGGCCTGGGAATCGTCTTCTGTGACAAAGACGACCGTGTTTTTCCAAAATTTGCTATGACTTAGGGTCTCGATAATTCTTCCCAGCGCCAGATCGTTGTCTGCTACCATTGCCCTGGGGGTCGGGAACCTGGGATTGGTTCCTGCTGTATGATCGGCCGGTAAGGCCAATATCATCAGGTCGGGAAGCTGGTCCCCTTCCATTTGGTCATACTTGCGGACCTCCCTGCTGAAAGCATCAGCCCGGAGAATATCCGGGAAACAATGACTGTCGTAAGCGGGATAGGTCTGGCTAAGTAAAGGTTTCACCGGACCGATGGTCGTTTTGTTGGTAAACTGCGGATATTTTCCCTGCATAAAGTCATTGTAAATATCTTTCCATCTCAGGTTGTGATCGAATTCAGGAATGGAAGCCTCTCCGTATATCCGTACTGTTTTTCCATGTTTGACGGCATTGTCCCAGATGAACCCGGTCGGCGCGTAGACCAGGGCATCGTTCTGAACATGAGGATAACTGCGGAACCAGGCCCGGACATTCTTTTCCACGTAATCGGTTACGATCGAAGCGTCCGTCCACTGATGTCCTTCTGCAGAACATTTCCCTGAAGCCATATAGTTGTCCATCAGTAAGAAATCGTTTACCAGCAAGTGGGCATTCGGGGTAACCTCCTGTCCGTATATACAAAGGGACGGTTCCCCGTTCCCTTTGGAAACATCGCCGAGCACCTGGTCATAAGTCCGGTTTTCTTTGATAATATAGATAACATGCTTGAATATAGAAGGTTCTCCGATCCGTTCAGGTACAGGTTTAGGGGAAATACCGGGACGGGGCGGCAGATTTGCAGCCTTTACCCGCTCGAGGTCGTTGGCTGCAATTACTTCACGGGTGTACTCCTGAAGATCTTTTTTGCCGGGCATATCAATAACCGATACCGATGCCAGCATGCGGTGCGAATTATACGCGATTATGCCTGATTCCTGTTTGACAGGAATACTTGCCCCTTCTGCTTCGAGGTTGGTGACGTACATTTTGTTTTTGTCCGATAATACAACAGACGATGGATATCCTGCAGTCGGAATAAATCCTTCTACCTCGCTTTTTTGATCTTTTCCCCTGGACGACGCCTGCTTTCCAAGTCTGACGACGGCAATTGCCGCATCCATGCCATTGGCCACATAAAGATATTTTCCGTTTCCGGAAACTGCCAGTCCGTCGGGAGAGTCCCCCCAATATTTATTTATGCCCGGCTGGAGCCGGACCGTGATCGTTTCACATACCTTGCCGGTAGCTGTTTCGATAACCGAAACATTATCGCTGTTCGAGTTTGTGATATATATAAATCGCTGGTCAGGCGACGGGATAATCTCATTGGGATGGAGCCCGGTCAGAATTTCATCAACCAGTTTTCCTGTTTCCGGGTCAAAAACAGACACACTCCCCTCCCTGGTTGCCCCGTTGAAAGAGTTTACCCGTGTTTCCCCCCAGGGAACGCCGGCAACAAGGGTATCCCCAGGTAAGGGGATCCTTCCACCCCAGTTGGTTACATACAATTTCCCGCCTGCTTCTGTAATTCCATAGGGAGCCACACCTGTTTTTCCTTTCCGGATTACCTTGCCGTCTTTCAGGTCCTGCTTAATAATTTCGTTATTGCCGTTCATAACAACGTACAAAAAGTCGCCCGTCTTCTCATGACGGATGAGTAGTTCGTTAGGCAAGGCAGATTCTGCCGGAGGCAGCGGTTGGTAGGCATAGAAATTTTGGATTTGAGCAGTCTTCCCGTTCCAGGAGGCCCTGATCACGTAAGATTTTCCGTCCGAATCTGCAGCGCTCCATAAAATCTCCGGAAAACCGCTCCCTGTGTACCATAATATTCCGGAATAGGTACTCATTACACCTTTAAGCGTCTTCTCCGAACTGATCGGGAGACTGAAGACAGAGCTATCGTTTCCGGTGTCGATAAAAACGACGCTGTAACGCTCTTCAACAGCAAGCCATTTCCCGTCAGGGGAGAGCGCTGCATCCAGGGCATGATTTTCCAGGTTGGTATTCCCGAAAATGATTTGTTTCCCGGCCGGCTGTAAGAGCCTGTTCCAGGGCAAATTATTTTTTTGATGATTGGTATCGATTGTTTTCAGCGACTGCGCCGACATCGAAAAAGCAATCAAACATAACGGAAAATACAAAATATTTTTTAGCCTCATGTGTTTTAAATTATTATAATTTCCACATATTGTAACCAGTCATTTGTTTATTCCATGAATTCCGCTCTCGATTCACTTCGCGGATTTATACTTTGTCCCTGTTTAGTCTCCTGTATCCTGATTTACCAGGATGGCCCGTTGTTAAGCAGTGGTTTTCCGGAAGCCTAAAATAATAAGAAAATTTTTTTAATTCTAAATCCGGGGAATAAATTGAAATACCGGATTGTATAAACAGATTAGTTTAATAGTTGTTTTATCAACGGTTTTTCATCGCTGTATTTTTTTCACCTTCCTGAAGAAATATTCATTCAAAGCGGGTAACCTTTTGTTCGTTTCAGGAATTAATATATGAAATATTTTACTTCATCAGATGAAACGGACATGGCAAGGCCCGCAAATATTGAATACAGGGTCATCATTATTCTGCCATGGAACATAGCGGAGAGAGCAAGGCAGGAAGAACGGCCACCCGATGGAGTTTCGGATGAAACTGATAATCCTTAATTTAAAAACAGGATTAACAGGGGAAGGATGTCGCACTAACGGCGCCTTCCGCACACAGGAATTTTACCTGTTGCCCGAAAGGGCAGTATTTTTCTTTTTCTTCTTTTGTACCTCTTGAAGGAAGGTTGATTAACAGGTTATTTCTTAGAACCAGCAGGACCTTCAACAACAACCCGAAATCTTGACAGAAGAGTGCCTTCAGGTTCTTATAACCTTACTCCAAATCAGAACCATTATCCAGGTGACTATATGATTTACAACCAAAATGTTCCTGCTTCAAGGGGGATAACTATTCATGTAGGGAATAGTCCCGATGATACTTCTGGGTGTCTGTTGCCTGGTTCTAGTTGGGGAGGTCATAAACAATGGGGAATGGATTGGGTAAACAATAGTAAGGCAATAAGAAATGCTTTACGTTTACAAATTAATAAGGTAGGGTACTCAAATGTCAGGGTAAATATATATGATTCATTTTACTAATCACAGACAAGGGAAATGAAAAACTTTGTAGTTATCTTATTATTGGTGATGTCTTTGCGCAATGGAATGTGTTTTGCGCAAGATGATAAACTTTCTTTAAAGGTTCAGGTTGATTCACTGACATCAATCAAACAACTTTTAGAAAAGGAGAATCTTTCGTGTGAAGATAAAAATCGCTATAGTAGTCTTTATTATAAATACTTTCCGTCAACGTTTAATCGATTTAATGCAATTTTTGGTTATACTGATCTTCCAGATGGAAATGGTAAGGCTAATCCATTGTATTATGAATCTATGGAATATATAGATTTATTTGCAGAAATCTTCTCTCATAAACATGTCCTTTACTGGTCAAGGCTAATTTCTCTGTCTCGCGGGGCATATTGGGATGCTGATGCAGTAAATATTTTACAAGATTATATTCAAACAACCGTTAAAGAAAATGTTAAAGACTTTTGCCTTTTTCTATCAGAATTTAATGATAAAATCATTTCTGATTTTTGGCATTTTTACTTTGATGGGCCACATCCCGAAGAGTATAAAGAAGATTATGAAACTCTTTATTTAAAAATAGAAGAGATAGATACAAAGGTTGCACATCTTATGAAATTATCATATGATAAGATATTATCAGAGAATGATAGCCATGGGCAGTAGAAAACGATAAGAAAGCCCTGGAGTAATCCGGGGGCTTTTTAATGCCTACCCCGCTCATCGGGATATGTCCGATCCAGCCGCTTTGATCAATATTAGTATAAATCTGGAGGAGCACGGGGAAGCGGGATCACCCTTGGAAAACAGGAGTCGGGCCTGAACGTGTATTACGTGGAAACCCGAATTGTCAGAACCGGGACAGACACGACCGTGTACGGCATCGGGTATGCCATTCATTACCTGTTCAAAAAGCTGAAGCGGGGCATTGATGCCTCGAACCTGGCCAGCGTGGCTGCCTCGGCCCAGCTGCAAAGCAACAAAATAATCCGTTCATTTTTGAGGTGTCAGGAGCCGGAAGTGTCCTTTGAAATCCTGTTCTATCCATTTTAAAAAAAGAAGTGCTATCTTTATAAGGTTAAAAACACGAGCCGATGCCACGCTTTATCAACCCTTTTACCGACACCGGGTTTAAACGGATCTTCGGGCAGGAAGTCAGCAAGGACCTGTTGATTGACTTTCTGAACGATTTGCTTGTCAATGAAAAACAGATCAGGGACATCACGTTCCTGGACAAGGAAGTGCTGCCCGAATTCATGGGCGACCGCGGCGTGATTTACGACGTCTATTGCACGACCGGATCGGGCGAGCATTTCATCGTGGAAATGCAGAACCGGCAACAGGCCAACTTCCGGGAACGGGCATTATACTATCTCTCCCACACGATCACCCGCCAGGGAGAGCGGGGGGCGGACTGGCAGTTTAACCTGAAAGCCGTTTACGGGGTGTTCTTCATGAACTTCCGGTTGGAAGATATGGAGCACAAGCTGCGAACGGATGTGATCCTGGCGGACCGGGAAACGCACGAACAATTCAGTGACAAACTGCGTTTTATCTTTATCGAGCTTCCGTCCTTTACCAAGGAGGAAGGGGAATGCGAGACGGATTTCGAACGGTGGATTTATGTACTAAAGAATATGGAAACATTGCAACGACTTCCCTTTAAAGCCCGTAAAGCGGTGTTCGAAAAATTGGAAAAGATCGTGGACATCGCCTCTTTGAGTAAAGAAGAGCGGGAAAAGTATGATGAAAGCATCAAGGTGTACCGGGATCACCTGGCCACGCTGGCCTTTGCCGAACAGAAAGGACGGCAGGAAGGACTACAGGAAGGAGAGCAGAAAGGCGAACGTAAAAAAGCGATTGCTGTTGCCCGGGAGATGAAGAAGGAAGGTCTTCCGCTAGAACAGATAGCCAGGATTACCGGACTTTCCGCAGAAGAGATCGAGAAGCTGTGAATGGCGATGGCCTGGCAGCCGTTTACGTGAAGCAGGCAGGTCAGGCGGATCAACAGTATTTTGCCCATACCGACCATTTGGGCAGCATCCTCTCGCTGACCGATGCCAACGGCACAGCCGTTTTCCGGGCCACATACGATGCCTGGGGCAAGCAAACTGTTTCGCTGAACACCATCGGGTTCCACCGGGGTTACACGGGCCATGAGCACCTGCCCGAGTTTAGCCTGACCAACATGAACGGGCGGCTGTACGACCCGGTAGCAGGCAGGTTCCTCAGCCCCGATAATTATATCCAACTGCCTGATTTTACCCAAAGTTTTAACCGGTACAGCTACGCGCTGAACAACCCGTTGGTATATAATGACCAGGACGGAGAATTTTTTTGGGCTCCGATTATTGTGTTTGCCGCTTGGAGTGGAATGTTAAATGTAACAATGCATAGCCAAGATATTAATAACTTTTGGCAAGGATTAGGATATTTTGGGATAGGAGCAGGATCAGCAATACTTGGAGGAGTAGCTGGTCAGGCAGCTTCTATTGCAACTTCATTTGGATCAGGTGCATTGATCGGAGGAGCCGGGGCTTTTGGCAGTTCACTAATTGCAAGTGGAGGTAATGCCTTACTGAGCGGTTCCGGATTTAATCTAAATTCCTCTTTAATAGCCGGAGGAATTGGTGCATTTACCGGTGGTCTCGCAGGTGCAGCAAATGCACACATGGCGAACCTGGAAAGTAATAATTTGCTGGCTTATGGATACACTGTTGATGTTAATAATGGAACCATACAATTGGCTCCAGGGGAATTAGGTGAATTAGGAGGAAAAGATGTGAATTTTTACAATATCGGTTATTATACAGATGTCGGTAGTGCGTTCGTCCAACTGGAACAAGAAGTTGTACAGGGAGCGAACACCATTAATGCATTCCGTTTTTGGCAATCAGCAGCATCAACAGTGGCAGCATTTAGTGTGCCTGCTTCTGGATTAACAGGATTCTTTATGGAACCAAATGGACCTGATTCAAATGTGGAAGGGTCAGGACTAAGAATTCCTGAGGGACAGTATGATGTTACTCGTCATTGGAGAACAGTGCATTACGGGCGATATAGTTTACAAAATCCTTCTTTGTTAGGTAATAGGAATGGGATATTAATGCATTATGGAAAGTCCTCAGTGTGGACAGCAGGATGTTTATTGCCAGCTTGTAGTTGGTCGTCTAATAATACAATTTCGGGAAGTTTAGAAAAATTAAATGCTCTCCAACTTCAGATCGATAAAGCTAAGTCGATGAAAATAAATATTTTTAATGTCTTTTATTAGTGAAAAAATGATCAGAAATTTATTTATAATATTCATAGTAGTAACTATTTATTCATGTAAAAATAGTCAACGTCCAGTAGAACTGAAGTTAGAAAGTTCAGAGTCAGTTATGAAAAGAGTTTCAGCTTTATTTCAGATCGAGATGAAGCAAAACTATGTTTTATCTAAAGAAGATGAAAAACGTTTCTTTTTGGCTTTACCTAACAATTTTGATGAATTTATATCTTTTTATGGTACAAAATATCAACTTAAAGATGGGCGAAAATTATTCCTTTCGTGTAGTTATCATTATAATATTTTGTTACCTAACTTGTTTTACATTGATGATAAACTTATAACAGAAAAATTGATTCGGATTTCTTTAGGTGGTCACTATGTTCAAGAAAAGCAAATTTCATCTATGGATTTAGATTCTATATCCTCACTTTCCAACTTATTGGACGCTACTGCTGAATTTCAAAGAAACATTCAATTATATTTTGCCTCTAACGTTGTAATATCTTGTCAAATATTGAAGGAGTTAAGTAATATTGAAATACTCAGTTTTTGGCGATTTTATTTTGATGGTCCTCATCCTAAGAACTATCATAAGGATTTCGAGGAGTTGCAAAGAAGATATAAAGAGCATGATCTTCGAATAGCAAACTTAATGAAGGATTCTTATGAGAAACTGTTATTAAATCATGATGATCATGGATATTAAAGAATGATAAAATAAAGAGCCTCGGAACTCTCCGAGGCTCTTTATTAATTTTGTAATATCATGAACCGGAGTTATAAAACAGCATATCGGTAGTGCCAAGCTGGTTCAAATGCTTGCAGATGCATTCTTAAAAGCAAACCACCTATCTTGGCAGCGTGCAGGTGAACAATATGTACGATACTTACGGTAACCTGCTAAAAGTCATGGTTGTCTTCTTAACCAGTAAATATAAAAGAAGGATATTTTTTGATCTGTATAAAATCTATTAATATTTGATATATGAAAAAGATAATAGTTTTTTCTTTATTGTTTACAATATTTCATACTTATAATACAACTGCACAAGATAAAAAAGAGAATATCTCGACAGAAGAAAAGGTTAATGTGCTAATGTCTATTAGAGGATTTATATGTCTAAGTAAAACTTTGGAAGAGAAATATTTTGATGCTATGCCTGACAGTTTCAGCGAATTTAAAGAAATGTACAGCCATCCATGGAAATATGAGGGAGAAACAGTGTGGTTGTCATTTGATTTTAATTCACGCTTAAAAAATCTTTATTATATAAATAAAGAGAAGGTATTATCAAAGTTATTTGAAATGTCGAAAGATGGACATTGGGAGGATTCTCCGGTTGTAGATCTTCAAATGATTATCCAACAATAGTTTGCAAAAAATATCAGGGAAGCTTCAGAAATAATGTCAAAATATTCGACAGAAGATATCATCAATTTTTGGCATTTCTACTTTGATGGACCTCATCCAAAGAATTATTTGCAAGATTTCAATGAGTTACAGATGCGTTATAAAGAATATAATTCACGTATTGTCGATTTGATGAGATCTTCATTCGAAAAGTTAATTAACTGAAAATCACTATTCGTAAGATTAATCATACGAAGAAAGACTGCCTCTTTTCTGGTGAGAGCTTATAGCTCACCGGATCAGGGCGTCCGGTGAGCTGTACGTCTGGTCTCTGTAACGAAGGTTGACCATCCGGTCAAGTCGGATAGCTTTTAGCCATCCGGCAGGATCTCTCAAACTACTTCTGAACCCATACGAAGCAGCTATATTCCGGTAAAGCCTTTCGGTTGTGGAAGGCTTTACCTTCCTGTTTTTCAGAAATAAGGACTTGTCTAAAACCAACAGCATAAAACGAATGATAATCTACTTGGTTGTTATCCTGTTCGGCTTCCTGTATGCCGGGTGTACCGGTTTAATCATCGGTCACCTGATCGACCTGGCATCTTTGAGGTTCCGTTTCCCTTTTCTCTGTCTATGTTCCATGCATGCCCTTTGCCCGTGATTAAGATGCTGTAAAACTTCAGCCAATTACAATTCTTATGGTTATCTTTACCATGTACAGTTTAAAAGTCGCTTTTTCCAACCTTTTGTTGATTTAATACGCGTTCATTGACATATTTTCAACGTGATCAACATGAACGGACGCTTGTATGACCCGCTCGTAGGCCGTTTTCTTAGCCCGGATGCTTATGTGCAGCTGCCGGACTTTACCCAGAACTTTAACCGGTACAGCTATGCGCTAAACAATCCGCTGTTATATAGGGATCAGGATGGAGAAAGCTTACTCCTGTTGGTGGCTATCATCGGAGGCTGGATAGGCATGGGACAAGCCATGATCAGCAGCGACAAGGAGGGCTGGGGATTGGTTGGCGATATGTTTAAAGGCCTGGTTGTCGGGGCTGCTTCCGGTGTAGCTGGTACCTGGGCCGGAGGGGTTGCGGCTGGTTCCATTTTTTCGCAACCAGTATCTACATTTGGCGGATTTGTGGCTCAAGGTTCAATCGGTGGAATCGCTGGAGGAGCTGCTGGTGGATTTGTTGGAGGTGCCGGAGGTGCCTGGTTAGGCGGAGCAAGTTTTGAGGAAGGATTTGGATCAGGTCTGACCGGAGCCTTTTACGGAGGTATTTTCGGAGGAGTCTCAGGAGCAGCTTTTGGTGCAATGCAATATGGGTATGAGAGAAATCGTTTCATGGCAATTGATAGAAATACTACATTTGCTTCAAATCCAAACAATTCGCTTACTGCTAGTAGTGAAACCCTCAATGAATTTTCTGATGAATATTTCCCTGATTATAAATTCCGAAACAAAGCAAATCTGTTATACGAGCCCGGATATGTAGAACGTATTAATCGAACTTACGGGGCCTTTACAGATCCCAATATGCTCAATGTGAGTATATCGGACAAATGGAGCCAGTCGTATCGGACGAAACGGAGCCAGAGAAACAGGCTGACAAAGTGATTTTAAAAATAAGGAAAAAATTCTCTTTTATACATAAAAAAAGGGAGGAGTTTTTCCTGCAAGAATGTCAGGTTACTGATTCACTTTTTTCTTTCTCATTGAATCCCCTTTCAGTTCAACCCGGTTGGCATTGGTGACCAGCCGGTCCATGATGGCATCGGCAATGGTTGGTTCTCCAATGTAATCATACCATTTACTGACAGGCAGCTGGGAAGTGACAATAACCGCTTTTCTTTCATAACAGTCTTCCATGATTTGGAGGAGGGCCAGTCGGGAGTTGGTATCCAGGGGCTGTAACCCAAAGTCATCAAAAATGATCAGGTTGTTCTTTTCAATCTGGTTGATCACTTTGATAAAACTTCCATCGATGCGGGACTGGCCGATCTTTTCAATAAATTTATTCATACTCAGGTACAATGTTCTCAGTCCCAGGTGACAGGCCTGCCGTCCCAGGGCACACGCCAGGTAACTTTTTCCACAACCGGTTTTCCCGGTAATCAACAGGTTCTGCGAACGCTTAACAAAACTGCAGTCGGAAAGGGTCAGCAGGTCTTCTTTGCTGAGGTTTCGTTCAGGGGAACAAACAATTTCCTGGATGACTGCATTGTAGCGGAGCTTACTTGTTTTCAGGTAGATCATTGTCCTTTTATTATCCCGTTCACTCAACTCTGCCTGGGACAAACGGGCCATAAACTGGTCCAGGTCGGGACGTTCATGTACCGGGAGGTTGACAACCGCCTGGTAAACCGAGGCCATCCCGGTTAGCTTCAACTTCTGAAGCTGATCAATCGTGGCTTGTGTGTTCATCTTTTTTTGGTTTTAATGATTAATATGGTGTTGATTGTTATTGCCAGGCGGATGCCCCCCTGATGTTTTCGTGTTCAGGAAGACACGGTCCTGTTTGTTTTGATTCAGGTACGGTATCCAGGTTTTTTGCCAGGATTTGCCTGACCATCTGGTAAGATACACAGGAAGCTGCCCGGGCCCTTTCACAGGCGGACTCGATACGCTTGAGAGGATATTTGCCCGCCAGGGACAGGATCCCCTGGCAGGAACGGTAACTTTGCTGTACAAAGATTTTTGAGTCCAGAATGCGGCCAATAACTTCCCTGGTACAGGGACCTATCCCTGAAGCTTTTGCCAGGTAATAGGCGGCATTGTATTCCCTGCTGCGTTTATAAGCCCGGTGTCTTTCAGGCATGTGTTCTTCCTTTGTTGTATATCCTTGTTCATAAGAGCGGACGTGAACGGCGACACGTTCCAGTCCAATGTATATTTCCACGTTGCGGTAATCATAGATCATTGTTGCCTGGGAACCTACATACTGATAAGGGACACTGTAAAAATGCCGGTCTGTAACAAGCTGGACATGATAAGTGGAGTTCAGGGTAAACTTTTTGCTGTATTTAAAAACGTATGGTTCCGGGGGTAATGCCCGCAACAGTGGCTTTTCTTCCCGGGTAAAGCGTTCATAACGGCTGTAGTCATGGCCTTGCATCTTTTTGTGGTTAAGTTGTTCCAGCTGTTCCAGAATGCGGCTGTTCAGGGCATCCAGGGAGTAAAAGGTTTGATTGCGCATCGGGGCATATACTTCCCGGTAGATAATGTTCACATGGCTTTCCACGTGCCCCTTATCGCGGGGTTTACAGACTCGTCCGGCCAATAATTCTGTCTGGTAATAAATGCCCCAGCAAAGTGTTGCTTCCGTAAAGGTGGGTTCATATAGATCGGCCCGTTTTACCCATTGACGCATGTTGTCACTTTTAACGCTTTCGGTTACTCCCCCAAAGTAGTCCAGTGCCCGGCCAAGACCATAATAAAAGGATTCCTGCCTGGAATCATGTAAGGCAACAGCAAAAACATAACTGCTGTAAGGCAGGCTGCAAACCAGGACCGGACAGGCTGTAACCCTCCCGGTCCGCTGATCGGTCAGGTAAAGCGGGTCCCCGGCAAAATCAACCTGCATCTGACGGGCGGGGACATAATCATGATGATAGGAATAATCATGGTTCTTCAGGTGACGGTTCAGATGCTCTTTAAACTGAGTATAACCATAGCCATTGGGAACCTCCTGCTGATATTCCTCCCACAAAAGTTTTTTGGTTACCCCGGTCCGTCCCAGTTCTTGGACATAGCCTTCCAGGCGTGGTGTAAGACCGGACAACCGGGGATCGGCCGCGGGTGTTGCCCGTGCTGTGGTGAGCAGGCTGGCCAGGGCGGAATCATCCAGCTCCAACAAGGACTGATGGCTTAGCCCCGTTTGTTCTATCCGGCAAATATACCCGGACAGAATATTACGCCCCATTTTGAGTTCCGAACTGATCTTGCGCTGCGAAAGATCTTTATCCAGTAACTGTATTAATTTTCTTATTCGTAACATGCAGACTGTTTTATTTGCCATACTACTCTCGTTTTTTTGTTCTCAAAACAAAAGTAGACGGGATGTTATTTTGTCAGTCTGTTTGTCCTTTTTTTATCCCCCAAGAGTGGCTCCGTTTGCCCCGATACCGGTGGCTCCGTTTACTCCGATGGCCCTGGCTCCATTTACTCCGCTACCGGTGGTTCCGTTTCACCGATATAATCACTCAATGGACGATATAATATTTACTTTGCAAAAAGTTCCTTTAATTCGAAATGGGATTTATACTTGAATATGGGACATGAATATATCCATGTAGCTCATATGGTAACATTAGGAGATAAATTTTATGGACCTTATTCCGAATATGCCGCATATAGATGGAATTCTAGAGTAAGTGGATCTTCTTATTTTGATGAGCAATCTTTAAGGTATTTCAATCCTGCAACAATACAAAACCAAGGCATTTTAAAGAATGTGATTAATCCCAAATATATGCAACTGGGCAATTTTGGTATATTCGATTATATTCCTAAAGGTGTATTATACTGATGTACTTATGAAAAGGCTAATTCAAATAATAGGCATTGCTCTTATTCTAAATGAAGCGTGTCAATCAATTGACAATGGTAAAGTTGAGGCAACATTAAGTCATAAAAAAATTGGCGAGAGCCATTTATTGGTTATGACAGTAAAAAATAATACTTCAAAACCAATTTATATTCCAAGATTGTCTTGTCTAATGATATCAAAGTTCGATAGTATTCGAATTATAGATTCAAAAGGAAGAGTCGTGAATGATCAGTTTGTAGAAAATGAACTGCAATATGGAATCTCATTCTATGGCCCACCAATTGATGGAAAAGTTATTACTGATTCCTGTTCTGACGAGAAATGTATCGGAGAAGAAATTGAGTTGGACCTTCCTCCATTTACATTTGGAAAAAAGATGATTAGATCAATTATTCAATGTGAATATCAAAATCTATTAGTTGCTAGTCCTCCCAAGATGCCTGCAGAGGAAGATATTGCTTTCATTAAAAGTCTTATTTTCTCGAAGTATTTTGATTCAATTTTTCTTAAACCAAAAGAATCATTCAACTATTGTATTACAATCAATACTCTTTTTTCAGGGAATGAAACCTATAGAGTGTATTTCCATTATACACCTTCAAAAGAAATTGAAAAATACATGTATAAATTTAAATTTTGTGGTGATTCCCTGGAAATTACCTCTGAGCCTCTTAAAGAATTTGATGGGTATAATCTTTATAATGAAACCCTTAAATCTGATACCTTAACTATTAATCCCTAAGGAACAGATTCCACTCTCTGTCTAAAGTGACGTTATAATCAGGATTGACAGAGAGTGGGTTTATTTGAGTAGTTTATGACTCTTTCATTTTTCCAAATATCTTATTGAAGTCTTTGAAAACCAAAAGCCGTGTTTGGACTAAAGTTAAAAACTCGCTGAAAATTAAACTCCGGTACTTTGATATGAATAAGCAACAGTACATCTGCAAGAAGACTGAAATTGAATTTGATTGATTTCTTCTGCAAGTTCTTAAAAAAGGGAAAAGTAAAGCCCCTGCGTTTTTTAATGCAGGGGCTTTACTCCCGGTTCTGGTAAACTTCTACAGTAAACCTTATTTTTCTTTATTGATTAACCGAAATGAAAAAAGCGCCAAAATTTTCAATAACCGCCATCCTGCTAAGCATTGTATTTACATTTACAGGATGCAATGATTCGGTCACGGGTGACCGCGTCGACCTGACTTTCCTTGAAAGGCAACTCCGGGAACGCGATATTCAGGGAACCCGTGCTGCAGAAAGAGCCGTCTCTGAGTCTGTCCCGCAAAACCGGGACGAGCTGAACAGCATGCGAACGGTAGTGAAGATCTACGACGGGGAGCAGGACGCCGGGCTGACCGTACCCGGATTCGGCGGGATCACCCTTGGAAAACAGGAGTCGAGCTTTACAGGAGTCTCAGCGGGATTATTTCCTAAAGCTAAAAATATTTATGAAGTCAAAGAATGGGGTATTGAAACAGGGTTTACATACTCATTTCGAGGAAGAAGCTTTGCATTAGAAGGAGATGTTGCTCTTGGGAAAAATGATTTTCGACTAGGAGGAACAATTGCAACTCCTATTTCTTTGGGATTAGGAGCTATGGGGTATGTCGATGCTTGATTAACACCCGATCAAACATTTGAGTGGCGCCTCATCAAACGTTTGATCGAGTGTCTATCAAACGTTTGATCGGCACCCTATCAAAGTCAGGGTTAAAACCCTTAAAAACGATACTGAAAATCTGCACAAAAGAGAAACCATTCATTACGCTTTCGGGATTTCTCTTGATTATAGTACCAGTTCCAGTTGATCCAGTTCCTTGGTTATAAATGAGCGTTCTTCCAGGGTCAGGCTGATTCCCGCCGCTTTTGCATTTTGAGTAGCCTGTGCGGCGTTCCTGGCTCCGGCAAGGGCTATTGTAATGCCTGGCTGGTCGATAGTCCATTTGAGGACAAGTTGTCCCAACGTGGCTTTCTTCTCATCGGCAAGAGGCTTTATTCTGTCAAGGAAGGCATTTGTACGCCTGATGTTCTCATCGGAGAAGAAAGGTACGCCGGCCCGGTGGTCCCCTTTTTCAAATTTTTGCCCGGGTTTCATTTTCCCGGTCAACAGGCCCCGTTCCATAGGACTGTAAGCGATAACCGACTGATTTTGCCTGATCAGGTACGGTACCAGTTCCTTTTCGATTCCGCGTTTTACCATGCTGTACGGGACCTGGTCTGATACGAGTCCGGTGTATGATGCTGCTTCCTCCATCTGACCGGCATTGTAGTTGCAGACCCCGGCATACCTGACTTTCCCTTCCCGGATAAGCTGACTGACAGCTTCCATGGTTTCCTGAATGGGGGTGGTCGGATCGGGCCAGTGGATCTGGTATAAATCGATATAATCGGTCCCCAGCCTGCTCAGACTGTCTTCACATTCTTTAATGATACTTTTCCGCCCGGCATATCGGTGCAGGTCAATGGCCTTTCCCTGGTTATCGGTGCTGCTGAAAAAGAATTCTCCTTGTTTTGTATCCCACCGCAGTCCGAATTTTGTCAGTATCTGGACTTTATCGCGCGGGATATTTTTAATTGCCTCTCCTACAATTTCTTCACTTGTTCCTTGTCCGTAAACGGGGGCGGTATCGATCGATGTTACCCCCAGGTCGTATGCTGCCTGAATCGCCTTGACTGATTCGGAACGTTCTGTCCCTCCCCACATCCAGCCTCCGGCAGCCCAGGCGCCAAAGGTTATCGCCGAAACTTCCAGTTCTGATTCTCCTAACTTCCGGTATTCCATAATAATTTATGTTTAAAAAGTGGTTACAACTGTTGGCTTAGATTTCAAAACCACAGAATTGTTATAAATTTACAAAAAAGAAAAACTTTTGTTTTCTCCGTAAGCCATGAAAAGATAATTTTTATGAACAATTTAAGAAACATTTTAATTGTCCTGGCGGTATTGCTGTGTTATTGGGCAAAAGGACAGGATTCGATCCCTGCTCATCCACGGGTTGCTGTGGTCTTAAGCGGGGGAGGGGCCAAGGGCTTTGCCCATATCGGCGTCCTTAAAGTTTTGGAAGATGAAGGGATCCCGGTCGATATTATTGTCGGCACGAGTATTGGCAGCCTGGTCGGCGGTATCTATTCGCTGGGATACACGGCTTCTGAACTTGAAGATATTGTACACGGGCAGGACTGGGAGAATATTTTGTCTGATGATGTTTCCAGGTTGTTCCTATCGAAAAATGATCAGGTGATCGCACAGCGTTACCTGTTTTCATTGCCGATGACACGAAAACACGAACTTAGACTTCCCCAGGGGATTATTAAGGGACAAAATGTTTTGAATACTTTCTGCGGGTTGGCTGCAAATGTCCCTGATGATGCTGATTTTACCAAATTTCCCATTGCTTTTGCCTGTATTGCGACTAATCTGGAAAATGGGGATGAAGAAGTGCTTGATCATGGCTTTTTGCCAACGGCCATGTACGCCAGTATGGCTATACCAGGGGTATTTCTTCCTTGCGAACGGGATAGCCTGATCCTTGTAGACGGGGGTGTTGTCAATAATTTTCCGGTCGATGTGGCAAAAAAAATGGGGGCTGATATTATTATAGGAGTTGATATCCGGGGGGATTATTACGACCGCAGGAAATTGAAATCGGTTAGCGAGATTTTTACTAACCTTATTAACTTTTACAGCAAGGAGAAAGATGCCCGGAATAAAGATCTCTGCAACCTGATTATTAAACCTGATGTTTCCGGATATTCTGCGGCAAGCTTCTCGAATGAGGCTGCAGATACTTTGATAAAGCGGGGTGAGGAGGCAGCGCGCGGGATGATCAGTCAGATCAGGGCCTTGAAACAAGAATACCACCTGGCATATCATAAGCATTCGGAGAGCCTTATCGCTTCCGGGAGGTGGAAGATTGACAACGTGAAATTTACAGGGGGAAAAGGGTTAAACAAGGAATTTCTGAAGAAAACGATGAACCTCCAGCTTCCCGGAGAATATACCTATGATGAGATAAAAAATTCGGTTGACCGTTTGTATGGGACAGGCGGTTTCGACAAGGTTTATTTCAGTCTGGAAGACGATGTTGACGGAAAAGTGCTTGTTCTGCACGTTTCCCAGAAAGAAGTGTACTCCCAAAATGTGGGATTTAAAGTGAATACGACAGATGCCGCCGCCCTTTTATTAAATGCAACATGGAAGGACTATTCAAAAATGATCGGTCTTTTCTCTGTAAGTGCGGAGCTCTCTGCCAATCCAGGGTTAAGCATAATTGCCCAGACGACCAGGCAAGGGTTTCCCGATTTGGGAATCGAACTGAAAGGCAAGGACCAGAATTACAATATTTACGATCATGGAAGCAAGATTTTCAATGCAGACCTTTTTTACAGCTCTGCAACCTTATACCTCGGGCAGTCGTTTAGTACATGGTGGAAAACGGGAATAGGCTTTCAGGAAGAATATTTTGAGGGTGATGTTTTTATTAAGAATTCAGATACTTCACCGGTATTGGCAAATCGCAACAAATTCTGGCTGACCAATGCTTATGCCTATTTGTCTTTCGATAACATGGACCATTTTTATTTTCCGGAAAGAGGGTCAAGTGTTTACCTTGAGTTCACCGTTAACTCCGATTTCAGGGCCACGGATAAGTTTACCCCGGTTGTTCTGCTCAAGATGAATAACGTGTTTCCTGTGGCAAAAAAGTTTGCCTTTTTGCTTGACATTTATGCCCGGGGGCTTTTTAACCCTGATTTCCCTGAAATAAAAACAACAATGGTTGGCGGTGATTCCTATTCTCATTATTTAAACTACCATTTCCCGTTTTTAGGATTACCGCCTGTTGTGCTGGCTGAACGGTTCGCCAGTGTCGGAACGGCGGGGATCAGATGGCATATGTCCCGGTCCCAGTATATTTCTTTATTATTTAATACACTGCAACAGGGAACAGAAGTAAACGACCTGGATCTTAACAATGCGATATATGCTGTAGGTGCAAAATATTCGCTTAAAACATTTGTTGGCCCCCTGGATATCGGGGTGGGGTATTCCGGGTTTCATGGCAAGCCTACTTTTTCGGCAAACCTGGGATTTTGGTACTGACCCGAAACCGGATCTTCTCAGGACTTAAATGTAAAAAAACGCTGGAGCAGGTAACTCAGAACAACGATGACCCCGGTGGTAATAATTTTTGAAGGTGTCGGATAAAAATGAAATTGTTCTACGAATAGTTTTAGCAGAACATAATTGAGAAGGATATTCAAAAGAGCAACCGAAAAATACCTGAATAACTGAGTCTTCCCTTTTAGTACCGAGTTTGGAAAAACCAGGGTCCGCATCATGATAAAACCCAGGGGAAAGGAGATACAAAAAGCGAAAAGGAATGCGGCGATATGGGGGCTGATTGTAATCCATGAAGTCAGGTGTACATCATGTTTGCCGATGATGAAATTGTATGAAATAAAGTACATGAGAATATCCACCAGCATATTTGACCCGCCTACAGCCATGTACCGGAATGTCTGCAAGTCAATAAAGGGACGGAAAAGGGGATAAAGCAAATCTATTACACTTAAGATAAGTGTCTTTGTTTTAATGTATTTTACGGAATCCTGCATGCAAAAATAATGATCCTGTATTTATGTTTTATATGATCTGCGGATTTAAGCTGCGTTTCTCTCTATATCTGTGAAATCAGGTTTCAAAGTTAAAATAAATTTGATGAGATCATTGTTTTGACAAAATTTTATCTGGAAGTGATGTCAATTATTTGCTGCTTATCCCTGCCTTGTATATATTAAGGGCTGACGGGAAAGGTTTCAATGCTCTTTCGAAAATGCCCAGCGACCACGCTATGGTGAGCCCGTAGTTGGTAATGGGGACGTTTGCCTGTTGGGCCTTCATAATCCGGGAAAGCATTTCCCGCCTGTTCCACATACAGGCCCCGCAGTGGATAATAAGACGATAATCCTTAATATCCGTTGGAAAATCATGTCCTTTAATATTGTCGAATTGGAGCTTCCCTCCTACATACTGGGTAAGCCAGCGTGGAATTTTTACCGTACCGATATCCTCCCCGACTGGATGGTGGGAACATGCTTCCGCAATCAGTACCTTATCTCCTGATTTTAAACGCTCTATCGTCATGGCTCCCCTGACCATTTCTTCCAGGTTCCCCTGGTAGCGGGCAAAAAGGATGGAAAAGCTTGTCATGGGTATTTCCGGGGGGGTGTCTGCGGCCACCTTCAGAAAAGCCTGGCTGTCGGTAACTACCAGTTTGGGAGGTTTGGTGAAGCGGGACAAAGCTTCATGCAGTTCCCTTTCTTTGACAACCATGCAAAACGAATCGCCGTCCAACAGGTCCCGTATGCTTTGGACTTGCGGTAGTATTAACCGTCCTTTAGGAGCTTCTTTATCGATTGGCACCACCAGGACTGCTGCCTCACCCGGTCCGACCAGGTCGGAAACAATGCTGGGCCTGTTGATAAAATCATCCGGTGCGTTTTTTAAAATAGCCTCTTTTAACCTGGTTATCCCTGAGTTTTGGACTGCCGATGTTTCAACTACCGTAATTTTTTGCGATTGCAAGCTGTTGAACAGACAACCGGAAGTCCCGACAAGGTCAGTTTTGTTAAAGACTACAATAACCGGAATCTTCCGTTGTTGCAGTTCTCCCAGAAGTTTCTCCTCAAAGGTTCCCCATTCGTTTTTGTTGGAAACAATAATCCCCAGGTCTGTACGGTCAATTACCTCCATTGTTTTTTTGATCCTCTTTTCACCAAGGGCGCCTTCGTCATCAATACCGGCTGTATCGATAAATAAAACCGGCCCCAGCGGAAGAAGTTCCATAGGTTTTTCTACCGGGTCGGTTGTGGTTCCGGCAGTCTCTGATACGATTGATACTTCTTGCCCGGTCAGGGCGTTCAATAATGACGATTTGCCGGTATTCCTGCGGCCCAGCAATGCGATGTGCAACCTGAATGATTTCGGAGACTTCATCTTTTACACTTTTCGTGCGAAAGTAAGAAGTTGCGGCTTTATAACAATGAGTTTATATAAAAAAAGCCGGTTTTCCGGCTTTTTAAATGGAGTGATTCATTTTTTGTCATCTGTTTGTTTTTTGTTGTCGCATTTTTTGGAGCAACAAGATTTCTTCTTACATTCTTCTTTTTTCTCTGTTTTTTCTTCCTTCTTGGCTTTACTGTCGTTTTCCAAAGAACTTGTCTGTTCTGTTTTTACTTTTTCCTCCTTTTTTTGAGTATCAGAGGCATAGGTGATCCCGAAGGTAAAAACGACTGCCATTGTCAAGATTAACTTTCTCATAATTATTTTTTTATAAGTTGCCCCTACAAGTTATCAGGAATAAGTCTAAATAAAAATAGTATTAACAAATATTAGGAATTTTTTTGTTTTATGGATTGATAGTTCGATTGCTTTACGAATGAATTGTTTATGGAAAACTAGATAACATGGCTGAGGAAAATATGCCGCATTACATTTGGCCAATAAGGCAAGTTTCGCATCTGAAAATAAACAAATGCCGGGAAATAGTAAAGTTTTGCTTCAATATTCAGAATCCAAGCCGGTTAATGGCTTCCGGGGAAATTGCATTTTCAAAATCATCCCGGCTCATTAATTGTTTTTCAAGGACAATTTCACGGATGCTTTTGCCTGATTCCCGGGATTCGTGAACGATCAGGGAACATTTCTCATATCCCAGCAGAGGGACCAGGGCCGTGATAATAGCTGTGGAATTCAATACCTGTGCCCTGCACTTTTCAGGATTGGCGGATATTCCTTTCACGCATTTTTCGCTAAACATGCGTGCTGCTTTATCAAGCAGTTCGATATTTGCGAGCAGGCAATGGGCCTGTAATGGCATGAACTGGTTCAGTTCCAGGTTCCCGCTCATGACTGCTCCGGTGATTACCTGGTCGTTTCCAGCAACGAGCATTGAGGCCTGTATAACTGCTTCCGGGATGACCGGGTTTATTTTTCCGGGCATTATTGAAGATCCGGCTTGCCTGGGAGGGAGATTAATTTCTCCCAGGCCGGCGTCCGGACCGCTTGATAATAGCCGCAGGTCATTGGATATTTTTGCCAGGTTACAGGCGCAGACTTTCAATATGCCGGAAACTTCAGCAATAACATCCGTATTCTGGGTATTTTCGACAAGGTTTTCTGCCCGGGCAAGCCTGGTTCCGGTTAGTTCCCGCAACCTGTCTGTGACCATGAATATAAATTGGCGCGGGGCACCCAGTCCGCTTCCTGTTGCTGTTCCTCCCAGGTTGACTACACGAAGCCTTTCCTCACATTTATATATCCTCCAACGATCCCTGTTACAGGCTTCAGCATAGGCGGCCATTTCGCGTCCAAGTGTGGTCAGCACGGCATCCTGTAGTTGGGTCCGGCCAATTTTCACAATGCCTGCAAATTC
The DNA here is from genome assembly GCA_963676095.1 of Prolixibacteraceae bacterium. Taxonomy (GTDB): domain Bacteria; phylum Bacteroidota; class Bacteroidia; order Bacteroidales; family Prolixibacteraceae. The sequence continues at coordinate 887,893 of OY781040.1, read as the reverse complement.
CTTTTCCTTTTGCTGAAAGGATTCCTGGAGTGAAAGTACCGATTGTTCAAGGCTTCGTAACAGGATTAATGCGGCCAGTTTTAATGCGGTAGGGTAAGTATCGTTCGTAGACTGGTGCAGGTTGACATGGTCAAGGGGAGAGATGTAATCATAATCCCCGGGGTCTTTTCCGGAGAAGAGGAGCGCCCTGTTGGCAATGACCTCGTTTATGTTCATATTGGTTGAAGTTCCTGCACCTCCCTGCAGGGCGTCGACCAAAACATGGTCGGAGAGATTTCCTTCTGCCATTTCCATACAGGCCTTTTTTATGGATGAAGCCCTTTGTTCATCCAGATAGCCCAGTTCCTCGTTTATCTGGGCGCAGGCCAGTTTAACCCATCCGTAAGCCTTGACCAATTCTCGGTTTACAGGATGTCCTGCCAGGTCGAAATTGTTAAGTGCCCTGGCTGTATGGATCCCGTAAAGTGCATTTACGGGTATTCCCATTGATCCTAATGAGTCCGTTTCTGTACGTGTCTGAGTCATTTTATGGTTTCTGTTGTTAATAGGGTTGACATTGTTCCTATTGTTTGAGGCTACGCCTTTTAAATGGTTTCTATTGTTTGAGGCTACGCCGTTTGAAAGTTTGATACTTCGTTGTTTCTAAACAGAACGCTAAGACGCTAAGACGCGGGAAATGGTTTCTGTTGTTACTCTAGTTCCTATTGTCCGGGTGCCAAGCCATTGCTTTTCAATTCCATCACTCACCAGTTCACCAATTCGCCAATTCACAATATCTTTATGCTCTTCCCCAACAGCGAAGCGTCAAACATTCAAACATTCAAACATTCAAACATCTATTATTTTAATCTGTGTTCATCCGTGTTATCTGTGGTGAACTTTTAAGACGCGAGACAGAACGCAAAGACGCCAAGACGCGGGAAATGGTTTCTGTTGTTACTCTAGTTCCTATTGTCCGGGTGCCAAGCCATTGCTTTTCAATTCCATCACTCACCAGTTCACCAATTCGCCAATTCACTAGTTCACTAGGTCAGAATGCTCTCTGCTCTTCCCCAACAGCGAAGCGTCAAACATTCAAACATTCAAACTTTCAAACATCTATTATTTTAATCTGTGTTCATCCGTGTTATCTGTGGTGAACTTTTAAGACGCAAGACAGAACGCAAAGACGCCAAGATGCGGGAAATGGTTTCTGTTGTTAATATGGTTAACATGGTTGGTCGGTCCCTGTTCTCGATGCTCTTCTCCCAATTTTTTCATTCTTTCATTCCCTCATTCCCTCATTTCTCAACTCACCAGTTCAGAATGCCCTATGTCCTCAGCAGAACACATCTTTTTTTCCCATTTTTACCTGATCGACCAGCCGGCGTGCCCGTTGGGCAGCAATGCCTTCCATCCCGGCAATGGTCTCTTCAATGAGTTTTGTGCCTGATTCGCGGGTTGCGGGAGAGGCGTAATTGTCGAGATATTCCATGAAGGTCGATAATGCATTCGGTCCGCAGTGAGCCTTGATTGCCCCGGGTTTGGCAAGATCCATAAAGTCTTTTCCCGTACGTCCGAGCCGGTAACAGCCCGTGCAAAAAGAAGGGATATATCCCATTCCGACGACATCGCGGATTACTTCGTCGATAGGCCTGTGATCGCCCAGCGAAAACTGCCCTGATGCTTCATCGTCTTCTTCATACCCCCCCGGGTTTGTGCGGCTTCCTGCAGATATCTGCGAAACCCCCAGTGCAAAGGTATCATTCCTCATTTGAGCATTTTCCCTGGTCGACATGATGATACCGGTATAGGGAACAGCCAGCCGAAGTGTAGCCACGATTTTTTTGAAATCCTGATCCGCTACCATATGCGGGGGCCTTGAAGCCATTTCCGACCCAGTTGCCGGTTCGATACGCGGAACACTGATCGTATGGGGACCGACTCCATAAACTCTTTCCAGCTCGCCGATATGCTGCATCATGGCCAGCAGCTCAAAACGGTAGTCGGATAAGCCCAAAAGTGCACCGATGCCTACATCATCAATGCCTGCTTCCATGGCCCGGTGCATTGCCGTGGTGCGCCAGTCATAGTTCGTTTTTTTCCCAGCAATGTGGACCTTCTTGTATGTTTCGCGGTGGTATGTTTCCTGGAATAACTGGTAAGTACCTATTTTTTCTGCTTTCAGCAATTTAAAATCTTCAATGGAGAGAGGGGCCACATTTACGTTTACCCTTCTGATGTCAGCGCCGTCGTAACGGGCAGCGTAAACAGAACGGACAGCATCAAGCACATACTGAAACCCCTGATTGGGGTAAGACTCTCCCGCCACGAGCAAAACGCGTTTGTGCCCTTGTTTCAGGAGCATTTCTGTTTCTTTGATAATTTCCTGTTGGGTGAGTGCCTTGCGGACAATTTCCTTGTTTCTGGCCCGGAAGGCGCAATAAACGCATTCGTTGGCACAGAGATTTGAAATATACAGCGGGGCAAAGAGTACCAGCCGTTTCCCGTAGATTGTTTCCTTGATATAGTTTGCTGTTTTAAACAGTTCGTACATTTGTTCAGGATCACTGATGCTTGTCAGTACTGCTACATCGTGCAGGTTCAGCCCTTTCATCTCCCTTGCTTTACAGAGGACTTCGTCTACCTGTGATTTATCAGGTGTACTGTATTTTTCAAGAACTTCTGCTATTTCTTCCTCGTTGATAAATGTTGCTTCCTGTATTTGCATGAGTATTATGTTTTTTCCGGATGATCGTTAATCCGATTGTAAAAATTGTTAATGACTTTGTTGTTAATTAAAATAACAAAGAGCTTATTGGTTTATAATATATTAACTGCCAGTTTTCATTTTTTTGCAAGTCCTGATTTAACCTGAACTCCTTCAATACTCCCGAGGCGCCCCGTTAGTTTTCCCAGTTCGTCGGTGGTTGCATCGATGACCAGGGTAATTACCGATGTCTTTTCCTTGATATGCGGAATTCCGGTGCGTGCCAGGATCAGACCGGCATTTGCCGATAAAATTTCATTGATCAGAGAGGCGCATTTACTCCGGTCTTCAATAATGATCCCGACAAATCCAAGCCTTTTTTCCGTGTTCATAATTGTATGTAAATAGTGCAGGAAGAAGAAACAGGTAAGACGATAAGATAAAACGGCCCTGAAAGCCTGACCTTTCACTCAGGAGCAGGACCGGCATCAGTCAAAATGTTTTGTCGCGTTTAAATACAAATATTTTTGACTGTTTGCCATAAGGATTCTTGTATGCAGTCTCTCTGTTTCCCTAAGGTCAGTCAGCCGACCTTCCCGCAGGATCCGGCACAAAGGTAAAGAGTTTTATTTACTTCTTTTGTCCGCAGAGATAATTTGAAAGCAGTATAAATAATGTCACACCAAAAGAGTTATGACAGGGAGAAAGAAATGATTATCTTCGCCGCAGGGAGAGAGATTTATTCCTGTCAATGCTTTATAGATGAAGACGATGAAAGACATATTGGAAAAGGAGCAGTTCTCAGTAGAAGACCTGGTGCGAATGCTGGAAGCGGAAGGACAGGACCGTCAGCTCCTTTTCGAAGCAGCAGCAATGAGAAAGCAGATGGTGGTTGGCAGGAAGGTTTACTTCAGGGGACTTGTCGAATTTTCGAATATCTGTTCGAAAGATTGTTTTTATTGCGGGATCAGGAAAAGCAATACAAAGGTTGAACGTTATGACCTTAGCGATGCAGAAATAGTCGGCGCCTGTCGTTTTGCCTGGGAAAATGGGTTCGGTTCGGTAGTCCTTCAGTCAGGGGAGTCATCTTCTCCGGCATTTGTGACACGCGTAAGTAATTTATTGCAAATGATCAGGAAGATGTCGGCTGGCGGGTTGGGCGTGACCCTTTCGTGCGGAGAACAGACATTTGACACGTACCGTCGTTGGTTTGACAGCGGAGCTCACCGGTACCTGCTGCGGATTGAAAGCTCCTCTCCCGAACTTTATGCTAAAATTCATCCTGCCAATGAGCATCACCGTTTTGAAAAGAGACTGGCATGCCTTCATGATCTTCGCCGTTGTGGTTATCAGGTCGGGACCGGCGTGATGATTGGCCTTCCTTTCCAAACGACAGGGGATCTTGCGAAGGACCTTCTTTTTTTCAAACAGATGGATGTGGATATGATCGGTATGGGGCCTTATCTCGAACATGAAGATACGCCTCTTTATCAGGACCGTCATCTTTTAAAATCAAAGGAATCCCGTTTCGACCTGTCCCTGAAAATGATCGCTTCACTGCGGCTCCTGATGCCTGACATAAATATTGCCGCATCTACGGCATTGCAGTCCATCGACCCGGTAGGAAGAGAAAAGGCTTTGAAGATCGGGGCTAATGTGATGATGCCTAATCTGACTCCTGTTGGGTATCGTAAGGACTATCAGCTTTACGAAAATAAGCCTTGTATTGATGAAGATGCCTTCGCATGCCGGAATTGCCAGGAGGCGAGGGTCATGCTTGCCGGCAGCGAAATCGGATATCGGGAGTGGGGCGATTCGTTACATTTCTTTAAAAGAAAATCTTCTTCACCGTCTCCGCGTCAATAATGAAAAAAGAGCAGACCCGGTCTGAACCACAGATAACACGGATGAACACAGATTAAAATAATAGATGTTTGAAAGTTTGAAGGGTTTGAATGTTCGACGCTTCGCTGTTGGGGAAGAGCAGAGAGCATTCTGACCTAGTGAACTAGTGAATTGGTGAGTTGAAAAATGAGTGAATGAGGGAATGAAAGAATGAGGGAATTGGATCCCGCAACAAAAGCAATAGATGTTCGATTGTTTGACGCTTCACGGTTGGATATTGGTGAATGAAAGAATGAGGGAATGAGAGAATGGAAAGAAAACCAAAGTCATGGGAACTGAAACAACACTCAAACAACGAAGTATCAAACGTTCAAACGGCGTAGCCTCAAACAATAGAAACCATTTAAACGGCGAAGCCTTAAACAACAGGAACCATTAAAGGAGCGTATTTTTTACGGGAGAATTGGTCAGTTCATGCTGGAGCAACCATTTTTTCCGCCATAAGCCCCCTGCATATCCGATCAGCTTTTTATTTTGCCCGATTACCCGGTGGCAGGGAACAATAATGGCAAGCGGATTTTTTGAATTAGCCCCTCCTACGGCACGGATCAATTTTTTGTCTCCAAGTATCAGGGCCAACTCTGAATAGGTTATGTTTTCACCATAGGGAATTGACAATAGTTTTTCCCATACCCTTTTTTGAAAATCGGTCCCTTCCGGGTGAACAGGCAGGTCAAACTGGTACCTTGTTCCTGCAAAATACTGGTCGAACTGACCGGTAATTTCTATTCTAAGCCCGTCGTCGAAATTGCTTGTTTCAATTTCCCGGTCCGAGAAAGAAATTTTGCAGATCTTATTTTCTGAAGCCTCAATCAGTAAAGGCCCTATCGGAGAGTAATATGTAAATTTTTCAGTCAATGTTATCTGATTTAGTTAATGCAAAGTTAACAATCAGATAACATTGAAAGTGTGTTTTGGTTTAAAAAAAGAGCATAATTAAAATAATCTGCTGATTATTCTTTTTTATTCCTAATCGAGAGCATCCTGTTAGCATTTAAAACCTGTTCCTGGCTATATAACGGGTGTGCAGGAGCTGATGCGATTTTTCGCCCAATGGACGACCCAGAAAATTTTCATAAATCTCAAGAATCTCCGGGTTTTGGTGTGATTTTCGGAGGGGCATTCCCGCATCCTCCGCATAAATGGCTTCTGCTCTTTTCTTCCGTATCTCCGGATTTGTGGGTAAGGGTTGTCCTCCTCCTCCCAGACAACCGCCGGGACAGGCCATGATCTCAATAAAATGGTAACCGTTTTCGCCCGTTTTGATTTTTTCCATGATTTGCCGGGCATTAATCAGTCCGTGGGCGATGGCGCATTTTAGTTCCACTCCGTTGAGGAAATCCCATTCAGGAAGAGGATCTTCAATTTTGACAGAAAATTCCTTTATGCCCTCCATTCCCCGCGCCGGCATAATATTAAGATTTCCGAACGGTACTTCCCGTCCGGTGACCAGTTCATAAGCAGTCCGCAGGGCAGCTTCCATAACGCCTCCGGTAGCCCCGAAAATGACTCCGGCTCCTGTCGATTCACCCATCAGACGGTCGAAACGGGCTTCTTCCATATGACTGAAATCGATACCGGCCTGCTTAATCATAAAGGAAAGTTCCCGGGTGGTGAGTACATAGTCAACGTCTCTGTACCCGCTGTCGTTCATTTCCGGGCGTGTTGCTTCAAATTTTTTAGCAGTGCAGGGCATGACGGACACTGAAATAATATTTTTTGGATCGAGGTTATGTACTTTGGCATAATAAGTTTTTGCCAGAGCTCCAAACATTTGTTGCGGAGATTTGCAGGTTGACAGGTGTTCCAGAAATTCCGGGTACATATGTTCGATGTATTTGATCCATGCGGGAGAACAGGAGGTCGCCATAGGAAGCCTTACAGACGTGTCCTTCTCCGCAATGACTTTTTTTAACCTGGCGAGCAGTTCGTTCCCTTCTTCCACAATGGTCAGATCTGCGGTAAAATCCGTGTCAAGTACCGAATCAAATCCCAGGCGTTTGAGTGCAGCTACCATTTTTCCGGTTACACGTGTGCCCGGAGAAAATCCAAACTCTTCTCCCAGTCCAATGCGTACAGCCGGAGCTGTTTGTACAACAACATGCAGTTCTGGATCAGCAATGGCATCCCAGACTTCTTCAATATAATTCCGTTCGATCAGTGCGCCGGTAGGGCAATGGTTGATGCATTGCCCGCAAGTAGTGCAAACAATATCGTTTAGCGGTTTTTCAAAGAATGTCGAGATCTTCATTTCGTCTCCTTTGTTGGCCACAGTAAGCGCATTTACCCCCTGTATTTCCGCACAGGTCCTTACACAACGCTGGCAACGGATGCACTTGCTGTCGTCCTTGATGATAGAGGGGGAAAACATGTCGATCGTATATTTTTTTTGTGTAGACAAAGGAATGAAGTCCTGAGTTACAATTTTATATTCCGATGCCAGTTTCTGGAGTTCACAGTTTCCGTTCTTGTAACACCGGGTACAGTCTGCGTTATGCTCGGACAGTAACAGCTCAATGATATGTTTTCGGGAATTTCTGACATTAAGGCTATTGGTGCGAATATCCATCCCTTCTTCACAAGGTGTCGCGCAGGCGGCAGACAGCCGTTTCTGACCGGCCACTTCCACCACACAGACCCTGCAGTTTCCTGCAATACACAGGTCTTTATGGTAACACAGGGTCGGTATAATAATGCCGGCCTGACCGGCTGCTTCAAGGATTGTTTCCCCTTTTTCCACTGAAACCGGAATATTATTGATGGTGATACTGATCTTGTCTGTCATTTTTTGCTTTTTTAATAGATCATTTCTTCACGAAAGTTTTCAACAATTGAAGAGAAGGAATTGGCAACGGATTGCCCCAATCCGCATTTGGCTGTCAGTTGCATGGTTTCGGTAAGCTTCAGGAGCTTGTCAAGATACTGGGCCGGCTTATCTCCGCGTTTAACGGCTTTAATGCCATTGTATAATTGCTGGCAACCCACCCTGCACGGAGTACATTGTCCACAGCTTTCCTCCCTGAAAAAATCCAGGTAATTATCAAGAACATTATACATGGAACGGGAACTGTTGAACAACATCATCGATCCGCCGGTGGGCAGGGAGATCCCGGTAAGTTTTCCTTTATAGCCGATAATGGTTTCTGCAAATTTCTTTCGCGGCACCAGAAACCCGGATGCCCCGCCAACCTGTACCGCTTTGGTATCGCCATCTCCAAAATCATTGACAAAATCTTGCAGGCTCATGCCTAGTTCCAGTTCATAAATGCCCGGACGGGGAGTATCTCCGGAAACGGAAAACAGTTTGGTCCCACGGGAGTATCGCACGCCAAGATCATAAAATTTTTTCGATCCGTATTTAAAAATGGTAAATGTGTGGGCCAGGGTTTCCACATTGTTAATAACTGTCGGTTTGTGCATATACCCGGCAATGGTTGGGAAAGGAGGCTTATTGCGCGGTTCTCCGCGTTTTCCTTCCATGGATTCGAAAAGGGCCGTTTCTTCTCCGCAGATGTAGGCCCCGCTTCCTGAAAATATGTATATCCGGAAATCAATTCCTGTCTGGCGGCAATAATCTTCGAATTCACCGATTGAATTTTTGAGAGTGGGAATGAGGTATTTATATTCTCCGCGGAGATAGATAAAACCTTTTTTTGCTCCGGTGACATATCCACAGACGGCCATGGCTGTCAATACCTTATACGGAACCAGAGACAGGATTTCCCGGTCCTTGAATGTTCCTGGTTCCCCCTCATCTGCATTGCAGATGACAAACTTTTCGTCGGCAGAAGCCTCTGCACTGAGCTTCCATTTGAGACCGGTAGGAAACCCGGCACCTCCTCTTCCTTTCAATTCAGAACTGATCAGTTCGTTAATGATTTCCTGGGGAGCACGGTTCAACGTCTTTGACAATATTTTATCCCAATCCTTTTCGTCCTTAAAAATAAAGTCGGCCCTCTTTAACTGGTAGGTTTGCGGTATCATGTTTTTGCTGTTCAGTTTTGTTTATTCATATAGCTGCCAAGTATTTCCCTTATTTTTTGGGGAGAGAGATCTGTATAAACTTCGTCATTGATAAGCATAGCCGGGGCTTTGTGGCACCATCCAAGACAGTTTGTCTGCAATAAGGAAAAAAGACCGTCTGGTGTTGTTTCGCCAAGACTTATTTTTAATAAGTCTTCAATGGTGTACAGGATCTGGCTTTTCCCTTTCATGGAGCAGGTGATCGTTTTGCAGACCCGGATAATGTATTTACCCATTTTTTTGTGTTCCAGAAAAGAATAAAATGTAGCTGTTCCGTACACTTCTGCCGCGGGAAGGTTTAGTTCGCGTGCAATTTCTAGCATGGAGTATTCTGACAGGTACTTCTCCTGTTCAACAACTCCCTGTAAGATGGGGAGCAAGTTTTCCCTCTCCCTTCCGTATTTATCCGCCAGGGAGATAATTAAATTTTTAACTGGATTCATCATTAACACTTTGTTTTGAGATTATATATAATGATAGCCGAAATCCAATTGATTATTAACGGTTTTGAGAGGTTTCCCTATTTGTTTTTGTATAAATCCATGTTGACAGACAATAATTTAAGCCGTATTAAAGATAAAAAAGTTATCCGAGAAAAAAGAAGGGAATTTATTATTGTTGATTTTATATTGGGTTGTTTTTCAACATTGCATGTCTTATCCTTGTTTTCGGTAGCGACAGATATGTTTTTTTATTTTAAAATTAAAGAAAACTTTAGCCGTATTCTGATTTAATGAGTTGGAAGCTGTTATTTTTGTGATTTAAATTGTTAATAAATGGGATTTGAAATAGAACGGAAATTTCTTGTAAACAGGGAACAGGTTCCGGAATCCGGAGATAGTTTCCGGATTATTCAGGCTTATTTGTGTATTGATCCGGTGCGGACAGTACGGGTACGGATAGCTGATGAAAAAGCTTATCTCACCATAAAGGGGCGTCCTGTCGGGAATTCAAGGAATGAATATGAATATATGATTCCTGTTGAAGATGCCCGGGAACTAATGGGACTTGCAGTGAGTACCCCTGTTGAAAAAGTAAGAAGAGAGATTTGGTTCGAAGGGAAAAAATGGGAAGTCGATTTTTTTGAAGGAGCTAATCAGGGACTGGTGGTTGCTGAGATCGAGTTGAATTCTGAAGACGAGAGTTTTGCATCCCCGGGATGGATAAAAGAAGAAGTTAGTGGAGACAAAAGCTACCATAATTCGCAGCTTTCGGTAAATCCGTACTGCAATTGGTAACTTGGCTGTGGCCTGATTTTTGATAAGGGTCACTCATATTTGAAAATTCTTTAGATCGTTATACCAAGCCAATTAAACATTTATTTGTCATGAATTACAGATTTTTTGTGGTTGGGATTTTTCTGATGTTTGCTGTTCAGTTTTCTTTTGCTTCGTCCCCTTTTAACAAAAGGAAAAAAGAAACGGAAACTCAGGATTCTATTAAAACCAGTGTCGACTACTTGAAATATTTTCTTGAAAGACAAGGGAATTGGTTTCCCAAGGATCCATGGTTGGAAAAAGATCTTTTCGGGCTGGTCCATTTTGTGGAAGACGATAAGATTGATACGGTTTTATATAGACTTAACCAGTATAAAGCCAATAATCAATTTTATTTTTACCGTTCCCCCGGCAATGTGCCTGACAGCCTTTCTATTCCTGGGTATCTTTCAAACGGGGCGATTAAAGAAAGGCTCAAACGGCTGGACCGTTCTGTGAAAAGTAACTTTGTGAAGGGGCAGATTCCTGTCCCGGAAGAATTATTCAAGAATATGGATTCCAAGGTGAAGCTGGTATCCAGCGGAAATGCAGAGTGGTTAGTGAAGAATTCAAAAGTTGTCCTTCCTGACAGCTTAAAAAGCTATTCTGCTATACCGGATTCTCTGATTACAAACGCAGCCGATTTGAAAAAGCTGCAACGCCTGGATAGCGCGCGGAGAGCTTTTCTTGAAAAGGCCAGGATTGCTTATAATGACAGGTTAAGACGGCAGTACCGGGATTCGGTAAGCGCTGTCTACCGGAGGGAGTATGTTGATGCATACTCCAAACAAGTACAGAAGGAAGTTGCCGATTCGCTTAAGAAAAGTAATTTTAATATCCTGGTGCATTACAATGATTCTGTCATGGAAGTGGTTAATGATTCTGTTAAGAGTGCGCTCCGGATTTTGGCGGCTTATGCCGAAAATGATTCTGCTGCCGTTGTCCTGAAAAATTCGGATAATGATTCTACCCTCCTGTGGACAAGAAAGAACGATCCGCATTTTACCAGGATTTTTATCAAGAATGAACAGAACGATTCTTTGGGGGTAAGAGCGGAAAATATAGGAAAGAATGCATTACGCCTTTTTATTGACGATGGAGGTGTGTCCTTGTCCCGTTATACCAAGCGACAAATAAAAGATGCCAGACTGACAGCACTAATTACTTCTTCCAAATTACAGTCAGTAACCCAAAGGTATAAAGTGGAATCACCATGGACCCTGACCGGAAACTCAAATCTTGGTTTTACCCAGACCGGTATAACTCGCTGGAAATCGGGGGGAGAGAGTTCTTTGGCCCTTTTATTTACATTTAAGGGAACAGCCAATTATTCGAAAAATGATATTACCTGGAATAATACAATGGAGTTAAGCGATGGTTGGGTAAAACCGGGAGGAGGCATGCTTGAAAAAAATGAAGATGAGCTAGACCTCACTACCAGATTTGGGGTGAAAGCTGCCAAAAACTGGAACTATTCTACCGAAGTTACTTTCCAGACCCAACTCTTTAACGGGTATGATTATCCTGACCGGGAAACAATCATTTCCGATTTCCTTTCGCCTGCTTATGTGAATTTTAAGTTCGGTATGGATTATACCCCGAGTAAGAATCTTTCCTTGTTGCTGTCGCCTATAAGCTCGAAGATGATTTATGTTAGGGATACTGCCCATGTCGATGTTACAGATTTTGGCATTGATGAGGGCAAAAAAGCATACTGGCAACCAGGTTTTAATGCAGATTTCGCATGGACCAAGAAAATCTCGGATGACATTTCCTTCAATACGACTTATAACATGTTCATCAATTACCTTGATCCTTTCAGCGACCTTTTTGACATTGACTGGCAGAGTAAACTGACGATGCAGATCAATACTTTTGTTAATATGACAGCCACCTATCATGCCGTTTACGATAATGATGTGTTGTTTAACGGCCGGACCAGATGGCAGATGAAAGATATTATAACCGTAGGTTTTAACTATAAACTGAATAAACAGGTTTACCGCAGGAAAAAGTTGAGATAAGAGAGAAAAATTAATTTTTACGGTAAGATTTAAAATAATTGTAGAATATATGATCCGATCGCAATGAAAAATTATAAGAAATATTTTTTGTTTGATGCTGAACCTAAAGATATTTATAATGCCTTGACCAATAAGGTTATGATTGAAATATGGACAGGGGAGGCTGCAGAGATGCAGGAGGTTGCCGGAACTGAATTTTCTATGTGGGATGGGAGTATTTGCGGTAAGAATATCGAATTTGAGAAAGATCATAAGATCGTGCAGGAATGGTATTTCGGAGAGAATCAGGTCGAACCTTCCATTGTCACCATAAAATTACATCCGGATAAGGGGGGCACAAGCATGGAAGTAAGGCAATCCAATATCCCGGACGAGGCTTTTGACAATATTTCCGAGGGCTGGGAAGAAAATTATTATGATGCGTTGAAAGAGCTTTTTAATGAATAGCAAAAAAGCTGCCCTGTTTTTCTCAGGACAGCTTTGGGACATTGCTTTCGCAATTGTTCTAGGAAAGGGATTCTTTTATAATTATACGGGTTGAATATTTTCCATTTAGCGAATAACAGCAAGGAATAATTATCAAAAATGCTTTATTGGTTATTTGACTTCGATAACGGCATATTTTGAAATCTTCCAGAATTCTTCAGGGTTAATGATTTGTAAATAGGCAACCTGTCCGTCTTCTTTCACCAGAGAGTAGGAATCGTCCGGGTGTTCGGAAATGACAACTGCTTTTTTACTGTGTAAAGGAATTGTTGTGGTTTCACGGATATCCAAATCTGTAAAGTATTTGTTGTTAAAATTTTCTTCGATTGTTTTAGCTCCTCCCAGTCCCAGGAAACCACCCTCTTTTGTAAGAAGCCCTTTTTCTTTTAGCTCCTTACGGGTTCCCAGTGCTAAATGGCCAAGGTTGAGCTGATTGGTCTTCTTTTCAATCATTCTTTGTTTACTTTGAAGCGAATCTGACTGTTGGGAGAGGGTATCGTTTATCTCGTCGATACGCGAGTTTAATTCTACGACTTGCCTGTCTTTCTGGTCAATCACCTTTTTAAGTTCCGCAATTTCTGTATTCTGGTCCTGAACACTTTTATTCAAAGAGGCAACCCGTTGTTCGAAGGCCCTCAGGTTTAAGCCCGACTTTTTTAACTTCCGTTCCAGCTCATCAATTTTCTTGCTGTTTTCGTCGAGCATTTTATTCATTAGTTGTATATCGTCGAGCACCGCCTGTTTTTTATCTTTTCCCCCCTCTGTCTGATCAACCGATATTTGTTGCCTTTTTTCCTTAATAAGCTTCAGGTTGTTTTCGATTTCATTAAAGGTGCCCATTAAATCGTTCATGACCGAATCTTTTTCGTCCATGGTTTTGTTCAGCACTGCATTTTCTGATAACAGCGATTGTATTCGTGATTCTTTTTTTGTGCTCACAACGACGACCGAAACAATGCCGATAAGTATAATAACTACCGCAATAACAAGGGTCATCACTTGACTTTTCTCCATTCTTTTCATAATATTTAACCTCCATTTAAATTGGTGAATAAAGAAATCTGAACATGCTTAATTGTTTTCGCAAAAGATTAACCCAATACCTGTGCCATTTTTTGATTTTTTATATAATCAGTTGATTGTCATATTTTTGATTTTTTATTGAAATTTTAGTTTGCTATCATTTTGATTAAAATGATACCAGAATGATAATTGGGAAAGTAAACCAAACAAGTAAGGACAGGAAAAATTATACTTCTGCTTTATCTTCTTTCAGCATCCTGTATATTGTAGCAACACCAATATCAAGCTTCTCCGCAACAAGTTTAATGTTGTTATTATATCTCTTCAGGAATGTCTTCACTATTTGGATGTCATATTCCCTCAGGCTCAATTCTTCGGTTAGGACATCGGCAAGCATGTTTTTATTCCCGCCCAGAATAATATTGTCTGCTGTTATTTCATCCTGATCTGCCAGGGTAACGGCGAGCTCTGTAACCGATTTCAATTCTCTGATATTTCCGGGGAATGAATACGTCAGAAGTTTTTTCAATGCATCCGGAGAAAGCGTTTTCTGAGATAGGTGGTTTTCCTTGCAGAAAGAACTGACAAAATATCTGGCAAGAATAATCGCATCATTGCCCCGTTCTCGTAATGGTGGAAGTTCAATAGGCAATCCGTACAATCTGTAATAGAGGTCCTGTCTGAAACGCCCTTGATTTACTTCTTCCAGCAGGTTTCTGTTGGTCGCAATGATGATGCGGCAGTCAATCTTTATGGGGGTATTGCTCCCTATCCTGATAATTTCTTTTTCCTGGAGTGCCCTCAGAAGCTTTGCCTGCAGGGAAATATCCATCTCTGCCATTTCATCAAGAAAAAGTGTCCCGCCATCTGCTTCTTCGAATTTTCCGATCCTGCGAAAGGATGCCCCTGTAAAAGCCCCTTTTTCATGTCCGAAAAGTTCACTTTCTATCAAATCGCGGGGGATGGCAGCCACATTAACTGCGACAAATGGTTTCTTTGACCGATTGGAGTTATAGTGTATCGCTTTGGCTACAAGTTCTTTGCCTGTTCCTGTTTCTCCTGTGATTGTAACCGTGATATTAGTCCGGGTTGCTTTGTCAATCAACTCGAAAATTTTTTGAGCAGCAGGGCTTTTCCCAATGATGGTATTTTCGTAGCTGTATTTTTTTTTGACCTCTTTCCTCAGGCTTACGATTTCTTTTTTCAGGTTGCTTCCGTACCTGATGTTGTTTACCGTGTTTAACAACCGCTCCTTGATGTCTTTCGATTTTACAATATAGTCGTAAGCCCCATGCTTTAACAACTCGACTACTACTTCAATATCGTTCTGTTCTGAGATTAGGATGACATTGACATCTTCGTTTATCTCTTTGATTTGCTTCAGAACTTCCAGTCCTTTCATGTCAGGGAGCCTGTAATCGAGCGTGATTACGTCCGGTTCCAGTCCTAAACTTTCAAGACATTTTTTTCCCGTGGTGAATGAATGGATTTCATAATCGGGTATAAGTGAAAGATTGTGGACTAATAAGCGGTTGTACCATTCATCATCTTCAACAACAAATATCTTAAATGCTTTTTCAGGCATTACTCCTGTCCTTTTTTCTTTATTCCTGTTGCAATATAGAAAGAAATTGCCGGAAAAGAATAAAAAATTCTCATTTTGAGAAAAATGCGCGGGTCAGAGGGTATGGAGACCGGAACCCGGAAGCTGATTTCACCACAGATAACACGGATGGACACAGATTGAAAAAATAAATGTTTGAATAGTTTGAAGGGTTTGAATGTTTGACGCTACGCTGTTGGGGCGGAGCATAGAACATTCTGAACTGGAGAATTGGTGAATGATGGAATTGAAAAGCAATGGCTTGGCACCCGGACAATAGGAACTAGAGTAACAACAGAAACCATTTTCAGCGTCTTCGTGTCCTCGCGTTCAGTCTCGCGTCTTAAAAGTTCACCACAGATAACACGGATGGACACAGATTGAAATAGTAAGTGTTTGAACGTTTGAGAGTTTGAATGTTTGACGCTTCGCGGTTTGAAGGGAGAACCATGTTGTGGACTGGTGAACTGAGAAATGAAAGAATGAGTGAATGAAAGAATGATAGAATGTGGGTTTGAATGTTTGACGCTTCGCGGTTGGGGCGGAGCATAGAACATTCTGAACTGGAGAATTGGTGAATGATGGAATTGAAAAGCAAAGGGTATGGAGACCGGAACCAGGATGTTAATTTCACCACAGATAACACGGATGGACACAGATTGAAATAGTAAGTGTTTGAACGTTTGAGAGTTTGAATGTTTGACGCTTCGCGGTTTGAAGGGAGAACCATGTTGTGGACTGGTGAACTGAGAAATGAAAGAATGAGTGAATGAAAGAATGAAAGAATTGGGAGAAGAGCATCGAGAACGGGGACCGACCAACCATGTTAACCATATTAACAATCGGAACTATTTTTTGCGTCTTTGCGTCTTCGCGTTCAGTTTAGAAACGACGAAGTAATCACCCTAACCCGAATTTTTGTTTCAAAACTAAGTTGGTCCTGTCGATCAGGTTACCTGTTTCTTTTACTAGTCTCGTCACCTCAGATTGTTCTGTTCCGTTTGCATTTTCCAGCTTTCTGAGGTTTTCATAGAGTGGAAGGATCATCATGTGCCTGGCCGGAGCTGCCAGTTTATGTGCCGAATCGGATATCTCCTGCCAGTCCTGGTTGATGAGGCCCAACTGGAGCCCTTCTTTGCATTTTTCCCCGGAACGGATAAATAACTCGACCATTTCTTTTAAAAATACATGGTCCCCTCCGGTCAACCGTTCGAGTTCCGAGAGGTTGATTTCCGGATTTTCCTTTTTTGCAGACAACGGTTCATTCCCCTGAATGTGTTTCAGTAGCGTTTCTTTAACAATCTGTAACAGTTCTTTTTCAGTAAAGGGTTTCTGCAGAAGTCCCAACATTCCTGCTTCATTGCTTTTCCTGATGTCTTCCGGTTTATTTGTTGCTGTCAGTGCAACAATCCGGGCGTCCGGCCTTAGCTTTAGTATTTTAGCGGTGGCCTCCGTTCCATCCATTACGGGCATCCGCATATCCATAAATATCAGGTCGAAATGTGTCCGGGATACCTTTTCCAGGGCTTCTTTCCCATTCGATGCAATTTCAAAAGTTACTTTCCATTTCTTTAAAATGTTTTTTAATAGGTGAATATTGAATTCTTCATCATCAACAAGCAGAAAATGCAACCCTTCTATTCGACTGGGGATATTTGGGGCTGTTATTGTTCCCTTTTTTATTTTTGTTCCATCGCCGGGTTCGTAGGGAATTTCTACTGTAAACGTGGTGCCATCCCCTGGTTTGCTGTCAACCCTGATTTCCCCGTTCTGTAGTTCGACCAGTTTTTTTACAATTGATAAGCCGAGGCCTGCGCCCCTGTGTTTTTGTGTTGTATCGGAGTCGAGCTGGACGAATTCCTCGAAAATTTTGTCCTTATCTTCTCCGGAAATCCCAATACCCGTATCGGTAACTTTTGCTGTTAGAAGAATAAGTCCGTCCTTTGTTTCTTTATAATCGGAGACGAGGGAAACCCTTCCTTGTCCTGTGAACTTGATTGCATTACTAACCAGGTTAATCAGGATCTGTTTCAGCCGGACCGGGTCTCCTTTCAACACGCGTTCCCGCTCCTTGTTGTTTATGATCAGGTCTATCCCTTTTGCTTGTGCTGATTTCCTGTTGAGAATAAGGACTTCGTTGAATATCTCGTCAGGTAAAAAATCGACATGTTCCAGTTTTAGCTTTTGCGATTCTATTTTTGAGAAATCGAGTGTGTCATTTACCAGACTGATCAGGTGCTGTGCTGACTTGTGAACTACCAGCAGGTCGTCCCTTACCTCGCCTGTATTTGTATTTTGCAGCATCTGCTCCGTTAACCCGTAAATAGCATTGATCGGGGTCCTGATTTCATGACTGACAATGGCAACGAACGTTTCTTTTGCTTTGGCAAGGTTTTCAGCTTCCTGTTTGGCTTTCCTGAGCATTTGCTGATAAGCGCTGTTCCTTTTTATATTTCTGAAGAAAATGATCAATACCAGCATTAACAGGATCATCGCAGTGATTGTAAAAACGGTCAGCCTTCTGTAGATTTGTGCAGCCATAAAATCAGCCTCTTCCGTTTTTGATTGAAGATTGGTCTGTGCCTGGGTCTCAAGTGTTCCGATCATGCTGGAAAGCTGTGATGAAATCTGGATATCCTGCTCGAGAAGTGCTTTCTCCCGCGACTGAAATTTTTTGTTGCTGGTTGATATCTGGTTCTCCAGTAAAGCTATTTCCTGTTTCAGGTTCTCTTTTTCTGCGGCGTTGTTAATCACAATTGGTTTGGGAGCAGTTGTATCTTTTTTCCCGAAGATTCGTTTTAAGAACCCTTTTTTTTCCTCTTTTTGGGGAATGATTATCGTATCCGGTTGAATGATTGATGTATCTATTTTTGCATACAGGTCTGAAAAGCGGTCATGAGTATCCCCGCGTTGCCTGTGAAGCGATCTTATTTCTTCCCATAAAAGCAGTTTCCTGTTCGTAAGTATCCGGATAGAATCAATGAGCCCGATTTCCCCCGACCCCGGAACCTCGTAGTCTTCCAGATTTTTTAGTTTTTCCTGGACGGCTGTGTTGAGTTTCCTGTATGGAGTAATAAATGACGGGTCATTCGTTAGGGAATATAGCCTTACGTTGTTTTCTATTTTGTCAAGGTCGGATGAAATATCCTTGATTAACAATAGTTTAAAATCAGGCCTGGTTTCCTGGTTGATCGAATCGATTATGACTGAAAGGCTTTGATAAACATAGTAACCAGAAGCAACCATAGCTGCTGCGATGATTACTGTCAGGATAGTTACCTGAATCTCAACCTTCCACTGTTTCATGCTTATTCCCGCTTAATATCCGGCTATATAATTCATCGTTTTCAGTATCATAAACGCAAAAATAGACCTTCTCGTAGGAACTGTCATTTTTAAGAAATTCAGAGACAGTATCAATTGCTATTTGGGCAGCCAGGTCCTTGGGAAAACGATAAACACCGGTGCTGATATTCGGAAAGGCTATCGTTTTTATCCCATATTTCCTGCCTAATTCCATACTATTCCAGTAGGCATCCCGGAGCAGCTCCTTTTCTTCTTTTCTCCCTCCAAGCCAAACCGGTCCTACCGTATGGATAATAAATTTTGCTGGTAACCGGTACCCTTGGGTAATTTTTGCCTGTCCTGTGCGGCATCCATTCAATTTTCTGCATTCTTCCCGCAATTGAGGGCCTGCGGCCTGATGGATCACGCCATCCACGCCTCCTCCCCCGAGCAGGCTCTTGTTGGCTGCATTTACGATTGCATCTACATGCATTTTAACAATGTTTCCACGATACAATTCAATACGTTCCATAATTTTTTTAATAAAAATAACGAATCTATTCGTGAGGAAATTGTTTTTTTCACGGATTTTTAAATTTTTTTTGCAATATATCCGGGGTAATCAGCCTGTTTTATATTTTCGAAAAAGAATAAGCAGTGTATTTTTTCCTGTTTGTAAAGCTGGTTTACGCGAAGTAGCCATGTTTAACGTGTTGAAAATGAAAGTAACTTTGAAAATGGGCGTTTTTGTTTTTAGCTTCCAAGGCTAATAATCAGGATTCCCGTAAGGATTCCGAGCAGATAAATTCCTTTTTGCCGGATATTTCTTTCCTTAAAGGCGATTGCCCCCGTAATGAAGGCTACCAACACGCCACCGCGGCGAAGGGCCGAGACAATCGAGATCATGGAATCTTCGTAGCTTAAGGAGTAGAAATAGGCGAAATCTGCGAGTAACAGAAAAAAACCGATAGCCGGAATACTCCACCTCCATTGAAAAGGAGGCCTCTTACTTCTGGGCTTTGACCAACGGAACAGGGCAATAGCCGGTAGCATTACCACCACCTGGTAAAAGGAAAACCATGCCTGTACGGCCAGCCTGTCTATTTTTCTAATGATAAATTTGTCATAAAGCCCACTGGCTGCACTGAAGAGCGTAGCTGCAATGATGCAGAGTATCCAGACATTTTTTGCAAAATTTATTCCTTCTACTTTCCCTGCGGTCGATAAAAGATAGAAAAAGACAAGGGTTATGGCTACGCCTGCCCATTGCCAGGGATTCAGGTGCTCATGAAAAATAACGATAGCCCCCACCAGCGTCCAGAGCGGGCCTGTGGCCCTGACAGGGGTATCAATTGTTATGGGAAGATGTTTTAATCCGTGAAAAGCAAAGAGCCAGCTGGATACCACGATGACCGACTTGATCAGTATTAACAGGTGCTGATGTAAACTGATCGGCGGTACATAAAGCCCTATACTTTTTAGTGCTTCAGGAAACAGGAATGAACCGGTTACAATCGGGAAAACGAGAATTGCCCCCGTTATTGATGAAGCAAGCAGTACCGGCAAAACAGCGTTTTCATTGACAGAAACCTTTTTGAAAACATCGTATAGTCCCAGCAAAACTGCCGAGATCAGTGCCAGTATTATCCACATATCCTTTTTTGTTGCGAAACTAACATGCCGCCAGGCTTTCTTTGATTTTTAATAACCGTTTAAACAGAAGTTTAATCATTCCTTAAAACAGGAGACTCAGGATAGGTGATTGATGAGGTATCTGGGGCATGGAGCCGGGAAACAGGAAGAGCGATGATGGCTATAGTGTTTGAAAAGTTTGAATGTTTGACGCTTCGCTGTTGGGGAAGAGCATAAAGATATTGTGAATTGGTGACCTGGCGAGTTGGCGAATGAAAGAATTGGGAGAAGAGCATAGCGAACAGGGACCGACCAACCATGTTAACCATATTAACAATCGGAACTATTTTTTGCGTCTTAGCGTCTTCGCGTTCAGTTTCGCGTCTTAAA
This sequence comes from Prolixibacteraceae bacterium, assembly GCA_963676095.1. Classification (GTDB taxonomy): domain Bacteria; phylum Bacteroidota; class Bacteroidia; order Bacteroidales; family Prolixibacteraceae. The sequence continues at coordinate 867,577 of OY781040.1, read as the reverse complement.
AGTTCACCACAGATAACACGGATGAACACAGATTAAAACAATAAATGTTTGAAAGTTTGAATGTTCGATTGTTTGACGCTTCGCGGTTGGATATTGGTGAATGAAAGAATGAGGGAATGAGAGAATGGAAAGAAAACCAAAGTCATGGGAACTGAAACAACACTCAAACGACGAAGTCTCAAACTTTCAAACGGCGTAGCCTCAAACAATAGAAACCATTTCCCGCGTCTTAGCGTCTTCGCGTTCAGTTTCGCGTCTTAAAAGTTCACCACAGATAACACGGATGAACACAGATTAAAACAATAAATGTTTGAAAGTTTGAATGTTCGATTGTTTGACGCTTCGCGGTTGGATATTGGTGAATGAAAGAATGAGGGAATGAGAGAATGGAAAGAAAACCAAAGTCATGGGAACTGAAACAACACTCAAACAACGAAGTGTCAAACACTCAAACGGCGTAGCCTCAAACGATTATAGGAGTATTGGTGAACTGTTGAGTGATGGAACTGAAAAAATTTGTGAAAAGGTTTTTTTTACTTTTATTTTACAACAAGTCAGTCGTGTCTGTTTCTATTTTTTAAATTTGCTAAAACCTTTAAAACTACTCAATACTATGTTACGAAAAGTTTCTTTACTGCTTTGTGCCCTTTGCCTGTATTTTGCAGGAGAAGGTATTGCACAGACAAGGATTTCGGCTTTCGCAGGAAATCCGGGTCCTGAGATACAGCCTACCATGTGGGGCATATTCTTTGAAGATATCAATTTTGCTGCAGATGGAGGACTTTATGCAGAGCTCGTTAAAAACCGTTCTTTTTCCTTTCCCGATCCTTTTATGGGCTGGCAGGTCCCGTTTCGTGATTCCGTACTGCTGATCAACGAGACGATCGGGCAGAAAGAACACCGGTTTTTGCGACTTAAATCATTATCGGCTGGTAAGGAAACTTTTATCCGGAATGAAGGTTTCCGGGGAATGGGGATCCATGCAGGGGAAGATTACCGGTTAACTGTTTCATGCCGGGCTGCTGAAGGCAACAAACTTTCCCTGAAAGCAGAACTGGTAGGGGAGAAAGGAAATATTCTGGGAACAACAAATATCAATGACCTGCCGGATAACTGGAATACCCATGAAGTTGTGTTCCGGGCAAATGCGGATGAAGAAAAGACCAGCCTGAAAATAATGCTCGTAGGGAATGGCGCTGTTGATTTTGACTTTGTCTCTCTTTTCCCTGTACATACTTTTAAAAACCGTCCTAATGGAATGAGGGACGACCTGGCCAGGCTCCTTGCCGGGCTGCATCCTGGGTTTATACGGTTCCCAGGGGGATGTGTCGTCGAAGGGCACCATCTTGACCTCCGTTACCAGTGGAAGAAAACTATTGGCAACATCCGTGACAGGGAAACGATTATTAACCGATGGAATACCGAATTTATGTCCCGTCATACGCCTGACTACTTCCAGTCGTTCGGACTGGGTTTTTATGAATATTTTCTCCTTGCTGAGGATATCGGTGCGGAGCCTCTTCCTATCCTGAACTGTGGAATGGCATGTCAGTACAACACCGGAGAACTGGTCCCGCTGGATGAGATGGGCCCATATATTCAGGACGCCCTCGACCTGATCGAATTTGCAAATGGAGATACCTCTGCGAAATGGGGCAAAATAAGGGCGGAGATGGGACATCCGGAACCTTTTCATTTAAAATATTTAGGCATTGGCAACGAGCAATGGGGTTACCAGTATCTCGAACGCTACGATCTGATCTCAAAGAAAGTGCATGAGAAATACCCCGATATAAAGTTGGTCTCAGGTTCAGGACCTTCTTCTGATGGTGACCGGTTTGATTATTTATGGAAGGAACTTCCGGGAAGACAGGTTAACCTGGTGGATGAACATTATTATAAAGATCCGGACTGGTTTTTCAATAATGCAAGGAGGTACGACACTTATCCTAGAAACGGGCTGAAGGTTTTTGCCGGCGAATATGCCAGTCATACCGGGGTGAAAAACGATGACCCGGCATCGAATAACAATTGGCTCAGTGCTCTTTCTGAAGCCGCGTTTATGACCGGACTTGAACGGAATGCAGATGTCGTTAACATGGCTTCCTATGCGCCTTTGTTTGCCCATGTGCGGGCATGGCAGTGGAGGCCAGACCTGATTTGGTTTGATAACCTGAGAGCTGTCGCTACCCCTGATTATTACGTTCAGAAGATGTATTCGACACACCGTGGGACCAATGTTGTTCCCGTGCTGACGGACGGCAAGGTGATTGCCGGCCAGGACAGCCTGTATTCGAGTGCGTCTGTCGATAAGCCGGGGCACCGTTTATACCTGAAACTGGTCAATGCCTCTTCTGTGGCAGCGGATATTGATATTGATGTGAAAGATTGCAGACTGGAGGGGAAAGAGGTAACCGTTACTGAATTATATTCCGATCAGTTAATGGCGTACAACACCCTCGACAACCCGGACCGGATCGTCCCTTTCGAGAGTAAATTGCCTGTAAAAGGAAATAAATTGACCATTAAAATGAAACCAAGGTCGTTTGTGGTGATAGACGCCCAATATAAGTAGCCTGTGAACAGAGGGCCTGATGTGGCGGCCTCCTTTTTCTTCTTTAAAGGAAAGGGAGGCTGTTTTTTTGTGCAATGACGCTAAAACCAATAATGGTGCTGTTTTTTTGTAATGCAGGTCCCGGTACACGGTTTTTGCGGAATGTCCCGGATTATTCTGTCCCCGCCTCTCCTGTTTGTACCAGTTTTTTACTTTTTTTAATGACAAGTCCTGCACCGGTAAGGACGATCAGCGCCCCGGCAATGGCATAAAACGAGAAATGTTCCCCGGCTATCCAGGAGACTTCCATTGCAGTGAGAATACCCATGACTGCAAAGGTGATGACCGGGTTAACCAGCAGGATAATACTGACTTTATTGGCTTCTGTATAGCGAAGGGCCTGGGCCAGGCAACCATAAGCGATCAGTGTATTGAGTCCCAGAAAAATCATTAATGCCCAGTGCCCTGCATCCAGACTGGCAAAAGGTTTCAGGTCGATAAAAGGCAGGTAGGCAACTATTGGAAAAGCAAACAGAAAAAGGTTTAATGTTGAGGGAGAATAATAAACAACCAGTTTCTTCTGGAGCACGGCATAAGTGGCCCACGTAAGCGCAGCGCTTAATGCCAGGATAACGCCAAGATTATATTGGTCCTTCTGTCCCATCATTGCTTTTATTTGCTGGCTGTAAAACAGGAGGAATCCTGCGATCGCCAGGATAAAACCAATGATTTGCTGTTTCCTTAAACGTTCTTTAAAGAAGATGAGTCCGGCAAGGGTGAACAACAGGGGCCCCGCCTGTACGATTAGCTGCCCGTTACTTGGGGTCGTGAAATCGATGCTGAGCATGAAACCCAGGTAATTCCACGAAAGGGCAACCGCTGCATACAACAGCATTTTGGGTGGTTTTATCAGTATTTTAAGTTCATGCGGACTTTTAATCAGATGCCACAACAGGAGAATGCTGAATGCCACGACAAAACGAAACCAGACAATCGTTACCGGATCAACCCGCTGAACGGCAATCTTCAGCAAGATAGCCAAAAAGCCCCAGAATAAGGCAGTGACACAGGCATATAGTACTCCCTTCTGATTATCTTTCATTTCAATTTTTTATCGTAACACGGCGCCCAACTCTCTTTCTAAAGAGTCGATCATTTTTTGCATGATCCTGTCGATCTGTTTGTCGTTTAAGGTCTTCTCGTCGTCCCTCAGAATGAAACTGACGGCATACGATTTTTTCCCTTCAGGGATGCCCTTTCCCTCATAAACATCGAAAAGGTCAACCGATCGAAGCAGTTTCCGTTCAGATTTGACCGCTACCTCTCTGATTTGGGAGAAACTGGTTGCCACATCGGTAAGCAGGGCCAGGTCGCGGCGTACTTCCGGATATTTAGATAATTCGTTGTACTGAACTTTGTTGTTCTTCTGCTCCAGAATCAACTGGTCCATCATCAGGTCTGCATAGTAAACCGGGGCAGCAATATCGAACTCTTTAAGCAATTTTTTATTTACGATGCCGAATTCAGCCAATTTTTTCCCGTTTTTTCCAAAGTAGCACAAACCCTCCGGTAACAGATCTGTCGTTATTGTTTCCTCTTTAATATTTTCAGAACTGAGACCCAGTTTCAGCAGCATGTTTTCGAGATAAGCCTTCAATTCGAAGAAACTGGCTTCTGATTGGGGAACGAGCCAGCTTTCCTGTTCTTTCTTTCCGGTGACAAAAAGGGCAAGATGCTCTTCCTCCCGGTAATTTTTCAAGGGATTATCGGCCAGCTCCATTCCATTCTGAAAATAACAATTTCCAAACTCGTAAAGGCGAAGGTCACCGTTTTTACGGTTCGCATTATAGGAAATCGCTTCCAGTCCCCCGAAAAGCAGGGTCTGCCTCATTCCGTTCAGGTCGCCGCTTAACGGGTTGAACAGTTTAACTGTTTTTTCAGCAGGGAAACTGGTGGACCCTTCATAATACGAAGCTTTTGTCAATGAGTTCGACCAGATTTCGTTAAATCCTCTATCTGTTAGCATGTTGGCCATGATGTTCCTGATTTTCGTCGGATTTGGCTTAATGCTGTACTGCACAGAAGCATTGATCTTTGTCGGGATTTCTACTTTATTGTATCCATATATACGAAGGATTTCTTCAATAACATCAGCTTCCCGTTTCACATCAACACGATAAGGCGGGACTGCCAGCGACAGGCCCAGATCTGTTTCATTCTTGATTTTTATTTCAAGTAAATTCAGTATCCGTTTAATAACTTCTGCTCCAAGATCCTTGCCAATCAGCCGTTTAATGTTGGCATAACTGACTTCGACTTCGAAATCGGCTACCGGTGCGGGATAAATATCGATAATATCAGAGGAAATCCTGCCCCCTGCCATTTCTTTAATCAGTAGTGCAGCACGTTTTAGCGCATAAATGGTGCCATTCGGATCTGTCCCTCTTTCGTAGCGGAACGATGCGTCGGTATTTAATCCATGCCGGCGGGCGGTTTTCCGGATATACACAGGATCGAAACACGCTGATTCCAGAAAAATATTTTTTGTTGAATTTTTTACTCCTGATTTGACTCCTCCGAAAACTCCGGCGAGGCACATTCCTTCCTGTTCGTTACAGATGACGAGATCGTCCTGATGGAGTTCCCGCTCCACTTCGTCAAGTGTTGTAAATTTCGTTCCGGCAGTTAATGTTTTTACGATGACTTTTTTCCCTTTGATCTGATCGGCGTCAAAAGCATGAAGCGGTTGTCCTGTTTCAAATAGAACGTAATTGGTAATATCAACGACATTGCTGATCGGATGGAGCCCGATTGCTTTCAATCTGTTTTTCAGCCACTCGGGAGACTCCTTAATCTCCACGTTGCTGATGGTAACCCCGCTATATCTGATGCAGGCTTCCGGGGTCCCGATTTCAACAGGGATCACGAGCGAATGATCATCTGTCATAAAGCTTTCGACAGATGGCTTTTTATAAGAAATTTCCTGATCTTTTCCCAGGTAGGCAGCCAGGTCTCTGGCGACACCGATATGCGAAGCGCTGTCAATCCGGTTCGGGGTCAGGTCGACCTCTATAGAATAGTCAGATCCGACATTGAAAAACTGACTGGCCGGCATTCCGGCAGGAGCATCTTCAGGGAGGACCATAATGCCTTCATGGTCTGTGCCCAGGCCAATTTCATCTTCAGCGCAGATCATCCCCTCTGAAACTTCCCCTCTGATTTTCGATTTTTTAATCTGGAATTCCTGGTCTCCGTCATACAGGGTCGTTCCTACGGTAGCAACAACCACTTTTTGTCCGGCTGCAACATTCGGGGCCCCGCATACAATCGGTAAGATTGTTCCAGTGCCTACATCGACTGTTGTTTTACTCAGATGGTCGGAGTTGGGATGTTTTTCACAGGTAAGTACTTTACCAATAACCAATCCCCGCAAACCGCCCTTTACACTTTCAACTTCTTCAATACTGCCGACTTCCAGTCCGATGCGGGTAAGTACTTCTTCGATTTCCTTCGGATTGAGGTCCGTTTCAATGTAATCTTTTAACCATTTGTAGGAGATGTTCATATCGTTTAATTCAAAAAAGTCAAATTTGTATGGTTCCGTATTTAGCTTAAAACAAGGTATAAATGAATAAATACCTTATTTTGTCTCGATTACTTTTATGAAATTCCGGAACCCGACAAAAGTAATCAATTTTTAAACCGGCACCAAGGTGTATCTTACTAAATAGAAATTTAAGGTTGACTGTACCGGGTGGTCTTTGTTGTATCCTGATTTTTCTTCATCTGCCAACAATATGACCAATCATCCATTTTTAATACCATCGTTTATCATTTACATCAATTACTACTACGGTCATGGTTCTATTTTTATTCTGAATTTGTCTTATTTGTTCTTATTTCTTTTAAATTTACAGATCCGTTAATCTAAATGAACTACACCTATGAACGAAACAGACAGAAGAAAATTTCTGAAGCAATCTGCTGTGATTACTGCTGGCATTGCAGTTATGCCTACCATTATGAATGCCGGGTGTTCCCCGAATGAGAAAGTGAATGTGGGCGTTATCGGTTGCCGTAATATGGGCTTTAACGACCTGAAGTCATTTTTAAAGAATGAGGACGTGAATTGTGTCGCAATGTGCGATGTGGATAAACGGGTCCTTGAGCCGAGAGCCGCTGAAATAGAGAAGTTAACCGGTAAAAAGCCTGCCCTGTATGGCGATTTTCGCAAGTTGCTTGAAAACAAGGATGTCGATGCTGTGATTATTGGGACTCCTGATCACTGGCATTGCCTTACAATGGTTTACGCTTCTGAAGCCGGGAAACATGTTTACGTGGAAAAACCGATCGGAAACACCATTGAAGAATGCAATATCATGGTTGCCGCCCAGAAGAGATACAAAAATGTCGTACAGGTAGGGCAGTGGCAACGAAGCCATCCTCACTGGAGGGATGCCATTAAATATGTGCAGGACGGTAACCTGGGGCGGGTACGCTCTGTCAGGTCTTGGTCGAATGTCGGATGGAAAACATCGATCCCGGTCGTTCCTGACGGCGAGGCTCCTGAAGGTGTCGATTATGACATGTGGCTGGGGCCTGCTCCCCAACGTCCGTTCAATAAAAACCGTTTTCATGCATCATTTCGCTGGTACTGGGATTATGCGGGTGGTGTTATGACCGACTGGGGGGTGCACCTGCTCGATTTTGCTCTTTTCGGAATGCAGAAGTACGTCCCAAAATCGATAATGGCTGTTGGCGGGAAATACGCATTCCCGGATGATGCGATGGAAACTCCGGACACGATGACTACCGTTTATGATTTTGGCGATTTTAACCTTGTTTGGGATCATACAATCGGGATTTACGGGGCAAATTACAAGAACCGGGGACATGGGGTCGCTTTTGTTGGCGAATACGGTACCCTGGTTGTCGACCGCTCCGGATGGGAAGTTATTCCTGAAACGAAAAGTACCAGTGCTAAAGAGGGGTACAAAGGCATGGAACTTCAGCATGCACAGGGTGACGGGCTGGACCTTCATACCCGGAATTTTTTGGATTGCATAAAAAAAGGGGGAAAGCCCAATTGCGATATTGAGACGGGGGCAGACATTGCCCGTTTTGCGCATCTTGGTAATATCGCCTACCGGGTTGGGCACCAGGTGGTCTGGGACCCGGCCAAACAACAGTTTGTCAACGACGATGCCGCCAATAAACTGGTAAACGCCGATTATCGTTCTCCATGGTCTTTACCAAAGATTGGATAGCCAGACCGAACTTTTCAATGATTATATTAGGGAAAACTGACCGGGGTATCTTAATGACCGAACTTGTCGTTTTGGCTTTTATGGAGAGAGATTGGAAAAGAGAATCTGGTTGTGACCATCAGACATATTTTGTGTTTTTAAGATCCCCTTTCTGTTAGCTTTTTTGTTGAACTTGTCAAAGGGTTGAATTGAAAATTCCGGATATACTGTTAACGGGAATCCCGAAGCCTTAATCTGAAGTTTCCAAAGCCTTAATATCAACTTGCTGAAGCCTTAATATTAAGTTCTGAATGCTCGAATAAGAACTTACGGATGCTCGAATATTAAGTTCCGGGTGCACTGTCCGGAACTTGTTTATGCATTAAAAACATCAAAATTATAAGTTATAATCTTGGAAATATTAACTTATAATTTTGAAGATTATAGTCTATAATTTTGGAAATATTAACTTATAATTTCATGGAGAATAAAAATGTTTAAATTTCATTCATTTTGATTTTTCGGGATCACTTTAAAAAGTTGTGGGGAATCAAAAAAGATAGAGATTTGTGTTTTTTAAACGAGACAAAAACAGGTTGAGAAAAAGATAAGTTTATCATTGCCTGCCAGGCAGAATACCCGTTTAATCAAAATTCCGAAGGCCTTTCTGATTTAGGCAATCAGGTCCCGCTCACCAAATCCGGATCCTTTTTAAGCAAAAACAACCACGTTTTTTATAATTTCTGTCCTTGGGCCGGACAGGCCCTTCCTTTTCCAGTCGATGAAAAGGAAGCAAAAATCTTGTCAAAACGAACCCTCCGCCGGGCGTTTTGACGGCCAGCGCTCCGCTCTGTTCTGCTTTCGCGACGGTGTATTGACGGATTTCGGGATGGTCTGTCCTGTCGTTCCAAACTTTTTTGATAACCGCTCAACGAATTTTTTTGATTTTGGGCATCATCACAAATTTTAAACAGGCTCTTAGTTCCCTTCTGTAAGATATTTTTTCAGTAACTCGGTTTTTGGATTTTTGAGGATAACAGAGGCTTCCCCCTGTTCTATTATTTCTCCGTAATACATAAAAACAACATAGTCTGCAAGACGTATAGCCTGCCTTAGTACATGGGTAACCAGGACGATCGTGTAATTTTTTTTCAGTTCCCGGAAAAGCTCCTCTATCTTTTTTGTAGATATCGGGTCCAGGGCAGAAGTAGGTTCATCAGCAAGGATAATTGTCGGTTTTACCGTCAGTCCCCGTGCCAGGCAGAGGCGTTGCTGCTGGCCGATGGATAACCTTCCTGCCGGGCTGTTCAGCCGGTCTTTTACTTCGTCCCACAAGCCGGTTCTTTTCAGGTTGCTTTCAACGCTGTGCCCGATTAGCTTTTTGTCCCTGATTCCTTTCAGTTTTAAGCCATAGGCGACGTTTTTGTAAATTGACATTGGCAGGGGAAAAGGTCTTTGAGAGAGCAATCCCATTTTTTGTCTGATTTCCGGAAGATTGTTTCCTGCTTTCAGGATATTTTCCCCGTCAATCAGGATCTCTCCTGTTACCAACAGTTCTTTGTGAAGATCTGTCAGACGGTTCATACTTTTTAGCAATGTTGTTTTACCGCATCCTGAAGGTCCGAGCAAGACGACTATTTTATTCCTTGGTATATTCAGGTCGATATTTTTCAGGATATGAGAATTTTTTGTTTTTACGTTCAATCCTTTAATCCCGATGATAGGCAGTTCTTTTCCTTTTTGATCATCTAACCCTGCATGATTTTGTTTTTCTCTTCCGGTTATATCTTTTGTAAACATTATCTTCTTGTTTTATCGAATTGTGTTTTTTGAATATTTACGTGAAAGGAGCCTGGCAGATATGCTGATAATCAGAATGAAAAAGGTAAGCACTACCGCTGAAGCATAAGCCCGTTTCCTGACCTCTTCGATAGGGGAGCTTAGCTGGAAAAAGATTGACAGGGGCAGTGTGGCGACAGGTTCGTTAAGTGAAGCGGGGATATTATCGGTATAACCCGCTGTGAAAAGGACAGAGGCGGCATCACCAATGCCCCGCCCGAAAGCCAGGAGCAAAGCCGTAATAAAGCCTGCAAACCCTTGTCTGGCGATTACCTTTAGCGCCGTTTCGGTTCTAGTCGAACCCAGGGAGAGAGAGGCTTCCTGTAACTCGACAGGGATCGTTTTCAGTACCTCATCGAACGCCCGTACCAGTATTGGCGTAATCAGTAACGCAACTGTTATAATTCCTGCCAAGAGGGAAGCACTTAACCCGAGGAGAAGCATTACTGCAAAACCAAAAGCCCCATAGACAATGGAAGGTATTCCCCAAAGGGCATCCAGTAAATAACGGATTGTATCCTGTGTCCGTTTTAACCGGATTAATTGTACGTTGATGAACAGCGCTGCCGGAAAACCGATAAGGATAGCCAGGATTGTTGCCCCTACCGACAGATAGAAGGATCCTGCGATGGCGTTTAATATTCCGCCCTGGCCTCCGAAATAGTACCCTCCCCGGGGGAGTTCACTCAATGTTTCCCAGGTAACAGATGAAATTCCTTTTTTGAAAATTACGATCAGAATGAAAACCAATATGGCAATTACAGAATAGGCAGCAAAAAAGGAAATCAGCCTGAATATTTTTTCTTCAATTCGTTTTCTTTTGTTCATTTTTCCGCTTTATGTATGAAGTACCTGAAAAAAAGGTTAATAACCAGAATGATGAAGAACAACAGGAACGCTGAGAACATCAATGCTGAATCATAATCAGGGATAGACATCATTTCCCCGTAATTATTGGCTATTAATGCAGGAAGAGGATATCCGGGCTGAAATGGCGACCAGAAAATTCCGGGTGTATTGCCAACAACCATCAGCACAGCGATGGTTTCGCCGAAAGCCTTGGCAATTCCCAGTCCGAAGGCAGAAATTATACCCGGAAAGCCTTTGCGCACAATAACGTGTTTTACCATTTCCCAGTGAGTCGCTCCCAGCGAAAGAGAGGCCTCCTTCATTCCGACAGGAACGGTCTGGAAAACCTCTATCAGCATATTCAACACATAGGGAATGCACATCACGGCCAGCACGATGCCTCCTGAAAGGGTGCTGTACCCTGAACTTGTGGTTCCCCAAAAGGGGGCCAGGTAGTCTGAGACCAATGGAACAATAACCAGTACTCCCCATACCCCGTAAACAACGGAAGGGATCCCTGCCAGGATATCGATGACGGGAAGCATGGTGCGAAGCAGGTTCCCTTTTGCGAACTGAGTGAGATAAATAGCGGCAAAAAAGCATAAAGGGGCAGTGATTACAAATGACAGAACCGTTACATACAGCGAACTGAATATGAATGGAAGAAATCCGAATTCGCCCCTAAGCGGATGCCAGTTCCCCGAGAATATGAGCTTACCCAGCGAATACTTCTCCATTATAGGCATAGCTTTCCAAAGAAGTCCTGCTATAATCAGGAAGGGGATAAAAAGCAGGATATACAATCCCGACCTCATCCAGATGCCAGCCAGCGTATCGATAATTTTTCTTTTCCGGTTCATTTTTAATTTAATTTTTCAACCTCTGAGTCAAGCGACGGTTTTGGCAGGGGAACATATCCTGATTCAGGAACGAAGGCCTGCCCTTTGGTGATGATCCATTTCAAAAAGTCAAGTACTGCCTGCTTCTGAGGTTTCCCTTTCGATACAAGGTAAAGCTCCCGTGCAGGAGGCGAAGGATATTTTCCTTCAGCGATGGCTGTCAGTACCTGTTCAAACTTATCGTAAAAAGCCTCATCCGGATCCAGGACGCCATTCCCGTTAACATCGATCGGGATCACTTCGATCCCCGGGTTCTTGTTTCCTGTTTTTATATCGTAAAGGTAGATTGTATTGTTAAAGCCGACCCCTTTTTGATCTTTAACCACGGCATCGGCAAGTCCCGGATCCCCGAACACGCCAATTCCTTTCAGGTCCTCTTGTTTCCCTCCGAGGTAGGCCGCCCATGTGTCTGCGGCGCCACAGGCGTCAGACCTGGTGAAAACATTTATTGCCAGATCCGTGTCAATTCCGGGGACCTGTTTCCAATTCCCTGTTTCCCCGGTCAGGTATATTTTTTTGAATTCGTCCTGGGTCAGCCCTCTTCTTTTCAGGATGTCGAGGACCTGGTTCTTCGCATTGATGGTCGGGATAACTGCATCCTTGGCAACAGAAATCCACCAGGCGCCTTTGTTTTTTTCTTCCCCGGATACTTCACGGGAAAACATACCAAGGTCCACTGTTCCGGAAAGCGCATCAGCCATTCCTTTACCGGCCCCTCCTGCCGAAATGTTAAAACGGATGACAGGATTCTCCTTTTGATACTCCTCCGACCATTTTACTACCAGCGGATATAAGGCAAACGCCCCTGAAATGCTGATTGTCTGCTCCTGTTTTTTCCCGGGTGAACAAGCGGAAAAAATGATAGCCAGTGCTACAGTCAGCCTAAAACTTTTTTGTTTCATAACGATTACTTTATAATGACTTTGATTGTTTGAAGACAGCAGTTGAAATTGTAAGCTGCAGGTATAGAAATTGTGAAAATTTCTCATGGTCGACATTCTGGATTGTTTTTAGCGTCGTCGTCGGGAGAAAGAAAGCATATCCCGCTTCCATTCCTCCCCATGAAGAAAACTGATGCTTAAAAACCAGGTCGTTTTCATATCCAAGCTTCTTGTTGTCGGGTGTCGACGGATTGTTTTGGGCCAGCATAAAATAATGTGCTGTATTTTTCAATGAGGTTTTAGTTGAAAACCGGTAATCGAGTGAAAAATAATAATCGGCCAGTCCTCCTTGTTTTGTGTTTGAGGAGAAACTACGGAAATAGTCGATCATCCCGAAAAAGCGGTGGCGGGTGCCATAAAGGACATCGAATAAATGATCGGTTCCCTGGTCAGATCCTGTTTTTCTGTTTCCCGACAGGTAACTTACTCCCACGGAAGGGACCAGTTTCCCTTCCTGAAAAATAACCTCGGCATCGAAAAGAACAGCACTGACATTCTTTCCTGTTTTGTTCTTCCCGTATTGGTAATACAAATCGGCCCAGATTTGCCAGGAATTCTTTTTCAGGACCGAATAGAGTCCGGTTGTTTGCCTGAAATGAATGGTATTTGTCGTGTCTGTCTCTGTGACTCCGGATGCGATGTGCAGAAAAGAGAGTTTCCAGTCCCGGGCGGGATTGTGCTGTGCCCATAAAAAGCTAAGCGATTTGATATAATCGGGATCAAAGTGATTATTGGATGTATTTTCTCCTGTCGAGTTCCAACTGCTTCCGGCGTGAAGTTTTAACGATTCAGTTTCCCATTTAAAAACGGCGGCATCATATGTCATTCCGTTTTGGTTCCAGTTACGTGCCGAGAGGAGCCGTTCGTTGTCATAAACCAGGGGTTGCCGTCCGACATAAAGCCATCCGTCCTTGCCCGTCCGGATACCGGCCCATGCTTCAAAAAGGTCGAGCGATGCATTATCTCCAAATACCCCGGTAGAGCTTGTTTGCTGTTCGTCCCCCCAAACCCTTGTATCCTGAGGGGTAATCCGTAACCGGAGGCCTTCTGCCTCATAACTAAAAGATATCCTGGTCCGTTGGGATACAAAAACGGCGGGCGCTGTCCCTTCTTCTGCAAGTTTCTGGTAGCCATCACGGACTTCTAAACGGTTCCTGTACTGTACATCCACTGAAAGCTGTGCCCACAGGTCTGTTGTGTATAGATTTGAGAAGAAACAGATCAGCGCTATCCGTCCGGATAGTTTCCACGCCTGAGAGCTCTTTATTTTCTTCCTCTTGTAATTCCTGTTTCTTATCATCGTTTCTTATTTTTAACGATTCAAAGTTATGCGGGGAGGACTACCTGATCTACAGCGTTAATGCGTAATCTTTAATTACGGAGATTAACGTATTCTGATGGGTATAAATAGTTATCAGATATTAAAGTATCCGTTTTTTATGGCGTATATGACCAGATTGGCCGTATTTTTTGATTGTGTTTTCTGAAGCAGGTTCTCCCGGTGTTTGTCAACCGTCCGTTTGCTGATATCCAGTTCCTCGGCAATTTCCTGGTTCGAAAGTCCTTTGCAAATGTAGAACAGAACTTCCGTTTCCCTGTCCGTCAGCTCATTTTCATTCCGGTTGTTTGTCGTTTTTTTGTTGATCCTGGACGAGATGGACTGTAATATGGGAAGAGAAAAATAATTTTTACCGGCGCAAACATCTGTGACAGCTTTTTTTACTTCACTGAAGTTTGAATTTTTAAGTAGAAAACCGGATGCTCCGGCTTCGATCATACTTGAATAATAACTTTCGTCTGAATACATGGATAAGGCCAGTATCTTCAGTGAGGGTTGTATTTTCAGAGCCTGGCGGGTCGCTTCGATCCCGTTCATTACCGGCATCTCGATATCCAGTAATGCAATGTCTGCCGGAGATTCCCTGAGCTTGCCGATGAAAGAAGCCCCGTTTTCTGCCTCATAGATTTTATTGACAAATTCCAGGTCAGAAAGCAGAAATTTTAAACCTTCCCTAAACAGGGAATGATCATCGACAAGGTATAAGTTAACTTTTTCCATCTCTTACGAAGCCACTTTAGAACTGTCTTTTTAATATAAATAATTAATTTGATTAGCGTTAATCAATCGATAAGGTTGTTCATCGTTCCTGCGGGACACGAATATAAACAGAAAATCCTTTTCCCGGGTCTGAGTTCAGAAAATAATCTCCGTTGAGCGATTTTATTCTTGACCGGATGTTTTCAAGTCCCATCCCCTGGGGGTTATTGTACACTGAATGCTTGCCCGGGGCAAAACCTTTCCCGTCGTCTTTGTATTTCAGGATCAGCGAAGAATCATCTTCACTGATTTCGAGGTTAACCGTCCTGGCGTCCGCGTGTTTCAGGCTGTTTGTCATAAGCTCGCAAAGAACGCGGTACAGGCTGATTTCGATGTCATAGGAAAATCGTTTATCCTGAATGTCGGATTGCATTTCGAAAATAACCGGTGAATCCGCAAAAAGATGGTCTGCGCATGTCTGCAGGGCCTTTATTAATCCATAATTTTTAAGAAGATGAGGGCTTAGGTTATTCGAGATCTCCTTGAGGGAAGTAATTGCTTCGTCGGTGGCCAGGCAAGACCGTTCTATGATTTTCCTGTTGGCGGGGTCAAGCATATCGAGGTGAATGGCGCTCATGGTCATTTTTATAGATGATAAAACAGGACCAAGTCCGTCGTGCAGTTCCCTGGCAAAAGACTGCCTGTCTTTTTCCTCTGTCTGGATAACAGCTGAAAGAATACGGGATTCACTTTCTTCTCTGACCTGGTCGATACGCTCCTGCAGGTTAAAAATCTGCCGGATGAAGATGACCCCAATGAAAATTAAAAGTGAAATCAGGCTGCCAAGCCAGTTATTGACAGTCTCCTTTTCGAAAAGCTGTGACTCCCAGAACAGCGTCGAAAAGTCGAAAAGTCGTCTTACTGCCATTAATACAAATCCGATGGAAATTAATATCCAGGATATATTATACCGGGTGCGCCGGATCATACTAATGGAAATGATAGCTGCTCCCAACTGTAATAACATGGAAAGCAACAATGCAATTTTGAGTAACATGACTTTTTCAGGTAAAGCTAGTGATTTTTGAAGAAATTCCCTGAAGAAAAGAACGCCTTAGCTTTATATGGACCTTCTCTGAAAATGACTTATTATTTGCGGGAGGTGTTTCCCTTTGCTTTTTTATTGAGTAAAAACCTCAGGAGGATAAGAAAACCTTTTTCCAGCATCATGCCATATGCTAACGATTTGTAGTCTGAAACCACAACCCTCGATTGTACTTTTATTTTCTCTTCGTGATGGCGGAGCTGTGTTCTCAGGTTTTCTCTCAATAACCTGAGCTCTGATAAGGTATTAATCGTTTGCATAATCAACTTGATTTAATCAGCTTCCTCATCTTTTTCGTCTTCAAAAAGAATCGAGGATAAATTTTTTATAATTACGGAAGTTATAACATTCCTTCTGGCTACAAGGAATATAAAACCCAGAAGAATTATCGTTCCCGAAATAATGAGTAAACCTGTCAAATAGTTGCCGAAAGTGTTCCCATACCAGACGACAAAGGCTGCGGAGACAAACAGGAAAAAGATTGCCCCTAGCAGAATAAATACGACTGTGCTTATTATTAATACAGAAATCTTCGTCATTTTTTGAAGCAGGTTCAGCTTTGCCAGTTTTATCTGGACCTTCATGTACTCCATAATGGTTTTATTAAGACTGGCAAGACTATTCGACAGGTCTCTTTTCATAATTAGCCGGATAAAATGATTAATAATTGTCGGCATCTTTTTATGCTTCTGTTTTTACGTCAGATGCTGCATCCTTCACTTTTTTTACTGTCTTTTCCGCATCTTTTTTCAGTTTTTTTATTTGTTCTTCCAGATGTTCTATTTGTTCTTCCACGGTGTCGCTGATAGTTTGAGAAACATCTTTCACTTTTTCTTTAATTTTTTTACGGGTTTCCGATCCCTTTTCAGGAGCGATTAATACACCGGCCAGGACGCCAGCGGCAGCGCCAGCCAAAAAACCAATAAATACGTTTGAAGTTTTGCTCATAACATTAATTTTAAAAGGTTAATAATTTATTTTCATATAAAATTAATGAAATCCATTAGTTTCACCAGCAATAAGAGAAAATAATATTGTTAAAAAAGAAAAAAGAAGTACCTGTCCATAGCTTTTATTTATTCTCAAATTTGAAGATAACATCAAATCCGCTGTCAGTAGGAGAGTTATTCATCTGGAGAAATAAAAAGCGGAGCAGCTGGTACTCTAATTTTACTTCGTAATTATTGGCGTCGTCATCTGTATTGGTACTCCCAATTTTTTGTTCGTAGCTCATAAATAAGTCATTGGTAACATATTTGCCGACAACAACTGTTGCATTATCAAAGTTCCCCCCGGAGCTTTTAATCTCGAGATAGTCGACGTTCAGCTTTTTTCCAAGGTAACTTGAAAGTTGAGATGAGATCAATGAAGCTGCGGCTTTTGAGGCCATACTGCCTTCCCCGGATCCGGAGATACTGGATTGCTGATTCAGGGATAGTTCGTCCATGCTTTTGCCAAAAAGAATATATGAGAGCGCATCGCCTTCATTGATGGAGTCCCCTTCCAGTGTAAAACTGACAGCAGGTTGCTCCATCGAGCCGGTAATATTTACCCTGAGTTCTTGTTCTACCTGTTCTGTATTCCGGAATTCATATGAAGCCTCGATATTCAATCGGGGATTGATTTCCTCTCCACCCTGGAAATTAACAGTTCCCTCGTCAATGACAAAGGTCCTGCCCAAAAGCTCATACTGACCCCGCACGACATCCAATCCTCCGAAGATTTCCATAAAATCTTTATGTTTGATCAATTCGAGGTCTCCGGATATTTCTATGTGCATATCCTCATTTTTGATCCAGGTGTTCTTTGGAATGTTCACTTTTAGGTTGCCTGTCAGCGAGTTGAAATAATCCAGGTTAAGGCTGTCTCCCTCCTGTCTTTTTGTCGTCCCGGGAGCTGTAGCAAGTGTATCTGTCCTGGCCTTCAGTTTCTCCATTTCTTTCACCAGAATTGGTTCCGGCACTTCGCTTGTGCTTAGCTTTCCCATCATACTGAACAGGGCCGGCAGATAAATTTCTGCCTCAGGCACTTTCAGGTTGCCGTTAAACACCATGCCCTCTTTTCCCCCGCTCAGACTTGCATCCCCGGAAACCTGCATGTTTAGCTGATCCTGGTCGATCGGGTTAAATTTGCGAAAGTTGATTTTTATCTTTGAATTACTGATGTCCCCCTTGTAAAAATCAGAATTAAAGTCGACCTGTCCTGTTGCAGTCATGTCTCCATCCTGTGTCTTTATCCGGAATGTGTCTATATTTATATTTTCAGGAAGAATTTTCATATTGAAAATAATGTCCCGGTAATCGATACCATATTGCACTATTTTAAATGCTCCGTTTCGTAAAGCGAAGTTCCCTGAGGGGTCAGGCGATTCGACAGTCCCTTTCACGGTGACTTTGCCATTCAGGTTTCCCCTTATTTCTTCATTCATGTGCAGAAATTTCAGAACGGACAAAGGAAATTCTTCGACAGAAAGCAAGATGTTTACAGAGTCTTTAGGATCCAGCGTAAAGTTCATGCTGTCCATCCTGACCTGCAGCGGGATCTTTCCTGTAAAATTGATTTCCCCGCTGTCTCCCGGCACGATGTTCGCTTTTATCCCTAACTTGTTCTCCTGATAAATTACCGTCCCTCCCAATTTTGTGAACTCATATTTGTTAAGCAGGGCCTTTCCAATATTAAAATCTCCTTTAAGCTGAGGAGATGCCGCGTCTCCCTTCAGATCCATGTTGATATTGACCAGACCGGAAACATCTATTCCCGGATTAAATAATGAGGCGAGCTTGTTAACGTCAAGGTTGGCAACCTTCAGTTTAAAATTTTCAGGTCCGCTCCGGCTGATTGTTCCGTCAGCAAGCAGGTATTGCGATGTATCGGCATTTTCTGATGCCAGTCTGAAATTGTTAATCCGGTATGCTATGGAATCGAGTTCAATGATTGCAGGAGCCTTCACCAGTTTCCAGTGTTCATTTTTGTATCCGATAAACCATTTCTCCAGGGTAATTTTTAGATTGGCCCCGGTTTTCAATCCGGCTTTTATATTGCTCTTCAGGTCCTTGTTCGCAAGTTCTCCTGTAATGGACAACGAATCAGGGGTGCCGTTTAACCGCATGGAAACAGAATCGAGTTTGAACGAATCATAGCACAGGTTGTCGACTAAAAGATATGCATTTAAAGAGGTATCCGCCGGGGTAATCAGTATGTCGGTACTGCCGGTCATATTTTTTAATGAAAAGTTTCCGTAATGCAGGTCATATAGATTGATATCAGCCCGGACATTCAGAGAATCCGGGATCCCGGAAAGATGTCCTCTGAGTGTTCCTGTGCCCTGGAGACTGTCTCCAGGTGGGATGAAGGCATTCAATGTTTTCATCCCTTCCAGACTGGCATCGACCCACAGGTCAGAGTTCGATTTCATGCTATAGTTCCCGCGAACCTGAATATTAAGGTCTCCTGTTCTCGTGTACAGGGTATCAATCCGGAGATTTTCATCCTTAAAGCCGAGTGTCGAAAAGAGGGTATCTGCTTCTACCTGCATGAATCCGGAGCGTGAAAGTATAATTGTAGCCCGGGCAGATATCTTTCTCGGATCAAAACCTTTACCTGTCACTTTTGCGTTCATGTTTATGTCCGATTTCAGGGAATCGTTGTCTGTCAGGAATGCAAGATTCAAGTGTTTGGTCATGAGTTCGGCGTGATATTCCGGGATGTGAATCAGGTCTTTAATGTTTGGTTCAATTCTGAATTCTCCAAAATTTCCGGATCCTTCAGCTGAACCTTTTAAGTTTCCCTGGTTCAGATCAAAATGGAAGGCAATCCTGTCAACAGGTTTATCTGCAAAACGGCTTTCCTTGAATTCTCCGTCGATGGTAGCCATTGCTGTACCCGGATCGGTCCCCGTTCCGGATATTCTCAGGTTACCGTTTAATAAATATTCTAATTCAGGATCGCCCAGCCAGTGTTTTAGGTCAACGTGGTCCAGGTTTACTTTAACCTGATAACGAAGGATTGAGTCTTTTTCCCGGTAAATAAAGTCAGCAAAGTTAGGTGAAGCAAGGGCAACACTGATCTTCTGTTTTTTGTCAGACAGGTCAACGGCTGCATATAGCGTGTCGTGCAGCATTTTTAGGTTGAGTGAACCGACCGGGGTTGCCGGGACCGTTATGCCCGGCAGAAAAAATTCGAATTCATCCAGGTGAAGCGGGCCGCTACGTAGTTCTGCCGATGATTCCTTATTCATATTGTCATAATATTCAGCTTTGCCTTCAATATTGTTCCTGGCAGTTTTGAGATGAAAATCTCTCAGCACGATGTCTTTTTCAGTTTTTTTCAACAGGAAGCTTAGCTGGTTCAGGGTTACCCCGGGCTTATGTGACGAGAAAGATAAACTGCCCAGTTTTAGCTGTTGTCTGTTTTCTGCCCAATCCAGCGACAGGGCCGCGTTCAGATGATCTATTCCTTGCGGAATTAGTGTATCCGCCGATTCGATATCCAGGACTCCTTCAATAATCTTTAGTGATGATAGTTCTGTTGCAAGCGGTCGCCCCTCCGTGCCGGCCGTTGTGTCTGTTTGAGATGAAGCTTTCATGATTTGCTGAATGTTCCAGGTCGAATCGTTCAGCTGTTTCAGAAAAACTTTTGGTTTATTTATTTTCACCGAATGGATAAGAAGTTTCCCGGATAGGAGCGACCATAAACTATATTTTGCATTTATATTAACAATGGAAATCAGGGTATCGTTATTTTGTTCGAGTACGATATTTTTCAAAATCAGCGACGTAAAAAAATCGCCGTCAATCTTGCCTATCGAAAGAGTTCCGTTAATAAAATCAGAGGCCTTCTGTTCTACGATGGAACTGATCCTTTTTTTTACGGGACTGGTTTGAATAAGCAGCCCGGCCAGTACGGCGACCACGATTATTGTCAACAGGGCCCATCCCAGAATTTTAAGACTGTATTTCAGTATTTTCTTCATCAATATGAGCTGTATTTGCGTTATCCATGTTTTTAAAAGGCCTGTCCTACACTAATGAAAAACTGAGGGCTTTTTTTCTCGTTCCATACCGGGAATCCCAGGTCGAGCCTGACAGGACCGATAGGCGTATCAATTCTGAGACCGGGCCCCGTGGCATAAGCCAACTTATTGAAATGATATTCATAGGTTCCCGTCCAAACATTTCCTGTATCCATAAAAAAAACGCCGTTAAATTTCCAGAATAGCGGAAATCGCATTTCCAGGTTCCCTTCCAGGATACTCTTGCCTCCCGATGGCGTGCCATTCTCCCGCAAGGGACCCAGTTCCGATCGTTTCCATCCACGTACAGAGTTACTCCCTCCGGCATAGAACCGGTCTTCGACAGGTATAAACCCGTCTGCGTCGGAGGAGTTGATTCCGCCGGCCATAATCCGTCCTGCCAAAACAATATCTCCCAGCTTTTTGTATGTCCGGAAGTCTCCCCATAACCGCGTGTAGTTAAAATCACTGCCAAACACATGTCCGTTTATTTTGTATCCGATCGAAATGTTCATTCCCTTTTCCGGCGAGAATTGAGGCTCAGAATTGTTGAATAAGACATTGAAAAGCATTCCTGACTTATAATAAGGAAAGTCTTCACTTTCCCTGTCTGCGAATTCTTCATCTCCGGCTTCAGCCATTTGTTTTACATCTTCCAGGTAATAAGCGGCCGACGCGGTAAGCCAGTTGTTGAACCGGTAACTTAACGGCAGGTTGAAGCCGTATGTCCTGGTTTCATAGCCCGGTTCAGAATTCCTGCTGATGAAAGGATTAACTGTAAGGGAACTGTTTTTGACCGGGATTTGGGGAATAATCCATTTTATACTTGCGGTATAGGGCTCGAGTGCCGAATGCTTCAGGTAAAGGTTGAGTCGGGTCGGAGTGCCCAGAAAGTTACGGTAATTTTGTTCCAGGAAAGTACGGAATTTATCTTCTGTCCCGTACCCGATCCCAAAGCGGGTGCTGATCCTCGGTGCTTCTTCTATATAAATCTTTACCGGTATTGGATTTTTTCTTATTTCCGGATCGGTTTGAGGCAATACCGAAACTACCCTGAAAAGTTGTAGCTGGTACAAATTTTCCCGAGTTTTTGACAACAACGATTTGCTGTAAATTTTTGCCTCACTGTATTTCATTTGGCCCCGGATAAATTTCTCAGAAACATGTTTGTTCCCGGAGATGTTTGTTTCTCCGAACGTACAAACAGGTCCGGGGTCAACGGCATAACTTATCATGGTTTTCAGTTTTTCAGGATCCAGGTGAAGTTGATAAGTTACATGTGCATACGCATATCCCAGATTTCTGAAAGCGTCTTCAATGGTTTGTATATCATTATTTAACGATTCATCCCTGAACCGTTCACCGTTTTTAAGTTTGAGTTTCCGCGATACCTTCTTCACAAGAGAATCCATGTCTATCCTGGTAGATTTCTCATTTAACTTTATATTAATACTATCTGCTATTACCGGTTTACCTTCTTGTATGCCGATGTCTATTTTCACTGTTTTTCTTTTGTCATTTGCCTTTAGAGGGAGAAGAGATGCCTTTACATTGAGAAAACCTTCGCTTTGATAAGTTTTGATCAACCTTTCCATGTCCAGGTCCATCAGTTTCTTGCTAAAAAGGGACGGTTCTTCCTTGGTAAAAAGTTTCTCGGGGTAAGAAACGCTTTTAATTGCCATTTGGTCCAAAAGGTAATCATCGTCCAATGCTTGGTTTCCGTGAAAGGTGACTTTCCGTATTTCGTAGTTTTCCTGTCCCGTTGCAGGACTCCTGAACAAAATACACCAAATCATCAGGCATAAATATATGATCCGAAGTTGGTTCATTCATTAATATTAAGTAAAAGTGAATTCACATTTATACTTCACCGAAGCCGATCCGGAAGATCCTGACAGGCCTTCTGCGTTTCTGTTTGATAATTTAGTATAATTTATTTGATCAAAAAAAGTTTAGCGGTTTTTTCTTAATTAGGATGAGACTTTCATATTTTGAGAGATAAAATTAGGAAAAGATCTAAGGGAAAAAAATATATTTGCCAATTTATGCTTTATTTTCAATTAAGCGGTGTTGTGTTTATTATAAATTTATAATCAGATATTTATTTGTTTGTTTAGAAAGATTTCCATTCGGAGAAAGAACAGAAAGATTTCAAATAGACTGTCTTTTTTTGTAAGCCTGATAATAAAAATAGGATGATCCCGTTTTTTAGAATGAACATCCGGGACCATATTGGTGTTAAACTGATTTGAATATTGGAGAGATCATTTTGTTATAATCCCGTATGGTATTATAACTTTCTGGATCAGATTTTTTAAAATATGGTGTGTGTGTTATGTGTATTTTCCGGAAATCGGAAGATATTTGTTTAAGTAGATGAATGTTAGATGATAGCGGAGACCTGGTATATTCATTCATGGATTTGTATTCTTGCTTGAATAGGATGGTTTTCCTTGGTTGTTGCAAGTTTGTGAAGTTCTTTTTGTATTGATCAGTTTCATTAATTTTAGGTAAATAAATTATTAAATATGATAAATTAAGCATTAAACGTTTAGTTTATTGTTTTTAATATAGTATGATTTTATTCATATCGCCTGAATGTTAATTCAAATTAACATGAGCATTGACTAAGATAAAAGTATATTTTATTATTTATTTGCCTGATTTAACAGTTATTAAAGAAGTAAAGAAATAGCATTGCTTTGACTTTACAATTTAATAATGTAATGTTTTTTGTTTTTTTGATTTTTATTGGACAAAAAAATTGATATTTGTCATGAATAAGCGTTGTGATAGTTTCAAAAAGTTGCCGGAATGGGAGGCAGGTAGCGTAGCTATATCCAGCCCAGATGTTTATAAAATTTATTTTCCCTTTTTCTCTTAATATTTATGGAAAGTAAAGTTTATACACAGTTGAGTATATATTTCTCGTTTTTCTGAGATAATTCCTTGTCTGACTTTCTGAAATAAATTCGATCCGATACACGGATATCTGTAGTAAATAAAATAATTTTCATAGTTCTTGTTTTTGTAAAATTATTATTGTTTTTCAACCATTTCACAAATAGAATTCTGTAAAAACTTAACCTCTGCTAAAATCCGGTAACAATTGTTGTTTTGATACATCAAAAAAAAGGATAAACCTGCATGGAGGTATCGTTGTTACATAAAGTTACATTGTAGAAGGATTTTGAGTAGGGGTGATAAATTTAAAACTATGAGGCAAAACTTTGCAAAACAGCCGTACCGGTGGTATGCTGTATATACGAAGTCACGGGCGGAAAAGAAAGTATATGAAGAATTGGAGCGGAAGGGTATTGAAAGTTATTTGCCTCTTAAAGCAGAACGGCGGCAATGGAGCGATCGGATAAAACTGATTGAAGAACCACTAATCCGGGGTTACGTTTTTGTTCGAGTCAGTAATAAGGAATATTACGATGTTTTGGTAATCCCGGGAGCACTGAGATATGTTTGTTTTGAAGAGCGCCCTGCAGTGATCCCCGACCATCAGATTGAAGACCTCAGGCTTTTTATGCAGTATATCGACTCCGATCTGGAGGTGACTTCAGAGCGGATCCGGAAAGGTTCCATGGTGAAGGTAGTTAACGGACCGCTCAAGGATGTCCGTGGTGAGGTTGTTGAGTTAAGAGGTAAGCGCCGGATATTGCTCCGCTTCGACAGTCTTGGATATTGTATTCACATTGAGCTCGGAGCGGGGAAGGTTGAACCGTTAGTTGAAAATCAGAAAAAATCAGTGTACATTTAATCGAATTTCATGTATTTCATTGTAATGCAATTTGATTATTTCATCCTATCTGTTTCTAGTGTAAGATATTGATTTTGCTTTGCGGTTAATGCAAGATCATTCTAATATTTTACCGTTTTTCACTAGATTATATTGGTTTAATTGTTTATTATCAGTATCGTGGTGATAATAGACTCATACAGTCAAAAGGGGGTAATCTGTTTTGATAAGGGTTATTTTATATATTATCGAATATGTTATGTTGTTGATGGTGGGGAAAACAGCTATTTTAGAAACCGATCTCTGATAAATGAAATTCACTCATAATATTTTACGAACTGATTGTTAAGAAATGAGATGAGTCAGGAAAATTATATATTTGTTGCTCTCCGTGCAGCGTTAGGGGCAGGAAAAGAAATTTTAAAGATTTATAACGATCCGGATGCTGATTTTTCTGTTGAAAAGAAAGCCGATAATTCTCCGCTTACAATTGCGGATAAGATCAGCCATCAGGTTATTACAAGCTATTTAGTCCTTACGAATATCCCGGTATTAAGTGAGGAAGGGAAGAGTATACCTTATGACGAGCGGTCTATGTGGAAGCTCTTTTGGCTGGTCGATCCAATTGACGGAACCAAAGAATTTATTGGACGGAACGGAGAGTTTACGGTGAATATTGCACTTATCGAGAACGGCCATCCAATTCTTGGAATAGTATATGTCCCGGTTACGGGAGTGCTCTATCTTGGTTCGGAAAATGGAAGCTATAAATACCAGACAGACAGATCATTCGATGTAGAACATTTGTTTAACACTGAAGAGAAGCTTCCTTTGAGTAGAAAAAGATCGACATACCGGGTGGTAGGAAGCAGGAGTCATATGAGCCCTGAAACGGTTCAATACATTAAAAGCCTGGATACGAAAGGAAAGGGAATAGAAATTATATCGAAAGGCAGTTCGTTGAAGATATGTCTTGTTGCAGAAGGTGAAGCTGATATTTATCCGCGCCTTGGCCCAACGATGGAATGGGACACTGCTGCGGGACATGCCGTTGCCAGATTCGCCGGGAAAAATATTGTTGAATATCCTTCAGGAATACAACTGAAATATAATAAACGTAATCTGATAAATCCTTGGTTTATTGTTAGTTGATTGTTTGTGCCAATTTTGCGGTGATTGAAATATTTTCAAAAAAAGGAAAAGGTATGCCTATACCTGATGAGTTTTAGCTGAGTTCAAGTTTACCTCAAAATATAATCGTATCATAATACCTTTCTGTTTAAATCTATATTATTTATGAAACATACAATAAAGATTGCCTTTGTCCTGATGGCATTTTCTTTTTTTGGCTGCAGGAGCAGCGAGGACCTTATTTACCTGAATAATGCGCAGCCGGAGGAATTGTTAAAAGGCCTCCCAGAAGAGCAAACAGAGTATTTTATCAAACCAGGAGATATCCTTTACGTGAGTATCAAGTCGCTTAACCCGGAAGTGAACACGCTGTTCAATCCGGAAGAGGGGATGCAGCAGGCAGGCACTACGATGGGGTACCAAAAATATACGACTCCCCAGGGAGCTTATCTTTATGGTTTTGAGGTAGACGACGAGGGGAACCTCAATCTTCCGATCCTTGGAAGCATCCCTGTTGCCGGGAACCTCCAGCAGGATATCGAAAAGCTGGTTCAGGCCAGGGCTGACCAGTTCCTGAAAGACGCCACGGTAAAGGTAAAACTGCTCAACTACCGTGTTACGGTATTGGGCGAGGTAAAAGTGCCCGGCGTGTATTACAACTATAATAATGATTTTACAGTGCTTCAGGCAATTGCTATGGCAAATGGAAACACCGACTATGCAAAGATAAAACGGGTCATGGTGATGCGTCCGGAGAAAAGCGGCAAGCGGACTTACATCCTTGATATGACCGATAAGAATATTTTCGACTCTCCGGCTTTTTATCTTCACCCCAATGATTATGTATTTGTAGAACCCGATAAATATAAGGATTTTGCCCTGAACAGCCAGGTAATCTCGGTATCGCTGTCATCGCTGAGTATCCTGGTGGCTATCATCGGCGTGCTGTGGTAAAGTCCTGACAAAATAAACCATAAAAGTTACGTAAGGTCACAGTAGAAGTTATGGTGTAGCACCTGGCGCAAGGAATATAGCGCACAGTGCCTGAGCCCTACCAGCCTCCAAATATAATCAGGTGTCTTTGTTCTGTTAGTTATCAGCAACAGAAGCAGTGTTAACTATATTAATAACAGAAACAATTCTTAGTGTCTTTGTGTCTTCGCGTTCAGTTTAACTTCTTTGCGTTCAGTCCTGAAAACAGCGAAGCGTCAAACATTAAACATTCAAACTGTTCAAACATTATTATATGCAACAAAACGTTTTTCCTTCTGCTCCTGTTGCGCAGGAGACTGAAGAAGCAATCGATTATAAACGGATCATTTTCCTGTTTTTAAAAAATTGGTATTGGTTTGTCTTTTGCACAGGCATTACCATTATCGGGGCGTTTATTTTTACGCATTACTACCGGCAGCAGACTTACACTGTTGATACAAGCATCCTGGTTAACGAGGATGACCAGAAGCTAGATATGGATAATATCTTTGAGAAAGCCTTGATGAACGGGGCTTCGGATGTCACGATCGGGAACGAGATCGAGTTGCTCAATTCCTACACGCTGGCCCGGAATGTTTTTGAAAAATTAAACTGGCGGACTTCCTGGTACCAGAAAGATTTTTTTAAATGGGACGGCTTATACACGCGGGAGCCTTTCTTTGTTCAGGAAAGCGAGAACGGCGGAGATCTGGAAGGACTGGTACTTTTTATTGAACCCAATAAAGATCAGTCTTATACCATTTCAGCCGATGGTAAGGTAACCTTTAATGGTGCCCCGGAGAAGGTTAGCTTTTCGGAAAAAGGAAAGTTCGGGCAGCCTTTTCAAAACAAGTACTTTCATTTTACGATTTTTCTTAAGAATCCGGACAATTACCAGGACCTGGTCGGAGAAGATTATTGTTTCCGCTTCACCAATCCAAGCGATCTGGCCAAAGCTTACTTAAAGAAGGAGAAGGTTGAACAGACCGACAAAAAAAATGACGTGATCCGTTTATCACTGGAAGGGACAGAGCCCCTTCGGGATATTCATTACCTGAACGGGCTTGTAAGCGAGTATATCGATCAGAAACTGGAATTCCGTTCCGAAATCAACAGGCGTTCGCTGGATTTCATCAACCGGCAGTTAAGCGGGATGTCCGATTCATTGACGGCTGCCGGGAATACGGTGACAAACTTCCGGACAAATAACCAGGTGGTCGATATAACGGCCCAGGGACAACTGGTTATGAACCAGCTGAGTGAGATTGAGCAGGAGCGTTCACAAAGCCAGATCCAGCTTGATTATTTCCGGAACTTGCAGGGTTACCTGAACAATACAGACAGTATTAAAAAGATGGTGATGCCGTCGGTGGTCGGCGTGCAGGACCCTTCTCTCAATTCGCTTGTATTGAAGCTGACCGATTTGTATAACCAGCGTGAGGTACTATCGTTCAGTACGCATGAAAATAACCCGTCCATGGTTTTGCTGAACAAGGAGATCAATCAGGTTGGGACACAACTTCGGGAAAACCTGGTCAACCTGATCGATAACTCCAGGCTGGCGATTGTAAATCTGAAAAAAAGGGAGGACGATATCAACCGGCAACTCAATAACCTGCCGGGCAAGGAACAGCAGCTGATAAATATCACCCGTCAGTACGATCTGACCAATGAAATCTACACTTTTCTGCTACAGAAACGGGCAGAGACTGAAATTGCCATGGCTTCCACCGTGTCGGATATCCAGGTGATCGACCCGGCGCGCCTTGAGCGGGTCGAAAAGAGCGGACTTGCTTCTAAGATTTATTATCTTCTTGCATTAATTTTGGGGTTTGCCCTTCCCGGGGTAGTGATCCTGCTGAAGGATTATCTGAACAACACGATCCAGTTAAAAGAGGATGTAGAGAAATTAACTCCTCTGACGATTATCGGCAATGTGCCCCACTCGACGAATGCAACAGAACTGGTTGTTGTTGAAAAACCCCGTGCCCCGATAACAGAAGCTTACAGGGGGGTAAGGACAAATCTTCAGTACCTGCTTAATCAGGAAGGGCAAAAGGTAATCGGGATCCACTCGATCTACCCGGGAGAAGGAAAAACTTTCAGTTCGACAAACCTGTCCTGTATCCTGGCCGTCAATGATAAGAAAGTTTTACTGATCGGGGCCGATATGAGGAAGCCCAGACTGCACAATATCTTCAATATCTCCAACAAGGAAGGTTTGAGTACATTTCTGATCGGACAATCGGCTTATCAGGATGTTATTGCAAAAACCAATATAAAAAATTTATATCTTTTGCCGTCAGGACCAGTACCCCCAAATCCGGCGGAACTCCTCGAACGGGATGAGTACGGCAAACTGATCGTACAGGCGAAGAAGGATTTCGATTTTATTATTGTCGATAATGCTCCCGTGTCTTTTGTAACGGACGGATTAGTTACAGGACGCCAGACCGATCTGAATATTTTCATCCTCCGGTATGGAATAAGCAGGAAAGAACAGCTTAAGTTTATCAACGAGATGGCCGAACAGGGCGTTATGAAACACCCATCCCTCCTGATCAATGATATTAAACTGGATCATTATGGCTACGGGTATAGGTACTATTCATACCGTTACTCATACAAAAACGGTTATTACGACTATAGTGACGACCATGACGGAGATCGTAAAAAATCAGGGGTAAGACTTGCCGGGCTTAAACTTTTTAAGAATAAGTAAAAAGAGTATTTGAATATAGTGTTAGTTTATAGTATTTTTCATATAGAATCTTGTACGTAATCTTCGTAATGGTTTGATTAAAATGGGAATATCAAGAATGTATTTCTTTTATAATCTATAAGATAGGGTAATTATACATAGGCTAAAATTGATATGAACATCATATTAAGCTGATTAATAATTGTATGCCAAAATAAACTGGTGTCCCAATTATTATGAAACAGGGAAACTGTTCAAGATTGAATGAAGACGGATTGACAAGTAAGCTGGCTATAGAGAATAATCGATTAAATGGTTATATAGATTTTTAATAGATATTAGTTGTTGAGTGTATGACTTCGGAAAACAATAGACGAATAGCAAAGAATACTCTGATGCTCTATTTCAGGATGTTATTGACAATGGGGGTGTCTCTTTATACGGTGAGAGTTGTGTTAAATACACTTGGCACTAGTGACTATGGAATTTATAATGTGGTTGGTGGAATAGTTATAATGTTTTCTTTTTTAAGTAGTACGATGGCTGGAGCCTCTCAACGCTTCTTTGCTTTTGAAATAGGCAGGCAGGACTATAAGCAGCTTAAAAAAACTTTTAGCATTACCATGACGATCTATATTATGATAGCTATTGTCATCCTTTTTTTAGCGGAAACGTTGGGGCTTTGGTTTTTAAATTCAAAGATGACTATACCGGATGATAGAATAGACGCAGCTCGTTGGGTCTATCAATTCTCAATCTTATCATTCATGATGACGATGTTTACTATTCCATATAATGCAGCGATAATTGCTCATGAAAAGATGAATATATATGCATGGGTAAGCATTGTTGAAGTGACTTTAAAATTATTAATTGTCTACTTATTGGTGTTATTTTCTTTTGACAAATTAAAGCTTTATTCGGTGCTTATTTTTATTGTTACGACTTTTGTAACAATGATATATCGTGCATACTGTAAACGCAGATTTGATGAATGCCGATTCTCTTTTTACTGGGAGGGTTCCCTTTTTAAAGAGATTATAAGTTATTCAGGTTGGAATTTAATAGGTTCATTAGTTGGAATAATGAGAAATCAAGGTATAAGTATACTGATAAATTTATTTTTCAATCCAATTGTCAATGCTGCCCAAGCAATCGCCTTTAGAATTAATTCGACACTTTTAAATTTTACCAATAATTTTTATATTGCCGTCAAGCCGCAAATTATAAAAAGCTATTCAAAGAATGATACAAAAGAATTAGAAAAATTGATAATATCAAGTTCTAAATATTCATACTTTTTGATTCTGATATTATCTTTACCTTTATTATTTGAAACAGATTATATATTAAAATTATGGCTTAAGGATTTTCCTGAATTTACTGTAATTTTTACAAGGATAATTATCCTTAATACACTGATTGAGGTAATTAATTCTCCTATAATTACTGCAGTACAAGCCACAGGAAATATAAAAGCTTATCAAGCTGTTGTAGCAGTCACACAAGTTTTGATAATTCCTTTTTCTTATATATTCTATAAATTCGGTTTTTCTCCTCAGGTTTCTTATATTATAATGATTATACTTACATTGGTTAGTTTACTGCCAAGACTTTTTATTTTTCAAAAAGTAACAAAATTAAGTGCAATCAATTATGTTAAAAATGTTTTTCCTCAAATATTGACTGTTTCGAGCATTTTATCAATCTTCTTGTTATTTATATATTTATCAGTCATGGATGGGTTTTTCCGTTTTTTTTCGATTTTGTTATGTGATATATTAATCTCTCCTATTGTCATTTATTATATTGGACTGACAAAAAAAGAAAAATCGTATATATTGAACATCCTGCGGCAGAGAATCCTATTTCGAAAATAAGATAATTGGAAATTATGAATGGCCTGTAGGTGTTCGAACTTCTATAAATACGGAATTGTATCAGTAGCTTTTTTTGTTGTATTAATTGTAATCTGACAAACCACGGTCTTTGATCGTTAATATTAAAGGGTTATGCCATTAAAACTTAACCTGTGGTATAAAAGTAAAACAAAATTGACGTATGTCTTGTACAAATTTGAGTATCCATATTGTATTCACCCTGAAGTATCGGTTTAGCGTGTTAACCTGGTTAGTTCAAAGCATAATAGGTCAGTATATTCGAGTTCCTCGTCAGTGGAAACGAGTAGGAGGGGAAGAACTGAGTATTCAGGCAGCTGATGTATGTTCACAAGGTCTGCGTGCAATACTACCGAGGCCGTCCATTTGGGATTTTTGGGGAGTTCTGAGAAAGGGAGGTTGGCGATAAAACTTCTCCAAAACTACTTGTCGATAAAAAGAAAACCTTATTGTTGCAACCACTTTTGATCAGAATGCTACTTCGTTAGCATAGTAGGTTTAGACGCAGATATTATAAGATGGTATTTAAAGTATCAATAGCATGAAGAAAAAGAGAGAAAAAGTATTAGTTTTCTCCCTACCTTGGTTGGATCTGTAATTAAGGACGCCCTCTTTGATAATGGTGGCTTACATCTTTTTTTATGATTATAACTTATAGAAACGAAATTAGAAATTAATACAAATGAAAATATTATATGTTGGAGATGGCAGGTGTCGAATAAATTGGGGAGCTCAAGCAACAAGTCAGGCATTGTATGAAATTATGACTCGAGACCATGCTATTTCGGGTATAGTACCAAGTTCTTATAAACTTGTTTCTTCTGTCCCGGTTTTGTATTCTTCCATATTTCCTAAAAGTTTATTATACAGAAAAATACCTATACGGTTTGAAATTATTTTGGGTAAAATTTCAAAGAGATTAAGAGACAAGGACTTTATTACTCATGATATTGAACAAAGCGTAAGAAGGTTTTTAAAGCTTAAGAATAAGTATGCTAGGCTTAATGATTTATATGAGAAGATAAAAGAATGTGATGCTGTAGTCATTAATGGAGAAGGAAGTATTATTTTTTCAAAACCGACAGAGAGGGTCGCCCTATTTCTAGTATTTATTTTAAGAATTTCTCAACAAATGAGTAAAAAAACATTTCTTTTAAATACCATGATTTCTTATTCTCCTAAATCTTCTATTATTGATGATCAATTTGAAAAACAATTGATATGTGCGTTGAAGAAATGTAACGGAATAGGAGTTAGAGATACGTTTTCTTATAATATTATAAAACGATTAACACCCGAAATAGGATCAGTTAAGTATATTCCGGATGCCTTATTCTCTTGGAGAGATAAATTTCAGGAAACATGGATTGAAGATTTTACAAATAATAAATTTCAACCGAAGGGAATTCTTGCTAGTAGAAAGTTAAGAAATTTTAGTTTTAATCAATCATATATTTGTATTAGTGGAAGTTCTGCGATTAATAATCAAAACAGAGAGGGTGCAATTGATTCTTTTGTAAGTTTAATAAAAAGATTGGAAAAGTTTCAAGTACCTCTATTACTCGTTCCTGCATGTAGTGGAGATCGGTTTTTATATAAAGTTTCACGCCTTACGGGAATTGGCATAATACCACTGAATGCTGATGTTAATGAGGGAGGGGCGATCTTAGCAAATGCACGTGTTTTTATTTCCGGAAGATATCATCCTTCAATTCTTGCATCACTTGGTGGCACACCATGTATCTTCTTAAAATCTAATTCGCATAAGACGTTGAGTCTTCAGACGGTTCTCGGATACGAGTCTCCATTGAAAGAGTATGATGCTGTCCCTAATGGACACGATATTGAAAATATATATAAGGAAACAAAGTATTTTCTGAGAAATAATTCTAATGTACGCAATAAGATATTAAGTACAGTAAATGTACTGTCGCAGAAAGCAAAATTGCAAAACGAAAAGCTTCTTATATCCTAAAATATCTTGTGTCATTTTCTATAATATAAAAGGGATGATGAATATTAAACAGAAATCATTAATGCAGTAATGATATATAAATATTAACAAAAATATATAACTATGAAGCTTAATAAAAGTGTGAATTTTAGTTCTGGACCTAATATTATTGCAGAAATTGGCTGTAATCATAAGGGAGACATGCAAATAGCAAAAGAAATGATTATAACGGCTGCAAGTTTTTGTAAAGTTGATGTTGTCAAGTTTCAAAAGAGAAATAATAAGGAGCTTTTAAGTGACGAAGAGTATAATTCTCCTCATCCGAATCCTGCAAATTCGTATGGTAATACGTATGGAGAGCACCGGGAGTTTTTGGAATTTGGTTTAGATCAGCATAAACAGCTTAAAGAATGGTGTGAAGAGTTCGGTGTCATTTATTCTACTTCTGTTTGGGATTTAACTTCGGCGAAGGAAATTGTTTCTATAAATCCCGTTCTGATAAAGGTTCCTTCAGCCTGTAATCTGAATAAAAAGATGCTGGAGTATTTATGTGACGAATACAAGGGGGAGGTACATTTATCTTTTGGGATGACCTCCAAAGAGGAGGAAGAAAAAATTGTGGCGCTTTTTGAGTCAAAAGGTCGTGCAAAGGATCTAGTTATCTATAGCTGCACTTCCGGGTATCCGGTTCCTTTTGAGGATATTTGTTTATATGAAATAACCCGATTGAAAAACCAATTTGAAAAACGTGTAAAGGCTATTGGGTTTTCTGGTCATCATTTAGGAATTGCTATTGATTCTGCAGCAGTGGCTTTAGGTGCTGAATGGATAGAAAGACATTATACTTTAGATAGAACATGGAAGGGAACTGACCATGCAGCATCATTGGAGCCAGATGGTCTTAGAAAGCTTGTTCGGGATTGCAAAGCTGTTAACAAGGCTTTGGCTTATAAAACGGAAGATATTTTGGAGATCGAATCAGTTCAGCGAAATAAATTAAAGCGAAATCAGGTAAGATGGGACAAAGAGTAGTTGCTTTTATTCCGGTTAGGGGGGGAAGTAAATCCATCCCTCTGAAAAATATCAAAATGTTTTGTGGAAAACCATTGGTTTACTGGAGTATTAATGCTTTAGAAAACGTTGTTTATGTTGATGAGATTATTGTCGCAACTGATTCCGAAGAGATACGGAAAACGGTTTCTGGTTTTGGTTTCAAAAAAGTGAGAATATTCGTTCGATCTGACCAGAATGCTTCAGATATTGCCAGTACTGAGAGTGTTATGATTGAATATCTTGAAAGGGCTGGCTTAAGTAATGAAGATATATTTCTGTTAGTTCAGGCCACATCCCCGCTTACAGAGTCTTCCCATTTTGATGAGGCTTTAACCTGTTTTCAGAAAGGTGATTTTGATTCTATGTTGACCTGCGTGCGAAATTATCGGTTTTTTTGGAATGAAGATGGTACGTCGAAAAACTATGATTACAAATACAGGCCGAGAAGACAGGATTTTTGTGGCGGATTAATGGAAAATGGAGCTTTTTACATCAATTCTGTTGGAAATATTCTGAAAGATAAAAATCGTCTTTGTGGCAGGATTGGTATTTACGAAATGCCTGAATATACAGCCATGGAAATAGATGAACCTGATGACTGGACTATTCTTGAAAATTTGATGTACAGACATGTTTTATCAAAAAAAGTGAAGGGAAAGATAAAACTCTTTTTGTCTGATGTTGATGGAGTCTTGACAGATGGAGGAATGTATTATTCTGAAAACGGGGATGAATTAAAAAAATTTAATACGCGTGATGGCATGGCTTTTCAACTATTGAGGGAAGCTGGCATTAAAACAGGAATTATTACATCGGAGGATACAAAGATTGTTGAAAGAAGGGCGAGAAAACTTAAAGTTGATTATTTGTACCAAGGGAAAAAAGAAGGCGGAAAATTAGCCGCAGCAATGGAAATATGCGAGCAAGAAGGAATAGTGCTGGATGAAGTAGCCTACGTCGGTGATGACATAAATTGTTTTAACTTATTAAGTTCAGTCGGACATC
This sequence comes from Prolixibacteraceae bacterium, assembly GCA_963676095.1. Classification (GTDB taxonomy): domain Bacteria; phylum Bacteroidota; class Bacteroidia; order Bacteroidales; family Prolixibacteraceae. The sequence continues at coordinate 832,636 of OY781040.1, read as the reverse complement.
CAATGTGTCCAATGGATGCAACAGACGGAATAAAAATGATTCCTAACATTTTATGTTTGCCTGCAAAAGGAGGGGAAGGGGCTATAAGGAGTGCTTGTGATCTATTATTAGGATCCTTAAGAAAATAGAAATATGGTTGTGAAAGAGTTGAGAAAGAAAATTGGAGAATTTCGCCAACTGGTTAAATTTTCCTTACTTTTTTTTATTGTCCAAATAAGATCCATTTTTATAAATAATAAAAGAGTCGAGATTAAAAATATTGTCTGGTATGGAGCTTATGGAAATACAAATCTTGGAGATGATCTCATTTTTTTTGCGCTTAGGCAATATATCCCTGATCATGTAAAGATTAGATTATCGTGTAGACAGAAAGAACTATTGTCCGACTATTATGGCGTTGAAATGTTTTACAGAGGCACGGATCTGTCTCAGTATCGAAGGATAAAAGATTCAGATTTAGTCTTACTGGGAGGAGGTGGATTATTTGAGTTTTATAAAGGTCAATTTCCTATATCTTCATTGATAAGCTATATGTATCCTTTGTTAATGGCAAGATATTACCGTAAACCTTATTTAATTGTTGGAATGGGCTGTAATATAGATCCATTCCCTAATATTTTTTTGAGACATATGTTTAGTAGCTTAATTAATAATGCTTCATTAATTATTGCTCGAGATCAGAAATCATATCAGGGATTTTTAAATAATTCTTATATTAAGACTATCCGACATTTGATAAGTAGCTTCGATCCTGTTTTTAGTCTTCAGAATATTTCGCACAAGGGAAAAAAGAAGGAAGGAACGAAGAAGGTTGGTTTCTTATTGTGGCCTTATTATTTACATCCTTACTTTCATAAATCAACAAATTTGGTCGATATTTCAAGACAAGTCAGTCCGGAGCAATTACAGAAGCATAGGTATTTTTGTGAAGAGTTGCGTAAAGTTTTTTCAATATTGGATAAAGAAAATTATCAAATTATTTTTCCGCTCTTTCATTTTTCTGATAAAATATTGTTAGATGAATTAGGTTGCTCTTATGAAGATGATATCTCGTTTCATTCATATTTTGAGCAATTAACTTCATGTGATATTGTCATTTCCATGAGATACCATGGACAAATAACAGCACTTGCAAACAATATACCGTTGATATCTATTGTTGTGCAAGAAAAAATGTCAGCTCTGATTAAAAATTTTGAGTTGGATGATTATTATATTGATATAAGTGATTTTAATTCGGTTGATTGTGTTGGGGTCGTCAATAGAGTATATGAAAACAGAGTATCTGTAAAGGAGCATATAAATGAAAAATTTGATTCGGTCTCTAATGACGTCAAATATGTGTATAAATCTAATTTGGAGAATTTATTTGTAAAAAAATGAATATAGCATTTGTAGCAAATGGACAGAAATTGCAATTTTTTGATTTGATAGGAAGTAAAGTTCTGGAATTTAATGATAGCATATCGATTTTTTGGATTTGTATTAGTCGGGAGCAGTATAATTATTTGTTGAAAAGAGGATATGATTCTAAAACCATACTGTTGATTAACTGGGATATTCGAAATAGAATAGGTGAATCTATAGGTGAGTATAAGATTAATGAATTGGTTTGGGGCGATCGAGAATTAAAAAAGTATCCAGATGAAGGAGCATTGTATTTGAAAAAACTGCAATCTTTATTTTATAATTTTGTACAATGTAATTCCTTGAGATATATTTTTGGAGAGATGACTTGGGCTCATGAAATACTGATGAACAGGATTTGTCGTGACAAGTTTAAAGATAAGTGCTTTTTTCTTCATCCCCAGTCCATTCGTATTCCAAATGGACGGTTTACATTTATGGATACGGAATTTCAGGATTCTATATTTCCTGTTGCTGAATTTATTCAGCCGGAGAAGATATTAGATAATTTTACGATTCCAGTAAAACCGGCAGTTCCTCAAAGAGTTGCAGATGTCGCCAAAGATGTTCAGTATTCACTGACCTGGAAGTATAAATGGAATAGGGTTTTAGGTTTTTTGTTAGTTAATAGATTAAAACCTATTCCCAAAGATAGCTTACAAGGATTGGGTGGTGGATTAAGGTTCAGAATTAAGACATTTTTTGTAATAGAGTATAAAAAGTTCTTTTATACTCGAATGTTGAAAAAGTCTAATATAGGGGTCCTTAGTGGCAGGAAGTTCTTCTTTTATACACTGCATATGCAGCCCGAAGCTTCTGTTGATGTTGTTGGACGATACTATGAAGACCAGTTTGAATTAATCAAAAATGTGTGGCGTATTTTGCCTGATGATTACTTCTTGGTAATCAAGGAGCACACTAATGCTATTGGAAATCGGGGAAAACATTTTTTTAAAAGATGTTTATCTTTACGAAATGTTCTAATTATTGATGAAAATGAAAAGTCACATGCTTTAATAAACCAGGCAGAGACTGTTTTTACGAATAGTGGAACTGTTGCACTGGAAGGGGCCTTATACAATAAGGATGTATTTGTATTTAGTAACATTTTTTATGGTAAGATAAATACTTGTCATCGCATTGGACTTGATGATTTGAAATATTCTAGTAATTATTTTGATTTATTGACAAAATGTAAAATAAGAGATAAGGATAAAATGACTATCGAAGAATATTCCAAATATATAATTCGAAGTAGTTTCGAAGGGATTATTGATCCACATCTGGATTCACCCTATTTTTCTGATGAGCGGAATATACAAGTAATAGCTGAAGGATTTAATTTATTTCTTTCTTGTAATAATCCGAATGAATTATAATCACGACAGAAGATTCATTGTTATTAACAAACCGTATAATTTTTAAGGTTTATATTTTTTGATTTAAGCAAATTCTGGTCTCTATAATACTCTTCTTTGTTATTTCTATATTTCTAATTCATGAAGTGCTAAAAAATAATTATTGCATCAAGTTCTGTTGACCTATGAATTTTGATAGTCTTTTGGCTTATTAAATTTCATAGTATTTCATTAATGTCAATATTTTTTCACAGGGGGACAAAACTTCAGGTTAAACTGAATTGAAAAAATAATAAATTTTTCATTTGCTTTTCATATTTAATAAGTTAAACAATTTTTTGACTTTAAGCAGTTTATCCGTTATTTTTCTTTTTTAGAGACTGCTTGAAACAATATGTTCATATGAGACAAATTACAATTAATAAAAATGTGCTATTATTTTTAGCAATAATTTTTAGTAATTTTTTATCTTTTACCGGAGGAATATCTAATTATACAAAACCGATCCAAACTCTAGCATTGGCGTGTTTATTCATTTATTGTTTTGTATCTAAATCCCCTTTTAAGAAAAATGGATTATATGTTAAAAAATATGTGCTTTTGTTTCTAATTCTTCCTTGGTTTAGTATTTTCTCGGCATATCTCAGTCATGAGCAATCAATTATTCAAACAATTCAGGTTACTTTAATACCAGTGGGATCTTTAATCCTATATTTTGTATTAATAAAATTTCAAATTTCGGAAGAGAATACGATAAAAATGTTATATATTTTTGCGTTTATGTATACATTTCTAGAGTTATTTCAACAGTTTACATATCCAATTTATTGGTTTTCAGGAAGATCTGTGTTGGATTCAACAGGTGCTCTTGAAGTTCGTTTAGGAATGTACAAATTTTATATAAGCGGAATTCATTTATTGTTTATTCCTCTTTTTCATAGCTGGGAGCAACTACTTAACAAATTGAATCGTAAGCATATTGTCTATTTTTTGATCTTGGTTCTCGGATTATATGTATTTTTAGCGCGTAAATTCGTATTTTCATTTTTGATAACTGTAGGGATCTCTTTTTTCTTAGGTAAAAGAATAAAATGGTATTACTGGTTTATTATAATAATTTCGTTTATAGCTGTATATGTTTTTTCTGATCAAGTTTTTGGAAATTATATTGAAAAGACTCGGTCTGAATTATCTGATGATGATTTTGTTCGATTCCAATCTTCAATATTTTATTCTCATTATTTTAAAGATCCGCTGTGTTATATATTTGGTAATGGAATTGATTATCCGCTGTCTTCCTATGGTAAGGAGATACAATACTATCAGGATTACTATGGTTTTTACAGAGCTGATATTGGAATTCTTGCCTATTTTAGTTTTTATGGGATTGTCGGATTAGTGTCTGTTATTCTATTTATATTTTTTATAATAAAAAGATGGAGAACCATTCCTTTTTACCTAAAGCTGTATTTGATTTTTAATTTATTGCAGACGTCTATAGCCTTTCCATTGAATTCAATAATTGGAACTTTTAGTTTTGCGATTTTTTTATATTTGCTTGAGTTCAAATTTCAAGAGAGAGATTTTATCAACTATCATTCACATATTACTGCAAATGCCAATAATCGAATAAAATTATTAAAAAATTTATATCAAAGATAGGATTTTCTTTTTTTCCTGGTTTGATAATAAGGTAGTGATTATCTGAAATATAGTTTTATTGTTGATTTAATTTATGAATCAGTGTTAGGAAAATGGCAAGTTTAAATTGAAGAAAAATATCCTATTCTTTATTAATAAGATCATAACCTGTTGTATATGAAATTTCTAATAATAACGAATCATTTCCTTTCTGGTAACAGTGGAGCAAGTTTTGCATCTAGGGCCTATATAAATGCTTTTGCTCAAATATCCAATGAATGTATTGTCCTTTATCCTGAAGATGGTATCGATATTACTGAGTGTTTGAATACTAAGTGTAAATTGAAAGGTGTAAAAAATGATGTAAGCAATTTTCAAAAAATTGTTAATATCTATTTAGGACGTATTAATAGATTTTATCAAGTAATTTTTAAAGAAATTTTGGATTTAGATCCTGATATTATTGTTTTTGATAATAGTCGAGCTTCTGCTGGCTATATTAAGAGATTAAAAAATCGTGGTAAAAAGGTTATAACGATACATCATAATTATGAAATGGAATTCTATAAGGGAACTAAGCCTGCCTGGTTATGGAGAATACCATTTTTGTATTATATGAGAAAAGCAGAGAGATATTCAGTTTTATATAGTGATTTGAATTTAACGCTTACTTTTCAGGATATTGAGTTACTACAAAATCATTATTGTTCCTATCGGAAAAATTCCTTTGAAAAAATTGGCGTTTTCGAATATAACAAATTCGATGAGAATACTACTATCAATCAAATCAAAAATAATGTGTTGTGTTTTGTTATTACTGGCGCCTTGGATGCAGTACAAACAGAGCTTTCATTAACTCGCTTCTTGACGGATTATTATTCTATTATACAAAAATATTATCCTCAGAATAAATTGGTAATAGCGGGGAGAAATCCTACTGTGAAACTTAGAACTCAATGTAAAAAATATGATAATATTGAATTAATTGCTAATCCGATGGATATGTCTTCTATAATTAATGATGCTGATATTTATATCTGTCCTGTTGATGTCGGTGGAGGATTGAAACTGAGAGTTATGGATGGCTTGAAATCTGGTTTACCTATCCTGGCACATGATGTATCAACTCGCGGGTATGATGATTTCAGAGAAGCTGAATTTCTGTATTCATATCACAATAAACAAACCTTTGAATCTTCTTTGTTTTCTATTGTCAATAAATTTTCAAAGCATCAATTTAAAAAAGATGATATAAAAAATTTATATAATGATATTTTTTCTTACACAGCAGGGGTCAAAAGACTCGAAACAATTTTAGTGCGTAATAATTTTTTAATCTGATGAATATCTAATTTAGGTCTTTGTTAAATTCTTATGGCTGGTTTTGCTTAGAATCTTTGTTTCTTTTTTTTGTTATTGTTTTTATTTTGCTGAATCTCACTTGCCATTGTACAAATATTTTTATGAAGAAAATTTTAATATTTCATCCGTATTTGGCTCCTTATCGAATTGATCTGTATAATCGTCTTGCTTCTAGTTTTAAAATCAAGGTACTACTTCTTGCAAATGATAAAGAAAGGAGGACTTTAGGATTTAATCTCGAATACATAAATGGCTTAGCTCAGTTTCCATTTTCTTATTACGATAAAGGATTTTATTTTGGGAGACATTTAGTCTCCTCGATATACTATAAAACTATTAAAGCTTTTCGACCAGATGTCGTTTTTGCTCATGAGTTGGGAATTAATACTCTTATCGCAATATTTCTCAAATTTTTTTTTAATTATCGAATAATTGTAACAATTGATGATTCTCCGGCAATGATTGTGCGTTATAATAAAGTTAGAAGTCTCTTGAGAGATTTTGTTGTAAAGCGCGTCGATGCAATGTTGGTTGTTCATCCAGAGGTAAAGAGTTTTATGGAGCTTAAATATAAATCTTTTTATCATTGTCGATTTCTTTATTTTCCAATAATACAAGATGAAGTAAATCTTCGGAGGAAGATGGTGCATGCAGAATCAAAAGCTTTGGAAATATTAAAAGAGTATAATTTGGAGTTGAAGAAAATAATTCTTTTTGTTGGAAGATTTGAAGCCGTGAAGTGTCCAGACGTCTTGATTAAAGTGTATGAGAAGATTGGTTTGTCCGGATGTTGTTTGGTTTTAGTTGGAGACGGTAGTCTAAAAGATCAATTGAAAGAATATATTAAATTACACAATTTAGATTCATCTGTACTATTGCCTGGAAAACTTTCGGGCGAGTTGCTTTATGCTTGGTATCGCATTGCTCATGTTCTAGTATTACCGAGTAAATTTGAACCTTTTGGAGCTGTTGTGAATGAGGCACTTGTGGCCGGTTGTCAGGTATTGGTTTCGGATATGGTTGGGGCTAATAGTCTTGTCGATAATAAGAATGGGATTATATTTGAATCAGAGAATGAACATGACTTGACGAAAAATTTAAAGTTCATTTTAGAATCTGTGAAATGTTTGCCTTTCCCTTTTATTAGAGAAAATAATATGAGGATAACATTTTTTGAATTAATGGAGCAATTAAAAAACTTTATTTTAGATGATGAAAATAGAATATTTTAATATCCCCAATGGCTCAAGTCGTTTAAATTTTATAATTAGATATATTTTTAATGTTCTACGGACTTTCCTGATAATTAATCTCAGGTATCCTTGGGTTAAGTATAGAGGGTTTATTCGAATAATGAAAAAAACTTCTTTTGCTCATATGAATATTCAGATGGGGAATAATGTTCAGTTTGGAGAGTATTGTAATGTGGCAAATAATGTAATTTTTGGAAACAATATATTAATGGCCGGGAGAGTCTGTTTTATTGGTAAAAATGATCACGTATTTAGTGTTCCTGGCCAATTAATCTGGCATGGAAAAAGAGGAGATGATGGATACTGTATTGTTGAAAATGACGTCTGGATCGGACATGGTTGTACAATCGTCGGTAATATAAGAATAAGTAACGGATCCATTATTGCTGCGGGTTCAGTTGTAACAAAAGATATACCTCCTTGTGAGATATGGGGCGGGGTCCCAGCCAAAAAAATACGAGACAGATTTTCTTCGAACAAAGAAAAAATTGAGCATATCGATTTTTTACACAAGTTGCAAAATATCTAATTTTAATTTACAAATGATTTCCGTTATCGTTAATGCATATGCCTGTTCCCCAGGAATGGGCAGTGAGCCGGGAATGGCTTGGAACTGGTGTGTCAATCTTGCCAATTATTGCGAATTGCATATAATTACTGAAGGTGAGTTCAAAGAGAAAATAGAATCTTCTTTAGTTTCCATTCCTCAGAGTAAAAATATGCACTTTTATTATAATCCCGTTTCGAACGAGGTAAGACAAATGTGTTGGACCCAAGGGGACTGGCGATTTTATAGCCATTATCGAAGATGGCAATACAAAGCTTATGAAATTGCAACGGATATAGTAAAAAAAGAAAAGATTGATATTCTTCACCAATTGAACATGATCGGATTCCGTGAACCAGGTTATTTATGGAAGATTGAAGGTATACCGTTTGTGTGGGGCCCTGTTGATGCTAAAGAAAAATTTCCAGTTACATATTTGGCTGGTGCGGAATTGAAAACTAAAATTTATATTTATCTGAAGAATTTTTTGACGTATTTACAACTTCAATTTTCTAAGCGAGTGCGAGATGCCGTAAAAAAAGCCTCTGTCGTTATTTCTGCTTCTTCTAACTCGCAGGCTTCGTTTAATAAGTTTTTCAATATTATATCACCATTGATAAATGAAACTGGTTGTTATATTCAAGACAGCCGGGCTTATGACAGAACACAAAGGACTAAACTTGATGTTCTCTGGGTAGGAAAACTCGATTTTCGTAAACAATTAGGAATAGCAATCCGTGCTCTGTCTGAAGCAAAGAATATTAATATAAACTTGCATATTATTGGTGGTGGTGATTCTTTACATTATAAGCAGCTTGCTTCTTCCTTGCTGGTTGCTCCGCAATGTATCTGGTATGGAGTTGTCAGTCACGAAAAAGTTCAGCAGATTATGCAAAATTCAGATTTATTTTTTTTTACAAGTGTGGCAGAAGGGACTCCGCATGTTGTATTGGAGGCTATTAGCAATAATATTCCAGTGTTATGTTTCGATACTTGCGGACAAGGAGATTCTGTCGATGAGGAAATTGGTCGTAAGATAAAATTATCAAACCCGAAACAATCAATAAAAGATTTTGCAGAGCAACTTAATTTTTTCGCTTCGCATCCAGAAGTGTTAAAAAAAATGTCATTGAATTGTAAAGTTAGGCAGATAGAACTTTCGTGGGATGCAAAAGCAAGAAGAGTTATAGAACTATATGATAAGATATCTTATGGGAATTGAAGGTAATCGTAGGACATATATTGATGTTTTAAAAGGAATTGGCATATTTCTTGTTGTTTTTGGACATATCACGCATATCAGATTTCTAAGAGAATACATCTGGGATTTTCATATGCCCCTCTTTTTTTGGATTTCAGGGATGTTGTTTAATGAGAATAAATATCCATCCTTTAAAGAATTCTTTAGATCTCGGATTAAATCCATATATATACCATATGTGCTTTTTTTTCTAATTACTTTTTTATATTGGATGTTTCTTGAAAGAAAATTTCGTGGTGGCGAATATAGCATAACTCATCAGTTTCTAGGTTTAATATATGGGACCTATGAAGGAAATCATTTAAATTTTAATGGAGCATTATGGTTTTTACCATGTTTGTTTTCTGTTGAGATAATGTTCTATTTTATTGAAAAAGTTAAAGTTAGAATTGGAATTATTGCTTTGCTTTTGTTTTCTTTTGTTATTGGCAGGTTAATACATGATAATCATTATAATACATTGCCTTTAGGGATTCATACGGCCCTTTTTGGTATTATATTTTATGGAATAGGTTTTTTATTAAAAAACATCTCTGTTCAATTAATGGAAAGCCCTGTTTTTTATCGCTATCTAGCTATATTCGGTTTTCTATCTATACAGTTGTTATGTCTTGGAAAATACAGCGGAACAATTGAGGAAACAACATTCCCATATATTACCTTAGCTTTGATCGGAATTTTTTTGTACTTTACATTATCTTTTCAGATTAAGAAATCTGGAATATTGGAGTTCTTGGGAAGGAACTCTTTAATAATTTTAGCATTTCAAGAACAAACCTATCGAGCTGTAATTTTTCTTTCTGCTAGAATTTTATCAATTGATAGTGAGGTTATAAGAAGAAATATATTTTATTGTTTTATTTTATCATGTGTGTCGCTTCTTATAATACTCCCAATAATTCATTTGTATAATAATTATGTTAGAATTAGAATTAACAGGTTATTCTTGTAAAGAATTTCTTTTAGTACATGACAAGAAAAATAAATAAATGATTATCAGTTAAGTAATTTTAAGTTTGATTGTGTAATATGATGAATACCAGCGCTTTGTAGAGTATATTCTCACGTCTTTTGTTCGAAGTATGATATCCATGGTAGAGAGTAAAAGTAGCGAATTAGTTTATATTTTCCATGCCTGTTCCTCGGCGAATTTGGTCAGAGTGAGGTTCTTTGTTTTTTTATTAGTGCACTATAAGAGGTGTAAGCGATTGTTTTTATAGGAGTTTGGCTTAGTATTTGACGTCAGGGCTGATACGGCCTCTTCCCTTCGCCTGATTCGGTCTTTTATGCCCTGAAATCGAGTGGGTTTAATATTGAAGATATGAATTTGTCTAACATAAAAAGGATTGAAAAATTATTGGTCCTGGTAATTGTTGCTTTTACATTGGCTTATAAGGCGGGTGAGTACCAACACAACCATGTGAAGCCAATTAAACTCAAGAAGCATGGAAATAAAGCCAGGTCTATCTTTAAATACGGACTGTCCTTTATCGCATCCGTTCTTCTAAATGTTTATTATCAGACTGATATGGGTATTTTTAAATTTTTGGCATGTACTTAAAAAATTTTTGTAAAATGAACTTCCCTGCTATAAAAAGGAACTAGTGGCAAGTTTTATATTTGTTAACATTCTTTGTGTATGTGGTCTGTTTGTATATAATAAACATAAGTGTGAAAGATTGTGAAATCCGGTACTTCGTTTATATTTTAGTAATTAAAGTAGTTATCGTTTTGCTCTGACTTATTTATTAAGGATCATATTGTTTTCTTATGATAAATTCATTCCGTTTTTTTTGATGAAAAGTCTTTTTAAAAGTATTCTAATCCAATAACATTTGTTTTGAAATCTGATAAAAGAAGTCTAATGTTATGTTGCAGAAATTTAGTGTTTATGATCAGTCATTAGCTGATGTAGATGAAGGCAAAGTCCTTATCAATACAATCAATGCCCATTCGTATAATGTTACGGGATCTGATCCTGTATTTAAAGAGGCTTTGTTGAAAAGCGATGTGTTAATACCGGACGGGATCAGCATTGTCTGGGCTATCCGGTGGCTGACCGGTAAGAGGATAAAAAAAATTGCCGGGGCGGACTTGTTTTTCTACGAGATGAAGCGGTTACAAAAAAAGGGTGGAAAATGTTTTTTTCTGGGGAGCACGTGGCCTACTCTTGAAAAAATTAAAGCCCGGGCAAAAAATGATTTTCCCAATGTTCAGGTGGAAACTTTCTCTCCTCCCTTTAAAATGGAATTTTCGACAGAAGAGAGCGATGAAATGATTAATAAAATCAATACTTTTAACCCTGATGTTTTATTTATCGGCATGACGGCCCCTAAACAGGAAAAATGGGCGTTTTTGCACCTGAATGAAATGGATGCGGGACATATATGCTGCATCGGGGCTGTTTTCGATTTTTACGCCGGAACGATAAACAGGGCGCCGGAATGGATGATCGGGGCCGGCCTTGAATGGTTTTACCGTTTTATCAGGGAACCGGGGAGAATGTGGAACAGGTATATGACCGGGAACGTTAAATTTATCTGGTCCGTAATGATGGAGAAGTTTGCTCCTTCAAGGGTGAAGGATAAAGCTGCCTGAAAAAGTTGTCTTCCCGATTTTTTGATAACATAACGTTAAATGTAAGATGCGTGTTTTCTGACGTATATGATTTTTCATCAATTTAGGATACTTTAGTTTCCATAAAATACCGACATATGACTAAGATTGCTTTAATCACCGGAATTACCGGTCAAGATGGTGCTTACCTTTCTGAGTTCCTGATTAAAAAGGGATATATCGTACACGGGCTGAAGCGAAGGTCATCCCTGTTTAATACAGACAGGATCGATCATTTGTACCAGGACCCGCATGTGGAGAACCGTAACCTGATCCTTCACTATGGAGACCTGACCGACAGTATGAACCTTACCCGGATTATCCAGGAGGTACAGCCCGACGAGATTTATAACCTGGCTGCCATGAGTCATGTCAAGGTTAGTTTCGATACCCCGGAATACACGGCAAATGCCGATGGAATAGGTACATTGAGAATTTTGGAGGCGGTAAGGCTGCTTGGGTTGACAAAAAAAACACGGATCTATCAGGCATCCACTTCCGAGTTGTATGGTTTGGTGCAGGAGGTACCCCAAAAGGAAACGACCCCTTTTTATCCCCGGTCCCCTTATGCCGTGGCCAAGTTGTATGGTTACTGGATTACTGTAAATTACCGTGAAGCTTACGGGATGCATGCCAGTAACGGGATTTTATTCAATCACGAATCGCCAATACGGGGGGAAACATTTGTAACCAGAAAGGTAACCCGGGCTATTAGCCGTATCGCACTTGGACTGCAGGATGAGGTTTATATGGGGAACCTTTCCAGTAAACGTGACTGGGGACATGCCAAAGATTATGTGAAAGCCATGTACCTGATCCTTCAGCAGGAAAAGCCAAGCGATTATGTAATTGCGACAGGGATTACTACGACTATCCGCGATTTTATCAGCATGGCAGCGGGTGAGGTCGGTATCGAGATTGCGTTTAAAGGAGAGGGTGCTGATGAAAAAGGTTATCTGACGGCTGTTGATGAAAAGGTATTCAGCAGCAAAGTCGGAGAAAAATATCTTGAAGGCTTAAAGGAACGGATTAGCTCCTCACCACTGGTTGTCGGGGTCGATCCGGCGTATTTCAGGCCGACGGAGGTTGACCTGCTAATCGGAGATCCGACCAAATCGAAAACCATGCTCGGGTGGGAACCCAAGTATGATTTGCCTGCGCTTATTGCAGACATGATGGCTTCGGATATCACCCTGATGAAAAAGGAAACCTGGCTGAAAGACGGTGGGTACCGGATCCTGAATTATTTTGAGTAAGCAAAAAATTTATTGATTCGATCTTGATCTGTTCAATAAATCTGCTTGTCGTTAGTAATAACATAAGGGGCAAGCAGATTTTTCTCCTGATGCCTGTCTGAAGGATGTCAGGAGAAACTCAGGGCTTGGTTTATTTGACCGGAATTAGTTTGCTCCTGACATTCCATAAAGAGGAATAAAAGAATTTTATTTCCGCATGAGCTTTCTATTTTTTGATAGTTTTGTAATAGTCAGAAAATCAGAAAATAATAAAAATGAGAAAAAATCTTTTTATTATATATTTTGTATTGTGGTTAGGTTTCCTTTCGGATTCTGTAAATGCAGCTTCTCCAGCCGGTTCTTATTTTCCCAATAAATGGGAAGTCTCCGGCCAGTTTGGAACATGCGGGCTCCTCTTTGAGATGAGGGGACTCACCTCCAAGCTTCCTAATGAATTTAATCATAAACCCGGTTATACATTCGGGCTTTCCCTGTCGAGAACAGTGAGGCTCCACTGGAAACCGTCTTTGGACATGTATTTTTACCATTTTACAGGAGATAATGATAACCCTGCTTTTTCGGCCATTGGAAAGAACAGCGATTTCGAAGATTTTGTTAAGGCCCCGGTTGAATACAAGACCGATATGGGGGCTATGATGGTTGGGATACGCTATTATTTATGGAAATTTACCAAGCCGGAATACAAGAAACTGAGTTTAAATCCTTACCTCGAATTACAGGCCGGATTGAATGTTCTTTCCACCGAGTTGCGATATAAAAATCCTCCGGCAGGAGAGGCAAGCCTGATCTTCGAAAAAGGAAAGGGAGACCCTGCACGGCCAGCTGCTGTTATCGGGCAGTATAGTTGCGGCGGCGGTACAGAGATCAATCTTCATCATGACTGGAAATTGTCAGTAGGGTTGAATTTGGATTTTGTAAATTATAACTGTGTGGATGCAGTACATAATTATTATTCTTCAGGAAAAGAAATACACACGATGGACGTTGTGCCGCGCTTAATGGTTGGAGTTATAATCCCTGTTTGGCAAAGAAAACAGGGATATAAGATTTGGGCACCACGATAAATACTTGCTGATTAACAGTGAGTTTTGATATTTAGCAGGTTATAATGAAAAAGGCTTTAATTCTGGGAATAAACGGGCAAATGGGGTATTACCTTTCTGATTATCTGGTTAATATGGAATATCAGGTGTGGGGGACCTATCGTAGTGGTTACGGAATTAAACCGGATCTTGCCCCTATTGATGCCCGAGTTGAGAAAGTTGTCCGTCTGGAATTTCATGAAGGGCATTTAGCTGAACAAATTATTTCTGCTTTTCAGCCTCATGAAATTTATTGTCTGGAACCCGTTAACATAGAGGATCAGATTCATCCGGATGATGAAGGCCATTTTGCCGGTTATGACGGCTTTATCCGGAAACTATTGTTTTTTATTGCGCAAATTGAACCCAGGCCTGCATTTCTTCATGCTCTGCCAGAACTTTTGTATGGGATGCCTGATTTGTTGCCTTTGGACGAAGGTTCTTGTTTCTCCGAAGAATCAGACTGGATACAGCCCCTACTGAAAGGATACAGGTTGGTAAAAGAATACAGGGAACGGTATCATCTTCATGCTGTTAATTGCATTTTGTTTGGCCCTTTCTCTCCGTTTCAGCCTGAAACTGCTTTTCCCCGGTTTATTACAGCTGGTTTATGCCGGTTTGCAACAGGGGACCAGGAATTCCTGGAAACTGACGATTTGTCCGTAAAAAGAGATTGTGGTAGCGTAAGAGATTATGTAAGAGGGGTATGTAAGTCTGTTTGTAATACACCTGCGAATGATTATATCCTTGCTACCGGCGTGTCTGCCAGTGGCGAGATTTTTATTTTTCATGCGGCCAGTTATCTGGGAATGACAATCCGGTTTTTTGAAGGGAATGACGGGAAGCGAAGAGGTTTTCTGATCGATATCGATGTTTCGTTATTTACTGAAAGAGTGGGCCGCGAATTTTTAAGTTTTGTAGAATCCAGACTGATTGATCCGGAAGTTCATGATTTCTTGTGTGCAGATAAGGCTGTTGTTCGTCCGGTTCGACGGGGAAATGATCATCCTATTTTTCTTGTCGGTGATTATAGCCGGGCAAAAACTTTATTGGGGTGGACTCCGGAATATCATTTCACAGATGTTTTGGAAGAAATGATGGCAGCCGATTTAAGCCGGCTTATTCCCCGGGATGTATCACTCCTGAAAAACGAATGAAAGGCGAAGATATTTTCCCTTGTAAGCAATGAATAAGCCAAGATTACTTTCCCTGATTTTTCGAATGTGTTAAAGTGGAATGCGATTATATATCATTTCCGGCAGACCGCTATAGATAGGTGGATAATCCAATTTGTGCCTGACTGCTTGTTAGCGTAATTTTCTAAATGTTTTCATTATGATTAAGGAACGTGAACATGTGATATCCAGGATCAGCCTGGTAATACAAACAACACTGACTGTATTCTCATTCTTTATGGTTTGGGCGGTTATTTACGGGCTTAGCCCGGGAAAAATTTTGAAATCGAGAGAATGCATTTTCTTTTTGACTTTCATTGTTCCCTTGTGGTGGTTGCTTTTGGAATACAGTGGGTTAAACCAGCTCGCCCGGGCCCAGCGTTATTTTTATTTTTATTTGAAATACGCCAAATTAGTAGGGATCGGGACCAGCATACTTGCGTTGGTCTCTTTATTCTGGGGCGCAAAGCAGCTTACGTTGGATGTTCTGGTCTGGTTTGCCATTCTTGATCTTTGCCTGTTGTTGATTTTTAAACTGACATTTTTCCGTACGATGAAATTTTTTCGGCGCAGGGGGTACAACATCCGTCAGATTTTAATTATTGCCGATGATATGTCGGAAGACTATATAAAAAAATTACTGTACACAAAAGACTGGGGGTATAAGGTTTGGGGAATTGTAACGTCGAGCACAAAAATAAAAAATGATTTTAAAAAGGAAGTTACGATCCTTCCGGCTGAGGCCCATATCGATGAAATCCTGGCGAAAGACGCTATTGATGAGGTTTTTTATTGTAAAGGGGTATTGGATCAGGGCGAGATACAGGAAATGGTCAGGTCTTGCGCTGAAATTGGGGTTGTATTCAGGCTCAAGGCTGGTATTCTGGTGGAAGCAAGTATGAGGTCCGGATTTTCATTTTTTAACGATATGCCTTTTTTTGTTTTCCGGACTACCCCGGAGAACTATCTGGCATTAAAAATCAAACGGATTTTTGATTTTGTCTTTTCTCTGTTTGTCATTATTGTGGCATCTCCTGTTTTTTTGATTATTGCAATTGCCATAAAGCTGGATGATGGAGGACCTGTTTTCTTTTTGCAGGAACGGGTTGGCTTGAACGGTCGCCGGTTTAGTTGTTTTAAATTCCGGACAATGGTTGTGAATGCCGAAGCGCTCAGGCAGCAGTTGCTGGATCAAAATGAGCAGGCAGGACCTGTCTTCAAGATCAGAATGGATCCCCGTGTTACAAGGGTCGGGCGGTTTCTCCGGAAAGTTTCACTGGATGAACTTCCCCAGTTTTTTAACGTGGTAAGCGGGGACATGTCTGTTGTTGGCCCCAGGCCGCCGATCCCGTCTGAAGTGGAACAATACGAGCGGTGGCACAACCGGCGGCTTAGTATGCGTCCGGGCATCACGTGCATTTGGCAGGTTTCAGGAAGGAACAATATCGGGTTCGACGAATGGATGAGACTTGATATGCAATATATTGATAATTGGTCGTTAATGTTGGATTTTAAAATTATCATGCAAACGGTTAAAGTGATGATTGTGGGAGACGGACAATAAACCTGGGTGCCTTAATGATTTTGGCAAGTCTCTTTTACGGGTAAGTAAAAGTATAAAATGGCCTGGCTGTGGAAAAAACATATGTTGAGGACATTTATTTACTGATATGTTCATAGGGATTTTTATGGGATAACGGTCTGTGGCCGTTATCCTTTTTTTTTGTAAACTTCCGGCTAAGCTTTTCCCCAAATACTTTTTTCTGCGCCGAAATAATAAACATTATACGTGTAACCCAGTTGCATTACACGTATAACTCACTTGGATTACACGTATAAGACAAATGGATTATAAGCGTAACTTTTGAAAATTTATTGCCGATTTGAATTCTCCGATCAATGAAGATATTGATTTTTGTTTCCAGATGAATGGTAATTGTTGTGATGGTGGTGACGGTTGTTGTTGTAGAGACGCATGGCCGTGCGTCTCTACGTGCGCCCCGGTATACGTCCGATTCATGTATTATGATTATCCGTATTTTGGATAATACAATGAACAGGATTGGGTATAACCATCATTTCATGGCACCGTTTGCCGGGATATTTATTTTCAATTTCCCGGTACCCTCTGTTCCTCCATCCGACCGGCATTGTTCAATTGCATTTTTTCGTTGTGTATCTGGCCCAACAAACAGGTTCGTTTTTTTTACACAGACGGTTAAGAAATACAATCCGGTCCGAGAATAACCGTATCTCCATAACAATTAGCACTGCACTGAAATTTGTTTTTTATTTTTATCAATAGTGCATTTATTTTTTGATATTTTGATAACAAAATTTACCTTTACATCCAATCAAACAATTTATAAACATGAATTCTACATACATTGACCCGTTGGTAGACTTTGCCTTTAAAAAGATTTTTGGTTCAGAACCTAATAAAGACTTGCTGATCGCCCTCCTGAATGAAATCTTCAGGGGCCGTAAGCAGATCCTAGACCTTGTCTACAACAAAAACGAATATCCCGGCGATAACGACAGTATTGGCGGGGCGATCTTCGACCTGACCTGTACGGGACACGACGGGGAGACCTTTCTGATTGAAATCCAGCGAAGCAGTCAGAGCAATTTAAAACAACGTATGCTGTACTATGCCAGCCGGTTAATCTCGGACATGGCTCCCAAAGGAAAACGCAAGTTGTGGAACTATGCGATAACGGAAGTTTATGTTATCGTTTTGCTGGATGGCTTTACAATGGCTGACAGTTCGGGAGAACGGTATTTGCATGATATTTGCTTGTGCAACAGGGAGAGCGGCGACGTTTTTTATGAAGGGTTCGGCTTTGTTTTCATTGAATTGCTTAACTTTGTAAAAAGTGAAGCTGAACTGGAAACGGATCTGGAGCGTTGGTTATACGTACTGAAGAATATGGCAAAGATGGACAAGATCCCGCTGTATCTGAGGAAACCGATCTTTGAGAAATTGTTCAACATTGCAGAATACAGTAATTTGAGTAAGGAGGAAAAAGAAATGTATGATGTGGAACTAAAACGGAAATGGGACAATGCCAATATCATGGCTTATGCAAAGGCGCAGGCCAGGAAGGAAGGTCTGGCAGAAGGTCTGGCAGAAGGGAAAGCAGAAGGGAAAGCAGAAGGAAAGGAAGAGGGGAAAGCAGAGGGTTTGGCAGAAGGAAAGGCAGAAGGAAAGGCCGAAGGTCATGAGTCAGCCATGGAAACGGTTGTAATAAACGGTTCGAAGAGCGGCTTAACGCTCGAACAGATCCAGTCTGTTACGGGATGGGAGAAAGACAAGATTACCGAGGTATTGAAACGGAACCACTTGCTGTAACTTTGCAACTAAACTTTTCCCCAAATATTTTTTCCCGCCAAATGACTCCGAAAAAAGTTCAGTATCTTTTCCGGAAATCTTCGGTATCTTTTTACGAAGAGAACAGCATCTTTTCGCAAAAAGCATAGTATTTTTCAAAAGTCCGGTATTTCGATCCTTCACCGGAATCGGGGCCCTTACTTATCCTCCGCTTTCGTTTCACGTAAGCCGCTCCTGTTTTGGCAAAGCCCCGGCAAGCCCGGCTTTGCCCTCACTTGCCCGCTGCTTTCAGCTTTTTTACTTCTTCGACAAGGTCGGGGACAACTTTGCCTGATTCTGCCAGTGACTGCGATTTCTGCAGCTCGTCGCGGATAAACTTTTCGATAAGCTCGCTCAGGTTCTCTGCAGATTTTTCATGTAGTTATCCCATTCAATTTCATCCAGACTTTTTTATAGTCATCTCCTGAAAGTCTTGACTCTGCAGGTCTGACACGATTCCATGTTTCTGTTGGCTGTTGACCTATCCACTGGGAAACTGAACTTGAAGGTTGATCAAATATTTGACCTTCCACGGATGCACTATATAATTCACCAAGGCGATTGGCAATACTTCTTGGAACATTGTTTTTCCTCATCAAAACGCCCTCATCTGTATTTACGCCATAGTGTAAATAAGCAGGAAGGTTTGCCATTCTTTTTTTCTCAATTTCAGAAAGATTTTCCCAATCCTTTCCACTCCGTCCAGCAAAACATCCGGGCAATCCTTCAGAAGCTGTTCCAGTTTTTGGCTGTTACGCTCAGAAAGTTCTTTTAGCCTTTTGAGGGTTTTACAAAGGATTGGACTTAGCAGATGTATCCAAAAGTTGGCTTGGGGCTGTGTCATCGAAAAGGTGGCGGCCTGAAGCTCCTGCAATGGGAAGGTTTCTAGATACACCAGGATGAAAAACAATTTATCTTGAATCTCTGGAAGAGCGTTTCTCTTTCGTGGTAATGCTATTCGTTGTCTGAGTTTGCCCTCTAAGGTAAAATGGGTGGAATAATCCTCCCATTCATTACGGAACTCGTCGGCTAACTGCTCAAACTCTGCTGGGGTAAAACCTGTCAGACTGAGAAATTGAGTCGGGTTTTTCTTGACCTTGTCATATTTGACACTCATTATCGTTTGTTTATGGACTACAAAAATATGTAAAAGAACTTATTAAAATTTTATTCGGTATAATATCTATTATCTAGGGCTTAAGGTAATGAATCTGGAGTGGCTAAATATTCTTTCATAAAAGGTCAGTATTGGTAAATCGTTTCCCAATTTAGATGATTTTTATAATAAATAAGAGAAAAAGGAATGTTTTATTGAGTATATTTTCATCAAAGTAAGTCTTACATGTTGCGAGCGGTTTCTTATACGTGCACCGGAATGTTTTTGAAGGGAAACAGAATTTTTGATCATAAGCCAGATCTTCCGGATGTAAAAACAAATGGTAAAAACCGACTGGAAGGGAACCCTAAATCCTATTGAAAACACTACTGTTAGAATGTTGACAAAAAGGTGGTTACAAGAAAAATCATATTTAGTTCAACACTGCCTCCAATCTAAAGCGTATGCAAGCAACGCTTTATTGGAGGCTAATTATTGCACACTGTTTTTAATTTTCTATTTCAATGTAAAATTTACCAATCAATGATGATTTAACCATTCCGAAAAAGAAAGGAACATATACATCTCTATCAAATGTCGGGCTTGAGGATACAGTGTAAAATATTTTCTTCTGTAAGTAGTCATTATTTGAATACAATAAAATATTATAATTTGTATTTGAGCTCATATTCACTTTCCATTGTTTGATTAATGATATAGGTCTCATCTTTTCACCACCAATATAAGTTTTGTCCAAATTTGTCTTTATAATTTCACCATTTTCATTAAAAACAATTAATTCTGGAATAAACATATATTTATTGAATCCTAAACAATCACATAAGCTACTTACCGTAATTGTATACTCTTTTAACGAATCAGCTTTAAATGAAAAGGTCTTATAATTTGAATAAGAAAATTCATCGTATTTTAAGACTGGATCAGATAAAGTTAATTCAAATTTCGCCTCAACATTTGTAATAATTTTTTGATTTTTTCCGAAATCTACTTCGCTAATTTGGCACACAGAATTATCATTTGATATTTTACTGTATTTAGTTGTTGGGAGTACTTTGCAGGAAGTAAAAAATATAATTAAAGCGAATAAGGATATATAATACAATGTCGTTTAGTTAAGAAAACGCTCTGAGGTGCGTTATTTTAAAGGGATTTTGATAAAAAATAGTACTTTGAAAAGTTTGTAATTCTTGCCCTAATGATTATTTTGTAGGGGAATAAAGGGGGTAACCCAAGTAGAAACAAAAAACCGGATTATCGGGAAACATTAACAGGACATATCGATGATGAAATTGATAAAGAACAATTTAGCAGCCGTTTTAAAGACGGCCAAGAAGGGGTATTTACCCGTAAGAGAAAATTACCGATCAAAACGATAATCTTGTTGGTGCTCAAGTTTAAAAGTTCCATGCAGCGGGATTTGGACCGCTTCTTCAAGGAAGCCACCCAAAGCGACTTCAACATTAGGAAAGCGACCAAAGGCGCGTTCACTCAAGCCCGGGCAAAACTGAAGCCCGAGGCATTTAAGCATTTGAACGAAATAGCCGTCAATGATTTTTATGAAGGTGCAGAATGCTATGTGTGGCACAATATGCGGTTGCTGGCTGTTGATGGCACCCGGCTTGTATTGCCCAATCATCCAACAGTTGTTGAAGAGTTCGGTGTTCACCAATTTGGCCCAAAGGCCGACAGTCCGCGGTCGCTGGCCATGGGATCATTATTATACGACCCTTTAAATTTGATAACGATCGATTCGCAAATAGCCCCTTACGCTTCAAGCGAGCGGGATTTATTGATGGAACATTTGGATAAGGTCAATGCTGGCGACATGTTGTTGCTCGACCGGGGATATCCCAGCTTTTGGTTGCTGTTTTTATTGAAAGCCAGGGGTATTGAATTCTGCGTGCGCCTCAAAGAAGATTGGTGGTTGAAAGTGAAAGACTTCACCGAAAGCACCGACAAAGAGAGAATTGTCACTTTTTCCCTTCCTAAAAAAGACAGGTCAAAACTGAAAGATTTCCCTCACATGTTGGATACAGAAATAACGTGCAGGCTCATCAAAGTCGAACTCGAAAATGGGGACAAAGAGATACTATGCACATCGCTACTAGACGACAAAACATATCTTTACAGCGATTTTGAACAACTTTACCATTACCGGTGGAACGAAGAGGAGGCGTACAAGTTGTTGAAAAGCCGTATTGAACTGGAAGATTTCTCGGGTAAAACGGCCAAAGCCGTAAAACAGGATTTTCACGCCAAGGTATTTTTAATGACATTGAGCGCAGCTTATGCCCATCCAATTGAAGAAAAGGTGATTGCTGAATACGAAGCGGACAAAAACCGCAAACATGGCCAAAAAATTAACCGAACATATGCCCTTGCAACCACAATGGACATACTAGTGCCAACTTTTATCCACAAAAAATACAAGGAAGCCTTGCATGCTTTTGATTTATTGGTCTGGAACACCCGCGAAATCATAAGGTCCGGGCGAAGAAACCTCAGAAACAAAAAACAAAAGAAGCCGTACTCAATGAATTACAAACGATTATAAATAATCACTAACTAAACGACATTGATATATAATATTTCATCATTTACATTTTAATTATCTTAATATTTATGAATTAATTAAACTGGTTAGTCTATGCAACTAATAGTGTACAACTTTTTTAGCATTTTATCCATCGTTCAGATAACGTGTTGTTAAATTTAGAAATAAAATCTAAATGATTTACAATTTGGAAAAGTGGATTTCAATGATGGATAAAATGGAGTTGGACTGATTCCTGTCGCCGCTATGGGCCTGCTATATTGCTTTCTCCTTTTCAAGAGATTACTTTAGCTCTCCCCCTGGTTTATAACCGGCTTTTTGTATTTCATTTCCCAGTTTTCAGTTACTTCCGGGCATAATTTTCCCGTTGCAGTTTTTTCCCCTGCTTTTAATTTTCGTTTTTTGTTATCAAAGAACGTTTGGTTGTCTTTTTCAAGCGCTACTGCTCAACAGGGCCGGTCTCATTCTTCCTGCCTGACATTTTTTGCACCGTGACGGATCATTGCCGCTGATGTAGCACCAGGCTTCATAAGCGTTCAGTCCTTCCAGTTCTGAGATATATTGCTGCTTATCAATCACGCTCAGGCACTGCTCCTTTTTATCCGGGCTGTTTACCGGGGCCAGGATACCAAAGTAACGTATTTTATAAAAGCCCGATGGGAGTGATATGCTGCATAAACTGGCGGATAAACTCATTTGCTGTCAGGGTCATTTCCCGGTCATACCGGCCTGTTTTGGCATCCTTGCAGCGGAAAGTTACTTGGTCGACGGTGACTTTGACAATACACCGGTGTTATTGGAAAGAACTATTCTCAAATACAGTTTACCGGAAGCCGGCCGGACTTTCCAAATCAGCCGTCCGAATGGATCCGGAGAAGCGTCAGAATGTGCAGGTTTCTGCGTCAAAATATGTGCAGAGATACGTTCGAATGACTGAGTTTCTACGTGAGAATGCCCGGGTTCAGACGTCTGAACTCATCGGGAGATATGTCCGAAGTTCTGCATTCAGCCGTCTGAAGTTGTCATGAGAACCGTTTGATCTTCCGTAATCCGACCTCAAAATATTTGCAATCCGCCGTCAGAATGTTCACATGGACGCATCCGAATAACTGGATTTTGACGTCCAGATGACCAGGTACCCAATCTCTCCGGAGATACGCTTCACAGTGAAAGTCTGGGGCGGATCTGTTTTATCTGACAATGACATACGAGATTAAGAAGCCGTTACAGCAGTTGCAAAAGGATCATCGGAACTGATATTCTCCCTTTTGTGTCTCCATTTTACACCTTTTATCAAAGGACAAAATTCTAACGAACTTATGACGAATAACCATTTGGCTTAGTCAGGAATATTTATACCATATTCCTTTTCAAATTCATCAAACAATTTCTTAAGGGAATATCTTTCGTGCCTGCAGATATTATATATTGTTGATAAAGGAATATCGTACCCATCGGCAATTTTCAGTTTACTAATAGTTGCAGAAGAAATTCCACACAACTTAGCATAGTGCGCCTCGACTTAGAGGACGAATTAGTTCTTTGATACGCTATTAATGAGATGGTGGACGGCCCACCGAAAGCAGCTTACAGGAGCAGCTTTCAAACCGCTTTATGGTGCTTTTTAGCCTGAAAGGGCATTGGTGCTTAGCAATAAAGAAAAGGCTTCATAAAAGGAGTCAGGTACGGTTAAAGGAGATGAACTCAAGTGAACCTCTGATGAAGTGTCGAGAAAATGTAACCCGTTGGCAAAACTGCCTATTTTGTGCTATTGGCAGGATGAGCATAGCAGAAACCTGTTTACCGGCTATGTGCCAACCGATATTAAGGAGGCATGAACTTTAACCAGGCTCATTGATGGAACGAGGGAACCCACACGTTGATGACAAGGGAAAATGCACAAGTGAAGCAACACGAGGCAGAAAGTACCAAAGCAACGTATGGGGGCGGACTAAACCGTAGTAGTGCTGAGAGCTATGGAAACATAGAAGGAGCGAAGGGTTTAGGTCAATTAGTAGAACAAATTTTAACAACATGCCATTTTAGGCAAGGAGGATTAAAATGAGTGAAACAAAACCAATACCAGTTACAAAGCCAATGGTATGGGAGGCTTACAAGAAAGTGAAAGCCAATAGGGGTTCGGCAGGTATTGACGGAGAAAGCCTCAAGCAGTTTGAGGAAAACCTGTCAAACAACCTGTACAAGCTATGGAACAGGCTTTCGTCAGGTTCGTATTTTCCACCCCCTGTAAGAGAAGTTGAGATACCCAAAGCCGATGGCAAAACCCGCAAGCTTGGGATACCGACAGTAGGGGACAGGGTGGCACAAATGGTGGTCAAAGATTATTTAGAGCCAAGAATGGAAGCAATTTTCCACGAAGACAGTTATGGCTACCGCCCCAACAAGAGTGCACACGATGCACTTCGAAAGGCAAGGCGCAATTGCTGGCTGTACAATTGGGTAATTGATATAGACATCAAAGGCTTCTTTGACAACATCGACCATGAAAAGCTGCTACTGGCCATTGACAAGCATGTAAGTGAGAAATGGGCAAAGATGTACATTGTCCGTTGGCTAACTGCACCTGTGCTGAAGGCCAATAATGAAAAGGTACACAAACAAGGCAAAGGCACACCGCAAGGTGGTGTTATCAGTCCATTGCTTGCCAACCTGTTTCTTCATTATACTTTCGACCAATGGCTGACCAAACATTTTAATGGAGTCAAGTTTGAACGGTATGCCGATGATAGTGCGCCAAGAACAACTCCTGTAGCGGGAGCTGATGCTATGATGATGATGGAGGCAGGCCCTCCGGATTCGGTTTGCAGGAACTGATTTCAAACCGCTGTATGCTGCTGCATTTAAGAGGTGCGGTCGTGAGCGATACAGAAAAGGTAGAGTAGAATCTATCAGGTGACTTTACAGAAGATGACCGCAAGGGAACCATTGATGAAATGTCGAAAGCGTAGTGATGATGTCAGAACCGGGGGGAAGTCGTTAACCCGGGATAAGCTTGGAGGGCACCTGATACACTGTCTAAGCGGCATCCGGCACAAAGATGGCATGATCTGTAAAGAGGCGTTATCATGGAACTTGGGAACCTGTCGTCTCGGTGCTAAGGGAGAACGCTAAGCAGAGAACCTGTAAAGTTCAGAGTACCAATACGAGGCACAGGGACAGAGTACCCCGTAGTAGTATCAGACAGTCTTTGTAATGAAGGTTTAGCGAAGGGGGTACATTATTCAGCTGAAAGAATTAACCAACTGAAAGCAATTTTAGGATGAAATTAAATCAGACAGCAAAGCCATTTGACATTCCAAAACAAGTAGTTTGGAAGGCATACCTGAAGGTGAAACGCAACCAGGGAGCCGGAGGCATAGACAATGTAACCATAGAATCGTTCGATCGTGAAGTAGGGAAGAACCTATATAAACTTTGGAACCGGATGTCATCGGGGAGTTATATGCCATCGGCAGTAAAACTGGTTGAAATACCCAAAGGGAATGGAGAAACGAGGCCGCTTGGAATCCCTTCGGTCTCGGATCGCGTCGCACAAATGTGCGCAGTTCTGCTATTAGAACCGGTAATTGATCCATTATTCCACGAGAACTCTTATGCTTACCGGCCAAACCGGTCGGCCCATCAGGCGGTAGAAGCAGCCCGGCGACGGTGCTGGCGATATGACTGGGTACTTGATCTGGACATTCGAAAGTTTTTCGACACGATAGATCATGAACTTCTCATGAAGGCAGTCAAACGACACACATCGGAGCGCTGGATATTACTTTATATTGAAAGATGGCTGAAAGTTCCATACCAAACAAGTGATGGTCATCAGATAAAGAGAGCGAATGGAGTACCACAAGGGTCAGTAGTCGGGCCACTATTAGCGAATCTGTATATGCATTATACTTTTGATGAATGGATGAAACGGAAATATCCCTTAGTCCCCTTTGAAAGATATGCGGACGATACCATTTGCCATTGCAGGACAAAGGAAGAAGCAGAGTTCCTTAAAACAGCGATCAAGGATAGAATGGAACAGTGTAAACTTTCATTAAATGAAGCAAAGACTAAGATTGTTTACTGCAAAGATGATGACAGAAGAGGAAGCCATGACCTGGAGAAATTTGATTTTCTCGGGTTTACTTTTATGGCAAGGAGGTCAAAGAATCGATGGGGTAAATTCTTTATTAATTTTAGTCCTGCTATCAGCATGAAAGCGAAAAAGAAGATCAGCAAAGAAATAAGGAGCTGGAACTTACATGAAAGATCAGATAAAAGCCTGACGGATTTAGCGAATATTTTTAATCCGATGTTGCAAGGCTATATCAGTTACTACAGCAAGTTTTACAAATCAGCGATGTATCCGTTGTTTCAGCGTCTAAACGAACGATTAGCCCATTGGGTATCACGGAAGTTTAAGCGATGTAGAAGGCATAAAACCAGAGCGATTCGGTGGTTGGGTAGTATGTATAAACAGAACCCCACTTTATTTGCACACTGGAAGTTTGGAATCACACCGCCAATGGTATGAATGTACCATTGAGGCTGAATAATAGGAGCCGTATGACGGGAGACTGTCACGTACGGATCTGGGAGGGACTCAGGGGGAAGTTCCCTGGGTCTACTCGATTTGTAATTCATTGCAAATCGGAAGAACAGGCACGTTACGTGTTGGAAAGGTTGAGAAAACGGATGCAAGATTGTAAGCTGGAACTGCACCCCGAAAAGACAAAACTTGTATATTGCAAAGACCACAAGCGGACAGGGAATTTTGAACTGGTGAAATTCGATTTTCTTGGGTTTACATTCAAACCACGTTCATCGAAAACAAAAGATGGACATCTGTTCTTAGGTTTTGATTTAGCAATAAGTGTGAAATCAGGGAAACGTATTTTAGAAACCTTGCGCAAAACAAACTTTCATCGTTGGACAAGTGCCACCATTGAAAGCATTGCAGCGGAATTAAACCCGCAACTACAAGGTTGGATAAACTACTACGGCAAGTTCCGTCCATCAGCCATGTCATTTATTTTTCGGTGCTTACACCGCCGATTAATAAAATGGGTAATGAACAGGTACAAATCGTTACGCAACAAACTAAAGAAAGCACATCAGTTTCTGTACAAAATACAGAAATCGAAGCCAACTTTATTTGCTTCATGGCAACATGAATCTGTCGTAACAGGTTTAAAATTGACAAAAGCCGTATGAAGCGAGAGTTTCCCGTACGGTTTTGTGAGAGGCTTGGGCTGAAATGCCCTTGCCTACTCGACTTTGTTTTGTGTAATTTCCTTCTTATTCCGGTCGTAAAATATTCTTAAAAATTTGGATGCGATAAAGTTGCATAAGTATTTATTAACTAATGCATTTTTTCTGTTGAGTTCTTCTTTATTTCGTTTTGAGTGCATTTTAGTTTAAAATTCCATAACCGAAACAGTAAAAATAGCTGTTAGCAATAACTATGAATCCTAATCTTACAAAGAGCTCCCCGCAACATCATTCTTTTTCTATATTCATTTCAAAATCAAAAAGCTCTTTGGGGTGTATGTCTAGTCCTTTAGCCAATTCTAAAATTGTGGATAATTGAATGTTTCTTTTCCCTTTTTCAATTTTGCGGATATCACTATGATCTAAATTGCAGTTCAGAGCTAATTCTCGGAAACTAAGTTTTTGCTCTGTTCTAAAATGCCCCAAACGCTCTCCAAAAAGACGTAGGAATTCATTTTTATCGTCAAGAATTACCATAACAGAAATAGTTAAATAGCAATTTCAGCATTATGAAGAAAAATAATGTGGGTATAATTACCCACATTTGATAAATATTATTATATTTGCCCAAACATTACATCTGAAAGATGTAATTTCGCGAATCTTCGATAGTTAAAAATATTAGAAGCATTCGCTTTGAGTCTCGACTTTGAAAACTGGCACTTTTCTTTTGCAACGAGATGATAAGTAAGAATGGCTCACGACCTAGGCGTGGGCTCTCTTATCGTTGCAAGGTATTGCCAGTACCCCAAAGTCGGTAAGTTGAGCTCGCGCCTTTTTTGCTTTTGTTCCAGGCGCTTTCCATTTAAACAGGCTCAACTTAATTGCCCGTGGCATGCCTTTTTACCGGGCATGCCGTTAGATGCTCAATCGTTTAAACTTAAAAACGGTATTGGTTATGACGTATTGAACCGGACATTCCATAGAAAAAGCAAAAGCCCGTCGCAACTGTTTGGTGGCGTGCAACAGGCTTGATCATTAGTCAAAATAAATTATTAACATCCTAATTTAGGAAAAATAAATAAACAAATCATGCTTAACCAAAATTGCCCTTCTTTCTTCCCCCAACGGGCCCCCTGAGAACAGCATCGATAACAATGGCCCGTCTTTAGCCCTCCGGGACTTTCTAAAAATCCCGGAGGCTTTGGGAAACAAGTCAATCTCCTTTTAACAAACCAAAATTCTGAAAGTATGAAACCCAAATTCTGCTTATGGGCATTGCTATGCCCTTTTTTAAACCCAATCCAAATCTCAAAACAAATTGATAATGAGGTATAAACCCGTAAAATCCGAACTTAAAACAAGCCTGTGGTTTTATAGCCTCTCCTTGCTGTTGTTTTGCTCTGCCCTGTCCGGAACAAGCGTTTTACAGGCCCAGACTCCGATACGAAACCCGGTACTAAAGAACGAGGCCGGAACAACAGCCTGGCAGCAGGAGACCGTTGTCAGCGGCCGGGTCACCGACACCACAGGCCAACCCCTGCCGGGCGTCAATGTCATGATTAAAGGCACCACCAGGGGTACTGTTACCGGTAAACAGGGTCATTACCGGCTGCCGGCAGGTCCGGCCGACACCCTGACATTTTCCTTTATCGGGTACAAAACAGAACAGGCCGCGCTGAACGGGCGGGCCCGGCTGGACATGGAACTCCGGGAAGACATTACCACCCTTTCGGAGGTGACGGTCAATGCCGGGTACTACACCGTAAAGGAACAGGAACGCACCGGGAGCATTGCCCGGATTACGGCCAAAGAAATCGAAGACCAGCCGGTGAGCAATGTGCTTTCCTCTGTCCAGGGCCGCATGGCCGGGGTGAACATCACCCAGGGCAGCGGGGTACCCGGCGGTGGTTACAGTATCCAAATAAGGGGTACCAACAGCCTGCGCCGGGCCGGCAACTACCCCATGTACATTATCGACGGGGTGCCTGCAACGCTCCAGTCGCCGACCTCCCTTGGGGGAACCATTCTTCCCTACGGGGAAATTGATCCGCTCAATGCCATTAACCCCAACGACATCGAAAGCATCGAGATCCTGAAGGATGCCGATGCCACGGCCATCTATGGTTCCCGCGGGGCCAACGGGGTGATCCTGGTCACCACCAAAAAAGGGAGGGCAGGCCGGGAAACGGCTTTCAGTGTAAACAGCAGTTATGGCCTCAGCCAGGTAGCGAACAAAATGAAGTTGATGAATACCCCGCAATACCTGGACATGCGCCGGCAGGCGTATGCCAATGACGGGATTACCAGCTACCCGGCCAATGCCTATGATGTGAACGGTACCTGGGACGAAACCCGGTACACCGACTGGCAGGACGAACTGACCGGCCGGACAGCCGAAAGCTCCGGAGTGCAGCTCTCGCTGAGCGGGGGCAGCAAAAACACCGGCTTTCTGATCAGCGGCAGCCACAATGAGCAAACCACCGTATTCTCTGATGATTTTAAATACAAAACCACGAACCTTTCCGGGAACCTGAGCCATCGATCCGATAACAACAAGTTTAGGCTGAATGCCACCGGCCTGTTTTCCGATCAGTCCAACAACCTGATCCAGACCGGTATTACCAGCCAGGCACTGCGGCTTAGCCCGAATGCCCCGGCCCTGTACCAGGAAGACGGCAGCCTGAACTGGGCGGACAACACCTTCACCAACCCCGTGGCAGCTTACGAAAGTACTTATTCTTACAAAAGCAAGACTTTTAATACGGACCTAAACCTGCAGTACGAATGCTTACCATCGGTTTTTGTAAAGGTGAACGGGGGGATAAGCTATACCGCCTTTAACGAATTAATGCTCCGCCCCAATACCATGTATAACCCGGCCTACGGGATCACCCCGGCCAACTCCCAGGCTTATAAAAACCAAAACCAGCAGTTTTCATATTTGCTGGAACCCCAGATCAACTACAGGCATACGTTTACAGATCATGAACTGGATGTCCTGCTGGGCGGTACCTGCCAGCAAACCGAAAAGACGGTACTATACGTGATGGGCTACGGGTTTGAAAGCAACGCACTGATCACCAACCTGGCCGCGGCAGGGACGGTTTCGGTTTATGACGACTCCGAAACAGAATACAAATATGCAGCCGTGTTCGGTCGGATCAATTACCAGTATAAAAACCGGTATATCCTGAATCTCACTGGCCGCCGGGACGGTTCCAGCCGGTTCGGTCCCGACAACCGGTTTGCCAGCTTCGGGGCCGTTGGCGCTGCGTGGCTGTTCTCCAGAGAAAGCTTCCTGTCCGGGATCACTTGGCTGAGCTTCGGAAAACTCCGGGGTAGTTACGGGGTCACCGGCAGCGACCTGATCGGCGATTACCAGTACCTGGATACCTATACCGTGAGCAGTACGCTATATGGGGGCAGTACGACCTTATATCCTTCCCGGCTATATAATCCTTATTTTAGCTGGGAAAAAACCAAAAAATTGGAAGTGGCCCTGGAACTGGGCTTTCTCAGCGACCGGCTACAGCTCAGCGCCGCCTGGTACCGCAACCGGTCGGGCAACCAGTTGGTGGGCATCCCCCTGCCGGCCACCACAGGCTTTAGCAGCATACAGGCCAACCTGCCCGCCACGGTGGAAAACAAAGGACTGGAACTGGAACTGAATACGGTGCCGGTCAGTGCCGGGCATTTTCGCTGGAGTAGCAATTTCAATATCAGCTTCCCCAAAAACAAACTGGTGTCCTTTCCCGGGCTGGAAGGCTCTACCTATGCCAATCAGTATGTCGTGGGCTATCCCACCTCAATCGTCAAGGTCTATCATTACGAGGGCATCGACCCTGAAACCGGCCTCTACCAATTTACCGACTACAACGACGACGGCAGCATCACCTCTCCCGATGATAACCAGGTGATCGAAGAAGTGGGTGTCAGGTATTTCGGTGGCTGGTCGAACCAATTCGCTTACAAACAATGGGAGTTCTCTTTTTTGTTCCAGTTTGTCAAACAAAGGCAGGAGAACTACAACAGCCTGATGGTCCGGCCGGGCAGCATGTATAACCAGCCGGTGGAAGTACTGGACGTATGGTCTGCGAGTAACCCCGGCGGGCGGTACATGCCGTATTCTTCGGGAGCGAATTCACAGATTAACCGTCTGCACGGGTACTTCAGCAACAGTACGGCTGCGGTTGGCGATGCCTCGTTTATCCGGCTCAAAAATATCCAACTGGGGTACCGTCTGCGGGTAAACAATTTCCTGCAGGATGTCCGGTGTTACGTGCAGGGCCAGAACCTGCTGACCCTGACCGATTACTTCGGGCTGGACCCTGAGTTTACCCTGACCGGCTACCTGCCTCCTTTAAAAACCTGGGCTTTCGGCATCCAGCTTAATTTTTAAAATAAAACACATGAAAAAAATATATTTCCTTTCCTTCCTCGGGGCATTGCTCCTGGCTTCCTGCGAGAATCTGGTTGAAGTTAACGATCCTTCCAACCAGCTTGGCACCCCGCAGGTATTTGAAGATGTTCAGACTGCCAATGCGGCACTGGCAGGTTTGTATGCCGGACTGCGTGATCAATCGGTCATAACAGGAGGAAGTTATAGCGGGGCAGGTGCCTTGCTGGGCTCTTATACGGATGATCTGGATTGCTATTATTATGACCAGAATGGCGTGGTGGATATTTACCGGAACCAGCAGCTGGAAACCAACACGGTTGTTGATAATCTTTGGAATGCGGCATATGAACAGGTTTATGAGGCCAATTCCATTATTGAGGGGGCCAAAAATTCAACGGCCCTTTCCGGTACGGATAAGAACCGCATTCAGGGGGAAGCCCTGCTGGTCCGTTCGTTGATCTACTTTTATTTACAACAACTTTTCGGAGACATTCCTTACACGGCCAGTCTGGATTATGAATACAACCGGAACTTAAGCAGAACGGATGCCGCAGCGGTACTGGAGCAGTTGGTGACTGACCTGAAAGAAGCAGCGGACCTGCTGGAAGATGATTACCGCGATGCGGAACGGATTTATCCCAACCGGAAAGTGGCCGGACTGTTGCTGGCCCGTATTTACCTGACTCAGGAAGAATGGGAGCAGGCCGGACAAACAGCCGAAAATATCCTGCAATCGCCTTTGTACGGGTTTCAGCCCGATCTGGATGAAGTGTTCCATAAATCCGGCAGCCATATTCTCTGGCAGCTCAAACCGGAAAACAGCGGGGACGCCACCAGTGAAGCATCCTTTTATTATTTCTCGGGTGCGGCGCCCAATGCCTATACGCTCACGCAGGACCTGGCTGGCACCTTTGCTGATAACGACCTGCGTAAACAGGCCTGGATGACTGAAGCCAGCTTTAACGGCGAATCCTGGTACCGGCCTTATAAATACAAAAACAGGTCGGATAATACCAAAGAATATTCCGTCGTCTTCCGGCTGGCAGAGGTCTATTTTATTATGGCGGAGGCTTTGGCTAAGCAGGACCGGGTTGATGAAGCTTTACCTTACCTGAATGCTTCCCGCGAGCGGGCCGGCCAGGCCGCTTTGACTTCCCTGCCGGCCGGTGATTTTATTACGGAACTGCTTGCGGAAAAACGCCGCGAGTTCTTCACTGAGTTTGGACTTCGTTTCCTGGACCTGAAACGTCTGGGCCGCCTGGATGACCTCAGCGCTGTGAAACCGAACTGGGAGGACTACAGACGCGTGTGGCCGCTGCCTCAAAACGAGCTGCTGCTAAACCCGAATTTGTACCCGCAAAATGCCGGCTACTAACCATGACGGTTTTATCTTACCTGTTATTCCTGTGCCTGCTGCCTGTGGCAGGCCGGGAACCGGCCGGGCAAAACAGGTACGACAGCCCACAGAAGGCCATTCCCGGAACATGCTATAAGCTAACAACTCCAAAAATGGCTGAGAACGGCAGGTGGCTGACCGTTTGGAAATCGTACGACCTGAACCGGGACTCGGTCCTGATTTTTGACAGCCGGCATCCCGGGAAACCGGTAGGGTACCGGACAAATGTGAAAAGTATTGCCTTTACCGGTACGGGCCAGTTACTGATAAAAAGATCAGGCCAGGCTGAACTATTGGATTCCGAAGGGCAAACGGCTGCCTGTTACAAAGGGGTAAAACAGCTACATGTGCTGAACAACAAAAAGCAGTTTGTCTTGCACTACGATGAAGACGGGGATAGCAGGATCGAACTGAGGGATGTTAACGGGGACCTGATCAATGCGCTGGATCACGTCAGCAGGTTTTATGTAACCGGAGATGATCCGGTCTGTGCCGTTGTAAAGAATGAAAAGAATGGCTTTGAGGTTTTCCGGCTGAAGGGCAAAATAAAGGAGAAGGTATATGGCTGCGCCCATGAAATTTTGTCTCTCGATATTGATCCCGGCCGGAAGGGGATGATGATCCATGAACAAAATCCCGATAACGGTTCCCGGGAAGTGCTTTACCTGGATTTAAAGACAAAAACCGTCTTCCCGTTAAAAGAAGTATTGCCTGTTTCTTTTCAGAATGGATTCAGTGAAGTGGTCCGGGAAGGAAACGCATATTTCTTAAGACTGTGGGTCAACGAAAAGAAAGAAGACACTTCCCCGGTGGATATCTGGTACGGGAATGACAACCGGCTGGAGGAAAAATTTCATTTGCCTGTCCGGGAGCTTTATTACCTCTGGGAGCCCCGGGCGAAAAAGGTGCAGCGGATCGGGAACAATCAGTTCACAAAAAATGCAAACATCGGGAATGATCGTTATTTTCTGAGTTTCGATCCGTATCTTTTGCAGGATTATACCCGGGAAGTGGCACCGCTGAAACTGGAGCGCTATGACCGGATAAAAGAGGCTTACTCCGTTATCGATACCATATCTTCCCGGTTATATACTTCACCTGAAGGCCGGTATGCGTTGTCCTTTAAAAACAACACGTGGTATGTTTGCCACATCCCTTCGGGTACCTTCCGGACTGTTGGCAGCAACAGGCTTACAGCGCCTTATTTTACCCGTGACGGGAAGACTGTCCTGTTTGAAGGAGAGGGCGGTCTTTGGCGTTATGACCTGCAGGAAGAAGAGCTTGTTCAATTAACTGATTTTGAGGGGTACCGGGTGACTGTACTGAACGGAACTTCACGTATTACCCTGCGGGGATTCAGCTTTTTCGAAAAAACAATCGACATCCAAAAGCCGTTGGTGCTCAGGCTGGATGATCCCCGGGAAAACAGGAGCGCTTACCTTTTATGGAAAAACAGCAGGTTGGATACAATTATTCCGTCAACCACCAAACGGATCCAGTCGTTGAACTACAACCGGTCGTTTACCTGTTTTTCCTGGCTGGAAGAAAACTACAACCTGCCGCCCCGACTGGTTTACAGAGAAATAGGAGAAGCGGAAACGATATTGTACCAAAGTAACAAACAGGATAAAGCCATTTTGTCACTCAGACAGGAGATCATCTCCTATACCAACGGCGACGGGTTTCCCCTGAAAGGCATTTTGTACTTCCCCGTGGGGTACGATCCTTCTCAGAAATACCCGATGGTAGTGCATATCTACGAAAAACAACACCAGTTGGCCAACCGGTACCCGTACCCTTCATATGATGAGGGTTTGGGTTTCAACATCCGGCTGTTTCTTGAACAAGGGTATTTTGTGTATTTGCCCGATATTTTAATACAGGGGAAAAATGGCCCGGGGATTGACGCTTTGGATTGCGTCAACAACGCACTGGACGCTTTGACCGGCAACCCGTTGATCGACAAGGAAAGGATTGGCTTGATCGGTCATTCCTTTGGCGGCTATGAAACGGACTTTATTGCCACCCGTTCCACCCGTTTTGCAGCTTATGTAGCCGGCTCCGGGCACAGCGATATCATTTGGGCAGCCAACGCATTCAATTATAATTTTCATTTTCCCGATTATGTGCGGATTGAAGCCAATATGTACAAACTGGGGGTGCCTTTTTTCGCAGATAAAGACCTGTATCTAAAGAACAACCCGCTTTACCGGGCAGAAAAAGTGAATGCCCCGGTATTATTGTGGACGGGCCTCGCGGACCAAAATGTGACAAGCGATCACTCGATGGCTTTTTATAATGCCCTGCGCAGGAACAAAAAAGAGGTCATTGTGCTGTTTTATAAAGGAGAGGGACACAGCCTGCAAAACATGCAGAACCAATTCGACCTGACATCCCGGATCCTGGATTGGTTCAATTATTTTTTAGAGGGAGATACGGATATTAGATGGATAAATAAAGGGATAAGAACGAAGGATGCCCCGTAGAGCATCCTTCGCTGTTTTTACGGTTGTTTGTACAACGGGGCACCGCACATGGTGTTGTTAATAAATCTGCTCAGTTCATGAGTATCATTACTTTCATCAGTCCATGTACATGCCTCGCCAGGAATACTGCTGCACTGAACATCAGCAGCGACGCACTGGCCCGTAGAACTGTCGAAATAATACCCCGTTTCCAGGGAACTATCCGGACTTTTCGCAGCATAGCTTGCAAAAGCGGCCCCGGCACCGATCAGTATGACGATCGCCGGAAGAAGGTTCTTCAACTTTTTCATGGGTGTAAAAATTAAATTTAGTGCCTACTCTGTTCCAGGTTTTCGGCTTCCCCTGTTCGGAAATGCCGCGTCACCGCCTGCGCAAAACGGTAACGCACCAGTTCACTGCCACGCAAAACAAACAAGTGCTTATCCGTGGCAAACATCCGGGCCATCCTGTTTTTACCGCGGTCCTGTACATAAAAACTGCCCAGATATTCTTGTTTATCGGTCCGGTACATGTCAACAATGGCTGCCCGTTTCCATAGGTCACGCGATTCGAATTTTCCCATGAGCATGGATTCGTTAAACAGCACCCGCCCGTGTACCGCCGATGTTTTATTGACTTCTAAAGGAGGCGCATCCATTTGATGCCTTCCGCCGGAAAGCGAACGCACCTGTACCTGCGCCCTGGATATGGTGTCGATGGTATGCAGTTTCCGCAAAAGGGTCAGTTCCCGGTCCATCACCAGGAACTGGTTCCGGTAGGTATAAATGTAGACCGGTTCCCCGGTTACCTCATCCAGCAGCAAGTGGCCGTCGGTATCGAACACGCCGTCTACCTGTTTTTTCAACAGGGCTTCATTCAGCCTTACTTTCGGTTCCCGGTCCAGGCTAAGCCTTCCCAGTACCTGCATTTTGGTTTGGCTGCTTTGGGCCCGGAACACAAAATTCACGGAATCGGTCGCCTGCAACTGCGAGAAATAGCAATCGCCCAGGCTGATGGTGCTGGCCAACGAATCGTCCAACTGCCCCCGGTAAATCACCGGCACTGTGCCGTCATACAAATAATAATGGGGAGCCTTGACCTGCACCTGGATGAAACGGAACGGGTGTCCGGTATCGTCAAGCCGGATTTTAACAGCCTTTTTCGTTGTCAGGGCGGTGTCTACCGTGGTGATGACCAGCGGGGCGGTCACATTTCCCATGTAAAGCTGTCCGCCGGCCATCCCGGCGAAGTAATACGAGTTCAGCCCCAGGTCAAAGGTTTTTTCATTGCGGATGGGGTGCTGGCCAAACCGCCGGATAAAGTTGTTTTCTTTTTTGATGATCTGCTCCGACGATAAAAACAGGGCCACCACCATGCCTGCCGCCAGCAGGGCCGGGAGGATGGTTTTAAAAACCACCATGCTGTCACGGGTGCCTTTCCCCTTTTCTGAAAACAGGATGGCCACCAGGGCCAGCGCCGCAAAGGCGGTATTAAAAATCAGGTGCTGGGTCCAGCCGAACTGTTCAATGATGCCGCCGCACGAGCAGGGGACAAAGTCGCAGTAGTTCAGAATCAGGTAAATATAGACCGTAAAGGCGATCATTAAAAAGAAGGAGGCATACAGTCCGGGAAGGCGGGTGGCCTTAAAACACAACATCAGGGCCACCAGCAATTCTGCGGTGATCACAGCCGGGGCGATAAGCCCGGCATAGGCGCTCAGCAGGGGCGACTGCGCCAGCTGGACCCTGAAGTTTTCAAAATCGAGCAGCTTGCTTAGCGCAGCATATACAAAAAGCAGGATGTACAGGTAGCAGGCTGCCTGTACAACGGCATTCCGGGGTTTTGACAGATTTTGCATCGGTAAAACTTTAAGCTGTTTTTCCAGCGGATCATGTACTTTAACAAGTAAACTCCGCGCGGGACCGCGGCAGGAGAGAAGAAAACCCTTACAGCCTGCCGGGGGACTGCTTCTTTGTCAAAGCTTCCCGGGCAGCGTCGGGTTAAAAGACCGGATTATTTATGTACAACACCGGGCGTTGAGCCCTCTTCTCAAAACAGGTCCGGCTTCACAAAAAAGAGGAGAATCTGTTTATCAAATCGAAGAGCACCGAAGGAACTGTAAAAAGCATACATCAGCGGTTGGTAACTAAGCAGGAGCAGCTTCTTTCGATCGTTTTCTTTTCGGTTTTTAGATACAGTACGTTTAATATGTAAATTTACAAAATAATTGTAAAAATAAAAGAATTATTTATGCCTGATTATTCCGCGTAGCATAATCTTCGAATGTCGTTTTACGATAATAATTATGATGCTGCCTAAAAAAATTCCGGGAATGGTAATCCACGACCGGAATTTTTAAACACTGCCCCTTTTCTCCTCGTTTGTTCTACTTCTCTGTATCGTCTTTGATTTTTTGGTCCTTGCATGTTTTTATGCCCAGGAATGTATAAGCCGGGCAAAAGCTGACCAGGCTGGTCAGCAGCAATATTATTGCCACTACGAGCAAAATGATACCCGCTGTCCCTGTCAGAAATCCGCCCAAAAATAAAATTACAGCAACAAAGGCAATAACTGTTCGAATTATCCTGTCGGTGGTTCCCATGTTTTTCTTCATCTGCGTAAATTTTAATTTAACTAATGAAAAATAATCCCATATGAATTGCTTTTCTTGTGATATACTTGACCAGTTTCTATACTGATTAATAGTGGATATATAACATTTTGTGATCACTAATGTTCAATAAATTTATTTTTTTGTTCATTTCATCTGAATCACCGAATTGTTGATACGTATTTTTACATAAAGAAGTTTTAATTAAATCATTTTTTATGATGTAGCAGTATTTATGATTTTGTCAACTTAAAGACAGGATAAGTGTTAATGTTTAGGAATTAAATACACAGACGTTTTTTTTGTGAAAGCAAAAATGTTACTTTTCAGAAAATTTTAACTAAGATCTTTCATGAAACGATTATATTATTTTCTGGTCTCCATGCCTTTTATGGGTTTTTTACTTTTAATTCTGGCATTTTCAATGGCTATTGCCACTTTTATAGAAAGTAGCTGGGGAACGGAAGCGGCGAAGGGGCTCATATATAATACGCACTGGTTCGAATTAATCTTTCTGTTACTCGGATTTAATCTTGTGGTAAATGTCATTCGTTATAAGGGTTATCAAGTTAAGAAACTTTCTGTCGGGGTATTTCATTTTGCCTTTATCCTGATCGTTGCAGGGGCTGCTATAACCCGTTATGTGAGTTTCGAAGGGGTGATGCATATCCGGGAAGGGGGCAGTGCCGGCTATATTGTTTCTTCGGATAGTTATTTTACTGTAAAAGCAGGAAATGACCAGGCTAAACAAAAAGTTTTTTTTTCAGAACTTACAACGGGGCAGTTTGACAAGACTATTTCTGTGGATGGAAAGCCAGTTGAATTTAAGTCGGTTGGTTTTGTAAAAAATGCAGTGAGGATACCTGTTCCTCATCCGGAAGGGGAACCTATAGTCGATTTTGTTATTTCAGCAGGGCAGGGAATGAACAGTTACACGTTTAGTCCGGGAGAACAAATTAACCTTGGTCCGTCTGTCGTCGGTTTTAATACCGATGCAGATATCCGTTTTGAGCAGGACAGCGATCTTCTTTATATTATATCAGACCGGGATCTGGTGATCCGGTCAATGCAGGGCGGAGAGGCCGATACGCTGCATGCAGGTATCCGGGGCGAAGTTCAGATGATGCGCCTGTACGCCTTTGATAACTTTTTGATGCTGGTAAAAAATTTTTATCCGCATGCCTTGTTAAGAGTGACCAAAGACGCCTCCGGGAATTCTCCGGAAGATGCCGTGATTATGGAAGTATCGGATGGACTGAAGAAGGATATTGTTAATGTTTTTGGCCGTAGCGGGCAAATTGGTGATCCGGTGACCTATATGGCAGGCAAAACCCCGGTACAGCTTATTTATGGCTCAGAACCGGTACAGCTGCCATTCTCTTTGAAATTGAGGGATTTTCAGCTGGAAAGATATGCCGGTTCGGACAGTCCTTCTTCCTTTGCCAGCGAAATTACGCTTGTTGACAGGGAACGAAATGTGAACAGGGATGTCAGGATATTTATGAATAACACGCTAAAATACAGAGGATACCGGTTTTACCAGTCGTCATATGACCAGGATGAAGAAGGGACAGTGCTTTCCGTAAATAAGGATTCTTGGGGAACTGTTGTTACTTATACCGGGTATCTGCTCCTGTTTATAGGTTTTGTGCTTTCATTGCTGAACCGGAATTCCAATTTTCGATACCTGATCCGTCATTTGAAGGAACTGAACAGGATGAAGGCCGTTCCTGTTCTTTTGGGACTGGTACTGATATCCGGTCAGACGAGGGCAAATGATACAGCGGTTTCAGGCATTCCTGCCCTGGATGAAACGCTGGTAAAAGATTTCTCCGGACTTTGGGTGCATGGATCCGACGGGAGAATTGAACCGGTATCCACACTGGCCGGGGAAGTCCTGAGGAAAGTCAGTCGCATGTCTTCCTTTTATGGAAGGACACCTGAAGAGGTCGTTTTAAGTATGAACCTTTATCCCGAGTTATGGCATACTGTTCCAATGATAAAAGTGGAGAAGGACATTGCATCCAGGTTGGGAATCCCGGGAAAATATGCTGCGGCTGTTGATTTTTTTGATGAAGAAGGAAAATACCGCCTTTTGCAGGAGGTACAGGCTGCTTACAGCAAGGCTCCTGCGCTTCGCACC
This sequence comes from Prolixibacteraceae bacterium, assembly GCA_963676095.1. Classification (GTDB taxonomy): domain Bacteria; phylum Bacteroidota; class Bacteroidia; order Bacteroidales; family Prolixibacteraceae. The sequence continues at coordinate 792,406 of OY781040.1, read as the reverse complement.
CAGGCCGAAAGAGATCTGATTAATGTTGACGAACGGGTAAATATCTGTTTTATGATTTATAACGGGGAACTACTCGCTCTTTTCCCTCCTGAAGATCAAAAAGATGCCTGGTTTTATCCCGGTAGCGAACCTGCCGGATATCCTCAGTCCGATTCGCTGTTCGTGAACAGGTGTTTCCAGTTGCTCAGGGAGTCTCTCGGACCGGAAAGTAAGGTACAGCCTCATCAGATCATGTCGGCGATAGCGGCTTTTCAGAAGAAGTTCGGACCGGATATTCTGCCTTCGGACCGGAAAAAGAAAGCGGAAATTATTTATAATAAGATCGAGCCTTTTAAGAGGCTTTTTCCCTGGTACCTGACTGTCGGTTTCGTTCTTTTGCTTATTCTGTTTATAAATATTTTCAGGCAGAGAACCCTGGGGAAAACAGTGAAGGCTCTTTTCACAGTATTTATTATCTCCGGATTTTTGTTTCATACCGGAGGCTTGGTCCTTCGGTGGTATGTTTCCGGTCATGCCCCCTGGAGTAACGGTTACGAGTCGATGGTCTATGTGGCCTGGGCAACTATGCTGGCCGGTATAATTTTCGGGAGGAAGTATCCCATGGTGTTGGGGACCGCTGCTTTTCTTTCGGGGATAACCCTTTTTGTAGCCCATCTCAACTGGATGACCCCGGAGATTACACATTTGGTCCCGGTTCTTAAATCATACTGGCTACTTATTCATGTGGCTATCATTACTGCCAGTTATGGTTTTATCGGGCTAAGCGCCTTCCTGGGTTTGCTTGTGATGATCCTTTATTCCCTGATGAACGAAAGAAACTATCAGAATACAGATCATTTCATAGAGCAACTGACGACGATAAGCGGGTTATCTGCTACTTTGGGGTTATATATGCTCACTACCGGGACTTTTCTTGGAGGTATTTGGGCAAATGAAAGCTGGGGCCGTTACTGGGGGTGGGACCCTAAAGAAACGTGGGCTCTTATATCCGTGGTCATTTATGCTTTTGTCGTTCATATGAGGTTGATCCCTTCACTTAGAGGACGTTTTAATTATAACCTGGCGACTGTTTTGGGTTTCACCTCGGTACTGATGACCTATTTCGGGGTAAATTATTTCCTTAGCGGGATGCATTCCTATGGCAAAGGCAGTGTTGACGGTATCAGCTGGTCTGTTTATGTTGCCGGAGCTGTGATTTTTGCTCTTATTCTTCTTGCATATTCCAGGTTCAGAAAATTTGAAGAGGGCAAAGAAGATAAGATTTAAGCATAAATTTTTGCCGAAGTATTATCTTTGCCCTGTTTCATGAAATGCTATTGAAAGACTGTTCTCAGCTGTTCATTGTTATTCATCAGGCATTTGGTTGAGAAGGAAAGTCCATTAGCATTAAACAATTAAGAAAACATGGCTGGAGACGTTACGAGGACGTTTGATATACTTGACCGCGACCGGTTGGAGTTCCCAAGGGCAGATGCATTGGGGGGGAAAAGCAAGGGAGGATGGTACACTTATTCTACAGAAGAGTATTATGAAAATTCCAGGTACTGTGCTTTGGGATTGCTTGCGTTAGGCCTTAAACGGGGAGATAAAGTGGCTACGGTGACTAATAACAGGCCGGAGTGGAATTTTGCAGATATGGGACTGGCAATGGCCGGTTTGATCCATTTGCCTGTTTATCCGACTATCGGCGATGAAGAATACCGGTATATTCTGACTCATGCGGAAGTCAGATACCTGATCGTTGGGGATAAAAAATTGTTTGAGAAATTAGAGCCTCTTGCGAAGGAGGTCACGGGCATTCAAAAGATTTTTTGTTTCGACAGGATTAAAGGATGCGGGAGTTTTCAGGATATTCTCGATCTTGGAAAAAATAAGGAAGATGAACTTGCCCCGGACCTTGCTAAAATAAAGGATTCTGTTTCTCCGGATGAGGTTGTATCTTTGATTTACACTTCCGGGACTACAGGTGTCCCGAAGGGGGTTATGCTTACACACCGGAACCTGGTATCGAATTTTATTGCCCACACAAAAATGCACCATCTGGGACAGGAACACCGGGTAATTAGCTTTCTCCCATTGTGCCATGTGTACGAGCGCAGTATGAACTATCATTTTCAGTATAAGGGAATGGGAATATACTACGTGAGTAACCTGGGCCAAATTGTCAGTGCGATCAGGGAGGTCCGTCCTCATATGTTTAATTCTGTACCACGGCTTCTTGAGCGAATCTATGATGGTTTAATTGCCAAGGGGAAAGAATTTAAGGGAATTAAGAAGGCCGTTTACTTTTGGGCACTTAGGCTTACCCGTCATTTTGAATACAATAAAGACTATAACCTCTTTGTCCGGTTACAGATTAAACTTGCAGATAAGCTGGTTTATTCAAAATGGAGAGAGGCTATGGGGGGAAATATAACCTACATCGTTTCGGGGGGGGCAGCACTCCAGCCCCGGATTATCAGGGTTTTGGGTATGGCCGGGATGACAGTGCTGGAAGGATATGGACTTACTGAAACATCTCCCGTTATTGCAGTGGGCAACCCTCAGGAAAAGAAAATGAAAATAGGAACCGTCGGTCCTATTCTGGAAGGAGTTCAGGTTAAAATTGCCGATGACGGAGAAATTCTTTGCAAAGGGCCTTCTGTTATGAAGGGATATTATAAATCTCCGGAACTGACTGCTGAAGTGATCGATAGGGAAGACTGGTTCCATACCGGGGATATCGGGTTTCTGGAGGAAGGAAAATACCTTAAGATTACAGATAGGAAAAAGGAGATGTTTAAAATGTCAGGCGGTAAGTATATTGCCCCACAGATGATCGAGAACAAGCTGAAGGAGTCCTTCTTTATAGAACAGGCCATGGTGATTGGCGAAAACCAAAAGTTTGCCAGCGCTTTGATTTCACCTAATTTTGAATACCTCCATGATTGGTGTTCACAACAAAAAATCCATTATCGGGATAATGCCGAACTTGTTCGGACGAAGGAAGTAATCGCACAATATTACAGGGAAGTTGAGGCGATCAACAAAACAATGGGGCAGTATGAAGAAATCAAACGGTTTAGATTGGTTTGTGAAGAATGGACCTCACAGACAGGAGAACTTTCTCCTACCCTTAAATTGAAGAGATCGTTTATCTCCAGGAAATATAAAGCGGTCATTGATGAAATTTATCTGGTCCCCAAAACTACTAGTAACAATGCAGGAAACGGTTTCCGGATACCACATGTGAGCCTTCGTTTTGATTTGAATGAACTGCTGAAGAAAAAATTAAAGAGATGATGATATCTTTTTTATCCAATGACCCTTGTCCAGGGAATAGCTGCAATGATAATGATGTAAGCAATTCCGAAGAATAAAAGGGCCTGACCGAATTTCTTTTTATCTGTCTGTGCCTTTTTTGATTTGGCTCGTCCTACATGGACGAGTGCAATCGCCAGAATCATCATAACAGAATGTTCGACGGCATAAAAACGGAGGTCCGGGTTGCTCATCGCGCTCTTGAAATCCTGGAAGGCGGTTTTAATAATTGGGCTCATAAAAAGATAAAGAACTAATCCCGTCAGTAACTGGAGATCCATTAATGAAGTGAAAACCAATCCCAGAATATTGTCTGATTTTTTCCATTTTTGTTGACTGAACCAGCCCATGAAATACTTTAAAAGCACGATTAAAGCGACAATAAGTATCATCCATCTTAATGCATCATGTAATTTTAATAAACTTATGTACATAAATTTTGATTTTAGTGAATAAAAGGTAACCTCGGGCAAATCAAAACCGACCATTATGCCCAATAATAGAACAAAAAGGAACGAAAATAGATGCTTCCTTATTGCAAAAAATGACTAACCTATCCTTCCTTTTTTTACTAACGGTCTCCCAGTATAAATAATTCCTCGTACTGGTAGATGAAGGTGCCTGATATAAAATTATTGTAAAAAATGGAGTTTATCATTGCCTGAGCAACCGTTCTCGCACTTATTGGCCTGTATTTCCTTAGCATGAAACTGGTAAAAAGGCGGGCTACTATTATTGAGAAAGTTTCTGCAGGACGCTTTTCCTCACGTTCCCCTGTCAGTATTGAAGGCCGGAGGATCATGATCTTTTTAAAAGGTAGCTTTTGAACAGCCATTTCCAGTTCACCTTTCATCCTGCTGTAGAAGAAAGCCGATTTCGGATTTGCCCCCAGTGAAGAAACAAGGATTAAATTCTCCACACCGTTTTTTGCTGCGGCTTTTGCGACTTCGTACTGATAATCGAAGTCAATGTGATATTGCTTTTCCTTGCCTCCTGCTTTCTTTAGCGTTGTTCCGAGTGTCGAAAAAAGGACATCTCCCTCGATCTGACCTGACCAATCATTAATATTTTCAAAATCGACTATATGTTCAATCAGTTTTCGGTGTTTTATTCCTGTGGAATGGCGAACAAAAAGATGGACACTTTCAAATCGAAAATCATCAAGTAGTAAGCCGGTGAGCCTGTCCCCGACTAATCCGGTTGCACCAATAATAGTTGCTTTTAAGTTCATGGTTTTCTGTCTATATCGTTTATTTACAGCTAATATTTGTTTTGTTAACAGGAAGGTATAACACTGTTAATACCTCCATGGATTTCTTGAAAACGATCCTGTTATTTTATACTTTTAAAAATGCATATTAACTTCTGTTATCTTTTTAGTCTTGCTTAAACGAACTAAGGTACATTTTTGTTGGATGATATTTAAATATTATTTGAAAAAAAATGAAAGAAAAAATCGAAATATTAATGTTTCAGCTGCTTTTACAGCTATTATCAACGATTTGTCCCTCTATTGAATTTTGTCTTCGTGATGTACCGTTAAGTTTAGCCTGGGACTGGTTAGTGGAACAAGTGAACCAGGGAGCGCATGTCTTGTTTCTATTGCCATGGAGGTATATAGACGGCCCCTTTTTAATTTACTGAGAATCAAAAAAGTCTTGTTTATTATTTTTATTCAGACTAATTTAGGGATGTGATTTTTGAAATTATCAACCTAAAAACGAGATAAAATGTTTAATAAGATTAACAGCCTGGGGGGTTACTTTCACGAATTTCAGAAAAGTGTTGCACATGCTGAGTCCTTTTGGGCTCAGCAGGCCGAGATTTTTTTCTGGAGGAAGCGTTGGGAAAAGATTGTTGAGTGGAATTTTGAGGATCCCGAGATAAAATGGTTCGTAAACGGAAAACTCAATCTGACAGAAAATATATTTGAAAAGAATTTATATACACATGGTGATCAGGAGGCAATTATCTGGGAGCCTAACAATCCGGAAGAACCAGGCAGGACCCTCACTTACGCTGAACTTTACCGGGAGATGAACAAGTTTGCCAATATGCTAAAGCGGCTTGGTGTCAAAAAGGGGGATCGCGTTGCCATTTATATGCCCATGGTACCGGAACTCGCAATTGCCTTATTGGCCTGCGCCCGGATTGGGGCAATACATTCCGTGATATTTGCAGGATTTTCTGCCAATGCCCTTGCTGAAAGGATCAACGATGCGCAGGCAAAAGTTTTACTTACTGCCGATGGTGGTTTCAGGGGAAACAAGGTTATACCTTTAAAAGAAATCTCGGACGATGCCTTACGTTTCTGCTCATGTGTGGAGACTGTCGTTGTATTAAAGCGGACAAAGACGAATGTGTCGATGATTGTCGGGCGTGATATTTGGTGGCACAAAGCGATTGATGGTCAGCCGGAAGAGTGTGGAGCCGAAGAAATGGATGCTGAAGACCCCCTGTTTATTTTGTATACTTCCGGATCTACCGGGAAGCCCAAAGGGATCGTTCATACTACGGCTGGATATATGGTGTATACGGCATATACTTTTCGTAATGTCTTTCAATATGCACAGGGCGATGTCTATTTTTGTACGGCCGATATCGGATGGATTACCGGGCATTCCTATATTGTATATGGTCCGCTTCTGAATTGTGCAAAAACGTTAATATTTGAAGGGACACCCTCTTGGCCTGACAGTGGCCGGTTGTGGAACATTGTGGATAAGCATAAAGTAAACCAGTTTTACACTGCCCCGACGGCTATACGATCTTTGCTGTCCGAAGGCAACCAGTACCTGGAGAACAAGAACCTGGCTTCCTTAAAGGTGCTCGGGTCTGTTGGTGAACCTATTAACGAGGAAGCCTGGCATTGGTATCATGATCACATCGGGAAAGGCCGCTGCCCGATTGTTGATACCTGGTGGCAAACGGAAACCGGGGGAATCCTCATCTCCCCCCTGGCTGGGATTACCCCGACGAAACCATCGTTTGCTACACTACCTCTGCCGGGGATACAACCTGTTATTGTCGACAATTCCGGAAAAGAACTGATCGGCAATTCTGTGGAAGGGAATCTTTGTATTAAATATCCATGGCCGGGGATCGCCAGGACCATCTGGGGCGACCATGTCCGGTTTAAACAAACTTATTTCTCCTCATTTAAAAATTTATACTTCACCGGCGATGGCGTAAAACGGGATGAAGATGGTTATTACCGTATATTGGGACGTGTGGATGACGTAATCAATGTGTCCGGTCACAGGCTTGGTACGGCGGAAATCGAAAATGCGATAAACGAACACCCGCTTGTCGCAGAGTCGGCAGTAGTAGGGTACCCGCATGCTATAAAGGGGCAGGGAATTTATGCTTTCGTGGTTTGTACGGAACTTTCGACAGGGGGCGAAGAAGGTATTCGCCGGAGTATAAAACAGGGGGTGAACCATATTATCGGATCGATAGCCCGCCCCGATCTGGTCCAGTTGGTGCCTGGTCTTCCCAAAACAAGGAGTGGAAAGATTATGCGTCGCATTTTGCGAAAGATTGCTGAAGGCGATGCTACTAACCTGGGAGATACCAGTACGTTGCTTGACGAAGAGATCGTAGATAAAATTATCGATGGGGCCCTTGTCGATGTAAAACGGTAGGTTGCGGTATCCGCGTTCTGTTCCGTACATTGACCGGATGTAATCTTTTTGTTATAATTTAAAAAGATACCGGTTTGGCCAAATCAAATTAAATTTCCGGGTTTAACTTTGTCCTGGAGAAAGAATAAATCCGGAATAAAATGATTAAATACGGTATTATTGGCACCGGAGCCCTGGGCGGTTTCTATGGTGGAATGCTTGCATATAGGGGTAAAGATGTTCATTTTTTGCTTCATTCCGACTATGGGGAGGTAAAGAAAAACGGGCTGAGAATCGATTCGGTCAACGGAGATTTTGTTTTGAAAGATGTAAATGCATGGAAGTCTCCGGAAGATATGTCTGCATGCGACGTGGTACTTGTTTGTTTGAAGACCACTAATAATCATTTGCTAAAATCATTGTTACCCCCGTTACTGCATAGAGATAGCCTTGTTGTTATGGTGCAGAACGGACTTGGAGTTGAAGAGGAACTTGGAAAAGTTTTTTCAGACATCAATATTGCCGGCGGGCTTGCTTTTATTTGCTCTCAAAAGAAAGGTCCAGGCCATATCCTGCACCTCGACTTTGGCAAACTAAACCTTGGAAACTACCGGAATAGCAGGCCGGAATTACTGATACAGGTTTGCAATGACTTTTTGGAAGCAGGAATTTCGTGCCATATTTCGGATGATCTCTATACCGCGCGCTGGCAAAAACTAGTGTGGAATATCCCTTTCAATGGAATGACCGTTGTTCTGGATGCCACAACAGACCAGTTAATGAGGCAGGAAGCAACAAGGGAACTGGCTAAGGAAATGATGCTGGAAGTAATCCGGGGAGCAAACCATTGCGGGGCAAAGCTGGATGAAAAATATGCCCAAAATATGATAGATATGACTGTTGCGATGACTCCCTATGCCCCGAGTATGAAACTGGACTATGATTTCGGGCGACCGATGGAAATCGAGGCAATATATTCCAGACCGGTCAGAGAGGCAGCAAAAGCAGGGTTCGATATGAAAAAAGTTGCCATGCTTGAAAAACAGTTGTTGTTTATTCAGGACAGGATGTTTTCTTAAGAGACAAAAAATTACTTTGTTCTCTGTCAAACAGCGAAGCGTCAAACGTTTAAACTATTCAAACAGTATAACTATCTTCCCTGCTGTAGATAGATCCTTTCCTGCTTTTTGCGTCTAGTATCCAGAATCGGATATCCAGCCCTAGGCCTATTCCACGTTCTCTTTGTAAACTCTCCTCAGCCAGGGAAGCAGGATCAGGATAATGACAAAAGCCCCGGCAGTAAGAAGGGCATTGGTCAGGAAAAAGTTCGACTTTTTATCGAACAGGTCCCACATTCCCGACAATACTCCGGATAGCTTATTGCCAATAGCTGTTGCTAAAAACCATCCTCCCATCATGAGAGCAGCAATCCTTTTAGGGGCAAGCTTTGAAACCAGCGATAATCCCATGGGACTAAGGCACAGTTCCCCAATAGTTATTACTCCGTAAACGCCAAACAACCAGGCGACAGAGGCTTTTTCGGCACCATTCCCTGAAATGACGGCAGCAACAACCATCACCAGCCAGGATAGTGCAGAGATTAGCATTCCCAAGGCAATTTTCCCCGGGGTTGAAGGCTCTTTTTTTCTTCGTCCCAGGAAGTTAAAAAGGGCTACAATCAGCGGTGTCAGGACAATCACAAAGAAAGGGTTAATAGAAGCCTGTAGCTCTGTTGGCCAAAGGGTCAGTCTCCCGTAGCCCTCAATATTTTTATCTTTAGCCTGGTTCCATTCTTCTTCATTCAGGTCAGCCGGTCTTCCGTCAAGGTTTCCTTTAGGCCATTGCCTGTTGTAGTTGTCGAAATAATAGTTCGGGCCGGTTTCCGTACCCTGACTCTTACCGTGAAGTCCCGTCTTTTGTTTTGCCCGGGGCACTGTCGAAACTTCTTCTGTGCTGGCAATCGTGCTGATTACTTTTTCCATATTGGGCCCCAGTTCCCTGTCTGTATTATTTTTTGCCCAATAGGTAAGTGCCGAACCGTTTTGGTGAAATACTGCCCAGAAAATAATAACAACGCCAAATATGGAAAGAAGGGCTGCTATTGGATTTTTTTCTTTGGCCGATGCGGTCCTCCATGTGTTGAAAAAGAAAATCAGCACCGGGATACAAAAGAAGATAAAGGCATCATTTGAGTCGGATCCGAAAATACTGCCCGGGATTATCCAACCTATTGCCGCAGCTGCGAATGCAGGAAGAAAGAGAACTGCGACTATTCTTCGAAGGGAAAGATCTTCTTTTCGTGCAGGAGTTATTTTGTCGGCTTCTTTTAGTTCTGGGTAAGACCTGTTGCCTAAAGCGAACCAGATTAGCCCTGCGAGCATTCCAATCCCAGCGGCTGCAAAAGCCCACCCCCAACCGTAGGTCAGGCGAAGCCATGCCGCAATGAAATTACAGATAAAAGCACCGATATTAATTCCCATATAAAAAATATTGTAGCCGGAATCCTTGAGATGTTTATACTGTGGTTTCTCATACAGTTTTCCCAGTAACACTGAAATATTGGGCTTAAACATTCCGTTTCCAAGAATAATCAGAAGAAGGGACAGGTAAAAAGCAAGCATGCTGTCCGGAATCGACAACCCGATATACCCTGCAGACATGAGTGCCCCACCGATATAGATCGACTTGCGGTATCCCAGGAACCGGTCGGCAAGCAGGCCTCCGAAAAACGGGGTCAGATAAACCAGTGCAAGGTAGGTTCCGTATATATCGGCTGCTTCCCGGTTGTTCAATCCTAACCCTGGGAAATGCCCTTTCGTTGGTGCAATCATGTACAATGTGAAAATGCCGAGCATCAGGTAATACCCGAACCGTTCCCACATTTCTGTAAAGAAAAGGATCATTAGTCCCTTTGGATGTCTATTCTTTGCCATAGTACAATATTGACTACTTGATGCCTTTCATCATTTTCTTTAGCCAGGGGGCCAGAATGATGATAATAACAGAAATGATGGCCGATTCAACAGCAATCATCCAAAATACCTGTATCTCGGTATCAAACGTTTTTTGTAAACTCAGGGAGATGGCTTTCATTTGGGATGCGATAAAATTACCGGCAGCGATTGATCCCATCCACAACCCCATCATTGTTGAAACGATTTTGGGAGGCGACAGCTTGGTGACCATAGACAGTCCGATAGGCGACAGGCAGAGTTCTCCAAATGTATGAAGCAGAAATACGGAAGTTAACCAAAGCGGGCTGACTTTTAGAATTGATCCGTCGGGAGTTCCTGTTGATTTGGTAAACGCAATGGCCATAACTACAAATCCCAAACAGAGCATGATCATTCCCCAGGCAAACTTCATGGGGGTATTTGGGTTCAGATTTTTTTTATCCAGTTTAGCCCAAAGGATACTGAATAATGGGGCAAAGACGATGATGAAAATGGAATTAATGCTTTGAAACCAGGTAGCAGGCATTTCCCAGCTTCCGAACATCCGCTGTGTATTGTCACGGGCAAAAATACTGAAGGTCGATCCGGCTTGTTCGAACCCGCTCCAAAAGCACATGTGGAAAACAGCGAGAATAAAAATTACCCCGACCCTGCTCCATTCGGTTTTTCCGCTGGTTCCCCGGATAATGTTTATCAACAGGTAAATTATACCGACTGTTGCAAGGATCCGTATAAGCCATGCTTCAATTTCCTCCGGAATAGCTCCCCATCCTAAAATAATGGCAAGAACAAGTGCCACAGAACCGGCAGCATATAACATTATGCTTCCCCAGTCCTTCAGTGCCAGCCGTACCCGTTCCGATTTTATCTTGGGGGGCATTCCAATATGCCCAAGCGTATGGCTACGAAGTAAAAACCATGTCGTACCGATAAGCATTCCCGTACCGGCCGACATGAAGCCGTATTGCCAGGCAACCTGTTCGCCCAGCTTTCCGGCAATGAGCGGAGAAAGAAAGGCGCCCAGATTAATTCCCATATAAAAAATGGTAAAACCTCCATCCTTCCGGGGATCATTGTTATCATACAATTCGCCGACCATGGTCGAAACGTTCGGCTTGAAGAAGCCGTTCCCAAGGATTAATGTTCCTAATCCGGCGTAAAACAAGGTATGACGAAATTCAAGAGTGCCTCCTTCCATAGCGCCTGCTGCCAGTAAAAACTGACCGGCCGCCATGGTTATACCGCCGATATATATTGATTTCCGCTGCCCAAGCAGCTTATCTGCTAAGATACCGCCAATAATCGGTGTTACGTAAACGAGACCAGTAAAAATTCCATAAATGGTAAAGGCATCCAGTTCAGCCATGTTAAAACCACCATTGGCATAAGTTGCCGTCAGGAAAAGTACCAGCAATGCTCTCATCCCGTAGTAACTGAACCGTTCCCACATTTCGCTGGCAAATAAGGTGGACAACCCGACCGGATGCCCGAAAAAGGCTTTGTTGTTATCTCTTGTCATATTCGGTTAATAAAAATTTTCAGGAAAGCAAAGTTATCAAAAATATAGTGTATAAAATGGATACTTGTCATGCTTTCTGACTTTTGTAGGTAGGTTTTGTCAAAAAAATAATACAGTTCTCTATTGTTTGTGTTGAAAATAATGACATTTGTCACAGAAAAGGAGATTATTAATGACTGAAGTATGCAGATCCCGGACAATGGAAGGATAGGGGAAGACCCTCTGGAAATATATGAAAGATTGGATTTTCGGAATTACTGCTGATCCATTTTATGTTACCTGACATTCTTGTGGGCGGAGTTTTCGTCATCTCCGGAAAATTTGATTAATTTTTAGAGATAAAAAAATTGTGCTTATTTTAGCTAAAGCAATAGCCCGTAAAAGAGTGTGGAGTTTCGTTGTTGATGCTTGGTGTTTATTTGACGGACTTGGATAGAATAAAAAGAATTTATTATGAAGATTTTTACAACCAGTCAAATTGCTGATGTCGACCGGTACACAATTGAACATGAACCGGTTTCAGAGTCGGACTTAATGGAACGGGCTTCTTTGCAGGTGGTAACCTGGCTGATCCGTCACATCCCGGCAGAAAAGAATTTGATTTTTTTTGCCGGTCCCGGTAATAATGGAGGTGATGCTTTGGCAATAGCGCGTCTGATGGCTAATCGCAGTTATCAATGTGAAGTTTTTCTTCTTGACTTTGGACGGGAGATGAAAGGGGCTTCATTGGTTAACCTGAACCGTTTAAAAGAACAGGGAAAAGTAACGCTGAAAAGAATTTCTTCAGAAGCAGACTTACCAGTAATCTCTTCCGGTACGGTGATTGTGGACGGTTTGTTTGGCTCAGGATTGAGCAGGAAATTGGAAGGATTATCCGAAAAAGTTACCGGATTTATTAATGATTCCGGTGCTCTTGTCGTGTCGATAGATATTCCCAGCGGACTGTTCGGAGAGGATAATTCCAATAATGATCTTTCAAAAGTCGTGAAGGCTGATCATACGCTGACATTTCAGTTTCCCAAGCTTAGTTTCCTGTTTCCCGAACATGAGGATTTACTTGGCAAATGGGAGGTCCTTCCGATTGGGCTTCATCCGGAGGCCATTTCTTCGTTTCCTACGTCTTTTAACCTTTTGGATCATGAATGGATTGCCCCGAAAGTGTTGACACGGAAAAAATTTTCACATAAGGGAACTTTCGGTCATGCTTTGCTTATAGCCGGATCTTGTGGAAAAATTGGGGCTGCGGTGCTTGCTTCCAGGGCTTGTTTGAGGGGAGGGACCGGCTTGCTGACTGTCCATTTGCCGAATCCTGCTGTTCCGATAATGCAGGTTGCCGTACCTGAGGCGATTTGTTCTGCCGATCCTTCAGACCTGATGTTTACCGAATTTCCTGACCTGACCCAGTTCTCAGCCATTGGAATTGGTCCGGGGATTGGGATCAAGCCAAATACCCGTCGTGCGTTAAAAGAACTTTTGCAGACCAACCCTTCACGGATTGTATTGGACGCCGATGCTCTGAATATTTTGTCGAGGCAGCAGGAATGGTTCGATTATCTGCCCGAGAATGCAATTTTAACTCCTCATCCCAAGGAATTTGAAAGAATGGTCGGCCCGGCTGGTGATTCATGGACGAGGTTGCAGCAACAAATTGAATTCTCCGGAAAATATAAAGTGATCGTGGTGCTTAAAGGGGCTCATACCAGCATTTCTTTTCCCGACGGGGAAGTCTGGTTTAACACCACGGGAAACCCGGGAATGGCTACTGCCGGGAGTGGCGATGTGCTTACCGGGCTGATGCTAAGCCTGCTTGCTCAGCCTTATCCTCACAAGGATGTGGCCATGCTTGCGGTTTACCTGCACGGACTTGCAGGAGACCTGGCTGCCAGTCAAATTGGTCAGGAAGCCTTGATTGCCGGTGACCTGCCCGACCATTTTGGAAAGGCGTTTATGACTTTTAGGCAATGATTGTTATATTTCATCATTACTTGGCTCCATGTTTACATGCAAAATTTTTATATTTTTGAGCAATTCTTTGGACTAACTATGACTATTTTGAAACTATTAAAAAAAGATTGAACATGAGAACAAAATATTATTTAGCTGTTATTTTCGTGTTTTTTAGTTTGGGCGTTTTTGCGCAGCGTTCAGAAAAGAAGGAAGGGACAGTCCTCACGGGGAATAGCGGGGTGGTTTACAGCCTTCCCCGGACCGGGATACGGATTTATGTAAAGGCCACGCAGGAGAAATTTTTTCACGGTCCATACTATCAGTATGCCGAAGCGATGCTTGGAATTAAAAATGCCCCTTCTACGGATCAGGAGAACTGGTCGATTAATGATATCCGGATCGAGACATTCAGTGAGCCGGATCCGGAACAGGTCTATAAAGCAAAAGGAAATGCAGCACCTTTGCTCTGCCTGACAGAATCAGGTATACTTGCCGGGATCAATACTGCTGTGGAAACCAGGGAGGAGACTTGTTCTGTTTCTACTTTTCTGGGGGACACCAAAACTCCGGACATTCCTTTTACCGATTTATCGCTTCAGCCTTTTTTTGAGAAACAGGACTCTGCCCACGCGAACGTTATCGTGGTGAAGACCCTGGATGAAAAGGCAAGAGAAGCGGCTCAGACTATTACAAAACTCAGGAAACGGCGTTTTAAAACTTTGGCTAACGGCTATGATGAGCAATTGCCTGACGGGCAGGCCTATCAGGTAATGGCCGATGAACTGGGAAAACTTGAGGAGGAATATGTCGACTTGTTTATTGGGAAAACCTTTCGGAAAACATTCGAATATTGCTTTGATTTTATACCGGGAGATAATTCCGTTTCAGGGGAAGTCGTTTTTCGTTTCTCGGATGCAAAGGGAGTCCTTCCCAAAACAGATATGAGCGGAAAGCCAATTGTCATTGATATGAAAAAACTGGATGACCTTGCGTCGGCCCAGGCAAAACAGGCTGCAACTTCAAATCCTTCTGCCGGGACAAGCGGGGTATTCTACCGTGTTCCGGGGAAAGCCGAGATCCATGTTCTGAATGGGATCAATCTGATGGCTTCTACAAGAGCCGACATTGACCAATTCGGTACTGTTGTTCCGTTACCTGAAGAATTACTCGACGGGAACTACCAGATCTCTTTCCATCCTAAAACAGGAGGCATTAAAAGTATACTGCACAAATAATATGGAAAATTCGATTAAACTCACTTTGCGCGATTCCAAAAAGGCGCGATGGACAGCTCTTTTTATTCTTTCGTTTGCGATGTTTGCCGCTTATATGTTTACGGAAGCCATATCTCCGCTGAAACCGATCCTTGAACGGACATACGGGTGGAACAGCAGTGACTTCGGTATGGTGACCAGCGCGTATGGATTGTTTAACGTATTCTTTTTCATGCTCATCATCGTGGGTATTGTGCTCGATAAATTCGGGATCCGTTTCAGTACGGTTGCTTCCGGGGTGATCATGATCGTTGGCGCTTTGATTAAATGGTTGGCTTTTAAAGGGGTCTTTTCTCCGGAACAGGAGATCAACTTTCTCGGGCTGGTTCAGCTAAAGGAACAGGTCTTTTTTGCCACATTTGGCTATGCTCTTTTTGGGGTTGGTGCAGAATACGGAGGAGTGGTTGTTACCAAGGCAATCGTGAAATGGTTCCAGGGATATGAAATGGCACTGGCCTTGGGTGTGCAGGTGGCTATCGCACGTATCGGGTCGTTTGTCCCGCTTGCCTTCGGGGCCCTGATCGCTTCCGATACGAGTGTCCCTTTCTGGATACTGATGATTACTTTATTCCTGATTGCCGGACTGATCGCTTTTTTTTATTATAACATGATGGACCGGAAACTGGATAAGCAGATCGACGAAGCCCTTCCTGTCTCCGGCGACGAAGAATTCAGGATCCGAGATCTTGAACTGATTGTTTCCAATAAAGGTTTTTGGCTTATCGCTATTCTTTGTTTATTGTTCTATTCTGCAGTCTTCCCTTTTTACAAATATGGTCCCGATTTAATGGTCAACAAATTTGGCGTGAGCGAGAAATGGGCGGGCTTGCTCCCAAGTCTTGTTCCGTTCGGTACCATGTTACTTACGCCCTTGTTCGGAAGTTTGTATGATAATAAGGGTAAAGGAGCGACTATTATGATACTGGGGGCTTTTCTTTTGCTCCTGGTGCATGCCGTTTTTTATTTGCCCTTTGTTACCAGCGTGATCGTGGCCTTCTTTAATGTCATTATCCTTGGTATTGCTTTTTCATTGGTGCCCTCCGCTTTGTGGCCTGCAGTTGCCAAGATCATCCCTGAGAAACAGTTGGGAAGTGCCTATGCACTGATTTTCTGGATACAGAATATCGGATTGTGGGGAATTCCGCTGGCTGTTGGGATTGTCCTTGATAAAACCAACCCGGGAGTGGCGGCAGCCAAAAATGCCGGTGAAAATGTTTCCTACAATTATTCGGTTACCTGGCTGATTTTTGTCGGCCTGACAATCGTTGCCTTGCTGATGGCTTTCTGGCTGAAGGCTGAAGACAGAAAGAAAGCTTACGGACTTGAATTGCCGAACATTCAGAAAAAATAAGTATATGCAGGAAAGCATGCTTTAAACAGAGCCTGTTATCCTTTTTTATCATTTTAAAAACATACCATTATGGATAAAAATATTCAATCTATTGAACCTCAGTTTTTATGGGAGAATTTCTATCAGCTTACCCGGATTCCCCGTCCTTCTCATCATGAAGAAAAAATCCGCGATTTTATTTTTCAGTTCGGAAAGAACCTTGGCCTTGAAACTATTCGTGATGATGCCGGGAATATTATTATCCGTAAGCCGGCAACTCCGGGTATGGAAGGAAAGAAGGGCGTAATACTGCAAGGTCATCTGGATATGGTGCCTCAGAAGAATAACGACAAGGTGCATGACTTTTTAACAGATCCGATCGAAGCGTATATTGATGGCGAATGGGTTACAGCAAACGGAACAACGCTTGGTGCAGATAACGGGATCGGTGTTTCTGCAGCCCTTTCCGTTTTAGCCTCTGACAATATTGAACATGGTCCGCTGGAAGCCTTGTTTACAGCAACTGAAGAAACGGGGATGGACGGAGCGGAAGGTCTGAAAGCAGGACTGTTAAATGGTGACATCCTTCTGAACATGGACTCGGAAGAAGAAGGAGAACTTTATGTAGGTTGTGCCGGGGGTGAAGATGCCGGGGTGTTATTTCATTATTCAGGAGAAACTGTTCCCGAAGGTTTTATGGCATTTAACCTGAGTGTGACCGGCTTAAAAGGAGGACATTCAGGTATGGATATAATCCTTCAGCGGGGAAATTCCAATAAAATATTCTTCAGGCTCTTGAGTGAGGCGTATCGCAGGACAGGAGCAAGGCTTGCCTCTGTCGACGGGGGAAGTTTGCGTAATGCTATTCCCCGCGAAACATTTGGTGTTATTGTTGTGCCTTCGGCAAAGTCTGATGATTTGCAGAAACTGATCAATGCAGAGTCTGATGCGATAAAAAATGAGCTTGCTGACACAGAACCCACCCTCCGGGTTGTTTTGACTGAAACAAACAGGCCGGCGGAGTTAATAGGCGAGGAGGTACAAATAAAACTTACGGGGAGCATTCTGACTTGTCCAGATGGGGTTATCCGGATGAGCGACAGTATGCCGGGACTCGTGGAGACCTCTTCGAACATGGCCGCAGTTAAGTCTGATGCCGGAAATAAGACAATATCCCTGGCTTTCCTGATGCGTAGCTCGGTTGATTCGGCCAAGACCTTCCTGGGGAGGAGGCTCGAAGCATTATTTACCATGGCAGGGGCTGAAGTTTCCTTCACTGGTGCCTATCCCGGGTGGAAACCCAATATGGACTCCCCTATACTGAAGACCATGCAGCAGGTTTACCAATCGAAATACGGAAAGGTTCCGGGAATCAAAGCTATTCATGCCGGGCTGGAATGCGGTATCCTTGGCGGAACCTATCCGCACTGGGATATGATTTCTTTTGGCCCTACCATACGTCATCCGCACTCCCCGGATGAGAAAGTAGACATAGCTTCTGTCCGGAAATTCTGGGAATATTTACTAGAGACACTTAAGAATATTCCATCGGCTACGTAGTTTCAGATTTAAGGATTATTTTTTGTTGTTCCTGCCTGGCAACTTTCATCAGGAAACTGTTTATTTCAGGGAACCGTGATTTGTCGTAGTTTCCTTTTTCAATCCTGACGAAACGGGTAAGGATTATTTCGTTGTCCTTCACCTTTGAGTAGGTTACCCGGTAGGTGCCGTAACAGGAATTCAACTGAACATCAGCCGGCAAAAATTCGATAGTGTAGCCATCGGGGATAGTCATGTTCAGCGTATCGCTGTAACAATAACCGAAGGGTTCATATAGATTAAGTTTTCTTTTATTGCTGATCTGGTTGGGAAAAGAATTTCGATAAAGAAAACTCGTAGAAATAAACAGACGTGCCCCGCTTTTTACAATAAATCCGTTCGCATTTCCGCTTACTTCCAAAAGGGTTTTTGCATGGTTATCCGAACTATCGGCCAGGGAAAAGTTTGTAATTTCTAGTCCGTTTGTCTGTAAGGATTTCAACAATTCCTTTTTTTGCTCTTCCCTGGATTGCCCGATCATGCCGGCGACATCTTCATAGAGGCAGTTATCGAATTTTGTTCCTGCATGGAAAGAGGCGATTCCGTTTGCCTGTAGTTTCGCATTAATTGTTGATATTCTTGTGTTATTTTCTGTTTTGTATACGGGCGTATGGACAAGGATCCCTCCTAGGTCAGTTACCAGCAGGGCATTGCGGTCTGAACAGGAACTTGTGATGTACCCAAAGGGAATAGTCTGGTTTGTGCATTCCAGCCAGACAGAATCTTTATCCAGAGGCACACACAGAATAATATGGTTTGTTTGTTCTGCAGAGGGGAAATCCGGAAATTTAATTTTCCTGGACGGTCCGCTGCCTATTTCTGTGTAGAATGATTCGATTCCGATCCCCTTCAATAATGCTTTCATGTAATTGCTAAGAGCCTTGCAGTCTCCGTATCCTTTTTCGTCGACATCCGTTGCCGGCAGGGGTTGAAAACCCCCTATTCCCAAGCTAATATTAACATAGCGGGTTTTTTGCTGCATGTATTTATACAATACTTTGACCTTCTCTTTTGGATCATTGATATTGCCAGTCATCTTTTTTATTTCCAGAAGGGTAGGGGCCGGCAGTCTGTCCCGTCCTTCAATCAGGCTGTAAACCCATTTCCCGTATGTATTCCAGCTTGAGAAGTTTCCTGTGAACCCTTCATAGGATATTTCTTCAGGAGACAGGAGCACTACAGGAAAAATATCCAGGTAATCCGGGGCCGATGGTTCGTATAATACTGACTTGATGTTTTCAGCCATCCAGCTTATTTGTTTTTGATTTCCGTTGAGGCTGCTGTCTGTACTAAAATTATAGTTTAGTTCTTTATACCTTATTGCGAATTCTTGCGGCGTTTTGATGACAAGCCGGGCTTTTTCAGTTGAAATGCCAAATCCTTTCTGTGGCATCCAGTTTCCAAAACCAACGATACTGTAATGTTCTATGGTGTAATGATATTCAACGGTATACGGGTAACTGTTACAGGCCGGAGTATACTCTTTCACCCTGTCGTCGCTGAACAATGTGTAACTGCTATTATACGCGTAATCATTAAAGTCCTTTTTCTTGATTTCTTTGATCCGTGAACCTTTGGAATCATAAAGGTTTCCATCCATCTCTGTAACTTTCGAATTACGGTCGTAGTCAATTAGTATTCCTGCAAAATGATCGCCCGATTCATTTAATATGGTAATTACATAATCAACGTTGAGAATATACTTATCGACCGATTGTCGTTCATACTCTGTGGAATAATACCGGATAACGGCCTTTGCATCTTTCTTCAGGGAATCAGCAATAAGGGATGCCTCATATTTGTTCTGGCTAAACGAAACTGTAGAAACGATTGTTAAAAATAGGACGAACAGGTATGGTTTTTTCATATTTTTTAGAATGAGATGAATATTTATCATATGAATTTATACCGATTTCAGAACAATAAGTTCATTGTGTTTGTCAATGAGCATTTGAAAGAATTGCTTTAACGATTCATATTCTTCCGGAAGGAAAAGGCTTTTTTTGATATTCAGCAAATAGCTTACATTTATGGTATTGCCGTTTTGTGTTAACTGATAGTAGAAGTTCGCACTGTTGTCCGGCATTTTTATCACAACAGGTTTTGGCAACTCTGTTACTTCATAGTTCGCAGGAATTGTGAACGAATATATCCGCTGCACCGACATGGGATAGTCGAATTCGACTGGGAATTCCCTTTTTGCCAGCTTAAACGGGTTTTCAGAGAAAAAAGGATCGATGTCCGGGGCGAAATAGATCATGTTGCCGGATACATTTATTCCACTTGTTTTTGTCATAGTATATTGTATTTCCAGCGGTTCGTTGAGCGAATCCAGTTTAGATACTTTCACGCTGTCAATCGTAAAGTCGTTACCTTTTCCTTCTATGGTTTTTATTTCTTCTTCCGGATTATCTGCATTCTTTATCTTTGAACGGTATTCATAAGCTCCGTATTGAAGAAGTTTTCTTGATATTATCCCTTTGAAGGCGAGCGTACTGTCCAGGTTAATTTTATAACTTGCCTGTGACATGTACGATTTATAATTCATCAGGTTGATCCACTTCTCAGGATAATCGCCGATGATCCTTCCCTTGTCGTTCAGGCACCTGACAGGTAATAAATTTATCGATGAGTGCAGGTCCGTCGCATCCATCAGGTATATTTCCCCATCATAATCGACCATGGCAATAACATAATTGAAACTGGAAATGGAAGGGTGAGTTGGGTAAATAATGCCGTTTCTCTGGGTACTCAGTACCAACGGGTGGCTATTGAACCCAAGAGCTTTCAGCAGCATAACCAGGTTCAGATTGACATCTGCGGCATTACCTGACCCCGTTTTATAGGCCTTATCCAGGGTCGTGGTTATGTATTTGTTTTCAGTTCCGTTCCAGCCTATCTTTTTTTTCATGAACGATAATGCCTGTTCCATCAGTGCCTCGCCCTGCTTACCTTCTTTTTTTATCGCTTCTGCATCATCCTTCATGTATTGAGCCCGGATCAGTTCTTTTCCAAAATTGGAACTTTCAGTTAATATCTTATCTATTTCTTCCCAGCTGGAACTATAATTTTTTATTGGCTGGTTAGGAAATTGTACACTTTTGAGTTCGAAATCTACTTTAGTCAGATAATTTTCAGGGGTCTTTAAAAACTTTTCCTTCGGGAAAGCGGGAATATTCTCAGCAAGATAATGAAGGGTATTATCAGTATAGTCAATCGTAGAATTGTAACTGGATGACTGGGTTGTTCCCATTGAACCGGTTTGCCTTACGGTGCCTCTGAATGTAACAGTCTGTCTTTTACTGCCGGTAATTGTCCGGAAACGGAAATATCCTCTTTGCGTCTGATTGTAATAGAAATATTCAGGTATGCCGACGGTATAATCGCTGTACATGACAGGAATGGTACGTTGAAAATACCAGTCGTGCAGGTTGAAAAGAAAATCGGATTTAACTGTATATTCCAGCTCGATAACAGAGCCTTCCTTCAGGTTTGGCATGGCAAGTTTCGTAGTTTCTATATTTTCACTTGTCTCTTCATATAAAATATCTTTTTTTTCCAGCTTCGTTTTAACAATCTCCCCTTTCTCAAGGTTATAGGTGTAACCTTTAAGTTCGGTTATTTCTTCCTTGTCATTTCCATCATGATAGAGGCCGATTGATATATCACCCCAGGATTTGCCCTCATTATCGAGAATTTTTATACAAAGGTGCCTTTGGAAAAAGATCTGGAACCCTTTCGAATCATCGTATGTGTTATACGTAAATGTAGAATTGCCTACATCGAAAACATAGTAGGCATGAGCACCTGAGTCTATTTGGCAAACTGTTGATTGGAGATTTTTCATGTCCGGTTTTCCGAATTTTGTTTCTGGGGTTTGGGACTGTACCTTGCCGGTTAGAAATACAAAAATAAGCAAGACAGCAGTCACTGATAATTTGTTTTGCATATCGTTTTTCTTTGAGTTTGATTGTCTTTTGATGCCCCTGAACAGAAACATTCATTTTATCAGATGATAAAAAATGAAGTATATTCTATATTCTGACAAGGCCCGTTAATGCTGGTCTTCCCGGACTGAGTATCCCTTTTTTCAGTCGTCTTTTAGTTGAAAAACCTCATACAAATTACAAAGAAAAGCTGATAAAGCAATTATCCCGGGGAATTAATTGTCTGTTGTTTTATTGTTTGTAGTCTGTCTTAACAAAAAAAGAATGGCTTATAAGAATCGAAACCATTCTTTTTTTGTTAAATCCGAATTGGGGCACCAATTTGAATTCTATTCGTTTTGCAGGTAATCCAGTACCTCTTTCATCACTTTGTTACGTTGATCCCTGGTCGTAATGGCTTCAAAAGGGAACCCGAAGGTCAGAATTTTTCTTGTATTTTTACTGAAAGCGACCCCTGCGCCTTTATTATTTCCCACGTAGCGGAGAACCATCGTTGCCGTGCTGTCTGCAGGGATAATGGCATCTGCCGATTCAACACGGTACATGTCTTTCCGGTATTCGGTATTATATCCGAAGCTACCGTCGAAGGCCCCGAGAGGACTGTTTGCCGTTGCCTTTACCAAGGGGATCATGCTCGCATGGTCGGTCCTGCCTTTATATCCCAGTGTATTTTTGACGAACTCTTTTTCGCTGTCATCCACTTTCCTGTCTTTATTGGCGTAAGTATCGCTGCCAATATACGATCCGCTTATGAATAAGCCTTTATTCTCTTTTGCCAGAAAGTCTTTTAAGGCTTGTTGCAGCGCAGGCGTGAAGAGTGAATATTTGATCGTTCCGTTGGGATGCGTTGTTGTTTTTTCTTCTCCAAAAGCCAAATCGATCAGCTGGTATTCCGAAAGCGAAATTTTTCCCTCTTCCACGGCTTCCCGGCTTGCAGATACAAAGCTGCGCCCGGCGTTCCTTATTGCTTCTCCATGAGTGTAAATATGATCAAAATTATTACCGAGCGGAGCCATGCCGGCTCGGTTATCATAGCTTGCCCCATGGCCCGGATCATCGTCATCCTTCCAGGGACTGGTCTGGTCGAAGTTATATTCTGAGCCGATAGTCGAAAGGTCATTTCCCCAGGCGACTCCTTCATCCAGCCATCCTGCGAACCCAGCGAAGTTTCCTTCCTTCACAAGCCGGGGGGCTGCTACCCTGTCAAAAGCGTCAATTACCAATACAGGGGCCTTCCCGTTGGTCTGGTTGCATACAGACATAACATCTGAAGGAAAGCTTTCTCCGCCTTCATTGACTGCTGTTATTTTGAAGCTGTAGATCTCTCCTGGTGTGAGGTCGGAAGTTGTGTATTCGGCCTGATCAGATAGTTTCCCGTTGTCCCAGCCGCCATCTCCGACTCGGGTATAAACAATGAATTGTTTTGCTTTTGCCGATGGTTCCACCGGATCTTCAACCGGTTCCCAAGATAGTTTTGCTTTGCCGTCCCTGATGGTGGCCTGAAAATCTTTAACAGGAAGAGGTTCGACCACATACGGGACCTGATGATATTCAGCGAGGAACTTCAACATCGCTTTATAGATTGCCCGGGCAACAACAAACCGGAACTCCGGGTCGTTACCATAAAGCATATCTGCAAGGTTCTGATGGGAAAGTAGTTCCAGCAAAGCGGACGGAATTGTCGGGTAAGTGGCTTCGCTGTACCGTTGGTCCCATAATTCCCGTTGGGTCCAGTCCGGTTGTATTTCCGTGCGTATGTCGCTGACAATTTGTGTCGATAAGATGTCTGCAAAGTCCCGGTTTACCAGTCGGTCTCCGCCATCCGGAAATTTTTGATTGAATTGGGCATCCCGCGTACTGTAAATTGCCAGCGTACCGACAATTGTGTCTGTTCCAAGATGATGTCCGGCATCGGTGTGAAATGCCAGGCTCAGGTCAATGGGGATATGCAGACCGGGAACATCTTTTCCCTTGGTAATCCATGGTTCCATATATTTCCCGCCAAGCATATAATTGACCCACCGGCCCCTGCTACGATAATCGTCCACGTAATCGTTTTGGTCCGAATTCAGGTTATAGACGAGTGTATCAGGAAAACCGCAGTATTGAAGATAATAACGGGCCCCCTCGGTCCACCGGGGCCTTCCGCTGATTTTTCCGTTGCGGGCAATATCTCCGTTTCCCCCGCCAAACCTGACTGCATCGGCGGTCAATACATGTCCTTCGTCCCCGTTGGCAAACAAGGTGACACTGCCATTTTCCGGGTTTTCTCCTTTACGGAACCTGAATTTTCCCAGGTAGACCCAAGTCCCGCCTCCCATTTGCTGATTGACAATAAAATGGGTACTGCCTCCGGCATGTTTTACTTCATAACGGGCTTTGTCCCAGCTGTCCGGAAGTGTCTGGTAGGTTACATAGACTGCGTATTCTCCTTCTTCCGGGATTACAGGCGTCCAGGTCACCTTTGCCTGTGAGCCCGGTTTCAGCTTCAGTATCCGGCAGTTCCCTTCCTTAAATGGGTTTTGACCGGATTGATACGGTAAAGTAACATGTCCGTAGCCAGCTTTGGAACTGGTGCCGAATATATTCCCGACAGGCTCTTCACGGTACGTTGAATCGGAGTTATCGACAATTACCTCGTTTGTCTGGATATCCCTTTCCCGCGGCAGGTAAACGTCTGCTCCGGCGTTCTCGAGCATAGGTACCAAAAACGGCAGAACAAATGAGGTGGGTAGTACGTCTTCCACCGTTGTAAAGTTTGTCGACCGCTGCCATTCCCAGCGGTCCAGTTTATTTTCATAATACCAGCCATGACTGTTCCAAAGAGCAATATGTCTGGCATTTAAACCCTCTGAAACGGAATATGGTTTGGATATGTTTTGTACATGGATCCCGGGTTCAGAGTTTTGCCGGGCCAGACGTTCGGGATCAGGAACCTCCCTGTACAAATTGGGTACAAGTTTTTCAAGCGGATATCCTTTTACCGTGATCGTTACCGGATGACGCCTGGCAATCCCTCCGAGATCGCGCAGAAGATTTGACCGGAGTTCCCTGACCTGAAGAGTGCGGATCGGTTTATAGCCGAACTCGTCCTTAAACCTTATTTCCAGCGTGTCTCCCCAGAAAAGCACGGTGTCTATCTTCGCCCTTCTGGGGGGAACATACTGAAAATTTCCATTAATAGCATCCTTCAGAAACTTATCTGTTTTGCGGTAAGCTTTCTGTATTTGTTTGGGAAGTCCCTCTGTCTGCTTTTTACTGTAATATATTTGGGCGACCATCGGGCGCCACAGAAATGCCAGGATGGTGATAAGAAAGAGTCTGTTCATTTGTCTTGCTTTTTGTTCCGGGAGAAATTTCTGCAGAAATTTCCACTTCATGTTTTTTAATAGTTTGTTTTTCAGAAAAACAGAATGTAGTCGTGGAAAATATCCTCGTTTTGTCCATATCTCTTTTCTTCAACAGAGGTAAAATTACATATTTGTATGATATGTTATTTGTTTTTTGAAACAAAAAACTTACGCGAAGCACTTCCCGGAATTTTATAGCAGCCTGTCAGTCGTTTTTTGGTTCAGTGAGCTCAGCTCACTACTGATCCTGTTTTTCCAGTTATCTGCAAACTGAAATTCCCCGGTTGAGGACAGGCTGTCATAGTCTGCATTATAAAGATCAAAAACGATTTCTTTTTGAGAATGACAAGTGAAAAGCAGGCTCAGGCTGTCGATTACTTTTTGTGTGTCTCCGGAACCATTAATTATCCTGGAAACTTCAGAGATCCGGCATTCCTTTACATTTGACAGGGCAATATCGATCTCGGATTCGTGCTGAGGGGTTTTCCTGATAAAAAACAGGCGATGTGCTGTATTATCCAAACCAATAGCGATATCGTTTATGATGTCATGATCTGATATTTTACACCCCAGTTTGTCTGCAAGATCAGAGAGTGATTTCCAAAGTATATTATTTGTTTTTTTCCTTTCTCTATTAATGATAATAATAGGAAGGATACTGAAAAACACGATGATTGCTATAGTAATAAAAATTAGATAGTTCATTCGAAAGAAAATTAGTTAATATATTATATTTCTGTCCGTTCTGATGAAACTCGTCATCCGATCATTAATTCATCCAGCCACTAATCATGTCCCGGTGTCCTGATTTATTGAAGACGGTTGCTTTCATTTCAGGCAAAATTGGTCTGTGTGTTAAAAATCAGGAAATACAAGATACCGGCAGTCTTAGAATGTAAGTAACAGGTTACCAGAAATAACGGAAAGGAAAGGTAATATCTGTTTTTGGGAAATGAAGGGGAATTGTTTTGGAATATAGAATATAAATTGATGAAAGGTTCAAAAAGAGGAGGCCGGTAGCATGACTGAAAAACGAATTGTGCCCAGGATCGTCTTTTTCAGACGGGAACGGGATATTTGCCTGACCGCTGGTAATCGATTCTGTCTGACATTCTTCAGAACAGGGAGATAGGGAGAGTTCAGCCGGTTGATGTTGATCTTTTTTCTGACTGACAAAATAGCTATGCGGGAAGAATAACTGACTGTCCAAATCCAGTAAAAGACCGTACAGAAAAATCACCTGCAACAGTGTTACTGTCCCAATTGCTCTTTTTATCTGTTTATAAATGTTGGTCATTAATAAATAATCAATTACTCAGTGCAGTAAATATATAAAATAAATAAATGTGTTTTGTAGCATATAATGATTCTTATTTTTTTATGGCGCATTACTTTTTTATTCCGTTACGAATCTTTTTTCCAATATATTCAGTCCTTGTTTGTTAAGATAAATACCGTCAAGGGAATAAAGATAAAAGCTATGTGGAAGAGGGCAGGGAAGCCTCCGGGGACATCATCGGAATGAAATCGCCATCTTTCGTAATATAGCCTTTCATGAGATTGGCAGTTAGGCAACTATGAACGGGAATGACCTCTATAAGGTCACCAATGTTAAAACAGTTCATCTCTCGTTGGGTCACCCTGATTACTCCATGTTCCTGAGATAACCGGGAAAGGTAATTCTTTTCGTCGAGCAATGTTTTTTCCCCGTTGATGTTGACAACAATTTGTCCGTACATTTCCTTTCCATCAGTATTGGTAATTGAGTCCTTCGACAGATGGACTGCCCCCCCGTATATGACAACCTCGTTTCTTGATGGATGTTTGGCAATAACCGGGCAAACGAGACGGAGGGCGATATTTTCAAATTTACATACCCCCAGTTTATATTGCATCAGGTCGTAAAAGACAAAATTACCCGGTCGTATCTCATCAATTCCATCGAAATTATCACAAATGCTTGCTGAAGGTGTGTCGCCTAATGACAGAACCATTCCTGGCCTGCTTTTTCCATAATGGTTTTTCAGTTCCCTCATTTTTAACAAGGCATCGAAATGGGCGTTGAAGATCTCGTGACTGGATTTTGCTTCGTAGGTTTGGCCAGTATGAGAAAGAAACCCTTTAAAATCCAGTAATTTATTTTTATCGGTAATATCCAGCAGACTATCGATCCTTTTTGTTAATGTTGAAAAAATCCCTGTCCTGTTATGCCCGGTGTCAATTTCAATAAATATTCCAGTTCGGTATTTGATAAATTTGTCCAGATAGACCAATGACTCTTTGTTTTCAATCAGAAGGTTCAGGTTTATCTTTCCGGCCAGGCTGTTAATCGAATCTATTTCCAGGATATTTAAGGGAACAGCGATGGTAATATCATTCCACCCGTTTTCTGCAAAATAAGCAGCCATTCTTACCGAAGACACAGTAATTTTATCAATCCCAAATTCCCTGAACCATTCCCCGATCACAGAAGACTGATGTGTCTTGAAATGCGGTCTTAAAATAAGCTTTTTTGACTTTGCTTTTTTTACCATTTTTTCAATATTCCTGATACTTATCCCCTTATCCAGTATCAGGGTTGGATGTACAATGTCCATAATAAAATAAGAGTAACAGGTTCAAAAATCAATTTCGCAATTTTTCTCAAGAAATCCCTATCTTTCAAACAGTGTTTAACTGTATTATTTCCTCTCGCTACTTAAAACCAAAACGAATGGGAGTCATGTAACATTTCTCTCCAACCAGGAAGAATGCCTTTAAAGATAATTATTTTATAGTGATAAAAAAATCTGTTTTTGTTTGGATTATGATTTTTGGAATAATATTCTTCCTCAGGTGAATATGCCTTATAATAAAAAAAGCTGCCCCAAAAGTATTGACCGGGTAAGGATCAACTTTTTTGACAGCTTTCATCTCCCGCAATGGGAAAGAAGATTTATTCTTCGTTTTTAAGAATGATTGTTTGCGCCCTGTTTGGACCGACAGATGCTATCGTTACCGGCACACCTGTCTCATCCTCTATAAATGAGATGTAGTTATTAAGTTCTTCCGGGAACTCGTTTTCATGTACCATCTTCGTCAGGTCGGTTTTCCATCCGGACAATTCGGTATAAACAGGTTTTACATTGTCATTGAGCTCAAAAGGAAATTTGTCGGTGACTTCACCGTTTATTTCATAGGCAACGCAAACCTTGATGGTGTCAAAGTCGTCAAGGACATCGGCTTTCATCATGAATAACTCGGTTACCCCGTTCAACATGATCGAGTACTTCAGCGCAACCAGATCGAGCCATCCGCAGCGTCTTGGCCTTCCTGTTGTTGCACCGTATTCATGACCTGCATCTCTAAGTTTTTGGCCGGTCCCGTCGTGCAGTTCGGTAGGGAAAGGTCCCATTCCGACGCGGGTACAGTAAGCCTTGAAAATACCGTAAACACGTCCTATTTTTTGAGGAGCAATACCCAAACCGGTGCAGGCACCTGCGCAGATTGTGCTTGATGAAGTCACGAAGGGATATGATCCGAAATCGATGTCGAGCATTGTCCCCTGTGCCCCTTCTGCCAGTATGGCCTTGTTTTCATTGAGTAATTCATTGATTTGGTGTTCGCTATCAACTATATTGAACGATTTTAACACCTCGATGCATTCCATCCATTCTTTCTCCCATTTGGCAAGTATTTCCTCATAATTATATTGATAGAATTTATCGAGAAGTTCTTTATGGGCATTGACCCGGCTATTGTATTTTTCTTCAAAATTTTCGAAAAGGTCACCGACCCGGAGCCCATCTCTGCCAATCTTGTCTTTGTAGGTAGGGCCAATCCCCTTTAATGTTGACCCTATTTTTGTTTCCCCTTTTGCAGCCTCTGATGCAGCATCCAAAAGTTTGTGGGTTGGCAAAATCAGATGTGCTTTTTTCGATATATAAAGATTTTTGTGCAAGTCAATCCCATGTTTGCTGATTTCTTCAATTTCAGATTTAAAAACGACCGGATCGAGAACAACACCATTACCTATAATGTTGATCTTGTTTTCGTGAAATATCCCGGATGGTATTGTATGCAGAACATGTTTAAAATCATTTATCTCCAAGGTGTGACCTGCATTTGGCCCTCCCTGAAAACGCGAAATTGCATCATATTTTGGAGTTAATACATCAACTATTTTGCCTTTGCCCTCATCTCCCCATTGGAGACCTAAAATAACATCTACCTTCATTCGAAAAAAGTTAGTTAATTAATTATATTTCTACATGTTATTATGGAATCGGCATGCACCGGCAGCAACTCAGAGATTTTTCTTTTTTATTTTCATTTTGTGTTGCCCCCTAAATTTGATTTCCAGGACAAGTCGTTCCATTAGATATAAACATCTTTAATATGTTGTGATCCACATTCTCTTGCAAAAGCCGATATAAAAAAGCCCTTCCGTATTAAGACTGGATCATACAAATTTACAGACACACAAAACCGCAGAAACCAGATTCTCAACAATACCGGTTTCTGCGGTGCCGCTTTTAATCTTATTTGGCAGATAAAATTACAAATTATTTCTGATTCATATAATTTTTCATCCGGCTTTCTGTTATTTTTGATTTTTTATCTGTTTATCTGATAGTTATGGCCGAATGCTGGATTGTGTTTTGCCCATTCTTCCGAGGAAATCTTATTGTTCTCCTTTGGGATTTCTGGGGGGTAAATGTACCATTATTTGTAGTCGGATCATATGTAACTTAACCTGGCAAATTTTGTTCCGCCATGGAATTATTTTTCCCGGAACGTGAACAGATATGACAGACGTCTTTTAACAATTTAAGAAAGTAGCGGAACTAAAATTTGTATAGTTCAGGATGAATAAGTTTTTACCGGGGATTCATGTATCTCACTATAGTGATAGGTATTATTGGTCAATATGCTCCCCGTAAATATAAAGTGTATGGTGAGACAACCTGAATTTATATTTTAGGCAAGCCTCTTCAATAATTTCCCGGATACGGGGATCATAAAATTCGTGAACGGCCCCTGTATTGATATCGATCAGGTGATCATGCTGCAATGTGGCAAATGCTTTTTCGAACTGGGCGATATTTTTGCCAAACTGATGCTTAACAACCAATTTACATTCAAGTAAAAGATCGATCGTGTTGTACAGCGTAGCCCTGCTAACCCTGTAATTTTTGTTTTTCATGGAAATATACAAGGATTCAATATCGAAATGTCCTTCTCTCGAATAGATTTCATCCAATATCGCAAAACGTTCAGGTGTTTTTCGATGTCCGTTCTTTTCAAGATACTCGGTAAACATTTTCTTTACCGTTTCTTTGGTTTTAGGGCTATTCATATTTAAACTAATTTTAAATAGTTTACAAAAATAAAAAAAAAAGGAATATTCAAGGATATCTTTAAATTTTTATCGTGTTG
Source organism: Prolixibacteraceae bacterium (assembly GCA_963676095.1). Lineage (GTDB taxonomy): Bacteria > Bacteroidota > Bacteroidia > Bacteroidales > Prolixibacteraceae. The sequence goes on along the minus strand of OY781040.1, from coordinate 762,145 downwards.
GTGTTGATATTCAAAGTACACCATGAATAAAAGCAACAGAAAAGATATTTACGATATTGGAGAGGTTACAGTTTGTTTCTCTAAGATTTAGTCATCTATTTTCTCAATACGTTCGATATTTTCTATCCCTTTGATTTTCATCAGGCGGGTAATTAAGTTGTTCAGGTCTTCAACGTTGTGGATGTAGAGGTACAATTCGCCTTCAAAGATGCCGTCATGGGTGTCGAACATGACTGTCCGCATGTTGATATTATTGAGTTTTGAAATGATATTGGTGATTTCGCTCACGATTCCGATGCGGTCGAACCCGCTTAATTTAAGGCGACTAAGGTAGGACCGCTTTTTGAACTTTGTCCATTCTGCAGTGATAATACGGTCTCCCTGCTGGGACATGAGTTTATTGGCGACAGGGCAATTCCGTTTGTGGATGACCACATGATTATTGGACGTAAGGTAGCCCAGAACGTCGTCTCCCGGGATCGGCTGGCAACACTGTGCCAGCGAGTAATTAGCTTCTTCCGGATTTTCTTTCAGTATAAAGGTATTTTTTTTATCGATAGGAGAATTGTCCGGTAATTCGAGTTCAAGCTCCTGATTATCCCCTTTTTTCCGGTTAAAGGAAAGTTTCCAGTATTTTGCAAGTTTTTTTTGTCGTCGCGATTTAAGGATATGCTCCAAATCATCGAAATCAATGAATCCCATTCCTACCTGGGCATAAAGCTGATCTTTATTTGAAAGATTGTAATAGGCAGTCAGTTTCTTCAATGTATCGGAGGATGGTTTTATGTTATATTGGAGCAGTTTATTTTCTATAATTTCCCGTCCTTCGTCGAGGTGCCTTTTTTTGTCGAGCTTGAATGCTTGTTTTATTTTCGTTTTTGCCTTTGCCGTGACAATGAATTTTAACCAGGCAATATCAGGCTTTTGGTTTTTCGACGTTAGAATTTCCACCTGATCGCCACTTTCCAGTACATGGCTCACGGAAACAAGCTTATGATTGATCTTGGCCCCGATGCACCTGTTCCCAAGATCGGTGTGTATTTCATAGGCAAAATCGATAATTGTAGACCCTTTGGGAAGTGTTACCATTTGTCCTTTTGGGGTAAACACGACAATCTCGGACGAATAAAGGTTCATCTTGAATTCGTCCAGAAATTCAAGGGCATCTGATTCAGGGTTTTGCAGCATTTCCCTGATTTTTTCGAGCCATTTATCCAGTTCCGATTCAGAAGCCTGTACCCCTTTGTATTTATAATGTGCCGCAAATCCCCGTTCGGCAATGGCATCCATTCTTTCTGTTCTTATCTGTACCTCGACCCATTTCCCCTGAGGGCCCATCACCGTAACATGCAGAGCCTCGTAACCGTTGGCTTTTGGAATAGTAATCCAGTCCCTGATCCTGTCTGGCTTTGGTTTATAGATGTCTGTGATCAGGGAAAGAATATCGAAACATTGCCTTTTTTCGGATACATCTTCACGGGGCTTGAAAACGATCCTGATAGCCAGAAGATCATATACCTCATCAAAAGAAACTCCTTTTGTTTGCATCTTGTTCCAAATGGAGTAAATCGATTTTAACCTCCCGGAGATATTGAAATCGATTCCTTCTTTTTTTAGCTCCCGGGCAATAGGTTGGATAAATTCATCAACAAGGTAATCTCTCTTTTCTTTTTGACTGTGAAGCCGGAATTTTATGAGGTTATAGGTCTCGGGTTGCTTATATTTCAAACTAAGGTCTTCCAGCTCCGTTTTTATCGCATACAGGCCCAGCCGATGTGCCAAAGGTGCGAAAATATAAAGGGTTTCGGCTGCTATTTTCAATTGCTTATGCGCAGGCATACTGTCCAGTGTCCTCATGTTGTGAAGCCTGTCCGCCAGTTTGATCAGGATTACCCTGACGTCGTCGGACAATGTCATCAGCATTTTTCTGAAGTTAGTGGCCTGTTTTGAATCTTGCTGGGAGGTTATTTCATCCGAAAGTTTGGTAAGCCCGTCAACTACTTTTGAAACTTTGGGACCGAAAAGGTTCTCGATGTCTTCAAGCGTGTAATCCGTATCCTCGACAACATCATGAAGGATCGCTGCAACGATCGATGTTACACCAAGACCAATTTCTCCGGAAACGATCTTTGCAACAGCCAGCGGATGGATAATATATGGTTCACCTGATTTTCTTTTTACACCGGCATGGGCATTGTTGGCGAAATCAAAAGCCTTTAGTATCCGTTCCCTGCCCTCATCTGAAATCCTTTGGCCGAATGTACGGACCAGATCATTGTAATAATCGTCAATTAAACGCTGATCTGCTTTTGTTAATAACTTACTAAGCCCTTCCTCCATAAATTTTTTACTTCCCAAACAGGTGTTGAACCTGGTAAATATAAACTATTTTAAACAGATATTTCCTTATACCGGATATCGCTGTTTATAAAATTCACCAATCGTTAAAGTAATGGAAATGAAAAAAAACAATAATTGTTCAAACAGTACATCAAAAAAAGGTCAGACCGGCGAAAAATCTATGGATTTTTAGTTTTGCCTGATACATCGATGATGGCATCGACCATATTACCCCATGAAAATTTTTTCTTTTCTTCTGTAACTCCTGCTTCCAGCTCTTTCATCCGGTTATTTCGGAAAAAGTCGATTAGAGCTTCAGCAATTGATTTTTCATCAGGGGGTACCACATACCCAACTTTGCGGTCCGGAATGATTTCGGCCAGGCCCCCGACATTCGTTACAAGCATCGGTTTATTGAAATGATAACCGATCTGGGTCACCCCGCTTTGAGTGGCATGTTTGTAGGGCTGGACAACAATATCGGCAGCACAGAAATATTTGTTTACTTCACTGTCTGCAATAAATTTATCCATCATGACGATTTTGTCGTTTAACCCCAGTGATGAGATCAGCTCGAGATAGGGCTGCGGATTCGTATAAAATTCGCCGGCAACGATCAGTTTGACCGGCATTTTTTTTACGACCGGATTAGACAAAGCTTTAAGCAGGATGTCAAGCCCTTTATAATCGCGGATAAAACCGAAGAAGAGCATGTACCGGAATGTCGGGTCAAGGTTTAACTGCCTGGTTGATTCATCCCGTCCGAGCGGGTCCCCAAAATTATCAAAAAGAGGGTGGGGACAGATTTTTCTTGCAACATCTTTCCGGAATATGGAAATATCTTCATAGACACTTTTCGACATCGCCACAACACCGTCTGTCGTCTTTATAAAATAGTTGGTCAGCAAATTGTCGCCGATCCGTTTTTCATGAGGAATGATGTTGTCGGCGATGCAAATAACTTTGGTATAGCGATTCCTTTTTATACATCGGGCTATTGTCCCGAAACAAGGGGCCATAAAAGGGATCCAGTATTTTATGATGACGAGATCAGGTTTCTCTTTTTTTATCCGGGTTCCTGTCCGTATCCAGCTTAACGGGTTTATCGAGCTGACCGTCCTTTTTATTGAAAGTCCCTGTGGGGCATCCCAGTCGGCATACTGGGTTTTCCCTGGAAAAAGTATTCCCGGGTATTGAAGCGTAAAAGTCTCTATGTCCACATGGTATCCCCTGTTGATAAATTCACGGGCCAGCCTTTCGTTGTATGCGGCCAGTCCTCCCCGGTAGGGATAGGCGGGACCTATTATTTTGATATTCTTCATCTGTTGTGCTTAAGTTTTTTTTGAAAATTTATTGGGAAAGATTTCATTTTCCCGATTTTTCAGAAGCATTGCCACATGCCTGTCTATGGGGAGGGTGATTTCTTCAGGGTCCAGTCTTTTCAGAGGTACCCACCTGAAAGACTGGTTCCCTTCATGCTGTCCGGCAAAGTCAAAAATTTTGTCAGAGATTTTTATCCGGACCGGTTCTTTCAACCTTGCCTTATAATAAATGCTGATTAATTGCTGACCGTCCATAAAGAAAGCCTTTTGGTAAAAATCGGTAGTGTAGAAATGTTCGGAAACCTCGATTTCCTGCATGCCTTCTTCCCGCATCTCCCGGACAAGACAGTCGATTGTCCCTTCTCCAAAATGGAGTCCCCCTCCCGGAAATTTGGTCATAGCCATACCAAAACGAAATTCATCAGAAAGCAACACCTCATTTCTGCCGTTTAAAAAGAGTCCGTAAACCCGTATGTTAAACTTGTTTGGCAGGGCTTCCATCAGTTAAATATGTAATAAGCGATAAAATTCATTCCCATTCTGTTATCTTTTCAGCAACGAAGTTAATAATTTCATTTTCCTGAGAGGGCAAAAACCAGTTGATTTCAGGATCTTTTCTAAACCATGTCAACTGTTTGCGGGCATAATGCCTTGAGTTGCGCTTAATAAGGTCCACAGCTTCTTCCAGGCTTGTTTTTCCTTCAAAATAAGCAAAGAGTTCCTTATATCCTACAGTATTGAGCGAGTTTAGCGTCTTAAGGGGATAATATTGTTTGGCTTCTTCCTCCAGTCCTTCCCTGATCATCCGGTCGACCCGTTGATTAATCCGTTCATAAAGAATTTCCCGGTCCATATTTAGTCCTATTTTGATCGTTTGGAAAGGCCTTTCCTTTTTTTCTTCTTTCCGGAAAGAAGAATAGGGCTTGCCTGTCATCAGGCAGATTTCCAATGCATGAAGGATCCTTTTATGATTTTTCAGGTCGACACTGGAATAATAGGCAGGATCCATTTGTTTCAACTGAAGCCGCAGGTGTTCAATTCCCTTTTCCTGGTAATCGAAAATCAGCCGGGCCCGTAATTTTTGGTCAATATGGGGGAGATCGTCAATCCCATTGCAAACGGCATCAATATAAAACATTGATCCCCCCGTTAGTACGGCGACGTTTTTCTCCTTAAAAATCTGATCCAGGATTTTCAGCGCATCTTCTTCGAATTGGCTGGCGCTGTAATAGTCATGTACCGAATGACTGTGAATGAGATGGTGCTTTACCTTTTGCAGGTCAGACGGAGGCGGTACTGCTGTCCCGATAGATAGTTCTCTAAAGATTTGCCGGGAATCGGACGAAATAATTTCCGTCTTAAAAAACTGGGCAAGGCGAATGCTCAAATCACTCTTTCCAACTCCGGTAGGCCCCAGTACGACAATTAATGTTTTAACCATCTCGTTTTACTTATTGGGGCAAAGGTAAAATTTTTTAAAGGGATGAATACCTTAAAATTATTGTACCTGTTATTTGAGGATATTCCCGAAGTCGAAAGTTCTATGAAAAACAAGAAAAGGAAGGGAACCCTAGAGCCCTTCCTTTAAATTTTCCATTTCTCCGTAAATTTCGTTGTAATCGTCTAAATCGCCGTAATCATATCTTTCTTCAAACGGTTGAGAACTTAATTCTTCTTCTTGTAATTCTTCATCCAGGAGTTGTGACGGAGCTTTACCTTTTTGAGAGGTAATCGAAGGTTCCATAAGATTTTTGTCCATAGAAATTTGTATTAATTCAATATAAAAAGATCTGTCCTGAAAAAAATCGAAAACGTACAACAAACGTTGTGTCTCTTTATGTAAGAACTGACAGAGAAGGGTTTTATTCATTACATGTGCGGTCGGAATACCTATGGGGCCAAGATCAAGTTGTGTGATTTCTATTGGTTTTCCAGTGCTCTTTCCCTGAATAAAAAAGGATGCCAACTGGTCCTGGCTATAACCGCAGGCTTCCTGAATGCATCGATTAAAATCTGCAAATGTATGGCGACTATTCAGGGCCATCTCTATCGAAAAATCAGGCTTTTCGACCGAGCTAATGTGGAACAGATAAACCATATGCCTTAAAATCAGATTGTTTTACCAGTTGGTGATTGTGAGCACTTTTTTAAACGGTAAAAAACAGGAAAGGTTAGTCGATGAATGTTAAAAAATATTAATTTATTTATTTTAAAATATAAGTACTTGTTATATAGTTTTTTGGTGATTGGTTGGTCAGCATCATATCCTGGGGGACACTTCTGCATAAAGTGTATTTTGTGAAAAAAACCTGTCTGTTGTATTCATTTTCTTTTTTCTGTAATAGGATGGCGCATTGAAATTTATTATCCTTTTTATGAACTTAATTAACCTATTTTCTTGTCATTCTGTCCGTTGTTTATTTTTATTCCGAATATGAAAAACTTTAATAAATATCAGATAGGCGTCTATGTCTTTTTAATTCTTTCCTTATTGTCATGCCAGCCAGGGAAGAAAGAGAAACATGTTTCTGTTACAAGTTTCGGGGCTGTGGCCGATGACAATAAAAACGATGCGGACGCGTTGCGCAGGGCAATGCTTTATTGCAAGGGACATCCCGGGACAGTCCTGCATTTTGATCCGGGGATTTATGATTTTGCAGATAGAAGAGCAATCGGACTGATGAACGGGATACGGAACGGTAAGGTGAGGGGCAATCCGCAGGATTCCATATTCCGGCCTTATTATCCTTATGCGAAAGGACTGGATTTTAACGGTTTGAAGGATATTAAGATAGAGGCTGCCGGGGCCGTTTTGCTTTTTAACGGCTGGGGTGAACCGGTTTCCCTGAATAACTGCGGAAATATTACTATAAAAGGGCTTAACATCGACTATAAGATAAAACCTCATATCGAAGGGCTGATTACCAGGGTTAAGAACGACTGCTACGAAGTTCGCTGCGACAGCATCTATCACTTAACCCCGGAAATGCCTCTTTGCCGGGTTCATTATTACGATACCCGCGCGCACCGTTTGCTCAACAAGGAGGATTATTTTCCTGAATTTGAACTGATAACCCCACATATGTTACGGGTTTTTCTGCAAATCGCCCCGGAAATGTCAGGTTTTCGTATCATGTCGCCGCAAACTTTTCATTTTCGTCCGGCGGTTTTAATGCTTGAAGCAAAAAATATCAGACTTGACAATGTAACGATCCATTCTCAGCCAGGAATGGGGATCGTGGGGCATCGATCTGAAAATATTTTGTTGAACGGACTGCGTATTGTCCCTTTGCCCGGCCAGCGGATGTCGTCTAATACTGATGCCACTCATTTTACTTCCTGTAAAGGCTATATCCGCTACCGTAATTGCCAGTTCGAAGGCCATGGCGATGATGCCGTGAATATCCATAATTATTACCTGACCATTGAAAAACCGGATACAACCGGCGGGTATAACTTGGTATTGAAAGGCGCCGACTGGCATGCCCAAGTACTGGATTATCCGGATGTGGCAGATACCATGGAACTGGTGAAAAAGCAAACCCTGGAGGTGGTAAAAAGAGTCGTGGTCAGAACAGTTGAAAATAATATTAGAGGACTTTATACCCATGTTTCTTTTAACGAAGCTTTACCCGACGGTATTGATAACTATTACCTGATCAATGTAAGCCGGTTGCCAAAAGTCGAAATTACCGGTTGTTCGGTAATGTCCAACCGTTCGCGGGGCTTTCTGATAAAAACGAGGAATGTGCTTATAGAACATAATTTAATAAGGGAATCAACAGGGGCGGGTATCCATGTCGGCGCGGAAGGGGACTGGCATGAAGGGCCTGCTTCCGAAAATGTAATAATCCGGAATAACAGGATAATCCGTTGCGGATTAAGTTTGGAAGGAGAGGACTGGGCTTGCGGGATAACGGTCAATGTGGGCGCAGAGAAGGCAGACATTGCCGGCTTGCACAGGCACCTGGTGATCGAAGGGAACATTATTGAAGGAGAAGAGGCCGAAAATGGCATTTTCATTTCGGGGGCGGAAGATGTGCTTATCCGGAATAATGAGATTGCCGGGTGTAAAAGGACTATACGGGTGCTTTGTTCAGAAAAAGTGAAAATATTGGGAAACAGAGTTGATAATAAGTGATTTGTGTTGTACCTGGATAAACATGAGAATAAAAATACCGGTCGGAAATAAATATTTAATACGATAACAAATAATCGCAAATTATGAACTTACTTATGTCGTCTATTCACAAATTTTTGAGTCTTGTCCTTTATAGCCTCATATTGGTCTTGTCTTGTAAATCAGTATCTTATGGGGAAGGCAATTCTGATGTGCAGAACTCCGTTGATTATCTGGATATTACGGGTTTTGGTACCTTGTGCTACTGGACAGCAACGGATTCTCTTTTGGGCCATGAAATAACCTGGAGTAATTTTTACGCGTCGGGAGAGGACGTTGGCAATATCGGCGTTCGCTGGTGGAATGCCCGGGATATTCAATGTTTTGAAGTTTTATGCAATTCCCGAGTAACAGGAGATATGGCAGCTTCGATGCAAATCGAATACTGGCACGACAACTGGCCGGATGAACCGCCGCACATGCCTTCTTATGAAGACCATGAGGACGATCTGTGGAGGGGCGAATGGATAACGGCAGGCACAAAGGCAAGCGTTGATGGACATAAGATTGTTTATACTTTTCAGCCCCTGGATAAAAAGGAATTAGCCTCGGCTCAGCGTTTGCCCGGAAAAATTGAATATCGCAGGACATTGAAAGTCAGGGTTAAATTTCCTGAAAAATACAAACAGGAGATAAAAAGGATAGATGTATTTTCAATGGCTGCCCTTCAGGAGGAAAACATACGGATTGAATTTCTGAAAAAAGAAGAAAACTTGCAAAAGCTTAGCGGGAAAATAGAGGTTTTTAACGGTTTATTCAAGAGCCTGTCGGGCTGGAACTGGGAAGAGAGAGATAAAAAGGTAGGTAAAAATGCGTGGATTATTGTCCCATCTACCAACCATAAAGGAGTCATCATAAAATCTTTAACTGCAAAAGCCTTGTTGCCTGGTTCGAATGAAGAGTCTGTTATTACGGTTCGTTCTTCCGACGGGACTTTTTCTTTTGCCCCTTCCGATCTGTCAGAAGGTCCGCTTTATATTCCTGATTTTAATGTGTATATATCCAGGGCTGATGACCCTGTAACGTTTCAGAAAGCAACAGTTATCAAGGGGGCTAATATCAGGGAACAGATAAATCAGGAGCCTGAACAGTCGTATGAAAGGGCAAGCAGGGAGATTCCCTGGAAAGATCCGCTTCAGGACCAGTTGGGGGCACGGATTTACCTTCCTTTGGCCTGCGATGCCAGTTGGCAGAAGTTCGCCGTGGAGTGGGGTGGAAATATCATCATCGACCGGGACAGGACAAAGGTGCAGGGAAAAGCGCTTTCTCTTTGTAATTGGAAGGTGGATGAACTGGACTGGAATTTCGGGACAGGGGAAAAACCTTCATACAAGAGGGACGAAGCAAACAGCCGGATGTCAATTCTGAATAATTATTTGCCCGTGGTAAATGCAGACTGGAACCACGAAGGGCTTTTGTTTGAAGAAGAAGCTTTTGTTACGCTTCCGGGAAACAGCCCGCTCTCTCCTTGCGATCCGGGACGGGACGAATTTACACCTGCTGTTTTAATGGTCCGTTTGAGCGTTTCCAATCCTTCGTTGAATGTGATGAATGCTCATTTATGGTTGCAGGGCAACCGGGCGCTGACAAATATTTCTCTGGAAAACGGATTTATCTTCGATCAAACCGGAGATGGTAAATTCCTTCGCTGTTATACTGAAAATACCGTTGGCAATGCGTTAAAAACGGATTTATTCAGGGAAGGAAACATGCAGGGCATCCATTACAAATTCGAACTTGGGGCCGGTTCTTCCTGTATTTTCTATTTTTGTTTTCCGTTTATCGGGAACCTGACTTCTGCAGACAGTCCTGTTTTTTCGAATCTTGATTATGTAAAAGAAAGAAGCCGGGTGGTGGATTACTGGCGCAGTCTGGTTTCGAAAAATACTGTCTTTGATGTTCCTGAACCAGCTTTTAACCAATTATCGAAATCGGTTATTTCGCATATTCACATGAGCGTGACCAAAGACCCGGAAAGCGGACTTTACATGGTTCCTGCAGCATCGTTTAATTATCCGGTATATGCCAATGAATCCATTTTTCAGACAGTACTTCTGGATCGGTTGGGCGATTTTGAAACCGTTGATAACTACCTCGAAACTTTTTTAAAACTTCAGGGAAGCAGAAAATTGCCCGGAGCTTACACCGGCGATCAGGAAGATGTATTTTACGGGGTGAAAGTTTCCGATAACAATGACCTGACGGCCATTGGGTATAATATGGACCACGGAACCGTTTTGTGGGGGCTTGCCTATCATTTTATGTATTCGAAAGACTATGCCGGGCTTAAAAAAGCTGTCCCTAAAATGATGAAGGCCGCTGACTGGATTATAGAACAACGTTCTCAAACAAAGGTGAACGACAGCAGCGGGAATCCGGTCCTGCATTATGGCCTGTTACCTGCCGGAATGCTGGAAGACTGTCCTGAATGGAAGTACTGGTATGCTACCAATGCCTATTCGTATTTGGGGATGAAGGCTCTGGCTGAGGCTTTGCATGAGGCTGGCCTGCCCCGCGCCGATTATTATAAAAAAGAAGCAGATGCTTACCGTGAAGATATTCGGAAGAGTTTGCAGCGGGCCATGGAGTTTTGTCCTGTTGTCCGGTTACGCAATAATATCTGTGTCCCTTATGTGCCGGTACGGCCTTACCAGCGTTTCCGCTATTTTGGTTCTAAAAAATCGAAATATTACGACCGTTATGAAAAGGGGATTTACCCGACCTTGCGGTTGTCGTCGACCCGCGAGGTGCTGTACGGGCCTGTTACCCTGCTGAAAACAGGGATTATTGATGCCCGTTCTCCTATGGCCGACTGGATATTGAACGATTGGGAAGAAAACCTGACCCTTTCTACTTCAATGAATTTGAATATACATGGCTGGGTGGAGGATGAATACTGGTTTAGCCGGGGAGGAATGGTTTTTCAGGCGAATCTGCAAAATCCGGTAAGCGTATATCTCGACCGTCAGGAAACAAAGGCTGCCATCCGTAGCCTGTACAACAATTTTACATCGCTTTTTTATCCCGATGTGATTGCTTTATCGGAAGAGTACCGGATGTGGGAACATGCCAGCGGCCCGTTTTATAAATGCCCGGATGAAGCCCGCGTGGTTAGCCAGGTTATTGACTTTTTGCTCGAAGAGAAAGATACTGAGGTCTGGCTGGGAAACGGGATTCCGGAACGCTGGCTTGAACCGGGGCAAAAGGTCGAATTAAACGGGGTACATACACGCTTTGGGGAATATAGTTATTCTCTGATGCACGACAAGGAACCCAATACAATTGTTGCAGATGTTATGCTCCCCGAAAACAGCCCGCAGACCCTGCTTTTTGTTCATATCCCCTTTCAGAAGGATATTCAAGAGGTGATGATAAACGGGAAGGAATGGACAAAGTGGGATGCCAAGAGAAAGATGATCACGTTACCCCGAACCCAAAAAATAGTCCACCTTTTAGTTAAATACAAATAAGATAAATGTTGAATGATGAACAAATCCTTTTATTTTCTTTTAAGTTGTCTTTTCCTGTGTTCAGCTACGGGGTTTGCACAGGATTATACCTCGAAGGTTCCTCATTTTACATTCGGGGACAAACCGGAGGAACAGGAAAAGCAATTGAAACACAATCTGCTGATAAAAAGGTTCCGTGAATCAAGAGCGAAACTTTCGGACGATAAATATAGGCCTTACTACCATTTTATAAGTCCTGAAGGCAAACTGAACGATCCCAATGGTCTTTGTTTCTGGAATGGGAAATGGCACTTGTTTTTCCAGGCTTATCCGCCTGAAGACCCTCGTCAGCATTGGGGACATGCCGTAAGTGACGATCTGATTCACTGGCGTGATTTGCCCTATGCCATTTATCCCGGTATTGAGAGGATGGTATTTTCCGGATCAACCTGGGTGGAAAAGGATCGTGTAATTGCGATGTACCACGGAGTCGATGCCGGTAATATGGTCGCGGTTTCCAGTGACCCTTTGCTGCTGAACTGGACCAAGATAGCTGACAGGGCCGTAATTACAGCCCCCAACCCTTCGGATGGCTTACCCTATAGCCCCTGGGATCCGAATATCTGGAAGAAAGGCGATAAATACTATTCCCTGATGGGGGGAAACCTTTATTCCGGTCCTGGAGGCAAAAAAGTCCGTGCCGATTTCCTTTTCGAATCCACTGATTTGTTGCACTGGAACTATTTACATCCTTTTGCCGAAGACGACCGTTATTCGCTGATTGGCGACGACGGCTCCTGTCCGTATTTCTGGCCTATCGGAAATAACGGGAAATATATCCTTCTATATTTCAGTCATAGAAGTGGTGGAAAATATTTGCTGGGAGATTACGATAAAGTCGCCGATAAACTAAAGGTTACAGATGGCGGTAATTTTAGTCACGGCCCGGCATCCCGAGGCGGCGTTCATGCCCCGTCTGCTTATCCCGACGGTAACGGAGGTGTTATTGCCATTTTCAATATGAATACCGGTAAAGAGATTGGTCCGGGAAATTATACGGAACTGATGACCCTGCCCCGGCGACTGACTCTGGACGACGATGAACGGCTGGAAATGAGTCCGGCTGGCGGTTACGAAACCTTGCGGGAAAAGCATTCTTCTCTTCTTGAAATGGATTTGCCGGCCAATAAGGAGATTGTCCTTTCCGGAATTTCTGGCAATGCGATGGAAATTAATCTAATACTCGACCCACAGAAAGCTTCGGCAATAGAAGTGGACGTGTTGCGTTCGCCCGGCAAAGAGGAATACACCCGGGTTACCTTTTATCATGACGGGGGCTTTCTTAACCGCGATTATTCAGGTCCGGCTATACGTACAAGTGCTATTTCCATCGATAACCTGAACAGCTCGGTATCGGATAAGGTAGATTTTAGAATTCCGGAAACGGCTGATGTCCTGATAAAAGAGGGAGAGCCGGTAAACCTGCATATTTTCATCGATCGCAGTATTGTGGAGGTTTTTGTGAACAACCGGCAGTGCATTGCTTTGCGTTCCTATCCCGAAAGGGACGACAGTGAAGGCGTGTCGGTTATTGCCCATGGAAAAGATGCTCACTTAAAGTCGATAGATGCATGGCAAATGAAGAATATTTATAACCAAAAATATGACAAATGAAACGGAATACCCGACTTGTTAACTGGATGACCTTTGTTGCGGTAACCGGAGGTTTGCTATTTGGACTGAATATGGCTGGAATTTCGGGGGCAATTCCCGGGATACAGGAATATTTTTCATTAAATAAAATAGAAACTGGCTTCGCTGTCAGTTCTATAATGATTGGATGTTTGATTGGCTCACTTGTTGCCGGTTATTTCGGCGATAAGTACGGCCGTAAGAAAATGATGTTCATAACAGCATGCTTCTTTATTTTTTCTGCCATAATATGTAGTTCAACCAAAGAGTTTGTTTTTTTTGTTTTTGCCCGTATTGCAGGAGGATTGGCTGTTGGCGCTTCTTCTGTTATTGTGCCGACTTACATTACCGAAATTGCTCCGGCACAACGTCGCGGGACCCTGGTCGCATTTAATCAAATGGCGATTGTAACAGGGATTTTACTGGCATACGTTATTGATTATGCATTGTTCAGCATGAATTATGGCTGGAGATTCATGTTAGGAGTACCCATATTCTTTGGCATCGTTTATCTGGTATTACTCAACATTTCTTTTTTTGAAAGTCCAAGGTGGCTTTTGAAGGCAGGTGAAAAAAACAAGGCGGAAATGGTACTTCAGAAGATAGGAGGAGTACTCTATGCAATATCGGAAATAAAAATTGTTGAGGCTTCATTGGATGAAAATAAAACCGTCGAAAAGAAGCAGAACAATATAACTTCCATTTTTAAGGGAAAGCTTGGATATGTCCTGATTCTAGGGACATTGCTGGCTGCATTTCAGCAGATAACCGGTATTAACGTGGTAATAAATTATGCTCCGGTAATATTTCAACAGGCGGGAGTCGGGGCAAATGATGCTCTTTTTCAGTCGATTATTGTTGGCATTGTGAATTTTTTATTTACAATTGTTGCTGTTTGGCTGGTTGACCGTAAAGGACGAAAAAACCTGTTACTTTGGGGAACAGCGGGAATGACTTTGTCGCTGGTTGTTCTTTCGGCAACATTTACCGGAATGGCTGGTATTGCCGGGATGCTGGTTGCTGTGTTGGCCTATATTGCTTTTTTCGCAGCATCACTTGCCCCGGTTATGTGGGTCGTTACTTCCGAGATGTACCCTACTTCCATCCGGGGAACGGCCATGTCGTTTTCTACTTCGGTAAGCTGGATATGTACCCTGCTGGTCGTTCAGTTTTTCCCATGGATGCTTAATAATTTGGGAGGTATGATCACATTCAGCATTTTTGGGCTCTTCAGCTTGCTTGCTTTTGTTTTTATTAAGATCTACATTCCCGAAACAAAAGGAAAACCGCTGGAAGAGATCGAGAAGGAATTGGGACTTACAAAATAAAACAGATGGAAAAAAAATACCGGATTGCCGGAATTGGGGAGGTATTATGGGACCTCCTGCCACAGGGGAAAGTGCTGGGAGGCGCTCCTGCCAACTTTGCCTATCATACAGGGATGTTGGGTGCTGACAGTTATATCGTCAGTGCCGTTGGAAAAGATGAGTTGGGTACAGAGATTATCAACCGCTTGTCTTCGTGTAATATGTACCTGCAACTCGAGAAAACAGATCGCCCTACAGGTGTTGTGAATGTTACTTTAGACGAAGCCGGGATCCCTCAATATACAATAGAGAAACAGGTTGCATGGGATTACCTGTCCCTTTCTGAACAATGCATCGATTTGGCGAAACAATTGGACGCTGTTTGTTTCGGGAGCCTGGCACAACGTTCTGATATCTCAAAAAAATCGATACAGGCGTTTGTCCGGCTTGTTCCGGATAAGGCACTGAAAGTATTTGACATTAACCTCCGGCAGAATTATTATTCAAAGACTTTGCTTGATGAGTCGATGCAACTTGCAAATGTTTTGAAAATAAATGACGAGGAGTTGTATATCGTTGCGCGTATTTTTAAACTTTCGGGGGATGATCTGTCGGTTTGCCGTCAGTTGGCCGGTTTATATAATCTCAGACTGGTTGCCTGTACTTATGGAGCAAAAGGAAGTTTGCTGGTTTCCGGAGAGCAAATATCGTTTCTGGAAACCCCGGTAGTGGAAGTAAAAGATACGGTGGGGGCCGGCGATGCTTTTGCTGCAGCATTGGTCGTCGGGATGCTGAATGGCTTACCTCTGGAGCGTTCCCATGATATGGCCGTAAAGCTTTCTGCCTATGTGTGCACCCAGAAAGGGGCAATACCTTTATCCTGATTTCAAAATTGATGAAAAAAATAAAATAATATGATGTGTAGATTATTTTTAAGCTGCCTCCTGTTTTGTATAAGTTTGGGAGGATTCTCCCAAGCGGTTGTCTGTTTAATTCCTGAGCCCGTTCGCCTGACAGAAAATTCCGGGAGTTTTGAACTAAGCAGGAAGACAAAGATTGTTACCAGTGGGGAGAAGTCGGTTCTGACTCCGGCTCAACTGTTTGCAGAACGGGTGAATTTTCTTACAGGTAACGAGTTAACGGTTACTTCTTCTTCCAAAGGAAAGAACATTTTTTTACAAATAAATAAAACCCTTAACCCGGAAATCGGGAACGAAGGATATACGCTTGAAGTAAAACGTTCCGGAATAGAGCTTTCTGCGAATACATCATCCGGGATATTTTATGGGTTACAATCGTTGCAGCAACTCATTTCTCTAAACTGTCCGGCGGATGGGGACGGACAAACGGTGGCAATTCCGGCTGTGTCAATAATCGATTATCCCCGTTTTGGATGGCGCGGGCTCATGCTCGATGAGAGCCGTCATTTTTTTGGCAAGGAATTCGTCAAAAAGTTTATCGATCAGATGGCGGAATACAAGTACAATATATTTCACTGGCATTTAACGGATGATCCGGGATGGCGGATTGAAATCAAGCAATATCCGAAGCTTACCGAAGTAGGGGCATGGCGTGTGCCGCGTACCGGTGTTTTTTACAGTATGCCTGCCCTCCAATCCGGGGAAAAAGCTACCTATGGCAGTTATTACACGCAGGAGGATATTAAAGAAATTGTGAAATATGCTGCCGACCGTTTTGTAACCATTGTACCGGAAATTGATATTCCGGGGCACAGCCGCTCTTTACTTGCTGCTTACCCTCAGGCTTCATGCAGCGGGAACCCGACAACTGTTTATGCCGGTGAAGCAGGAGGTCCTGAAGAGAATGTATTGTGTGCCGGAAATGAGGCAAATTTTGAAATGTTGAGTAATATTCTGGATGAAATTGTTGCCCTCTTCCCCGGAAAGTACATTCACATTGGAGGGGATGAAGTGTGTAAGGACTTCTGGGAAAACTGCCCGAAATGCCAGAAAGTGATGAAGGAGCATAACCTGAAAAATGAACATGAACTTCAGAGTTATTTTATAAAACGGGTGGAAAAGATTGTTGAATCCAGGGGAAAAAGGTTGATCGGCTGGGATGAAATCCTTGAAGGCGGCCTGGCAGCCAATGCCATGGTAATGTCGTGGCGTGGAATGGAAGGCGGAATAAAAGCCGCTACTGAAGGGCACGAAGTAATAATGACCCCGACTGATTTTTGTTATCTGGATTATATGCAGGGAGACCCCATGCTTGATGGCTTCCCTTCTCCCTGGTCAAAATTAAGACTTTCAACGGCCTACAGTTTTGAGCCTGTTCCCGAAGGTATTGACCCAAAATACATTTTGGGCGGACAGGGAAATGTCTGGACCGAAATGATTGAAGAAGGCCGTCAGGTGGAATATATGACATGGCCACGGGCTATGGCCCTGTCCGAAGTTTTTTGGTCGCCGAAAGAGAAACGCGACCGGGAAGATTTTCTGAAACGTCTGGAGCTAAATCTGCCCCTGCTGGACAAAAATGAGACAAAATACGCAAGGGTTATTTACGATCCGATTGCAAAGTTGCAAAGGGGGCCTTCCGGAGAGTTGCAAATAACCTTCAGCTCCGAAGTTCCCGGACTGGATATTTACTACTCCTTCAATTTTGCTTTTCCTGATGAATATTCTGCAAAATATAAGGGCTATCCGGTTATTGTACCGACAGGAGCAGTGGAGGTTAAGGCAATTACCTATCGTAACGGAAAGCCAATAGGACGTATGCTCCGGGTTAGTATGGATGAATTAAAATCCAGAATGTGATTGAATTCCGATTTCGGACTATTCTGACAGATTAAGGTTTGATTTTTCTCCTGATTTACCTTAACTAAAGGGTGCCAGGAGAAAAACTTTATCTGTTCCATCTGGGGAAAACCGGCAGATTTGAAATTTATTGTCTTATTTATGAACTTAATTAGCTCGTTTCTTTGCTGCATTTTCATCCGCTTAACTTTATTTCCGAAAAAATATAGTAGAATATGTCAAATTTGGATAACTGCGCATTTGCCTTTTATATATTGGTTTTTATACTAACCGGGATTATTGCAGGCAGAAAACGCCGGACAGAGGCTGCCGATTTTTATATCCGGCAAAATCATCTTCCCTGGTATGTAATCGGGTTTTCACTTGTTGCTGCCGGAATCAGCAGCGAACAGTTTATCGGTACCGTTGGGGCCGTTTACAGTCGTGGACTGGTTACTGCAAACTGGGAGTGGGGCATAGCACCGGCAATCATTATTATGGTAGTGTTTTTTGTTCCTTATTATCTTAAAAATAAAATACTAACAACTCCGGGTTTTCTGGAAAGGCGTTTCGACAAACGGGTAAGTTCGTTGTATGCCATATTGTCCGTCTGTATTTATGTGTTTATTAACCTGGCGGGGGTGTTGTATTCCGGCGGGTTTGCCATGAGCCAGATTCTGGGAATCAATATTTATGTGTGCGTAGTGATTATTGCGGTCGTTGTGGGATTCTTTTCGATTTACGGAGGAATGGCTTCGCTGGCATGGACCAGCGTGTTGCAGGCCAGTATGTTGCTTGGTGGGGGCTTTCTTATATTTGCCCTCGGTGTGGCCCGTATTGACGGAGGGCTTCCTGCAATAATAGGGGAAGGAGAGCGGGCGCATCTTATCCGTCCGGCCACCGACCCGGAGATTCCATGGACTGCCTTGCTCGTTTTAATGTTCTCGACCAACATCTGGTATTACTGTACCAGCCAGAATATCAATCAAAGTGTTTTGGGAGCAAAAAACAGGTGGAATGGCCGCATCGGTTTGATCTTTGCCGGCTTTTTGTTGCTTTTTGTTCCTCTCGCCGACGTTTTCCCGGGGCTGATTGCTTACCGTTTAAACCCCGGTTTGCCCAAAGCTGATATGGCTTTTGTGTTTGTTACCCGTCAATTACTGCCGGCAGGAGGTGCCGGGATTATGTACGGAGTATTGATTTTCTCGGTTGTTACGGCTGTGCTTTCCGGAATTAATGGCGTTTCAACCATTTTTACATTCGATATCTATAAAAAATTTTCGAAAAAGCAGACTGATGATAAACACCTGATAAAGATGGGGCGGATTTTTTCTGCGGCAGTTTTACTCGTTGGTACGTTATATACACCGGTAGTCGGTAGTTTTAGGCATATTTTCGACTTTTTTCAGGAATGCTGGGCCTTTGTTGCCATACCGATATCGCTCACTTTCTTGCTGGGAATATTTTTTAAACGGATGTCGTCGAAACTGGCCTTTTATTTAATGCTTTTTACTTTCCCCATGTTTTTAATGCCTTACATCGTAAAATTGGTGGGCATTACCATGAATATCTTTAATGTAGCGGGTATTGTTTGGATTATCACTTTTGCAATCTGCCTGTTTTATATGTTCCTTCCCGGGAATCCGGATAGAAATCAGGAGAAAATGCTCTTCCTTTTTGAAAGGACCCCTGTTCCCTGGTATAAAAATATTATCCTGTGGGCATTGGTAATGGTGGCCTGTTACGTAACGATTTATGTATTGCTGTGGTAAAAGTTAAATGCTTAAAAATGGAAATTACATCTTTAATACGATTGGAGAATAAACATTTGCTGGCAGATGTTTTCCCGGAAGGAGGAGGAAAGATAACCAGCATCTACAATAAAAATTTAGATTACGAATTTTTGTGGAAAAACAAGGCTCTGAACTTAAAAAATTATGGGCCGGGAACTGAATATGACCCGGTCTTTTATGGGGGGGTGGACGAACTGCTGCCCAATGATATTCCGGAGACGGTTGACGGGATGGAATTCCCGGATCATGGAGAACTTTGGACACAACCCTTGGCAGCCTCCATTGAAAAAGAATACCTTGTGTTAAACGGTCTGCTGCCGGTTTCCAAATTGAATTACAAAAAAACAATCAGGCTTGACGAAAATAACCCGTTTATTTATACGGATTACACGATAACCAATGAAAATAACCAGGCCGTTAAATTTTTGTGGAAACTTCATGCCGCCTTAAAAATACAGGAAGGTGACCGGATTTTATGCCCTGCCCGTAAGGGACAGGTAGTCGATCCCGGATACTCCCGTTTTAAGCGGACGGAACCATTTCAATGGCCGGAAAACGGACAAACCGACGTGTCGCTTATCCCGGGAAAGGACGGCACCATGGACTTCTTTTATATTTATGACCTGGCAGCCGGAAAAATAGGAATTGAAAACCCCGGGGGCCATTACTTCGGGTACCGTTTCGACAAAAACGTTTTTCCCTACGTTTGGCTTTTTGCTTCCTATGGCGGATTCTTTGGCCATTATACCGCTATCCTTGAGCCCTGCGCTACCATGCCCATCTCTGTAAATGAAGCTGCCCGTTTAGGACAGACCATGGTTTTGCAGCCCGGGGAAACAATAAATACGCGCGTTACAATTATCGCCGGAAATAGTAATCATGAAAAACAGATCTTATAATAAAATTGAATAATGGAGATTAATCGTCCAAAAGTATTGATAACAGGAGCGGCCTCCGGTATTGGAAGAGCTACTGCCCTTCGTTTTGCCAAAGAGGGATACGATGTTTGTTTAAACGATATTCAGGATATGCAGGATGTAGTCGCTTTACTTGCCAAAGGAAATCATTTGTTTGTCAGGGGAAGTTATGCTGACGAGCAAACGATGGAAAAATGCAAGGAAATTATTTGGGAAAAATGGGGAAAATTGGATGTTTTGGTTAACTGTGCGGGAGTTAGTAAAAAAACGGTGGTAACAGAAACAACTCCCGATGAGTGGGAAAGTATTTTTCATCTGATGTCGCGCGGGGCTATTCTTACCAGCTATGTGGCCAATTCGCTGATGGCTTCGGGCGGAAGGATTGTCCACATTACTTCCATCCACGGGGAACGGGCCGAATTTGGATCGGGAAGTTACGCTATGGCCAAAGCGGCTATTAATCAGTATTGCCGGAACCTGGCCAATGAAATGGCCGATCGAAATATTCTGGTTAATGCAATTGCCCCGGGTTTTGTTAATACTGCCATGTCAATTGTTGACGGGAAGAATGAACTGGAAAGCGATTGGTTTCGCATTAATTACATCGAAGGCCATCATTTGCCGCTCCGGCGGGCCGCTCAGCCGGACGAGGTTGCCGGTGTTGCCTATTTTCTGGCAGGGAAAGATGCTTCTTACATAACCGGACAGGTAATAACAGTTGACGGGGGACTGACAATTACATTTTGATGAAATTAAGATAACGAACGATTTAAATAGCATATTATGAAAATAGAATCGGTTGATTTCTTCTATTTAAGTATGCCCGAGGTGCTTGATATTGGCGATGGCAGCCAGGATGCCCTTCTGGTTCGTGTACGGGGCGGTGGCTGTGAAGGCTGGGGGGAGTGTGAGGCTTCTCCCCTGACCAGTATTGCCGGGTATATTTGTCCGATGTCGCATAGCGCTTGTAAACCCGTCAGTCAGGCACTGGATGGGATGTCTGTTTCGTCTGCTGAAGATATTTATATCATCAGTAACCGGGTACACGAAAATTGTTTCGACCTGCTTCAGGCAGACCATATTCTCTCCGGAATAGATATTGCCCTGTGGGATTTGCTCGGGAAAATCAGGAAGGAGCCGGTTTATAGCCTGCTGGGATACAGCCGGTCATATTCCAAATTGCCTTATGCCTCACAGTTGTTTGGCAATACCCCGGAAGAAACATATCGAAAGGCTGGCGAATCGGAAAGACAAGGGTACAAAGCCGTAAAATTTGGATGGGGGCCGATTGGCAAAACGGATGCTGAAACCGATCGTGCTCATTTTCAGGCGGCCCGTGAAGGACTGGGCCGCGATTCTTTGCTGATGGTCGATATCGGGACCGGCTGGAGGGAAGATGCGGAGAAGGCCAGGCTGCGTTTGCCGTTCCTGAGAGAAGCGGATGTGTATTGGCTGGAAGAACCCTTTATTAACATGTCTCTTGAGACTTATAAGAACCTTGCTGTTTCTAAACCGAAGGTAAGCCTGGCTGCAGGTGAAGGCTGCAGTAATTACTATCAGGCGCTGGCAATGATGGACTATGCCGGTCTCGATTTTATTCAGATTGATACCGGCCGGATTGGAGGAATAACTACGGCAAAGCGTGTTGCCGACAGGGCGCTGGCAAAAGGTATTACCTATGTAAACCATACCTTCACGTCCCACCTGGCATTGAGTGCTTCCATTCAGCCTTTTGCAGGAATAAAGAACAGTTATGTTTGCGAATACCCGGTAGAAGCCTGTCCATTGGCTGTTGAAATAACAAAAGAGCAACTCCTTCCAAATGAGGATGGTGAAATTGTTTTGCCTGAAAAGCCAGGCCTAGGTTTGACTGTTGATACGCAAAACCTGAAGAAATACCTGGTTGAAACCGAAATCCGGGTTCGGGGAAAATTATTGTACAAAACCCCTGATTTAAATAATTGATAAAATCGGTTAGTGCCAGTGCTTGATGGAGAAGTATAATATTTTGAATTATTGTACTTTATGCTGAAATGCGGCATTGACTTATAAAAAGAAGGTAAAAACTAAAATAGATTGATATGGCAACGTGTACTGGTTTGTTAAAAAAGAGGATAAAAGATAGGGATGTGCTTTTGTGTGGTTGTGTTTTTGACAGTCGTTCCGGTTCTGTAATTGAAATGTACCACGACATTGGTTTTGATCTGGTATTGATCGACCGGGAACATGGCGGGTTTAACAGTGAAACGGTTTTTGATCACATCCGTCTCGCCCGGGCTTTGGGTTTCCCTTGTATGGTAAGGGTAGCGGAACCCTCGTATGCCGAGCTGAACCGTGCAATGGACCAGGCGCCGGACGGGATATTTGTTCCGCGAATCCGTTTCCGCAAGAATGTTGAGGATTTTTTAAAGCTGATTAAATTTCCTCCATCCGGAATTAAGGGCTATGCAGGCTGTGCCTGTCCGGCCGGGAAATACCTGGGGTGGGAAAAACCGCTTGGGCAACTCGACTATTTTAACCATGATTTTGTTGTCGGCATCCAGATTGAGACGGCAGAAGCTATTGCCAACCTTGACGATATTCTTTCTGTACCGGGAATCGACGTGGCTCTGGTCGGAAACGACGACTTGTCGCTTGGGATGGGAATCCCAGGACAGTTAGACAATCCGGAATATATTGAAACAGTTAAAAAAGTAATTGTTACCTGCAATAAATACGGCGTTCTTCCGGGAATTGCATGTGCAGATCCCGTCAAAATAAAATTCTGGAGGGAGCAGGGGATGCGACTGTTCTGGGCCGCTTTCGATGTGGTTAGTATGTGGCAGCATACCAGGCAAAGTTTTGATTGCATTCAGCAGGAATTGTCGAAGAATTAGTCTGATTAGCAAATAAGAATATGGGGAATGTCACCTGTTATACCGGATAGATTACATTCGAGAAAATAAGGTTTTATCCTAAAGGTCTAAGGGAGAGCCTTAATTTTTAAACTTTCACTCATTACGGCCGGGGAAATAAAACTGAAAACCATTTAATCTGTAATTTCACGTAGCGGGTTAGTATTGGCTCACTACCTGACAGTTTACTGTATAACTATTTATCATTTTGTTTTTAAAAAAGTGGATAACTTAATGGTTAAAAAATAATTTTGAAATAAAATGATTATACCTTTGTCAAGATAGGGGTGGTTTAGCGCATTAGCATAGGATTTGAACCTTAATGTATGGATGAAACTGAAAAAATACAATCTGAGTTAGGATTGTGGTATGATTTCATTTCAGGAAATGAGAACGCATTTAGGATTATTTATGATCACTATGTTCAGGAATTATTCAGGTTTGGATTACATTTTTCAAAAAGTGAAGATTTAGTCCTTGATGCAATTCATGACCTTTTTATCGATTTATATAATTACCGGCCACAATTAAAGTCTGCAAACAGTATTAAGCATTATCTTTTACTGTCGCTTAAGCGAAAAATATTTCGTTTGCAGGGAGAAGAAAGCAGATACCTGTCGTTTGATTCGGAAGAAATACCTTTTTCATATTCTTTGACATATTCTGATGAAGAAAATAATGGCAACGACGATGATCGGCTGAAGTTACTCGAAAAAGCAATGGCCGAATTAAGTGATCGGCAACGTGAAGCGATTTATTTGCGTTATGTAAGTGGACTTAGCTATGAAGAATTGGGCGAAATACTTCAGTTAAATTATCAGTCAGCCAGGAATCTTATTCATCGGGGAATGGAAAAATTGAGAAAGTGTTATCAGAAAAAATTATTGTGCATGCTACATATATTATTCTCTTCGTAGTACTTTTTATCCTGCCTGAATTTTTTCTTAAAAAAAATGAGTCGAGGTGAGTACAAAACAAGTTTTTTCTGCTCTTGTGATAAAATTTATTAGATGACAGAAATCTCAAACATAAATCCGAATGACTTTATTATCAGAGATGATTTTATTGAGTGGGTTTTAAACCCGACTCCGGAGGCAGATTTATATTGGGAACGGTTTCTGCAAGATAACCCGTCCAGAAAAAAGGATATTGACGAGGCGGTCTTTATTATTAAAAGCATTATTCCGAAGGAGAGGAGGCTGAGCGGCAGGAAACTGGGAAAATTGTGGATTACTATCGAAAAAGAAACAATTGGGAAAAAGCATTCAAGACGGTTTTGGTGGGCAGCTGCCGCAGGATTGATTGTATTGATAGGCCTTTCTGCCCTTCTTTATTTTTTCGTGAATTCAAAAAACGGAATTCCGGATTATAAGTCTGTTGCTAAAGCCAAGGTTTCTAATGAGGTAAAATTAATTTTTTCCGATAACTCTGAAAAAATATTTGGCTCCAATAACCTGGAAATAAAATATAAAGGGAATGGTGAAATTGAGGTGACTACAAAGAATGGAGAAAAATCAACCGATCTGATTCCCGGAACGCAGAACGTCAGCGCTGTGACGAAGCAAAAAGCACCGGTAACCTTTTCAAAGAAGAGTTCTCAGGAACAATTGAACCAGTTGGTCGTCCCGAGAGGAAAGAGAACCAATTTGACTCTTTCTGACGGGACCAGATTGTATTTGAATTCAGGGAGCCGGGCTATCTTCCCTGTGAAATTTGCCAAAGAGAAACGGGAATTATTTATTGAAGGAGAGGCGTACATTGAAGTGGCCCATGATCCCCAAAGGCCGTTTGTTGCAGTGACCGATGAAATGTCTGTTAAAGTTCTGGGAACAAAGTTTGATATTTCAGCTTACCCGGAAGATTCGTACACATCAGTTGTTCTGGTCGAAGGAAATGTACGGGCAGAGGTAGGTTCGCGAAAAATAGTGATGGAACCCGATCAGTTGCTCGTGTACCAGAAAGAAACAAAAACAACTTCATTGGAAAAAGCGGAAGTCTTGCCATATATTTCCTGGAAGGACGGCTGGATGTATTGCCAGAAGGAAAAGTTGGGTACAATAGTGGAGAAGTTGTCCCGGTATTATAATGTAACTATTGAGATCCGGGACCCGGAGGTGAGAGATATAACCCTGAGAGGAAAACTTGATTTGAAATCTGAGTGTTCGGATATTTTTAAAGCAATAAGTGCTATCGCGCCGATAACTTGTATTATGAATGAAGACAAAATTATAATATCTAAAAAAAAGAACTATTAACTATTAAAAATTTAATGCCTATTCAAAATATCTAGTCTGAGAGTTTTTTTAATACTAAAAAAGGCAGATTATACAGCCATATAACCTGCCAGTTAAATCACAATGTTGTATTTAAGTATATAAATAAAACACACAAATTTATGAAAAAAAAACATATGCCGAAACTTCGGTATGTAGAGAAATTGTTTCTGAGAATGAAAATATGCTTTTTCTTTTTGTTTGTCTCAATCGTGTCGGTGAGTGCAAGTGATAGTTACTCGCAAAATATCAGGTTGACATTGAACCTGCATAATGCAACTTTTTCTGAGTTGATAGACGAAATTGAGGGGCAGAGCGATTTTATCTTTATAGTTGTTGATGATGCGCTGGATTTAAATAAAAAAATTGACATAGAAGCCAAAGGTTTAACAATCCAGAAAGTTTTGAAGAAATTTCTGGATCCGTCTGAAAATTCGTTTGCCGTTTTCGACAGGCAGGTGATAATAGGAAAGAAGGATTTTGATGCGGCATCAGTAGCCGATGGATCTTTAGCCCCTCCTGAAAAGAGGATAAGAGGAAAGGTTACGGATACGGATGGGAAGCCTTTACCTGGTGTTACAATTACTATTGTTGGGACTACCCGTGGCGTAATTACAGATACGGATGGCACATATTCCATCGATGCAGAACCAACAGATAAACTCGTTTTTTCCTTTATCGGCATGGAAAGTCAGATTGTGGATATTGAGGGACAGGAGAAAATTAATGTGAAGATGAAGGAAAAAACGCAGGAACTGGATGATGTTACTATTGTTGCATTTGGTAAACAAAAGAAAGAGAGTGTACTTGCTTCGATCACAACAATAAAAGCAGATGATTTGAAAGTTCCCAGCAGTAACCTGACTACAGCATTTGCAGGCCGGGTGTCGGGATTGATATCTTACCAACGAAGCGGAGAACCCGGTAAGGACAATGCCAGTTTCTTTATACGCGGTATTACGACTTTTGGAGCAGAAGCCAAAAAAGATCCTTTGATCCTGATCGACGGAGTCGAGTTGAGTACTGAAGATCTGGCGCGTTTGAATACAGACGATATTGCGAATTTTTCCATTATGAAAGATGCTACGGCTACCGCTCTTTATGGCGCCCGCGGAGCAAACGGTGTGATCGCAGTTACAACAAAAGAAGGAACGGAGGGGAAGGCCCAGGTTAATGTCCGGATTGAGAATTCTTTTTCGATGCCAACCAAAAGAGTTGAGGTTGCCGATCCGGTGACGTTTATGAAGATGCAGAATGAAGCTGTAAAAACGCGTAATGCCTTGGGATTATCATTGTATGATCAGGAAAAGATTACGATGACAGAGAAAGGGCTTTATCCGGATATTTTCCCTGCCATAGATTGGTATAAAACAATGTTCCGTGATGTGGTCTGCAACCAGCGGGTAAATATGAGTATTGGCGGAGGTGGAAAAGTGGCCCGTTATTATGTCGCGATCAATGTATCGCATGATAACGGAGACCTGAAAGTGGATAAGAGAAACAATTTTAATTCGAATATTAGCCTGATGAAATATGCGTTTCGTTCAAATGTGAACATTAATGTAACGAAAAGCACTGAAATGATCCTGCGTCTGAGTACGACCTTTGATGATTATACCGGACCTATCGATGGCGGATCTGCAATGTATGAGGATGTAATGCAGGCCAATCCTGTTCTTTTCAAACCCTATTATAAACCGGATGAAGAATATGCCTATGCCGAACATATTCTTTTTGGCAATTACGGTGATTGCAGTTATATAAACCCTTATGCTGAAAGCCTTAAAGGTTACCGTGATTACAGTAAGAATACAACAATTTCACAATTCGAAATAAAACAGGACCTGAATATGCTTCTGAAGGGATTGACAACCCGCGCCATGTTCAACGTGGAGCGCTATTCTGAATATGAGGTGACCCGGAATTATGAACCTTTCTATTACAACATCTCTTCTTATAATTTAACAGAAAATACATATTCTTTAAAGTGTTTGAACCCAACAGCCGGGACAGAATATATTGACTACAATCCGGGAGAGCGCTATATCAATAGTGCCTACTACCTGGAGGCAGCAACGGAATACAACAGAACCTTTGATAAACATTCCCTGAACGGGCTGCTGGTTTACACTATGCGGGAGGAAAAGACCGGAATTGCCAAGAACCTGCAGCTTTCCCTTCCTAACCGGAATATGGGGGTATCCGGTCGTTTTGCCTACAATTATGATACGCGGTACTTTGGAGAATTTAACTTCGGGTACAATGGATCAGAACGGTTTTCAAAAAATCACCGTTGGGGCTTTTTCCCGTCTGTAGGTGCAGCATGGATGCTTTCGAACGAAAAATTTTTTAAACCGCTATCCGGTCTCTTCAAACAGCTAAAGCTAAAAGCTACCTATGGGTTGGTAGGGAATGATGCTATTGGAAGCGATGATGACAGGTTTTACTATCTTTCACAAGTGGAGATGGATGCAGAAAGAAATGTGTTCTGGGGGACTAACCTTAACTATAATCCGGGAGGAATTGATGTAACGAGGTATGCCAATAACGAAATAGGATGGGAAACTGCCTACAAGACAAACCTGGGTCTGGAGATGTCGTTGAACAATGGCCTTTCAGCCAATCTGGAAGTTTTTCATGAAAAACGTAAAAATATTCTTGTGGACCGGGTGATTCCGGCCACGATGGGCATTATTCCCGATGTAATGGCGAACCTGGGCGTGGGGACTGGTAAGGGTTTGGATTGTGAAGTCAATTATGAGCGAAATTTTAATAATGATTTGTGGATAACCGGAAGGGCTACATTCACCTATGCTACAAGTAAGGTTAAAGAATGGGAAGAACCTGATTATTCAGGAACTCCCTGGCTGTCGAAGGTTGGAAAATCCCTTTCTCAAACATGGGGGTATATTGCAGAGCGTTTATTTATTGACGATGCCGAGGTGGAAAATTCCCCAACCCAGTTCGGTTCTTACATGGCCGGAGATATTAAATACCGGGATGTTAACGGTGACGGGAAGATATCGGAACTGGATAAGGTCCCTATTGGATTTCCTACTACTCCTGAAATTATCTATGGATTTGGGCTTTCTGCCGGATACAAGGGATTTGACGCTTCCTTTTTCTTCCAGGGGTCGGCACGCGAATCTTTCTGGATGGATGTGGATGCAATTGCACCGGGTGTAGATAATAACGCGATATTGACTTGTTTTGCAAATGATTACTGGTCTGTAAATAATCCTAATCCGTATGCTTTGTGGCCCCGTCTGGCTCATTATACCATAACAAATAATACTAAGACGAGTACGTGGTTTATGGAGGACGGTTCTTTTCTTCGTTTGAAATCTGTTGAATTTGGCTATACGTTGCCTAAACGGTTGATGAACGAATTGTACCTGAGGGATCTCCGATTTTATGTTAGTGGAACTAACCTTCTTTGTTTCAGTAAGTTTAAACTTTGGGATCCAGAGATGGCCGGAGATGGACTGGGCTATCCGATCCAACGAGTGTTTAATGTCGGGTTGACTATTAGTTTATAAATAGTAGAACCATAATTAATCATCATTTAAACAAATAAATGCATTGGTAAAGATGAAAAAGACTATTCGATATTTTTTTATCCTGATATCCTCGTTCCTGTTGTCATCATGTGATTATCTGGATGTTGTCCCTGACAATGTGGCTACACTCGACGATGCCTTTTCTGATCGTTATACGGCAGAAGAGTACCTGGCAACCTGTTATTGGAGCATGCCCAAATTAGGCGGATGGAATGAAAATCCTGCCATGTTTGGTGCGATGGAAATGATATTCAATGTCGATTGTAACGATGGCGGGATGATGGCCGCGCGCGGATATGATAGCGCTACCGAAACATATTTCAATTACTGGAGTGCGACAGGAACTCCGGTGCGAAGTCTGTATGCAGGAATCAATAACTGTAATGTTTTTTTAGCAAATATTGGTAATGTTGGTGATCTGGAAACATATGAAAAAAATCGGTTGATCGCTGAGGTAAAAACAATCAAAGCTTATCTCCATTTTTATTTGCTATGTTATTACGGGCCAATCTGTCCCCTGAAAGAGAATATGGAAATTAACGAGTCGACTGATAATGTGAGGGTTTACAGGGAAAAGGTAGATGATACTTTTACTTATATCGTGGAATTGTTGGACGAGGCAATTGATAGCGGGGCACTTCCGGTCCAAATTCAAAACGAGACAACAGAACTGGGTCGTTTTACCCGTGCAGTAGCATGTTTCCTTAAGGCTAAAGTGTTGATTTATTGGGCAAGTCCATTTTTCAACGGGAATACCGATTACAATAGTTTTCTGGATCACAACGGGGAACCATTTTTTAACCAAACCTATGATGCAGAACGTTGGAAAAGGGCTGCTGAAGCTTGCGATACTGCAATTACGGTTTGTAATAACAGCGGAATCCGTCTGTATCAGCAGAGTGATTATGTAACGTCAAAAACATTGTCTGATGAAACTTATTTAGTAAATACTTTACGTCATGTCATTAGTGAACGCTGGAATTGTGAACTGATATGGGGATCTACCTCCTGGCCTGTTGATGAAGGAGTTCAATCGCAGTGTATTCCGAGGTTAGAGGAAGCAACTGAGCAAAATACAACCGGGAATATGAGTATTCCGCTAAATATCGTTGAAAAATTTTATTCCCGGAATGGGGTTCCTATTGACGAGGATACGAACTATGATTATTCAACCCGTTACGAATTGCGTACAGGAGATGATGATCATCGTTATTATATTCAGAAAGGAGAACAGACCGCTGCATTGAATTTTGACAGGGAGCCGAGGTTCTATTCAACTTTAGGCTTCGACCGGGGAAAATGGTATGGCAATTCCTATAAGAACGAGCCGGATGATGATGCCGAATGCCTGTACCCGAAAGACCGTTACGGAGAGTTCTCTTCGGTTTTCCAACCAGGCGATTATAATGCTACCGGTTATTTTTGTAAAAAACTGGTTTCGGTTAACACTAGCTACCAGGATAGAAATTCCGTAGCATATGAAACGTTTCCTTTCCCGGATATGCGTTTTGCTGATTTGCTGCTATTCTATGCCGAGGCATTGAATGAAATGAAAGATGCACCTGACGACCAGGTTTATCAATATATTGATATGGTAAGGGAACGCGCAGGTCTGGACGGTGTTGTGAAAAGTTGGAAGAATCATTCCATTTATCCTGATAAACCCTCAACGAAGGCAGGAATGCGTAAAATCATTCAGCGGGAACGGGCTGTTGAACTGGCATGTGAGGGAGCCTATTATTGGGACAGCCGGCGCTGGAAGACTGCTATGAATGAACAGAATGGCCCGGTAACAGGATGGGATGTTTCAAAGTCAGATGCCAATGACTATTATACCGCAACAACGATTTATAACCAGACTTTTTCTTCTAAAAACTATCTGGCTCCGATTCCCGAGAGCGATATAATAAATAATCCGAATTTGGTCCAGAACCCGGGGTGGTGATAAATCAATTTGGTAATGAGAAAAATCGATAGACACATGAAACGAGCCATGAGAGTCGAACCTCTCACTCAAGAGCATGATTGTATTGGCGAGTTCCATGTGGCAACTAAAAGTAATTTATATACACATGAAAAAAACAATTATAACATTTGTAGCTTTTCTGTTTGTACTAAGTGCCTGTAACGAAAAGGAACTTGCTCCGATTACGGAAAGCAACGGGAAACCTTCCGAGGTAACTGATATTCAGATAAAAGAAATAGCGGGAGGTGTGCAGATTAATTACCGGGTACCGGATGAAGAAGATTTACTGGCAGTAAAAGCAGTATATACATTGACTAACGGTAATACGAAAGAACTGATTTCTTCCTTTTATGAAAATAACATAACAATTGAAGGCTATAACGATGTTGAGGAGCATACCGCAAAGCTCTATTCAATTAATCGTGCGGGAGAGATGTCTGATCCTGTTATGGTTTCCTTTACCCCATTGGAATCAGCCCTGAGTAAGGCTTACAACTCAATGGAAATTGGCCAGGATTTTGGCGGAGCCCGCTTTAGCTGGGTAAATCCGGATAAAGAGATACTGGACTTTGAGTTTTTGGCAGAAGACAGCCTTGGGGTAATTCAGCCATATAAAGTTCTTACTTCCCAGGATGATACGGCAACATACTCTTTGCGGGGGTTTGATCCGGAACCGACAGTTTTTGGTGTTGTTATATATGATAACTGGGATAACGTTTCGGATACTATTTTCCCGGAAGGAAAAGAAATAACCCCGCTTTACGAAAAGAAGCTGGATAAAACGAAATGGTCTCTTTTGAAATTGGCAAATGATATCCCCAGTTGGGATAACTGGGAAGGAATTTCATTGGGTATTATCGATGATGATGTATCAACCATCGGGCATTCACTTGCCGGAGTATTGCCCGGTGCCTTTACGATTGATCTTGGTGTAAAGGCAAAACTAAGCCGTCTCGTGATATTCCAGTGGGATGATGACTGCGAATATGCCTGGGGAAATCCCAAAGATTTCGAGGTTTACGGACGTACTGATGCCCCTGGTATGAGTGGCGACTGGAGCGAGTGGACAAAAATTATGGACTGTACCATTGTAAAGCCATCCGGCTCTCCTGTTGGAACGAATACCGATGCCGATATTGCCGCATTGGAGGCCGGGCATGAATTCACTGTTGATGTGGATGCAGGTGTATTCCGTTACATTAGGATCCGGATACTGGATACATGGGGATCATCTACATTTGTCCACATTGCCGAAGTCACTATGTATGGCTCTGATGTTAATTAATGATGAATAAGATTAGTACTTTATGAAAAATTGTAAAAGAGTATATAGCCCGCTATTTGTTTTCGTGTTGTTGTCGATATTGATATCATGCGAGGACATGATGGATGTACATAAAGAATATATCAAAGGAGGGGAAATTATATATGCCCCCAAACCGGATTCGGTTACTTTCCTTCCCGGGAAAGAGAGAATTCTGTTTCGATACTGGTTGTATAATTCCCCGAATGTCACTACAGTAGATATATTTTGGAATAGTTATGCCGATTCGATGATTATACCGGTAAGCCCGGGAACCGGCCTGGATAGCAGTGACGTAATATTGGAGGACATGCCTGAAAAATCTTACACATTCTATGTAAAGACGATTGATAAATATGGTCATTCTTCATTAACTGTATCAGATTTCGGGACCTCCTACGGGGATTCCTATCAGGAAAGCCTGTCACAACGGAAGGTTAAATCGGCAACCATGTCGGGAACGGATGGCATTATTGACTGGTATTCGGCTGCTGAGGACCTGGTGGAAGTACAGGTCCGCTATAAGTCAACTACCAGTGATGACAGTGTTGTTGTTGTGATGCCGGCAGAGAAAGGAGAGATTATATGTCCGAATGCTGAGGGAGGATGTTCCTTTGATTTTCGGTCCTTGTATATTCCTGAAGAAGCGGCGATTGATACTTTCGCCCTGGAATGGGAGCACAGCGAAGAATCGTTCCCATCAAAATACGAGTATGACAGATCAGAATGGGAGGTGGTTGATTATTCAGACCAACAGGCTGATGACGGAGGTGGTATAACTACTTTATTTGACGGGGACTACTACGATACATACTGGCATTCGTCATACAGCGATGGCCCGGCTCCTTTACCTCACTGGGTCATTATCGATTTGAAGTCTGCAAAGGAAATTTGTCAGATTGATACCTGGAGGCCGGGAAATACTGATGCGAATACGGTTCAATACTGGACGAGCGACGATTCAGATCCGGATGCTTCATCCTGGGGAAAGATAGGTGAAGGAGTTTTCTCTTCGGACGAAGATCTACTTACTATTAGTCTTAATTCTGTTGTAACAACAAAGCGTTATCTGAAATTAGTACTGACTGACAGTAACCGGGTTACATATACTAGTATTTCTGAAGTGTTCCTTTACGGAAAATATTAATTATAATTTTTAGAAACAGTAAAAGGCATTACATCTGAAATTATCCTGAAATTTTTGAAAAAAGGTTGGTGTAATCCTGTAAGAAAAACTATCTGAATATGAAATTGAAAATAAATCTGATAATTTTTGCTGTGTTGATTGTACTGGGCAATAGTTACGCTCAAAAATTCGGGAATTTGGCGAATACACCTCCGATGGGCTGGAACAGCTGGAACAAATTCCATTGTGACGTGAGTGAAGATCTTTTGATGGGAATGGCTGATGCCATGGTAAGTAGCGGAATGAAAGATGCCGGCTATGAGTATATTGTAATCGACGATTGCTGGCAGATCGATCGCGATAAGAACGGTGAAATTGTTGTGGACAAAGAACGTTTCCCGCACGGTATTAAATATCTTGCCGACTATATCCATTCAAAAGGATTGAAGTTTGGAATTTATTCCTGTGCCGGAAGCAAAACCTGTGCCGGCCGTCCGGGCGGGCTCGGTCACGAATATCAGGATGCCAGAACCTATGCCGGTTGGGGAGTTGATTATTTAAAATATGACTGGTGTAACACGACAACACAGGATTCCCGGTCATCTTATGCCAATATGAGGGATGCCTTGTATGCAGCAGGCCATCCTATTGTATTCAGTATATGCGAGTGGGGCTCGACAAACCCATGGGAATGGGCAAAAGAAGTCGGGCATTTATGGCGTACGACAGGAGATATTGTTGACCGCTGGGATGCGATGATCGGGATTGTAGATAAAGAAAGGGATCTGGCCAAGTATGCCGGCCCGGGGCATTGGAATGACCCAGATATGCTGGAAGTCGGTAACGGAGGAATGACCACTGAGGAATATAAAACCCATTTTTCGATGTGGTGTATGTTGGCAGCCCCGCTGATGGCAGGGAACGACCTTGCAAATATGTCGGAAGAAACCAAAGAGATACTGACAAACAGTGAATTGATTGCTATTAACCAGGACATTGTGGGACAACAGGCATCTTGTTATCGCGACAACGGGGACTATGAAATATGGGGAAAAGCTCTTGATAATGATGAAAAGGCAATTTGTTTGCTAAACCGTAGCGATGAAGAGAAGGAAGTTCAGGTTAATTTAACCTCCTTATTGAAAACGAGCGATAATTATTGGTATACCTACCCCTATGAACTGAAAGATTATAAAGTACGCGATTTGTGGGAGCATAAAGAGATAAAGACAGACAAAAACATTTTTATGGTAAAGATGCCTCCCCATTCTGTTAAAGTATACCGGTTTATAAAAAAATAATTCATCTATAAAAAATAGCAACAAGTATTTTTCAGTCAGCCTGGGTTCTTAGTCTACCGCAGCTCCTGGATTCATTGTTTACTTAAGTATACCTTTTGAAAAATCAAAATGTGAAAGGTACTACAGGCACTGATTGCTTCGTAGAGGGGAGGCTTATCCCGATTTAGAATATTTATTATTTTATAAATAATTGTTATTCAACTAATTAATTTAATGATTATGAAAAAAAAGAGAATGTCAGCCGGATGGGCTGACCAAATTAAACCAATGAAAAGACTGACAGGTTTATTTCTTGTTACTGCACTTTTGATTGCTTCGTGTAGCGACGATTCTGATGATCCGGAACCGGAAGCAACAATTGTATCGGTTTCGTTTCTGGATGCAGCAAATAATCCGAATGAAAAAACCATCGAGTTGGCGGATACCATATTTAAGTTCGGAATTTCTTCTGACAAAAATGCAGAAGGGGACGTTGAAGCAACGATAGAAGCAGACCTTTCATTGGTTGATAGTTATAATACGACCAATCAAACCTCCTATTTATCGATGGTTGATGGAAGCTATGAGTTAAGTGCAGGCAAATTGACGATATCGGACGGAAAAGTAAAATCAGATTCCTTGTTGCTTACCATAAAGCCGAAAGGAAAACTGGAGCGGGAAAAGAGTTATCTGCTTCCTGTAAAGATTAAGGCAATAAGTGGAAACGGAACAGTTAACGAGTCATACGGGGTTAACTATTTTGTATTTACTGTAAAAGCGGAAGAAGTTACTTTGCAGGATATTAGCCGTTCGAACTGGGGGATTACATGTTCCAGCGAAGAGACGGAAGGAGAAGGGGACAGCCAGGGTAAGGCCATTTTTTTGCTGGATAATAATATTTATACTTTCTGGCACTCTCAATATCTTCCAAGTGCAGAAGAATATCCGCATTGGCTTCTCGTGGATATGAACGGAGAACGTTCTATCAGGGCATTCTGGATTGTAAATTGCCAGGAAGACTGGGCTACATCAATGCCAAAAGATATGTACTTCGAAGTCTCTTCCGATGGCGAAAACTGGACACGTGTGGCTGAGGTCACTGCTTCTACTTCCCTCGACAGACAAACTTTCCAGTTGGATGAAAGTGTTACTGCAAGCTATTTTAAGGTAACGTTTACGACTTCAGCAAGCGGTGAAGTATACTGTTATCTGGGAGAGCTGGGAGCATCATATAATAGCGCAGAATAAGAGATTTGTCTGATTTTTAAATTGTATATACCCTTAGGATTCATTCAATAGCGTAATTCGTTTTTTCTATTGAAGGAATCCTGAGGGTCTTAAAGAGGTGTCAGGAAAGCCGGTGTTTTTATAAAAACTTGTAAGCTGAGGTTATAAATAAGGCTGGCAGAAACATAAAGATCATTTTGATAGAATGATTAAACTAAAAGACATATTTATTTTTTGAACATAAAATGAACTTAGCCAATGTTGGTGATAAAGAAAAAGAAAACCTTGTTTTTTTTGAACAGAATGAGATGGTTCGTTTTTATAGCGTTAATTACATCTGGTTGTAAAAAAGATATTGACCCGGTGCCTGATGATGAAACAGTCGATGAAGATACGACAGTCGTCGTTCAGGATGCCGGTATCTACCAGTTGGTCGCAACCGATGCTGTAGGGCGTAAGCTACCAACATACGACGAAGTGGGAGAGGTCAAAAAGGATAAATATGTTGGCCTGTTTTATTGGATCTGGCATACGGAATTATCCGAAGGCTTTCCTGCAAACGATTTGACAAAGTTGCTGGCTCAGTATCCCCAGATTATGAATGATTATAATAGTGATTTATGGCCAACTGATGAAGGATATTATTATTGGGGTGAACCCTTGTTCGACTATTACATTGATACAGATAAGTGGGTGCTGCGAAAACATGCAGAAATGTTGGCCGATGCGGGGGTTGATGTCATCTTTTTTGATTGCTCCAATGGCAGTTTTACCTGGAGGGAATCTTATCTTGCTGTATGTGAGGCATTCGCTGAGGCCAGAAAAGATGGTGTAAATACACCCCAAATAGCGTTTTTAATGCCTTTTGCAGCAACGGACGGAAGTAAAGCTGCTATCAGAAGTATTTACGGGTTATTGTATTCACAAGGAATTTACGACGATTTGTTTTTCAAGTGGGATGGGAAACCATTAATTATGGGGTATCCTGATAACCTGACAGATGAACTGAAGAATTATTTTACCTTTCGTCCCGGACAAGGGGCGTACAATACCGGTCCAACCCGCACCGATCACTGGGGCTGGCTGGAAATATATCCCCAACATGGTTTTGGAGCTGGTTCTTCCGGAGGTTATGAACAAGTAACTGTAGGAGTGGCACAAAACTGGTCGAAAGAGAGGGGCCTTACAGCGATGAACGCCCCCGATGTTTTCAGCCGCAGTTACACAAACAGCGGAGGAAATTCCGGTGATGAATCTGCTGTAAATTACGGATATAATTTTCAGGAACAATGGGACAGGGCCTCGGAACTGGACCCGGAGTTTATCTTTATTACCGGGTGGAATGAATGGATTGCCGGGCGACAGGAATACTGGGAGGGGCAATACAATGCTTTTCCTGATTTATTCAGCCAGGAATGCAGCCGGGATATTGAACCGATGAAAGGCGGACATGGCGACAATTATTATATGCAAATGGTCGGTAACATCCGGCGTTTTAAGGGAATGGAGGCCCCTATTGTCCCTTCTGAACCGAAAACGGTGGTTATCGACGGTGGGTTTGATGACTGGAGGTATGTAAGTCCCCGGTATATAGCTTATAAAGGAAGTACAATACATCGAAGCAGCTCCGGATGGGAAGGTAGTTATTATACCAATACTACGGGCCGGAACGATTTTATTGCTGCCAAGGTTGCCCGCAACGACGATTATGTCTATTTCTATATCGAAACAGCAAGTACAATATCCGGTTCTTCGGATAAAGCATGGATGCGTTTGCTGATTGATACTGACAGGGATAAAAGTACCGGATGGGAAGGATACGATTATATTGTAAACCGGATTAGTCCGGGAGAACAGGCAACACTGGAAAAAAGTACTAAAGACTGGAATTGGACCAAGGTCGGGATGGTCGATTATGCTGTGTCCGGAAACAAAATGGAAATGCGGATTTCCAAATCCCTTCTTGGAATAAAAGATAAGGTGGATATTGAATTTAAATGGTCTGATAATATGCAGGAAGAAGGCGATATCATGGATTTTTATGTAAATGGAGATGTTGCTCCGGAGGGAAGGTTTAACTATCTTTTTTTGGAGGTACGTGAATAACGTAATTGATTATGAAATAAATGTTCCCATATCCTAAAATCTCCCAGGATGAAGGACAGTCAAGACTTGTTCTGAATTATGATCTTTAAAAACGGGAGATGATCAATTAAATTGAATATAATATGAAATTAAAGTGGATACTGATTATTAACCTGCTTATAATTGCTTTTTCCTGTACAGAAAAAGAAGAACCGGCTTATCAGGACATATCATCGAACGTATTGATATTTTCGCCGGAAGGAGGACAAGAAT
This sequence comes from Prolixibacteraceae bacterium, assembly GCA_963676095.1. Taxonomy (GTDB): domain Bacteria; phylum Bacteroidota; class Bacteroidia; order Bacteroidales; family Prolixibacteraceae. The sequence continues at coordinate 724,399 of OY781040.1, read as the reverse complement.
ATATTACAGTTAAGTCCAACCGGAATTTTTCTGTAGAATCCTCAACATCGTGGTGTACGACAGAAATAAATTCTTCTTCAGAAGATAATCTTAAAATATTGGTAACAGCAAATGAAACTGTTGGGGAAAGCCGTACGGCTGAAATTACAATAATAAGCGATGATGTTTCTAATAAGATTATAATTAATCAGTTGGCGGTAGAGCCTATACTTGAGGTAAATAACGACGAGGTTTTTTTCAATGAAAAGGAAAGTCTCGAATTTGCGTTAGAAGTAACAACTAATGTGTCAATCGAGTTTGAATTGCCTGAATGGATAAATCAACAAGGAGATGACGGGCAAAAAACTTATTCTTTTAAAGCTGAAGCCCTATCTGAAGCCGGGACGTCGAGGTCGGGTAGTATTATTATAAAATCTACTAATCAGAATATTAATAAACAGGTTGTTGTGCCTGTTCGTCAAACTAATAAGAATTGCATTTTACGTGTTGCGTCTTACAATCTGTGGGTTAATGAATCATCCTGGCGACTAACAAGGAGAGACTTGGTTAAATCCTTAATCAATGACTATGATTTTGATATTTTTGGCACACAGGAAGGTACATTAAAGAATCATCTGACTGATATTACCGAGAGTGGATACGGGGATTATGCATATATAGGAGAAGGTCGCGATGGAGGACAAGACGGCGAATATTCGGCTATCTTTTATAAAATTGACCGTTTTGAACCATTACAAACAGGAAACTTTTGGTTTTCAGAAACCCCTGATATCCCAAGCCTGGGATGGGATGCTGTTTATAATCGTATCTGTTCATGGGGTAAGTTCAGGGACCTTGAAACGGGGCGTGAATTCTATTTTTTTAATTCCCATTTTGATAATGACGGGTCAACGGCCAGATTAGAATCAGCTAAATTACTATTATCAAAAATGAAATTAATCGCTGGTGATTCCCCGGCTTTTTCAACTGGAGATTTTAACTCAAAACCAAATACCACAACGATACAAACTATTTTAAATGATGGTCTGCTGAATGACTCATACGATTTGTCGGAAATGGCACCCTCTGGCTCTTTTGGAACATTTAATAGTCAGAGTGAAAATGTATCGACAAAAAGGATCGATTATGTTTTTGTAACAAGCCATATAAAAATAAAAGAATATGGAGTATTGAATGACAGACCGGATGGCCAGTACCCGTCAGATCACGATCCGGTATTGGTTATTGCGGAATTCTAATATAGCTGTTCTATATGTAAGAACCATGAAGAACTGATTGTTGCGAAAATTCAATTAGTAAGTGCAATGATTTAATATCTGTGTGGCCATACCTGTTTGATATTGAATAATAAATTTTGATAACTGATACTGATTAGATTTTATATGAGTTTTCTTCGATTCATTTTATTTTTTTTGTTGTGCCTGAGTTGCTTAACCGGAAGTGCACAAAAAAGGATAAAAATTGCCTGTGTGGGCAATAGTATTACCTATGGGGCAACCATTGAAAACAGAGAAAAGAACTGTTACCCTGCCCAGCTGGCTGCTATATTAGGCAAAAATTACGAGGTACGGAATTTTGGGAGAAGCGGAACAACATTATTATCAAAGGGAGATTATCCATATATCGCCTATGAAGAATACCAGCAGTCCCTGCAATATCAACCTGATTGGGTATTCATTAAATTGGGTACCAACGATACCAAACCGGCAAATCGTGTTTTTTTGGATGAATTCGTCGACGATTACAAGCGTTTAATTGTTTCATTTCAGCAATTGCCCAGTCATCCTAAAGTTGTTTTGTTAGTACCTGTCCCTGCATTTTGTATAGGTGGCAGAGGCATTACAGCCGATGTTATTCATGATGATATCGTTCCGAAAGTCATGCAGGTAGCCTTTGAAACAGGGTGCGAACTTATTAATTTATATAACCTGTTAATTGATTCTCCAACTTTGTTTACAGACGGGGTCCATCCTTCGGCTTCTGGAGCATCAGTAATTGCAAAACGTATTTCCGATTACATTCTTTCTAACAACAGGGTTCATTTTGAACTGACATCCAAACTTCCCAAAGATACAAATACGTTTAATTTCTATGGCTTCCAGGGATATGAGTTTGATTTTAACGGGAGAGAGGCAAAAATTGTCGTTCCCAAAAATGTAGCCAAAGGAAAACCTTGGGTTTGGCGGGCCAGGTTCTGGGGACATGAGCCCCAGCTGGATATTGCTTTGCTCGAACGGGGATTTCACCTTGTTTTTTGCAATGTGGCAGAATTGTACGGAAATGAAGAGTCATTGTCGGCATGGAATAACTTTTATAAATTTTTGACAAAGGCAGGGCTGGCTAAAAAGTCGGTCATGGAAGGAATGAGCAGGGGCGGATTTTACATTTATCGCTGGGCTGCAAAATATCCGAAGCGGGTTAAAGCCGTTTATGCCGATGCCCCGGTACTGGATATAAAAAGCTGGCCCGGGGGAAAAGGGAAAAGTTCAGGAAGCCCCGAAGAGTGGCAGCTATTCATGAATGATTTCCAGCTGAATGACGAAAATGCCGCTTTATCATTTAACGGAAATCCCCTGGATCTGACAAAGCGTATTGCTAAGGGGGGATTCCCGCTTCTGCACGTTGTCGGCGATGCAGATGAGGTTGTACCAGTGGATGAGAATACGGCATTGTTCGAAAGAAAAATAAAGGATTCAGGAGGCGAAATAACCATAATTGATAAGGCTGGCGTAGGGCACCATCCGCATAGCCTCCAAAATCCCCAGCCTATTGTCGATTTCATATTACAGGCATATACAAAAAGATAGCGGGTCTCCGGGATGAGCGGATTTTATCACCGGCACTTTTTTTAACAGGATAAATCAAGATTGTAAATGGAGCGTAGGATTTTTGTAAAGAATGCGTCAATTGCAGGTATTTCCGGAATGATGATTCCCCTGGGTTCTATTGGGGAAGTGAAAAGTTCCGGCTTTGTTGTGTGGCAATTACCTTCACAAGTGGACGCCGTTGGTAATTCGTACGTCTTTAAAATGAACAACGGAAAGCTTGTTGTGATGGACGGCGGGATGGAAGGGGAGGAGGGTTACCTGCGCGGTTTCCTTGCTGCCTTGGGAAATCACGTCGGTTTATGGTTTGTCAGCCATCCTCATCCCGACCATGTAGGGGCATTGACCCGGATTTTGGAAAAGCCCGGGGATATAATAATTGATAAGATCTGTCACTCGGAACTATCTCCTGATTTTTGTGAGTTGGAACCTGAATATAAAAATGTAGCCCTGGATTTTTATGCAAGTCTTAAAAAATCAGGAATACCGGTCGGGAATATGACAACACCCGGGAAGGTTTTTCAAATAGGCCAGACAAAATTCAAAATACTTGCAGTCAAGAACGAATCCATTACCGCCAATCCATATAATAACTCAAGTATGGTAATCCGGGTTTGGGATAATAAAAAATCGTTTGTTTTCCTGGCCGATGCGGGTGTTGAAGAAGGTTGTTTATTGATGGATAGTCAGTACCGGGAAGAGCTGGACTGTGATTATCTGCAAATGGCCCATCATGGTCAAAGAGGGGTCAGTAAAGATTTTTACCGGAAAATAAAGTTTAGTGCCTGTTTATGGCCAACCCCCCTATGGTTGTACAATAATGATGCAGGGAAAGGATTTAATACCCATACATATAAAACAGTGGAAATAAGAAACCTGATCGATTCGCTTGGAATTAAACGGAATTATGTGAGTTGTAAGGGACTGGTACGAATTGAATAGAGACAAAATGCAGATCGTATAAATGAATATCGCTCCCTCAAAAATATTGCTGAGCCAAATGAAAAATAAAGCAACTGGATGCACCTGACTAACTACGAAAATATGATTAAAACAGAACTGATTATGAAAAAGAAATTGTTTTTTATATTCCTTGCGCTTGGATTGGAAATTTCATTACTGTCATGCAAAAATGATAATAATGAAATCATAGACGACGAAGACGAAAAAGAATATACACTTCCCGCTCCTGAATTAGTAATATCGACTCCTGTTCCATGTATAAATGAAGATGTCGGATTTTCGTTTAAATCAGATCTTAATGTCGAACCGGTCTGGGATTTTGGGGATAAAACCACTTCTTCGGAGAAAACGGCAGAACATAGCTATTCCGAAGAAGGGACATTCACTGTAAATCTTAAATTATCCGATGGACAGGGGGGAACAGTGAGTGTGGATACAACCATCACCGTTATGGGTAAACGGTTGAACGATGCCCTTGAGGATTTGATCAATGATCCGTCAAAAATATGGGTTTGCTCTCACCGGGGGAATACCTATTACGGGCAAAAGATCGGAGATATTCCGGAAAATTCAATAGAAGCAATACAGCGGGCTGCAAAAGCAGGTGCCGAAATGATCGAGATCGATGTTCGGACTTCTTCAGACAATGCCCTGGTAATTATGCATGATGCAACAGTTGACCGGACGACAAATGGTGCCGGAACTGTTTCTGAAATGACTCTTGCCGTACTAAAACGTCTGAGGTTAAAGGCAGAAGACTGTGTTGTTACAACAAGTGTTATACCAACCCTGGAAGAAGCCCTTTTAGCGGGAAGGGGAAAGATTTTTTATGAATTGGATATAAAGAGTGGCGTTGATATCCCGGCAGTCGTTCACCTTGTCGATTCTTTGCACATGCTTGATCGTGTTGTGTTTTATCGTGGTAAGGATAAAGATAAAGCCATAGAAGTCACAGCTATAAATTCGCAGTGCATCATTTTTCCTTATGTTCAGGATATATCGCTAATCGAATACTGGGCGACTGACCCCCGGATAAAACTTATTCAGGTGGGGTATGACGATTTATTGACAGACGAGGTTGTTTCTGCAGCCAGATCAAAGGGGATGGTCTCCTTTACAAGTTATATCAGCGATGCAATATTAAATAACGATTTTACCGTAGTTGACAAAATAAGAGGGCTTCAGATCCAAATTATTTTAACAAATTATGTTGAATATATGAAACCCTATCTTGAATCAGGAGATTGACCCGGAATCAGACGATAGATACCCCCTCTGTTTTTATTCATTTTTCAGCAATAAAAAGTAATGGATTAAGAGTCCGTAAATTTTAAGGAAAACAGATAACCTATTAAATAGAATAAATTATGAAAAAGAAATTGCTTTTTATATCTCTTGCGCTTGGATTTGGAATTTTATTCCAGTCGTGTCATGATGATAGTAATAATAATGAAATCATAGACGACGAAGACGAAAAAGAATATACACTTCCCGCTCCTGAATTAGTAATATCGACTCCTGTTCCATGTATAAATGAAGATGTCGGATTTTCGTTTAAATCAGATCTTAATGTCGAACCGGTCTGGGATTTTGGGGATAAAACCACTTCTTCGGAGAAAACGGCAGAACATAGCTATTCCGAAGAAGGGACATTCACTGTAAATCTTAAATTATCCGATGGACAGGGGGGAACAGTGAGTGTGGATACAACCATTTCCGTTATGGGTAAACGGTTGAACGATGCCCTTGAGGATTTGATCAATGACCCTTCGAAAAAATGGATTTGCGCCCATCGGGCAAATACCTATTATGGAAAAAAGATGGGAAACATCCCTGAAAATTCGGTAGGTGCCATTGAGCAGGCCATTAAAACCGGTGCCGAGATGATCGAGATCGATGTCCAGACTACATCAGACGGAGCATTGGTGGTTATGCACAACGACAATATCGATGAAACGACCAACGGGACAGGCGCCATCGCAGAAATGACACTTGAGAGGTTAAGGTCTTTTTATTTAACGGATCAGGATGGGGACCTTACTTCCTATAAAGTTCCTACGTTGGAAGAAGCGCTCCTGGCAGGCCGGGGAAAGATTTATTATGATCTGGACTTAAAGGATACAGACCCAACGCCGGTAATCGGGCTCGTCGATTCGCTACATATGCTTGATCGTGTTGCATTTTATCGCGGCAGCAGTAAATCCAAAGCCCAAGAAATTACGGATGTGAATTCGCAATGCATCGTTTTTCCGTATGTTAAAAGTACATCTGTAATAGACTACTGGGCTGAAAATCCCCGGATACGAATGGTACAACTGGATTATACTGATTTAACCGCAGGGGATATTGTTGCTGCGGCAAAAGCAAAGGGTATGGTTTCTTTTGCCAATTATCTTAACGATCCGGGAGAAGCTATCTTAAACAGCGATTATTCCGCGCTTGACAAAATTATTGAACTCCAGTTTCATATTATTCAAACAGATTATGCCGAATATGTAAAAGCTCATATTGAATAAAATTTTGAGACATTATGTGTTGCCGCCACACCGCGAGGCCCTCGTTCTTTTTTCATGCAGGAATAATGATGGAACAGGAATCAATAAAAAGGAGAATGGAATGGAAAAAATTGTTTGTTTAATGTGTTTTATATTAATAAGTTGTTACACGGTATCCTCACAATCGTCAAAGATAAATTATGGAAACGGATTGCCGGCAACAGACGCTTTGGGAAGGAAGCTCCCGCTGAATAAGCAGGCCGGCGCCCCTAAAAAAGATAAGTATATCGCTTTGTTTTACTGGACCTGGCATCAGGGACAGAATGATGTTACCTATCCTGTAAAAAATATTACGGAGATAGTACGGGAATACCCTGAGGCCATGAAAGATTATAACCATCCGGCCTGGGGACAAAAAAAACCGGGCTGTTTTTATTGGGAACAACCCTTGTTGGGATACTATAAAACAACAGATCCCTGGGTATTGCGCAAACACGCCGAAATGCTGGCAGATGCCGGGGTAGATGTGGTGTTTTTCGATTGTACGAATGGTGATCTGACCTGGAAAGATTCATATGAGGCTTTAATGAAAACCTGGGATGAGGCGCAAAAAGACGGGGTCAATGTTCCGAAGGTCGCCTTTATGTTACCTTTTGGCCCCATCCATTATTCCCTGCTTTCGATACGTCAACTCTACCGTGATGTTTATAAACCCCGCAGATATGAAAACCTTTGGTTTAAATGGAAAGGGAAACCTTGTATTATGGCCTACCCCGATAGCCTGACCGATTCGGCAACCGATCAGGAAATAAAGAACTTTTTTACATTCAGGCCCGGACAGGCTGATTATGTAAACGGGCCGTGGCGAAACGACCAATGGGGCTGGCTCGAAAATTACCCTCAACATGGCTATGTAAGGATGGACAATGGGCAATATGAACAGGTCCCTGTTGGCATTGCCCAGAATGCATGCCCCGAAACAAAAGGACATTGCAGCGCTTTTAACCGTCCTGGGTCACACGGACGGAGTTTTAGCCAACGTAACGGCTTTGATCCCAGGGTTGATGGTTATCTTTACGGTTGGAATTTCCAGGAACAATGGGACCGTGCGCTGGAACTGAATCCTGAGATCGTTTTTATTACGGGATGGAACGAATTCACGGCCGGGCAATGGCTCTCCCGCGATGGTTGGTATGGAGATCCTTTCTCCTTTGTTGATCAGTTTGACTGGGAGCACAGCCGTGATATTGAACCCAACAAAGGCTGGGGCGACAAAGGAGACGTTTATTATCTTCAGATGATCGACTACATCCGGCAGTTTAAGGGAACCCCTGCCCTTGAAAAGGCTTCTGCCCCGGCGACTGTAAAAATCGGGAAGTTTGATGGGTGGGGGGCTGTAAAACCTTACTATAAAGCATACGCCGGGAATACTTTTCACCGAGACCACCAGGGCTGTTATCGTGCTTACTATAAAAATACAACCGGGAGGAACGATATTACCGGTGCAAAAGTAGCCCGTGATGCAGAAAAACTTTATTTCTATGTGGAAACTGCCCAAAAATTGAGCTCTTCAACAGACCGGAACTGGATGATGCTTTTTCTGGATACCGACCGGGATAAATCGACGGGTTGGAATGGTTATGACTTTATTGTGAACAGGGTAAGCCCGGAAGGTAAAAGGGTAATTGTAGAGAAAAATGTTGGCGGACGGTGGGAATGGGAAAAAGTTGCCGAAACCAAATATGCCGTCAGCGATAATAAACTGGAGTTTGAGATTGCACGGAATGTATTGGAGCTGGCAGATAAGGAAATTGATATCGAATTTAAATGGAACGACAATATGCAGGAGATTGGTAACATCATGGATTTTTATGTGAATGGAGATACTGCTCCGGGCGGACGTTTTAATTTTATTTATTCGGAGAAGTAACATGGTCCCGGGAAAAGCAGATGAATCAGGACCGCACCATTATTCTTTAAACAAGACACTCGTGTTAAACAAGATTTATGTGAAACGGATTTTAGGATATATTTTGTGCTTTTGCTCCCTGCCGGGAATGCTTTCCTGTGCTAATACCGGGGATATCGTTCCAGACGATTTGAGGTGTTGTGGCATGATTGCCCCTGAAGGTATTGATTTTCCTCTTCTCAGTTGGGAGATAAAGGCTTCTTCCGCAGGGATATATCAGGAAGCCTGGGAAATAGAAATAGCATCTTCTGAAAAATTACTTGTTCAGGGGGACCCGGATGTCTGGAAGTCGGGAAAACAACTATCTGGCGAACAGTTCGATATTAAGCCGGAAGGGGTACGTCTGGAAGAAGCAACCTGCTATTACTGGCGGGTAAGGATCTGGTATAATTCCGGGCATATTAGCCGGTGGAGTAAGACTGCCTGTTTTTCGACAGGATTGCTGACAGAGGGGGCATGGCCGGCAAAGTGGATAACTTATCCGTATTCAAAGCAAGGGGCTCTTCCTTATTTCCGGAAAGTGTTTGGCCTGGATAAAAACAGGCGGCTAAAGAAGGCCACCGTTTATTTTTGCGGATTGGGGGCGGGCGAATTCTATTTGAATGGACAAAAGGTCGATTCTACCCGTTTCCTCGATCCTGCTCAAACCAATTATGAAAAATACTCCTTATATAGTGCTTTCGATGTGACCGGTCGTTTGGTGCCGGGTGATAATTGCATGGGAGTAATGCTGGGAAATGGCTGGTTTGCCCAGGACGGGGCATGGAAGGGGGTGCCTTTTTGCTATGGTGATCCAATGTTCCGTCTTCAGTTAATCATGCTTTTTGATGACGGAACACGTACGGTACTGGGGAGCGACGAAAGCTGGACCTGGAAAGCCGGACCGGTCGTAAAGTCGAATATTTATTTGGGGGAACAGTATGATGCCCGCCGGGAGGCAGACGGATGGTGCAGGGCAGGAGCGGCATATCCCGGTTGGGAAAGGGCACTTGTCGTTCATAAAAATGTCCCGCCACATTTGAGACCCCAACTTATGGCTCCAATCAGAATGAAGCAGGTAGTGACGGCTGACAGTATCTGGAAAAGCCCGTCCGGAGAATGGATTTTCGATTTTGGAAAGAATGTTGCCGGGATCCCTTTTCTGAATGTTGAACAACCCGGGGGCACTCATCTGACAATCCATATTTCAGAAGGAAGAAAGCCCGATGGTAGTCTTGATTTTACCTCGCTGGGATGGATTCATCACGGGAAAATCTTTGCCTATGAATATACCTGTAAAGGAGGAGGCAGGGAAAAATGGTTTCCCCGCTTTACTTATCACGGGTTTCGCTATGCCGGACTTTCCGGGATAAAAGGGGAGCCTGATTCGTTAACCTTAAGACTGGTTGTCGTGCATAGCGACCTTGCAAATACCGGTTCGTTTGACTGTTCTGATCCTCAGGTCAACCGGCTTCACGAACTGGCAGTAAGAACTGTTTTAAGCAACCTTCATGGCATTCCAACCGACTGTCCCGACCGGGAAAAGTGCGGGTGGCTGGGAGATACGCATGCGTATGTGAAAATGGCCAACCTCAACCTTCAGATGAACAATTTCTGGAGAAATTACCTGGAAGATATCCGTTCCGGGGCTGCAATAAAAGAAGATAAAACATTGTTCCACGAACGATACAACAATACTTTTTATTTTGCAGGAAAACAATCCGGGCTCCCCTATATGATTGCTCCGGGGAAACGCCTCTGTGGCGTAGCTTCACCTGACTGGGGAACGGCTTTGGTCCAGCTTCCCTGGTGGTTGTACGTGTACTATGGGAATAAGGAAATTTTGAAAGAATATTACCCGGACATGAAACAGTGGACGAATTACGTGTCGTCTCTGGCATTGAATGAAGAACGAACGAAAAAATATAATTCAGCGACAAAGCATATCGTATGGCAGGGATTGGGCGATTGGTGTCCCCCTGCGGGCGACTCTGCTTTAATTGTACCAGTCGAATTTACGTCTTCGGCTTTTCATTATCTCGATGTAAGCATTATGGAACAGGTAGCCCGTATTCTTGGGAAAAACGGCGACGCCCAAAAATTCCGGAAAGAAAAGAATGCTATTATGCAGGAAATGGTCGAGGTATTGTACAATAAAGTCCAAAAAACGTACGGGAGCCAGACCGCTGATGCCATGGCACTGGATTTTGGCCTGGTACCGGCCGGCGATGAAAAAGCTGTTGCCGGTGCAATTGTCAGGAACATGAACGAAAAGACGGATGGATTTTTCCACTGTGGAATTTTTGGTCTGGGACGAATCGGAAGCATGCTGGCGCGTTACGGACAAGCACAGGCTGCCTGGAACGCCTTTACGAAAAAAGGAGAAAACAGTTTTGAATGGATGTGGAAAGGGGCAGATGCTACCTCGCTATGGGAAACGCTGCCAATTAATGAAATAACCCGGAAATGTGCTTTGCCTGATTCGTATAACCATCCGATGCAGGCCGGATACGGTGTTTGTTTTTATGAAGATATTGCCGGAATTCGTCCCGACCCGTCCGGATATGGATTTAAAGTTATCCGGTTCGAACCTTTGTTCTGCAATTATCTTTCCCGGGCCGAAGCGAGCATTCACTCTCCTTACGGCGAGATTAAGAGTAGCTGGGAAAAAGGAAAAGACAACTTCGAATGGGAAATCACGATCCCGGCAAATTCGAGCGGTCTCGTAGTTTTCCCTTTCAAGAAAAATATTTTGATTAACGGGAAGACGTTGGAGAAATTAAATTATCAGAATACTGAAAATGCCAGCAGAAGAAAAGCTTACCGGTTCCCTTCCGGGCATTTTCATATAAGTGCCGCGATATAACGATGATTGGGTGATAAAATATATATAAATAAAAAGGAAAGGATAATGAAGATTAGTTTTTTGAGTACTCTGATGAGTGTTTTTATTGTTTTTACAGCCTTGGGCAACAATAATAACAGATGGAAAATCAATACGGATGGCTCTATTGAATGGAATGTCGGCGAAAATATTCCGCATTATGATCATGTTGAAATGAGCGGGGAGTCTGTTTCGTCGGTGATGCGTTACGGGGTAAATGCCGACGGTTCGTTCCAACTCGAACGTACCGTTATATGGCCAATGCTGCGCACCATCCCCAATGATACCCATGCCAGCCTTACCAAACGTTTTGCAATCGATTTTATGGACTTGCTCGTTGCAAACAATGCTGCACTGAAGAGCGAAAAGGTAAAATCAGTAAAGTTCAACGGATATTTAACGGTTGTAAGTGAATATGCTTTCACTTATCACGATTTAATCCGTGGAGAAAGAAGGCGCCCTGCAGTGGAACTAACACGGAAAATTTTTCCTTCGCCCGACAAACCTGTGTTTTGTGAGCAATATCGTCTGAAAAATATAACGGATGGACCTCTGACAATAATGATACCGGAATACAGAAATGTATATCATACCGATGAAGCAAAAGGGGTAAACGGCAGTTATACCATCGTTGTTGGGGTAGATATTTCAGGAACACAAACCCTGCAACCTGGTGGGGAGATTGAGTTCGGTACTTCATTTCAGGCTTATTCCGAAGGAAAAGGAGAAAAGGAACTTGTCCCTTTTGTAAAAAAAGAATTGGCTTTGCGCGAACAGTTTGTTGCCAAAATGTGGGATAACCTGGTACTGGAGACCCCTGACGAGACTATAAACAGGGAGTTTGCATTTTCGAAGATCCGTGCATCGGAAAGTATTTACCGTACTGCCGGCGGATTAATGCATGGCCCGGGGGGAGAAGCTTATTATGCTGCGATCTGGGCAAACGACGAATCGGAATACGTGGCCCCGTTCTTTCCCTTTTTGGGGTATAAGACGGGGAACGAAGCAACCTTAAATACCTTCCGGCTTTATATGAAATATATGAATGACGGGTTTAAGGCGGTTCCCAGTTCTATTATTGCCGAAGGAACTGATACCTGGCATGCCGCAGGCGATTGCGGTGATGCTGCAATGCTGGCTTACGGAGGGACAAGGTATGCGCTGACCCGCGGCGATATGGACGAGGCCAAATATATCTGGCCGCTTATGGAGTGGTGTTTGGAGTATTGTAACCGGAACCGGAATGAATCGGGCGTGGTAACGTCAGATGCCGATGAACTGGAAGGGAGGTTCCCTTCCGGGAAAGCAAATATTCTGGTTTCGTCCCTTTACTACGATGCGCTTGTTTCGGCTACATTCCTGGCAAAAGAGCTCGGGCTTCCTGCTCATCAGGTTTCAAAATACAGGAAACAGGCGAAAGCGTTAAAGGAAGCTATTGAAAATTATTTTGGGAACAATGTGGAAGGCTTTGATACTTACAGCTATTACAAAGGGAATACGGTACTCCGTTCATGGATATGTGCCCCGCTTTTTGCCGGAATAACAGATCGGGCAAAAGCAACGTCCGATGCACTTTTCTCCCGTTTGTGGACACCTAACGGATTGTTAAGCCAGTCGGGCAGCGATATCTTTTGGGACCGCTCGACCCTTAGTGCACTTCGCGCTGTTTTTGTTGCTGGTGAAACAGAGAAGGCTGTTCATTATTTAAAAGAATATTCGAACCGGCGCTTATTGGGCGAGCATATCCCCTATCCTATTGAAGCCTGGCCAGAAGGGAATCAGCGTCATTTATCAGGGGAAAGTGCTCTTTACTGTCGCATAATAACCGAAGGAATGTTTGGAATCCGGCCCACCGGCTTTCGCTCTTTTTCCCTTACTCCGCATTTGCCGGAAGATTGGGATAAAATGTCACTCCGTGATATAAAAGGTTTTGGGAGCGACTTTGATATCCTGATTATACGTGCAGGCGGGAGACTTAATGTTGTTGTAAAAAGCGGAGAAAGAATCATAAAGCAGCAGCTGATTAATGAAGGGGCTACTGTATCTGTAAAATTTACCCGATAATTTTTTAACCGGACAAATAAATAATTTGACTAAGATGAAAGCAGGAAAATTTGTTATTTTTTTATTTCTGGCGGGAGTCATGAGTTGTGTGTCAGGAAAGAAAAAAGTTGCTCCTGAAATTATTGCATGCGGGGGGCATGATATTATTGTTTTTGATGAAGAACAATCAAATGGTGAGAACCTGAAAATTACCTGGAGGTGGAATATCGGGGAGGCTACCGGTTTGCCTCCGGAATATCAAAAATATTTGAATCCGCTGGATGAATGTAAGCCAGTGGACGGCAACCGGAAGATTCTTGCCACTTCATCCGGAGGAGGGGTGGTCCTGCTTGACAGGGAAACCAGGGATATTCTCTTTTATGCTTGTGCCCCGATGGCGCATTCTGCCGAATATTTGCCGGAAGGCCGTATTGTCGTGGCATTGTCGTCCCATCCTTCAGGGAACAGTATCGAACTTTATGATATGGCAACGCCTGAAAAGTGTATTTACCGCGATACCCTGACGTGGGGGCATGGCGTTGTGTGGATGCCTGAGCTGGAAAGGCTCTATGCGCTTGGTTCGGATAACCTGGTGTGTTACTCGTTAAAAAACTGGGATTCGGACCGTCCGGAACTGGAAAGGGAAAAAACGTGGAAACTTCCGGAGTGGGGAGGGCACGATCTTATCTCAATTTCCGGGAATGAATTGGTGCTTACAGTGGCGGAGAGTGTCTGGAAATTTTGTGCCGACAGTGAAAAATTTGAAAATTTTGCCCCTTTGGATACAATAGATGTCAAGTCTGTCAACTATTCTGAAACAACAGGGAAACTGGTTTATACAAAAGCTGAAACAGACTGGTGGACACATCATATTTATTCCAGGAATCCGGATAAAACATATGTTATTCCGGATATTGATATTTATAAAGCACGTATTTTATCTCCGGTAAATGAACCAAATTCATTTAATAATTAATAACGATGAAAAAAATAATTCTGGTTATAATAATTTCATTTTATGCATCAATTGTTTTCTCTCAGGCAAAAAGGATAGGCAATGAAACTGAAAAACAAAAACAGGAAAGAATGGCCTGGTGGGTGCACGACCGTTTTGGAATGTTTATACATTGGGGACTGTATGCTTTACCTGCCCGGCATGAGTGGGTGAAGAATTATGAGAAAATGACCGACGAACAGTATCAAAAATATTTCGATAATTTCAACCCCGACCTTTACAACCCGAAGGAATGGGCCCGGAAAGCCCGGGAAGCAGGTATGAAATATGTTGTGCTTACCACGAAACATCACGATGGTTTCTGCCTGTTCGATTCGGAATATACAGATTATAAGGCCACCAATACCCCGATAGGCAGGGATTTAGTGAAAGAATACGTAGAGGCGCTCCGGGCGGAAGGCTTAAAGGTAGGTTTTTATTATTCGCTGCTTGACTGGCACCATCCCGATTTTCCCATCGACGTATTTCATCCGCAACGTGTTGACGATGCCAAAACATATGCAAAACTTAACAACGGGCGCAATATGGACAAGTATCGCGAATACCTGCACAACCAGGTCAGTGAGTTGCTGACCAACTACGGAAAAATAGACCTGCTTTGGCTCGATTTTTCGTATCCCGGGGAGAACGGAAAAGGCAGCAAGGAATGGGGGTCGGCAGAATTGTTAAAGATGGTAAGGACATTACAGCCGGGTATTATTGTCAATGACCGTCTTGACCTGAATGAATATGAGGATGGTTGGGATTTTACAACACACGAACAGTATAAAGTGGCAAAATGGCCGGAAGTGAACGGGAAAAAAGTACCCTGGGAAACCTGTCAGACATTTAGCGGTTCATGGGGATATTATCGTGACGAATACACCTGGAAAGACAACAAACAACTGTTGGTATTGCTGATAGAAACGGTGAGCAAAGGAGGGAACCTGATCCTGAATGCCGGCCCTACAGCCCGAGGCGTTTTTGATGAACGCGCCGATGCTTCGTTAGCAGCGACAGGCGATTGGATGAAATACAACAGCCGCTCGATTTACGGTTGCACCAAGGC
Source organism: Prolixibacteraceae bacterium (assembly GCA_963676095.1). Taxonomy (GTDB): domain Bacteria; phylum Bacteroidota; class Bacteroidia; order Bacteroidales; family Prolixibacteraceae. The sequence goes on along the minus strand of OY781040.1, from coordinate 709,178 downwards.
CCCTGATGAATTTAAAATTCCTGAAATGAGCCTGCTTACTTACAATCCTGAAACAAAATGTTTGTATATTCACTTGTTGGATTATCCGCTACAGAAATTGGTCCTTCCTGATTATAAAGGGAAAGTAAAATATGCACAGTTGCTCCACGATGGCTCGGAAGTAGCGATCGGTCCGCGTACCGGAGAGGATATCCGGGAAGGGGAATATGCCAACGACCTGTGCCTGAGTTTGCCAGTCAGGAAACCGGATGATGAAATCCCGGTTATTGAGTTGATATTGAAATAAAAAAATAGTTTTTTATGAAACGTTTTCGGTGGATGGTTTTATTCCTGGTATTAGCCGGGACAGCAGTAAGTATTTATTTGTTAAGCCAGAAAAAAGAGATCAGGCTCAACAGTCCGGACAAACAACTTTCAGTTAAAATTTTTATGGACGGGGAAAGACTTTCCTATTCCGTTTTTCTGGACAAAACCCGGGTCCTTGACGCATCCCCTTTAGGACTGACAGTTGATGGTACCGATTTGGGGACCGGTACACAAATCCTTTCTTCCCCTGAAGTTCGCGGGATAGATGAAAGCTATCCGATGTACGGGAACCATGCCATTGCGTATAATCGTGCCAATGAAGCAAGAATACCCCTTGAAACATCGGGTAAAAAATTCAACCTGATTGTCCGCATTTACAATGACGGTGTTGCCATTCGCTATACGCTCCCTGACGGGGCAAAACGTATTGACGGAGAAACAACGTCGTGGAACCTTCCTGAAAAAACGACAAAAGTTGCCTGGTCTGGTTTTAATCCGGCTTACGAAGAATTGAGTTATGTTACCTCTCTTGATAAAGTGCCGCAGGATAATCCGGTAATGGCCCCTCTTACTTTTAATCAAGGCAATTGTTTCCTATCTGTTTCCGAGGCTGACTGTGAAAATTTTCCTGATATGGCCGTGGTCCGTAATGGCCGTCTTTTTAAAGTCGTTTTCCCCTCATCAGGACAAGGCTGGGAGATTCGCCGTTTAGCCGGAAATAATCCGTTGGCGCCGGACGGGACCTACAACGGGGAAAAAGTAACGCCATGGAGGACGACAATTGTTGCAAGAAACCTGGATGAGCTTGTCAACTCCGATTTGATCATGAATGTATGCCCGGCCCCGGCCAGGGGAGCGGATTTTTCGTGGGTAAAACCGGGACGCTGCCTGTGGCAGTGGTGGAGTACCGGGGCGCCTGAATATGAAGATCAGAAAGACTGGTATAATGCTGCGGCCAAATTAAAATGGGAGTATTATCTTATCGACGATGGCTGGCGTTACTGGGAAAAAGCAGGAAAAGACCAATGGACATTGCTGAAGGAAGTGATTGAGTATGGCAAAAGTGTCGGCGTTAAGACAATTGTGTGGGTCGATTCTAAGGAATTCAGAGGGAGCAGGGAACGCCGCGCTTACCTGGAAAAGGTGAAAGAAGCAGGGGCAGTTGGAATCAAGATAGACTTCATTCCAGAGGCTACCCCTGAAATTATGCAGTGGTACATGGGGACAATGCAGGATTGTGCCGAATTAAAGTTACTCCTGAATTTTCATGGCAGTGTAAAACCTACGGGATTGCGGCGTACCTATCCCAATGATATTACGCGTGAGGCAGTCCGTGGCAACGAATACCATATGACTAAATATAACCGGGTTATGCCGTTTGAACAGGATGTCTGCCTGCCGTTTACCCGCCTGATGGCAGGTGCCGCCGATGTGACCCCGGTAATACTGAACCCGGAGGAGCTTATCACAACAAAGTTTACATGGGCACATGAGTTTGCCCAGTCAATTATATACCTGTCTCCTGTTACCCATTTTTGCGACCAGTATAAGTTCTACCTGGAAAGCCCGGTATTTGATTTGTTCCAGGAAGTTCCGACGGTTTGGGACGAAACACGCGTACTGCCGTGTACCGAAATGGGTGAAGTTGTCGCTTTTGCCCGCAGAAAAGGCAATACCTGGTGGATTGGTGTTATGAACGGGGCAATTGAGCGGAATGTGAAAATATCCCTGGGGTTTCTTGATAAAACGGTTAAGGCAACCCTTGTTTATGACAGTAAGAGCAATACCAGTATTGACAGGCGCGAACAAACGGCGTCCCCGGAAGATGAATTGTCTGTTCACTTAATTCCGGGGGGAGGTTTTGTCGCCCGGTTGCATGAAGAATAATTTACGAATGAAACCTAAGTTTTTTATGGCAATATGAAGATAAATGAAGAAAAACTCAAGTTTGATGATGACGCCATATTTTTGACCCGTCATTACAAACAGGATTATTTTACTTCTCCGAGGCACTATCACAAAGAATATGAAATAGCTTATATCGAACAAAGCGAAGGAAAGCTTTATGTAGGCAATAACATTGTCGATTTTAAAGCCGGCGACCTGTTTGTTTTTGCCCCTCGGTTAATTCATTGTTTTAAGAATACAAAAAGTGAAAGAATACAGGGGATTAAGTCGAAAGCGACGATTGTGCTTTTTAAAAAGGAATTTTTGGGCGTTTCTTTTTTTGAGCGTAAAGAAGCCATGCTCCTCAATAAATTACTTGCAAATGCCGAAGCAGGGATAAAAATATCCAATCCGTCGTCAGAAGTAATTTCTTATATCAAAAAGTTATCTTTTAAGAATGGTTTTAGGAGCATTCTTGATCTGTTAACCATTCTTGATATTTTATCGGGGTACGATGATTATGAATCATTGTCGGCAAGCTGGGTGAAGAAATATTATTACAAATTAAATGACAGCCTGTTAAAGCGCGTATTTTCTTTTGTGGAAGAAAATTATCCGGAAGATACCGTATTTAAAAGTGCTGTTGAATTATCGGGTATGGGTACGGCATCGTTTTCGAGGTACTTTAAAAACCGGACCGAAAAAACATTTTCGCAGTATGTAAACGAGGTACGCATCGGCCATGCCCAAAAAATGCTGATCAGTTCCAATCTCAATATTAGCGCAATATACGCCGGGTGCGGTTATAACAACCTGTCGTATTTCAACCGGCAGTTTAAGCAAAAAAACGGGGTAAGCCCCAAAGATTTCAGGAATGCCTATTTCAGGATATGCCCGTAAAATAAAAAAGGGTTGCCCGAAAGCAACCCTTTTTTATTTTATTAATACAGTGATTATTTTACTGTATCCATGTATTCGATGAGTTCGCAAACTTTTGTTGAGTAACCTATTTCATTGTCATACCATGAAACGACTTTTACAAAAGTCGGAGACAACTGGATCCCTGCTTTTGCATCGAAAATAGAAGTACGGGTATCACCCAGAAAGTCGGTAGATACAACGGCATCTTCGGTATATCCAAGGATACCTTTTAATTCGCCTTCAGAAGCTTCTTTCATGGCTTTACAAATTTCGTCGTAAGTTGTTTCTTTTGCCAGACGGGCAGTCAGGTCAACAACAGATACGTCAGGAGTCGGAACACGCAGAGACATACCGGTCAGTTTGCCGTTCAGCGAAGGAATAACTTTACCTACAGCTTTAGCTGCACCTGTTGAAGAAGGGATAATGTTCTGGCCTGCGCCACGACCACCTCTCCAGTCTTTCATTGAAGGACCGTCGACTGTTTTCTGAGTAGCTGTAGTAGCGTGAACTGTAGTCATTAAACCTTCAAGAATACCGAATTTGTCATGCAGGACCTTTGCAACAGGAGCAAGGCAGTTTGTTGTACATGAAGCGTTTGATACGAAATTCATTGAATTGTCATAGCTCTTTTCATTAACACCCATAACAAACATTGGGGTATCGTCTTTTGAAGGAGCAGACATAACGACTTTTTTAGCTCCGGCATCCAGGTGTCCCTGTGCTTTTTCTTTTGACAGGAAGAGACCGGTTGATTCAACAACATATTCTGCACCAACTGCGCCCCATTTGATATCGGCTGGATTTCTTTCAGCTGTTACCCGGATTTCTTCTCCATTAACGACCAGTTTTCCGTCTTTTACAGAAACTTCGCCTTTGAATTTACCGTGAGTTGAATCGTATTTTAACATGTAAGCCATGTAATCAACATCGATCAGGTCATTGATAGCAACAACTTGTATTGTACCTTTTGCGATAGCCTGACGGAACACGAAACGTCCGATACGGCCAAATCCGTTGATACCGATTTTAATTTTTGACATAATTGAAAGTTTAAATTAATGAAAGATTTATTCTTTGATTTATTAGCCTTTTTTTAAGCCACACAAAATAACGAACTATATTCAAGACGGTCAAATTTTTTGTTTTTCTTTTATTTTTTTCACCAACAGTTTAAAATTTAATTAATGTTGCTGTTTTCTTCTTCTTTTCGCTAACCAGGGAATTGTTGATTAAAAGGTCCGCCGGTTTTTGACTTTTATTTAATGGATTACTATACAGCGTTTTTACGGCTTCTTGCAAAATGGAAAATTCGCCCGGATAAAACGTTCAGGAATCTTTTTTCCCAACGATATCTTTTTTGCCGGCAGAGGTGATAATTGGGGGATTGTTATTCCCGGGAGCCGATAACAGGTGTTCCTGTTGCCGGGAGTAAGCAGGACAATTGCAGGTTGTTTTGCAGGAAATAAGGGATAACGCAAATAAGATTGCGGTAGAAGCAAATGTTAAAAATGATTTCGTTATCGGAAAGGCCCGTTTCATTTTTTCAGCGTTATAAATAGTTATTCTTCATACTGGTAATATTTGCAAAGGTAACTTTTTTAATGAGAGAATGAGGTGTAATTAAGCCATCTTTGATATTGGGATGATTATCTGACGCAACCTTTTCAGAAATGGTGCCATCTTTTCCCTGAATAGCATTATATTGAAACAATAACCAGACTTACTCTAGATTTATGACTGTTGTAAAAAACTATATGGAGCTTGACGGAATTGCCGGATTACGGCAATTTTTTATAGAGAAAGGCTCCCCCAAAGAATACGCAAAGAATGAATTTTTCATACAGCGGGGACAGGACCATAACTATATTGGGTTTGTCCTTAAAGGCGGGTTCAGATACCTGGGATATTCCACAGAAGGGAAAGAGCAGATTGTCGGGTACAGCTTTAAAAATGACTTTGTTGTTGATTATGCCACATTTCAAGTCCAGAAACCGGCTGCCATTGACGCCCAGTCCATTAAAAACAGTACTGTCCTGTCTCTTTCCCGTGATGAGTTTAACGCGTTTTTTGAAAATTGCGGAATCCCCGATTTCCGGAGTAAAATAGCGGAAACGGTATTAAATGATATCGGGAGCAGACTGCTTTCGATGTATTGCGACTCGCCCGGGGAGCGCTATCTAAAACTGATAGACCGTTATCCCGGTATTTTAACCCTGATCAGTTTGAAAGAAATAGCTTCCTTAATAAAAGTTACGCCTGAAACACTAAGCCGGATACGGAGAAAACAGAAAACCTTGATTTGAATCAAGAATTTTAATATTCTGTCTCCCTATCTTTGCAGGACACACTTTATAATGAAAAAAGAACCCATGAAAAAATTACTGTTTTTTTTATTGGCAACGATCTTATTTGCCTGCGATAAGGAAGATGACGGGATAAAACTCGAATTGAGCGCGGAATCCTGCACCTTAACTAATGAAAACAGTTATGCAGAGGTTAAAATCGACAGAGACGAAGGTTTTCTGACTGTTACCTCGTCCGACCCCAATATTGCTGAAATTCTTCATGTGGATAACGAGAATGTTTTTTATATCATCGGTCACGAACAGGGCAGCGCTACCATTACGGTTAGTGTTTTTGACGATAGCGGGGCCGAAGATATTAAAACAATTGATGTTGATGTTCGTGAGGCGATTAGTTATGAAAACTTTTCGACAACGGGTGTATATCTCAAAAAAGGAGAAAGCCGAAGTTTCAGTTTGCCTTTCACTTTTAATAAAGATTACAGTGTTGTTGTTGATAACGATGGAGTTGCTGCTGTTTCGGCCAGTGTTGAAACGGGCAGTAAATTCAAGGTAGAAGCAAAGGCCGTTGGCAGTATGTCGTTTAATATCTGCAAAGGAAAGGTCGTGCTTTTTGCTGCCCGCGTTTCTGTTGTCGATGAATACGACTTGTTTATTCCGGAATCGGAAAACAGCCAGCTTACTTTTGACCTTCCGTTTATCGCCGGAGTTAACGGGATTTCAATTTGGAGGGGAAGCGGCCATTATGCGGCTAAAGTTGTAGACGAAAAGATAGCCGTAGTTGAGTCTATCACACCGGGGTATGACCATTTCGACCAGGAAAATAATTCGACTGTTGTTCGGGTAACACCGCTAAAAAGCGGTAAAACGAAACTAGCCGTTACCGACACTGTTACCGGACAAACCCACGATGTTGATGTTGTAGTAAATTAACCCAAGTTCAACAGTAATGAATTCAATAAACTTATTTAAAGTATTCTTTGGGCTATTTTTCTCTTTCATCATCGTTTCGTGCAATAAAGATGATGATGGTTCAGAGCCTGGACCCCCTCTGCCACCTATCACCACATATGAAACAACGTTTAATGTTACATTAGGGTATACCTACAAAGTGACGGATACAAACACAGGGCAGGTATTGGTTGATGTTGATTACGGAGTTGACGATGTAAATGCCTTAGTCTGTGTTATTCACCGGGAGAGTGACGGACAATATTTAAAACTTTACAAGCTGGATGCCTCTTCCCTGAAAAATATTACAACAAATAATATCGCTGAGGTGAAGAATACATTACCTGAAGGGAAATATTATATCACATTCGTGGCATTTAAAGATTTCGCGGTTAAGGGTTCTGATATTCCGACATTCTTTAAATCTCTGACAAAGAAGTACGACGAGGCAGTGATGCAAATTCCCAACGATTACGTTCATTATGCAACCACTGAAAATCAATCAAGGAACTTGAATAGAAATCAAATACAATGAAAACACAAAACGCATACAAAATATTGATGCTATTACTGCTTGCTGTTTTTGCAGGCGCATGTAGCGATGAGGAAATCGAACCTCTTGGTTTTTATAATGTGGTTTATGAGGTTCCCGTACACGGTACCCGTTATATTGGCGTAAAAAGCGGAAGCGGGGAGTATACCCTCCAGGTAGAAAATCCAGGTTTGTTTTCGGCTTCGGAAGATAAAGGATGGTCAACCCCTGAAGGAATGCTCCTGGTCCGGGGTTTACTAACAGGTGAGTCGACACTCATTGTTACAGATAACCGAACCGGGGAAACAGCAAGCCTGGCAATTAAAGTAATTGATAATTATGAGGTCCTTCGGGTATCTACACTTTACTGGGATGATTCCACTTCCACGATTATGGAAAATGAACATCCGGTTTTTAGCGAAACGCCTTTTGTTTTTCTCATCAACAACCAATCGCGGGATGTGTATTTTGCTGACAATAAAGGAGAAAACTCGCTAACAAGTAATGGTCTAAGAATACAGGGAAAAGGTAATTATTCATTCACAATGGAAAATAACAAGCCGTTCCTGACACTGACATATCCCACTGATGAAAGCGGACAATTAACAGATGATGTTTCTGCTGTTGCAACTCCTCATAAATTTGAAATTACCCAAAGCAGCGAATTTTTGCGGCACCGGCTGGACGAAAACCTGAACCTTGGATGGGAAACAGCTGCCAAAGATTATCCTGAAGATCAGCGTGGTTTGGTTATGACGATGGAAGAGATAGATTCAGACTATAAATTTGAAAGTAAGCTGGAGCAAGTTGAAATACCAACAGGTTTATTGAACTAACTTTCCGGACTTTGAATGTTTTTGGAACGAACATGTCCGACTAAAGAATTGAGCCGGTCCAATGTTTCAAACGTGGGTTGCTGACTATATCGAAATAATTCATTTGAAAAAACAAAATTTTCGGCGACTGCTGATTAGCGAATACTTGCCATTTGTAATGTCGCTGAGGTATACTAAAATAATTACATACTTCTACAAAGATTATCATGAAAACAAAGATGTTCATTTTATTATGTGTTATTACATTGTTCGTTAGTTGCGAAAAGGGAGACGAAGAAACGCCAGAAAACCATCTAAAAGCAACAATTGACGGAAGGTCTTTTATGGCTTATGAAGACGCCTCGCTAAATAAAGATACTGTGCCTGATACCTTTATCTTTTCTTTTGGGCAGACTGTGACCGACAAAAAAGACACGTGTTTATTTATCTCTGCATGTTTAAACAGGGATAACATAAATATTTCGTTTCCCAAGACAACTAAAAAAACGGCTTATCCTATTTATTGCAAATCAAACATTGCAAAACAAGCGTCGGCGTTTTATGCTACTGTACCCGACTATGCTACAGAAAATGGTCTCAAAACATTTTTCACCCAGAATGTATTGAGCCTCGACAGCATTGAGGGGCAGTCGATAGGAGAAGTTGTTATCGATGCTCTTGATGTCAAACGCAGATTAATAGAAGGCCATTTCCATTTTACTGCCTACGGTTATAAAACATTGTCTGAAACGTATGTTTCGACAGGTGATTCAATTAAAATCACAAATGGGGAGTTTTACTATCAATGGGATGAATCATTAAAAATATATAGAGAGTAATCCGTATTTTAAAGTAAGTTTTTCAAATAGCAGGAATAAAGCAACAATCCATGAAAACAAAATTACTATTCCTTTTATTTCTTTTGATTGTCTTTGCCGGTTGTCAGAAAGAAGATGACGATACCGACATTCCTCTTACTCCCGGTTATACAACCATCAGTGGGCATATTGTAACGTCGAACAATGCGCCTTTAAAAGGTGTAGAATTAGAACTGAAATATGTCGAAAGGGCTTTGCTCTATTCCCACTCCTGGTTAAAAAAAGAAGCGGCAACAGATGCAAATGGTTATTACAGCATGTCTTTCAATATAAAAGATGATGAAGTAGAAACCTACGAAGCGCAATATTCTTCTAATTTCGAACTCGGATTTGACTTCAGTAATTTAGACCCCGATAAATATTTTCTTTCGTATTATTCGGTGGATCGTGACAGCTCCTTTTGGTTTTCTGTCAGTCCTTCATTAAAGAAGGATACAACCTATAGTATTTCTTGTTATATCCCGGCAAAAGAGTATATCTCGGTTAATCTGAACAATTTCAACCCGGTACAGGAAGGCGACCGTTTTGAAGTGGAAACATACTTTCCGTGGGGAATAAAATCTGAAAAAGAAGACAATAGCAACAAATTTTTGAATACCGAATACGGAATCTCGTCAAGCGGTTACGATAACTTTGTGGCAGAAAATGAAAACCAGGTATATCGTGTACCCGTTGCCCGGAACGATACCAATATTGTAAGGATTATAAAAGAAAAGAACGGAATCACAAGTTCCGAAGACTATAAACTATTTGTTCCTGAAAATAATACGATCGAATTGACTTATGAATATTAAAATGTCGAAAAACCGGATTAAAGCATCTGGAATCTTATTCCTGTTCGTAAGTTGCCTGATCTGTTCTTCATGCGACAAGGATGATGACGATATTCAGCCTATCCGGTTACAGTATGCAACAGACAACGACAAGCCTAATCCGGTAACCAACAACCAGGTTGCCCTTGATTTTCCAAGCGAGAAAAAAACAGGAAGGATTAGATTATGTTGAATATGAAGTGTATGCAGAACCGTCACAATAAAAAAGATATGAAACGGAAACAATTATTAACAGGAAACATTATTGGAATAATTTTAATTTTATTTGTCATTGTTGCAGGAATAATAAGCTATTCCGCGTTTAACAAAAGCCTTTCCGGATCCATTTCCGACCCCTCTGCCATCGGCATTATTGGTGGAGCTGACGGCCCGACAGCTATTTTTATATCAGGCGGGTTCAAATTAAGTCCGGTTCTTATATCATTGACTGGGGCTTTATTATTAACCGGCATTATTTTAGTTTTGAATATCATTTATCTGAAAAAACTGGAAAAATGATAATATCGGTTTGAAGATTAGTGTCCATTTCCGTTAAATACGAAACTTATGGGTTCCTCAAATTATTATTTTCTTATCTTTACGGTTACATCTCCTTTCTTGTAAAGGAAGGGTCCGGGCCGGAAGTGGTTTGTTCGCGCGTACTGACTTCCGGCCTTTTTCGTTCTGGTTTGTTCCGAATTGGCAAGCTTGCATTCGTAAAATACAGAATAAGGGCCGGTAAAGCCGGCGTGGGTTTCTGCATAAGCTCCGGTTTGATAAAGCTGATTTGTCCCGTCCCACAACCAGTGGGCATGGACGCCGTTTTGGGATCTGTCATATGTAGAATACTTCCAGCAGAATGGACGCATGGGAAACAGGTACCCTATTAAACGGTAAGCCTCTTTTCGTGAGTTTCAAATTTAGTAAACAATTTTGCGTGATATGGAGGCTTAATTTTTACGATTCGTCAGAAAAATATCGGGGATAAGCATTTGATGATATTTATTAAAGAGTTCATCGCAATAATAGAGAGCGATAATTTCAAGTCTGTTATTAACAATAGCGAGAAGAGGTTGATTATCATCTTCATTGTCAAAAAGGGCATCCTCGCTCCGTAGATTATAAACGTTACGTTTTATTTCTTGCTTGCAAAAAATATTAAGAATCCTATTATTACTAAATCTTGACAGCAACAAACAATCTGATGAATCATTAATTGTTTTTAAGATATTAATCTGTTGTTTTAAGCAGTCAAAACAAGAGGAGTTTGAAAACCGGAAGATAATATTGACATTATTTTTCAATAAAGTTGATAATTGGAAAGTATCTGTCGCAGAGGAAACAATGCAATTATTGAGTTTAAACCCAACCATATTATTTGAAAGATTTACTTTTTTCATAAACTTATCATGTCCTTCATTGAGTGTATTTATTGTTTGTATTAACATTTTAATGGTTTTATTTTGTCTTATCATATAGATATGCACAAATGTCATATATACTAGAAATAATATACATGTAAAAAATATAAATTTTGATTTAGTCATTAAATTTAAAATTATAAGTAAATATTATCGGATTATTGTTAGGGGTAATTAAATAATTATCTAATAGTTGCCGGAAGGATTTCGCATTATCTAATACTACTCCGGGTTCTATGGCAGAATAAAATTTTGATTTATAATAGCAATATGGCGGACGAAAAGCAATACTATCACAAGAGATTGATTGATATAAAGTCATATTGTTATTTTTCATATTAATAATTCCGACGTTATATTTTGCCTTATTCAGTATTTGTAAAAAAATATGGTCATTGCCTGCAATGCACCTTTGCAAAAAACAATACTTGCCATAATTTTCAAAAAACAAGTTACTATTGTTTGTGTAATCTAGTGGCATGTACTGCCCTTCAAAATCGAATGCATATTTTTCCCTCCATTGATTTTTATTACTTTCATAGAGGAAGCTGTTAAATATATCTAAGTAATATAAGGTCCCATTATAGTGAAACACCGGATTATCAACTGGATGTATAAAGTTGCAATAATTTTCAAATTTAAGAATTTTCTCCCCGGTTAGATTGTTGTCAAATTTAAATATTGAAAATTTATCTGAATTTCCGACGAGATTGTCTGTACTTAAGTAATACGCACCGTCATGGCAACATATATTTTGGAAAAAATTCTTTTCTGAAAGTTTTTTACTTTTAACAAACTCACCGCTGAATTTAAAAATTAATATTTTCCTAAAATTGTCTAAAAGAACAATCTCTTTCGTTTTCTCATCTATTGAAAAATCTATAAGCTTTATATATTCTTGGGGACCCTTTCCTGGTTCTCCGATAGATCCAATAAAATTGCCGTCAAGATCAAAAACAAACAGTTTTTTTGAGCTATCTTTGTCTAGTATATATAATCTATCATCACTAATGGCGATCTTGTCAATATGCCCTATCAGACAATTTGAATTAGTTTCTAGAGGAATATACTGAATGTCAGTAATCAGATCTTCGGCCTTAATCTGCTCAACAGTATTTTTAAATACCGGTAGTGTTGTCATTTCCATATGAGTTGATTGATCGGAAGAACATTTGATAAAAAGAATCATAGACAAGAGTAATATGTATAAATAGTTATTCATTGTTGTCAAATTAAATCGATGAATTATATTGAATTTTAATTGCTTTCTTAAGAATTGAGATGAAGGTATTGAGGCAAAACACCTCAATACCCAATTTTTAAACTACTGGTTCTAACAACTACACCCGGAAAAACAAGATGTACTTGTACAAGAATCCAGATCTCCAAGTTCGCTTTCGATGCAGTTTGTCTTCATATTACACCATTCCCAATTCATGCCTGACCCCTTGGAGCAACTACAATATGTTTTAAAATATTTTTTTACTCCATATTCTGAATTAGCATTTGCTGATTGAATTAGAGTTAAAACATTTATAGTTCCGCTTTTTGTTGCAATTCCCATGGCAACATTAAGGATCAACAATCCAACAAACAAAGAGAGATATATAGTATTAATTATTTTTTTCATGTTGCTATATTTAAGTTTCTAGTAATAGTTTAATTTATTGCCTGCTCTATCCTTTCACGGGCCGGGCGCCGTAGCTCCCTGAAAAAATTTTAATACCTTTGCTCCCGAAAGGGGAGCTACCGGAACAGATGTTTAATGCCCATTGAACGTTTCTGCAGGTGGTTTTCTTCTTTCATTTTATTTTTATCGTGTTTATTTTCAGGTTAACATTCTCATCTATGATCTTCTGCATCTTTTTTATTTTAATAAAACAGGTATTGGCTACCATTATAATTATATTATCAGGTTATTTTTTTAAATGATAAAATGAATAATTTGGTATTTCTAAATTTAGGAACTGTTGATCAAACTTTTATTCTAAAATTAGATATTTTTGTTATACAATTAGATACAAAAGGAAATTTTACCTAAGAATTGGGAAAAATTGACTATCGAAAAAACGACATGCAAGAAAATTTTCGTCTGTAATCCCAATCCGACCAGGATAAATTCGAGACAAGTTTTAATTGTGACTTTTAGCCGCTTCCAGAAACGTATTTTTTTCCCTTGAGCCCTTGTTTACGATGATTCGTTTAAAGTCGTTACCGCCTTCTGCCCGAAGAAAATAAACACACTAGGTTAGCTGAAAGGGCAGTACCAGGCTTCCACGTTGTCATTTATCCTATCTTAGAAGAAGTCAAACAAATTTCTGTCCTCAATCCGGCCAGGCCCTTCCTTTTCCAGTCGATGAAAAGGAAGCAAAAATCTTGTCAAAACGAACCCTCCGCCGGGCGTTTTGGCGGCCCCCGCGCCGCTCGGTCCTGCGTTTTCCGGATTTAAAAAAGATTCCGGTTAGTTAAAATCCATGCTTAAATAAGCTTAATCCACCGGAAATCTCAATTGATCCAATATAAAACAATATGGTTCCGGCAAGTGACAGCTTTGTTCCAGTATGTTACATTATTGCACCAGCAGGTGCCGGTCCTTTACCGGCAGGATTCAATATCGTTCCAACGGGCGGCAGTGACATTCCGGCAATGTTCAGCATCGTTCCAGCGGGTGACAATGACATTCCAGCAAATAACAGCATCGTTCCAACGGGAATCAGTGTTGTTCCTGCTGTCGACGGTATCGTTCCTGAGAAAAACGATGACAGTCCTGTGGTTTACAGCGTCGCGCCGACAGGAACCGGTACCGTTCCTGCAGATGACAGTGACAGTTTTATGAAAGGTGACGATAGCCTGGCAAGTGACGGTAACAGTCCTGCTAATGGTAACGACAGTCTGGTCAGTGACGGTGACGGTCCTGCGAAAGGAAACAATAGCCTGGCAAATGTCAGTGGCGATCCTGCGAATGGTAACGATAGCCTAACAAATGTCAGTGGCAGTCTTTTTGGTGAAAGAGGCAGTCGCTTTGCCGTCTTCGGGAGCCTTCGGAACGGAAGTGCAACAAAATAGGTAGTTATTCGTGTTTTGGTGTTGGTTTTTATTTATGTTAATATGTTGAAAAGCAATTTATTTGTATTAATGGTTGCTATTATTTATATTTACTATTGTTTAAAATAATTAATATCTATTATCATGAACATTAAGCAAACAGCAAAGCAAAACATGCACCGGGCGGTTTTGCTCGCATTGGAAGAAAATGCAAGCATTTATGCTTCTGTTCCGGCATTCCAGAATGCTGTCGACGAGTTTAAAGCCCTTGTTCCGGCGATTGACGAAAGCACGCGGCTTCAACTGAAATCGACCATAGAGGCGGCCACGGCTGAAAAAACCGATACCGAGACCACCCTGGTAAACGAAACCGTCAAAGTAGCCAATGCGCTTTACGCCATGGCGATTGTAACGGACAATGAGACGTTGTTGCCCAAGGCCAGGATGACCAAAAGTATGTTGTATAATTCGTCGGGCCGCAGCGCCCTTGTGCTGGCGCGAAACATTCTTTCTTTGGCGGGCGACTATACCGAAGGCCTGGCCGATTATGGCATCGACGCCGATGCCATTACCCAGCTGGAACAGGCTATTAATGCCTACGAACAGCAGCTGGCAGGGCCCCGGGCCGCCATTTCTGGAAGGAAAAGTATTACCGCACAAATAGCAGCTCTTTTTGCAAAGGCAGACACGCTGCTTAACGACAGGATGGACAAGATGATGAGCCTCTTTAAAACATCACATCCCGATTTTTACTCTGTTTATTTTAATGCGCGCAATATTATCAACACCACAGCACGCAAACAAAAAAACGATACTGAGGAAACGCCATCTGAGGAAGGGGGCTCCGATTAGGCAAGTATGCGGATTAGGCAGCCTTATCTCTGCCTAATCCTTTATCCGAAGGCCTGCCCGAGTTTAAACATGGGCATATACATGGCAATAAGTACAAAGGCCACAATGGTCCCTATGAACAGGATCAGTATTGGTTCAATAAACCCCTTTGCCCAGGTATTTCCGGAGGAGGGGAGGGATGGTCCGTTGTACCAGTTTATTTTGGAGGTCCCACTTCTGCTGTGGTTCCGGTTCGATCAGAAATTGGATTTCCCTGGCTTCCAGGAAGGCAATTGGGACTCCGTCGCGGTAAAGGATCCGGTTGCCGAAATAGCCGGGAACACGTTTGCCGGGCGTAAGGACCCCGGTCAGGTTTAGCGGATCGGCTGCGCTTACAGAAATCAGCATCCCGGTTTTTTCTGTTTTTGTGATCCGTCGCAATTCGGTAACCGCTTCAGGGAGGGCAAATTGTTCTCCCCATACACCTTCGATAAAACGTCCTCCCCTGATTTGTCCCTGGAGTTCAAGCCGGCGAAGGACACGGACAAGTTCCCGCCATGCCGGGGCAAGATTTTCTTTCTCCGCCAGTTTCCGGAACAGGATGCCATAGCGCCTTAAAAGCGCCCAGGCAATGGTTTCTGTAACTGCCTGCGGATCCTGAAGGTGATCTTCTTCCGTTCCGGGAACAAGCAGCGACCAGCGTCCTGCATAGCTCATGGAGAACAGTCCGGGACCGCGTTTGCTGCCGGCCCTGGTTTTATATTTATCCGGGACCAGCAGAGCCCGCATCCCGGTGAAAGAGTCTGAAGTCACCAGTCCGGAACCGATCAGCTCGCCCAGCACCTCCTCTGCCTGGGATTGAAAAAGCCCGGTTTTGCTGATCATATCATCAAAAAAGAGAGCGCCTTGCGAACGCAAAACCAGGAACAGCCGTTGGGCTTTCGGAGAAAGTACTTTAATCAAAGTATCAACAGCCACGGATTGGCTGTTTTTCCAATCGTCCAGATGCTGACGGCTGACAAAGGCAATAGGGGTGGTTTTGACTGGGGGTGCCGCTTTTCGTTCTTTATCTGTAATACCTGAGGGCCGGAAGCGTCCCCAGGTGACTTTCCCCGACACGCAAAGCAGATCGAGCCACTGGTAGTCATAACCGGAAATACGGGCCGGGAGAAGATCGCCTTCCCACGCTGCAGCCGGAGCTTCAAAGCCTTCCAGCTTTTGAAGGACATGCTCCAGCGCCACAGGCCCCTGGGCCTGACTGCCCGGCATGGTCTGGTGCCACGAAAACAGAAAGCGCATATAACCGGCAGGGGAAACCGGCTGGACCTCACTGCGCAGTTTCCGTATCGTATAACGATGGATCCGGGCAAGCAGCCGGCGTTCGCACCATTCGGTCCCGTCGCTGCCGCTGTCGCTGTAATTTCCCCGGAGCACAAAACCTTCGTTTTCCAGCCGGTAAAGCGCCTGATCGATGGCTTCAGCCGGCAGGAGCATCAACTTGCTTAAGCATTCTGTTGTCGTTGGCCCCATAATTTCCAGCCTCCCCCGGATCAGTTCTGTCAACGGGTCTTTTTCCGGCGAAAGATCCTGATCTAATCTTTCCGGAAGTACGATCTCCGGGCGGATCTTTTTCTCCGGGTATACCTTCCGGAACAGGGGCAGGTTTTCAGCTGCTATCAGCAATGACCGGGAATCGTTCAGCAGGAGCGCGGACGCCCGGTTTGCACGGACCAGTTCTTCAAAAAACGGTTCCCAGTTCTTTCCGTCAGCTTCCTCCCTGGTAAGAAACCCGGAAAGCAGTAAAGCGTCATGCAGTTCGTCGGCATTCTCTGCTTTTGGCCAGGCTTCGTCTTTTACGGCTTCGATGGCCTGCGGATCCAGTTTGCCAATGCCGGAAGCTTCGGCGGGAGAAAGCCAGCGCCTGTTCCTGACCGCCAGTGTCCGCCGTTCTTCAATCGGCGCATCGTCCAGGAAGGCGTAAGGTTTGGCCATAATAATCTCATGGGCAAGGGGAGAGGGTTCTTTCAGGTCCCGGGCAACCAGTCTGATCGTTTTACTTTTTATTTTTTGCAGGAGGTTTTCCAATCCTTCAATGTCCATGGCTTCGTAGAGACAGTCGTGGATGGTCTGATTGATCAGCGGGTGATCGGGTACCTCCCGGTCGCCGGCGATATTTTCAAGGCAGGCCAGTTGGTCTGGAAATACCTGGGCCGCCAGGTCTTCCGCCTGCATCCGCTGAAGCTGGGGCGGGATCTTTTTGCCGCCTCTCCGCCGGACTACAGCCAGTGCGCACGATGCATTCCACCGCCAGCGGACCCCGAACACCGGCGCGTCGAATATCGCCTGGACCAGGATGCTCCGTACTGTTCCCGGACTGAGATAGTTGAAAACATCTTCCAACGGAAAACTGTGCGTTGGCCCTAACGACAATAAAATAGCATTGTCATTGGCCGCGGCCTGGAGCTCGAAGTTGAACTGCCTGCAGAAACGCTTTCGCAGGGCCAATCCCCATGCTTTATTCAAGCGGCTGCCGAAAGGCGAATGGATTACCAGGTGCATGTCGCCGGCATCGTCAAAGAAACGTTCCATCACGATTTCCTCCTGTGAGGGCATGGCATTCAGGGCTGCTTTGGCCGCAGCAAGATAATCAACCAGTTGTTCCGCTGCGGCGGATGATATTCCTTTTTCCCGGACCAGCCAGCCGATGGTCTCTTTCCTTTGAGATTCTGCTTTGCCTTCCGGCCCATCACCGGGGCTATCAGATAATACGACCTGGTCTCCTGTTTTTCCGGCAATTTCTTCACGGAGCCGGGAAACCGCGAAGGAAAGTTCCCTGGTACGGCCAGGCGCCTCTCCCAGCCAGAAAGGAATGTTGGGAGGCTGACCTGCCGCATCTGCCACCCTCACCTTTCCGTTTTCGATCCTTGTTATCTTCCAGGAATTGTTCCCCAACTGGAAAATGTCGCCGGGAATACTTTCCATGGCAAAGTCTTCATTGACCGTGCCCAGGAAAATATCTTCCGGTTCCATGACCACGTCAAATTCAAAATTATCGGGGATCGCCCCTCCGGAGATCGTTGCTGCCAGACGGGCCCCTTTACGGGCCCTGATCCGTTGATTGATCCGGTCGTGATACAGGTAAGTCCCTCTCCGGCCTTTACCGCTGGTGTACCCTTCCGCCAGCATCTCGATAACCTCACCAAACTCTTTCCTGGTCAGGTTGTGGTACGGGTATGCCCTGGTGACCAGCGAGAACAGTTCTTCGTCTGTATATTCCTTGTTAGCTGTTTCAGCCACGATTTGCTGTGCCAGCACATCCAGTGGTTTCTCCGGAATGATGGTCCGGTCCAGTTCGCCATGACGGATGGCATCGAGGATGGCCGCACAATCCACCAGTTCGTCGAGCGTGAGCGGAAAAAGGATGCCTTTTGGGGTTTTGGTGACGCTGTGGCCTGACCGGCCTACCCGCTGCAAGAAGGTAGCGATGGAATGCGGGGCGCCGATCTGGCACACCAGGTCGATGGCCCCCACATCGATGCCCAGCTCCATGGAGGCCGTGGCGACCAGGGCTTTCAACGACCCGTTTTTAAGCTTACTTTCGGCATCCAGCCGCCGTTCTTTCGACATGCTCCCGTGATGGGCCAGCACGCGCCCGGGACCAAGCCGTTCGTTCAGATTGTGCGATAACCGTTCTGCCAGCCGCCGGGTGTTGACGAAGATGAGCGTTGTTTGGTGCGTGGCGATCAGTTCGATCAGCTTGTCGTAAATTTCTTCCCAGACTTCATTGGCCATGATAGCTGTGAGCGGCGAACGGGGAACTTCGACTGAAAGGTCGAGTTTACGCGAATGGCCGGCATCAATGATCCGGCAGTTGACCGGTTTGCCGGGAGCAGATCCTGTCAGGAACCGGGCCACTTCTTCCACCGGCTTTTGCGTGGCGGAAAGCCCGATCCTCTGAAGCTTTTGTGGAGTAAGGGCTTCCATCCGTTCCACGCTCAGCGCCAGATGCGACCCTCTTTTGTTGCCTACCAGGGCATGGATCTCGTCGATGATCAGCGTGTGAACTGTTTCCAGCATCCGGCGTCCGTTAATGCTGGTAAGCAGAAGATAAAGCGATTCAGGCGTGGTCACCAGAATGTGGGGCGGATGTTTGATCATGCCTGCCCGCTCTGCTGCTGTGGTGTCGCCTGTCCTTACCATGACTTTTATATCTGGGGAAGGCAAACTTTCATCTTCAAGCTCCTTTCTGATCCCTTTCAGCGGAAGTTGCAGGTTACGTTCAATGTCATTGCCAAGGGCCTTTAGCGGCGAGACATAGACTACCTGGGTTACTGGTTCAAGTTTTCCCTGCAGCCCTTGCCTGACCAATTCGTCGATGGCGGAAAGAAAGGCGGCCAGCGTTTTTCCCGAACCGGTTGGCGCAACGATCAGCGTATGGTCTCCTGATTTTATGGATTCCCATGCCTGTACCTGCACATTGGCCGGGGCCTGAAAGCTTTTTTCAAACCAGCTGCTTACGACCCGATGAAAGCGGTTTAGCGACATGAAGTAAATTTACAACTTTAGATTTTGATGGAACAGAGAGGCTTGTCGATTTTAAACCTTTTTTGATGAATTCATATTATGCAATACGTGATGCAGGCAAAGGATTCTCTGCTGATATTTGAATAACGAAAAGGGGGAACGAACCCAGAAAATCGAAGACTAATGTGGCTGACAGATATAGAGAGTTATTCTTTCTTAAATTCTGCATTAAATTCTTCCAGGTTAAGTATGTTTATTTTCGGAAAGTCTATCTCTTTTGCCTTGTTAAAATGTTGATCATTTGATACTAAACAATATGCTCCTGAAGATATGGTGCAGTCAATAAACTTTTTGTCGTCAGGATCGTTTTTTATGAGTTGCCAGTTAAAATAAATATCAGTAAAGTAGACGTAAGGGCTGATCAATAAAAAATCAATTACATTCCTGGCTACATTTTGATTAGTTTTTTCAGTTAATATTTCCTCATACTCCCAAAGGATTTCATTGCTAACACAAAGCTCAATTTTTCCTTTTCTTATTGCATCAAAAATCCATCTGTTCGGAGATTTTTTTCCAATGATAGTAATAAAAATATTCGTGTCAATGACTATCTTTTCTCCTGTGCTCATTTGCCCATTGGTTCATGGTTTGTTCATTCCAGTTATTTTCGTTCCACAACTTGTCCATCTCTGCAGTGGCCTTATCCGCAAAATAATTGCTCAGTAAAAGCTTTATTTCTTTTAATTGTTCGTCTGGAATGTCAGTTCCATAGAGCTTTAATAATTCCTTTTGCATATTGCTTAAAACCGATACACTCATAGTAAAAAGATTTTTATATCTTGCAAAGATAACTCATTTTATATTAATCCGGTGAGTAATTCAAGACAGGCCTTTATATCATCCTCTTCAAGAACGGGGTAAGCTTCAAGAATATTCTGAATGGTTCGTTGTGAAAGGGGAGAATATTTCTTTCTTCTGCAACCTCTTGCAGTTGAGTTATGTTGGGTCACGATCCGGTTCCGGCAAGTTCTTCATACTTCTTAATCTGATCTTCGCAAATTCGTTTTACCAACTCAAAGAGTTGCCTGATACACAGTAATAGCGCATCAATGTCGTCTTTGGTGACAAAAAAATCAGGATTATACCGGGCTTCCACATATGCGTCCTTCAGTAATTTAAAGAGGTGTTGTTCCTCTACGGTTTTACGCGGAAATATTATTATAAATACATCTGAATACTTTTTTACAGAAGCTAATAGTTTAGCAAGATTATGTTGCTTGTTTTTATTTAGCGTAAAGGTCAGGTTGACTGCATGGAATAAGTTTTCACAAGTTTGGTGGAGATTAAAAGCAGAAAGTTTATAATTCCCTTTATCACAATAATATTCAGCTCCATCAAAAAAACCTTCAGCATACTGGTATTTTTCTTTAAAATACTCCTCTGCCTGTTGTTTAATCTCGTCGTACTTCAATTTACGTCTGCGGGCAAGCTTAAACCTGCCGCTATCGTATAACAGAATCCCTTCTTTCTTTACCTGCGTGTAAAAATACCTGCCCTCGGACAAGTCTCGATTTAATTTTTTGATATCATCGTTAATAAACTGGACCGGTGTTTGTGAATCAGGGTTGGTGTAGTACTTGTTCTCAACTGAATCTAATTTTTGCCCTGCCATCCTATCTGTTATATCATTGACAATAAAGGCTTCACCCAGTTCTTTTTACCGCTTCCGAATAAATTGGGTTGATTCCATAACTGGAGCCACAAAACACACATATTTTTTTCATACAAAAACTTTTTGATAATTTTCGACTTGTCTTAGGGTCGATAAAATAAATTTATTTCTATCTGCTATTTTCTTTATAAGTTCAAGGAAGGCTTTTATAATATCCTCCACAAGATTCGTGCAATGTTATTTTTTTGCTTCTTCCGGCCCCTTCATTTCTTCAATCCGGGTTTGTAAAGCTTTATTGGCATTGGTCAGAATTTCAATTTTTTCCTGTTCGCTTTTCAGAAGAGATTTATACAATTCTTCTATTTTCGAAGTCTGTTCCAGAATCTTGTCGATTGGATTGAAATTATAGATGTAACCGGTTTGTGCATTTTCCCGGACTTCCTGTATGTTGAATACGGATGCTTCTGCACTGTAATCCTTCAGTACATCAGGACTCACTCCCATTCCCTTGGCAAGTTGGGCAAATAGTTCATCATCGATATCTTCCTGCTTTTCGTAATAGGAAATGTTTTGCTGGGAAGTTCCCAGTTCCCTGGCAAGCGTTTCCTGTTTCATGCCGATTGCCTCGCGGAAGCGTTTCACTTGCTTCCCTTTGTGTTTATTCCCGGTTTTTGCATCCATACTTAAGGCGCTGTTTGATGTGATTATCAAAATTAACTTTTCGAAAAAGCATTTCAAAGATAAGCCATATTTTAATTCTACTTCTCTCTGGTTAAATATTTTAAACAATTATGAATCATCTGGATAATTCTCAACCCAGGTATTCAGCGAAATGTTGTTTCTTCCTAGTTGTCTGAATAATAGCAAGTATATAATACTTTTTCGGAAAAGTACCATCATAAAAGCAGCTTATTCATCGGGAGAGGTGATCCTTCCGTCCGAAATGAACTTTTTACAATATTCAATCCATGAAAAGCTTATTTTTGCATGTAATTACAGAATTAAAAGATATAGTTTATGGATGTTATATTTAATCATAGATCAATAAGACGTTATAAAAACGACGAAATTCCCGACGGTTTGCTTCATCGTATCATCGAGGCAGGAACCAGGGCTTCCACAACAGGTAATATGCAGCTTTACAGTGTTGTTGTTACTCGCAATGCAGAGAATAAAGCACGGCTTTTACCGCTCCATTTTAACCAGGTTGCGGCAGTTGAGGCGCCTGTAATGTTAACGGTCTGTGCCGATATAAACCGGTTTAACCGCTGGTGTGAATTCCGGAATGCAGATGCCGGATATGATAACCTGCTCTGGGTCGTTAATTCGATTATTGATGCCAGCCTGTTTGCGCAAAATATTTGTATTGCGGCAGAATCGGAAGGCCTGGGTATTTGCTATCTTGGGACTGCATTATATAATGCGGCTGAAATTATTGAAGTTTTAAACCTGCCAAAGGGCGTTATCCCGGTCACAACAATCACAATGGGCTATCCGTCCGATGAACCTGCCCTGACAGACCGGTTGCCGGTTGAGGCTGTCGTTCATTACGAAACCTATAAAGATTATACGCCAGAGCGTATCGACAGCCTTTTCAAGGAGAAAGAGGCCCTTGAGAATTCATCCAGGTTTGTTAAGGAAAATAAGAAAGAAAACCTGGCGCAAGTATTTACTGACGTCCGTTATACGAAAAAAGATAACATTTTTTATTCGGAGAAACTGTTAAAAGTATTAAAAGACCAGGGGTTCGGGATATAGACCGGCCTCTTTTATTTGACAAAGCGTTCGCCAATCAAGTCGTTAAAGGCTTGTCTGAAGTTATTGCCGACAGGGAGTTTATGTTTCCCGATCTCCACAAGGTTGCCTTCGATCGAGTGGATCTGATCGAGGCGGATGATATAAGATTTGTGTATCCTGAAAAACTGGTCTGAAGGAAGAAGGTCTTCCATTTTTTTCATGGATAAATTCGTCACGAGATGATGGTCCTTCAGATGTATTTTAATATAATCTCCCAGTCCTTCGATAAAACAGATATCGGCGATTTCGATCCGGACTATTTTTTTGTTCGATTTAATAAATACATGGTCCGGATCGTTTTTTGCCCCCGGTTTGTTCTCCAGTAATTTTAGTTGTTCTTCTGCTTTCTGAAAGGCTTTGAAAAAACGGTCGAAACTAAAAGGTTTTTTCAGGTAATCGAGTATGTTCAGTTCGTAACCTTCCATGGCGTAATCGGTATAGGCAGTTGTAAGAATAACCAAAGGGGGGTGTTGTAGGTTTTTCAGAAAATCGATCCCGCTGATCCTTGGCATATTCACATCCAGAAACATCAGGTTGATTTGCTGTTCTTTCAGGATCTGATTGGCCTCCATGGCATTATTGCACGAGTAAACAATTTCCAGTTCCGGTATATCTTTTGCATATTGGCTAATGACCTGTCTGGCCAGTGGTTCGTCGTCAACGATGATTGCTTTCACTATCATAAGTCATGTTTTCAGGTTGCTTCAGCCTAAGTTTTAATCGTACGGTAAATATATTCTCTTTTTTGCTGATCTCTAAATCATAGTCTTCTTTTTTGTAGAGATAAGCTAACCTTTGTCTGACATTGGCAAGACCTATCCCGTGGGCCTTGTCCTTTTTTTCCGGTTCCTTCTCTTCGCAGGTATTCTGAATTTCGAAGAAAAGAAATCCGTTTTCGGTTTTCAGCGAGATACAAATACAGGCATTATCTGAAAAAGACCGTGGCCCGTGTTTGAATGCGTTATCCAGGAATGGTTCGAACAGGAGCGGGATTACAAGCTCATTGCCAACATTTCCTTCAGTCTGAAAGTTTACCTGAATTTTCTCGTTAAGCCTGATCTTCTGAAGTTCAATGAAATTTTGAATAAACTCGATTTCTTTCCTTAACGGCACAAAGTCTTCGCGCGATTCATAGAGTACATGCCTCATCAGATCAGATAATTTAAGAATGAGCTTGGGCGTTTTTTCCGAGTTGATCAAAGACAGCGAATAAATATTATTCAGGCAGTTGAAAAGAAAGTGAGGATTAATCTGTGCCTTCAGCGTATTGAGTTCGGCTTCCAGCTTTTCCCTTTCCACCCTGTGAAAACGGAGAGAGATGTCCTGTAGTTCTACCCAGTCGGTCAGAAATTTGGCAAGCGAGGTAATGGCAACATAGACAGCCGAGGTAAAAAAATGGGTCGAGAATAATCGTTTTGAAATGGTCTGGTCCAGAAATAATGATGAAAGTATAATGATTAACAGAGATGAGGCAGAAAGGGAAATAATAAGCCAGAAAACATAAAAGATATAATTCTTCTTTTTCAGAAAAAAGGGGATCAGCAGGTAGAAATTGGTATATACAGCAAAAGCAAATCCCAGGTTGATTATGATGGCCCTCATGAATAAACCGGGAGAAAGCCCCAGCTGGTGTTCCGAAACGACATAAAAGGCCGTCAGGGCAAATCCCAGGCTGCAAATCCAGAAAAGGATATGTCCGGTATTTTTTAACCTGCGGTATTTTCTGTTAAGGGTCATTTATTCAGATCCTGTCTTTTCGCCTGATAAATTTATTAAAATAGTATTTAACCGGGTTCGTGTATTTCAAAAGTTTCCAGGGACGGCTGCTGTGGGGTTTGTGAATAACCGGCAGGTTTAAAGCCAGGTAATTATGGAACCCCAGGCTCCGGGATTTTCTCGAGATGAAAACGTCGTACCAGTCTTTTTCGGATGAGAGTTCTTCAAACGAAAAGCTTTTAAGCAATTCCTGTGTCAGCAAAGTACAGCAGAAGCTGAGACTATGCGAGGTATCAGCAATTGCCGACTTCTCATTTTTGAAATTGAGGTAGGGAAAATTGATGTTGCCCTGTTCGTCTGTTGTTACTGCCCCGGCCATTCCGCATCCGGGATATGATTCACTTATTTTAAGAAGTTTTTCCAGGGAATCCTTGCCGACAATAACATCCGACTCGACAATAGCCAGCGGAACATTCATTTCCAGGGCTTTTTGTTGAGAAATCTGCAATACAAGCCTGTAATTGGGAGAAGGGGTTTGGGTTATATCTTCCAGATGGACCAGTTCGTATCCGTATTTTTCCTTGTTTAGCTCGAGCAGTCTTTTTGCTTCCTCTGAGCTGAAATCATTAAACACAATATGCTGATGGTCCCCTTGGGCTTCATGGATTGCCCTCGCTGTTTGCAGGGTAGTCTCGATCGAATCTTTTACAGGAGTAATAACTAATAAATCAGGCATATTTTCTTTTTTTATTAAGTTGACAGGTTGTTATTTTCAAATAGCGGGTTTTTACTTTCAAACCGGTTTAAAAATTAATCCGAATTTTTCAGCCAGTTGTTTCAAATCGTCAATGACTGCATCCTGTACGGGGACGCCGTTTCTCAGTCTTTCCTGCGTCATTTCCCGTTCCGGGTCGCCCGGGATCAATACTTTATCTCCGGGCTTGATAACTTCGGCCTTCCTGAAGGTGCGTATCCAGTTGTCCATGTGTCTTTTAAATTCGTCGGCAGGACGGAAAGCATCGATACGGAGAGCCCCGAGAAAATGGCCGATCCCTTCTCCTACAGGATTTGCCGGCGGTTCAAGGAAGGCTACAAAGGGAGGTACCCAGGGACCATAATTTGCCCCGGAAAGGATCGATGTGAAAATGTCGACCATCGCCCCCAGGCAATAGCCTTTGTGCCCTCCGTGAAGACGGTCTCCCCCCAATGGGAGCATTGACCCGCCTTTTTTGAGGATGAAAGCGTCAGTAGTCGGATTCCCTTCTTTATCCTGGGCCCAGCCCTGAGGGGCATCTTCTCCTTTACGCTGCAATACTTCCAGTTTCCCGTTTGCAACGGTGGTCGTAGCCATATCGATAACAAACGGTGGTTCTTCCAGGGCCGGGATGGCTACCGCAATCGGGTTGGTTCCCAGGAAGCGGCTTTTTGAAAAAGTCGGGGATACCAGCGGACTGGCATTGGTCATCGAGATCCCGATCATGTCTTCCTCAAGTGCCATCATGGCGTGAAACCCGGCAATACCGTAATGATTGGAATTCTTCACGGCAACCCATCCGCTTCCCGCCTGACGGGCTTTTTGCATGGCAATCTGCATGGCTTCGGGCGCAGTGACCAGACCCAGGCCCAGATCGCCATCCAGGACGGCGGTAGAGGGGGTTTCGTGAACGATTTTCATTTGAGGGGTTGCATTCAGCCTCTTTTTTTCCCATAGCCGGATATATCCGCTTAAGCGGGCCACCCCATGAGAATCAACACCCCTGAGGTCGGCCTGGTTTAAACACAGGGCTGCGGTTTCCGCCTGATTTTCAGGGCAGCCCATCCTTTCAAAAACCTGTTTGGTAAAATCTTTTAAATAAGAAGAACTAACGATCATTTTTGCTATTTTCTGTAAAAATCACGCGATGAACCCTGTGCCGAAGGCATGATAAGCATGTCATCGATATTTACATGGGCCGGTCGCGAGAGCACAAAGTAAATACTTTCTGCTATGTCTTGTGCGCTTAAAGGGGTAAATCCTTCATAAACTTTATCCGCTTTGCTTTGATCTCCCTTAAAACGGACCAGCGAAAATTCTGTTTCGACTGCTCCCGGACAGATCCTGCTTACTTTGATATTATAGGGTAGCAATTCGATACGCAGGGATTTACTGATGGCCTCTACCGCATGTTTCGTAGCGCAATAGACAGAGCCTTTGGGATAAGCTTCCTTCCCGGCAATGGAGGATAGATTGATAATATGTCCCTGTTGCCGTTCTATCATCCACCTTGAAATTTGCTGGGTGATGTACAGAAGCCCTTTTATATTGGTATCGATCATGGTCTCCCAGTCCTCAACACCGGCCTCTGCAATAGTTTCCATTCCTGCAGCGAGCCCTGCATTGTTGATGAGGACATCGATTTTTCGCCACTCGTCAGGTAGACTTGTCAGCGCTTTGTCGACTTCATCCTTGTTCCTTACGTCAAAACATAACAGGAACGTGTTTCCCCGGTCCATTTCTTCTTTTAGCTTTTCGAGGCGGTCCATTCGCCTTCCCGTTAAAACAAGACGGTATCCGTTTTTTGAAAGAAGACGGGCTGTTGCCATTCCAATTCCTGATGTAGCGCCGGTTATCAATGCGGTTTTCTGTGTCATGGTATTCCTTTTTAAATAATTTATGTATGATTAAAATTCCTTTTTCTTATGGAAAAATCAACTACTTGACTATTTTTGTTCCCATATATCAAGCTTAAAAGAAACAGTATGGCCGAAGCGACTGAAAATAAAGAAGTGTCTCTCATCGATCAGATTGAAGAGCCTAAAGATATTCATGATATTGTTTTTAACCTAATGGTGAACCCAAATTTAGCACCGGTTAATTACTTTAACGATTTTAGTGAAGAAGGATTTGAGCTTGAGAACCTGGCAAGCGACGATACCGATGATGCAGGTGTGTTTACAACAGACAGTGGTCAAATGATGTCTATGACCACGCATGCTTTTCATCATCACCTGGAGAACGATCCCAAAACGGCGACAGAAATACTGATCAGCCGTGCGGCGCGGCGCATGGTTTGTTATGGTGCAAAACCGCAGGCAGTCAGCGCATTCCTTTACCATATCAATATTGCAGATCCGAACGGACAGATTATTGCTTCCGGGGCAAAAAAGGGACTTGAAAATGCCAGCGCATGTTTTGGTCTTAAAATTTCTGACCGGAAAATACGTTTTGATAATTTTTCAGCTCAGGATCCGTTATCCCCGACAATCATTATAAGCCTGATGGGAAGTGTCGACAACAAGGAAAAAGTGCTGACCCATAAATTAAAGACCAAGGGGAACAATATTTTTATGATTGGATGGAGTTATAACGATATAAATTCATCGGAGTATCTCGAATTTTACCATGGAATTCCTGATTCCCCGCTTCCCGAGTTCGACATCCGGATGGAGATCAAGTTACATAAGGTGATGTTTGACCTGATTGACCGGGGATTGTTGTCATCGGCCAGTCCTGTCGGAAAAGGAGGATTGTTTTTCTCGTTGCTCAGGGCCGGAATGCCTGCCGGGCTTGGGTTCGATATAACGACCGATGCCGAGATCAGGAAGGATGCCTTCCTTTTTGGTGAATCCATGGGACGGATTATTGTCGGTGTGCCCAAATCCAGGGTTGACGATTTTGTCGACTTTATGGAAGGAACGAAACTTCCGTTTTTTACGCTGGGACATGTTACGAAAGGTGAAATCCGTATCGACGACGAGTCGTTCGGGTATATTGATAAAATGATAGCTAAAGCTTAATGCCGGTTTTTCCTTACCAGAATTCTGAAAAGAATAAGAAGCAGCAGGTTGAGCAAATGTTCGACCAGATAGCTCCGAAATACGATTTTTTGAATCATTTTCTGAGCATGGGAATTGATAAATTATGGCGAAAAAAAGCCGTGCGGATGCTGGGCGCTTTTCATCCGGGACGGGTTCTTGATGTTGCCTCAGGGACAGGTGATTTTGCTGTCGAGGCTGCGAGAATAAAACCGGAAGAGATTATAGGGTTTGACCTTTCGGAACAGATGATCCGGGTAGGACGGGAAAAAGTAAAGCGATTGGGTCTTGATAACCTGATCCATTTTCAGAAGGGAGATTCTGAAAACATGCCCTTTCCGGATGACTCATTCGACGCTATTACAGTGGCGTTTGGGGTGCGTAATTTTGAGAATCTGGATAAAGGACTGGACGAATTCAGACGTGTCCTGAAACCCGGAGGTGTCGCCATAATCCTTGAATTCTCCAAACCCAGGTATTTCCCTTTCAGGCAGCTTTACCGGTTTTATTTTTTTCATATCCTTCCGTTAATCGGGGGAATGGTGTCAAAAGATTCATCTGCTTACAGCTATTTGCCGGAATCGGTGATGGCATTTCCGGATGATAAAGATTTTCTTGGAATTCTTTCAAGGATAGGGTTTTCATCATTCGAACAAAAAAGGCTCACCTTTGGAATCGCAACTATTTACCAGGCCGTGAAATAAATTGGGGCGGGAAAACGTTGTATAGCCTGTCTGAAGATTGTTTTTGCAGAACTATAAACGAAGGTCATGAGGTTGAAAAAATATATTCTGATTATATTCCTGTTCGCTTTGTCCGTTTCAGGGATGGGGCAGCAACGAAAACCCATAAACCTGACTACTTTCGATTTTAAAAGATTTCATCTCGGGTTTACTGTTGGCCTTAATATGATGGATTTTTCGCTGGAGCACTGGAGCCCTATTGGAAGTAACCCGGATTTTGCGGATCATGAAGATAATTCTGCAGATTACGGGGTTTATGCAAACGACACGATACGTGCCGATGTTTCCAGCCTAAACCCGGGAATAACAGTGGGACTGGTTTCCAGCTACCGGCTAGGTGATTTTTGTGAGCTTCGTTTTCTTCCGGGCCTGGCTTTGGGGGAACGACGTCTTGTTTATAACGTTCCTGTTTATGACGAATATTCTGAAAATACTGATGCACAGAGCTATTATTCGATTAAAACAACTTACCTGGAACTCCCTCTTGTGGTTAAATATAAGGCCCGCAGGCAGAACAACCAGTGCCCGTATCTTATTGGTGGCGGCTCGTTGAAATTTGATCTGTCAAAAACTGATAAGGAAGACCTGGTGCAATTGAAACGGGCCGGGTTTTACCTGGAAGCCGGTGTTGGCTGGGACAGTTACCTTAGTTTTTTCAGATTGTCAACAGAGCTGAGGGTGAGCCTTGGACTGAATAACCTGTTGGATTCCGGTCCTGACAGCACTCAGCGCCAGTACTACACCGATGCCATAAAAAAGTTGAAGTCGAATCTTTTCACGCTTAGTTTTCACTTTGAGTAGTATCTTTTATTACCGGTCGCCCCAGTAATTGTTAGCCGGGTTAGTATCCGGCAATTCTTTTTTAGGATCGATGGTTACAGCCTTTATCCTTGAAGTGGAAGGATAGTTAAAAATATATTCTCCTCCCTTTTGCCAGATCTCAACGGGAAGCCTGATTTCTCTGACATCTCCGTTTTCTTCTTCAATTTTCAAAACAACAGGCATTACCATTTGCTCATTGTTTATCAATGTAATGAGAGCCCCTTTCGACGGATCCTGATCTTTGTAGGTCACATTTTTTATCCCCTGGTCCAATGTCCATGTCTGGCAGAACCATTCGTTCCAGAACCAGTTCAGATCTTCTCCGGCAGAATTGTTCATCATCCTGAAAAAGTCATTCGGAGCGGGGTGTTTGTAAGCCCATTGAGCTATATATTCACGGAAGGCATAGTCGAACCGTTCCTCTCCAAGGATATATTCACGGGCCATGACCAGCCCAAGTGCTGTTTTATAATAATTAAGGGTATGCGAATA
Source organism: Prolixibacteraceae bacterium (assembly GCA_963676095.1). GTDB lineage: Bacteria > Bacteroidota > Bacteroidia > Bacteroidales > Prolixibacteraceae. The sequence continues at coordinate 678,915 of OY781040.1, read as the reverse complement.
TTTGCCGTTCATTACATCCGCATAATTGACAATACTTTCCGCATCCGGTCCTGTCATATAAGGAACAATGTCCCTTGCAGGATTGTTGCCATCCTTGTCGTATTCCCCGTCCCTTTTCGGACCAAATTCGCAATTGTTAAAATCGTTTTGTGCATAAATATCGATAAAGGTATTGAGCCCTTCGTCCATAAAGGCAAAACGGCGTTCATCGGATCCCACGATCATCGGGAACCAGTTATGTCCGATTTCATGGGCTGTTACATAATACATAACCTTGGCATTATCTATTTTCCATCCGCAAAAGCATAGTCCGGGGTATTCCATGCCTCCTGCGGAACCCGCTATGTTTACTGCTACCGGGTACGGATAAGGAAACCATTTTTCGGAAAAGTGTTCGACGGAATGTTTCAGATATTCGGTAGAACGGCTCCATGCGGTGTCTCCCCTACTTTCTTCAGGATAAACGGACATGGCAAGCGATTTTTTTCCACCGGGAAGGTTTATCCTGGCAGCATCCCAAATGTAGGCTTTAGAGGTGGCCCATGCCACATCGCGGCTGTTTGACATTTTGAAATGCCAGGTGAGCCATCCTTTTTGCACAGGACGGGTTGAAGGCGAAGCCACTTCCTCGGGTGAAATGATGAACCTGGTCTTATCACTTTTGGAGGCTTCATTTAGCTTGTTAATCTGCTTTTTAGTCAGTACTTCCTCCGGATTGACCAGCTTTCCCGATCCTGTTACGATCATATCCCAAGGGACTGTTACCTGGTAATCAAAGTCTCCGTATTCACAGTAAAATTCGCCCGCTCCCAGATAAGGAAGGGTATTCCATCCTCTCAGATCGTCATAAACGCACATGCGCGGGTACCATTGGGCAACATCATACAATGTCCCGTTTTTTGACAAAACCCTGCCTGTTCTGAATTGCTTGTCGCTGATGCGGAATGAATAATCGAATTTCAGCTTTATTATTCCGCCCCGGGGGGCGAGCGGAGGGTCAAGCCTGACTTGCATTCGGGTATCGCTGATAATATAATGGGCATCGCGGAACATTATACCAGTCTGTACTTTTACCGAATTGAACCGAAAACCGCCGGCATCCGTCGGAGCCCCCTGCGTGTAGTTTCCCCGCGAACCCTCGCGGAAAAGGTTTTGTCCCAGCTCGAGCCAAAGGTAATCGAGTTTGTCCGGGCTATTGTTGATGTAAGTTATTGTTGCCGTAGCAGTGATTATTTGAGCAGTTGTGTCAAGTGTTGCCGCAATGTTATAATCGGCCTTGTTTTGCCAGTAACCTGAGCCGGGCATTCCGGCCGCACTTCGGTACGGTGATTCAGGGAAAGTTAAAAGATTGGGACTGAATGCCAAATGCTGGTCAAAATTATTTTTTTGTTGTGAGTTACCTTGCTGTACAAAAAAAAGACCTATTATTCCTGTCAAAAAAAGGAACCTTTTCATTATTTTACGTATTGAAATGAAGTTTGTAAATATATAATTTTACATACTTTCCGGATGTAAATGATGATTATTTTTAACAGATTAGTCTGTTTTGTTGTTTTTTTAATTACAAAAGCGTTTAAAATATATTGTTCCTTTGACTCATTTTGTCAGATGATCTGTGTTGTTCATCACTGTGATTTCGAAATGACGATCGGGAGATATCCTGATGCGGCTGACGGAAGTATTTTCGGGTTCTTTCCATAAGAAATATTCGGAAGCAGGTTTATCTGACTGCAAGGTCCATAAAGCCCGGATAAGGCCACCATGTGTAACAACCCATACTTTTTGGCCTTCATGCTTTTCGATAATTTTATCCAGGAATTGTTTTGCACGGGAGAGCATGTCTTCATTTGTTTCTGCATTTTCAGGCAGGTATTCCCATTTCCATCCGTCAGGGAAAGGTTTTCCTTCCCAGGAAGCCATGTAGCGTTCTCTCAGTAACGGGTCCGGAATAACCCGGACTCCGGGATGAAAAACAAGTATCTCGGCAGAAGTATCCATGCACCGCTTTAAATCGCTGGAATAAAAAATATCAGGATGTTCATTCTTTAGCTCAATGGCCAGCTTCTTAGCCTGTTTTATCCCGGTGCCGGAAAGTTGTCCTGGTTGCTGCCCCTGGCACAAATGGTTGACGTTTTCGATGGTCTCCCCATGCCTTATGATAGTCAGATCAATCATTGTATCTCGTTTTATTCTGCCTGCAAAATAGGATAATGATCCCGTTATGCAATCCGATGAAAGAGGCTGTGGAATTACTTTCACATTTAGTTAAGATTGGCGGTGCTAATCTTAATCCGGAAGAAAATTAATCATAAAAAAGCGTTAATAAATTTGTAATTTCATATGCTAAAATGTTACTTATTACATAACCGTTCAATCAAATTGATTTGATTATCTTGTTCAAATTATTGACAAACAGTAAATCTAAAAGAATATGTACCGTATTTATTTATTATTCGTATTTTTATTTTGTTTAGGATCGGTCTGGGCTGAAGAAAACCATTCAGAGGCAAGGTTGTTGCGGTTTCCCGCAATATCGGGGAACCAGATTGTCTTCAGTTATGCCGGCGATCTCTACACGGTATCTGCGGACGGAGGAACGGCCCGCAGACTGACCAGCGATATCGGGTACGAGATGTTTGCCCGGTTTTCTCCTGACGGGACCAAGATTGCCTTTACCGGTCAGTATGACGGTAATACGGAAGTTTTTGTAATGCCGGCAGAGGGCGGTTCTCCCCGGAGGTTGACTTATACTGCCACGCTAAACAGGGATATGGTCTCTGACAGGATGGGACCCAATAACATTGTTATGACCTGGGCGCCTGATGGTAAATACATTACTTACCGGTCAAGGAAACAAAGTTTTAACGATTTTAAAGGTCAGCTTTTCAATGTACCCGTTGAAGGGGGAGTGTCGACAGAACTGCCATTGTCCGAAGGGGGATTTTGCAGCTATTCTCCCGATGGGACTAAGCTGGCTTTTAACCGGGTATTCCGGGAATTCCGCACCTGGAAATATTACAAAGGGGGAATGGCTGATGATATACGCGTTTTTGACTTGAAGACGAAAAAGATAAAAAAGGTTACCGATAATATCAATCAGGATATTTTCCCGATGTGGTACGGTGATGAAATCTTCTTCCTTTCCGACCGGGACCGTACAATGAATATTTTTGTCTACAATACTAAAACAGGGACCGAAGAGAAGGTCACCAACTTTACAGACTATGATGTAAAGTTCCCTTCGATTGGCGGTGACGAAATCGTTTTTGAAAATGGGGGATATATTTATAAAATGAATGTAAAAGACCGGAACCCGGTGAAAGTACCGGTCTATATCAGCAACGATGAGACCTGGGCCCGCGATGAATGGAAGGATGCGTCGGAGTTGATATTTAACGCGGATCTGTCACCCAATGGAGAGAGGGTACTGTTTAGCGCCAGGGGGGATATTTTTAGCGTCCCTTCAGACAAGGGGATCACGTATAATCTGACCAGGACTACGGGCGTTCACGAGCGGAATGCCGTATGGTCGCCCGATGGGAAACATGTAGCCTACCTGTCTGATAAATCCGGTGAATTTGAAATTTACATGGAAGACCAGAATGGGGGAGAGCCTGTTCAGCTGACTTCCGGGGCTGATACCTATAAATTCGGGATCGACTGGTCGCCCGACAGTAAAAAGATTGCCTGGTCTGACCGGAAACTCAGATTCAGGTATGTCGATATTGACACGAAGAAAGTTACCACCGTTTTTCAGTCGGAATACGGAATTATCTATTCTTTCGGATGGTCGCCAGACAGTAAGTGGCTTACATTTAATAAACCTACAGATAACCAGTTCTCAAAAGTTGCCGTGTACAATCTGGAGAAAAAAGAGATCTATGATGTTACTGATAACTGGTATAATTCCGGGTCTCCATCCTTCTCCGACGATGGCAAATATATTGTTTTCGTGTCGGCAAGAGACTTTAATCCTACATACAGCCAAACCGAATGGAACCATGCCTATACCGATATGGACAGGATATACCTGGCTATTTTGTCGAAAGATACCTCTTCTCCGTTTGCTCTCGAGAACGATTCCGTTAAGATCGATTCCGAAAAGAAAGACCAGGGAGATAAAAAGGAGGGAAAAGATAAAAAAGACGAAGCTAATAAATCTGCAGAAGGTTCCAATGATTTGAAGATTGATCTAAACGGTCTTTCTGACCGGATTATATCGTTGCCGGTCGGGGCTTCCAATTATGCCAATGTGTGGTGTGCCGGCGGTAAAGTTTATTATAGCGAATTTAAAGATGGTCGTAAGGCAAAAGTTTATGATTTGAAAGAAAAAAAGGAGACCTATCTGGGCGATTTTGCCTTTTCACTTTCTTCAAATCATAAAAAGATGCTTGCCCATGAGGGAAAAAAGTGGGCGGTCATTGATTTGCCTTCGCAGCCGGTGAAGCTGGATAAAACAGTCGATCTGTCAGGAATGAAAGTCTGGGTCGACTATTCAAGTGAGTGGAAACAGATTTATGACGAAAGCTGGCGGCAGATGCGGGATTTCTTTTATGTTGAAAATATGCACGGGCTGGATTGGAAAGCAATGCACGACAAGTATGCAGCCCTTGTCCCGTATGTTCGTCATCGAGACGATCTCACCTATCTTATCGGAGAGCTGATTGGGGAGTTGAGTATTGGCCATGCCTATGTTGAAAGCGGGCAACATCCGGAACCGGAACGTATAAAAACAGGATTGCTGGGAGCAAAGATCAGTGCCGATCCTTCAGGTTATTTTAAAATTGATAAAATACTGAAGGGGGCAAACTGGAGTACCCGGTTACGGTCGCCATTGACGGAAGTTGGCGTTAATGCCAGTGAAGGAGATTACATTCTCGACGTGGACGGGATCAGTACTAAAACAACCGGCGATATTTATTCCCTGCTTGTTGATAAGGCAGGGGACGAGGTCGAATTAACCATCAACAGTAAACCCTCAGAAGAGGGGGCCAGAAAAGTAATTGTTTCCCCGATTGATGATGAAGCTGAATTATATTACTATAATTGGGTACAGCATAATATCGAACTGGTGGACAAAGAGACGGACGGTGAAGTAGGATATATCCATATTCCAGACATGGGGCCCGAAGGATTGAATGAGTTTGTCCGGCTGTTTTATCCTCAACTTAATAAAAAGGGGCTGATTATCGACGACCGGGGAAACGGCGGCGGGAATGTTTCTCCCATGATCCTGGAACGGCTTCAGCGGGAAATACAGCGGTCAAATACAAGGCGTAATTTTCCTCATTCTACGCCTGTTCCGACGACCATCATGCTTGGGCCGAAGGTATTGCTGATCGACCGCTATTCTGCTTCTGACGGAGATTTGTTTCCTTATGGGTTTAAACATTATAAACTTGGGACTGTGATTGGCACAAGAAGTTGGGGGGGCGTGGTCGGTATTAGCGGCTCTCTGCCTTTTATTGACGGTGCCGACCTGAGAAAACCAGAATTCGCATCCTATTCTTCAGAGAAGAGCGAGTGGATTATAGAGGGTCATGGTGTCGATCCTGATATTGTGCTTGATAATGATCCGTACGATGAATATGTGGGAAAAGATGCCCAACTGGAAAAAGCAATCTCGGTTATCAGGGAACAAGTAAAAACGGAATACAAACCGCTGCCTCCGATCCCGGAGGCCCCGGACAAATCAAAATAGTCCGGATTTAGTCAAGCAGGTCCTGAAAATCGGTATGGTTTTCAGGACCTGCTTTTTATAACGCATCAAATATGTAAGGTATCATATCGGTAACATTACGGTTCATGTCAGGAATCCGGTACGAATGTTGTGAGCGGCGGTATTTTTTTATTACCTCAATTTTTATATTATGTTCTGTATGAGTGGTGCCAGCTATACTCTACCTTCGCTTCACCTATACTCCAGCTATACTCAGGTCATACTCCTGCTTTTGGGTAGGGGTACATGTCTGAAAGTTAATATTAATTTAATGGAAAATTATTGATTCATTTTTGATTTTTCAATCAGATCAATAAGTAGTATTACGGGAAACTTGATAACACGTAGAAATGCTTTGTTGGATTTTAATGACTTTATGAAATATTTACTAAGTATTGACAGCGTTTCTGACATCCTGACTAAGTGCAATGTTCCCTGTTAATACAAGGAAAACAAAAAGCTGATTACTAACCTGACCTCGAAAAATCTTTTGTGGTATATAAGTAAAGCGATTGAAGCTTCTTATTTTCTAAATTTGTTTTAGAAAACAGAAAAACATGTCATGGAGGGCAGGCATCTTCATGAAAGTATTGTTTTACGGAAAACGGAAACAAACAGGTCAAATCGAAAAGAAATAAGAGGAAAAACAACAAGCTATGAAAGCAGTTACATTGATATCTGTCCATCTTTATTTATTGTTAAGTTATTATACATCTTTCGGGCAGCAGGATTCTGTCAACCGGGTTCCGGACAACGGGACCCCCGTATATAAGATCAAATATCTGATGGACGTTCCTGTTACCATCGGCGGGTACGTAACGGGTATGGTGGGGATCGACCTGCTCCGGGACCGAAAGCCGAGAGATATGTCAATTATCCCTTATTTAAAGCCCAAAGATGTCTGGTGGTTCGACCGTGGGGCGACTCGTCAGGACCCGGATAAGTCAGCCAAATATTTGAGCCGGTCGAATACACTAATGAGGACTTTCATGTTTGCCCCGGCCCTGATGTTTCTGGACAGGGAAGTCAGAAATAACTGGATTGCTTATACCATGTTGTACCTGGAGGCACAGTCAATCAATTCTGCTGCCTATGCAATTGGTGCAGAAGCTATTCCCCGGATGCGTCCTTTGATGTATAATCCGGATGTAAGTATGGATGTCAAACTGGGCACGAATACTACGAATTCATTTTTTAGCGGGCATACTTCTGTTGTTGCAACTTCGACCTTTTTTATGGTTACTGTTTATTACGACCTGCATTCTGAGGCACGGAACAAAATGCTCTGGTATGGAATAGCCTCAGTGCCGCCTGCTGTTGCAGGATATTTCCGTTACCGGGCGGGGAAACATTTTCCTACTGATATTATGACTGGTTTTGCCGTTGGTGCCATGACGGGGATACTTGTTCCGGAATGGCATAAAGCAAACAGGGGCAGATTTTGTTTATATCCGGTAGTCACAGATGAACTAACCGGGGTTTATTCCAGGATAAGGCTTGACTGATATTACTCGCTGCTTATTTTTTGTCCGGGTAAAAGACCAGTTTGCTGACAGCCAGATTTTTATTTCCCTGAGAAATTTGGATGTGCCATCCGCGCCTTTTTAGTTCTTTTTTCATTTCCGAAATCAGGTAGCCATGAGAAACCAATACAACATGTTTATTTATTGTTGCCAGGTGCACCAGCTCGTCGGTTGCTTTTTCCATGCGCAAATAAGATTTTGCCCTGTTTTCTCCCTTATTGTTAATTGATGTGAGCCAAAGGAGGCGTGAAATCGCAGTCCACGCGCCATAAGGCAAAGGCAGAAGGGGAACGGCAATCATTGTCAGGTCATATTCATTGAAGAGGCTTGACGATCTGATGGTATCTGCATTTGGGAAAAGTATACCGGCCGTCTCGATGGCACGGGGTAACGTGCTGGTGTATATTTTGAATTGCCCGTCACCCAGAATTTCCCTTACCGGCTCCGGATTGAAATTTTTTATTGGTAGTTCGTTGTACTTTTTGTGGAGTTTTGCTGCTTTTAGTGAGGAACAAAGAAAAGGCTTTTTCATATCGACAGGAGCATGCCTGATCAGAAAGATTTCCAGGGATGCCGAATCTTTTTCCTGGGGAGCCTGCGAAAAAATGAATGTTGCCTTGATTAATAGTAAAATAAGGAGAATGAGCCTTTTCAAAACTTAAAATTTAGAGTTACCTGGAGCATATTGTCATCCTTACTCCAGTTATATGTTGCTGTAAAAATAGTCATTTCAAAAGGAGAAATCCAAAGGCCGGATCCATATCCTTTGTGCCAGATATCCGAATTTTCATTTTTCATCCATACACGACCGGAATCAAAGAAGCCAAGTACCCCAAGTTCTCCGTTGAGAATATAGGATGAAAAATCGAACAGTTTATAGCGCAGCTCTGTATTTTGATAAACGGCGGCATCACCGTAGAAACGATCGGCAAGATAACCCCGGAGGTTGGTTTTGCCACCAATTGTGGCTGATTCCAGGAACGGGTAACTGCCAAAAACTTTTGTTCCCCCGGCACGCATGGCTAAAACTGTTCGCGGATTCTTTGTAAAACTGATGTAGGCCCTGAAATCACCGTTTAATTTCAGAAAATGGTCGGATCTGCGGTTAATCATAAAAAATTGTTGCCCGTTTACATCCAGCTTTAACCCTCTTTCCGGATTTGTTTCCCGGTTGAGGTTGGAGTAAAGGTACTGGAAGCAGATCCCCGCATATAACTGGTTATCCAGGTCATTTTTTGTTAAACCGTTATTTGTCATGTCAGCAATGAAGCCTCCGCTTTCTTCTTCTTCAACATTGGACCTCTTAAAAATAGCCCCAAGAAGTATCTCGTTCTCGTTAACAAACCCTTTCTTTGTTTGACTGAAGGCTGTTTTTCCCCATCTGTGCCCAAGCGAATAATTCAGGATCAGCTGGTTTACACGGAGGCGGTAATAACGGTCCCCGAATATTTTTCCACTTTCATTTCCCATTCCGAAATAATTCATAACGTAATCCGGGGCTTTTAGTTCTGCACCAAAATGATGGTCCAAACCGTGTACCATGCTCTCCGAATTGAAATTGTACCGGATATTGAAAGCATTGGTGAGCGTGGCAAAGTTAGCCATTACAGACTGTGTGTTGTGACGCCTGAAATGGTATTGATTAAAGACAGGTCCTCCGCCGATAAACAATCCGTCGTCTTTGTTGTATCCGGTGAAGATCCCGGGACTGATGACGTTGTAGTGGAAATCTTTTCGGTCATAATGATTGATCGTTTTGTAGGATGACAGGTGGTTACGTGTGTCGCCATTGGTTTCGGCAAAAGTTGACTTCTTCAGGTCATAAATAAAAGTATGCTTCCCTAATTTGCGGACAGAAGATTTGTTGATGATGGTATCCTTCCCCTTGCCCCCTATTACTCTGACTATTATACCCTCTTTTGTGTTACCTCTCAGCCTGAAAATGTCGTCTCCCCCTAACCCGTATAACCTGATCTCCCTGGTTTCGCCGGTGTCAAATACGCGATGGTAAAATGGTTGGTCTGTTTTCACGGTATCAGGCAGACTATAGACGGAGACCTCGGTTTGCCTGTCATTTTTTCGGTTCAGTTCGAACAGGTCGTTCTTGTCAGTTCCGGTAATGCTTACCCTTTCGGCAAGGAGCAGGTAATGCTGGCGGGCCATGGTTTCCAGGTTATCCCTTCTTTTCTTTAATATTGAAGCAGTCGTATCAGAACAGAGAGGTTGTATCTCTTTCGGAAAGGCTTTCATCGCATTGTCGATGGTTTTATCGGTTAGCAATTGCTGAAGGGTATCGACGGTCATTTTCCATTCCTGCCAATCGGGTTCGGAGAGAAAAGTCCGGTCAAAATACCGGGCATTGAAGACCAGTCCGGCCATATTGGGTGTTATAGGGGCAAAACCCTGGATTTTTGGCATCAGCCATTTTCTGGAAGCAATCCATGGAAGAATGCCTTCATTGACGTAAAAAGCCTGGTCCCTGTCGCGGGGAATGGGACAGTAGATAACCTTCCCGTTTTTCTTGAACGATGCCCAGCGCCACTGGTCGTCGTGACGGTCCCAGTCGTTAATAAATGTATCGAAAAGTCTGGCTTTTAATACGGACTGCTGGTCAACCTGGTGACGGGCATCTTTTACTGTTTCTTCCAGAACATCATCTGTACTGACAATCTTTGAAGAATAGCCAAAGCTTTTTTCATTCGACCAGTTCCCGCTTGGACGCTCCTCAAACAGGAAAAGATTGTCGGCGAGGTCCTCGGTGTATTGTCCCAGCCGGTAATCGTGCGGTACGTACACAATAGCCGGGTTCGTATGCATGATCCCTGCCGTTTTTTCCAGCTCGGAAACAGGTACGGCTGCGTATGGGTTCGATGCAGATATGTTGTCCTGAACAATATCGACTGCAAAAGTGTTTTTTACGTTTTCCGGCAGTGCCCCTTCCACGAATTTTTCGAGTGAGCGCAGGGTGTAGTTATGTCCGATAGAATCTTCCATCCTTAATGAATGAGTTTGTTGACCTCCCCCGCGTTTTAATATTTCGAGTCCCCCTTTTTCTTTTGTAATATCAAAAACAGGAGTTTTTACCGGTGTGCTCCATATATTTCTGTAGTTCCGGCCCATCCATTTTTCAATCCCCTTTGAGGCAATATACCGGTTGCTGGCAGGTTCACTTATGCTGTCCGGTAAAGACGCAATGATTTTACGCGCAGCCTTTTCCAGGTTCGATAATTTATAAGTATAGAGATTTGTCCTGCAGGCGGGTTCTCCGGGGTGATCGATCGGGAAGAACAGCAATTCGACCCGTCCGTCTGTATAAAAATCGACCCGGGTGTAACCTGCATCCCTATCCCCGCAATTTAATTTTTTTTCTTTTATATATTTTCCTCCTGTAAGCGAACCTCCAATGATGTAGTGAACATTATTCTCTTCGGCATACTGAAAATTTCTTTCATGGGATGATGCGTAAATAACATTCGGAAACTTTTCAAGTACAGACCTGAGATCTTCACTCATTGCTTTATAGTCGGGATAAGCAATGTCCTGTCTGGTTCCCAGGTATTTGCGGTATAAAGTAACCGGAAACCCGAAGATTTCTTCGAGGGGAGGGTAGTAGCCCCCATATTCCCCATAGCTAATAACAGGATGATATCCGGCAACAACAACTTCCTTGTTACGGTTCCGTCTCAATATATCAGTGAGATTCTCCCAGACATCGCGTTTATCTTCCAGATCGCATTTTGCCATTCTGGTGTCGAAAGGATGAAGCCACCATTGGGTATCGATCAGCACGATGGTGAGCGAATCGTTAATGTTTACTTCCAATGGACCGGGACATGCTTTGTCGGGCATATAGACCTCTTTGTTTTTTAGCTGTTCATGGATGGTTTCGTATTCCCATTTCACCATTTCTTTCCCATTACCTGTGCCATAAGTCCAGTCTGACCATCCGGGGACAAAACAGATTGGCCCGTTGAAGCGCAGCAGCGAGTCCAGTTTCGGATCCGCTTTTTTATTTTCTATCTCTTCCTCACTGTATAATACCTCTGCCAGGTCGGGATAATAATTATTTCCAAGGAAGATGACCCCTTTTTTATTACTATTGTAGTTGAGGATGCTTTGAAGTAATTTAACCTGTTTGGCATTTCCCGGATCGAATTTTCCTGCATTTCCTATCATGAAGAGGCTAAAGGATATTTTGCCTGTTTCTGAATTTTGGGAAAAACAGGCAGAAGAAAATATGTTAAGAAAAAGGATACAGATAATTTTTTTCATCTATTTAAAAAATTATTTTTAGTGATCAATTGGAACATGATACTACAATTTTCATTTCCGTTTGTTTTTATAGAATCATTACTTGTTCCATATCAAAGATAAAATTGTCAGATTAAAAAACAGTCAGAACCTAAAAACAATTTTTATGGAAATAGTTAGCGAGGCAAAATTATTTGTTATTGATTTTTTTGGACAACACAGGGACGAAAAATTTCATTTTCATACGCTCGAACATACGATGAATGTTGTTTCCATGGTCGATCTTATGGGTAAGCAGTCCGGTCTGAGCGGGCATGAGTTTGACGCAGTTTTGGTTGCAGCCTGGTTTCATGATATTGGTTACCTGGTGGGGCTTGAGAACCATGAAGAATCAAGTATCGTTATTGTGACCCGGTTTTTAGGAGAAAAACAGGATGACGAGACTTTCAGGGACCTTGTAATGTCGTGTATTACTGCTACGAAGCGAAATCATGAACCGGTGTCAATGGCCGAGAAAGTAATAATGGATGCCGATGTAGCCCATGCAGGTCATGAACAGTTTATTTCAACATCTAAGAAGCTCAGGAAGGAGCGTTCTGCCTGTCTGGGAGGCGATGTCTCAGCCCTTGATTACTGGAAAGAGACATTGCTTTTTCTTGAGAATCTTCATTTTTATACACCTTACGCGCAGATGCATTTATCGCCAGCTAAAGAACAGAATATTCTGAAAGTAAAAGAGATTATCTCTAAAATAGAAGCAGGGAAAAAGAATGAAAAAAAAAACAAATCTACCGACAAGGGGGTAGAGTCGATGTTCCGTCTTACTGCCAGTAACCAAATGAGGTTGAGCTCCATTGCTGATAAAAAGGCGAATATCCTGATCTCGATTAACTCAATCCTGATTTCATTCTCTGCAGCAGTTGTGTCGAAAAAGCCACTGACCCTGGTTACCAACGATCTTCTTTTCCAGGGAGAACTGGTTGTGCCGATGATTATTTTGTTTGTTTCCAGTCTGGTATCCCTGGTTTTCGCAATTCTTTCGTGCCGTCCGAAAATTAATGATTGGGAGTACCGGGAGGAAGATCTTCAAGAGCGGAAGGTCAACCTGCTTTTTTTCGGAAATTTTCACCGCATTCCTTATCCGAGGTATAATCAGGCTGTCAAGGAAATGATGGACGATTATGATTATCTTTATTCGAGTATGATCAAGGATCAGTACTTCTTGGGACAATCCCTGTTCCGAAAGTATAAGTTGCTTCGGGTTGCGTACAATATTTTTATGTACGGTTTTATTATTGCGGGATTGGCTTTTATTATTATTTATTCGATAAATTAACTAAAGTTTCGTTCATTCATTCAATCGCGGTTCATTAGGTTCAATCGAGTAAATGTCTACCGGATTTTGTTTTCCGACCAACTTGTCTTTGGATACCCATTCAATTTTGTATCCTTCGGAAACAGCCCTGAATTTCTCTTCAAAATTTGGGGTGACAAGTAATTGTTTATTGTGATATTTGCACTGTTTCTGTATCCTTGCCGCTGTGTTTAAAACATCTCCGTGAAACGCGATTTCGCTTTTTATAGTACCAACCTCCGATACCATAATTGTTCCCGAATTAATAGAAGCTGTAAAATTTGGAATGATACCAAACTCCTTTTTGAAGAAGCGGCTTTTTTTGTCTAGTTCAGCAATATATTCATAATAGAAATTGACCGCATTTCTGTAATTTTTAGGCTTGTCGGCAGGCCACGTAAGCACAACTTCGTCTCCTACAATCTGATATTGCATTGCCCTGTATTTTATTTCCAGTATACCCAGGCTTTTGAAACATTCCTGTAAAAAGGCACTGTACTTACGATGCCCAAGAAGTTCTGCATATTTTGTCGACGAAATCAGGTCGATAAAAATAAAGATCCTGTTTTCCTCTCTGGGTGTACGGTAATAACCGGAGATAATCTTGTGAAACATTTCATATCCGACCTTCAACCGTATCGATTTAAAAAAGTTGACGAATGAAGAGATCAGTATTCCCACGGTAAACAGGTAAATTGCCGCTTTATTTAAGAAGAACCATTTCATCAGTTCGAAATATTCACCGGCATCCGTAAACAGTTTTCCCTGGTAATGATATACCGAAATAACCAGAAATACCAGTAAAATAATTAGGGATATGACAATAAGCCTTAACAGGAAAAGAATACCAAGACTTTTTTTTGCCAGGTATTTGTAAAAGAGTACGTCTTCAAATAACCAGGAATTGAATGCCAATACAGAGGCCATAGAGATCGGGACCAGCCCATTTTCATACATTATCCTGAAGATTTTAGCTCCGGATATGTCTATTTCCGGATTAACCAGATAGCTTAAGAACATAAACAGCCTTAGCAGGATATTCCATGCGAAAAGATTAAACACTAATTTATTAAGCAACCATAAAATCCGGTGCCTCAGGTTGGGCTGATGTATTGTTAGTTGTTCCTTTCTCTTCATTAACTCAGAAATCTAGTGTAGATGATGAATATTTATGACTTTTAAGTTTAGATTTTGTGTTATTTGATGTCCTTCGCCACAGCTATTTTCATGCCAGTTTTTTTTATCAGAACCAGTAGCCCAGGTTGGCAGAGAAAGTCAATTCTTTATTCATCCCGGAATAGCCGAGTCCAACATCGATTGGACCTACAATTGATTTCATGGAGTACTTAATTCCTCCGCCCAATGTCGTTTTTGGTCCATTCCACCAGTCATCCAGTTTATTTTCCTGTTGCAATCCATTAATTAAAACTGATATATACTGGGATTTTGCTACCTGGATCCTTGTCCCGATAAGGCCGATCAACACATATCGGTCTGCCAGCGTGACAGGAGGAAGCCCAATGAATGGGAGATGATAGCTGAAATACTGAGAGTAGGAGTCACCCCCGATAAAAGTGGTTTTTATGCCAGGGTAGTCTGATCGAAATAAAGCCCTCCCATATAGATTTAGTAATAAGGCTGTTTTTCCTCCAATCGGGATTACATTTCTCATTTTAAAAAGGATGGCAGGGCTTAATTGTTTTAGATTTTTCGATTCGGTATCGGATGAAAACTCAGCATACAGGTTTGTCCCCTTTGTCGGAAAATAAAAGTTATCCATATTGTCAAGAGAAAAATAGGTATAAACATTGGTGTTGAAATAGTTTGTCTTGTTTATCAGTACCGTAGAAGAAGTATTGCTTTTGGAAAAGACATCTCCATTGAAATACTCTTCAGAAATACCGAATCCTGCGTTGTATTTTCTCAGGAATGACTGGTATAAATAAATCGACCCGGAGGCATAATACAAATCGGCATTATAGACTTTATCCCCATCTTCATAAATGTCATAATTTTGGCGCTTCCCCTTGAGCTGGACACCCAGTGCCGGGAGATTATTTTTATTGGTTTCTGCCAACAGGTTTATTCCCGGATTTGCGGATAATTCGGCACTTGCAGAAATAAGCCCCAGGGTTGTGCCATAATTTTTTCGTGTTACATTTAGCAATAAAGCCGCAGCATCAGTCGTATTGACCTTAAATCCTATGTTTAGGGAAAACTCTTTTTCTTTGGTAATGTTTAGGTTCAGTATTTTTCCCTTTACTATCGGGTTATCGGTCAGTGTAAAATATATTTTATCAAATCCTCCATATCCGTAAAGGCGATCAATAGCTGTTTTTATATCTTTATAGGAATAGTGTCCCGGAATAAGCAGGTTAAGCCTTTTTTTCAGGAAATTTTCATTCATATTATGGATCCCGGTGAATTTTAATCCTGTAATTGCCCATTTCTCCGGTGCCACCAGGTTCCTTGATTTTTCTTTTGGCTGCAAATGATACTTGGCTTTCAGCTGTTCCAGTTGTTCGTGTAATGCCATGGTTGCTTCTTCTCCTCTCCTGATGAGAGTGTCAGCGGCTTCATCTGTAAAGCTTGAGGTAGAATATCCTGTAATATCAGGTCGGATAACCAGATCGCACAGGTTTCCGTTGTTCGAATTTTTTTCCATACCAAGAAAATTGATCATTTGCCCCAGGATCTCACTCATTGATTGAATTTCTTTCTGGGTATAGAACCCTCCCTGTATATCGACCCCAATAATAATATCAGCCCCCATCGCCTTTGCAACATCTGTAGGAAAATTATTTACAATACCACCGTCAACCAGGAGCATTCCATTCCTTTTTGACGGTTCAAATACTCCAGGGATTGCCATGCTTGAAAACATAGCGGTAGGTAAGAAACCATCTTTCATGATCACTTCTTTTCCTGTAACCAGGTTGGTTGCAACACATGCAAACGGGATCGGAAATTGGGAGAAGTCTGCATGTTCCGGAACATTTCCTGCCAGACCGCAGAGCAGGTTTAAAACATTTTGCCCCTTGATGACCCCAAGCGGGAGGGTTAATGTTTTTTTTGCATTATAAGGCAGTGAGATTAAATACCGCTGCCGGATTTCCTGATCGTTTTTTGACAGAAAAAGCCTGGGAACATCATCTGAGAGGATGTTTGACCAATCCTGCGCTTTGACCATTTTTTCAATTTCATCCGCACTGTAGCCGATCGCGTAAATTCCCCCTATCAGACTGCCCATACTGGTCCCGACAATTAGATCAATCGGTATTCCTTCCTTTTCCAGGACTTTAAGAACACCTATGTGTGCGAATCCTTTTGCACCTCCGCCACTTAGCACCAGCGCCACTTTGTAATGCCGGACAGTGTCCTGCACATCCTTAGCTTCCGCCTGCCGGCTGATTAAGATGATCAGGAACAGGATACACAGGAAAAAGATCCTGGAAGAATGTAAGATCATATATTACTCTGGTTTAATCTCTGAAATTTATTAAAAAGTAAGTTACAGATGGCTATCGGATTTTAAAATTTAACTGTTTATATCAAATATTATCACAAAATCAGTATAGAAGAATGATCCGGAGATTGTTTTTATCCTCATTATAAAAGAAAACTTTGTTCTCCCTGGCAAGCCATCCAAGGGCCATTCTAACTTCGCTGCTTTTTAATAAAAGTGATTTTTTGATTTCCGATATACTGCTTTCTCCGTTCTTGTCCAGGAATTGCCAGATTTTTCCGGCATTAATTCCAATTTGTTCTTTAATCATGGCTATTGTTTTTAGTGTTCTGTATTTATATTGTTTCTGTTTATAAAGAGTATCAGGAATGTTGAAAGATGTATTGAATTTTCCCCGCCCCAGGGTTATGCCGTGACGGGGAAAAAATTAATATTTAAGAGCGGCAATTGCCTGTAAATAATAGGTTTGTCTAATTTGGTAAGTGCTTTGGGCATCGACCAGTTTGTCCCTGGATTCCTGGTATTTAGCCTGAGCCTCCAGTAAATCGGAGGTCGACATGATCCCTGCTTTCCAGTTGTCGGTAACTACATTGAGGTGTTCCTGCGCTTGGTTCAGGGTTGTACCTGCAACGTTAATTTGCTGATAACTTTCTGTCAGTTGCTGGTAAGCCTTTTCTACTTGCAACCTGAGCTTTTCCATTTTATCTTCCCTGTTCGTTTTTGCAATATCTATTTTTAATTCTTGTTCTTTTAGCTTATGGGAACCGCCCCACCAATCGGAGATAGGGATGGATAACGTTGCAAATGCCAGCCCGAACGTATTGTCCTGATCTGCTACATCCAGGTATTGGGCTGCGGCCCCGACTGACAGTTGAGGAAGGTATTCTGCACGATCCAGCTTTTTTTGTAGTACTTCTGCGTCTATTGCTTTATTAAGTAACTTATATTCAATACGTTCCTTGGTGGCTTGTTCCGGTTCCTGAAAAAATGTCTGGGGTGGGATCGAAGTAAAAATCGTATCCTGCAAGGCTATATGCCCTCTATAATCAATGCCGATATGTTGACAGAGTGCCATTTCCGTTATGGTAATCCCATTTTCCAGTTCAAGTCTGTTTGCCGCAACCTGACTTAACTGCATCTCTACCTTTAATAAGTCGCTTTTTTCGGTCAGGCCTGCTTCGTAGGATACTTTTACATCGCGGAGCAGGCTGTTCAGCATCTTTTCATAACTATCCAGTGTTCTTCTCTTGGCATTCAAGGAGACCAGGGTCCAGTAATATTCCTCTGTTTTTACAATAACATCTTCAGTCCTGAGTGAAAGCTGTTTTTCGCTGACGTCTTTTCCGAGCTTGCCCAGTTCATAGCCTGTCCGGATCTTGCCTCCCATGTAAACGGGCTGGATGGCAGTGGCCATTCCTGTATTTAAATAGTCCAGTGTTTTTATATCCAGCGCTTTTATGTTTAGCAGATAATCGCTTGAGCGAAAAGCGATAGCCTGTACGCTGACTTTTGGAAAAAAGTTTGTACGTATATTTTTTATTTCTTCGTCTGATGCCTCTACGTTCATTTTTGCTGTTTTTATTTGTTTGTTATGTTCCAGCGCGTAGTGTTTGCAGGAATCAAGCGACAGGATTTGTGCCGACAGGTGAAAAACCGGCATGCCACAAAGCAACAGTAATATTATATTTCGCTTCATTATTCTTTGATATTTTTAATTCAGAAAGCTTTTTGTTCCGGATCGGGCCTGGCAAATAGCCGGGCCCGTATCCTGGATTTTTAACTGTTAATTTCAGATGGTCGTTCTTCCCTTAAAGGCCCATTGCCTGAGACTTTCCAGTAAAGGACAGGTAAAATCAGTAATGTCAGAACCATGCCGACAATCAGTCCAAAGCAGATCACTGCGCCCAATGGTCCCCAAAGCGGTGAGCGGCTGATGATCATAGGAACAACTCCCATAGCAGCAGCCATGGCTGTCAGAAAGATCGGACGCATTCTTCTTTTTCCTGCTGCAATGGCCGCTTCCTTATAGGTAAATCCTTCTTTTGTAACCAGGTGCATGGCGTGATCGATTAAGATGATGCCGTTTCTTACGACGATTCCAACAAGACCAATGACCCCGATAAATGCGGTCATCCCAAATGGGTAACCCGTAAGCACCAGACCGAGTGCAGCCCCCAGAAAACTCATGGGCATGGTAGACATGATGAGCAGCGCCCTTCTGGATGTTTTAAATTCGATTATCAGGATCAAGAAGATCAGTATTATGCTGGTTAATAATGAATAAATCAGCGGAGGCATATTTTCAGCTGTTGCATCCTGATCTCCTCCATAGGTAATGAAATAGCCTTTTGGCAGTTCAAGTTTTTTAATTTCCGGTTCAATCTGATTGAAGACATTTGATGGAATGATATTCCTTTTCAGTTCCGACTTGATCGTGATGGTACGCACCCCGTTCCTTCTGGCGATTATGCCTTCATCCCATTCCGGTTTCACTGCCGCGATAGATCGTATGGGCAGGGATTCCATCGTTAGCGGCGATGAAATGTACTGGTTTTCCAGATCGTTAATGTTATCTCTCTGTTTTTTTTCCCTGATCAGTTTTACCTGTACCGGGTGATCCCCTTCCCAGACTGTTGTAAGCGGGAGTCCTTCAAGTGAAGTCATTAATGAAGCGGCAACAAGGGTTTTTGCATATCCCAATTGGTTGGCCTTGTTTTTATCGATTTCGATATCAATGCCTTTCCGCTTTTCTCCCCAGTCGCTACGGACATATGCCGTGAACGGGTTGGCTGTTATTATTCTTTCAATTTTCGCTGCGATTTCCTTGAGTTCAGGAATGCTGTCCCCGGAGATTCTGACCTCAATCGGGGAATCGAAATCCTCAAGGGCGAGTTGTCTCCATTTAATGTTTGCCTCAGGGAATGCATTCCTGTATTTCTTAGAGTATTCGTCGAGAATTTGGATTGTTGCATCTTCCGAAACCGTGTTGACCATTAGCTGTCCGAAGTTTTTGGACGGAAGCTGCGGGGCATACAGATCGGTGAAACGGGGAGATGAAGTTCCGATAAAGCTGGCTACGTTGGTTACGCGGGGATCTTTTCGGAGAATGTTACTAAGGGAATCGACAATCCTTTCTGTTTTATCGAGCGAAGAACCTTCCGGGAGATAAATTTCAACAGGGAACTGTTTTCTTTCCATAGCCGGGAACAGTTTCTGATCAACTGTGCTGAAAAGCAGAATACCGAGAATGAAAAATAGTATTCCGGACAGGATAGTGATTTTGCTGTGCCTGAATGTCCATTCAAGCATGGAATTGTATTTTGTCTGTACATGATCAAGAAATTGTCCTTTGGGTTTGGCTCCCTGACTGTCTTCTTTTTTATGTAATCCCTTTTTTATGAACACATAACACATGAAAGGAACCAGGAAAACAGCAACAAGCATGGATACAGCCAGAGCAATGGCTATGGTGATCGGAAAGCTCCCCACGAAGTCTCCCGCCATTCCTGTCATGTATAGCATTAATGGAAAAAATGCGGTGATAATGGCAGCGGTGGCCGACAGTACAGGTATGAATAACTCAGTTGCAGCTTTCCATGCAGCTTCCCAGGGACGAAGCCCTTCGTCAAGTTTTTCGATATGATTGTCGATGACTACGATTGCATTATCTACAACCATCCCCAAGACAACAATTAATCCGGCAAGTGATACGATCTGCAGGTCAATACCCACAAGTTGCATGATCCCGATTGTAATGAGGATGGATACGGGTATTGTCACTCCTGCTACTGTAGCGATCCTAAGAGGAAGCAGGAACATGGTCACGATGATTACGGCAATAATCGCGATCAGGAACTCTAGCATGAAATGGGAAATCGAGTGATATACAACGTCGGGAAGGTCGGAAATGATGTTAATCTGCACATCTTTATCTGTCCTGTTCTGGAATTCCTTTAACGTTTTCTTGACCTCATCTCCGAATTGTACAATGTTATGCCCTTTCTGCATTTCCAGAGAAAGCAACAAGGCATTATTTCCGTTGTTCCTGATGAAACTGTCCGGGTCCTCGTATTTCCGTTCAATCCGGGCCACATCTTTTAGCCGGACATTATTGCCCTGAGGATCGGAATAAATGATCTGGTCCATGATCTCTTCTTCCGAGTTGAAGTGCGGCGGGAGATGGACAGGAAGGATCAAGTCGCCATTATCCAGTTCTCCCGAATATTTTAGCGATTCCTGAAGTTTGAATACCCCAAGGATCGTCATGGGATCAATGTGGTACTCGTTTAATTTGTCTTTTTGTATATAAACGTTGATTTCTTCCTGTTGGGTACCATATCTTTTGATTTTCGAGACGGAACTGATTTTCCGGATGTTTGCCTCCATGCTTTTTATGATATCCTCCAGTTGCCTGTATGATTTTTTCTCGGATGATAGCGTGATCAGCAAGGCTGAGGTATCCCCGAAGTCATTGTTCCCAACGAGCGCCAGCACTCCGGAAGGAAGCTGGCTTTTTAATTCGGCGAGGCCGTGCCTCAGTTTGGACCATACCTGGTCGGAGTTATGAACATTCTTGTTTAATTCGACATAAATATACATCATTCCCTCTTTGGAGACGGAATGTGTCTTTTTCTTGTCGATTTCTTCATATCCGAAAACATAATTTTCGACGACCTTGGTCATCTGCTCTTCCACTTCCAGCGAGGTCGCTCCGGGATATACTCCCACGATAATTCCCTGCCGGACTGTAAACACGGGATATTCCCGCCGGGGCATTTTAATCAGGCCAACTATTCCCACGATCATCATTAACAGCACGAATGCAATGACGATCTGCTTGTTTTTCATGGCCCCCTCAATGATATTTGTTTTTTTGTTCATCACAGCTATTTTTTCAAAAAGATAGTACTATAGAGCGAGGCTTTCTTCTAAATTTTTATTGAATTCAAAATGATAGGGTTGTAAAAATTGGAGAAGGAAATGTTTATAGGTTTTCCCAACATTATTTCTGTTAAATGTATTTGTTTGTTTCATGGCGCTCTTTATTTGTCTTTTTTTGATTATTTCTTCTGCTTATTCAACTCTGATCTTGTTTCCGTCAAGTAGTTTCTGCTGGCCCTCGATGATCAACGTTTCTCCTGGATTAAGACCTGATAGGATGGAGAGACGGTTGTTGATTATCCCACCCGTTTTTACCTCCTGTCTTTTGGCTGTATTACTTTGCGTATCGGCAACAAAGACATAATTGTTATGGTTCTCGTCTTCCATAACGGCCTTTACCGGGACTAACAAACCTGTTTCTTCCTGACTTATCGATAAGTTTATATTACAGACCATCCCTGGTTTTATTTCGAGATTTTTGTTGTTCATGAGGAGTTTCACTTCGTAAGTTTTCGAAATATTATTTGCTTCAACGTCGATCTTTTCGACTGTTCCACTGAATGTTGCTTCCCCTAAAGCAGGAAATGTCACGGATGCAACCAATCCTTTTTTTATTTTGTTGATTTCGTTCTCAGGAACTGAAATCCGGGCATAGATCTTTTCTACCGAGATTATATTGAAAACAGTAATTCCAGGTGTTGTAGTGGAACCGATTTCCAGCTTTCTCATCCCTACAAAACCAGACAGGGGAGAGATAATTGTGCAGTTATCCAGGTTCTTTTTTGCAATTTTAGCAGTAGAGACGGCTTGTTCCAGGTTTGCTTTGGCTTCTTCCCATTTGATATCCGGAAGGCTCCCGTTATCATGTACTTTTTTTAGCCGGTTGTAGGCGTCCTGCGCCTGTGTTTGTTTGGCAACTGCAGCGTCGTACGAGCTTTGATAGGAGGTTTTATCCAATACGGACAGGATTTGTCCTTTTTTTACCGGATCGCCTTCGTCAACATAGATTTTACTGACCGTTCCCGGTAATTGAAAACTTAACGGTACCGAGAGCACCGGTTCAATCTCCCCGCTGTATTCCAGTGTTGTTTTGAATGCAAAATCCTGAATGTTTTCTGTTTTTACCAGGATTGCTTTGTCTGTCTCGTTATGTATGCCCTGGTTTTGTTTATTGCTACAGCTGACTAAAAGAGCAACCTCAATAATTAATAGATAAAAAGATTTGTCCATCATGAAATTTTTAAGATTAGAAAACCGAAATCGTTTTTTGTTCGATATAGATATGCAAAAATAACTTTAGGATTTATGTAAATAACTCCAACATTGGCTTTGATTTAATTAGTCTTCTGTTTTCCGGTGGTTATTGCCTAAATAGTTTTTCGACAAACATTTGTGTGAATTTTACGATCTTTTCCTCATCAAAAAAACCGTCTTTCTCCATGGTATACTGCACTGTTCCCAAAAAACCGGACAGAAACATTTCGGAGAACCAATGGATATCCGGACGTTCAATTGATGTGTATTCTCCTGAATCGTAACCATCCTCAATAATCCGGGTAATATATGCTGTCTCAAAATCCATCATCCGTCTGAAATTTTTCTTGCTGAGTTTTTCAGCAATATGATCATTCTTAATCAGCCGGTAAAGGTTTGCTCTCTGATAAACTTCTTTATAAAACTCCATAATATAGACTTTTATCTTGTCTCTCATACTTTTCTTCTCTTCTACCTTATTTTTCACGTGTCTTCTCAGGTTGATCATTTCCATGTCGACAACTGCATCGAACACGTCTTCCTTACTGCTAAAATAATGATACAGTGTGCTTTTTGCCTTGCCACATGATTCTGCAATTTCATCCATTGTGGTCTTTTTCAGTCCGTATTGTTGAAAAAGTTTTTGGGCCTGCTGCAAAATTTCATTTTTTACAATCTCTTCTTTTTCCGTAGTGATCATTTCGACTAAAATAGTTTTTCAGTAGCAAATATAGAACATATTTTAGCACTTGGCTATAATTCAATATTTAAAAAATATTAATTCTTTGGTTTTTAGGGAGGCTACTTTTTACCTGATGGCTGATTGCCATGCGAAGGGAATTCGTCGCTAGAAGGTGTTTTTTCTTTGTAAGAAGTTTTTAATCAGGTGTTTGTGTTTGTAGAAAGTAGAAATAATTCGTGTTTTCGGTTATGATGCTCTGGCATTTTGTATTGATGGCCGAATAATATTCAAGTTCGTCCTCAAGACGGGCGGTTGCTGTTCCGCGGGATGTCATCATCACAACATTTTTGTTTGTTCCGGAAATGTTTTTGTTGGAAGCAAGAAATCGGATTTTTGATCTGGCAATTCTCCATCCGTTTTTTTCGGCAAAACAGAGGGAGATTGTCAGGCAAATATAGCTTGTCGTCTGAAAATTTTGGGAAGGAATATTTGCAAGGAAGGAATTGAGGAGTTTTAAAGATGAAGAGAGAAGCTGGTTGAGTGTCCTTTTGGTAAGGATCTGACACAAAAGACAGCTGTAGCAATGTGGACCGGGAGCCAACAACAGATATCTATGGTGGCGTTTTTCGTAACAGATCTTTTTGAGCAGGAGTTTAGGGGTGAAACAAAGTTTCTTAGCTTATTGACCAATGGACTACGTTGCCGGAAAATAGTCGATACAATTACTTGAAATTTTTCGGAAGCACTTGAATAATATGATTATCATTAATTTGGAGGACCATTGTGCCTGTTCATATCGTTCATAGGCCAATATGCCTGCTATATCCTGTTTTTGAAGGACAGATTGTCCTGGACCTTTTTCTGCCATGTATAAACTGAATAGGCCTGGGTGACGTTTCAGCACGATCCTGTTGTATTGATAAACATATGTCGGGGGGATTTCAGCGTATGATTTGGGCCTTGGTCCAAAGAACCACATCTCACCCTTCAGAATATTAATAATCTGGGGAACCTCATCCATACCGGATAACCGTAAAAAGCTGGTGAATTTATTTGATGAGCCTCCGTTTTTAAGCGTTCTGAATTTATAAACACAGAAGGGGGTACCTAAATATCCCATCCGGACCTGGATGAAAAATACCGGCGATTTCGGATCTAAAACGAAAAGAATAATTCCAATGATTACCATACTAAAAATAAAAAAGGGAAGGAAGATCAATGTAAATAACAGGTTCATTACCAATGTCGATAAGCTGTTTACTGACATATTCCCTGAAGATAAAGACGCTCGTGCTGTTCAATAAAAACGTTGAATGAATATTTTTCGTGCATCGTCCGCTTGCCGTTTACTCCCATTTGTACAGCCATTCGTCTGTTTTTTATTAATGAAATGATTTTTTTTGCGATACCATGGTAATCTTTTTGAGCACAAATAAACCCGTTTTCCTTGTTTATAATGAAGGTTTCATTTCCGGTATCCGTGGCCACGATAGGCTTCTCGTACTGCATTGCTTCCAGGAACACATAGGGAAGCCCTTCCCATAAAGAGGTATTTACGAATATGTCAATCATACCATAGATTTTATGAATCTTTTTGACATATCCCGTTATAATTGTTTTGTTAACTAAATTCAGTTGAAAGATGAGCCTTTGAATTTTTAAATGCAGTTCTCCTTCCCCGACAATGAGAAAAACCGTTTGCGGGTAAGATTTTAATACTTCATTGGCTGCATATACATAAGTTTCCCAATCTTTCTGCCGGGTCAGTCTGCCAATGGAACCGACAATAAAAGACACGGGATCAATTCCCCAACTGGTTTTTGTTTTTTCAATTTCTATATTTTGCCTGTATTCATCGAAATCAATTGCATTGTTGATGTTTATTAATTTCGAATCGATGATTACGTGATTGTGTCTGGCCCATTGTTTTTCATTTTCAGAAACAATAACTCCGGTTGTAATGGTCCCCAGTAACTTTTCCAGCAGAACAAAGCCTGTTTTTTTGAATCCCTTTTTTCCTTGAAAATAAAAGCAGTGCGGAGTATAGTAAATTTTTTTTACTCTGCAAATAAAGGCTGCCAGACGAAATAAAGCGCCTGCCTTAGAACTGTGCGCATGAACAATGTCATATTTTTCTCTGTTTATCAGGGATACAATTTTAAAAAAAGCGGGTAAATCCCGGACAGGACTGATATTCCTGGACATTGGAATAACCAAAACTTTAACGCCGTCATTCTTCATTTTTTTAACCTGATCTGTTATATCTTCATTTCTGGAATCCGAGAGGATTACTGTGATGTCAAAGATTGCTTTGTTTAGCCTGGTTGCTAAATAAACCAGATGTTTTAATGCTCCGCCGCCTGCTGCTTCAAGACCATACAGAAGTTTGATCCGCTTCATAAGTTAACTTTGCTATCGATTGACCGGAATCCTAAAATATTATCTTCAAAAATTTTTTTGAGATCGTTTGTATTCTCTTCAAGATCAAATTTTTCGATTACTTCTTTTCTTCCGTTGGAAGTAATTTTATAGTACAATTCCGGGCTGTTTTTCAATCTTATAACTGCATCCGCGATAGCTTTGCCGTCTTTTTCCCTGACTAATATTCCCGTTATACGATCCTTAATGATCTCAGGGATACCGGAAACGGGGGTGGAAATGATCGGAACGCCATTAAGCATAGCTTCCAGTATAACACTGGGCAAACCATCGCGGTCCCCGTCTTTGGCGATTACCGATGGAAGGATAAAAATGTCTGAATGGGCCAAAAAGTTTTTTATTTGCTCCTGTGATAAGAAATTCACTAGCCGGACAAAATTTTCCAGGCCGTTGTCTTTTATATAATTCTCCATGCATTCTTTCTGTGGGCCCTCGCCAATGATCGTACAGGTTACTTGAATGTTTCTTTGAACCAGTAGCCGGATTGCTTTTAACAGGTAAATCAATCCTTTCTTTTCGACTAACCTGGCGACAGAGAGAATACGTATTTCAGAATACCTGATTTCATGGTACGAAAGGTTGGATAACCATTTCGTGATCTCTACACCATGATAAACTGTAAAAATTTTATCCGCATATTTGGAATGACTGATTTTATTTAAATAATGTCTGTTGTATTGTGTGCAGGTGACAGTAAAGGATGCATCTTTAATAACTTGTTGTATTTTTGGAATGTTGGTATAAATATCCCGGGCATGTGCTGTGAAACTGTACTTAATGCCCAGAAGTCTTGACAGAACGGACGCAATATCGACAGCAATGAAAGCGAAATGCGCATGCACATGATTGATATTCCTGGTTCTGAGCCTGCGCGCAAAAAAAAGACCGATCTGATAATTCCGTAGGTATTTGAGAGAGCTGCAGAAAGAAAGACCTTTTCGGTTGACAAGGAAAAGTTGGGATAAAAACTTTCGGGAGAAGAATAAAACGGGAAAGAAAAAGTAAATTGCAGGAAGAAAGATTGTTGATAACCGAAGGTCGTTTAATTTTGAAATATAAAGATAACGCTTTTGCTTTCGCAGAACGAGAACGTATAATTCAACTCCGCACTTTTGTAACTCCAGAAGTTCGTTCAGAATGAAATATTCTGTCGGCGACGGAAACTTTTCTATAACATACGCTATACATAAACTTTCCTGAGAATAGGCATTCTTATTGTCTTGATTATCCTGAACCTGTAATCTATTTTCCAACTTCATTTCCATTTATTTTTAGCAATCCCCATCTTTTCAGGATCAGTAGATAAATGAATCCCCCGATAGTAAAACTTACTGCCAGGGATCCTGCTTCCCTGACTGGACTTTCGCTGAATGGTGGAAACAGAAAGGCCTTTGCCACGATGATGAGAGCGAAAAATACTATCGAAGAAATAATAATCCTGATCAGTATTTTCATTCCTCTTTTTATATCATACGAAATTTTGTGTTTTAATAAATAAAGCAATACGGCGTTTTTTAAAGCTTTTTGGATGACGAAGGCCAAGGCGATGCCGGTATATCCGATCCATTGAATAAAGGTCCATGTCAACAGGATATTCAGCGTGACGCAAACCATCCCAACAAATACAGGAGTTTTGGTATCTGCATTGGCATAATAAAAAATCACCAGAATCGTTTCGATCGCGAAAAAAACCATTCCCAGGGAATAAATCATCAGGGGTTTTGATGTAAGTAATGTCGAATGTTCATTAAAAGCTCCCCGCTGAAAGATAATCTCCACGATGGGAGCTGCATAGACAAAGAAGAACGTTGCAACCGGTAAAAAGACAATAATGATCAACCGCAGCGCATCAGCCAGCATATTTTTGAGTTTTTCTTTTTGTTTTTCAATGGCAAGCTGGGAGAAATACGGGAAAATAACCACGCTTACGACATAGGGGAAAATAATAACGGGTAGTTCGACGATCTTCTTTGCATAGCTTAATGCAGCAATAGCACCTTCCTGGAGGTATGATGCAAAGATATTATCGACAAGGCTGCTGATCTGGGAGAACCCCATCCCTAACAATAACGGCCAGGTAAGCAGCCAGATCCTGCGTTTATAGCTGGTTCCGGGAGTAATGCGTTTTATGCTTATCTTCTTGTACAGTTTGGTCATATGCACTCCTAACCGGGCTACCGAACCGGCGACAACACCCAGCGCGACCCCGATTATCCCGAAGCTTTTAAAAAACAAGATCATACAGATGATGATCACTGCCTTGAATACTAGTTCGCCTGATGCCGGTAATACAAATTGTTTTAACCCGTTCAGCGTGATACTTGTGAGGGTCGACAGTGCCAGAAAAATACAGGCCGGCGCCATGATCCTGATCAGCCTTTCAGAAAGATGAAATCTTTCCCCCTCAAAGCCCGGCGCAAAAATGGTTGTGAGGGCCCCGGGAAAAAAGAATGAACCCAGGCAAATAACGAACGTTACAAGGAAAATTAATCGTAACCCTTCATTAAACAGGTTCCAGGATCCGGATTCGTCTCCTTTACTCCTGATATCCATGAAAATATTCAAAAAGCCCGGTTCGACAATTTCCCTGAAAAAGAAAAACAGACTTAACAGGAGGGCTAGTGCGACTGTATAGGCATCAACCAGATAACTTGTTCCGAAATACTTAGCCAGGATAAGCTTTTCTGCATATCCCAATACTTTTACTGATAACGTAATGATCAAAAGCCCGGTCGAGGATTTTATGATCGGGTTTGCTTGTAGCTTATCGGATATTTGTCTTGTCAATTTCATTGATAACCTGTTCATATATTCTTAGCGTTTCTTCTGCTGCCTTTTCCCAGGTAAATTGTTTCACCCATTCCTTTCCGGCTGTGACAGATTTTTTTCGAAGATGATCATCCGTCAGAAGCCGGTTTATTCCCCCTGCAATTTCATGAACATCGAATGGATTGACCTGTAAGCATCTTCCTCCGGTAATTTCAGGTAAAGCCCCCTGACTGGATATCAATACGGGTATTTCACATGCCATGGCCTCCAATGGTGGAATTCCAAAGCCTTCATACAGGGAAGGGAAAGTAAATAAGTCGGCCATGGAATAAACAGCGGGCAGATCAGACTCCGGAACATAACCGGTAAAAATGACTTCTTTGGCAATCTTTAGCCCGGCAATGCTATCAAAAACCGGTTTGTATTTCCACCCTTTTTTACCGGCGATAACCAGTTTATGAGGCAGGGCGGTATTTTTTTTCAACAGGTCGAATGCCCTGATTAACCTTTCCAGGTTTTTTTTAGGTTCGATATTACCGACAAACAAAATGTATTTCTCCGGCAAATGGTATTTTTTTAGAACAGTTGTATCTGATGATTTTTTAAAAACAGGACTAACTCCATGATAAATTACCTCAATTTTATTTTCCGGGATGTTAAAATGCCTCAGAATATCCTTTTTAACGGTATTGGAAACCGCAATGATTTTATTTGCTTTCTTAACGGAAAGAGGCAAAAGAAACTTAAAGTACAGAACAGATCCATTCTGGCATAATTCAGGACAGTCAAGGGTTAACAGGTCATGGATCGTTAATACAGAGGGAATATTTGCAAAATAGGGCAGGACATAACTGGGAGAATGGTATAAGTCAAAATTATGCCTGCGAAAATTAACCGGAAGGGAGAAGTTCTCAAACAGGATCCGCCGGTACCGATTATTTTTTTGAGTTTGAAAGTCGGATGAGGAAACTTGTAGCAGATGAAAGTTATAATGTCGGTCATACTGTTTTAAGAATTCCAGGTAAAGGTTCCTCGTATAATATTGGACCCCGGTATTTTGATCGCTTAGCTGCAATCCGTTGATCAGTATTTTATACATTTTCATCCGTAATGTTGTTCTTTCCCTCCTATCATCCGGTAATTACAGATGATCAAATACTTCTTCGATCTCTTTCAGATATCTGTTTATGTTAAATTTATCAATCACTCTTTTTCTTCCTGCTTTCCCCAATTGTGATCTTAACTTTTCATTTTGCAGCATGAGAATTGTTTTTTCGGCTATTCCTTTATAATTACGGGGTTCCACGAGGTAGCCGGTTTCATTATTTACTATAATTTCTTTAGGGCCTCCGCAATTATAGGCAATAACCGGTTTTTCCATGGCCATGGCTTCAATGAGTACCCGTCCGAATGGTTCATCGATGGCCGGATGGATTAATATATCGATTTGGTTTAGAATGTTCTTCATGTCCTGTCTGTTTCCAAGGAAGGATATAAAAGCACATAATCTAAGTTCTTTTACCAGTTTTTTCAATTCTATTTTGTATTTTTTTTCCCTCCCGGACAGGTCATCTCCAATAATTAAAAAATGGACATTTCTCCGGGTTTTTAGGATTAATGCTGCTGCTTTTATAAAGTCAGGCTGATTCTTCCACCGCGTCAGCTGTCCTGCCTGGGCAATCAGAATTTTGCCATCTTGTAATCCAAATTCATTCCTTATGTCTTTATCCGGATTAGTTTCCGGGGTCCATTCCCGGATATCCAATCCTCCATACAGAAGGCGTCTCTTCTGTCTTTCAGCGATAATCTGGTTGTCGATATGTTTTGATATGGATATCATTATATCGCTGTTTTTCGTCAATATTTTGTAAAGAATCGTGTGTTTTACATTGTCACGGACATGCCAGATAAGTTTTTTCTTCGAAAAAAAACTGGTTACAACTGCATATATATTTGCTTTTGCCGTATTTGCATAAATAAAATCTATTTGATGTTTTTTTATTACTTTTTTTAGTTGAAAACAGGATTGGACAATGCTACAGGCAAACTGGTATAATTTGATTGGATTTAGCGTGAAATGAAACCATTTGAGCGGTAAATAATAAATCACATGGTTACTTCCGGATAAGACCGAAGAATTCACGGGTAGAACAATGATGAATTCATAACAAACCTTACCGTTTGCGATCAATTCATTTAAACTTAATTCAGCGCCGCTGACAAAAGGGGAGTTACAGACCACTAAAATTCTTTTACCGCCTGCCATCAATCAATGCCCTATTCTGGTTTTAATAAGTATTGGATACTTTGCCATGAATTGCTCTCAAA
Organism: Prolixibacteraceae bacterium; assembly: GCA_963676095.1. GTDB lineage: Bacteria > Bacteroidota > Bacteroidia > Bacteroidales > Prolixibacteraceae. The sequence continues at coordinate 648,249 of OY781040.1, read as the reverse complement.
CGGTCCGTCCAGAATAAAATCAGTTAATTCATTTGCATTCATATACCAGGTATTTCCTGACGGTGTTGCCCATTGAGCGACCCTTACATCTTTTATGCTGTCAACATCATCAAAAGCAATCGTTAATCCAATTTTCTTATTAAAAGTTAATTCTGACTCTTTACTATATTCAATTCCTTCATTACTCCAGTAGTCCCAAAGGTTCGCGCGTATTTCATATACTGTAACAATGTGATTGTTCCCCATTATATAATCTTTCCCCCCCCAATCAACATATTCTCTGTTTAAATACCAGGAAGGTCCACTGTATAACTCGAATTCAAGATCTTTTTCAATTAAAGGAAAAGAATAATGAAATTTAATCGTATTAAAAATATATTTTAATTCGGTAGACCCCTGATAAGAACCTCCCATGTTGTCCGGATTGATCGCAACCTCCATGCAATCGTCCAGATAAGATACTCCAGAAGGGGGGACACGGTCAACGCTCTTCATATTATCCCTGATTATGGCTAAAATATAGATCCTGTTTTGTATTTCATTCCATCCTACAATGACTTTACAACTCCAATCCTGATTATTCTTTTCATGATCATCCAAAACATCAATCATATTAATTGCCGAAATATGATATCTTTCCGGGACCCAGTTCCAATCAGTCGTATCCCCATCCATTTTCAGATTGTCTAATTTTTCCAATGGAACATGTACTGCATAGAATTGTGCAGATACATGATTTATTATTATTATCGTTATCATTATTGTTATCAGGTTCCGGATCATTTTAATATTATATTAGTTCATTACACGAATTAAATTTGCATACCTGGACTTTGAAATGTCAATATTAATTTGTTTAAACTGACCAGGATCAACTTCAATATTTACTTTTTTAGCCAGATCATCCAAATAATTGTTTAGTCTTTCCGTATTTATCTTAAACAATGCTTTCTTCATCAAAAAATCCAAATGCGAATCATCGATTCTATCAAGTTTCTTAGATATATCTGACTCATATAACATCTTCGCTAGTTGGTAATTCTCGTAGTCTCTCAATTTTTTCTGATAAAAAATGTTATTGTTAAATCTCTCAATATTCAATTGGTTAATCCAATATCTGTCAACGATCAGCTTTTTAAGGATATCAGTTCTGTCGGCTGATAATTTGAGTTTATTATAAAGTTCATGGTCAGTTTCTTTTAGATATCTTAAATCGCTTACGGTTATAATCGTAGTATCCAACTTTCCTACAATTGCTTTTTCATCAGTTACACGATATAAGGCATCTATCGAATTTCCGATCAAATCTATCCGGTCCAGATTATAATAGTTTATGGTAATATTTTGAGACTTCTCTATTTTACCGGATTCTTCAGCGATATAATAAATCGCCTGAACGGCATTTTTGGACTTGGCTAATTCCATCCGGCTAACCGGCGTTAAGGACCTCAGGACATTTTCGAAATCACTGGCCCGTAAAACCCAGTTTTTACAGGAAGCTATGATCTCATCATCGTCAGGCTGCAGGTTATCCGGAAATTCAAGGTTCTCAAGTAATGAAAAATCGAGTCTAAGTTTATCAATTTCGCTATACCTTTCAGGATGAAGCCAAAAATTGCTATTCTCCTCATAATGATTTAATTTTTTTTCTGAGGATTTAGTTTCCGGGCACTTAATTGAATTAAGAGTTCCATAATTTACAAAAATTAAGGTGGCAACAGCCCTGATCCGGGTTGACCTGTTCCTGAACAACGCCTGTACTTTTTGGGGCAATTGTTGTTCCATATAGATCAATTCTTCCTTATAAATTTTATTTCCATCAAATTGAGCGACTATATCAGAATCTGATTGATTTATCAAAGGATCAATGGAGAAGTCGATTTCATTTAGAACTTTATTGTCAATTTCAATCATTCTCCATAATTTCTGGTCATCAATAATATCTGCACCTTTTTCCTTCGCATATGCCAGCTTGAAATTTAAAATTAATTCATCGGTATTCTTATTTCTTTTTATTACGCCTGGTTTATATAACCGTTGAATAATATGGTAGCCTGAATGAGTTTTTATCAATCTGATTTCAGATTTTTTCATTTCGAGTACCTTATCCAGTATTTCTTTAGTGAGGGGTATTGATTCAACAGGTATATTCTCGTAGAAGCGTATTCCCAGATTTTGCCATGTGCCGGATTCGGGTATCTTTAATATATCGCCGATATCGCCTCCGTTCTCCAAAATTTTTTTTAATTCGAAAGCCAGTTTTTTGAATGCTTTGGGAACCAGGATATAATGAATTGCGATTTGATCGTGATAATAGGATTCAATATTGTTTTTCAGCTTCTCCGGGATTTTTTGTTCACTAAACTGCTGGGTCCTGCTGTATTCGACCTTCAAATGATTTATGTAATTTTCCTTTGCTTTTATAAAGCCTTCATTCTTGCAATAGCCATTTCTTTTTGCGCCTTCAATCATCAGGCCGGCGTTAATATAATTATCGAACAATGCTATTCCTGTGCTATCCCAATTCCCCCCTTTTGTATTGGTTGATAATTTTTGTAATTCTTCAGTAAAATCACGGGAAAGCACTTCATAATCATTAATTTTCAGGATTGGCTTTCCTTTCTCATCATTTGGAGGAACGTGGCAGTTTTGAAAGGTCCCAAATAAAAATAACCACACAATTACCGGGCACCGACAAAATTTCATATGTTTATTGTTTCAAATTAACGGTGTATAACTTGCGTACTAAACTCCATCACTTTTCTAAAGAACGCTGACGTATGGAACTCGCATATAAACATCAACTCAGGCGGATGCCACGGTTTCCATGTTCGTTTCATATGTATTTAAGTTTCTGCAATTTTCGTACTTAATTGCAGCTCTTTGATTTAGTTTATCAACGTATGGAACTCGCCAGGATTATCATCTGCTTTTTCGTGAGGTATGGCTCTCATGGCTTGTTTCATGGATTCATCGTTTAATTTTATTTATGTCTATTTCTCAATATTATCTTTGATCGCTATTACGTCCCACTGTATTTTCCCTTTTCCCATGCCGGCATAGCCAACTGAGATATTCATACGATCTACGTTGGAACTATCTTTATAGGTTAATACCACCTTGTCCCCAAGTTTTACTTCCCAGCTATTATTTACAGTTGAAATACGAATATCAGTCCTCTTCATTTCAGGATATTCTTTGTAAGCTACCTCTGTTCGATCTTTAAACAGGCTCGCTTTATTGCAGGAAAGGGCTACCTGGTATTCATGATGAATGCCATTATCTACTGAACTGAATCTGTAAGCAGCATTGATATCTTTTGGCACATCTGATGTCCGTGTTGAAATCTTAACCCCGTGCTGAAATACTTTTTTATTCAACAAAAACACTTCTTCAAACAAATTCTTCGTAATAAATATCACTGGGGTATTATCAATAGTTATATCTTTTATGACTGCATCCGATGACGGGATCCAGTTGCTGTAACTCAGAGAAATATCTGCATTTTGATGAAAGCGGTATTCCTGGACCGGTTGCTTTTTAATACTAAAATCTGTAGTCGGATAAATTTGTATATCATCAAATTCAGCACCGTCCGTGCATGTTGTAAAAAATCCTATCTTCCCTTCCAAAAATGTCGGATCGTACCCATTAATGATGAGTTTATCATCAATAAATAATACAAATTTTCCTTTTTGCAATTTTATTTCAAATTTATACCAGTATGCATTGCCGGACATCAAAGGAAAAGCCGGCATTTCAGAAATGGCAGTCTCAATACCATCTACTTTTTTTAATATTTTAAATTTCCAATCTCCGGATACCTTCTCCCATAAAAACAGATAATAATTAAGACTGTCCTGAAAATTAAAGAAGAAGCCAATATTACCTTTATTATTCGCCTTTGCCGCGAGCTTTAGCGTATAATCTTCCCAAAAATCATCACCAAACACGATCGATGCAGTATCATTTTTCTCACACCTCCCTTCAAGCGCCTCAAAACCATCAATCTTTGATTTATTATCCCAACCCCAGTAGCTGGTATGTTGCCAATTCCCTTTCAAGGTTTGCCAGTTGATTTTTCCCTTTTTAAGTCTGTCGAAATATGTTGGAGTCGATTCCGGTCGTGTTGACATTACCTGGAAACCTGTGGCATGAAAGTTTTGTGTATATGCCGTTTTAACATTAAGTATAATTGAAATGTTATCAATACAAATTCCTCCTCCTGAAACACTAAATCCCATTTTTTTACATTCATCCGTCTCATCTGCAAATTTGAACAGTGTTTTACTGTTTATCTTTATCAGGCAGGAATTCAGATCTCTCCTGATAGCAATATCATTGAATTTATTATTATAAAAAACGGATAACGAATCTTTTTGCATCATAACTCTTTTAACGTTTCCCGTGACTTTAAATAAAGTCGCCTTATTTTTCTGAAAACGCAAACGATGAAAGTTCTCACTGTCTTTATAATCAAAATAAACTGAAAATGAATTATCCAAAGTATCTGCGGGTTTAAAACATAATCGATAAACGTATTTTAGTAAAGGTTCCTCCAAATTTATAAAGGCTGCTTCTTCCTCTTTTCCATTGCTTTTATTGTTATCTATTAAATAGGTATTGGCCTGTTCCTCGTCTTTAACCAGTTTCCAGTTATTCGTGTTAACGGATAAAATATCCGGTATCTCCCCGTTTTCAAAATCAATATACCATTCTGTCGTTAAACCTTGTCCGTCCGGAATTTTATTTTCATCAGCGGTCAATAAAATTTTGTCTATTTTTGATCCTTGTTCTGCATTCCATATAAATAGTTTATGTTTCCCTTTGGTAAGATCAAATGCAACGCCACTTAACCAGTGCCACTGATTCGTAAGAGGATCTTCTCCAAATCGGATCTCCCTGGTACTATAGTCCATCCTGATATTAAATGAATTTGAACAGACCTGGTCCCAAAAACACCTTCCCCAAAAAAAGTATTTACCTTCAACGGGAATTTCAATATCATATGAGGCGTAACCGGTACTATTCGGATAATTTCCAACTGCAACAACCCCTTTCTCTCCTGAAGCACCATCCATCGTTGCAATTTTTAACGGATTTGTTATTTCTTCTGCATCTTCAGCCTCTATCCATATGTTTTTTTCACATCCGACGGGTTCAGCAGAAGTGATTACCGTAAAAATTACAGCAATCAAACCTGCTCCGGGGAATATGATTTTATAACAGAATTTGACGATTTTTTTACTTAGCATTGATTATTGCTCATTTGAAGATAAATAAATCATGAAAATGAAAGGGACCAACAAGCCTGCTGTGAACAAGTAACAAAAAAAGTTTTCCACCATGCAGGCCAGGATACTGCCCATCAGTCCCAGGTAAATATATTTATCGTCCCTGTTCGATCTGTTTCTTTTCCTGGCGTTTCCAAACATAAGGAAGAAGAGCCATAACAGTCCGGATAATCCCAATATGCCGGTTGTTGATGCAATAATAAGGTACCCGTTATGTTGATTGGGTTCGGCGGTATTTACCTTTGGCAGTTCAGCATAACAGGAGCCTATTCCGTCTTGATAATTTCCTAACCCGGCACCTGTCAGTGGCTTTTGAGCGATCATGTTCAATGAGGCTTGCATTTCCAGATAACGGTTTTTAATCTGCGTTGTCCCTTCCATGTCTTTATAGCGTTCTCCTTCACTTATCTCTGGCATTTTCACCGATGTGAACCGGTCACTGGTTATCAGCAGCCCGTTATTTCCTATATTCCTACTAACCAGCATATTTTTATTCAGGTCTCCAAGCAAGGCCAGTCTCCGGTAAAAATTTTCGCGGATGCTTCCCTTTTCATAGATACTTGCGAATTCTTTAAGAGAATGTATGTTCTTTGAGGGCATTATCAACGGATAAATTGCAACTATGAAAAGCGCTGTCCCCAAAAACCGGAAGAATACTTTTTTTCCGTATAACCAGCTAACAGTAAACAAACTGATCAGGATGGACAACATGGCGCTCCCGGAAACCAGGACCAGACAGGTGATGAGTAATAAGGTTCCCATCCACACTTTTTTGAGGTTATGATTGCACGACAACAATTCGACATATACGAGGGGAACCATCATGCACAGGAATGTTCCCAGTATGTTCCTGTTTTCAAACAACCCTTTTACGAAATAAGGATCCGCCTTCAGAAAGGTGTGCTGGACAAACGCGACAAGTAACATACCAGTAGTTAAAGCAAGCAAGCTGTTTTTTAGCGTTGTGAATTTTATTGTATGAAAATTATTAATGAGTAACACATAAAATACAAGAAAATATTCGATCATCTGGACCAGCTCTTTTAGCCACTGGACCAACGAGAATGCGTTGACAAACGACAGTATCCCGGCCCCGGTAAAAAACAGGACAGGCGCCGGCGGTAATTTAATCTGTTTCCATTCGTTATTAATCAGTACTTTTAAAATCCATAGCAGAAAGATAATGCCTGTCATCATATCGGCCAGGGAAACATTAACTGCAATTAGCGGATGCCCCGGATCTGCCGGGGCGATAAGCGAGATATTAATGAATAACGGGAACAGGAATAAGGTGGATAAAAGTCCGTAATCGATCAGTATCTGAAAAAAATATCTGGTTTTCATCCGTTTATATGCGTTTAATGAATTTTTATATGTTGTGTCATTTGTTTGTCTCCGGGTTCCATTCTGTGCCCGATGTTCTCTGCCCTGGATTCAGAAGCTGTGAAATTTTAGTATGTTTGTTTTCATGGAGACAGGAGCCCAAAAGACGGTAAGCGGGGCAATATCGTCAGCCTTCATCCTACTATGCAGAGAATAACTGTCAGACTTATGCTAAAAATGAAAGACAGGTCTATTCGTATGATTTTTTTCCTATCTGATAAATAGTCCATAATAAGCAGGAAAATCATCAGGTATTTCAGGATTTTATCCAATAACAGAATGTCGGGGCCTGGTTGCATCCGGTAATGGAAATAAAGGAACGGATAAAACAAAATCATTGATATGACCAGAAATAGGCAGGCAAATAAAAAATACCGGACGAAGGGATGCCTGATAACCGTCACTTTTCCTGCTATCATGAATTTTATTAAAAGCGCCAGCATGCCAATCGCTAAAAGGACTGTGGATAAAGGGATACGCCAGGCAACGTCCACGGTGATGTTGAACTGCCGGATGAAATTGACCTGTTCTGCAAAATCAAAAAGGAACATAAACAAAATAGCAAAGAAAATTTCCCATACGCCCTGCCTGATCGGCTTTGTTCTTTTTGAAATATACCAAAATATACATATGGATAAGAAAGCAGAAAGAAAGATGGTCCCGTTGGTATTTACCGAACCGTATGCGAACGGCAGCATGAGCAGGATCAGCAATAATACAAGTTCGGTGATCCTTTCACAGATTTGTTGGATCGTTTTCATTTACAGGTATAAAACAGATAAGATGATAAGCAGTCAATTTTGGAAATATCAGGATATAGCTCCGCCACAGAAAATAACAATAAAAATGGATTTAATGATAGAAAAATCAGTTGGGTAAATATACCTCATTTTTATAGAAACTTCAAAATAATCATTACATATTTTTTGTTATGGTACTTTTCTGTAAACCTCCCTCTGCGATAAATCGACGGAGGGAGGCATTACTAACTAAATCTAACCAACCAAACTATTTAGAAAGAGGACCTTTATTTATTATTTAACGTTTGCTTATTTTTATGCCGAACACAACAACACCTACGATAATCCCTATCAGTAAAATGATTAACAGGATTGTCCCGACCAGATTAGGTTTGGCATTCACCTGTATCCTGACCGTTTTGTCGTCTGTTTCAACCCGTTGGTTATTGGCATAGGCTTCCGTTTTTATTTTTACCTCCTGTGCCCCCACACTGACATCGGCAGGCGGTACGATGGAGATTTTTACCTGTTCTTCCTGTTCCGGATCCAGCGAGCGGATTAATGAGGGTTCGATAGCCGATACCCAGTTTAAAGGATTATCTGTTTCTACCTTAATATTATTGACGCGCCTGGTGCCGTAATTTTTCACGGTGATATTCATGTTTATTTCATCGCCGACAGTAATCTCCTGGTACAGGTTTGTTGCCCGGACCTCCAGTTTGCCTACCCCCCGGGGAATTAATTCCAGCCTGATCTTTCCTCCCTGGATATTTCTTAATTCTTCTTCCTGATAGATCCGGTACGGATCTTTTTCAAATTCTTCGCTACCATTGTTTGCAATTACCAGTGCATAGAAGATGATGGGCTGGTCGATTACAACTTTTTCGTCGTACCGTTCAGGCAGATAGGTCTTTAGGGACAGTTTTCGAAGGTTGGTACCCTGGTTGAATTTCAGATTGGAGAGGCGTGCCCCGGTTTCCGTGTCTTCGAAGCTGTAACTGATTTGTCGCGGAAGGTTTACCACCAGTAATCTGAACACATCGTCGGAAGAAGAGAAGCGTTCTAGACTGAGATCGTAACTGGTATTCGATCCCAGGTCTGCCTCCTGCGAGAATTGGGTGGAGGCAATATCGATGAAGTTCGTCGATGAATCTTTTTCAAGAAAGATATTTTTTTCATCTTTTTTATTGTTGTAGTTCAACAGTACCTGAAGGCTCTCCACATCTCTTAAAAGGCCGAAATCAACATTAACGCTTTCTCCCAGGTCAATTGACGGGATCCTGATTTCATACGGAGACCCGATAATCGTTTTATCTTCGAGATTGTTTAACGAGACGAATATGTTATAGGTTTTACCGGAACGCATTTCAGGGGTAAACAAATCGGCATGGTCCTTAAACTGACTGAGGTAATCCTGGTTCCCTTCCATTGACGAACGGATGGTCACGCGTACCCTTTTATCACCCGATGGCGTCTGATACTTGACTGCTTTTTCCACAATGATGTAAGACTGTTCGGAAACTAATTGCAGCATCAGTTTCTGATATTCGACCTCTGCACTGAGCAGTTCGTTTTTCGATTTAGAGTATTCCATCTGGGAAATGGCTTTCTCATTCAGTAATTTGTCGTCATTCTCAAACTTGCTTTTTGCCATTTCATAGGCGACTTTTGCTTTTTTCAGGTCGAGGATCAGCGAAGCGCGGTCCTGTGCATTTAACATAGCAGAACTCCATGCCAGGAGTATGAACAGAAACAGAATTTTTGTTTTCATTTGCTTGTATTTTGGTTTTTCCAGTCTATTTTATAGGACCTGTTGTTTTGAAAATCCCACATAGTTTTCCGTTTCAGGTCGGCAAGCGCCAGTTTATAGTCGATATAGGCCTCCAGATAATTAAGTTGTATCGATGACAACCGTTCGCGCTCAATGGCGAGTTCCTGGCTGGATATATCGCCATTTTCAAAGCGCATGGTAAAGATCCGGTAACTTCGTTGGGCGAGTTCCTGGTTTTTTTCATGAATCTGTAGTTTTGCCTGGCTTTCCTGTACGGTCCGTATAATATTTCGTACCTGTTTCGTGATTGTGTTTTTCATATTTTCCAGTTCGAGTTTTTCGTCTGCCAGTTCGACTTTTGCTTGTTGAACTTTTGCTTTTCCCCGTCCCCAGTCAGAGATAGGATAGGAGATTGTAAGCGTGATCCCCCTGTTGGACGGCCTGTCTTTCATGTTTTCGATCGATGAATTATAAAGGTCGCCCAAACTGCCGGAACCAGTAGTGCTGATTCCCGTGAAATCATAATAGGCCGAAATATTCCCAGACAGTTCCCTGACCCTTTTGGCTTGGTCGACCTCTATTTCCTGTAGTTTTATATTTAGTTCAGATTCATTTAGCTCCAGTCTGTTTTTCAATGCTTCCTGCAATGCCAGTTCCGGATCGATCAGGACCATTTCATTTTGCATTTTTTCGACAATTAAAATATCTGTTGACAGGTCAAGGCCGATCAATTGTTTGAAAACATCCTTTTCTGTGTCCAGGGTCCCCCGGGCAGCCAGTAAATCAGCCTGGTCCTGGGCTACTTCAAGCTCTGCCGTCATCTGGTCTCCCTCAGGGATACGGCCCGACTCGAACAATAATTTTGCCACCCTGAATGCTTCTTTTGAATTTTTCAGGCGTTCTTCATCGATCTCAACCAGGCGCGTAGCCTTGTAAACAGCATAAAATTCTTCAGTTACGTTATAAATAATGTCCATTTGTCCCCGGGTGTACTGGACTGTGGATTTTTCGAACTCAAGCCTGGCTTCATTCAAATCCTCCCTTAATGTATTTTTTGTAAAAACGGGTTGGGAGAGACTTAATGCAAAACGGTTATAGACCAGTTTATCTTTTAATTTTTCACCTGATGAGGGAGTTGTTTCCTGGTTTTCAAAATAGGAATTGGCAGAAAGCGATAAATCTCCTCCCGAGGGTAATACATAGGTAAACGCTAAATTTCCTCCGGCCTGGGTACTTCCTATCGAATTGTAAACGGGCAACCCGTCGGCCTGGTATATGGTCTGCACATATTCTTCCCAGGACGGCGTAAACAGATCAAGGTCCAACCGGGGTTTGAACATGGCCCTGGAATATTCATATCCAAACCGCGTTACGGCCCTGTTGTTGTCATAGGTCTTTATTGTGTAACTTTTCTCCAGCGCGATCCTGATAGCGTCTTCGTAAGACAACACCATTGGTTGGGCGACCAATATTCCTGAACTAAAAAATATGCCGTAAAGAGTTGGTAGAATCTTTTTAAACATGATGATATGCATCTTGATTTTCTTACCTGTTAGCAAATGAAATACCAAATATATTTTTCTGAAAATGTGATTGTTGTAATTACTTGAGAATATGATATTTATAATTATTTCGAGGAGAAGGTACAAGGGTTATGTCGTTGTGTATTGGGTAAACTGACATCTGTTTTGAGTAACTAATTTCCCACACCTGTTGCCTGTTATTTTTTTATGGGTTAAATTTGGGTAAATGAAACAGGCCATCCCGATATTGCGGGACTCAGAAGGATCCGGAAGTTACCGGATTGGTGGCGGGTTGCATGTGGCAGCTAAAATAACTTATAAACACATGAGACGATTTGTGCCATTCCAAAGGAAAAGACGTTATGCGGAGACTTATCAAAACCTGCTTTTAGAGTTTAACCGGTCCATAAAGCTGATCGAGGATGTTGAACTCCTGAAGGACTATATTGCAACAAAAATAAAGCAGGCCACCAATGTCCGGCAAATCTACTTTTTACTTCTGAACAATGAGTTAAACCGTTTTTTTATCAACGGGGACCCCCATTCGGACCGGGAATGCTACTTTTCCTTAAACGATAAACTTATTTTTTGGCTGACATCAAACGAAACTTACCTGAACCTGGTCAAACGTCCGGATATCAGGACTTTTTTCACAGAGCGGGAAAACAGGTTGCTCGACCAGTTGGAGGCAAAATTTATTTATCCCTTACGGGTCATGAACCAGACAAAAGGGCTTGTTATCCTGACCGGTAAAACGGATGGTCAAACGTTTAGGCAGGACGAAATTGACCTGTTAAGCACATTGATCGACCAGGCTTCATTTGCCATGGAAAACGCTTTACTCTATCAGCAACAGGCAGAACGACTGAAAAGAATGTACCAGGCGGACCGGATGACGATCATGGGGCAACTGGCAGCGGGGGCTGCCCACGAGATCAGAAACCCGCTGACTTCGATCCGGAGCACGATCCAGTTTCTGGAACGGCATATTACAGACCCGGAAAAGAAACAACTGGCCGGTAACCTGATCGGAGAAGTCGACCGGATCAACGGGATTATCCAGGGGCTGCTTTCGTTTTCAAAACCGGTTACGCCGCAAACTGAGATAACAGATCTAGATCAGGTTATCAGACAAACCCTGCAGCTAATCTCGAATACTGTTCGTAAAAAGGACATTCAGATCGATTATTTTTTTAATGCGGAAGAAAGGCGTATCGAAGCGGACCCCCAGCAATTGAAACAGGTATTCCTGAATGTTTTAATCAATGCGATCCAGTCCATAAAAAAGACCGAGGGGAGAATAAATATATCTGTCGAGAATGCCGAAGGAACGGATAATATCGTTTCACATGCGGTTAAGGAAGAAATTTACATCATTATTGAAGACAACGGGGAAGGGATCGACCCTGGAAATATCGAGCGGATTTTTGATCCTTTTTATACGACCAAAAGTGACGGAACAGGCCTGGGGCTGTCGATCTCTTACGGGATCATTAACCGTCACGGGGGCGATATTAAAATAAAAAGCAAAAAGGGTACAGGGACAACCGTGATCCTGTCCTTGCCTTATCATTTATAAATATTCGTGTTATGAATGAAAAAATATTGATTGTTGATGATGAATTACAGATCCGGACGATTTTAAAACTGTTATTAAAGGAAGAAGGTTATTTACCCCGTTCGGCAGATAACGGGTATAAAGCGATCCAGCTGGTCCACGAATTCCGTCCCGATCTGATTTTGATGGACCAGAAAATGCCCGGGATAGACGGGATCGAGACCATGGACAGGATCAAGGCGGAATATCCGGAACAGACAATTATTATTATAACGGCCCACGGGGTGATTTCGCTGGCTGTTGACGCGATAAAAAAAGGGGCGTACGATTATATTGAAAAGCCGTTCGACAACGATAAACTGCTGATCCTGATCAGGCGTGCGCTTGAGCATAACCGGATGTATTCAGAACTGAACAGGTTAAAGGATTCAATCAGTAAAAAATACTCGTTTGAAAACATAATCGGGCAAAGCAAAGGGATGAAACAGGTTATTGAACAGGTAAAATGCGTATGCGAGACAGATGCCACAGTCTTGTTGCTGGGCGAAAGCGGGGTGGGAAAGGAAGTCATCGCCAACGCAATCCACTATAACAGTCAGCGGAAAGATAAACCGCTGATCGCTGTCAATTGTGGCGCTATCCCTGCTCATTTGATCGAGAGCGAGCTCTTCGGGTATGAAAAAGGCGCGTTTACCGATGCCAAAGAAACCAAACCCGGCAAATTTGAACAGGCAAACGAAGGGACCATTTTTTTGGATGAGATCGCGGAATTGCCATTGGATAACCAGGTAAAGTTACTCCGGATACTCGAAGAGCATAAAGTGACCAGATTGGGGGGCAAGAAGCCAATCCCTGTTAATTTCAGGTTGATCTCGGCAACCAATCAGGACCTGGAAGAACTGATCAGACAGGGTAAATTCAGGCTCGACCTGTTTTATCGCTTAAATATCTTTTCCATTCTTATCCCTCCTTTGAGGGAACGAAAAGACGATATCCCGCTGTTGGTTGATTTTTTTATTCAAAAAATCAACCAACAACTTCATTTGAAAATCGAAAACATATCACAACAGGCCATTGCGTGTTTAATAAAATTTAACTGGCCGGGAAATATCCGCGACCTGGAAAACGCGATCCAGTCAGCCGCTATTCTCGCGCAGGGGAATTCGATCCGGGAAGAACATTTGCCCTTACGGATAAGGGGATATGGTCCTTTGGATAAAAGCACGGAACTAAAAGGCGGTTTGGACGAAAAAGTAAAGAAGATCAATACCCAGGTGGAGAAGGAACTGATCCTGGATGCGCTCCGCAAATGTAATTATAACCGGACAGAAACGGCCAGGTTATTGAAAATAAGCAGGAAAACGCTTTTTAATAAAATGAGGCAGTATTCTATTTAAGGGCACATTTTGATGTGTTAAGAATTACCCATATTTATTCCATGATTACACAGGATCCTGAAAAACAGTGAATGAATGCAACTTTGACAGCTTGTGAGAAACATAATACCTTTTTTGTGTAATTAAATTCCCAATTAACCGGTTCCAACAGATGTTTTTTTGGAAATATTCTCCCGGATTACTGATTATACTATTGATAAATAGATAAGTAGTTACCCAGGCATGGTATTTGTTTGTTATAAATACACAACACATCCTGTAATGAAAGAGGTCTCTGTCCGCAGGATCATTTCAAAAGAGAATTTATGTTATTTTCTTTAGCGAAGCTATACTAAAATCTAACCGATATGGAATCCTGGTTTGTTTTCTACACGTACCCCAAAGCAGAAAAATGGGTGTATAATTTATTAGTCGATGGCGGTTTTGAAACGTATTTGCCTTTACAGGAGGAGGTCAGGCAGTGGCACGACCGGAAGAAAAAGCTGCAAATCCCTCTTTTTCCCAATTACATCTTTGTAAAGACCAGCCTGATCAAAATTTACGAGGTCTTAAAATTTCCGCGGATCATCAGGTGCATTAAATTTAATAACATCCCCTCTCGAATAAGGAACGATGAAATAGATTTGATCAGGCATGTTGAACGTAATTTTACCAATATTATCGTATCCAACAGGCTGGAAAGAGGGGAAAAAGTTACCATCCAGGGCGGTCCGTTAAACGGGATAACCGGGATCATTGAAGAAACAAAAGATACCCGTCATGTCATTATCAATATCGACTCCATTTCTTATTCACTGAAAGTATCTTTAACTGCGGCTGCCGTAGACTATGCTATGATCTAAATCCCAGGATGAAAGGAAAGTTCCCTGTTCTCAGGTGAAACGAATGACTTCACAAACATATGGCTATTCCCAATACGACTAATTATACATGCCTGGTACTGATCAAAGAGGAGCTTTTTTATAAAATACGTCCTTATTTGGGAGATGATATGGATGTGATCATTAAACAACAATCGAAGGAATTGTTACAGACGATACGGACCCGGCTGGTCCATTGCGGGATCCTGTACAGTGAAAAACCAGATCAATTTGACATCTGCCGGATTGCCCGGTTCAAACAGAAATTTTCCACGATCCCGTTACTTGCTATTCTGGAAGGAAAATGGGTTGAAACAGCCCATGAATATGGAAAAGCAGGCATTGAGAAAGTATTGCATTTTTCCGAAATCAACCGGTTAAGCGAAGAAGTTACCCGGCTGATCCACCAACATACCATAAAAATAAGCCTGAAAGATATTGGAATAACACAACTGAACTATTCCAGAAATTTAAACGAGGCGTTGCGCATCCTGGAAGAAAACTACCTGACCCTGATGAACGTGAAAGAAATTGCCGATCTTTTGGAGATAAATGAATGTACTTTATCCCGCGAATTTAATAAGTACGACCTGCCCGGACCTAAGCGAATACTCATGTACCTGAAAGTACACCATGCAGTTAAACTCATGGAAAATAAAGGATTGAACAGGTATGAGGTAGCTTTACTTTCAGGTTTTAGCGACGAACGGAGAATGAATGATTGCTTTAACAAGATATTTACGACAGATAAAAGTACCAATCATAAAAATAATTAAAAATAAGCTGATTGTACCAAATTCAGATCTCCTGCCCCCCCCCTCTTTTAGGATCAATAAGTTATAAGGATTTGACCGTAAAATTAGATGTCGTATTTTTAGGGAAAAAAGATGCAATTACAGTTTCCTATTTTCCCGGAACATACCCGGATGATTAATTCTTCTGTCGGTTTTTATGCCCATGATGATTTTGTTTATCACCTGCACAACGGTTCTCCGATTTTTTGTCATAGCAAGGATGATCGGAACAGTTACCGTTATATCCTGGCCAACCTGGTAGAGAACCAGATGTGCAGTTGTACGGAAATCAGCAAGGCCTTGGGCATTCATGTGAAGAATGTTCAACGTTACACCAAAGCGCTCAGGGAGAAAGGGGCGAGGTGGTTTTTTAACCGGAAAGACCACCGGGGTCAGTGCCACAAGTTTACTAGTGAGAGGAAGCAGAAAGCCCAGGAACTGATCAATATGGGCTATTCCCAGCAGGCCACTGCCCACAAGCTTGGCCTGAGCGAAGGAGCGGTCCGGTATCATTTCCGGAATGGGAACTTAAAAAAAAAGTTTTGAACCGGGGGTAGTTTGCAGTACACCAAAAGAACGCGATCTTGCCGACTACCTGTCATCGGGATTATTGGGAATGGGGGCCACCCGGGTTGACTTACGCCTGGCGGCAGCTAAAGGGGAGTTGGATGTAAACCCGGTGATATTTGAGGCCTGCCAGAGTGTACCTTATGGTGGGGTATTGTTTTTGTTGCCCTTCCTGTTGGCCCAGGGACTTCTTACCTATCGGACTTACTATCCGCAACGGGAGAGAGGGTATTACAGTTTCGATATGGCAATCCTGACGGTCTCGTTCATGTACCTGTGCAGGAATAAAAACCATTGAGCAGTTAAAACATCACAGTAGCGGGGAGTTTGGCAAGCTGCTGGGGCTGGATCGGGTTCCCGAAGCCCGATGCCTGCGGGGGATGTTCCGGGAGCTGAATGCCTGTGAGCAGGCCTCGTGCTGGAACGTAGGGCTTACACAAGTCTGGATCGCAGATGAAACACCGGGGATTTATTCTATCGACGGTCACATGCAGGTGTACCACAGTCACTTGGCCCAGCTGGGTAAAAAACATGTGAGCCGCCAACGGCTTTGCCTGCCGGGGATGATGGAATTCTGGGTGAACAATGCCGATGGACAGCCCTACTTTTTTGTTACAGGTCAGGTCAACGAAAAGTTGAAGGAAGTTTTGGATGGTCAGATCATACTCCACCTGAACAAGTTACCCGTGGGGTGCCAACCACCCCACGAACTGGAAGCCGACCTGCTGCTGCCACGCTATACCCTGGTTTTCGACCGCGAAGCATACAGTCCAAAACTCTTTGGTCAGTGGTGGAAATCACACCGAGTGGTGGTCATCACTTACCGTAAAAACGTGAAGGACCATTGGGAAGAAACAGAATTTACCGGACAGGAAATTGAAACGGAAATGGGCACAACCCGGATGCACCTGCATGAAAAAGAGATCGAGATTGGCGGGGTGAAAATGCGCGAAGTGCGCAAACTTAACCCGGATGGACACCAAACCAGCGTATTGACCACCACCGGAAATTACCGCTCATATTGATCGCTGGGCACAAGAAAATTTTTTCCGCTACATGAGACGGGAATACGATCTTGACAGGATCACTCAATATGGTGTAGAAAAGTTAGATAACAGCATTAAGGTGGTTAACCGGGAATACAGTAATCTGGCTTACCGGATTAAAAAAACCAGGGAGAAAATAGCCCGCAGAAAAGCAACACTTTTTTCCCTCGAAGAAGAAAACATCCAGTCAGCTTTAAGCCAAACCAGTAAGAATATGAAAAAACAATTGGAAATACGAGAAGAAATCTCTAGCCTGGAGGAAGAAGAACAAGAACTGATGGGCCAAAGAAACACCCAACCTTACAAAATTTGTATTGGTCGAATGCCCGAACAAACCAGATATAACAAACTGAAAACAGAGACCAAACACCTGCAAAATATCATCAAAATGATCTGCTACAGGGCTGAAACCGCCCTGGCCAATATCCTCTCCCCGTATTATGCCAAAAACCGTAATGAAATCAGGACACTGGTTAAAAGCATCATCTTTGCCAAAGCAGATATCATCCCTGATCCCCAAAACAAAACCCTTACTGTTACCCTTTATTCCCTGGCAACAAACAGGGATAATGAAGCGCTAAAGCAGATTTGCGGCTTGTTAAATGAATCTGAAACCATCTTTCCTGGTACCGATATGCGTCTGATTTATAAAACTGCGACAATTTAATTTGGTACTGAATCTGGAGTTCTGAATTTGCTAATTTTCATTCACACTATTCTGATGTCTAATTTTATATTAGTTCTACTTTAATAGATTGAAAAAGTAGTTTAAATTACTGATATTCATATTGATATATAATTATTTTTAGTAATTTAGAGCAGTAATCGAAAAACAGATTTATCGTTCCGAGCAATGTTTAACAGTACGTAAAAAATATAAAGAATATGGAAAAACACTGGCCTCCGTGGACCGGAGGATGGATGTACATCTTGTTGTATATCAGCATATGTTTACTAATCGGATCAAACTATTTTTTGATAAAGCGGAACTCTACACCAAAGGAATCGTGCAAAGTCAACACAGAAACATAGAGCGGATCAGTGAAGGACTGGATGCGTGTTATCACCAGATGCAGCACTTCATCAGTGAATCCAGGTGGGATGCCCGTGAGGTCATAGACCAGGTAGCCCGGGAAGTAAGTCAGGCCCTTCCAAAACGGAAGTTAACGGGCTTGATCATCGATGAAAGCGGTTGGGTGAAAAAGGGAGATAAGAGTGTCGGAGTTGGCTGGCAATACTGTGGGAATGTTGGTAAGTTGTCCAATTCTCAGGTGGCCGTGTTTGCATGTCTGAGCAATGGCGATTTTGCCTCGATGGTAGATGCGCGGCTCTATCTTCCAAAAGATTGGTGTAATGATCCCTCCCGTTGCCGGGAAGCAAAGATACCGGCAGCGAACAGGGACTTCAAAACCAAGCTGGACTTGGCTATGGAGATCATCTGTCATCAACAGCGCAACGGGATAAGCTATGATTTTATCGGAGGAGATGGTTATTACGGGAATGATGCAGACCTGGCAGATGCCATTGAAGATATGGGTTCCCTTTACATGCTGGATATCCATTCCAATCAACCAATCTATACCATTGAACCGGAATTGATTATTCCAGAGAAGAAAGGGACCAAAGGCCCCGATACCCGCAAGGCTAAAGCCACAGGGAAAGCACAAAAAGTGGCAGACTACCAGGAAAGCCTGACAGCGGAGGACTGGGAAGAAATTGAGGTTCGAAATACCTGTAAAGGAAAACTTACCGGGTGGTACCATTTTGCCAGGGTTTTTATCTGGAATAAAAACTCCAATCAAATCAGGTCCAGACAGTTGATCATCCGTAAAACAAAATCAGGGAAAGATACCGTTGCCATCAAATACTCCTTCACCAATGCCAACCTGGAGCAATACACCAAAGAATTAGACTGCATAAAAAATTATATGTAATGCGAATCAAGGGTTGAAGAAAGATAATAAAAGTTAGTTAAATGTTTGAAAATCGATGAATTTAATTTGATTAAATCATTGAAAGTCAGTATCTTATAATCAGTTACGAATTGACAACTAGATATGATTTCCAAGGATAATGGCGACAAGTTAGTCCGAATTTCCTTTTTTATTTGTGAGAAGTTTGAAGAATTAAGATACTACTGTGAGCGGTTTAGCAACAACAATCAACCAGAGTTGACAGATCAGGAAATAATGACCATTTATTTGTACGTGATGCATCAGCAAGGACATTTTAAAGTTAAACATATCCACCGGTTCGCTTGGGAATACCTAAGGTCATGGTTTCCAAAGCTTGGAAGCTATCAGGCATTTAAGCTTAACCGGTTGGCGGGAGCCTTTGATCGGCTTGTGGAAATATTGTTGACCGACTTCCGTCCCGAAGATTGCTGCCTGAACCAAAGCCTGTTGGACTCCATGCAAATCATCACCTGTTTGGGCAAGGGTACAGGGAAAGTAGCCAGGGAAATCACCAATAAAGGTTATTGCTCGACAAAGGGCATGTATGTACTATTATGGGATGAAAATGCACCTTCTTGGCTTTCGTCGGATTGGCAAACTGCCCCACCCGGAGCAAATCGTGTTGACCCAGGCTTCAGAAAACGACCTGAATGTATACAAACAGGCTTGGTCTGAAATATACGACCGGGTATTCTATGGTGATAAGATTTACCTGGACTTTGATTTTAACCAACAGGTTAGGAAAAACTATCGGTCTGAAATGCTCACACCGGTCAAGGCCGTAAAAGGGATGGCTGATGAAATCAAACAACGGACCAAAGCTGCTGATGACCTGTTTTCAACCGCTGTTTCCCGTGTTAGACAACCGATTGAAGCACTCTTTAACTGGCTGATTGAAAAAGCAGACATCCAGAAGGCCAGCAAGGTCAGATCAACAAAGGGATTACTCGTACATGTTTTTGGAAGATTGGCTGCTGCTTATATAAATCTAGCTGTTTAAACCTTGATTCGCATATGTAAGAATGCTTTAGTAAACTAAAAATTTAAAAATATGATAAATAGTAACTTGAAAATAGTTGATGAGAGACTTATTCATAAATCAAAAAAAAGTATTTAAAATAAAAAAAGTGAAATATTTGGTAAAGATTTATCTCATTTCTTTGTAATATGAATATGAACATTCTTTGTAATATGAACATTAAAAGATCTATAAAAATAGCTATTTTTTTTATAATTTTTTGTATGTCAGTTTGTTGTGGTCAAAGCAGCAAATTGGGAGTAATGGGAAGTACCATCAATAAAATTTTATTTTCAATTAGGAAAAATTCAAATTGTAATTTTAAAAATGATTATTATTTTCCCGAATACTCATGGAATGACAGCTCTCTATGTAGAGGGAAAAAAGTCATTTCCAAGAGAAAAATTACAGATACAAATTTTCCATTAAATGGAAGATTGTTTTGTTGGGATATTTATTTTCCAAACCCGCTTAGAATAGAAAATAGTTCCACTGAGTTCTATCATAAGATATTTATCAAAAACTGTGACTCATATTCAATATATGTTCATTCATCCCTAGATAGAAAATGGTATATAAGAAGATATAATATCAATTTTGAGGGCTATCAATATCCTAATGTTGATAAACCAAGTGCATGGCAAGAAGTAGAAGAAGATGCTTCTAATAATTATTCAACAATAAAATTATTAGTATCTGATAGTTGTAAAATAAATTTTATTGACCATTTAGTTTTTGTTGTCTATCCTCAAAAAAAACATATAAAAAATAAATTTATTATTGGTGATTTAAAGATATACAATTATAAAATAATATATTCCAAAAATGTTTATCATCCTTTTTTTTCTCTTTATAATGATGAGAAATATAAAGAAAAGGAAGAGTTAGATATATTTACTCAGAATTATTACCAATCAATGTTTCCCTTATTAAATGATATTAAGATTTGTTTTAAAGATGATTCTGTTGAAAAAGAAAGTATAATTAGATTATTTCAAATTTTACTTGAACGTTATCCATACTATAATATTTATGGAAACGGAAAAGATAAAGAAAAAATCTTAAATGAACTGAAAACTATAGAGCAAAACACTTCAATAATGGGAGAATCATTGTTTTATTCATTACAAAGAATGATTAATTCAATGAAAGATCCACACTTTAAGATGGTTAAAATTAAAGTGTCGAAGAACAATACTCCAATTGAAGAAAAAAATCGTAGCCCAATAAAACTATACAATATACATAATCATATATTTATCGCTGCAATTATAGATACGACATTAGAGAAGCAGATAAAAATTGGAATGGAGGTTCTTTCATTAAATGGCATCCCGATCCACAATTATATTGACTCCCTCTCTAATCGTTATCAAGGGGATCTTTATTCCAGAGAAAAAAAAGCTATCTCACACTCACTATCCAGACTCAACAGCGATACTGTAGTAATTGAGGTTTGTGATAATAATGATACTACAAAAATACAGTTGAAGTATAACACAAAATGTTCTACCCCTAATAGATTGAAGAATAATGGCTACATAACAAAATCATTAAATCAAAATACCCTATATATCAGAATTCCTTCTTGGGATCAAGAACTATATACCAGAATTCTTAATGACATCGAACAAATAAAAAAAAGTAAGAATCTCATATTAGATTTAAGGAATAATCCGGGGGGCGGTTTTGAAGATCGAATAGCCTCGATGTTTATTAATCGTCCTGAAATATATTGTCATATTAGATTTCCGTGGGGAAAAGGCGATACCATCCTACAAACTTTCTTATTAAAACCAAATAAATATATTAATTTATCTGATAAAAAAA
Organism: Prolixibacteraceae bacterium; assembly: GCA_963676095.1. Taxonomy (GTDB): domain Bacteria; phylum Bacteroidota; class Bacteroidia; order Bacteroidales; family Prolixibacteraceae. Next base: position 626,513 of record OY781040.1, on the reverse strand, counting down.
TAATAATTCTTATAAATGGTGGAACTGTATGCGCAAGTGAACTTTTTTGCGAATTTATGCGAGAAAAAGCTAATGCTGTTATTATAGGAAATGAAAGAAGCCCAGGAGCGTTATCTCACATGTTGTCAGTAAATTTACCTAATGGTTATATATTACAGACATCCTTATGTAGTAAAATAATTATGTCATCTGGAAAGGATATTGAAGGAATCGGAATTAATCCAGATATCTGGGTTCCTATAGCAACAGTTAATGATTTAGCACCTTATCAAGACAAGGTGTTAAAATTAGCCATTTACTATTTAAAGGATTAGACAACCGGTTGTTTATTTACATATTGTTTAATTTAAATTTTTTAATCATGAAAGAATTAGTAAAACCGTTTAAGAACGAAGATGAATTACTTCATCAAGCACAAGAAGTTATTGCACTTTGCGATAATAGTGGGGGTGCTTGCTGCTTTGGCATGGGCAGTGATGATAATGAACAAGATGAAGATATCTTGTTCTAATTAAGTCTTTTAAAGGGAAGCTTTGTGCTTCCCTTTTCCTGTCTCACAAAATTAATTATTTTAATAAATGAATTTTGTTTATGAGTTTTATATATCTTTGGGACTCATAAATCCTCTGATAGACTCACCCCAGTAGCTTCTTTTTTAGTTCTCAATTATTGGTGGTACGTTAATTTTCCTAAGATGATTGTATAATATTTATTTTCGTTGCATTATGAATACTATTTGATTCTGAGAATTGAATTGACCTAGTAGGTTAACTTTATCTTGTCATGCTTTTTCAATCCAGTTAAGTATTCTTATTCTACATTAAAATAGTTTTTTGCAGATAATTAGGTCTGCTGGAATGCAGGTAATTAATATGCTTTTGATCTTAACGCATCAGTACTAAGAGCCTGTTTAAATTTCATCATTTGGTTTGTTTTTGTTCCTTAAGCCCCCACCTGCATTAAAATCTCCTTAAATAGGAATTAATATTCGCGTCAATTTTGCCTCGCCTGAGGACTTAATCCTTCAAAAACAATTCACAAAAATAAAATTAAAACAAGCTCTATATCTCAATAATCATTTCTTCAATCCGTATATTTTTGAATAAATTAATATAGTTTAGTATGAGTATTATAAATAGTAATAACGAATATAAATTGAGTTATTTCAATTTTTACATTCCCGTAAAGGAAACAGATGAATGGTTACTTTACAATTCATTATACCAAAAAATATTTATAACCAGATCAAATGTGGGGAATATCTTGAAACAATTGGATCAAGATTTTGATTCGAATATTCTAAATAAAAAAGATTTGAATCTAGACAAAGAAATAAAACAGAAATTGATAGATGAAAGATTTCTTATCCCTGTAGATAGCAATGAATATGAAATACTCCAAAATCGTTGGACGGAAATCAGAAAAACAAAAAGTAGGCGATTGTTTCTAGTTATCTTACCATCAAATAATTGCAATATGAGTTGTTTATACTGCTTTGAAAGTGATAGAAATCCAACAAATAAAATGAAGGATTATACGATGAACCAAATACTGGAATTTTTAGAAAATGCAATTATATTTGAAAAGTTAAATATAAATGAATTATCCGTTATTTGGTTTGGTGGAGAACCATTAATATATCCGGAAGGAATAGACAAACTATCTCAAGGATTTCTTACCCTTTGTAAAAGATATCACCTAAAATATACGAGCAGACTTTTTACCAATGGGTACTTGTTGAGTACAAAAAACTGGAATATACTAATGAGAAATAGTATTAGGAATATAGATATTACTATTGATGGCAACAAAGATACGCATTCGCTGAATCGTCCATTAAAAACAGGAAATGATTCATATCATAAAATTCTGGAGAATCTGACTCATCTTCCTCCCGGAATCAAAGTGTTGATACGGATAAACGTTGATAAGAAAGTTTATGAGAAGATAGAAGATCTTTTTTATGATTTAAATGCCTATAGGCTATGGCCCCAAAAACATCCGTATATAAGTTTATATTTGGGATTCAAGCGTTATTATGACTTTAATGGACAAAAACTAATTAAATCTGACTTTTTTACATTAAAAGAATTTGCTGAAATAAAAGAAGATTTTCGTGAGTTGAAACAGAAACTTTATAATAACTGGGCAACAAAAAACAATGTACGAAATGCTAAATTAGCCTGGCGTTTCCCGGAAATGAACCCGTTCTATTGTGAATCAATTAATTCTCCGTATGGATTTGTAATAAATGCAGACGGCTATGTTGGCAAATGCTGGAATCACTCATTAGATCCTCAAAGAATGATATTCCATATCAAAGACGGTTATAAAGCCATTGTAAATAATAAAGCATTTAAACAACTGTGTTCTTTTCTTCAACCTGAATATGATGATGTATGCCGTACATGCAAATATCTTCCGATTTGTGATAAGGGGTATTGCTATGATTTTCATATTGTGAAATGTTTACCAAGGCCGTGTACAACATGGAAATGCAACCTAAAAGAGGTACTGAAGAAACAGTACCTACTTTCGCTAGAAAAACCTGATCAGATACAATCTATCGAAAACCTGTGTAAAACATTTAAAATTGAAAAAAAAGATGAGAATAGCAGTCATTGATAGTGGTATTGATATTAACCATAGGAGATTAAAAGATTGCCGTATCTGTGGGTTAAGTATAAAATGGAACAAAGGTAAGATTATTTTTGAAAATGATTATGAAGATCATTTGGGACATGGAACTGGCGTTGCATCCATTATACATAAGTTGAATCCTATTGCTGAGATTGTTTCAATAAAGATATTTCATGATCATTTAGTCGCGAAAATAGAAATTCTTATATCAGCAATTAATTGGTGTTGTGAAAATCGAATAGATATTATCAATGCCAGTTTTGGCATATTTTCAGAAACGCCACCACAAAAACTACATGAAGTGTGTAAAAAGGCATTTGAATTAAATATTCCTATTATTGCTGCAGGAGGAGATAATATTTCAAAAGAATGTTATCCGGCATTTTTTCCTGAAGTATTTGGAGTTTATAGTGGAAATGTTAAAAATGGCAATTCCTATGGTAAGGTAGAGGATTCTCCTGTCGAATTTATCGCAAAGGGGGATAATCAGCGTATTGCCACAAATAACGATACTTTTATATTTAGAGAAGGTTCTAGCTATGCCTGTGCCTATTTTTCCGGTATTGTGGCTAATAGAATATGCAAAAGCAAAAAAAAATATCCAATTAATAAGTTTAAAGAACTTTTGTTAAATGAGTGTGATTCTAATATTAAGATTTATAGAACACTAAAAAAAAATATAATAAGTCCAATAATAATAAATCATGACATTAATGAGTTAGCATATGAATTATTCAACAATAATATGAAATTATCGGACTTTGGACAACTTGCATTATTCCCAGTATCAGAAAAAGAAATGAAGTCAATGATGAATTTAAAAGAACTATGCAAATGTCGTATATCTTTATATCTTGATTACCCACGAAGGTTTAAAGAAAATAATGGAGATATAGCTATTCAAGATTGGGAACTATCCGATGAAGACATAAATAAATTTGATACTTTAGTCATAGGTTATTTTTATGAACATTTTTTTCGAGCAAATGTCGATTTCGGTTATCGGATATTAAAAAAAGCGGTTGAATGGAATAAGAATCTTTTTTTTTATGATTCAAATCTCAAATCTATTGTTGAAAAGGAACTAATAACAACAGAATATACTGGAAAAATATACTGTCCAATTGTAAATACTAAAACTCTTAAACTTTTGAGCTTTTTTAAATCTCAGCCCAACATAAAGACTCCTGTATTGTGTGTTGTCGGAACTACAAAAAGTCAAGGAAAGTTTACAACACAGTTAATAATTAAAACTTTATTGGAAAGTGAAGGATATAGTATAGCACATATTTCTACAGAACCCCAAGGAGAACTGTTCGGTTCCATATATAGCTTTCCTTTTGGATATAATTCAACAATTTCTATTCCTCACAAATTTTGGTGCATATTTTTACGTTTACTAAATAAAGCAATTGAATACTATAATAACCCAGACCTAATCCTATCAGGGATTCAATCGTGGGCATTGCCAATGGCTTTCCCAGAAGCAGCTACGGGACAGGAATTAGATTCACTATATTATTTAATTGGATTAGATCCAGATGCTATAATTTGTGCGATCAACCCTAATGACCCAATTGAACGAATACAAAGGAATATTACAGCAACACAACTAGTAACCAAATCGAAAATACTTTTCTGTACAATTACTCCTTGGCAAATAGAATACAATATGAATAATAAGAAAGTACTTGTTTCCAATAGGAAAATACTTTTGGAAGATGAATTAAATGAACGAATTTCCTTTTATCAAAATCAGCTTAAAATGCCCGTAATAAATATAATGGATGAGAAAAATAAACAATTTATTTTGGATACTATTTATAACTACTTTTCCTAAAAACAGCTATGCTCATGGATAATGTCAAAAGTCGATTATTAAACTTAATTATTGAAGATTTTTCCAATAATGAATCAGATATTTCAATTGCTAATGTTGCTCAAATTAATCGAGAACTTCATCTTATAATGAGTCACTCAAAACAAGCTATTTTTTTTATCACTAGTATTGAAGAGGAGTTTGATATTGAAATTGATGATGAAGAAGTCTGTTTGGACAATTTTTTGTCATTTGAAAACTTAATTTTGTTAATTCAAAGATATTTGGATGCTTGATGCAAAAATATAGTTACCTTACATCATACCTAAAAAACGCAATACAAACACATGCAAAAAGTAATATAGTCCAACTACTCAAATAAAAGATATTCCACTCCGAACTTTTTAATACTTCTTTTAATGATGAAGGTTTATATTCAAATCTGGGGATTTCATTAGCATCTATCTTTTTGTTTGACATGAAGTAGCAAGTATAGTAACTTTCGTCCCAGATCAGATGGTAACTCTCTTTATCTGCCTTGTCTTTATCGTCAATAAATCGTCTGAACTGCTTTTGATAATCCAATACCTGGCTATAGAAGTTATTATACCCGTAAAATCCAGTATCTGTTAACTTATCACACAAAAACTGGAAAGATGAAAAAGGGGAGATACTTGAGATATTAATAGCTGTTTGGGTTTGAGAAAACAGCCTGTTATAATAATCCCGCCATACATCAGTTTCAATTTTTGTTCTTCGATCATAGCAATCTTTTCTTCTTAACAGGCCATCTGTGGGTTCTTTACCTACCCAATCGCCCCTCCATTCCATCGAACAGTCTTTCAATTCATTTTGTTTTGTCCTGATTTCATCATTTGCTTCGGCAATAGTTGGGATAGGTTTAATTTTATTAATGCCCAGCCAACTGGTACTTGGAAAAATAACAGCTAAAATTGCCCATGCAATAAGGTTTATACTAAGACTTACTGCTGAGTTTTTAGATAAGCATGATATGAGGAATCCCAGAAAAATATTGATGCTTAGAAAAATCATTCCACCCAATATAAAAAGGAATAACTTAGTGGTATCTCCAGGTAAAAATGCTAGTCCGGGAGATACAGTGATAATCACAATGGTAATAATCAATGCTATGAGTAAAGGAATTAAAAAGGTGACCAATAGTCCGAGATATTTTCCCATGATAATTGAAAATCTTGAAACTTTACTGGCTAACATAAGTTTCAAGGTTCCCTGCTCCTTCTCCCTGCTAAATGCATCGTAAGAAAAACATGCAATAACGAATCCTAATATAAAAATAAATATCCTGCTCCAGCTTAATGAATAAAGGGCATTCAAAAAGATATTGGATGATGCATTCGTCTCCATAGAAGGCATTAAAAAATAGAACATATTGCTCCCGTCAGGAATATTATCATTCGTACCGGAAATAAATGATAGCACCGGCACTTTTTTTACTAATTCCTGCTTGGTAAAAACCAGTACATCCAATCCGTTTTTCCTTTCATAAGGTTGATTAGAAGTTTTTGCCATAAGTTCATTAAAAAGACCAGCCTCTTCATCATAGACCATTCTTTCATTATTTTTCTGTTCAATCAAATTACAGCTTTTGTTTGTGCTGGAGATATTAACCAATGAAGATACTGCACTAAGTATGAAAAGCAATATGAGAACTCCCCAAGTAATGAGTATCTTTGAATTCAATAGATTGTATTGTAACTCTTTTAAGAAGATATTCTTTATCATGATATTACAGAATTTTCGATTTATAGAACAAGGTTCCTCCCAAAACAATTAGTACAATATTCACAACGATGAGCATAATAATATCGATGTACGAATTAGACCTTTTATAGAAAGTAAACACAGGGACATCGTTTACATCCAAAGGAACCATTTGGACCATTTCATAATCTTTTTCTGTATAGGTGCCAAAATCATCTTTCATCATATTTTCTTTGGCATGAGTGAAGAATGGATATCCAAATCCTCCGTTGGAACGTATGTAATCCATGAGTAAATTCCTGTAGCTATATATGGCATTTCTAAATTGCTCTTCTCGTTGTTCCCTGTCTGTCCCTGCCAGTTCTTCCGTTGCTCGCATATAAATAATATCAGGCATTAGAATGTTGAATGTATTAAAAAAAGATACCTGTTTTAATAAAGGTCTTTGGAAATTTTCTTCTAAATAGTTTACAGTTCGATGCCTCTCCTGCAAATTATTTACCTGCATATTCATAAAGTCTTTCCAAAACTCAAAATTATATTTCTCCGTCAACCCTATTTTGCTCAAACCAATCCAACCTGCCCTTTCTCCTTCATCTGTATCAAACTCGTCACCTATAATACGAATATTAAAGGGCCGTCTTGGCTGGTTGCTAAACATATAATTACTGGCTGAACGCTGCAGCTGGTAGTCAATTCGTCTAATTTTTGAGTCCAATTCGACTTTCGAGGGAGACTTGTAGATACCTCTTGACAAACTTGTCGTTATTTGAGGATAGATATAGGTGATCCCCACCCAAATAAACAAGGTTGTTAATACTGCCTGGGTAGCCGTTGCCATTTTCGCGGAAACAAGCAGGCTAAGTAATATAAAAACAGACAGGTACATTAATGAAGTTAATAATAACAAGAACACCCGGGGAATAAAAGTAGTGGTGGTTGCAATTTGATTATCCGTGAGAATCATTAATATGGGAACAATAAATATGGTAATTAATGAGCAAAGTATGACTATGACAAATGCAAAATATTTGGCAAGAAAGAATTCGATCCTGCTTACATTTGTAACAAAAATCATTTTCAACGTTTTATCTTCCCGTTCTCCGGCTATGGACCCGGCGGCCATTAAAATAATAAACACACTGAACAGCCTCACAATTCCTGCGATGTCGATATCCGTAAATAAATTAAGAAATGGATTTGCCTTCTGTGACGTTGATATAATTCCCGGATAATGAGTAGCTGATACGATTGATTTATTGCCCACTTTATCATCAATGCCCTTTGCAAATATCGACAGCGGATTAGGTGGAACAAATACTGAGACTTCCAATTCTGAATACACCTGTACATTTTTTAGCTTTTCTTCTGCTCTTTTTAACTCATTCTTATAAGTGGTGTATTTTTCTTTATAATCATGGATACGAACATAACTTACTGTCAAACTCACAATGAATGCGAGCAGCAACATGGTCGTAAATTTAAATGATTTAAACTGCTGATGTATTTCGTGTATAAATAGTAATTTAAGATTTTTCATACTCTATGTTGATTAAATTACCACCGTCTGCTGCATATAATCCAAATAAATTTTTTCCAGGTCATCTTTCACTAATTGTTCCCGGGTACGGAGCATCACCATGCGGCCTTCTTTCATGATGCCGACCTTGTCGGCTATCTCTTTGGCGCGGAAAATGTCGTGGGTGCACATCAGCATGGATTTGCCTTCATTGCGGAGCCTTTTGAGGATATTCATAAATTCGGCTGCAGCCTTGGGGTCTAATCCGGAAGTGGGTTCATCAAGCAGAATGTTGTCAGCGTCCTTTACGATGGCAATTGCCAGTCCCACTTTCTGTCGCATCCCCTTGGAAAATTTTTTCAGTTTGCGCTCAAAGGCGTCTTCCTGTAACCCGATACTCCGGAAAAGATTGTAATAGTCTGTTTTCGTCAGATTTTTTTTTCCACCCAGCTTGGCAAAAAAGTCCAGGTTCTGGCGGGCTGTAAAGTTTCCGTACAGCATCACATTCTCCGATACGTACGAGACATACTTCTTCGTTTCCAGCGGCTCCTTCGTTACATCGATCCCGTTGATCAGGGCCTGGCCTGATGTCGGTTCAATAAAATTCAGGAAGAGGTTGATCGTGGTTGTTTTACCCGCCCCGTTGGCCCCTAATAAGCAAAAAATCTCACCAGCCTTCACTTCCATATTCAGGGAATCCAGGGCCAGGTTGTTGTCTTCGTATCGTTTGGATAGCTCAATTGCCTGTAACATATTCTTTGATCTTTATATAAATTATTCAGTTTTTTTAAAATAAACTGGTGCCAATTACTCTATGCACACTACCGCGATGGCATACTGCCCGCTATGCGACAGCGAAACATCGATGGTTGTTATGCCTGCTTTATCCAATTGCTCTTTTGCCTTTCCGGTAACATTAAGTGCCGGAGCACCACCGGGGTGGTTTATTACTTCGATCTGTTTCCATTGGATCCCGTTATTCCATCCTGTTTTCATGGCCTTCATCAAAGCTTCTTTGGCTGCAAACCGGGCCGCATAATGCTGGTATTTGTTTGGTTTACTTTCGCAGTAATGAATCTCTTTTTCAGTAAATACCCGTTGGGCGAACCGGTTGCTCTGTTCCATCGACTTTTGAATGGATCCGATTTCAATGATGTCTGTGCCTATTCCCCGGATCATAAGCTTAACTTTTACTTGTTTCTGATGTCATTACCTGGCACTCTGCCAGGCAACGACTCAGATTTTGATTTATTGGGATCAGATAGTATATAAAGCATTTATAGTTTCTTATAAAATTAAGCATTTATGTTATTATATCCTTTGTTCGCCCCAATCTATTACCATCATAATCAAAACTTTTTTTGATTTATTGATCAGACTTACAAACGCTGTTCCAAAAATATTATATTATTGATTATCAGTTTCTTGTTCGTGTGTTTGGATAATTGATTCAGTCCGGTAGTTCCGAATCGGGTATAATTCTAAGTAACCATTTACCCACTACCGGCAAGAGTTTGCACACCATGTATCGGGGGAAAATACTATTCTCATGAAACGGGCATTTCTCTGAACCAAATCTTAAGGCAGCGACACAAAAAGGACGACCTAAGATTGGATATAAAACAAGTGATTATTTTTTCAACGGTTTCTGTCTTGCACTTCGAATGTTGACAAACTCGATTTCTTTTTTCCCGGGGTTATACCGGTAGGAGAGGATCGTTAACCGGTTAATGGGCCCGCGATACAAGTTTTTATGGCTGTTTGTAGGTTCCAGCATGCGCGGATTTTCTTTCAGAAGGTTAAAGAAGTGGCTTGTCTCCCGGACAAAAATACTTATTTCCTTTTCTGTCCATTCTTCTTTCAAATGTTTTATAATTCGGGCATAACCCTGCTCAGCCCTTTTTGTCCAGACGAGTTTTATAGCCATTTTTTATATTTTGCCATTACTTCCCCGTGCGGAATCACTTCCCCACGATCGGCTTCTGCAATACCTTGTTCTATTTCTCTGCGTTCCTCGTCACTTATCGTATCCCACCAATCGGGTTGAGAAATTGTCTTGACTGATAATAAGGTCTTTACCGCGTTTAATACATTGCTGTCGGTTATTTTGTCGATCATATTGTGCAAATCCGCCCTTAATTCTATGACATCCATATTTTCTATGTTTAAATACACCCAAATTTAACGATATTTTTATTCTTTTGGTTCATTTTTTATAATACCGGTTAAAAGAGAGCGGGTCCGGGGCCTGTCTGATAATATTTCCGGACCGGTATTTGTTTCAATTGATTAATCATTCTATTTCAGAAAGATATAATCTTTATTATTAGGGTGAAGGCAACAATGAAGTTGATTTTATCCTGGAAAAAGGAGATAATATTATCGGGCTGGAAGTGAAAAGCGGAATGAAAGCGAATAATACCGGATCACTTTAAAAAGTTGAGGGGAATCAAAAAAGATAGAGATTTGTGTTTTTTAGACGAGACAAAAACAGGTTGAGAAAAAGATAAGTTTATCATTGGCTGCCAGTCAGAATACTCGTTTAATCAAAATCCCGGGGGCCTTTCTGATTTAGGCAATGAGGTCCCGCTTACCGGATCCGGATTCTTTTTAAGCACAAACAACCACGTTTTTTATAATTTCTGTCCTTGAGCCGGACAGGCTCTTCCTTTTCCAGTCGATGAAAAGGAAGCAAAAATCTTGTCAAAACGAACCCTCCGCCGGGCGTTTTGACGGCCAGCGCTCCGCTCCGTTCTGTTTTCACCACGAAATATTGACAGATTTCGGGATGGTCAGTCCTGTCGTTCCCAAACTTTTTCGATAACCGATCAACGAATGCTTCTGCTGAATCGTTCAATGCAAAACTAAAGGCTTTTAGGGCAACGTTGAATGGAGTGACTGATTCTTATTTCTTCCTTTTTCGTCTCACTAAATTTATGCTTAACAAGGATACCCCACAGAAATATGAAGTGATCCATAAATATTTTTATTCTTTTGGTCCATTGTTTTATGATGCCGGTTAAAATAGAGCGGGTCCGGGGCCTGTCCGATAATATTTCCGGACCGGTATTTGTTTCAATTATAATATTGAGTAATTTTACTCATCATACTGAGTAAATTATATAGTTGTGTTTTAACGTCCTTATTTAAAGTCTGTTAAAGACAGAATAGAAGAACCAAGAAAGTTCATTCAGGTTATCTTTGGACCTCGTCAGGTGGGAAAAACCACAATGGTAACCCAACTTTTATCACAGTTGACTATTGTCAGCTCGTATGAATCGGCAGATGGCATTTCTTCAACGAACCCGGTGTGGCTGATACAAGTATGGGACGCAGCCAGATTGCGGATGAAAATATCCGGATCTTCTGAATTTTTGTTGGTAGTTGATGAAGTACAAAAGATTGATAACTGGAGCGAAATTGTAAAACAACAGTGGGATCGGGATACCCGGGAAGGAATAAACATCAAAGTAATTCTACTCGGATCTTCCCGCTTGTTAATTCAGAAGGGATTAACAGAATCGTTGGCAGGCAGATTTGAAACGATCTATTTGGGGCATTGGTCTTATCCTGAGATGGAAGCTGCCTTCGGATGGACTATTGAGCAGTATGTTTACTTCGGGGGTTATCCGGGATCTGGATCTGTATCGTTGATCAGAGATGAGGAACGTTGGAAAAATTATATTAAAGATTCACTCATTGAAACCAGTATCTCCAAAGATATTTTAATGTTGACCCGGGTTGACAAGCCCGCATTACTAAAACGGCTATTTGAGCTTGGCTGCCTGTATTCAGGTCAGATTCTTTCTTATACAAAAATTATGGGGCAACTTCAGGATGCCGGAAATACGACTACCTTGGCCAGCTATCTGAAACTTTTATCTGATTGTGGCTTATTGGGAGGCCTGGACAAATATGCGGGCGATATTATCCGTAAGCGCGGTTCAAGCCCTAAGTTCCAGGTATATAATAACGCACTGATAACTTCTCAAAGCAATGGAACTTACGAGAAAGCGGTAGTTTATCCTGAGTTATGGGGACGCCTGGTGGAGTCTTCTGTTGGTACACATTTGATTAATCATTCTGTTTCAGAAAGATATAATCTTTATTATTGGCGTGAAGGTAACAATGAAGTTGATTTTATCCTGGAAAAAGGAGATAATATTATCGGGCTGGAAGTGAAAAGCGGAATGAAAGCGAATAATACCGGGATGGGGATTTTTTCAGGAAAATTTCATCCGGAAAAGGTACTGTTGATCGGAACAGGAGGAATTCCATATGAAGAATTCCTGAAGATCAGCCCTGGAAAATTATTTTATTAATTTTGGGGAGAAGGGATAAACAGTTACAACAATTGTTTTTTCCAGTTTTCTATTTTTAGTCCGGAAATCCGACAAAAATGACTCTCATTATTCGTCACTAAAATCATCTCATTTTCTATAGCTATTCCGGCAATTAGCAGATCAATGTCGTCTACAATATTTCCCGTTAGTTTTAATCCGGCATATTTTCAAAATTTTTGACTACAGTATCATCTCCTTTGAAATAATAAGAAAGAATATCAGTATCGATCAATCCTCTATTCATTATCCCTCCTTCTGTTTTTCTGCCGATTATTAATCAGCTCTTCGGTCAGATCCTTAAAAACAGAATCGTCGATATTTTTCCACATCCCTGCAAATGATAATGTCTTTTCTTTTTTATATTTTTGTTCCAAGTCGGAGATAAAATCATCCACTTCCTTTAATTTTTCGGAAGGGATTCTATAAATTTTTCTTAATATTTGCTGTCTTTTTTGAATATCTGTGATCATACTTCTTGTTTTTTATCATTTAAGAGTAAATATTTCTTTATCATACTCTTTCGATAATACAAAAATAGATAATAAATTAGAATCAGAGACCTGAGTTCTGAAAAAACGGTGATAGGAAATGTGAAGTGCAAGGTCCCTGACTTAAATATTTTATTCATTTTAAAGGGATTTCCCGCTAAAACTGGTCAGCGTAAAACCTGGAATGACAATTTTGTCAAAACTGCGTGTAAATATTTACCCACTACAGGCAAGAACTTTCACACTGTGCATTAGGTATTCTCCGCTACAGGTTTTTATTTTGTTAATAAGCTGCCTAACCCTTTCCGGGGGGAGTTAGCTGAGAAGAGCAAGATAATCCGGATAAACTGCAGCGATGAAAGACTATAAAATAATTGTCAAATTTCTTTCATACCTGAAACCTTACTGGGGCAAGGAGTCTTTTTTATTTATCCTGATGGTCTCCGGGAGTGTTGCAGGCCTGGCTTCTCCTTATATCCTGAAACTGATTATTGATAAGGCATTTCCTTCCAGGGATTTCGAATATCTTGTCCATATCCTGGTGGTGTTGTTTGCCATTAATATTGCCAGGATTGTAATCTCGTTCGTCTCGGACTATCTGTACGAACTGGTGAGCAATTATATTATCCGGGATATGCGCATGGACCTGTTCAGGCACCTGATCCGCCTTCCGATGAGTTTTTTCGATAAAAATAAGGCGGGAGATATTTTGCACCGGATCAACAACGAAATAAATACAATCCAAAGCATTGTGACAGGCAGTGTTTTGCGATTTATCAATAATTTCCTGACGATTATCGGAATTGCCGTTGCGCTTATCTGGCTGAATTATAAACTTTTCTTAATCGCCCTGATCGCCCTCCCGTTTATCTTTATGAACACGGTCTATTTTCAGCCCAGGATACAGCGGATCATCAAGTTGGCGCGGGAGAAAGATTCCGATATCCTTTGCTTTTTTGTGGAACGCTTTGAGAGCATCAAACTCATAAAGACCTACCTGACCTACGATTTTGAGCAAAACAAGCTGCTGGCACTCATCAGAAGCCTTATCAGGCTTAATGTCAGCAATGTGGTTTTAGCTTCTGCCACCAGGAATATTTCCACTTTTTTAATTTCTTTCTCCCCGCTTCTTATTTTATACTGGGGAGGGAGGCAGATTATGGTTTCAGCCATGACGATCGGATCGCTCGTGGCATTTCTTCAGTACCTGAACCGGCTATATAATCCGATGCGCGATCTTATGAGCCTCTATTTCGATTTTGTACGCGCTTCCGTTTCCATGAGGCGGGTCCTCGAGTTCCTTCAGACTCCTGTCGAGGATGCAGGCAGCCCATTAGCCAATAATTTTCATATTCGCGAAAAGATCGTATTTGATCATGTTTCCTATAGTTTCGACAACCGGAATAACGTATTGAATAATCTGAATGTCGAATTCCGGATGGGGAAAAGGTATGCCCTGGTAGGGGCCAGCGGCTGCGGAAAGAGTACCCTGATTAACCTGCTGTGCCGTTTTTATGAGACGGATAAGGGGATTATCCGGATTGACGGACAAAGCATAAAACAGATTAACCGGGATACACTTCGAAACCGGATTGGCCTGATCGGTCAGGAAAGTATGCTTTTCCACGATTCCATCCGGGAAAATATCGGTTACGGCTGCGCCAACCCGTCAGATGCAACGATTAAAGAGGCAGCCATAATTTCCGGGATATACGATCATGTTGTTTCGCTCCGCGATGGGTTTGGTTCACTGGTCGGCGACAAGGGCACGAAACTGTCGGGCGGACAGAAACAACGTGTTTCCATTGCACGTGCTTTATTAAAAGACGCGGATATAATCATCCTCGACGAGGCAACATCGGGACTTGATTCGGATAGTGAGAAAATGATTTTCGATCAGCTGGTTGATATTTATAAAGACAAAGCCATGCTGTTTATCAGTCACCGGATCAGTACGGTTAAAAATGTAGATGAGATCATTTGTATGCATGAAGGAAAAATTGTCGAAAAAGGCAGTTTTGATGAATTACTCTCCCAAAAGGGGTTTTACTGGAAACTGTTCCAAAATCAGATTGAATGATGATCAACCAGGAGCACATCTTTTTTGAAAGTCGGGGACGACAGCTTTTTGCCGTGTTTTTTCTGCCGGAAAATGAGCTGTCCGAGGGTACAGGGTGTGTGATTTGTTCCCCTTTTGCTGAAGAGAAGAAAAGTTCCCAGCGCATGCTGGTCGATCTGGCCGGTGCCCTGGCCGAATGCGGAATGCCCGTACTCCTTTTCGACTACATGGCCTGCGGGGATAGCGAAGGGGAGTTTCGGGAGGCCGGATTAACAACATGGATTCAGAATACCTGTGATGCGGTAAGGTTGCTAAAGGAACGGTCGGCTGTTGATAAGGTGGGGCTCATTGGATTACGATTGGGATGTTTTGTGGCCCTTTCTGCATGGTCGGAATGTCCGGGCGTTTCAAATGCCGTTTTGATTGAGCCGGTGCTGGATCCGAAAAATTATTTTAGGCTCGCCTTAAGGCAAAAACTGATGAAAGAATTAATTACAGATGGCAAAACCTCATCGAGAAGGGACGAGCTGATCAACCGGTTAGCTGCAAACGAGTCAGTTGATTTCGACGGGTACGAGATCAGTCCGTCGTTCTATGCGGATCTTGAAAGTCAGGAAGATTTAATCCCTGCATTGAAAGGGCAGATTGTCCGTTCCTTGATCATTCACGTTACCCCAACCGGTAAAACATCCCGAAATTTTCAAAAGATAAAACAGGCGGCATCAGCAAATGAAAAACTGTGTTTAAAACAAATTCAGCTTGACCCGTTTTGGGACAGGATTGATAATCCTGTTTATCAACCGGTCATTGACGAAATTATTCGGTATTATAAAAAACTTCCCGGCTTACCTTAACTTCAATATTTACTTTTGGTTATGAATGAAAAAGAAATACCTGTCAGTTTTCTGAATGGGGAAGAAAAAATATTCGGAATCCTCCATGCACCGATGAACGCAGAATTAAGTTGTACCCCGATGGTCATTTTTTTGCATGGTTTTGCCGGGTACCGGATCGGGCCGCACCAGATGTTTGTCAGTACCGCACGTTTTCTGGCCCAACGTGGATATGCCTGTTTGCGGTTCGATTTCAGGGGACGGGGATACAGCGAAGGGAAGAGAGAGCATACGTGTTACCGATCGATGATTTCAGATCTGGATGTGGTTATCCGGGATGTTTACAGGATTTATAAACCAACCCGCATTGTTTTACTTGGAATTTGTTCCGGGGCGCGTACGGCGATCTATTATATAAAAAATGGTAAAGAGGCAGTCCATTCCCTGATCGAATTGTCAAGTCCTCTTTTATGGCAAACCAATGAAATGAGTTCCGCCGCATCAGAAACCAAAAGCGTCATCTCCGGTTATGTCCGGAAAGCCCGCAATCCGGATAACTGGAAGAGGCTGTTTGCCGGAGAGGTAAATAACCGGATGATTGGCCGGATCATCAGACGCAGCATAACAAATTATTGGTTCACCATAAAGAAATTAATGATCGGGGAAAAAGAACAAAAGGTACGCGACCGGAAGCAGGATGGGCAACCATTTCATCACTTTAAAGGAGATGTTTTGCTGATTCATGGCGGGAAAGATCCTGAAGCAGGTACAGCAATGAAACAAATCAGGTCCCTCCTCCAGAAACATCATATCGGGTATGAGGATTTGATTATTAAAAATGCCAATCACAGCTTTTACTCCCTGGCATGGGAAAAAGAGATCACGGATACGGTTTATGACTGGATAAAACGGGTAGGTTGTGAAAAATGATTTATTTTGTCCTGACCACCGGACAAAAAGTATGTTGTTTAGCAGTTTTATTTTTCAGTTTGTTATTTTAAACTTTCATGCGTAAAATAAAATCAAAAAAACAGGTATATTTTGTGCCGGTTAATATTTGTTGGTGATTTAGTCATGGACCGTTTTTATCAAACAAGTTCGGATCCTGCCGTTAGTTGGCAAGAGTTCCTCGAAGGGGACAGAGAGGCGTTGGGTAATATTTTTCGTTGGTATTTTTCGGATTTGGTCGCCTATGGTACGAAGATTATTGGTTCGGATGACCTGGTGAAGGATCATATCCAGGAATTGTTTGTCCGTTTGTGGGAGAAACGCTTGCAACTGGGAGAGGTAAAGAACGTGAAGGTTTATTTACTGATAAGTTTAAAGAATAGCTTGCTTCAGGATCTGAGAAATAACCACTACGATGAACTTGGGCCAGAGATAAAAAATAACCTGTTTGTTATTTCTTCTGAAGATTTTTTAATCAAAAAAGAACAGGAGAGCGAGCTGGCCGGGAAAGTCGCTGCCTGTCTGGAGAAGCTTACTGCCAGGCAACGGGAGATGATTTATCTCCGGTTTTATTTAAACCTTGATTTTATTCATTTGGCTGAAGTTATGGAGATGAACGTCCAGTCGGTCCGGAACCTGTTGTTCCGTACGCTGGAGAAGATACGGCAGGAGGTTGACGGAAGCGATTTCCAGTCAGGGAATATTGAGCTGATACTGATAGCCTTGTTTGGGAATTATATGGTTTGTGCCGGTTAAAGATGATACCGGGCCAAACAGGCAGAGATGTCCTTCGTCTGTCAGTACTGCCTCTGTTGAAATCACAAAATTTTAAGCCGTAATTATTATATGCGAATTAAGGGTAGGGATTAACCTTGTAAGGTTACGGACTGCCCGGATTTTTCTTTTGTTAAAAAAACGATAAAAAAAAGAAAAATAATTGAGTATAAGATGCGCCTTTTTTCATCTTCTTTTCAGAATAAGGAAAAAGATGGACCAACGCGATCGAAAAATATACGAAGAATTACTTGCTGATACCCGTTTCGTGTTATGGGCGTCGGGCAGGAATGAGGAAGATGATGTCTATTGGAAACAATGGCAGAAAACCCATCCCGGTCGGCTCAAGCAGTTTAATGATGCCTGCAGAACGGTCAGCATGTTAACGTTTAAATCTCCTGACATCTCATCGGGGGAGATCTCTGAACGCTGGAAACAGTCGAAAAAGCGAATGACGGTGCGCCTTGTCCGCCGCGAGCCTTCCGGAATCATGTTTTGGTACAGGAGAATGGCAGGGATACTTATTCCCCCGTTGTTAATTCTTTTCCTTTATTTTTTTTATAGCCAGAGGCAGCTAAGATCCGATTTTAACCAGGTAATCGGGTACAACGGGGAAAAAACGGTCAGGGTAACTGCTCCGCTGGGGGGGCAGCTTGAGATTGATCTTCCTGATGGATCGAAAGCGTGGTTGAATTCCGGTTCAGAAATTAATTATCCTGCTTTTTTCAATGATAAAGAACGGGAAGTTGCAATGACCGGGGAAGTGTACTTCCAGGTGTCAAAAAGCGATAAGGCGTTTGTTGTAAAAAATCCGGGCCCGACAGTCCGGGTACACGGGACCGAATTTAATATTCATGCTTATAGCGATGAGAAAGAAGTAACGGTTGCGCTGGCAAAGGGAAGGATCTCTTTGGATACAAACGGCGAAGAGCTGATGATGAAACCCGGGGAAGTGGCTACTTTTGACAAGGCGAGCGGGCATCTTACAAAGCAGGAATCGGATATTTATCCGTATATCTGCTGGCGTGAAGGGAAATACATTTTCCGGAATACCCCTTTGCTTTCGATCCTGAAAAGTCTGGAGCGAAGGTATAATGTTTCGATTGAGCTTGACGATCCGGCCCTTGGGCAGTTAAAATACGATGCAACCATAAATGGTGAACCCCTGGAGCAGATTCTGGAATTGTTGACCTTTTCTGCTCCGTTGAAATACGAATTCAAAAGACAGCAGTTAAAAACTGATGGAAGTTATTCGAAAGCCAAAGTGAGAATGTGGAGAGACACGAGTAAAGTACTTAACCCTAAAAAATAATGCCTATGATAAAAACAAAAAGATGCAGGTAATGCCGCAAACATCCCCCGCATCTGAATTTTGAATTATTAGTGAAATAATTAAAATCAGTACAAATCTATGAAAAAAAATAACATGGCTGGACCTGGTAATGAGCATGGTCAGCCTAAGATTTTAAGAATCATGAAACTCACAGTTTTCTTAATCTTTATCTGCGCCATTCAGGTATTTGCAGGAAAAAGTTTCTCGCAAACCAGGAATCTGACACTTGAGCTTAAAAACACGAGTATCGAGAATGTCCTTTTGAACATCGAAGAGCAAAGCCGGTATGTTTTTCTTTATAACAAGGACCTTGTCGATGTAACACGGAAAGTGGATGCGCAGTTTGTCAACGCCAATATTGACGAGGTGCTGAAATCCATTTTTAACGGTACCGGGGTAAAGTACCGGATCCTTGATAATCAAATAGCGCTGAGTCCCGGTTATGCCGAGCAACCTCAAGTCAGGAGTATCCATGGTAAGGTGACCGACGCAGCTGGGGTACCTCTCCCCGGAGTAACAGTTGTCCTGAAAGGAACCACTCAGGGAACTATTACCGACAGCGACGGTAACTATTTATTGAGCAGTATTCCTTCTGATGCGACGCTGGTATTTTCCTTTGTCGGGATGAAGAGCCAGGAAATGCCTGTTCAGGGGCGGGAAACAATTAACATTGTCCTTGAAGACGAGACGATCGGGATTAACGAGGTTGTTGTAACGGCACTGGGTATAGAAAAGGAATCCAAATCATTGTCATATAACGTGCAGCAGCTACCGGGAAAAGAGGTGTTAAAGGTTACCGATGCAAATTTTGTAAACAATCTCAACGGAAAAATTGCCGGGGTTGCCATAAACAGTTCATCGACAGGAGTTGGCGGTTCGTCGCGTGTCATCATGCGCGGCGTTAAATCGATTTCGGGAAATAACAACGCTTTATATGTAATAGACGGTATCCCGATGCCTAACCTGTCGAGCGAACAGCCCGAAGGGATATTTGCGGGGGCCGGACAAACAGGTGATGGCGTTTCAAATATTAACCCGGATGATATCGAAAGTATTTCGGTACTGAGTGGCCCGGCGGCTGCCGCTTTGTACGGAAGTTCTGCTTCAAACGGCGTTGTGCTAATCACTACCAAGAAAGGACAGAAGGAAAAGTTGTCGGTCAACCTGGCAAACAGTACGGTCTTTTCTTCACCCATGATCCTTCCTGAATTTCAAAATACTTATGGCCAGTCAGAAACAGGCAGTTATTACAGTTGGGGCGAAAAACTCACAACCCCATCGAAATACGATCCGAAAGATTTTTTCCAAACAGGCATGAATGTTTCCAACTCGATAAGCCTGTCGACCGGATCAGAAAAAAATCAAACCTACGTATCTGTCGGTACGGTTAATTCGCAGGGTATTATTCACAATAACGATTATGACCGTTACAACTTTTCTGTCCGGAATACATCCGGTTTCCTGAATAACAAGATGACCATGGACCTCGGGTTCATGTCCAGTCTTGTTAAGGAGCAGAACATGATCTCCCAGGGACAATACTTTAACCCGCTGGTACCGGTTTATTTATTTCCCCCGGGTGATGATTTTTCCAAGGCAGAAGTCTTTGAGCGGTATGATGCCTCCCGGAATTTCAAGGTCCAGTTCTGGCCTTACGGCGATGAAGGTCTGTCGATGCAGAACCCGTACTGGATCACGGAGCGGGACAAATTCATCAACCATAAAGACCGCTATATGACCAATATGTCTTTGAAATATGAGATTACCGATTGGATGAATATTTCCGGCCGTGCCAAGCTGGACAAAAGCAATGACCGGTATGAGAAGAAATTTAATGCATCGACCAATACGCTGTTTGCTTCAGAGAATGGGTACTATTCTCTGAATGAAGCACAAACCCGCCAGATTTATGGTGAAGTTTTATTAAATATCAATAAGTATTTCAAAGACCATACCTATGCTTTAACGGCAAATGTCGGTTCGAGTATTGAGGATGTTACTTATGATCAGGATATGTACGGAGGGAAACTTTGGGGAGTGGCAAATTTGTTTACCTATGCAAATGTCAATACTTCCACTTCCGAATCGTCCCAGACAGGGTACCATAAACAGAAGCAATCGGTATTTGCCAGTGCGCAACTGGGGTATAAAGGCATGGTTTACCTCGATGCTACTGCCCGGAATGACTGGTCATCGACATTGGCGAATTCAGATATAAAATCGTTCTTTTATCCGACAGTAGGCCTCTCCGGAATACTTACGGATATGCTGGATATCAGCTCTGACATCATGCCTTACCTGAAACTAAGGGTCTCTTATGCCGAGGTCGGTAACGAACCAAATGTGTTTTTAACGATACCTACTTATTCGGTGACCAGCGGCTACCCGGAAACGCAGACAAGAATGCCCAATACCGACCTGAAGCCCGAACGGACGAAATCGTGGGAGGCCGGCGTTAATTTTATATTTTTCAGGAATAAGTTAAAACTGGACGCTACCTTTTACAAGTCCAGTACTTACAATCAGTTTTTTGAACCCACACTTTCGTCTTCATCCGGCTATACAAGCGTTATCGTAAATGCAGGCCGTATTGACAACAAAGGGATCGAACTTTCACTTAAGTACAATGAAAAAATAGGAAAACTTAACTGGGATTCTTATCTGACCTATTCATTAAACCGGAATAAGATTGTGGAACTGCTAAAGGAATGGACCAATCCAAGAACAGGGGATGTCATTTCATTAACCGAGCTGGATATGGGCGGAACAGGCAGTTATAAGATGATGCTTAAAGAGGGCGGTTCCATGGGCGATATCTATGTAAACACCTTAAGGACCGACGAGCATGGAGCTATTTATGTCGACCCGACTTCGCAAACGGTAGTGGCTGATGCCAATACGTTTATATATGCAGGTAATTCTAATCCAAAATATAATCTAGCCTGGGGAAATGATCTGAACTGGAAGGGCATCTCGTGCAGTTTCCTGTTTGCGGCCAGGGTGGGGGGAATTGTCGTTTCCAATACCCAGGCCATACTTGATGCCTTTGGCGTTTCGAAAGCTACTGCCGATGCCCGGGATAAAGGCGGGGCCCTCGTGAACGGGAAACGTATTCCTGCCCGGGATTATTATCAGACAGTCGGAAGCGTTTCCGGAGGGATCGGTTCTATGTATTGCTACCGCGCGACAAATGTCCGTCTGAGCGAGCTTACTTTAGGATATGATGTGCCGGTTACACGATGGAGCCACTGGATTAAGGGAATGAATGTTTCCCTTGTCGGGCGTAACTTGTTTTTCCTGTATAACAAGGCCCCTTACGATCCTGAATTAACGGCGAATACGGGAACCTATTATCAGGGAGTGGATTACTTCATGTTGCCCAGTCTCCGGAACATGGGTTTTTCTTTTAAATTTCAATTTTAACGATCTTAATAATTGATAGTTATGGTTAAATATAAGATATTTTCCTGGAGAAGGTTGCCTCTTTTATGTGCATCGCTTGTTATTCTGAATGCCTGTACCGATTCTTTTGATTCGTTTAATACCAACAAGCATGAAGCGACTGAAGAAATGCTGTCGCACGACAACCTAAAAACAGGTGCATTTTTTACCCAGTTGGAACGAAATGTCGTTTTGTTTGACGACGGGACCAACCTAAGCAGCGACTATCAGGTGGCCCAGGGCCTTTCCAGCGATATTTATTCAGGATATTATGCGCCCACAGGGACCTGGTACAGTGGAGTTCACAACGGTTCTTACTATTTTATAACAAATTGGATTGAAAAGACATTTACTTCCGGCTTCTCTAGTATCATGCCTGCCTGGGAATCAATTGTTGAGGTTGCAAATGAGCAGGACCTTCCTGAGGTTTCGGCCCTTGCGACTGTTGTTAAGGTGGAGGCGATGCACCGGGTTGCCGATGCCTATGGCCCTATCCCTTATCTGAATTACGGTAGTGGTTCACTGGAGAATGATTATGATGCGTTGGATAAGGTTTATGAATCTTTTTTTGCAGAACTGGACAGTGCGATTGATGTTTTAACTGACTATGTAAACGGAAATCCGGATGCAACGATCCTGGCGGATTATGATCTTATTTATAGCGGGAATGCAAAAAAATGGGTCCAGTTTGCCAATACGCTCCGTCTCCGTCTGGCTATGCGCGTCGTATATGCCGATCCTTCATTAGCCCAGGCTGAAGCTGAGAAATCGGTCAGTAATTCAATTGGTGTTATTACCAGTTCGGATGAACGGGCTTCCCTGAAACATACTTCCAACTTAACCTATTACCATCCCCTGTATGATATTGCTTACAATTTTAATGCAGGAGAAGCACGAATGGGGGCATCCATGGATGCCTATATGAACGGTTATAACGATCCCCGTCTGGATGCTTATTTTGTGCCTGCAAGCGAAGACGGTGGCTTTCATGGTGTCCGGTTGGGAATTGAAACTTCTGTATGGACAAAATACGTGGGAGATAATATCTCTAACCTGAAAGTAGATGAAAGTACAACGGAAATTGTATGGATGACCGCCGCTGAATCCTATTTCCTGCGTGCAGAAGGGGCACTTCGCGGATGGAACATGGGCGGCAACGCCCGGGATTTCTATGAAGAAGGGATCCGGGTGTCATTCGAAGAGAACGATGTAAGCGGCGCCGATAATTATATCGCTGATGATACAAGCACTCCGGTTGCCTTTACCGATAATGCAGAAGGATCGAACCTGAATGCCGCCGCCCCCAGTACGATTACGATAGCCTGGAATGGCAGTTCTGCATTCGAAGAAAATCTGGAGCGGATAATTACTCAAAAATGGATTGCCATGTATCCGGATGGTCCCGAAGGTTGGGCTGAATTCCGCCGTACAGGTTATCCTAAACTATTCCCTGTTGTCAAAAATAACAGCAGCGGTACCATTGATACAGATGAACAGGTCCGCCGTATTCCATTCCCCCAGTCGGAATATACCAACAACAGCAAAGGGGTCCAGTCGGGAGTTTCTTTATTGGGAGGACAGGATAATGGCGGAACGAAACTTTGGTGGGATAAAAAATAATTCATTGGTTAACGCTAAATCTTGAATACTATGAAACGAGCCATGAACGTTGCGATCTCCGACCAGGTAAATCGTTATTTCGGCGAGTTCCATACCGTTGATGAGCCAGGTGAAGAGACTAGGATGAATACGAAAATTGTACACAACCAAATTGAAAAAATAAACGTATGAAAATCAAATTATATGGTATCTTAATTCTTGCATTTTCCCTCCCGGCCTATGTATTTACAAGCTGTGATACAGATGTCGAGGCGCTGGAAATCCAGGATCTTACAACGTACGATCAGCAATATTATGAAAATCTGAAAACTTACAAGGAATCTGACCATTGCCTGTGCTTTGGGTGGTATGCGGCCTATGCCCCGGTTGAAGGCGTGGAAGGTTATAAGGACCCTGCTTCCTGGGGGGAACGGATTATTGGCCTTCCCGACAGTATCGATATTGTTTCCCTGTGGATGGGAATTCCCAGCAACGATTCAACCAGCAGCAGCTATGCCCCGGTGGCCTATTCGGATATGTGGTTTGTGAAAAAGAATAAGGGTACCCGTTTTGTCGCTCCGACTATTGTCCGGATGAATAAAGTAATTACTTTAGGCGACGGGACAGAGTATGATCTAAGCGCTAATCATACCGACGAGGGGATCGAAATATTTGGACAATATCTTGTCGACCAGGTTTTGGAAGCTGATATTGACGGGGTTGATCTGGACTACGAACCGGAGGGAGACTGGATGCAAGGTGATAATTTTACAAAATTAGTGGCTTATATCGGTCAATATTTCGGTCCACAGGGGCAGTATCCGGAAAAGTTACTGATTGTCGACTTTTATGGTCAAACCCCTCCTGCAGAGACAGATCCTTATGTCAATTACTATATTCGCCAGTCTTACTCGGCCAGCTCTGCCTCAACGCTGCAAAGCCAGTTTGACGCGATAAGCTGGACATCTCCGTCTAAATTTATCGTAACGGAAACTTTTGGCGAAAATTATGCGAACGGAGGAGTTGCCTTTACCGAAGCTGACGGGAATACGCTCACGACAGATGGCACCCGGATGTATTCATTGGAAGGGATGGCCCGCTGGAACCCTACCCAGGGAAAAAAGGCTGGTTTTGGTGCCTTTTACTTTGACCGGGATTACTATTCGGCCACCGGTATCACTTATTATAATATACGCCGGTGTATCCAGATTGCAAATCCTGCAGTTCAGTAATGTAAGTTTTTGAATAAATCTAAAGTATTTGATAAGATGAGACTAAAAAACTATATAAAATTAGTTATTCCCGTATGTTGGGGCATCTTTCTCTTTTGGGGATGTAATGATAATTTTGACTACGGGAAAGAGGTTATCCTGGTTACCGGCACAGAAAGTAACCCTCTTGTAAAGTTTACCGTTGAGGATACGCCCGCTTCATATGTGGTTACAGCCTCGGCTACCGGGAAAGTTTCGGAAGATGTGAGTGTTACTTTTGCCATCGATACGACTTTGGTTAAAGCGTATAATGAAGAAAATAATACAAGTTATTATGCTATTCCAAAGTCAGCTGTTGAGTTTGACAATAGCCAGGCGGTTATTCATGCAGGAAGTGCTTCTTCTACCGGCGTTTCTGTAAGTATTGTTTCGACAGAAGACTTTATTGACGGACGTACATATATTATTCCGGTAACGATTCAAAGTGTCAGCGGTGGAAACATGGACGTTTTATCTGCGTCAAAGACAATCTTTTTGCGTGTTTCCAGGGTAATCCAGTTCAATTCGCTGGATATGACAAACGTTTATTTTTACGGGAACTATTATGCCGGTGCTGCTGTCGATCTTCCTAATTATACCTACGAAATAAAGTGTTATATTAATGGGTGGCATTCGGGAAGTGAACCGATAAGCAGATTATGCAACTTTGGTCCGTTAGATGAATCAATTACCAATCTTCTCCGCTTTGGTGAAAACGGACTGGATATAAACTCACTTCAATGGGTTTCCCCTGGCGGGAGCCTGATTTCGTCAACAAGGTTTAATACCGGGCAGTGGTATACTATTTCCATAACGTTCGATGGCAGTAATTATTATATGTATGTCGATGGCGTTAAAGATGCTGAACTGGCAGGAACAAAAGGCACATCGTTCCAGCGCCTGGAACTGGGTATGTCGTGGTTCGACAGTGGAAGTGCGGGTTCATCATATCCCTATAAACAGCGTTTCCTGGGACGAATTGCCGAAATCCGGTTATGGGACCGGGCATTATCGTCGAGCGAAATAAAAGTCGGCTTATGCGGGGTCGATCCAAACTCAGAAGATTTGGTTGCCTATTGGAAACTGAATGAAGGCGAAGGATATATATTTAAAGATGCTACCCGGAACGGATATAATATGGACTGGAGCAAAGCCTGGCAGAATGATAACCAGTATGACAAGAGCAGTTATGTCAACTGGATTTACGACGACAGTAATAAATGTAGTCAATAGTATTAATTGTGAAAAAACACAAAAATGAGAAAGTCAATAATTTCCAAATATATGGCATTCTGTATTGCTGCATATGGCGTTTTTATGCTCCAATCGTGCAGCGATGATGAAACGTATGATGTTACAGGGTCCAGGGAAAATAAAGTCTATATTAATGTGCAATCCTGGAGCCCGGTAAACACGCCTGAAAATAGTTTTTTATTCAATGTTACCAAAACCCCTGTCGGAAGTATGATTTCGGGAGCGGATAGTATTGCCATGAAATTCGGCGTGCAATGTACTCAAAAAGCATCTGAAGATATAACGGTCAAATTTGAACTGGATAACTCCCTTGTTTCGGATGGCTATACGGTTCTTCCGGATGATGTTACCCTGGGGATGGATAAAACAGAACTGACTATTACGAAGGGCAGTACCATGTCCGGCGATAGTATAACCATTTATATCGATTCCTCAAAGCTGAACTTATTGCCGGTTGGTTCATATATGGTTCCCGTGAAAATTTCTTCCGTTACAAATGCCGAAGTCAGCAGTAATTTGCAATCTGCCTGTTTAATCGTGGATGCAGCTTATACCAATTGTGTTGACCAGGCAACCAGTATTCCCGGGACTGCTCTCTCCGGCAGGACTTCATGGACTGCTTCATTGAGCGTAACTCCCACTTACGGTTCGTTGTCTAACATGTTTGATGGAAATACGCGGTCATACTGGTATCTAAACCCGGCAGCTGCCTGTGAACTTACTGTAGATACAAAATTATTACGTTCTAATATTTCAGGGATCCGTATTCATACCTATAGTACAAGCTACTCCTTGAAAACAGTCGAGGTTTATTCCAGCACTGACGGTGCGACCTGGGAATCGCAGGGAAGTGCTTCTTTAGCTACATCGTCGTCATATCAGTATATTCAGTTTTATTCTGAAATAGGTGCCCAATATCTGAAGCTTGATATCACAGGATGGAAATCTTCAAGTTATGTTATATTGTCTGAATTCGATGTATATACTTCAAATGAATAAGGACGATCTGGTTATATGAGCCTGTTTTGCATCGTATGGCCGGGAGGCCATACGATGCAAAATGTCTTATTTTACTGAAAACTGTATAGATGTGAAAAGTCTTGTTATCATCGTTTCATTTGTTGCATCAACGTTTAATCTTTATTCTCAAACGACTTCCGGCACGATCGTTTTCGATGAGAAGAAATTTGATTTCGGGAATATCGAGGAAAAGGACGGGATTGTATCCCATACTTTCTATTTCAGGAACGAGGGGAAAACGCCGGTGGTTATTGAAGATATCGTGACAGGATGCAGTTGCACGGGGCACAGATGGTCAAAGGAACCTGTGAAACCGGGTCAGAAAGGACAAATAACAATAACCTATGATCCGCGGTACCGGGGAGGTTTCTTTTCAAAAGAGATCGATATATTAAGCAATAATCATAAAAGACTGGACCGGGTCTGGATTAAAGGGAATGTTATTTCTTATGTTCATCCTGTAGAAGAAGACTACCCGTATGACTTTGGTGAAGGGCTTTATCTGAACCTAAAGGTCCTGGCTTTCGGTAAAATTACCCCCGGACAATACAAACAGATTAAACTACGGTACGCTAATGATACGAATAACCCGGTGGCACTCGATTTTATTATTGATGCTAACGATGGCTGTTTATTTTTTGATAACCCCGGGCAGTTGCTTCCGAAGCAGAGGGGAGAGGTTATCTTTACTTACATGATGCCCAAAGTATATACCGGAGAAATATCCGTAAATGTGTACCCTGTAGTAAATGGTAAAAAATTAAGACAACCTCTTGCTGTTAAGGTTAGCGGGACCCTTTAGTATTCTTTTTTGGTTTTGACTGACAATGGGGTCCCGCTCTATTTTATCTATGCTTTTTCAGTCCGGAACAATTTGCCGGATATGTTTTTTTGAGGGGAAGATTAAAAATCAATTACCGATGATTTCCATTTATACCTTAAATTTATGGGATACCGGATCTTTATTCCTGATTATTCCTGAACTGATCCTTTTTTTTTCTTTTGTTATCTGGTTTTTCGGAGGAATAAAACGAACCGGGAAAAAACAAGAAAACATAAAACTTAACTGGTTCAGCCAAAATATTGCCTGTACGCCGGAAGAACTTTCCTGTTCGGTTTATCTGATTTCTTTTTTTGTTATCAACTATTATGAAACGGATACTTCCGGGAATAAACCAACTTATAACTGTTTTGTGGATTTTATTTGCCTTGGAAGTAACAGCACCTATTCCGAACTGCTTAACTTAGATTTTTTACCCCATTCCTAACAGTTTATATCGTTATTTAAAACAACCATTTTTTGTCGTTTTCTAGATGTTCTGTCTGGCTTTTATCTGTTCCCGGAGGACAGTGATACTGGCCGAAGCTGTTGTCAGGGGCTGGATAGGCGGCAATGCAAAAGATTATTATGAAAGTGGCGTGAAGGCTTCTTTTTTGTGGTACGAGACTTATGCCTCCGGTTATTCGCAGTATGTAACACAGGATGCAGCCCAGCAATACCTGCAGGAAGATCTGGTTAAATTTTCCGACGGACTGACTACTGACGAAAAGATAGAACGGATTATCCTTCAAAAATATTTTGTAAGCTTCTATCAGGGCCACTGGGACCCGTTTTTCGAGCATTTACGGACAGGATATCCTTCATTTAGACATGTGGAAGGGACCGAAATTCCTTACCGGTGGATGTAC
Source organism: Prolixibacteraceae bacterium (assembly GCA_963676095.1). GTDB lineage: Bacteria > Bacteroidota > Bacteroidia > Bacteroidales > Prolixibacteraceae. The sequence continues at coordinate 597,761 of OY781040.1, read as the reverse complement.
CCCGACACGGAATACAAGTATAATACAGAAAATGTAGAAGAGGCGATAACCCGTCAGTTTGGCGCAAATAATGACGATACGCATGAAAAAACCTGGTGGCTGAACAATGATTGATCTGCCTCCGGGTAATTTATAATACTATTTCATTATTCTTTTTAAACCGGAAGAGGCTGTCCTTTTATTTTTTGGACAGCCTCTTGCTGTTTAAATTATCACATATGACAAATATTTGGCTATCTTTGAAGAAACGAATAACTCATTTATTATGTTGAAAACAAAGTATATAGACCCTTTGGCAGATGTGGCGTTTAAAAAAATTTTTGGATCAGAACCAAATAAAGATTTGCTCATTTCTTTTCTTAACGAACTGTTCCGTGGCCGTAAGCGGATCACAGACCTTGTTTACAACAAGAATGAATGGATAAAATCCCGGTATTTTTGAGAAAACCGATATTTGAATTTTGCGATTAAGCGAGCGCAGAGGCCAAGCTTGCTTGGAGTATGCCGAGCGTGAGCAAAATGCGCGAAGCGAAAAGTTTTTTAATGTATCAGAATACTGTAATTTAACCAAGGAGGAGAAAGCGATGTACGATATAGAACAAAAGCGGAGGTGGGACCGGGCCAACATTCTTGCCTATGCCAGGGAGCAGGGTAAAGAGGAAGGTAAGGCAGAAGGTCTGGCAGAAGGGAAAGTAGAAGGGAAAATAGAGGGGAAACAAGAAGTTGTTTCCAACCTACTTCAGGCAGGGCGTTTCTCTGTCGAGGAGATAGCAACGTACGCCAATGTCCCTGTAAGTTTTGTCCTCGAAGTCCGGGAGAAATTAGCAAAAACAAAGAAATGATTGATGCTCCGGGCTTCAAAGAAATACCAGCCACTCTCAATTTCAATAAGCTACAGCAATGTTCCGGCAAATGACAGTGTTGTTCCAGCGATTGTCAATGTTGTTCCAATAATTGCCTTCGTTGTTCCGGTAAGCGACAACCATGCTCCAGCAGGTAACTGTGTTGTTCCAGCGACTGTCTGTGTTGTACCAGCAACCGTCTATGCTGTTCCAGTAAATGCCGTTGTTGTTCCGGTAAGTTACAACCATACGCCAACAGGAGATCGCGTTGTACCAGCAACCGTCAACACTGATCCTGTAAGTTACTGCGACAGTCTTACGAGTTACCGCGACAGTTCTACGAGTGGCCACGACGGTCTTACGAGTTACTGCGACAATCCGTCAAGTAATTGAAACAATCCGTCGAGTTACTGCGACAATCCGTCGAGAGACCGTGACAGTCTTACGATTTACTGCGACAGTCCTACAAGTAACCGAAACAATATTACGAGAGACCGTGACAATCCTGTAAGTAGCAGCGACGGCTTTTCATGTGCCGGCGGCGTTCCTGATTTTGGCAATCAGGATTCTTCTTAAGCACAAACAACTACGTTTTTTTATCATTTCTGTCCTTGGGCCGGACAGGCCCTTCCTTTTCCAGTCGATGAAAAGGAAGCAAAAATCTTGTCAAAACGAACCCTCCGCCGGGCGTTTTGACGGCCCCCGCACCGCTCTGTTTTGCATTTCCCGGATTAAAAAAAGATTCTCTGATCCGGTTTCTCCGAATAAATCTTAACAGGAGAAAGCATATCCCCGGCATTCCCGGCATAGTCTTTCACAAATTAAATATGATTCAGGACAGGGCATAAGAGAATGGGAATAAATTTTTTACTTTTGTCAGACAACGCGATATACAACAAGATGACCATTGAACTGACAGAAGAACAAAAAATAAAACTCCTAAATTCGGAAGATGTCTTTAGTGTAATGCAGGATATCCTTCTGAGGGAAGAAAAGATAGACCAGGAGAAGGAACATTTCTGGATGATCGGCCTGGCCAACAATAACCGGATCCTGTACATCGAGCTGGTAAGCCTTGGAAGCGTAAACGCCACCACTGTAGAGCCGATGAATGTTTTTCGCGTCGCGGTGCTGAAAGGGGCAATAAAAGTGATCATGGCACATAACCACCCGAGCGGGGAGATGGAACCGTCTGAGGCCGACAAGGATTTAACGGACCGGTTGATCCAGGTGGGACGGATCCTGAACATCGGGGTGATCGACCACATGATTATATCGGCAGGTTCGTATTTAAGCTTTTTGGATATCGGGTTATTGGAAGAACTGGAACAAAGCATTAAATGGGTCCCTCAATATGAGTTGATAGAACGCATAAGGAAGGAAGAAAAGAAAATCAGAACGGAAGCTGTAAAGTCAGAAAGGGAAAAGGCAAAACTTAATCAGGAAAAAGCAGTGAAGAAGGAAAAATTGGAGATTGCAAGAGAAATGAAAAAGGCAAAAGAACCGATTGAGAAAATCATAAAATATACCGGACTGCCCCAAAGTGAAATAGCAAAATTAAAATAGGGGCCTGGACTTTAGATTGTTATTCTTACAGTATACCTTTTCAACATTAAAGCAATACCGGCCCCAATGTCAGAGGGTACCCATCTATTCAAAAACAATTTGACAGCTTTCACAAGCAACAGAGTCGCTAAGGCATTTAAATCCAAAGCCGTTTCATTGATATGTAGCGATCCTTCTTTTGTTATATTCCGTTCCGATCATGATGAAAGCATTTCCCCGGTGGAGCGCGCAAATAGTCCGTTTGCCTGCCAGGCAAAATATTCGCTTAACCGGAATTCCGGCGGCGTTCCTGATTTTGGCAATCAGGATTCTTTTTAAGCACAAACAACCACGTTTTTTATCATTTCTGTCCTTGGGCCGGACAGGCCCTTCCTTTTCCATTCGATGAAAAGGAAGCAAAAATCTTGTCAAAACGAACCCTCCGCCGGGCGTTTTGACGGCCCCCGCACCGCTCTGTTTTGCATTTCCCGGATTAAAAAAAGATTCTCTGATCCGGTTTCTCCTAATAAAGCTTAACAGGAGAAAGCATATCCCCGGCATTCCCGGCATAGTCTTTCTCAAATTAAATATGATTCAGGACAGCGCATAAGAGAATGGGAATAAATTTTTTTACTTTTGTCAGACAACGCGATATGCAAAAAGATGACCATTGAACTGACCGTGACAATCCTGTAAGTAACAGCAATAGCCTGACGGGTTGCGGCGACGGTTTTTCATGTGCCGGCGGCATTCCTGATTTTGGCAATCAGGATTCTTTTTAAGCACAAACAATCCCATTTTTTATCATTTCTGTCCATGGGCCGGACAGGCCCTTCCTTTTCCAGTCGATGAAAAGGAAGCAAAAATCTTGTCAAAACGAACCCTCCGCCGGGCGTTTTGACGGCCTGCGCACCGCTCTGTTTTGCATTTCCCGGATTAAAAAAAGATTCTCTGATCCGGTTTCTCCGGATAAAGCTTAACAGGAGAAAGCATATCCCCGGCATTCCCGGCATAGTCTTTCTCAGATTAAATATGATTCAGGACAGGGCATAAGATAATGGGAATAAAATTTTTTACTTTTGTCAGACAACCCGATATGCAAAAAGATGACCATTGAACTGACCGTGACAATCCTGTAAGTAACAGCAATAGCCTGACGGGTTGCGGCGGCGTTCCTGATTTTGGCAATCCGGATTCTTTTTAAGCACAAACAACCACGTTTTTTATCATTTCTGTCCTTGGGCCGGACAGGCCCTTCCTTTTCCATTCGATGAAAAGGAAGCAAAAATCTTGTCAAAACGAACCCTCCGCCGGGCGTTTTGACGGCCTGCGCACCGCTCTGTTTTGCATTTCCCGGATTAAAAAAGATTCTCTGATCCGGTTTCTCCGGATAAAGCTTAACAGGAGAAAGCATATTCCCGGCATTCCCGGCATAGTCTTTCACAAATTAAATATGATTCAGGATAAGGGGCAGGATAAACAATATCCGGGTAAGTTTTGCCGCGTAAACACTTAAGAATGATTGGTAATTCACCGATTATTCTTAAGTGTAACATTGCGAAAGATTTCAGCATAATATTCTTCAATTATTGAAATCTCTTTTTCCGATAATTCATCAAAATCTTTTAGTCTTTTCCTTTTTGATAGTTTTCCTTTATTTTGGTTTAAATATTTTATTAGTAAGTCTACTCTTGTGTCCGGTAAGTTTATAAAAGAATTTATTGCATTGGTTAACCGATCATATTTTTCCAGGTAATCGATTTCTTCCGGAATAATTCTGTTTATTGTATCTTCAACGCATTCGTAAAGAAATTCTGTCTGAAGGGTTAAATCAAAGTAGCGATATAAATCGATAGTGTCATTAAGTATCCGGATGTTATGACTTGGAGTTGGTTCCCATTCAATCAGGTCGATTCTCTGAGACGAATAATCTTCCAATACTTTCTGGTAATCACCTATCCGATCCAAAATAGCAGTTGATACCGGGAATATCATATCCCGTTTCGTATATCCCATCCAGGTCAAGATATGATGTATCAAATACCTGTGGATCCTTCCATTACCGTCGGAAAGAGGATGGATAAAAACAAAACCAAAGGCGATGGTTGCTGCTGTTAAAACAGGATTGTAGTTACTGTCCAGAAGAAGGTTACTTGTATTTAGTAAGCCATTCAGCAACGAGTTCAAATCTTCCGCTTTGGCTGAAATGTGATCAGGAATAGGTGTAAACATTTCGCGATCATGCTCTCCTATAAAACCTTCAGTCTGTCTGATCCCCATATGTTTTTTACAAAAATAACGTGAAAAACAATTACTTTATATGAAGAATGATCATTTATTATTGGCAGACATGAAAAATGATTACCACTCTGGGTGGATCTTCTGTCGATATGGTTTTCACAGAAACCAATATAAGGAAAAGTTCAACTTCTGATTTATTCAGGAATGATGAATTGCAAAATGTTTTACTTTTGTCAGACAACGCGATATACAACAAGATGACCATTGAACTGACAGAAGAACAAAAAATAAAACTCCTAAATTCGGAAGATGTCTTTAGTGTAATGCAGGATATCCTTCTGAGGGAAGAAAAGATAGACCAGGAGAAGGAACATTTCTGGATGATCGGCCTGGCCAACAATAACCGGATCCTGTACATCGAGCTGGTAAGCCTTGGAAGCGTAAACGCCACCACTGTAGAGCCGATGAATGTTTTTCGCGTCGCGGTGCTGAAAGGGGCAATAAAAGTGATCATGGCACATAACCACCCGAGCGGGGAAATGGAGCCGTCTGAGGCCGACAAGGATTTAACGGACCGGTTGATCCAGGTGGGACGGATCCTGAACATCGGGGTGATCGACCACATGATTATATCGGCGGGTTCGTATTTAAGCTTTCTGGATATCGGGTTATTGGAAGAACTGGAACAAAGCATTAAGTGGGTCCCTCAATATGAATTGATAGAACGCATAAGGAAGGAAGAAAAGAAAATCAGAACGGAAGCTGTAAAGTTGGAAAGGGAGAGATCGATAAAGAAAAGAAATATTGAGATTGCAAGAGAAATGAAAAAGGCAAAAGAACCGATTGAGAAAATTATGAAATATACCGGACTGCCCCAAAGTGAAATAGCAAAATTAAAATAGGGTCCGGCCATGACTCGATGAAGATAATGCCCGTATTTCCTAACTTGACTCTTTTCCGCAACCAGATACATTATTAACGAACTAAAATGAACAGAATTTTTGAAACAGAGATTGATATTCCGGAGGCTGAAAGGGAGTTTTTCCTAAACAATGTAAGGACAGAAAATCTGGGGAAAGGCGATTATTTTCATACGGCCAATACGGTTTGCAGAAAAATTGGCGTTGTTAAATCAGGATTATTAAAATCATATGTCATTGACGACAAGGGGAAGGAAAAAATAGTTGAGTTTTATGCGGAGAACTCGTTTGTTTCCGCTTTTACAAGTTTTATTACGCAGGGAATAACAGATTGGAATATTCAGACCATTGAAAACGCTGAAATTATAATAATACCGAAGGAATTTCTTGAGAAGCTATACCTGAGAAATAGTTGCTGGATTGCGTTAGGACTGAAAATATTTGAAGCGCAAACGCTGAAAAAGTGCAACAGGGAAAAATCGTTGCTGGTAAATAATGCTTCTGAGCGATATGCTATTTTCAGAAAGCAGTACGAAAGCATTGAAAACAGACTGCCATTAAACCAAATTGCCTTGTATTTAGGGATACAGCCGGAGTCGTTTAGCAGGATAAGAAAAGATTTTTTTCTTAACATACATCAAGGGAATTGAAAAAATAAGCTCCGAACTTTGTATAAATTAAAAAAACAGAGTTATGGACATTACAATGACAGTAATCAATGGTTCAGAGGATTTAGCGACTGTTGAAAATGAAAAATTAAGGGCTTTAGTTAATTTTTACAAGGCCTTCAATCACCGGGATATGGATTTGATGAAACAAGTCTGGCTAAACACTAAAGAGGCTTCTATGGATAATCCTGTTGGCGGAATAATGAGAGACTGGAATAACATAGAAGGTGTTTACGATAAAATATTTAATGGAAAGGCAAGGGTGTATGTCGAGTTTTATGACTTTACATTGCATTCGACTGACAATATGTTTTTGGTCACCGGAAGAGAAAGGGGATATCTTGAAAAGGAAAACGTAAAGATAGATCTGGCGATCAGGACTTCCCGGGTTTTTATCAGGAAAGACGGTGAATGGAAACAAATTCAGCATCATGGTTCGATCGATAACCCGGATTTATTAAAAAAATATCAGGACGCGGTAATGAATAAATAACTCTCTTGTGAAAACCAATCTCCCGACAAATTGCTCCTGCAAAAGGTTTCTACGATTGAGATTTTATCCATTGTGTGAACCTCTTTTACGTTTTTTACTTTTCTTTCTGTTCAGTAATTCATCCATACTCCTGTAAGCAGGATCTGAAAAAAGCTGATCGAATTTTCCTGTCATTTCAAGGGCCAGTCCGATCAGGACAAGTCCCCGGAAAGAGATCTCTCCGGAAGTTTCAAACCGGCGATAAGTTCCAAAGGGGATCCCTGCACGTGAAGCCAATGCTTTTTGTGTATAGTTTTTCTCCAGCCTTCGTTCTTTCACATGATCCGCAACTATTTTTAAAATAGCATCCGGAGTCCTGTTTATAAGTGATAATATATTATTATTTAAATCCATATTTTGATATAAGTAATAAAATATAATTACTTGTAAATATATGCAAAATACAGGAATTCCCTGCCGGAAATAATCGTAAAGGCTAATGTCAATTTAATAAAAGATGGAACCATGATTTTATTCCGGTCATTCCTTAATTCTCATCTGAATGTTGTAATTTGCATCAACGTTGGTAAAATAAATAACGTTATAAACAATGTAAACAAACTGCACTAAAACAGAAACATGATGAAAAAACTAATTTTTATTGTATTTACAGCTTTTACGCTGACTTCTTTTTCGCAGACCGGAGAAAAAAATTTTATTGACCAGAATTATATTGAAGTAACCGGAAAAGCAGAACTGGAAATCGTTCCGAATGAAATCTATTTAAAAATTATTGTCGATGAAAAAGATTTTAAAGGGAAACAGGACCTTCAGGAAATTGAACGGTCAATGACTGAAAAGCTCTCCGGAATTGGAATCGACATTTCAAAACAGCTTTCAATAAAAGATATGGCAAGTAATTTCCAAAAATATTGGTTGAAAGGTTCTGAAATTAATTCAGTGAAAGAATATCAGCTGGTGGTCGATAATGCCAAAAAAGCGGGACAAGTTATTCAGAAACTTGAATCGCTGGGATTATCGAATATTTCAATCGAAAGAATTGAACATTCAGATATCCAGAAATATAAGGCAGAAGTGAAAATAAATGCAATAAAGGCAGCGCGGGAAAAGGCTGTTTCCCTGACTAATGCAATTGGTCAGAATATTGGAAAGGCTATTTATATCCAGGAATTAGATAGTCCGGTTTATGCATTTCAGGGAAAAGCTGCAGGCTTAGCGAATATTGTCGTTCGGAGCTACGGAACCTCAGACAAATTAATTGAACAAGAACCTGATATCGATTTTGAAAAAATAAAATTGGAATATTTAATATTAGTGCGGTTTGAAATGAATTAAAGGTAATTGAAAAATTCGACACACAAAAAAATAATCATTTGGATTGCAATCAGCATATCTGCTGTTTTTGCAAACTTTTGGGCATACTGGGGTATAAATGAGAATTTCCATGAAGGCTGGTATTTATGTTATAAATGTAGAGGCTGTATATTTATCTGTATTGTATTACTTTAACTGAAATGTAAAATTTAAAACCGCTTGGAAAAATGAAATCAGAAAATCAAATTATGCTTTTACGTGAAGCAGAAACCGAACCGACAGAAGAAGTATTGGAAAACGCCCTTGGAAAGGAAGTTTTCTCTGTTTATAAAGAGTTGATGAAAATTTTTATTGATGAGTTAGGAATGGAACCCCAATGGCGGTTTTATAAGGATGGAAATGCCTGGCTATGCAAAGTGGTATTCAGGAAGAAGACAATTCTCTGGCTTTCAGTTTGGGAAAAGTTTATTAAGACAGGTTTTTATTTTTCAGAGAAGACCCGTTTGGGAATTTTCGATCTGGAAATTAAGGAAGAGATAAAAGAGACTTTTTCGAAAGCTAAAACTATCGGAAAACTGATCCCTTTGGCTCTTGAAATCGAACGGGAAGAGCAAATTGAAGATTTGATGGAAATTATTAAGTACAAAAAGAAACTGAAGTAACTTTTTTATACTTTAGCCTGATTTTGATCCGGAAAAAATCCGGCTAATTCCTTTAACTAACTAAAAACGAACCTGGATATTGAAAGAACCCAAAATGACAGAGGTTGATAATCCAAATATACCGGTTGGGTGGGATGAGAACTCTTTTGAAAGGCTGTTTAATGAATACTATTCTTCCCTTTGCCTTTTCGCTAACAAGTACCTTAAAGACCTGGACCTGTCGCGTTCTGTTGTCCAGGAATTCTTTGTGGATTTATGGTTGAAGAAGGAGAAAATCAGGATCCGGGGACCTGTTAAAACATATCTTTACAAATCTGTCAGGAACAAATCAATTGACTATCTGCGGCAATCAAAAAAGAGTGAGAGACTATCAGAAACACTGGAGAAAAAACTGTATTCTCAATTCGAAGATAAGCTTGAAGAGGCCGAGTTAAATGACCGGATTAACCGGTGCATCGAACAATTGCCGGATAAATGCAGGGAGATATTCCTGCTATGCCGGTTCGAGGGGCTAAAATACAGTCAGATAGCGGAGAAACTGAATATCTCAGTTAAAACAGTCGAAATGCAAATGGGGATAGCATTAAAAAAATTAAGAAGTCAATTGTCAGATAACCATATTGTTCGATTGATGATGTACATTTTTTCGAAAAAAAGTTGACAATCATTACAGGGTGCCTCTTTAGGTTTTTCGTCTGTTAGGTAATTTAATTCAGAAATTGAATGGCAGACAAAAGCAATATGGATTCGTTAATCGCCAGGGTTATCTCCGGAAATGCCACTGAAGGGGAAATTGCTCAGATTGGTGGGTGGATGGCCGAGTCTACCGATAACCGGAAAGAGTACGAAGAACGCCTGGAGGCTTGGAATGCCTCCGGGTCTTGGATATCAGCCGGTGAAATTCAGCGCGACAGGTTGAAGATTGCAGAAACTATCAATAAGAATTTGGTCTCATGTTCTCTTAAGAGCAAAAGGCTCGCGAGGATTTACCGGGCTGCTGCTATCCTGGCCTTTCCAATCGCAATTGGCTTAACTGTTTTGTTTTTTGAAAGTCGGCCATCAGAAGCGTTGCAACATGCTGTTTGTGAAATTTCTGCCCCTTCCGGGCATATATCTCAATGTAAACTTCCTGACGGAACAAACGTCTGGATTAATTCAAACTCGAAAATTACATACGATCCAGAACTTTTTGGAGATGAAGCCAGGTCAGTACAACTGGATGGTGAAGCCTACTTCGAAGTGGCAAAAAATAAAAGGAAGCCGTTTTATGTCAGGACTTCATTGGCTGATGTCAAGGTGACCGGAACATCATTTAATGTAAAAGCTTTTTCTGATTCAGAGCTGTTTGAAACCGTTTTAAGCGAGGGGCATATCGAGCTGGAACTTAACAGGGAAAGTAAACAGCGGGTAGTCGAACTTGAACCGGGAGAACGGGCTTCTTATGATTTAAACCGGAGAAAACTACAGGTTCAGGATGTGGATACCCCTATATATACTGCATGGCGGAATGGCCAGGTTATTTTTAAGGATGCGACGCTTGGCGACTTGACAAGAGTACTGGAAAAAATATATGGCGTTAAGTTCAGGTTTAAGGATCCTGACATGGAACGTTACCGGTTCAGGGGAATGTTCAGCTACAACAATAACCTGATTGATGCCCTTGAGAAATTTAAAATTACGGCTAAGATTAATTATTACATTAAGGATAAAGAGGTGTGGCTGAGCAAAGAATGATTGTGCCAAAATGGTTGTGTTGTTATATGTTGAATGTAATGTCGACGGGGAATAAGTTCGTGAATAATCAATTTATACAGGGAATAAATGAAAAAGAACAAATGAAGAATTGCTTTTGATAAAAAAGAGGGAATAGGTCGAAGTATTCCCCCTCTAAAAATCGATAGCAATGAATTGCTAAAATCAATTTTATAAATCTAACATTTCAAATTTATGAAAAAATGCGAAAAACTGACAGAGATTGATATCTCTTGCCTAAAAAAACTTTGGCTTATGATGAAGTTCTTTGTTTTTATGATGCTGGTCACTTTCGGGTCTGTATCAGCGGGTGTTTATGCACAAAACTCTAAACTGACTTTAAAGATGCAAAGTTCCAGACTGGTCGATGTTTTCAACTCGATCGAGGAACAGACCGATTACTACTTCTTTTATAACCGCGATCAGTTGAACGACCAGCAGATCGTGAATGTCGATGTGCAAAACAAGAGTATCGAGGAGGTACTTAACCAGCTTTTTAGCGGGAAGGACATTTCTTATCGTTTTGTCGATCATAATATCTTGATCGAATCCCCGGGACAGGGGCAGGCTGAATCGGCACAGCAAAAAGGTGTTTCCGGGAAGGTGACCGATTCTTCCGGGGCTCCTCTGCCCGGGGTGACAGTCGTTGTAAAGGGGACGACACAAGGAACGATAACCAATAGCGAAGGTAAATACACGCTGACGAGCATCCCGGCGAAAGGAACGCTGGTATTCTCCTTTGTCGGGATGAGGAGCCAGGAGCTGCCTGTGAATGGGAAAAATGTCATTGATGTAAGCATGGCAGAAGAAACGGTGGGCTTGGGAGAGGTTGTCGCCGTTGGATATGGAACTATGAAAAAGAGTGATTTAACAGGTGCAATAGCATCCGTTTCGGCAAGCGATTTGGTGAGTAGCGGGAAGATAGATCCTGTTGGGGCGATGCAGGGAGTTGTACCTGGTGTTAACATTATACGATCGAATAATAAACCAGGAGGTAGCTACAGTATAAAAATCAGAGGATTGAATACAATTTCCGGATCCACCGATCCTTTAGTCGTAGTTGACGGAATTCCCGGGGCCAATCTGGACGATATTAATCCTGCAGATATAGAAAAGATAGATATATTAAAGGATGCATCATCCACAGCCATATATGGCTCCCGCGCAACAAACGGTGTTATTATTGTCACTACGAAGAAAGGAAAAAAGGATCAGTTGAATATTTCCTATAGCGGGTATGTCGGATACCGTGATTATACCCATTTGCCCAACATGATGTCCGGACCTGAATATGTGCAGCTGGCGAGGGAAGCTTACCGGGCTCAGAATGATAATGTTTACAGGGACGATTCAGCCATTTTTACTGCATCTGAGCTGAAAGCCATTGAAGATAGCAACTATTTCAACTGGGTCGATGCCATATCTTCTCCTGCGTTAATGACCGATCATACCGTCTCCGCTTCAGGAGGAAATAATCGTTCTACCTATGCCTTCTCCGCTGGCTATTACTATGAAGACGGAATGTTGTACCCGCAGGAATACACGCGTTATAATTTACATGCAGTGATCGATGTGAATGCGAATGATATCGTGAATTTTGGGGTTAATATGTACGGGACTCATTCAATCCGGGATACCGGAAACTCCGATCTTTTACAGGACGCATTTCGTTTGAGACCTACATACCATCCGGTAGATCTGGTTACAGGAGAAGAAGTATGGTCCTATTCCAACGGACAATATAATGCGCTTACTACGATGAAGAATGAGTTTAATAAAACTAAAAAATACAACTTTCTTGGTAATATCTATTTTTCCGTTACCCCTTTTAAAGGGGTAAATATTAAAACGGTATTTTCTCCTGATATCACTTTTAATGAAATCGGACAGTACCGGGGAAAATATACGAAAGCAAATAAGGGGACAAACGATGCAACCAGTAATTATGCCAAGAATACGGAAACCAACTGGGTCTGGGATAACCTGGTAAATTATAACTGGAGCTATAAAAATCACCGGCTTGACCTGACAGGAGTGTTTACAATGCAGCAAGATCAGATAGAGGAGCTCAAAGGAATTGGGAACTATTTGAGCTACAATTCTCTTTGGTATAACCTGGATGGAGGTACCACTAATAGTTCTTCTTCCGGTTACGAAAAATCCAGCCTCATGTCTTACCTGTTTCGTGCTAATTATGTCTATCATGACCGGTATTTTGCCACGGCAAGTATCCGATATGATGGTTCTTCTAAACTGGCAACAGGAAATAAATGGGGAGGGTTCCCTTCCGCCGCCTTGGCATGGAGCATATCAGAAGAAGAATTTATGAAAAAATTTAATTGGGTGAATAATCTGAAGTTGCGTATTAGCTACGGGCAGTCAGGTAACGACAATGTCGATGCCTACCAGACTGAAGGTTCGATAAGCAGCGCTCAGTATTATACTTTTGGTTCTGATGATGTTATCGGCTATGTGCCTGACAACTTACGAAATCTGGATTTAGGCTGGGAGAGGACATCTGAATATAATTTCGGGATCGATTTTGGGTTCTTCAATCATCGTATTTCAGGAAATATCGAGTACTATAACCGGTTGACCAAAGACTTGATTATGCCGAAAACAGTACCTGTTACCACCGGATATTCATCAGTTACTGCGAATGTGGGATCAGTCAGGAATAAGGGAGTCGAACTTGCCCTGAACACGGAAAACATAAAAAAGGGAAATTTTTCCTGGGAAACTGTTTTCACGGTTGCCTATAATAAAAATGAGATTGAAGACCTTCAATATAAAGAAGATTTGAGTTCGCAAGGAAAATCTTTATCAGGAAAGTACGGCGATTACAGTAACCTTTGGATTATAGGCGAACCTGTTGATATGAATTTCAATCTCGTAACCGCAGGGGTCTGGCAGTTGGACGAAGAAGAAGAGGCGGCAGCTTACGGGTGTAAACCTGGTCAGTTTAAGCCCCTGGACCTGAATGACGACGGGACAATAGATGATAAAGACCGCATTATTGATGGAAAAAGGACCCCAAGCTGGACCGGTGGAATAACCAATACGGTTAAGTATAAGGGATTCGACTTGTCTTTCAATGCTTATGCACAGGCCGGGGCAAAAATGCGTAATAGTTTTTTTGTTTCTTATGCATTGGAAAACAATAACCAGAATTTTAACAATCTGAGAAAGGATTACTGGACGCCGGAGAATCCGTCCAATTCGATGGCTCAACCCAGTAACATGGGAACATATCGTGATAAAGCCGGATCATGGGGAAATACGAAGGCAGCTATGTCTCACACCATGTCTTCTACCAATTTTATAAAGGTTGCCTACATTTCATTGGGCTATACCTTCAAAGATGTATTGCTTAGGAAGATTGGATTGACAAATTTGAGAGTTTATACAACAATACAGAACCCATTCATCTTTTGCGCTGATAATTTATATGATCCGGAACATCCGAGTACAAGCATCAATACTTCTGACGCCATAACGAGAAATCTGTTGTTCGGCGTTAACGTATCATTTTGATTAACAAAAAAATATAAAAAATGAAGACAATAAAGCTTTTATCAAAAGGTTTTCTATTAATAATCCCATTTTTAACATTGAATGCCTGTTCGTCCTTTCTGGACGAAACAAATTATGAAAGCCAGTCAGCTGAAGAATATTTTTCTACGGCTGACGGGTATGAGTCTTTGGTAACGGGAGCATATGCAACATTGAAATCTGTATACAATACAACAACCTATTTCCAGTTGACTCAGCTGGGAACCGATTTAGGAACACAAGGGTATGGAGGTAGTACGAATGCTTTGAATCAATATACCGTTGATTATACATCTGATAACAGCACGATATATACACAATGGACGAATCTGTACGGGGCATTAAAAAATGTTAATGCAGCAATTGAACGTTCTTCCAGCGTAATTACAACAGATGAAGATGCCCTGGATGGCATGGACCCGGATTTACTTGCCCAGCATGTTGCAGAGATGAAGTTTCTTCGGGCACTCTATTTGTTTGAAATCGTGAAAAACTGGGGACAGGCTCCTTTGATTCTGGAAGAGACAACTTCCGCGTCAACTACTTCTGAATATGTCAGTGGATCCGGGTTTTATACCCAGATTCTTTCAGATCTTGATGACGTTATAAATTCTTCATTACCCTCCAAACAGTCTTCTTCCAATTACGGACGGGTTTCGAAAGCAGCTGCGAAACATTTACGGGCTTTGGTATATTTGACAAGAGGTTATCAGGATTATGCCGAATCGACAGATTTTACGAATGCGTTTAATGATGCCGTGGATGTGATCAATAATTCAGGGCATTCCTTGCTGACCGATTATGCAATGGTCCACCGGCAGTCAAATGAAGAGAATGACGAAATTATTTTTCCTATAAGTTTTTCTTCTACAACGAACTACAATACGAATATTCAGACTGAGTACTATTTATTCCCGTACCGCGAAGGATGGACCGATTTAGGCTTTTCATCAATTTACTGTAACGATTATGGTTCAGTAATGCCAACCAAATATGCCTATCTGCTATTTGACTGGAATAAAGACAGAAGGACACAGGTTACCTTTATGAGCCCGCTCAACGGGAATGCATCAACTTCCATTGACGGACGTACATATGGTAAGAACTGGTTTCAAAGTACCGAAGGGACAATCGTTGACGTTGGCGATACGGTTATTTATTTTCCGGTACCCTGTGAAAAAAACTATAAGCAGTATTCCGATGCAGAAAAGACCGCTGCCAACGACCGAGGACGTTATTTTTATAATTATCCGGAAGGTTCATATACCGATGCATCAGATGATGATTATTACGATGACGGTTATCAGTCGTTAAACGGGTCCTCACGGGTGTGGTTGCCTGTATGGAAATTCAAGGATGCCAATACCAAGTATAATAGCTCCGGAACCGTTGAAAATGGTACCCGCGATATTTATTTGTTTCGTCTGGCTGAAACGTACTTAATCGCTGCAGAAGCAGCGGTAATGAATGGAGACAATACCAACGCCTTATATGATATCAATGAAGTCAGGAACCGGGCAAAGAATAATGCCCCTGAGTCCGGATTGGAATCCTATACCGGAACTCTTACCCTTGATGATATTCTGGACGAACGGGCCCTTGAATTGTACGGGGAAGCCCCACGCTGGAATGATTTGCAGCGGACAGGCAAGTTGGCAGAAAGGGCATTGAAATATAACTGGGATATTACAAACATAACTGGTGGGGTTATTCAGACACAGTTGACTGAAGCCACATTTGAAAGCAAGTATAACCTTCGTCCCATACCTGATACATGGTTGAATACGCTGTCAAATGGAGATGAATTGGGTAATAATCCGGGATGGTAGAAACGAAAAATTGATTTTTTACAGGTCGATCCTGAAATGCCTGTTCCTTATAAATACTATATCCTGATGGGGGAACAGGCACTTTTAGCGTCTTATAAACGGAATTGTTTGACCGAAAACCTATATTTATGAAAGCTTGTAAATTAGTATTGATACTTTTTTTCATTTTTTTTGTTCCTATGCAGAACTTCTCCCGGAATTTTAAACATCCAGGAATCCTTCATTCTAAAGAGGCATTAGCCCGGATAAAGGATATGGTAAACGAGGGTAAAGAACCCTGGTTAAGCGGTTACGAAATTTTCCGGAAAGATCCGCGTGCATCTTTCAACTATAAAATGAACGGCCCTTATGAGTATGTTTCGCGGACCGGAACAACCCCTGGTGAACCAGATCTGCATAAGAAGCAGTTTGAAGACGACTGCCTTGCTTCCTATTACAACGCGATTCAATGGGTGATTGCCGGAGATAAAAGATATGCAGAAAAGTCGATCAAAATCATGAATGGTTATGCCGGTAAACTAAAAGGGATCATTAACCGTGATAAGGAGCTGATGAGCCCCCTGTGCGGCTTTGTCCTCGTCAATGCAGCCGAAATTATCCGTTACACCGATGCTGGATGGAAAGACGATGATATCGGGACTTTCGGGAAAATGATCCGGGAAGTTTTTTACCCTGTCATCGAGAACTTTGCCACTTTTGCCAACGGTAATTGGGACGCTGCCTGTATCAAGGGGATGATTGCCTTTGGCGTTTTTCTGGATGATCGGGATATGTTTGATAAAGCAGTAAACTATTATTACCACGGAGAAGGAAACGGGAGCATCATTCACTATATTATTGATGAAAGCGGGCAATGCCAGGAAAGCGGGCGTGATCAGAGCCATACACAGTTTGGGTTGGGCTGTTTTGCTGAAGCTTGTGAAGTAGGCTATAATCAGGGACTTAATATGTATAACGCTGAAGAGAATCGTCTTCTGAAGGGTTTTGAATATACGGCCAAATATAACCTGGGGTTTGATGTCCCTTTTCAAACTTGGCTGGACCGTACAGGGAAATATTATCATACGAAAATTGCCGCTCAGGACCGGGGACATTTGCGGGGTGTATACGAAATTGTATTAAATCATTACCAAAACCGGGAAAAGCTGAATCCTTTTTACACCAGGATGGCTGCTGAAAAGATCCGGCCTGAAGGTGCCCCCTGGACTGCCGATCACCCGGGGTACGGCACTTTGTTGTTTTCATTGCCTGCTGGCAATTAAATGTTAATTTTAGAAGAAACAGGATTTTGTGAACTTATTATTCGAATGGAATAATTGCTGCTATGTAGATAACCAGTTGCCTTCTTATAAAAGGCAATATGCGTTCAGTGCTATCTTTGAAAAAAAGTTGTAGAAAATCTTAATATAAAAAATAAATGAGAATATTGTATTTAACATGCTGTTATTGTTCCCTGTTATTGTCGATGGTTTCCTGTTCGGGGATCCAAACACAGGAAGTACAGTCGCCTGACGGAAAGATCAGTTGCAAAATCTGGTCGGATCAAAGTGGTCCGGATAAAGGGATCGTACACTATTCGATTAATGATGGTATGAAAGAAGTAATCCTGCCTTCATCTTTTCAACTGACGACAACCAGTCTTGTTTACGGTAAAGGGTTCTCAATTGAGAAGGCTGAAAAGGAAACGGTTGATAAAAAATGGAAAAATAACTTTGGCGAACGCAAAGAGATCCAGGATGATTATCAGCAGTTAAAATTATTCCTGGCTAAGGGAAACAACCGTATCAATTTTATATGCCGGGTTTATAACGAGGGAGTTGCTTTCTCTTATGAAATTCCGGAAGAAGAAGGAAAAGATTCGGTTATAATTACAGACGAAGACTTTTCATTCCGGTTTAAGGATGACTTTCCCGCATGGGCTACCTATAAAGCACAGGGCAAATATGAAAAAGTACCCCTGAGCAAGATAAAAAACGGGTGTGAACGGCCTTTCGTGATTGAGTGCGATTCAAATCTGACGGTCGCCCTGGCCGAGGCAAAGCTTGTCGATTTTGCCCGGATGAAGTTTTGCCCGGACTCTTCAGAAACTAATGCTGTCAGGACAGTCCTGGATGGGCAGGTCGTGAATAAACTTCCTTTTCAGTCGCCGTGGCGGGTTGTGATGATCGCTTTAAGCCCCGGAAAGTTACTCGAGCAGGATTACCTGATCCAGAACCTGAACGATCCTTGTGAGATCACGGATACATCCTGGATCAAACCAGGCAAGGTAATCCGGGAGGGAACGCTGACTACCCGGGGAGGAAAGGCCTGCATCGATTTTGCAGGAGACCATGGTATGCAATATGTTGAGTTTGATGCCGGCTGGTATGGACCGGAAAACGATCCGGCATCGGATGCCACAACCGTCACTCTTGATGAGAAACGTTCAAAAGGGCCGCTCGACCTGAAGGAGGTTATTCAATATGGGAAAGGAAAGGGTATCGGGGTAATCTTATACGTTAATTGCCGGGCTCTGGAACAACAACTGGATACCTTGTTGCCGCTTTATAGGTCATGGGGTATTGCCGGGATTAAGTACGGATTTGTGCAGGTTGGCGGTCAGGAATATACCAGGTGGTTGCATGAAGCAGTGAAAAAAACAGCTGATTATGAAATGATCGTCGATATCCACGATGAATACCGTCCGACTGGTATTTCCCGTACCTTCCCAAATTTGCTGACGCAGGAAGGGATCCGCGGCGATGAAGAAAGTATCCCGAATTCGCACACCCTGATCACCATGTTTACGCGTATGCTTGCAGGGGCCGCAGATAATACTGTCTGTTATTACTCAGACCGGGTCACGGAAAAAATGGGATCGCATGCATCCCAGCTTGCCAAAACAGTATGCCTGTTCAGCCCGTTACAATTTCTGTACTGGTACGATATTCCCCCTCTGGCGCCGGAAAAGAGAGATGGATTGTGGGGAAAGACGAATATGATCGGGAACGAACCGGAACTGGATTTTTTCGATCAGGTTCCGACAGTGTGGGACGAAACAAAGGTCCTTGAAGATAAAATCGGAGAGTTTGCAATAATTGCCCGCAGAAAAGGCGGTCAGTGGTTTGTCGGCGGAATCAATGGTGATAACCCGTCAGCGTTCGACCTGAAATTCGATTTTCTTGATAAAGAGAAAAAATACATTGTGAAGATTTATTCGGATGATCCTTCTTTAAATACCCGGACGCAGGTAAGGATTGATGAGATTCAGGCAGATAGCCACTCCGACTATCAGATTAACCTTCGTCCCGGCAATGGTATTGCCATGCAAATCAGTCCGGTTAACTAAGTAAAATTAATGGAGGTATTAATAAAAATACTATCTTAACAAATCTTGATTTTCTGATGCTTATGCTTTTACAAACGTAAGCATTTTAGCTTGTTCGAAAAATTTGCCAGCTTTTATCCTGAACACAGATGGGAACAGGCATATTTTTTTCCTGACATCCTCCAGCTTAGGGTAAATCAGGTGAAGAATCAAGAGTTGGCTTAATATCAAACTGAAAAAATAAGACGATGAAGAAACAGTTGTTATTTGAATTATTGGTTTTAATTGGGTTGGTTTTTGGTTGTTCTGTCCTTTGGGCACAGAAGAATGTTATAAAGCCTAGTGAAATCTGGCCTGACCGGGATGGAAACCATATCCAGGCACATGGCGGAGGTATTATAAAACTGGGTAATGTATATTATTGGTATGGAGAACAAAGGGGGAAAGGGCTTGATCCAAAATATCGTTATGTAAGCTGCTATTTGTCCGAGGATTTGGTAAACTGGGAATTCCGGGGAAATGTAATAAAAATGTTGCCCCCGGATACGCTTTCCGGAAACTGGGTTTTGGAGCGTCCGAAGGTATTTTACAATGCGAAAACGAAAAAATATGTCATGTATTTTCATGTAGACGATAACGGGTATAAGGTAGCCCAGGTCGGTGTTGCTGTCTGTGATAAACCGGACGGTGAGTTTAAATACGTGAAACGGTTCCGTCCGCTTGGACATGAAAGCCGCGATATAGGTCAGTTCATCGACGATGACGGAACGGCATACCTTGTTTTTGAAGACCGTCCTTATGGTTTTCGTATTGCCAAACTATCTGATGATTATATGAATGTTGAAAAGGAAATGTGCCTTATTCCAGAACACATGGAAGGAGGGGCCATTGTCCATTATGAAGGATTGTATTATGCAATCGGGTCGCATTTGACCGGATGGCGTCCAAATCCTAACATGTATGCCGTGGCTAAATCGCTGGAAGGGCCCTGGAGCGAATGGAAAAATATTGCCCCGGCTGAAACCAACACATATGGATCACAATCGACCATGTTGTTGAAAATTACAGGCACAAAAGATACCACGGTGCTGTTTATGGGTGATGTCTGGAAACCCCAGGCACAGTGGGATTCCCGCTACCTGTGGATGCCGGTAGAGATTGGAAAAGGAAAACTCCGGCTTCCGGCTCCTGAACCGTTTATGCTGAATGTAAAAACAGGTGAAACATCGATCGAATAAAGATTCTGTCACATTCGAAAAATCTGCCTGTTTTTTTGCCCTGCACACACCGGCGGGGACAGGTAGATTTTTCCCTGCCCTTCTCTTTGAAATGAGTTAAATCGGGAGAAAAATCCAGACATGGCCAGCCTAATCTTATTCTGAAGCCTTAAAGGTCACCTTTCAGTATGTCCGGTTTCCGGGTTTGCAATGTCCTTCCGATTTTGTTACTCAATTATTTTGGTTTGTTAAAAGATGCTTTGTTTTGTTGATAAAGATAGGCTGATAAGCAGCAACATGCCCTCCATATGTAGCCGGAAAACAGTTTCGTGAGTGGTCAATTTTTTGACAGAAGTGTTAACGGATTAGACACCTTCTTTTTTTTGATTGTATGTAAGTGTTTAAAATACAAGTGTTTTTATATTTGGTATAAAAAATGAACAATTAAAAGTAAAAAATATCGCTTGTAATGGCCGATTTTCCTTTTTTCAGAAAGTGCATTCACTAAATAAAACATAAACCAACGATCGCTGCTAAATATGAACAATCTAACTCTAAAAACCCTGGTAAGAAGCCTGATGGATAAAAAATTACTTACTCCCATACAGATTGGTGGTTTGGTTATCGGTTTTACCATTGTCATTTTTCTTTTGGTGAAAATAAGGTATGAGTATTCGTATGACACTTTCTGGAATGATTCCAAATCGGTTTACCGGTTGGGACTTGACCTGACGTATGATGATGGACGTGTGTACCGGTCGGCCCGGAACTTTGAAGGATCATCTGAAGTACTGCATGCCGAAGTCCCCGGAATTGTGGCACATTGCAACCTGGGCCGCGACGTGATCACGGTTTACAACCATGATAAAGTCATCCAGGATGTGGATTGGTTTTGGAGCGATACTACATTTTTCAGTGTCTTCGGGCGTAAAATTCTCTACAAGGAATCTGACCAGTTGTTTGGCGATGTTCACGGAATTTCCATATCCGAATCGTTTGCAAAGAAACTATTTGGGAATGAAGATCCTTTAAATAAGGAGATTACCTTAAACGAGGGATGGAAGTTCCTGGTAAAGTCGGTCTTTGAAGACATCCCCGAAAACAGCCATCTAAAGGTCGATGTTTTGGGAAGCTACCAGTCGTTGTTCTATTACATGAGCAATTACGATAACGCTACCCAGACGCTTGTTGAGAATCCGGGCTGGACCTATCAAAAAGCCTCGCCTTATATTCGTTCGCGGTGGAGTTCCCCCACACAATACAGGCCTCATTGCTACATCAGGCTTGACCCACAAACTGACATCGCGACAGTCGAATCGGCCGTTCTTCCTGCTATGAAGAAAGTTGGTTTGCCTCCTACCCTCGAAAAAAGCCGTATCAACTTTATTTTTCAACCCGTGGCCTCCATCCATTTGCATTCGGACCTCAACGACGAACTGTGTGCAAACGGAAGTACCATGCAGGTGAACTTTCTGATGATTATAGCAATGATCGTATTGATTGTCTGTATTGTCAATTATCTGAATTTAAGCACAATTTCGGCCATAGAAGAGCGTAAAAGCTATTCGATCCGGATTTTGAACGGTTCGGGCAAGATATCGGTTTTTACTTCCCTTTTGTTGAAAAATCTGCTTCTGTTCGGTATTGCTTTACTCATTTCAATGCCAATTGCTTTGCTCATTATCCGTTTACAGTTGCCACTGCATTCAATTCCAGGTTTCGTCTCGCTTGTCATGCTTGCAATCGCTGGATTGGGGGCGCTTATTTCGTCACTTGTTCCATACTTTTCGGTGTTCAGCACGCCGATCTTTTTAGCGCTGAAAGGCCAGCAGGTAGCCCTGAACCAGAATTGGTCGGGCCGGAAAGCACTGGTGGTTGTGCAATTTGCTATCAGCATTATCCTGATCATCTCTACCATCGGAATTTTCAAGCAAATGGATTTTGTGATGAAGGAAAAACTGGGTTTCTCGGGTGAACAAACCCTGTTTAGTTACACGCCGATGACCATGACCAATAGCCCAGAAATTCCGGGTAAACTTTTGACCTTTAAAAATGAAGTGTTATCCCTGTCCGGGGTAAATTGGTTCAGTGTTAGTTCTTCGGTTCCCGGAAAAGAAATCCGCCGCATCCAGGACAATGTTCTGCCTGGAAATTCAGCCGAACCTTTCGCCTCGCCTTTCAATGAAATCAGTATCGACGATTATTTTTTTAAAACATATGATATTCCTGTCGTTGCAGGTAAAAATTTAGACGAAAAAGCTAACTGGACTTCGGATGAAGCGATCATCAACCGGAGTGCCTCCGAAGCGATGGGGTATAAAAATCCTGAAGAAGCGATCGGGGCTGTTTTCAGGATTGGGCAAAATACATTTAAAGTAAAAGGGGTTGTTGAAAATTATCATCATGTTTCTCTTCATCAGCCGGTTAAACCATCTGTCTATTTTCAGAACCTGCAGTGGGAAATGTCGGTGGGCTATTATTCTTTCAACCTGAGTTCATCTGATCTTTTGGGTACAATGAAAGAAATTGAAAAAATATGGAAAAGGCTTTATCCCAAAGATGAGTTTATCTACTTTTTTTCGAATAAGGAATTTGAATCGCAATACCGCAGCGACCTGGATTTCAAAAACATACTCACTTCGTCGGCATTGCTGGCTTTGGTTATTTCCTGCATGGGACTGTTGAGCCTGGCCATTTTTACGGCCAAGCGCCGCATCAAGGAAATCGGCATCCGCAAGGTAAATGGAGCTAAGGTATCAGAAGTAATGGCCATGCTTAATAAGGATTTTGTACAATGGGTGGCCATCGCTTTCGTAATTGCCACTCCCGTTGCCTGGTATGCCATGAACAAATGGCTCGAGAGTTTTGCTTACAAAACCGGGCTGAGCTGGTGGATTTTTGCGTTGGCGGGGTTCCTTGCACTGGGAATTGCACTGTTGACGGTAAGCTGGCAAAGCTGGAAAGCTGCAACTAAAAATCCGGTGGAGGCGCTGCGGTATGAGTAAAAACTTGACGACGGGAAAGCCGGAGGAACCCAAAAATGGATGAAAAAATCTGGACGCCGAGAAAATACAAACAAAAATTAGCTACCTTTATCCCGAATCCGTATACACTTTAACTTTTATTTGTACGCCCGGTATTTTTAATACGCGGGAGGTGGGGATTTTTATATATTATTTTCAGCCAGTTTGTTTATTTATATTGCCTTGTTCTTCTGTAAGCCGAATTATTGTACGTTTCTTATCTTCAAGTATTTCGAGAATGGCGTTTATCTCGTTCTGTTTCGCGGTTATTTCCCCGTCCTTGGCCTCCAGGGCTATTTTTAAAGCCTTTATTATCTCATCCTTGTATAAGCATCCGTAACATTGGTCGGTTCCTGATTTTTTCAATAAATTCACCCCTTCATCTTCTCCTGAATGGTAACATTCATTTTGATTTTCGTTTTTTTGAAAAATGTTACTGTTTTTAACAGTGACATTATTTTCACTTTTGGGCTTTATCATATTACCCTTATCAAGTATTAACCAGTTTAGATTTAAATCAGGGTACTTCGAGATAATTATCTTTATTTTATCCGCCCCTACACTTTTGCCGCTCTCCAGAAAACCATTGGAAAGCCCCGTCTCTAAATAAAAATTAGATTTCCTAATTCTTTTAAATTCAAGATACTGCTTTATTTTTTCTTTTTCCGTCATTAAAAAATTAGATAATTATCTTGTTTATTTTAGATAAAAATCTAAAATTTGTTTCATTAAATGGCAACAAATCTATGAGCAATTTTGATCAAAAGCAAATCGAATTTTTAAAAGGCAATTTCACCAGCATTGCCAAAAGGGTCGGCTGTTCAAGGTATTATGTTTACCTGATCATTAACGGACGCCGGCCAGTAAACACAAAAACCGCACGTAAAATCAAGGATACAGCTTATCAGCTTTTGAAAATATTACAACCAGATGAATAATAATCCAGAGCATTACCTGAGAGATCTTTGGGGATTATAATTCCAGCCCCTTGCGGCGAGGTCGTTCATTTAATACTATTATAATTTTTATTGTAGTAGGATTATAACAAACTTAAACTATGAAAAGAACTTATTTGCTTATTGTTGAAATATGCGCTCTGTTAACTATTTTTCCCTTTTTATCGGTTCGAGGTGCGAGTAATGTTCAATTTTATAACCTGAATGAAAAATACGGGGTTTCCATACGGGAGACCAATCAGGTTTTAAGCGACGATTACGGGTTTATTTGGATATCGTCCAAAATGGGGATTGTGAGATATACCGAAGACGATGTCCGGACCTATCAACTTCCTTATGAATCTGAAGATATTATTACTGTCCGGCTCGTTTATGAAAAAAGGGGGCTATATGCTTATACAAATAACGGGCAAATTCTGAAATATAATCCAATCCGGGATAAGTTTGAGATGATCATAAACATCTCGAAAGTGCTTAGAAATCCATACATTGTGGTAACCCGGATGCTTGTCGATGGAGAAGGCAGAATGTGGATGGGGTCTTCTTTAGGGCTTTTTTGTTATGATGAGAAAAATGGGTTGAACGCAGTTTTGAAAAATCATGACATTCAATACATGGAGCGGTTTGATGCGGCGCATTTTTTCTATGTCGCTGATGGAAAAATAAAACTGTACAATACTCTTAATTTGTCAACATCAGATTATTTTACTTTCCCTAAAGAGACAAATTTCAGTGTTTCTCACCTGTTTTATGACCACAGTCCAAATACATTATGGATCGGGACAGTCGCGGACGGACTTTTCTGCCTGAACAATAACAAGGGAAACTTTAAGCTTACAAGCCTGTCCCAAATTCCAAATCAACCGGTATTGGCGATTGAAGCCAACTCAGATTCTACCATGTTGATCGGAATCGACGGCCAGGGAATATGGGAAATCAATAAGTACAGCGATGCGGTCATGTGTGTTTATAAAGAAAATTCTGATGATCCGCACTCGTTGAAAGGGAATGGCGTTTACGACATTTATTGCGATGATAATAAGCGGGTTTGGGTTTGTACTTACAGTGGCGGGGTGTCTTATTTCGACCAGGCTAACTCAATGGTTACCGAGATCAGTCATATTGTAAATAATCCCAATTCATTGATCAACAATAATGTGAACGGTATCCTGGAGGATTCTGACGGAAATCTTTGGTTTGCCACCAACAACGGGATTAGTTACTGGAATGCATCCACAAACCGGTGGACGTCTTTCTTCCATAACAAAAAGGAGCATGCGCAGGTCTTTCATGATTTATGCGAAGACGATCAGGGGCGGATTTGGGCCGGAACTTATTCTTCAGGGGTCTATTTACTTGATCGTAATTCGGGAAAGGAATTGGAGCACTATTCTATTGAAGAAACAAATGGCGAATTTGGCAATAATTTCGTTCTGGATGTTTATAAAGATAGTCAGGGAAATATCTGGATCGGCGGTGTCGGCGACTTAATTTGTTACTCGGCTCAGGAGAAACGATTTAAGTCGTATAAAAACCTTGTCGTTAAAGTAATTTTGGAATACAGTCCTGGAAAAATACTGATTGGTACCACATTCGGGTTAGTGTTACTGAACGCGGAGACAGGAAAAACGCAAACATTAGTCGAAGGTTATTTAGTCTATGACCTGTTCCTGAAGGGCAATGAAGTCTGGCTATGTACCAGTGGTAATGGGGTCGTCCGGTATAATTTGGAAACTAAAGAAACAAAAATCTTTTCTGCTGATTCGGGGTTGCCTTCGAATTTTGTAACCAGTATCACGTTTTCCGGAGGTTATTTTTGGATTGGGACTGAGCATGGATTATGCCGGATGAATAAAGACGGAAGCACCATTTTGACATTTAATTCTTTACCGGCGTTGTCCAATGTTTCTTTTAACCAAAATTCACGTTGTGAATTAAAGAGCGGGAAGCTCATTTTGGGAACAAACAAGGGGGCTTTGTTTTTCGATCCGAACGTAACTCCGGTAAATCGATACCAGGGCAAAATTTTTTTTCAGGACCTGACAATAGCCGGACGGTCAATTCGTGAATCATCAACGCTCCGGTTAGAGACTCCATTGGACAGTTTGAAAGAATTGTCCCTGAAATATCTCCAGAATACAATTAGTCTTGAATTAATCCCGATCGGGGTTACCTCACCTGGTTCAAAATTTTCCTGGAGAATGGAAGGATTAGATAAAGAATGGAGTAAACCTTCTAACAACAGGATTTTATCTTATTCGAATATTCCAAGCGGGACCTATTCCCTTCGGATCCGGATGATTGATAGTTCATTGACACATGTAATTGAAGAACGAATGATCGCCCTTCATCTGATTCCGCCTTTTTGGGAGAAGTGGTGGTTTCGGATTTTAGCCTTTAGCTTTATTCTTGGCCTGGGTACCCTCGGATTGCTCTACTATATCGACCGACTGAAGAAGCAACATTCGGAAGAGAAAATCCGCTTCTTTTCCAATACAGCACATGAAATTCGTAATTCGCTCACCTTGATAAACGGACCAATCGAAGAACTGAACAAAGAGCCTAACCTGACGGATAAAAGTCTTTATTATTTGCACCTGGCTACAGAACAGGTACAACGTCTTTTAGCTGTGGTTACCCAGTTGATGGATTTTCAAAAAGTAGATGTCGGGAAAGAAAAGCCTTTTTTATCGATGAGGGATATTGTGAAAATTATCGAGAACCGGGTAATGATGTTTGAAGCGTATGCACAGAGTAAGAATATTGAATTAAAATTTACTTCTGATAGTCCACAATTTGTCACGGCAATTGATGAGGTCATGATCGAAAAGGTAATCGATAATCTTATTTCCAATGCTATAAAATATTCAGATACACATAATCCTGTACTTGTTAATCTGCAATGTTCTCCGGGTAAATGGATCCTTGAAGTACAAGATCAGGGGATTGGTATCGATAAAAAAGCACAGAAACAATTATTTAAAGAATATTACCGTGGTGAAAATGCTGTCAACTCGAAGATTGTGGGTGCGGGGATCGGTTTGCTGCTGGTGAAGAATTATGTGGATTTACACGAAGGAAAAGTCAGTTGCAGCAGCCTGTTAAACGTTGGTTCTGCTTTTCAGGTCACGATACCTTATAAAAAAGTAGATGAATCAGAAACGGATCCAAAAAATTTGAAAAAATCCACTCAACCCTCGATCCAATCCAAAGAAATCAGTTCGGTTGAAACGGTCCGGGATGACCAGATAACCGGGACGAAGATGAACGTTTTAATTGTTGAGGACAATGATAATCTGCGGAAATTTTTGCAACTGGCGATGGAGGGCCAGTTTCACGTTAGTCTGGCCGGGGACGGACAGCAGGCCTGGAAGTTTATCCAAAAGGAACCCATCGATTTAGTTGTTTCTGATATCATGATGCCCAATATGGATGGTTTTGAATTGTGCCGCAAGCTAAAGTCGACCTATGAAACATCTCATATCCCGATAATCCTGTTAACTGCCTTGGCCGGTAAGGCACAGCAATTGAAAGGCCTGGGACTTGGCGCTGATGACTATTTAACCAAGCCGTTTGATGTGACATTGCTCCAGCGGCGAATAAAAACAATCATAAAAAACCGGGAGATAACCCGGGATAAAGCTCTGAAAATTATTAAACTAAACGAAGATGTTGTTGTTGTGGAAAATGAACTGAATAATCAGTTCTTAAAGCGAATGGTTGAAGTTGTCCGGGAAAATATGGACAATTCTGAGTTTTACAGAGCTGATTTTGCATCGGCAATGGAAGTAAGTCCCTCGCTCCTGTACAAAAAAGTAAAAGCATTGACGAATCAATCGCCAACTGATTTTATCAGATCTGTCCGGCTCGACCATGCCCTGGATTTGTTAAAATCAGGAGAATACCGCGTAACTGAAGTTAGCGAGCTTTGCGGTTTTTCCAGTCTCGGTTATTTCAGTACAATATTTCGCCGGCACTACGGGAAATCCCCATCGGAAATTATTGAACCCCAATCTTGATGCTTTTATGTAACTTGTTATTTTTTGTTTCTGTTGTTTCTATTGTTAGTTGGGTTTCGGGTTCCTTTAACTTGTTTTTCAGGTTATCTGTTTATGGGCTGCCAACATACTGAGGTATTCATTTGAAAAAATTACCGGCTTTTTTGCCTTTGTGTTTTTCATCCTTGAGACTACGAAAAGTCCAACAATGTGTCATTGCGAGAGCCTACCCCCCCAAAATGGGGCATAATGTAGATATGACAGGGCAGGTCTTTAAAAGCTAAGTCCTTGATTCGCCGTTAGGCGAAATGCAGGGCAGGCCCGAAAATTTTGCGGGCCGGTGCAGGAGGGAGCGGTTTTTGGAGGGTATTCAGGGTTGTGTGCAGGGAAGAAAAAATCGTGACGCGGGTTGAAGCTTAAAATTTTCTTGACTTTTTTGTTTCGTTTTTTGGTCAAGCAAAAAATGAAAAGCACTATTTCTTTGAATGTAGCCAATTTTTTATAAATAACTATAGTTTGATATTGTATAAAAATATATCATTGGTAATTAAGTGAATAAATTACTTATTTAATAATAGATTTCTTCATTCACTTCGCTCCTTGCCAATGGGCAAGTAACTTTTCGGAATTGGACTCATCCTTCAATATTTAAATTTACTTATTTTATATTATTTTGTATATCAGTTTGTTATGTGTGATTGTTCCAGATGGTATCTTAAAATAGAAATCCTGTATCTTAAAATAGAAATCGTCAATATTAATATTTCTAATAATTAAATCTGTCTTTTTTTTATGTTTTATTTTATTGATTTATAGTGTTTTAAATTTATGTCTATCAGGGTAAGTCTTAAAATAGAAATCAAATATCTTAAAATGGAAATCATTATTAACAGGTGAATTTACTTTTGTTTTAATGAAGATACTGAACACTTAACTAGCTAATGTAACTGAACCCTTAAAATGATCTGCTTATGAAAAAAAAGAAAAAGTAAAAAAGGAAACATCATGTCTACTTCGACCCTATTCGGGGTAAACTGTTCATTTGGTACTCCGTGTTTGCCTGTATGGTAAATTAGGTGTATCAAATGCTCAAAAAACTTTCCCAAATTAATTGGAGAATCTAATTTCTTTAGGGTTAGTTCTCCGAAGTTCCACTTCGAAGACTAAGTCCGAAAGATACCTCTTCATCTTTGCTGCGCGGGAAGTTCATTGAAACAAACTAAATAAACGGTTTTATTGTTTCGCGGACTTCGTGTGGGGAGATTGTGCCTGAAAGTCAGGGTCTCTATAGCAAAGAGTGCTCTCTGATGATTTAACCATACCACTACAACCTTTTGGTAACACAATTAAATTCAGTTTAACTAAAACCATTAAAGTATTCGATACAAAATGAGAAAATCATATCTTATTTTATACGGTTTGTCTCTTGTGTTTCTTTTTGCGGCCTGCAATGATGATACAGAGTCGATTGAAAAAATACCGGAAGTAGAAAACAAATACGATCCGGCTAAGCCAACAACGGTTGATGAAATCCTTCCAACCCGGGGAGTTATTGACGAGACTTTTATTGTAAACGGAAATTTTCCGGGAGAACTTTCTGATATGAAAGTTTATTTTGGCGCGAAAAAGGCAGTCCTTACGGCTACCGACGGGATCAGTATTACCGGGCTTGTTCCCAAGCAGCCGGAAGGCCTTAACCAGATTTCCGTCGTGATCGGTACAGATAGCCTTGCTCCGTCCGGTTTGTTGTTTAAATATAAGCAAAGTAAGTCTGTAAAAACCATTGCCGGGAGTGTAGAGACCCAGGCATGGATGGATGATGATGCTGATTACGCGGGGGCGGCCCTTGATGCGGTCACTTTTGGCGATGTTGACTATGTGGCTACCGTTGCCGGACAAACGGCTGACAATATTTTTATGGTATCGACCGGTTGGAATAATAAGGCATTCCTGCTTTCTCAGGACGATAATGAGATGCAAATGCTGTCAACTCCCGACAAACTTTGTTGTCCGGCAGTGCCCAGTACGCGTGATGCGGTTTATGTAACCAAGTTTTTTAGTGGGGAGCATACTATTTACTATTATTCAAAAGAGAAAAGCTGGGAATACAGCACCACGGGTATTACTGTAACATCTTCAGATTTGCCAGGCGCTAAAGTCCCTTCCATGACATTTGCGGAAGATGATAATTTATTGTATTTAATGGATGTCGACGGGCGTATTGCCGAAGTCAATTTACAGGAGAAAACTTACAAAGTTTATGCGTCTGCGGCCAAAAAGCCCGGAAGTATTGATTCCAATAATTATGGTGGCGAAATAAAAGGGGACCTTCCCACCAAGTTTGGCGATTGGCAGAGTTCGTTTATTTGCTACAGTAAATACCACCATTGTTTCTTTGCATCATTTACAGAACAGAATGCAATCTACAAGCTTGTGAAAAATACTGATAATTCCTGGACATCGACTTTATATGCGGGAAACAATGGAAAGGCTATTGCAACAGGTGACCGCCTTGCAGATGCCCAGTTCGTTAATCCCCATGGGATGTGTGTCAACGAAGACGGGGAGATTTTTGTTTGCAACAAGAATGGCGAGTACTGGAGTTCAACAGGCAGTGTTATCATGACGATTGCCGGCAGCATGGTTGAGATTGTCGCCGGCATAGCAGATGTAAGTGCGTCGCCCTACTTAAATGGCGATCCGTTGGAGTCTACCTTCAGGTGTCCCCGTAATATTGTAGTGGACTCAGACGGAAACTATATCATAGCCGGAGGAGGTGACGGTATGGTCAGAAAACTTTCCATTGAATAAAATCGTGAAATCATAATAATTGGACAATAACATGAATAAATATATTACAGCTATTCTTTTCCTGATGGCAGTTTTCTGTCAGTTACCTGTAGTTTATGCCCAGTCTGACCTGACTGCCGGTGGTTTGGTAATGACTGAAAACGGGGAAAGTCTGATCGGTGTTACTGTTGTCGTGAAAGAAGTTCAGGGGAAGGGTACCATTACCGATACGGACGGACGGTTCAAATTAACCGGTTTGCAAAAAGGGCAAACGTTGTTATTTTCCTATGTCGGTTATCTTAAGCAGGAAATTAAAGTTTTAAAAACCGACGAACGGATGCGTGTAACGCTGAAAGAAGACGTCAGTGAGTTGGACGAGCAGGTTGTGGTAGGCCACAGTACGCAGCGCAAGGCTTCGGTCGTAGGGGCGATCACAAATGTGGAAGTAAAGGATTTAAAGGTTCCGGCAACCTCTGTCTCCAATATGCTTGGCGCCCGTGTTCCCGGTATTATTTCAGTTACCCGCAGCGGCGAGCCCGGGAATGACTATTCCGAGTTCTGGATCCGTGGTATCAGTACGTTTGGGGCTGGTTCAAGTGCGTTGGTGCTGATCGATGGAGTGGAAGGTGATATAAATACCCTTGACCCGGAAGACATCGAAAGCTTCTCCATTTTAAAGGACGCTTCGGCTACGGCGGTCTATGGAGTCCGGGGGGCCAACGGGGTGGTACTGGTGACTACCAAAAGGGGACATGCCGGCAAACTTTCAGTTAACGTGAAAGTGAATACCGGTTATTCCTATTCTCCCCGGATGCCGGATTATGTTAATGCCAACCAGTATGCCGCGCTTGTTAACGAAGCTGCTTTGTCGAGAGGGATGGAGCCTATTTATGACGATGTCGATTTGCAGTTGTTTAAAAGCGGTATCGATCCCGACCTGCATCCGAATGTAAACTGGAGGGACGTGATCCTGAAAGACTATACCATGAACCAGCAGGCATACCTGAGCGCTTCGGGTGGCGGACAGGCTGCCCGTTATTTTATAAGTTTGGGGATACTGAGTAAAGATGCCCTTTTTAAACAGGACAAAGGGATCAACAAGTACGACACAAACGTGGATTATAAGCAGTACAACTTTCGTGCGAATGTCGATATGAATTTAACGCGGACCACGATTATGTCACTGGGGCTGGAAATGATCTTGATTACCCAAAACTATCCGGCAATGGGGAATAGTGCAGACTCGACACTTACCAGCCAGGACTTGTGGGATTCCCAGGCCAATATGACCCCGGTTCTTGTTCCTGTTATGTTTTCAACCGGACAGGTCCCGGCATATGGAAGCAATAATGACCAGATGAGCCCTTACGTCTTGCTGAATTATACCGGCTACCGGAAATATTACAAGAATACAAACAACCTGAACCTTCAGCTGGAACAAGATTTAAGCATGATAACCAAAGGGCTTAAATTTACAGGATTGTTTAGCATAAACGCCAATTCCGAAATGTGGTCGACCCGGGCAAAAACCCCGGCGCTGTATTATGCGACGGGAAGGAAACGCGACGGCTCGCTGGCTTTGGAAAAAAAGAGGGATGCTGCAGACCCTGTGTTTTCTGTTGCGACGCAAGTGAACCGGAAATTCTATTTTGAAGCGCATGCCAATTACGAACGGACCTTTAACAAGGTGCACCGTGTTACCGGTTTGGCACACTACTATATGCAAGACTATGTCGGTTCTGAGAATACGACTGATCTGACTGCAATTCCCAAACGCTATATCGGTTTCTCAGGCCGTGCCACCTATTCGTATAAAGATACTTATATGATCGAGGGAAATATTGGCTATACCGGGTCGGAAGCGTTTGAAAACGGTGAAAAGTTTGGCCTTTTCCCGGCTATTTCAATGGGCTGGCTGCCAACCCAGTATGAAGCGTTTAAGACAGCAGTTCCCTTTATCAATTATCTGAAGTTCAGGGGGTCTTACGGACAGGTCGGTAACGACCGGATGGATACCCGGTTTCCTTACCTGACGCTGATGGGATCTACCGGCAGCGGTTTGTGGAATTCGGGCAGCGGTTATACCGAAACCCAGGTTGGTTCGTCGAACCTGAGCTGGGAAACGGCAACCAAATCGGACTTCGGTATCGATGCGAAGTTTTTTAAAGAACGCTTTGATATGACCGTTGACTTTTACAAGGACGTCCGTTCCGGTATTTATCAACAAAGGGCAAGTATTCCTGATGAAATGGGACTGGTTAGTTTGCCTTATGCCAACGTTGGTAAAATGAAGAGTTGGGGGATTGACGGAACTATTTCTTATACTCATCAGATCAACAAGGAGTCTTATTTTGTGCTGCGTGCCAACTACACCCAATCCAAAAACAAGGTATTGGAATATGAAGAGTCGATCGTCCGTTATCCCTATCTGTCAACCGTTGGCTACCAGTGGGGGATTAACCGGGGCCTGAAAGCCCTGGGATTGTTTAAAGACGAAGCTGACGTAACGAACAGCCCGGGACAGACTTTCGGGGGTGACGTGTTGCCCGGTGATATTAAGTATAAGGATGTGAATGGCGATGGCGTGATTGACGATTATGACGTTGTTCCGCTGGAATATTCCACGACACCGCAAATCCAGTATGGCTTTGCAACGGAGTTCAACTGGAAAAGCTGGAATTTGAGCGTCCTGTTCGAAGGGGTAAGCCGGGTGAAATATTTTAGCGGCGGTAACGGGTTCTTTCCTTTTTCAGGAAAAGAAACCGGTAACGTGCTGGAGATTGTAGCCGATCAGGCCAATCGTTGGACTTCGGCTGAAATATCCGGCGACCCGGCAACTGAAAATCCCGATGCCCGTTTCCCGAGGCTTACGTACGGAGGGAACAGCAATAACAACCGGAATTCGACTTTCTGGCTGAACGACGGACGTTATTTAAGACTGAAGAATGTTCAACTGTCCTATCAGACAAAAGCCGGGTTTATGAAAAAAGTTGGCATTAACAGTGCGACTTTCAGTTTAATCGGTACGAATTTACACGTATGGGACAAACTGAAAGACAAGTTTTTCGATCCGGGCCAGGCCTCTGAGAACGGGGCTGCATACCCCACGCAAAGAGTTTTTACCTTACAGATGAACCTTAAATTTTAACACACATGGCAATGACGATGATAAATTGGACTTACAGTCGGGGTTTATTAGCGCTGCTTCTTAGCGTTATTGTTTTCACTTCGTGTGAAAAGTACATTGATATTGATAAATATGTGTATGATAAAACGACAATAGACTCCATATTTGTATCAAAAACGAAAACGTTTGAATATATAAACGGAACGGCGGAGTATTTAAAAAACGAATCTAATTTTGTCGGGGATTGGGACAATAAAGCGCCTTTCCCCAGCGGAATGGGATCGGATGAGGCTATTCAACCCTGGGTGAACAGCGATCACGCTGGAAGTTGTCTGGTGGTTGATCAGGTCACTGCAAAAGATACGAAGAGTGCTAATCCGTGGCCGGACTATTACAAAGGGATCCGCAAGGCCAATATTATCCTGGACCGGATTGACGGGAACCCGGAATTAACGGAGTCTGAAATGAGGGAGTATAAAGGCCTGGGCTATTTCCTGAGGGCTTACTTTTATTACTCGCTGGTACGTATGTACGGACCGGTGCCTGTTTTGCCGGATGAACCCTTTGATTCGGATGCTTCGGTCGAATCGGCCTCTTATGAACGTTCTTCGTATGACGACTGCGTGGAATATATTTGTACCAATATGGAACAGGCTGCAGAGTTGCTTCCGCTGACCTGGGCAAAAGCTTATCAATATCTGCCAACCAAGGGGGCTGCCATGGCTGTTATTGCACGTATGCGGTTGTATTCTGCCAGTCCTCTATATAATGGCAACACCTATTACTCCGGCTGGATCCGGACAGATGGAACACCGTTTATCTCCCAAACAGCCGATCCAAACAGGTGGGGAATGGCTGCTGCTGCGTTTAAACGGATTATCGATTTAGGGAAATATCAGCTTTATACCACGCCAAAGATTGTTAATACGAGAGGGACCAGCACGCTGGAACTCCCGGATACGGATGACCCGAACCTGAAAACCAACAATTTTCCGGACGGGGCAGCGGATATCGACCCGTATTTATCGTATAAGTCAATATTTGACGGAAGCGTGACTCCTGAAAGTAATCCGGAGTTAATCTATTTCTGTGATGATGCAGACATAAACAATCGTTTTGCTTTTCCTTCAACACAAGGTGGTAACAGTACCTTAAGTGTACCGAAGGATATCGTTGACCAGTTCCGGATGGCTGACGGAAGGTCGTTCAGCGAGGCTACTGATGAAGAAAAATCATGGAAAGCGGTTGGTAGCGGTCAGACTTTTTCTGAAAACTATGTCCTGAGTGCAGACCGGGCCAGGATGGACGATAACCGGGAACCACGTTACTATGCTTCCATCGGTTTCAACCATTGTATCTGGCCGGCTACCGGGTATATTGGCTCAACGAGCGGTGTTACAAATCTGAATGCAACCTATTATGCAGACGGTAATGCCGCGGGTAGTTCTTACAACTATAACCGTACCGGGTACACCATTCGTAAATGGGCGAACCAGGAAGATTGCCGGACTTACGGTACAGTGAATAAAACCAAATATTACCCGAACTTCCGTTATGCTGAAGTGCTGTTGGGTTATGTAGAGGCCATGAATGAAATGGATGGTTCTTATACTGATGAAACAACGGGGATTACTGTAGAACGGAATGTTGCTGAGATGGTGCAGTATTTCAACCAGATCCGTTACCGGGCCGGCTTACCCGGGATTACGGCCGCGGAAGCTTCCGATTACGAAACCATGAAAAGTCTGATCAAACACGAATGGCAGATTGAATTCTTTTTCGAAGATCACCGCTATTTCGATCTCCGTCGCTGGATGGATGCGCCTGAGGTCATGGGGACATCTGTTACGGGACTGGACGTAACGGCCAAGAGCTCTGCGCGCGAAAGTTTTTATACAACGAAAATCTGGAATACTGAGGATTGCATGAAGCGTGTCTGGAAAAACAAGATGTATTTTTACCCAATTGATCAGGATGTGCTGGATAAAAACGGCAGGCTGGTCCAAAGCCCGGGGTGGAATTAATTAATTAAATAACAGTGAAGGAATATGAAGAAAATAATATTATTTTCCTTATCGCTCGGAGCGCTGTTCGCAGGCTGCGGGGAAGAGGATTCTCCGATTGACAGGGAGTTATACCCGCAGAAAGTTTATATTGTCGGGATTAGTGACCAACTGATCGACCGGGATATTGATCTGGGCAAGTCAACCGATACGATTTCCGTTTCGGTTGCCGTAAGCGGGTCGCTTCCCTTAACGAAGGATGTTACGGTTACGCTTGCTGAAAACCCGGATGAAGTTACTTTGTATAATGAACGTAACGTGTCCGGAGAGGATGTGCAATACCAAAAACCGGATGATGCGATATACAGCTATCCGTTAGACCAGGTGACTATAAAAGCCGGAGAAGTTTATGCCACTTATCCGATTTATATTAATCCTGTTACACTGCAATGTGATTCCTTGTATATGATCCCGTTGCGGTTGAGCTCGATATCGGATTATGAATTGAGCGACAACGATACGACAGTGCTGGTAATCCTCAACCTGGTAAACAAGTACTCAGGCTCGTATTATGTGGACGGGCTATTGAGAAATACCACCAACGCGAACGATTCCACGGTTTACAAAATGTCGAGGAATTTAGTGGCAACCGATAACGGAAACACCGTCCGTATGTTTCATTATAATAATGAGACGGATGATTATCGCCCCGAATATACCTTTAAGATTACGGTAAATGAAGCAGACAGTACGCTGACTTTTGCTACCTGGGACCAGTTTACAATCTACGACGGAGGGGGTATGTATTATCCCTCTATGGAGTTGTACGACTTCTGGTACGAGTATGATAATAACGGGACCCGGTGGCGGGCCGAAGGTGTTTTGTATAAGGAACGTACAACCACCGAAGAAACCGAAGAGCTGGATGACTGGCTGGAAGCACATGGAAAATAGCTATTAACAGAAAGGTGGCAGGGCAGGTTTTGCCCTGCTGTCTTTTCAGTTGTTTACTTATCATATTTTAATTCTTGTACTTGATTTACAGAAAAGAAGAGGGTTTACTTAAAATT
Organism: Prolixibacteraceae bacterium; assembly: GCA_963676095.1. GTDB lineage: Bacteria > Bacteroidota > Bacteroidia > Bacteroidales > Prolixibacteraceae. The sequence goes on along the minus strand of OY781040.1, from coordinate 560,452 downwards.
AATTAAAGGATATTTTTTTGATTGATGAATTGGAAATCTCACAATATAGATTCATTGAACTTGTAACTTAAAAACAAAGCAAGGATAAAATGAAATGCATTAAAATAAGGATAGGGCTTGTTTTGTCCGTGCTATATTTCGGATGTTCCCGTGACAAGGGCGATGATATTCTTCTTCAGGCGGGCGATTATCAATTAACGGTTACGGATTACGAATATCTTAAAAGCAGACCGGGGAAGCAGTATGCAAGCCCCGGATTTAGGGAGCAATTGGTGGACAATGCTTACATACTGGCTTATGCCATGGATAACCGGTTTGATACTATTCGTGTTTTGGCAAAAAAGCTGGACTGCGCAGAACGGATGTATGCTTCAGATGTCGATGGTTATGTTTGGAACAGAAAAGTTAAGCCGTTTCTGAAAGTGGGTTCCGGCGATATTAAAGCAGCTTATGAAAAACGTAAAATGCGATACACGCTGGAATATATTTATTTCCCGGATCGTATTTCTCTAAATAAATATATAGCCCCCGGTTCGGTTATTGAATCGACGAAAAGCTTCAGTACATTAAAGGGGCAGGTTTCTTCTTCGGAAATAAAAAGTGGTATGTTTCGGGGAACTTATCCTTTTTATCCGTTGGGGGTTTACACGGACAGGATTACTGATGCAAAAAAGGGAGATGTCTGGGGACCTTTGGAAGCCCTGGAAGGATACTATGTGTTACAGGTGACGGGAAAGGAGATTGTAGGGCAACGTCCGCTTACCGAGGAAAAGGCCGGAATTGAGAAAGAACTGCTGGATGCGTTGAAGTTGAAGTTTATTTGGGAAAGTCAACAGGAAGTGCTGGGTAGTATGGTTCCCGTAATGCATGATAGTGCTATTAGCCGGATGACGGAAAAATTTATTTCAGGAACGAAAGAATGGCCCGGGATTGACAGGAATATGATCCTTATGGATTATATGTTTAAGGATAGTATTCAGCACTATACTGCAGCAGATTTTGTGGATTTTGTGCATTATCAGCCGATGTACGTCGGTTCTCCGGGAAATGTACGGGATATGAAGAAAATGATGACTAATTTTCTGATGGAGGTCTGGTATTACGGCGAAGCCCTTAAAATGGGGGCCGAAACCGATGACGAATTCTTATGCTTCAAAAAACATTACCAGTCTAAGTTATTTGTTCGTTACTATAATGAGAAAAATATTTATCCCCATATCAGGTTAATTCCCGGCGAGTTAAAAAGATATTATCACGAGAATCCGGATAAGTTCCAATGTCCGGAAACAGCCACTATTTCAATCTATAAGTTTGGCAATCAGCAAGCGGCTTTTAAGGCGATGATGCCCCTTACCCAATATTATAAAAACGGGCTAAATCAGGGAGAAGAAAGCAATCCGCCGGAATTGCCCGGGATGAACGCTCGTCAAAAAGATGTTAAATACCATATGTCAGATACTACTAACGATGTCATGCTGGTCAGTGCGATCCTTGATGCAGGGCCGGGAAGGGTATTATCGCCGAGGGAAATAAACGGGGAGTACTGGATTGTCTACCTTGACCGTAAAGAAGGGACGGCTTTATTACCCTATAAATACGCCAATGGTGAACTGCAACAGATGCTGTTAAATAAAAAAACACAGGAGGTCAGCGACCGGTTGCTGGCCGGCTTAAAAGCCCAATATCCTTTAACAGTAGACCGGTTGGAAGGATTTGAACAAAAAACAGATGACAAAGAATAAAACAGAATCAGGCCAAACCTTCATTTTATCCTTATTGTCGATAATTAAAAAAAACAAATCATTATGAAAAAAATCATTTTAGTTTTTGCCGTATTTATGGCTTTTGCTGCAACAAGTTTTGCGTATAGCGATTATCTCAATATTAGCTTGAGGGGGGTGGATTACCAAACTTACGATGTATCTGCGTTGGGTGCTACTGGATATGGGTATAGTATGGGATGTTTTGCGCCAGGTTATGTAGAACTGAAAATTATAAATGTTTATCAAAATGTTATGTTATCAGATAGATGTGAGTACCAGGTAGGTCAAAGTGGTTCCAGTGGAGTTGGCTATGGACAATTATTTGAAGTTTTGATAGAAGTTGCTGTTTATGATCCCGAGGAAATTTCAAATGGTAATGGCATTTATATTGGTTGGTCAGATTAAAACGTAGTGACAGTTATTTCCGTATTGTAATCTTTAGTTTGGCCTGATTTTTTCACTTGAAGTAAATATTGAGTTAATAATATGAGCCCGGTCTATGCCTGGCTGGGCTCTTTGAGGTTTTATATTAGATGTAATTTGTTTTCAATCCTCCAAAATCAACAACCAACACCCATGAAACGAGCCATCAGAGATACTCTCACTCAGGAACATGATTATCTATGGCGAGTTCTATCCGGCAACTAAAAAACAGATTATAAACAGACAAACAGATGAAATTAATACCCTTTATTTTATGGACCTTTTTTCTTTTTAATGTGGCTGTTCATGCGCAGGAAATGAGTAACGATTCCATCCAGAACCTCTTTCTTGAACAACTTGCCCTTTATCCGCAGGAAAAAATGTACGTCCAAACGGATAAACCCGCTTATGTTTCCGGAGAAACGGTTTGGTTGCGCGTCCATTTGGTGGATGCGCTCCTGCTTAAGCAGGCCAATGCCAGCCGTTACGTGTATGTCGAACTGATTAACCCGTTGGCAGGTGTTGTAAGCCGGGTGATGTTGCGTTCTGACAGCTTAGGTTGTTTTTACGGGAATGTTAAGCTTGACAAATCGTTACCGGAAGGGAGTTATACGCTGAGGGCATATACCCGGTTTATGCAAAACCAGGGAGAGGATTATTTTTTCCGTAAACAGGTTTATATCATCGACCCGCTTTCCGGAGAGATTTCTCCCGGGATCAACTTTAGCTTTGATGATGATAACGTAAACGCGGAAATTTGTTTCGTGGATAAAGCCGGGAAAGAACGTGTTGTTCCGGATGCGTGCAGGTTGTTTACCGGTGACAGTCTGAAAGGGGACGGAGCGGAACTTTCATTTGAACAGGGACCGGCACATTATTCTTTTAGGCTAAAGGATACACAAGACCAGCCGGTATTTCTTCTTCAAACCACTTACAAGGGGCATGGTTATAACCGCTATTTCAGGGTTCCGGCAAGGGATGACAGCTTTAATGTGTCTTTTTTCCCCGAAGGTGGCCATGCCCTGGAGCAAACAGGGTTTCAGATGGCTTTCAAAGCGTTGAAGAAAAATGGGTTGCATGAAAACGTCAACGGAACGGTATATGACGACACCGGCCGGGAATGCGCAAGTTTCGGGAGCGGTAATTTGGGAATGGGGCAGTTCCTGATGTATTACTTTCCGGGACGGACCTATTATGCGGTTTGCACCAACGAACAAAATATATCAAAACGTTTTCCTCTACCTGATCCTAAACCGGATGCCGTAGCGTTGAAAACGATTTGGGACCATGGAAAATTACGGTTAACCCTGCTTAAATCTCCCGGCTATGTATTGCCCTCCGGTGTTTATGTGGTGGCACATTTACGGGGAGTGGTGCTTTACGCGCAGCCGTGGGATGTTAACCGCGGGTACATTGGCTTTGACAAAGATTTCTTTCCGGCAGGCATTGTCCATTTTTTGCTGATCGATAGGGACCGGAATATCCTGAGCGAACGTCTGGTATTCTCCAACCAGGGCAGTACGTTTGCCAGCGTTAGTATTCAATCAGATAAACTGGTTTATGAACCCCGCAGTAAAATAAACCTGTCGGTACAGGTTACCGATGAAGATCAAATGCCTTTGTCCGGTAATTTCTCAGTATCAGTGGTGGATAAAGGGGATGTGGCTATTGACACGGCTTCCGGCATTATTTCCACGTTTTTGCTTACTTCAGAATTAAAGGGACATATCGAATCGCCCATGAGCTATTTGCAAAAGGAGGACAGGAAAGCCGCAGCTGCGCTGGATGTGCTGATGATGACGCAGGGGTGGAGACGGTACAATGTGCCGGAGCTGATAAAAGGAAATTTGCAGACGGAATTGAAGTATCCGGTGGAATCAAACCGCAACTTTTCAGGGAAAGTTACCGGGTTATTTTCGGCACTAAAAGACGGGAGTATTTCCCTGATTGCCTTTAAGGATTCGGTTTTGGGGACTTCGTTCGTCAAACCGGGAGAAGACGGTAAGTTTGTGTTTCCCGGTATTGATTATCCGGATAGTACACGGTATATTATACAGGCACTGCGTAAAAAAGGATCGAGCCTTGCTTTTATCGAAATGGATCCTGTTGAAACGTTTGCCCCGGTTACTTTGCCTCCGTTGGTTGGTCCGGAAAAAGGCAGTTATGAAGAACCTTATCCGGACAAGACAAATGAAAAGTTCACCATAGAAAAGGGGATGCAGGTCATTAACCTGGCGGAAGTAGAGGTAAAAGGACAAAAAATAGTCAGACCCAAAACAGAATCGCCCTACTATTCCATTTCATCATCTTTTGTTTTGGGGACCGAAGAGATCGAAAAAGCAAATTTTATAACGGTATTTGACCTGTTGCGCCGCCTTCCCGGAGTTACGGTCTCGGGGGAAGAAGTTTATTACAGGCAGGCAGCGCCTATGGTAATCCTGGATAACATTCCAAGGGACAATTTTGATTACAGTATGCTGAATGTTAATGATATCAGCGATGCTTTTGTATCGCCGGCCACAACGGTGATGCCAATTTTCGGCGCCCGGGGTGCAAACGGGGCCATTGTAATCAACACGAAACATGGTACTGTTGAGAAAAATACATTGAATAAAAATATACAGGTATTTACCCCTATCGGTTATCAGCAACAGGTCGAATTTTATTCGCCGGTTTATGAAACGGAAGAACAGCGGAAGAATGGCGGCCCCGACCTGCGTTCAACGATATACTGGAACCCGTGTGCGAGGACGGACATTACAGGGATTGCCCATCTGAGTTTTTATTCGGCTGATTCGCCCTCGCAGTATGGTGTCGTTCTTGAAGGGGTAAGCAGTTTCGGCCATCTTATCTATTCATCAAAAGAAGTGATCGATGTGGAGTGACAGCTATTTCCCGGCACCGGGTAAACGAGCCCTTTAATAGGGTGTCTTTTTACTTGGGTTGTTTTTTTAAGACATGGGGAAGAACAGATTTCTGTTATCGTATTCAAAATCGAAAATCGAAAATCAAATATCTAAAATTGAAACTCCTTCTTTTAGCTACAGATTACCTTTACCCGAACTAAAAGATAAATAACGGAAAATCAAATCTAAAACTATAGAGAACAATACAGCAAAAATATGAATAATAAATATCTGAAAGGCAGCTTGCTTCCTGTTATCGGATGGACGGTTGTTTTTATTGTCCTGTTTTCCTATCTGCAAATAAAAGGTCGTTATAATTTATATTTTATGGAGCAATGGCAGATTTTCTTATACGACTGGCCGTTTGTTGCTTCTGTTTTATGGAGCCCCGGAGGAATGGTCCGTCTGATATCAGATTTCTTGGTACAATTCTTTGTTTACGACTATTTGGGGGCTTTGATTTTTGCCTTTTTACTGACGTTAACCGGCTTTTTTACAGCTTCGGTATTAAAACAGTTGGCTTCGGCCTCTCATATTTTTGTATTAGCTTTATTGCCGGTTGTTTCATTATTGTTCCTTCAGTTCAATATCAATTACCAGTTAGCCGGGACCACCGCTTTTTTATTATTTGTAACAGGGTTGAACTATTATTTGAAAATGCGTTCTTTATGGTCCAGGGTACTTTTTGATTTTTGTGCGTCGTTGACCCTTTACCTGCTGGCAGGACCGGTAGCTTCTGTGTTTGTTGTCAGCGTATTGCTTATAGAGCTTTTTACACATTTCCGGAGCTCTTATCTTTTTCTCATCCCCGGGGTAATCGTTTATTTATCAGCCTGGTTTAGTCTAAGATTGGGGGTAACAGGAGAAATTAAACAGTTGTTATTACCCAACGGATATTTTGGATGGTACCAGAAAGCGGTATTGATGTACCAAACATGGTTTTTTATGCTTGCTCTCTTGCTGCTTGCATTGCTTTTGCATTGGGTTAAAACAGTTAAAAAGAGTGTCTGGCAGGCCGGGTTGGTTTTCCAACTCATGGTTATAGGAGGATTTATATTCTTTTGCCCGTCTTTTATGATTGATACCAGGAATGAGCTTTTTAAAGAACTGGAGCATTACATAAGTATCGGGGATTGGGATATGGTGCTGAAACGAAGCAAAGGAAAAGGTACAAACAATTACCTTTGCCAGAATTGCCGTAACCTGGCGCTTGCCGAAGAAGGAAAATTAGCAGAAAACCTGTTTGACTACCCGCAGGCAGGTATTCAAAATATCATTCTTAACTGGGATAAAACAGTTTATGTTGCTGCCTTATTAAGCGATGTCTATTTCTCAATGGGGCATATTGCCATGTCTCAGAAAATGGCATTTGAATCGAGCGTGAATGGAAATAATTATAATCCGCGTATGTTTAAGCGACTGGTACAAACCAATCTGATTTATGGCAATTACCGGGTAGCAGAAAAATACATTACCTTACTTGAAAAAACTCAACATTACAGGAAATGGGCGCACTCACAGCGTCGGTTTCTGGATAATGACAGTGCCGTGGAGGCAGACTCTTTGCTTGCAGCCAAGCGCAGGTGCTTATTTCCCGAAAAGACGATATCCGGGAACAACGGCATCAATTCAGATTTAAAACATATCATAGATCATAACCCCTCTCACCAGGCCTCCATTCAGTATTTGGGGGCCATGTACCTTCTAATAAAGGATATACCTGGTTTTAAGGGAGTGGTGGAACGTTATTACGGGACACCTGCTTTACCTTATTTACCCAAAGCGTTTCAGGAATGTATGATGTTATTTGCGTCGACAGATGCGGGTATCGCGGAACATTATGATATTTCCGACGAGGTAGTTCAGCGTTATAAGGCGTTCCGTACACTTAAAACGGACTATGTGGTGCAGGAATATCAGGCAATTCTGAACCACAAAACAGATAAACCGGCTACATACTGGCACTATTTGTTATGTTATAAAGAAAAATAATTGAAAACAGAAATGCAGAAAACTTATTTTACAATATTGCTATTGGGGATAGGATTTTTTACCTTTTTTTCCTGTACCAAAAATAGACATGTGGATGAGGATCTGGATAAATTTCCTCCGATTTTCCCGGATTATACAGAAGTTACGATTCCTGTGAATATTGCCCCGCTTCATTTCGGGTTAACCGGTTCATCAGACTGTTCTGAAGCTTATGCCTGCTTCGAAACCAACGCCGGATCAATAAACGTGGAAGCCAAAATCGACCAGTTTAGAATCAGCTCTTCTGACTGGGAGAAACTAATGGCAGAGGCAAAGGGGGGAACCATTCAGGTAACGGTTGTGGTAAAAAGAAATGATAAATGGATAGCTTACAAGCCTTTTAACCTGTATGTTGCCGCTGAACCAGTGGATCCCTATATCGCATACCGGCTGATTGAACCTGGTTATGAAACATGGGGAGAGATGGGAATTTATCAGCGCTGCCTGGAAAGCTATGAACAGACCCCTGTTGTACTCAACAGGACGACCAATAATAATTGCATGAACTGCCACTCTTTTTGCATGCAATCTCCCGGTAAAATGCTTTTTCATATGCGAAAAGATTTCGGGGGCACGTTTTTGATAGATGGAAATAAAATAGAAAAGTTGAATACCAAAACACCACAGACCATTTCGTCGCTTGTTTATCCTTCATGGCACCCGTCCGGTAATTTTGTTGCTTTTTCGGTCAATAAAACAAAACAAATGTTTCATAGTACCGATCGTAACCGCATAGAAGTATTTGATGATGCATCTGATGTGGTGATTTATGATATCAATAAGCATGAGATATTTACTTCGCCTTTATTGTTTTCCAAGTCAGCATTTGAAACCTTTCCCACTTTTTCTCCTGACGGGAAGACTTTATATTATTGTTCCGCAGATAGTGTCGATATGCCGGGTGATTATGAGAAAGCAAAATACAGTTTGTGTGCCATATCGTTCGATATGGAAAACCGGCAATTGGGAAATAAAGTTGATACGCTTTATAATGCACGCAAAAATGGAAAGAGTGTTTCTTTTCCCCGCGTATCGCCTGACGGGCGTTATTTGATGTTTACTCTTTTTGATTACGGAAATTTTTCTATTTGGCATCGTGAAGCTGATCTTTATCTTATGAATTTGTCAAACAATATGATTACTGCATTGGATGCGCTTAATAGCGATGAAGCTGAAAGTTATCATTCATGGAGCAGCAACAGCCGTTGGGTTGTTTTTAGCAGTCGTCGTATTGACGGGTTGTATACGCGTCCGTTTATTGCTTATATTGATAAAAATGGCAAGGCTTCAAAACCATTTCTTCTTCCACAGGACAATGTTAATTATTATATGCGGCTCATGAAGTCGTTTAATATTCCTGAATTTGTAAAAGGCAAAATCAAGACGAGTGCTTACCAAATAACTCAAAAAGCCCGTAATGATAAAGGCATTGATGTGCAGTTCAGGGAATAGCCGGCTAATGAATCCTCCGCATAATCCAGACAAAAATTAAAGACAAATAATCAGGGGAATTTTTTCATATTGGTAACGAAGTGTCAGTTCTTAACATTTTGAAACAATTTGTCAGACAAAGACAGAATCATGTCGCTTTCTGATATTTTTTTTATGTTTGTATCCGGATATTCTGATTTAGGAGACCGGTCAGACAAAAGAAGTATTTATTTAAATGCTGTACCGGTAAGCTATTTGCAGAAACGAATATTGGTTTAAAGTAGTCAAAATCTGAAGTTCTGAATGTTTAATTTGCGAGATGAACCCAATCTGATTAACCGGCTGAAAAATAATGATGCAGATGCATTCGACCAACTTTTTCAGTTATATGGGCAAAGGCTTTATGACTTTGCCTTGAAGTACCTGAAGTCGGAAAGCGAGGCGGAAGAGATGGTACAGGTCATATTTGTCAGGTTATGGGAGAACAGAAAATCTTTAAGATCGGAATATTCATTTAAATCATATCTTTATACGGTAACACTTAACCAGATACGAAAATTTTTCAATAAACGGGCAATCTCCCTGAAATACATGGCATATTTAAAGGATAACATGTCGGAAGCGGATAATCAAATGTCAGATTCGATTGATTATGGCTCTATGCTCAGGCGGATCGATGAGATTATTGACAAATTCCCGGAACGGAAAAAGCAGATTTTTCTGAAAAGCAGAAAAGAAGGCAAAACTTCAAAAGAGATAGCTCAGGAACTGAATATTTCTGTAGGGACTGTTGATAATCAGATCTCAGACGCCTTACGGATTATCAGGGAAGTATTAAAAAAGGAAGGGATTGCCGTTTTACTTTACCTGGCGCTTTTTTAAAGCAGATATTCTTCCTGCCCCTTCAACGAAACGTGAAGTATTAAACCATACTACGCGGCGAAGCCTCTTTTAGGGGCACAGGGCAACGCCCTTAAATGTCATAACTTTCAGTTATTAATTTTCACAATAGCATTCTTCTATTAGGACTTTTGGGAGTTATATGCTTGGTTAAAAAAAAATTCAAAATCACCCGTGAGATTTTCCCCCGTCAGGGATATCAATAAAGGAAAGCAGACAATGAATGCCTGACAGTAAATTCCGATTATGGAAAAAGATTTGAAAATATTGTTCCAGAAATACCGGGAAGGGATGATCAGTCTTGAGGAAGAACTGATCCTGGCAGAAAAACTCTCAGACGAAAAGAGTCCGGAAGTTGATTGCTTCCTGAGAGATGATTTGACCTGTTCTCTTGATCAGGCTCCTGAAGAAACAAAGAATCTGGATCACCTGCTCCATGAGATCCATCATCATATCCGTTTAAGGCAATCAAAAAAAGAGAAAAAGACAATTTCCTTGGTATACCATTGGGCTGCGCGGGTTGCAGCAGTTCTTTTTGTTCCTTTGTTGGCAGCCACCCTATATCTTTTATTGAATAATACAAAATCTGACCGGAGTGATGTGATGCTTCAGGTGTTTGCCCCCCTTGGTTCACGGGTGAATTTTGAATTGCCAGATGGAACTACCGGGATACTGAATGGCGGGACCCGGCTCGGCTATTCTTCCGGCTTTTTGAAGGACAGGCATGTAAAGCTTGAGGGAGAGGCTTGGTTTGATGTTGCAAAAGATAAACAGCATCCTTTCACGATCGATGCCAATAACGACAAAATTGTAGTTGTCGGGACACGTTTTTCCTTGTCGGCCTATCCGGACGATAGAACGACCGACCTGGTTTTGGCGGAAGGAAAAGTGATATTTGAGTCGGCAACATTGAATACCACCCTGAAGATCGTTCCCGGAGAACGCATTTTTGAAGAAAATGGAAAAATAGAACGTACTAAAGTGGATCCATGGAAATATACCGCATGGAAAGACGGTAAGCTTGTATTCCGGAACGATTCGATGGAAGAACTTGCCCGCCGGGTTTCTCGCTGGTACAATGTGGATGTCGAGATTCGGGGAGAAGGCCTGAAAGAGTACAGGTTCAGGGGAGTCTTTGAAGATGATCCTCTTGAAGAAGTGCTTCGTCTTTTAAAAATGACCTCCCCGATCGATTATGAAATACATGACCGAAAACTGAACCCGGATGGAAGCTTTAGCCGTAAGCAAGTAATACTAACAAGAAAATGAATGAGCCTATGAAGGAAAAATCCACAGAATTAAGTCCTTAGCGAAAAAAAACAGGCGGGCGCTCCACCGCACACCTGTTTTGTCGGAATAATTATCAATGTGAGTCAATAATTAAACATTCTAAATGTATGAAAAAATCAAAAACAGGGGCATGCTGTGTCCTAAAAAAATGCTTCAAAATTATGAAGATCTTCCTTTTTATAATGATCCTGGGCATCGGGCAGTTGTTTGCGATTGATTCCTATTCTCAAAAGGCAGCTATTTCCCTTGATTTTCATCAATCAGAACTTGTACGGGTACTGGATGCAATAGAGAATCAGTCTGATTACTATTTTCTATTTAATGAAAAGTTGATTGATGTTAACCGGAAGGTAGACATTCAGGTTAAGAATCAGGGAATTTATGAAATTCTTTCCGGTCTGTTCGCCGGAACAAATGTCGAATTCCGGATCGTTGACCGGAAAATCGTCCTTTCGCCGGGCAATGATTACCTGTCCCAGCAACAGAAGGATGTGGCAGTTAAAGGTAAAGTAAGCGACCATTCCGGACAGCCACTCCCGGGAGTAACAGTGGTAGTAAAAGGGACCACGCGTGGAACAATCACTGGTCCTGATGGAAATTATTCGCTGGCGAATGTGCCTGGCAATGGGACACTGGTCTTTTCTTTTATAGGAATGAAGGATCAGGAAATCGGAGTTGCCGGGGAAAGTACGATTAATGTGACCATGGAAGAAGAAACGATTGGCGTTGGAGAGGTGGTGGTCACTGCATTGGGAATTAAAAGACAGAAACGGTCTATTGGTTATTCGACCACTGAAGTTGGCGGTAATGAGTTGATCGAATCCCGCGATATCAATTTAGGTAATGCACTGAGCGGTAAAGTAGCCGGCGTGAGTGTTGCCGGTAATGCAACCGGATTAGGAGGTTCAAGTCGCGTTATAATTCGTGGTAATGCATCCTTAACCGGAAATAACCAACCGTTATATGTAATCGATGGCGTGCCGTTTGACAATACCAACCAGTCGAGTGCAGGACAATGGGGCGGTATGGATTTGGGAGACGGTCTGTCGAACATTAACCCGGACGATATCGCCAATATCCAGGTACTGAAGGGAGCAGCAGCAGCAGCTTTGTACGGATACCGCGGAGGAAACGGGGCAATATTGATCACAACCAAGTCAGGGCGAAAAATCCAGGATGGCGTTGGCGTCGAATTCAATAACAACCTCACTTTTAATTCGATCTATGATTACAGGGACTTCCAGAAAGAATACGGACAGGGGACCCAGGGAATCAGACCTTCCGATCAGACATCGGCCTATCAGACTTATAACTCGAGCTGGGGCGATAAAATGGATGGCAGTAACTTTGTAAACCGTAACGGCGAAACTGTTCCTTACAGCTATGTTGATAACTGGAAGCATTTTTATCGTACGGGTATTGACGAATCGGCATCACTTGCCCTTAGCGGGAAAAATGATAAAATTACTTACCGCATAGGCGTTTCCAATATTTATTCCAAATCCAACTTGCCTAATGCTAATTTGAAACAGCAAGGGATAAATATGAATACAACTTATAATATTTCAAAAAAGTTGCAGTTGACTGTAAATGCCAATTATGTTTTCGAGAAAGTGGACGGAAGGGCTAACCTGTCAGATGGTAACGGAAATACAAACGCAACGTTGTTGTACCTGGCAAATGCATATGACGTAAGATGGCTGAGGGGCAATGAGGGCGCAGATTCCGCAGGTAAGGAGTTGCAGCCCGGGAACAATGTTTATTTTAACAATCCCTACTGGCTGCAGTACCGGAAAACAAACGCAACAGATAAAAACCGGACTACCGGGGCTGCTACGCTTCGTTACGATATCGCGGATTGGTTGTATGTTCAGGGACAAATATCCCGCGACGGTTATATCCTGGACTTCAAACAGGTCCAACCCGATGGAGCTGCGGCCGATCCGAATGGTTATATACAGGAGTATGAAAAGAATTATAAGGAGATCAATCAGAACTTCCTGATCGGCCTCAATAAAAAATTCGAAGACTTTACTGTCAGCGCCACGTTCGGAGGTAACAGACAGAACGATGTTACCAAGCAGTATGGTACAAACGGCGGTATCCGTCCGTTCATCATAAGCGGATTGTATTCGACGTCCAATGTCAATTCATCAACAAGGACTTTTGCGAAAGATTACACCGAATACCAGGTCAATTCGCTTTACGGGACAGCAGATTTTGGTTATAAGGAGTGGCTTTTCCTTAACTTTACCGGACGTAATGACTGGTTCTCTACATTAGATCCGGATAATAACAGTTATTTTTATCCTTCTGTTAATTTAAGCTGGGTGTTAAGCGACTGCCTGGAACTGCCGGACTGGATCACGACGGCTAAGTTGAGGGCCTCTTTAGCTTCAGCATCCAATGGAACATCGGCCTACCAGACCCTGCTAACCTATACACTGAACGATTTTAACGTGCAGGACCAATCGATGGGGTATATCAGTAACTCTTCCGTTCCCAACGCATTCCTGAAACCGGTAAAAATAAGGGAAAAGGAAATAGGTGCGAATGCTGCATTTTTTGATAACCGTTTAGGTTTTGACATTGCCGTTTACGAAAAAAAGACAACAGACGATATTGTGCAGGTTTCCACCAGCCAGACTTCCGGGTTCGGCTCCGCATACCGGAATATTGGTGAAATCCGTAACAGGGGAGTGGAAGCAATGTTTTTTGGCATGCCGGTCGTTAAGAAGGATTTCAAATGGAATACTTCTCTAAACCTTGCATACAACAAAAGTAAAGTACTGTATCTTGGAGACGGCGTTAAATCGTTGACGATCGACGGAGCTGTTTCCCGTAGCGGAAATGCGACAATCAGGAATATTGTCGGCCAGTCGTACGGACAGATTGTCGGGTACAAATACAAAACCGATGATAACGGGAACAGGGTTTATACTTCCGACGGACTTCCCGTGAGATCTGACGATGTTGAGATCCTGGGCAACGGTGTTTTCAAATGGACAGGCGGTTTTTATAATGGCTTTGATTATAAAAATATCAGCTTGTCATTTCTGCTCGATTTCAAGCTGGGTGCCAAAATCTTCTCCGGAACGAATTACAGCCTTTACAGTACCGGGTTACAGAAAACTACCCTCGAAGGACGGGAAAACGGTGTTTCTGTATCAGGGGTCGATGAAGACGGCAACGCTTTCTCCAAAACCGGTATCGATGCCCAGACATACTGGCAGTGGATTTCTTCCAACAGCATAACCGAGGAATTTGTTTATAATGCCAACTTTGTAAAATTGAGGGAGTTGTCGCTTGGTTACAATTTGCCTAAGTCGTTCCTGGCAGGTACCCTTCCCTTTATAAAAGGGGCAAACATCTCCCTGGTGGGGCGTAACCTGTGGACAGTTGTCAAGCATACGCCGAACATCGATCCGGAATCTGCCTATAACAATACCAACGGGCAAGGATTGGAATTGAACGGATATCCTGCTACCCGGAATGTCGGGTTTAACCTGAATGTCAAATTCTAAAAAAACGGAACTATGAAGAAGAAGATTTCATATTATATAACTACTCTTTGCTTAATGGTAACGTTGGCAGGTTGTAGTGATTTCGGGAATATGAACGTCGATCCCGAAGCAATTACCCAGGATGTGATGGATTATACCCTGGAGTTTACAAATGTCCAGATGTATTGCTATGGTACGGAATATGAAGCATGGCGTAATGGTATGATCTATTGTAGCACTATGTTGCAACACACAGCTTCTACCGAAAGTTACTGGAACGGTGATAAATATACCTATTCTGACGGGTACAATTCAGCGTTCTGGGACAGAATGTATCCGAACGGGATCCGGAATGTGATCGACTTGCTTGAGAACTGGAAAGATAATGAAGAGTATTATGCCGAATATCAAATGGCAAGGATCATGAAGGTACTCCTGTTCCACAGGATGACCGATATGTACGGTGATTGTCCTTATTTTGATGCGGGAATGGGTTACTACGAGGCCAACGGTTATCCCGGATATGATACGCAGGAAGCGATCTATGCCGACATGCTGAATGAATTAAAGGAAGCCGCTGCCAATCTTGAAGGAGCTTCTTCTGTTATCGGTGATGCCGATATTATCTATGGCGGCGACTGTGTAAAATGGCAGAAATTTGCCTATTCGCTGATGTTGCGCCTGGGTATGAGGATGTCCAAGATCGACGAAACTTCAGCAAAAACCTGGGTTACAGCAGCCGTTAGCGGTGGGCTGTTCGAAAGCAACGACGATAATGCTAAAATTGACCATCCTGATGCTTCCACATCAAATAATTCCTGCGAACCCTTTGGCAAGATTTATTGTCATGAAGACCCGGATGCATACCGCATGAGCGAATCGTTCGTTAATTTACTTAAAAATACCAGCGATCCGCGTTTAAGGCTGCTTTGTACCGTTGTTGCTGACCCCAGTAAGAAAATTGGCAGCGGCGACTGGCAGATGGGCGACACCATTGCCTCTCATCAGCTGGGGATGCCTAACGGTTATGACGAAACAACCGGTACGTCGAGTTCTACTTACCTGCCGAATGCACCAAACTATCCTGGCAGCAAGAATAGTTATTCTGTGGCAAACCGTTATACATACGCCCGGATTGACGCTCCCACATTCCTGGTAACTTATGCCGAAAACGAGTTGTTACTGGCCGAAGCCGCTTACAGGGGATGGGTATCCGGAAATGCCGAAGATTTCTATAATAACGGGGTAAAGGCAGCAATGAAACAATTCAACCAGTTTACCGACGGGCTGGCGCCCGACGATGCTGAAATTGCAAAATACCTGGAATTAAATCCGTACAGCGCTTCTACAGCACTGGAACAAATTAACAGCCAGTATTACATTAATACGTTCTCCGATGAATACGAGACATTTGCCAACTGGAGAAGATCGGGTTATCCTGAGCTGGAAACGGTGAATTATATCGGGAATGTTACGAACGGCACAATTCCCCGTCGTTTTACCTATCCGACATCCGAATCGTCAATTAACTCGGAGCATTACCTGGATGCTGTATCCCGGTTGGATAAGGGAGATAAAATGACTTCCCGCGTGTGGTGGGATAAAGATAACGAACTTTAATTTCTACTCTGACAGATTAAAGAAATCCTTGATTTTCCGAATGTGTTAAAGTAGAATGAATCTGATTTTTTGCCTGTCGTAGTAGTGAGATTATTGGATGGAGAGATGGGAACTATGATTGTCCGGATTTTGCATAAATTTCCGGACAATCTTTTTTTGTATTTCCGCTTCGGTCAGGCCCGTTTCGTCATAACCTGAAAGTCCGGTACCCTTTTGGAAAAATAGATATTTGCCGGTTATTCAACCACCTTTTTATCGTGCGAATTTACAAAAAGGATGCTCACCAGGTTCGGATAACCTTCAAACGGTCTGTCTTACTGATAGTTAACACTGTCTTCGTGGAACCCGATCAGGGTCAGGGCGGCATCGGCTGAGTATTCGTTGATAATGGTTTTAGGCGACAAAGCTTTGGTCTGAACAATAATTTCGATATTTTTCGGGGTAATCGGCAGCCTGCCGCTGATTACCAGGTCGTCCATGGTTTTGTGCACCTGCCCATAATCTTCTTCTGAACAAATATCAAAAATTTTAACCCAACTTGCGTGGTTTTCAAAAAAGATACAGAAAAGTCGGGTAAAAATGGAGCTATTTCGAAGGGTTTTATCATGTAAGTGACTGGTATTCAAACACAACCTTTTCTGATTTTCATTTGTAGTCCTCAGGGGGGTATTGGTTCTCAGCCAATTAGATTGTAATTTGCGGCCATGTATTTCAAAGTCTCCATGCGCACCAACCCGGCTACGGGAATCTATTCGGGCTATTACCGGTTAGTTGAAAGTTATCGTAATCACGAAGAGAGGGTATGCCACCGGACTATTTTGAATGCAGGTTATCTGGACGATCTGACCACCGACCAACTCAACCAGATCCAGAAAATACAGACCGCTAAAGTGGCCAACCTGGACAACCCGCTGTTCGAACTTCCTTACACCGATGACATGGCGGTGATCGGCTATGTCGATGAGTTTTACCGTCGGATGGTTGCAGAAAAACGCATTGATGTGTTTGTTGAAAAAAAGGATAAAAAAGCAAACCGGAACGGTAGGGAGCAGCAACTGATTGATCTGAACAGTATCCGCCACAAAGAGGTGCGGGAGATCGGTGTCGAATGGTTGTCCTGCCAGGCCATGCGCCAGTTGCAGATAGCGCCTTTTTTAGAAAGCCTAGGGTGGAGTGAAGACCAGGTCAGACTGGCCCAGACCCACATCATCAGCCGGGCAGTTTACCCGGCCTCGGAACAGGAAACGGTCCGGTGGATCAGGGAAAACTCGGCGGTATGCGAAGTTACCGGGTACGACGCCGGGCAAATTACCAAAGACCGGTTGTATGCCATATCAAGAAAACTGTATGCAGCAAAAGACGCCTTGGAACAACATTTGTCCGTGCGCACCAACGAGTTGTTTGACATTCAGGATAAGATCCTGCTTTACGATTTGACCAACACTTATTTTGAAGGCCGTAAACAGGTCAGCCAACTGGCAAAATATGGGCGAAGCAAGGAAAAACGCAGCGAAGCCAAACTGGTTGTGCTTGGGCTGGTGATCAACCCGGAAGGTTTTATCAAATACTCTTCCATATTGGAAGGGAACATGGCTGACAGCAAAACATTGGAGGGGATGATCCGAAAATTGCGCATCAACACCTCTTTATCTGCAAAAAAAGCACTGGTTGTCATCGACGCAGGCATTGCCACCGACGAGAACCTGAAGATGATACTGGACAACGGCTATGATTACCTGTGCGTGAGCCGCTCGAATTTAAAGACATATAACATGGAGGCAGGGTCAACAGCCATCACTGTGACCGGCAACCGGAAACAGAAGATAGAATTGTGCCAGGTCAGTTCAGCACGTAATACGGATTATTATCTTAAAGTCGAAAGCCACTCCAAAGAGTTGAAAGAACGTTCGATGAACGAGCAGTTCCGGTCACGCTTTGAAGCCGGCCTGCAGCAGATCGCTGACAGCCTGAGCAAAAAAGGTGGGGTAAAACAAGAGGACAAAGTACACCAGCGCATCGGGCGGTTAAAGCAAAAATACCCTTCCATTGGGCGGTACTTCGACATTGAAACACAAGTGTACGACCAGCCCGAACCAAAACAGAAGAAAAAAGAGACCCAGCCAGGCAACGAGAAAAAGCGGATTGTAAGCTCCATTAAATGGATGGTTAAAGAAGGAATTGACATCAATGCCCGCAGCGGGGTTTACTTCTTGCGAACATCGCTTCAGGCCCGAAAGGAAGAAGATATATGGCAATTTTATAACACGATTCGCGAAATCGAAGCCTCGTTCCGGGTCCTGAAAACTGATCTTGACCTGCGGCCCATCTATCATCAAAAAGATGAAAACACGATGGCCCATCTCCACCTGGGGCTGTTGGCCTATTGAGTGGTAAACACCGCCCGTTACCAACTAAAACAAGAAGGCATCCATAGTGGCTGGCGAGAGATTGTAAGAACGATGAACACGCAAAAAGTGGTTACCACTTTGGCACAAAACAATCTTGAAGAAGTGATCATAATACGACGTTGTTCTGAGCCAAACGGGCAGGTGAGAAAACTTTATGATGCCCTAAAATATAAATATGCCCCTTTCGTAAAACGAAAATCCGTAGTACACAAATCCGAACTCGAAAATTGCCAATTCATTGAAAAGCAACAATTCCGTTCCGATTAACTGCAAGTTGGGTTAAGCTCATTTAATAAATACTTTTTCTACGACACTCAGATATGAATGCCGTAGAGATTTTGAACCTTTAATTTTTTGCTCTTTGTAGCAACCTTGCAATCCTTTCTTTAGCTGTTTCAAACATTGAAAATACTACCGGAACAATAACTAGGGTTAAAAACATTGAACTTGTCAATCCTCCTATAAGCACCCAGGCTATACCATTTTTCCATTCCGAGGCTGCGCCCGATGCAAAAGCGATGGGCAATAGACCTACAATCATGGCAATGGTGGTCATTAATACAGGACGCAACCTTGTTTTGGTAGCTTCGAACAATGCTTCCTGTGTACTTTTGCCTTGTTTCTTTAAATGATTGGTAAAGTCAACAACCAGAATTGCATTTTTAGCCACCAGTCCAATGAGCATAATCATACCTACCATACTGAATACATTCAGGGTTTGCTTTGTCAATGCCAGTCCTAATATAGCCCCAATAATTGCCAACGGAATAGTAACCAATACCACTAATGGATACACATACGATTCGTATAAGGCGACCATAATCAGGTAAACAAGGAATATAGCGGTAAACAGTATAAAATTAAGCGAGCCGAAGGCATCATCCTGCATCTCCATATCACCTCCGTAATGGATACTGACATCCGAAGGTATTTCCATTGCCTCTATTGATGCGATGATATCGTCGCCAACATCACCGGAAGAGCGTCCTAATATTTGAGACTGAACGGTTACAGAAGAGCTTTTGTCATAACGCTCCAACATGGAATACCCATTATCATAATCAACTTTCGCAAACTGTGAAAGCTTAATCTGCTGATTTTGAGAATTGATAAATGAAAGGTTCTCAATGTCGTCTATGCTCCGACGGTTAAACTCGTCATACCGCACATTTATATCGTATTCATAGGTGCCATCATCAAATTTTACATCGTTATTACCATTAAAGGCAGTGGACAAAACAGAACCGACAGTAGTGAGATTTAAGCCTAAGTTTGCCATTTCCCTTTTGTTCAATTCTACTGATATTTCGTTATTCACATTGTCCAGCGAAGATTTGACATCGGTAGTCCCAGGAGTTTTACGAACAACCTGCTGTATGGCTTCCGAATATTTCGCCAACGATTGAGGGTTTGAAGACATTACGATTATTTCTATCGGACTTTCATCAGTAGTGCCAAACAAGGGGTTTGTAGTTGCAACGTTAATTTTTGCCCCTACAATTTTATTTCGCAACTCATTTTTCAACTGATTGGCATATACATTGGAGGAAACATCTCTCGATTTCTTATCAACCAATTTAATATCGATTTCGGCTTTATTTGGGCTATTGGCACCTATTCCATCGCTCATCGTTCCAACCGTTGTAAACATAGATGTTATTTCAGGTTTCGATTTTATCAGGGACTCAATTTCCTGCACTTTTAAATTGGTCTCTTTCAATGATGAATTTTTTGGCATTTCTACCTGAATAATACATTCCCCTGCATCGCCAAGACCAAACGTTTCTGTTCCTACAAACCCCGAAGGAATTAACATCACAGACAGGATGAACAGTATTGTAACCAGGGCAAGTGTAATTGCTTTATAGTGCATAGCACTTGCCAACAATTTTTGAATAAAATTTGAGAATTTGTTTATTTCATTTTCCACCCAAAGGAAAAAACGACCAGTTACCTTAGTTTTGCTCAATGTTTGCAGCTTTGCATAACGTGATGCAAGCAAAGGGATAGCAGTAAAAGCCACAAAAAGACTTAGCAATGTTGTAATTACTACTACCAGAGCAAATTCGCCAATTAACATTGAAATAAAACCCGTGGATAAGCCTAATGGTAGAAATACAACCACATCGACCAATGTAATAGCCACTGCTGTAAAACTGATTTCGGAACGTCCGTCTAATGTTGCCTGCCTGCGACTTTTTCCCATTTCCATGTGGCGATAAATATTTTCCAAAACAACAATAGCATCGTCCACCAAAATTCCAATAACCAGGGACATGGCGAGTAAGGTCATAATATTAAGGCTGTAACCAAGCAGGTACATTCCAATGAAAGAAGATATTATTGAGAGAGGAATGGCTACCATTACAATAAAGGCATTTCGTAATCCGTGCAGGAAAACAAGCATTACCAGGGCGACCAACAATACAGCAAACATCAGGTCGTGCATTACAGAATCGGCAGCTTTCTCTGTGAACTCAGATGAATCGAATGCTACATGGAACTTGAGGTCGTTTTCGGAATAGTTTTTTTCCATCCCGGCAATTTCTTGACTTACCTGATGGCATACCTCCACAGCATTTGCATCCGTTTGTCTATTAATATTCAAACCGATTGAAGGCATTCCGTTAATGCGGTTCAGTACCTCGCTTTCTTTTTCTGTATCCCGAACTTCCGCAACATC
Organism: Prolixibacteraceae bacterium; assembly: GCA_963676095.1. Lineage (GTDB taxonomy): Bacteria > Bacteroidota > Bacteroidia > Bacteroidales > Prolixibacteraceae. Next base: position 539,494 of record OY781040.1, on the reverse strand, counting down.
TTTTACCAATATATCCGCACCTTTTCCGTCCGACTTTACCACAACATTGCGAATATCTTCAATACTATGGAACTTACCGGATAAATGGATATTTATCTGTGAGTTATCGTCCTTTATTTTTCCGGCAGGGAAATCAGCATTAGATACTTGTACCGCCTGTAAAACTTCTTCGGAAGACAAATTATACTGATTCAGTTTTTCGGGGTCTAAACTTATTCTAATTTCTCTTTCATTACCCCCAATAATTGATATCTGGGCTACTCCTTTTACCCTTGCCAATTTGGGCTGAATAGTGTGTTTTATCAAATCATAAAACCGCGTGGCGGGAAGGTTCGATGTTACCCCGATTTTCATAACCGGAAGGTCGCTCATTGAAAAATTTGAAATGACCGGTTGCATAATATCTTTTGGCAAAAAACTCATACCTTCATTAATTCGTCGCTGTGCGTCCTGAATATCCTTATCTACATTAGCCGACATTTTCAAAGAAACCGATACAATGGAAACTCCCTCTAAAGAGTTTGACTGAATATGTTCAATATCTTCTACAGAAGATATTATTTCTTCCATTTTTTTAGTTACATTATTCTCCACAACCGCAGGTGAAGCTCCCGGATAAAAGGTCATAACCGTAAATGTAGGAGCTGCTATTGGTGGCATCAGTTCATACTTCAAACTTTTATATCCGGCTATCCCGAGAAATAAAAGGACAGTAAAAATTACCACAACTAAGGTTGGTCTGTTTACTGATATTTTTGCTATATTCATAATTTTAAACTATTTAACTTGTTTTACTTTAAAGCCATTTTCAAGATTGATTTGTCCTGAAACAACTATAATATCATTGGTTGCCAACCCTTCCTTTACAATGACTTCTTTTTCGTTCAAAGGAGTAATTGTAATTTTCTGCAACACGACCGAATCTCCTCTGACAATATAAACCTCAGGATTTTTTAAACTGCCTGGAATGGCTACACGTGGTATAACCAACGCTTTATTACTATCATTTGAATTAAAAGAAACTTTGCCGGACATTCCCGGTTTTATTTTCCCGTTTAATGTATTATCCGTCAATATTTCAATATTGTATAGTTTTGATTGGTCGGCTTTATCGTTTATTGTATAAACAGCACCGGTAATTGGTTCGTCGGGGAAGACATCAGCTATAACTGATACATTTTCTCCTTTCTTTATTACACCAATCTGGTTGGCAGTTACTTTTACAATCAACCGCAACCGGGTTATATTGCTTAAATCGAAAACTTCACTGCCTGGTGAAAGAAATGTTCCTTTTTCTATATAACGCCTGGTCACTATACCTGCAAACGGAGCCTTTATAAAAGAGTTATCGTACTGGTTTTGCAGGCTTACAAGTGTAGTTTGTGCATCAATTACCGCCTGTTTGGATTGTTCAACCTGTTCTCCTGTTGCTCCATCCGTTTTTAATAATGTTTCATCGCTGTGTAAATCATTTTTAAGCCGTTGAAGGTTAGCTTTTGCCTGTTCTAACTGTGCTGACAAAACTGTATTATCTAAAACGGCAAGCACTTGCCCTGTGCTTACATGGTTTCCATTTTCAACATTTACTGAGACTACCTTGCCCGATATTTCGGACGACACGGTCACCTCTTTATCAGCAGAGAAAGTACCATAAGCTGAAAAAATGCTGTTTACTGATTTAAAACCCACTTTTTCTGTTATAACCGGAACTATGTTTGACGATTCTGACACTAAATTTTGTTCACGATTGAAGTCCTTTTTGTTTGATATAAGCTTCGCAATAACCAGTGCCAGTAAAATGGCAATGATTAGCAGTATTTTGAAATTTATTTTTAGTTTCATAATTGCATATGTTTTATATCCTTGTTATTCAGATAATTGATTGTTGAGTTTCTTCAATTCCAATTCTGCATTTCTAAGTTGGAGCAAAGCATCGATATAAGATAACCGGGCTTCGGTAAGAGAATTTTCAGCTAAAAGTAAATCTGCCAATAGAAGTCTCTGTTGTTTGTATTGTTGCAGACTAATGGTGTAGTTTTCTTCAGCCACTTTTATGTTATCCTGTTGGCGTTGAATTGATTTGAGGCTATTGTTATATTCCACAATTGCATTCGCATAGTCTTTTTGTAGTTCATTGATTGTATTATTTCTTGTGTTCTGTAATTGAGCGATTTCTGAATTATACTGCCGTATTTTATTCTGTTTTTCAAATCCGTCAAAAATTGGGATATTAAGACTTAGCCCGACAACTCCGACTTGGGAAAACCTGTTCTTGCCATCAAAAAAATTGAATTTATTCTGCTGTGACTGATAATAGAATTGACTAAAAGCAGAGAGGGTAGGCAAATACTCCTGAGAGGTTGATTTTTTATTTAGCAGGGCAATATCCAACTGATTATCAATCAGTATAACATCAATACCAACACTAAAATCGGGCAAGCTGTAATTTTGAGAACCATCGTTTGTAAGTGAGTCAGTAAGTTCTATCGGAATTTTTATATCTAATCCTAAAATGTATTTAAGCAGATTTTTTTGTTGCTCTTCCAGTTTTTCCAAATTTTCTATTTGGTTTTCCAAATTGTTTTTTGTGACGGTAACGTTGGAATAATCGATTCTGCGGGCAATTTCATTTTTAATCTGATTATCCAGAATTTCCAGCAAACGATTGGTATTTTCCATATTTTTATCCAGGTATGTAATTTGAGCATTGGTTGCCTGGCACAAAAAATACACCTGATGCACCTGGTACAAGATTTCCTCTTTCTTTTGTTCAAGTGTTAACGCACTCATTGCTTTCATACTTTTAGCCAATTTGATAGCCGTTAAATTGCTAAGATTGACCAACGATATTGAGGCATCAAAACCACTGCTCCAGTCATATTTTGTACCTATTTGAACAGGAATTTCACCTGTTTCTCCAAATATCTCACCAGGTATCACCATTTGAGAAATGGCATAATTGTAATTGAAATTGCTATACCCGTTCAATGTTGGATACAATTTGCTTTTGGTTTCCTGCTCCTGATAATGTGTTTTCTGAATTTCAATGCGGGCATTGATAATTTGTAAATTGCTATCAACAGCAAGCCGGCAAGCCCTGTGCAATGATAACTGAATTGGGGCATTGCCTTGTGCAAACATATTCAGTGAAACGCCTGATATGAGAATACATAAAAATATTTTTCTAATCTTTTCCATGACATACTTTTATTTTATAACCGATACAAAACTACGCTGTTGTTTATGGATAAAATACCTAGTTTTGCCAAACTAATAGTCATAAATGACAAATAAGAATGAGAATAGAAGTTAAGGGTGCAATTGCAACATTTCAGCCTTTTGCCGAGCAATTAGGAATGGAGATTGACAAGAATGGTATTATTCAGATTCCGGAACAATATGGGAAAGGATATGTAAGAGTATTCTCTTTGGGTTCAGAGATCAGAATACTGATTAGAAATTATGAATTGTTTGAGGAATTTAAAATTCAACGGACTAATACTATTGGGCATAATGAACGTGTAATTATCTCATTTCAAAATATCTTATCATCTAAAATGTCGGAACCATCCTCCAATAAGGTTCTTCCATCTGTGCAAGTATATTCTGATAATATCGACTATGACCTAATTTATCCGGGGAAATCAAAACAGCAGTCTATTAATATCGGAATAGAAATCAAGTATTTAAAAAAAATATTAGATACTAATTCTGAAAATCAGATTTTACAATCCATTACGAAGAATCAACAATTTTTCTTATTTGAAGAGTTGATTTCTCCTCCGGTACAAAAGGTGGTTGATGAAATAATAAATGAAGAAATTCCTACTGATTTGCAGAGTTTTTACTTTAGAGTAAAAGCGGAGGAATTGATATGCCGTTTGTTTGTTGAACTATTAAAACGAAAAAACACAAATATTTCGTCGCTCAACAAAAATGACATTCAAACAATTTATGCAATCCGGGATAAAGTAATATCCGATTTAAGTACACCACCTAGTATAGCAGATTTAGCTTCTGAGGCGTGCATGAGTGAATCAAAATTAAGAAGTTTATTCAAACAAGTCTTTGGTAATAGTATTTTCAGTTATTTTCAAAATCTCAGAATGAAGGAAGCGGCACGGATATTAAAAGAAGGAAAGTTATCTGTATCGGAAGTTGGTTATCAGTTGGGGTTCACAAACCTCAGCCATTTTTCGCGGGTTTTTGAGGAGCATATCGGGGTGAAACCTAAAAAATACTCATTGATGTGATTTTCAATGGAAATATGACAAGACTGGCAATTTTTATTGTCAAATCTACCAATGGTGAAACCATTGAGTAAAAATATTTTTAAGATATGGAATTCGAGAATTGGCATCAAATTACTTTTAGCGATAGTTAAAGGTTCGTTATTCTTGTTTCATCAAATGTCTGTTTCATCAATGGTCCATCTGGAAATCCCCAAAAGCTGTTACAGCTTACAGTTTTCCAATTGCTTTTTCATAATTAATTCTGGCAAGCAAAAAATTATATACTGCTTCTATGTAGTTTTGTTCCGATGTCTCCAGAGAACTTTCCGTGTCCAATAAACTACTGTATGATGCGGTTCCCAGACGATAAGTGTTCAATTGACTTTGATGTACTTTTTTAGACAATAGGAGATTATTTTTGCTTTCAATAATTGATTTTTCTGCATTCTCCAATTCTGTTTTGTATTGGAGGATTTCTATACTTATTTCTTGTTGTTTTTGTTTGAGATTTAACTCCGTTTGTGTCATCTTTAAGCGATACTCGTTTTTCGTGTTTCTATTTTTGATATTCCCGGTAATTGGTAAACTGAATTTTACCCCAACATAATTAAATGGAGACCATTCATTTCTTTTATAATCAAAGGTTTCTGCCTGAAACTGGGTGGAATAATTAGCTGTTAAAGATATTGTCGGAAGAAAATAATACTGGCTTTTCTTTAAATTCAGTTCATTTGATTTGTATTGTAAGTCCAGTTGTTTTAATTCTGTTCTTTCCACATTATCCGCCTCAATTAATGCTTCCTGATTTTGAATGCTTTCAATTGAATCGCTGAGGATAAGGGTTGTCGCATTGTCAATGTTTAATTGAAATTTTAATTGCATCATTGCCAGGTCATAATTTTGTTTGGTTTTTAATTCGCTGTGTTTAGCGTTTTCATAATCGAGTTGGGACTTTAGATAATCATTCTCCAACAAAACCCCTAATTTATATTTTTCTTCTGCTAAAGAATAATATTCAGCATTTCGTTTGGTAACTTCATCTGCACTCTTCCATTGAACTTCTTTTAAAATCACATTAAGATATGCCTGTGCAATGCTTTGTTTAATGGAAATATTTTTCTCCCTGTTTTTTTCCTGTTCTAAAAGTGCATTGTTTTTAGCAATTTTAATGTCAGTATTTATTCCGGGTTTGTAAATAGGTTGAGTAAGGTCTAAAGCAAAAAGCGTGTTATTTTTTGTCCCCATTGTAATTACCGTGCTAACACCATTCCCAAAGCCATCGGGAAATACCATTGTTTGCAATTGAGTGTTATATCTAATATCACCAGTGGCATTTATATCCGGAAGCCATTCCTTTTTACTTTTTTCTACAGTATTGTTTGCCAAATCAACATTAATTTTGTTGGCTTGAGCATCAAACCTGTTTTTAAGTCCCAATTCGTAGGACTGAGGTAACGATAATACGATGGTGTCTTGTGCATGCACTTTGATTGATACAAGAAACATGATTGCTATAACTATATTTTTCATCTGTCTTCTGTTTTATTAATTACTGTTTATTTGGAGTTGTAACTCCATTGAATAAGTTACATTCTAAAGATTTCGACGGGTTCTAACTTTAGGATTTTCCTTAATGAGAAATAGCTACTCACCACACTTATTATTAGCGTAGATACCAGGAGAAATACTATTAACGAGGGAGAAATTCCCATTGCATTGTTGGTAAGAACCATTACATATTGCAGCCCATATAAAAGAGTCAATGCGAACACAAAACCCAGAATAGAATAGATTATGGATTGTGTCATAATCATTTTTGAAATGTAATTATTTGTACCGCCAATTGCTTTAATAGTGCCATAGTCTTTGATACGGTCATTTACTGAGGAATACATTGTCAGGGCTACAATAATTAAACCTGTTATCAATGCAAATGCTACCAATATCCTGAAACCAATAACAATACCGCTTGATGTCTCCATGTATGTTTTAGATATATCACTAAAATCAGTCCCTGTATAGGCGTTTACATTGGGGATTGATTTTGTAATATTATTTGCTATCCGCTTATTAATTATCGGATCGTTGGAATTTGTTTTTATCAAAAAAGCACTCACTTTATTGGTACTCATGTTTGTTAATTTTCTTGCCCTTTCGATTGTAGTAACAATGTTTTGTGTGCCCAAGCCGAGATTATTAACCGATATCCGACTGATATATACCCGTGTATTATTAATTGAAAAATAGTCGCCCAATTTTGCATTACCCATGTTTTCCAAATCGCCCGCATCCACAATTACAGCACCTTCGTTTTGTAAATCGTTAAAATGAGAACCCGGTAAGTATTCTTTGGGAGCCCCGGCGTAGTCAGGATCTTCCACACCTACTAGTACACAGTAATTTGTATTGCCCGACTGGTATTTTACATTGCCAACAGATACAACTACAGGATATACTTTTTCTACCCCTTCGATGGACTGTACTTCATTGCCCACCCGGGTATCCAAATCGACCAAAGAAGCTGCCGAAGTGCTTTTGTTATTTACCACAAACACATATTCTTCATTGCCATTCACAATGCCAATACTGCTTTTTATTATGCCTTCCAGACTACCCATTTGGGCACCAATCAGGAACACCGAGATGATTATTCCAAATAATATCCCCAAAAGCTTGGCTTTGTCATAAACCATAAACCTGAATGCTGTTTCCCACATGGCTCTATTTGTTTAAATAAATGATACAATCCACACGGTTGTTAATAGCAATTTGAGTTTCAGGTTTCAGGCGTACCTTTACTTCCTTTACCCTTCTGTCTTCCACCGTATTTTCATCTGAAAAAAGTGATTTTTTCTTTAGAAACCCTGCAACAAAAACCACTTCGCCTTCCCCGATTTTTTCTCCATTTAATTGTGAAATAATATCGGCTTTCATACCTGTTTTTACTTTTTCCGCATATAATTCATCCACTTCTGTTTTTGCAATCAAAGCACCATCCGGGGCATACTGTCCCAACTTTTGTCCTACAGTCACATAATCACCTTTATAGATGTCCCATTGTAAAACTTTGCCATCGAAAGGAGCTTTGATTTGTTTTGATGCAATCACAGTTTGTTGGTATTGCACACTTGCATTGATTTCTGCCATCTTGTTTTTTGCCTGTTCAACATCAGACAGTTGTTTCTGATATTCGATTTGTAATTTCGAAGCTTTGGCTTTACTGTCGTTGAGGGTTTGTTCGGTAATGGCTTTCGCAGCAAATAATTGTTCATTTAAAACAACATCTTCTTTTGCCTTTTGTAATTCGGAAAGAATTGCATTTGCATTGATTTCTGTTGACCGGATGGATGCTTTCTGAGTAAGAATTTTGCTTTCTTCTACGTTTAATTGTGCGGCATCCGTGGCATTCTCAAGACTTACTAAAACCGCTTCCTGCTTTACAATTTCGTTTACCTCGGCATTTATGGACAGAATTTTACCATTTGCATTGGAATAGATATAGAGTAACCCTTTCTCAGGTTCTATTTTTGCAACACCTACAACTTTGTCAATTTTTGCCGGAACGGTTTCCTCTTCTGTCAAATCTGGTTTTTGGTTTGTGCAAGATGCCAACATCGCAAATGCCAGTACGATTATCATTGCTTGATATACTTTTTTCATTTCAATTATATTTTATTATTAATGAATACTTTCCTGAATATTTTCTAATGGATAAACCTGCCCGTTTTTCACTTCAATTGCCCTGTCGGCATACTTTGCAAGACGCGGATCGTGCGTAACTACGGCTACTGATTTACCCGTTTTGGCCAGTTCTTTTAATTCGTTCATAACTACTGCCAGGCTGTCTTTATCCAATGATGCCGTTGGCTCGTCACAGAGAATAATTTTAGGATTTGTAACTAACGACCGGGCAATGGCTATCCGTTGCTGTTGCCCTCCCGAAAGCTGTTTTGGAAGTTTCTTTTTATGTTCCAACATATTTACCATTTGCAGTGCTTCTTCTGTTTTTCTTTTAATTTCAGCATTGCTTAATCCCTGCATCTGTAGAGGAAACCCTACGTTTTGTTCCGCAGTAAGCGGAGCCAGCAGGTTAAATTGTTGAAACACAAAACCAATAGTATTCAGTCGGATAGTAGCCATCTCCCTTGCGGAAAGATTGGCTGTTTTTTTTCCATCTATTTCTAATTCGCCTTCAGTAGGGTTTATCAAACAACCTATTAAAGAAAGTAAAGTGGTTTTGCCCGAACCAGACGGCCCAATTATTAACAGGAGTTCTCCTTCGTGTAATTCAACATCACTTTTGTCTAACGCTGTGACTCTCCCTGAGGGCGATTCGTAAATTTTATTTGCTTGTGTAAGTTTTGCTATCATACCTGTATCTTTATATTTGATGATACAAAGGTATTTGTGTAATTACGAATAAAATATCTATATTTGTCCAATAAATAGCCGTAAAAGGTCAATCTGTGATAATGAAAATAGAAATTGAAAAAGAGACTGGTTTTTTACAATCTTTCGCCAATCAACTTGGAGTTGAAATAGAAAAGGGCAATATTATTCGTATTCCGGAAAAATATGGCAAAGGATATATAAGGGGATTTGGGTTTGATTCAGGCATAAGAATGATGATTAGAAATTATGAGCTGTATGAAGATTTAAAAATAAACAGGAGAAATTCGGGAAGCTTTAGTAAGCGCATAATTGTTTCATTTAATGATGTTTTTGCAATAAACCCTGATAATTCTATTGATAAAAGATCATTTCCTTCTGTTCAGGCATACTCGGGTAATATCGATTCTGAATTGGTTCTTCCGAGAAAAACAAAATATCAATCTATTATCATAGGAATTGAGATTTCTTATTTGAAAACATTGGTCGATAGCAATTCTGAAAATCTGATTTTAAAATCAATTACAAATGATGAACGTACTTTTTTATTTGAAGAGTTTATGTCTCCGCAGATTCAAAAAGTAGCCAATGAAATTATCGATGTTAACATTCCTTTTGATTTACAGAATTTCTATTTTAAGGTTAAAGCAGAAGAGTTGATTTGCCTATTGTTTGTTGAGTTGCTGAAAAGAGAGAATACAAATGTATCTGCACTCAATACTAATGATATACAAGCCATTTATATACTAAGGGATAAAATACTTACTACAATTGACACACCACCCATTTTGGCAGATTTGGCCTTGCAAACGGGGATGAGTTTGTCGAAGCTGAAACGACTTTTTAAGCAGATTTTTGGTGATAGCATTTTTAATTACTACCAGTCGTTTAGGATGAAAGAAGCAGCCCGGCTTTTAAGAGAGGAAAAGCTTTCTGTTTCAGAAGTAGGCTACCAACTTGGGTTTACCAATCTCAGTCATTTTACAAAAGTCTTTGAGCAACACACGGGTATGAAACCAAAAAAATACAGCAATACAAATTTTACTGAATAAAAGTCCTGATCCGTTGTTTAGAATGGTGACAATAGCTACTTTGTTTAAAATAAAACCGGTGTTTATTTTTTAAAGAAAATCTTGTATGGTCTTGCTTCACTAACTGAAATTCCGTTTTTTACAGCAGGGTCATTCTCGATGATTTTTTGTAATTCAGATTCATCTTCAACTTCGATGATGAACATACCTCCTTGTTTTTCGTCTGTAAAAGGGCCGGTTATCAGCAACTTTCCTTCGCTAAATAATTGCCTGAGATATTCCACATGAGGAATCATATCCTCTTCTTTTACATCGTTTTTTACAAAATGATGAGTTATTACGTAGTACATATATATTGTTTTTTATAAAATATTTTCGAATTATTTTTCAGCATTTTAAATATCAGTGCGGGTTACAGTTTATTTCTTTTCTGTACCAGAAAACCATCCAGGAGCACTCCAAATGACATTCCAAAAAGGAACAGGAATGTTCAACTCGGCACAAGTACCCTCTTTTAGCTCGGTAATAATGGTATCTTCTTTTCCTGATTTTACTTTTGTTACCCATTCTGGCTCAATAACCATTTCTCTCGCGATGGTAATAGCGTCCACTCCGGTTAGATAAGCATTTAGCCCATCCTCAGCCGTATAGATTGAACCTCCTCCCAGAAGAACTGTGCGATTGTTTATCTGTTTACTGATTAAAGTCAAACGTTTTTCTGATAAATTATCTAACCCGGCTCTTGGTTTTGAATTGTAATTATTTACGAGCACGTCAATAAAATCAACATCACTTTTCACCAATGCTTCTGTAAAGTCCAGTGCATCTCTCATCGTTAAACCTGGTTGTAAGCTTTCTTCGGGAGAAAAACGGTAACCTAAAAGAAACGGCTGTTTTGCATGTTTCCTGATGACGCTTTTTGCCTGTTCTATTACTCGTAATGGTAATGCAAACCTTTTTTCCTGGCTGCCTCCCCATTCATCTGTCCTTCTGTTGGTGTAAGGTGAAATGAATTGTTGTAAAAGGTATCCATAGGCTCCATGCATTTCTATACCATCAAATCCGGCCTCTATCGTCCGTCGTGTTCCTTCGCCAAAAGCAATAATTATTTTTTCAATCTCGTTACTTGTTAATTCCCTTGGAGTGACAACACTTCTGTCCGGAGTTGGAATTCCGCTTGGAGATACAACATTTCTGTCCACCAATTCAGGCGGACATACGCCACCTCCATGGTGTAATTGGAGAATTGCTAAAGCACCTTCGTCCTTTATTGTTTTCGCCAGTTTCTTTAAATTGGGAATATAACTATCGTTACAAATTAAGGGTTCCCCGACATAAGCTTTCCCTTCAGGCGTTACTGCATAACATGCAGTAATGACGATTCCTGTCTCTTTTGAACGGCGTTTGATATAAGGTAATTCTTCAGGGTTCATACTACCATCCTCGAATGAAGAATAATGTGTCATTGGGGCCAAGACAATACGATTTCTGGATTTTAAACCATTTTTAAAATGTAGTGGATTAAAAAGTGATGCAAATTTTGTTTTCATTTTATCTTTATTTTCTTCAATTGTGTAAAGGCATAAAGTTATTTTGTATCATGTGATAAAAATATACCGATACGACATTTTATTGGTCGAATAAGACTATTTTTATATATTTAACCTTTTTATTATCCTTATTGGACATTTGAGTTAACGAATATTGAATATATGATTTTTGAATTCAGTCCTGATAGTGAACTTGATTATATCGGGAAATTTGCATCGCAGTTGGGGGTTACCTGTTCCGATAATTTTTTGCAAATTCCTTCGTCATTAGGTGAAGGATTTATAAAAGAGATTCATCTTGATTCGGACTTGAAAATTTTAATCCACAAGTATCAGCTAAAACAAGGGCTTACCATCAGACGATTAGTTGCGAATGAACCGCATGATATACTCACTTTCCGGTTTATCGGTCGTGCTTCAATGAATAAAAATTATTTGTCTAATGTACAGGTATTAAACTGTTACGTAGCAATAGACGACCTTATCACGCCCGACGAAACGGTCTATTATGTGATTATCAGTATAAGCAGAGATAAATTAATGTCTCTTACAGAACTTAATGCTGAAATGAGTGAGGTAAAATCTTTTTTCAATTCTTTGAATAAACTCTTACTATACCAGGAGGCTGTAACATTTGAAATGAATAAGATTCTCGAAGAACTATCCGAATTACAAGACTATGGAAAGTTAAATAAGTTCTATTATAAAATGCGGATAACTGAATTGCTCTACCTGTTCTTTACCCGTTTTTTTAAACGTTCAGTCCAAAATGCTCCTCATGCCAATAAGCTTGATATTGAAAAGATTATTACTATTGAAAAGGTCATTTTGAGAGATTTAAGTGTTCAACCGAATCTTCCCTCGCTTGCAACAGAAGCAGGTATGAGTGGAACAAAAATGAAATCGTTGTTTAAAGAAATCTTTGGTTCAAGTATTTACAACTACTATCAGCATGCAAGAATGACAGAAGCAGCGTCACTACTGAAAAACAATAAAAACTTATCGGTATCAGAGGTCGGCTATCAATTAGGATTTTCCAATCTGGGTCATTTTACAAAAGTCTTTGAGCAACATACAGGTATGAAACCTAAAAAATACTCATTGATGTAATTTTCTTCATGAATATGATATAAATATTTTAGAGCAAAAACATACAGAATTATGAAAAAACACCGATTAGAAACGTTTGTCGATGGAGTAATAGCCATTATAATTACCATAATGGTTTTATCCATTCCATTGCCCAAAACCTTTGAAATAAAAGACTTACTGGTTTTTTCAACTTCACTGGCTATTTATTTACTTAGTTTTCTGGTTGTAGGCGCATTTTGGAATCAACATCATCAGGCATTTATATATCTTGAAAAAGTAAATCAAAAGATAATTGTTGTAAATATTTTCTTTTTGTTTTTTCTCTCACTTATTCCGCTATTTACAAAATGGGTTATTGAAAATCAGGGGTCATTGATTCCTGTTATTGGATACGATATAGTTTATCTGTTAGTTAGTTTCTTTTACGCTTTTACATTTCGTTTAATCATGGAAGAAAGTGACCCTGAAGAGATTAAGCAGATTGCGGGAAAAATTAAATCGAAGCAAATTTCTAGACCTCACTTTTCGTGGTTACCTGTTATCATTTTACTCATCATTATATTTATTGTGGTTATTATTTCCATTTATCTACCAAAAGTTTCAACGATTATTTTAATGGGTATTCCAATAGCTTCATCCATTGCTAACCTTTTTATCTCAAAACGGGAAAAAGGGATACATTGATTGCCTGAACAGAAAACAAACTAAATCTTATACATAAATATGCTTTTCAGGAATGTCGAGATTGATGTTGAGGTTACTCAGGCAAATCTATCATCGGAACCGTGCGTTGGCAAAATTTAGCTCTTTTGGTTTTTTTAGGGGTGGTTTGAGTGTTGGCTAAAAAAACAAATGTGCTAAATGTGCGTGGGATGTTGTTTTTTAAATCCTAATGCATCCCGAAGGGTGCAAAGCGGGTGGGCAAAAAAAATAAACCCCCATGCGGTGGGGTTTCCATTTTCAATAATCCTATACTTTATTTCTAAATCACCTTTAAAGTTAGTAGAGAGAGAGAGCGAACGTTATGTCTATATATCAAATGGATAAAATATCCGCTATGTTCTATTCTCCAACTGCAAAGATTGGGATGTTTGGGGGAAATTACAGAAAAGAGGCGCGTTAAAATTACGTTGCGACCTTTCAGTCTGTTCGTATCGCCGATCCTCTTGCCTTCTTTGGAACACGGTAGGATTATTTACCATCGTGTAATTTATTAGGATTGAAAAATCCAACGAAAATTCAAGAAGTAATTCTATTTGCTTAGAATAGTTTTTTCGTACCTTTGCAACCAAAAGTCGTTCTTTGTGTATATTGTGAGAAATGACGAAAAAAACAGAGACCCGCTCGTTTCTAAATCGTTACCTGTCAAGAATTTCATTCTTATAACTTACTTGTTTCCAGCCGAAAGGAATAATTATTGTGTCTTGCAACGTGCATAGATAAATTCTTTTGTATTCCACTAATGGCTGCCAATTCTTTGAGGTATTCATTCATCTTTTGATTTGAGTGTATCGGAAGTAGCTTCCCTTTATTTCTGCTTGGAGGAAAGTTTTCGTATTTCTGTAATATTGTTTTGGCTTGAGGTAACAATGGAATCCTGCAATGAATATCCGTCTTATCCCGATCAATAATAATCCACGTACAGCCATCATCCCCCTGGTGGATGTTGAATTTATTGAGTTTACTAAGTTCCGCATATCCAAGCCCTGTATAACAGGCAAAGACAAATACGTCCCGGACAATCTCCAACCTGTTTGTACTAACCTCTTTGTTTTTGATTCTTTCCAGCTCCAGGTTTGTCAAAAAATCACGGTGGGTTTCATTTCTTGTGACTTTAAATGAATTGTAAGGATTGAAAGAAATCTGGTTCATGGCTATGGCTGTATTCAATGCCTTCTTCAAATGCTTGTGATAGGTTAATGCAGTATTGGGTTTTAACCAGAGCCCTGTTTTTAAATAGAGGTCAAATGAATTCAGAAAGTTATAATCAATCTTTGATAATGGAACGTCATTTCGGCTAAATTTGGTTTTAAAAAAATCAGCCAATCGATCCCGAGTTGTTCTGTAATGCCTTAAAGTTCCTTCTGAATAATCATTGCCTACCCGGGCTTCTATACCATTAATAATACCGTCCAAAATTTCCAGCACTCCCTTTTCATCACTCATCCCAAGTAATTTATTTTTCACTTTTAGCGCAGAGAATGGTTCTCCTTTCGATTCCAACTGGTTGTACACATCCTGCACGCGCGTACTGATTTTATCCAACCGGTTGTTCAGGATTTTGGCTTCTTCCGATCTGCCGAAAACCTGTTGTCTTTCGTCACTCCACGATTCCGTGACTACAAAAATTCCGGTGGATAATTCGAAACGCTGGTTGTCCATAGTGCACCGGACATAGACCGGGCATTTCCCGTCGGAGCGGGACTTCGATCTCTTTAAAGAGAAGTTTACAGTTACTCTCATTGCTCAACTCATTTTTTGGGTTTAAAAATGGTCTCGCTTCCATGCTTTAAAACTACCCATTTGGGGTCTCATTTCCAAGCACCAAAACGAAACAAATTCATTCAAAATGAATTGATCATCAGAAAATTACATCGATTGCCGAGACCTATTAGCGGTTTTCTTCGGATAGGTCTCGATATAGTCTCGTTTATTTTGCGATTTCATGCATATTTTGGTGCATTCCGCAAAATAAAAAAGCGCTTAAACCATTCAATTTAAGCGCTTTTAACGTTTTTTGCTTCCTTGAAGTGTGACTCAGCTGGGATTCGAACCCAGGACCCCATCCTTAAAAGGGATGTGCTCTACCTGCTGAGCTACTGAGTCATCCTTTATCACTCGCCTTTTTTGTTAAAGGCGGTGCAAATCTAGGTTTTTAATCCTAAAAAGCAAAACAATCAAACGCAAAATTCAAAAAAATGTTCCTAAGAACAAAGTTATTTGCACAAAATGAAGAAGATAGCATCTTTTCTTCAAATCAAAAAAGTAGAAATTGAATTTTACGAGTGTATATTACTTGTTGGAAAATCCCAAATGTCAACACATAAATAAGTATTTTATCCTATTCCTTTCCATTCAAATCCCTATACCTTTGGACAAAAATCATTAACACATGACGTTTGAAGGTTATTTTGTCCTGACCGTAATAATCATCATGATTATTGCATTGATTTATGACTGGATGCGTCCCGGCTTATTGTTGTTTTCGGCACTGATTGTGTTAATGGCAGCCGGGGTTATCAACAGCAAAGAAAGTCTCGCCGGATTTTCAAATAAAGGTATGCTAACAGTCGCCGTGCTTTTCCTTGTGAGTGAAGGCGTAAGGCAAACTGGAGCTCTAAATATCGTTGCCAAAGCATTTCTTCCCAAAAGGAGAGGAAAAATGTCAATTACTATGGCAAAAATAATGATCCCGGTATCGGCTATTTCTGCTTTTCTAAACAACACACCGGTTGTGATCATTTTCGCACCGATGATCAGGAACTGGGCTGAAAAAATGAACCTTTCCCCTCAAAAGTTTTTAATTCCTCTGTCTTATGCCACTATTCTGGGAGGTATCTGTACGCTAATCGGAACTTCTACTAATCTTGTCGTGCACGGATTGATGTTAGAGAACGGGACAAAAGGGCTGAACATGTTTGAATTGGGGAAAGTAGGGATCTGGATCGCCCTGGCCGGGTTCATTTATCTCTCGTTTTTTGCCCACAAATTACTTCCCGGACAGAAAAACAAAACCAAACGACAGAGACATGACTATAAAGAATATTTTCTTGATGCGGGGGTTCCGGCAAACAGTTCACTTGCCGGGGAAGAAATTACCAATGGACGCTGCCACCAGTTAAAAAATATTACGGTCTATTCGATCGAAAGGGATGGCGAAATTATTGACTCAAGAAAAGGAAAACAAGCAATCAGGGCTAATGACAAGCTGGTCATCGCGGTAAGATCGGAGGCTTTAATTCCTTTGATCACCCAGCGAAAACTCGAACTGAAGGCCATGCAAGGATTTGGAAAGTTTTATAAAAGTACGGATATCAAACAAATCGAAGCCGTGATAGCCCCTCGCTTTCCCGGTATTAACCAGACCATCGATGAATTCGATTTTTTAAACCACTACCAGGCTGAAGTGTTGGCTGTCTATCGAAACGGAGAAACAGTTTCCACCAATGTCGGTTCAGTAAGGATGAAAGCCGGAGACAGCCTGGTTCTGCTTACAAATGAAAATTTTATTAAAAACTGGAGCGGATCCACCAGTTTTTATCTTACCTCCTTTATAGGAGAAGTACCACCACCCCGCTACAAGGGACAACGCCTTTTTGCATTGCTCCTGGTATTATTAATGATTGTAGGCACCACTGCAGGTCAATTTCTCCCGGAAATAGACGGAGAACATCCAGACATGTTTTATTTTGCAGCACTTGTAGCCATATTGATGTCATGGGTCAATATCCTGCCAAACAGGAAGTATACAAAAGCTATTTCATGGGATGTACTCATAACGATTGCCTGTGCTTTTGGGATTAGTAAAGCTTTGCAAAATTCGGGAGCTGCCGACAGCATAGCCATGACAGCCATCAATTTCTCCAAATCATTCGGCCCGCTGGGTGTTTTAATAACCATCTACCTGATCACCAATATTTTTACTGAAGTTATCACAAACAATGCTGCCGCAGCACTTATATTTCCTATTGCCTTTTCTGCTGCCCACCAATTGCATGTCGATCCGAAACCATTCTGTATTGCCATCTGTATTGCGGCATCTGCCAGCTTTTCAACGCCTATAGGCTACCAAACAAACCTGTTGGTACAAGGACTCGGAAATTATAAATTCGGAGATTATGTAAAAACGGGAATTCCTCTAAATATTATCGCCTTTATTATTTCTGTCACGTTAATTCCTTTAATCTGGCCATTCTGAACAGATAATAAGAGTTTATACTTATATCACGTAACATGAATGACCTTAATTTTGTACGCATTAAGACTAAATACAATGATTATGAATAAATATAATCTGACACATTTACGGGAGCTGGAAGCTGAAGCAATACATATTATGAGGGAGGTAGCTGCCGAGTTTGAGAATCCGGTCATGCTTTATTCCATAGGGAAAGATTCTTCGGTAATGGTCAGACTCGCAGAGAAAGCTTTTTATCCGGGGAAGGTTCCTTTTCCGCTGATGCACATCGATTCGAAATGGAAATTCGGGGAAATGATCGAGTTCCGTGACAATTACGCGAAAGATAATAACTGGGACCTGATTGTCCATTATAACAAGAAAGGATACGAGGCGGGTGTCGGACCTTTTACTCATGGAAGCAAAGTGCATACTGATATTATGAAAACCCAGGCCCTGC
Source organism: Prolixibacteraceae bacterium (assembly GCA_963676095.1). GTDB lineage: Bacteria > Bacteroidota > Bacteroidia > Bacteroidales > Prolixibacteraceae. Next base: position 521,843 of record OY781040.1, on the reverse strand, counting down.
TGGAAGGGCTCAGCAAGTATAAATTTGATGCGGCTTTTGGGGGAGCACGGCGTGACGAGGAAAAATCGAGAGCAAAGGAACGCATTTTCTCTTTCCGTGATAAGTACCACCAATGGGACCCCAAGAACCAAAGACCGGAGCTGTGGGATATTTATAATGCCCGGGTTCACAAGGGCGAATCGATCAGGGTTTTCCCTATTTCGAACTGGACAGAACTGGATATCTGGCAGTATATCCGCTTGGAAAATATCCCGATTGTCCCACTCTATTTCGCAAAGGAGCGGCCTATTGTAAACGTGGACGGGAACCTGATCATGGTTGATGATGACCGGATGCCAAAAGAAATGGCTGCCAAGGCCAAAATGATGAAAGTACGTTTCCGGACCCTTGGATGTTATCCTTTAACCGGAGCGATAGAATCAGAAGCTGATACCATCGAAAAAATAGTCGAGGAAATGATGACTGTTACCGTGTCTGAAAGGACGACCCGTGTTATTGATTTCGACCAGGAAGCCAGTATGGAACAAAAAAAGAGAGAAGGATATTTTTAGAGTTAAACACAAAGACGCTAAGGCGCAAAAAAATCTTTGTTAACAGCGTTGTTCCCGTCTAAATAAAATTAACAATGGAAAGTAAAACACAAACAATCGATATACAGGAATTTCTGAACCAGGACGAAAAAAAAGACCTGTTGCGGTTACTGACCGCAGGGTCGGTCGACGATGGTAAATCAACCCTTATCGGACGCCTGCTCTTCGATAGTAAAAAGCTTTATGAAGACCAGCTCTCAGCCTTACAAAGAGACAGCAAACGCATCGGCCACGCAGGCGAAGATATCGATTACGCCCTATTGCTAGACGGACTTAAAGCAGAAAGGGAGCAGGGAATTACAATTGATGTAGCTTACCGTTATTTCTCCACAAACAAACGGAAATTTATCATTGCTGATACTCCGGGACATGAACAATATACCCGGAACATGGTAACGGGGGCTTCCACGGCAAACCTCGCTATTATACTGATTGACGCGACCAAGGGAGTAATTACCCAAACCCGCCGCCACACGTTCCTGGTATCGCTGCTTGGGATAAAACATGTCGTATTGGCTGTCAATAAAATGGATCTCGTTGATTTTGAACAAAAGGTATTCGACCAGATCTGTGAAGATTACAAAAATTTCGTGGCTCAGCTGGACATACCGGATGTAAATTACATCCCGCTTTCAGCGTTAAAAGGAGACAATGTTGTTGAACCGTCGTTACGTATGCCCTGGTATACCGGAAAATGTATGCTCGACTTCCTTGAAACAGTTCATATCAGTTCTGACCGGAATTTTGACGATATGCGCTATCCTGTGCAGTACGTTCTTCGTCCGGACCGGGATTTCCGCGGTTTTTCTGCAAGAGTGGCTTCAGGGATTGTCAAAAAGGGAGAAAAGATCATGGTCCTGCCTTCAAAAAAAATATCAAAAATCAAAAGCATTACGACTTACAATGGAGACCAGGAAGAAGCTTTTCCTCCCCAGTCGGTAACAATTACGCTTGAAGATGAAATCGATATCTCCAGAGGCGATATGATCGTTTATCCGGACAATCTGCCCCGCGTAGAACGGCATTTCGAATCGATGCTCGTCTGGATGGATGAAAAACCGATGGACCCGAATACTCATTTCTTCATCAAACATGCCAACAATAACACAAAGGCACGTATTGATAAGATCCGGTACAAGATAGATGTTAATACATTACAGAAATCGGAGATTGATCATTTCGAGTTAAACGAAATCGGAAGGGTAGTGCTCACAACCAACAAGCCGCTTTTCTTCGATCCCTACAAGAAAAACAAAAGTACCGGATCGTTTATTCTGATCGATCCGGTAACCAATTACACAGTAGCGGTAGGAATGATCATCGACAAACTAAGTTCGGACGACCTGCCCTCAAAAATCAGTGACAAGGACAGGGAGCAGATCCGGGAAGGGAAAGGCCTTGTTTTTGAAACTGATTATCAGAAACGCTATAATCAGAAAGGTGCCACGCTTTGGGTTACCGGGCTGCATGGTTCCGGGAAAAACGAAATGGCTTTCAGCCTTGAGAAACAGCTCTTCGATATGGGGGCAACGGTTGTATTGCTGGATGGAAGCTCGATCCGATCAGGACTTTCAAAAGAGTTGGACTATTCTCCAACAGACCGGGCAGAACATCTTCGCCGTGTAGCAGAAGTCTGTCGTATACTGAACGATCAGGGCATCATTGCCATCTGTTCTTTTATCTCACCGGAACAGTACATCAGGGAACAAGTTGCAGAGATCATTGGCAGGGAAAGGTTTCATCTTTTCTATATGGATGCTGACCTGGAATTCTGCAAGCATAATAAACCGGAATTTTATAACAAGGAAAGGTTAAAATATGTACCTGGAGTAGATCTGCCTTTTGAAATACCTGAGAAATCGGCATTAGTCCTCAATCCTGTGGATAATGGTAAAAATCCTGAAAAAATCATCGACTACTGCAGGGAACAGGGAATCTTCCCGCTTTAAGTTTTTCGGTTCAACCTATGAACTAAAAAAATAATTCGATCTTAACCTGAATAATAAAGCAGGCATGGAATTAGAATAGGGATAAACAGGTCTAACAGAGAAAACAATACCATGTATCCAATGATCTTATCCGGATGTTGATATTTTTGACAGGTAGTATTTTAATTGCCTTATATTATGATGTTTGAGTTTTTCATCTGGATAATCCGGAAACTGAAAATGATGTAAATCAATTTGAAAATTGTGTAATGCATTCGCTACAAGTATCCTGTACCTTTACAGTACTGAAATTAAAAAGTTAATGATGATGAAGAGGTTTATAGAAATTGTAAAGGGGTTTGGACAACGAAGTGAAATAAGGGAGCCTGTTTCCTGCTGCGGAGGTGGGGGGCAAAATCTCCATCACGGACACAAACAAGAAACGGAAGCAACAACCATTTACCAGTGCCCTATGAAATGCGAAGGGGATAAAACTTACAGCGAACCAGGGAAGTGCCCGGTTTGTGGCATGTATCTGGCACCGGTAAACGAAGGATCTTTGAACCATTAGTCGCGCACGACCACGATTAACGATGAAAATGCGGAAGCATTCAATTTTCATCTTTTCAGAAATCTAAAAAATAAAAGTCATGTACGGTATTCAGGGAATGCATTGGGGAATGGGTCTTGGCTGGATTTTGGGAGTTGTTCTTTTGATTTTAATCGTATGGATAGTTACCAAAACAGCACATAGCAACACGCTAACCTTTTCTGAAAGGCAAAAAACAGCTCTCGAAATTTTAAAAGAGCGTTTTGCTAAAGGAGAAATTGACAAAGAAGAATATGAAGAGAAAAGGCGGATCCTGTTACAGTGACCCGCTCACTCTGTTAAGCGGGAATTTTAAAAAGCGTCGGACAAATGAACTTAGAAACAGCCAAGCAATATGTTTGCCCCATGTATTGCGAGGGGAATAAAACTTACGATCAGCCAGGAGACTGTCCTGTATGCGGTATGCATTTGGTCTCTGTGAATGAAGATTCAGAAGCAAAGAATCCGGAGCATCAGCATGCATGCGATGAGGACCATAAACATCAACATTCCAAAGGTGAAAATCTCGGGAGATATTATTGCCCGATGCAGTGCGAAGGCGATAAACTATATGACGGACCGGGAGATTGCCCCGTGTGTGGTATGCACCTGAACAAAGAGGAAAGCACCCGGCCTTTGAATGTGGTTTATAGGTGCCCAATGCATCCGGAAGTAAAACAGGATCATCCCGGGAGCTGCCCGAAATGTGGAATGGATCTGGTTCCGGAGAAAGGCGTTAACCCCAGTGAAGAAGAAAAGGCTTATCTGCAGATGGCCCGGAAGTTCTGGCTGGCACTGGCATTGAGTGTGCCTGTTTTTATCATTGCAATGTCCGATTTTTTTAGTTTTCTGCATTTACAGGATCTGGCTTCAAAAAAAGTCTGGGAATGGATTGAGTTTTTACTGGCCTCACCGGTCGTTTTTTATGCAGGCAGGGGCTTTTTTAAACGGGGCTGGAGCTCTGTTCGGAGACGTTCGCCCAACATGTGGACTTTGATCTCCATTGGTGTTGGGGCCGCTTACCTGTTCAGCGTTCTGGGACTGCTTTTCCCGGGATTGTTCCCGTCCCAGTTTAAGGATGATCAGGGTAATGTGCATGTTTATTTCGAAGCGGCTGCTGTCATACTTACCTTGGTTTTGCTGGGACAGGTTATGGAATTGAGGGCACACAGCAAGACTAATTCTGCGATCAGGGGATTGCTTAACCTAGTACCTCCTGTTGCCCGGCGCATCCGTAACGGGCAGGAGGAAGAAGTCGCATTGGAAGAAGTTCATGCGGGCGATTTGCTGCGGGTTCGTCCGGGCGAAAAAGTGCCGGTGGACGGGATTATTGATGAAGGTAACGCCGTGATCGACGAAAGTATGATTACCGGAGAACCTATTCCTGCTGAAAAATCAACTGGGGATACAGTCACCGGGGGCACGATTAACGGAAAAACTTCATTTATTCTGAAGGCTGAAAAAGTAGGTTCCGATACATTGCTGTCGCAAATTGTTGAAATGGTTAATGAAGCGAGCCGTTCACGGGCGCCAATCCAAAAGCTTGCTGATGTGGTGGCCCGCTATTTTGTGCAGACTGTAATCAGCGTAGCCATTCTTACCTTTGCCGTTTGGGCTATCTGGGGACCTGAACCCGCATATGTTTATGCATTTGTAAATGCTGTTTCTGTACTGATTATTGCCTGTCCCTGTGCACTGGGACTGGCCACTCCAATGTCGGTCATGGTTGGTACAGGGCGAGGTGCACAGTCCGGGGTTTTGGTAAAAGATGCCAGGGCAATCGAAGAAATGAATAAGGTGGATATACTCATTATCGACAAAACCGGCACTATTACGGAAGGAAAACCTTCCCTGAAAACAGTTCACTCTTTGTGTGAATTTTCTGATGATGAAGTTTTGCAACTGGCTGCATCCATTGATGCTTACAGCGAACACCCGCTGGCCGAAGCTATTGTGAAAGGCGCCAAAGCAAAAGGTCTGGAACAGGTTTCCGTTACCGGTTTCGAATCGGTAACAGGAAAAGGTGTTCAGGCTATTTATAACGGACAGAAAGTCGGATTGGGCAATGAACGGCTTTGCATTGATTTCGGTGCAGGGGTAACATCGACGGAAAAAAAGTTAATACAGGATTTGCAATCTACCGGACAAACCGTGATGTACCTGTTGGTTGAAGACAGAATCTCTGGCATTGTAAGCGTGGCCGATACCATCAAGCCCACGTCTGCGAATGCAATCCGGCAATTGCAAGTCATGGGCGTGAAAGTGTTTATGCTGACCGGCGACAATGAGTTAACCGCCAAAGCTGTCGCCGAGGAGTTGCATCTGAATGGCTATCAGTCGGATTGTCTTCCCGACGACAAATACAAAAAGGTACGGGAACTTCAGGCAGAAGGACACATTGTGGCTATGGCCGGCGATGGCATTAATGATGCTCCGGCCCTGGCTCAGGCTAACATTGGTATTGCCATGGGAACAGGAACCGACATCGCCATGCAAAGTGCTGAAATTACCCTGGTAAAAGGCGACCTGAATGGCATTGTCCGTGCCCGTGATCTGAGTGGGAAAGTGATGAGGAATATCAAACAAAACCTGTTTTTTGCATTTATTTACAACTCTATTGGCGTACCGGTTGCAGCAGGCATTTTGTTTCCGTTCTTCGGAATTCTCCTTAGCCCGGTGATTGCTGCGGCAGCTATGAGCTTTAGCTCCGTTTCAGTGATTTCGAACGCATTACGGCTAAGAAGAAGATGATTTGACAGGCACCACTCTTTATATCGGTCAATATTGTATGTGGTATTTATAATCCAGCGCTTGTTTTTTTCTGTCTTGGTTGTATCTGCGATGGGATAAAGTTTACTTTTCTCTTGTGTCCTGAAATTGATAATATTTTAAGCATTAAATTCATTTCAGGACTTGAACAATTGAGGTAAATATAGATTTTTAACAAGGAAAAGACTAATTTTGTTTTTGAACTTTTGATTCATTTACATCTGTTTGTTTTTTCAATCTGACGTTCTGCGATTTTTGTATTTAAGTGTTTCATTTTTATTTATGTTTTCAGCGGCTGGAACTCCCAACTAAATGTTCTCCTGTGTGAGAAACTTTTTTCATGGTTATTCCATGTGAAAAAAGTATCGCTATTTGAAAAATAAAATAATGAATTATGCCAGACAAGACATCATTATATCCACGTAAAGACGATAAATCCATGGTTTATCTGAAAAGCTGTGTAAAAAGCCCGTTTATCGAAGTAGGCGATTATTCTTTTTATCACGATTTTGATAATCCGATGGATTTTGAACACAAATGTGTGCTGTATCACTATCCGTATGTGAATAACGACCGGCTGATAATAGGGAAATACTGTTCTATTGCCTGCGGGACCAAATTTCTTTTCAATGGTGCAAATCACACCCTTGGTTCTTTGTCTACTTACCCGTTCCCGGTTTTAGCAGACGAATGGGATTTGCAGGTGCCGGTAACTGATGCCTGGGATAAAAAAGGCGATATTGTTGTCGGTAACGATGTGTGGATTGGCTTTGAAGCCGTAATCATGGCAGGAGTAACCATCGGCGACGGGGCAATTATCGGTTCCAGGGCAGTCGTAACAAAAGATGTGGAGCCATATTCCATTGTGGGTGGTATACCTGCCAGGCTGATACGGAAACGCTTTCCTGAGGAACAGATACAGAAACTACTGGATCTGAAATGGTGGGACTGGGACGAGGAAAAAATCAAACAGGATTTACCCCAAATTATGAATGGCAACAAGCTGAACGAATTATAATCCTATCCCCTGGAAAGTGAAATTTTAATAAAAAGATAAACATGAATTTACTAACCCATGGCAAACGCATTTAAAAAAGTTTGATTTTAACAGAAAGCTCCGCAGAGGAGCTTGTCTTCCTCATAACTCCTCATTATGTTTGAATGATTAATATTTTTGAAAGGCGGGTTTTGTTTGTTATTTCCATCCGCCTTTTGTTCTGATAATATATTAAATATCAGATAAATAATTGAATTTTTGCAAACTATTTGTTGGCTTTGTTATATTAATAAGAAGGCAGAAGAGCCAATTTCAGAAGTATGGAGAAGTACACTTTTTCATCAGATTTTCAGCAAAGTGAGCGAACCAGGAAGGACATGCAACGGCAATTTCCGGCACCAGTTACACGACATCCTGTTGTTGGTACTGTCCGCTGTTTTGTGCGGGATGGATCAATGGGAGGAGATTGAGGATTTCGTCATCTTCCCGTGAAAATCGACAGAACTGGTCATGCTCCTTGACATTTTTATATTACCGGGACGCTTTTGGGAGTGGTTACTGTCATAAAGCAACGCCTGATTATCGGTCGTATTGTTGTCGTAAATGCGGAGGTACGTGTGACCTTCACGGTTGGACTCCCAGTGCCCCAGAATTCCTTTCATTAAATCATTCATCCTGTAGGGACTGTACACCCAACCTAAAATAGCCGCACGTCGTTGCTGAACGGTTTTAACAGGCACATTTTTTTTGTAAACAGGAATATACATCAAAGTACCTGCCTGAACATCTTCATTCGTTTCCTGTACCAGTGTGACTTTCCCGGAAAGAATGGCCATGTTTGAATCACGCGCTGTTTCGAGCGCTTTTCTCCTTACCGGTTCAGACAGCATATCGAAACCAAAAGCCCTCCTGTTCCTCCAGTTAAAAGGTTCCAGGTATACGATAGCCGAATAGGTCTCTCTTTTCCCGGCAGGCCAGACCGTGTAATCAGGAAAACCTTCTTCCTTTATCTTTTGAATATGCCTCTCCAATTGTTTAGGAGGGATCACTTCAGCAAATCCAAAACCCAAAATACCGGGAAGGTTTCTTTCTATCTCCGATTTAAGATAAAAGTCATGCCATTCTTCCCGGGTTACCTTTTCCGATGAAGCAAAAAGTGCAACACCGCATCGCAATAATTGGGCATGAGCGGTTAAACGATACTCTATACGGGTTTCGATATCTAAATTTATTGTTTTCAGGTTCTGAAGAGCTATCTGTTCCAGGTCGTGATTTACATAGAGGATCGAAGCTATGGTCAACCCAAGTCCTATGAAAAGCACAAGCAAAGCTTTCAAAAAAATACCTGAGTGGATAAATGAAGAAGACTGGCTCAATTTTTCCATTTCCACCAATTTTATCGATTTAATAACCTGATTTTATACAAATTTACACAACTATTTGTATAATTTCTATAATGTTTAAGAACCAGTTGGGGATCTAAAATAACAGGATGGAAAAAAACTGGAACACCGGGGTATAAACAGTCTCCCTTTAGATAGCCGACTTCTCTGTAATATTTTTCTGCACCGGGATGCAGGGGGACACCAAAATTACTCCACACTGTTTTCGGATCGTAGGTATAGAGAAAAAACTGTAATCTGACAGGAAAATGTGCGTAATAAAATTGAAAGAGTCTCTTAAGATTTGAAGTCTTTTGCCGTGTTTTTCCTTACATATTGATACTACCGGGTCTTACTGTTATCCAATATTGCTATATTTGGGTCGTTGTAATTTGCAGTATGGTAATTCAGCTGTTTGTGTGCGGACGATAGGTGGCCTGTATTGGGAATGATGATGATAGGGAAGGGATATCGGGACTAAACAAAAAGACAGTCCCAGTTGCTAGTTTAATTATAGTGGGGAATAGTCAGTATATCATATTGAAGGATGGAAGGAAATACACATTTGAAGAATGTTTTTGCCAACTATATCCATCGGTGATGATGTTTGTCGGTCGTTTCCTGGCTGACCGGGAAATGGCACGCGATGTGACCCAGGATCTTTTCATAAAATTGTGGGAGATTTTCCGGTCATTTAACTCGCTTGAATCAATACGGGCCTTCTTATACCGGTCGGCCCGCAATGCCCTGATCAATTATGCGGACCATGAAAAAGTGAAGGCGCTCTACGAAAGCAGGGAACAATATAAAGAGCAGGTCGAGCAGGATTTTCTGTCAGGGGTAATTGAGGAAGAAACGCACCGCATCATTTATCAGGCCATTCAACAACTTCCCGAAGGCAGGCGACAGATTATCCTGCTGAGTTTACAAGGCCATTCGAACCAGGAGATTGTTGCCCTGTTGGGCGTTTCTTTAAATACGGTAAAAACACAGAAATCAAAAGCCTACCAGCAACTGCGTACGATATTAAAGCAGGTATATTTGCTGAAGATTTTTTTCCCCCTATAGACCTGTTTGAATTTTACTGTCGAAGGATTGGGGCCCCAATTGGCGCTAATTTTACCAGCCCGTTGTTGAGAAATAAGACTCTTGTACACAATAAAATGAGTTTGTTCTCTTTTTGCCAGATATCCCTTTGAAAAAATATTTTCTCGTTTTGTTTGAAAAAAGTTGACATTCCGGTCACCCTGTCTTAAAATCTTCCTGTTTATAACTACAAAGAGAATAAATAAGGTTATGGTTGATCCTTTGGAAAATAATAGTCGGATTATAAACCTGATTAGTCATTTCGCTTTAAATGAATTGAGTGAACCGGAGGAAGCGGAATTAAGGGCTTGGCTTGAAGCTGATGCTGCAAATAAGGTCTTATTTGATAAGATACTGCGGCCTGAGAGTTTAGCCGGGAAGTTTGAAGCCTACCAGGCGCTTGATACCTATAAGGAACTTGAACTGTTAAAAGCCAGACTTGCCCGGATGAAGCAAGTCAATGGACCTGCCGGACAAAAGAGACAGGCAAAAACAGTCCGGTTAAGACAATGGCTGGCCTATGCTGCTGTATTGATTGTTTTTGCGGGAATTGTAAGCTATTTCTTTTTCATAGCCAATGAACACACCAATCCGGAACCCGGGTTGGCCGAAGCCCACATAAAACCAGGGAAAAATCAGGCCCGGTTGATTGTCGGAAATCAGCAGGTTTACGACTTGACCCCGGATAGTATCATCGATTTCAAAGAGAGCGGAATTGAAGTCAGAAATTCATCCAATCAATTGAGTTATGTGGATGAAACCGGAGAAAAACACGGTAGTGAAGGAGAGGAGCATACCTTGGTCATTCCGCGGGGAGGAAATTATTTTTTGCAATTGGCAGACGGGACAAAAGTTTGGCTGAATGCAGAAACAAAGCTGACTTATCCCGTTCGTTTTAATAACTCTGAACGCAGGATTCGATTAATTTCAGGTGAAGTTTATCTGGAGGTTACCCACGATGTAGCACATCCGTTTATACTGGAAACAAGCAGGGGAACGATTACCGTTTTGGGAACTTCATTTAATGTGAGGGATTATACCGATGAGCATGCTGTGGTGGCGACCCTGGTTACCGGCAGGATAAATATGAGAGTTGGGGCGAAAGCAGGTGACGTTTATACCATAATTCCCAATCAGCAGCTTATTGTCAGTACGGATGCCGGAACAGATTCACAAAAGGTCGTTGTTCAGGACGTATACGCGCCTGATTTTACCGGGTGGAAGAATAATTATTTTGAATTCCACAACCAGACACTGGCATATATTATCAGGGATATCAGCCGTTGGTATGATTGTTCTTACGTTTTTTCAGACGACTCGCTAATGCAGTATCGTTTCTCGGTTAAGTTGGATAAGTATAGCCGGATCGAAGACTTGCTTCAGACCATTGAATTAACAAAAAAAGTAAAGCTGGAGGTTCAGGATCAGAAAATTGTGATCGGTAAATAGAAATAAACGCAATCCGGACGGGAAAAAAATAAGGGATGCCTCACACACCCCTTATCCAAATTTTTTATTCCGTACGGAATAATTATTAACATTTTAAATCAAAGGTATGAAAAAAACCCTTACCTGTTTGTCCCGGAAATCTTTTTTTCGGAGAAACGGAACTGTGTTCTTATTCCATGTTTTTTGGGCACTTTGTCTTTTTCAGAGTCAAAAAGTTATTGCTGCCGATGCCGTACAGAACGAAACGGTTACCGTGTCTGTACAGAAAGCAGGTGTCGACAAGGTGATTGAGCTGATTGCCCGGCAAAGCAATCTTAATTTTGTTTACAGCATCGATGATGTGCGTAAGCTGCCACCGGTAACTATTAATTTAAAGAATGTGCCGGTTAAGGAAGTATTGGACCTTTGTCTGGCCAATAGCAACCTGGTTTACCAGGTATCGCCCGACAGGGTAATTATTATCTCAGAGAAGAAAGATTCCGGAGAAAAAAGTCTGTCAAAGACGATTACCGTCCGGGGGCAGATCATCGATGATTCCGGGAAACCCCTTCCCGGAGCGACTGTTCTGATAAAAGGGACCACCAAAGGTGTGATCGCCGATTCCAACGGCGAGTTCCGGATGCAGGTGCCCGATACTGCTACTTTGGTGATTTCGTTTATCGGTTTTAAAGTAAAGGAGATTCCTGTGGCAGGTCAGGACCGTCTTGTGATCCGTATGGTTGCAGACATTAAAAAGCTGGGCGATATTCAGGTAATAAGCACTGGCTATCAGAAGATCGATCAAACGGCAACAACAGGATCGTTTGGCTATATTTCATCCCGCGAAATTGAATCGAGTCCGAATGTGAACATCATGGAGCGTCTGGACGGGAAAGTCGCTGGTGTGCGTTTTGACGTGGATGACAACAAAATCGAAATACGCGGAACAAATACCTACAATGAATCACGTACGCCCTTAATTGTGATCGATGGTTTCCCGGCGCTGAAACAAAGCCTGGCCGACTATCCCGATACGGAACTGTCAGGAACGACAAGCGATTCCAATAATGCTATTTTAAGCGCAGTAAATCCGAACGATATTGAAAGCATCACTTTTCTGAAGGATGCGGCGGCAGCATCAATCTGGGGGTCCCAGGCGGCAAACGGGGTTATTGTGATTGAAACCAAAAAGGGAAGAAACCGTGGCAATGATCTGCCGGTTGTGAGTTTAAGCAGCCAGTTGAGTATCTCTTCCCCTGCCGACCTCAATAAGCTGGATGTGATGGATTCCCGTCAGTATATCGATCTGGAAAAGGAAATTTTTGACCTGGGTTATACGTACGATCCTTATTCATACTGGCGTTACCAAAATGAAAGCGATGCTGTAAACCTGATGTTTGCACAGCAGAGGGGCGAAATAACTTCGGATGAGATGGACGCTGGTCTGGAAACCCTGGCACAACGGGATAATAAAGGACAAATCCGTGATTATTTGTTACAGCGGGCCGTTACGCAACAGTATAATTTGTCAGTTTCGGGGAGTAGCGATAAAGTCGGCTATTATGTTTCCGGGAGTTTTTCAGATAATCGTCCGGTATTCCGAAGCAATAGCTCAAATCAGTACTCCGTAACAGCCAATATCACGGCCAAATTATTTAACGACCGGATTACCTTAACGACCGGGATTAATGAAATGATATCCAAAAGCAAGGTAAATGGTGCAGCCCTGGCAGCAATGACCCCCGGGTCGTATGGTTTACGCCCCTATGACCTGCTGGTTGATGAAAATGGTCAGTCGATTGACCGTTATCTGAAATTTACGCCGGATGTGATTGATGGTTTTACAGAAAAGGGATATTTACCCTGGACTTATAACTCGCTGGATGAGCTGAACTATGGTAATACACTTTATAATAAGGATGCTTCAAGGATTAATGCCCGTTTAAGCGGCAAGGTGACCGACTGGCTGGAAGCGAGCGTGTCCGGAAGCTACCAGCGGCTGAATACGGAGTGGCGCAAGCTGAATGAAGTGGAAAGCTATGAAACCAGGGACCTGATCAATGAAGGAACAACAATCAATACAAACGGAAAGCTGGTTTACGGAGTTCCTGTGGGAGGAGTCTATAAAACCAGCAATACCTTTAGTAACGACTATTCTGTCCGTGGTCAGATCGATATTAAAAAGAACTGGAACCGGTTTCATAAGCTGTCGGTTATTGCCGGCTCTGAAATCAGGGAGGCAAAAGCTCACGGATACAACCAGACCCGCTACGGATATGATCCCCTCACTTCTTCCTCTGCTGCATTTAATCCGACCACCCCGTACAACAATATTTATGGCTATACCTCCATGCTGGGTTACAGCGATGGCAGTATCTTTCAGTCCCGTCGACGGTATCTGTCGTACTACAGTAATGCGAACTATAGCTTCATGGAACGCTATTTCTTATCCGGGAGTATGCGTTTTGACGACACCAATATGCTGGGGGTTGATCGCAGAAACCGGGCGCAACCACTATGGTCAGCCGGCTTTAAGTGGAACCTGTTGTCTGAGGAGTTTATGAAGCAGATTGCTGCCCTGGGCCGACTGGATGTTCGCTTATCGTATGGTACCGGAGGAACTGCCCCGGGCGGAGGTTCAAACGTGTCTACGATTGCGATAGGTGGAACAGACAGTTATACAGGCCTGCCTTATGGGACCATTTATCCGGGAAACAGGGACCTTGGTTGGGAAAAAACCAAAACTTTCAATGTTGGCCTGGATATCTCGCTCTTCAACAGTAGGTTGTCCTCAATCATCGATGTGTATGCCAAAAGATCTTCCGGTATCCTGGTGAGCTTACCAATAAACGGGACTTATGGACAAACCAGTTTAATGTACAATACCGGAACGTTATCCGGTCACGGATATGAGTTAAGCCTTGAAGGAATTCCGGTGAGAAGTGCCAACTGGACCTGGTCGCTGGGTTTTAATCTGTCTTACAATACGAACAAGGTAACTGATAACCGGTTCCCTAATACCCTGACAAGTCCGACAGGCACAACTGTCATAGAGGGCTATCCGGTCGATTACCTGTTCACTTACCGCTGGGCCGGACTGGATAATCAGGGCCAGTCTCAGATATATGATGCTGAGGGAGATATCATTACTGCGGATATGAGCAGCGTTGATTTCAAACCGGAGGATTTCAAATATGCAGGACGTAAAACGCCTCCTTATTTCGGAAGCGTTTCCACTACGCTACGCTACAAACAGTTGAGCCTTTATATGCAGGCAAATTATTCACTGGGAAATAAATTGTTGGTTGATAATATCAATATCTCGCAATATCCATATAATAAATATTCTTCGGGTTTTTTATCCAACAGTAAAGCCATGGTCAATCGCTGGAGGAAACCTGGCGATGAAGCCTCAACAAATGTCCCTGGGCTGGAATATACAAGTTTTACCAGTATACAACGGTATCAGTATGCCGACATCAATGTGATCAGCGGTAGTTTTATGCGGATGCAGCAGGTCTCGCTGAACTACCTGATGCCATCGTCTTTTATCCGGAGACTGAAAGTTGTTCAGTCTGTGAGTGTCGGGGCAACAGTGGAAAACCTGGGGTTGATCTGGACGAAGAATAAGGAACATCGCGATCCGGAGCACATTTTTAGCGGCACTTATACGAGCTTGCCTCCTTCAAAAAACTATTCATTCAGTTTGAATGTCTCTTTCTAAAAAACGGGTTATAAAAATTTGAGATTAAATAAAATTTCCAGATGAAACGAATAATATACTTTTCAATCCTTTCGATATTACTTTTAGCCGGTAACGGATGCCGAAAGTATGTCGAAATTGACGAAGTCGGTAAGCGGGTGTTGTATTATACCTCCGATTATCAGTATTTGCTGAATAACACGACCAACTTCGAAGGTTCATTTTTTTACCCGGAGTTGGCCTCTGATGATATCTATGTCGAAAATGATGATTACGCCTTTTTGACAGAGCAATATACCAAAGCCTATACATGGGCTGATCAAATCTGGATCGACAGGGATGATGCCGATTGGGACTTGCTTTATAAGCAGATTGAGATTTGCAATGAGGTTATCGATGGCGTAATGGATAGTGACGGCGGGACCGAAGCAGAGAAAATGAATATCCGGGCGCAGGCGATGGTGCAAAGGGCATATGCTTACTATTGTCTTGTTAATATTTACGCTAAGCAGTATGATACGGCCAGCGCGTCAACAGATCCTGGTGTCCCGCTTTTATTGACCCCTGATTTTTTTGCTTCATTAAAAAGGGCTTCAGTTGAAACTGTTTATAATCAGATTGAATCAGATTTGAAGGGAGCAACAGCTGCGTTGCCGGAATTCCAGGAAAATATAAGTCAGGCCTCAAAAACAGGCGCTTATGGCACCTTGGCCCGGATATATCTTCAAAAGGGAGAGTATGAGCAGGCAGAAGCTTATGCCGACAGTACACTGGCTATTCAGAATACTTTGCTAGATCTGGCCGATTATGCAGGCAATCCAACCGGGCTGCCCACTAAATATGAAGATCCTGAATTAATTTTCTCCAAAATTTTATCTTACTATACATTAGATTTTCAGCTAAATCCTGAACTTCTGGCTATGTTTAGTACGCAGGACCTGAGGTACCAGTTATTTACGGCTCCCGGGAGCGATTTAACCTGGACTCCTGCTGCAGGCAGGGTCTATTGGAGACCAAGGCTTTTTTCCCAGGGAAATTATTCCGGCATTTGCGTGCCGGAAATGATGCTGATCAAGGCCGAGTGCCTGGCACGCGGAGGCGATACCGCAGGGGCAATGGCTGTGATTAATAACTTGAGGCAGCACCGTTTTACGCCGGCGGATTTTGTGGAGCTCAGTGCTTCAGGTGCAGACGAGGCACTGATCCTGGTTTTAAGGGAACGCCGGTTGGAATTGATGGGACGCGGTTATCGCTGGTTCGATCTAAAGAGACTGAATAAGGAAAGCCGTTTTGCAACGACTGTAACCCATCAGTATCAAGGGGAAACTTATACGCTGGAGCCGAACAGCCTGAACTATGTTTTCCCGATTGCCGATATTTATACCGTACAAAATCCGGAGATCGAACAAAACCCCCGCGATTAAAACGACCAGGATTAACTGTAATGTCAGAAAACTTTCAGAATGTTGTAAGTAGGTGAATCGTTGGAAATTGTTTGAAAAGTACAACAAGCTTTTGGAAAACGATAAAATGCAAAACACAAATCAGGTTTCTTCCCTAAATCCCCGGAGGGGGCGTAAGTCTCCTTCCGGGGAGGTCCGGAGGAAAAAATCGTGGAATAATTTTAGTTTCTGCTTTTTAAACAACCTCTCCAAAAAATAAAGGAACAGATATATTCAAGATGAATGGATCAATAGTAAAAGTAAGGGATTTGTCCCACCGGTATAGCGTACAATGGGCCGTACGCGATATTAATTTTGACCTCGCCAGGAATGGAATCTACGGATTGCTTGGGGCCAATGGCGCAGGTAAGTCAACCATTATGAACATCATTTGTGGCGTACTTAAACAATCGCTTGGTGAAGTTTACATCAAGGGGATTAGTCTGGAGAAATATCCCGCGGAAGCCAAAAAGCATATCGGGTTCTTACCTCAAAAACCGCCGTTACAAAGCAACCTGACCGTCGAGGAATTCCTGAACTTCTCGGCAAACATGAGACTGATGGACCAGTCAGTCATTAAAACCGCCGTTGACGAAGTAATGGATAAATGCGGCATTAAACATTTCGGTAAACGCCTGATTAGTAACCTTTCCGGTGGCTACCAGCAGCGCGTGGGAATTGCTCAGGCCATTATTCATAAACCCGACCTGGTCGTATTGGACGAACCGACAAACGGGCTTGACCCGAATCAAATCATTGAAGTACGAAAAATCATTAAGGAAATTGCGGAAGAACGGACGGTTATCCTGTCTACCCACATCCTGCAGGAAGTCCAGGCCCTTTGCGACCACATTTGGATGATTAAGGAAGGGAGTATGATCTTCTCCGGCTCTCTGGATGAGTTCGACAACCTGATTGTACCCAATACCCTGACCGTTTCGTTGGTCGCAGCTCCTTCTGCCGGCGAATTGCTCGCTGTTCCCGGAATTGAAAAAGCAGAGGAACTTGGCGGTTTCAGATACCGGTTGCACTTTTCTGATCAGGATGTGATTGAGCACCTGGTTGAAACAAGCGTGGCAAAAAAATGGCGCCTGATTGAAATTGTCCAGGAGAAAAACTCACTGGAAACAATTTTTGCCGAACTGACAAAATAACGCAAGCAAAATTTAAATCAAGCAGAATTATTGCTCATAATCACATAAATGAAAACAATTTATAACATAGCAAAAACCGAATTAAAGGTTTTGTTTTATTCTCCGGTAGCCTGGCTTATCCTGGTTATATTCACATTTCAGTCGGCAGCCGTTTTTACCGGTTCGTTCAGCGGTCAGGTTAGGGTACAGCAGATGGGGTATCCGCTGCACCAGGCAACCATCTTTACGTATGCCGGCTGGGGAGGCGTATTCTCAAAAGTGCTCTCCTACGTCTATCTCTATATTCCACTCTTAACGATGAACATTGTAAGCCGGGAATTAGGAAGCGGTTCTATTAAACTGCTATACTCCTCTCCGGTAAAAAATACACAGATCATCCTGGGAAAATACCTTTCTCTGATGATTTTCGGGCTGATTATGGTGGGCGTTCTGGCTATCTGGGGCGTCTTCGGAATGCTGACAATTAACCATGCCGAAATCCCCTTTATCCTGACCTGCCTGCTGGGTATTTATTTGTTGATTTGCGCTTACGCCGCAATCGGCCTGTTCATGTCCTCGCTAACTTCTTACAACATTGTTGCAGCAATCGGAACATTAAGCATTCTTGCCCTGTTGAATTATGTGGGGAATGTTGGCCAGGATATCGACTTTATCAGGGATGTTACTTACTGGCTGTCTCTTTTTGGCCGTAGCGGGAGCTTCATTTCCGGTCTGATCACAAGCGAAGACGTGCTGTACTTTCTGATCATCATCAGCCTGTTCTTGTTTCTGAGTATCATCAGGCTGAATGCAAACAGGCAAAAGATCCACTGGCTAAAAACCCTGGGCCGGTATGCTGTGGTTTGCATTGCTGCTGCCGGGTTGGGCTACTTCAGTGCAAAACCGGCATTTAAAAAGTACTACGATTCAACCTACAGTAAGTTGAATACGCTTTCTGTAAGCAGCCAGAAAATCGTATCAAAACTCGACGGTAGTTTTACCATTCACGCCTATAATAATGTACTCGATCCAACGGTTTATATTGCCCTTCCCACTTCCTATAAGTCAGACTTCAAACTTTTTGAAAACTACATCCGGTTTAAACCGGAAATAAAAATGGAATATACCTATTACTATAAACGTACGGAAAACCCGCAACTGACAAGGCAATTCCCGGATTTGACCGAAAAGCAACTGGTCGATACGCTAAAAGAATTGAATGACTGGAATTTTGACATTCTTCCGTACGATTCAATCAGCAAAGAGATCAACCTGGAAGATGAAAACTTTCGCTTCGTGAGAGTACTTGAACGCGGAAACGGGCAAAAGACGTTCCTCCGCATTTTCGACGATATGATAAGGAACCCTTCAGAATCGGAAACCTCGGCTGCAATCAAACGGCTTGTCATGAAACTGCCGGTTGTTGGTTTTGTAAGCGGTCAGGGGGAACGGTCGGTTGAGGGCTTGCAGGACCGCAACTACACCATGATGGCCGGCGAAAAAACATTTCGCTATTCGATGCTTAACCAGGGGGTCGATTTTAAAACGGTCTCGCTTGATAAACCGGTCCCTGCGGATATCCGGATCTTGTTTATCGCCGACCCGAAAAATAAATTTACAGAACCGCAGAAGGAAAACCTGGCCAGTTTTATCAACAGAGGTGATAACCTCCTGATTACCGGTGAACCTGGCAGTCAGGCTGAACTGAATGAAATAACCAGATCATTGGGGGTACAGTTTTTGCCGGGACGGCTGGTAAAAGAAAAATCGATATTTCAGAAAGACCTGCTGTTGCTCCCCCCGACGAAAGCAGCAGCAGATTCATCGTTCTACCTGAACGACATGCGTCGTTTTCAGGCGTTTATCAGTATGCCCGGCACGACTGCGCTGGATTATGCTGACGCAAAGGACAAAGGATTTGATGTCAATGTCTTGTTTCAAACGGACTCAGCCGGATACTGGAACGAGTTGGAAACAACCGATTTCGAAACAGACTCGGTCCGTCTTGATCCTCAGACCGGAGAGAAAGAAGGTTCATACCCCGCCATCATCGCGATGTCCCGGAGGGTAAAAGGCAAACAACAAAAAATGATCGTTTGCGGCGATGCCGACTGGCTCAGTAACCGCGAACTGGGATTGCGACGAAATGGCGTGGAAACAGCTAATTATTCGATGGTCGCGGCTGCATTTTCCTGGCTATCTGATGGAGAGGTCCCTGTTGACCTGCGTCATCCGGACCCGATTGATACGTCACTAAAGATTGGCGTAAAAGCCTGGCACTTCTTCGACCCGTTCTTCAAATGGGGACTTCCCGGTATACTCATTGTTATTGGTGTTGTAATCTGGATCAGGAGGAAAGGCAGATAATCATGAGTTTTTTTATTGATCAGCAAACATTTAACGACCTGGCCCTTTTTGACAAAAAGGGGCGCGAATCGGTGTTTGGCATTTTCAATGTAACCCATACACGGGGAGGCGGCGATATCCTGGAACAAATGTTCCGGTATCCCCTTTCCGGTCAGGATGCCATAAACGCCCGAAGCCGTACGGTCAGGTTCTTTCAAAACAAAAATATTGGCTTCCCGTTTAAGGAAGAATGGTTCGATGCGGCGGAACACTACTTGCAAAACGACGATGAACGGAGCCGACTCGGTGCCGGCGGCAGAAAAATGGAACGCATCTTCAATAACATGGTCGGGGCTGATACGGATTACCGGGAGATTGTAAAAGGCATTACCGTTATTATTGATATTCTCGAAGCCTCCCGGTTGTTTATTGAAAAACTGATGGGTGGAAACGACCGGCCATTTATGCCGGAAATAGATGCAATGCAGGAATTACTGAATGACGAAGGCCTGCAGGAAATCATGAACGATCCGGCACGAAAAAATCCGGCTTATGAAAAAAAAGCGGCTCAGGACAAGCTATTGCGATTTAAGAAAAAAGATTCGTTACTGAAACTTTTATCCCGGATCTACCAACTGGATGTTTACCTGACGGTTGCAAAAGTTGCCACCGAACGGCAGTTCGTCTTCCCGGTAGCTAAGGCAGCGAATGAGCATATTCTGAAAATTGAAGGCGTTTACCATCCTCTGCTCGAAAAGGCGGTTGACAATGATGTATCGGTTACTGAAAACAGCAACATCATCTTCCTGACAGGAGCGAACATGGCCGGAAAATCAACCTTCATGAAATCGATGGGAATCGCTGTCTTCCTGGCTCACCTCGGATTTCCGGTTCCTGCCGGGAGCATGGAGTTTTCTGTGATGGAAGGCTTGTTCACGACAATCAATCTTCCTGATAATATCGGGATGGGCTACAGCCACTTTTATGCAGAAGTCAGACGTGTTAAAAAGGTAACCCGGCAGCTTGCCCAATCCCAAAAACTGTTTGTCATTTTCGATGAGTTGTTCCGCGGAACGAATGTAAAAGACGCGTATGACGCTACTGTTGCCCTCACGACAGCATTTGCCCGGACACATGGATGTACCTTCCTTATTTCAACGCATATTATTGAGGCTGGGGAAGAATTGAAAGGTGTTTGCCGCAATATCCAGTTTTTATACCTGCCAACGCGCATGCAAGATAACAAACCTGTTTATAGTTACCGGCTGGAAAAGGGGATAACCGCTGACCGGCACGGGATGGTGATCATCAATAACGAAGGCATTATCGACATTCTGAGAAGTTCGCCTGAACCCAAAATGGCTTCGTCTTTTGTTACGGACAAACAAACCCTTGATGACCTGAACCTGCAGGGAAAGTTTAAACGAGACTCTGTCTTTAGCCTGCTTAATCAGACAAAAACGTCTGGCGGTGAACGGTTACTGGAATCCATGTTCCGGCAACCGCTTAACGATCCGTTGGAAATCAATCAACGAACCCGTATCTTTCATTTTTTTCAGGATAAAGCCTTGGCGTTCCCTGTTGAGAAGGAAATACTGGACGCGACTGAAAATTACTTGTTGGGTGGTCGCGTTTCCAACCTGTTTGCGGCGGCAATCCAGGGAATACGCCGCAAAATGCTTTACGCAATGGGGCTGAAGCAGGAGCATGAGTTAATTGACGCAGGGCTCAAAGCTTCTGTCTGTCTGTTGCAAAAATTAAAATTGTTTGTTGACCGGTTGCTGAAAGACGACCCTGAAAATCCCCTGTCCGCAGATCTGAAGGAAGTGCAACAAATTTTCAACAGTAAAAAGCTCAGCGGGCTGATCCGTACGGATACAGGCAAAGACTTTTCTTTTCTGCAAACCCTGCAGTACGATTACTTTTTACGTTCACAACTGCAGGGCGGGATGAAAACGGTCATGCAGTTGATGTATGCCATTGATGTTTACATTGCGGTATCCCGGGTATCGCGGGAAAAGGGTTTTTGTTACGCGCAGGCCCTACCTGCCGGGAAAAACAGCCTGAATATTGACGAAGGGTTCCACCCGTGTCTGGATAAAGCGGTCCCGAATTCTGTTCAACTGGATGCCGCCAGCAATATCATTTTCCTGACCGGGGCCAACATGGCCGGTAAATCGACGTTCATGAAGACCTTTGCTATATGCACCTACCTGGCGCATATGGGGTTTCCGGTGCCTGCCAGGTCCATGTCATTTTCGGTGAAAGACGGCATTTATACTTCTATTAATGTTTCTGATAACCTGGACCTGGGCTACAGTCATTTCTATGCTGAAGTACTCCGGGTAAAAAATATTGCCAAGGAGGTTAGTTCACCTAAAAACCTGGTCGTAATTTTTGATGAACTGTTCAAAGGAACGAATGTCAAAGACGCCTATGATGCCACGCTGGCTATTTCTGAAGCGTTTACCGGGCACGAAAACTGTTTTTTTATCATCTCGACCCACATTGTGGAGGTTGGTGAAGCGTTGAAGAAACACTCCGGGCATATTCATTTTACCTGTATGCCAACTGAAATGAAAGGGGAAATGCCGGTTTATACTTATCGTGCAAAAGAAGGGATCAGCAGCGACCGGCATGGAATGATGATTATTAAAAATGAAAGGATCCTTGACTTCTGCCAGACAGTCTGACGATACAGAATAGCCTGTTACAAGGCAGAAAGGCACATTCCGTATGTCGCCGGTAAGGTAGGATAATGAGCTTTTTACATGGAGAAAACAGATAATTATACAGATATAATATAACATGAAAAAATCAAAATTGACATTAAAATTCCTGTTCTTTTTTTTGTTTGTCACATCCGTTTCGATGTCGCAAACACCGTTGCCGCTCGATAGCCTTGTGCGCTACGGCAGGCTTGATAATGGATTTACCTACTACATTCGCGAAAATCGCGAACCACAAAACCGCGCAGTCCTTTACCTGGTCTGTAAAGCTGGTTCCGTCCTTGAAAACGACGACCAGCAAGGTCTGGCCCACTTTATGGAACACATGAGTTTCAACGGGACCAAACATTTTCCGAAAAATTCGTTGGTTGAATATCTGCAAAAATCAGGTGTCCGTTTTGGTGCCGACCTGAATGCAGCTACCAGTTTTGACAATACTGTTTACCAGTTGCCCATCCCGACCGATGCCCCTGAGCTGTACAAAAATGGCTTACAGATTATGCGCGACTGGGCGCAGGATGCCACGCTGGATCCGGACGAAATTGATGCAGAACGCGGTGTGGTGCTGGAAGAGATGCGCCTGCACAAAGGGGCGTCCCAACGCCTCCAGGATAAATACCTGCCGGTATTGCTCAACCATTCCCGCTATGCCGACCGGATACCTATTGGAAAAAAGGATATTCTCGAAAACTTCAGGCCGGAAACAATCCGTCAGTTTTACCACGACTGGTACCGTCCCGACCTGCAGGCGCTGATTGTCGTTGGCGATATTGACGCAGACCAAACAGAGAGAATGGTTAAACAATTATTCTCCGATTTAAAAATGCCTGCGAATCCCCGGAAAAGGGAGGAATACAGCGTTGAACTTAAAGGCAAAAACCAGTATCTCGCCCTGACCGATCCCGAACTTTCCGAATCAACGGTGATGGTCGCTTATAAACGGCCTCAATTTATTCTCAGAACCAGGGAAGAATACCGGGCCGCTATTGTCAGGCAACTTTTCAACATGATGCTTTCAGCGAGGCTGGGCGAATTATCCCAAAAACCGGAGCCTCCCTTCTTAAACGCGGGCGCAGGTATCTCTTCGTTCATGGGCGGACTCGACCTGTTTTCAGTTCAGGTACAGGCCCAGCCCGGAAAACTGCAAAAAGGTTTTACGGAAATCTGGGAAGAAATTGTACGCATCAAAAGAGATGGCTTTACCCAAAGTGAATTTGACCGGGCAAAGACAAACTACCTCAGCTCATTCGAAACCATGCTGCGTGAAAAAGATAAACGCACGTCTGCCGCTTTTGCTAACGAGTATCAGAGCCATTTCCTGTCAGGTATTGCCGCCCCGGGAATTGACAAGGAATATGAACTGGTGAAAGAATCTTTGAGCAGCATTGCCCTGCCTGAATTTAAGACATTCATGAACGGGATGGTTACCGGTAAAAACAGGGATATCATTGTCATGGCGCCTGAAATACAGAAAGATTCGCTTCCCACTGAAGAAGACATTGAACAATGGATGACAACTGCCGAAAAGGCCGGCATAGCAGCCTATAAAGATCCGGCGGCTGGTATCAGCCTGATGGAAAAACAGCCGGAACCCGGCCCTGTCGTAAAAGAAGACAGTATTGCCGGTCTGGGGGTTACAGAGATGACTTTAAGCAATGGCGTAAACGTGTTGCTCAAACCAACAAACTACAGGAACAACCAGGTCCTTTTTTCAGCTTACAGCCCGGGGGGAACTTCGCTTTACCCGGATCAGGATTACCAGTCGATAGCCAATGCGACCGGCAT
This sequence comes from Prolixibacteraceae bacterium, assembly GCA_963676095.1. Classification (GTDB taxonomy): domain Bacteria; phylum Bacteroidota; class Bacteroidia; order Bacteroidales; family Prolixibacteraceae. The sequence goes on along the minus strand of OY781040.1, from coordinate 497,936 downwards.
TCTGACTGCTTGTGGTTTGGGGAATGCCGGCCCCCTCCAACTGCCAAAACTTTTGAGCGGAAAACAAGTGTCCGTCTCCCCGTTCATCAGCGATATTTCAGAAGGGATCTCCGGGAGCAGCACGACAAGCGATCTGGAAACGGCCTTGCAACTGGTTTATCTCTATTTTACTGCCCCGCGAAAAGACACGACCGTTTTCAACAATATTATCCGCCGTTCCCGGGTTGCCATAAGCGGAAGGTACAGCAGTCCGCAAAATGTGTTTTCCGATACGATTGCCGGAATCCTCAGCAATTATAATCCCCGCAGTACCGGCCCGACTGAAGAGAAGCTCGATGCTGTAGACCTGGATAAATGTTCCCGGTTTTATAAGGAACGGTTTGCCAATGCCGGCGATTTTACCTTTTTCTTTGTTGGAAACTTTCAGCCGGACTCCATTCGTCCCTTGCTTGAAAAGTATATTGGTTCGTTGCCTTCCGGAGGAAAAAAAGAACATTTCAAAGATCTGGGCATTCATATTCCGAAAGGAAGAATTGAAAAGACCGTTTATAAAGGTTCGGAGGACAAAGCTACCGTTCAGCTTATCATCAGCGGTGATTATCAGTTCAATCCGGAAAATAATCTACGGATGAGCGCGCTGGGCGAAATTCTGAAGTTTCACCTGCTTGAACGCCTGCGCGAACAGGAAGGCGGGGTCTATACGCCTGGAGTAAATGCAGTAACCGTGAAGTACCCGGAAAGCCGGTATGGCTTTTATATTTCGTTCGGTTGTTCTCCTGCCAATGTTGACAAACTGGTGAACGCTACCCTGGATGAAATACACAAGCTCCGGCAGGAGGGCCCCAGTGAAGAAGATTTTACAAAGTACATCAGCGAAGCAAAACGACAGGAAGAGACCGGCCGGAAAACAAACGGATTCTGGCTTTCCTATCTTTCCGGACAAGTCCAGTCTGACGAAGATCTGAAACAATTGCTTTCTTCCGATTCATTGTTCGAAAAGCTTTCGGCAAAAGACATCCAAAAAGCGGCTAAGCGTTATTTGAATACAAAGAACTTTGCCCGTTTTGTCCTGATGCCGGAAAAGGCCAATTAAACCGAATCAGAGAGGGGATGTCTAATTCTGTTTTTTAGACACCCCCTTTCTTTTATTTACATACTTTCCAATACCATTCCAACGTTCAGGAACAGGCAGGTAGCTCATGGATATCTGTAATAAATTAAGGCTATCGGGTTGTGGAGCTCCATCCCCGGCTGTGGAGATGCTCCATCCCCGGCTGTGGAGACTCTCCATCCCCGGCTGTGGGGACCTTCCATACGAGGCTGTGGAGACCTTCCATACGAGGCTGTGGAGACCTTCCATACGAGGCTATGGAGACTCTCCATACGAGGCATAGGGACGCCCCCCTCATCAATTTCTATTTTTAATGTAACCTGGTAGTTCAGTCAAAACATCAGCAGATATTCAATTGAGTTTGCAATCATTTTAAATGACTTACACTAATGTTCACTCATATCCGAATTATGTGTATTTTAGCCGTCCTAAAAAATTGTAAACCGGGGATGCTTGACAATGGGAAAATAGATCTGTACCGGAATGTTTGGCAAAAATTCATCGAAGGAGACGATGAGGCCCTGTCTTTCATTTATTTCGAGTTTTTCGACATGCTCCTCAATTTTGGTATGAAATATTCGTCCGATCGTTTTCTTGTTGAAGATTGTATCCAGAATTTATTTGTCGATTTACTGAAAAAAAGGCAGGCACAAAGGCCTGTCGCCAATCTCAGGTTCTTTCTTACCAAGGCACTTCGAAACCAAATGTTGTATGAGTACCGGAAGACAAAAAAACTGGTCCCGGTTTCCGAACATCGCGAGACCGATTTCAGGATAACCTATTCAATTGAAAATTCTTTGATAGCCAACGAAACCGGAGAGATGCGGTTACGGTTTTTAAAAATGGTTATGGAAGACCTGACTGACCGGCAAAAAGAGGCTTTGTACCTGAAATTTAATTGCAGTTTCGATTACGGACAGATTTCAGAACTAATGCAGATTAGTGTGGAATCGGCAAGGACATTGGTTTACCGGACACTTAAATCGATCAGGGAAACCTTTGGAGAAGCACATTCGAATCTGATTTTCTTTAGCATTCTCCGTTCTTTTATGTTGTCAGGTAGCTTATAGTTAGAACCTTGCGCATGTATTTCCCTGTTCGGGAAAAGATTTTCTGTTTTTTTTGTCTATGTTTCTCTTTTAAGTGCTACTTAATCATGAATAGCACATCGTATGGACGCAGAATTTCGAACATATTCGCTGGAGGATTATCTCGACAACCCTGACTTTTGCAGTTGGGCCAGATCTGAAAGGCCGGATCTGGACAATTATTATCAGCAGTTGCTTGATGAGTATCCGGAACAAAAGAAAACCTTTTGGAAAGCGTATCAGATAGTTAAACTGTTTGATGACGAAAAGATGGAAACGACCCTTGCCCGGAAATTACAGCTATGGGAAGAAGCTAAAAATTTGTACCGCAAGCAAAGCCGTCCGTTAACGCTGTACAGACAGGTTTTCAGGTACGCTGCAGCCGCTGTTTTGTTACTCGCAATGGTTTCCGGTATTTATTATTATGTAGCGGCACCATCAAAAAAACAGTTTGTTGTTTCCTACAGGCAACAGGATTTTTCTGAAACAAAACTTTTAATGGATAACGGGACCAGGATACAGATCCTGTCAGACCAGTCGAGAATCGTGTACGGACAGAACGGACGGCAGCTGAAGATTGATGATAAATTGATACCGGAAGATGGGAAAAACGGGGAAAGTAATTCAATGAACCAGCTGGTTGTCGCTTTTGGTAAAACGTCGAAAATAGTGTTGTCCGATCAGACCGAGGTCTGGCTTAACGCAGGCTCCCGTCTCATTTATCCTACCACATTTGAAGGAGAAAAGCGTAACGTCCGCCTGGAGGGAGAGGCCTTTTTTAAGGTCAGTAAAGACAAATCAAAACCCTTTATCATAAAAACAGATCATTCGGACATTAAAGTATTGGGAACAACTTTTAATGTAAAAGCCTATCCGGATGAGAAGTATGAGGAGACCGTGCTGGTCGAAGGTTCTGTCCGTTTAAGTTTCGGAAATGCGGTATCCGGTCATGATGTATTGCTGAAACCGGATCAACGGGTGGTTGCGTCGAATGTTGACCATTCATTCTCGGTTTCAAATGTGGAAGTCGGGAATTACACTTCCTGGATTGACGGACTTCTGATTTTTACAGATGAGCCCCTTCCTTCAGTACTGATGCGCATCTCCCGGTATTATAATATCCGGATTAAATGGACAAATGAAGCCGAAACCCGGAAAATATCAGGGAAACTTGACCTGAAAGATAATTATCAACGGGTTCTGCACGCCCTGACGACTATTTCTGACGGAAACTATGAAAATGAAAATGGAATAATCTTTTTTAAATTAAATAATAAACAATAAGAAGAATGAAAAAAGACTGGTTAAAAGTGCCAACCATAACCAGTCTTCAGAGTTTGTTAACTGCCTCGTAAAAGGCCTTTTTTAACCTGTTAACTTTTCAAATTTATGAAAAAAAAATTGAAAAATGATGACTCCGGCTTTAAGCGGAGCATTTCCAAATTTTTGTTAGTTATGAAATTAATGACCTTGCTAACCTTGGTAATGACTTTGACCGTTTCGGCCGGAACGTATTCGCAGAATACGAAATTGGACCTTTCGCTCCGGAATGTAACGATTGAACAAGTACTGCTTGAGATTGAGAACCACAGCCGTTTCGTTTTTATTTATGAAAGTGGAACGATTGATAAATCGTTGAAACGGAATATTTCGGTAAAGGACGAAACTGTTGATGAGATTTTGACACAATTGCTCAGCGGCACCGATATAACTTACAGTATCGACGACCGTCAGATACTCTTGTACCGGAAAGAGGGTGCTTCATCTTTTGCCAGTCAGCAAAAACTGACTGTTTCGGGTCGCGTGACCGACTCTGCCAAAGCTCCGTTGCCCGGCGTTTCTGTAATGATAAAAGGTACTGCACAGGGAATTGTCACTGATGAAAACGGCGTTTATTCCCTGTCTAAAGTTCCTTCAGATGCCACGCTGGTGTTCTCATTTATAGGAATGAAAACAGTAGAAATGAAGGTAGAAGGCAAAACGCAGATTAACGTCTCTCTTCAGGATAATAACGTTAATCTGGAAGAAGTAGTGGCTGTTGGTTACGGTACCATGAAAAAAAGCGATATTACAGGTTCTGTTGCTTCTTTCTCGAATGAAAAACTTGAGAACCGTCCTTCGACAAACGCTCTTCAATCAATCCAGGGAAATATTGCGGGCGTTACTATTTCCCAAAGCAGTTCTGTTCCGGGAGCTTCGCCTGATATTTATATCCGCGGCCTCAATTCAATTTCGGCAAGTAATGAGCCGCTGGTTGTGATCGATGGCGTTCCGGGAACGCTCGACTTCGTGAATCCCAACGATATTGAATCGATCGATGTATTGAAGGATGCTTCTTCTTCTGCTATTTATGGTTCAAGAGGAGCAAACGGGGTTATCCTGGTTACAACAAAAAGGGGACAAGGGAAGCCCAAAGTGAGTTACAGTACTTATTACGGTTTTAAAAAGGCAACACGTTTAATTGACTATATGTCGCCCGAAAAATACCTTTATTACAGGGAAAAGTTTGCTGAATATTCGGGGTTAAGTCCTGAACCTGAAGATGTTTTGCACGATGAGGAATATCTGAATTACAGCTCGGGAAAAACCACGGACTGGCAGGACCTGGTTTTTAAGAATGCCCCGGTCTCCGAGCACAATTTAAGTGTGTCCGGTTCAGATAGTTCATTGAATTATTTTTTATCTGCAGGTTATTTGGATCATGATCATATTGAAGGAAATTACAATCTAAAACGTAAAAATGTCAGAATAGACATTGATAAAAAATTTAATGACTGGCTGAAGGTTGGAAATAATTTACAGGTAGTGGAAGATAATACAACAGGTTCCTATGGAAATAAATGTGATTTATCTTTTCTAAACCCTTATATGTCGCCTGAAGATCCTGAGGGGAACACCTATGTATTCCCTATTGAGTCCTATACCACTTATGTCATTAATCCGTTAACTTATTTTTCGGATGATGCTAGGTTTAATACGGGTAAAACATATATCAACGAAAATATATATGTAAATGTAAAATTGCCGGTTCCTGAGCTGAATTACAAAATCAGCTATGGTTACATTGTCGAGAATGACAAATCGAATTCTTATTACGGACAGGAAACTGCAGAAGGCCGGGACTATAAGGGAACAGCAGAAAAAAACACATCGAATGAGGTCCGCTGGTTACTTGAAAATGTAGTCGATTATAAAAAGACGATAAAAAACCATTCCTTTTATTTTACAGGGTTGTACAGTGCTGAGAAAGATACCTATGAAGCTCTGTCTGCGTCAGCTTACGGTTTTTTAAATGATAATCTGACTTACAATAACCTTAGCGCCGCTTCAAATTACAATCCGCCGTCGTCTGACGCCAGCCGCTGGTCGATGACTTCTCTCATGGGACGGTTAAATTATAATTACGGAGAGAAATATTTACTGACCCTGACCTACCGGCGCGACGGATATTCCGTTTTTGGTTCCAGTAAGAAATACGGTAATTTTCCTTCAGCGGCAATTGCATGGCGGATTTCCCAGGAGAATTTTATGCAGGGAATCGATTTTCTTTCCCAACTCAAGTTACGCCTGTCGTGGGGTAAGAATGGCAACCAGTCAATCAAGCCATACTCCTCCAAGGCAAAAATCGGGACGTCTGTTCCTTATGCTTTCGGCTCTTCAACCGATGTCGTTTATGGCTTTTATCCGGAAACAATTGCCAACAGTAAATTAGGCTGGGAAACAACAACTTCTTCCAATATCGGAATTGATTTCGGTTTCTTTAATAACCGGATTGCCGGTGCTGTGGAATACTATCATACCTCGACAAGCGATTTATTGCTGACAAGAGGAATTCCTTATACTACCGGTTATAGCTCTATTTATGATAATATCGGGAAGACGCAGAATGACGGACTTGAATTTACCCTGAATACCATCAATATTTCCGGGACCAATGGCTTCAAATGGAGTTCGAACCTGAATCTGTCGTATAATAAAAACAAAATAGTCGATTTATATGGCGACAAGAAAGATGACCTCGGAAACAGCTGGTTTATCGGTAAGCCCATAAATGTTTACTATGATTATGTGTTCGACGGAATATGGCAGGAAACAGATGATATAGCCAATTCGTGTATGCCTTCAGCCCAACCCGGAAGCGTTAAGGTGAAGGATATCAGCGGTCCTGACGGTAAGCCTGACAATACAATCGATTCATATGACCGGAAAATTGTAGGAAAGAAAAACCCTGATTTTATCTGGGGATTCACGAATTCTTTTCAGTATAAAGGCTTTAACCTGAGTTTCTTTATTCAGGGGATTCATGGCGTGACAGGCTACCATACCATGCATTACGGGAACCTCAAATCGACCTACGAAAATATGCTGGATGTGGATTACTGGTTACCGGAAAAGCCAGGTACCAAATATCCTACCGGAATTTATAACCGGACAAGTACTTATAATTACCTGGCAGGATATTGTGATGCCGATTACATCAGGCTGAAGGACCTTACATTCGGGTACACGCTGCCCAAGGATCTGATAACTAAGGTTGGTCTCGGGATTGATAAGATTTATTTGTATCTGAATGCAACCAATCTGTTTACGATAACCGACTGGCCGCTGTATGACCCCGAGACGACTACTTCAACTGATCCGATGACAAAGTCGTATATCCTCGGACTAAATGTTAGTTTTTAACGAACCAAAAAAATAAACTATGAAGACTATTATAGATCAATATATTGCAGTACTGGCTGTTGTGTCCTTATTATTCACTGCCGGGTGCTCCGATGATTTTCTGGATGAAAAGACACTGACTTTCTATTCTGAAGAAAACTATTATAACACAACTGATGGAATGGACCTTGCTGTGGTTGCATTATACAGCGATGTGATGTATGATATGATTTATTATCACCGGACGGCATTTTACAATACATGGCAACTCGGGACCGATGTCGTGGAACCCAGCGCCACGGATTACCGTACCGACGAAGAAACCGCTGCCAGTTACAATTCGGACTGGAATGCCGAGAATACCCTGGTCCTGAATGTATGGCAGGATTGCTATGCAGCAATCGGGAAAACAAATACCATTCTGAAAAACATTGACCTCCCAACCTGGGATTCCGATACACAAAAGAACAGGATAATCGGGAATGCCTTGTTTTTTAGGGCATGGTGGTATTTCTATCTTGTCCAGGCCTATGGCGATGTTCCTTTGGTGACAGAACCTGTGTCCGAAGCCAAAACGGATTATGTAAGGACCCCAAAAGCTGAAGTCCTGGCTCAGATTAAAGAAGATCTGACAAACGCAATAACCGATTTGCCGGAAACCGGCGAGCGGGAAGGCGAGATCGGTAAAGGTGCAGCACAGCACCTGCTGTGCCAGGTTTATCTGACCCTTAAGGAATACGCGAAAGCAGAACAAATGGCTACTGAATTGATTGAAGGAGGTACCTATCATTTGATGACGGAACGGTTTGGGGTATATAAAGATGAACCGGGATCCGTATGGACAGATTTGTTTTGGGACGGAAATATTAACCGTTGGGAAGGAAACTATGAAACGATTTGGGCTGTGCAGGCTGCCGACAAATATAATACGGAAGGCAACAGTCATTATCTGAAGTGCTGGTGGCTGAACCAATATACAAAAGTGACAGGATTGACATACAGCCTGGATTACTGGCAGAGGGGAAAATTATACGGACGGCCTTCAACTTATTTTCTGAGCTTGCTTGACGGGAATGATGACAGGGGGGCAGAATATGCAATTAAACGGATCTGGCGGTATAATGACAGTGCGGCAATTAATAAGTTAAAGGCTGCCGGGACCCCGCTGACACAGGTTGTGAACGGTGTCGCAACAGAAGTGAATGTTGGCGATACTGTCGTTGTTACTTCTGCTAACCTGAACTATCTGTATCCAATGCCAACCAAGTTCATGGATGTTTTCAATACCGGAACGTTGAGCGAGTGCTACAGCGATAAAGATGTTCCGTTTATGAGACTGGCAGAAACCTACCTGTTCAGGGCTGAAGCCAGGTTTTACCAGGACAATCTTTCCGGAGCTGCTGATGATATTAATGTGTTGAGAGACCGGGCTCATGCTTCAGATGTTGCGGCTGGTGACGTTACAATCGATCTGATTCTCGATGAACGGGCCAGGGAATTGCTCGGTGAAGAGAACAGACGGTTTACCCTGGTCCGTACCGGTAAGCTGGTCGAAAGGAACCAGTTATACAATGCCGATGCCAAGGACAATATTTCAGAGAAACACAATTTGTATCCGGTCCCTCAGGCAGAGATTGACCGGATGAAGGATTCTTCCGGTTTCTCTCAGAACACGGGTTGGTAAATTCCATTCGTAAAAAACAAGAAGTTGTTCAAATAGGTTGATAATCAGTCTGCTGATAACTACTTATTGCAGCCTGCAGGTTAGCAATCAGGGTGAAGAATGCAGAAAATTCAGGTCTTTTTGAACAACTTCTGAAATAAATTTTAATCAGCTTATAATCACGAAAAATGAATAAGACAAGGCGTAATTTTTTAAAGGATACCGCATTGTGTTCGGGGTTATTGTTTTCATCAGTTACCGGTTACGGGAGTGTGGGTGCACTGAATGAAGCAGTAGAAAATACACAAAAAAGGGAAAAAGAAAGGAAACAGGTTTTTAATATGTGCGGATATGCAGCACCCGCCATTCCTGTCGTTCGTATCGGGTATGTCGGTATCGGCAGCCGGGGAAGTTCCGCCGTTGTCAGGATGACCAATATAAAAGAAGCCGAAATCAAAGCACTGTGCGACGTTCGGGAAGAGGCTGTAAAGTCGGGGCAGGCTACCTTGCAGAAAGCCGGACGGCCTGCTGCAAGGGAATATTATGGCAATGAATTGAGCTGGCAGCAAATGTGCGAATGTGATGACATTGACCTTATCTATATTGCAACTTCATGGAAGTGGCATACGCCCATCGCTGTTTATGCCATGGAACACGGAAAACATGTTGCCGTTGAGGTCCCTGCCGCCAGAAATCTGGAAGAATGCTGGCAACTGGTCGAGACTTCCGAACGTACCCAGAAGCATTGTATGCAGCTGGAAAACTGCTGTTATGATTTTTTTGAGATGCTTACCCTGAATATGGTCAGGGAAGGGGTTTTCGGCGAGCTGGTCCATGCCGAGGGCGCCTACATTCATTACCGGGATAATTTCAGAAAGAACCCGACCATGTGGCGGCTAAGGGAAAACTTTAAAAGCGGAAATTTATATCCGACACACGGACTTGGCCCTGTATGCCAGGCATTAAATGTGAACAGGGGCGACCGGCTGATGTATATGAGTTCAATGTCGTCCGACGATTTTCAGATGGCGGAACAGGCAAAGGAGCTTGCCGCAAAAGATCCTTTTTACCAGGAATTTGTCGGGAAACCATTCCGGGGGAATATGAATACGTCTGTTATCCGGACCTTCAAAGGGAAAACGGTTATGATACAGCATGATGTAACTTCCCCCCGGGTTTATGACCGGAAACATCTCCTGAGCGGGACCAGGGGAATGGCCCAAAAATATCCCTTACCTCCGAAAATCGCTTTTGGACATGAATGGATCGGCGATGAAGAAATGAAGCGAATTGAGGACAAGTATACGCCTGAACTGATCAGGCATATCGGTAAAACTTCCAGGGAGGTCGGCGGCCATGGGGGGATGGATTTCACGATGGACTGGCGTATGATCGATTGTCTGCGGAATGGTTTGCCGCTTGATATCGATGTTTACGATGCCGCCCTCTGGAGTTCGCTGACACCATTAAGCTGCTGGTCTGTGGCCAATAATTCCAATTCGGTCCGGTTCCCCGATTTTACCGGCGGCTCCTGGAAAACAAATCAGCCTGTTGATCTGGAGCTCAAAGGTGCGACGACCAACATTGTAAAATCTTCTTTTGAATAGTCGGATTTTATGAAAAATGTTACGAACGATTCTGTGGCAAGAAACCAAAAGGGACGGTCGACCACAATCTCAATAGTCATTATCGGGTTCCTGTTCTTCACCTTTGGATTTATTTCATGGGTGAACTCTATCCTGATCCCGTATTTTAAAATAGCTTGTGAGTTAACCAACTTTCAGTCGTACCTGGTTGCCTTTTCTTTTTATATCGCCTATTTTTTTATGTCGGTCCCGTCGTCATTTATACTTGAAAGGCAGGGGTTCAAAAAAGGAATTATGATCGGTTTTTTTGTTATGGCCGCCGGGGCATTTCTTTTTATTCCGGCTGCACTGGGCCGTCAATATCCAATTTTTCTGCTGGGCCTGTTTTTTATCGGAACAGGACTGGCTTTGCTGCAATCGGCTGCAAATCCGTATATAACCATAATAGGGCCTATCGAAAGTGCTGCACAACGCATCAGTATGATGGGAATCTGCAATAAGGTCGCAGGCATTATTGCCCCCCTGGTTTTTGCCGCTGTGGTTCTTAAAGTTTCTGATAATGAATTGTTCAACTTGCTCGAAAGCGGCACTTTAGGCGAAGCGGAAAAAGCAGGTCTTTTGGATCAGCTTATCCGCCGGGTAATATGGCCATACAGTTTTTTAGGCGTACTTCTTCTTGCGGTTGGCATTGGAATCAAATTTTCTCCCTTGCCGGAAATTAATACAGAACAGTCTAATAAAAATGAAAATGCGGCAACTGGACCTGAAAAGATCAGCATATTCCAGTATCCTTATCTGATCCTGGGAGCGTTAGCTATTTTTTTTCATGTCGGGACCCAGGTTATTGCTATCGATACCATTATTGGTTATGCAAAATCGATGGGTATTAATCTTTTGGAGGCTAAAATATTTCCGTCATATACATTAGGCGCAACAATGATCGGATATATACTCGGGATCATAGCCATTCCCCGTTTTGTCAATCAGCAGAAGGCATTGGTTTTCTGTACGATAACCGGTTTGGCCCTTTCTCTGTGTGTTTTGCTTGTACCCGGAACGGTTCATCTTCTGGGCCACCATACCGGAACCTCCATCTGGTTTTTATGTGCACTTGGTCTGCCTAATTCATTGGTTTATGCTGGAATATGGCCACTGGCTATCCGGGGACTTGGCAAATTTACAAAACTGGGTTCATCCATTATGATCATGGGATTGAGCGGAAATGCGCTGGCATTGGTATTATATGGCTACCTGGCCGATTTATATCATGTCCGGTTCGCTTATATCATCCTGGTCCCGTATTACGTCTATCTTGTGTTTTATGCGACCTACGGGTACAAAATAAAAAGCTGGAGGCCGGGTGTGCGGCTTACAAACAGATAAAAACAGAATATTAATCAATCTGTTATATGGAAAGAATTAAAATATGCAATGGAAAGCTCATCACCCCTTTCCGTTATATCGGGAGCGGTACTGTGCTGGTTGAGAATGGTAAAATAGTCCGGGCCGGTCAGGGTGATATTGATTTTCCGGGAGCCCGGGTTATCGATGCCACCGGGTGCTATGTCTCTCCGGGGTTTATTGACATACATACGCACGGAGGCGGAGGGTATGATTTTATGGATGGCAGCGTCGATGCTTTTCTTGAAGCTGCAAGAGTTCATGCCCTGCATGGAACCACGTCTCTGGTCCCGACAGCGCTTACCTGCCGGAAAGATGAATTATGCTCATTGTTCCGGATTTACCGGCAGGCAAAAACAGAAAACAGGGAAGGGGCCCGGTTTCTGGGAATTCATTTGGAAGGACCATTTTTTTCAATGAATCAGAGAGGGGCGCAGGACCCCCGTTTTATTCGCAATCCTGTAAAAGAGGAATATGAAGAAATTCTCCGTCTCTCACCGGATATCATCCGGTGGAGCGCTGCGCCTGAACTGAAAGGGGCGATGGAGTTTGCCAGGGCCCTGACCGAAAGAAATATTCTTCCGTCTATTGCCCATACCGATGCAACGTCTGATGTAATAGCCGAAGCTCTTGAATACGGCTATACGCATGTTACCCATCTTTATTCAGGGATGTCCGGGGTAACGAGACGGAATGCATTCCGGTATGCCGGCGTAATCGAAAGCGCGTTCCTTTACGACCAGCTGACCGTTGAGATTATTGCAGACGGGATTCATCTTCCGCCTGATTTGCTAAAGCTGATATATAAGCAGAAAGGGCCTTCCCGTATAGCTTTAGTTACTGATTCGATGCGCGCTGCAGGACAGCCGGACGGTGAGAGTATTCTTGGAAGCGTAAAAGACGGGATAAAGGTGATTGTTGAGGATGGAGTGGCCAAGCTGCCCGACCGGACCTCATTTGCCGGTAGCGTGGCAACAACCGACTTGCTGGTCAGGAATATGGTTCGTCTGGCCGGTGTCCCTTTGTTGCATGCCGTCCAGATGATGACTTCAACTCCTGCACAAATATGTGGCGTCAGTAACCGAAAAGGTTCGCTTACGCCGCAAAAAGATGCGGACCTCGTCATCTTTGATGAAAATATCGATATAAAAACCACGATTGTCAATGGACAAGTTATTGCCAATAAATTACCTAAATATTAAAACTTATTTGTGATGGTTCAATCATTAAAATCATTTAAAAAGGAACTTCTGAACGTTCAGTTGTTCCGCACATCAAAGGAAATGGGGCAGGCTGCTGCCGGTTTTGTAAAAGATCAGTTGAATGAAGCAATACGGAAAAAAGGGGAGGCTAATTTAATCCTGGCGACCGGTGCTTCACAGTTTACTTTTCTGGAAGCATTAAAAAAAGAAGCAATCGACTGGTCGAAAGTGACGGTTTTTCATTTGGATGAATACCTGGGCATTTCGGACCAGCACTCTGCCAGTTTCCGGAAATATCTGAGAGATCGGATACTTAATATTGTGAAGCCTGGAAAAGTATATTTAATAAACGGGGACGCAAAAGATCTGGAAGGAATGTTAGCTGAGTATTCAGGCTTGCTGGAAAGTCATCCTGTCGATGTTGCCTGTATTGGCATTGGCGAAAACGGGCACATCGCCTTTAATGATCCTGCTGTTGCCGATTTCAATGATCCGAAACTGATCAAGGTTGTTGATCTGGACGAAACCTGTCGTAAACAGCAACTTGGCGAAGGATGGTTCCCGACACTTGACGATGTTCCCAAACAGGCTGTTTCGCTAACAATCACCGCGATTATGAAGTGTAAGACGATATGCTGTGCCGTTCCGGATGAACGGAAAGCTGTGGCAATAGAAAAAACGTTGAACGCTGAAATTTCCACGGCCTGTCCTGCAACAATATTGCGCCGCCATCCGCACACGGTTTTGTTTATGGATTTGCCGGCAGCACTAAAAATCAGTGGAAAAATATGATTAACAGAATTACATCCGGAGCTTTTTTTCTAATCTCTTTTTTCATCGTTTCCGGGGGGTATGCACAACAGCACGACTGGGAAAACGAACAAATTACCGGGATTAACAAGGAGCCGGTTCATTGTACATATGTCCCGTATGCCGGTATTTCTCAGGCTCTGGCTGACGATGCAAACAGCTCTCCCTATTATCTGTGTTTAAACGGCACCTGGAAATTTAACTGGGAGAAGCACCCGGATATGCGCCCGGTCGGTTTTTACAAGCCTTCATTCGATGTCAGTTACTGGGACAGTATAACCGTTCCATCGAACTGGCAAATGGCAGGATACGGAATACCTGTTTATACAAACGAAACCTATCCTTTTGTCAAAAGTCCTCCCTACGTGATGAAACCTGCACCGGCCGGATGGACTTCTCAAAAAATGCCGGACCCGGTCGGTTCATACCGGAGGACTTTCACTGTTCCCGATTCATGGGGAGGGAAAGAGATTTACTTACATTTCGAAGGTGTTCAGTCAGCCATGTATGTCTGGGTTAACGGAGAGAAGGTTGGTTACAGTGAAGATGGCATGACCCCTGCAGAATTCGATGTTACCCGGTATATAAAAAAAGGAGATAACATGCTGGCCGTGGAGGTATATGAATGGAGCGACGGAAGCTACATGGAAGACCAGGATTTCTGGAAGCTGAGCGGAATTTTCCGCGATGTATTCCTTTTTTCTGTCCCGAAATTCCATATTGCCGATTTTTTTGTTCAGTCTGATCTGAATGATGATTTTAGTTCAGCGGTGCTGAAGACAAACCTTTCGTTCAAAAATAACGGATATCGCGGAGATATTTCTATTGAGGGATACCTGATAAAGGACAGGCAGGATTATCAAGGTGAAAAGCCGGTGTTTGCCAGTTGTTTTAAAGCTGACCGGGAGAATAAGGAGCTCAATATCGAAACAAAAGTTGATCGTCCGGAACTGTGGTCAGCCGAAACCCCCAATTTGTATCAATTGGTTATGGTAATGAAAGATGCATCGGGAGAAACGACCGAAGTTGTGTCTGCTCCTGTCGGGTTCCGCAAAATTGAGATTAAAGACTCGCAGTTGATGATCAATGGGAAAAGTGTCTTGCTGAAAGGGGTAAACAGGCACGAATTCGATCCGTCGAACGGACGGTATGTTTCGTATGAGAGTATGCTGAAAGATGTTGTCCTTTTTAAGCAGTTCAATATTAATGCAGTGCGTACCTCTCATTATCCCGATCATCCGGACTTCTACAAACTGTGTGACCGGTACGGGATTTATGTAATTGACGAAGCTAACCTGGAAACACATGGAATGGGCTACGGAAAGGAATCACTTTCAAATGATATCCGCTGGCGGAAAGCCCATGTCGGGCGTGTTATGGCGATGGCCCGGAGAGACAAAAACCATCCGTCGGTTATCATCTGGTCATTGGGAAATGAAGCCGGTCCGGGCGAAAATTTTGCAGCCTGCCGTGACGAACTGAAAAAGCTGGACCCGGTCCGTCCGGTGCATTATGAGCGAAATAATAAATTCGCCGATATCGAGTCGTGCATGTACCCGGGGGTCGATAAACTGGAAGGAATTGGAAAACAGGACAATCCGAAACCTTTTTTTATTTGCGAATATGCACATGCAATGGGCAATTCTGTGGGGAACCTCCAGGAATACTGGGATGTTATTGAAAAATATAAACGGTTAATCGGAGGTTGTATCTGGGACTGGGTAGATCAGGGACTGAAGAAGGAAATACCGGGAAAGCCCGGTGAATATTTCTATGCCTATGGCGGTGACTATGGCGACCGGCCAACCAACTGGACTTTTTGCCTGAACGGGCTGACTACCCCCGACAGGAGCATCACCCCTAAAATGGAAGAGGTTAAAAAGGTTTATCAGAATATTGCGGTCTGCCCGGTTGACCTGCTGAACGGGAAAGTTTCCGTCCAGAATAAATATCGGTTTACCAATCTCTGTAAATTCGGTTTGAGCTGGGAATTATCCTGCGACGGGACTATAATCGAAGCAGGAGAGCTCGATCATTTTGTCCTTGACCCCGGAAAATCGGCAGACGTTATTATCCAGTTTAAGAAACCTGTGTTGAAAGCCGGAAGCGAATATTTTCTGAAAATTATTTTTAAACTGAAAACAGATGAGTCATGGGCTCCGCGCGGACATATTGTCGCCTGGGAACAATTGCCTGTTCCGTTTAAGGTTCCTGCTGTTGAACCGGTTTCCCCCCGCTCTTTAGATACGCCTCTTCTTTCAGAAAAGGGAGACTGGATCAGCATATCAGGAAAAATATTTGAACTGCGGTTTAATAAGAAGGTCGGAACAATAACTGATTTAAGTTATTTCGGGACCAGTATATTAAAGACCAACCCGGAAGCGGTTTACGGCTTGCACCGGGAAACTGATTTTATATACCAGGATACGGTTACTGATGAGCGGGTTGCCGGCCCTGTTCTGAACCTTTACCGGGCACCGGTAGACAATGACCGGAAAGAGTTTGTCAAACAATGGGAGAATGCCGGTCTAGGCTTTATCATGGTCCCTGATGTGAAAAGCATAACAGTGAAGCAACATCAGGGATTTATCGAAATAGGAGCAGACATTTTTTCCCGTTCGGAGAAAGGCTATACTGTCAGGCAACATACTGTTTACCGGGTTTACGGGAATGGTTTTATTGATGTAAACACCCTTTTCGACCCCGCTCCACTGGCTTGCCCGTTACCGAGGCTTGGGTTCCTGATGCAGATGAACGAAGGTTTCGAAAATATAAGTTATTACGGAGCAGGACCTCATGAGAACTACAGGGACCGCATGAGGTCGGCTGCAATTGGCCGGTACGGGAACACGGCCGATCAGATGTTCGTTCCTTACCTTCATCCCCAGGATTGCGGAAACCGGTGTGCGGTACGCTGGTTTACGGTAACAGATCATAATGGCACAGGTATGATGATTGTCGCTGATTCGTTGTTGAATTTTAGCGCCTTACATTATACGCCTTCCGATTTTTCCCGCGCGAACCATCCGTATGAACTGAAACGCCGCAGTGAAACGATCCTGACAATAGACATGCAGCACTGCGGGCTGGGAGGGAGGAGTTGCGGTCCGGGGCCTTTAAAACAATATATACTGAATGCCGGAAAGACGGCCTTCCGTTTTTCTATTCGTCCGTATACCGGGAGCATGGGAGATAAGGACGATATAGCCAAAATAAAAATAGCGGATGACTAACCAGATAAAGATCTGCCTGTCCCCCTTCATTGTGCAGGGTAAAAACAGGCAGATTTTTTGAATGTGTCAAACTCGAACTAACTTTGAAATAAAAAATGGGCATAACCAAAATTGTTGTACCGGCAATACTTCTGGCAGGTAGTATGTGCAGACCTGCCTGTAGCCAGCCGGTGTTATCTAAATCATTTGAGATCCGATATTTTACTCCGGATAAAAAAGCAGACGGAGAAACGGATTTTAAAGGAGAAACGGAATATTTCAATACCGGTCAGCGCATCGAATATTTACGGTTATATGAGAAATATGCCGGGCAATTTTTCGATAATCCGGACTGGAATAAACTGGTTGTCACGGACGATGATGCAAAACGCATCGCATCAGGGATAAAGCCACAGCCGTTGCCGTCGGTCCGGAACAGGACGCTCCTTACCGGCTGGAAATGCCTTGGATATAAGGACGGGCAGCATGACGAAAGTGTTTCAGATATTGCAAAATGGAATTCGTATAAGCACGTTGCCGTAAAAGACGAAACTTTGTTGTTTGAAAGCAGCACCCGGGTTACCGTGGATATTCCCGAACAATCGTGGCGTTCTTTGTTTAAGCTGAAGGTTTATATACCGGAAGGAGGGACATTCCTTTGGAAACTTGAAAACGCAGTAACCGTCGATCAGCAAAATATTCCCAAAAACAAATGGGCGTGCATTCAAATCGATCTTGATCTTGAAAATTTGAAATATAACCTGATTGTAGACGGCAACAAAGTCGTTGATTTTAAGCCGGTCGGTTCAGTCACTCCGGTCAGGTCAATGACTTTTACTGCAGGTAAAGGATTACGCCTCGACGATCTGGAGGGTGTCCAGTATACAAAAGGAAACTTTACCGATAAACCCAATTCCCGGGATATCCCTTTTTATATCCATACCTTTTTGTTTGAAAAATTTAAAATAAAGCCTGATGTTAAAAACTGGCAAACCATTGATTATGACGATTCTCTTTGGGATAACCGGACTATTCCCTATCCGCTCGGAGGCGACCGGTTTAAGGATGAATCATTGTACATGCGGAAAATAATCAAAGCTCCTGATTTTAAGGCGGCTGTACTGAATTTTGAGACCATTGACCCGGGGGGCGAAGTATGGGTGAACGGAGAAGTGGTGCATGTTCAGCATGACAGACACCCGGTAAAAATAGATATCAGTCAGTATTTAAAGCCTTTTCAGGATAATATCCTTTGTGTACGGGTATATCCGGACCGGATTGAACATACCAACCGGCATTCGGCATCTGACGAATATACAGGAGCCTTTGCCGGACGGAGCTGGATCGATTTTCGCAACGACCGGTATATTGATGACGTATTTGTGTATACCAAATCGCTTTCAGACACAAAGGCTGTGGTAAACCTGCAGGCTGAACTGAGAAACGACGACTGGCAGAAAGAAGAGCGGGAAGTGAAACGGTTTCAGGAATTTAACGGGACACTGGATATTCAGGTTTTCAAATGGTTCCCGGCTGAAGACAGTACCCCGGTTGCCCGTCAGTCGTTCCCGGTAAATATCCGTCTGTACAATAATTTTAAGCTGGAAAAAGACATTGAAATAGAAAACCCGGACTTATGGACCTACCGTACTCCAAATCTCTACAAGGTGGTTTGTACATTGGAAGATGGATCCGGTAAAAAACTGGATGATTATGTAATAACCACCGGGATCAGGACAATCAGCCAGGAGGGCGGTACTTTCAGGATCAATGGCAACCCGGAAGTGATGAACGGGGCCTTGCTTTTTGGTTACAAATATCCGCTGGAAGATATTGCCAGGACAGTCCGCTGTGCCGATGAATATTGGCTGGTTAAGGAAATAGAAATGATTAAGCGGATGAATGCCAATACCATCCGGATGAGTGTCCATCACGGGTTGAAAGGCGGAATAAACGATCCGCGACTGGCAGAAATCGGGGACCAGCTGGGCGTGATGTTCCAGTGGACAACCTCGACTTGGGTCCGAACTGGTACACCCTGGGCCCTTGATTTTGACGGACTACCCCAATATGTCAGGCAGGTAAGGAACCATCCGTCCATTATCATGTGGCAGGTCGGTAACCATCCGAAGTTTAAAGGATATGAGGAAGAAGCATTACCATGGATGACAAAGGTTTATGAATCAATTTATCCGGATGACCCCAGCCGCCTCATTGTTCCGGTCGGCGCAGACGATGTCCTCGGCGACGGTATTCCGAATGATAATGGAACCCGTAATTTAAGGGGGGACACAATTACCAAAAAAACCGTATGGACTGCCCCCATGATTTGCCGGGGAAATTTCGATCATGCAACAGGTTATGGGGCCGACTGGGAAGCAATAAGGCTGTACCCGTTCCCCAAAAGCTATAACGGGGACATGGGATGGCGAAAGATAGGCTTCAGAACAGATTATTTAAATAGTAAGGACCGGGCTTATTTTGATTATGAAAGCGAAGAGTCGGCAGGCCAGCCCAATTGGGAGTTGAGGAAAGGAAAACCTTCCTACCAGATTAAATCGTATGAGATCAATTATGATTCAGGTTCTGTCGGCCGGTTACTGGGAGTCGATGAATGGCGTTTGAGCCAGGCCTGGCAGGGATTTAGCGGCTACGAGGCTTACCGGAAAAAGCGTTGGCTCGATTATGACGGGCAAACATGGTGTACCTTGCATGGCGGCGGCAATACAACTACCTATCAGAAACCATTGATTGACTATTATGGCTACTCAAAAATAGCGTGGCATACCCTGAAAATGGTTTTTCAGCCCGTACTCGCCGGTTCTGGAAATGTTGATATTGTGTATGGCCCGGATGACGATATTCCAATTATCATTTTAAACCTGGGAAAAGAAAAGGCCGTTGATCTAATCCTGAAAATAAAAACCCCGGACGGGGCGCTGGTTAAAGAGAAGGTTTTTATGGACATTACCCTTCCGCAGGGGCGGACAGTGACCAAAGTTGCCGGGTGGAGGCCGGAACTGGAGAAAGAAGGGTATTATGTGTTCGATTACGAAGTCAGGGAAGAGAAATAATAACATACATTTTTTTGAATAGCCTCATCTCTTATCTTTCAACATGTCATTGTGAATAAATGAAACGAATACAACGTATATTGTTGTATTGGTGCCTCCCGGATTTTGGCTGACCGGCCCGATTACACTGAAAAGCAATGTGGACCTGCATCTTGAAACCGGGGCATTTGTTCAATTTAGTAAGAATATCGATGATTATCCCCTGGTCGAATCCTATTTTGAAGGAGTGCAGGCTATCCGGTGCCAGTCGCCTATTACAGGCCGGAACCTGGAAAATGTGGCCATCACCGGGAACGGAATTTTTGATGGGAATGGCGAATACTGGCGTCAGTTTAAACGTGAAAAACTGACGGAAGGCCAATGGAAAAAACAGGTTGCCTCAGGGGGAGTGGTCGTAGACAATAACCGTTGGTACCCTTCAGAATCTTCCATGATAGGTAATGAAAAAAGAGAGCTGCTTCCCCGGGAACCGACGCTGGAAAACATGCAGCCATTCAAACGTTTTCTGCGTCCGGTTATGGTGAGCCTGGTAAATTGCCGGAAGATCCTACTGGAAGGGGTTACTTTTCAGAACTCACCGGCATGGAATGTCAATCCGCTGATGTGTGAGCACCTGACAATGCGGAACCTGAACATACGAAACCCCTGGTTTTCTCAAAATGGCGATGGCCTGGACCTGGAATCCTGCCGGATTGGAACCATTACAAATTGCAGTTTCGATGTGGGTGACGATGCCATTTGCATCAAATCGGGGAAAGGTGAAGAAGGCCGTAAGCGCGGAATCCCTACTGAATTGTTTGTGATTCGCGATTGTTCGGTTTATCATGGTCACGGCGGATTTGTAGTGGGTAGTGAAATGTCAGGTGGCATCCGCAAAATGCTTGTGTCGAATTGTACATTTATCGGTACCGATTGCGGCGTGCGTTTCAAAAGCTTACGCGGACGCGGTGGTGTGGTTGAAGATATTTTCATGGAAAACATCAGGATGGTGAATATTCAGACAGAAGCGGTCCGTTTCAACCTGTTTTACGGCGGAAAATCTTTCTCAAAAGACCCGGTAACCGGTGATCTGCTGATTGACGAGATGCCTGTAAGCGACGAGACGCCTGTCTTCCGCAATCTGTATTTTAAAAATATTATTTGTGAGGGGGCCGGAAAAGCTGTTATAATGCAAGGTATACCGGAAATGCCGCTCGAGAATATACAGTTCAGCAATGTCCGGCTCCGGTCAAAAGAGGGCATAACAATCAATTATGTAAAAGGGGTGAACTTCAGCGATGCAGAGCTTTCAGTTGAAGGAGGCGAGGCTGTGCATGTTTCAAACAGTACGCAACTGGTATTTTGTAATTTTCGCAGCAACGGAGAAGACAAATTATTTCGTATTTCAGGAAGTAAGACAAAAAATATTCAGTTGAAGATGGTTGACCGGAAATTAAGTTACTCGGATATAGGGTGCAGTGAAGAGTTAAGATCGCAGATCAAACTGGAGGAGTAAGCCGGCCTCTCAGGACTACGCTAAATAATATTGAAATCAAAGAACACAGAGATCACGTCTTAAGCAATAAGAACTATTAGTTGTCATAGTTTCACCCCCCAATTCCGTGGACGGAGCTAACGTTTCCTGGCATTGGCGCCCTTTGCTGACGGCAAAAGTCTTCTTTAGTTGCACCGTAATTTCCGAATTAGAGGACCTGCCCGACGGCAGGTCCTCTAATTATTGTTTACAGCGTTTTCACCGGGATACAGATATCCAGTACAAATTTGCATTCGGGATGATTTTCAGGGTCGCAATAATAGTATTCATACGGATTTTCCTCGTCCGGTTCGTAACCGCTTTCGGTAAACCAGGCGCACATGGTGTTCCATGCTTCTTCAAATTCAGTTACTTCGATTTCAAAATGCCCAACGGCATATCTTCCTCCCTTAATGGTCATTTTGCCGATTTCCCCTTCAGTTTTTACATCCTCATCAACAACCAGGCAGGCACTCTGACGAACTTTGCTGATTTCAGTTATAGACGGGTCGTCGTGATAAACGGTTACTGTATGCGATCCGGGTTTAATCAGTCCGCGCGGACCGGCAAATTGCATTAACTTGTCGTACGCTTTATGAATTTCATTAAATGCACCAATGTGACGATAATAAATTACCCGCATGTCAGGCATCTCTTTTACAATAACTTTTGTTTCCATAATAATTACTTGTTTTAAATTCGTGAAACAAAGTTCATTGTTCCGAGTCACATAAATTTGACTGTTCTTGCTTAACGGTTTACCATTCTTGCTATAATAAATGCCGTCTTTTACAAACACCGGCTTTTCTATTTTACGAAAAGCAGTTGCACTCATGCCAAAATGCTTTCGGAATGTACGGGAAAACAAGGACATGCTGCTGAATCCGCAGTCGAAAGCGATATCCGAAATGCTTTTGTGCCGGTAATCTCTCAGTTGCTGGGCAGCCTTCTCCGTTCGGATACGCAGAAAGAAATCGGCCGGAGTTTCGCCCGTAAGCATGGAAAAAAGACGATGGAAATGGAAAGGTGAAAAGTGGGCCACTTCAGCCAATTTATCAAGATTAACCTGTTCATTATAATGTTTATCAATGAATTCCATTACCCGGTTGATCCGAGATATGTATTCGGACCGGCTTGTTTCCTGGATACTCGTCATTCGTGAAATTTTATTCCGCTAAATTTAGCTGTTTTGAGGGGATTCGTGTTGACTTATCTTGCTATTCCCGTTCTTCCTTCAGCCTTTTCATATAAAGTATTTTAAGTTGGCTTGTGGGTTTTTCGCAAAGGTAAATCCTGCTTCCGTTTTCCCTGAAATATGGATTACAGATAGTATCTTTTAATGTCACTTTTTCAAAATGCCCCGGCAGGAAAGTATCCGGGTCGATACCGCTGCCAATGCTGGCATGTACCCAAATGACATATTTTTGGGTGAGGCTGTCGGGCGACCAGGATACAAAGCTGTCGTTCATCGATATGGGGCGCGGCAGGTGGTCTTTTTTCCCGTAGAACATGACCGCGCCGGCCTGTCCGTAATTGTCGCAAAAGATGGCACAACTGTCACGGGTATTTTCATCCAGCTGCAGGAAAACAGCAGTCACCTTTTGTCCCAGTTCCTTCCAGCCTGTCATGTCTGCCATATCCTGTGACAGATCGTGGTATTTGCCGTCTTCCCACCGGTAAGCACCTTTTTTCAATGCCTTTTCGAAGGAGACAAACGGGATACCATCGAGTGACAGCGACACGTAAAGCGATACGAACATGTTGGCTACCAGTAGGGCCGTTATCGGGATGGTGTATTTACGCACGTATTTTTCAGTCAGGTACGCCCCGAAAACGAACAGGATCGGGTAAATTCCAAGTGTATAGTAAGATTTTCCGCTGCCGCCCATCAGCAAAACGATCACGAAAAGAAAGATCCATGCGAATATCCGGTACTGCTTTTCCTGCTTCAGCAGGAATAAGAGGAGTACGGCTCCCAGCCAGAGGAGCAAGGCATGTACATTCATCAAAAACTGGTCGAGTAGAAAGCCGGACAATCGAACATGCACCAGTTGGGTATCATGCAATTCTTTCATGTGTTTCAGTACCGGCCAATGGTTTTGATATTGCCAGAACAGGTTCGGAAAGACTATTATCAACCCGGCAAGCAGGGCAAACAGAAAATATCTTGACAAAAACAGACGGCGGTGGCGGGAGACGAGTAATGCCATTCCAAAAGCAACCATCAGGAAAACAATGGAGTATTTATTCAGAAAACCCAGGCCAAAAACAATCCCAAGCCATGGCCATATCTTTGGATCGTTCCTGTGAATCATTTTCAGAATAAGAAATGAGGATAACAACCAGAAAAAATGATCGAAAGATACCGGTTGAAAAAGAGAATTGGTATGCAGGTAAGCCGGAGCAAGAACATAAGACAGGCCTGCCAGCAGGATGGCGATTTTCCTGCCTCCCAATTCACGGACAGCCATCCCTATGATCAGGACATTCACTGCACCGATGAGTGCCGGGAAGATCCGCAAGGCAAAAACCGTATTGCCCAAAAGCGTGGTTCCCAACCATCCCGCCAGTGCAATAAACGGCGGGACAGAGAAATATCCCCAGGCCAGGTGCTGGCTTTGCGCATAATAGAGATAAGCATCGCGGTGCAATTCGAAGTTTTGCATGGTCAGCAGGTGGATAACCAGCTTGGCCAGTGCCAGCGCGGAAATAATCGCCCACTCCGGTGAAATACCTGAACGATTCCTGTTTGTGCGTTCCATTTTGTTTCTGTTTCTGTTTTTTTTCAAGGCTCCGGTTGAAACATACTAATTCGACTTCCTGACACATTCGAAAAATTTCCCTGTTTTTATTCCGGATACGACAAGGAAGTTGAAAATTTATTTATCAGCCGGGTCCGGTAACTGTGAAAGCTATTTTAGTTGGATAATAAAGATTTTGTATAGTAATCCCAGACAGATTTTGAAATGTCGGCTATGATTTTTTCGTTTGTTTCAGCATTTTCCCTGGAATTGGCAACAAATACACTAATGAAAATTAATTGTCCATCAGGCAATGTTATAACTCCGGCATCATTCGTAGCTGCAGTAATTCCGTCATTTATTCCTGATGTTCCCGTTTTATGGGCGACCACCGTATTTTTTGGCAATTGTCCTTTTAAACGGTTGTCCCCGGTTGTTGTTCCCCTCATAACTTTCCAAATAAAATCATGGCTTTTTTGAGTAAGCAAATGATTGGTGTTGTTATAGGAATGGATTAACAGGTCAGTTATGGCAGGCGGAGTTGCCCAGTTTTGGTACTGAATATCCCAATCTTTATGCATTTGTTCTTCATTTGCTTTGATTGAAATGTTTGTAAAATGGTTTGTCCTTAAAAATGTTTCAACAGTGCCGGTTCCGCCGATTAATCTTAGCAAAATATCGCAGCCGATATTATCACTTTGCGATATGGTGTATTCAATTATTTGCCCTATCGTTAAAGTTGTTCCATCAGGAAATCTTTTTTTAATCGGGCTCCATGTATCAGGAGATAAGTCTTTTTTCGTGATTCTTATTTTCTGTTCCAGCGAAATCTTGCCTTTGTCAATTTCTGATAATACGGTTAAAGCAATTGGAAACTTGAACACACTTTGCATTGGAAAATGAATATTACCATTAATTATCAATGTGTCCTGATAATCATTAGCAACTACGGATACGCCGACTTCCGCGTTTTTTGTTTCCAGAATATCCTGGATCCTGTCCTTTAAACTGTGAACCTGCGCATTGGCGCAAACGACAGTTAATACTAATCCCAATAATAATAGTTCGTTTTTTATCATTTTGCTGTACTCCTGGTGTATGTTTTATTTGTTATGTAAAACGTTGATTCTTGTTTTACCCGATTGCAAATGTCGTAATTTCAGCATCGTGTTCAACCGATAAAATCAAAAAGAATTCGTGTCAGGCAAAATATTATATCGGCACAAGGGCAGTTTTGACAAAAAATGCAGAACTTACATTTTCGTTACCAGATCGAGGCCGAGTCCGCTTATGAATAACCTGTGCTTCTTGTTTCCCAAAAGCTTTTGGGTCCAGTCTGTTACTCCGCCGTCGGCCAGGTCTGTTTCCTGATTATCTCTTTTCAGGAAGATTTTGAACTGGATCGTGTTATAGTAATTGTTATCAAAGTTTTCAATAACCCGGATTTTTTTATCTGCCCAAAACAAATCCTGTTTGCCGGTTAACAGGGAAAAGAAATGCTCAGATTTGAATTTCAGATAAAACCTGATATTTAGCTGATCCTTGTCAAACCTCTTACCCAACAGGTTAAACAGGATCCGGATGTGTTCATTCAGCTGAGAAATCTCGAATTCATAATTTCCGGTATCAAATCCGCCAGAAGCCAGACAAAAGACTGAAAAATGAGGAGAGAAGTCAGGATTGGTGAAGTATTGTCCCCTGACGTGCCTGTGGGTTGTTGCATATCTTAAGATTAACCTTTTTGCTTTAAACCCGTTGACCACAGCTCCAACGTAATTTTCGGGGCTAAAACCGACTTCGGGCCTTACCAATGAAAATCCTTATCAGATCCCGGTTAGGTGTGAATTTCCCGGTATTTTGAGGGAAGGAGCCCATATTCTTCTTTAAAGCTTTTTCTGAAATTGGAAAGGCTTTGAAAGCCGACTTCGATACAAATCTCATTGATCGGCTTGCTTTCCTCTTTAACCAGGCCGGCTGCTTTAGAGAGCCGGTATTTCTGAATGAGTTTGCCGGGATTGTCATACTCGAGATTCTTCATTTTCCGGTAGAACGTAACGCGGCTCATGCCTATTAATTTGCTTAGTGTATCGGCATTAAATTCCGGGTCTGTGTAGTTGTTAGCCAGGATTACCATAATCTTTTTGAAAAATTCTTTGTCGTTTTTGCTCCAGTTTTTATTTTTAGATACAACTAATTGTTCTGTTTCCTTTTTTATTTCATTGTATTTGTAAAGAAGGTTGCTGACGCGCGACAGCAATAAGTTGGGATTAAACGGCTTTTCAATATAATCGTCAATATTATTTTTGAAGCTTTCGATTTTGGAGGTAGCGTCTGTTTTGGCTGAAAGCATGATGATTGGTACGAATCTGCCCTTCGTCATTTCCCGAACTTTTTTTGAAAGCTCGATCCCGTCCATTAATGGCATCATGAGGTCAGTAATGATCAAATCCGGGATTTCTTCGTTTATTATTTCCAGGGCTTCTTTGCCGTTGGCTGCTACCTGTATTTTGTATCGCTTGCCAAGTATTGATGAAAGGTAGTCCAAAAGCTCAAGATTATCTTCGACCAACAAGATTTCTTCACCGGACGGATTGCCCGGATCAACCGATGTTATTGGTGTTTGATTAAGATTTTCTGTTTTGATGCTTACTTCCTCTTTGACGAAGTCGGATGGTCTGAAATGTTGATTTCCCTTTCTAAAAAATAAACTGAAGGTGCTTCCCTCTCCGATTTTACTGGAACAGGTTATCTTTCCTTTCTGAATGTTGACAAGTGCGTTTACAAGGGTTAGTCCCATTCCGTGTCCGTCTGTATAAGGATCCAGTTTCTTCCCTCTGAAAAAGCGGTTGTAGATATTGGCCTGATCTTCTTTCGAGATTCCGATCCCGGTATCGGTAATTTTTAGGATTACGTCTTCTTCGTTTTCATCAAAATCGATAAATACTGAGCCTCCTTGATTTGTATATTTGATGGCATTGGTTAAAATGTTGTAGATTATCTTGTCTGTTTTGTCTTTGTCCAACCAAAGAGAAATAGGCTCATTAGGTTTTAAAAATTCGATGTTGATGTGCTTTCGGTAAGCGTAAGCCTTAAATGTGTCGGCAATCTCTTTGGTAAAAGATACGATGTTGAAATTCGATATTTGTAATTTAAGTTCGCCTTGGTCGTACTTCCGCAAATCGATGAATTGATTGACCAACCGGTAAAGGCGATTGGTGCTGCGCATGATATTTTTTAAAATTGCCTGGTTGGCGCTATAGCCTTGTTCTTTGAGTGTTTCAATATTTCCCATGATGATTGTTAGAGGTGTCCTGAATTCATGGGAAAGGTTGGTATAGTAGCTCAATTTCGCCTGGTCCGCTTCACGGAGCTGTTGAGTAAGGGCTACCATTTTTTCTTTTTGCGCGATAATCTTATTTTTCTGTTCCTCTATTGAAAAGGTCTGCTCTTTTATTTTTGTTGCTAGCTCTATATTCCATCGCTTGATTGTGTAAACGCGGATTCGGTGGATACCATAAAGAATGATTAAGCATAATATTGCGATAAGGACTTTGAACCATGTGGTCAAATAAAAAGGAGGGATGATTGTGATCTCCAACTTTCTCGGGGCGCTCCAATCGCGCGCATTTTCACTGGCTTCAATTTCAAAGACATACCTGTCAGGAGAGAGTTTTGTGAAAATTGCCCGGTTGGCGTTTTTATTGACAATGACCCAGTCGTCAGACTGCCCGGTCAGCCGGTAGCGGAAAAATGTCTGATCGGGATAATTGAAGGGGAAAGCATCAAAACCTAACTCGAAGGAATTTAAGTTGTAATTCAGTGCCAGGGAATCGATTTTTGAAATAGATCGTGTCAGTATCTTTTTGTTCAAGATCTTTTCGCCAACATTAATCCTTTGATTGTTAATATATAAATCGGTAATCTCCGGGTTAGGGTGAATACCGTAGGTCGTATCATTGATTTCGTTTGGATGAAAACTAATAAATCCGTCATAACCGCCAAAATAGATACAGCTGTCCGCTCCCAGGAAAAAGGCATCGTCCATGAAAATATTGTCCGTAAGGTATTTTTCAATAGAAAAATCGATCAGGTTGAGTTTACTGATGCCCCTGTTGGTACTAATCCATAGATCATTGTTTATATAGATTAAAGCATATACCAGGTTATTCGATAATCCATCGGTTTCAAAAAAGCTGGACACCACTTTTTCCTGATTTAGATCAAAAGCCATTAATCCGGTGTTACTGCTAATCCACATGGTGTCTCCGATGATTTGCAGGGAATAAAGTTTGTTATCGGTAAAGTTGTTTTGTCGGTAGTTGTAGTATTGTAATTGGCATTCCGGGGTTAACTTGCATAAGCCCAGGTCAGCGGAAATAAACCAAAAATTAGATTTTTTGTCCTTTACGATGCTGCGTATTGAACCGGGGACAAAATTGTCGGGCATCGCGACTTTTTCCAAAGCGCCCTTGTCCAGGTCAATCGTTCCGATGCCATAGATATTGGTTACTGTTAGTTTACCCGGTGTAAATTCGTGCATGCGATAACAGATATCCGGCCATTCCCAACCATATTCAACCAATGTCGATTCGACGTGATTGTTGGAAGTATTGTAGCAGCAAAGGCCTTTGTTGGTGCCAATCCATATTTTTCCCCGTGAGTCCTGATAAATAGAGCGGATATTTTCAAGAGGTTTGATTTTGTTGCCAGGAAAGTACATCTCGGAATAAAGGATTTGTGTATTGTCCGGGTGGATACATACAAGTCCTAATCGATCAAATCCGATCCAAATGTTACCATCGGATGTTTTACAGATAGCCCTGATGGGGTCGACTTCCTGATCTGCTTTTGATAAGACTGAGATTGGATGGTGGGTAAATCTGTTTTTTTCCCTTGAAAAAAAATTAATTCCATATTTGGATGTGCCAATCCATAAATTGCCTGCTTTATCAAAAGCAAAGTTTTTAGCATCCTGCCCGTGAAAGGAATATTCATTAAATGGATTATATGAAAATTTTGCTACCCGTTTAATTTTATTTTGCTCCATGGTGACCAGAATTAAGCCGGAACTCGAGCCAATCCAGATTTCATTGTGGTATCCGGCAATTGCCGTAATCCAGCTTCCTTTCAGATATTTGTTGAGCTGATCATTAGGCGGCAATGGTTTCTGTTGTTGGGTTTTTATATTGAGTATAGCCAATTGGCCGGTATTGATTAAAACAAGCGAATCGTTAAAGACAGGAGAGCAGTTCCAGACCCGTTGTTTCAGTATGGTTCTTGCTTTTTTCGATTGCTCTTTAAGGGAGTAGATCGATATTCCCCCATCACCCCAAAGCAGAGCTTGTTTGTTGCCTGCATAAACCAGGTAGTTTCGCCCGGGGGCAGAATCCAGTTTTTTTGTTTTATTTTTCTTCAGATTGTAAGTGTAAAGGCCGTTCAGATCTGTAAACCATAATAGCGTATCAAGCGCAGAAACCATACTTGTCAGGTTGATCACATCTGCGGGATAAAAACAACTATCTTCAAATACTTTGAAATTTTCATGAGCTGCGTCGAAAAGATCGAGTCCCCGGTCTTGTACATGTACCCAGATATTACCATTCGGACACGAGGATACTTTTTCAATGTAGTTGCCCTCCAGGGTATTCGGCTGTGACGGGACCGAGCGGAATACATCAAAATTTGTCCCGTTAAACCGGGTGACCCCCTCAATGGTCCCCATCCAAACATAGCCTGTTGAGTCAACAATTAGACTGTTTATGTTATTCTGTGGAAGCCCGCTTCGTGTATCAAAATGATCGAACCGGATTAATTGTCCAACGGTTTTTAAAGGGGTGATATAGCTGCTTAATGCTATTATTATCAGTATTTTAACGAATATTCTCATTTCGTTTTTTTACAAAGTGTCAGCAAATATAAACAAATGAAACAAAAGCGACACTAATCGAAACAAAAACAACTTCCTTCCAAATCCGCCGGCGGTACTTTTGACATAAACGATCCAATACAGGAACAGGAAGAATAAATGGCAAAAAACGGTTAACCGGAGAACGCAGGCCTTTGTAGCTGTTCCGAAACAGACAATTAGATAAAAATGGAGTACGTAGGAGGACGCTTTTTAATGTTTCAAATTCTGGAATTAGGTGGTTGTAATTTTCACCGGTTTGTCGAAAGTAGTGGAAAGCTGAAAAGGGCATGGCTTTCCCTTTTTATATCATTAATACTTTTATCAGCACATCACCGTTCAGATGCACAACGGTTTTCTCAATACGTGAATCCGTTGATTGGAAGCAAAGGGGAGGGGCTGGGATGTGGCTATTGTTTTATCGGTGCAACTTATCCGTTCGGAATGGTCCAGTTTTCTCCGGGATTTTTCACGCCGCAGCACGGTTTTGCCGTTACGCAGCTGAGCGGCGCCGGTTGTGCGAACATGGGAAATTTTCCGGTCTTACCTATCGCTGGTAAACTGGATGGATCGCCCGACGACATGAATGCCTTTCCTTCCTATCAGAAAGTTGTTTCTGCAAGTGCCGGATATCTTTCTGTAAAAATGACGGACAATACGCTTGCTGAACTGACTGTGACGAAACGATCGGGTGTGGCGCGTTTCACATTTGATGGAGACAGGGGAACGGTTATGATCGGTTCCGGCATAAACGCAACCACCGTTGAAAATGCACGGATTGAAATAACGTCGCCTTCCTCGTGTGAAGGTTTTAGTTACGGGGGAGATTTTTGCGG
Source organism: Prolixibacteraceae bacterium (assembly GCA_963676095.1). Classification (GTDB taxonomy): domain Bacteria; phylum Bacteroidota; class Bacteroidia; order Bacteroidales; family Prolixibacteraceae. The sequence goes on along the minus strand of OY781040.1, from coordinate 467,132 downwards.
AGCCAGTACACCGTATAAAATTTATTTTGCAGCGGAGTTCGACAGGGACGCCGACGGGTACGGAACCTGGATGAAGAACGATATGCTGGATTCAGCCTACCTTGCTTACGGTAAGAATTCGGGTGCCTATTTTTCGTTTAATACTCAAAATAATCATGAAGTCGGTTACCGGATTGCTATTTCTTATGTATCGATTGAAAATGCGAAGGAAAACCTTCGGGAGTCATCGGCACAAAGCGGCTTTGATGCATGTGCGGATTTGACTTCACGGACCTGGGACGAAAACCTTGGTAAGATCAGTATTGGCACTCCGGAGAAAGATGACCTGGTTCAGTTTTACACCCATTTTTATCATGTATTGATTCACCCGAATATTGTCAGCGATGCCAATGGCGAATACATGGGGGCTGATTATGAAGTTCATCAGGCTTCGAAAGGAAGGGACGTTTACAGTTCTTTTAGTGTGTGGGATACTTACCGGACGCAGTCCCAGCTAATTGCGATGCTTTATCCGAAGGAGGTGAGCGATATGATGCAGTCGCTGGTCGATTTTGCAGGCCAGGCCGGCGGTTACGGCCGGTGGATTCTGGCCAATGTTGAAACAGGTATTATGCAAGGAGATCCGACGCCGATCCTTATTTCGAATTCTTATGCTTTCGGTGCAACCGGTTTCGATTTGCAAAAAGCTTTCGAATATATGAACAAGGGGGCTACTGTTAATGGTTGCTATGCTCAGGACCGGAAAGTCCGGCCTTTACTGAAAAGCTACATCGAACAGGGGATTGCGCCGGCATCAATGCTGCTGGAATATGCATCTGCTGATTATGCGATCGGGCAGTTCGCCCGTCATGCCCTGAATAATGAAGAAGAAGCTTCCCTGTTTACCGATCGTTCATATTCCTGGAAAAATATCTATAACTCCCGGTTGAACTGGCTGTGCTCCAGAACTGCGGATGGTAAATGGAAGAGTTTAAAGGCGGACTGGCGCGAGGCTACTTACAAGAATTATTTTTGGATGGTTCCCCATGATTTGGAAAGGCTGATCGATACCATTGGCGGGAAGAAAATCGCCGAAGAACGTCTCGACTCTTTATTTGTCCGCCTGGACGCTTCTTATGACGATAGCTGGTTCGCAGCCGGTAATGAGCCTGATTTCCAGATACCCTGGATTTATAACTGGACAGATGCTCCAGAAAAGACAAATAGGGTACTCCATCGTATTTTTAATGAAGTATACAGCAACTCTGCATCAGGCCTACCCGGGAATGATGACTTGGGTGCAATGGGCGCCTGGTACGTTTTTGCGTCAGTGGGCTTATATCCGATGATTCCCGGAACAGCCGGATTTACGGTCAATATTCCGCGTTTTCCCCATATCATTATCGAATTACCGGAAGGAAGGCTGACGCTTACGGGTGGTTCAGCGGGTAACACTAAAATCAGGCAAATCCGGGTCAACAATGAGAAACAAAATTTCAGATGGCTCGACTGGAAAGACTTACAAAAAGGCGGGGAAATCCAATTTATTACGCAATAAGGCAAACGGGTTGTCTGGAACGGAGAAAAGAGAATGGTGGCAATCTGTTTAAAACCAGAAGTTTATTTCGAAATAAATAGAATTCTAATCTCTACTAAAATTTTAAAACAACATGAAATTGACTCAGTGTATGAAAGAAAAATTCTTGCGGCGAAGGCTATGGCTTATCGGCCTTCTTTCTCTTTTGGGGATTATGTTGCTCGGTGGAAATCTTGCAGCTCAAAGTTTATCCGCTACAATAAATGTGTCGGGTGTCGTAAAAGATGGTACAGGAACTCCTCTTCCCGGAGTAACGATTCTGGTGAAAGGTACAACTACCGGAACAACAACTGATATTGACGGCGTTTACACATTTTCAGGAGTCCCGGCAAACAGCACATTGGTGTTTTCATTTATCGGAATGAAAACACAGGAAATAGCTATTTCGAACCGGTTAAAAATCGATGTTACTTTGGAAAATGAAACAATTGGTTTGGACGAGATCGTATCTGTTGGGTATGGAACACAAAAGAAAAAGGATTTAACCGGCTCGATTGTCCGTACTGAGATGGCCGGAAAGGAGCAGACAGCTGCTGTGAGCCTGATTCAGGCTTTGCAAGGCTCTACTCCCGGCCTGAATGCAACAAGCGGCTCAAGTGCCGGTGAGACCGGGTCGCTTTCCATCAGGGGGCAGACCTCATTATCGGCCAACGATGACCCGCTAATTGTTTTGGATGGTATCATTTTCAACGGGAGTGTCGGCGATCTGAATATCAACGACATCCAGTCTGTCGACGTTTTGAAGGACGCCAGCGCCGCCGCTGTTTACGGTTCGCGGTCTGCCAATGGCGTGATTGTTATCAATTCAAAGAAAGGCGGTTCAGAAAAACCTCAGTTTAACTTCAATGCCTATTACGGCTTTCAGGACCTTGCGAATACAGACAGGACCAAGGTTATGAACGCTGAACAATATGCGGTACGTTTGGTCGATTATTACTATCAGCAAGACTTGTATGCCTGGTATAAAACGAACCCGGTCAGTGCAGCTGAGCGTCCGGTCAGGCCGGATGTTACTGATCGCGAATTGGTAGCTTCTTACCTGAGAACAGAAGAAGAGCAAACCAACTATTTGAATGGTTATGAAATTAACTGGCTGGACGAAGTATTCCGGACAGCACCGGTTCAATCTTACAGTTTTAGTGTGTCCGGAAAAACCAAACGGACGAATTATTATTTGTCAAACTCTTATGTGAACCAGGAAGGGATTCTGCAGAATGATAAATTTAAGCGTTTAACTTTCTTTGGCCGTTTTGAAAGCCATGTTTCCGATTGGTTAACCATCGGATTTAACCCGACACTCTCTCATCGTGACTTTTCCGGGGTTGCTGCTTCTGCCAGTTATGCACTGCAAGCCAGTCCTCTCGGCAATAAGTATGATGAATCCGGAAATTATCCGGTTTATATTGCTGGTGAATCATATAATTATCATCCTCTCGGGAATTTATTAATTGACGACAGCAACCCTGAAGATTATTTTGAATTGGTATTAAAGGGAATAGTTGAAGTCCCTTGGGTGAAAGGTCTGAAGTATGAAGTCGATTATTCAAAATCATATGAATTTGACCGGAATTCCCGTTTTTATCCGACTACTGTTGCTGAAGGTTCAAAAGTAAACGGCAAGGCCTATAAGGATAATAATGATGAAAAACATTGGCTTTTGAACAGCATTTTTACTTACGACCGCAGCTTTGGCAAGCATAAAATAAACGCAACTTACCTCTATAGCAGGGAAAACTTGTATGGGGAAGGCTTGTACATGTATGCTTATGGCTTCGATAATGAAATACTGGGGTATAATGCCATGGAAATGGCCGAAAACCAGGAAACATCTACTTCTGCCTATGAAGAGAACAACCTTTCTTATATGGGGAGGATCAATTATAGTTATGCAAACCGTTACTTGCTGACCGCAACGGTCCGTCGGGATGGTTTCTCCGGCTTTGGAGACAATAAAAAGTTTGGAAACTTCCCTTCACTTTCACTGGGGTGGGTGATATCGGAAGAGTCCTTTATGGACCGATTGAGTTGGATGAATTTCCTGAAACTGAGGTTGTCATATGGTATTAACGGTAACCAGGGAATCGGACGTTATGCCAGCCAGTCAAAAATGGAAAGTACAACAACCGTGTTCGACGGTGCAACAGCAGTCGGTCTGTATGCCTATTCGCTTGGGAATGCAGACCTGGGTTGGGAAAAAACGGCTTCTTTCAACATCGGACTCGATTACAATGTTTTGGATAACCGGATTTCAGGAACTATTGATGTTTATAACGCCAAAACTTCTGATGTTTTAGTTGAACGGTCTATTCCCCGCATGACAGGGAACTCAAGTGTTTGGACGAATATTGGCGGGATCAAAAATAAAGGTATCGAAGTGAGCCTGATTACGGAAAATATTCGGAAACATGACTTTAAATGGAAAACCAATTTTGCTTTTTCTCTGGTTCGTAACAAAATTACTAGGTTGTACGATAATGTAACGGAAGATACCGGAAACAGTTGGTTTGTTGGTCACTCGATCAATTCGGTTTACGGATACAAAAATGAAGGAGTGTGGCAGGAGGAAGATTTGTTCAATGGAACAATTACGAGCGGCTATTATCCGGGGCAATTCAAGGTTAAAGATTTAAACACGGATGGAAAAATTACAGCCGAATACGACCGGAAGATTCTGGGGTCAACAGATCCAAATTTTCGGATCAGTATGAATAACTCTTTCTCTTATAAAAATTTCACTTTTAGCTTCTTCTTAAATTCAATTCAGGGCGGCAATGGTTACTATATCGGCAGTAATTCCGGCGCTTTGGTTGCAGGAGGAACAGATTCGGCCTACCGGTTGAACAGAACTGCTGTCCGTGCTTACTGGAGACCGGACAGACCGGTAAATAATGCACCTGGAATGTATTATAACCCGTCAATCGATCCGGGGGTGTACCAGAGTAAAAGTTTTATACGCTTACAGGATGTTTCTCTTACATATAGCTTTAGCCATGACTTTTTGTCGGAATTGAAAATTGATAATCTGAGTGTTTATGTCAGCGGAAAAAATATTCATACCTGGACAAAATGGGCAGGATGGGATCCGGAAACCGGGAATCCGATGATGAGAAGTATTATCGGCGGTGTTAATATTAGTTTCTAATGAAAGAGAAGTGTAATAAATAAGGCGCTGTTTTCACAATAAATGTCACATTAGATATGAAAAATAAAAAATTAGCATATAAGTATATATGCCATGCTTTGGCAGGCATGGCTATAATCTGGGGGATATCTTCCTGCGATGAAGGTGTCCTGAAAGAAACCCCGATTGATTTTATTTCAACATCGAATGCCTTTACTTCGTCAAGTGATGTCGAGATGGGGGTCGTTGGACTTTACAGTCTGGCCCGCAACTGGTACTCCAATGTCGATGAGAAACAGATGTTTGTATATGTTGCTCTTGGTACAGACGAAGCCTATAACGGTGAAGATCCTGCGGGCGGAACAATGAGTAACTGGGATACAGAAATAACCCCCAGCGGATCATTACCTTTAAATTATTGGACAAAAGCTTTCGATTTGGTTTATCAGGCCAATACGGTTATCGCAGGTATCGAAGGAATGGAATGGAGTGATGAAAGCCTGAAAAATTCGTATTTGGCGGAAGCCCGTTTTTTCAGGGCTTTTGCTTACCGTATATTAGTAACCCTGTATGGTGATGTACCTTTGGTTACCGAACCTGTTGTGTCTGCAAAAACGGATTTCGTGCGGGATCCAAAAGAAGATATTTATGCGTTGATGGAGGAAGACTTCGCTTTTGGAACAGAAAACCTTCCGGTCCGGGGAGAGGAAGTTGCTGCAGGACGGTTGACTCAAGGTGCAGCATGGCATATGTTGAGTGAAACTTACTTGGCACAGGATAAATTTCAGGAAGCAGTTGATGCTGCAACACACGTTATTAAGGATTATGGCTACGATTTGATGAGGGCGCGTTTTGGTTCGCAGCCTGATCTTTTTGGTAGTGAGAATGTCTATTTTGATCTTTTTACAAAGGAAAATCATAACCTGAGTACGAATACAGAAGCTATCTGGGTTATTCAGAACGATCCTGATGTTACAGGAGGGGGCTCCTATTCCGGAGAACGGGCCTTCGGGTGCGCTTACTACCGGATGGGGAATACTCCTGACGGATACAAGGCCTTCAGAGGAGAATTGTATGATGGCAGCTATACCGGGTATAGCGACACTTTGGGACGTCCGGTTGCCTGGGTCCGGCCAACCAACTATGTCGCTTATGATATCTGGAAGGGCGATTGGAACAACGATTACCGGAATGCAGAAGCTTGTATCAAAAGAAACTTCTATTTCGACAATCCGGGTTCTGCCTATGATGGGCAGAAAATCGACTGGAGCCTGTATTCATCCCGTTCCAGTGCCTTGAAAGATACAACACAATATCTTTTCCCCTATTTTATGAAAGTTGCTTCGCCGCTCGACCATTATACTGATTTGGCCAGGTCCGGCGGAGGGTACAATCACAAGGACCTGTATGCTATCCGCCTGGCTGAAACCTATCTGATCAGGGCTGAAGCTTATCTTGGTCTGAATCAGAAAGATAAAGCAGCTGGCGACATAAATGAAGTCCGGGAAAGGTCAAATGCAACACCAATATCGGCCAGCGATGTTTCCACCGATTATATCTTAGATGAAAGGGCCCGGGAGCTTTATACTGAAGAATGGAGGTTGCTTACGCTTATGCGCCTTGGAAGACTGGTTGAACGGGTGCGTCAATACAATGATGACCCCTCAAATCCAGGAGTCGGAATTGAGGAGCAACATAGTTTGTGGCCAATTCCTCAGACTGAAATCGATTTGAATACGGGTGCCGTATTGGAACAAAACCCCGGATACAGCAACTAGTTTTATTACAGATTAACCGAAATACCAATTAGGCCTTTTGTACCTGAAACAGGAACTTCTTGTGTGCAATCAGTACCCGGGAAGTCCTGTTTCCTTACATTCTGTAAGTTGGTCCATCCGATTTTTCGAACCGGAAAGGTCTTCTCGAAGGCATGAGGTTAGTAAACCAAACATTCTCACGATCCTTAATTTGAGTTTATTTACATTGATCTTATGAAGCAAAAGAAAGTACTGATTTATTTATCGTTTATATTCTTGTTCTTTCCATTTTGTGTGGGTGCGCAGCAGAAACAAAAAAACGGCACACCCGCAGAATCAGTTAACCCGCTTATCGGTTCTGGCGGGCACGGACATGTTTTTGTCGGGGCGAGTGTTCCGTTCGGGGCTGTGCAGCTTGGTCCGAACAATATTATTAAAGGCTGGGACTGGTGTTCCGGATATAATTATTCCGATAGTATCGTCATTGGATTCTCCCACACTCATCTGAGTGGTACGGGGTCGTCAGATCTTGGTGATGTATTACTCATGCCGGTTACCGGGCAGGTATATGTTGATAAGGGAAAGCAGGACGATATCCGTGAGGCTTATTCTTCTCACTATACCCATGAGAAAGAAGTTGTAAAACCCGGGTATTATTCCCTGTTTTTGGATAAATATAAAATCAAGGCAGAGCTCACTGCCACGGAACGGGTCGGGATACACAGGTATTCTTTCCCCTCTGCAGCGAATAACCATGTCGTGATCGATTTGAAGGAGGGAATCAGTGACAAGTCTTACGAAACCTACTTAAAATTAGTCGATTTGCATACCATCGAAGGCTACCGGTTTTCAAAAGGGTGGGCCCGTGATCAGCGTTTGTGGTTCACGCTGAAAAGTAATGAAGAAATCAAAAAGCTGGATGTATATGACAACGATACCCTGATTGGCCAGGGTGAACTCAAAGCCGGGGCTGTTAAAGGTGTCATAAGCTTTGCGAATAACCCGGGGGAGGTGATCCTGAAGGTGGGCATTTCGCCTGTGAGTTCAGCAAATGCATTGGCTAATATCGGGACTGAAGCGCCGGGGTGGAACTTTGACCGGTTTGTAAATGAAGCGAAGATGAAATGGAATAAGGAACTATCGAAGATCTCGATAGAGACAGATGATTTTGCATTGAAGCAGATTTTTTATACGGCCTTGTTTCATACCTGTATTGCACCTGTATTATTTAATGATGCGGATGGCAGTTACCGGGGAGCGGATAAAAAAGTGTACTCAGACCCCGGATTTGAAAATTATTCAGTTTTCTCATTGTGGGATACTTACCGGACCGCTCACGAACTCTTTACGATCACCCAACCGGAGAGGGTGAACGATTTTGTGAATACGATGCTGGCTATCTGTCAGCAGCAGGGAAAGTTGCCGCAATGGCATCTGATGGGCAACGAGACCAATGCAATGGCCGGTTATGGTGCAGCTCCTGTAATCGTCGACGCCTGGGCTAAAGGGTTTAAAGGTTTTGATGAAGAACTGGCTTTTGAAGCGCTGAAAAAATCCGCGACTTATCCGGAACAGAGAGGGATCGGGGCATTAATGGAGTATGGATATACGCCCGCCGATAAAGCCAGGGAAGCAACATCGGTAGCTTTGGAAAATGCCGTGGATGACCGCAGCGTTGCTCAAATGGCTAAAGGACTGGGAAAAGTAGAAGATTTCAACTATTTCTATAAGAGATCGGAGTCGTATAAAAGCTATTTTGATACAACCATCCATTTCATTCGTCCCAGAATGTCTGATGGTTCCTGGAAAACTCCTTATAATCCGATCACCTCGGTTCATATGGTTGGCGATTTTTCAGAGGGAAATGGTTGGCAGTATACCTTCATGGTTCCGCAGGCCCCGGAAGAATTAATTAAACTCTTTGGTGGCGATGGACCATTTGTCAATAAACTGGATTCACTGTTTGTGGTTACAGGTGACCTGGGAGAGTATGCCTCAAAGGATATATCCGGACTGATCGGGATGTATGCACATGGAAACGAACCCTGCCACCACATTGCTTACCTGTATGCATTTGCCGGTCAACAGTGGAAAACCGCAGAGAAAGTGCGTTATATATTGCATCAGATGTACACGAGCCAACCTGACGGCCTGACCGGTAACGAGGACTGCGGACAGATGTCAGCGTGGTATGTCATGTCTGCACTGGGGTTGTATCAGGTGAACCCGTCAAACGGTGTTTTTGTATTTGGGAGTCCTTTATTCCCTAAAGCAACCATTCATTTGTCAGGGGGGAAGACTTTTACAATAAAAGCGGAGAATAACAGCAACGGGAATATCTATATCCAGTCCGTCAAATTAAACGGCAGGAAATATTCGAAGAGTTATATCCGGTATCAGGACATCATGAATGGCGGGGAATTGAAATTCGTGATGGGAAAGGTACCCAATTACAATTTCGGGTCTGCTGTTGAAGACAGGCCGAAGTCAACTTTTTAACAGGAAACATCTGGCTGCGAAAATGGAGGCGAAGGCTTGTCTGGAAGTAAGGTAGCTTTTTCGAATGGTTCAGGTATAATTTGTTTTTATAAAATTCCCTGGATTTGAATCCCCTGAAGTACTTTTTTCTTCTTTTTTTAATCAGGGAGGGAGAAAATAGTGGAAAAAATGTTGTTCATTGGTATCTTTGCTCACAACCAGGCGAACCTTAAAACCATTTGAAAACTAAAAATTAATTTTATGAAAGGCATGAACATGAAACGGGTATGGGGAATAGCGGTCACACTTAGTATAGTTGCGTTCTTCTTTTCCTGTACTCCTCATCCGGAAACCAAAAATCAGGAAGCTGAACAACAATGGGTTGATTATGTAAATCCATATATGGGTAACATCAGCCATCTGCTTGTCCCAACCTATCCAACCATCCATTTGCCAAACAGTATGTTACGTGTATATCCTGAGCGAGGAGACTACACCGGTGTAGTTCTGGAAGGACTGCCGCTGATTGTCACCAGTCATCGCGGCCGTTCCGCTTTTCGCCTTAGCCCTTTCCAGGGAAGCGAGGACCAGTTGAAACCTGTTATTGATTATAGTTATGATCAGGAAAAGTTAACCCCTTATTCCTATCAGGTCTATTTGGATGAGCCGCAAATCCAGGTGGATTACGGTTTGTCTCATCAGGCTGCCGCCTATGAGTTTTCCTTTGAAAAGGACGCTCCTCCGTACTTAATTCTGAGTACGGAAAATGGCCGTCTTTCCTGGGACGGAAAAGCTGTTCGCGGATATCAGTTTCTGGCCAATGATACGAAAGTGTACATCTATCTGGCGCCGGAGGAAGTGCCCGGAGAGGTTAATCAGCTGAAAGCGGGAAGTCTTATAAAATCAAAAGATGCTGAAGGCCAGGATGCCTGTCTGGTTCTGAATTATCCGGAAGGGACAAAAAAACTGAAGATTAAATATGGCGTTTCGTTTATTGATGAAGACCAGGCCAAAGCTAACCTGGATCGTGAGGTTGCTGACAAATCGGTAGCCCGGCTTCAGAAAATTGGCCGGGAAGAATGGAACAAGGCACTGGGGAAAATTAAAGTAGATGGTGGTACGCCCGATGAACGGACGGTTTTTTATACCTCGCTGTACCGTTGTTATGAACGGCCCGTTTGTATCTCAGAAGATGGCCGTTATTACAGCGCTTTTGATCATCAGGTACACCAGGACGGCGGGCGGCCTTTTTACACGGACGACTGGATTTGGGACTCGTACCGGGCACATCACCCTTTACGCATTTTAATCAACCCGAAACAGGAAGAGGATATCCTTCATTCCTTTGTTTTGATGTCGGAACAAATGGAAAACTTCTGGTGGCCGACCTTTCCCGAAATTACGGGCGATAGCCGCCGGATGAATTCGAACCACGGAGTAGCTTCCGTGATTGACGCTTACCGGAAAGGCCTGACTGACTTCGATCTGGAGAAAGCCTACCAGGCTTGCAAAAACGCGATTACCGAAAAAACACTGGCTCCCTGGTCGGGGAAACCTGCCGGTGAGCTCGATCAGTTTTACAAGGAGCATGGTTATATTCCGGCTTTACGCGAAGGGGAGGAAGAAACAATCCCGGAAGTCAACCGTTTCGAACGCCGTCAGGCTGTTGCCGTAACGCTGGGAACTTCATATGACGAATGGTGTTTGTCGCAGATTGCCGGTGAACTGGGGAAGAAAGAAGAGGCCGCCTATTTCGATAAAGCTTCTTATAACTATCGGAATTTGTTTAACGAAAAAACGCAGTTCTTTCATCCCAAGGATAAAAACGGAAAGTTTATCGAGCCTTTTGATTACCGGTTTTCAGGTGGCGTTGGCGTTCGCGATTATTACGACGAAAATAACGGATGGACTTACCGGTGGGACGTTCAGGCCCATATTCCCGACCTGATCAACCTCATGGGGGGAAAAGAGAATTTTGTCAAAAACCTGGATGCTTTGTTTACTACGCCGATGGGGAGAGGGAAGCGTGAATTTTATACCCAGTTGCCGGACCAGACCGGTAATGTGGGTCAATTTACAATGGCAAACGAACCATCGCTGCATATTCCCTACCTGTACGATTATGCCGGTCAACCCTGGAAGACCCAAAAGCTGGTGCGTCAGTTGCTCAGGGAATGGTTCCGTAACGATCTGATGGGGGTCCCGGGTGATGAAGACGGGGGAGGGCTTTCTTCCTTTGTGGTTTTTTCATCCATGGGATTTTATCCGGTAACTCCCGGTAAGCCCGAATATGCAATCGGTAGCCCGTTGTTTGAGCATTGCCGGATTTCACTGGGTAACGGGAAGGAGTTCGAAATAGTCGCTCACGGGGCTTCTGATGAAAATAAGTATATCCAATCCGCTACATTAAATGGTCAGCCGTTGGACAAGCCATGGATTTCACATCAAGTCATTGAAAACGGCGGCAAATTAGTGCTGGAAATGGGGCCAAAGGCCAACCGGCAGTGGGGCATTGAATAGCGGACTTTTAAGTTTATAAGTATTACAGTTAATCAGTTAGTTTATACATGCATAAAAAATTTTATATGATATTAATGTTCACTGTTCTGGGTTTCCTGTCGGTCACGGCCCAGGTAAAGGCAGTGGGCAAAACTATTTATCGGAGCGGATGGATCGATTTCAATAAAAACGGACGGAAGGATATTTATGAAGACCCCTCCCAGCCCGTTGAAAAAAGGGTAACCGACTTGTTGTCGCAAATGACCCTGGAGGAAAAAACCTGTCAATGTGCAACGCTGTACGGTTACCACAGGGTGCTGAAAGATGAGATGCCGGCGGAAGGTTGGAAAAACGAAATCTGGAAAGATGGCATTGCCAATATAGACGAGGAACTGAATGGGTTAAAAAAGACTCAGTATTCTTATCCGTACAGCAAACATGCCGGGGCCATTAACACGATCCAGAAATGGTTTGTCGAGGAGACCCGTCTGGGTATTCCTGTCGATTTTACCAACGAGGGCATTCACGGCTTAAACCACGACCGGGCTACTCCGCTGCCTGCGCCAATCGCCGTCGGGAGTACCTGGAACCGGGATTTGGTACACGAAGCAGGTGTTATTGTTGGCCGCGAAGCGAAAGCATTGGGCTATACCAATGTGTATGCCCCGATCCTTGATGTTGCCCGCGACCAACGCTGGGGTAGAGTGTTGGAGTGCTACGGAGAGGATCCGTTTTTGGTTGCCGAACTGGGCAAGCAAATGGTTAATGGTATTCAGGAGCAGGGCGTTGCTTCTACCTTAAAGCACTTCGCCGTTTACAGTGTGCCGAAAGGCGGCCGGGACGGGAATTCAAGGACAGACCCGCATGTGGCGCCCCGTGAGTTGCATGAACTGTTTCTTTATCCTTTTAAAAAAGTGATCGAAGCAAGCCATCCGCTGGGGGTAATGAGCAGTTACAATGATTGGGATGGCGTTCCTGTTACCGCCAGCTATTATTTTCTGACCGAATTGTTGCGTCAGCAATACGGTTTCCGGGGCTATGTGGTATCAGACAGCAGGGCTGTGGAATTTGTCTATAGTAAACATCATGTTGCAGGAGATGACAAAGACGCAGTGCGACAGGTTGCCGAAGCCGGCTTAAATGTGAGGACCGATTTTTCGCCACCGGAAGATTACATCCTTCCTTTGCGTGAATTGGTGGAGGAGGGTAAATTGTCTATGGAGACTCTGGACCGGAATGTGGCTGATGTGTTACGCGTAAAATTCGAACTGGGTTTATTCGACAATCCCTATGTTGCGGATCCGAAAGAGGCAGATGAGATCGTTGCCAGAGGAACCGGTGACTTTGTCCTGAAAATGGCCCGTGAATCACTGGTATTGCTGAAAAATGACGAAAACATATTACCGCTCGATCTTAGTCAGCTTAAAAATATCCTGGTAACAGGTCCCCTCGCTATTGATAAGACAGCTTACGTTAGCCGTTACGGCCCTCAAAACCTGGAAGTAACCAATGTTTTGGAGGGAGTCAAAGACTACGTTGGAAACAAGGCGACCGTCAGCTTTGAAAAAGGCTGTGAGGTTGTCGATCCCAACTGGCCGGAAACTGAAATTATTCCCACGCCTTTATCTGATGATGAAAAGCAGGGCATTCAGCGGGCAGTCGAAAAAGCCAAACAATCAGATGTGATTATTGCTGTTTTGGGTGAAGATGAGGAGCGGTGCGGGGAAAGTAAATCAAGAACAGGGCTTGGGTTACCAGGAAGGCAACTGGATCTGCTGATGGCCCTGAAAGAAACCGGGAAACCAATCATACTGGTCTTAATTAATGGCCAACCGTTAACTGTCAATTGGGAAAACCGCTATATCCCTGGAATTTTGGAAGCCTGGTTCCCGAATGCCAAAGGAGGCCGGGCAATTGCTGAAACAATCTTCGGTGACAATAATCCGGGGGGAAAGCTGCCTGTCACATTCCCCAAGAGCGTCGGTCAAATTGAATTTAACTTTCCGTTTAAGCCGGGTTCTCAGGCAGGACAGCCTGGTACAGGCCCTAACGGATACGGGAAAACAGCCGTTAACGGAGCGTTGTATCCGTTTGGTTACGGGTTAAGTTATACTACTTTCGAATACAGCAATTTAATAGTAACACCCCGCGAACAGTTTGCCCGGGGCAATATCGGAGTTACAGTCGATGTTCAGAATACAGGTTCCAGGAAAGGAGACGAGGTCGTACAGCTCTATGTTAAAGACGAAGTGAGCAGTGTGATTACTTATGAGACCCAACTGCGGGGGTTCCAACGGGTGTCGCTGGAGCCGGGCGAGAAAAAATCCGTTCATTTTACCCTGAAGCCGGAAGATCTGCAGTTGCTGGACAGGAACATGAACTGGACGGTTGAACCCGGAAAATTTGATGTCCTGATTGGAAGTAGTTCTCAGGATATTCGCCTGAAAGAACAATTCGAAATTAAGGATGTAGCTCATCCCTGAGCTATAAAAAGATAAGGAATCAGGTTTAAATTAATTGGTGTCGCAACCATATCGTTGCGGCACCAAGATCCACGAAGTATTGACACCCCGTCTAGATTTAAGAGATGACTTCATCTGTGCCAGGCGACAATTTCCACAAAATACCTGGCTTGTTATTGTTTGACAAAAGCAAGGAAAATAAGGACGGACAAACATATGTTGCGCACCGTTTGTAACGTAACCTGTAATTTATCGTCAAACTGGTTAAAAGCTGTTTTTATTTAAAAGAATAACGATGAAGAAAATTTCTTTAACATTTCTTGCAATACTTTTTGCTTTAAGTATTTATGCAGAGGAAAGACAAGTTTTAACTTCCGATAGTGTTAAGTTATATGTCAACGTGAAAGGTAAAGGAACTCCATGTTTATATATTCACGGAGGACCAGGTTCCGGAAGTTTCTGGCTTGAAAAGTTTTTCGGCGACTATTTGGAGCAGCATTTTCAAATGATTTATCTGGACCAGAGAGGAGTCTGTCGTTCGTCAAGTCCTGAAGACCACAATTATTCGCTGGACAGGTTCATTAAAGATTTTGAAGAAGTACGGGTAGCTTTGGGTATAAAGCAATGGATTACATTGGGGCATTCTTTTGGCGGAATTTTACAAATGGCTTATGCTGAAAGCTGCCCTCAGTCAAACATTGGAATGATTATGATCAATTGTACGTTAAGTATGAAAAGAAGCTTTTGTGAAAGCTGGCTCCCCAAAGCCTCTGAATTTTTGGGTATTGAAAATCGATCTTCTGATGTAAACGATTCGATACCGTTAACAGACCAGTGGATGGCGCTTATCGGAAAACTGAACGAAAAGGGCCTTATGTGGAAAATGGCTTATGCTTCGCAGGAAAATGACAGATTGATGAATGCGACTTATGGCGAGGTTCCCCATTGGAATAATGATTTTAGTTCAGTCGCATTAACGATTGACGATTATTGGAAGGATTTCCGGAAAAATACCCCGGATATTAAAATACCTGTTTTGTTTTTTTATGGACGGACCGATTGGATGGTTGGGCCGGAGCATTACAAAGGGGTCAAATTTCCGGATATGATTCTTTGGGGCAGTGATGTGGGGCACATGCCTTTTTTGGAAAATAAAACAGATTTGGAAAGAGCGATTAACAGCTATGCTGCTAAGTATAAATTTTAACAGTTGCGTAAATAAGGCCATCGTCCCATCACTTTCTCTTATTTTTCAAAGGACTTTGAGTTACATGCGGAACAGGAAAGTTGCTCACATTCCCTTTTTAATAACTCAAGCCATTTTTGCATGCCCTGTTCAAGGTTTTTATTGAATGGCTTTTTGAACAGTGCTGCTAAAAAACCTTCCATACTTTCATTGACCTCCAGCGTTGTTTTGTTGTCCGCTTCGGTTAATGTCCAGTTGTGGATTGCAAGCATGCCAAAGCTTTTTCCGGTCCACCCGAATTGACTGCTGGCATTGACCGTATGTATAACTGAGCGGATTTTTGCACTGCCTGATTTCCAGTCAAATGCTGTTTCCGGCTTTAGCTCACCATGCAGCTTTGACTGGCTAATGTCGGTTTGCCACGTTGCCCAATTATCAATATCGGTCAAAACGGCCCAAACTGTCTTGCTGTCAGCATTGATCAGGATCTTTTTGTTGCACTGTACAGGTGCACTGTCGTTAATACTTCTCATTCCCGTATTTGTTTTGAGCATATACCCTGGTAGTTGTGAGGATATTTGCGGTGAATAAAATTGATTTTGTCATAATTGCTCCGGATCAATTGAACGAAGCAAAGTTCTGTACAAAATCACAGGTTGCTCTTGACAAAAATCAAGAAGTTTTTTTATTTGCTTTTTTTCTTATCCTGCTAAATGTTTCAGGTGTCATACCGAGCATCGAAGCAAGGTATTGTAACGGAACCTGATTAAAAAGCTCTTTATTGGAGTTAAAAAGCTGCCCGTACCTTTTTTCTGCTGATAGTGACAGATGTTGTATTATCCGGTCTTCCAAAACAGTGAAACACCTGGCTATGAATAGTTTTTCAAGCTCTGTCCAGCGCTGTACTATTTGCCCGATTTTTTGGTAGTCTGCACTCCCAATCACGTAAAGTTCACAGTCTGTCAAGGCTTGAATGTTCCACCTGGCAGGTTGGTTAAAAACGAAACTTGCCAGATCTACGACAAAATAGCCCTTTGTTGAAATCCATTTAGTTACTTCCTTGTCGTCAATGAAAACGAACTCCCGCACGATGCCTGACTGCAAAAATCCTAGTTTATCCGAATGTCTGCCTGTTTTCAGGAAAAAGTCCCCTTTCCCAAGCGTTTCCGGTTTGAAGAATGCACTTATTAACGTCAGTTCCTGATTGCTGACGCCAAAATAAGTTTGTATGTATTTTTCCAGTTCTGTCATGTTGCTTTGTATCGTTCCCCCATGGCCTGGTTCTATTAGTTCACCTCATAATTGCAAAGTCATACCGGTTTCGCCACTTTTGAGCTCCCATCTGTCCTAAAATATTACCTTGTAAATGACGAACTTTTCCAAGAATCACTTTATTTATCGTATTTACCTGGTTATCCGTAAAAATGTGATTAAAGGAATCAAAAAATCTGAGATATTTGAATAGATTTTCAAATTATTGTCCGGACACTGTTACTTATCCGCAGTTCACCTAAGTTAACTGTACCGGTCAAGCCTAGCTCTTCTACGGATTGACGATGCCGAAGAAGCTTCCCTCGCAGAATCCTTTACAGACTATTCGGGTGTGCTTCCGTGCTTTTATTCTTCTTCGCTTTTCCTTACAAATTGATAACCAATTCCAAAAGAGAACCAAGTCTTGCCATTGTAAATCCAATTTTGACCTGTTTGTCCCCCGACAATGTCCCACCCAACTACGGCACCAATTTGAAAATTATTGATTTCAGTAATAATTCCGATACCTGGGGTGATAGCCGAAAATTTTGTATTTGGTCCTGTTATATACCCGTTAGTGGTTATGCTGTCAACACCAACACTCGTAACTCCAAAAACACCAACAACACTTAAATAATTTGGTTGATATGGAGACATTCGAAAACTATATCCAAAAGAACTGCCCAGAGTAAAATCTGTTGTAAAATCGAATGGATGTTCTCCTTGTCTTGGTCGCATTTTCATTGGTACAACTAAAGTTCCGATATTTGGTTTAGCATTATAAAGCCAGGTTTTGTCCCTTTTTTTGATTGCAGGTTCCTTAAAATTTGACGCTTTTATACAGAAAAATTGATTGTTTACGGATGAATTTATTTTGTTATTATCGTTTTTAAGGTAATCCGGTTCATTTGTAATTTCCCAAAATTGAATTACATAAACTTGTCCCAGATTTGTGTCTGGCCTTACATCTCCTATTTGTTTGAATTTGAGGTTGGGATTTGCGATTTTTACAGTTTTTGGTTGAGAAACTCCATTTACTGGTCATATCCATAAACAACAATTGGCTCTTTTGTTATATACCCGTAAGGTTCTTCCTGTCCAAATGCCAATAGACTTGTTGTCAGTAAAATAATTGTCAGGATTTGTTTCATGTCTCTATGTTTATTTAGTTAATATCAGCATGAAATTCAACTGGTTGTGTATATGTGCCCGGAATATATATATTTCCTTATTAAAACTTTACATTGCTTTATTCACTTTCCCAAGAGACATTGGAGCCCTTTGGAATATGATAATTTTACATAGATTTAAATTCGTCTTCTGCTTTTACAATTTACACTAATCTGTTTTAAAATTAAATAGTTAATGGAATAATCTTTTATTAAATTGTAGTTAAACATAAGCAAGGTACTTCAATTGCCGTGGTCATTCTGTTGCCGCATAACCGGACCGGGGGAAAAAGAGTCCGGGAGGACCCGGCTAATTATAACAACGGATAGATTTTTCTGAAAAATCCGGATTACAAAATTTGAATATATCCGGATTGCAATCTTTAAAAAGAATTTAGTTGTTACCTGTTAGTTGTTATTCCGGCAAAATACACTTCCAGGGAGGGACCTTCAGGTTGCCAGCCAAGCTTTCTGGCATTAACTGATTTCACCAAACTATTTGATGCCACTCCAAGCCGGTCAGCTTCTCCGTGATATTTAATAAGATGCTCTATCGTAATACTTGCTGTTCGACCTTCAAATCCCAGATAACTACTTATCATGTCTGCAATTTCTTTAAAGGAATTATGGCCATTTTCTGCATAGAAGAATGATCCGCCGGGAGCCTTTTCAAGTGCCAGCAAATAAAGGTCTGTCAGGTCATCAATATAGACGTTTGAGTACCTGTTGAGCCCTTTCCCGAAATACAGCCCTGCACCTTCTTTTTTAGAAAAGTTTATGAGTTTAGGGATCTGGTCACTATCTGGTTGCAGCCCTTTGCCTTCTCCATAAACCATAGAGGGGCAAATAACAATTGTCCTTATTCCCCTTTCGATGGAAGCCATACGGATATATTTATTCAGGTCGACTCTCGGTCTTCTAAAAGGCACCGGTTCAAAATAAATGTCTTCGGAATGAAACACAGTGCCGGCATATTCACCGTCTGCATAATCCGTAACAATAGAAGAACCGGTTGTCGTAATTAATGTTTTTCCTGTACGTTCCAGGGCAGATACCAGGGTGTACGCCGAAGCTATATGATCAACATTTGCTGTATGAATCACGGCATCTGCTTCTCTTGCTGCATTTGTCAGTATTTCAACATCATCCAGAGAGCCGGCAACAGTTTTTATTCCTCTTTCTGCCAATAACTCAATTTTTTCTGTATCGTTAGTCCTTACCAAGCCTGAAACATTGTAGCCGTTTTTGATTAGTTTATCAGCTACCGATCCTCCAAGATACCCCGTAACTCCTGTAATGAATACGTTCAGGTTTTGATTTCCTGTTGTCATAATTTTAACCGTTATTAATTGTTTATTTTTGTGCAGGCAAAATTGGGAAATACAGAATGGCAAATACTTGAAGAAAAAAACGAATAATCTGAATTTTTTTAAGATGCAGACAAGAAGCCTGACAAACAATATCGAGATAGATTACATCATTAAAGACAAATGGCCTTTTCCTGTGCACAAGCATACTCATTATGAAATACAATTCATCCTGAAAGGTAAAGGGTTGCACTTGATCAACCAGGACCAATTCATTTACAGCTCCGGAGATATCTTTATAACGTTACCTCAGGACAATCATTTTTTTGTTTTCCAGGAAAAGACAGCTATCTGCATAATAAAATTTAATGAAATTTTTTTTCAGGGTAATTTTCAAGACAGGGAGCTTGAGTTGCTTAAACACGGACTTTTCACATCTAACAGAAAAATACTGCTTACTGCCGATTGTCGTAAAAATATCGGAGAGCTAATGGAGCTTTTAATGAAGACCTACAAAAGAACGTCTCCCTATAAAGAGCTTATTTTAAAGAATGCGCTATCCCTTATTTTAACTTTGCTGATTGATGAAATAGAGTTGAAATTAGCCAAACCCCAGGATGAAAAAATTCAATCGATACTAAAATATATTCAGAAATACATGGGACAAAAGGATTTGCTTTCCATACCAAGCATTTCGCAGCATTTCAATATTAACAAAACATATTTTACGCAATACTTCAAAAAAGCAACAGGTTCTACCTATAAAAAATACGTGCAGGAATATACGTTGAATATCATTGCTCATCAGTTAGTCTATCAGGATAAAACGCTGTCGCAGCTCGCTTATGAATTTGGTTTTAGCGATGAAGGGCATTTAAGCAGGGCTTTCAAAACTTATTTTAAGAAAAGTCCGATTACTTTTAAGAGGACATTCAATAATTGATCATAAGTTACCCTGCCTTAATTGAAGAGGTACCCTCACTAATGTTTGATTGGCACTTACACTAACGCTGTTGCGACACCGGCAATAAGGCGGTTGCCATATCGGCAACAACACGGTTGCCACACCGGCAATAATACGGTTGCCACACCGGCAATAATACGGTTGCCGCATCCTTTAAAAGACGACTTCTTTACTATTTAAGCCCCCCTCACTTACCGTTACCCGATCAAACATTGCGGGCAATACATGAATTTTGCAATCAGGTCCCGTTTACCAGATCCGGATTGTTTTAAGCACAAGCAACAGCGTTTTTTGTAACTCTTGTCCTTGAGCCGGACAGGCTCTTCCTTTTCCAGTCGATGAAAAGGAAGCAAAAATCTTGTCAAAACGAACCCTCCGCCGGGCGTTTTGACGGCCCCCGCGCCGCTCTGTTCTGCTTTCCCGGATTAAAAGATTCCCTGATCCGGTTTCTCCGAAGAAATCTTAGCAGGAGAAAGCATATGCCCGGCATTTGCGACGGAGTTCTTGACGGATTATGGGATTGTCTGTTCTGCCATTCCCAACTTTCTTCGATAACCACACAACCAATGCTTCTGTCGGATCTTTCAATAGCGGCGGAACGGTAAAAGACAAATTTATCGTTGCCTGCCAGATAAAATATCCATTCAATCGAAATTCCGATAGCCTTTCTGATTTTGGCAATCAGGTCCCGCTTACCGGATCCGGATTGTTTTTAAGCACAAACAACAACGTTTTTTATAATTCTTGTCCTTAAGCCGGACAGGCTCTTCCTTTTCCAGTCGATGAAAAGGAAGCAAAAATCTTGTCAAAACGAACCCTCCGCCGGGCGTTTTGACGGCCCCCGCGCCGCTCTGTTCTGCTTTCCCGGATTAAAAGATTCCCTGATCCGGTTTCTCCGAAGAAATCTTAGCAGGAGAAAGCATATGCCCGGCATTTGCGACGGAGTTCTTGACGGATTATGGGATTGTCTGTTCTGCCATTCCCAACTTTCTTTGATAACCACACAACCAATGCTTCTGTCGGATCTTTCAATAGCGGCGGAACGGTAAAAGACAAATTTATCGTTGCCTGCCAGATAAAATATCCATTCAATCGAAATTCCGATAGCCTTTCTGATTTTGGCAATCAGGTCCCGCTTACCGGATCCGGATTGTTTTTAAGCACAAACAACAACGTTTTTTATAATTCTTGTCCTTAAGCCGGACAGGCTCTTCCTTTTCCAGTCGATGAAAAGGAAGCAAAAATCTTGTCAAAACGAACCCTCCGCCGGGCGTTTTGACGGCCCCCGCGCCGCTCTGTTCTGCTTTCCCGGATTAAAAGATTCCCTGATCCGGTTTCTCCGAAGAAATCTTAGCAGGAGAAAGCATATGCCCGGCATTTGCGACGGAGTTCTTGACGGATTATGGGATTGTCTGTTCTGCCATTCCCAACTTTCTTCGATAACCACACAACCAATGCTTCTGTCGGATCTTTCAATAGCGGCGGAACGGTAAAAGACAAATTTATCGTTGCCTGCCAGATAAAATATCCATTCAATCGAAATTCCGATAGCCTTTCTGATTTTGGCAATCAGGTCCCGCTTACCGGATCCGGATTGTTTTTAAGCACAAACAACAACGTTTTTTATAATTCTTGTCCTTAAGCCGGACAGGCTCTTCCTTTTCCAGTCGATGAAAAGGAAGCAAAAATCTTGTCAAAACGAACCCTCCGCCGGGCGTTTTGACGGCCCCCGCGCCGCTCTGTTCTGCTTTCCCGGATTAAAAGATTCCCTGATCCGAAGAAATCTTGGCAGGAGAAAATATATGCCGGGCATTTGCGACGGAGTTCTTGACGGATTATGGGATTGTCTGTTCTGCCATTCCCAACTTTCTTCGATAACCACACAACCAATGCTTCTGTCGGATCTTTCAATAGCGGCGGAACGGTAAAAGACAAATTTATCGTTGCCTGCCAGATAAAATATCCATTCAATCGAAATTCCGATAGCCTTTCTGATTTTGGCAATCAGGTCCCGCTTACCGGATCCGGATTGTTTTTAAGCACAAACAACAACGTTTTTTATAATTCTTGTCCTTAAGCCGGACAGGCTCTTCCTTTTCCAGTCGATGAAAAGGAAGCAAAAATCTTGTCAAAACGAACCCTCCGCCGGGCGTTTTGACGGCCCCCGCACCGCTCTGTTCAGCTTTTCCCGGATTAAAAGATTCCCTGATCCGGTTTCTCCGAAGAAATCTTAGCAGGAGAAAGCATATGCCCGGCATTTGCGACGGAGTTCTTGACGGATTATGGGATTGTCTGTTCTGCCATTCCCAACTTTCTTCGATAACCACACAACCAATGCTTCTGTCGAATCTTTCAATAGCGGCGGAACGGTAAAAGACAAATTTATCGTTGCCTGCCAGATAAAATATCCATTCAATCGAAATTCCGATAGCCTTTCTGATTTTGGCAATCAGGTCCCGCTTACCGGATCCGGATTGTTTTTAAGCACAAACAACAACGTTTTTTATAATTCTTGTCCTTAAGCCGGACAGGCTCTTCCTTTTCCAGTCGATGAAAAGGAAGCAAAAATCTTGTCAAAACGAACCCTCCGCCGGGCGTTTTGACGGCCCCCGCGCCGCTCTGTTCTGCTTTCCCGGATTAAAAGATTCCCTGATCCGGTTTCTCCGAAGAAATCTTAGCAGGAGAAAGCATATGCCCGGCATTTGCGACGGAGTTCTTGACGGATTATGGGATTGTCTGTCCTGTCATTCCCAACTTTCTTTGATAACCACACAACCAATGCTTCTGTCGGATCTTTCAATAGCTGAGGAACGGTAAATGCTCCATCTATGTTTCAATTCCAGCTTGGTACGATTAAAAGCATCCGCCAAAGGGCATAGGGTTAATTCATCTGTGTTTCAATTCCAGCTTGGTACGATTAAAAGCTCCTTCCGAAGCATATTGCGTTATTTCAATATCAAGTTTCAATTCCAGCTTGGTACGATTAAAAGTGTCGGACCTGTTAGGGTACAATGGTTCAAAAGTAGTTTCAATTCCAGCTTGGTACGATTAAAAGAGAACCTGGTATAACATTTCGATACCCATGAAGCTGTTTCAATTCCAGCTTGGTACGATTAAAAGAGGATGGACTGAACAGTGCAAGGACGGGACCAAAAGTTTCAATTCCAGCTTGGTACGATTAAAAGTATTTCCTCTGTTGTTTTGTCACATCTTGCAATAATGTTTCAATTCCAGCTTGGTACGATTAAAAGCCAATTTTACGTGTTAATGCCTTTGCCATTTCAGAAGTTTCAATTCCAGCTTGGTACGATTAAAAGCCAATTTTACGTGTTAATGCCTTTGCCATTTCAGAAGTTTCAATTCCAGCTTGGTACGATTAAAAGATAATAGGTCCAGCATTTTGGCGCTGGCATTTTATCGTTTCAATTCCAGCTTGGTACGATTAAAAGATCTTGAATTGCGCCCACAAATCTATCAGGCCGTTGTTTCAATTCCAGCTTGGTACGATTAAAAGACCCCAATCAGATATGAAATATGTACTATTTAGTTATGTTTCAATTCCAGCTTGGTACGATTAAAAGTCGTTCGACGATACAAAAAAGATGATTGATTTTTAATGAATTATATTTTTTAATAAAGGCATTTCCTGTAGCCAAAGTCGTCGATCAAGCAAAACGTATTTTTTTCGGGGGACCGACAACTTTGTTTATGTTGTTTATTCTCAGTATGTCAAAGAACCTGTTGCGAGAAAATGACCGTCAGTTCTATTTCTTCTTTTATGATGACATGACTATCGACAACGGTATCGCTCCATATAAAACCAAACAATTTGATTATGATCAGTCTTTAATCTATTAATAGACTTAATGTTAAATTTGTCCTGCTAAATTTATGAATTTTTTTGCAACGACGCCGAGTATCTGATTTTGTTTTTCGGGAATTTACAGTATTGGTATTAAGATCGAGGGCGTACAAAAAACGCTTCATTGCCAGTTTTGCTCCGGCAATGGCCCCTCCAATGAGCCAAAGGATACTGCAACAACCTGATACGAAATATGGTGCGCCCTGTATTTTTTTGAAAAGGATGCCGAGCAATTTGAAAGCAAATAACTACTTTTAGCGATTAACCTAAATAACTAAACATGAACAGATCGGTACTGTTGATATTTTCACTGCTGTTTTATGGTTTATCTGCCAGTCTTCATGTATTTTCAGCAACTCCGCAACTGGGTCCCGGCCTTTCTGCCCGGGATAAATGGATCAGCAACTGTTCACCGGTATTGACAGATGAAGCTTCAATGTATGCCAGTCACCCGGCTCCATTATTCCGGAAAGAGTTTATGGTGGACACAGCAAAAGTGCGCAAAGCTACCCTTTATATTACCGCTTCAGGTTACTACCGGGCGGATTTGAACGGCGAGCGGGTTGGCGATGTTTATCTCGATCCGGCCTGGACCAATTTCAGCAAGCGGATTTACTATTCGGAGTATGACCTGACAGCGAACCTGAAAAAAGGGCCGAATTGCCTGGGAGTAACACTAGGGAATGGTTTTTACAATCCGTTACCGTTGCATCTTTGGGGAAACCTGAACCTGAGAAATGCCCTGCCGACAGGAATTCCTGCATTTATGGCCCGTCTGGTCATTGAATATTTAAATGGGAAGACTACCGAAATTGTTACGGATGATTCATGGAAATTTGCTCCCGGTCCTATTCTGAAAAACAATGTTTATTTGGGAGAATGGTACGATGCCCGCGGGGAAATCCTGAAATGGGATTCTCCCCGGTTTAACGATTCCGCATGGACAAATGCCTGTATCGTTGATGGCCCGGGTGGAAAACTCCAGCCCCGCTTTTTTCAGCCGGTCAGGGTTACAGATCAAATTCAGCCGGTCAGGATAATTAGTTCTGAAAACGGGATTTACCTGGCCGACATGGGAACCAATTTTGCAGGCATTTACAAAATCAGGCTAAAAGGAAACCCCGGAGATACCATCACTTTCCACTTTGGCGAACGGCTTTATGATGATGAGAATTTAAACCCGATGACGACTGTTTGCGGGCAAATTAAAGGTGAAGGCATCGGGGGCCCGGGATCTCCGGATATTGCCTGGCAAACGGATACTTATGTGTTTGGTAAAGATACAGAGGTCTGGTATTCCCCTGAATTTACGTTTCACACCTTCCGTTATATGGAAATCAGGGGATTGGATTATCAGCCCCGGATGGCTGATATTCAAGGCCTGGCTTTAAATACTGACGTGGAGGAATGCAACCGTTTTGAATGTTCTTCCGGCCTGCTGAATGCCATTCAGAAGATGTGTGTCCGCACGTTTAAATCGAACCTGGTAAGCGTTCAGTCCGACTGCCCGGCCAGGGAGCGTTTCGGGTATGGCGGAGACATCAATGCTGTTGCCGGATCGTACATCTGTAATTTCGGTATGCACGACTTTTACCGGAAAACTGTTTATGATTGGGTTGATGCAATGAACGATTCCGTTTTTGTTGATACAGCGCCGTTTATTGGCCTTCAGTATTGCGGAATCAGTTGGGAATCAGCATTTCTTTTTCTTCAGGATAAACTTTATGAATATTACAACGACACTGGGATTGTTCACGAAATGTATGCCCTTGATCTGAAATGGATGGAGAAAGTGGCCCGGTTGCACCCTGAATTAATTATCAATAAAGGATTGGGCGATCATGAGTCGATGGTGCCGGTGCCCGTACAGATAACCGGTACCTGCCACTATTTACAGGCTGCCGGGGTCATGAAAAAGTTTGCTGCATTGATGGGGGATAAGGGCAACGAAAACCGGTTCGCTCAACTGGAAACAGATATCCGGGCAAAATTGCTGGAAACATTCTGGAGCAATCCGGGCGCGGAACTTGAAAAAGTGAACAAACAAACGTTGTATTCCGCTCTGTTATATTTTGGGGTTATTCCTGAAAAAGAAAAGCAAGCGGCAGCCGATTCGCTGGTCGCTTCTGTAAAGAAAGGCGAAAACGGCCATTTTACCACCGGAATATTCGGCACTGAATATATTCCGGAAGCCCTGTCCCGGGCAGGCTTAATGCAGCAGGTCTTTGATATTGTGAACAGCCGGGAGTTTCCGGGTTGGGGTTATATGATTAGCCGCGGGGCTACAACGCTTTGGGAAACCTGGCGTGAAAGCGACAACACTTATTCTAACTGCCACCCAATGTTTGGAAGTATTTCCGAATGGTTTTACCGTTGGCTGGGCGGAATTCGTCCCGATAACAGGCATCCCGGATTTCAGCAATTTTACCTTGAACCGCATACCCCTGATGGATTGAATTACGTAAAAACATCATACAAAACACCTTATGGTTGTATCCTCTCCGATTGGGAGAAAAAGAGCTCCGGAGAGATTGTTTTCAAAATAACAGTTCCGAGAGGATCGACAGCTGTTTTTCAAACTGAAAGGGGCGAAAATACTGAAGTTTTGGTCCGTTCCGGATCGCGGATAATCAAACGGACGGGAACTGATTCCCATGCTGGTCCTTTTAGGCAGATTTTAAGAGCAGGTGACTATGAGATCATAAAAAAGGACCTGCAGAAAACAAAAAATAACCAGGAAGTTATTGAGTAAAGAAAATGACGATGAATCTGAAAAATAGTTTGCACAATTTATAAAAGCCTCGGTATTGAATTTTTTTGCAGAGAGTTATTTACTATAATTGTGAAATTTTTTATGCTTTTATGAAGGTACTCTCCAATGATATAATAGCGCTCTTAAACAAAAGAAATGAGGCCGCCTTCGACGTCGCTTTTACCGTTTATTATCCACGGTTGGTTGCTTTTGCTAAAGAATATGTGCCGGAAGACGATGCTATGAATTTTGTTCAGGACGCATTTATTACGTTGCTTGATAAAGCTCCGGCGTTTATAAACGAAAATCAGCTGCAAAGCTACCTGTACACAAACGTAAAAAACAACTGTTTAATGTTTTTGCGGCATGAGAAGGTTAAGAAAAAATACTCAGACCATAAGCTTTCTGGCCTTAACGCAGAAGCGCTGGAAAGATTGGACACTTCTGCCGTAGCGTTTATGGAAATAGAGCAGATCATAAACAATACGCTTGAAGAATTGCCTCCTCGGTGCCGGGAAATATTCATTTTAAGCCGTCTGGAAGGTAAGAAAAATGCCGAAGTTGCAAGTAAACTGAATATTTCCGAAAAAGCGGTCGAAGCTCAGATCACCAAAGCCCTTAAAGTTTTCAGAGTTGCCTTAAAAGATTACCTGGCCTTACTCGTTTTTATGTTTTAGGGAAGATTAACCATTCAAACGGCGTAGCTGCAAACAACAGTTCCCGTAAAAACCTTTCTTTGTGCTTTCACCTTTGCGTCTGGTCTCAGACAAATTGATAGCGGTATTACTATTCGTGCATCCGGAACTTCTTATTAATGCATGGACAAGTTGTGGCCAATGCATTAGCAACTTAACATTCGTGCATCCGGAACATCGTTTCCTTACTGGGCAAGACCATTACCTCTGTATTGGAAAGAACTGTTTCTTCCATATTGTGCCTCCACTTCTAATTTTTTTTTAACAGAGGTAGGGTATCGCGGGTACTTAAACATTCTACTATCAGAAATCAAAAAATGGAAAAGGATAAGCTCATATCATTTGTTACTTCAGAAAAGTCCCTCAGTAATAATCCGGATGTTGCCGAGTGGATCGGTACGGCTGAAGAAAACAGGGAAGAATATATCCGGTATAAAAATCTGTGGGCACTTATGCAGTCCGGTAATGATATGCCGGATTTTAAGATCAGGGAAGCCCTTTCCCTGGTCCGGAACAAACCACGGCAGACGAAAAAATCCCTGATGTTATGGAACCTTTTGAAATACGCAGCCCTTGTTATCGTGGCACTCCTGGGCGGATATCTGATCGGGACTGTTGATTTTAATCGTGAAATTTCAATGAATGAAGTTTTTGTGCCTAACGGAAACCGGTCGTCTGTTACATTACCCGATGGTACACGGGCCTGGTTAAATAATGGGACGAAGCTTATTTATCCGGAAGACTTCAGGGGGCAAAGCCGTATTGTTGAATTGGAGGGAGAAGGTTTTTTTGATGTTACGCATGACAAGTCACACCCGTTTATCGTGAAAGTAGGTGAGAACCGTATTAAAGTGCTGGGAACCAAATTCGCTGTAACTGCTTATCCCGATGATAAATTTATTAAGGCAGAACTTGTAGCGGGACAGATCCGGTTTGATATAAAAGAAGGAAAAAGGATGAATAAATTTCATTCTTATTTTATGAGACCTTCCCAAAGCCTGGTTTTCGATAAATCTTCGGGAAAAATCTCAGAGTCGAAAATTACCGACAGTTTTTACAGCTATTGGGAGGATGGGGTATATCAATTTAAGGATGAACGATTTGATGAGCTTGCAAAGAAAATCGAACGGATCTATAATGTTAAGGTTACCTTTGAAGACGAGGCATTGAAGAAGCGCTTGTTCAGCGGTAGCTTAAGCATTAACGATAATATATATACCCTTATGGAAGTGTTTAAACGCGCTGCCGAAGAACCTTTTAATTATACCTGCGAAGGAAACCATATTTACATAAAAAAGAAGAATTAGTAAACCTAAACCAATTAAACGAATTGCCTATGTCATAAAAACTCCGAAAATTTAAGCGGGGAAAGCCTGCCAGCTTCCCCCGCTTATCCGGGAAACAATGCCATGTTTCCACAATTAAAAAATCACCCAAAGCCTACGGCTTTATTTATGAATCTTTAACACAGTAAATTTATGAAAAAAACTAACGGGTACCGTGGAAAGTTTAAACTTCTCCACGTAGAAAAAATTATTAGAGTTATGAAGATTACATCTTTTCTTCTCTTGATCGGTTTTGTCCATGTTTCTGCTGCTACTTATTCTCAGGCGACAAAATTGAACCTGAATTACCGTAATGTTAAG
This sequence comes from Prolixibacteraceae bacterium, assembly GCA_963676095.1. Classification (GTDB taxonomy): domain Bacteria; phylum Bacteroidota; class Bacteroidia; order Bacteroidales; family Prolixibacteraceae. The sequence continues at coordinate 438,407 of OY781040.1, read as the reverse complement.
ATCTCTGAATTACTGGATAAAATTGAGGAGTCCAGTGATTACAGGTTTTTTTATGACAGCCAGTCAATTGACCTGTCAAAAACAGTAACTGTAAATTTACAGGGTTCCGACCTGAAAGATGTATTGGATAAGGTATTGGGATCGGATTTGACTTATGAGATGGTCAACAGTAATATCATTGTAATAAAAAGCACAGGGGCAGGAGTAAAAGGATCGTCCGTTTTTCAGCAGCAAGTCCCGAAATTAACTGGCCGGGTAACTGATTCCTCGGGCAACCCGCTTCCCGGTGTTGCTGTTGTATTAAAGGGAACTTCTCAGGGAACTGTTACCAATTCCGAGGGTAAATATTTTTTTTCCAATATTTCTGCAGATGCCACGCTGGTATTCTCCTTTGTAGGCATGAGGTCCCAGGAAATACCTGTAGCTGGGAAAAGTACCATTAATGTAACCCTGACAGAAGAAGCCATTGGTATTGAAGAAGTAGTTGCCATTGGTTATGGGACCATGCGTAAGCAGGATGTAACCGGATCGATATCGCAGGCAAAAGGTTCCGATTTGGTTAAAACTCAGAATTATAGTGCATTGGATAATCTGAGGGGTAAGGTTTCGGGCGTCAATATTTTTTCGAATTCAGGTCAGCCCGGAGCTTATCAAAGTCGTGTTGTGATCAGGGGGCTGTCCACGATTGATTCTTCGTCAGATCCGCTTTATGTTGTCGATGGCGTGGTTATGGAGAATTTTGGGCTGATGAACCCGAACGATATCGAGAGTATAGAAGTGTTGAAAGATGCTTCTGCCGCAGCTATATATGGGGCACGTGGGGCGAACGGCGTTATTCTCGTGACCACAAAGCGTGGAAAAAAGGATGGTTTGGGTACAAGGATAAGCTACCAGGGATCTGCAAGTGTAAGTACTGTCGCACGTTATATGGATGTGCTGAATGCGCAGGAATGGTGTGACGCATTCATGCAGGGACTTGAAAATGAAAATAAATACATGGATTATAACTGGTCGCTCGACAGAACGGACTGGTTCACAGACCGGAATTATTTTGACGCCGACGGTAATCCGCTGTACGATACCAACTGGCAGAAAGAAGCAACCCGGGATGCCTTCTCTCAGAACCATCAATTGAGTATTCAGCAGGCAAAGGAAAATTCTTCTGTTGGCGCCTTTCTGAACTATACAGATCAGCAGGGAGTCGTTAAGAACACTTACAGCAAACGCGTAAATGCCAAAGTTTCCTTTGATGCCGACCCGACAAAATGGTTATCGACCTCGATCGATCTGATGGTAAATCATGCATGGGGCCGTTATACCCCGGAAACGGGAGGAGGGCAGGAAGCGCGCCGTACAATGATCGAGATGTTGCCCTGGCTGCCGGTAAGGGATGCTGATGGCAATTATACGACTTCAGCAAGTTCGACCATGTCTGATACATTCGGGTTTGAAGGGATGTCCAATCCTGTCATGATCCTGAACTTGCAGAAACGAATGAATTACAACACGCAGATTTTTGGAAATGCTGCCCTGACGTTCCACTTGCTGGACGGGCTCGACCTGAAAACCCAGCTCGGTATCGATAACCACAACAAAACTTACCGGGGCTATTCGTCTATTTCGCTGAATAATATCTCCATGCCGAATGGTTGGGCGGAAATTTCCCATACCAATACCTTGTACTGGCAGGAGGAGACCTACCTGACCTACAGCAAAGTATTCGGGATGCACCGCCTGAATGCCATGGCCGGTCTTTCCTGGGAAGAACGGACTTATAATTATGATGAATCTTATACCAAAGGATTCAGTGATGATTTCTTCGAATGGAACAACATGGGGGCAGGAACTACTCCTTCTTCTCCGTCGTCAGATTATAACAAATGGTCTATGAACTCTTACTTCTTACGTCTTGCCTATACCTATAACGATAAATATTCAGCAACGGTAACCGGTCGTTATGATGGTTCTTCCAAATTTGGAAAGAATAACAAATATGCCTTCTTCCCATCTGCCGGTCTGGCATGGAACGTATCCCAGGAAGACTTTCTGAAGAACAACCCGGTTATCAGTACCCTGAAACTTCATACCAGCTATGGTTTCACCGGGAACTCTGAAATTGATCCGTACCAGTCGTTGGCTTCGGTTAGTTCCGGTACCTTGTTGCTCGACGGTTCGAGGGCTGCCTATTCATACCTGAGTTCCATGGCCAATCCTGATTTAAAATGGGAAAAGACAGCGCAATGGGACCTGGGCTTCAACCTGGGCGTCTTAAAAAACAGATTGAACTTCGATATTTCCTATTATTACAAGAAAACGACAGATTTATTATTGGAAACTCCGCTGCCAACGTCTTCCGGCTATAGTTCCATTTATAAAAATATTGGTTCGGTACAAAATCAGGGACTCGACATAATGGTTGATGCTACGCCCGTCCGTACCAAAAACTTCACCTGGAATACCACCGTGAACCTGAATTACAATAAAAACAAGATCCTTCATCTGGGCGAGAATGACGAAGATATCGAGTTAAACAGCTGGGTAGGAGGCTCCGAGAGTATTTTACGTGTAGGGGAGAACCTGAGCAGTTTCTATGGCTACCGGAGATTAGGCGTCTATACTGAAGAAGATTATGCAGCAGGGAACTGTGAAAAGAGCCAGATAGGCCGTGCCAAACGTACCACAGAAAAGGAAATTATAGGCAAAGGTATGCCCGACTGGACCGGTAGTTTCATAAATAACTTCACGTACCGGAATTTTGATCTGACCATCGACTTGCAATTCGTCTGGGGAGTACAAACGATGCAACAATTCTACCATTCGACATATGACCGTTTTGGCATTACAAACGGGTTGAAAAACATCTTGTACGATGCTTACAACGGAACCAATCCCAACACCATGGAACAGGCTGTTTATTTATGCAATTCAGGACATGCAGGACAAAATACGACTGTCGATTCAGGCTGGATTGCCGATGGATCTTATTTAAGGGCTAACCTGATCCAGTTTGGTTACTCTCTTACCGATTCGCAATGCAAGTCGATCGGTATTGCCGGGTTGCGTTTATATGCCAATGTGAATAACGCATTTTTGATCTGTTCCGATAAATTCAACGGGTATGATCCTGAATCGACATCACAGGGCGATACCAACAAGTTTGGACAGAACATGACATTTTTCGCCTATCCGCGGGCCAGGACCTGGACGCTGGGAGTAAACGTAACATTTTAATTAATTTTAAGAGGAAGAGTATTATGAAAAAAATATTAGCATGCTTATCAGTGGGCCTTCTTTTTTTGACCTCGTGTAATGATTTTCTGGAAGAAAGCCCTAAATCATCGTTGACAGATGTCGATTATTATAAGACAGAGGCCCAGGCCACAGCCAATGTAAACTATTTATACCGGAATGGGGCGCCGCAACGGATAGCCTATGCGTCCAGCGCTTATATTGGTCCTAAAGCTTCTGTAAACGGGATGCTGACCGGTTATTTTATCAATAGTTACGAGGGGCAGGAAGTTGTCTGCAAATATTCCCGGTTATTGACCAGGCAGGACCACACGAATGAAATATCCGATACTTCGGATGACATATGGGATAACTGCTATGAGGCGATCAATGTTGCCAACAATGCAATTGTCAGCATTCCAACGATTAGTATGGATTCAGGGACTGCAGATCAGTTGATTGCAGAAGCGAAGTTTTTCAGGGCATTCAACTATTTTTACCTGGTGAAAACATTTGGCGATGTACCCTTGCTGCTCGAACCTTCCACATTGGACAACCTGTATCCGGAAAGAACTGCTTCTGCTACGGTTTATGAGCAGATTGAGTCAGACCTGAAAGATGCTGTCGATGTATTGCCGGAAAAGACATTTGCAGCCAACGGGCACCGTATTACAAAATATGTCGCAGCGATGGCACTGGCTGATGTGTATTTTCATCAGGGCGATTATGCCAATGCCAAAACTTACGCAAAAATAGTCGTGGAGTCGCCGCATTCTTTGACAACGAATACAGATTTGTCAGGCAATAGCGCGTACAATAAACTGCGTTCCACAGACGACCTGGATGAAGTCATCTATTGTCAGGAATATGATGAAAGTATCAGCACCAGCAGTTGGTGGCCAACCTATGCATTTTCATCGTCGGCAACAGCAATATTCGGGACATACTCTATTTTTGAAAGAGTGTATGGTCCGATCGATCAATTTCTAAATGTTTATGAAAGCGACGATCTCCGGATCCAGCCGAACCAGTTTTTCCACTGGAACTACACCAACCCGGATAACGGGAAAACCTGGACTGCACCGGAAGGACAGGCTGGTTGCTGGTACTATTATGATGAAGATGCTGTGCTGAGTACCGGAAACGGAACCAAGGACTGGAATTTTTATCGTTTGGCGGAAGCTTATCTGGATTATGCAGAATCAATTGTCCAAACAGACGGGGTAACCAACGAGGCTGCCGGTTATTTGGCTCAGGTTCAGGTGCGCACCAACACGGAAGGTCAAACCGAATCGGAAATTAAGGCTGGCTTGTTGTCCTTGTCGAAAGAGGATTTTATTGAAGCCTGCTGGACTGAAAGGATCCGGGAATTTCCGCTGGAATTCAAAATATGGGATGATTGTGTCCGGACGATGAAGTTCCCGGTTATCTCGGAAACAGAACAAGGCAATGTTACCTATGTGGACCTGATCGGGGCAGAAAATGCTGCCGGAGCTACATTCAAGGAAACCGATCTGGTTTTCCCGATCTCGTTAAGCGAGTTACAGCGTAATCCTAATCTGACCCAGAATGCAGGTTATGCCAGTAAATAAAATGTAACTTACCCAAAAGGTCCGGATTCTGTTTTGAGGAACTAAAAGGCCCATCTTCATGGTCTTTTAGTTCCTTTTTTATTACGGACTTTATACGTATCTGCCGGGTAAAGACAGACCTGTTTTTCGAATGTATTAACGCATAAATAAAATTATTGTATACCAAAGAATTTCTGGCTAAATAAAAAATGGTAGTTTTGGGGGTATATCCAATTTACTTTATTTTTGATCCTTAATAAAACGGGAAGGATAGCCCAAATGAAGGAACAAACGAATACAGCAGATGAAAATGTTTTATGGAAGAGGATGAAATCCGGCGATCAAAAGTCGTTTTCTGAAATTTTTAGATTTTATTATCCCAAATTGTACACTTACGGCGTCAAGTTAGTCCCTTTTTCCGATTTTGTCAGGGATCACATACAAGATCTTTTTATCAGCATATGGCAAAACAGGGAAAGTCTTGGCGATGTGTTTAACTTAAAAGCCTATTTGTTCACTTCCTTACGCAGGAGGCTCTTTACCTCAAAAAAAAGCAAACTTAATGTAAATTCCCTGGATAGTATTCCTGAAGGAGATCAGGCTTTACTTTTCGAACCCAATGAATTTATTGATAAGGAGACCGTATCAAGCAGTGTAAAAGAAAGGCTGATCAAAAACCTCAATTCATTACCGGTAAGACAGCGGGAGATTATTTTTCTCCGGTTTTGCCATCAGTTAACATACAGGGAAATAGCCGATATTATTAATATTAAAGAACAGTCGGTAAAAAATAATATGCCTAAAATACTTCAAAAGCTGGCGGCAGGCATAACTGATATCTCCAAGGAAGATATTAATGATATTGATATCATGTTGTTTAACCTTTTTTTACTGTTCCGGAAAAAATAAATCGATTTTTTGCAGTACTACTTTTCTGCTTTTCACTCTTAATAAATAGACAGGGGATTTATTTGTTTCGAATATGACCGATAGAAAGGACTTTAATATGCTTCTCGCTGATGAAGAATTTCAGGATGGAATTTTTCATTTTGACTTGTTTGGCCGCGAAGAAAAGAGAGCATTCATCAAAAGATATGGTATTCGTAAAGAAGAGTTCCATAAAGCAAGAGCAATCGTCGAGGGGTTGAGCTTCAAAGAAATTTATTTTTCAGAAGAGGAATTAAATTATCTGTGGAAACGATTGGAACTGGAAAATGCCGGGACTACCCTGCAACCTAAATTGCAGAATAGGAATTTAATAACCTGGATTAGCAGAATCGCGGCAGTATTATTTATTCCATTGTTAATTACTTCAATCTGGCTCATTGACCGGACAAAGGAACTGGAAGCTTTTAAGAAAGAAAAAATTGACCGGTTGACAGGAGTTTACAATATGGTTTCAGCGCCCAATGGAGGCAAGGTAAAAGCAATATTACCCGATGGTTCTGAGGTTTGGTTAAATTCAGGCAGTTCAATCCAGTATCCGGTTCTGGGTAATCATGCATACCGGGAAGTGAAATTAAAAGGAGAAGGACTTTTTAAAGTGACAAAAGACCCGGACAGGCCAATGTTCGTGATTACTTCAGGAATGAAGGTAAAGGTTTATGGTACAATTTTTAATATCAATGCGTACGACGATAATCCGGATATCGAAACGGCCCTGGTTGAAGGAAGTATATCAATAACAAAACTGGACGGACAAGGTCATCCTGAAAATGTCGAATATAAAATGAAGCCAGGTGAGGTAGGACGCCTTGACCGGCAAAATAATGTCCTTGACATAAAACAGGGAAACAATATGGAGGTCTTTACCGGATGGGTAAGCGGCAAATATGTATTCAGAAATGCACAGTTTAAAGACATATTAAGACGGCTTGAAAGGATACATAATGTGCAATTTGTTTTGGAAGACAAAGCAATAGGCGATTACTGTTTTGATGCAACTTTTGGAGATCAGAATATCGACAGGATCATGGAAATATTTGAAGTTTCCCTACCAATTAGATGGAGATCGGTTAAAGCAGAACAAAATAACGACAAAACATTTTCAACAAGAAGGATAATAATATCGAGAGATAAGTCACGAAAATTGTGATGATCATAAAAATGCAGGAAAGATGGCCCTCTTCCCTGCATCAGCATAAAAAGGTACAAAACCTTTATGATTAAATTAAACATTTAAAATTATGAAAAAAAAACGAATGTTCTACGCCCAGTGGTGGATTACAGGCTTTGGGCAAAAAAATGGATTAAAAATGAAGTTAACATTATTCTTTTTGCTTGCAGGTTTTTTGAACCTCATGGCATCGGAAAGCTACTCGCAACTTGCAAAACTAACGATCTCTCTGAGGAACGCGACTGTCGAAAAGGTCCTTGCGGATATCGAGGACAACAGTGAATTCAAGTTTGTTTATAACCGGGACTTTATCGATCTGGAACGGAAAGTGGACGTTATTTACAAAGATGCGAAGGTAAGCGATATCCTGGATGATTTGTTCAAAAATACAAACGTTGCTTATCGTTTTATAGACCGGACAATTGTATTGTCAACTGTTTCGGAAGCCAGGTTTAATGAACAGACCAGGAAAGTCTCCGGTCGTGTTACCGACGCTTCCGGTGTACCGCTTCCCGGTGTAACCGTAATCATAAAAGGCACCAACAATGGTGTCATTACCGATCCCGACGGAAAGTATGCGTTGTCCCAGCTTCCTGACAATGCTGTCCTTGTCTTTTCTTTTATCGGGATGAAGACACAGGAGGTTCCCGTGCTGAATAAAAGTACGATTGATGTAAGACTGGCTGAAGAAACCATCGGGATTGAAGAAGTTGTCGCGATCGGGTACGGCGTTCAAAAGAAAAAGCTGGTAACCGGTGCGACTGGCCAGGTAAAAGGCGACGACATTGTCAAAATGAACACGACCAATCCATTACAGGCAATGCAGGGACAAACTCCGGGGGTAAATATCTCTTCCACTTCCGGACAGCCAGGCTCTGACATGAAAGTTACCATTCGTGGTTTGGGAACCATTGGCAGTTCATCGCCTCTTTACCTTATCGATGGTGTGGGGGGGGACATTTCCACTTTAAACCCCGCCGACATTGAATCTATCGACGTACTGAAAGATGCTGCTTCTGCTGCCATTTACGGGGCACAGGCTGCCAACGGGGTTGTTCTGATAACCACTAAGCAAGGAAAAGAAGGTAAGGCAAAGATCTCTTTTAATGCATATTACGGAGTACAAAGTGTTGCCCACCAGGTTGATTTGCTTGATGCAGAACAATACAAGGTAATAATGGACGAACAGGAAGTAAACAGCGGCAATGCTCCTTATGACTGGAGCAGTTTTACGAGTATTTACGACAAGAATGGCAACTTAAACCATACCGACTGGATAGATACCATGCTCGATGATAATGCTACCACAGAAAGTTACGCATTGGGTGTTACAGGTGGGTCTTCTGCTTCTGCCTATGCTGTTTCGTTGGGCTACATGAACCAGGAAGGTGTTGTCGGGGGAAAGGATGTTTCTTATTACGAACGTTATAACTTCCGTTCCAATGCAGACCAAACACTGTTTAAAGATATATTGAAAACAGGGGAACAGGTAAGTTTCGTATATAAAAAGAACAATGGGATCCAGGTTGGAAACCAGTACAATAATTCATTACGTTCTGCTTTCAATTCTTCTCCGTTAACCCCTGTTTACAGCGACAACAACCCTTATGACAGCCCATACAACGATACTTCCAATTCGGATTGGAATAATACGGAAGGCAACCCCTATGGCCTTATGATGACTACTAATAATAATGAGAATAAAAATGCAACATTCTCGGGGAATGTATATGCGGAATTGCAGCCGATAAAAAATTTAAGGATTAAAACAGTTTTTGGGGCAGTGTACAGTTCTTCCGAATATCGTAGTTATACACCTTTGTATCATTTCTCCATTTACAGCTATAACGATACCCACACCAAAGTTTCCCAAAACATGACCCATAGCCTTGGCATGACATGGACAAATACGGCATCTTATGACTATACGTTGAACGACCATGTATTCAATGTGTTGATCGGGATGGAAACCTATCGTTATGGTGGAACTTACCTCAGTGCCAGTCAGTCAGATTTAAAAGAAGGTTTTGACGATTGGGACCATGCATGGGTCGACAACGGGACAGCCAGCTCGGCAGATGACGGTCTTGGGGCAAGCGGCAAGTCTCTCGACAAGGAGCGCCGCGCATCTTATTTCGGGCGTTTAGGCTGGAACTGGAAAGAAACATACATGGTCAATGCAACATTGCGTGACGATGGTTCGTCAAAATTTGCCAAGGGGCACCGTTTCGGGTATTTCCCTTCCATATCTGCCGGGTGGAACATATCCAATGAAAACTTTATGAAGAATACCCAAAACTGGTTGAACTTCTTGAAAATACGTGCAAGTTGGGGACAGGTAGGTAATCAAAACATTGACAACTACCAATATCTGGCACCTATCAAAAATTCAACCACATACTATATTTTCGGGACGACTTATGGCTCTGATGCACAATCTTCTTATTGGGGTGCTTATCCAAGCCGTCTGGCCAATGAAGACGTTACGTGGGAAACTTCTGAACAAACAGATATCGGCCTTGATGCCCGTTTACTCCATGGACGTTTGGGCCTGAATGCCGATTTTTACATCAAAGAAACAAAAGACTGGTTAGTGAAGGCCCCGATACTGGCAACAGCAGGTACAGGCGCCCCTTATATAAATGGCGGAAGTGTGAAGAACACAGGTCTTGAGCTTGCATTGGACTGGAATGATAATATCGGGAAAGACTTCCATTACAGTATAGGGGTTAACGGGGCCTACAATAAGAACAAAGTGGGGGAAATCCCTACCGACGACGGGATTATTCACGGGTCTACCAATCAATTATATGATAACAGCACTGAATTTTACCGCGCAGAAGATGGACACCCTATCGGTTACTTCTGGGGGTATCAGACAGATGGTATTTTCCAAAATAAAGAGCAGATTGCCAGCTGGAATGCAGATGGTAAACATGGTATTCTTCAGGCCAATGCACAACCGGGAGATGTAATTTATGTCGATCAGGATCACAATGGCACGATTAACGATTATGACAAAATAGACCTTGGAAGCGGGATGCCCGATTTTACTTACGGGTTTAATATTTCGTTGGATTATAAGGCGTTCGATTTTTCTTTGAGCGCAAATGGGATGGCCGGCAACAAAATTGTCCAGTCTTATCGTGCCCAAACCAATATTTATTCAAATTACACAACAGCTATTTTGGAACGTTGGCATGGCGAAGGGACTTCAAACCGTATGCCCCGTGTTACCCGGACGAACTATAACTGGCAGTTTTCCGATTTGTTGATTCATGATGCTGATTTCCTGAGGATATCGACAATCACCCTTGGTTATGATTTTGTAAAACTGATCAATTGTAAAGTTATTGGTAAAGCCCGTTTGTATACACAGGTACAGAATGCCTTTACCTTTACGAAGTACGACGGTATGGATCCTGAAATTGGTTACGGGACAGAGGGGAATAACGGTAATGGTTGGGTATCCGGGGTTGACATAGGCTATTACCCTCGCCCGCGTACTATTTTATTTGGTGTAAATATTGAATTGTAATGAATAATATAAAACCTGAAAGACATGAATAAACTAAAAAATATATTGACATTGGGGCTTTCTGTTCTTTTATTGCTTTCCTGTTCGGAAAGTTTCCTTGACGTAGAATCGAAAACTGAATCAAATACCGAGACTTTCTATAAAACAGAAACAGACGCGTGGCGTGCTCTTATTGGCTGTTACGACGGATGGCAATGCACAGCATCAGATGGAGGGTTCTCTATTTACGTTGCTTCAGAAATAATGTCAGATGATTGTTTTGGTGGCACAGGCAATTCCGACGGCTATGGTTATCGGGCAATCGATCGTTTTGATATCTCAATTTCCCCCTCTGATATGAATTTGTATGAGACAGACTGGAAAAGCTACTATACAGGGGTTTACCGTTGCAATGAGCTGATTGCCAACGAAGAACAGATAGAATGGGTAAGCAATCATGCCTTGTATATGGGTGAATGCCGCGCCATCCGCGCCATCCTTTATTTCGACATGGTCCGCTTTTGGGGGAATATCCCTTTATTTACCGAGCCGGTAAACGAAAATAAAGAACAAGCCGATCCGAAAGAAGTCTATACGTTAATTTTTGAGGATTTACAATATGCAATAGACAGCATCCCGTCCGACGCTTATCCAAAATCGGATGCAGCCAATAACGACGGGCATATCACACAAGCTGCCGCTAAAGCTTTAATGGCCCGTGCTTACCTGTATTATACCGGCTACTACGGAGAAGAACCGGAAGGCGTTTCCAAAGCCAGCGTATTACAGGGACTGGAGGATGTGATTGCTTCCGGGGAATATTCTTTGATCCCGCAATTTAAAAACCTGTGGCCGGCAGCTTCTTCTTCCTGGTCAAAGGAGGGATCGGATTATGTCCAGACCAATACTTATGCCGGTGACGGCAATGCCGAAACAGTCCTGGCACAAAAATTCAACTATACACAAGACTATAACGGGAACAATGATGGAAATAGATGGTTGGTTATGATGGGAATCCGGACTTTTGTTGCTGTCCCTTACGGATATGGTTGGGGGGCGTGCACGGTTAATCCCGAAATCCTGAAAAATTACGGAGCAGGAGATACACGTAAAACGGCTTCTGCCGTTGATTTGGAAGGTGAAGGCGTTACTGCACAGGATGGCTTTGAAAAAAGTTCACTAAAAGAACAGCGTGAATATACCGGGTACACCGTAAAGAAATATACACCAATGTCTGAATGGAGAAAAGATGATGATGGAAACTGGAACCAAACGAATGCTGTTGTTGGATTGGGAGAAGGTGACTATCAAATATCACAATATCAGAATTTTGTGGTGATGCGGTATGCCGATGTGCTTCTGATGGCAGCAGAATTGGGAAGTTCAAACGCAAAAAAATATTTAAATGATGTACGTAAGCGTGCATACACCGATGCCGAAGGGAATTTGTCTTCCAATTATACAGAAATTGAAGCAACCAAAGAAAATATACTGAAAGAACGTATGCTGGAATTTGCCTTCGAAGGTCAGCGTTACTGGGATTTGCTCCGTCAGGGAATTGATGTGGCCGCCAATGCCATTGCTCTTAGCAACTATAGCGTGCTGGACGGAGGAAATGCAGCGACAGTAACTATCAGTGCGAGCAAAGTTCAGGAAACAAAGGGATTATCCCAAATTCCGAATAACCAAATTACCCTTTCCGGCAATGTATTAAAACAAAATACCGGATGGTAATGCAATTTATTAATATAGTAAAATACTTGAATATGAAAAATAAAATAAAAATATTGCTTCCATTCTTCGGGTTAGCTCTGTTCTTGTTTGCATGTACCCCGGAAGAATTCGAAATGGGTTCCGCGTTGGATAAAAGTGATTTAAGTTTCAAGGTGACAGTAGATCAGGAAAATCCGAACAAAATTTTTCTTGAAAGCCTTACACCAAATGCAACTCCTTTTTGGGAAACGCCGTCAGGATACTCTACCAATTTGAAAGATACGATCATTATACCTTTCCCTTCAACAGATACTATTTACTATAGTGTGGAAAGTGCCGGAGGCATTGTACAAGCCGATCCGTACCCAATAACCGTATCTACTATCGATGAAGATTATGTCAGCTCAGAAATGTGGGTAAACCTTACCGGAGGTTACAACCAATCTAAAACGTGGGTGCTTGATCTTGATGCCAACGGTGTCAGTAAATATTTTGCCGGGGCCATTTATTTTGCCGGTCCTGATTTCAGTTGGGAATGGGATGCAGGTTGGGCCGATTGGATCATGGCTAAAGGAAATTACGGGACAATGACTTTCGATTTAAAGAGCAATGCCAATTTTAGCTCGAACAATCCGATGTTGGGGACTTCTGCTACCGGTACATTCATGTTGTATACAGATAAAAAACAGTTAAGTACTTTCGGGGCTGAAGTATTACACGATAGTACCCAGGGAGGGCAAGTTGACAATTGGACTACAAAGTTGACTATCAAGTCCCTTACTGCCGACGCAATGCAACTTGTAGTTGTCAGGGATGCTGATACCTGGTTAATTTATAATTATATAACAAAAGATTATTACGATTCGCATTAAAATTTTTTAAGGGACCCCGAAGCTAATTACGGGACGGCGACGCCAATAGGCAGAACTTTAATAATCGGTTAATTAAGTAATATATTAAAGACTGGTTGTTCAAAACAATGAACACCAGTCTTTATTGTTTTTTATATTGACTGCCAGCATCATGTTTTTTACTTATATCGGTAAAATGTACTGGGTTAAGAAGACTGTTTAATTATCTGTATTCCTAAATATTGACTGAATTGTTCGTTAATAATGAAGATGTGATTAATCCCTAAAAAAAATTGATATTGCCGAATTTAACAAAAATAGTCAATTTGTTGATTTTTATTTAACAGAACAACAGAAGAACATGCTGCAATTTCTTTAAATTTGATAGGATAAAGACCTATCTCAAATTTATGAAAAAAAATATCTTCTTTCTGTTATTCTTATTTTATGGAATAATAAATATCCGGGCACAAGAGCGTCTTGATTCTATCCCTCCTTCCGGAGACGATATAATCCATCAGGGAATAGAATTATTCGACAATGGTAAATATGAAGAGGCGGTCAGCACTTATCTGAAAGTCAACGCATGCGATCCGTCATATGTATTAGCCTGTTATGAGATGGCTCTTTCATACGACAATTTGGGCAATTATCAGATGGCGATACAGAAATGCCAGGAGGCACTGGATCTGGACCCGTCAGACATTCAATTTTGTATACTAAAAGGAAGCCTTCTTGATGAAGCTGACAGGAGAGAAGAAGCGATCGACTGGCTTGTCAGGCTGGATAAGATATGCCCGTACAATCAAAGCCTGATTTACAATCTTGCTATTTGCTATTTGAATAACGGGGACCTCCAAAAGGCGGAAGAGTTGTTGATAAGGGGATTGTATATCAATCCATATCATACTTCTTCACATATGGCGCTGGCCCGCATTAACTATATAATGGGACGCACAGCGCAGGCATATCTTGCCTATAATATGGGGATTCTGATGAATCCGGGGATTGATAACATCAGACTTTTTGAAAACACGATTACCGGACAGATTGATTCTTTGCAGAAAAGCTATCTTTATCAATATCCCGGAAATTTTGCGCATAAAAAGTGGGATGACCTTACCGGTTTGCTTAATGCGGAGATAGCATTCCGACCTGACTTCCAGTATGGTTATAAATTGGATTACCTTATATGCAGGCAATCGTATTTACTTTTCCGGGAAATGGGTTTTGATGAAAATGATACTACCTTCTATAATCAGTTTTATGTGCGTTTTTTCAGACAGTTGTTTGATAATAACGAATTTGAAACTTATATCTATTATATATTTAAGGGTGTTGATAATAAGAAAGTTAGTGAATGGTTGCAGAAGAGCCCGGGTGTAATTGATAAGTTTGTCGATTATGCGCGGAAAACCATTGAATCGTGGAAGGAATATGGCTTTTCAACGGCAAAAGAGGCTGAACATCATAGAATATTTCATTATAACGATAACGGGGGCCTTGAAAGTGTCGGTAAGTTGATCGGTTTGGCCCAGCCCTCCAGGGAAGGGATGTGGTATTTTGTAAGTGAAACTGGGACAATCAGCCAGGAGGTCAATTACCGGAACAACCTGAAGGAAGGAGAATCCTTGCTTTATTGGCCTGACGGGAAACTCTGGCAAAAGTTAAACTTCAGGGAAGACAAGTTGGATGGAATGAATTACACTTATTATCCCAATGGGGTTACTTCTGGAATTTATCCTCGTAAGAATGATATTCCGGATGGCATTGAAGAGAAATTTAATTCGGCAGGAAAGCTTATCTCCAGGCAGACATACAAAAACGGAACGGTTGAGGGAAACTCAGTTTCCGTTGATTATATAAATGGCTTCAGCAGCGAAGTGCCTTTCATCAATAATAAGCGTGAAGGGACTATGACAGAGAAATGGCTCAATGGAAATAAAAAGACTGAGGCAGCGTATTCAGATAGCTTGCTGAATGGTATATACAAAAAATGGTATGCCAACGGGAAGCGTGAGTGGGAGGGGAATTATAGCAACAATGAACAGGCAGGGAAGTGGACTTCCTATTATCCTAACGGGATCAAAAGTGCGGAAGGTACATGCGATGAAAAAGGAAATTCCGTTGGTAGCTATTCCGAATTCAACCGGGAAGGGAAATTATCCATACAAATATCCGGATACCGGGATGGTAAGCCTGACGGGACTCAGATATTTTATTTTCCGGATGGGAAAGTACAAAGCAGTATTGTTATGGACGAAGGCAGAATGAAGCATATTGACTGTTTCAGTATTTCCGGAGAAAAACTTTATGCCGCTGATGAGATGGATAGTGTGTTTGATTACAGATTTTTCTATCCTGAAGGAGTTTTGAAAACCGAAGGAAAGTTTGTATGTGGTTTGAGGGAAGGGATCTGGAAAGGCTTCAACGTTCTGGGGCAGCTGACCAGCGAAGAAAGTTGGTCAAAAGGAGCCCAGAACGGGCAGCAAAAGTATTATTACACGAATGGAAATCCCCGGTTGGTTTATGTTTGCGACAGCGGTAAAATCATTGGGAAAGTGAGCCGGTATTTCAGTAGCGGGCAGGTCTCGTTGGTTGGTTATTATAATGCGGAAGGACCCACTGGTGAATGGACAAGTTATTATAGCAACGATTCTGTTGAAAGCCGTTCCTGTTATTCCGGCGGGAAGCTGACGGGACGAAGGATTGGCTATTCCCCTGCAGGGAAAATAACAACAGAAGAATTATTTAATGCGGATGGAGAACAGATCAGGATAAAGTACTATAATGATCAGGGGAAACTTACGGATGACTTGAATTTTCCGTATGATTCTGTCGGGTTTACACTTCATTTCCCAAATGGAAAAGTAAGGGCAAAACTGTATGTATGCGACCGCAGAAACAATGGGGTGCAGGAGTACTATTTCCCAAACGGGCAGATAAAAAGCACTCAAAATTTTATTTACGGAAATGCAGATGGTAAGGCCAGGGAATGGGACTATAACGGAGAGCCGGTCCGTTCCAGGGATTACTGTATGGATAACCTGCAAGGCGATTGGCTTGAATATGAAAGCGGGAAACTGATTTTTTCCAGTCCGTTTCAAATGAATGAGAATAATGGATTGTACCGGGAGTTCCATCCCAACGGCCATTTATTCCGATCATTTTATAATGAAGATGGCTTAAGGGAAGGAAATTCCGATTGCTTTGCACCTGACAGTACCTGGATGTTCAGTTTGGGATACAGGGATGACGAAATTTGTTCTGTTTCCTATATCGACAAACAGGGCAAGCTTCACTCCAATGAGCAGGTCGATAAGTCAACCGCTACGATTACTTGCTATTTTAAGGATGGTAAGGTTGCTGCCCTGTTGCCTTTCAACGGAGGGATATTCAACGGTAAATATTCCATTTTCTATTCAAATGGTAAACTCCTCCGTGAGTTAAACTTTGTAAATGATTACAGGGAAGGCACTGCAACTTATTACTATGAAAACGGGGATATGAAAGAGTCGTGCGACTGGAAAAACGGAGATAAAGACGGGCATTATATTTCGTATTATCCAAACGGGACCAGGAAGATGGAAGGCAACTACCTGGCAAATAAAAAGCAGGGAGAATGGTTGGTTTATGATGAGGGCGGTAACCAAAAGGAAACTCTTTTTTATGCAAATGATGAACTCTATGAGATTAAATAGAAATTCCATTTGGATTGCCGGACTGTTGTTTGTTTTAGGTCTGCAATCGTTCATGGCAAATCCGAAATCAGCTGACCCGGCTGCTGAGTTCAGTAGCCTGAAGGCAAAATATCCGGATGACGTGATCGTCTCTGTTTTACAGAAACGGGATATTGTTATTGTCCCGGGTGAAGACAGTGTTCCTTTTTTCCGGGTCCGGGATACAGGGGTTGACATGATCCTGTCAGAAAACGGGGCTGATATTTCGGAAGCGAAAGAATACTTTAACGGAAAGACGGAGGTCAGAAAATTCGAGGCCTATAGCCTGGTTCCGGAACAACGTAAATACAAAAGGATTGAAGTCCCAAAGTTTGATAAGAGTGCCGAATTTGATGATGATTTGTATTATGACGATACTTATTGTTATGCCTTCAATTTTCCGGGGACAGGAAAAGGGGTTAAAAGGTGTACCTACAGTGAGATGGATATTAAGGATCCCTATTATCCTCTCACATTCTTTTTTGGTCGGAATATTCCTGTAGACAATGCTGAATTGACAGTTACGGTGCCTGAAAATATAAGGATCAGTTATCATCTTTTCGGTGCCGACACGTCGTCTGTCCGGTTTAAGACGGAAAGAAAGGGGAAGATGATCACTTATAAATGGACCAGTCATCAGCCCAAAGCTTATGAACGAGATTTTATGGCTCCCGGTATGAGGTATCTCCGTCCTCATCTGATTTTACATTTAGCTTCCTGCCTGAATGGTACAGATACTGTTCATTATATGGGAACACTGGATGATTTATATGCATGGATGAATGGAAAGATCGGATGGATTAACAGTACAATTTCACCTGATGTGAAGGAAATGGCCGATTCTGTTACGCGTGGTATTCCTGGTACCACGGAAAAGATCAGGGCAATCTATAAATGGGTACAAAACAACATCAAGTATATTGCGATAGAGGATGGCGATCACGGCTTTGTACCAAGGGAAGCATCCCTTGTTCTGAAACGCCGTTACGGCGACTGTAAGGATAAGGCAAGCCTGCTTTCAGCAATGATTTGCTCTGTCGGGGAAAAAGCTTCCCTGGCAAGTGTCGGGACCCGGGAATTGCCTTATAAATATTCCGAGTTCCCGTCTGTTGCCTGTTCCAATCATATGATAACGGTTTGGTGGGATAAAGGAAAACCTGTGATCCTGGATGGTACAACGCACTATAACAAAATGGAAGATGTTCCTGCTTATATACAAGGAAAAGAATGTATTATCGCAAAAGAAGATGGAAAGTTCCAACTTTATAAAATACCGGTAGCAGGTCCGGAAAGTAACGCCCAGTTCGATAGCATCCATCTTTCAATAGACAAGGAACTGCTCAGGGGAAAGGGCAGTACAACTATTTATGGTGAATATAAAATGATAATTGCTGCAAAACTGGATCGAAAGGAAGAACACGATCAAATGACATTCTGGCCGAAAGTTATTTCAGGAGTAAGCGATAAACTAACTGTTACCGGACTGAAGATGTCCGACATAAACCAGGTAAATAATCCCATAAAATCAGATTTTTCATTTCAGTTGCCGGATTATCTGATCAGGCAAGGAACCCGGATATATCTCAACATGAATATCGAGCGTGAATTAGACCAACTCCGGGTAAAGGAGGACAGGTCGCTCCCTGTTGAAAATGAATTCGAAAGAGAGCACAGGATCATCTATGAATTACGGATTCCAGAGAATATGCAGGTCGATTTTCTGCCTGCACCTGTTGTGTATAACAACCCTCTGTTTGGTTTTTCCCAGTCCTATAAGAAGACTGATCATGATGTATATATGGAGTCCAGGATCCATTTGAATACCCTGCTTATTGAGGGGAAAGATATTTCTGATTTCAGGGAAATGCTCAGTGTCATGCAACGGGCTTACCGGCAAACGGTTATTTTATCGGTAAAGTGATTTTTTAATAAAGAAATCGAATAGTCAGCAATTAAAAATATGAATAATGAAGAAGATAATATTCCTGGTACTGATAACTTTCCCGGTTTTACTTTTCGGTAAAACCGAATTCGAATCCTATAACTGGGATACTTTTTCTGTAGCTCAAAACGCTGATACGATCAAGTGTGTCAATGGTGCTGCAGTTATGCTTGAACGTCGCATATTTGAAACATACCTGAACGCGGAGAACTATTTCGAAGAAATATTCGTCTACCATCAAAAAGTAAAGGTCGGTTCTCACGAAGGCCTGGCCAGTTACAACCGGATTTATATTTCTTTGGATAATGTGATCGAAATAATCAATATTCAGGCCCGGTTTATTTCTCCTGACGGAACCATTACGGTGTTGCCGAAAGAGAGTATTAAGGAGATCTCTAATCTTGACAATAAGGGAGATTATAAAACATTTGCCATTGAAGGTGCAGAGGTGGGGGGACAAATTGAATATTTTTATGTGCTCCGTAAGAAATTTGATCCCTATTCCGGATATTATATTCAGAGCCAGGTTCCTAAATGTAATGTCGAAATCATTTTTGCCTATCCGTCGAAAGTCGAATATATCGTAAAAGGTTATAATGGAATTCCTTTGTTTACGACAGATACGTCAAATCCGGAGAGAACATATAAAAAAGCGTTTATCTCATATATTCCTTCGCTGGAAGAGGAACGATATGCCAGCTACAAGGCCAATCTGATGAGGTTCGAATATACTTTTTCGTATAATCATTATAATTCGGTTTTGCGAAAGTACGCATGGAAAAATGGTTGTGAAAATATCTGCAATAACATATACGGTCTTTCGAAAGATGACAAAGCGGCCGCCCTTTCCCTGTTTCGTCAGATAGCCCCTGAAAAAGGCAGTCCTGAGCAGAAAATCAGGGCGGTAGAAAACTGGATAAAAACCAATATTAGTATAAAAAAGGAGGTCCCCTATCAAAAAGATCTGGATAAAGTAATTACCCTGAAGCAGGCAAATAATGCGGTGGCAACAAAACTTTTTACAGGCATCCTGCTGTCTGGAAATATCGACTTTGAATTTGTTGAAACCGGCAATAATATTACCCGGCCATTTGATCCGGACTTTAACTGCCTTAATTTTTTGAATAATTACCTGATTTATTTCCCTGATATCGATAAATATTTAATTTCTGATGATATTGACTACCGCCTTGGGCTTATTCCTGTCGAATATCAGGGAGAATACGGCCTTTTTATGCATCCGGTAAGTTACAACAATGATTTTGTATTGGCTTATTGTGTCCGGAAAATACCTGTCCTTAATAATTCATGCAATACGGATTCTCTTTTTATTGATGTAAGTTTAACCGATGATCAGGCCGATATTCAGGCAAAGATACACCGTGAGGTTACAGGGGAACTGGCCAGGGGATTTCAAAGCCTTTTCCCGAACCTGACCGGGGAGAAAAAGAAAGAAGTGACCGGCCATTTTATCAGGATGGGGAACCAGGATTCAGAGATCAGTTCGTTATCAGTCAGAAATGATGAGCGGAACGATATCGGCATTAATCCAATAATATGGGACATTACAATGTTGTCACACGGATTGGTTGAAAACGCAGGTAATGATTTTTTAATCCATATCGGGGAAACAATAGGGAAACAGGCGGAACTTTATCAGGAAAAATCCAGAAGGCTTCCTGTATCAGTAGGAATACTCCATAGCTATTTCCGTAGAATCGTCTTCCACATACCACAAGGATATACTGTAGCAAATCCGGAAGGCATAAACATGGATGTAGCCATGAAAAATGGGGATAAAATCAGTTGCTTGTTTACTTCACAGGCCCGTATCGAAGGAGACTTGCTAATCGTTATCTCGAATGAATATTATACTGATGAAAGCTATCCGGCAAACCGGTATAATGAATTTCGGGATGTGATTAATGCTTCAGCTGACTTTAATAAAAAAACAATTTTATTGAAAAAGATTTGATATTACTGGGAGCCTGTTTATTTTTTAGATTAAATCTTTATTCTGCCTGATATTACTCAGAGGGTATAACAGAATTTCAGAACTCCTGACCTGACGTAAAATTCATGTCGCGATTTCAAAGTTAAGCACCAGGTTAGTCCCGGGATATTTTGTCTGACAGGCGTTGATTTGTTGGATTACTTTCTGAAGGGCAGCATTCATTCTGCTGGTTGACTGGCTATAGATTTTTACGGTCAGTTTGTTATTTTGCGCATCCGGGATGATGTCTGCCGGTGACTTGATCATACTTTTTACCAGGGTTCGTTTTTCATCGACGCTTCTTTTAAAGCCAGGGGAGAGCAGGTTGGCAAAAGAAGTTTCGGCCCGGTAACAGATCATCTTGATGATGTTCTGGAAACGCTTACTTTCGGTATGCAATTTGGCGTAGCGGATCTCTTGGGGCATTTCCCTGATTTTGATCCGGCTTGGGATCCGGCTTCTTTTCTCCAGCCATTCTTTTTCCAGATTTTCCAGTTCCCGGAGTTCCTCGCGGACTTTGCCCTGTCTTTGCTGGTATTTGCCCGAGTGATCCAGGTCTTCTTCCAGGTGATCTTCGATCAACTCAAACAGAAGGGCTTTGCGGCGGCTGATCTTTTCCCTTAACTTACCGATTTTGCAGGTGATATTATTGTACTCAGGATTGTTTACCACCATCTCCTGATCGATCTGTTCTACTGTGTATTGCATGATCCGGTCAAAGTCGTAGTCTTGTCTCATGTACTTGAAAAAATTTTCCTGGCTCCAGCGGGCAAACATGTAAAGGGCAATCAGCAAGACCGACAATTTTTTGTTGGTAGTGATCACGCTGGTTTGGTGCCCATCCGATAACCTCCTGACTTCCCGCATGGGTACCCCGTTCAATACCACCGGTTTTTCTTCCAGCATCATGGTGTTTGGATTACCTTCGATATCAATGGTGTAAGGGGAAAAGTCATTTTCATCCCAGCAATCTTTCACTGCTTTGCGGTAAGTGATCACGGCAATGCGGTAATCATCCCATATTTTTTTAAAAAACTCAGGGCTGTATGCTTCCCGGTCGAAAACAAGGGTTAACCGGGGCAGGTCAGGGTCCTGCTCCAATTCTTCCGGGGTATATTTGCACGGCATCTGTTCCAGTAACGCGGGGATAATGGCCCCGTCCAGCATCTCCAGTAACTTCTCATTCACCTGCCCGGTGACATAGAAATAAGGCATCCCCCGGGAGTTATTTACCCAAAATTCCTGCATCCCCGGCAGGCAAAGCTTTTGCCTGGATACATGTTTCTTTCCCAGGCGGGCCTGGTATCCGGTGTAAACCTGAACATGCCCGTCAATGTAATAAAACTCGTTTTCTTCTGCACATGACCACTTGCCGGCCAATTCCATGTTCCAATCCCGGGTGTGCCCCTGGGTGCAGATCTCTTTTAATTTACCCCGTAAGCATTTGGCTTCCGGTACCCGGTCCAGGCCCATGATCTTGCCAAATTCACCGGGACTGTGGTGCTTTAACTGCTCGGGGTTTTTGATCCTGCGCAAATACATGAAAGCCAAAAATAAAACGATAAAATCCAGGTAATAATAGCCCGGATCCAGTTCTTGGTAGTGCTCCCTGAAACTAAACAGGCCGGTTTCTTCCAGAAAGGGTAACAGCAGCAGTACCCCTGCTTCGGGGACACTTTCACAAGCTTCAAAATATATCGGGGTGGTATCTATTTGGTGTTGAACAGCCATCTCCCGTTCTTCTGTTCTTGTTGCCCCCATACCCATTAGTTCACCGGCAAGCAGATCCAGATGGTTGCGATGGGAGGGTAAACTCAAAGCCGGGGATATCCCTCCGGGCGGCTCTTTTTTTTAATGGTCCCTTGCCTGATGTGGTAACGCAACGCTCCTTCGGTAACCCCCAACTCCCTGGCTACCCTGGCTACCGGCTCATACCGGTCAAGCATCTGCTGAACTGTCCTTAACACTTCATCGGTCAGCTTATGAGCATCCCCATGCTTGCCTTGTTTGTGGAAAAACCAATCCGTCCCTTTTTCCCGTAAGGTCCTGGCATAACGCTGGATATTCCGGTTACTTACCCCTAAGGCTTTGGCCAACTCCGTGGGGCTGCATAACCGGCTCACGACCATATTGGCCAAAATATAACGGTAGCTGTTCAGGTCATTCTTATCATGGCAGAAAATGGGTGATCCATTATGCAGGTAATAGACAAAATCGTCTTTCTCAAAGAATCCAACGTTCGAATTCACCAGTTTGGTCGATGCCGGGAAAATGGGAAGCTGCATTTGCATAACCGTATTTTTTCCTGTAAAAATGCGACTTCATCTTTTACGATCCAAATCCATTAACTATTTGATTCATATTTCTCAGGTCAGGAGTTCTGAATTTGTAAAATAAGTTACGGTTAAAAATCAAAATTTATTTTGATAAGTCAATTTTATTGCTTAATTTTGATTTCTTATCAAATAAGAATAGTTCTTATTTAAATTTTATTCAAATGAACAATACTTCTAATATTGGAGAAAAATTAAAGGCTAAAGGATTAAAAGTTACCCCCCAAAGGATGCGGGTAATGGAAGCTGTTTATAAACTTAATAATCATCCGACGGCGGAGAATATTATTGAGTTTATCAGAAAGAAGGATCCCAATATTGGTTCAGGTACCGTTTATAACGTATTAGAAACTTTAGTGGATAAAGAACTGCTAAAGAAAGTGAAGACAGAAAAAGGGGTGATGAGGTATGATGGAATTCTAAAAAATCACCATCATCTGTATTGTGCAGAATGTGATCATATTGAGGATTATGAGAATAAAAAACTTGATGAAATTATGGAAGCATTTTTTACAGAAAATCAGATTGACAATTTTATTATAAAAGATATTCATATAAGTATAAATGGAGATTTTATTAACCATAAAAACAAAAATCATTAATCATTAAAATTTGAAATACTATGAACAAAATTGGATTGAAAGACGAGTACACGAAAAAGATGGCAGAGAAACTGAATGTCTATTTGAGCAATGTCCAGATAGCCTATATGAACGCCCGAGGGTTCCATTGGAATATCACCGGGAAACAGTTTTTTTCTCTCCATGAAAAATTTGAGGGGATTTATAATAATTTAAGTGGAATGGCTGACGAGATTGCCGAACGCATATTAATGCTCGGCGGCAGTCCTCTGCATTCATTCTCGGAATACATTAAGATCTCCTCGATAAAAGAAAAATCAAATATCAGTTCTACCGAAGGCAGCGTTCAGGCTTTTCTTGAGGATACCGAACATCTTCTGGCTACCGAACGCGGGATTTTGGCTGAGGCTTCGGATAATAACGATGAGGGGACCGTTAATTTAATTTCCGGTTACATTGAAGAACAGGAAAAGTCAATATGGATGTTTAACGCATTTTTAAAATAAACAGCTATGGCATGTGCAAATGGTATAAAGCCAAGAAAAAAAATTACAGAGGTTAAAAATTTGGATATTAATCAAGAAGAAAAAAGTAATAAAATGATGGGATCAACAATGGTAAGGCAGGAAATGCCGGAATTTACAATGGATGCGTACGACGCAAGGACAGGCCATTTCAAAACTGTATCGAGTGAGGATTATAAGGGGAAATGGACAGTAGTCTGTTTTTATCCTGCTGATTTTACGTTTGTATGTCCGACAGAAATTGCAGCAATGAACGCGCACTATGACGAATTTCAAGAATTGGGTGTGGAAATATTAGCGGTTTCTGTCGATTCAAAATTCTCACATAAAAGATTTGTGGAGACAGAACCTCTGTTAGAAGGGTTAAAACTGACAATTGGAGCGGATGTTACGAAGGAGGTCAGTCGTGTTTTCGGTATATTGGTGGAAGAGGAAGGTGTCGCGCTGAGAGGCCGTTTCCTGTTCAACGCTGATGGGGTTTGCGTAGCCCAGGAAGTTCAGGCTGATTCCGTTGGCAGAAATGTGAAAGAATTTCTAAGACAAGTTGAGGCTTGGCAATATGCCAGTAAAACAGGAGAAGTTTGTCCTGCCGGATGGAGGCCTGGCAAAAAAACACTTCCCGTAAATACCGATGCCGAGCAGATGGCCGGAAATGTTGGAAAGTACATTACATTGGAGGAAATTTTGAGTTAATCAAATTCATTGACTATTTAAAATTTCTGCGTAAATAGAATTGTCATTCGCAGTACATCTTGGAGCGATACAGCTGACATGTTTGCTGTACCGCTCTTTTTACTTAAAGGTAAGCACAATTAATCCTGATTTCATATCTCTCAAACCGAATTGAAAGTTGTGGACAAGAAGAAAGGAACCACGATTAAAGTCAGTGCAGGAAGATGGACATGATCGGGAAATAAGTTTTACGGGACCAGGATGCCCCAGGAA
This sequence comes from Prolixibacteraceae bacterium, assembly GCA_963676095.1. Classification (GTDB taxonomy): domain Bacteria; phylum Bacteroidota; class Bacteroidia; order Bacteroidales; family Prolixibacteraceae. Next base: position 413,374 of record OY781040.1, on the reverse strand, counting down.
TTTAGAATCAGTCTATTGACAATTCAGATGCAGCATATTGTCATTTTGTCGTAACTTTCACTAGGTTAACAAACTGAAATATATTGTATATGGGGAAAGATAAAGATTTAGAGGATAAACGTCTCTATTCCGAGAAGACACTGGAACAACAGATTGTTTACATTTCCAGTGGAGGTTTAGTCTTAACCCTCGGTTTTTCGGAAAAATTAATATGTCTGTCTGAAGGAAAGCACCTGGAGTTTCTGGTCCTTACGTGGTGTCTGTTTGCATTGGCAATCTTTTGTAATTTACTTGCCCAGCTTACGTCGGTACATACCTTCGATAAACTTATGGTTGGAGCGAAAAGTGATGTTACCTGGAATAATATAACAAAGGGACTGCAAATTGTTTCGATACTCTCTATTCTTTTTGCCATAATTAGTTTTATCATTTACTTACTAAAAAACATTCAGATACAATGAATTTAGATAAAGATCGTGAAAGACTTGGAATTACTCCCAGTTCAGAAGACATTAATCGGATTACCGCCAGCCCAGGAGATTTATCCCGGGGCAAAGTTGACGTTCCCAGGGTATATATTGCCAGCGATCCTGCCATTGAGTCATTAACGGAAAGGGTCAGATTACTGGAAAAAAAAGTTGAAGAGCTGGAAAATAAAATCAATCGGCTATAAAAAAGACAAATTAAGGTTATAACCAGAGACACCTACTTTCTTTATAGAAAAACGGGACATAAAAATTGGTATATTTATTCGTGCTAATCCTCCTGGTAACAGTGAGGATGATATTTTTGCTATGAAGAAGATATCCAGTGTTTTATTGTTATTTTTTTGTTGCTTCTGTTCAAGTCTCCAAGGAGAAACAGGATCGGATTACCTGTTTTTCGACAATGTTTCCTTACAACCTGATGCTTCTGTGGTATCCTGTATTGAACAGGACTCCCTTGGCGTAATATGGATTGGCTCAGACAAAGGTTTATATAGTTATGATGGTTTTTCAGTACAGCCGCATTATTCGATAGATGACAGCACCAGTACGCGTATTTACTGTGCTTTGCCGGTCGATAAAAACCTTCTGTATTTGGGAACAGATAACGGAATACTAATTTATAATTATAAGACAGACCGTTATGAAGAAAAAGAAGTACTGTTTCCCTCGGATGTAAGGGCTTTGCTCCTTGATGGCAAAACGTTGTGGATCGGTTCATTAACCGGACTGTATAAATACCGGTTACATTCAAAACGGCTTGAAAAATATTCTCCTCAAGACCACCCCGGATTGCCCCATCAAACGGTTTATTCAATTATCCGGGCCCGGGACGGTTCATTATATATCGGAACTTATGACGGGCTTTGTCAGTATATTCCGGAAAAAGATGCCTTTAAAAAGATCGATCTTCCCGCTGAGAAAAATAAAAATAACTTGTTTGTCAATTCCCTGCTGGAAGATCCTTCCCGCCAATGTATATGGGTTGGTACTGAAGGTCGTTTGTTTTGTTATAAGCCCGCTACGCATGGGATTGACGGGGTAGACTTTTTTAAAGAAAACTCGGTTAAATCGCTTGCTCTTGATGCCAAAAAAAATTTATTGCTGGGGACTGACAATGGGCTTTATGTCTATGACCCGGAGAATCAATCTGTGCAGCACGTAATACACGATTCAAGGAATGATAAGTCATTGGTAAATAACATTATCTGGAATGTATTTACAGACAGGAGGAAGAATGTCTGGTTCGGAACTGATTTTGGAATTTCTCTATACCGGTATAACAGTATTTACGATTATATCCCTATTGCCCGGCTTACCGGGATCGGAGAGGGTAACCGCTTTTATTCCATGCTAAAAGATTCCAGGGAAAATTTTTGGTTGGGGGGGACTAACGGATTGATCTTTTTACCTTCTGATTTTCCAAAAACGAAAGCCAGATGGTATCGTATGGGAAATAAAGATAATCCATTGTCTCATAACAGGATCAGGGATATCTATGAAGATCGGGATGGTTATTTATGGATCGCTACAGATGGTGGCGTTAACCGGTTTGATTACAATAAAAAGCAATTCGTTCATTACAATATCACCGATAGTAGCCACGTCCGGAATTCTAACTGGGCTTATGATATTTTCGAAGATAATAAGGGACAACTGTGGATTGCTTCCTGCCTAGGCGGAATTTTTCTGGTCAATAAAGATGCATTGTTGAAATCCCGGTCCGGGAACTATATCGCTGATTTCAATTATTCCACGCAAAACGGACTCTCCGGGGATTTTGTCAATCAAATTATCCCTGATAAAATGAAGGATAAGGTATGGGCCCTGATTTATAAACGGGGAATTGACAAGATCAATGTTCCCGGTGGTCATATACAAAATATAACGTTTAAGCCGGGTGGGGAGGCAAATTATATCTTCTGCGATCATGAAGGTTTTTTTTGGGTTGGGTCAAAAAGAGGGATTATCCGTGTTACCCCGGAGACAAACGAAACTAAATTTGTTTCGCTTACTGATGAAGATCATATCGAGATCCTTTCCGTTGTTGAGGAAGGTGATCATCTTTGGTTTTGTACTACTGACGGGATTTGGATCGTCAACAAAAAGGATCTGCAACTTCAGCACCTGAATATTTTTGATCAGTCCTTTACCTCTTCTTTTTACGACCAACAAATGAAACAGATCTACCTGGGGGGAGTAGATGGAATAGTCCATTTTTCACCGGACATTCTGAACAAGAAGGTCCCGGAGCCAAACATAAACCTGACTGCCCTGTATATTAACAACAAACTTTTTAAACCGGGAAATAAATCAAATCGAAGTAGTATCCGTTATTTGAATCAGATTATACTGAATTATACCCAGAATAACCTGGTTTTTGAGTTCTCCGATTTTGTTTTTTCCGGAAAGGAAAACGGACGATTCATGTACAAACTGGAAAACCTGGATGAGAGCTGGAACATTCTGGATCAAAATACAAACCGTATTTCCTATGCAAACCTGAAATACGGCGAGTACAGTTTGCTGATAAGCAGGATGGAGAGCAACGGGAAGATCAACAGGCATACACCCGTCCTCCTTATTTCAATCCGCCCTCCATGGTATTACACGTTTGTCGCAAAGTGCGTGTATATTCTTATTTTGATCAGCTTGATTATCTGGACGGTTAATTTCTTCCACGTTAAAAACAGGTTGAAAATTGAACGGCTGGAAAAAGAAAAATTATCCGAATTATCAAATTTGAAGATTAGCTTTTTTACCGATGTATCCCATGAATTCAAAACACCGCTGAGCCTGATCCTTGCCCCGATCAGTAAGCTCCTTTCAGAAGTAAAGAACCAGGAATTAAAAATTCAGCTGGAAAAAGTGCGGAATAATGCACTAAAACTGAATGCCCTTATTCACAAAGCCCTTGACTTTGACAGGCTTGATAAGAATGTAAACACGGGACTTTTAATTTCGAAGGTGGAGTTTATCGAATTTGCAGAAAGTTTACTTAATAATTATAAAGAAAACTATCGGGATAAAAATTTGTCTTTTGCTTTTTTAACCAACAGGGACTCTTTTTTCATAAATATTGACCAGTTGAAAGTAGAATCCGTGTTGAACAACCTGATATCGAATGCCTGTAAATTTTCGAAAACAGATGGGAAAATTCATCTAAAGGTCTATTATCAGGAAGAAGAAAGCCGGATTGAAGTGAGAGTTTCTGATGAAGGGGCCGGAATTGCTGCTGCTGATCTGCCTCACGTTACGGAACGGTTCTATCAGTCAAAAAAAACAGCCAGGCATACTGAAGGAACCGGTCTGGGCCTCTATCTGGTCAAAAATTATATCGACATGCATGGAGGAAAGATGACTATTGTTTCAACAGAAGGTGAAGGGACGACAGTGACCTTCTGGCTCCCGCTGGTCGCAGACCGGCAAGACGGGGGTACATCTGAAGCTAAGACCTCTGATGAATCAAATAGGATGAACCCGACCGTATTAATTGTCGAAGATAACCGGGAGATCGCAGATTTTATTGCTTCTATCCTTGAACATAAATATAACTGCGTGATTTCTCACAATGGAAAGACAGGATTGGAAACATGCAGGAGTATAGTTCCCGATTTAATCATTGCCGACATTATGATGCCGGTAATGGATGGGCTGGAAATGTGCAGACAAATAAGAAACAGGTTTCAACGTCTTCTATCCCCATCATTTTGCTGACTGCAAAAGACGATAAGCAAACCGAATTGGACAGCATCAATTTGAATATAGACGCGTTTATATCAAAACCATTTGATATAAATATACTTACATCAAAAATCGGGCAACTTATCCGGAACAAGGAAACCATCGAAAAAAGGGTAAGGATGGAAGCTTTAACAATACCCGCCCCCGTGGAAGAACTTTCTCTGGACGAGCAAATGCTTTCCAAAATAACAAAAATTATTGAAGATAAACTGGCTGATCCTGACTTCAATGTGGAGGCATTAAGCAGTCTTTCCGGATTTCATACGAAGCAGATGTACCGAAAACTTAAACAGTTAACGGGTTTGTCAACTGTAGAATATATTAAGTCGATCCGGATTAAAAAGGCAGCCATGTACCTTTCCCAGAAGAAATTTACTGTCGCGGAAGTTATGTATATGGTCGGTTTTTCCAATAATTCATATTTCTCAAAATGCTTCCAGTTAGAATTTGGAAAGACTCCCCGGCAGTATATGGAAGAAAAATAATAATATTGAAAAAGGGGCAACGCCCCTTTCAAACAAACCATCGAACCCTTCAAACACGAAGTTTCAAACAAGTTCAAACGGCGAAGCCTCAATGTTCTGATGTCTTCAGCATAATTGTCCCTTCTTTTAATCCGGGAGCTTTTGCGTGAAAGATAATTTCTCCGGCATTATCTCCAGACTGGACAATTGCCGTTAACTGTCCGTTAAATAAGTGCATCTGGTTTATCTGAAAAGGATCCAGCGATGTCGGGTCTCCATTTGCTGTCGCCTTGAATTTCCCGGACCCTTCAACAGAAAATTTAACCAACCGCTGGTCTGTCGGGCACGGGTTCCCGTCCCTGTCTGTAACTTTTACATTAATAAAAGCCAGATCTTTACCATCTGACAAAAGCCGTGTCCTGTCGGCTGTTAATACCAGCCAGTAAGGTTTTCCTGCTGTTCTGACCGTTTCTTCAGCTGCTGCTTTTCCCTTTTGGTCATAGGCCACAACCTTTACTACGCCAGGTTCGTACTTAACGTTCATCCACATCAACCTGTAACGGTTCTGAAGTGTGGAATCATTCTTTTCTCTTTTTCCGTAGCTCTTCCCGTTGACAAACAATTCTGCGGAAGGATAGCTGGTATAAACGAAAACCGGGGTAATCTGCCCTTCTCTTCCTTTCCAGTTCCAGTGAGGAAGAATATGAAGTGTCTCTTCTTTTGTGTTCCAGATACTTTTATACAGGAAATAACGGTCTTTGGGTATCCCTGCCAGATCGATTATTCCGAACATGGAGCTGTGATTGGGCCAGCCGTCGGTATCGTAGGGAGAAGGTTCGCCCAGATAATCGAACCCGGTCCAGACAAACTGCCCGATGTCCCAGTCGTGATCTTCTGCCACGGCAAAATCTTCGTCAGGAACATTCGACCAGGAGCAATATTCCAGGTCATAGGAAGAACATTGGTGATCGTCGTATTTTGCGTCAGCCTTCTTTTCGACCGGGAATTTATAGACACCCCGTGAACTGACGGTCGATGAAGTTTCGGATCCGAGCACTAAATTTTGAGGAAGCCGTTTATAGGCTTCTTTATACCTGTGCACGCGGTAATTGAATCCGGGAACATCAAGCAACGCTGCAAAGCCGTTGTCAAGGACGCAACTGACCTGGTCCATGCCACAGGTTACCGGTCTGGTCGGATCTTCCCGGTGACAGATATCCTGCAAAAAAGCAGCAACCTGGTACCCGTTCGGGCTGCATTGCGTCGGTACCTCGTTCCCGATACTCCACATGACGACACTCGGATTGTTTCTGTAATGGCGCAGCATGTTAACCATATCCTTTTCTGCATAATCTTTAAAAAAGCGATGGTACCCGTTGATGCATTTTGCCTGGTCCCATTCGTCAAAAGGCTCTGCCATGACCATAAATCCCATCTCGTCGCATAATTCGACCAGCTCCGGTGCCGGCATATTGTGTGCTGTACGGATGGCGTCGCATCCCATATTTTTCAAGAGGGTCAGTTGCCGCCTGATTGCCGCTTTGTTCACTGCTGTACCTAAAGGTCCCAGGTCATGGTGAAGGCAAACTCCCTGGAATTTACGTTTCTTACCATTCAGGTAAAAACCTTTATCCGCAATCAGCCGGATATCCCTGATCCCAAAGCGGGTCGTATAACGGTCAATTAATTGATTGCCGATATAAATTTCGCTGCTTGCGTGGTACAAATAAGGTGATTCCGGAGACCACAAATGAGGGGTGTTTACAATAAAGTTTTGTTCAAATGGCCGACCGTGATCCATGGCCAGCGAATTATCTTTAGCCGCTACCTGTTTTCCTTCCGCATCGACAATGACTGTTTTTATCCGGACGTTTTTCCCGTTGGGGGCGGGGGTCAACTCAGTCTGAATTTTTACTGAAGCAAATTCGGAAGAGACGAATGGCGTGGTGATATATGTCCCCCAAACCGGAACGTGTTCCTTTTTTGTAACGATAAGATGAACATTCCGGTATAATCCGGCGCCGGGATACCATCTGGACGACTCCGGCCGGTTTTCGAGACGGACCGCTACTACGTTGGGCTGACCGTCCGCATTCAGGTAATCGGTAATATCTGTATAAAATGAGTTATACCCGTTAGGCCAGAAGCAAACTTCTTTTTCGTTGACATACACCCGGGCTTCGCTCATGGCCCCGTCAAACAAAAGCGTGGCTGTTTGTTCATCCTTCCTGAACCCGGGGATGGTAAGATGAAGACGGTACCAGCCAACGCCAATATACGGAAGTCCTCCTGTCCGCCCGGTCTTGACGGATGCAACTTTCTCCAGGTTTTGTGAGATAGTAACCTTTTGTAAGTCATAATTTCTGCCGAATGGTCCGGAAATTGCCCAGTCGTGCGGGATATCTACCTCTTGCCACTTGCTGTCGTCGAAGGTTGATCGTTCTGCCTGCGGATAATCCCCTTTAATAAAACGCCATCCCTTTTCCAGCATTATTTCCTGGCGGACTTTGCCGTCTTCTGTGCAAAATGCCTGCGAAAATGGAATGAATAAGAGTAGTGCTAAAATAAATCTGTTCATGATATAACTAAAATTCTTTATTTTTCTTTGAATGCATTCATTGCTTCCGTAGGAGTGCCGTTTTCATTAAAAGCGCCCATCGAGTATCCCTTCCAGTTATAACATTCAGGTTCCCAGTAGAAAACCCCCAGCCCCATGTGATGGCCGGCAGAATCGGTAACCGATCGGGTTTTCCGGATCAGGTCCTGCAGAAATTTTTTTGCTGTCTCCGCTTTATCCCAGGACATTCCCGTTTCACATATCATTACCTCTTTTCCATAGTGGTTAACAATCCACTGCATGTTCTTCAGGCAGTCTTCGGAGTACTGTTGCCAGTTTTCTGGTTGGGGATATAGTGAAAGCCCCAGGACATCCAGCTTCCCTTCATTGGGGATGATCGCGTCAAACAGTTGTTCCGACAATTCCTGAAGCTGTCCCCTGTCAATGTGCAGAACAACCTTTGTGTCCGGGAAAACAGCTTTAGCCGCGTCATATCCTGCATTATTCAGTTTGGTGTAATTGGCCCCGTTGCTGGCTGTTAATGCACCGGAAACGGAATCGTTATTATCCCATAGCATGCCATAAGTTGTCTCATTTCCAATTTGTACCCATTCCGGAGTGATGTCATGTTCTTTTAGCGTTTCCAGGACATTTTTTGTGTAATCGAAAAGGGCCCTGGTCATTTCATCCAGCGACATCCCTTTCCACGCTTCAGGTTTATTTTGTTTTCCCGGATCGGCCCAGCCATCGCTGTAATGAAAGTCGATCATGAGGCGCATCCCCAGTTTTTTTGCCCGTAATGCCTTTACCAGCAAATCTTCCGTATTGCACCAGCCATCGGGCGGGTTTACCCATGCTCTCAGGCGGATAGCGTTTATGCCCAGGCTTTTTAAAAGGGACATACATTCCATCTGGGTACCGGTGCTGTCAAAAAACTGGTAATTTGCTGCTTCCATTTCAGTAAGCCAGCCAACATCGGCCCCCAGGGCAAAACTATCCGGATGAGCGACTTCCGGTACTCCGGAAGCCGCTAAGGTACTATCATTTTTTAAACTATGATCGCTATTTTGTTCCGTTTTCGTTTCTCTACCGTTGCTATATCCAGCTGCAAACGGCAGAAACAGAACTAGAATAAAAAACAGTTTTTTCATACACTCGATTCTTTCTTAAGTGGCCTCGTAACCTTCGATAAATAAAATTATTCGCCAATTCGCCAATTCGCCAATTCACCAATTCACCAATTCACCAATTCACCAATTCACCAATTCACCAATTCACCAATTCACCAATTCACCAATTCACCAATTCACCAATTTTTTTTATATTCTCCATCGGTATTATGGTCCGTTTCAGTTTTCGCTGAAAGCATTCAGCGCTTCAGTCGGGACTCCGTTGTCATCAAATGCCCCTTTTGTATAACCGTCCCAGTTGTTATAACACTCGGGTTCCCAGTAAAAGACGCCGATCCCCATTTGGTTGCCATCTGCATCCGTAACCGAACGGGTTTTTGTAATGAGATCACTCAGGAACTCTTTAGCCGTTGCAGCTTCATCATATGACATACCTGTTTCACAGATCATCACTTCGAGCCCGTAATTGTCAACAACCCATTGCATATTTTCTAGGCAGCTTTCATTGTAGTCTTTCCAGTTATCCGTGTCCGGATAGAGTGAAAGCCCCAGGACATCCAGCTTTCCTCCATTGGTCATAATGGTAGTCAACAGCTGTTTGGTAAGATCGGCCCTTTGTCCCCGGTCAATATGGATGATACACTTTGCATCCGGGAAAACTGATTTTACCGCATCGTATCCCGCATTATTCAGTTGGGCATAATTTGCCCCGTCATTTGCTGTTAAATATCCTGAAACAGATTCATCGTCATCCCACAACATGCCATAGGTTGTTTCATTTCCAATCTGCACCCATTCGGGTGTGATATCATTATCCTTCAGCGTTTGCAGCACCTCGGTTGTATAAGCAGAAAGCGTATCTGTCAATTCGTCCAACGTCAGACCTTCCCAGGCAGCAGGCTTGTCCTGCGTCCCCGGATCTGCCCACGTATCGCTGTAGTGGAAATCGATCATAATACGTAATCCCAGATTTTTTGCCCGCCATGCCTTTATCAGCAAATCTTCCTTATTACACCATCCATCAGATGGATTTACCCAGGTACGTAAACGAATGGAGTTAATTCCCAGGCTTTTCAGTAAAGCCATACATTCTGTCTCGATTCCGGTGCTGTCATAGAATAAGTAGCCGGATTCCTCCATCTCTGTCAGCCAGCTCACATCGGCGCCTTTGGCAAAGCTATCGGCTTCTTCTTCGTCCGGATTTGTTCCCGTATCGTCATTGTCGTCGTTACAGGCCCAAAGTCCACAGAATAAAATTACAACAAAGGGCAATAGAATATATTTTTTGAGTTTCATAATACAAGTCTGTTTATTGTTTCACAACCGAATACGTATATTTTCCTGAATTGCTCAGATCAATTGTAATCACGTAGGTCCCGGGTTCAGGGACCGGAATGTTTGTTGACCCGGTGCGGCTGTACCAATCGAGTTCTCCGGAACCTTCATCCCCGGAAACCGATGCCATTTTATTACTCCACATATCATCTTCACCCGAAATATCCGGAAGGATTTGCAATCCATACTGGGTGTCGGTTATTTCACAGGTAGCAGTCCATTTTTTTGTTTCTGAATTATAGGCCATCGGATTTGCAGAAGTGCTCCACCCGTTAAAATTACCGGTTACATAAAACCCGTTGACAACTTCAGGTGTCCATGTTTTCGATTCGAGATTTGCCTGGATGAAATAATAGTTGGCAACATCGTAATCGAACCAGAAAGCCCACAGGTCAGAAGATGAAAAATTCTCTGCAGAAGCACTGCTTATCGCGTACTGGTTGCTTCCGGTATATCCGTATATTGTTCCTTCGGACATAGAGGTTGAGCTGGTAAAATAGAAACTTTGCCATGCAGATCCGCTGTAGAAGCATTCATAAACATGATCGGTACGCGGATAAAGTGTTGCATAATACGTATCGGCGTCCGAACGGTCGTGCAGATAAAGCTGATCCGGGTAGTCCGGCGTAACAACTGTACCTTCGCTCAGGGTATAGGTATATGCTTTCGGATCGCTAAGGTCAATCGTCAGCGTGTATGTACCTGCCTCCGGAACTACAATATAGCCGGCAGTTTCCGTTTCGGAAAAGCTCAGTGTACCGGTTGTGGCCCCGGTGCCGTCTCCGAATAGGAAGAAGGTGTATTCCGAGTAACCGGAATCCCCGGAATTTTTATCATAGCGATTCCCTGTTGTCTGGAGAACGATGTTGGCATTATCCGAAGTTGCCGTTACCGTTCCGCTCCACTGGCTGGTTGAGGAAGAAAAGCTCAGGGTTCCCGATGCATGGTCACCGCTAACAGTCATTGACGAAACCCAAGTAGCCGTCCAATCCATGTCATTGGTACTCATAGTCACATAATGACAACCGCTTGTCCCCGGGAACCAGCAGTTCCACATCGATGCGTCTGTTGTCAGGTTAAAGGCGGTTCCGCTGACTGCTGTATTCCCATAAGCTGTTCCATCGCCTGAAATAAAATAGAAGTTATACCAGTTTGAAGGTGTGGTAACAAAACCGGTATATTCACCATCTTCATCCGGCGAATATAAGCTTGAGAACACATCGCTGACGCTGGTGCTTGTACTCAGATACATGCTTGTATAATCAATTTCATAAGGAGTAATTGTTACATTGACGACATTGCTGTAAATCGGATCGATATTACTGCCGGCCGAAACTGACAAACGGATATAGAATAAATAGGATACACTACCTTCCAGACTAAGTTGATTGATTGCGGTATTTAATGTCCCTCCTGTAAAGGAGCAGGATGATCCGCTAACGCTGACAGTTGCCGGATCTGAGAAAAGACTGTCAAGCGAAAACTGTAACTCGTATGTCATTGAATTTGCTGCCAGGGAATACTTACTTAGTGTAAAATCAGAAATATCCCATGCAAACTGAAGGGCAAGATCAGATGAATTGTCGGCAGTAAGTTCTACATTGCTCTGTGTGGTAATCAGCTCAATGTCTGCATTTTCATTAAACCCCTGCAGTGTAATCTGTTCTTCGTCATCACATGAGGAAAGAACGACAGCGCAAACCACTGCTAAAAAATACAAATATGTTGTTCTCATAATTTTCAGTTATTCAGTTAATAGCCACTGTTTTGTGTAAGATTTGTATTTGCGCTAAGCTCTGTTGCCGGTATAGGATAAAGATTATATTTCGAACTGACCCCTGAACCGGACTGGCTACCCCCCTTAAATTCCCAGACATAATTACTGCTCGTTAACAGATCAAAACGAATCAGGTCTGTTCGGCGTATTGCTTCCAAATAAAATTCACGTCCCCGTTCCTCAATCATAAAGTCAAGAGTCAGGTCTCCTGATGAAATATCTCCGGATGATCCGCCATAGGCACGCTCCCGGACTTCATTCACATATTTAAGTGCCTGATCAGTTGTTCCGTTACTGGCTCCCCTAAGAACAGCCTCTGCATACATTAGATAAATGTCGGCTAACCGGAAAACAGGAAAATCCGTACAAACGCCATCGCTTGACGTATTTGAGGCAGTCTCTCCGTTATCTGTAAGATTGGTCCATTTCTCAAAAAGATAACCCGTCGATTCATCCGTCAAATCTGTGACACTTTGAATTTGTCCTTCTGTAAAAAATTTTCCCCGGCTATCTGTCTTTCCGGTCAGATCAGAGAATAGGGAGGTCATTGTACTTTTTGCCCGGAAGGATCCCCAGCCGCTGGCAACTCCGTAGTCTGCGGGATCCTGATAGCTGTTGGAACTGGAAACAGATCCACATACCAGATAAGTCGTAGAACCCCACGACACAGAATAGGTAGCATCAACCCCGAACGAAAAAATAATTTCATTTGTCCTTAAATTATTGTCTGCATTGAACAAAAGAGAATCAGCAGCTTCAAGAGAAAAGTAATTTAGATTCAGGATGCTGTCGCAATACGTGACACATTCATCATAATGAGATGTTCCGGTATAAACTTCACCATTGAGATATAACCTTGCCAGTAATGTCCAGGCAGCGGCTTTACTTGCGCGGTCATATTCCGTATTGGACGGATCCGTTAAAGAAGAACTTATATCTTTCAGTTCCGAAACAATATAGTCAAACATTTCCTGTCGGGTATATTGTGTCGGTAAATAGTCTCCCCCAGCAGATTCACTTTCATCAATATAGGGAACATTTCCATAAAGATCAAGAGCATGATCGTAAGCCAATGCCCTGATGAAACGAGCCTCTGCCCGGTATGTCCGGATTTTTGTCTGATCTGATTCCGAAAAATCTGTAATGTTATCGTCTGTAGCATTCCGCAGGAATTCATTACATAGAGCAATGGTATAGTAAATATGGTAGTACATATCTGATACCCAGATGTCATTATCGTCCCAACTCAAATAGGAAAGATCATAAAGGTCATCACCTTCAACCCATGTATAGGCTAATTCATCAGTCGGAACTTCCTGCATATTAATATAGAGCCTCATATAGTCATAACCCGTATTTGTGCTCAGGTCAGCATCACTACCGCCTTCTTCCTGTCCGGCCAGAACAAACGAGGCATATAGTTTAGCCAAAACCTGTTTATAGCCTTGCACACTGGAATATACATCTTCAGAAGTCTCTGTAACGCTGGAAGATTGATTTAATTCATCCGTACATGAGATAACCAGGCCTGTCAATATAACTCCAAAAAACAGATATATCAATTTTTTCATAATCTAAAATGTTTATCGGTTAAAGGTTAATTCCAATACTTAATGAATAGGTCCTTGCTCTTGGGTAAAAAGAGGACTCTATTCCTCCATAGATTTCAGGATCTACTCCGGAATAACCGGTAATGGTAAAAACATTCTGTATCATCCCAGAGACAGATATCTTACATTGCGGAAAAATTTCTCCGAGATCGTATCCCAATGTGATGTTGTCCATTTTCAGAAAAGAAGCATTCTCAATATAGTAATCCGATAAATACTGACGACTTTCAAAACCCGTCTTCAGGTAACTTCTTGACAGGTTATTAAGCTGATACGAATTGTAGGAAACTGTTCCCAAGGCTCCAGTATTCATGGCTGTTCCATTATAGGCATAGTTTCCGATGCTGGCCCTGAGGGAACACCCCAAAGTCCATTCTTTAAAACGAAGCTGACTGCTCAATCCCATCAGGAAATCCGGATTGGGTGATTTTCCGCAATACAAATCGCTTGAGGTAATCTGATTATCTCCGTTAATATCGGCATACATCCCTTCAATTGGCTTTCCTTCCTCGTTATAAACCTGGTGATAGGTATAAAAAGTATACGGAGCATAACCCGCCTTCATGATCTGGAGATAATAATCATCGAAACTTTGACCGGCATACATAAAAGTAGACTCTTCTCCCTCTGACAATGACAAATTGGTAATTTTTACTTTTTCCCAGGTCAGGTTATAACTGATATTCCAGGTCCAATTTTTATTACTTAACGGGGTTCCGTTTATTGTAAATTCCAACCCGTTGCTTTTCATACTCCCTACATTGGTCGTAACCGTTTCGTCGAAGTTAGTTCCGGCTGCAGCCGGAACTGTCGCCAGCAAATCATGCGTATGACGATTGTAATAATCAATGCTTCCTGATATTCGGTTTTTAAAAAAGCCAAAATCGAGTCCGGCATTATAGGCATCTGTAGTTTCCCATTTCAAATCGGAAACATAGGACTCAGCCCTGTAGGTATAATAATAAGTATCCCCCAATAAGTACTGTGCTCCGTCCTGACTAATGGTGTAACTTGGCATATAACTGTAATTACCGATTCCGTCCTGTTGTCCTGTCACGCCATAACTTAATCTTAATTTTAAATTACTTAATAAAGAAAATCGTTTAAGAAAATCTTCATCAGACAGATGCCATGCTAATGCAACGGAAGGGAAGAGCCCCCACCGGTTATCTTGGCTGAAGCGAGAAGAACCGTCACGCCTGAGGGTTGCTGTTAAAAGATATTTCGAGTCGAATGTATAATTAAGACGTCCGTAATAAGATAATAAAACATGCCTTTCATCTTTCGCTGCCGTCGACGATTGGCTCTCTCCGGCAACATTCAACACATTATAGGCATTGGTTTTTGCGATCCATTTTTGATAATCATACCCTGCGGTAAAATCTATCCGGCTGTTTATGGGGTCGATATTTTTGGAATAATTCAAATAAAATGTAAGGAGTTTATTGCTGTCTTTTTCCGGACCATAAGAATAATCCCGTCCTCCGCTCGAATAATACAATGCTGCTGTTTCGGGAACATAAATCCATCCTTTCCCTTTTGCATAATCATATCCCAAAGTCAGATGAGTCCGAAGTTCTGGGAGAAAATGAACTTTATAATCAATATCAAAATTTCCAATCACTCTGCTTACTCTGCTTGTGGAATGGTATTGCATCAATAAACCTACCGGATTATAAACCTGGCCTGAGATGGTAGGGGTCCCATCGCTGCCTAAAGCTTCGTTGTACCCTCCAAAATCGGTATTTCCGGAGTAAACTCCAATAGTCGGGTTATAGGCGGCTGCAGCATAAATTGCATCGGTGTAAGCGAAACGATTATTATTCAGAGTCCCTTTCATGTTAAGGTTCAATTTCAGATGATCATCAAAGAAACTTGGGGATAACGATAAATTACCGGTAACCCTTTCTGCATTGTCCGTTTTCAGAATGCCATCCTGGTTAAAATAACCAAGTGAAAGACGGAAAGGCAGTTTCTTTTTCAGGTTGCCCGATATACTAATATTATTATCAGTTCCCAGTGCCAATTTGAAAATTTTATCATTCCAATCTGTATTTTCATTGCCCAGCAGGGCTTGCTGTGCCGCTGTTCCTTCCGAATTTATTACTTGCCTGAATTCATTTGGCGATAATATGTCTGCTACTTCCATCCTGTGTTGAATTGACTGGGTGGAAGATACATTGACTTTGAGAGTTCCCGAGCCTTTTTTCGTTGTGATGATGATAACCCCGTTTGACGCCCTCGAACCGTAGATGGCCGTCGATGAAGCATCTTTCAGGATTGTCATATTTTCGATGTCGGATGGGTTGATCAAACTCAGAAAATTGTTGCTGTTCCCGCTGATGCCACCTGTTTCAAGGGGAACGCCATCCAAAACAATCAGCGGATCGTTGCTTGCATTTAATGAAGCACCTCCCCGGATCCTGATTGTACTTCCTGCAGTAGGCGATCCGCTGTTCGATACGATCTGAACGCCGGCTACTTTCCCATTAATAAGCTGCTCAGGGGAGCTGACCAGTCCTTCGTTGAAGTCCTTGCTCCCCACGCTGGTAATTGACCCTGTTAAATCTTTTTTGGTCTGGGTGCCATAACCGATAACAACAACTTCGTCAAGGCTTTTTAAATCAGGTTGCATGCTGATGTTGTGAATAGGACTATTGACAGATACTAATTGCGTTATATAACCGATAAATGAAAACGACAAATGATTTTGCCCTTCGGGAAGATCGATTGTATAATTACCGTTTACATCGGTCACGGTCCCAAGGGTGGTCCCCGGAACGACAACAGATACCCCCACCATGGGAGTGCCCGTCTCATCGACTACTTTCCCTGTAACCTTCATAGGAGCAGTATTGATAAAATCAGTACCGTTAGCAGGTGAAAGCGCAGCATTCCCAGGCAACGGCATGACAGACAAAACCAGCATGACGATTAGGTAATATATAGGAGCTGGCTTTTGGGAAGAAAATAAATCTTTCATAGATGTTTAATTTTCATAAGTTATTTAGAAGCAAAAGTACGAATTGCGCGATCGGGCAATCAAGAATAAATCGGACATAAATGGAAAGTAAAAAGACATGTTTAGATTATCTTAATATTGTATAGTTCCTATTATCAATGATATAAATAGATTTGAACTGTTTCAGTCCGTCTTTCTTCATATTGGATGATCGAATTACCGTCTGACAGACAATAAACGCATTCCTCTGAACAATGAGCAGTGGACATTGGGAATAAAGGACGGCTGAAATTTCGGAATCAGGGAATGAACTGGAACCGGAAGCAGGAGAAGGGAAACAGGAAAGGGGGGGTATTTTTCAATACTCCCCTGATTTATCCCGCCACTGAAAAGTGTCAGAAAGAAATCTGCCTGTTTTACACTGAAGGGAACAGGCAGATCTTTTGAATGTAAATCTATTTTGTTCCAACATCTGTGAAACACCACTCAATCGGATTTCTCAATAGTTAGGTTCCTAAAATTGGTGGAAAGTGGTGACACTCTTTGCCGGTAACGTGTAGGTGAATGCATTGCCCGAGAGGGTTACAGTTCCTAACGATGCCATGTTTTCGCTGCTGGAAGTCCGGTTTACATACATTGTGCTCAGTCCTGATATATTTGAAAACGAGAACGTCTGACTGACGGACGAACTGCCGTTATTGACTGCAACGACGACGATTCCGCCACCACGGTATGCGGTAACATATATATCTGAAGTCGGATTGTAGGTGCACCCAATCCTGTTCTTATCCGGACGTATCCATTTGGCAAACTGTCCGGCCACGTATCCGGCCTTGTAGATCGTTCCACTTTGATTGACCAGATTAACAGAAGTGTCATCGTCATAGACCCACCAATAGAAATAGGCACTCATCTGGTTGTTCATACAATCCTGTATTTCCTTGGCTTGAGTTATGGCATTATCAATATTGTCACGGCTATTGGCGACATAATGTTCTGTTTGCCATACATGTTTTCCTTTATCCAGGGCGTTCTGATGGGTATAAAGTCCACTGCCATATATGTGCCCGCCTATAATCGAAATCTTACCAACGGCTGTGGCATCATTCAGAGCAGGGTCCGTATAATCATCATTAAAACAAAACGACTCGGCATAAACAATAGGCTTCCCGATAGTAGACGAGTTGTCTTTTAGAAAGGTCAGCATCTGACTCGCACTCCATGACACTACTGCATCCGGATCAACATTCCCCATGTCAGGTTCGTTCTGAAAGGAAACATAGTCCAGGTCGATGGTGTTTGCGGCATCGTGCAGATAATTGGCATAATCTTGATAATGACTCGGTAGTAAATACCCGCCGGTGCTTTGTCCGTTGCTGTTCCAGGCAACAGGTGGCGACCATTCAGACCCTAGTACTGTAGCCCCGGCTGCATGGGCTGCTGAAGAATTGGCAGTTTCGTCTCCCCAGTTGGCACTGTTTTGGTCAATGCGGACCCTCAACAGCGAAAATCCGAGAGTCCCGTAAAGGGCATTGTTCTTGGCTGTGCTGAGAGTTCCGCACCAGGCACTGGAGAAACCAAAACCATCTATCGACTGATAGTAAGTATTGCCATCAATAGCACATACTTCGTTGCTGCTTGTTAAAACGGTAGCGGCAGATTTTAACTGAAGTTCACTGGAGGCTTCGGTGTCCTCTTTTTCATCTGAAGGGAGATAGTCCTCCGCACAACTAACAATTGATAGCAGAAGTACTGCTATTAGCAATTGATTTAATAATTTTTTTTCCATAAGCAGAAATGTTAGTAATTAGTAAAAAAAATACAAACCTGGCTAAAAGAATGAAGAATAAAATTCGTTCATCTACTGTAAATGCAATTTATAGAACAGCCACGTTATCCGAGTTTTGAATTCCTTCGACTATCCTGCGTTTAAAAGAAGCCGAGTATTTATTAGTATATATATTTTTTTGTAAATAAATAATTAATGTGATGATTTTATTTTTAATCCCTCATCATTTCAGTTGGATACAATAAATACATCGATAAAATATCATTAATATTTACAGGATATTGTCAACCAAATTTACAAAATTATACGTTTCATGAAATGTGTCAAAAACTTTTATTTTATTATTTTAAATAGACTTTAATGAATTTAATAATACATATAATATTTATTTATGATAATTAAATATTCAGTGTCTTGTTTAAAATAATGGCAGGAGAAAGACAGACCGTTAAGAATAGGGGAAGTCTGTTAGGGTATCCACAACAGACGTTGTACTTCTGTTAAAAATGATTCTGCCTGGAAGAGCCGGGCCTGCTGTTTCGTTATTTAAGAGGGGAAGTTCTCAACTGGAAGCTTCAGCACCAGGAAGCTTTGGTTAAGGATGCCGGATGGTCATGGAGTATAATGTAAGAGATCGAAAAATTTATATATATTTTACTTCTATTTAATGTTTTTTGTGATAACTTAGTGAAAAAATAATCAATTTAAACTAACAGATGAAAACAAAACTCTTATTTTTGATTGCGGTCTTAATAGCCGCAACAGCTCACAGTCAGCAAATCGTGAATACCCCTACAACAGGTATTTCAACGGCACGAGGACTACAGATTACAAAAATTGAGCGGACGGATTCAACCACCACTTTATTTTTTCATTACGAGTCAATGCCTGGGGTTTGGATTTACATCCCCGGGGAAAGCTATATACAACCTGTCGGAGGCAAAGAACGATTTTACGTAAAGAAAGCACAAAATATACCTCTGAATAAACAGTATACACTTGATGAAAGCGGGCAAATCGATTACGCCCTTGTATTTCCTGATGTAGCGGATTCCGTATCTTTTCTGGATTACGGCGAAGGAAATGAGGGGGGCAACTGGTTTGTTTTCGATATTCTTTTGAATCCACAGGCCGAATATTCCATGGTCCCCAAATGGCTTAGCGGTAATTGGTTCCGGCAGGGTACCGGTCAATGGACAATAAGTTTTCTGGACTCTGCAACTATTTATAAGGGACAGCTTTGGGCTTACAAAAATATTGATTTAAAAAAGGGTAAGGGAAATATAAGCCTGATTGCCAATGGTAAGCAAATCGACTTGACAGTTAAAGCAGGCAAAGGTGAGACATGCCTTATTGAACTTCCGAACAGTACACCGGTCCTGTTTACGAAGAATGAAGCAAAAGAATCCTCAGTAAATAAGCAGGAAAGTTTTGGCAAAATAGAATTCAGGCCCGATACGACGTTATTAAGCGGTTATATAGCCCATTATACTCCAAGGGCGGGCGTTCAAACCTTTATGGTTTATGTCGATGATATTTTGTCAGGAAAACAAAATTCACAAACAGTTGAGATAAAAAATGATGGTACCTTTTCTACACAAATTGCACTGACTCATCCGCAACCTATCTATTGTGAGGCGGCATTTCTTGGCAACACGATTTATCTGGAACCCGGTAAGCCGTTGTTTATTTATGCAATTCCGAATGGTAAAGAGCTTTACATGGGCGAATCAGCCGGTTTAAACAACGAATTAAAACAATTGAAGGCTAGCTTCACAAATAATTATCAGGAACAACAGGAAAAGCTTCTGGGACTTTCCGCTCCGGCTTATAAAACCTACCTGATGACCAGATGGGAGAAGGATCTGCATACGCTTCAGGATTCAGTCAACACCGGACATTATTCCGGTAAATCAATCCAGGTTACCCGGGCAAACATTAGCTACAATTACGCTGCTGATATTTTGGGATACGGGATGGACTACGAGTATGCCTATCGCCAAAAACATAATATATCCTACTCCGACCGTAATGCGGTTATTCCGATGGACACATTGGATGCTTCCTTTTTCAGTTTTCTGACCCCCGGACTGGTTAACGACCCAATTGCCTTGTGTTCCGGCTCTTACGGAATTTTCATCAATCGTTTGAAATATCTCAAAGAGGTCAGGGGGGAAAGCCTGGTTGTCTCGTCCAACGATTTTTACCGCCATCTAAAGGCTACCGGCTATAAATTTTCGGAGAATGAAGAAAAAACACTTGCTGTAATCTTGCAAATCGACTCGCTGAACCATCTTCCTGTAGTCTCAGACTTTAACAGGCAATATGGTCAGCAGGTACAGTCCTTTTACCACAAATATGAACAAGAGTTTTCGGATTTTCAGAAGGTTCATGATACTGCCCCCACCTCTTTAGACACTTTTTCAGCGTATCTGACCAAAAAGGGAGTCAGCTTAACGGATGAAGAGAAAAATCTTATTGCTGCCAGTGAAAAGACCTTTCAAATGCCTGAAATGGCACAGATTCGTGTACTTAATCAGGCTAATGGTGATTCTATTTCTAAATTTAATCAACGGTTTAGTTCGTTGATGCAACCTTATCTTGAACAGAGAATAAGACAAGAGCGCAACAAAAACCTGCATGATAAATTCGGAATTGACCCCGGGCTGGCTACCGACATCATGACATCGCAGGATTTCTGCCGGGGCATAGTGGCTGAAATGACACCTGTCAGTGGTAACCAACTGGCAGATCTGCAAAAGGAATTTGTTGTGCCCGGTATTGCCGCTTATCTGGAAACCTGTAATAATGCCACGCTGGCAAAAATAGCACAGAACAAGCAGAAAACAGGTTATACAATTAATGAAGCGCCTTCCAATGCAGGTGATAAATTATTTGAGGCTATTGTGAAAAAATATGAAGGGAAACTGGTGTATGTTGATTTCTGGGCAACGTGGTGCGGTCCGTGCCGATCCGGAATTGAACAGATTAAACCCCTAAAAGAAGAGATGCAGGGACAGAATATTGTGTTTATTTACATCACCGGGCCTTCATCTCCTGAAAACACGTGGAAGAATATGATCCCCGACATTAAAGGTGAGCACTACCGCGTTACTTCAGACGAGTGGAATTACCTGTGCGGCAGGTTTAACATCAGCGGAATTCCACGTTATATCCTGGTTGGAAAAGACGGGCAGATTATTAATCCTGATCTTCCGCATACAGGCAATGCAAAACTCAAAGAACTTCTTTCTAAGTATTTGTGAAATGAAGAAACAGAATGGGGTACCCAGGTCATTTTTGGCCTGGGTTTTATTTTATATAGCATCAGTAAGTCCGCCTGTTCCGGAGCCGCAGTCAGACAGAAAAGGCTTTGCTCATATCTGTTCAAAAATCTGATCAGTTAAAAATACCTGCCGGGCATCGATCGAAATGCAAGCTTGAAGTTCCATGTGAACGCAACAGGGCGAATTTCTTTATTAAGCTGTATGAACGGGAAACCCGCGTACGGTTTGAAGCAAAGGGTACAGGTCGTTTGCTTAATAATTAGTACATTAGTGCAATAATTGCGGCAGGATACCAGGCTCTATGCTACTGTATAATCCTAAGAAGCATTTTTCTAAACGAGGTACAGATGAGGCGAAAAGCAAATATCATTCTTATTATCTGGGGAAGTTTCTCTCTGGTAGTGGTTTTATTTATCTTTTCGGTGGGAATGTCGCTCGAAAAAAGACATGGCGCTATTCTCAATTTGGCAGAGAATACAAAAAATGAATTTTTTCTATCGCAAAAATTCAGGGAGAATTTTCTTTTAAGCGGCGATACCGTGTCTGTTTTTTTATTTATTGATCACCTCAAAATTGCAGAACAAAATTTTGACTCCATTATTCATAATACAGGTAAAGACGTAACGCGGGTTGATCCTCAATCTCCGGAAGGATTTATCATTCATGTTCCTTATATGAAGAAGTATTTGCAGGAAATTGAATCGTTCTTTACCAGTCGCTCTTCCATTCCTAATAAAGAAAACCAGCGAAAGCTCAATGAACTGTTTGTCATGTACAACATCCAGTTCAAGGAATTCGAGAGCGGCCTGCAAAAATATCTGTCCCATGAGAACCGTGATTTCAAATTAATATCCTTCTTTTTTAAGTTGGGGGCTTTCATTGCACTGCTTGTTAGTTTTGTATGCATTTCAAAATTGATTAACCGATTGAGAATAACGGAGCTTTGGCTGGTGGAAAAGACAGTTGAAACCGAGCAAAAAGAACGTAGCCGTATTGCTGCAGATTTACACGATGATCTTGGAGGCATCCTTTCATGTATCAATCTTTATCTGAAAATTATGGAGGCTGAATTTCGTGAAGGCAAGGATGTCTCTTTACAAATTACGAATTTGCGGCAACTTTCAGATACTTCGCTCCAAAGGGTAAAAGCAGTAATAAACAACCTTGCTCCTTTGGCTCTTACAAAATATGGACTGGTGGAATCTGTGCAGCGGATGTGCGAGCGGATGGGCAAACTGGGTAAAAGCAGCTTTGAATTTGATGCAAAGCGGTTCAGTCAGGAATTATCGCCGGGGACAGAACTGATCCTGTTCCGTATTTTTAGCGAATTAACCAACAACGCATTAAAGCATTCCCAGGCGTCTATTGTTAAAATGGTACTGAAAAGCTCAAAAAATACGGTTATGCTGACATATCATGACGATGGCATTGGCTTCGGCATGAATTCGGTTCAGGATAACGGGAAGGATAAGATCGGTTTAAAAAGTATAAAAAACCGGACAGAATCTCTTGGCGGGAGTTACCAGATAAAAACGGCTCCTGGTAAAGGACTGGATATTCAGCTTCAGTTCCGGATTACAAAGCAGACAGAAAGAAGAACAGGTAGAACAGCAGAAGAAAATGGAAAAGATTTCACTAATAATTGTTGATGATCATAAAATATTTCGTGATGGCTTAAAACTGTTGTTATCGCGTTTTCCCAATCTGGAACTTTTGGGTGAAGCTTCCAATGGCGCTGAATTTTTGGATTTGATCAAGACAAAAACGCCTGATATTATTTTTATGGATATCAATATGCCAAAAATTAACGGACTGGAAGCCACAAAACTAGCATTGCAGCAAAATCCTGATTTAAAAATTATTATACTGACAACTTTTCTGGAGGAAGAGTATATTGAGCAGATGATTATGGCCGGGGTAGAGGGATATATGCTGAAAAATTCGGAACTCGATGAGTTTGATAAAGCGATCCACCGGGTATATTATGGAGGGAATTATTTTTCAGAAGAAATTGTCGGTATGCTTTTGTCCAATATAAAGCAGTTTCGCAATCAGCGTGATCGTCCGGAAAAACACGATTTTACAGCACGTGAAACCGAAATTCTCAAGCTTATCTGCAAAGGACTGAGCAATGAGCAAATAGCGGATTCGACTTTTGTAAGTGTGAAAACAGTCGAAAAATATAAAAGTATCCTTTTCCAAAAAACCAATACTCAAAATACCGTTAACCTCGTGATTTATGCCTTTAAAAACCAGTTGGTCGATTTTTGATGACATTCCCCTCCGGATATCCTATTCCTGGACACGAAGACGTAAAATGGAGAAGGACTGTTTCTGTTGTTTCTAATGTCTATTTGCTGATGCATTTATTGGTATTTGAGTGAATTTTGCGGGATTAGGTAAAGGCAGGCGACATATTTGTTTGAAAAAAAAATGTCTGAAGCAATTTCTCTGGTACGGGAAATCATTTCGGCATTTCAAATAAAACGAATTGCATTATGTATAAATTCAATGCGTATTAAATCGACGTACTGGGTCATGTCTGTCAGCAATACCAGCACCTTTTCTTTCTTTTCCACAGCGTAATATTCTGCGGCTGCCAGGGCCATATCGGGGATCAGCAGCATTTCAATAGGCGACTTATCGGTTGTATTGATGAAGCCGATAATTTTAGACTGCCCGTATCCTTTCTCAAACGTATGTTTAAAGAAAAGGTAGTCATCGCCGGTGAGCCCCATCCCTCCCAAAATAATCTTGTCTACCTTGGCCCGCAAAGCGATCGGGGCGAGTACCTGATTGTGGGGCTGGTCCGGATCAGCGAAGAATGGAATTTTCTGGACAGAGACCAGGGAATTGTTCAGATCGATACCTGCAAGACCGGTAGCGATAAATTCGTTTGGCTGCTTGCGCCGGACCGGATTGACCGATGGCCCGCCAATAGGGTATGGGCGGCCTTCAATTGCCGGGAGTCCGTCAATGGGTGCACCAAAAGCATCGAAAAAACGTCCGGTCATGTGTTCGCTTAAGGGCAACCATGGGGCCTGGCCTGTAAAAATCACTTCAGCATCATTTCATGAAGCAGTTGTGGATCGGCTGTTGCATGTGCGGCAAGCTCTTTGCTCAGTCTTGTGGTTACTACGTTGCTTATCTGTTGTTTAGTGATCTCAATCATTTGTTTTGAAACAGCATCCAGTTCATCTTGCATCGAGTTATAAATTTTTGCTGATTCTGACTTGGCGTCAGCTATGATTACTTCAGCCTTTTGGCTGGCTCCGGCCAATATCCCTTCAGCTTCTTCCATCGCTTTGGCAACCAGCAGATCACCTTCTTTTTTTGCTTTTTCGATACCTTCGTTATAGATACTTTCTGTTAGTTCTTTAATTTTTGTATTCATATTTTTTTCTTTTATTCATGTCTTTTAAAATGTCAATCAGAATTGAGAATAATGATTCTTTTTTGGGAGTGATCGAAAAAACCGGATATTCCGAATTCCTGATGACACTGGAGGCCATTTCTCCGATACTGTTGATGTTCAGTAATACTTCCTGATGGGTCATAATTATAACCAGGTCCGGTTTGCTCGCATTGATAAAATCGGAAATCAGTTGATGTTTGTTTTTTTCATCTCCCCGAAGAAAACTTATTTTGGAAGGAATTTTTTGTTTATCCAGCAATTCGTTTATCTTCCATATTTTGAAGTTAATATGACTTTTTTCCCTGACTATCTTTTCATTCAATACTGATACGAGATGAATACCCGCACCATATTCCCGGGCAAGTTTGGCAGCCCAGACAATGTTGTGTTTATGGCGTCTGCAGATATCTATAGGGACGAGAATCTGGTTTTTTTTAGCTTTTGTGGGGATGCCGTTGAAAGTGATTACCGGGCAATAGGCTTCCCTGACAATTATCCTGATCTGGTTTTCCCATTTTTTTTGCATTTCGGGGCGGTCTTCCATTTTTTTGTTGATGATGATCAGATCATATGCTGCCCGGTAAATGAATAAAACCAATATTTTTATCAGGCCGCCCTGTTGCATCTTCAAATGGATGTATGGGGGGATATTGTAGTTGAAAAAACGATTGACGAACCGGGCAAATTTAAAAAACGACCGTTTTTTATATTCGGGTAGTTTCGAGGGGCTGATGTATTTGCCAAGCCTGTTATACCGGGGAATAACATAAAGCAGTGTTATTTGCGAACCAAACCTGGCCTGTATAATCAAGGCCTGTTTGATCGAATTAATTCCGTGTTCGTCTAAAGTTACCGGAACCAGAATATTATGGATGTTTGCTTCCTGCATTGTTAACAAATTAAGACGGGGGTTGCATACTTGTTTCTAAACCACTTTTTTAGGTTTAATACTTTGGCAAACGATGATTGCAATAAATCATGATCGATGATAACCAGGTCATATTCACTGGTTTCTCTAAGAAGTTGAGGAGTATCTTTCAGGTGAACCGTTTGTCTGGATTGCAGCTGTAATTGCGTTGGGTTTTGTTCCTGTTCCGAAGAAAACGGAGAAAAAGAAGGAACTTCATCCAGCAATATCCGCAGGTCGATCCTGGTGCTTTGGGCCAGTGTACAAACTGATTGGTGGTCTTCTATTTTACCAAGAGAAGACATCTTTTTTCCTGTAAGAAGTAAGATTTGTCTCAATTTGCCGGGAACAAACAAACTGGGCAAAATAAACAAGGGCTTTGTGGTCAGTGTGGCCAGCTTTTGAATTTTTCCAAGGAAGGAACAGCAGGCTTCAGGAAAAGCTTTCTTCATGCTTAATACTAACAATTCCGGGAATAATGCTTCCTGTCCGGTGTTGAAGAAGGAGAACCAGTCGCCTTCGAACGGGTGAATAAAAATCTGCGATTCTTCAAGCTGGAATTCCTGCATTGTTTTTAGTTTTAGTTCCAGCAATTCGTTTTTGACAATTTGCTTCATTACCGGAACAATATTTTTTAGTAATGACTGGCCGCATTTGGGTTTACAGTATGTTTGCACAAAAACGACCCCGTGGTTGCTGGTAATAAAATTTACACAGGAAAAAACTACCGACTCCCAGGCACCTTCCGTAAAGTCGGATAGAATAATGACATTCTTGTTTTTTTCACCGGGTCTTTTGCTATGCATTAGTCAGGAATTAGTATTTATCCAAACTTAGGCAGTTTCGGGCAGATTTATGGAAGGGGTACCCCTAATCCGGACGGAGGGTTTTCCCTAAATGAAGTAGGGCTTTCCCTAAATTGGAGATAAGTATAAATTATTAGGGGTGTGTTGTTATTATACTTTAGCTCATAAATACTAAGAATATTTTATATCTTTTTTATCATTTCAAATTGTTTCCCTTTTACAGCTATATTTTTTGCCTTCAGAAAATTGGTGATTGAACTGCACAAAATATCTGTATTTACAATTTTAACAGTACCATTTTTATTTAATTTGACTACTTCTTTTAGTAATGATGTCGCAATTCCTTTTCTTCTGTTTTGTTTTTCAACCGCTATTTGGGTAATATCTCCGGAAGCAGGTTCAAAAATGCAATACCCGATAAGTTTTTTTTCTGCAAATGCACCCAGATTAACAAAATCATCAGTCGCCCTTTTTATGGATTCGAAGCTATTCTGCCATGAAGGATAAAAATCCCGGAAATCTGAAATTGAGCTGAATCTCTCAATGTCGGTTGGTTTAATCGAACAGGGGACATTAACGGTTTTGATTTCAATATTGATTTCTTCATTTTTTTGTATAAAATAGTTGAATTCGCGGGTTACTTCAAACCCAAGATGTTTGTAAACAGAAACGGCCTTTGTATTATGTTGCAATACCTCCAGCAGATATTGCTCAATATTCATCTTCCTCAAATAAGGGATAGAATATTCGAAAATTTTTGTGGCTAACCCTTTTCCCCTATAATCCTTCAGTGTCCCTGTTCCTGTATCATAAGCTGTCGGTATTCCGTTAAAATCTCCGGTACCATTAAGCGTGAAGGCTATTATTTCATCTCTGTCAAAAGCGGCGAAAGATAACTCCGGATTAAAGCCACGTCTTTTTAACATGGTTTGAAGCTGTGCGCTGTTTAACTGAACTTCATAACCGGCAAAAGCCTGGTTGAATGCTTTGAATATTGTGTTGAAGCTTATTTTACCAAGAGATTTTATTTTCATCAGAAAAAACAGTTAATCTATTATATTTATGTTAGTTGTGCTTTGCGCCGTATCTGTAATGCGGAATTCCCGCTATTTTTTATCAGACATAAAAGTAGCGATTTCGCTGTATTCTTTTGACAAACCGGGGCCCGTTTTATTCTTTTACAGAATGATCTGTCGTATTCTTCCCAAATCCGGAGATGCCACAGCAGTATGGTTGCGGGCATCTCCGGTAATAATATCTCCAACATTTACTGTACTTTGTTTTGCCATATTGAGGAGACGCTGTCACGAATACGGGTGAGGCATCCTCCCACGCATTAGTGAGGCATCCTCCCAAACGTTAGTGAGACACCCTCCCAAGCATTAGTGATACGCCCTCACTAAATGGTATTGTGTATAGAGCTATTTCATAGCCGGAATTTTGGTGGTTTTTTTGCTATGATACTGTATTAAATGATTTAAAAACAGGTCTGTTACAGGTTTTTGTCATTTTTAACTGCACATAAATTTCCGCACATGGTACAATGATCTTCCCCGCTGCTTTCCGATTCAGTTTTTCTTTTCCGGGCCAGTTCCGGGTCGAGGGCATTTTCGAACATTGCTTCCCAGTCCAACTCGCGGCGCGCTTTCGAAATAAGATGATCACGATGTTGGGCCCCGCCAGTTTTTTTAACAATATCGGCAGCGTGGGCTGCAATGCGGCTTGCCATAACCCCTTCTTTTACATCGTTGCTATTTGGTAGACAAAGATGTTCGGCAGGAGTTACATAACATAGAAAATCGGCGCCATGAATGGCTGCTACAGTTCCGCCAATGGCCCCCACAATATGGTCATAACCCGGAGCGGCATCGGTGACCAAAGGGCCTAAAACATAAAACGGGGCATCGTGGCATAAACGCTTCATGATTTTCATATTCATTTCAATCTGATCGAGCGGCATATGCCCCGGCCCTTCTACCATTACCTGTACCCCTTTTTCTCTTGCCCTGTCAACCAGCTCACCAAGGGTAAGTAATTCAGCGATCTGTCCCCGGTCGGTAGCATCGGCGCCTGCTCCGGGGCGCAATCCATCGCCCAGACTGATGGTGACATCGTATTTAATACAGATATCAAGTACCCTGTCGTATTGTTCGTACAATGGATTTTCTTTGTTGTTGCCGGTCATCCAGCGTTTTAAAATGGCCCCGCCACGGCTCACAATACCGCAAACCCGTTCGTCATGCTGCAAAAACGATAACGAATTCCGGGTGACTCCACAATGCAGGGTCATAAAATCGACCCCCATCCGGGCCTGCTGTTCAATTTCCCGGAATAAGTCCTCTGGATCGAGCTGTGCTATTTTTCCCCCTTCTCTCAAAAGTTGGGATACTACGCCGTAAACAGGTACTGTACCTACCATTAGCGGCGATTTATCCAGAATCTGCTGTAAAATACGATGCAGGTTGCCTCCCGTCGATAAGTCCATAATGGCATGTGCACCGTACTTGACAGCAATATCCATTTTTTCAAGTTCCTCGGTAAGGCTGCAATGTTTTTCCGAAGTACCTATGTTGGCATTAATTTTTGTCGCCAATCCCTTTCCAATGCCGGTAGCTAAAAAGTCGTGGTTTTTATTTTTCGGGATGACAATGCTCCCAGCTGCTATATTTTTTCGTAACCATTCTGCATCAACATGTTCCTTCATGGCTACCTGACTCATCTCGCCGGTTATTATTCCTTTTTTCGCCTGTATCAGTTGTGTACTCATTTTTTCTTTTTTAATAAATTTTTCAGATAAAGTATCCTTTCATCCGGTTCATAAGTTTGCATTAAATATCGGACTACCGCAATATTGGTCGCCCCCGCATCAATAACCTGCTGAATATTTTCGGGGAAAATACCGCCAATAGCAACAACCGGCACATCGGAGAACCCGATCACCTGTTTTAATAATTCCGTTCCGACAGGGGTGTCGGGATTTGCTTTTGCATTTGTGGGATAAACAGGACCAAAACCGATGTAATCCGGTTTTTTTAACAGAGCGTCCCTGGCCTGTTCAATGGAATGTGTTGACAGCCCGATTTTCATTCCGCCTGTAATTTTACGAGCTTCTTCAATGGGGATATCATCTTGTCCCAAATGAAGATAATCGGCCTTGCAAATAAGGGCAATATCGGGACGGTCGTTTATGACAAACATGGTTCCGGTTCCGCTGGTAATTGAACGGATTTCTTGTCCAATCCTTATCAGTTCTTTATCGGAAAGGTGTTTCTCACGAAGCTGAATCATTCTAACTCCGTGATGAACACACTTTTCGGCGAAAGTCCGGTACGACAGTACCGGATTGGTAATTATGGCATAAATACCAATCTGTTCCATGTTATTTGCCTAATTGCTTTATTATTAAACCGGCAACTTTTTTGCCCGATAAGAGCATTCCCCCAAAAACAGGCCCCATTCTGAACCCTCCGCTAACACCATTGGCTGCCATGCCGGAGACATATAATCCCGGGAAGATTTCTTTTGTATTTTCGACAGTCGTACGTTCGGCTTCTTCGATCGATAATGACCTTTCTCCCATTACTTTGCCTGAATCGGTATTTAGCCTGATATTATTTTTCCGTTCGAGTATGCGGGCAATATCGCAATCATGACCTGTTCCGTCAATAACTGCTTTAGCCATTATCGCTAACGGATCGACATGGAGGCTTTCGCGATGTACCGGAGCCCAGTTTAGTACAATTCCGGATACCTTATTGTTATGAAAAATAACATCTTCGACCGATGTGCAATTGAAAATTCTAACGCCTGCCTTTCCGGCATGATAAATAAGCGAAGACGTTGCCTGTACGGAATCGAGCGTGTAGTAATCGTCCTTGTAATGAGTATAATCAATTTTGAACTCCCGAGTATATCCAGCGCTTCTTTTTGAACCACAATTTCGTTAAACATCATGGCTCCGCCCCACATACCGCCGCCCGGCGCTAATTTCCGTTCATACAGGGTAACGTTTAAACCCTGTTTCGCCAGATAATACGCGGCCACTAAACCCGATGGCCCCCCGCCAACGATGGCAACATCAACCGATAACGTCTCTTTGATTTTTTTAAAATAGGAATCAACAATTCCTGAAGATACAATTTGTTCCATAAATCTGTTTATTTAAGTTAATATTAAACTATAAATAAACAGGGGCATTATCCATCCTTAACTTCCCTACGCAGGTATTACCCTGATCAGGTTAAAGGGTATGATCTCAGCCTTCGGTTGAAGGCACCCCTAGTTTATTTCCTGCAAATATAAGAAATATCAGATATAATTGTATCGTAAAATACGCCTGATGAGCTGGCGTTATGGATGGGGTGTGGGGTGATGGTTCATGATTTTCCGGAAGGGTATCAGCAGGGTATTCCATGGAATTTCAGAGAGGACCATCAGCACCAGTACTGAAGGAAAATAGACTGCTGCCAGTACGATAGCCATGGCGTTATTCATA
The DNA here is from genome assembly GCA_963676095.1 of Prolixibacteraceae bacterium. Classification (GTDB taxonomy): domain Bacteria; phylum Bacteroidota; class Bacteroidia; order Bacteroidales; family Prolixibacteraceae. The sequence goes on along the minus strand of OY781040.1, from coordinate 382,611 downwards.
TAGGCCGCACCGACTACTGTGGCAATTTTCCCTTTACGGTCTTCTTTAAAGCCAATCAGGTACCCCATTGCGTGTAGCAGGATGAAAACGATATAAAGTAGGCCCGTCTGCCATAAGATTGCTACCGGTTTATCCAGGATCGTCCTGCTTTGGGAACCAATGATGGTGTAAACCATCACAGACAATAAGAGCACATTCAGGGAGGTGAACAGGTGGCTGCTTTTTGTAATAAAGGAAAGGCAACAACGTTTAATGAGTTGAGAGGCTAGCATCGGAATAAAGATCAGCATGGCGAGATCTTTGAATACCAGCCAGTAATTCACAGACAGGTCGCTGATATTCAGCAGCCGGAAAAGCAAAGGAACAGTAACCGGTGCGATCAGCGAGGTGGTAATGACAATGCTGGCCGACAGTGCAGTATTTCCCCGGGCGATGTCGGTGAGGGCAGGGGAGGCGGCCCCTGCCGGCATTGCCGTCAGAAGCATCAGACCGATCGCTGTTTTGCGGTCGAAAGGAAGGGCGGTAAGGTAGAAAAAAACCGGAATGGCAAGCATGTACATACAGGTGAAGAACAGTACCTGCCGGTAGTTTCTCATTTTTTGCAGGATCTGGGCGACATCGGTCTTTAAAAAAACCATAAACAACATGAGCATCAGGCCCGGCTCAAGCAAAGGCATTAACACGCTACTGTAAACCGGATTAATAAGCCCCATGATCATTCCTGCAATTAAAAACAAGCCAAAATACCGGTCAAGAAACTGAATTACTATTGTCATTACCCTGTTGAATTCCCGCGGCGGAAATTTACGATAAAACTTTCAATCTGATCCCCGGATGAATAAGAATAATTATACGATATGACTAATAGAAATTCCTGCTTTTATTATTTTTATTCTTTAAAAATAATAATTTTGAAATCAACCAATTAAAAATTTATGAAACGAGAAACTTGTAAATTGTGTTATGCCAGACCGGCAATTTCAAGCTATTCTGCTTTATTATTTGGCATTGGTGGAAATATATTAATGGCGACGCTCATTGTGTTCTTGATATACAGTTGTTCGTCGGGTGATACAAAGAAGGAAGCGGGAATCTATGATGTAAATATTCTTGATGCTTTCAACACAAACGAAGATGTATCAACAAGTGAATTTATTGATGGTACCATTGAATATATTCCGTTGGAGTCGAAAAAAGAATTTTTTTTGGACAACGCGGCCCAGATATTTGTGACCGATTTATACATCATTACTTTAGCAAAGAATCAAATTTATCTGTTCAATCGAAAAACAGGTAAATTCATTCGTGAAATAGGGCACTACGGAAACGATCCCGGTGGATACAAAAGAGTGGTCCAAGCCTTTCCTTTTGATGAAAAGAGGAAAATGATTTATACGGGGGGATGGGACCCTAAGAGTTATTGCCGGTATCCACTTTCCGGAGAGTTTGCAGAGAAAATAACTGCCTATTCGTTTGACAATAAGGAAGATATGTCGAATGGTGTTTTTGGAGAAATAATCACCTCAATAGCTCCGCTAAACGATACCTGTTTTGTCGGTTATGTTTGGAACATTAATGGAAAACAGGAAGCCAAACTAATTGCTTTTAACGGAAACAACCACCGCATAAAAATTTATCCTCAATATAAACGTTTTGACTACGACATTAACCGCGATGGTATTTCTGTTTTTAGCTGGAATGCCAAATATTACCAGCTGAAGGATCAGCTTCATTTTTTCGAACGTTTTACCGATACTGTATTTACCGTCTCTATTGATACGTTACAACCCAAATTTGTATTACATAGAGGCGGAACTAAAAATGCTACTGCAACTGACTTTACTAAAAATAAAGGTAATGTTGGCTATTTTCTTATTGAAAATATATTCGAGTCGGACCGTTACCTTTTTTTTAAAATCAGGAGTGCAAAAGAAAACTTCGGAGGAGAGTTTTATTATGGTTTTTTTGATAAGGCCAACGGACGAACAGAGGTTTCAAAAAATGTTGCCGGAATAAATAACGATGTGGACAATTTTCTTCCTTTCCGGGTTCAATCAGCTAATCAGTACAATGAGATCATAGGTTCGCGTGATGCTTATGAAGTAAAATTATGGTTTGAAGAAAATCCCGAAAAAGCGACAAAACTACCTCCCGATCTTCAAAAACTAAAAGTCCTGGAAGAAACCGATAATCCGGTGGTAATGATTGCAAAACTGAAGAGATAGCTACGGCTAACAGAGGCTTGTCTGTGTGGGCCGTCCGTGAAATTAAGCCGTCCGTTTCCAGTTCTTTTAACTGTAAACTCAATACGTTCGGTAATTTGACCGTTATTGCAAGGGTAAAATACTATAATTAGTTTTGAGACTATAAAAAGTATCGTTAAATTAAATCTTGAAAAATATGAATTTTTTAGACCTTGCAAAAAACAGGTACACAACCAAAAAGTATGACCCGAATAAAAAAGTCCCGGACGTACAGATTGAGCAATTAAAGGAAATTTTAAGGTTAAGTCCTTCGTCAATCAACAGCCAGCCCTGGAAATTCACTTTTGTTTCGGGTGAAAGGGAAAAACGGGAATTGGCAGACGTTTCCAATTTCAATGAACAGAAAATCAATGACGCGAGCCATTTAGTGGTGTTCTGCGTAATTGATAATATTGAAAAATTTGAGGAACAAATTCGTAAAAATCTACCAGAGAGCGCTGTTGCCTATTATGACCGGTTCATAAAACCCAGACAGGAAACGGAAATTAAATCCTGGCTGCAACACCAGGTTTATCTTTCTTTGGGATTTTTTCTAAGTGCCTGTGCTGCTTTGGGAATAGATTCTACACCGATGGAAGGAATTAAAAATGAAGAATATGACAAAATACTGCAACTGAACGGGTATAAAACGTTGTTTGCGGTTGCGCTTGGTTACAGAGCTTCCGATGATGCAAATCAGCCTTCGGTAAAACCCAAATTCCGTTTAGGCTTGGAAGACAGTATTCAATCAATCTGAAATGCAATGATGCCTTCTTGCATTCCGGATTGATTCGTTGTGTTTGTTTATTCTGCATGGATGGAGTTAATTAAGCATGGCGAAGACAGGGATCTAAATCTGTCTGCCGCCCGGAGCTGCCAGTCCGTCCAAAATATCCATGGTTCCGGGGTCGGGGTGCACATCCGCAGCGGCGACATTTTCATCCAGGTGGTCGAGGCTGGAGGTGCCGGGGATCAGCAGCGTATTGGGAGCATGGGCGAGCAGCCAGGCCAATCCGATCTGGGCCGGTGTTACTCCCAGCTTCGATGCTGTCTCGATGATGACCGGATGCTCGGTTGCCTTCGCTATGCCCGGAAATGCCGAGCCGAGCGGGAAGAATGGCACCCATGCCACATTGCGGGCTTTGCACAGGTCGAGAAGCGGTTCTGCAGAACGGTCGAGAATGCTGTAGGCATTCTGCACGCAGACAATGCCGGCTGGCAGCGCCCGGCGGAGCTGGTCGGGAGTGACGTTGCTGATTCCAATGGCGCCTATCTTGCCTTCATTGCGCATCGCCACCATTTCTGCCAACTGATCGTCCAGGTTGGCCTGCTGTTCCATTGGAACCGGAGTGCCGTCGTTGTAAGTACCCATCACGCGGAGATTGACCACATCGATCTGCTCGACAGCTAGGCTGCGCAGGTTGGCTTCTACCCCGGCACGGAGCTGTGCGGGATGCTGAGCGGGAATCCAGCCGCCCCGTTTATCGCGCACGGCGCCAACCTTACTTACCAGCACAAGGTCCCCAGGATAAGGGTGCAACGCGGCATGGATCAATTCGTTGGAAACGCCGTCTCCATAGAACTCGGCCGTATCAATGTGATTAATGCCCAGCTCGATGGCGCGGTGTAATACGGCCAGTGCCATGTCCCTGTCACGGGGTGGTCCCCAGACGCCAGGTCCGGGAAGCTGCATGGCGCCGAAACCAATGCGGGCTACCTGATGCCCGGCCAGCATCGCGGTGCCGCCGGGTGGATTTGATCTTAAATTTACTTTTTTATTCATTCTTTTTCTGAATATTGGATTACGTTAATCTTTATTATTGTGAAAAGCATGCACAAACTCTTTGGCAAAATCTGTCATTTTCACTTTTCCCAATGCAGGCCTGTTCCGGTAGTAATCTTCTGTTAATAATCCGTTGTGAAAACCGGCATACATTTCAACCAGGCCGCTGGCAATGGCCGGATTCATTCCTGCTGAGACTAACCCGCGTTCCATTTGTTCATTGGTAATTGTGAGCCACTTTAATCCGGGTTTTCCAATGGCTTTACCCAGGATTTGCGCCGTTTGGTTGCAGGTAAGTTCTTCACTGGATATATAACGCACTTTCCTGCCGTAAGGTTGTGCTAAAAGTTCTTCAGCAACTGCTGTTGCAATATCCAGGGGAGAGACCCAGGGAACAATGTCTTTGTCTCCATAATTGGCTGCGATATGGTCCATCCTTTTAATTATATCCAGATAACCATACAAGTTGTAATAGAAAGAGGTCGGCCGGATGTGGGTGATGGTTATTGTCGAAGGCAACTCATCAAGGATCCCTTCTACATCATGAGCGCCCAGTAAAATTCCATTGCCTGTTCCCATGTGAGCACCAATGCTGCTGAGATTAACCACGCGCTTTACTCCGGCACGTATAATAGCTTGCGCATAATTATGACCGATCCGCCGGTAATACGCCAGCAGGTCAAGATTGTGGTCAAAGTAATTGTTCGGAGGGACCATGCTGTAGATGGCATTGGACCCTGTAAATGTGTTTGTCAGAAACCCGGCATCCTGCAGTGAGCCAATGGCCGCTGCAGCCCCTAAGGCTTCAATGTCCTTTTGCCGTTCCGGGTTACTGCTGATCACGGTAACCGAATGTCCCTTTTGCACTAATTCTTGTGTCAGGGGTTTACTGATGTGTCCTAATGAACCAGTTACAATAATTTTCATTTTTCATTTTTTGTTTCTGATACAAAATTCCTCAATATAATGATGTGTTTTGTAGCCAGATCTGTGGTTGTTGTAGCCAAAACCGAATTTGCAAGTATGAAAACAACACTGTCCGGTGTTTACAAATCGATGGCAGGTTGCAGGTGCGGATATGTCATCCGCACCTGCAACCTGCCAATTTTAGTGTACCCTCTGAAGCACATGGGAATTTTTAATTCAATAAAATACTAAAAATAGTTTTCCCGTAAATCGTCCAGCAGACCGGTATGCACAGGTTCCCATCCCAGCTGTTCCCGGGTCTTATCCGTCTTTGCGGCACTCTCAAAAGAAATAAAATAACTCATCCAACCGTAGTATTCTTTTGCTTCGTCCTGAGAAATTGATTTTACCGGAATGTTTAGGTTTTCGCCAATGAAAAGAGCCAGTTCACGCATCAGGATTCCTTCATCCCCGGCGGCATTGTACCGGGCGCCTTTTGCCGGTTTTTCAAGGGCCAAACAGAATAAATGGGCCGCATCCAAACGATGAACTGCCGACCATCGATTGTTCCCGTCTCCCACATAAGCAGCGAACCCCTTCTGTTTGGCGAGTTCAATCAGTATTAATCCGAACCCGGCCCGGAACCCTTTGTCATAAAGACCGTGAACACTGGGGGCAAGTCGTACTATAGAAGCATGGATCCCGGCTTCTGCCAGTGACATGACCGCACTCTCGGAGAAACGGGGTGATTCTTTGGGCGAAGCAGAATCTTCAGTTATCCATCCGTCAATTAGAGGAAGGCCTAACGTTCCGCCGGTAATCACGATGGGTTTATCTGTGCCTTCGAGGGCTTTCCCCATTATTTCTATGGCAGCTTTATCTGCTTCTGCAGATTTTGCAAATTGTGTAAAATCATGGCCAAAAGCAGTATGGATAATCCCATCGCTTTGTATAGCCCCCTGTTTCAAAACTTCCAAATCTTCCAATGTCCCTTTCAATACCTGTGCTCCGGCCTCTTCAACAGATCTGGCAGATTCCCCGGAACGGGCAAGTCCCAAAACTTCATGACCTGCTTCCAATAATTCTTTTACAATTGCAGAGCCGATAAATCCTGGGGCTCCTGTTACAAATACTTTCATATTCTTTTATTTATAAGATGAAATTTTTAGCAAATTTTCCTTTTTTCAAGGTTCCTTTACAAGGGCATTTGACGCAATTTTGTACAGACAGGATTAAAGAATTATATTTAGCCTTTATTTTTTGCTTTATGTTTGATGCGTTTGAACAATATATTAAGAAGATAATCCCCGAATTAACGGAGGAACAGATCCGGCTGATGCAAACCAAAAGTGTTGTCAGGCTGCTCCGCAAAAAAGAGAACCTGTTGCAGGAGGGAGAAATATGTGTTCATAAAACTTTTGTCACGCAGGGCTTGCTTCGTATCTTCAGTATCGGGGGAAACGGGGCAGAGCACATTCTTCGTTTTGTAGATGCCGGCAATTGGATAATTGATCCGGAGAGCTATTTCAACGACCTGCCTTCAATCTATAACATCGACGCCATTGAACCTTCGGAAGTTGTGCTGTTTCACCGTAATGATTTCCGATTTTTAAGCGAACATATTCCTGAATTGAACAAGCATAATGTAGATATTTTTAAGGAAAGTGTCCTGACCTTACATAACCGGATACACCTGAACATCAGCGCGACACCTGAAGAGAAATACAAGAATTTCATTGAAACTCACCCTGATATTTTTCAACGGATTCCCTTGTACATGGTCGCTTCCTATCTTGGCCTGTCAAGAGAAACACTTACCAGGGTGAGGCAGAGGCTTGACCGCAAATAAAATTTATGGGATGCGTTCTCGTTTTATGATCTTGAGCATCTTATCTGTATAAGTCCCATTGCCTCTTATTTATTTCCCATCTTATTAATAATTTCTCTCAATAGGTCATTTTGCTCTTGTCTCAAAGAGATAAATTTATTTACCCATCTGTAAATCAGATAAAGTATTCCAATTATTATTGCCAGATAAACAAGAACAATCAGAATCGGAAAGAAAGTAAAAATGCCCATAATTTTGATTTAAATTGATTGATTCGTTCAAAGGTAATAATTTTATACATTTAGATACCAACTGTATGTATTGATGATGGACACAAAAATAAATATTCTCCGGAAGTCGTTGGAACTCTATTTCTTCAAAAAAGCTATAAGGACGTTAGACTTGATACGATTGTCCGGTCACCTGGACTGACCAATGGGACTTTTGCCACTATTTTACCAGTAAGGAGGAAGTTTTTGAATTCGGCAAATTTTGCGATTAAACATACCTGTCAGTATGTTTTTTCTTAACAGGAGAACTCAAAAAAAGAAAGATTCAACGTTTCTTGCAGTTTCATAAAATATTCTTCCGGCTTATTTGTCTTCCTATTAAAAGAGGTTTAATAATTAAAATCGGTTGAGATGAAAGTACTGAAAACATTTACAAGATTGATGAATACTACATATAAAAGCTATTCATTATTAATAGATAAACTATTCTATTTGTTATTTGGAACAGGGAGTCATAACAATGCCCGCCTGGTGTATTGTAAGGCTAATTATTTAGTCACGTCAGGAGGTGCAGTCGTATGTCTGGATGAATAAATCTTTTTTTGACGATCTAGCCTGAATAATTCATAAACTGAAAGATGTTGAATCCAGCGAGTTTTTTTATTTATCTTCTATTGAAAATTGAAAGGCTATTATGTCGAGATATCAAAACGCTGTTTGCAGTTAAACCAGTTATAAAATGGACTTTTGGTTGGCTCACGCACCAGTCCAAACAAACTTATCGGCAAAGACATAGGCGATATTGTACAGTTCGCTCGCCCTGGGGGTGTTCTCAAAACGGGTCATGGTCGATTGTGATGCCAGGGCGTTCCCGGTCATGGGCAAGCGTCCAACACTCATTTTCAGGATAGTATCATCGCGCAAAGTATTGCAATCGTTGGCATCTTCATATCCGGCGACAATTTGATAAACACGCTGGGATGCTATTTCTTCCAAAGTATGATCAATAGAACCCTGATGCCGGGTGTCCTCAATGCAAGACACAAGGGCTTTTATGATGCCGGTTTGGTTCTCTATATTCTTAACCAAAAGCAACCCGCCATCCGAAGAAATCTCCGAGGCAGTAAAGCTGGCCTCTACGCGTTTATTTTCAATGGGTGGTAAATCGAAGAGTTTGCTTTGACAAATCGATCCATCTGTTTGGCTGGTCAAGGTTCTTTCGGTAATTTTATTTTCTGAAAAGCCCATAAGGATATGGTTGTAAGAAGCTGTAATATAGTAATCTATCTTTAAATTCCATGTGCTTTTCTGCTTTTTTATGAATTATTCAGGTTCAAAAGCTTTTTTTAACCACGGGAATAATTCTTTAAGTAAATCTAAAATTGCTTTTCTTTCTCTATTGGTTAGTGATTTACCTGGCTTCGGCGGGCCGGGAACACATTGCTATAATATACATACGAAACAATTGAAAATACGGCAATGGCTGCTACAAGCCAGATGGCTTTCTGGTATTCACTGGAGATGAACACGGTAACAACGTTGGAATTGCCGGTACTCCGTTCCATAATCCAGGCAACAGAGGCAACAAGGGCGGCAATAGCGCCCGTAATCCAGAATCCTTTGTACAAGGGTGTTTGACTCAGCAATATCAACCAAGTAACAGTAATGGCTACAACAAAAAGCTGCATGATCTCAATTCCGATATTGAACCCGAAAATACTGATAATAAGTACGCTTCCGCTAAGGTTCATGCCGGATAGTACCGATGAAAACGCCATCCCGTGTTCAGCCCGAAACCGCCGGATACATAATATTCTTTTCCGGGAAATAGTGGATATAAAGCGTGTATGGCAGAAATAAGGATGGATACGGCTATCAATATTTCGATAAGCCCGGCAGGCGGGGCAATGGTGTTCAGCGCGCCCAATAACAGCGTGATGGAATGTCCTATCGTAAAAGCGGTAACAATCTTTAATAGTCTCAAAATGCTGTACTTTGTTCCGCCGAATGCTGCACATCTTTTGCGCTGTACCAACAATGTTGAAGGCAATAGCAATATGAACCCGCCGATAAATGATGATATTGATTTTGGTTTTCGGATGAATGGTAATTGTTGCGGTAATGGTGATGACGGTTGTTGTTGTAGAGACGCACGGCCATGCGTCTCTACGTGCGTCCCGATATGCGTCCTGTGCATCCCATTTGTTTGTCCTGTCAACCCGTTTTCGGAATATTGCCCATCCGGTCCCCTGTATTATTTGTTTGGAGGATGGTTGTGTTATCGGGGGGCGATTTTCTAATAGGGTGGTCATCCATCCTATTGGGGACGGCCACAAGGGGCGCCCCTCTGTGGCCGTCTGATTCATGTATGTGCTTGTTCAACAGGGAAAACGACGGAGTTTTTTATGAAGGACTTGGGTTTATTTATATTGATCGTTTCGATTTAGCGAGGGCAAAGGCTAAACGAAGTTTAAGGCTTTGCCGAGCGTGAGAAACGACTATCGCAGATGAATTGCTTAACTTTGCGAAAGGTGAAGCTGAACTGGAAACGGATCTGGAGCGTTGGTTATACGTACTGAAGAATATGACAAAGATGGACAAGATCCCGCTGTATCTGAGAAAACCGATCTTTGAGAAATTGTTCAACATAGCAGAATACAGTAATTTAAGTAAGGAGGAAAAAGAGATGTATGATGTGGAATTACTTGCTGTAACTTTGCAACTAAACTTTTCCCCAAATATTTTTTCCCGCCAAATGACTCCGAAAAAAGTTCAGTATCTTTTCCGGAAATCTTCGGTATCTTTTTACTAAAAGTCGGGCAGCTTTTGAGGAAATCTTCCTTATCTTTTGGCGAAAAGTTCAGGGTCTTTTTATAAAATCTTTCCTATCTTTTCCTGAAAAGTACGGCATCTTTCCGCGAAATCTTCCCCATCTTTTTACGAAGAGAACAGCATCTTTTCGTAAAAAGTATAGTATCTTTTTTCAAAAGTCCGGTATTTCCCCTGGCTGCCGCGCGATTGCATCGTGTGGTATTACTTAACAACAATAACATCATCCAATAATCCCTTTTCGCCTGTATAATCAGCGGCGTTGCTATACCGATAATCTTCTGCCCTGAAAACCCAACCTTCTTCTACCGGATTCCGGTGAGCGTAGTTTATCCGGTGTTCTTCCCCCTTCCACACGGATCTGAAAATTAGCCAATTGACCTAAATTTTAGCAGTTTTAACGGCTTCCTTATAATGATTATAATATTAAGATAAGAATATCCGTATGTTAAATTTTTTTGGTCAATATTAAATTTAAACGGTTGTTTAAAGAAGTTGATTAAACGCTTGTTTAATATTGAAAATTTTTACGCTACTTTGCAGCATGGAAACGAAAGATAAGAAACATTTCATCGTTGAAAAGGCTGAAGAACTATTTGCTAATCAAGGTTTTTCAGGAACTTCAGTGCGTGAAATAGCCAAGGCCGCTGATGTCAATGTAGCCATGATTTCTTACTATTTCGGCAGCAAAGAGAAACTGTTAATGGAGATTTTCAGATACCGGGCAGACTATCTGCAAACGAAAATTGGCAACCTCCTTAATAATAGTTCGTTGAGTTGGTGGGATAAACTGGACATACATATTGATCATTATGTGGAAAAAATCAAAGACAACCAGCATTTACACCGGATCATAATGCGTGAGGTTGACATGAATTCCTGCAGTAAAGTGTCGGAGTTCTTTCTGGAACACAAAAAGGCACATTTCAAAATCTTTAGTCAATATATCAGAGAGGGACAGGAGGCCGGCGTATTCAACAAAGAGGTTGATCTTTTGGCTTTGTATACTTCTCTGGCAGGAATTTCAAAATACATATTATTCAACCAGGACTTTGTACGTACTATTATTAAGGAACAAACGGGCAACACATTAACTGAAGAAGATTTAATTCAACTCGCAAAAAAATACCTTAAAAACTTTTTTAGAAAATATTTGGAGATTAATTAAGTATGGGAATATTAAGCAATGGTATACTGGCCATAGCTTTCTCCTTAAGTTTTACCTCAGTCCTACATGCGCAGGAGAGTAAGCTTTTGTCGCTGACAGAAGCAGTAGGGATGGGATTGGAGAATAGTAAACAACTAAAAGTTGCTCTTTCAGAAAGTAAAGAGGCGGCCTTTAAAGTAGAAGAAAAGAAAAGGATAGTTGCTCCGGATATCGATCTTTCGGGGCGATACATGACGGTGAACACGCCAAACATTAGTATGGGAACTGCTCTCACGGGGGACAATTCCGGCTCGGATGCCGGAGGTTCGGGAATCGCCCCCAAATACGTTATGTTCGGTACGGCAACCGCTAAGATCTCGCTTTTCTCCGGATTAAAAATACAAAACGACATCCAGTCAGCCAAATATCTGGGAAATGCGGCCCGGCTCGACGCGGAAAACCAAAAAAGTGAAGTCATTCTGAACCTGATCAGCGCTTACGTTAATCTTTATAAAGCCCAGGAAACGGTCAAGCTGGTAAAAGAAGATTTGCAGGAAGCCCACAAACGTGTGAAGGATTTCACCCGCATGAAAGACAACGGGGTTTTAGCGTTGAATGATGTGCTTAAAGCCCAGCTGCAGGAATCAAATACTTCGCTTGCCCTACTGGATGCTCAGAACAGCCAACGTGTGGCCAACTACAACATGAACCTGATGCTGGGACTAGACGAGAAAACACAACTGACGCTGGACAGCATCAATGTTGACCAGCCGGAAACGCTGCTGTCGATGAGCGATCTGCACAATACAGCATTGACTAAACGCAAGGACTTACAAGCTATTGAAGAACGTGAAAAGGCATCTGAAACAGCCATTAAAATTGCAAAAGGTACTTACTTGCCTTCAATCGGCCTGTCGGGTGGCTATGTGGCAGCAGACATCGATCAGGTTGTTACCATAAGCAATGCATGGAACGTTGGACTTGGTGTTTCATTCAACCTGGGTGAATTATATAAAAACGGTTCGCACGTCAGCCAGGCAGAAGAAAAATATGCACAAACAAGGCTGAAGCACGAGCAGGTGACCGACCAGGTGAAGAGCGAAGTGTTTCACTCGTTTAGCAATTATCAGGAGAGTCTGCAGCGCATCAATGTGTATAAAAAAGCGGAGCAACAGGCGAAAGAAAATTACCGGATTGTCAAAGACAAGCACAACAACAGCTTAGCCACGACAACTGATTTACTTGATGCAGATGTGGACCAGCTACAGGCTGAACTGAATCTGCGCTTTTCGGAGGCCGACGTCCTGTTAGCCTACTGCAAGCTGCTGGAAGTAAGCGGTCAACTGGATGTTTCGGCAATTCAAACGCTTACTGCAAACTAATTGGGAAAATAATAACCAGAGACAATAAACAGATTAATAGGGAGCAAGAAAATTAAATAACAATGAACGCAACTCAACAAAAGAATAACGCCAAGCAAAAGAAAAACAAACGATTCGGGATGGTATTGGCGGTCATCCTGGTAGTTGGAGGTACCGCAGGCTTCTTTTTCTACGAACACGCTATCCACCACGAAGAGACAGAAAACGCACAAGTGAAAGCCGATGTAAGCCAGGTTATTTCACGGGTTTCAGGGTATGTGAAAAAAGTGATGGTACAGGATAACCAGAATGTGAAAGCAGGCGATACGCTTCTAATCATCGACGAGCGCGACTATATTGTTCATGTGAAAGAAGCAGAAGCCGCATTGACCGTTGCAAAAAGCAACCTGGAAGTAGCCCGTCATGGTGTTAATGTTGGCAAAAATGAGGTTGACGCGGCTCAGGCCAATGTCTTAGCTGCCAGCGCTAGTATTGAAGAGGCGAAAGTTCGCCAATGGAGAGCGCAGAAAGATTTCGAACGTTATGAGAATCTGTGGAAGGACCATACCATTACCGAGCAACAGTACGAACAAGCTTTAGCCGAGAAACAAGCAGCCGACCGTCAGTTGGAGTTACTTCAAAAACAACGCGAAATTGCTCAACGCCAAACCAAAACGAGCAATGCACAAAGTACCGTTACCAATTCACGCGTAGCTGTTGCCGAAGCAACGGTGGAACAATGCGAAGCGGCCTTGGAAGCTGCCAAGCTAAAATTGTCTTACACGGCAATCACTGCACCTTATGCCGGGCAACTTTCAGCCATTGATTTAGAACCGGGACAAATGATCCAGTCTGGTCAATCCCTTTTCAACCTGGTGAATACGGAAAGTTACTGGGTGGTAGCCAATTTCAAGGAAACCCAGCTGGAGCGGATGGAAATCGGGCAAAAGGTCGACATTGTCATAGATGCTTTCCCGAGCCATGATTTTAGTGCCAAAGTGAGTTCCATTTCACCGGCAACAGGAAACACATTCGCGTTGCTTCCCGCTGATAATGCTACCGGAAACTTTGTGAAAGTGGTCCAGAAAATTCCGGTAAAAATAATGTTCGAAAACTTGAATGACCCCTTCCTGAAGAAGATCAGAGCGGGAATGAATGCCGAAGTTGACGTCCACATCAATTAATTTATTGTAAAGAAAAAGTTTTTTATGAGCGATTCAGATTCTCTGGTAGAGTATGGATGGAGGCGCGCAATTATTACCATAACCGCCATACTCTGTGCGCTGCTGGAAATTATAGATACCACAATTGTTAACGTTGCACTCAACGACATGCAGGGGAACCTGGGCGCCACGCTGAGCGAACTGGGTTGGGTAATTACCGCATACGCTATTGCCAACGTAATTATTGTGCCGATGACGAGCTGGCTTGCACAACAGTTTGGACGCCGGAATTACTTCGCCGCCTCTATTTTGATCTTTACCGTGTCGTCGTTTTTGTGCGGAAACGCCACCAACATTTGGGAACTGGTTGCTTTTCGGTTTGTCCAGGGACTTGGCGGCGGCGCTTTACTGGTAACGGCCCAGACCATCATTACCGAAACTTATCCTCCGGAAAAGCGCGGTATGGCACAGGCATTATACGGCATGGGCGTGATTGTCGGTCCAACACTGGGACCGCCGCTCGGTGGTTATTTTGTCGATAACTATTCGTGGCCCTACATCTTCTATATTAACATTCCGGTGGGTATTGCCGCTTTTCTGCTGACACTTCAGTTTGTGAAAAGTCCGAAATATGCCAATAAGAAATCAGTTAAGGAAGTCGACTGGTGGGGGATTATCTTTCTGTGTATCGCTGTGGGCTCATTACAGTATGTGCTTGAAAAAGGACAGGAAGATAACTGGTTCGAAAGCTCGGCCATTGTTATTTTAAGTGTTACGGCCTTCCTGGGGGCTTACCTGTTCATTTGGCGGGAGATCACATACGAACACCCCATTGTGAACCTGCGGGCCCTGCGGAACAACAACCTGCTGATGGGAACGATTATGACTTTTGTGCTGGGTTTTGGATTGTTTGGATCAACCTTCATCATTCCGCTCTACACACAGTCTATTATGGGCTGGACAGCCACGCAGGCCGGTTTGCTGCTGGTCCCAAGCTCGCTGACCACCGGCCTGATGATGCCGATTATCGGACAACTGTTGCAGCGGGGCGTACCTCAGAAATACCTGGTTGCAATTGGTTTTATCATCTTCTTTTTCTTCAGTCTGGGTTGCTATCTGGTTATAACGCCGGGCACTGGTGAAGAACACTTTTTCTGGCTGCTGATTATCCGGGGAGTTGGTTTGGGACTGTTGTTTGTCCCCATTACCACGCTTTCCCTTTCCACGCTGAAAGGAAAAGAAATTGGCGACGGAGCTGCGTTTACCGGCATGATGCGCCAGTTGGGCGGTTCGTTCGGAATTGCACTGATCACCACCTACCTGTCGCGCCACAACATACTGCACCGTGCCGACCTCGTATCTCATTTAGATCCGACAAAGCCCGAAGTGCAAAACCGGCTTGAAGGACTAACACAGATGTTTATGGGAAAAGGCTCAGCCTATAATGTGGCCCATGAACAAGCATTGAAAATGTTGGATTTATCGGTAACCAAACAGGCCGTGGTACTCTCATATATGGATGTTTTCCTGGGTATCGGGATTGTATTCCTGATATGCGTACCGTTTGTGTTACTCATTAAGAAAGGTGCCGGAAAACTTAAAGCCGACGCGGCTATGCACTAATTCAGTTGAAAGCTATATTCAAATAAACAATTTCGCAGAAAACAATTATTTTAATGCAAAGCCCGCGAACCACAGGTTCACGGGCTTTTGTATTTATTGCCGAATTGAACCCACCGATAAATGAAGATATTGATTTTTGTTTCCAGATGAATGGTAATTGTTGTGATGGTGGTGACGGTTGTTGTTGTAGAGACGCATGGCCGTGCGTCTCTACGTGCGCCCCGGTATACGTCCGATTCATGTATTATGATTATCCGTATTTTGGATAATACAATGAATATGGTTGGGGATAACCATCATTTCATGACACCGTTTGCCGGGATATTTATTTTCAATTTCCCGGTACCCTCTGTTCCTCCATCCGACCGGCATTGTTCAATTGCATTTTTTCGTTGTGTATCTGGCCCAACAAACAAGTTCGTTTTTTTTACACAGACGGTTAAGAAATACAATCCGGTCCGAGAATAACCGTATCTCCATAACAATTAGCACTGCACTGAAATTTGTTTTTTATTTTTATCAATAGTGCATTTATTTTTTGATATTGTTGATGACAATATTTACCTTTACATCCAATCAAACAATTTATAAACATGAATTCTACATACATTGACCCGTTGGTGGACTTTGCTTTTAAAAAGATTTTTGGTTCAGAACCTAACAAAGATCTGCTGATCGCCCTCCTGAATGAAATCTTCAGGGGCCGTAAGCAGATCCTAGACCTTGTCTACAACAAAAACGAATATCCCGGCGATAACGACAGCATTGGCGGGGCGATCTTCGACCTGACCTGTACTGGACACGAGGGGGAGACCTTTCTGATTGAAGTCCAACGCAGTGTGCAGGGAAACCTGAAACAACGCATGCTGTATTATGCCAGCCGGTTAATTTCGGACATGGCTCCCAAAGGAAAACGCAAGTTGTGGAACTATGCGATAACGGAAGTTTATGTTATCGTTTTGCTGGATGGCTTTACAATGGCTGACAGTTCGGGAGAACGGTATTTGCATGATATTTGCTTGTGCAACAGGGAAAACGGCGAAGTTTTTTATGAAGGACTGGGGTTCATTTATTTGGAATTGCTTAACTTTGTAAAAAGTGAAGCTGAACTGGAAACGGATCTGGAGCGTTGGTTATACGTACTGAAGAATATGGCAAAGATGGACAAGATCCCGCTGTATCTGAGAAAACCGATCTTTGAGAAATTGTTCAACATAGCAGAATACAGTAATTTAAGTAAGGAGGAAAAAGAGATGTATGATGTGGAATTAAAACGGAAATGGGATAAAGCGAATATCCTGGCTTACGCGAAGTCTCAGGGCAGGCAGGAAGGTCTGGCAGAAGGGAAAGCAGAAGGGAAAGCAGAGGGGAAAGCAGAGGGTTTGGCAGAAGGAAAGGCAGAAGGTCATGAATCGGCCATGGAAACGGTTGTAATAAACGGTTCGAAGAGCGGCTTAACGCTCGAACATATCCAGTCTGTTACGGGATGGGAGAAAGACAAGATTACCGAGGTATTGAAACGGAACCACTTGCTGTAACTTTGCAACTAAACTTTTCCCCAAATATTTTTTCCCGCCAAATGACTCCGAAAAAAGTTCAGTATCTTTTCCGGAAATCTTCGGTATCTTTTTACTAAAAGTCGGGCAGCTTTTGAGGAAATCTTCCGTATCTTTTGACGAAATCTTCACCGTCTTTTCGCAAAATCTCCGGCATCTTTTCCTGAAAAGTCGGGCAGCTTTCCGCGAAATCTTCAGCATCTTTTTACGAAGAGAACAGCATCTTTTCGCAAAAAGTATAGTATTTTTCAAAAGTCCGGTATTTCGATCCTTCACCGGAATCGGGGCCCTTACTTATCCTCCGCTTTCGTTTCACGTAAGCCGCTCCTGTTTGGCAAAGCCCCGGCAAGCCTGGCTTTGCCCTTACTTGCCCGCTGCTTTCAGCTTTTTTACTTCTTCGACAAGGTCGGGGACAACTTTGCCTGATTCTGCCAGTGACTGCGATTTCTGCAGCTCGTTTGTTTATGCCAGGTTCTATTTTTACTTACCCTCTGGAGATGTTGTTTAATACATCATCCGCTTTTTGTTATTGTAGAGCCTGGAAAATTGTCGATTTTCTTTTCGATGGATTCGACTTTTGCTGACAGTTCCAGGAGGGCATGCTCAATCTTTTCCAATAATCCTTCGGCCCTTGAATAGCAGGAGCCATCACATTTGTTCAGGTAATTGTTAATACCGATTATTCCTCCGTCGCCAAGTGTATTTTGCTGTATAATGAAGCTGGTTGGAGGTAGTTCCTCAGACAAGTAGGTAATGCCCGAAATCGGGATATTCAGTTTGTCGCATGTTTGTCGCAATTCTTCTTCAGTCCATTGCTCTTTCCTTTCCAGTGCCGTTAATTGAGATGGGGGCATCCCAAGCAAGGCTGCCGTTTCTTTAAGGGTGAGGTCGAATATTTTTCTGAACTTTTGCAAGCCATTTCCATAATGATAACGGATCTTCCTTTCTGGTTCTCTGGTCATATTACCTGTTTCGCAACCGTAGTTTATGCTATCTTAAATTCTTCATCTGTCAACTCGACATTAAAATTAACTTTAGCCTTTAATGCACTAAAAACCCGTAAGATTGTTTCAATCGTTACGTTTTTTGCATTTCTCTCAATCCTTGATATTTGTGATTTTTGGACTCCAATTAATTCTCCTAATTGAGATTGTGTCAAATGTCTCTCTTGTCTGGCTTGTTTTATCATTTCTCCTAACAGATCAAGCCTGAGTTCGTATTCGTATTTGTCCCGTTTTTCAGTCCCGACTTTTCCTAAATGCTTATCTTTCGCCTCGTCTAATGTGTAAATCCTCAATTTAGTATTTCCCATGGCTGTCATTTTTTTAGTTTTTGCTCAAAATACTGTTTCATAATCGCTTTCGCTTTTTCAATCTCTTTTTTTGGAGTTTTATCAGTCTTTTTGATTATCCCGTGAGTTGCAACTACTAAAGTCTCTGTATTATCAGTTTTGTCCCAAAATGATAACAATCGATAATATGTTTTCTTGTATTTTGTCCTGAATTCCCAAATCAAATCGTCAAGTTTTTTGAATAATTCCGGGTCATTTACATATTTTGCTTTATCAATGTTGTAAAGAATTTTATCCTTTGATTTCTCGTCAATCATATCAAGTAAATCCCAGACCTCTCCAAGTAATATGACATTAAATTTTTGTTTCAAGCCTTATTTCTTAACAATGCAAAGATAATAGAAAGTTCTAATATATGGAAACTTTTAATTGTTTCCGGTGGTGGTCAAATGCAATTCACGCTTTCGGTTTTTTCGTCATTGCTTTCTTCAAAGATTCGGCATTTTCTCCTAATCTAGAGATCAAGCCTTCTATTTTCGTAAGAAGTTCTTCCGCATTATCATTGTTTCCGATAGTGTAAGTATTATGATAGTTATTGGAATTTGTATGCCCAATAGTTGATGGATCATCTCCTTGTGTATTGTTCTTCCAGTAATTGATCCTGTTGTTCTGATTCAGACTTATCTATAACGATTTTGATTCATTATCAATACCGAATAATACAAACAGAACCCTCCCTGGCTGCCGCGCGATTGCATCGCGTGGTGAACGTAGTTTATTTTTTTCATCTGTAACTAAACGCCGCCCGGATTATGAAATTTGTAATTGCGGCTCATCGGTCATTGGATATAATCATCTGTTTTTTGAATTTATTGCCGAATTGAAACCACCGATCAATGAAGATATTGATTTTTGTTTCCAGATGAATGGTAATTGTTGTGATGGTGGTGACGGTTGTTGTTGTAGAGACGCATGGCCGTGCGTCTCTACGTGCGCCCCGGTATACGTCCGATTCATGTATTATGATTATCCGTATTTTGGATAATACAATGAATATGGTTGGGGATAACCATCATTTCATGACACCGTTTGCCGGGATATTTATTTTCAATTTCCCGGTACCCTCTGTTCCTCCATCCGACCGGCATTGTTCAATTGCATTTTTTCGTTGTGTATCTGGCCCAACAAACAGGTTCGTTTTTTTTACACAGACGGTTAAGAAATACAATCCCGAACGGAATAATCGTATCCCCATAACAATTAGCACTGCACTGAAATTTGTTTTTATTTTTATCAATAGTGCATTTATTTTTTGATATTGTTGATGACAATATTTACCTTTACATCCAATCAAACAATCTATAAACATGAATTATAAATACATTGACCCGTTGGTGGACTTTGCTTTTAAAAAGATTTTTGGTTCAGAACCTAATAAAGACTTGCTGATCGCCCTCCTGAATGAAATCTTCCGGGGCCGTAAGCAGATCCTAGACCTTGTCTACAACAAAAACGAATATCCCGGCGATAACGACAGTATTGGCGGGGCGATCTTCGACCTGACCTGTACTGGACACGACGGGGAGACCTTTCTGATTGAAATCCAGCGAAGCAGTCAGAGCAATTTAAAACAACGCATGCTGTACTATGCCAGCCGGTTAATCTCGGACATGGCTCCCAAAGGAAAACGCAAGTTGTGGAACTATGCGATAACAGAAGTTTATGTTATCGTTTTGCTGGATGGCTTTACAATGGCTGACAGTTCGGGAGAACGGTATTTGCATGATATTTGTTTGTGCAACAGGGAAAACGGCGAAGTTTTTTATGAAGGACTGGGGTTCATTTATTTGGAATTGCTTAACTTTGCGAAAAATGAAGCTGAACTGGAAACGGATCTGGAGCGTTGGTTATACGTACTGAAGAATATGGCAAAGATGGACAAGATCCCGCTGTATCTGAGGAAACCGATCTTTGAGAAATTGTTCAACATTGCAGAATACAGTAATTTGAGTAAGGAGGAAAAAGAAATGTATGATGTGGAACTAAAACGGAAATGGGATAAAGCGAATATCCTGGCTTACGCGAAGTCTCAGGGCAGGCAGGAAGGTCTGGCGGAGGGGAAGGCAGAGGGCTTGGCCGAAGGTCATGAGTCAGCCATGGAAACGGTTATCATAAATGGTTCAAAGAGCGGCTTAAGCCTTGAACAGCTCCAGTCTGTTACGGGATGGGAGAAAGACAAGATTACCGAGGTTTTGAAGCGGAACTACTTGCTGTAACTTTGCAATTAAATTTTTCTCCCTATTTTTTCCAAATGACTCCGAAAAAAGTACAGTATCTTTTGGGATAATCTTCACCATCTTTTAACCTGAATAATTCATAAAAAAGCAGAAAAGCTCATGGGATTTAAAGATATATTACTATCTTAGAGCTTCTTACAACCATATCCCTATGAGCTTTTCAGAAAATAAAATTACCGAAAAAACCTTGACCAGCCAAACAGATGGATCGATTTGTCAAAGCAAACTCTTCGATTTACCACCAATTGAAAATAAACGTGTAGAAGCCAGCTTTACTGCCTCGGAGATTTCTTCGGATGGCGGGTTGCTTTTGGTTAGGAATATAGAGGACCAAACCGGAATCATAAAAGCCCTTGTGTCTTGCATTGAGGACACCCGGCATCCGGGTTATATTGATCATACATTGGAAGAAATAGCATCCCAGCGTGTTTATCAAATTGTCGCCGGATATGAAGATGCCAACGATTGCAATACTTTGCGCGATGATACTATCCTGAAGATGAGTGTTGGACGCTTGCCCATGACCGGGGACGCCCTGGCATCACAATCGACCATGACCCGTTTTGAGAACACCCCCAGGGCGAGCGAACTGTACAATATCGCCTATGTCTTTGCCGATAAGTTTGTAGAATCTTATGGGTCTGAACCACCCGTGATTATTATCGATTGCGACGATACCAACAGTGACACCCACGGGGCGCAACAATTAGCGCTGTTCAACAACTACGATGGTGAGTATTGTTACATGCCCCTTCACATTTATGAAGGTTTGTCGGGAAAACTGATCACCACTATCCTCAAACCAGGCAGGCGCAGTAAAAGCACCAATGTTTATGGGATACTCAAAAGGCTTATAGCCCACTTGCGTAAGTCATGGAAAAACACGGTGATCATTGTAAGAGGCGACAGCCATTTTTGCAGCAAAGAACTGATGGACTGGTGCGTGAGCCAACCAAAAGTCCATTTTATAACTGGTTTAACTGCAAACAGCGTTTTGAATTCAAGGGTGGAATACCTTGTTAAAAGTTGCGAAAACCAATACGCTGGATATGGCAAACCAGTAAAGCGGTATCACTCGTTTGGTTATAAAGCTGGAAGTTGGGAAAACCAACAGCGGGTGATTGTTAAAATTGAAGTGTCAGATAAAGGCACCAATGTCCGGTTTATTGTAACCGACTTGTTGGAATACCGGACCAAAGCCCTTTACGAACAAGGATACTGTGGGCGCGGTAAAATGGAACTCAAACATCAAAGACCACAAAACCTACCTCAAATCAGGACGGATGTCATGCAATAGCTTTTATGCCAATCAGTTCAGATTGTTTTTGCACTCTGCCGCATACGTGTTGATGCATTCATTACAGGAGAATATGCTGAAAACAAAAGGATTGGCAGCTGTTACGATGAAAACATTACGTGAAAGGTTCATTAAAATTGCCGCTCAGGTCAGGGAACTGAAGACCAAAATAAAGGTGGAATACCCAGCTTCGTGCCCACAAGCGGACCTGCTTGAAAATTACTTCCTTGAAATTGGGCAACTGCGGCATTAGCGACAAACCAATCAAACTCAAAAAAACAGAACATTCAAGTGCTTGCGCAAACGCAGGGTGGAAAACCTATGTTTTGAGATGAAGAAATTGCCATTTTGTTGAAGAAAAATGGTTTAAAAAATAAAAAACAAGCCGTATTGGAAGAGTACAAAGCAAATATATCGACATAATAGCCTTCCAATTTTCCATAGAAGATAAATAAAAAACTCGCTGGACTCAACATCTTAAAGTTTATGAATTATTCAGGTTAGAGAAATCTTCCGTATCTTTTGACGAAATCTTCACCGTCTTTTCGCAAAATCTCCGGCATCTTTTTACGAAGAGAACAGCATCTTTTTGCAAAAAGTATAGTATTTTTCAAAAGTCCGGTATTTCGATCCTTCACCGGAATCGGGGCCCTTACTTGCCCGCTGCTTTCAGCTTTTTTACTTCTTCGACAAGGTCGAGGACAACTTTGCCTAATTCTGCCAGTGACTGCGATTTCTGCAGCTCGTCGCGGATAAACTTTTCGATGAGCTCGCTCAGGTTCTCTGCAGAACTGAGGTGAAATACTGGGGAATTCATAGCTATTGGAATAACGTTATCCTGAAATGTACTATTATCGTAGTTTATAACATTATTAACTGCTTTTTCTTCCCTAAAATTTTCGATAAATTCAGGTGTTACCCCCAGTTTTTTTGCGATTGTTTCAAGATGTTCGTGATCAATAAATTCGTTATTTTCGAGTTTGGACATCAGTTGCTGGCTCCAGTTACATTTCTCCGCCAGTTCAAATTGTTTTACTCCTACGATCTCGCGGATCCGTCTCACGTTGTTGCCCAGGTGAACCGGGTCCTGATCTTTAAACGTTGTTTTCATGTGCCTAATGAATTAATGTAGTAAAAGTACAATAATTGTAATCTTTTACTACTGAGAATTAGTTTTTTACCCAAAGTAAGCGAATATTTTTGAAACTGTAAAAAATTGTCGGTCCGATAAACCGGAAAACAGATTCGGGGAGGAAGTTTCAATAAAACTTAAATCATCGTATTATGAAGACATAGCATTTAAACTGAAATATTATTTTTGTATCGCATACTTCGATACGAAAATGACATAGCGCTTTTTGACCTTTGAAACGAATCGGCAAAATTCAATATGAGAGGTCAAATGATGGAAGCGCCCTTATAATATAGGGGCGCGGACATTGTTTTATTCTCTCGTAGGGGCCCTTGCCGAGCCTGTTTCAAGGAATAATGACAATCGTTCGCGCCTCCTTTTTTGCCATTTTTATCACCCATTTCAGCCGGTTGCCGCACCTTGCAACCGGAATAATCAACAGGCTGGCGCAGGACGCGAACCTCTTTCGGACTAGTTGAAAGATCAATCCGGTTTTCCTGATGTTTTGCAAAACGATCAGGGGAGGACTTTTTATTTTATAGCCCCAAAACCCTCAAATATCCATGCTCCGGGCCGACAGCCGCTACAACTGTTTTATTTTACTTCCCCAGGCAGGTATAGCCCTGCGCCCGGAGCATTTTTGCCTTTTCGGGAACCCCGATCGTTGCGCCCTGTGCCGCTGCAGGATCCTGTATGCCAAAAGGATTAAATCGCCCGGGGAACCGGTTGCTTTCAACTGGCAGGCCAAGCCTTTACGGTCCCGGTCATAAACCTGTTTTTGTTAATAACCACTTATTTACCAAATCCTAAAATAGATTATAATGCAACACAAACCTCATTCTCCTGAATTTTACCTGCCGGGCAGTGCCTCCCCTGCGGCGCGTCTCCGGCTATTGCTTCTGCTGGTTACCGGAATTTTAATTTCTGTCATGCCGGCCAATGCACAACCGGTTACTGTAGAGGGTACGGTCACCGATGCATCGGGCCCCCTGCCGGGCGTCAATGTCATGATTAAAGGCACCACCAGGGGTACCGTTACCGGGAAACAGGGTCATTACCGGCTGCCGGCAGACCCGGCCGACACCCTGACATTTTCCTTTATCGGGTACAAAACAGAACAGGCCGCCCTGAACGGACGGGCCCGGCTGGACATGGAACTCCGGGAAGACATTACCACCCTTTCGGAGGTGACGGTCAATGCCGGGTACTACACTGTTAAAGAAAGGGAGCGTACCGGGAGCATTGCCCGGATTACGGCCAAAGAAATCGAAGACCAGCCGGTAACGCATGCGTTGGCTTCGATGCAGGGGCGTATGCCCGGGGTATTTATCACCCAGACTTCGGGGGTGCCCGGCAGTCGTTTTCAAATACAGGTCCGCGGACAAAACAGCCTCCGCTCAGATGGCAACGACCCGTTCTATATCATCGATGGGGTATCCTATTCTTCTTCGGAAGTTGGCTCCACCTATACGGGAAATGCGATTACGGGAGGAATTGACCCTTTAACCGGCATTGACCCGTCTTCCGTTGAAAGCATCGAGATCTTAAAGGATGCCGATGCCACGGCTATTTATGGTTCCCGCGGGGCCAACGGGGTGGTGCTTATAACAACAAAGAAAGGTCAAAAAGGGAAAACGCAATTGAATATGGATTGCTCCTATGGTTTAGGATGGGTTAAAACGTATCTGGACCTGATGAAAACCTCCGATTACATCGCGATGCGTGAGGAGGCGTATGCCAACGACGGCTATACCGATTACCCGGCCAATGCCTACGATGTGAACGGCACCTGGGACCGAAACCGGTATACCGACTGGGAAGATGTGCTGATTGGGGGAACCGCCCAAATAACCGGTATCAGCGGAACGGTATCCGGCGGCAATGATAATACTACCTATGCACTAAGCGGCAGTTACCACCGCGAAACCACGGTATATCCCAAAAGTTTTGTTTACAGTAAAGCCGGCGTGCATTCCAGTATATCGCATACCAGTCCCGACAAAAAATTCAACCTGCAATTCACGTCGGGGTATACCGTTCAGCAAAATAATTTGCCGGCAACAACGGCTTATACTTCGCAAATTTACACGCTCGTCCCAAATGCTCCAGCCTTGTACAACGAGGACGGAAGTTTAAACTGGGAATCGAGCACCTGGGTAAACCCTCTCGCCTCAATGGGAGGCAAATACCGGTCAGACAGTTACGACCTGGTGAGTAACTTACAATTGTCGTATGAACTGCTGAAAGGGTTGAACCTGAAAAGCAGTATGGGGTACACCAGCACGAAATTTATGGATTTACAGACCAGGCCTTCAACCATTCACGACCCGGTTTGGAACTATACCAGCAAAGTCTCTTCCATTTATAAAAATAATGTGTACCGCGAATCCTGGATTGCTGAACCCCAGTTAGCTTATTCCGTTGGGCCAGGTAATGTTAAAGTAAAAATACTGGCGGGAAGTACATTTCAAAAATTAACGTCATCCCAACTGGTTAACTACGGGAAAGGCTTTTCAAGCAACAGTCTTATTGAAAACCTGGCAGCAGCCAATTCCCAGTATATACTAACTGATGATAAAACAGAATATAAATACAACGCGCTCTTCGGAAGAGTTAATTTTTCCTTTAAAGACAGGTATATCCTGAACTTAACCGGAAGACGGGACGGTTCTTCCCGGTTTGGTCCCGGCAGGCAATTTGCCAATTTTGGTGCTGTCGGGTTTGCCTGGCTGTTCTCGGATGAAGGTTTTGTAAAAAGAACAATTCCCTTTTTAAGTTTCGGAAAACTCAGGGGCAGTTACGGGACTACGGGAAACGACCAGATCGGAGATTACCAGTACCTGGATACCTATACGGTTAGCGGGAATACCTATAACGGGGTGTCGGTTATGGAGCCTTCGCGCCTGTTTAACCCGGTTTTTAGCTGGGAAACCAACAAAAAACTGGAATTGGGACTGGAAACAGGTTTTTTAAACGACCGTCTCTACTTTACTGCTTCGTGGTACCGGAACCGCTCTTCCAGCCAGCTGGTGGGTATTCCCCTGCCCGGGACTACCGGGTTCTCATCCATCCAGGCCAACCTGGATGCCACCGTGCAGAATACCGGCTGGGAGCTCATGCTGCGCAGTACAAACCTGCAACGGGGCAATCTCTCCTGGAACACGACCTTCAACATCAGCTTCCCGCGAAATAAACTTATCTCGTTCCCGGGATTGGAAGGCTCTACCTACGCCGGCAGTTATGTGGTAGGCAAACCTTTGAATATTAAAAAAGTGTATCGTTGCCAGGGCCTTGACCCTGAGACAGGGCTATATACATTCACCGATTTCAATGACGATGGTGCTCTTTCCAGCCAGGATGACAGGGAGGCAATTGTTGATATGAACCCCTCTTTTTTCGGAGGCCTGCAAAACAGCCTGAAGATCGGCTGTTTTCAACTGGATTTTTTATTCCAGTTTGTCAGGCAACAGAATTATTCCATCCTCTACTATACCGGAGCCCCTGGCGTTATGATGAACCAGCCTGCCTTTGTGAAGGACCACTGGAAAGCGCCCGGAGACCAGGCAACCTATCAGCCTTATACAACCGGCATAAATTCTGAGGTGGACAGTCGCTACCTGAAGTACCAGCAGAGCGATGCTGTAATTGATGATGCTTCCTACATCCGGTTGAAAAATGTGGCATTAAGCTATACGCTTCCAAAATCCGTGTCGAAAAATATCCGGTGCAGTTTTGTTGTACAGGGGCAGAACCTGCTGACCCTTACTGCATACAAAGGATTTGACCCGGAGTCGAAGTACGCCAACAGCCTTCCTCCTTTAAGGGTCGTAACAAGCGGTATACAGGTGGCCTTTTAACTTTAAAATCAAAATCTATGAAATCATTAAAATACTATTTTCATCCTTGCAGAAAAGGTTTTGTTTTTCTTCGTACCGGTTTATTGGGGGTCCTGCTCCTGTTACACACCGCCTGCGAAAACTTTCTGAAGGTAGATCTTCCTTCTTCCCAGTTAACGGCTGATGATATTTTTAAAGAGGCTTCCACGGCAGAGGCGGCCATGCTGGCCATCTACGCTGATATGAGAGATGATGGGATCCTGCATGATGTGAGTTATTTCATGGGTATGTATGCCGATGAACTGGATTATTACGGTACCGAAAACACGCAGACAAATTTTTATACCAATTCGCTTTTGCCATCGGAATCGTACGTGAGTTCCTGGTGGAACAATGCCTATTATTTGATATACAGTGCCAACAGCCTCCTGGAAAAGATTGTTGATTCGGAGAGCCTGGATCAGGATGTGGTAAACCGGCTTACGGGGGAGGCGTTTTTCGTAAGGGGGCTTCTGCATTTTTACCTGGTGAACCTCTATGGGGACATTCCTTACATTGTCACGACAGACTACCTGCAGAACCAGGATGTACGACGGCAGCCCGTGAGCGAGGTTTACGGTTTAATAACCGAAGACCTCACCGAAGCCTCCGCTCTGCTGGATGATGCCTACACGACCACCTACCGCACGCGCCCCAATAAGGCAACAGTTATGGCCTTGCTGGCCCGCGTCTATCTGTACTGTGGCGAATGGCAAAAAGCGGTTGATGCAGCGTCGTATGTCATCAGCCAAAGCGGCCTGTACACTTGGGAAACCGACCTGGACAAGGTGTTTTTAAAAGAAAGTACCACCACCTTGTGGCAGTGGGATGCAAAATATACCACCGGAAATACGTATGAGGGAAGCCAGTTTATTTTTACATCAGTTCCGCCGGCGAATGTGGCCCTGCCAACAGAACTGGTCAGCAGTTTCGATCCGTCTGATCTGAGAAAGGCACACTGGATGAAAGAAGTAAGCGATGGCACCCAATTCTGGTACTATGCCTATAAGTATAAAGAGCAGAGCAGCACGAGTTCTTCCAAAGAATACACTATCCTTTTTCGTTTGGGAGAGCTTTACCTGGTCCGGGCCGAGGCATATGCAGAATTGGAGGATTTAACGGCTGCCCGGCAGGATCTTAATGTTATCAGAGGGCGGGCCGGTCTGGATGAGACCACGACCGATACAAAAGAAGAATTGCTTGAAGCGGTTTCTCTGGAACGCCGGTACGAGCTGTTTACCGAAACGGGGCATCGCTTCTTCGATCTGAAGCGGTCAGGGAGGCTGGACGATGTGCTGACGCTCTTGAAGCCCGGCTGGGATACCACCAACCGCTTATTGCCCATCCCTGAAGATGAATTACTGCTTAATCCTGATTTAGGTCAGCAAAACCCAGGGTATGATTAGAGTTGAGCCCACCGTAAAAGAAATTTTAGTCCTGCTGCTTTTCCTGTTTCCTGTTACCGTCCGGTCGCAGCCCAAAGGCATATTGAAGCCCGTAACGCCGGAGGAATATGACAAATGGTACAGCCTGGAAAACAGTGGGATTTCAAAAGCAGGAAGTTGGTTAAGTTACAGCATGTATAATACGGAATCCGATACGCTGGTCATCCGGCAGGTACATGGTACAAAAAAGTATGTCCTGCCTAAAGCCGGTCCGGTAAAGTTCTTAGGGGATTCCCTGGCCGCTTTTAACCAGGACGGCAGGTGTTTTCTCCTGTTTTTAAATACGGGACAACAGGAAGTTTTTGAACCCGGTACCGGGCTTGCGATAAATGATGATGAACAATATCTGGTGATTTTTCGTAAGGCTGCGCACAGGCTGGTGTTGAGATCTTTGCAGAAGAATGACTCCCTGGCGCTTACAGGGGTGGCAACGTATTTCTATAACCCGGCATTCGAAGGTATTTGCACGCTTTCATCCGGTGAGGGGAGCTATCGGATTGATGTCATCAGGCTGAGAAAAGGCTTTCCTGAAAAAAGGGTCCCGGTCCCGCAAAACAGGGAAGTACTGGAACTCCAATGGCATCCCGGAGGAAAATCCCTGGCTTTTACCATGGGGCCGCCCCTGAATGCGCGAGACACACCGGATGCCGGACTGGTCGGGTATTACGATATCAGCAGGGAAAAGGTCCGTTATTTAAACCCGGCTGAAACAAAAGTTTTTCCCGGGGACCACATCCTTATTACGCACTGGAATTATTCCTTGGAGTTTTCCCCCGATGGTCAATGTATCTTCTTTGCCCATAAACCGAAGGAGCCTGCAACTGATACAGGAATACCGGAGATATGGAAATCGGACGATCCGTACCTGAAAAAAAGGATGCCGGTGTGGAGCCATAACCTTCCTGAGATAAGCATGTGGAACCCGGACAGCAACAGGTATTTGCAGGTTACAGACCCGGATTTTCCGGAAGCATTTTATGGCCTGTCCAGTGATTATGCCCTGGTTTATAATCCTGCCCGGTACCGCTTATATAACAGTACATTGGCAGATACGGCCGATGTTTATCTTATGAATCTGAAAGATGGAAGGAGAACGTTGCTGATAAGCAGGTTTATCAATGCTCCGGGCAGCTTAAATATAAGTCCTTCCGGACGGTATATCCTCTGGCTAAAAGCTGAACAATGGTGGTGTTACGATACTCAAAAGGCCCGGTTCGGCAGCCTTGACGGAAAGTTTACAATGATTGACGGCACAGACCGGGAAGGTGAACCTGTGAACCCGGTCCCGGAAGGATGGACGCCTGACGAAAAGGCCGTCTACCTGTCCGGTCAATATGATCTGTGGAAAGTTTCCATGGATGGGGCCCCTCCGGAACGGATCACCCGGGGACTGGAAAACGGAGCATGTTTCAGGTTGATCAATGCCATTGTGGGACTCCCTCTGACCTGAGAAATAAGAGAGGAAACTACCTGGATAATTCAATCTTATTCTTTGAACGGAGAAAAGGAGATCAAATGGGGTATGCCTGTCAAGTAGCCGGTGATGAAACCAGATGCATCAGACTGGATGAATGTTACACAAGATGGCCCAAAATGGCTTTAAACAATAAGGTACTGAGCTTTACACAGGAGAATTATGACGTGCCGCCACGGCTTATGGTGTATGATGTGACTGCAGACTCTTTATGGCAGGTTTTTCAGAGCAATCCGCATTATAAGGATTACCAGTGGTACAGGCGGCAGCGGATTATGTACCACAATAGGGACGGGAAACGGCTTACCGGTATTTTGAAATATCCCATGGACTGTAAAAAAGGGACCTGTTACCCGATGGTTGTACACGTGTATGAAAAGCAGTCCCGCTGCTGGGATCAATACGTCAATCCTTCTCTGTATAATGGGACAGGCTATAATCCGACGAACCTGACAGCTGACGGCTATTTTGTTTTTCTCCCCGACATTGAGTACGAAATTGGTGAACCCGGCTTCTCTGCAGCCGATTGCATTATTTCAGGGACCAAAGCTGCTATGGAAAATGCCCCAGTCAATCCTCAAAAAATTGGGCTTATGGGGCAATCCTTTGGCGGGTACGAAACGTTGTTTACCATTACCCGGACAGAACTGTTTGCCACGGCTGTTGCCGGTGCCGGCTTTTCAGACTTTACATCTGATTATTTTAATCTGGAAGGAAAATCTCTCCGGTTTTTCCAGTACGAAACTTCCCAGCTACGAATGGGCAAATCCCTTTTTGATGATTTCCAGGGATACCTGGACAATTCGCCGATGTACCATGCCCAAAATGTCCGGATCCCTTTTCTCCTTTTTACCGGCGGAAAAGACTATCACGTCAACTATACGCAAACCATGGCCTTTCACTTTGCCATGAAAAGACTGGGCAAGCCCAACACGATGCTTATCTATCCCGGTGAAGCCCATGCTTTTCTGAATCCTGAAAACCAAAGGGATTTAACCCGGAAAGTTCACCAATGGTTTGGGTATTATCTCAAAGATGGGGGCAAACAAGAATGGATGCCTTAAAGTGCTGTAAATAATGCCTCGTAAAACAAGGAAGGGCCTTTTACAGGCCCTTCCTTTTGACATCAGAACCAAGGTCAATTACTTTCCGGTTTATACAGTGGCTGAATGCAACTATTGTCAGAATCAATCCGGAACAACTGAGCCCCGGATGAAGAATATCCGACTGTGCATTGCACGCCGGTATTGACGGTTGTACATTGTGTTGAACTCTGCTGGCACGACATTCCCTCCGGATCCAACTGAATGTATCCGTTAACAAGGGTTGCCTGCCCGGCTTTTTGATTCATGGCGTGAGTGGATAAGGCTCCTGCCACAGCTACGGCCACGACGATGACTGGCAGTAGTTTTTTTAATTTACTTTTCATGACGATTTAATATTAATGTTACGGTCTACTCTCTTTTTTGCAGGTTTTCGACCTTTCCCCTGCAATCGCGCGATTTTTTATTGTTATTCATAATCGTTAAGCATGCTGCCCAAATTGTAACGGACCAGCTTGTTACCGGCAAAACCGTAAAAATTCTTCCCGATGATAAAGAATTGCCTTACCGGTTTCCCAGATGTTTTGTATACATAAAAACTTGTCCTGTAATTCCCCGTGGACAGGTCGTAAACATCGATGGTTCCGGTTTGCTTCCAGGTTTTCTCCGGCTGGTAGCGGCCCTTTATTTTGGAGCGTACATAAAGCATCCCGTCTGTCGCAAAGGCGGAAGCATTGACCATTAATGCTGAAATAAGTTTGCGTTGGTACCTGTTTGCCAGGGTATCAATAACCAGTCGTACCTGAGTGACGGTGTCTATGGTATTCCTCCTGGCCTTTAGCTCCAGCAGGCTGTTGGCGACCAAATAAGAATTGCGGTAATAATAAGTGTAAACGACCTGCTCCTTTCCACGGTCGTAACTGAGTGTTCCGTCCACACCAAAATCACCATCCACCTGTTTCTCCAGTAAGCCGGGAGTTAGGGTATAAGGCAGAGAGTCTGCCAGGGATAAACAGCCCAGTACCTGTTCCTTCTTCCCGGGCATAAAAGCCCGGAATGCTATGGTGTGATCACCGGCTAACTGATAGTTTGAAAACCGGATGGTCCCGTCCCATCGTTGAGAAGTCTCCCAGTCTGTTGTACTGCCCTTTAAAATCCGGGAAATTTGCCCGTCTACCAGGTAAAAAGCGGGAGGTTCTATCCGGACCTGTGAAGCGATGGAAGGCAGGTCAGCCTCCCTGACCCGGATCGTTTCCTCCGTTGGGGTACGAAGAGCAGTGTCTGTGATCATAATCTTTAAGGGATTACTGTAATTTCCAAGGAAAACAGTTCCGGCTTCCGAGCCTGCAAAATAGCAGGCGTTGCTTCCAAGATCAATCTCGCCCGTTTTAATTACCCCGTGAGTATAACGTCTTATAAACGGATTTTCAGTATAAATGATCCGCTCCGAGGAAAGATAAAGGAAGGTAACAACCAGGATTGCCGTAAAACCGAGACAAAGGAGGATGAGAGCCGCTTTAAACGGATTTCCCGGTTGCTTGGCGAGCAGCCAGCCAGCTACCGCAAGCAATACAAAAAACAGGTTAAAGACCAGGTGCTCCTTCCAGCCCAGCTTTTCAATAATGCCGCCGCACGAACACGGAACAGAAGCGCTGTAGTTCAGGATAATGTAGATATAGGCGCAAAACATTACCATAATAAAAAATGCACTGAGCAGTGCTGCCGGCCTGGTACGATGAAAAAACAGTAGAAAAGCCGTAATGATCTCCAGTAAAGGGACCAGCCAGGCCAATATCCAGGCATAGGCGCTCAGCAGGGGCGACTGCGCCAGCTGGACCCTGAAGTCCTCAAAATCGAGCAGCTTGCTTAGCGCAGCATATACAAAAAGCAGAATTTACAGGTAGCAGGCAGCCTGTACAACGGCATTCCGGGGTTTTGACAGATTTTGCATCGGTAAAACTTTAAGCTGTTTTTCCAGCGGATCATGTACTTCAACAAGTAAACTCCGCTCGGGGCAGCGGCAGGAGAGAAGGAAACCATTGCAGCCGGTCCGGGGTATCAATGATCAAAGCTTCCCGGGCAGCGTCGGGTTAAAGACCGGATTATTTATGTACAACACCGGGCGTTGAGCCCTCTTCTCAAAACAGGTCCGGCTTCACAAAAAAGAGGAGAATCTGTTTATCAAATCGAAGAGCACCGAAGGAACTGTAAAAAGCATACATCAGCGGTTGGTAACTAAGCAGGAGCAGCTTCTTTCGATCGTTTTCTTTTCGGTTTTTAGATACAGTACGTTTAATATGTAAATTTACAAAACAATTGTAAAAAAACAGTAAAAGGCAGCAAAATTATGTTATAAAAAATAGACAGCCCCGTGGGGTGGGCTGGAAGTTATGCTGCTATGAACCAAAACGTATTTATACAAAATTGAAAGAATTTTTTGTCATTAGAAAGGGCGTATATTGTTGTCTATTTAAATAATGTCGTTATTTATATAGAAAATATGTTCTTATTTATTGTTTTAGGCAATTGCCATGAAATAGTTAATTTTTTGAAATTTATATTATATTATCTGTTAAATAATGGTTAAATGCCTGATTAAATGCAGACTTTTAATTCATGAGAGCTATTAAATTCTCATTTTTGATTCTTAATCCTAAGATGGGTAGGTATGACAACAGTGAAGGTGAGATTTAGGAGATCTGCAATCGCCGGTAAAAAGGGCAGCCTTTTTTACTCGCTTGTACACAACAGAAAGTCCAAGCAAATAACGACAAAATATAAAGTTTTCCCTTTCGAGTGGAATGAAGAAGCGCAGGTGATGGTTTACCGGTTTGGCCGGAGGAATAAAGAACTGCGGGAAATACAGGTAATGATAAAAAAGGACCTTGAGGTTATTGAAAACATCATTGAAGAGTTTGAGAATGATGGTGATTATTCCCTTGATAAGGTTGTCGCACAGTTTTTGGACAAATCCTTTTCCATGTCTTTTTTCATATTTATGGATGAGGAAATCAGAAGGCTGACCAATTCCGATTCCCTGGGTACCGCCCGTAATTATAGACGGGCGCGGAGTAGTTTTTCGAAATACCTGGAAAATAAAGACATCGACCTGATTTCGGTTACAGAAGAACTTGCAGGGGATTACGAATTGTGGCTCAGGCGAAAAAAGGTCAGCCGGAATACGGCATCCTTTTATATGAGGATTCTTCGTTCGGTATATAACAAGGCCGTTGAGCGTCATCTTGTCTCTCAAAACTATCCGTTCCGGAAAGTTTATACGGGCATTGAACACACCCGGAAGAGGGCTTTGCCTGAAGAGACCATTATGAGGCTGAATGAGTGCGATCTTTCCTCTTCCCGTACGCTTTCCTATGCGAAGGACCTGTTTTTGTTTAGTTTTTATACCCGTGGAATGTCCTTTGTTGATATGGCCTATTTAAGAAAGGAAGATATAAAAGAAGGTTTAATCAGCTATACCCGTCGAAAAACTGGCCATTCCATGAGCATCCGCCTGGAACGGTGCATGCAGGAGATTATCGAACGGTATACAGGCCTGGTGAAAGAATCAGACTATGTTTTCCCCCTCGTTACTTCGGATGATCCGGGGAAGGCCTATTCCCAGTACCAGACCGCGTTAACCTACTATAACAAACAATTGAAAAGGTTATCTTCCATTTTGGAGCTTGAAGTTCCCCTTACCTCTTATGTTGCCCGTCATTCATGGGCGACAATGGCCCGGAACAGAAATGTTCCGATTGCGGTAATCAGTGCCGGAATGGGGCATACTTCAGAAATGACAACCGAGATTTATCTTGCATCGGTGGACCCGGCGGTGATTGACGATGCAAACAGAAAACTTATTGCCGGCATAGCGAAAAAGAAAATACGGAATTTTGAAGTTTTAGGTACGGAAAAACTTTAGAATAATCTCAGCCTATAGGTTCAATATGAGTGGTTTTTGATGATAATCCGGATTTTTTAAATGAATTATATTTCATAATTTATTTAAAAGTACGGACGTATTCATTCTCCTTTTTGCCGGTGGATAACCGCGGTTTTCAGAAAGATACTATTTCTTTTGTTGCCGTATGTTTGGATCATAAAAAAACGATAACTCATATCGTATTTTTGATAATTGATATCTCTCATTTGCAATTTTTTATTTTTAATTTATCTTATAAATTATAATTTAGAAGATAAATTAAAAATAAATAACCAGGATTATGGAGCAATACCCAATAGAAACCGGAATTCCTTTTTTTAGGAAACATTTCTTATATCGCTGTCTGCTTATAGTTTCATTTAAAAGCTTAGCCCATAAACAAATGAAAAAGAATGGAAACTTAACGGTTGTTGCTGCTTCCCGCAGATTCTTGTAACGGTGGGCAGGTTAATCTTTCTTATCTGCCTGACAAGCAACGATTAGAAGATTAATGCACTGGGAAATGCTGTCCCTTTGATTTACTAACCTAAATGATTTGATCTAAAAAATGATTACCATAAAAATACGATTCCGGCCCTCTTCCATACCCGGGAAAAAAGGCACTCTTTTTTATTCCCTGGTCCATAACAGAAAGTCGAAGCAGATAACGACACCATACAGAATTTTTCGTTCGGAGTGGAATGAGCAGATGCAGATGGTGGTCCCCGGAAGGGGAGAGAGAACGGATGAGTTGGTTGTAATCCAGAAGCGAATTGAAAGGGACATTGACCTCCTGTACCGGATTAAAGACGAGTTAAAAGACGGTGGTGACTATTCTCTGGCCCGCATTGTTTCACAATTTAAAAGCGAGACCGTTTTTCCGGTTTTTTTTTCTTTTATGGATGAGCAGATCCGGATACTGAAACGCACGAACCAGGCGGGAACTGCAAGAAATTATCAGAGTGCAAGAAATAGCTTTTCCTGTTTCTGTGGAAACAGGGACCTGGAAATAGCCGCTATTACGGAGGAGCTTATTTGCGACTATGAATCCTGGCTCGGGCAACGCAGGATTGTAAAAAATACAGCTTCCTTTTACATCCGGGGCATCCGTGCTGTTTATAACAAGGCCGCAGCGAGTTATAATATCAAACAAAGGGACCCGTTCAAAAAGGTTTATACAGGCGTTGAGCGCACCCGGAAAAGGGCAGTTGACGAAACGACAATTGTCCGGCTAAAGACGGCTGACCTTTCGAAATCGCGGGTCCTTTCATTTACGCGTGACCTGTTTTTATTCAGTTTTTATACCCGTGGAATGGCATTTGTTGACCTGGCGTATTTGAAAAAGCAGGATATCCGGAATGGAGAGATCCGGTATAAACGGAGAAAGACAGGGAGTTCACTGGTTATCGGCCTGGAACCCTGCATGGAGGAGATCATTGACCGGAGTAAGGACAGGACGGCTAGGTCAGACTATCTTTTCCCGATAATCAGGGAGGATGGGAAGCGAAGTGTCTATATGCGGTACCTGAACGCCCTGAATTATTATAATAAACAACTGAAGCGGTTATCTGAAATCCTGGGCCTGGCGGTCCCGCTGACTTTTTATGTTGCCCGCCATACCTGGGCTACGATGGCCCGGAACAGGCATATCCCGGTTTCGGTAATCAGTGCCGGGATGGGACATTCTTCCGAGAAAATAACAGAAATCTATCTGGCTTCGGTTCAAGACAGTGTTGTCGATGATGTTAACAGGCTTATCATTAATGATTTGAAAGAGATAGAGGATAAAGGAGATGCCTGTCCTGAATCCGACGGGGAACAGGCTTCGTTTAGAACTCCGTAATCAGGCATATGCCCGGTATTTGTGACGGATCCCTGACCGGTTACGGGATGGTCGGTATGTCATTTCGTCCTCAAGCCGGACAGGCTCTTCCTCTTCCAGTCGATGAAAAGGAAGCAAAAATCTTGTCAAAACGAACCCTCCGCCGGGCGTTTTGACGGCCTGCGCACCGCTCTGTTCGGGGATTTGCCGGATTAAAAGGAAGATTTCCGGTTTCGGATTCTCCGAAGGAATCTTACCGGGAGAAAGCATATGCCCGGCATTTTCGGAGGAGTCCTGACCGATTACGGGATGGTTTGTTTGTCATTTCAGTCCTCAAGCCGGACAGGCTCTTCCTTTTCCAGTCGATGAAAAGGAAGCAAAAATCTTGTCAAAACGAACCCTCCACCGGGCGTTTTGACGGCCTGCGCACCGCTCTGTTTTGCATTTTCCGGATTATAAGAAAGATAGGGGAAACAGGATAATAAAAAATCAATTAATGGGACTGAAGAATTCTAACTAAGAGATCATAGTCTTACATAAACAAAGGTAAAATAAAAAAATTGCATTCCAAAATAAAATTAAAGAAAATTGATTTTTTTGTATTATGTAATTGAATATAAGATTAATAAAAACATCAAGAATTTTGGGTTTTTCTGCCTGATAAATTTATAAACAGCTATTCTCTTTTTTATTTTTTGTTAAAACAACATGGAATATTCCTGGTTTACATTGTGTTGTAATTTAATTTTAAAATTAAGTTATTATTATTATTATTTATCTTCTTATTTATAATATGTTAGCAACATAATATATTTTGTTGCTAACATATTGTTTTAAAAACACACGTTTTGTTTTTTTTAATCAATTTATAAACAGTATAGATAAAATATTGTATGGTCTCTTAGTTAGAGACCATACAATAAGTGGTCATTTTCGATGGCGGATATTTAAGGACGGACTATTGGGCAGGAGCTGTTGAAATTAATACATAAATAGTTAAAAAACAATCTG
This sequence comes from Prolixibacteraceae bacterium, assembly GCA_963676095.1. Lineage (GTDB taxonomy): Bacteria > Bacteroidota > Bacteroidia > Bacteroidales > Prolixibacteraceae. The sequence goes on along the minus strand of OY781040.1, from coordinate 345,333 downwards.
TTTGTGTGATCATTGTCATCATAACGATAACTGTAAACCGAGAATGTTTGATTATGAAAAAAGAAAATGCTTGCGAAAAAGGGAGGCCTCATCTGACTGTGAAAGACCGGGTACAGTCGCGTATTATCTTCTTATTTATTAATAATGAACCATTCGTGGTAGAGCGGCTGCTGCATTTGTCATGGGATAAGAATAAATTGCTTATTCCGTTTGATTAAACAATTATTATCAGGTGCAGGCTGCCTTTCGTGTTAAACAAAAAAGGAGGGATCCGATGGAGAGGGTGAAAATTCTTTATGTGGACGATAATCCTGTCAACTTGAAGGTCTTCCACAATATGTTTGGAAGTTTTTTCGATCTGGCCCTGGCCGACTCTTCGGCAGGTGCACTTAATTATCTGAAAACCAATCCGGAGGTAAAAGTATTGGTCAGCGACTGGCAGATGCCCCGGCCTGATGGGCTGGAGTTGATCGATCTGGTGCTGCAGCTTGACCGGGATATTCTTTGTTTCATGGTTTCCGACAACGAGAATACAGTTAAGGCCGAACCTTATCTGCGTTCGGGGAAGATCCGAAAATATTTTAGAAAACCGCTGAATAAAAAATTATTCATGAGGGAGATGAGACGGTATTTTATGATTAAAAAGCCGGTGTTGCAGAGGAAGATTTGACTGATGAATGGGATGATATTGATCTGGTGGAGCTAATTATGGCAGGCTGCAAAAAAAGTATGTTTTATGTAGCAGCCTGCTATTTACCTGGATTCAAGACCCTCAGAATGAGGGAAGATACCAACTGTAAAAAAAATAATTTGGAAAACAAACTACATGAGAGGGATAAATTACGACTAAATTTTTGAAGTATGAAAAGTTTTTTAATCAGGATTTTTGCTGTTATGGCAATCTCCTGTATTGTAAAAGTATCCGGGGCGCAAACGACAACATCGAATTCAGCAACGGTAAATCTCATAACTCCACTGACACTCACGGAGCTTGAAGCTCTTGATTTCGGGGACATCAGCGTAAATATTGAGAGTGGCTCTGCCGACGGGACCTGTATTCTGGGGGTTGACGGGGTACGTACACCAAGCAGCGGGGTTACCTGCCTGGCCACGGATGAAGGCACCAACGCCACTTATAATCTGAGCGGGGCAGCCAATAATGCTTACCTGATTACGTATCCTGCCACGATCCCGGTTTACCTTGACGGCGATTCCGGAAGCAGCAGTTCTCTTACGATCAGCGACCTGGTTATTAAAACAGCCAATAATGGTACCGGGACGAGTTATAACCTGGATTCCAACGGATCTGATCAGATTACTTTGGGAGCAACATTAACCCTTCCTGCAGGGAGCATAACTGCAGGTACCTATAGCAACACGTTTGAAATAACAGTAGCGTACAATTAATTAATAGATTGTCTAATTTAAAATTAAAGAACAATGAACAAAAGGTTAACAGGCTTAGCAGTCATAATGATCTTTATGGCTCTTGCAATCGGGGCAAAAGCACAAGACGCCAGTATCAATAATGTTACTGCTTCGGCCAGTATTGTTGCCCCCATTTCCATTTCAGAAGGAACAGAGGGGCTGGTATTGGATTTTGGAAGTATGGCGGTAGGCTCCAGCGGGGGTACCTGTGTTTTGAGCCCGTCAAATCAAAAGCGCTCGGTAACAGGAGACGTAAGCCTTGTCGGCGATACCTATTCCTGTGCCGGTTTCAAGGTTGACGGAATTTCCGGGGATGCCTATACGATTACACTCCCGTCAACTGATATTACCCTGACAGGTGATGACGGAAGTTCAACGATGACCGTTTCCGGGATCACCGCTTATGTCGCTTCGTCCGGGGCGGTAGGAACAAGTGGAACGATTACCGGAGGAACGGATACGTTTGTTATCGGTGGAACACTCCATGTCGGGGCAGACCAGACAATGGGGACTTATACCAGCGATAATTTTACAATAACAGTAGCCTATCAGTAGGGATTAAGTAACTAAAGCATACCGGGAAAGGAGAAAATAGAAGGGGTTAATTTTTTAGTTACGCGACTGGCAACGTGCCCTACTCCTGTTCCCGGTATCATCTTATCGGTGCGGCCCGGTAATCCTGGCCGGCCAAGGGAACAGACTGATAATCTATATAGGAGGTAAACCTTTAAAAACCGGGGCCGGATTGGCCGGTCCGAGAAAGCGATGTTAAATCAAGGTATATAGCAGATGTACATGAAACAAGCAACAATGAAAACCGTGATATCAGCATTGTCCCTGTTGTTCACCGTTTCAGCACTGGCCCAGAATAGCAGTATTGTGGGACAAATACGCACGGAGATTTTAGCCCCGGCAACGGTATCGGAGAAGGAGATCCTGAACTTCGGGGTAATCATTAATGAAAGCGGCGGGGGCATGGTACGCATCTCGCCCCGGAACGAGTGTGTGACTAGCGGGGAGCTGGTACAGTCAGAGGGGATGTATAGCGCAGGAAAGTTCGAATTAAAAGGATTTGAAGGGAACCTGATATCGGTGGTCCTTCCGCAGAATTCCCTTTCATTGAAACGGGATTCAGGAGGGGAAAAGGTCACTGTTGACAATTTTACGGCCACTGTATCGGAAAATGATCAGAACAGAAACGGACGGGGACAGGCAGAGATCAGTATCGGAGGGACACTGCATATCGGCAACTGGTCGGAGAGCCCGGCCGGGATCTATACCGGGACATACGAGGTCGTCTTTTTAAACAATTAAACAGAAATAAAGCAGGATATACCTATTCCTAAGATAAAGAGCAACTGCCCGGGGCATTATTTCAACCGATGACATGGGAATTATGCCGGGTTTTTGACTAAAAAAGAAAAGATGAAGAAACTGAATATTTTATGGTTTTTTTTAATTCTATCCTCTCTTGGCCGGGTCCATGCGCAGGGAAATCTGCTGATAACGCCCATCCGGGTTGTGTTCGAGGGGAACAGACAGAAGGAAGATCTGAACCTTTGCAATATCGGAAAGGATACAGCGGAGTACCTGATCTCCTTTTTGCATTACCAGATGCAGGAAGATGGCAGCTTTAAGGATACGGGCAGTGCAGACTCCATGAAAAATTGCGCTGACAAATATTTGAGGATCTTTCCCCGCCGGGTAACCCTCCCGCCCCGGGAATCACAGGTTGTAAGCCTTCAGTTACGGCGCCTGCCGGGAATGGAACCCGGCGAATACCGCTCGCATTTGTATTTCCGGGCCGAGAAGAATTTAAAACCGCTGGGACTGGATGAACTGAAAAAAGACACGACAAAAATGTCGGTAAGCATTATCCCTGTGTTCGGACTGAGTATCCCGGTGATTGTCAGGACGGGTAATTTAAACATGAACATTACGCTGACCGGCGTTTCACTTGTCGCGGTGGACGACTCGACCTATCAACTCAGGGTAACCATGAACAGGAGCGGAAATAAATCGGCATACGGTAACCTGGAAGTAAAATATGTGCCGGAACAAGGGGGGGCCGTGTTAATCGGCCAGGCCAAAGGCATCGGGGTCTATACCGAGCTGGAGAAAAGGGATTACAGTATGTTGATCCGGGTGAGAAACGGGAAAAAATTGACATCCGGGAAATTAGTGGTGCGTTACGTGACCCCGGATGATGACGGGAATAAAGAACTGGCCAGCGCCGAGTATCAGCTTTGAAGGGATGAAAATAAAAACAAGTCGTTAAAAAGAGGAAAAAAATGGATAACAAGCCGGTATTTGTTTTTTTGGTCTCCTGCTTACTGGCCATGGGCTTTCCCCGGGCTTTATCCGCTCAGCCGGAGTTGCCGAGCAGGACCATCGAGGTGACGAAAAACCAGGCATTGCAATTCGGGGATGTTTCGTTGACAGAGCCCAGTGCGACCGGAACGGTAACGGTAGACTATGATGGGACCAGAACTTATGAGGGAAACGTGGTTTTACTGGAAAATACGGGCGGGGATTATACCCCTGCCATATTTGGATTCAAACTGTGTCCGGGGCGAAACGTGAACATCGAGATGACCCCGGTTTCCCTGACCAACGGCGGGTATTCCATAGATTTGTCCCTGACGGGCGCGAAGATCGGGACGAATACCTATGAAAGCGTTAACGGGGCAATCAGCTGCAGCTTTCAGTCAAACACAGGGTGTGACGAAACCCATTTAATTTATGTTGGAGGTACGATCTCGATTGGCCCTTATTCTTCCACCCCTGACGGGACTTACGTGGGGGAGATTGCGATTACCATCAGCCAGCAGTAAGCATGATTTAAACTGGTTTTGCAACCGGTCAGGCACGACAACAATAATAAGTACAAACAAGAGGTAAACCTTTTTGAACTTTATGACGACTCCAGTATCACTTCTAAAGAAACTTGTCATAATTTCATTTTTCTGGTCGATTTTCTGTTTTCATGTCCAGGCGCAGGAAAAGATTGAAGATTATGATTTTTTCGATATTACAATAACTTTTGGTAAACTCGGTCAGAAAGTATTCCCGGCATTTTACCGGGACCCGGGAACCCTTTTTTTACCGGTTGACGAGTTGTTCAGTTCCTTAAAGATATACAGTGAGATCAAAGCCGGAGGGAAGGTCCTGGAGGGCTATTTCGAGACAGCAGACAATCCATTCCGGATAGACATGGAGGCCGGGACTATTGCCTGGCAAGGGAAGGAGTTTCCCCTTTCGAAACAGGAATGCATCCTGGATATGGGAACGCTTTTTGTACGGAAGGAAGCCCTGGAAAGGGCTTTTGGTTTTAAAATCGATTTTAATTTCCGGGGACTGTCAGCCCGTTTCAGCGCGGAGTTTGAACTTCCGCTCGAGAAAGAAAAGCGACTGGAGCGGGCACGGGGCAATATCGGGAAGGGAGAAGAAGAATCCCGGCCGGACACGATTATCCCGCGCAATTATCATTTGCTGAACGGCACCATGTCAGAGTGGTATGTTTCCTCGGGCCAAAAAGGAGGGACATTCACTGAAACGTTGGGGGGTCTTGGGCTTGGAACAGAAATCCTTGGCGGTGAGACCAACCTTTGGCTTAACTGGTCATCCGGGTACGGGATGAAAAGAAACCAGCAGGATTATTACTGGCGGTGGGTGGATAATCATCATAAAATTTTCAGGCAGGCCCGGCTGGGCAGGATTAATGTCAGTTCTGTGGCCACGCTGACTTCCCCGGTCGACGGGATATCCTTAACCAATGCAGGGACGACCGTGCGGAAGGCCCGGGGCAATTACCAGGTCGACGGTTACACGGATGCAGGCTGGCTGGTCGAAATTTATATCAACGACATCTTAAGCGGTTATGCCCATGCCGACGCTTCCGGTTATTACTCGTTTAAGGTGCCTGTTGTTTACGGCACCACGGGGATGACCCTGCGGTTTTATGGTCCCCAGGGACAGGAACGGTCAGAAGAGAGGACCTTTACCATGCCGTACACGATCCTGCCGGCCGGCGAGTTTGAATATAAAATCAGCGGGGGTTTTGTCCTGGACTCCCTGGATTCAAAGTACGGAAGGGCCGCGGGCAGCTATGGCCTGTCCCAATGGCTTACCCTGAGCAGCGGGGTGGAATATTATTCTTCAGTCACGCACCCCTGTATCCCGTTCGTGCAGGTTTACATGCAGCCGTTATCCCGGCTGATCCTCACGGGGGAATATGACGCGGGGGTTAAAGCGGAAGGGTCGCTGAATTACACCACGACCGGGAATATTTCGCTGGAGCTGGATTACACAAGGTACCGGGAAAACCAGACGGCCATTATTTACAATTACCGGGAAAAGCGCCAGGGAAAGCTTACTGTCCCGTTCAAACTAAAAGATATGTCTGTTTCGGCCAGGACCATTTTTAGCCAGAATGTTTATTCGTCGCTGAAATATAACACCGCAGAACTGGTTTTGTCCGGTTACCGGGGAAAGCTCAATGCCACATTGGGGAATTACATGAACTGGTCCACCTCGGGCACCACGAATTTATACAGTAATGTTGCTGTAGGCATGAGGTTGAAGGACCTGGGGACACTCCGTCCGTATGCCCAGTACAATTTTAGCACGGGTAAATGGATTTCCTACAAGGTTACTTTTGAGAAGAACCTGTTCGTCAGTGGCTACCTGGGGCTCGGTTACGAGAACAGCATCCTGGGCGGGTACAGGAGCTTTAACATGTCTTTCCGGTATAACGTTGACTGGATGTCCTCTTATATATCGTCTTACTTCAGTAATAACAAGATCCAAACCTCGGAGAGTGTGCGGGGCGGCCTTTCTTTTGACCGGAAGGGGCTTGTAAATGCCGATCGCCGGTCGTTTGTCGGGACATCCGGCATTACCCTGATCCCATTCGTTGACGCTAACTTTGACGGGAAACAGGAGCCGGATGAACCGGTCGTGCCTTACCTGTCTGCCAGGTGCAGCGGGGGCCGTGTTTCCTACAGCGGGAAAGACTCCCTGTTACGGATAAACGGACTGGAACCCTTTGTCGATTACCTGGTAACCCTGGATGAGTCCGGATTCGAAAATATAGCCTGGCGGCTTTCAGTGAAAAGCATACGCGTGTGCACCGACCCCAACCAGTACAAGGAAATCCGCCTTCCTGTCCTCCCCATGGGCGAGGTATCGGGAGTGGTGGCCGACCAGTCCGGGAATGGCCTGGGGCGGGTATTGCTTCGGATCCTGGATGGACAGGGAAACCAGAAAGCCCGGATCATGACTGAATCGGACGGTTATTTCTCCTACCTGGGATTGGCCCCGGGCAGTTATACGGTCCAACCGGATACGGACCAGATGAAGTCAATCGGGATGGAACCCCTGCATGCGGTTTCGTTCCGGATCAGGAAAGACCTGATGGGCGATATTGCCGATATCGGGACCCTGGAGCTGGGGAAAACCCCTGATCCTGGTCCTCAGGAGCTAAATCACGGAAAACTGACTGCGGCCGGGAATGACAGCCTGCAGCTTACCGTTAACCAGGAGCTGAAAAAAGGGAAGAAGTTACAGGTCTATTACCTGAAATTCGGGTTTAACCGTTATCAGGTTGATAAGAAAAATTACCCTGCCTTGAATTACCTGGTGTCACTGATGGCCGAACATTCCTGTATCCGGCTGGAGATAGGAGGTTATGCCGATTCGGACGGCCCTGAAAAGTATAACCAGCAGCTCAGCGAAAGAAGGGCGCGTGCTGTCATGAATTACATGGTAAGCAAGGGTATCCGGGCAGACAGGCTCCATGCGGTGGGGTATGGCGAGTCGGTCCTGTTAAACGCTGACCGGACCCCTGAAGAGAAAGCGGCCAACCGGCGCGTCTCGTTTGAAAGCCTGTCCGACGATTGCAATTTTAAAATGGACAGCCTGATCAATAATCGATTGATTACTATTTCAACCCGGGACTTTATTCCCGGGGACACCGGGGAAGAACAACTCAAAATTATTCAGGCCTGTGAGAACGGGCCCGGTATCCGCAAGTACGAAATGTTTGAAGGGGCGATGATCGAAAGCATCAATGGACAATATTTTTCAGTCCAGCTGGGAGCCTTTAAGTCCGGGGAAAACGCCGCAAAGCTGGCCTCGGGTATAAAACGGCTTTTAACAAAAGGGACTGTTTATATTATCATGCAGGGCCCCTATTATAAGGTTAAGATTGGCTGTCTGGGATCCCGGGAAGAAGCACGCAGTGTTGTCAAAACGGTAAAATCGGGAACAGAAAAATAATATAACCGGTCATGTTTTGAAATGAAAACAGAGAGCAGATATTATCGACTAAATGAAAAAAATGAAAGAAATTGAAGTTAACCAGGAAGTTAAGTGCTTTATCTGTGAAAAAGGGACCAGGCTCCATCAATACGAATTATTTCACGGTGTGCTGGTCATTTGTTTCGACAGGAAGTACTTTTCAGTGCAGGCAGGAGCTTTCCGGACAAAAGAAGAAGCCGAAAGATATGCTGTCACCATACTGGCTTTCCTGAAAGAGGGGGGCGTGTACATTATTAATAATAAGCCGCTCTTCAAGGTAAGGATCGGGTACTTCAGAAACCGGGACGACGCGCATAATACAGTCATTTATATCAAACCATTGATCGAACTGTTTAACAGAAAAATGATAAATAGATAAAACGAGCCTCAAGGACCTGAAAAAATTATGTTCACAGAAAATTATACACATAAAAACAATGAAAACACTTTTCCGTTTTTTAATCATATTTTTAATGTCGGGCCTTTACCAGAAGAATGTCCAGGGACAGACGTCGACCTCCGGTGCAAATGTCATTTCCACGGCAGTCCCTTTTCTGACCATCACGCCCGACTCGAGGGCCGGGGGCATGGGCGACGCGGGCGTGGCCAGCAGTCCCGATGTGAACGCCCAGCACTGGAACCCGGCCAAGTACGCTTTTGCCGGGAGTAAATCGGGAGCGGGGCTTTCTTATACGCCTTGGCTGAGAAACCTGGTTGAAGGGATTAACCTGGGCTACCTGGCCGGCTATCTGAAGCTGGACCATGTCCGGACCATAAGCGGTTCACTTCGTTACTTCGATCTCGGAGATGTAACGGTCCGCGATAATAACGGGGATTACCAGGGCCAGGCCAACCCGAACGAATGGGCAGTCGATTTTGCCTATACGCGGCTGTTGTCGGCACATTTCTCGGGGTCGCTGGCCCTGCGTTATATTCATTCCGGTCTGGCCGGCGGGGAAGAAACAAGCCCCGGAAATGCCGTGGCAGCAGATATCGCTTTTTATTATCAGAACGAAACAGCGAACAACCGGCTGTCGTCTGTTTTTTCCGCAGGGATCGATATTTCCAATATCGGGACAAAAATTTCCTATACCGGCGGCACAACGAAAGATTTTATCCCGGCAAACCTGCGGATAGGGGCGGGCTACCGGAAAGAACTTGACGGGTACAACAGCCTGTCTTTCAACCTAGATCTGAATAAATTACTGGTGCCGACGCCGAAGAACGGATCTGCGGCAGACGAAGAGGGGATCTACATTGGCAATGATTTCAGCCAGGACAAATCGGTGGTGGACGGGATTTTCAGTTCTTTCTCGGACGGGCCTTTCAGGGAGGAAATACAGGAAATAAACGTTGCCCTTGGGGTTGAGTACCGGTACAACAGGCAGTTTGCCCTTCGTACGGGGTACTTCTATGAGAACAGGAACAAGGGGGACCGTAATTTTTTCACGGCAGGGATAGGCGCAGACTTAAGAATGATCGGCCTGGATTTTTCGTACCTGGTGCCCACGGAGCAGGACCATCCCCTGGCCAACACGGTACGGGTATCGGTAAGCTATACGCTGGGCCGCTAGCGTGCGGGCATGGGCCAGGGGCAGGAAGACCGGGTACCGGAAAAAGAAATTTTGAGCGTTTGAACGTTTGATGCTCGCGGTTGAAGAAGCTCCTGTGGGTCCCGCGGAAAATCGAGGAGGGGGATGACGGATGGTCGTGTGGCTGGATAGGTTACTGCCACCCGGGCTGAGAAGCCCCTGGCCCTTTTTTCCCGCCCTGCCCGCGGGAAATTTTGCCCTGGTCCGCGGGCGAAACGGTGGTAACGATTGGCAATTAACAACAAAATTTTAAACAGACATGCCATGCAACGAGTCCTACATTTTTTCTTTTTGTTCCTGTGCCTGTTACCGGCCATGTGGGCCCGGGGGCAGGGATCCCCGGGATCGCTCACATTCACCTCGGGGGGCCACGTGGTGCAGTTTGACCGCCAGGGTTACCGGGTAGCGTCGATGACCCACGCGCTGGTTGTTGGTTTCGTGAACAGCCGGGAAGTGGTCCCGGTAAACGATAGCCCGGGCATCCCGGAAGAAAACGAAGTTCCACCACTACAGGATCCGGGAGTAGTGCCCGTCCCGGCAGGTAAGGGTCCCTCCCCGCTGGGGAAGGTTCGTTACCCGGGGGTTTGGGATAAGGTAACGGCCGTTTACACGGGAAATCAGGGAGGTATCCTGGAGAGCACGTACGAGCTGGAACCCGATGGCGACAGCACGCGGGTAAGCAGCATCGTGTTGCAGTACAACCGGCCGGTAAAGCTGGACCAGAGGGGTAACCTGGTGATTACATACGAGCAGGGGACCCTGACAGAGAGTGCCCCGGTGGCATGGCAGGACGACCAAGGGAAACGCCTGCCGGTGGAAGTCCATTACCGGTTGCTTCCCGGTAACCGGGTTGGTTTCCGTCTCGGGCGGGTTATCCCGGGCTTACCGGTAACCATTGACCCGACCCTGGGGTGGAACACCTTTCTGGGAAGTAGCTCGGCTGAAGTTTGTTATGGCATAGCCATGGATGATGACCATCTTTATGTCTGCGGTTACTCCCTGAAAACATTTGGTTCCCCGGTACGGGCGTATACGAGCAGTTCTGATTGTTTTGTGGTTTGTCTGAACACTGATGGCTCCGTGGAGTGGAACACCTTCCTGGGAGGAAGCGGCAGTGATTATGGCTATGGCATAGCGGTTTCTCCAGATGGTACCATCATCGTGGCCGGTTATTGTGGTAAAACGTGGGGTTCCCCTGTGCTGGCGTACACGGGTGGTTATGATTGTTTTGTGGCTCGTCTGGGGTCCACGGGTACCTTGCTCTGGAATACTTTTCTGGGAGGTACAGGGGACGAAGGTTGTAATGGTGTTACCATTTCTGATAATTACTATATTTATGTAGCAGGGTATGCTACTAAAACATGGGGCTCTCCGGTGCGAGCGTTTGAGGGTAATATTTCTGGTTCCGTGGCCTGTGTGGACTTAAGCGGCAACCTGCTATGGAACACTTTCCTGGGGGGTACGTCTTCAGACCGTTGTTACTTTCTCGTCACTGATTCGGATGATAACTGCTATGTTACTGGTACTTCAAGTGGTGCATCCTGGGAATCCCCGATCCGGGCATACACGGGTGGTTCTGATGGTTTCGTGGCGAAGTTGAGCGTGGATGGTTCCCTGGAGTGGAATACTTTTTTAGGGGGAAGCGGCACTGATTATTGCTATGGCATTACCATTGGCTCGAATGACAGCCTTTATGTCTGTGGATATAGTTCTAAGACATGGGGCTCTCCGAAGATGGCTTACGGCTCTGGTTCTGATGGTTTCGTGGCGAAGTTGGGTTTGGATGGTTCCCTGGAGTGGAACTCGTTCATTGGGGCGAATAATGATTTTGTTCAAAAAATTGTCCTTGACTCCGATAACAATATCTATGTCACTGGTTATGCACTGAATTCATGGGGTGATCCAGACAGGGCTTTCTCGGGCATTCGGGATGGTTTCGTGGAAGGGATAAGCCCGGATGGTTCTTCCATGTTATGGAACTTTTTTCTGGGGGGGAGCGGCAATGACTATTGTTATGATATTGTCCATAGCTCAGTTGGGAGATGGTATGTATGTGGTTATTCTGAAGCTACCTGGGGTACCCCGCTTTCTTCATACCTGGGCTCAAGTGACGCCTTCGTGGCCAAAATTATGCCTCCTAATAAATGGACAGGCTCAGTAAGCCTATACTGGGACAATAGCTCGAATTGGAGTGCGGGGGAAGTTCCCGCTGCGGGTGCTGATATTGAATTTAGTTCTTCCGCATCTAATCGTCTGTATACTAGTAGTAATCGTACGATCGGGGCGTTGATCAATACAACTACATATCCTTTGGTTGTAGGACCCTGCACGTTAAAGATTCTTGGAGACTTGGAACTGAGTAACGGGGCACAGATTGATGGCACAGCCTATGGCTCGGGGATTACCTTTGCGGGTAGTGATGCGCTGGAAATACCGGAAGGGACCTTTGTTGACAACTATCTTTACAACCTGACCGTCAATAGTAGCGCTGGAGTGACCATGGATAGTGACCTAACCTTGGGAGGTAGCCTTACTGTCAATAGCGGTGATCTGGACCTGACGACCAACCTCACGACATTAACATTCTCCGGTAATTACGACACAATCACAGGAAGTGTCACGGTTTATAATTTGGTAAACAATGGTAATTTGAGCTTATTTGGAGCCCTGACTGTGGAAGGGACCATTTCTAGTACAGATAGCGGTCGATATATTGAAGCATTAGGTTATTATCCAATAACTTTCTCGGGGAGTTCCGCTCAGATACTGCAAACGAATCTGTTTGTTAGCAAACGAATTTATGACCTTGTGGTTAACAACAGTAACAACGTTACAGTGGATGGAGACCTGACCTTGAGCGGAGACCTTACTGCGACGAGTGGGGGGCTTGACGTGACAACGAACTCCTCGACCATAATAATGACCTATCCTACACTATTGTCGGATGCGTTTGTTGACAATAAGGTCTATAATGTGGTGATTAATTTGAGCTCCGGTGTGAAACTGGATGGTGACCTGACATTGACTGGATCCCTTACCGCAACGAGTGGAAGTCTTGACGTGACGACGAACTCCTCGACGCTGACCTTTGCGGGGAGTTCTGCTCAGATGTTGACATCGAGTGCGTTGACCGACAACACTGCGTACAGTTTGTCTGTTAATAACAGCGATAATTTGACTCTGGATGGTGACTTAACTTTGACTGGGAACTTGTCTGCCGATAGCGGTGGATTGGATGCCTCCGCGAACAATACCACGTTAACCTTCTCTGGGAGTTCGGCGCAGTCGATCTATGGAGACAACCTGGTTCATAACCTGGAAATTAATAACGGGAACAACGTGAGCCTTGCAGGTAACCTGACATTGACAGGAGACCTTACCACGACGAGCGGTGCCCTTGATGCCTCCACGAATGCCAGCACGCTGACCTTCTCTGGGAATGCCATGCAAACGTTGTCCTCGGGAGCATTGACCGGCAACACGGCCTATAACCTGGCTATTAATAACAGCAACAACGTGACGCTGGACGGGGACCTGGCTTTGTCCGGTGACCTGACCTCGACGAGCGGGGGTCTTGACGTGACGACGAACTTGTCCACGCTGACCTTCTCCGGGAGTTCCTTGCAAACGCTGTCATCGGGAGCCCTGACGGGCAACAGTGCCTATAACCTGGCTATTAACAACAGCAACAACGTTACCCTGGCCGGTGACCTGTCCTTGACCGGGGACTTGTCCGCGACGAGCGGTGGTCTGGACGTGACGACGAATTCCTCGAGCTTAACCTTCTCGGGAAACGCCGCCCAGTCGATCGGGGAGGACGTCCTGGTGGACAACGCGGCTTATAATTTAACGGTTGATAACGCCGCGGGGGTCACGGAGAACTCGGACCTGTCGGTGAGCAACGACCTGGATATAACCAGCGGTTCGTCGCTGACGGTTTCCGCGGGCAAGTGGCTGGAGGTTACCGGAACGCTGACCAACAGCGCGGGGGAGACGGGGCTGGTTTTAGATTCCAACACGAGTAGCATGGCCTCGCTGCTTTACGCTGGCACGGGGGTGAGCGGGACAGTGAATCGTTACATCGGCCCGGGGGTGAGCTGGAAGTTCATCTCCACGCCGGTAAGCGGTCAGACGATATTTGACAGTGGCAACTGGACGCCAGCCGGGAGTTATGGCGACGGGACTGGCTATGATTTATACGCGTGGGACGAGCCGGGCTCGTGCTGGATTTACAACCTGAACACGGGCACCGAGCCGACGTGGTCGTCGGTCCAATCGAGCGCTTACTTCACGCCGGGGCGTGGCTACCTGTACTCGCTGGCGACGGCCGGGACGAACAGCTTCGCCGGGACGCTGACCAGCGGTACCGTGAGCGAGCCGGTGACGGCCTCTGGCAGTGGGACGAATGACGAGGGGACGAGCAGCTACACGGGCTTTAACCTGGTGGGGAATCCCTATCCCTCGTCGATCGACTGGACGGCAGATGCCGGTTATAGCCGCGAGGTGCTGACCATCGACAACGGGGGTTACAACGCGTGGATCTGGAGTTCTGATAATAACAACTACGGGGTGTTCAACTCGGCGAGCACGAGCGACGAGGGGACGAACGGGGTAATCCGCTACATCGCCCCGACGGAAGGTTTCTTCGTGCAGGCGGCCACGGCGGGGACGCTGGTATTCAACAACGATGCCCGGGTGAACGCGAACGGGGGGGCGTGGGTGAAAAGCGCGGTAACGGGCAGGAGCAGGAATCAAGCCCGGCTAAAGGTAAAATCGTTATCCGGCTCAGGAGGCGACGAGGCGTGGTTTGACCTGGGCAACGGGACGAACTCGGCGGGAGCAGGGAAGCTGTTCAGCGTGGTGAAGACAGCCCCGAGCCTGTACCTGAGGTGGAAAGGCGACACGTTAACGACGCTTCACCTGACGGACACGGTTGAGAACAAGACGATCAACCTGGACTTCAAGTCAGGCCAGGCAGGCAGCTACACGTTGACCTGTAACCCGGTGAGGGGGGGATTGACGAGCCTTTACCTGAAAGACAGGATAACAGGAGCGGAACATGATTTTATGCAGGACACGACCTACACGTTTAGCTCGGAGACGAGTGATGCCGCGTCGCGGTTCGTGCTGTATTTCAACGTGAGTACCAACGTGGATGAGAGCGGAGACGCGCTGGTTTACCTGAATGGTGATGACTTGGAGGTAAACCTGGAAGGGTTGGATAGTGCGAATAGTTACGAGGTGAGCGTGCACGATATAAAAGGGCGTATGCTGGGCAAGAAAACCCTGTCAGGAGGATCAACAGGCAGCTACGCGCTAAGCACCCGGGGAGTTTACCTGGTGAAAGTGAAAGGCAATGGGATGAATAAAGGATACAAGGTGGTGCACTAGGAACGGATACCATACCCCGGCGGGGTATAATGTTCATCACAGCGAGTGCAACTCGTGGAAGGGGCCATTTCGATCACCCCGAAGCGGGTCGAACAGGAAACCGGGAAGAAATAGCCCGGGAGTTCGCCCCGGGTTGGAGGAGCCCCCCGATTTCCTTGCCCCGCCCGCGGAGAAAGATTGACCCGGGTGGTTCCCCTCCTCGCGGGCGAAATGACGGGAAGGCATGAGGTCGGGAGCGAAGTGCATGGAGAACGGGACCCGGTAATATTCTCGTGAAAATCCGGGGAGAGAATGACCCGGTTACGCTGGAGAAGATGGAAGAACAACAAGATTAACCATATAAACAACACGGTCTATGAAACAGGTTTATTTATCACTACTGGCCGCTTGCCTGTACCTGCTGCCAGGAGGCTTCCTGGGGGCGAACAACATCCAGGTGAGCAACACGACGCTGAATGGACAGAGCACGGCCGATGGTTACACGCAGGTTCAATTCGACCTGTCGTGGGAAAACTCGTGGCGGGATACCCGTAACTGGGATGCCGCATGGGTATTCGTGAAGTACTCGGTGAACAACGGGGGCTCGTGGAAGCATGCTTTCCTGAACAACACGGGTCACACGGCCCCGTCTGGGAGCACGATATCCACGGGCCTGCTGGACCCGTCGTCCTCGTATGAAGCGGGGAGCAACCCGGGGATCGGAGTTTTCGTTTACCGGTCGGAAGAAGGCTCGGGCGACTTTATCCTGTCTGGGATCAAGCTGAGGTGGAACTACTCGGAGAACGGGGTTAACGACGACGCGGAAGTGCTGGTACGGGTATTCGCGGTGGAGATGTGTTACGTGCCAGGAGGGAGCTTTTACCTGGGTTCAGGCGGCAACGAGCCGGGCACGTTTTACCAGTACCCGACCACGAGCGATGTTTACCAGGTTAACACAGCGGGCCCGCTGAGCGTTGGCTCCACGAGTGGGGACCTGTATTACAGTAGTTCTTACGGGACGCCGGCGGACATTCCATCCACTTACCCGGACGGTTACGGGGGCTTTTACTGCATGAAGTACGAGATGAGCCAGGGTCAGTACGCTGACTTTTTAAGCACGCTGTCCATGACGCAGGCAGGCAACCGTTACTACACGGTGACGGGTTCCTACCGTTACGCGATCACGGGCATCCAGGGAGAGTACAGCTCGGGCAACGAGCACGTGGCGTGTAACTACCTGAGCTGGATGGATGCCTGCGCGTATGCCGACTGGTCGGGGCTGAGGCCGATGACGGAGCTGGAGTACGAGAAGGCCTGCCGGGGGACGACGGACCAGGTAGCCGGAGAATACGCGTGGGGGACGGCTTACGTGACGGGCACGGCATACACGCTGGAGAACGAGGGAGACTCGATCGAGGGGATCTCCACGGGTTACAACACGAGCGGGAAGGAAGGGAACTGCGTTGACAAGGACACGTACACGGCAGGTCCGTTACGGGTAGGGATCTTTGCGGCGAACGCCTCGAATGCCGACCGGGTGACCTCTGGCTCGAGTTACTACGGGATCATGGAGCTGAGCGGTAACGTGGTGGAACAGGTGGTAACGGTAGGCAACAGCACGGGCTTGTCGTTCACGGGGAGCCATGGCGACGGGACGCTGTTGAGCACGGGTTACGCGACGAACAGTGACTGGCCGGGTTACAGCAGTGGCAACGGGGTGACAGGAGCCACGGGCTCTGGTTACCGGGGCGGCTCGTTAAACAGTAGCTCGACCAACGCCCGTGTTTCTGACCGGACACTGGCAGTCACGCCAGGCGACGCGCGGTATTATTACTCGGGTTTCCGGGCAGTGCGGACGGCCCCCTGATAGAGAGTCTCCCGGGTTAACCGGCAAGGCAAGGAAAAGACAATCATCTGGTGCTGGGAAGGGGAGTCTGGAAGATCGAGACGTGAAAAAGGGATTCTTCATGGTATCAATCGAAAAAACAGGCCTGGAATCTTGAACCAGATAGAATACATGGTAGTAGTGCTCCTGACATTCATGCCGGCAGCTGTTTTGGCACAGTCCTCTGGCGGGACTGGCAAGGGGGATGATTGTTTTTCCCCCAGGGCGGTGACAAGTCTCTATGGAAAGGCATTAACCCACGTTTGTCGTGATGATGGTGGCCCGGGATGTGGGGCTGAACGGTCATCCAGCGGGTTGGTTGACTTGTCAGGAAACTGGATTGAAGAGAGTAAATGCTGGCAGGGTGGCGTTGGGAAAGGCGATAGCCGGGATGTCGGGAATAGCATGACCTTATCAGGAGGGAATGATGAAACGAGTTACCGGTATGTCGGAGCGTCCGGTCGCGGCGATGATTTGGCCACTTGCTTCAACAAGAGCCTATCCGGGGCGGATACTGATTTTGTTTATAGGTGTCGGGGAGGATCGGGACGAGGAGATTCTGGAAGGATTAGTCAATTATCGGACTTGTCCGGGCAAGTAACAGTTGATGTTATGAGCTGGCAGGGTGGCTTTGGGAAAGGCGATAGCCGGGATGTCGGGAATAGCATGACCTTATCAGGAGGGAATGATGAAACGAGTTACCGGTATGTCGGAGGGTCCGGTCGCGGCGATGATTTGGCCACTTGTTTCAACAAGAGCCTATCCGGGGCGGATACTGATTTTGTTTATAGGTGTCGGGGTGGATCGGGACGAGGAGATTCTGAAAGGATTAGTCAATTATCGGACTTGTCCGGGCAAGTAACAGTTGATGTTATGAGCTGGCAGGGTGGCGTTGGGAAAGGTGATAGCCGGGATGTCGGGAATAGCATGGCCTTATCAGGAGGGAATGATGAAACGAGTTACCGGTATGTCGGAGGGTCCGGTCGCGGCGATGATTTGAGCACCTGTTTCAACAAGAGCCTATCCGGAGCGGATACTGATTTCGTTTTTCGATATCAGGGTGGCGTCGGGAAAGGCGATCAGTGGTCGTCGCTTGTTTTGTCTGGCCTGTCCGGGGAAAAGCTGGATCCTGTTTACCGGTATAGCGATGGAACAGGTCGCGGCGATGATTATTTTACCAGCAACCTCGGAACTATATCCGGGAGCAATGTTACCCGGGTTTCTTATTACCTGGGTGGTACAGGGAAAGGAGATTTCTTTTACTCGAGCCAACTATCTGGATTGGCAGGAGACAGCGTTGACGTGATTTCCAGGACATCAGGAGGCGCAGGGAAAGGGGATTTCATGAATGAATTGACGTTCGGGCTTTCCCTGGACGGGCAGGACATGAGGTCCCGCTACCAGGGGGGAACAGGGAAAGGTGATGGCATGGACGCCTGTGAAAAACAGCTATCCCTGGATGGTTCAGACATGAGCTCCCGCTACCAGGGACAGCGTGGTCGCGGGGATGATAGCGAGCTGCTTCGCTCCCCGCTCTCGTTAAACGGGGCAGACATGAGGGCCCGTTACCACGGGGGTCCCGGCAAGGGCGATGATCGCCTCGTGGATGACACGTGGAAGATGCTGGACGGTACCGGGGCCATCCACCGTTACCAGGGAGGTGCCGGTCGGGGAGATGACCAGTCGGTCAGCCCGTTGCTACCAATCTGGTGGTACCCGACGGCTAATTGTGGAGGCGGTGCCGGTCGCGGCGATCACTCGGGCACGGCCTCGTTCGTGCTGGGGCGCTGGACGTGGACGGGGAATATCGACACGGACTGGGGGACGGGGGGCAACTGGGACCAGTTGTCGGTACCGGTGGATTCTTCCTCCGTGGTGATCCCCGACCGGGAGAACGACCCGCTGATCGGGAAGGATGAGCAGGGCGTGGCCAGGAACCTGGAGGTTAGGGCTGGCGCCATGTTGCGTGTTGGCGCTGGCGGGTCCCTGACCGTTCCCGGGACGCTTGACAACCAGGCCGGGACGACCGGCGTGCAGGTATTGTCAGGCATCACGGGCACGGGCTCGTTGCTAAACTATACCGACAGCGTGAAGGGGACGGTTTACCGTTACACGGGCGATTACTGGTCGTGGAATTTCCTGTCGTCTCCCGTGTTGTCGCAGGAGATTGATGACCAGTCGAACTGGACCCCCGCTGGCAGTAACAGCGACGGGACTGGCTACGAGCTGTACGCGTGGGACGAGCCGTCGGGGAGCTGGGTGAGCTACCGGTCGCCGGGCTGGAGCAGCATCGACCCCGGGGCAACCTTCACCCCGGGCCGGGGCTACCTGTACCAGATGGAGGAAGCGGGACAGACCCGTTATTACTCGGGTACCCTGAACAACGGGGATGTCCGTTACGCGGTGACGTCGGCCAACACCGGCGACACGCTGGCAGGGCTGAACCTGGTGGGCAACCCCTACCCGAGCAGCATCGACTGGAGCGCGGATGCCGGCTACGGTCGGGACATGCTGACCGGGGACAACGGGGGATACAACTGCTGGCAGTGGAGCGGGGCAAACCAGAACTACGGGGTGTACAACTCCTCGTGGCCGGGAACGGGTACCAACGGGACGGGCCGTTACATCGGGCCGGGAGAAGGTTTCCTGGTGCAGTCCACATCGGGTGATAACCTGGTTCTCGGCAACGCGTGCCGGACGAACGGAGGAGAGGAGACTGGCGAAAGCGGGAGTAGCCTGGTGACGGTGGACATCACGGTGCAGTCGGACACGTGTTATGGAGGCGACGAGGTGTTGTTTGACCTGGGTAACCTGTCGAACCATGCCGGGGCGATGAAGTTGTTCAGCCCGGTAGAGACGGCCCCTGGCCTGTACCTGCAGCTCGGGGGGGAACTGTTGAGCACCAGTCACCTGACGGACACGATTGAAAACAAGTATGTCCGGATGTATTTCCGGTCGGGCAGCAAGGGAAAATACACGATGCGATGCCGGTACGACCAGGAATTGGGGACGGTTTACCTCAAGGACCGCTACACGGGGACGGAGGTTGACTACAGCCAGGACAGTGTCTATCGCTTTAGCTCGCTGCTGGCAGACGCGGCGCCCCGTTTCCTGGTGTATTTCCACCCGGGAGTGCTGACAGGAAATGCTGACCTGCGAGAGGCCCGGGTGTACGTGAAAGATGGTAACCTGATTGTTGCGCTGGAGGATTTTGATAGCGGTATTTATTACAGGACAGCTGTTTACGATATCGTGGGAAGGGTATTGTATCAGAAAATGCTGGAAGGAGGAAGCAATGCCTCTTTCCCGTTGCCGGGGCGGTCGGTGTATCTTGTAACCATCCGGTCGGATCAGTACCGGATGTCGTACAAGGTGGTGTATTAAGGACTGGAATCACATAACAAAAATTACCTGCAGGCATGAAAAAGGATGTTTTAAAAGAAGGATTTAAAAGTTTGGACATGGTAGCCCCGGGTACGTTTGTAGAAGGAGAAATAAATTCGCAGGGAGATATCCGTATCGATGGGAGTTTTACCGGCAAGATCAGGAGTACGGGCCGTTTGGTGATTGGAGAGCACGGAAGCTTCAGCGGTGATGTCAGTTGCCCTTATTGTGAAATCAGAGGATCTTTTATTGGCATAATAAATACCAGCGCATTGAAACTGAATGCCACTGCTCATGTAGAGGGAAATATTTATACCAGTAAAATTTCAGTAGAGCCAGGCGCTGTCTGGAATGGTACGTGTAATATGGAAATGTAAGACGAAAAAAACAATTCCGGTTAAAAGCGGATATACTCCGGCCCCGGGACCGGCACTGGTGAAGAAGGCCAAAACGTGATGAACGGTACAGAGAAGGCCTTCTTTAGCTAAAGAACGAAAAATTATTAATGTGGTAATGTTATTGATTCTGATATGGCTGTTCCTTCTTGTAGGGATTCTTCGGTTTAATCATGTTGTTCACAGGAAAATAAAACGGTTAGAGACCGAGCTGGAAGACCGGGAACTGTTTCTTAGAAAACAGCAGGAAGAAAAACAGGGAGGAATAAAGGGTGATGACGATCTAGAAGAACCGCTAAGGTAAAAAATTGAATCCCGTTGGCAGCGTCTCATTGGCCGGAATATTACAGGCTGATATAGTTGCAACCCAGGTAGCATTGATCCCCAAAAAGTTTTCATTTATTTTGTATTAAATAGAAACAATTTGTTGTCGTATTTTTTAAGTACTCACCCCCCCTCTTTTATGAAAGAGATTATTTTATTCCTCTTGTCAGTTAAACGACTGCCTGAATTCCAACGGGGAAAGATTTGTCTTTGCTTTGAACAGCTTGCTGAATGATTGCGAGTGCTCAAATCCCAATCCGTAGGCTATTTCTCCGACCGACAAATTGGTGGTCGAGAGTTTTTCTTTGGCTTTTTCGATAAGCTTGTTGTGGATGTGTTGCTGAGTGCTTTCGCCTGTAAGTACTTTAAGCATTCCACTCAGGTAATTGGGTGATACATTAAGTTCACTGGCGATATATTGCACCGAAGGTAATCCATTTTTCGCCAAATCGTCATTGTTAAAGCAATTTTCAAGGATATCTTCCAGCCGTTCGAGTATTTTGTGATTGGTAATTTTTCGTGTAATGAATTGCCGCTGGTAAAACCGCTCGGCATAATTAAGCAAAGTTTCAATTTGCGAAATAATGATGTTTTGGCTGAATTTATCAATGTTTGATTGATATTCCTGCCTTATGTGGCGGGCAATACTGTTGATGGTTTCTTCTTCCTTTTCTGACAGAAAAAGGGCTTCGTTTACCGAATAATCGAAAAATTCGTATTTATGAATGTTTTTAGCCAAGGGTGTACCCCAGAGAAAGTCAGGATGAATCATCAGAATCCATCCTGAACGTTCGTGAGAAACGGGATTCTGATCTTTCATCACTCTCAGAACCTGCTTGGGTGCCAGAAAGTACATCACACCGTTGTCGAAATCATACGGTTGCTGACCGTAAAACATTTTACTGACCCCCCGTTTCATCGAAATGGTGTAATAATCGAACACAAAGCTTCCGGCAATGTGAGGCATAGTGGCATAATCCACAATGCTAACCAGCGGATGTTCGGGTTGAGGCAATCCCCGCATCCGGTGCGATTCGCTGATGGATTTAATTCTGATTAATTTTGAGTTTGTCATATTTAAATAAGTTGCCATAAATGCACAGATATAACTTTCAACAAGGAGTATTTGTTCACGCATTTGTGGCGGTCATTATTATAAATTCTGGCCTCCGGATACTTCAATGCGTTGACCATTAATCCAGTAAGCATCATCGGTGCAAAGGAATGCAACCACCTTGCCAATATCGTCGGGCAGACCAACACGGCCGAGTGCTGTTAGTCCTGAAATCATATCGTTGTATGCTTTGTTGTCACGAACTCTACCTCCGCCAAAATCGGTAGCTATTGCGCCAGGGGCCAACGCGTTGACCCGAATTTTTCTTTCTCCTAGCTCCTTCGCTAAATATCTGGAATAAATTTCAATGGCTCCCTTGATTGAAGCATATACTGATGAACCTGGCAGCGACATGCGGGTAAGTCCCGAAGAAATATTGACAATTCCACCTCCTGAATTTATAAATGGTAATGCTTTTTGCGTGAGGAAAAATACGCCTTTGTAATGGATATTGAAAATTGTGTCCACCTGTTCTTCAGTCGTTTCCGAAGCAAGAGCGTACAAGGCTGTTCCCGCATTGTTTATCAGGAAATCAAAATTTGTACTCCCTGTTTGTTCCTGTAATGTGTTCGTTACCGTTTTTATGAAATCATCGAATGCGTTAGTTTGGCTGGTATCTAACTGAAAATCATAAGCTTTTTGTCCCAACTTCTGGATTTCGGCTACCACGGCACCGGCAGCTTCACTGTTTGTATTGTAGGTTAATACTACGTCAATACCCTTCTTGGCAAGAGCTATCGACATGTCTTTTCCCAGTCCGCGGCTTCCGCCCGTAACCAGAGCAATTTTGTTTTTTGAATTCATAACCTTTTTTTCTGTATTTTGATGATACAAATTTATTGTGATTTCAAAATGCAGATGTAGTCAAATCTATGGTTGTTGTAGTTGGAAATGCAGTAGCGTGTAAAGAAACTTATCGTTATACAGATCGCTGGATCAATATCAGAATCAGCAAAGTTTACCTCTATATTTTGAAAGCCTGGTGCAACCCTGAGATTCCAGCACAAATTAACTTGGATCAAATGGAAAAACAGGAGGAGAAAAAGATAAATTTATCATTGCCTGCCGGACAAAATAATCGTTCAACCGGCATTCAGAAGGCGTTTCTAATTCTGGCAATCAGGTCCCGCTTACCGGATCCGGATTGTTTAGAGCATGAACAACAACGTTTTTTTGTAATTATTTTTTTATGATCATCATTCTTCTGAATTTTTTATGGAATTCTTACTTTTATAAATCATAACTAAAAGTCAATGTTTCAACCTGAAAGTAAAAAAGATGAAAATCGATCCTCATCATACGTTTATATTATTGTTGTTTGCAACTCTTATATGTATACAGGCACACAGCCAAAAGTTAATTGAAAGCCGGCAAACCAGTTATTATACTTACATATACAGACTCACAGACAAGGAAGCTAAGAAAATCTACAAGAATGATTTGGTTAAAGTTGAACCGTCGTTTTTTCATACTTTGGTTGATTCATTTCCGACCGACAGCCAAAATGTTGTAAATCTTATAGAAGGTCATTATTTAAAAACCTATGCCGATAAAAACCAGCAACGTTTTTCGATAACAACGGTACAGAATTTTGATGTTTTTATATTGAATAACAATACCGATTTATGTGTTCAGGTTTATGATTTACAGGGAAACATCATTCCGGATGCAACGGTAAGCATCGGTACAAAGCACCTTCATTTTGATAAAAAAACGCATTCGTATATTGACCGGAAATCGAATCGGAAAGGTTTGCTAAAAGTACACTACAACAATTTTACAGCTTATTATAATCTTGCCCGGCAATACAACAACTCAAACATTAAGCGCACAACCCGAAAAGTGATTTATAATGCGCCTGTAAAATATGCTTGGCTACCAGTTCGTTATATAGTTAAACTTCCGGTGGACGGCGTTAAGTCTATTGTAAAAGGTTATCCGCAGGGAGTAATTTACCCCACAAAAAACTTTTTTGAGCGAACATACCGAAAAGTTGCTTCTGTTTTTGATGATTCTTATCGGGACCGTTATTACAAAGGATATATTGTTTTTAACAAGCCTAAATATCATGTGGGCGATACGGTAAAATTTAAGGCCTTTGTCGTTACTAAAAAAGGAAAACCGGTTGATAGACCTGTTGATGTTGTGCTTTACAATAAGAAAAGAATTGAACTGGAAAAACTGGAGCCTTTCCATGAGGGGGGATATGCCGGTGAGTTTTTTCTGCACGATTCTTTGCAGTTGCAACTCGACAGAAGTTACCAGCTTTCGCTTGAAATGAATAAATGTGAAAGACTGATTTCAGGGAATTTCAGGTACGAAGATTACGAACTCTCCAAAGCGAAACTTTCGCTACGGCTCGGTAATGCGGAGCAATATAAAAACCAGGCAGTTAAAATGTTTGTGAAAGGCACGGATGAAAATGAACTGAATCTTTTAGATGCACGAATCCAGGTTCTGGTCAAATCCGGTAAGGTGAACAAGTATTTCGGTCAGCATGTTTTTGTCCCCGATACGCTTTCGTATTTCGAAAAGAAACTGGAACCAGCCGGTGAAACCGAAATTTTGGTTCCCGACTCGCTGTTCCCGAAAGCAAACTTTGAATACGAGCTTATTGTCCGCCTGCTTACTTCTGATAATGAACCCATTTCCGAGAGCAGTCGGGTAAATTATTTTTATGATTCTGAAAAATTAGATATCGACCTACAGACCGATTCCATTTTGTTCCGTTTCAGCAAAAACGGATTGTCAGCACCGGTTCCGGTGCGTGTAACAGCCAACGATAATTTTGGAAATATGACAGAAGTATTTCACGGGAGTGCGCCGTGCAAAGTTGATTTGGAGCCTTTTTATGCATCGTACACGGTAGCGTCCGACAGCTTTTCCAAAACAATTAATATTTCTTCGGAGTCATCGTTGTTTCAGTGCTATTCCGAACGCACGGCCGATTCGGTGTTTATTGTTGCTGAGAATCCGAGAAAAATTCCCTTTGTTTATACCGTTTATAAAAAGAATAGCGAGCAATCCAGAGGATATGCCGATTCGCTGAACATTGCAAAAAAAACAAACACAAAGCAAAACTATTTTGTGTCTGTCCGTTATTTGTGGGGTGGCAAAATTCAGGAACAAACTTACCGCATTCCGTTTAATGACCGAAAACTAAATATTTCGGTAACACAGCCAAAGATTGTCTATCCCAGCCAAAAATCGCGTATCGATATTTTAGTGACTGATGTTTCAGGGAAGCCGGTTGAAGGCGTTGACCTGACTGCTTATTCGTTAACCCGGAAGTTCAATTATTCATCCCCTGTTTTACCTGATTTTACGAAAAACAGGAAAAATAAAACGGTTATCAATAATTTTCACTTTGAAGATTTCGGGTTTAAAACAGGTAATTTCCATTTGGATTATGAAACCTGGAAGCTATTGGCCGGATTGGATTCTGTTGAATATTACCGCTTCATATATCCCGGAAATTCCGTTTATCGCTTCGAATATCCGGTGCCCGATTCGCTCACCCAGTTTGCCCCTTTTGTGGTTTCAGAAGGTGAAGTGTTGCCAGTTCATGTCATTTACGTGGATAATGACCCGGTATATTTTAGCTGGTCAAACTTTACACAGCCTTATTCTTTTAAAATCAGTAGTGGTTATCACCAGGTAAAATTGCGGACAAGCTTCAAAAGCATTACGATTGACAGTCTTTATTTTAGTCATGGAAAAAAATTGATTTTTAGCCTGAACGACGATTTAAATGCTGCAAATATTCACATCAGGGACGAGAAGCCGGAATTGAGTGAGTTTGAGCAACGTTCGCTTTATCGATACATTTTTCCGTACCGGAATAATTTTGGTGAAAAGTATGCTTATTTATATCAGAACGGTGATGTTCAGTTCCTTAAACCGGGAATGAAAAGACAACACAATTTTGCTGGTCCCGTTGCCGGAAATTTGTCTTTTAATGAAATTGACGGTTTTTCTACTCATTTCAATCATGAACCATTTTACGAATATGAATTTACACCCGGACTTCTAAAAATGAGAAGCATCGACCCAAAGGAGTATCCCCGTTATTTGAAACAATATCAGCAAAAGCACAATCTGGCAGATGTGGTACTAATGAAAGATTCGTTACACAGACAATGGGAAAATAACCTGGATGTAAAACGATATTCAACTGCGCGATACCGGTATCCGCGTTCTACTACTGCCGGACATGGAGAATTGGTATATAGCTTTAAAAAAGATTCGAAAACTTCAACGCAACAACCGTTAAATATGTTGGTTTTCAAATATGATAATCCTGAATTTCTGCGCGTTTATCCCGGTCAGGTTTCCGACGTTTATGAATTGAATGAAGGTTACTATCGCTTGCTGTTTTTTTATGCCGGGGCAAAATATCAAACCATTGATTCGGTTTTTGTGCAACCCAACGGGCTAAATTATTATGAGTTTCAGCAACCTCCGGTTTTAGAGAAAGACTCATTCAGTACTTATGTGAGCAAGCTTATAGAGGAAACCATTTTTAAACCGATGCCTTATTATCAGCAGGAAGAGAAAGAATTGAAGCAAATTTACAACCAATATCAGCAGCAATTTAAATATTCCGGTGACGGAGAAGTGATTGAAGGCTATGTTGTGGAAGAAGGAACGGGTGAACCAATTCCTGGAGTTTCGATTGTTGTGAAAGGAACTACCTATGGAACGATAAGCAATATTGATGGTTATTTTTCGATAAACGTTCCGCAAAATTACCACACGCTGGTTTATTCGTTTGTTGGATTTGAAACAGAAGAACGGCAAATTGGGCAGGATGATGTTTCAGATGTAAGCATGACCCCAAGCCTGATGGCTCTGGATGAAGTGGTTGTTATGGGGTATGGAATTCAACGAAAATCAAGTCTTACAGCATCTGTTTCGACGGTATCTCCCGGATTGTTGAAAGGAATGCCGGGTGTGAGTGGAAATATATCACAAAGGTTGCCGGGTGCCGTTTCGGGCGTAATTATTTCTTCTGATGCACGATCTATGGAAACTAAAATCACAATTCGTGGATCTTCAACTATTCACTTTGATAAACCTCCTTTGTACATTATCAACGGTAATATATATAATGGGGATATTTCAAAATTAGACCCGAATTTGATTCAGAATATTCAGGTTTTAAAGGATGCAGAGGCAACTGCTCTTTACGGGGCGAGGGCTGCAAATGGGGTCGTGATTATAGAAACCGGAGGTAATGCATTTAAAGAAGCTACTAATCCTGGTGCTAAAGGCGCCTATTACGATGCAGTTTTTCTCGAGGCAGTTTCTCAAGCTAGTTCTATCCGGGAGAACTTTTCGGATTATGCATTCTGGCAACCCCGCTTGATTACTGATAAAGAGGGGAAAGCCAGTTTCGATGTTACTTTCCCCGATGATGTTACTAGCTGGGAAACGTTTTATCTGGCAATGAACGGGAAAAAACAAAGCGGTAAGGCCCGCGATTTAATAAAGTCGTATAAGCCTTTAATGGCACAATTGGCGGTGCCCCGTTTTTTGGTTCAGTCAGATACAACGTTTGCCATTGGTAAGGCACTAAACTATTCGCCCGACTCGGTACTGATTACTACAAACTTTGAGCTTGACGATAAATTGGTTTTCAAAAAGGGAAGGTATGTTTCCAATTCAGTGCTTGATACACTTCCGGTTGTTGCCAATGAGGATTCGCTTTCGATTAAATATTTTCTGGAAAAAGAAGATGGCTATTTCGATGGGGAAATCAGGAAGATTCCTGTTTATCCGCTTGGGCTGGAAAAAACAAAAGGTAGCTTTTATGTGCTGGATAAAGATACTTCACTTCATCTTCCGTTTGACACAACTTTAGGAAACGCCACTGTTTATGCGCGTGCCGATGAGTTGGATGTTGTTGAGGATGAAATCGTTCATCTAAACCAGTACCGTTATAACTGTAACGAACAACTGGCATCTAAATTAAAAACTCTGCTTGCCGAAAAAACGATTTGTGAGTTTCAGAAAAAGAAATTTAAAGATGACAATGACATTGAAAAATTAATCCGCCTGCTGAAAAAGAACCAGAAAGAAAACGGACTTTGGGGATGGTGGAAAGATTCGGAAGAAAAACTGTGGATTAGCCTGCATGTTCTGGAAGCTTTGCTTGATGCTGAAAAATCAGGTTACCAGGTTGCAATCGATAAGGAAAAACTGACCGGGAATCTTATTTGGGAATTTCAGAGTACCCGCAACCTTGATTCAGAAATAAAAATATTGATAGTTCTAAAGTTGCTGGATGCGCAGGTGGATTACAGAAAATATATGGCTGATTTAGAAAAAACAAAAAAGCCAAATTTTAATGAAATGCTTCAGTTAATGACACTGAAAAAAAGCTGTGACATTCGTTTTAATGCGGATACACTGAAGCATTATCAGAAAAGTACAATGTTTGGAAATATTTATTACGCTGATGACAGTTTGCAATCTATTTTGTTGATAAACAACATTCAGAATGCGTTGCTGTCCTATAAAATTTTGAAAACCGATTCCGTTGGAAATGCCGGGACATTGGGAAAAATAAGAAATTACTTTTTTGAAAGCCGGAAAAACGGTTACTGGCAAAATACTTTCGAATCGGCACAAATTATTGAAACAATCTTGCCCGATTTGTTGAGAAACCATTCTACTGTTGAAAAGCCAGTATTGCAAATCAAAGGAGATGTGGTTAAAACTGTTACCGAATTTCCTTTTGAAATGGAAGTTGCACCGACTCAGAATCTGGACGTAACCAAAACCGGCAATTTCCCGGTTTATTTGACCAGCTATCAAAAATATTGGGATAAAGCACCTAAAGAAAATAAAGGTGATTTTGAAATTACAACTCATTTGGGAGACAATCCTTCTTCGATATTAAAAGCGGGAGAAGAAGTAACCCTTACAGCCCAGGTGAAGGTTAAACACGATGCTCAATATGTGATGATTAACATTCCGGTACCGGGAGGTTGTTCTTATGCCGACAAGCGGAATTATTTCAGAAATGAATCGCACCGGGAATATTTCAAAAACGAAACGGCAATTTTCTGCGAATATTTGCCGGAAGGGGAGTATTCTTTTGAGATTAAGTTGATTTCGAGATACGCCGGCTCTTATACTTTAAATCCGGCTAAAGCAGAACTGATGTATTTCCCGGTATTTTTTGGGAACAATGAGGTACAGAAAGTAAGAATTTGTAAGTGATTAATTTTATCTGGCCAACTTGTGGCCAGATAAAATTGTTATTCAATTATACTTCTTCTAAGTGCTGTCAGCAATGTTGTGCAGGCTTATCCCTTTATTACGGCCAGTGTGCTTAATTCTACCAGGATATCGACCAAATCCGCCTGATTTTCCATTACAACATCGATGTTTTTGTAAGCTCCCGGAGCTTCATCCAGATCTCGTGTATCGCGGATAGAGTGCACAATTCCTTTGCTATTGAGCTTTTCAATTTCTTCTTCCAGAACCAACTCGCGTTGGGCTTGTTTTCTGCCCATGGTACGTCCAGCCCCGTGTGAGCAACTCTGAAAGCTTTCTGTATTCCCTTTTCCCTGAACGATATAGCTTTTTGTTCCCTGCGAGCCAGGAATAATACCTACTTCTCCCTCTCTGGCACTGGTAGCTCCTTTCCGGTGCACAATAACATTAGTGCCGAAATGTGATTCCCAGCGAGCATAGTTATGGGCTATATTGATAAATTCGAGGGCAGAAAAGCTTTCGCCAATAACTGACGAAAATACCGATTTGATACGCTCCATCATAAGCATTCGATTGGCAAAGGCAAAATCGACACAATACTGCATTTCTGAAAAATAGTCCTTCGCTTCCTCAGTTTCTATGGGCAAGAATGCAAGGTCTTGCTTTTTATTGACAGCCGAATGCCAGCGTTCGTTAAGATGAATGGCCAGTTTGTTATAGTGTTCGGCCACTTTCAGCCCAATATTTCGGCTCCCGGAATGAATCATTATCCAAATATGTCCATCAGAACCTTTCTGTATCTCAATAAAGTGATTACCTCCACCTAATGTACCAATCTGCTTTTTGGCTGCTGTATATTGCCGGTGGACAATACCTTGCTCGGGGACCTTCTCCAAAGAGGGCATCCGGCTTTCTTCCTGAGCCTGTTTGTGATGGTCAAAACCCAACGGTACCAATTCACGAATGCCTGACATTATTCTTTTCAGTACATCGGTGTTGATTTCATTCAACGATGTTTTAATTGCACACATGCCGCATCCAATGTCAACTCTGACCGCGTTAGGAATAATCACACCTTTAGTGGCAATAACTCCTCCTATAGGCATTCCGTAACCAGAATGACAATCATGCATTAAGGCAATGTGTTTAAAAATGAAAGGAAGGTTGGCCAAGTTTCGGGCCTGTGCCAACGCATTCTCTTCAATATCGCTTACCCACATTTTTATCGGGACCCTGCATCCCTCAGATACTACTTGTTTCATAATTGTCTAATTGAAAAATTACGCTTTTACTTTTGGGAAACAAACAATCCTTTTAACTGGTCCAGCACAAGGCCACCGCCGGAAAGTGAGATGTTGTTTACCTTTTCAGTAATCTTTTCCAAGTATTCCATTTCCTTCAGTTTGAACAGCATGGTATTTTCTTCCATGAGTTTGGCCGTGTTCAGCAAACTCCGAGTCGAAGCTGTTTCTTCCCTCCGGGTAATGATGTTGGCCTGAGCTTTTTTCTCGGCTACCAATACCTGGTTCATGATGTCTTTTACCTCTCCTGGTAAAATAATATCACGTATCCCACAACCTAAAATTTCCACACCAATTTCGCCTGCTTTTGAAGCAATTGTTTCAAGTATCGATTCTGAAATTGATGTCTTGCGTTCAAGCAATTCGTCTAAGGTATTCATTCCGATAAATTCACGGATTGCCAATTGGATCATAACATAAAGTTGCTTATCAAATTCCTTGTTTTCAAACAAAGCCTTGTCGATATCAACCGTTTTGTAACGGACAAAGAAATTCACACGCAATGCAGCTTTATCCTTGGTCAAGATTTCCTGACCGGAGATTTCCATTTGTTGTTGTCGCAAATCGGTCTTGGCTACCGAAATCGGGATTGGATTTTTCCAGAAGTAATAAACTCCTTTTTCCAAAACCTTATCAGTTTTTCCGTTTATTATCAAAACACCTTTTTCATAGGATTCAACTACATAAACCCTTACATACTGCAATACTTCCGATTTGTGTAACAATTGTATCGGAATATCTTCAGAAATTTCAATCTTGCTTAAGTCTGCTTTTATGAATGAGTAATTGGTTACTCCTTTCCAAAAGGCATATCTTCCCGGTGTCAGTACGTTTTTGAAGTTTTCTTCAATAAATTGAAGGGCTATTTCATTGTCTTTAACTTCAACTACATTTAAACGGTTTGCCAGTTCGGCATCTTCCAACAAAAGGTTCAGTTCAACTTCCGGCGTGAAAGGTTTAGCCAGATTATAAATTGCTACCTTTTCATTGATTCCCAACCAATGAATCCCTTCGGTTAAGATACGTTTGTAGTCGCCTTTTCGGAAAACTAATCCGATTGTTCCTTTGTTGATTCTAATTCTTTTCATTGTCGTGGTTTTTTATGTTTGTTAAAATCTTTACACTTTTAGAAAGTGTACCGGGAAAACCATTTCTCCGTAGCGGAAAGCAAGACATTCTTCGAAAGTGAACATTCGGTTTCGGGTCAGGGACCGCATCTCGAGCTTATAACCAGGCTCGTTAATGAAGCTACTTAACCGGAAAGCAAATGTTGTTATCGGTTTTGTCTTACTCTCAGGCACTTTAAAACTGCTACCTGTTCATCTAAATGAACTGGGCGGCGAGTTCTCCCGGCACAACTTTCGGTAGGCTTTTTTTAAGAAGGGCCCGACTTCTTTTTGGCTGGATTAACAGTCCTTTGCGTT
Organism: Prolixibacteraceae bacterium; assembly: GCA_963676095.1. GTDB lineage: Bacteria > Bacteroidota > Bacteroidia > Bacteroidales > Prolixibacteraceae. Next base: position 313,592 of record OY781040.1, on the reverse strand, counting down.
TACCAGACGCAGTTCTTAGGTGGTGCTTGTTACTCTACCTTTTGAGTTATCCCGTATCCGGGAGGAGGATTCGAACCCCCAACAGACAAGGTGTGGCAAAACAACTTTGGGCAAAGCAGCATACAGTCATTCGAAACAAATGCCGCACTACGGAGCTATACAGAAACTCCTGTCATGTCTTATACCTTCAGCTTTTTACCATGCTTCCTTTTCAGGAAGATTTTTAGTGCCGTTAGCACAATATTTTAATGGTTCAAAGAACGTTTTGTCATAATTGATAGGACAAAGGTTAATTACTACTGCGCAATCTTTTTGCGCAGATAAAAGAAAGTGTATATTTTTATTGAAAAAAGTTTATGCCAGTCAACCGAAATGCGCTTATTCGCTACAAAACCATTGATTTGTGCTTACAAAACCGGTATCGGAAATGGACTTTGGAAGATTTAATTGATGCCTGTTCTGATGCTCTGAATGAATACGAGGGTATCGACAAAGGAGTGAGCCGGAGAACAGTTCAGATGGATATCCAGTTAATGCGGAGTGATAAGCTGGGATACAATGCCCCAATCGTAATTACAGAACGAAAGTATTACACCTACGAAGACCCGGACTATAGTATTATGAACATTCCGCTTTCTGAGGGAGACCTGGATAAGCTAACAGAAACGGTTGATTTTCTGAAACAATTCAAAGGATTTTCTCATTTTAGGGAACTGGATTCAATGGTGCAAAAGCTTGAGGATCATATTTATTCGCAGAAAGTAAACCGGAAACCTGTCATCGATTTTGAAAAAAATGAGGATCTAAAGGGAATTGAATTTCTTGAAAAACTATATCAGGCCATTAATAGGAAGAATATTATTGAAATCACCTACCAGTCTTTTACTGCAAGGCAGGCAAGTACATTTTTGTTTTATCCTTACCTTTTAAAGGAGTTTCGTAACCGATGGTTCTTGATTGGTTCAAAAACCAATGCCCACCCATTGTTTAACCTTGCTATTGACCGGATTATTGAAGTTAAGAACACGGAAAGAATTTTTTCAGATGAAATTGGGTTTGACGCTGATGCGTATTTCAAAAACGTGATTGGAGTAACGGTAAATCACGGTTCTAAAGTCGAGAAGATCATACTGTTTGTTACCCGGAAACATGCGCCTTACGTCCTGACAAAACCGTTCCACCCGTCGCAAAAACTAACAGACGAAAATGAATACGGGATTACCATTTCACTGGAAGTGCAGCACAATTTTGAACTATACTTCATTTGGGATAAATTTCCGCACGTTGATTTTCAAAAGATTGAAATTTTAGGGTCAATAAATTTTTCAGATCATCCATGTATTCTTGATTAATTGATTGAAAGAAGCCTGTAATAGCCTTGTGAAAAAGCGTTGATGTTTCATAATATTTTGCGTACAGTATTTTTTTCTTAGTGAATTTCCATAAGCGTTCAATAATATTCAGGTTAGGGGAATAGGAAGGTAAAAACAGGAGGGTTATACCTAATTCCCTTGCTGCATTTTCAACTAATTTACAATGCTGATAACGGGCATTGTCCAAAACAATCTTCAGGGGTAAATCCACATAAACGTCCCGAAGTTGTTTAAAAAATGCAATAATGGTTTCTGCATTAATAAACGTAGTATTGTTCAGGGTTATAACTTGTTTTGTGATAGCATCAACAGCTCCCAGTACATTGATCCGGTTACGCCCAGAAGATGCTTTGATAAATAAACGGGCAACACACCACAAGGCGCAAATAAAAGGTTCCAGAATAAAATGGGCCGCATCCATAAACAACAGGTGGCATTTCCCGTTCTGAGCTTCTTCAATGGCTGGTTCCAAGGTTGTTTTCATCCATTGCTGTTGTTTTTGGGCATCTGCTTTTGCCGGGATATGTCCCGTTTTGATATAACGCAATCCGTGCCGTTTCATAAAGGCACGCACCTGGGAAGGACTTCGGTCAATACCCGTCATCTTCTCAATACGCCATTTGGCCTCATTGATACTCATCGGGGGCTGTTTGGTAAAAGATTCCAATATGCTGTCGGCATAGTTTTCCAGTTTACTTTTGTTCGTACCGTAACCAACCTTGCAAAGACTTTCAAAGCCCTCTTGCACATAGCGCTTAGTCCAATAACCAACCGAATCCCGGTTCAAGTCCGCTAAAACTCCGATCTGCTCATTAGACAGACCTGTGATAATCTTTAAATAAACGGCCTGTATTCTTTTTTGAACCATTGCATCAGGATAATGATATCTTTCATAATTTAGCCGTTGAATTTCGGCTCCGTCGAGATTTATTGGAAGCATATCTTCTTTAGATTTATGGTAGAACTAATTTGATATGCTTCTCTTTTTATTTTACGCCTCTCTTGACAAAGTTTTCAACTTTCTCTTGTTAATTATTTGCGGAAATTTATCCCGTGCGAAGTATAGTAATTATTTCAGTTCCATTAATTTTTCTACTAACATCCACACCTTCGTACAAGGATTATGGTTGGCATAATCTTGACGTTCTCTATATAGTTCTGCCATGCGTTTCCCATTTCGGATGGCATCTTCCTGACTACCATGTTCCTTCAAGAGTGCATACATTTGTTCACTGTTCTTTTCATATCGGAATGTTTCTCCTATAACTGGTTTCAAACTACTCTCAATCAATCCCTTAAAATCCTTTCGGGACATAGCATTTTCATAGTATTGAAAATGTAGTAAGTACCATAATTCAAATGCCTCGTTGCTCCAGGCACAACCAATTTCAGGTTTATTTTCTTTACACCGTTGAATGGCATTGTTAAAGTTGTTTGCAGAAAAACTATCCCGGTCAAAAACCACCCATAACCGGTCAATAATCCGGCCCTGATTTTTCTCGTATTCAGACTTTAGTCGCAATGCTTCATTTAATAATGATTGTGTGTTCATTCCTGTACCTTCGACATCAATTTGATATGAGGTCAGTACACCTTTAGGTAAATCTTGTTTCAGCCCTTCAAAATAGTTGGGCTCAGTAGCTTCGCCTTCACACACAATGAGGTAGTACTTGCGCTTGTTACGAATATTTTTCTTTCGCTTTTGTTCTTCTCTAGCAAAACGCTTTAGCCGTTCGTTGGGGATTTTTATTTTTCGTGCCATTCGGTTACAATATCTGAGAGGTTACCAATAAACGGAATTGCGCCGTAACGCCCTTCAATATAATCTTTTTCGAATGAACGGTCTTTTCGGATCGTTTTTCCTTCTTCTTTGTATTCTACCAAAGAGTACATATCGGAAGCGCCAAACTGGTCCTTTTCAATAAAATAGATTTGGTCCCTGCGATAGTTGCCATAATACAATAAATTAGTATCGTGTGTAGCAAAAATTAGTTGGGCATTATTGGGGTTAAACTGCTTCGAATTAAAGAGCCGAGTAACAGCCAGAGTTAAAAGCGGATGTAAACTGGCGTCCAACTCATCTATTACCAATACCCCTCCGTCATTAAGGACATCAAATACAGGCCCTGAAATATTAAAGATTTTGTTGGTGCCGGAAGATTCCTGATTCCGCATATCAAATTCTACATGACCAACAATTTTATTCTCACTGTTATACTTTTTGTGAATGGTCTTAATATCAATTTTGAAAGCCCCTTCCAAATCAGTTATTAATTGTTTTACAAAGCCTTCCGGCATATCTTTGGGAAGTTCTTTGGGATCAAAAGGCTTTTTATTAATGGTTATGTCATCAAATCCCATATCCAGCTTTTTATAAAAATTAAGCAATTTAGGACTGGTTTGCTTATTTTCCAGCATATCGAATGTAACGCCTTTGTACCCTTCATGCGTAAGGCCGGAAATGGTAATAAAATTATTAAACCACAGCATGACTTTTTTTGCAATTTTTCCATTAAACTGATCTGTCACGGTAAGAAACAGTGCATTATCTCTCGTCCGTCCTTCCAGATCTTTTCCTTCAGGAAAATTTTTCATTACTTCGATACCATCATTTTCCCGAAGAAACATGGGTTTTTCAGCGTTTTTGGGCGCTTCAAACAGCCATTCTGCATGTACCTGTTTATTGTTTACTTCGAAGCCATATCGATAGCGAACGTTGTCAATGATAAAAACTGCTTCAAAGAAAGATGGAGCTTTCTCTGTTTCTGTGCTTAGTAAAAAGGGAGTTACATCTAATTCATCTGTAGATGATTGATCGAAAGACTGTGACACGAGCCGTCGCATAGTGGACATTGCACGAATAAAATTGCTTTTACCACTTGCATTTGCACCGTAGATTACGGCTCCTTTTAATAAATCAATTCGTTCGGTAGAAAATATATTGGTATCAATATGCTCCTTAATAGAGGTAGCAGCAAGACTCAACGTCGTTTTTGTTTTAAATGAAAGAAAATTGCCTACTGAAAATTCGAGTAACATACTTTTTTTTGTTTTATGAGAATATTTCTCAAATATACGAAATAAATAATTGAATAATTGCAATATTTGAGAATATTTCTCATTTTTAAATAAAAATGGAATTGTTCAAATTCAAATTATTCAGAATTAACCTTATGGGACTCGAATCCGTAAGTAGCTATATTTAGGATGATTACGTTTTTATTGAAATGTCTTTAATTTTAGTTCGAACACAAAAAAGCCCCGTAATAACTATAATTACGAGGCTTTTGGTTTCTTAAGGTGAACCCGGAGGGACTTAATATTTTTATTTCTGATTTTTTGTTAAAATGTAAAAACGCTGATTTTATTAGTGTTTGATGTTTTTTTTCATTTGTTGGTTGTATACAAATGAAAAAAAAGTATCCCCTATAGTATCCCCCTGATTATATTTAGTATTTTTGAGAATAACTTTTTCAGGATGGGAACAGTCAACTTTTATGTCAAGGATCCGAACGCATCTAAAGATACAATTATTTACATCAAATATTTACACCGCAGGGAAATTGTTGTTAAAATTAGTACCGGTGAGAAAATCCTTCCTGCAAACTGGGATAAACAAAGCCAGCGAATGAGAAAACGGGCGGGGCTTCCTTACATTAATTTTAACCGGAACCTGGATATGATCGAACGGAAGTTCAATGATATGATTTACGAACTCAGTGCTGCCGGTATCCTGAATGAGAATGAGATCAAAGCCCGTTTTGCAGTGATCATGAACAGGGTGAAAAAAGTTTCCTTGTATGATTACCTGGATCAGCTTGTCGAATCGGATGATTTTGAAAAAACAAAATGTTTCCGGACCCTGAAAAACCTGCTGATTAATTTCAGCACGGAAAAGCGGAAAAAGATTGATTTTGACCTGATCACGGAAAAAACGGTCCGGGATTTTATTGAATTCATGAATCAGAAAACATATAAGCGGAAAGATAAGACGGATGAAGGAAAATTCACTGAAATACATTATTCTTCCAACTATATCAGTAAAATGATCAAAACATTCCGCAGGGCTATGAATTATGCCAGGGATGCCGGTCTGCATAAGAACCCCGTAAAAATATCCAATGCTGGGCTGTCTGAAGAAGTTTATAAAGTTTACCTGACTGAAGATGAAATCAGACAGATCCAAAAGACAGCTCTTCCGGCTTACCTGGAGCGTGCCAGGGACCTGTTCATTATCGGTTGTTATACCGGAATGCGGGTAGGTAATTATCTTAAAATCGATCCGAAAACGCAGATCGACCTGCAGGGAGGTTTCATTTATGCAATCGTGAATAAAAACGGCCCCAGGGTGCAAATACCTATTCACCGGGAAGTGAGCAAGATCATCAAAAAATATAACGGGTTGCCGGAATCAATTTCAGAACAGGAACTGAACGATTATCTGAAAGACATCTGCAGGACTGCAAAGCTAAGACAGCCGGTAATCTGGTCCAGGACAGAAGGGGGAAAAAGGGTAAAGCATGTGAATGAAAAATGGGAGATGATTACGACACATACAGCCCGGAGGTCCTTTGCTACGAATGCAAAAAAAGCGGGCATCCCCGATTATCAGATCATGCAGATTACCGGCCACAGTACCCTAAAATCGTTTTATACTTATATCAAAATCACTCAGGAGGAAACGGCTGAAGAGCTGGCAAGGCATCCTTTTTTCAATTAAAAGTGAATTTAATTATAAATCGGATCATCTAACCTGTTATATTTTTTAGGAGCCGGGCGATCATAAACCGGACCTCCATTGATCTGGTCCGCAATATCCATCATTTCATCAAACACAATTATATTGGCCGATCCTTTCATCCCTTTATTAATTACCGGCTCAAAACTATCTTCTAAAGACGCGCCCAACCCTCCAGTGTACATGCTAAAACTCATTCCGAGTTTATATTTTCCTGAAACAACAATCTGATTATCCTTGCAGAAAAATGTAAGAAAATAATTATAATTTCTCTTCCTTGTTATTAGTAGATCTGTCTTTATTACATACTGAACAGTATCTGTCTTACTTGCAAAGATGTTGAGTTCATTCAGCTTATTCAAGCAGAATTTATAATTATCGGATGCCATCCGGTCCGTGTTAATGATTATCTGGGTAATGCCTTTCGGTTGTGAAAAAGAAGTAAAATTTATAGAAAATATAATGAATAACAGGAATAGTGACTTTTTCATGATCATTTTAAAGTTTAATTTTAAAATTAGGACTTTTATACGAAATTATCAACCGGTTTGTTTATTTTCTATTCCCAATAATTTACTGATTTGTCGATCCTTTTCGATAATTTGATTTTCAAGGAATTTGATATACCGTTCCTTTTCCTGATCCTTTCCATGTTGAGCATATGCTTCATTTGCTACATTGTTTGAATTTGTATCATTTTTTTCAGGATCATAATTTTTTATTATCAGACCAACAGCTCTGTTAATATCAGGATCGAAATTGTCAAAAAAGTGATATACTTTATCTGCTAAAGATTTTGATTCATTTCTACTCAAAGTAGATTTATTAACCCCAATTTTTTCGGCTAACTCATCATTTTTTAAGCCACTTAAGACTAGTTTAATTTTTATTATTTTATTGTATGAAATTTTCATATGCTGAAAAACACATTTTAAATGTCGATTTTTTGATGTCTATATGTTGACATTTATATCAAAAAAATGATATATTTGTACCATAATTTCCAATCAAAGATACATTAAAAGGAAATTTTAAACAATAACGAAAAGTCTTAACATGAAACCATTAACACCACGACAATCTGAGATAGTTGAACTGTTAGCACTTGGTCTTTCTCAGAAAGAAATTGCCGATCATCTTAAAATTAGTACTCATACCGTTGATGCTCTGATTCGGCATGCGAAGGACCACACGGAGGTTCAAAAAAACACGGAGCTTGTTGCCTGGTACTATATTAGACATTACCATCTCACCCTAAACTTATCGCCTGTTAAAAAAGCCCTGATTGCTGCTTCATTGCTGGCTCTCTCTGTTTATTCGATCATTATTGACAACAATAATATGCTTCGTATTATGCGCCCTGTACGGACACGATCTTCTAAAACAGGAAAGACACGTTCATCCCGTCGGGACGAATTTGGAGAATAAACACTATTCTATTTTGAGGACTATTTAGACTTAGCATCATGATTGACAAAAAAGGAGTTCTGTTTACCGCTATCGATGTGGATGATCTGGCCGACCTGGTAGCTACCCGTTTGAAGTCGATTATTGCTCAGACGGTTCATGAAAATACGCCTGACGAACATATCACGCTCACACAGGCATCCCGGATCATTGGAAAAACAACACGGACTGTTCGAAATTATATCTATGAAGGGAAGCTAAAAAACTATGGAACCGGGATACAGCGCCCCAGGTTGAGCAGGAAAGAAGTTGTTGAATTAAAGAAAGAAATGGTTAACGGTCGTGTACCGGGTATATAGTTAGTTGGTTAGTAGTTATTGTTTATTAAAAAACCCGGTCGGAATGTACCGGCCGGGTTCTAACAAAATTGATACAAAATGGAAAAACGCCACTACGTTAGACCTTTTGTTCTGCAAAGATACATTAAACGGAAATTCCGGACAATAACGAAAAACAGTTACAAAACACAGCACTGGGAAGCTGCAATTCCCTGAGTTCTTTTTCACAACACGATTGTTTTCTCTGCCCGGAATATTTCCGGGCAAATGACCGGGTAAATTGGTTAGGACTTCCGTCACTACGGGTATAAGTCTTATTGCAGCGTTCGAATCCTGTTCCGGTCACAATTCTACGTGTTACACTTTCGGGTGCCGGGACCAGTATCCTGACAGACAATTGAAGCAGCTGGCAATGCTGAGATTAACGAGTAAGCCAATAAGCGGGAAGGGTGAGGCTATCAGGATAGAATTTCCCTTCCCTTTTTAAAGTTCATTGACATTTTGGAAGAGATGTACTGAATCCTGTCTAAAGAATAGCTGAAAATTAGCCAGGCAAACATAAATCAAAGAGAGTAACTCAATCCTTCCGGTGGAGGCGTGAAAATCCAAACCGGATTGATTATACGATAAAATATAGCGGGGAAAGACAGTCCACACGGTGGAGGCATGTAAATAGGGGTTCGATTCCCCTCCCCGTAACATACAATTTGATAGTGTCCCAAGTATCTGATCACCATGTCATAGGGATCAGTGCATAATCAGCAGCCCGGAATAATTCCTGGCTTTTATCAATTTAAAACCTAAACATGAAAAATACGGATAGCATTGCAGGTTTAATAATTATGATCTTCTGTTTCTTAACGATTATATACCTGATCATAAAGGAATACAGAAGAGAAAAAAAGAAAAAGCTTCATATCTCATACCGTCCTCCGGATCCGGAGGACGATGAATACCTGGGTATTTTTATGAACTAACATAAATTTTAATCAATGAGCAAAATTAACTTACCACAGGATCCGGCCCAGCGACTGGAATATCTGAAAAGTATGTGTGACAGTGCGGAAGAATCCGACTATACAAAAAAACTGTCAGCGGAAGAGATTAGTCAGCGAAAAAGCGACTTTACTTCCAACTCCCTGCAGGTTTTTGACCTGGAAGCACAAAAAAAGGAATTACTTGACGAATTTAAAGAAAAACTAAAACCGCTGAAAGAACTTCAGAAATCTATCGGTGATGAAATCCGTCACGGGTATGCAATGACTACCGGTATTCTTTACAAGTTCGTGGATCATGACCTCAGGTTGTGCCGTTTTTATTCCGAAACAGGTGAACTGATCGAAACCAAGACCCGACCTACCACTACGGAAGAGCTGAAACAGCTGACTATCGCCCACATGCGCAGAGCTGTAAATGAATAATAACCTAAAAATTGATACAAAAATGGAACAAAACACACAGGAAGTTTACTACATCGACGGATCAGTCAAAGAACTGGTCATCGCTCACAAAAAGGCACAGGATGAAAAATCTCCTAACTCGATTGAAATTTGCGGGAACATCGATTCACCGTTTTCTTTTCTTGAAAAGCGTCACAACGGTAAAACGGATGTGATCCTCCCCGGCCTGGTATCATCAATCTCTCATGTTCTGATTAACCGGGATAAAATGACCATTATCCTGATATTTAATGAATATGATCCAGAATATTCAGGAATGGTTGTCGGGCAGCTGGAAGAGCATCCGGATTATGAAAAATGGAAAATCAATACCGGTGAAGAATGGGGGCATCAACAATTTGCTGAATTCTGCAAAATGAACCGTTCCTGCTTTCCGGAGATTCAGGTCGCTATGAAACTGTTTACGGAACTTAAAAATGTTCGGATAAAGACGGACAAGGAGTATGAAAATCAAAGTGATAACAGGGGATCTGTAAAACAGATGCTGGCTCAAAAAATCATTCAAAGTAATATTCCTGAAAAATTTCAAATTATTGTTCCGATTTTCAAAGGACAGGAAAAGCATACGATCGAGGTAGAGATCTATGTCAATCCTTCAACATTCGCCGTTAACCTGGTTTCTCCTCAGGCTAATGATATTATTCACCAGGTGCGTGATTCTATTATTGATGATCAGAAAAAAAAGATAGAGGAGCGGGCTCCGGATCTGGTCATCATTGAACAATAACCTTCCATGGATGGTACAGTCCCGGTTCGATTCCGGGATAAGGTACTAACTAAAAATCATAGCTATGTCTTATCATAACTGGACGAAAATAGAGGTTGAAAAAGTCAAGGAGATGCTTTCGACTTACAGCCGGTATGAAATAGCTGAAAAGCTTGATGTTACAATCAATCAGATCAATCATTTATTACATGGCCGGGGACTGATCAAATTTGAGAGGCTAAAAAAGGTACAGGAAAATCCATCCATTTTTATAGATGGATTTTTCAATACAAGCGTTCCTGCAGGCTTTAATTACTGCACTGGAATGACAGAAATGGGATGTTCGATTAAACGTCAGAAATACATGAAAGAAGCCAGCTTTAGAAAGATTAATAATGACAATCAACTTCAAATTAACTAACCACCATGTCAAAGCGATTTATCGATACTGAAATTTTCAATGATTCATGGTTTATGAACCTTCCTCCAAACTCAAAGTTATTTTTTATATATCTCATAACGAATTGCGATCAGGCGGGTATTATAGACTTGAATAACCGTTTGGCAGAATTTCAAACAGGTATTGAAGGGTTAGCAAACAGTTTGGAAACTATTTATAAAGAGTTTGGAGAAAAACGGATCATTCACCTTTCAGAAAACTATTATTTTTTACCAAAATTCGTAAAATATCAATATCCTAACGGATTGAGTGATAATGTTAAGGCTCAAAAATCTGTTATTGATAAATTAATTGAATTTAATATTGATCCGGTAACCCTTACCAAACAGTTAGGGAACAGTTATCAAACTGTCCAAGATAAGGATAAGGATAAGGATAAGGATAAGGAAACATTAAAAGGGGGTGTGGGGGAAAAATCAGCTGATGAATATTTTGATCCTGAAATTGACATTGAACTGGTCCGTGAAATTTCTAATTATTTTGGTTTTTCTGAAATTCGGAATCCGGATAAGTTCAGACAGATATTCATGTTTTTGAATATTCTTGAAACTGACGGTCAAGCTGATCATTTCCGGGAACAATTTACCGCCTACATAAGCTACAAGGAACAAAGCCACGAAGCCCGTTTTTCTTTTCCCCGGTTTCTTGGATCGATTGATGAACGATATCAGGACGGGGGTTGGAATTCACGTAACTGGGTATATGAACTTAAAAATCAAGATCCTGAACGCAATCAGCGTTCATCTGAAAATCTTCAGAATTACAACAAGAAAATTATTGAAAATCTTAAAAATCATGTTGGATGAACAACGATTTTGACCGGATCAGACTTGGTGATATTTCCCGCTTTCAATTGAATGATTTGCTGGTTGATAAAGTAGAAGAATTGCACCTGGATTGCGGACTCAAAATGGATGCTTCAATTGTTCAGCACACCGTTAAAAAAATCTTGGATCTCCTATCCCTGAAATACAAAAGTTGGTGTTGGGGTGAATTCACAGATGTTTGTAAACAGGGAATTACTGGTGTTTACGGTAGTACTGCATTTAAGATAAATTTTCAAATGTTGGCTACCTGGATGAAAAAAGCGGAAGCTGCAAGAGGTTCCATGTTCGCAGGGAAAAACATATCTGAAAATGAAAATTTTAAAAAGCATGATGCCGACACTGATTACAAGAAAAACGCTAAAAATTGGGGGCCATTAATGTACCTGAGATTTGACTATGGTCTAAAATTCAGTACTCCGGCCGATCTGAAAAAGGCTATTGAAAATGATCAGATTCCCGGGTTAGCAAAGCAGTCGCTACAGGAAAAATATCCTTATGTGTTAACGGTTGGGTATCCACTATAATAATTTGAAAATGAATTTGCTGGAAAGTAATTCGATCTATGATTCTAAAACTAAAAAACTAATCATTATGTCTGAAAATGAAACAGTCACCATAATTGGTACTGAGGCTGTTATTCTGAATAAACGAAGGGTGACACACATAAACTTGACTGACATGGGTTTTGAACTAAAAACATACCCGGATGATTCTGAAAAAATCGAATGGTATGAACTGGTTCTTGTTCCAGGCTCAAAATACTATGATCCGCTGTTACTCTGCTATAATCCCGAACTTGATGAATTCTACTTTGATCCATACGATCATATTAGGATACGGGGAATTGAATGGGCTGAAAAAATTATCAATGCTTTCATGGGAGTAAAAATAATGGACTAATGTGGCTAATTGAATATCTGGTCGCTTCAGTCATAGTGATTGTAGCGATATGTCGATTTATGCGTGTTTCAACAAAAAAAGGAAATGAATATGAAAAAAAATTATCGGAGAATAGCGATCTGCAGGGAATGCAAGGGATCCGGGAAGATCATTGAAAACGACACTTTCAACCGGAATGAAGATCCCCGGATACTGGATTGTCCTGATTGTCTTGGATCGGGACGGATCCTGAGAACCGTTATTATTACTGAAGAACCATACAAACAAAAAGATCATGCCTGATATCAATATCATGATTGGTGATTGCATGGATCTGATGAAAAGTAAGCCTGATAAATACTATGATCTGGCAATAGTTGACCCACCATACGGAATAAAAGAATTAGCTTATCGATTTTCATTTCAAACTAAAAAGGCGAAGGCAAAAGAATATGACAGATCTGTTTTTGAACAGGATATTCCAAATAAAAAATATTTTTCTGAATTATTTCGTGTTTCAAAAAATCAAATTATTTGGGGGGGGAATTATTTCCCTTTAAGTCCATCAAGATGCTGGATTGTGTGGGATAAACTAACGACTGGTAATTTTGCTGATTGTGAATTAGCCTGGACATCATTTAATACTTCTGTTAGAAAATTTACATATCGCTGGAATGGAATGATTCAGCATAATGTGAAAAATAAGCAAAAAAGAATCCATGCAACAGAAAAACCAGTCGATTTATATAAATGGATTTTAAAAAAATATGCCATCCCCGGCTTTAAAATTTTGGATACTTATGGAGGAAGCATGAGCCATGCTATTGCCTGTTATGATTTAGGTTTTAGCCTGGATATAATTGAAATTGTTGAAAACAATTATATCCAGGCTAAAAAACGATTTTATGATCATGTAACTAAATGCCAGGAAATCAAAAAGTTTGGATTTGCAAAATCGGAACTAAGTAAAATTAATCCACTATTATTTTAAAAATCATGTTTTTAAGAGAATAAAAATTTATAGTTGAACGTGTTGAACACGAAAATAAAACGGACCGGGGAACTTTATACCTGGATATTATTCTCCGAAAACCGGCCCGAACTGATGAATTTGGTGATCCGGTAGAATCTGATGATTTATTTTGCGCACGTGCCTACAAGGAAAAATCAAAAAAGCTGGAACAACTGGCATATGGTGACCGGGTAAAAGCGGTTTTGATCCTGAACGGGAAAGAAACAATCGATAACGCCCGTGTAATTTTTTATAATACTTACCTGAATATTTGGAGAATAGAAAAAATTTAACTGAAATATGGAAGAGAAAGACAAAATAAAACTGAAAATAAAAGCTTTATTGAATAAAACAATTGAAAATGGAGCCACTGAAGCAGAGGCTATTTCAGCTATGAGAAAAGCAAATGATCTAATGCTTCAGTACTATATTTCAGAGCATGATTTGAATGATCCTTTTTTAGGTGAAAAGATTATAATTAAAAAAGTTAGTATAATCCATTCTGGTTATGACCTGACTTTGTTTTATCCATTTTTAGCTAAACTATTTGATTGTGAGTTTTTTTGGTCAAAATATCAGATATCATTCTTTGGCTTTTATGAGGATGTTGATCTCTGTGATTTTTTCTATAATTTGATTGTAAAATCATGTTTAAGTGAAAAGGATAAATATATGAGATCAGATAAATATCAAAAGTTAAAGCGATATTATCACGGTCGGACGCTGTCTTCTTCATTCATAAAGGGATTTCTTCATTCAATTTCATCAAAAATGCACGAAATATATATAAATAGGAATTGTTCTATCCCTCTGTCAATGAGTCTTGTTTTAGCAAAAAAATCTGATCGTGTAAAAAATGAATATGAAAAATATAATTTCAACGTCAGAATGGTAAAAGGAAAAGATCTGGTATATGAAAGAATAGCGTTTTCCGATGGTGCTGAAAAAGGGAAACAATTTCATATCATACAAGGGGTTAATCAATGCAAACGAGAACAAACATTTCAATTGAATTAACTCATGATACCAATCGCTAACTCTTATTTTGATGGAGCTGGATTATTTATTTTAGGTTTGATGCATGGCGGTATTGATATTCAGCAGTCACTTGAACTCGATCCGATTTGCTGCGAAACACTGAAAAATAATTTCAATCATAAAATTATTCAGGCTGATATTCGTGATAAGACTGTTCTCTCACAGGATAAATCTGATATTATCATTGGAACCTATCCGTGTACAAAATATAGTAAAATAGCCGACATTCACGGAACCAGGACGGGAGATGACCTATTTCTCCATTTATTCAGACATATAGCTATCAGACAGCCTGAAGTATATGTAGTTGAAAATGTACCCGGAATGAAGAAATTTCCAGTCGTGATGGAGGCTATGACAAGTTTGCCAGGTTATTACATGAATATCTTTTGCCCTGTTTTAGCAACTACCTGGCTCCCGCAAAAAAGGGATCGGTTAATCCTGATTGGAACTAAACGTCCAATATCTATTCATCCGCCGTCAAATGATCACAAGCGGGTTTTATTGTCCGAAATTATAGAATCTCATCCTGAAATGGAGATACCGAATTATGTGAGAAGCCGATTATATGGAAAATATCGTGATTATCCAATTATTTCTGATCCAGAAGATATTTATTCAGTCGCCCCTACATGTGTAGCTCATTACGCAAAAGACAGAGGAACCCGGCTTGTTAAAGACAAATCACACCCTTTTGGGTTAAGGCCCTATACTGTCCGTGAATATGCCCGGTTGCAGGGTGTACCTGATTCCTTTCGTTTCTCCGGATCTGATTCTGACGCTTACCGGCAGATCGGAAATGGTGTTCCTATTCCGTTGGGGGAATGGGTTGGTAAAGAAATTCATAAATACTTTAACAAATGAAACCAGTCATGCACACTGATTTTGATTCAACCAGATTATCCGGTTTTTTCTGTATGAAACTGGCCGGGTTTATTTTAGATAATAAAGCCGATTATTGGGACGAAATGGAGAAAGCCCAAAACGGTAATTGTAGCTTTAAAAATGATTGCCCGATCTATGAAAGGACACTAAAAAGGCATGGAACTATACAACAAAAACTAAACTTTTAACATGAAAAAACCTTCTCATTTACACATTCACGGGGAGCCGGTTAAATATTCAAAAATGGAAAACAGGTCCAGAAGTCGGCATGAATATCATACAGCCAGATGGACCAGGCGGAGCAGGGCATTTAGACAGGAGCATCCGCTTTGTAACAGATGTAAGGGAAAAGGAATCATTCGGGCTGCCCAGGTTACAGACCATATTGTCCCGGTAGAAGTATGTGGTGATTTTTGGAATGAAGAGAACTGGCAGTCGCTTTGTACTCCATGCAATATTGAAAAGGGAATTGAGGACAAAAAGTTAATTCAGCAATACCGAAATGAACAGCGAAAAACCAATTAATGTGATTGTTCGTGAATTTTTAGAGGATCAGGACGTCAAGCCTATAAGTCGGCACCAATATAAAGTGAACCTGAACAGGTGGTTATATTATTGTGTACGTCAAAAAGTAGATGTCCGGAACCCAAGACGTGCTGATGTAATCGCTTTTAAAGGTTTTCTGCAACAACAAAACAGAAGTCCAAGTACAATAGATGGATACTTGACCACGGTCCGTAAATTTTTTGGATGGCTGGAACTTCGTGGAATCTATGAAAATGTAGCTATCGGCGTTCATTCTCCTAAAAAGTACCGTGGACACCGAAAGGGATATCTTAAACCTGCCCAGGTGACAGCTATGTTAACAAAGATGCCACGTGAAACTATGAGCGATATTCGGAACTTTGCAATCATAAACCTGATGCTTCGGACTGGTATTCGCAGGGTTGAAATTCAACGGATGAATGTCGGGGATGTTTACATGGTTGACGGCCATCCGGCTATCCGCCTGCAGAGAAAAGGACATGATGAAAAGGATCAGGTGATTGGGATCACAGACAAAGTTCTGTATCCAATCAATGATTATCTGGTCCTTCGTTGCGATATAAAGGATTCGGATCCGCTGTTCATTAATCATAGTCGGTACCATCCTGATCAAAGAATCAATGAAGATACGATCAGCCGAATAATAAAAAAGGCTATTCGGTCGATAGGAATTGATGACAGTAAAATCACAGCTCACAGCCTGAGGCATACAGCGGCTATCACTGCTTTACGGTCCGGGGCTGATCTGATCGAAGTGCAACAAATGTTAGGTCATACAAGCATAGAAACTACTCGGATCTATACAAGTGCTATAGATGACGAATTGAGATTGGATAACCCTGCTGTACGTGCCTTGGAAGATGCTTTCTGATTTGGGGATAAAACAGGATAAAAACAGGAAATAAATGTACCTGGAGTAAGTCGATCCCCAATAAAGAATAGATTATCTGATTATAACTATATGTTAAGTATAAAATATAAATACCTGACAACTTGTTTGTTGAGTTTCATAATAAAAACTATATCGGACAAATTAATATTAACTATCTGAATATCAGCTATCTAATTTCACATAATTAGATGTTAAACAAATAAATTTTAAATTATGCAAATTATAACATGTAGAAAGGCTGTATTATTATATGAACAGCTTGAAGAAGTAAAAAAAATCCTTACTTATATGGATGATCATAAAGGTGACTGGTGGAAATTGGCTTTTCCTAGTGGTGATATTGCTGAACTATCTGGTGATTTGATCCGGCAAAACATCAAAAACGCGATGATTAAAACAGGTGATGAAATTACGAATCAAATCAAAGCGTTATGAGCAAAATAATTAAATCAATCAAAAAGACAGAAAAACCTATTCATGTTAAACCCGGAATGTATGCTTTGTTTTATGAGGACTTGAAAATAATTGCCAAAGAGCATGGATATAATTTAGTTCTGCATGGTAGTATAAATCGGGATTTAGATTTAATTGCAATTCCATGGATTGATGATCCAATGCCTGAACTTAAAATGATTTTGGCTTTCGATGAATATCTAACAGGCAAACATACTATAACATCTTCTGGTGATATAGCATCTGCTTACATGCACTCAATACTTCCAGGTGGTCGTAAGTCTTATGTGATATGCCTAAACAGGGGAGATAGAAAGGGTGAATGGACTGGATATGATAGTCAGTATTATTTGGATATTTCAGTGACACCAACTTTAAATCAACAAAAAAATGAAAGTATTTATCATCAAGAATGATCCGAACTTTAGTTGCAACCTGGTTCTATTTTCAGTTGATGATCTTAAAGACTGGATTGATTCCGTTGCATCGATCATGGAAGAATGAAACGTTTATGAAATTGAAATCGAATGTACTTCGATGACAGACAAGCAAATTGAAGCTTTGCCGGAAGCGGATTAACATCAAAATTTTACATAAGGGGAGGGGGTTAAAATCTCTGGACCAAATATTCCTGAGACCATACCCCCAGCAAAAAGTTACACATGTCAAAATTCAGAAAGGGGGGTATATGGGTAGAACAGCACTACCAGACCGGATAAAAGAATTATCAGGAACACTAAGACCAGACCGGATCAAAGAAGGTATTCAGTTTGACTTAATAACAGAGGTACCGAAACCTGAAGTTTGGCTCTCTGCAAAAGGGAAAAAAAATTTCAAATTTTTGGCGGCAATGCTGATTGATAAAAATATGCTTTACAATTCAGACATTCATTTGCTTTCAATTATGGCTGAAGAAATGGCTACCTATGAGATGGCATGCCGGAAGCTAAAAAATGAAGATGATTATATCATGTCAACACCCAAAGGATATAAACAACAAAGTCCATGGGTAGGAATCCGGAATCAGGCACAAAGTAATGTTCAAAAAATCGGTTCACTGTTTGGACTGGATCCTATTAGTCGTGAAAAGTTCGGAGGACCTAAATCCAAAGGCGAAAAAAATCCATTTGATGAGTTATGAATTTTAAAAAGCGATCTCTTGATTATATTGATGATGTTCTTTCCGGAAAAGAAATTGTCAGTCGATTAACACGAAAAACTTTTGAACGTCATGTCCTGGATCTTGAAGTTGCCCCTGAAAAAGGATTTTACTTTGATGAAGAAACACCGTTAAAAGTTATGCGGTTTGCTTCATTTTTAAAACATACGAAAGGGTTAAAACATGCTGGTAAACAGTTTATTCTTGAACCGTGGCAATGTGCTATCATCTGGATCCTGTTTGGGTGGAAAACATCTGATGGACTTAGAAGATTTACCGAATCTTATGTTGAGATTCCCAAAAAAAATGGAAAAACCGCTTTCGCTTCGGTAATTGCAGATTATCTTTTGATTATGGATGGTGAACCGGAAGCTGAGGTCTATTGTGCAGCCACTAAAAAGGAACAGGCAAAGATTTGTTTCAGTCAGGCGAAAGCTTTTATCGAAAAAAACCAGGCTTTAAAGGAATACTGCAATCCCCGATTTGTGATTAATAATATCTCGATACCGGATACAGGTTCAATGATGGCACCGATCGGCCGGGATAGTTATGGACTGGATGGCATTAATCCCAGTGCGGCAATTATTGATGAGTATCATGAGTGGGATAAAACAGACGTTCGTGATAGTATAGAATCTGCAACTGTTTCAAGAATGCAGTCACTTATTTTTACAATCACCACATCTGGTTATAATAAATCCTGGCCTTGTTTTCTGTACCGGAAATTCATTATTGAGATTTTGGATGGCGTGAAAATTCAGGATAATATTTTTGGCGTGATCTATACGCTGGATCCTGAAGATGACTGGAAGGATGAAACTGTCTGGAGAAAAGCAAATCCAAATTATGGTATTTCTGTTGAGGTTGAAAAGATGAAGCTTGCATGTCAGAAAGCGATCAATAAAGGAGGAAGGGAAGAGGTAACTTTTAAGACCAAAAATCTTGATATTTGGGTTGATGCTCCAACCGTATGGATACCGGATGAAAAAGTATCTGCATGTAGACACGGAATTACTGATGAAATGTTGATAGGTCAGACATGTTATTCCGGATTGGATTTGGCATCTCATATAGATTTAAATGCCTTGGCTCACTTTTTCCCTGATGTGAACGGAATTCCGGTTGCAAAACTTGATTTTTGGGTTCCTGAATCTAAAATTGAAGAACGGAAAGATCGTGTTGATTATCATATCTGGCGGGAACAGGGATTTATTCAATCAACACCAGGTGACTTGATCGACACTGATTGGATTGTGGTCGGGATCCTAAAGTCAACAAAGCGTTATGATTGTAAAGGATTTGGGTATGACCCTTATAAAGCGCACGGGGGAATAGTACAGGGATTAGAGAAAGGCGGATTATCAGAGTTATTGATTCAGGTAATACAGAGCATGAAGGAATTAAGCGAACCGACTAAGGAGCTTGAAAAAATGGTTGTCGGTTTAATCATTGATCTCATGGACAATCCGGTTTTGCGTTGGATGTTTCGAAATGTGCATATTTATCGGGATCCAAATGACAATATAAAGCTTGACAAAGGAAAAAGTATAGATAAAATTGACGGTTGTGTGGCTCTTTCTATTGCTATTGCCGTCTGGATGGCTGACGTTGCTAATCAAAAAAACAAAATCGAATTATGGAAACCGAGAACCTTACCAAATCTTTAATCACTGAACGGATCATCCGAATGATGGACCGGAAGGGATTTGCTGATCTTTTCTGGGAAGAGATAAAAACCGGTAAATATGTCAAGCATGAAGATGCCTATGAGTCCATGGAACTTGAATATTTTTCCGTGATGGGACGCCGCCGGTACTTGAATTTTAAAAGTTTTTTAAGACGTAGAGATGAATAAATTATTTTAATCAATCAAAATGACAATAAGACCTAATTTAAACAAGTTATCAAATGAAATCTACTTAGCTAATGTTGCTAAGGGTTTCCATGACAAAAAAATAAGTAATGATACACTACTTATGCTCATAGTAACTGAACTTTCCGAAGCGGTTGAAGCGGATAGGAAGAATAAAAGAGCAGACTTAGATGCTTTTGAAAAAAATCTTATTAATGATGAAACCTTACCAATCTCTTTTACTTTTAATTTTGAAATATATATAAAGGATTCTATTGAGGATGAACTTGCCGATACTGTCATCCGGTTACTTGATTTGTCTGGATTACGAAAATATCTTTTGAGCGATGCTATCCTTTTGCAAGCAACTGTTGCTAAAAATAAATCATTTCCAGAGAACATCTTTGCGATCTGTAAGGATCTTGTTTGTTATCGATATTCTGAGACAGAGCGAATATTATATGCACTTCTAAATATTGAAAGATTGTGCAACATGTTAGAAATTGATTTATGGAAGCATGTTAAATTAAAAATGAATTACAATTCGTTTCGTACATACAAACACTGTAAATATTATTGATAAAATGCCAATTAAACAGGAAAATAAAAAGCGATATCCAAAAAACTGGAAGGAAATCAGGGAAAAAATTAGGTCCCGTGCAAATAATAAATGTGAATGGTGTGGCGTCGTTAATCATTCGTGGATAAATCGTTTTTCCCGTGAAATTTGCCTTCAGGATGAAGATAATACAATCCGGGTAGTTTGTACTGTTGCACATTTGGATCATATTCCTGAAAACTGTGATGATGATAATTTAGCATTTCTATGTCAGAAATGTCATAATAATTATGACAAAGTTCACAGACAGGCAACCCGCAAAAAAACAAAAAATAGAAATTAGCTTCAATTGTTTTAAAAAAACCCGACAATGTCGTATTGATTTTTTTCCTATAGGTTTCAACCTTTGTATTAACAAAATTGATACAAGGTGAAGCTGATAGATCGTAGTTTAAATTTTATCGCTAAAAAGCGTGGTCTACAGGTAATTCCTACAGATCAGTACGTCCCTGATTTCCGGGGAGTAAAAACAGCCGGTGTTAGTGTAAATCATGACACGGCATTAAAATTTTCGGCTGTTTTTTCTGCTATTCGGATCCGTTCCGAAAATATTGCATCTCTTCCAAAATCAGTAATACAACAAACAGGTGGGAAAAAGAAAGTTCTTTATTCTCATCCTGTAAACTATCTAATTAGCAGGAAGCCAAATAGTTATATGAATATATTTACTTTTTGGGAATTCATGAATTCTTATGTAGATGGATGGGGCAATTCTTATGCAATCATTGAACGAAATACCTATGGGGATCCAGTTGCTCTTTGGCCTGTTAAATCCGCTTATGTTTCCGTTGAGCGTGCTAATAATGAGCTATTTTATAAAGTTCATTATGGAGATCATCAAGGAATATATGCCGGTTATGAAGTCCTTCATTTTAAATTATTCACGAAAGACGGCATCCGGGGTGTGGATCCGATCAACAACATGAGTCAGACCATTGGTTTAGGACTGGCAGCTGAAAATTTCAATGCTCAATTTTTTGAAAAGGGAGGGCATCTGAAAGGAGTATACCAGACTGATCAGTCACTTGGTGATGAACAGTATGAACGGATAATGAAGCATCTTTCATCTTATAAAAATTTTGAAACTCCATTATTGGAATACGGGATAAAATATAATGAGATTAGTATTTCACCGGAAGCCGCTCAGATGATCGAGCAAAGGACATTCACTATTCAGGACATTGCCCGGATTTTTAATATTCCTCCGCACATGCTTGCTGAAAATACTCATTCGACATTCAGCAACATCGAACACCAGGATATTCAGTTTGTAAAATATTCGATCCGTCCGTCTGTGAAGCGTTTTGAAACAGAGATAGAAGATAAACTTTTGTTCGAAGGTGAAAAGGATGTTATTGATACGAAGTTCGATCTCAATGGATTGCTTCGTGGTGATACACAAACACGGGCAGCACTCTATCATAATGCGATACAGGACGGATGGATGAACCGGAATGAAGTCAGGGAAATGGAAAATATGGAGAAAGGACCGAAAACTTTGGATGAGTATCTCTATCCGTCTAACCTGAATCTGGCGGATATTATTCAAAATGCAGTTAATAAAAATCAAAAAAATACCGGCAATGGAAACAACAACTGATTTTCAACATGCGGACCGTCGTTTTGGGTATGTTCGTGAGATTCCCAAAAATGCCGAAGAGACAAGAATAATTCCTTTCGTGTTAAGCTCTTCCAGGAAAGACCGTCATGGAACGGTCCTGAATATTGATGGTTGGGCTTTGGATGATTATAAAGCAAATCCACTTATCGGATATATGCACGAAATTTATGGAAGATCATTTTTAGGATCATCTGATCCTGATTCTGTAATCGGAAAAAATGTTGGGATCCGGTTTGAGGGGGAAAAAGAAAAAAAACAAATGATCGGAGACACTAATTTTGAGACTGATGATATTAATGTCAAAGCAGATAAAATTTTCAGAAAAGTCATTTTCGGATCTTTGAGATCTGTATCTGTAGGATTTGAACCGATCGGAAAAGGAAACTGGGGTAAAGGATCAGAAGCTATAGACGGGGAAGATCCTACCTACTACTTTGCCGGTCAGGAATTATTAGAATATTCGATTGTGAATATCCCTTCAAATCCGGATGCTGTTCAGCGAAAAGTGAGCGAAAACGCTGCAGCAGCTATCAACTATGCACTTAAACAACTTGGAAGCAAGTTCCGGAAAAGTAAAATAGAAGAAATGCGGGTTCAGGATCTTTTGGATCTTCTAGATGGCAAAGATCTGGATATCAGGACAACAGATCCGGATAAAATAAGGAAAATGCTTTCTGAAAAAGAAGCTATTGAAGATTTACGAAATATTTTCAATGAACAGCGTGAAAAACGGAATGAACTGACTGAACTGATGAATTATTATCGTCAATGCAGTGAAATTATTGCTGTAACCCTTAATGATTTAGGAAATGAGGATGAAAACATCAATACAAGGGATAATGATAATGATCTTATCCTGTTAACACGTTCTAAACTGGCCTTAATGGCTAATAAATAACAATAAAAATTTGATACAAATGGACAAGAAACCTTTTGAAATTCGTAAAGAGCTGTCCGGTAAAGTGGAAAGATTTGAGGAATTAGCCACTAAGGATAAGCGTTCTGAGGAAGAAACCTCAGAAATGACAACACTAAGGACTGATATCCGGAACTTGACAAACGATCTGGATGATGCGGAGCTCATCGAGGCAGGGAAAAAACGGTTTGCATCTGATCATATTTCCGACAAGGAAAGAAAAGAAGTTGCAAAATTTTCATTTCATCGTGCTATCAACGAATATATCCGTAAAGGAAATTCTATGGATAATGTTGACGGACTCGAAGGTGAAATGCATAAAGAAGCGGAGAAGGAACGTAGCCTTGTCGGAGTTTCAGGAAGCCGGGTAAAAGGAATTGGTGTTCCCCTTATGGTTTTAGAAAATTCCCGTATTTCGAGGGCATCTACAGGTCAAAATGTGACAACTGCCGCAGATGGGGGAAACCTAGTACAGGATGAGCCCTATATGTTTATTGAAAGTCTTAAAAATGCCTTGGTGATTACCGGACTTGGTGCCCGTTTTCTTACTGGATTGATAGGGAATCTGCCTTTATTGAGGGGGGGTAGTTTTAGTGCCGCCTGGGTAGCTGAGGGAAGTAATGTTTCTTTCACAAAGGAAGCCTTTTCAAAAGCTACACTAATTCCTAAAAATCTGATGGTTGCAGGTGCTCTTTCTAAACAATTGCTTGTTCAGACTGCAAATGTAGCAGAAATGATGATCCGTGACGAATTAATTGCTGCTTTGGCACAAGGCATTCAGAATGCGGCTATAAACGGAAGCGGAACGGGCGCAGAACCTATCGGCATTTTGAATACTTCCGGAATTGGTTCCGTTGCGTTGGGAACTGATGGTGCCGCAATAGATTGGGCAAATATTGTGAAGCTTGAAACGGAAATTGCTCAGGATAATGTAATCGGCGATATCGCGTATCTTACAAATGCTAAGGTTCGCGGAAAACTTAAAACCACCTTAAAATCTACTGGTGTAGCTGGGTATATCTGGGAAAATAATGAAGTTAACGGATATCGGGCTGCAATGACAAACGCAGTGCCTTCAAATCTGACAAAAGGGACAGGAACTGGATTAAGCGCAATTATAGCAGGAGTCTGGAATCAGCTTTTTATTGGAATGTGGGGAGGTCTGGATATAGTTGTCGATCAGTTTACGCGGGCTGATTATAACGAAATAAAGCTTGTTTTCAGCGAATTTGCGGATGTGGAATTACGCAATAACGAAACTTTTTCAGCTTCTAAGGATGTGTTAACCGCTTAATCTTATAAGTATGAAGGTTAAAATTAGAAAACCGGTTCCTGGAATGGGGTATTTCGGTGGAGAAATAGCCGATTTAGAGGCTAAAATATGTGCGACATGGATAGAGTCCGGGCACATGATAGCTATTCCGGAAACCGAAGGCGATGAAAATACGCTTCCTGATGATTTACCGGCGCGCGAAATTCTTTATAAAGAAGGCATAAAAACGCTTGAAGATGTTAAAAAAGTAAAGGAAACGCTTGTGGATTTTAAGGGGATCGGTTCCAAAACGGCAAGCGATATCATCAAGTATATTGAATCTCTGACATAGTAAAGTTATGGATTACAAGTTAATAACTCCTCCGTCCGGATCGGTCATTTCTGTTGCTGATGTAAAATCGCAGATCGGTATTTTCTTTGATGAGAAAGATTCAGCTATTGAATCTTACATTGAAGTCGCTATAGAAGTGGCTGAGCGTTTTACCGGACGGCAGTTGTTAACTGCTACATGGGAAGTTCGTTTCCCATGCTGGCAATATCAGATTCTGTTAAAAAAATGTCCTATTCAACAGATTGTTTCAATTAATTATTATGATTTAAACAATCAATTAACAGAAATTAATAAAAATGATATTGATTCAGTTGCTTATGATCTCTCATCAGAACCTGCCGTAATCTGGTTCCCGGACCGGTTTTATACTTATGAGCGTCCTGATGCTGTGCAGATCCGGTTTACTTCCGGGTATGATGAAAACACTAAAATCCCGAAAGGGATTATCAGCGCTATCGTGTTAATGGTAGGTAAGCGGGTCGAGAATCCGGTTGATTCGGTTGAAAACCTTCCGAAAGCCAGTATAAACCTTTTAAGAAATTACCGGCTATGAGCGAAGGATCTATTATCAATCAGATGACAGAACTTGTAATGTTCAGAAAGCCTATCCGTATAAAAGGAAGCAAGGGGCAATATGTGGAAACATTCGCTGATTTCCGTAAAGCTTTTGTTAAGGTAGAACGGTTAGGAGGTGAAGAGACTGTTGAGACGGAACGTATTGTTGTTCCTGATTCTTTTCTTTTCACAGGTTATAATTATTCTGAAATAGATGAGACATACCGGATAAACTATGAAGGATCCGAATATAATATTCTGAGTATTGAACGTTTTAACCGGCGTCTTTTTATGAAGGTTAAAGTAATCCGTGTACTAAAATGAAAAAGACTTATGGCTATAATAATCCTGTTGAAGTTGAATTTAAAGGCTTGGAAAATGTTAATGAAATATTTGAAAAGCTCCCTTCCAAGTATGCAAAAAAACCTATACTTGCTACGTTGCGAAAAGGGGCAAGGATATTCGTAAGAGATTTAAGGTCCGTTACTCCCCGTAAAACAGGCAATACACGCAAAGCTATAGGGATAAAAAACGGGAAAGGAATTTCAATATCAGTCGGGTTCCGGACAACAGGAAGTTATTTCCCTGCCTGGTCAAAGGCGTATTGGATGAATTATGGGACATTATCAAACCGCGATGGGAGTCATCATTTTATAAAAGCAAGAAAACCGGGTACTCAATCCTGGAGAGGCGGGATCCGTCCTCTTGTATTTGTAGAATCAAGCTGGAATCGTACACAATCACAGGTCGATAAAACTATCATGGCTGAATTACAAAATGAAACAGTAAAATTTCTTGATAAATATGCAGTAAAATGATACTTGATGCTCTTTATATTGTGCTTAATCCTATTGTTCCGGCTTTTCCTCTTATCGGGGACCAGGTAGAGGCTACTCCTCCGTTTCAGGTATTTGAGGCGATACCGTCGCCTGTCCGGACAAAAGACGGTATAGTTGGATATCTTCAGCAGGTAAGTATTTATGTAATAGATAATGATCTGGATAGGCTTGATGAAAATGTTGATCTTATTCATGCGGCTGTAGTGGCTATGAACAGAGAAATAGGGGGCACTTATATTGAGGATGTACTACTTACTGATGCAAGTGGTTCTTATTATGATGCGCAAACGGGTTCGTTCAGAAATGACCTCGAATTCCGTTTTGATACAAAAAACAGATAATAATAAAATTTGATAAAAAATGGCAAACAAGATTAAAGGCTACAACATTCGTTTTTTGCTAAACGGAAAAAAATGTGCAGGTGAAACATCCGGATCATTTAAGATTACACCTGTTGTTAAAGAAAGTAAAATTAAGGATGATGCAGGTAAAACATCCCGGCAGGTTGATGGATATCAGAATACTTTCACAGTAAATGGTACCTGTATGGTTAATGAAGCTGGTGACGCCACTACGCAGATGGATATTGCAGATCTGAGGGCCGCTGTAAAGGCCGGAACGTCAATTCCGTTTGTTTACGGGGGAATTGTTTCCGGTGATGCGACGGAAAGCGGAAATATGATCATCTCTGATTATTCGGAGGATTCTGACTCTGAAAATTTTATGACCTATGCCCTGAGTTGCATTGGGGAGGATAATGGTTTGACAACCGGAACAGTAGCTTAATAATTGATTATGCAACGGGATTATATAGAAATAGAAAATAAAAGTTACCGGGTCGAATTTAACTGGAATACGACCGCAAATTTCTTAGATAAGGAAGGGTTAAGCCTGGGGCAGGCTGATGATCTGGGTAAGCTGAAAGCGCAACAAGTAACGGGACTGGTGTATGAAGGGGTATGTGAAGGGTGCCGGTTGGATAAAATTGATTTTCCTTATTCTAAGGATGAATTTGGGTCTATGTTGCAGCCTGGCGATGTCAGGGACTTGTTATTGATCTATGCAAAACATTCATCAAGCAAGCAACTTGAATTAAAAAAAAAATGAAGACGGGCCGGAAATTAAACCCGGCTCGTTGGATATTGACTTATTTCTCAAAATAGGACTTGGCTATCTTGGTTTAGCTTCAGGCCAATTCTGGGAAATGCGCTTAAAGGATTTTTTTCTGATGCTTCAGCAAAAAAATGAAACAGAGGAAGCAAATCAGCGATTGAAATGTAACCTGATCAGAACACAGACTTCAATCCTTTTTAATATACAGATAAAAAAAGAGGACCGCTTGCCTCCTGAGGAGCTTTGGCCGTTCCCGTGGGACCTGGATAAAAAGGAAAAAGAACCGGAAATGTCATTAACAGAGGGAGAAATCATTGAGCGCAGTAATAAGTTGTTTGATATGCTTCCTAAAATAAAATAAAAATGTCAGATACTGTCAGTAATTTAAAGGTCCGGTTTTCGGCAGACACGAAAAATTTTAAAAAGGATATGGAATCCGGAAAGACTGCAATTGACGGTTTTTCAAACCAGGCCGGAGACGCTTTTTCAAAATTTGCCTCTATGTTCGGTGTGAATATGTCTGCTGTTACGCAGGGCATGAATGAGGCAAAAAAGCAGGCCTCTGCTGTATCTGCAGGATTTAAAGGGGCCGCAGCCGGAGGTAATTTCTTATCAAGTGCCTTAAAAATACTTAAATTAGCTCTTATAGGTACCGGGATTGGAGCTATTGTTGTAGCTTTGGGATCCCTTGTTACATTATTTTCCCGTTCTACTATATGGGCTGATAAATTGGCTGTGAAGCTTGCAGGATTTAAGGCTATTGTTAATGTAATGCTTGATAGATTCTCTGTTCTTGGTGAAGCTTTGATTAAATTAATTTCTCTTGATTTAAAAGGGGCTGCTGAACTTGCAAGAAAAGCATTTTCCGGAATCACAGAAGAGATAAAAAACGAATATAATGCTGCTCAGAAATTAAAAGATGCAGTGCTTGATCTTGAACGGCGTTCAAAATTATATGAAGCGGAAAAAGAATCCGCAATGACAGAAATACAAAGGCTACGCGCAATTGCAAAGGATAAACTTACAAATGACAATGAACGTGTTAAAGCTATACAAAAAGCTGGGGATCTGGAACAACAAATTTCTCAGAAATCACTTGATCTTGCGAATGAAGAGCTTGCCGCAGCACTGGATAGTTACGATCAAAAGAGTAAAACATTAAAGCTTGATGAAAAAGGACTTGAATTAATTGAGCGCATTAAAAAAGGACAAATTGGCTCATTGGAGGCTCAGGAACTTGCGAAAGAATTGACCTTAGATGATGCAAATGCAAAAGAGACATTATATAATCTCATTGATAAAATCGTTGCACGGGAAAAGGAGCAACAGTCAATAATTCAAACAAGAATCCGCATACAGAATGCGGAAAATACAGTTGTTCAGGAGATAGCTCAAAAAAAGATAGCTTCCTATAATGCAGAAGCAAGTCTTTTAAAAGATCAGTCAGATAATCAAAAGCTGACCTATGATGAACGCATTAAGCTGATACGAAAAGCGGCCGATCTGGAACAACAGGCTTTTAGAACATCCCTTGATAATAACATTATTGACCGGCAAAAATATGAGGCTGAAATTGAATCTATTTTAAAGGACCTTAATGAAAAAACTAAAGCGTTAAGCGGTAATTTAAAGCCGATTGGTACCCAGTACGGCGATACTTCATTTAAAAAAGAAATGAAGCTTGTCGTGAATGATGACGGGGTGAAAGAATGGAAGGAAGTTTTAACAGAAGAGTCTAAGAAAGTAGATCTTCAGCTTGTAATAAATGCAGATGGGACAAAAGAATGGAGAAAAGTTATTGATCAGGATTTTGAAACGGATAAGCTTCAAAAATTTGCAGAGGATCATGCTAAGGTGGCAAATGATATTTCAAATGTTTGGATTGATGCTACATCTGTAATAAATGAATCTTTTTCAACTTTGGCTACTGGATTCGGCGAAGCTATGGGAACCTTATTATCAGGGGGAGAAGGAATAAAATCATTATCTCAGCTTGTAGGCGACACAATGGGGGATATGGCTATACAGGTCGGTAAAATTGCTATAGCTACAGGATTAGCAGTTTTAGGAATTAAAAAAGCATTGGAAAGCCTTAATCCGGCCGTTGCAATTGCGGCAGGAGTAGCCCTCGTTGCGCTAGGAACATTTGTTAAAAATTCCCTTGGTAGTGCTGCAAGTGGAAGTTCCGGAACATATTCATCAAATGCCGGGGTATATGATACGACCGGCACTTACAGCAGTTCTTCATTAACTACAACCACATCAGAGCAGGAACCAATAACTATTTATATAAAAGGAGAATTAACAGGAAAAGGGAAAGAACTTGTTTCAGTGATTGAACAGGAAGTTAAAGTCCGTAATATCAGGAGGTAATTAATGGCTTATAGATTAAAATACAGGTTGCGTTATGAAACATCCTTTTATAAGAAAGATGTAAAAATTGATATTTCTCCAAAAGATTTTTCGGGAACCGCTGTTTATAAAAAAATCGGGGGCGGAAATATTACGCTCAGCAAGGAAAAATCCGGAAAAATACGGGCTACATCTTTAACATTTCCAATTCAGGTTGATGTTGATTTTGAATATGATGATTTCTTTTCAGGAGATAATAAAAATCACCGTATAGAATTATTAATTGATGATGTAATTATCTGGTCCGGGTTTATGGTAAGTGATCAGTATTCAGAGTCTTATATTGCGCCTCCTTATGATGTTTCTGTACTTGTTACAGATGGGTTAGGCCTTTTAAAAACATCCAATTTTGAATTAACGGGTATTGTAAGCAGGCTTGAGGCAATACGTTATTGCCTTGACAAAATCGGGCTAAATATAGGATATGCAATCAATATAGATCTTTTTGAAACGCGGATGACAACAAACAGATCTATGTTAGAACAATTATATTTTAATGCGGATGCCCTTCGAGATAAAAATTGTTATGATGCGCTTGAATGTCTGATACCGGATGGGGGTATAATTACTCAAACTGATAACAGATGGCTTATTCAGCGGGAAAACGAGCCTGAAAAGCAACGGTTTTTATATGATTATCAAGGTAATTATGAATCTGTTCAAGATGGGGAAACAATTCAATTTCTTGGTAAATTAAATGATGTAAATACAAAAATTTATCCTATATCCGGTAATCTAACCCGGGATTTTTCAGCAGCCTGGAAAAATTTTGTCATTAAAAATAATTATGGCAAAAAAG
Source organism: Prolixibacteraceae bacterium (assembly GCA_963676095.1). Classification (GTDB taxonomy): domain Bacteria; phylum Bacteroidota; class Bacteroidia; order Bacteroidales; family Prolixibacteraceae. Next base: position 283,089 of record OY781040.1, on the reverse strand, counting down.
ATTCTTTTTTTAAAAATCATGATTTTTCATATGAAGATGCAACCGGATGGACTATTTCAGGAGTTCCTTCTTTTGCTATTAAATCGTCTGATTCTAAATATTATGGATATATAATCGGAAAGGCAGGATCTAAACATTCCAATTTCGTTTATCAGTCTTTAAAGGTTTCAGCATCGGATTATAAATTTATTTTTTCCCTGAAATATGATATTTTGGGAAGTCGCTCATATGAAACGATAAGCGGGCTCGTATCTATTCCCGTAACTGCATATTTTCAATTAAAACTAACCGGAACATCAAAAACTTATTACCTGGATAAAGATTTAGGATGGACGGAAAATGAAAGCTATATTAGTCAGGATATAGATAGTTCAGTTTCTGGGATAGATTGGAAGGAATTAAAAATAATAGCTTCAAATATTCCGATTGCTGGAATTTTACAATTTAATATATATCAGGGATATGTAGCTACTGGTCCCGGACGTACAACTACAAAATTAAGCGGAGTTGCCTTTACGGAGGTTCGCGTATATACTAAAGAACTGGAAGATTTTAACGATACCCAGAAGGTTGATGTTTATTTTTCAGATGATCAATCCGAATCGGATGAAACAATTGAAGTATTACCAACCGATTTACCAGATTACAATAATGCCGGATCTTATTTTTTGAATGGAAATTATATTGATGTTTATGGGGAAAAAGTTCCTTCATTAAACTGGTCCAATTCCGGAGCAGATCCATTGACGTATAATAATTTTCTTGCCGCTTATATGGCAGAATTATTCGGACAACGCCGGCAACTTTTAAAGGGAATAGTCCGGGGCGAGAATATGCACCTTAATGCATTAATGCAGCATAATTATAATGATTCGCGTCAATTTTATGTTGAGACCGGGGATTGGAATATTTTGGATGATCAGTGGAATGTAACTTTCGTTGAGATCCTTGGTACTGCAATAGAGCATCAGGTTTCGGATGAACTTGATCCTTTGTGGGGTTTAGTCCTTGATTCGATAATAAAAAATGCAGAGGCCGTATTTTACCGTATTTACAACAATGAATTTGTCAATAAATTCGGATCGAACGCTATATTGTTAGATGGATATGTCATATTTCCCGAACTTGAAACGGATCTTTTTGACCGGTCCGATTTAACATACTGGAATACTTCAATAGGAATATATGATTCAAATTATCGAAAATGGCCTATTGATGAATTAACAGCAGATTTTATTGAAGAAAATGGCACTGAAGCGTTAAAAAGCCGGTTATTTTTCAATGAATATATAGACAGGGCCGGTAATTTACTCCCGATCCTTATTTTTAGCGGTGCGCAGACTACTGAGGAGATTTCAGATATTAAAGCTTATCTTTCAAGTGTAACAAATATATCGGGGGACTATATAGAAGTTTCAGAGGGGGCAATACAGGATGCAATAAACAGCACAATAATAGGAGCTGTTAACTTACTTCGTAATACAGCATTTACCGGCGATTATGAAAGTCTTGACCTAGAAAATAAAATACTATCTGATGATTCTGAATTATTTTCCGAAATTTTTAAATATTGGTCCGGGTCAGCAAGTCAAATAGCTGATTATGAATCAGCTTCCGGGTATGCTGCGGTCGTTATGGATTCTTTTTATCAGGTGTTAACTGAAGCATTAATTACAGGAGAAAAATATGTCCTTTCATTTAAGGCAAAAGGAGATACAATTACAGTAACAGCAGGATCATTTAGTAAAGCACTTCAATTAAATGATTCATATGACCGGCACATTGTAAAATTTACGGCCGGAATTGTCACGTCAATTGTATTTGAAGGAGCTTTTACTATATGTGAACCTCAGTTAGAGAGGGGAACAATTGTCAGTGCTTGGTCTCCGTCCCTGGCTGACAATAACTCTTCACTCCAGGATCTTCAATCAATAGAGTATATTTCCGATGCGATTAAAGGTAAAACTGAAATTTTAGGGGGCCTGATTCTTTCATCGATGTTACAGCTAGGTATATATAATGACGGAATACTCGAAAAAATTACAGCAGGAATAAGCGGAATTTATAATGATGATAATGATCCGGCAGTATGGGGAGGTGGAACCATAGAAGATGCGATCAAGGCAATCATGGACCCGGCTTCAACGGAAGGGGCAAAGTTTGTACTGACACACGGAGGCAAAGCTATTTTGAATGAAGCTTTTGTGCGTGGTAAAATTTCATCAAAAGAGGGTGATATCGGCGGGTTTGATATTGGTGAATCTACATTTGTCGCTGAGCGGAAAGAAACGATATACGATGACTTTGACGATCCTTATGTAACGGTTACAAATAAAATGCTGTTGTCATCTGACATGGTGCAATTTATTAGTGATAACACAATGGTGCAGATGGGGTCTAATATTGTTCCGTTTACTTCCGGAGGATTTTATCAATATCCATTTTATGTCAGCGTCAGCCGGGAACCGGATGTTTCTTACCCGACCATCGGAAATATGGGATTTAATATCCGGATAGAGGGGGCACATTCTTATGATGACATTCCGGAAACCGGCAATCATGCGCTTTTTATTTCGAAAGGAGATATTTGCGGGTTTAGGATAAGGAGCAGACGAATTTCTACCTCTCAGATATTATCAAACATGGATAGTATATTACTATTAGTAAATACGGTTCCGGTAACGATTACTCTTCCTCTTATTCCTGAAGAATCACAGATATTTTTTCTTAAAAGTATCACATCATCAAATTTCACGATTGAAGTTGGAAATTCTGCAATACAAAGAATAATAAAAGGGGCAAGTGATGATGCTACCTCTTATGATGTAAATGATGATCATATGATTATTCTTATCTGGGATAAAGTGAATAATATTTGGACATTCGATAAAATGAATTAATATGGAACTTAAGACAGTCAATTCTACCGGTAAATGGAGTGATGTTGCCGCCTCTTTGAATGAAAATTTCTCAAAAACAAATATTGAGGTTGAAAAGCTAAAAAATTCAACAACAAGGTTTAAAGGTTATTATACTTCTTATTCGCTTTTAGTTACAGCTTGGCCTAGTCCATATGTCGGCGATTATGCTTGGGTTGGGTCTGAATATCCTGGTGTCGTCTATAAATGTGTAACAGTAGGAACATGGACTTCTACAACAGACGTACCATCTGAGCAAGAGGTTACACTTGACAATTATGCCCTTAAAACAAATCTTAATACGGCATCGAATCAGATTGCTAATATAGCCAACCCGGATTGGATTGTACAGGAGCCTGTAACAACGTCAACTGTTCAACCTGCACATACAGCCAATTATGCTTATCCTGTAGCGGAGGCCGGAACAATATTCGGACTTTCAGCTGTTTTAGGAGATTGGATTTTTGATGACGGAACAAATTTTGTAGTCAAAAGGTCGAATGATAAAATAGTTCAAATAGATAGCAATAACATTTCTCAATTTGCGTCGTGGCTTGCTTCTTATGACTCTAACTATAATGCTGGCGGTTTTGCTTATGTGGACGATGATATACCAACTGCAACTCTGAATCTTGCTTACATGGCCGCTGAAAACGGGACAATTTTCGGAGTTGATGATGTTGTAAAAGGACAACTCCTTATTGGAAATGGATCTATCTTTACAAAAGAGTCTATTAGTCAAAAGGTTAATCAAACTGATTTACACACGTCAAATATCGAAAAAATAACAAGAGTCCCCGGTAAAAACCTTCTTAATCCGAATGATGCAGACATTGTATCCGGACACTATCTGAATTCGTCCGGGGGCTTAGTCATGTTGGCTGGCTGGTCGGTAACAGGCTACATAAAAATTACTAATGGGCAAACGCTGAAAGCCTCTTCAGGAACAGGCGGCGGGTATGTTTTATTGTATAACGCTAATTTTGAAAAAGTTTCAGGCGGCGGGACTGGCACTACAACTGTAACAGGTACTTCAGAGTCATATTATTGTAGATGGTCTTTTAACAAGACCGATTTATCCACTGTGCAGGTAGAAATAGGATCTACCGCAACCACTTTTGAAGAGTACATAGACTACAAACCCATAATAGATTTAAAAAAAGAAACGGCCCTTAGCTTTGAAGGTAAGATAGCGAAACAAATAGGTAAGAACCTTTTTAATAACACGGCTTCTGATATTGTGACGGGGTATTATCTTAATAGCTCGGGGATTGAACTAGACAACGCCTCTTATTTTATTTCTGGATACATACCTGTGCAAAACGGGCAAGAATATACGGCTAGCAATTTTGAATTAGCTGTAGCCTATCTGGCTTTGTATGACCTCGACAAGAATAAGCTAAGTACTTTGCAAACGACTACGTTCACCCCTGTAGCACATGGATATGTAAGAATAAGTGGGACATTATCAAAACTGAATTCAGCGCAATTAGAGGCCGGAACAGTATCAACGGCGTATGAGTCTTACACGGAATATACGCCCTTGTCTGACTTTTCAGCAGATACCTTAGCGTCACTGTCTAAAAGGATAACTAAGAAAATAGGTAAGAACCTATTGAATATAGATGATGCTGATTATGTAGAAGGGTATTATCTTAATGGCTCTGGGGTTGTGACTGCCAATACCAGTTTTTCAATATCCGGGTACATAGACGTCACGGATATCGAGAGTATAGCTATTAATTACGCACTTACTGGGGGGTATGTTCACTTTTACGATTCCGCAAAAACGAGATTATCCGGAACTGGTTCAGGTACCGTATTTTCGAAACCATCAGGCGCAATATATTTCAGGGCTTCGGTACTTCACGCTGTAGAAAATAAGCAGATTGAAGCCGGAACGGTATCAACGTATTACGAGCCATATACAGAATATACGCAGCTTGGGGATGTTAGAAAGCAATGTTATGATGAGCTGCCCTATCCGGTGCTACCCTCTACTTTGTACTTCGTGAAAAATATAGAATCCTCAATGTACTTCGAAAATATATTCAAGCGAAATCTAGGGGATGCCGTGGCCTTGTATTCGAACAAGGGCACATCTTATAATAGATTGATTAAATTTCTATTCACGACGACAGCGACGTCAACCATGACGCTACAGACCATTCAGGCATTAAAAAAAGGACTGTCTGCCAGCGTCGCTTACATCGTTAAGGACGCCGCTTTGAATAGCGGAAAAACCGTGAACATACTTGCTATAGGCGACTCTTTCACAGATAAAAAAACATTCTACGCGAAAATAATTTCGCTATTATCAGCTAATGGCTTAACTGTTAATCAGATAGGTACTTGCGGAGATGCCTCGACAAAGACAGAATCCCTTTCAGGGGGTACCTTGCAAAACGTTTTCTTATCCACCGACTCCGGAGTTGCAAGGATAGTAACTGTATCAGGAATGACCACTTTGCCGGAAACTTCTTATCCGGGAACATTTTATACTGATGATAACGGCGATCAATGGACGCTCAGGGGTGGAAAGATAGACGGAAGCGGGGCCGGGTATGTTGTTGTAACAAAATTTGGGGCGGTCGAAACGGATTTCGATGATTTCCCAGCCGCTGGCACGCTTACAAAAGTGGCAGGCCAGGATAAAGAGGGTGATGATACTATACTATATAGCGCTGTTCAATCAGGATACTTCAATCCGTTCATCAATCCGACATCGGGAGAGCTCGATATATCTAATTATTTAGAATTTTGGTCATTCGCCGACCCGGACATAATTATACTTCAATTTACTTGGAACGATCTTTCTACGTGGTCTTATGATAGGGTAATACAGCTTATAGTCGATAAGTTTGTAACCGCTGTAGATCATATTCATACTAATCTACCTAGCGCTAAGATTGTGCTTTCAATCGAGCCATTCGGATCCGTGAACGGAAATTTGGACTGGCACGGGAAAAAGGCAACGGTCTTACGTTTCGTAGAACTTATGTTGTCAACGTTCGAAGACGACTCGGCTTACAATACTTTCACTTACATAGCCCCTTCGTACGCTTTTGTTGATCTTGTCAACGGATACGCTACAACTAACGTAATCCCTAGCTCTGCCTACACGGATATCACAGAAAGATCCGGAGGCGACGGGATTCATCCAGCTACCGCCGGCATGGAGCAAATAGGCACTTGTATATATCAGATAATATCTAACATAATATAAAAACATATAGAATATTAACAATTAAAATTAAAAAATTGACAGTCATATTGAAATAGAATTCATACGAATAGATTTGTTCCTAACAAAATTTTAACTAAAATAAAAGATATGATTAAAGATATGATAATTGTAATTTGGATTGCTTTTGCAATGTACGCATTAGTATTTCTTGCTGTATTAGCAGATTTGTGGTCGGGAGTTCAAAAAGCAAAAAAAAGGGGAAAAATAAGGACTTCATATGGTTTTAGAAGGACGGTTGAAAAAATGCTAAAATATTATAACCTACTAATTATTCTTTCAATTATTGACTGTATGCAAATTGTATGCGTTTGGTATCTTGATACTTACTATTCTTTTACGATCCCAATCGTACCTATTATAACAATTATAGGTGCAATAGGTGTAGGACTTATTGAACTCAAATCAATCTATGAGAAGGCCGATGATAAGGAACTGAGAAAGATCACAGAACTTACCGGGGCTATTGTTTCCAACAGAGATGACCTGAAAAAGGTCACCGCCTCGATCATTGAATACCTTAAAAATGAAAACAATGCAACTATCAGTGAAAGGCTTTGAATTTTTGAAGTGTTACGAGACGGTCCATGATGGAGACCTTCACCAGGTCGGGTTACAACCAAAGCCTGACGCTTCAGGTATCTGGACCGAAGGGTTCGGGCATGCCATGACCAGGAACGGTAAGTTCCTGACGGTAAAAGAATACCCTACTATTGAAAGTGTCTTGCCTTTTTCTTCAATATCGACAGAGGAAGAGGCTGAAAGATTATTAAAAGAGGACATTGCTTCCCGGGAAGTCCAGGTCAACAGCTGGGTGAAAGTGCCCCTTAAGCAAAATCAATTCGATGCGCTCCTGCTCCATACCTATAATTGCGGCAAAAGCGAAACATTGTACCGGCTCGTTAATTCCGGTGCCGATGAAAAGGCCCTTGGAAAATGGTGGACCGGCCACTATACCACCTCCGCGGGCGAAGTCCTAAAAGGGCTGGTACTTCGCCGTATGGACGAATGGGAAATCTGGAAAGAATCAGACTACCTCAGAAATTATAGCCTGGAAAGATCATGAAAAGGGTCCTGTTTTTATTATTGGTTATGCTTGCCGGTTGTTCCGGAGGGAAACATCTGTCCAGGATCAGCCATGTCAATTTGAAGGACAGTACCAGGATTGATATGGAGATTGATCCGCGGACGTTAAGATCTGTTATCCGCCAGGTGAAAAGGACAGAGCGGGAACAGGCCAGGGCTGAAGAAAAAAAAGCTGTCGCGATATCCGGGGACGATGTTAAAAACAAGAAGACCGCGGCCAAGGCGACGGTGAAAACCGCCAGGATCAACGGGAAAACTGAAAAAGCGGGTATAAAAGCAGGACAGGAAAACCATGAATCAGACAATAATGTCGTGATTGCTAAAAAGAAATGGCTGCCGGATGTTTTAAAGTGGGGCTCGGTATTCCTGCTGGTCGTTTTTGCCGTTTTTATCTACCTCAGAAATAAAACCACTATCCTGTCCAAAATAAAAAATGCTTTTGCATTTATCTTTAAACTTGTGAAACGTTGATCAATGTAAAAAAGATAGTCTTATTCAATTATCTGGGAAACAAGATATTTTATACTAAATACATAGAGTTAAAATAAATATACAGTCCCCTATATAATACCCTAAAATATAAATGCTTCTAATTATCAATTAATTAGAAGCATTATTCGTGAACCCGGAGGGACTCGAACCCACAACCTTCTGATCCGTAGTCAGATGCTCTATCCAATTAAGCTACGGGTCCATTGTCTTTTGTTAAAAGCGCTGCAAATATAATATTTTTCCGTTATAACCGTTAGCCTAAACAAACTTTTTTATGATTCATATTTGTGCATTTTATCGTCGATCGTTACATCCGACTGAAAATCAGTTTGTATTTTAATATAAGTCATCAGCTTTTCCGTTCCGTTTTTTTCAAGTGCTTTATGTACACGTTTCACCACGTCCATCAGTTCGTCATAAGTTCCTTCGATAACTGTTTCAAAAGGACAAACTTTATATTTCAATCCCGATGCCATTATTTCTTCTATTGCCACGTCAACCAGGTCATAACTATTTCTTCCTGCGGCCTGGGGTAATACCTGGAGTGCCATGTTGATCTTCTTACTTGTCATATAATCATGTTTTATGCCTCTTCCTGAGGTGGCATTTCTTCCGAATTGTGTTTTAAAATTTTTTTTATTTCTCTGATAGATAGCGGTTTTACATTTGTTATGATAACGTCTTCGTGAAGAAAGTTTCCGTATTGATTGCATTCTTCAATAAAGGAACGAAAAATATCCTGGAGGTTCCTTTTTAGAGGGAACAGGAACAATCCCAGAGCAAACCCTTCGTCAAAACGTATTTCTTCCAGTTCTCCCTCACATTTTTCCAGGAAATACTGAAACTCTGTCCTCACGATTTTTTTCTGGCTATCTGAAAAGGCTGTCTCCGTGTTTCTCTTCATCAGGGCGATGAAATAGCGTATATTTTGACCTTTTCCTCCTAACCCGGTCGATATAAAAACCTGTTGCTCCCCCAGCAATGAACTTTGCAGGATCATCCGGCTTTCCTGGAGTGCAAGGACTGTCCATTTCCGCAAATTTCCCTTGGCAATTTTATGGAAGCGTTCGATTATGCGGAATGCTTCAACCTCATCGTGTCCCGCCAGCTGAACAAGGATATGCTTTTTCCTTTTTTCTGTTTCTTCAGGATCGTTTAAAATTTTTTCGCATTCGGTAAAATCTTCTGTTCCTTTGTTGTTCCTTTGCTCCTTCGCATAATCGAAGTATTCGATCTGCAGGTTCACATCAATCTGCTCTTCCAAAATGCTGAAGTTATCGGGCAACGAGTCAATAGCTTCCTGTATCTTTTTTAAATTGTTATTTTCTTCCATACACTATCATTCGGGATTACAAAGATAAATTAAAGAGAAGTGAAAGACAGGCTTTTTACTTTTTTTTAAAATTATTTTTAAAAACTTGGATATATTTGCTCCCTGATTTTGAATTAATGGACAAGGAGTTTTTTGCAAGTGAGGCTTTCTGAGGTTAAAAACAACGAAACTGTCATTATTACTAAAGTACTGGGCCATGGTTCATTCCGAAAGCGTATAGCAGAAATGGGCTTTGTGAAGGGGAAAGAAGTAAAGGTGATCAAAAACGCCCCGTTTAAAGGTCCCATTGAATTTAAAATTCTTGATTACAACATTACATTAAGGAGATCTGAGGCTGCTCTGATAGAGGTCGTTTCACTGGAAGAAGCGAAGACTCATCTTGTATCTGCCGGGTATGAGGGGGTGATTGATCAGGAAATACTCAAGCATTCGGCCAATGAGAAAGGAAAAATTATAAATATAGCGTTGGTAGGGAACCCGAATTGCGGGAAAACAACTTTATTCAATTTCCTTTCGGGGTCGAAGGAGCATGTGGGTAACTACAGTGGGGTTACGGTCGACGCAAAAATGGCCGGGTTCCAAAAATTCGGGTACCAGTTTAACTTGGTGGATCTGCCGGGGACATACTCACTGACTGCATATTCTCCGGAAGAACTTTATGTCAGAAAATATATATGGCAAGAAGTTCCTGATTTAGTGATTAACGTAGTCGATGCGACCAACCTGGAACGTAACCTTTTCCTGACAACCCAGCTTATTGACATGGATATCAAGGTGATATGTGCCTTGAACATGTATGATGAACTTGTCAAAAGTGAAAGCCAGTTCAATTACGGGAAGCTGGCAAAGCTGATCGGTATCCCGTTTGTTCCAACAATTAGCTCAAAGGGCCAGGGCGTTGACGAGTTGCTTCAAAAGGCTATTGATGTTTATGAGGACCGGGATCCGATTGTCCGCCATATTCATATTAATTATGGGGCTGAAATTGAGAAATCAATAAGGCGTATCCGAAAATCAATTAAAGAAAACAAGCCTGTTACCGATAAGTTTTCTTCCCGTTTTCTGGCACTTAAACTTCTTGAAAGGGATCGTGAGACTTTATCTTTTCTTTCAAAATACCAGAATTATCCTGATATTAAGAAGGTCGCAGAGGAAGAATGTCATCGTATCGAGTTACTTTACGACGAAGACAGCGAAACAACAATAACTGATGCCAAGTATGGTTTTATTTCGGGTGCTTTGAAAGAGACCCTTAAACAAAAGAACAAGCAAGGGGAATCAAGGTCTGATAAAATTGATAAGGTACTGACTCATCCTGTTTTTGGCATGCCCGTTTTTATTCTTCTGATATTGGTAGCGTTTTATTCAACCTTCAGACTGGGACAGTACCCAATGGGATGGATTGAGAGCATGGTTGAATGGTTAAACGGGGCAGTTTCAGCGAGTATGGGGCCGGGTATGCTCCGTGATTTGCTCACCAACGGTGTTATCAGTGGAACAGGAAGTGTGCTTGTATTTCTTCCTAATATACTGATTCTGTTTTTCTTTATATCGTTTATGGAAGATTCGGGGTATATGTCGCGTGCGGCATTTATTATGGATAAAATAATGCATTTTTTTGGGTTGCATGGCCGTTCCTTTATTCCTATGATTATGGGCTTCGGATGTAACGTGCCTGCAATTATGGCAACGCGTACGCTACGTAACAGGGGAGACCGGTTGCTTACAATGCTTATTGTTCCGTTTATGTCGTGCAGTGCACGTTTACCTGTCTATATCTTATTTATATCAGCCTTTTTCCCGGAACACCCCGGGCTTATGCTGGCTGCTATTTACTTTACGGGGATTTTAATCGCTTTTTTGATGGCGCAGATTTTTAACAGGACTGTTTTTAGGAATAAGGAAACGCCTTTTGTTCTGGAACTTCCGCCATATCGTTTTCCTACTTTCAGGAATATTCTTATTCATATGTGGGACAAAACATCACAGTACCTGAAGAAGATTGGCGGTGTTATCCTGATCGGTGTAGTTATAATCTGGGCACTTGGATATTTTCCACGGCATAATGAGGAAACTGAAAAAGACGATTTAAAAATAGAATCTGTGAAAAAACAGTCTTCTCCTGATCAGGCTGGGCAGCTGGCCATATTGCAGATGGAAAGGGAATCTCATAGGCTGGAAGGATCCTGGTTGGGACAGATCGGAAAAGCAATAGAACCGGTTATGCGTCCGCTGGGCTTTGACTGGAAAATGGGTGTTAGTCTGCTTGCCGGGTTGCCGGCAAAAGAAATTGTAGTAAGTACCATGGGGGTTTTATATCAGGCGAGTGATGCAAATGGTTCGCCAGACCTTGTAAATAAATTAAGGAATGATACTTACCAGTCCGGTCCCTCCCGGGGTGAATCCGTAATTACTTTACCTGTGGCATTGGCATTTTTGATTTTTGTATTGGTGTATTTTCCTTGCATCGGGGTCATTGCAGCGGTCCGCAGTGAATCAGGAAAGGTCTTTTGGGCTGTTTTTACAATGGTTTATACGACAGGGTTGGCCTGGATCCTTGCTCTTCTGACGATGAAAATCAGTTCCGTCATAATGGGCGGATAAACAATCATTGAATATTTTTTGTTCTTTTATTTCATGGTGCAGGAAATAGTAACATATATAATCATTGCGGTAGTTGCAGTTATTGCTGTATTGCGGATATATCGTTCGCTAAGGTCGAAAAACACTGGGTGTAGTTGTGGTTGTGGTGGGAATTGCCATGCCGGGTGCAATACCTGTGACAAGATGGGTCTGCCCGAGGACGTAATTGCCAAGGGAAAGGTTTAAAGATCCTTGAAGTGATTGATTGTCTGAACAGGATCATGGGACTTGAAAATAAAGCTTCCCGAAACGAGAACGTCTGCGCCCGCCTGGTAAAGATTACGTCCCGTTTCAAAATTAACACCACCGTCAACTTCGATCAGGCTTTTTGAATTTTTTGATAGGATCAATTCTTTCAGCCTGGAAATTTTAGCGTAAGAATTTTCGATAAACTGTTGTCCCCCGAATCCTGGATTGACAGACATGATCAGTACCATGTCTGCATCTTGTATTATATCTTCCAGCAAAGATACCGGAGTATGAGGGTTCAGACAAACACTGGCTTTCATGCCTTCATGTTTTATCTTTTCAATAGTCCTGTGGAGATGGGTACAGGCCTCATAATGAATAGTAAGGATAGAGGCTCCTGCATTTTTGAAAGCCTCGATATACTGATCCGGGTTCACGATCATGAGGTGCACGTCCAGCGGTTTGGATGCAATTTTATAGACCTGTTGTATAACCGGAATCCCAAAGGAGATATTCGGGACAAAGACACCATCCATCACATCACAATGGATAAAGTCTGCATCACTCCTGTTCAGCATTTCTATATCAGTTCCCAACCTGGTAAAATCGGCAGATAAAATAGACGGGGCGACTAATTTTTTATTCATCCAAGCTTAGTAAATTTATTATACTTCTATCCATTCTCGCGGAACCGACGATCAACTATTAAACCAGCTAACCATTCGATTGAAATTTACCTGTTTTATTTGTATCAGGGCCAGTAAATATACAAAAAACTGACTTTTCCGTTAAAGCAGGAAGTTAACCGGAAAGTCATGATTCTTTTTGGTAATCCGGATTTCTGTATTTTTTTTCCGGAGTATTTTTAATGACACTCCAAAGCATTAAGCAGGCTCTTCGAGGCAAAAATAATCAATTTTATTGTCCAAGATAAGTTTTCAGTAGTCTGTTTCGGTAATGGTTCTTTAATTTTTTTATAGATTTTTCTTTGATCTGACGAACTCTCTCCCTAGTTAATCCAAAAACTTCACCAATTTCTTCAAGTGTATGCTGAGGATAACCATTAAGCCCGAAGTAATATTTTATGATTTCGGCTTCACGTTCCCCGAGCGTAGATAAGGTTCTTTCAATTTCTTTTCTTAATGAAACTGTGATCAGATTATTGTCAGGGCTTGGCGATTCTTCATTAAGCATAACATCATAAAGGCTATTATCGTCTTCATCTTTTAGCGGGGCATCCATCGATACATGATGGTTCGAGACCTTCATTGCATCTTCAACGACGTCGGATGTTGTTTCAAGGATACTGGCGACTTCTTCTGGTGTTGGTTCTCGCTGATATTCCTGTTCCAGCTTTGAAAAGGTTCTGTTAATTTTATTGATAGAACCTATTTTATTAAGGGGAAGCCTCACTATCCGGGCCTGTTCTGCGAGTGCCTGGAGGATTGACTGCCTGATCCACCAAACCGCGTAAGAAATAAATTTAAAACCACGCGTTTCGTCAAATCGCTGAGCGGCCTTGATCAATCCAAGGTTTCCTTCATTGATCAGATCGGGCAGGCTAAGCCCTTGGTTCTGGTACTGCTTGGAAACAGAAACGACAAAACGGAGATTGGCCTTTATAAGTTCTTCCAGGGCCTGCTGATCTCCTCTTTTTATTCTTTTGGCTAACTCCACTTCCCGCTCTGCGCTGAGAAGTTCTACTTTACCGATGTCATGAAGATATTTGTCCAACGATAAAGTTTCCCTGTTAGTCACCTGTTTTGTTATTTTTAGCTGCCTCATAGGAAAATTTCTTTAATTTGTATAGTTCTCAGATCTCTGCACTAATTCTTGCTAATTAAACGGCATCAAATTAAGTAAGGTTTATGGAAGTTGAAAATAATCATTAATCTATTGATTCTTTTATTTCATCTAAAGTTTTTCATGAACGTATATGATTTTGTTGTTAAAAATGGGTTTTTTACCTATGAAAGGCACTTCGCGATTATGATTAACATACTTTATTCTGTCAAAAAAGTTGTAAAAAAATGAATAATCAGGAGCCTGGAGCTCGTTTTTTATTAAAGATTGCTTCATGATTTAATTGCTTTCTTAGTTTTGTAATCCTTGATATTTATCATACTTTCTCATCGTTGGTACCTGTCGGGACATAATTTTTCAGATAAGCAGGGGGCATTTTTTCGATTCTAGTTCTGCGCTTAACGAAAAAATCGTTTTCCAGATTAGTTTTTTTGCTTTTTTTTTGTATAATAAAATGTTATTGAGTAATATTGCGTAAAATTTCGAATAATAATAATCCAATTCAAAAATCCGTATTAGTCGAACACTTCTCCAGTATTTTCGTGGACAAAAAATTAATTTTTCTAGATATGTATGATATTATTGAATTAAGCAGAAAGTTACTTCCGGATTTAAGGGAAATAGCAAAAGAGCTTAAAATCAAAAAGGTAGAATCTTATAAAAAACAAGATCTAATTTATAAAATTCTTGATACGCAAGCAATTCTTGCATCTGAGCGGAAACAGGAAAAAGCAGCAAAGGCTAAGTCTGTAACTGTATCGAAGGAAGGTCAGGCAGAAAATCAACCGGAAAATGATGAAAATCAGGATAATGCCGAGCAGATAAAAAGACGGCGGCGTACAGCTGTCGTTATTAAAGCCGCGGCTGCTTTTGACTTTGCCAGGAAGCAAAAGGAGAGAGAAAAGGAAAAAGAACAGTCTGAAGAGGCACAGAAGGATGATAAAGATCAACTACTTCAGTATAACGAGATTGCTGAAGTTGTTTCTCCTGAACCTGAAGAAGTGGTCCTTGAAGAAAAGGATAAGGAATTACCTCAGGCGGAAGAAAAGAAGGACACTCAGGTTTCCCGGGAGCAACAGAAAGACTTCAAGCAAGACCTGCGAAAAAATAAATACCAGAAGCGTGAAGTTCAGAATCCCAATAAACCCAAAATTCAGATTAACGGGAATAACAGTGTCAATAATGATAAACCCTATGAATTTGAAGGTATTATCACAAATTCAGGAGTGCTGGAAATTATGCCTGACGGCTATGGTTTTCTGCGCTCGTCAGACTATAACTATCTGAATTCTCCGGATGACATTTATGTTTCCCAGTCTCAAATCAAGCTTTTTGGGCTGAAGACAGGAGATACAGTTAAAGGAACGATCCGTCCGCCGAAAGAAGGGGAAAAATATTTCCCATTAATAAAGGTTGTTGAAATTAATGGCCGTACCCCTGATTACATTCGCGACAGGGTTCCGTTTGACCATCTGACGCCGCTATTTCCTAATGAAAAGTTTAATCTTACCGGGAATGGTCATGATAATATTTCTACCCGTGTTGTCGACCTTTTTTCACCGATAGGAAAAGGGCAACGAGGCTTGATTGTGGCCCAGCCTAAAACAGGCAAGACCATGTTGTTGAAGGAAATAGCCAATGCAATAGCAGCTAATCACCCTGAAGTTTACATGATCGTACTGCTTATCGATGAGCGTCCTGAAGAGGTTACCGACATGGCACGCAGCGTTAATGCCGAAGTAATTTCTTCAACTTTTGACGAACCTGCTGATCGTCACGTTAGGGTGGCCGGAATGGTCCTTGAAAAAGCAAAACGTCTTGTAGAATGCGGGCATGATGTCGTGATCCTGCTTGACTCGATTACCCGTCTTGCGCGTGCCTATAACACGGTTGCCCCGGCTTCAGGTAAAGTTTTATCCGGTGGTGTTGATGCCAATGCCCTGCATAAACCAAAACGTTTCTTTGGGGCTGCCCGGAATATTGAGGAAGGAGGCTCTCTGACGATCCTGGCTACTGCCCTGACTGATACCGGTTCAAAAATGGATGACGTTATTTTTGAGGAATTTAAGGGAACAGGGAACATGGAGCTTCAGCTTGACCGTAAATTGTCGAATAAACGCTTATTCCCGGCTGTGGATATTGTTTCTTCAAGTACCCGCCGCGAAGAGCTTCTTCTTTCAAAAGCCATGATGGATAAGGTCTGGATACTGAGAAATTACCTGGCTGACATGAACTCTCTTGAAGCTATGGAATTTATTAAGGATCGTCTGATGAAAACCCAGTCTATCGAGGAATTCCTGATTTCAATGAATGGCGAATAAGCCTGAAAAATAATAAGGAGAAAAACGCCGGTGATTGATTTTATTACCGGCGTTACTTTTTATAATTTTTCTGTTATTCTCTTCAGAAATTTTTTTTCGTCATCATTGGCCAGCAGCGGCAGAAGGTCGTTGCGGCACCATTGGTGGTAGTTGTCTATCCACTCGATTTCTTCCCGCGTCAGCAGGTTTTTCTCAATAAGGTTCCGGTCTATCGGACATATGGTCAATGTCTCGAACCCGTAAAACTGTCCAAATTCTGTTTTTTCCCGTTCGACACAAAGTATCATATTTTCTGTACGTAAACCATATTCGCCTTTCCTGTAAAATGCGGGTTCGTTCGAAAGTACCATTCCCGGACATATACTGTGCTCGTTATACTCCTGCCTGATACTCATTGGGCCTTCATGAACATTCAAAAAATACCCTATCCCGTGGCATGTTCCGTGGCCATAGTTCATCCCGTGATCCCACATGGCTTTTCTTGCCAGTAAATCAATATTGCATCCCTTTGTTCCTGCCGGAAATTTCCCCATGGTCATAGAGATCATTCCTTTCAAAACAATCGTAAAGTCTTTCTTTTGCTGATCTGTCGGGATATTGAGTGTTATTGTCCGGGTGATGTCTGTCGTCCCGGAATAATACTGTCCGCCACAATCGAACAGGAGCATTCCTTCTTTTTTAACCTCGTCGGCTGTTTCCGGAGTGACATGGCGATGCACGATAGCCCCGGTTTCGTTGTATCCGATGATCGGGAAAAAGCTGATCCCATGGTATCCCTTCTGGCGAGACCTGAAATATTCAAGTTTTAAGGCCAGGTCGTATTCTGTTATCTTTTGTTTGCCAATATTCTTGTCGAGCCAGAAAAGAAAGTCAACCATCGCAACACCATCTATTTTCATGGTCTCCCTGATGTTTTTCAGTTCAACCTCTGTTTTTACCGCTTTCAGCATGTCGGGAATGGAAACCTGCTCAATGATTTCGGTATTTTCCGGCAGGCATTCGATCAATTCCTGGCTTGTGCGGTCTGGATCAATAAGAATTGTACCGGAAAAATGTGACATATCCTCAAATATTTCCTCATAAGGTTTTATTCCGATCTTTTCTTCCAGAAGTTTTTTTCTGATAGTTACAGGTAATTTATCATGGTTGATATACAAGGAAACATCATTTTTTGTAATCAGACTGTAGGCCAGGAATACCGGATTATACTCAACGTCGGCGCCTCTCAGGTTAAATGTCCAAGCCAGGTCATCCAATGCGGAAACAATTGTTGCATCTGCCCCGGCTCTGATAAATCTCTCTCTTATCTGGTTGATCTTTTCACTTCTGCTGAGCCCCGCATATTTTAGTTCATGTTCAAACACCGGGATAGAGGGAAGGGAAGGCCTGTCTTCCCAAAGAGGATCAAGCAAATCTCCCGAGTTTGTTAAAATTAATTTTTTCTTTTTCAGGGATGATCTAAAACTTTCGTACTGCTTGGACGACATGCACCTGGCATCAGTTCCTGCAATGCCCCCTTTTGAAAGGATACTGCCCAGCCACTCATCGGGTGAGGGCGTCCCTTCCATGCGCATCTTCATCAGACAAATACCTGTACCTTTTAATTGGTCTGCGGCCTGAAGAAAATACCTTGAATCTGTCCATAAGGCGGCATCTTCATGGGTAACAACGACAAATCCTGCAGATCCGGTGAACCCGCTGATAAAAGCCCTGGTTTGCCAGTGTTCAGGAAGATATTCACTTTGGTGCGGATCTGTGCCTGAGATGTAATAAGCGTCAATTCCCGCTTTTTGCATCTCTTTTCTTAGCTTCTTAATTCGTTCTTTTATAATTGTGTCCATAAAAAACTTGGTTAACAGATTAACATATTCATGTTCTTCTTTTATGGTTTGTTCATGCCGTTCTTATCGGAAATCATCTTTTCTACAATTTTTCGGATAGAATAGCCGGGTATCTCGTTGAGATCGATTTCTTCAGGATAGTAAAATTCGAACGCAGAAATGTCATCCATCGGCGTCATTTTCGCATCGGGGGCAACTTTTACCTTGAATGCAAAATCAAGGGTAAAGACGGACAAGCCGGAAAACGGATATTCATTAGGGAAGGAGCAGTAATACTCAGGATTACTGATTTCAATGCCCAGTTCTTCCCTCAGTTCCCGGTGTACTGCGTCTTCCGCAGTTTCCATTGGTTCTATAAAACCGCCTGGAAGGTCGAGCTTGCCAAAGTAGGGTTCGATGGCTCTTCTGGTTAGCATTAGTCTGCCCTTTTTATCGAAAATGAGGGCTGCGACTGCCGATGAGGTGTTGAAGTAATAGATAAAAGAACAGTGTTTACATTTTTTTGCCCTTGTTCCCAGAGTCATGAATTCCTGTGAGCCACAGCGGGGACAAAAGTTAAACACGTTTACGGGGTGTGTCTCTTGAGACATGATTTTATTGTTCTGTTTTTGATAAAAATTACTTTAATGGATAAAATTCATGGATTTCATCCACTGAATAAACAAATCAGGCCATTGCTCAACAGGAAGACCTGTCTTTTTCATTCCAAAGCCGTGCCCTCCTTTGTTAAAGATGTGCATCTCTGCCGGGATATTATTTTTTTTCAGGGCCATATAAAACCTGATGGAATTTTCTGGGGACACGCCTTTATCATCGTCTGCCAAAACGATAAACGTTGGAGGGGTGTTGGCGTCAACGTGGAGTTCATTGGAATAAATGGATGCAACTTTCCAGTCGTTTGTTTTTCCGATCAGGTTAATACGCGACCCCATGTGCCCTATCTTTTCATCAAAACTGATAACAGGATACAACAACATCATGAAATCGGGTCGACTGCTTATCCGGTCAACAGGGTTTGGTGCATCTTTATTGCCGGCATCATAGTGGGTTCCTGCAGTGGAGGCGAGATGTCC
This sequence comes from Prolixibacteraceae bacterium, assembly GCA_963676095.1. GTDB lineage: Bacteria > Bacteroidota > Bacteroidia > Bacteroidales > Prolixibacteraceae. The sequence continues at coordinate 264,146 of OY781040.1, read as the reverse complement.
TCCTGCCGATGATCCTCCGATGCCAATACGGTCCGGATCGATGTTCCATTCCGCGGCTTTTGACCTGACCAATCGGATCGATTCAAGAGCATCGGAGACAGGTACCTCCGGATTACCGTAAGGCAGCCTGTACTTCAAAACAATTCCGGCAATTCCATGGTCTTTTAAATATTCAGCTATTCTGAAACCTTCATGGTCAATGGCTTCTATCCAGTATCCTCCGCCAGGGCATATAATTACGGCTGCTCCGGTGTTTTTATCTTTGTCAGGAAGGTAAACGTAAAGTTCTGCCTCTGAAATGTTCTCATACCTTCCCGTTCCATTTTCGATATAATACCTTTCCTGTCCGGGAGGGGTACTTTGATTTGGAGCGCCATTCGGCCATAACTTTAATTGAAAATCCTGGGCCATAACATTCATTGTTAACGCGAAAAATAAGAAAAGTAAACCTGTTTTTTGCATTGCAGTCGAAGTTTATAGGTTGGTTTAATAAATTATTGTTCTAATCTGGTATTGTAAAAATACAAATATATCTGTAGTTGTTATACCTTTGTGAAAAAATGAAAGAAAATCAAGATGAAAACCTTGATTAAGGCCTGTTTCTGTTAATTTTGTACCATGTTTTTATCCCTATTCATCAAAGGAGTTATTATTGGTCTTGCTGTATCTGTTCCGTTAGGGCCCATAGGCATACTTATTATTCAACGAACTGTGAATAAGAACCGTATTTCCGGCTTTCTTTCGGGTATGGGTGCATCAATTTCGGATACGCTATATTCAATTGTTGCCGGGTTCAGCCTTACCTACATTATTGATTTTATAAGGGCCCATGAATTGGAATTCCAGATATTTGGAGCACTGATTGTACTTTTTCTTGGCCTGCACATCTTTATAAAAAACCCGGTGAGAGATCTGCGTAATTATAAAAAGAAGGGGAGCACTTATTTGCAGGATCTGGTTTCGACATTTCTGATTACATTCCCGAACCCAATGGTTGTTTTTATATTTCTTGCTGTTTTTGCAAGTTCTGGGATCGTTTTTCAGATAGATCATCCATATCAGGCTTTTTTTATGGTACTAGGGGTATTTACTGGGGCCAATGCATGGTGGCTCTTGCTTACGGGAATTGTCAGCAGCTTCAGGCATAAGTTCAACCTCCGTGTTTTGTGGTGGTTTAATAAAATTGCAGGAGGAGTAATAATGTTTCTGGTTGTTGTGTCTTTTATCCTGTCTCTCGTGGATAAAATCAGTATCTAAAAATATCTTTCGATAGCTGAAACAAACATTTCAGGGGCCTTGCAGGGTTTATTCGTGTTGCTGTTGAAGAATGCCAGAACTACTTCTCCCTCGTTAATCAGTTCTCCTTTTTGATTGTAAATTTCTGATTTTATGGGAAATTTAACCTGGGGGATTTTTTCTACAATTGTCCGTATTGTAAGCAGATCATCGTAGTGTGCTGATCTTATATAGTTTATATTCAGACTTTTGGCAGGTAAAAGGATCCCTGTTTCCTCGATATTTTTGTAGGATATTCCCAATTCCCGGATCATTTCTGTCCTTCCTATTTCATAATACCGGGGATAAACGCCGTAATAAACGACCCCCATCTGATCGGTATCTTCGTAGTAGACTCTTACTTTTGTTTCACTTACCAGCATGTTGTTTTATTTGAATGGAGAATTCGGTTCTTTTGCCATATGGCAATAAGTTAATTTATCCAATAAACATGGAAAAAATTTTCCCATAAGGACAGTCAGCTTCCCTTCAATAAAAGTAAGGATGAGTTGTCTTTTCCTTTTTTTTATAGCTTCTGCAATACGCCACGCACATTCTTCTGCTGTCATCATTTTATCCTCCTGTCGGGGGGTTTCCCCCTGGTGGGATCCGTCGGCTGTGAGAGCTGCTTTTCTTACTTCTGTGGCTGTAAAACCGGGAGCGGCCACTAATACATGAAGTCCTTTTTTCATATTCTCAATACGAAGTGTATCCAGAAAACCCCGTACTGCAAACTTGGAGGCTGCATAACCTGTTCGTCCGGGGAGCCCGACATAACCGGCTATAGAAATAATGCCTGTTACTGACCCTTTTGTTTGAAGTAGAAAGGGCAAGGCGTATTTTGTACAATATACAGTCCCCCAGAAATTAACGTCCATGAGCTGCCTGATTACCTCCAGTTCGACATCTTCGAAAAGGGCCCGCATAGAAATTCCCGCGTTGTTTATCAATACATCAATTTGTCCAAAATGGCTGAATGTATCTGAAATCAGTTTTTTGCATTCAGATTCCTTACTAACGTCTGTTCTGCATACCAGTATGTCTGTTTGGGGCAGTTCCGCTTTTAGCTGTTCCAAAAGCTCAATACGGCGTGCTGCCAACGCCAGCTTACATCCTCTCTGAGCAAATTCCAGGGCTAAAGCATGACCAATGCCCGATGAGGCCCCGGTGATTACGACGACTTTATTTTTTAGTTCCATCTCGAAATAAAAAAGCAAAAATAAACTTTTTTTGCTGTGATTGATGGCCTTGACCTTTAACAAAAGGATAAGGCTTTTTAAACAGGTATCTTTTTTATAAAAATTGCAATCTAAAGTTTGTAATTATATTCAGAGTTCTTACCTTTGCACCGCCCTTAAACAAAAGGACAATTTGAAATATAGGATGACTCAGTACACAGCCGGTAGAGCATCCCGATTTTCGGGAGGGCCCAGGGTCACCAGCAGTAAAGTAAGTAAACGTTCTGAAAGAAATACAGACCTGAAAGAACAGGTAAAATAAGGATGACTCAGTAGCTCAGCAGGTAGAGCACATCCCTTTTAAGGATGGGGTCCTGGGTTCGAATCCCAGCTGAGTCACCGATTGGGAAACCAAAAAACACTTAAATTATAGGTTTAAGTGCTTTTTATTTTCTTAGAAGTGTCAAAATATGCACCAATTCGCAAAATAAACGAGACTATATCGAGACCTATTCTACAAAACTGCCAGATAGGTCGCAATTGTTGATGTAATTTTCTGATAAACAATGGATCACTTTAAAAAGTTGAGGGGAATCAAAAAAGATAGAGATTTGTGTTTTTTAGACGAGACAAAAACAGGTTGAGAAAAAGATAAGTTTATCATTGGCTGCCAGTCAGAATACTCGTTTAATCAAAATCCCGGGGGCCTTTCTGATTTAGGCAATCAGGTCCCGCTTACCGGATCCGGATTCTTTTTAAGCACAAACAACCACGTTTTTTATAATTTCTGTCCTTGAGCCGGACAGGCTCTTCCTTTTCCAGTCGATGAAAAGGAAGCAAAAATCTTGTCAAAACGAACCCTCCGCCGGGCGTTTTGACGGCCCTCGCACCGCTCCGTTCTGCATTCGCGACGGAGTATTGACAGATTTCGGGATGGTCAGTCCTGTCGTTCCCAAACTTTTTCGATAACCGCTCAACGAATGCTTCTGCATAATTTTTCAATGTAAAACTAAAGGCTTTCAGGGCAACTTTGAATGGAGTGACAGATTCTTATTTCTTCCTTTTTCGTGTCACTAAAATTTATGCATAACAAGGATACCCCACAGAAATATGAAGTGATCCTAAACAATTCATTTTTAATTGTTTTGTTTCGTTTTGGTGTTTGGAATTATGACCCACATGGCTAATTTTAAGCATGGAAGCGAGACCATTTTTTAACCTGAAAAATGAGTTGAGCAATGAGAGTAACCGTAAACTTCTCTTTAAAGAGATCAAAATCCCGTGCTGACGGGAAATGTCCGGTTTATGTCCGGTGCACCATGAACAATCAGCGTTTTGAGTTATCTACCGGAATTTTTTGCATTATTGACGATTTCTGCATCGAATTTGAAAGAACTAAGTCCGCCCATGTTTTACCGGAACAATCCGATAAAAAGAAAAGAAGCCGTTCATTTACTTTGTCGGACAGCGAGGTAATCACCATTCTGATCCTGTTTCATGCCGGGCAGTTCCGTAATCTCAAACATTTTATTCAAAGGACTGGCCTCCAAAGGCCAATGTTCAATTGGCTGGTTCTTTGGGTTCAAACTTCACTTGATTATCAACGAACGGGGCGAAATACTTGATTTTATGCTCACCCAGGGGAATGTGGATGATCGCGAGCCTCTGAAACAAAAATCCTTTCATAACAAGATATTTGGAAAACTCTTCGGCGATAAAGGGTATATCTGTAAAACCTTATTTGAACAACTTTTTATCGATGGAATACACCTGATTACCAAAGTGAGGAAAAACATGAAAAACTGCCTGATGCACATTCAAGACAAAATCCTGCTAAAGAAAAGAGCGCTGATTGAAACAGTTAATGATGAACTTAAGAATATTTGCCAGATAGAACATTCCAGGCACCGAAGCTTTGAAAACTTCCTGACAAACCTGCTCTCAGGATTGATTGCCTATTCTTTCTTCCCGAAGAAACCTTCGCTGAACATCGATATCATTGATAGAAATGCTATTGCTCCAAAAAATTAGATCGAACTCACGTTAGATAATATAACCGAGTTGAGATAATCGTCCAATTGAAGAGTAAACTATACCAGCATGAGTTATTCGAATGTCGACAATCTTATTGGACTGACCAAATCCCTCAAGTGGTTCAATTTTATCAAAATAATTCATAATAGATTCATAATCAACGAAATGATTGACAATCATTGAATCCTGAGATTCCGAGATCTCTTTATAAAAAGATCTATTTAGTAAAACCCTATTTGAAAAGCCTGGAGAATAAGGTAATTTATCTGTCCGCAAGAAAATCAACTGTGGTATAACCTGCTGAATTGAGCTTCTCAAAAGGTTTCGCGATATCCCGTTCTCTACAAAAAGAATCTCTGGAACGTCATATAAGAACTCCATCAAGGCTTTGTCAAACAGCAAGGTAGAACAATCTATACTATATTTCCCGTTTCGATTATACAACATGGAAACCGTTCGGCCAATTCGGCCCTTGTCAACGACTTCTTTCATCGTTTTCGAAATATTTTGCTCCTCAACTTTAAAATTAATCATTTCCAGATACTCTTTTGCAAAATCATCCCTTAAAAAAGTCTTCTTCTGCCAGTCAATTTCCCTACGTCCATTTTTTACTACCGATCTCAATCGCTGATAGGCTTTCGTATGTGAAAGATAACAACGCCTCATTTCTTGAAAAAATGAAGATCCCTGCCTTTGGGAAAACTGCCTTATCAAACGATAAGCCAATTTGTATTGCCTTTGCTTGATTAGCAAATAAATAACAGAGCTTCCTTTATTTGAAATCCAGTAGTCTCCACCGAAACCGTTGAACAGATTTCGTATATCCTTTTCACTAGCAGCCCTAACAATAGCTTTATCCATATAAAAGAAGCAATTGGGAAAGGTCTCCTCAATATCGAACGCTTCTTCAATATCAGTTAAAGGCCCCACACATGGCGCTTCCACGTAGGTTTGAATAATATTCGAACAATACCTGCCAACTAGTTCAATATAGGGTCGTTCATCTTTTTCAATGCCTTTGTAATCAATCGGTAAAACCGAGGAAAAGGCGTACAGCGGCTTATTCTTCTTCATTAACAATTCGGAAAGGATACAAGCGACGCTGGTGGAATCTAAACCACCGCTAAGGGTTACGCCAACAGGCACATCCGGGTTCAGTCGCTTCTCAACCGCTTTGTACAGCAGATCGCGGGTGCAGTCATACCATTCTTCGTCTTTTATGAAATGATACTTCCCGGTAGATTCTAATGTCCAGTATTTACGAATCTCAATTTTTTCATCCTTCAGTTCTATCGTATTGCCTCCACAAAGGGCAAATACTTCTTTGTTGTATGTTTTGTTTGGAGATCCTTTGCTGTAGAAATATTCAATCAGGCTTTCCTCTTCAAAATAGTTGGGCAAAGGCTTAGCGGCAACTACACCTTTAATTTCGCTACAGAAGATAAACAGGTTGGGAGAATCGTAATAAAAGAAAGGTCGGAAGCCGATATGATCGACGGCAGCAAACAATTCGCGGTTTTCAGTATCCCAAATGGCAAAGGCGTATTCTCCTTCCAGGTAGTCGACACATTTTTTGCCCCATCTGCGGTATGCTATCAGGATCAACCGATCGTCGGAGGTCTCTGCCAATTGCCGATGATCTAAATCCAACATTTTAGCCAGATCGGCACGGTTGTCCAACCGCACATCGGCTGTTATAACAAGATTGCCATTACAATAAGGTTGATGTTCGAAACGCTGCTGCGGGTGCACATACAAGCGGCAATGACCAAAGGCGACGTTCCCATGTAAAGAGATAACCTGCCCATCCGTTGCCCTGTGGGCGATGGCACTTCCCATGACATTGATCAGTGTTTCTTCGACCGGTTTGCCACCTTTGTTTATTATGCCGAATATTGCACTCATCCTTAAATGGTTACACTATAATATTTAATGAAAATTCAAAACAAACACATATAATGTAAACAAGTTTTTAAGTAAATGAATTCCTATGGGCAAGCCCACAGGAATTCTCTTGATAAGAAGGCTTTGCCTAAAAAATGGTTCTCAACTGATTTCACTAGCAAAATCAAAGCCCGCTCCACCATTTCCTTGCGTCATTTCGTTAACGGAGATCATTGTCATTTCTGGCTTGATCCAAGTTTCAGTCGTTTGGTGTAACTGATTGTTTTGTTGGCTCACTTCTTTCATGTTAAAACTTTTTATAATAAATACTAACAGCATTTCAAAATTAGTAAAAAATCGGACACTCTTAACTATATGATAATTAATTTTATCATTATAGCTGGATTTGCTAATAAGCAATTTTTCTGATTTGTTTTCTTCTTGGCTAAATCAACAAGCAATAGCTGCAATGATCGCCAGATAGCTACAGATAAATACAAAATAATTCAATTGAATTCAAACCAGGAAACGGCCAACGATAATTAAAGTACTGTTGTTTTCGCCTCCGGTAACAACAACTCCTGAAGAAATAAGCCAGGCGTGGGCTTCCAACTCTTCTTTTGGATCGGAAATGGATTTTCGAACCCCAAAATGAACAATACTCTTTATCCCTCGCCTTCTAAGCATCATTCTTGCCGACAATGCCTGTTCGAAACATTTGGTTCGCCAAGGACTTCGGCGACAGGCTCTTCGAATGGAGATACGGATTAATTCGAGCAAATCATCGTTTGACGCAATCTGATCTGAAGCGGCTATTTCCGCTTCTTCCTGGTTCACCTGCCTGCCTAACAAGGGAAGCAGTTTGCGAAACGGCATCCAAAAAATCAGGGTCCTCGCTACTGCACAAAAAAACCATGCTTCAATAAACAGCATATATTCTTTGATGGTTCGTTTTTGGGGAAGTTCGGACGTCATAACTGATCTTACAACAATTTTTCCACATAATCGATCAATTGATGGGCATCGCATTCAATGGGTCGGGAAATTTCAATTATGCTGCTATTTTTTACAATGTCTGAAACCAACAAAAAACATAGTCGTTTCAAATCGTTGTTTTGCAGAAGTATGGGCCGGTACACCTGGTTAATGAGAACTTCAAAAGCATCCTTTCCGTCCAGTGACCGATGTATCAAATCAGGAATATCCTGTATCTTAAGAATAAATGCTTTTTTGACAGGATAACAGTTCTGATCAAAGTAGTCGTGAAAAAAGAAACCGTATTTATCTAAATTCTGCTGGATACGGAACGAGCGGTCTTCAAACTGGATGTCGTTCATCTTCTCAATCGTATCGTTCCACAATTTGATCATCGGATAAGAGGCGACGGCGCTAACACCTAATGCATCTTTTTGTAACACGACGACGTCATCGCTAAAAACAATATACCCCTTCCTGTGCAAACCGGCCAAGGTTGTTGATTTTCCTGCCCGGCTGTCACCCATAATCAAAACCAGACTTTCGCCCTGTTTTATAGCCGACGCATGGAGTGGCAAACTATTTCGGTGCAATAAAATAGCGGACATAATGGTCGCCAGCACATGCAACCGTACGCTGCGGCTGTCCCGCATAGGCTCAAAAGGCTCTATGATAATCTGATGCCCGTCAACTGCGTAATACCGCGCCACACCATGCGCCGTAAAAAGAAGCTCTCTGTCACCAATAATATATGAAAAACGGTCTGCTAAAACTGTGATTCCTTCTATAGAATCTGGACATTTGCCCACAATGTACTCCACGTCTGGAATATCAAAATCATACTCAAACAATTCGGGAAACTCCATCTCCGAAGCAATCTTAGTTCCAAAGCCCCAGTACCTATATTTTTGATTTGTTTGCACCAATTATTAGTTGTTGATTGATCAATAATGTTATCAAAAATACATTTTTTCCTGATTTATATTTATATTCGCTTAGAAATATGTTATTGACCTCTAACCATGAAATCAATCTCTGTAGACTCCCTTGTACAAAGAAACGACAGCAACTTAATCATCAGTGAGTTAGGTGATGATCTCGTTATGATGGATATTGAAAACGGTTCATACCTTAGTTTGAACAAAACCGGTAGGATTATCTGGGAGCAACTTGAGCAACCCATTGTGGTTGTTGAACTCATTCAAAAATTGATGAACCGGTTTTCAGTTGATGAAAAAACCTGCACCACAGAAACAATTGATTTCCTAAACAAAATTGAAAGACAAAAGGTATTACTTATATATTAATCTCATTTCAACTCTTAAAATTACAGCTTGTGAAAAAACAGTGGATTTAGATTACACGAGTAATCAATCTAAAATCATCATCGAAGGCAACATTACAAACGAAGCCGGCCCTTATTTGGTGAAAATTACAAAGTCCATTAATTTGACTGATACTTCTGCTTGCCCGACTATTGACGATGTCATTGCCATCATTAGTGATGATGCCGGAAACAGCGAACTCATGGTCCGCAGGGCAATCAATTGTATCCAGATAGGCGATAATTACCGGTATTGAATTACTGAAAGGACGCAACCTCCTTCCCGGTGATTTGAATAAATCCTGTCTTATAAACGAAGAAGCACTTAAACAATATGGCTGGGACAGTTTCGAAGGAAAGAAAGATGGTGGCCTTGATGTTGTCGGCATTATAAAAGACTTTAAGTTTGAATCATTTTACCAGCCCGTTGAGCCATTGGCTTTGTTGCTCACCGAAACAAATAACTGGAATATCCTTTCAGTAAGGCTTTCTCCGGGAAACCTGGGACAACAAATTGATCAGATAAAAAAAATATGGAAAAGTCTTTCGCCTTTTGAATCGATGAACTTCGCATTTTATGACGATTTTTTCCAGTCGATGTACGGCAAAGAGGAAAAGTTGGCCAGCTCCATCTCTTTCTTCTCATTTATTGCTATTGCCCTTACCTGCATGGGAATCCTCGGACAAATTTTTATGATTTGCCTGAGCCGGGTGAAGGAAATAGGCATCCGCAAGGTAAATGGTGCCCGCGTTCTTGAAATATTGACGATACTCAATAAAGATTTTATAAAATGGGTTGCCATTTCTTTTGTCGTTGCTACGCCTGTCGCGTACTACGCGATGAACAAATGGCTTGAAACCTTTGCCTACAAAACCGCACTGAGTTGGTGGATTTTTTTCCTTGCTGGTTTGCTGGCCTTGGGAATTATATTGCTGACTGTAAGCTGGCAAAGCTGGAAGACTGCCAGGAAGAACCCTGTGGAAGCGTTGAGATATGAGTGATTTCGACATTAAGTCAATAAGAGAATAATTTAAGAATGCTAAACTAACTGACTAACTAACGTATGAAACGAATAGATTTATTTCATCTTTTCTTTCGAAATAACTAATCCTCAACTTTGGTCGCCTTCCACACCTACACTTTACAAAGCGGTTTGTGAGATTCAAAAAGACGGAAAAACAATTGACAGGACAGAAACCGATTTTGGCATCCGTTCGATAAAATCTGATTCGGAAAAAGGATTTATTCTAAATGGCAAAAAACTCAAACTAAAAGGAGGCGCCATGCACGCCAATAATGTATCTATGTTTAAAAGGTAGCTGTACATCCCAATTTCAGGCATCATGGATTCGGTAAACAGCTGATGGATTTCGCCTCAAACAGGATTTGGGCTTTGGGTGGCGAAAAAATATCCATTGGGCTGATTGATTCAAATACAAAACTGAAAGCGTGCTATCACGAACAAGGGTACAACGAAGTGTGTGTCAAAGTGTTTGAACATTTATCTTTTCGGGTTTGCCTTATGGATAAGCAATTGAAATTTACTGATTTGTTCGTCTTTTGCGACAAATACCAAGCAAGAGCCATCGGTAAATATCGATAGCTTGCAAAACGCCTAAAAAAAAGCTGGAAAAAGCAACTCGACTGATGTCTGAATATTTCGCGGAAAAGCAAAAGGAGGATAAAATAATGAATACAGGCCGGTATTCCGGGTTTTCGGGTACTTAGTTGCAGGCGTTGCCTGGCTTTTACAGCCGGGAACCGGGACCGTGTGGATAGGACGTTGTTGTGAGTGACGCAACAGCATTATTGTGAGTGTCGCAACCATATTGTTGCGGTGTTCACAAATTATAGGGGAGAAGTTTCACTAAACAATAAATTTTCGAAAGTTACGCTTATAACCCATTTGTGTTATACGTGTAATCCAAATGAGTTACACGTGTAATACGATTGCATTATACGTGAAATACAACTGGATTACACGTATAACTTTTTTATCCTTCCGGTATAAGGGGAAAATTGTTTGGGAAAGCACTGGTAGAAAACGATAGATATCCAGGTTGTAGCATAGACAACTTCTGATTAACGCATAAACGAGCTGTTTTTAATACATAAACAACTCTTCTTTAACGCATAAAGAAGTTGTCTTTAATGCATAAACACTTTTTCTTTAACGCATAAAGAAATTGTCTTTAACGCATAAATGAGACTGTTTCCATATTGGAGGAAACTTTTTCCGCCATATACCCGGAAAACTCACTTCCATATACAAGGAAAACTTAACTTACAGATTTAACAAAGAATAACCCGCTGATATTTCCGGAGCTAAGGTTTGCACACCCGGATTTATGTTTTGCCACCTGAAACAATCGCTTTGCTCACCGGAATAATGAACGTAAAAGATTTTATCATTAACCTGTATGATTTTAAGGCTTATTGGCGTAAATTGGAGGGATGGAAACTAAACGCTAAGGTTATGGGCACCGATATCAGTTACATTCAACAATTGCCGGGACATTCGGGCATAAAATCCACAATGATTTATACGCATGTCAGTAATAAAGCCATCACCCGGATACAAAGCCCGCCCGACAGGATGTTTGCCCCAGGCATTAAAACAGATAACAAAATTAAACCTGACATGATTTTTTCTATAAAAATTATTATTGTTGCTGCATCCATTCTATTGGCGGGATGTTCAGATACTTATCAATCACGTGAAAATATTGAACGTAAACAGTTATTCAATTTTAACTGGAAGTTTAAATTAAGTGATGTTCAAGAGGCATCATCAGAAAGTTTTAATGATAAAGATTGGAGAACCCTTGATTTACCCCATGATTGGAGCATCGAAGGAAATTTCGATACTCTGAATCCTGCCGGGAATGATGGAGCCTATTTGCCAACTGGCATTGGTTGGTACCGCAAAACTTTTAAAGTTCCTGCTACATGGGAAGACAAAAAAATATCAGTTTATTTTGAGGGGGTGTACCAAAATTCAGAAGTATTTATCAATGGCATATCGTTAGGTGTTCGACCTTATGGATATTCATCATTTGCCTACGACTTAACACCTCATCTTAAAATGGATCAGGAGAATATTATCGCTGTTCGAGTTGATAACGCCAACCAGAAAAACTGCCGATGGTATAGTGGTTCAGGAATATACAGAAATGTTTGGCTTTTAGTTACTGAAAAGGTTCACATCAAACACTGGGGAGTTGGCATTACCACGCCACAAGTAAGTTCAGAAGAGGCTATTGTTGAAATAAAAACAGTTATTAAAAACGACACCGATATACCTAAAAAGCTAACCCTTACAACAAAGATAAAAGGAAACAATGGAGAGGATAAAACTCAAATAGACATTGAACCTGAAAGTGAAAAGCTAATTGTACAGCAAATTAGCGTAAAAGAACCATTACTCTGGTCGCCTGATTCCCCTGGCTTATATCAAGCTGAGTTAGAAGTGAAGGAGGAAAATCAGGTGCTTGATAAAATAACGCAATCCTTCGGTATACGTACCATTGAATTTAATAGCACACACGGATTTACACTTAACGGCAAATCAGTAATATTGAATGGAGGCTGTGTTCATCATGATAATGGAAGTTTAGGTGCTGCCGCATACGATAGAGCAGAAGAAAGAAAAGTTCAATTATTGAAAACAGCCGGTTTTAATGCCGTTCGTACAGCCCACAATCCTCCTTCCGAAGCATTTTTAGAAGCGTGCGACAAATTAGGCCTTTTGGTTGTGGATGAAGCTTTTGATGGATGGAAAGCACAAAAAAATCCCCACGATTATTCAAAACACTTCGACAAATGGGCGAAAAAAGATGTACAGGATTTGGTGCTGCGCGACAGAAACCATCCATCAATAATTATGTGGAGCATTGGAAACGAAGTGATAGAAAGAACAGAACCCGAAGCAGTGGAAATTGCAAAAATGTTAGCATCAAGCGTAAAAGAAATTGACACGACACGCCCTGTAACTTCTGCCATGACAACCTGGGGGCAGGGATGGGAGGTGTTTGATTCACTCATGGCTGTCCATGATATATGCGGATACAACTACCAGCTTTGGCGTGCTCCTGCCGACCATGAGAGAGTCCCTTCAAGAGTTATTGTTAATACTGAATCTTACCCCAGAAATGCTTTTAAAATTTGGGAATTGGTTACTTCAAACAATTATATTATTGGTGATTTTGTCTGGACTGCTATGGATTATTTAGGTGAATCGGGAATTGGAGGATATTATTATCCTGATGAAAATTTTGGCGAACATTGGGAAAGCAAACGCTACCCCTGGCATGGAGCATACTGCGGCGATATTGACCTCTTAGGTTGGAGGAAACCAATTTCACATTATCGCAGTATGTTATATAACGACAACGAAAAAATTTACATGGCAGTGAAGGAACCAAATCCCGAAAATGGAGAGATTAGAATAACAGGCTGGGCTGTGTGGCCAACATGGGAAAGCTGGACATGGCCTGGATATGAAGGACAAGATATTGAGGTGGAGGTCTATTCAAAATATCCTAATGTAAGACTTTATTTAAATGATGAGCTATTTGGTGAAAAAGAAGTAGGTAAAAAAGAAGAATTCAAAGCTACATTTATACTGCCTTATGCACCTGGCGTGATTAAAGCTGTTGGTGTTGAGGATGGTGAAGAAAAGGAAACAAAAATTTTACAAACAGCAGGAAAAGCTTCAAAAATTATGTTATCTGCCGACAGAAAAGAAATTCTGGCTGATGGACAAGACCTGTCTTATATTACTATAAATATTATGGACAATAATGGTATTCTGGAACCAAATGCCTCAACCAAATTAGAGTTTGAACTGGATGGGCCTGGTGTTATTGTTGCTGTTGATAATGCGAACCTTAAAGATACTACTTCTTATGTATCGAATACAAAAACTACTTGGAAAGGTAAGGCACTCGTTATCATAAAAAGCACAAAGGAATCCGGAACAATTTCCTTGAAAGTTAAATCTCCTGATTTGAATGATTCGGGCATAAATATTCAGACTTTTAAGAATTAGGGTAGACCGGTAAATTGGCAATTAGGATTTGCCAACCCTATTTGTTAGCACATCCCTTAAATTTTACAAACAAAAAAGGGAACTTGTGGTGAATATGTAAAGCAGAATTATAATAAGAGTTCTGGCATTTGGATGATATTTTATAAAAAGCAAAGAAATATTGAATGCATAGGGTATGATGAAGCTCTGGAAGAGGCTCTTTGCTTTGGATGGATTGATAGTATTATAAAAAAGGTGGACGAGGATCAGTATGTGAGAAAATTTACCCCGAGAACTAATGTCTCCAAGTGGTCAGATCTAAACAAAAGAATAGTGCTTACCTTGATCGAAAAGGGCAAAATGACTGAAGCAGGTCTGGAAAAAATAGACATTTATCTAAAAACAGGAAGAGTGGATTGGGAAAACAAGGAGGCAGAAGAAAATAATGAGGAGAAAGGATTTCATGTTCCGGATTTTATTCTGAAAGCTTTCTCTGAAAATGAACCGGCATTGACGAATTTCAATAATCTTGCCCGGACTTATAAGCGACATTATGTACTTTGGATTACTAATGCCAAAAGAGAGGAAACAATTCTGAACAGATTGAACGAATCAATCGGATTATTAAAGGAAAACAGAAAGCTGGGATTGAAATAGACAGGACTTAAATAGCTTACATGCCGGTAATCTTCATGAGGACGACATCTTCAGACGGGGGAAATTGGAGCTATCGTTTTACACTGAGGATATAAAGTTTTAAAGCAGTTGCCACATACGCGGCAACTGCTTTTATTCAAAAGATTAATTCTATCCTTTATTCTGGAAATAGTTTTTTTATGCTGTTATCTGTTTAATATCCGTCATTCTGAGTTAGCTTTCCGTTGGATTTAGTGATTTGGTTAGACGGATAAGGGAATACCATCATGTAGTCCTTATAAGTTTGTTTATTCTTGTAGTCCTCATAGTCGGCAATCTGAAATGCTGATTCAGGATTGGAACGATCGTCATACTTGCGTACTCGTGGATGGGAATTAAGCTCTGCGTCTGCAAGCGCTTTAATTGTGGCATTGGAAGAACGGTCCCAGCGTTTCAGGTCGAAGAGGTGATCGGTAAATTCGAATGCCAGCTCGCAACGGCGTTCATGATACAAATCAGCCATGGTAGGCGTGTGATCAAGAGAGGCAATGTTGGAACGGTTACGAATTCTGTCAAGGTCGATCTTGGCTTTATCCGGCTTATTGGTCATCAGATAAGCTTCTGCACGGAACAGGAGCATTTCTGCAAAGCGGATAATCGGGAAGTTTAGACGGGCTGTAGGCCAGTCTCCACTAGTATTAACATATCCGGCCTGATCAGCATCGGCATATTTAAACGGATCCATGTATTTGTTGACCATAAAACCGGCTTCGACATCCGATGTTGAGTAAAACTTGCGGGTCTCGCCCCAGAACTGGAATTCCTGGTTATATTCAAGGATAGAGCGTACGAGGCGATCGTTTCCTACCCCGTCTTTTGACATTTCTTCGTAGATGTCGTAGGATGGTTTATTCTGTCCCCAGCCATTATAATATCCCCAACCTTTGTTTTCGAGAACGACACCCGGAAATTCGCTGCCTCCGCCGTTTGAACCGCCATCGGAAGGAATGGACCAGATGTATTCTGAATTCCAGAAGTTACTGTAGTCAGAAGAGAATACCTTGTCGAGGGTTGAGGCAAGGTCGCGACCATAATCATTTTCAAGCGAATTCACCATGGTGATTACATTATCCCATTGAGACTCATCCCAGGTCGCCCAGTAGGCATAAACTTTAGCTTTGTAGGCTACAGCAGCCGCCTGATGCGCACGCCCCTGATCTTCTGCACTGTATTCTTCAAATTTAGGAAGATATTTTATGGCATTGTCCATATCTTCTATGATATATTTGTAATTATCAACAACGGAGGCTTGTTGGGTAGGAATGGAATTGTCGTATCCGTCGGGAAAATCTTCATAACGCACGAAAGGTACCCCTTGTTTGTCTGTGCCATAACGATACGCAATCATAAAATGGGACATTCCCCGCATGAAGTAGGCTTCACCCAGACTGCGGGTTTCAATGTCGGTCAGCGTGGTCGTACCCTGCTTATTTAAAAGTTGTTCAATCACCCAGTTGGAACGGGCCATTACTTCGTAGAATAAATCGAAATTATCGCTTAGCGGGCTTTCATCTCCTGTATAGGCAAAGGTTGCCAATGTATTGAAACTACGGGTACGTCCCCAGACCACGTCACACGCTGCACCTTGTTCCCAGAACAGATTGCGTCCGAATGAGGTTTCCTCATGAAGCGGTTTATACAAAGCGGTAATCGCATCGATTGCCTGCTGATCATTTTGAAAATAGGATGTCGTAGTTGAATCCCCTTCTGACTGGACATCCAGAAAGTCGCTGCACGAACTAAACACAAATGCGGACAGGACTAAAGCATATATAATATATTTTTTTATTTTCATAATCTTTTGTTATTTGATTTTAATTGCCGTTTGTGCTCATTAGTAGGTTATTTTCACTCCTAAAGAAAGAACACGTGATACCGGATAGGTCATTGTGTCATAGCCACCGACTTCTGGATCTATGCCGGAATAGTTTGTGAACGTGTACAGGTTTTCCCCGCTAAAGTAGACCGACATGCTGCTGTTGCGTTTGTCAAGGGAAGGACATTTGCGGAGCAGGTCCGTCATGTCATAAGAAATTGTCAGGTTTTTAAAACGCAGGTAGGAAGCATTTTCCAGGTACCAATCCGACGGAGTGGAAAAGTTTCCGTTTGGATCGGATTTGGACAGACGGGGAATATTGGATTTGGTATTGGTGGAACTCCATGCGTTAAGTATTTCATTGGAACGGTTGAAGTTTCCTTCCACAGCACTCAATGTCATAGACTTGACCACATTCAATGCCTGTGCCCCGCCTACGCCCTGGAACATGGCACTCACCGAAAGCTTTTTATATGAAATGCCGAGCGTAAAGGCGTAGGTCGTTTTTGGAGCTGCGCTGCCACAATATTGACGGTCTTTAGAAGTATTAATAGTACCGTCTCCATCGTAGTCCACAAATTTCAAATCGCCGGCTACGGCATCAGGCTGTATCCGGTTACCATCTTTATCAACATAAGCGGCTGCCTCTTCATCTGTTTTGAAAATGCCATCTGTTTTAATTAAGTAATACGAATAAATCGGCTTCCCTTCCGTCGTCTGGTACATATAAGGGAGATTGCGCCATGAGCCATCACCTGTTTCTCCGTTACCTGTCGGGCCAAACTGCCAGACACCCGGAGTGCCGTCGGAGTTTTTAGTCCCTATATCCGAAACCCAGTTTTTCAAGGTTGAAAAGTTCCCCGACACGAAATAAGAGAGGTCCTTATTGATCCGGCCGGACCAGTTGGCCTGTAATTCGAAACCGCGGTTACGTATTGCTCCCTGGTTGATATACATCGCATCAAGACCAATGGTTGAAGGCCAATCCATGGTCTGTTTCTGGATCAGGTTAAACGTGCGTTTTTCGAAATAGTCGAGCGACAGGGACAAACGTCTTCTGAAGAGTTCAGCATCCAGTCCGAAATCAGTTTGTTCGGAAGTCTCCCATGTAAGATCCGGATTGAATGCTAAATAATTATATACAGCCGTACCCCATTTTTCACCCGCTGTTACTCCATACTGTCCTGATTCATTACCCGTATTTTCATCCTTTCCAAGAGTAGCCGACTTATAATTATTGTCTATTGAATTTACATTGCCGATACGTCCCCATGATGCACGGAATTTGAGCAGAGATACCAGATCACTCTTTTTAAAGAACTTTTCATTTGAAATTTTCCATGCTGCCGTTGCTGCCGGAAAATCGCCGTAATTGTTTTCTTTTGGTAAACGCCCTGCATAGTCGCGGCGCCATGAAGCGGTAACAAAATAGCGGTCGTTAAACGAATAAGCCAAACGGGAAATAAGGGAAACATTAGCATCGGGTCCGGTAAGATAATCTGATGCTGAGGTGGACCCGGCATAAGCAAGATATTGCAGTGTTTCCGATTCATCAGCAAAATCCGTTCCTGAAGCGCTAAACCCGCGTTGTTCATAATGGTCGGCAGTTGTGGAAAGCAATGCGCTTATCGTATGATTGCCGAAAGTGCGGTCGTAAGTCAGTGTATTTTCGGTCTTCCAGGTGTCGGCGCGATAGGTCGTTTCGTCGAGGCTGTTCGACGTATTGGGTTTACCCACCTCATCGCGTATAGGGCTGAAATTTTTATAATAATTGCTTTCCAGGTTATAAGTGAACCGGCTTGTGAATTTGAGCCCTTCGATAATGTTGGCTATTTCGAGGCTGGTGGTTGACCAGGTGTTGCTCGTTTTGTTGTAATTATTGTCGGCCTTGAGCGTTCGCACCGGGTTGATGACGTCGCCATGAATATCTGAGTAATTCGAACCATATTTTGCAATGTAATCGGGATCTTCGGTGGTGGTACCTCCGTACGAACCGTCGATCGGATTATAAACCGTTGCACTGCGGGGCATGTAAAGAGCTGAAAGAATTACCCCGGAATAGGCGCTTGAAGTATTCGTGCCGCGGCTCGTTGTATTTTTCCAGACAAAATCTTCGTTGACGGTTACCCATTTGTTCAGTTGAAAACTACTGTTATAACGCATTGTAAGCGCTTTGCTGTATGTGTCAATCAATGTACCTTCGTCATCATCGTAGGCTAAAGATATACGATGCTTAAAACTATTGGTACCTGTATTTAAAGCAATATTGTGGCGTTGATACAGGGCCGTGCGGAATATGGCATCGATCCAGTCGGTACGGGTGGTCGCAATCCATGGGTTAACGCTTGTATCCCAACCTGTAGGGAGTGAGAGGCCGGCATTGGCATAAGCCGTTTTGTTCATTTCAATTTCTTGTTCCGCGGTAAGTGACTGAGGAAGGTTTGTCGCCTGGCGCATCCCGAATATCGCATCATAACTAAGAGAAGGTTCACCATTTTTGGCTTTCTTTGTTGTTACCAGGATAACGCCTCCTGCACCGGAATTTGCGCCATAAATAGCGGCCGAGGCAGCATCTTTTAAAACAACGATGGATTCAATGTCGTCTGTCGACGCGATGGGAGCGCCAGGCACCCCATCGACCACCCAAAGTACCTTATCCTTTTGCGAACCCTGTCCCCGGATTACAATGGATGGAGTAGACGTCGGGTCTCCGCCGTTTGCACTGACCGTAACTCCGGCTAATTGTCCCTGAAGCATACTTTCCGTAGAGGTTACGGGACGAGCAACTAACTCATCGGTATTGTTGATGACACCTACCGAAGCGGACAAGTCTTGTTTACGGGTACTGGCACCATAACCCAATACCACAACCTCATTCAAACCGGTATTTTCTTCTTCCAATACCAAGCTGAACTGTTTTGAGGAGTTGAAACTTTCTTCGAGACTTTTATAGCCAATAAAAGAAATAACAAGCATGCCACTTGCCATGTCTGTCTCGAGCGAAAAGTTACCATTCAAATCGGTAACGGTTCCGGTAGAGGTCCCTTTTACAAAAACACTTGCACCAATCAGCGGCTCATTCGCTTTGTCCGATACTTTTCCCGTAAGTTTTGTCTGTGAAATACCTAAAAACGGGATAAGCATCAACAATAGCATTGTAACAAAATTTTTCATACTTCCTTTTTTGAATTAGGTAATAAGTCCAATAAATTAACTTTCCGAAAGTATGGTTTAATAGAAGCCTTGAGGTGAAGATATATTACTAAAAAGGGGGATAAATCCTTCCAGAGGAGGATTATTATTACAAAAAAGGAGGACAATTTTAATCGTTAATCATTTATTGATCAATATGTAATCATTTTTTAATTGATTTATAGTGCTGCTTAGTCAGGGATAAGGCTTCTGTGTTTTAGGGACAAGAATATTCCCGGTCGTTAAAACCGGATAAATTTTTTCAGGTAACATTTTTCTTTTTGAGATTTTATCTGTTAATTAGTATGTTCAAACATATCAACATATGAATCTAAAAATTGACCATAGCAGTCCTGTCCCGTTGCATGCACAGGTTGAGAATTTACTCAGAGAGTTGATTGAACTTCCAGAATACCGCGATGGCGGTTTTCTTCCAAAAGAAGTTGAATTAGCGGGGAAACTGGGGATTTCAAGAAACACGCTCAGGCAGGCTACCAATAAGCTGGAATACGAGGGATTATTAATCCGGAAAAAAGGAATTGGGACGAGGGTTGCTCAGAAATCGATGACAACACAGCTGCAGCTCTGGCATAGTTTCACCCAGGAGATGAATGACCGGGGGATAAAGTTCAGGAACTTCGACCTGCGAACCGAATGGATTGAGGTCGAAGAAAAAATAGCTTCGTTTTTCAATATCAATTTGAATACCGTTGTTTTTAAACTAAGTCGGTTACGGGGGGACGAGGAGGGACCTTTTGTCTATTTCGAGAGTTACTTTCACCCGAGGACCGGTCTGACCGGGAATGAGGATTTTACCCGTCCCTTGTATGAGATCATGGAAAATGACTATCATGTCGTTCCATCGCTGTCGAAAGAAAGGATTAAGGCCCGTCTTGCGTCTGGGATTATGGCCAAACGATTGCAGATAAAAAAGGGTGAAGCCGTTTTGGTCCGGGAACGTTTCGTTTTCGATCCGGGAGACAGGCCACTGGAATACAATATCGGTTTTTATCGTGCTGACAGGTTTACGTATTCAATTGACATAAAAAGATAATGATGAAGAAAATCGTTTTCCTGTTATTTATAGCCGGGAGTTTGACGGCTTGCTATTCAGCAAATAAAAAGAATAGTACAGACCTGGCTGAAAAAATTAAAAATGATAAGTCGCTTGCTTTTACCCAGGCCAAAGCGCTTGAAGTTATAAAAAACGGGTTCAATGCAGGCGATGGTTACAGGGAAGTATGGATCCGTGATTACAATACTTTTATCGAACTGGCAGCAAAGGTCTATCCTCAGAAAGAATTAAAGGAAAACCTGCTTGTTTTTTTCCGGATGCAGGGCGATGATGGAAATATTATAGATGGTTTTGTCCCAAGAGACAAAGCCAACGTTGGCTATGATTACATATATTCTGACCTGGCCCCGCAGTATGCCGGACATAAAAATACCGTTGAAACCGATCAGGAGAGTTCACTGATACAGGCAGTTTACAAATATGTCCAGACAACCGGTGACCAATCAATCCTTGATGAAAAAGTGGGAGATAAAACAGTCTCCGAACGTATGGACCAGGCCATGGGCTTTCTGATGGAATACCGATTCTCGGAAAAATACGGACTGATCTGGGGGGCCACTACCGCCGATTGGGGCGATATACAACCGGAAAGCGATTGGGGAGTGAGGATCGATGACCAGACCCATCGGGCTATCGATATTTATGATAATGCCATGTTTATTATTGCCTTGAATGACCTCACTGAGTTGTTGCCTGCAGAAAAGGATAAATGGGAACCAATCCGGATGAAGGTGTACGAAAACTGCAGGAAATATTTATGGGATAAAGAGGCACAGAAGTTTATTCCTCATATTTATCTGAATCGGTCTCCATTCCCCACCGGATTCGACGAAAATAAGATTTTTTACCATGGAGGAACAGCCGTGGCGATTGAAGCAGGACTACTTTCCAGGGATGAGATCAACGCATCATTAATGAAAATGATAACTGATGTCACTGCTGCAGGTGCCGGATCAATCGGGTTAACGCTTTATCCCCCTTATCCTGAAGGTTTTTTTAAAAATAAGGGGATGTATCCGTATGGTTATCAGAATGGCGGTGACTGGACCTGGTTTGGCGGAAGGATGATCCAGCAATTGGTAAAAAATGGTTTTCTGGAAGATGCTTATAATTTGCTTATTCCAATGATGGAGAGGGTAATGAAAAATAATGGTTTTTACGAATGGTATTCGGTAAATAACGAGCCACATGGATCAGGAACATTCAGAGGATCTGCCGGCGTGTTGTTTGTTGCTATTGAAATGCTCGAGAAAGCTGTTTCTAAAAATAGGAATGATGAGTGAGAAAAGGAAAACAGACCAATATTTGTTGCCGGTTCACAGAGAAGGGATTGTCGAAAGGGGATACGATCTGTATCCTACTTTCAGGCTGATGGAAGGTAATATTAATGTTGGCGTAAAGAGTTTGGCTATCCGGATTATCAAAGAACGACAAATTATTATTGACGGTTACATCGGCATTTTTTATGATGATTTCAAGCAGGCACTAAACGCAGAACTGACGAAGTTTGGAAAAAGAGTAAAATGGTTCGATATCAGTTTGGCCATGAAGCCTGAAAATGAAATTGAACGCCTTGTTAAACCCTTTCTTGGTGGCGATGATCCTTTGTTTGGATCTCGTGCTACAATCAGTCTGGACGATTTTTTTGTGCCATCCATGTTGAAAAATTTAATGCCTGATCCTGATGCCGATATTAATATCTTGATTGGTCCGGGTTCATCACTGGCTGGTTGGAAGGGGGTGTTGCTATACATCGATTTGCCCAAAAACGAGCTTCAGTTTCGTGCAAGGGCCGGGAGTATCAGCAACCTGGGAGTTTCTGTTTCAACGGATTTCAGGCAAATGTATAAACGTTTCTATTTTGTCGACTGGATTGTGCTGAACAGGCATAAACAGCAACTGTTCCCCTTGATTAATCTGCTACTTGACGGGCAACGCCCGGATGAAGTAACCTGGATGGAAGGCAATGACCTCAGAATGGCGTTGAAAACAATGGCCCGGAATGTCTTTCGGGTGAGGCCATGGTTTGAACCGGGAGCCTGGGGTGGACAGTGGATCAAACAAAAGATCAGTGGACTGAACAAGAATGTGGTTAATTATGCCTGGTCGTTTGAATTAATTGTGCCGGAAAACGGGCTATTGCTTGAAGAAAATGGCAACTTACTTGAAGTTTCATTTGATTGTCTGATGTTTCAGGAGGGTGAAGCTGTATTGGGTAAACATTTTTATAAGTACGGTATTGAATTTCCTATTCGCTTCGATTTTCTGGATACAATGGAAGGGGGAAACCTGTCAGTCCAATGTCACCCGCGGGCTGGTTATATGAAAAAACATTTTGGTGAAGACTTTACACAGGAAGAGACTTATTATATTCTGGATGCAAAAAAAGATGCCCAATGTTACCTCGGGTTCCGGGAAGATATTGATCCGGAGAAATTTCGTTATGCATTGGAGAAAAGTTTCGAAAGAAAAGTTCACGTAGATATCTCCCGGTACGTGCAGGTATATGATTCGCATAAGCATGACTTATTCCTTATCCCTCCCGGGACCATTCATGGCTCCGGAGCCGATAATATGGTATTGGAAATCAGCACCACACCATACATTTTTACCTTCAAAATGTACGACTGGCTCCGGGTTGATCTTGACGGAAAACCCCGCCCGTTGAATATCCAGAGGGGAATGGATAATCTGTATTTTGACCGTAACGGGGCCAGTGTGGCCGAAACCCTGATTTCAAGACCGCACCTGATTGATGAAGGGAATGACTGGAAACTGTATCGTTTACCTACTCATGAAAAGCACAGTTACGATGTTCATCGCTATCATTTTAATAGTAGTGTGAAAATTCAAACTGGAAATAAGTGTCAGGTGCTTTCTTTAGTTGAAGGATCAAGCGTCATTGTGGAAACGGAAAACGGGATGCGCCAGCGGTTTCATTATGCTGAAACTTTTGTTGTCCCGGCGGCGGCCGGTTCGTACAGGATAGTCAACGAATCCGGAAGAGAAGCAATGATTGTAAAAGCGTTTTTAAAGTAAACTAATAGCGTATGAATTGGTTTTCGATTTTCCGGAGAATAATGGCTTTTATCCTGATAAGTATACAAATTTCCTGTTCTTCCCGGAATAGGATTATATGGCAATTGGGTAAAGCCGATGACAGTGCACGCGAATTTGCGATGGCACCTTCTGGGTACAACGATTTTTTGAAAAATGATTTTGGCTGGGAAGACCAGGATTTTATAATCGGAACGAACAATGCAGCAATAGATTGGCCTTATGTTTTACCCGGTCCCAGGGATTCCTGGGGCGGGACGTCTGGTACGGCAGGCTGGCGCTCTCATGTGCTTAATATTTTGTTCGAATTGAAAAGAGCACCGGCCTCCGCAAACTGGAAGCTTATTGTTGATTTGTTTGACTGTAGCGCGGAGGATCCGCCCCTGTTTAAGATTACGGTCAACGGTAAGCCGTGGAAGTATCAGCTTGAGGCCGGAAGTAATTCTTCTTCTTTCCCCGACTCGTCAGGTACAGGAAAAGAGAAGTTTATCTCAGTTAATCTGGATCCGGGGCTGATCCGTCCCGGAGGTAATGAAATAACCCTGACAAGTTTGCAAGGCTCCTGGTTACAATTTGACCAAATCCGACTGGAGGGGCCTTCGTCCGCCCGGTTACAGAAAAAACAATCTGTGTTTATCCGTGGAGTGAAACCTGCTGATTATGAAATCAGGACAGACAAGGTCAATGCACAACCTTTACTGGTCGATGTCGAACAGGTTAAAGGCACACCGCGTCTGGATGTGTTGCTGGATGGGGAAAAGATTTTTACAGAAACTGTTGAGACCGGACGGTATGTCTTTGAGGCGCCAATGCCTGCCATAGAAAAGAAACGAGAAAGTGAATATAAAATTTTGATTGACGGGAAGATCCGGGAAAAAGGAAAGGTTGTCCGGATTCCCTCTAGGCTGATAACTCCTTCTGGATATGTCAATACAATGATGGGAACGGCTCATTCCCGCTGGATGATTGCACCAGGGCCCTGGATGCCCTTCAGCATGGTGAAGCTGAGTCCGGACAATCAAAACAGCGGATGGCAGGCCGGTTATGACCCCATATTTGAGAGTATCGGCGGCTTTAGCCACATTCACGAGTGGACCCTTTCCGGCTTGCTGACCATGCCGGTAACCGGCCCTTTGGTTACAGAGGTCGGAGATCAGTCGGAACCAAGAAGTGGGTACCGTTCCCGTATTGATAAGATGACAGAAAACGCATCGCTTGGTTATTACCGGGTGCATCTGACCGATTATGATGTATGGGCAGAACTTACAGCAACAACCCGATGCGGTTTTCAGCGTTATACCTTTCCTGAAGGGAAAAAGGCGAGGGTATTGCTTGACCTGAAATTCCCTTCCGAGTACGGCTACTTACTGGATGAGGTAAAAATAACCCGGGTGAATGACTTTAAAGTAGAGGGGTACAGCAAGCAACATACGCCCAATGCCTGGGAGGGAGGAATAACGCAGGAATATACTGTTCACTTTGTTGCCGAATTCGATAAGCCTATCATTCATACAGGCGTGTGGACAGAAAAAGGAGTGGAGAAAGATACCTCAGGGCTTTTTGTCAGAAATTCCAAAGATGCAGGGATGTATGTTGAGTTTGATACAGGGGAAGACCGGGTGATACAAATGAGAACATCTATTTCGTACGTTAGTACTGAAAATGCCAACAAGAACCTTCAGCAGGAAATTGCCAGGCCTTTCGGCTGGAATTTCGAAAAAATCGTGGCCTTTAACAGGCAAAGCTGGGACAGCCTGTTAGGCAGGATCGCCATTCAATGTGACGACAGGCGAGAAAAGATCCGCTTCTACACGAACCTCTATCATAGCTTTTGCAGCAGGAATACCTACAGCGATGTTGATGGCAGTTGGGTCGACGCAAATGAACAGGTGCAGCACCTGAAGGACAAGGATCAGCAGGCACTTGGCTGCGATGCGTTCTGGAATACATTCTGGAACCTCAACCAGATTTGGAATTTAGTAGCACCTGAATGGAGTAATCGTTGGGTAAACTCAGAACTGGCGATGTACGACGCGAACGGATGGCTGGCAAAGGGCCCTGCCGGAATGGAATATATCCCGGTGATGGTCGCAGAACATGAAATACCGCTGATTGTCGGGGCATATCAGATGGGGATCCGTAATTTTGATGCGGAAAAGGCTTTCCGGGCGATGAAAAAGATGCAGACATCCCCGGGTAAGGCTGTCGCCGGAGGATTTGCCGGTAACCGAGATTTAGTTCCCTACATGAAGCATCATTATGTCCCGATGGACGAAGGCCGGTTTTCCAATTCGCTGGAATACTCATTTGATGACTGGACCGTCTCCCAAATGGCTAAAGCGCTGGGAAAAGGAAATGATTACCGGTTGTTTGCCGAAAGAGGAAAGTGGTGGAGAAATGTGATCGATCCTGAAAGCGGTTATGCCCGCCTGAAGAAGGCTGACGGAACCTGGGACCCCGATTTTGATCCGTTTCGCTCCGGGGCAAATTTCCATTATGTTGAAGGAAATGCCTGGCAGCTTACCTGTTTTGTACCGCAAAATATACCAGAACTCGCAAACATCGTTGGACGTAAACGTCTTTTGGAACGTTTAGAATGGGGGTTTGAAGAAAGCTATAAGTGGAGATACAATGCACCTAACGATCAGTATTGGGATTACCCGGTAATACAGGGGAACCAACAATCCATGCATTTCGCTTTTCTTTTCAATTGGCTCGGCAAACCCTGGCTTACCCAAAAATGGAGCCGTTCGATCATCGATCGTTATTATGGGTATGGTTTGGCGAACGCATATCTGGGCGATGAAGATCAGGGACAGATGAGTGCCTGGTTTATAATGGCATCTCTTGGTTTGTTCCAAACAGATGGCGGTTGTAAGGTAAATCCTGAATATGAAATAGCCAGTCCGCTTTATCCTGAAGTGGAAATTAATTTGGGAAACAGGTTCGGCCGAGGTGATAAGTTCACAATCGTAGCTGCTAATGCTTCCCGACTGAATAAATATGTCCAGTCTGCAAAATTAAACGGGAAGTTGTTGACTGATTTTAAATTTCCGGCCAGCGAATTGTTAAAAGGTGGAAAACTGGAACTGCAAATGGGGCCTAACCCCAATCTTAACTGGGGAGTGCAGTATTAGTGTTGAGAAAATGATTCGATACATGAGAGGCAAATCAGGTTTTCTGTTTATTTATATGTAAGGGACCAGTCATAACAGGTGTGACCAACCCCTTTTTTTATGTTTTTCTGGTATTTTTTACCTTAAAAGAAACTTTACCTCTTTCTATTCTGTTTGAATAATTCTAAGGGAATGTTTTAATTTATATGAACAGGAATAATAATTATTGTATAACATTAACAGAATAAGCTGTGAGAAAACAAAATTTATGGACGATAATATGTTGTTTTCTTTTGTTATTTGGAAAAGCTTCGTACGGACAGACTTCTGCCGAAAAGGTAAATAAGCTTTTAAGAGAGGAAATGGAGAAGCAGAAGATTCCAGGACTTCAGCTTGTTGTCATCGATCACAGTAAGATCGTTTTATCTGAAGCTATGGGTGTCGCCAATGTCCCGTTCTCGGTCCCGGCTACCAGGAATACGATATTTTCCATTAATTCAATTGCTAAAGTTTTTACAGGAACAGCGATTATGCAACTTGTAGAAGAGGGGAAAATTGAAATTGAAAAGCCTGTTTCTGCTTATCTGGACAGCTTGCCAGAAAGCTGGAAGCAGGTATCTGTCAGTCAATTGCTCGGGCATATTTCAGGTCTTCCGGATATTGAAGATGATTTCACCAGTGGATTGGTCGGGAACAAGGGGGAAGACACGGCCTGGAAGGTGGTTCAAACTTTGCCTGTGCCGTTTCAACCAGGAGAAAAATTTAGCTATAATGCAACAAATTATCTTTTATTACAGAAGATAATAGAGAAATATGGACAACTCCCTTTTGAACAATTTATACAAAAATATCAATTGAACAAGGTAGGGATGAAAAGGACTCTGTTCGGAAACTCATTTGATGTGGTAAAGGGTAAAGCTCCGACTTATTCCTATTATTTCCAGGACAAAAACATGGGCGAATACATTAAGGAGGATCAATTACTGGAGGTTTACGAAAATTTTCCAAAGATCTTCAGGGCAGATGCCGGCATGTTTAGTACTGCTGAGGATATTGGGTATTGGATACTTGCATTGATGGATAATCAACTTCTAAAGGAAAAGAAAAGCATCAAGACAATGTGGAGTCCAGTACTTCTTAATGATGGGAAGATGGACGGTTTTGGTGGTATTTTAAACGGATATGGATTGGGCTGGCCTGTTGTGGAAAGAAGCAGGCATCGGGCTGTCGCACCGATCGGAGGAGGGAGGGCAGCATTTATGATTTACCCGGACGATGATATTGCAATTGTCTTGCTGACTAATTTATCAGGCTGTTTTCCTGAATTGATTATTGATAAAATTGCGAAAATTTACTTTACGAATTAAATAAGACTAAAAGATTAATTGCATGCAGTACTACTTATTGCTGTTTCCCTACTATCTATTAATTCTGCACTTAATAAATCTAAACTGACTGTACAAGATGACTCAAATTAAATGTTATTCGGTTTTTAAAGCAGAAGCCAGGTTGGATAAGCCTATTGCTGATGCGACCCACACCCTTCATGAGATTTCCTTTATTGTTTTACGCATTCAGACCTCTTCCGGAATAGTCGGCGAATCGTATCTCTTAAGTTTTCAGTATAGTCCGGGAGCTATTGCCGGAGCGATGCATGATGCAGGAGAAATGCTTATCGGTGAGAATGTTTTCGATACGGTAAACGTATTCGAAAAGATAAACCGCTCAAACGAGTACTTCGGCCTCGAAGGGGTAAACCGGTGGGCACAGGCTGCCTGTAATATTGCAATGTGGGATGCATGGTGTAAAATTTTGGGGCAACCTGTGTGGAAAGTTCTGGGAGGAGCCCGTCGAGAAATCCCCATTTACGGGAGTGGAGGTTGGTTGTCCTATTCGACTGAAGAGTTGATTAATGAGGTATCAGCTTACAAAAGGCGTGGTTTCCGTGCAGTAAAGATTAAAGTCGGAAAGCCAGACTGGAGAGAGGATCTTGAACGGTTGAGGCAGGTTCGAGATGCCGTAGGAGGAGATATTAATATAATGATGGATGCCAACCAGGGAATGGATGTTCCATCGGCTATGATCCTCGCTCGTGCAGCCCGTGAAATTAATATCAGTTGGTTTGAGGAACCTATTGATCATTTTGATTATGACGGATATCGGTTGTTGCGGACCCAGGCTGGCATTTCACT
This sequence comes from Prolixibacteraceae bacterium, assembly GCA_963676095.1. Taxonomy (GTDB): domain Bacteria; phylum Bacteroidota; class Bacteroidia; order Bacteroidales; family Prolixibacteraceae. Next base: position 235,302 of record OY781040.1, on the reverse strand, counting down.
TGCTATGGGAGAACGGGAATATTCAACCATACCATTGAGGGAGCTCTTAACACGAAATGCCTTAGATATATGGCAACCCGACATTCTCCGGTTGGGAGGCGTCGAGTCTTGGCGGAACAGTGCTGCCCTTGCCGGAAGTTTTAACATTTCAGTGCTTCCACATTACTATAAGGATTATGATATCCCTTTATTGTGCACAATTCAGAATGGCGCAGGGGCCGAGTCTTTTGACTGGATTAATCCGCTGATCGACCACCCGCTTGAGATTAAAAACGGGGTTGCGATTCCGCACGATCGCCCCGGGTGGGGTTTTGGCTTTAAAGATTCATTTTTGACCCGGATATGATGGACATCCTAAAAAAGTTGTATTCGCTCGAAGGATTGCGTATTATCGTCACCGGGGCTTCATCTGGCCTGGGGTTGAACCAGGCTGTCCTTTTGGCAAATTGTGGAGCCACCGTGTTTGCACTGAGCCGTTCCGGAAAACCAAAAGTAGAAAAAGAAGAGGTTATTCCTTCCAATGTGATTTCGGGTGTTGTTGATGTCATTTCAGAAGAAAGTATACGCGAAAAAATCAACGAGATCGGGAATGCCGGAGGAATTGATGTTTTGGTAAATAATGCAGGGATCACCATACGTAAAAGAGCAGAAGAGCTTACCACAGAAGAATGGGAAGCTATTCATAAAGTAAATGTTACCGGCGTTTTTAATTGTTGCCGGTATGCATTCCCTTTTTTAAAGAAATCTGGGCATATCGGACGCATTATAAATATTTCATCTATGGCCTCATATCTTGGATTCTCTGAAGTTGTTCCGTATTCATCCAGTAAGGCCGCAGTATTAGGCATCACCAGGGGATTGGCCATTGAATGGAGCGCTGACAATATCTTGGTCAATTCTGTGTCTCCCGGTTGGTTCCCCTCGCAAATGAGCCAGCAGGTTATGGATAAAGATCGTAAGGTTAGAATAATCGGACGGATGCCTCTACATCGGTTCGGGAATCCTACTGAGTTGTCTCCAATTATTTGTTTCCTTGCTTCGCCTGCTGCTTCGTATATCACCGGACAGGATTTTAGTGTTGATGGAGGCGCCCTGGCCTATGGCTTTTAATTTAATCTGATAACTTGCTTAAGGGACCTTTCTCTTTGTTGAGAGAAGGGGCTCTTTTTTATTTTCCGGGGATGAAGAACAAAAAGAAGAACTATTTGGCAAAATAATATAACCAAATGACTATTTTTATGCTCTGTGGAAAGTGGTAGAACCGTTGATTCTTCGCGGGAAGGAGCATCATAGGGAAATTTTGGATTGTATGCTGATAAGCCGGGATAAAATCATGGAAGGGAAGTTGCCCGGTTTCTGAAATACTGAAAAAAAGTGTTGATATATGAATTTATATTTGGCTGACTGGTAACGAAGAACTCCATACCGCAATTGAGAATGATTTATAATTATGTGCAGGAGTATAATTAATTAACCGATTTTTTTGAATGAAACTTACAGATAAGATACATTTATTACAGATTGATTTTAAAGTTACACTTGGCCCCGATAAAATAATTCCAAGGTTTGTAAATATTATTATGATCCTTGGAGATAAGGTTACTTTAATCGATACGGGAGTAAAAGGAAGTGAAGATTTAATATTTGAATACCTGAAGGAGCAAGGACGTGATTATTCAGAGATTGAAACTGTCATTTTATCTCATGCGCATCCTGACCATATCGGAAGTGCTGCTGCAATCAAAGAACTGACTAATTGCAGAATAATTGCCCATAGGCGTGAACAGGAGTGGATTGAAAATATTGGGGTTCAGGCAAAAGAACGGCCTGTTCCCGGCTTTTTTAACCTGGTCGATAAACCAGTAAAGATTGATGAATTTATCGAGGGTAACAATAACATTAGAATAGAAGATGGATTGACATTAAAATTTATAAAATCTTCAGGCCATTCCAAAGGTTCTTTAAATATACATTTTATTGAAGATAATATTTTGTTTACGGCTGATTCCATTCCCCTAAAGAACGATATTCCCAATTATGATAATTTTATTGAATTAATGCTATCGCTAAAGGAGATCAAGAATAACAATGATTATAATCTGTTATTAACTTCATGGACGCCTCCGCTAAGGAGTAAGGATGAGATCCGGACTATAATTGAGGAGGGCGAAACCTATATGAAGAAGATCGATCTGGTTGTGAAAGATTGTTACCGGTTGGACGATTCGAATTCTCTGGAGAATTGTAAGTTGGCTGTTGCAAAATTAAATTTGCCTCCCTTTCTTGTAAATCCTATTGTTGATAAGGCATTTAAAAGTCATCTCAACCCGAAAAAATAAATGCGGCTTTGGAGTTCAGATAAAAGAGAGCAAGAGATAAAATGATGAACGAACTTAAATATGCAGGGGCGATCATTCCTGGATCCTGTGGAAAATTGACTGGAAAGTGCTGGTTAAAGGAAGCATATTCTTTCAGATAATGGAAAAATCAAATAGAGTATCAATATGAAATTTATAGACCTTAAGAATTGGAAAAGGAAAGAACATTTCACCTTTTTTTACAGGATGGATTATCCTCAGTTCAACATTTGTATGGACCTGGATGTCTCAAATTTTCTTGCGTTCACAAAAAGTAAACAGATATCATTTTATTATTCAATGATCTATGCTGTTACCAAAATTACTAATGAATTTGATGCGTTTAAGTATCGTATAAGAGAAGGCAAAGTCGTACTTCATGATAAAATACATCCTTCTTTCACTGATATGGATAATGATGATGATTTATTTAAGTTTGTAACCTTGGATTTTCAAGACGATATTTTGGAATTTGTAAAAGTGGCTCAGAACGCCAGTCAAAGTCAAAAAGATTATTTCAGCGGAGAAGAATTGATTGGCAGGGATGATCTGATTTATATTACCTGTATCCCCTGGATTTCTTTTACACATTTATCCCATACAATTTCACTAAAGAGAGACGATTCTGTACCACGAATTTCTTGGGGAAGGTATTATAAAATAGGAGAGAAGGTATTGCTGCCATTTTCTATTCAAGTCAATCATGCATTGATGGATGGTGTTCATGTCGGCAGGTATATGGATGCATTGCAACAGTATATAGACGAGATAAGTGATACTAAATAATAGTGATCCACCTTATTGGAGTATGATAGGTTACTTTGTTTTATTGTTAAACAAAACCAAGCCCGCGCAATCACTTCAAATAATTTCAAGTATATTTCAAATCTACACCCTATCAAAATGTCATTATTAGGGGTAAATTAGTGTGTTTTGAAACAAAAAAGCGACTTGGAACAGACTTGTACCAACTCGCTTATTTCTTTTAAAAAGCTGATTTTCAGCCTTTTGTTTCAGTCGGGATGACTGGATTCGGACCAGCGACCCCGCGCCCCCCAGACGCGTACTCTAACCGGACTGAGCTACATCCCGTGATTTTGCGAGCACAAAAGTATATAAACGTTCTATTTCTGCAAAATTTATTTTCAAAATTGAATAGTTATTTTCCCGATAGGTTTACTCTATTGGATCTTAATTATTATTGATGGAGTAAATATTGCTTTTGACTTCAGGTTATGTAATTTTGTAGGTAGAAAAAAATTAAAAGAATATAGTCATGTTTAAATCATTGGATCTTCAGGGAAAAGAAGAGAAGAATACGGGACCTATGGATGGGACCGAAAGGGTAAAATGCCTGATAATAGGTTCCGGCCCGGCCGGATATACAGCAGCAATTTATGCCGCAAGGGCGAATTTAAGCCCGGTGATGTACGAAGGCCTTCAGCCGGGCGGACAGTTGACGACTACTACCGAAGTCGAAAATTTTCCTGGGTATCCTGAAGGAATTACCGGACCGGTAATGATGGAAGACCTGAGAAAGCAGGCTGAACGTTTTGGTACGGATGTCCGTTTTGGTCTTGCAACCAGGGTCGATTTTTCGGGCGAAGTCCATCAGGTATGGATTGACGGCAAAAAATTAATTGAGGCAGAATCGGTAATCATCGCTACCGGGGCGTCTGCAAAATACCTTGGGCTCGAAGACGAAAAGAAATATGCAGGAGGAGGGGTTTCTGCCTGTGCTACGTGTGATGGCTTCTTCTACCGGGGAAAAGATGTAGCTGTTGTCGGAGGGGGAGATACTGCTGCCGAAGAGGCTATGTACCTTGCAGGTTTGGCAAGAAAAGTTTATTTGATCGTGCGCCGTGACAAATTACGTGCTTCGAAAGTAATGGCTGATCGTGTTATGAAAGTGCCGAATGTAGAGGTTCTTTGGAAGCATCAGACAAAAAGCCTGTTTGGAAATGGCGTGGTCGAGGGTGCCGTACTTGTGAAGAATAAGGGAGAGGCAGGAGAGGAAGAGGTAACGATTAAGATCGACGGTTTCTTTTTGGCTATAGGGCATAAACCGAATTCTGATTTTGTTGCGGACTATCTGGATATGGATGAAGTCGGATATATAAAAACTATTCCTGGTACATCAAAGACAAATGTTCCCGGAGTTTTTGCATGCGGTGACGTCCAGGACCCGGTTTACAGGCAGGCTGTTACTGCTGCAGGTTCAGGGTGTATGGCCGCAATTGATGCAGAACGTTACCTCTCTGAAAAACATTCTAAAACGAAATAATAAGCGTAAGAATTTTTTTGTTATTTGCTGATATGGTTAGATGGCTCATTAGGATCTCAGGGTAAGGGGCCACCGGATAACAAGATGAAGTTATAATAAGTGTTGAAAATAAAAAAGCCACCTGCATCTGCTGATGGCTTTTTTTATTCTTTATCCCTTGTGGCCCTTGCAGGCCGCGGGTAAACTGTTTTTTACAATGTATTAAAGTTCTCCCATCTGTGGAATGTCTTTTCCTTTATACTTGCCGTTCTCCAGTTTATGACGCACTTCTTTGAATGCTTTGATTGTGTATTGAACATCTTCAAGCGTATGCGTGGCTGTCGGGATTATGCGAAGAATAATTTCTCCCTTAGGAATTACCGGATAAACGACTACAGAACAGAAGATATTGTAATTTTCTCTCAGATCATAAACGACATTCGTTGATTCGGGAACATCACCTTTCATGTAAACCGGGGTAACCGGCGAATTCGTTTTTCCAAGGTCAAAACCTGCTTCCTTTAACCCAGATTGAAGAGAATTGACAATTGTCCACAATTTTTCGCGCAGGCTCGTTTCGTTTTTGAGCAATTCAAGTCTTTTCATTGCACCGATAACCATCGGCATGGGCAATGATTTTGCAAAAGTCTGTGAACGCATGTTATATCTCAGGTAATTACAGATGTCTGTATCGCAGGCAATGAATGCTCCAAAACCAGCCATGGCCTTTGCAAAAGTGCTGAAATGGAGGTCAACACCGTCTTCTACTCCAAAATGTTCCGGGGTTCCGGCTCCGGTTGGTCCCATTGTTCCAAATCCGTGAGCGTCGTCAACCAACAGACGGAATTTAAATTCTTTTTTTAGCGCGACAATTTCATCAAGTTTTCCAAGATCTCCGGACATACCGAAAACTCCCTCTGTAATAACCAGGATACCTCCTCCTTGTTTTTCTGCAAGGGCTGTTGCGCGAGTCAGTTCCTTCTTCAGGTTTTCGATATCGTTGTGCGGATAAACGTACCGTTTGCCAAAATGAAGACGGACACCGTCCAAAATACAGGCATGTGCCTCGCTGTCGTAAACAATGACATCATTTCTTCCGCAGATAGTATCGATAATTGAGACCATTCCCTGGTATCCATAGTTCAGCAAAAAAGCATCCGGTTTTTTTACAAATGTGGCAAGTTCCCTTTCCAGCGCCTCGTGGTAAACCGTCTGGCCTGACATCATCCTGGCCCCCATTGGTGCAGCCAGTCCCCATTCTTTTGCAGCTTGGGCATCTGCTTTGCGGACTTCCGGATGATTTGCCAGTCCTATGTAGTTATTTAAACTCCAGTTTAATAATTCCCTGCCCCTGAATTTCATGTGAGGCCCGATTTCACCTTCCAGCTTCGGAAAAGTAAAATATCCGTGGGCCTGTTTCATATACTGGCCGATATTTCCTTTATTTGATCTAAACTTTTCAAAAATATCCACGTCTCTTTGTTTTAAAATTAAACTGTGCAAATGTAATTCTTTTTGATAAGTCTGCAAATTTGTTAAATTATATTAAACCAAGGGATAGAAAGACTTTTATTGCTTATTTTGTTACTCCTATTTTAATAAAAATGTATCTTTGCGCCATGCTTACGAGAATGAAAAAAATTGGAACAATAGGCCTGTTGCTTCTTCTGTTTTCAACGGCTTGCACCGACTTTAACAAAATTGTAAAGAGTACTGACTACGAGTTCAAGTACAAGAAAGCGATTGAATATTACAATGATGGAGAGTATGCCCGGGCCACAACTTTGTTGAAAGACCTGGTCAATATTTACCGGGGAACCAGTCGTGCTGACGAAGTATATTATTACTATGCGAAAAGCTTTTTCGCTATGAAAGACAACCTGATGGCGGGCCATTGGTTTCGTACGCTTGTCGATGAATTTCCCAAAAGCGAATATACAGAGGAAGCCCAGTTTATGATTGGCTATTGCTTCTATTTGCAATCTCCGAACCCAAGATTGGATCAACAGGTTACACAGCAGGCCATCGATGCATTACAACTTTTTATCAACCTTTATCCCGGGAGCAACAGGGTTGAGGAGGCCAACAAGTTGATCATCGAGTTGAGGGATAAGCTGGTTTATAAATCATATCTTACCGGTAGACTTTATTATGACCTGGGAAATTATAAAGCTGCTGTTATTGCCCTTAACAACTCGCTCAAGGATTTTCCCGACACGAAGTACCGTGAAGATCTGATGTTCATGCTCTTAAGAGCTAAATATTTGTTGGCGATAAAGAGTGTGGAAGAAAAAAAGGAGGAGCGTTTAAGCAATGCTTTGGATGAATATTTTACCTTTGTCGATGAATTCCCTAACAGCGAGCATCGTAAGGATGCTGATAAATTTTATGAAACAACCGCCAAGTTGTTGCATTATAATGAGAATGATACAAATTAGAAGGTGTCGTTCGTGATAAAAGTTAGAACATTTAACAGATTGTTTAAATATGGATTTTAAGAAAATCAAAGCTGAAGGCACAACTGTTCCGAGAAATTTGACAGATCTGGAAGAACAGACCGGTAATGTTTACGAAACTGTTATGATTCTTGCAAAACGTTCGAACCAGATTGCTTCCGAGATGAAAGAAGAGCTGAACCAGAAACTTCAGGAATTCGCTTCTTATTCGGATAATCTGGAAGAAGTTTTTGAAAACCGCGAGCAAATAGAAATATCGAAGTATTATGAACGTTTGCCGAAACCTACATTAATCGCTTACGAAGAATTTAAGCAAAAGCAGATTTATCATAGGAATCCGGCCAAAGAGAACCGGAAAGGGGCATAGGCTCCTGTCCTGATTCATGAGGCTTGAAGGGAAACATATTATTTTAGGGATCACGGGAAGCATTGCGGCTTATAAAGCCGCTTTTTTGCTGAGATTACTTGTCAAAGAGGGTGCTGTGGTTCAGGTTGTAATGACTCCTTCTGCAAAGGAATTTATTACCCCGGTCACGATGAGCGCCTTGTCGGGCAGGCCTGTGGCTTCTGAATTTTTTGCTGCTTCGGATGGCACATGGCATTCTCATGTAGATATGGGACAGTGGGCCGATCTGATGCTGGTTGCACCTGCAACAGCAGCCTCAATGGGAAAGATGGCTGTTGGTGTTTGCGATAACCTGCTGGTTACAACTTATTTGTCAGCAAAATGTCCTGTGATGATTGCTCCGGCTATGGATCTTGACATGTTTCGTCATCCGGCGAACCAGAAAAATATAGATACTTTACGTTCCTTTGGAAATATGATTATTGAACCGTCTGAAGGGGTGCTGGCCAGTGGACTATATGGTAAGGGCAGGATGCAGGAGCCGGAACTTATACTGGGAGAAATTATTTCCTTTTTCAATTCAAAAAAAAAACTTCTGAATAAGCACTTTCTGGTTACTGCCGGTCCTACTTACGAGAAAATAGATCCTGTCCGTTTTATAGGTAACCATTCGTCCGGGAAAATGGGGTTTGCAATTGCTGAAGCACTTGCCCAACAAGGGGCAAAGGTTACTTTGGTATGTGGACCTGTAGCACTTAAAACAAAACATCCTGATATATTCAGGATTGATATTGAATCAGCAGAACAGATGAAAGAAGTTTGTTTAAACGTTTTCCCTCAGGTTGATGGGGCCGTTATGTGTGCTGCGGTTGCCGATTTCCGGGTCAAATTTCCATCGTCGCAAAAAATAAAGAGAAAGGACGATCTCAACATTGAACTGGTCCCGAATGATGATATTGCGGCCTTGCTGGGAGTAATGAAGTCCGATAAACAAGTTCTTGTCGGATTTGCTCTTGAAACAAATGATGAAATGGCACATGCTGTTTCAAAACTGGAAAAGAAGAATCTTAATTTTATAGTTCTGAATTCATTGCTTGACCCTGGGGCCGGCTTCGGGGGCGATACCAATAAAATTTCAATTATCTCGAGAGATAAGTCCGTTCAATCTTTCGGTTTGAAGGTGAAAGGCGAAGTAGCCTTTGATATTGTTAACCGCATTGCAGAAGAAATATCCCAACTTTGACCAGCTTTGTCGTTAATTCTGAATTTTTTTATTTCTATTTTTGGCCTGACACAAGTTTAACCTTAAAAAAGAATTATCGTGCTCCGATCCTTGTATATTTCAAATTATGCCTTGATTGATGAGCTTTCCATCAATTTTTATCCGGGCTTTAATATCATCACGGGAGAGACAGGTGCCGGGAAATCGATTATACTCGGTGCCCTTGGGCTAATCATGGGACAACGTGCAGATCCGGGCATTTTACAGGATAAAAATAAAAAATGCGTCGTTGAAGGGACATTCTTTATCAAAGGGTACCAGCTTGAACGTTTTTTCAATCAGGAAGAGATTGATTGTGATGATTCAGCTATATTTAGAAGAGAAATCACATCATCCGGAAAATCCAGGGCTTTTATCAATGATTCGCCTGTTACCCTAAAAACGATGCAAGATCTTGCAGGAAGACTGATTGATATCCATTCTCAACATCAAAACCTTCAACTTGGAGACCGGACTTTCCAGTTGATGCTTGTAGACATGGTTGCCGGCAATCAAAATTTACTGAAGTTTTATGACCGGTTGTGGCAATCCCTGGTGAAGCAGAAAAGGCAGCTCGATTCGCTGCAGGATACATCTGCCAAGGCAAAAGCAGACTTCGATTATTTCGAATTCCAGTTTCGTCAGCTGAATGAAGCCCGGTTACAGCCAGGAGAACAGGAAGAATTGGAATCAGAACAAGGTGCTCTAGAACATGCTGAAGAGATTAAAATGACTTTGGGACGGATGGTCGAAGAATTGGATGGTGAAAGCGGTTTGCTGCCAAGGCTGAAAGAATATACTTCTCTTGTAGGAAAGCTGTCTGGTTTTATACCTGCTGCCGGGGAGCTGAGACGGCGTCTTGAATCCTGTTATTTCGAGCTTAAGGATATTTCCGAAGAAGGGGCTTCTGTTGCTGAACACACGGAGCACGACCCTGAACGGATCCGGTTTGTATCGGAGCGTCTTGACCTGATTTATTCTTTGCAGCAAAAATTTCGGGTAGCAACAGTACCGGAATTGGTTAGTCTGAGAGATGAATTCGAGGAAAAGATTTTACAGGTTGCTTCGTTTGATAAGCAGATCGAAGAGGCAAGCCGTAAACTTGAAGACCTTACTCGTGAAGTTACTTTGAAAGCTGAAGAAATAAGTGAACGCAGGAAATCGGTTGCCGGGCATATTTCCGGTTCTGTCGTTGATGTCCTTCAAAAACTGGGAATGGTCAATGCCTCATTCCAGGTATGTTTTGAAAAAACTGAATCTCCGGGACCGTCCGGTTTTGATGAAGCCCGTTTCCTGTTTTCAGGCAATAAGAACTCTGAGCCTCAGGAGATTTCAAAGATTGCTTCAGGCGGTGAGATTTCGAGAGTAATGCTGGCTCTAAAAACACTGGTCACCGATAGTAAAGCCCTCCCCACAATTATATTTGATGAGATTGACACTGGCATCTCCGGGGAAGTGGCGGTTAAAATGGGGACTATATTGAAAGAGATGTCAGCAAACGTGCAAGTTATCAATATTACTCATTTGCCGCAGGTTGCCGGTAAAGGGCAACATCATTTTAAAGTGTACAAGTACGATAAGGGAGAGAGGACCTATACCTCTATCAAAGAACTAAGCCAGGAGGAACGGGTGGAAGAACTTGCCCAGATGCTTGGTGGCGAAAAAGTATCAGAAACTACACGAAAAACGGCTAGCGAGCTGTTGGGCTAGTTGATTGATAAATGACCGAATTTAGGGGGTAGCTGTTAAATCAGTGAAGGTTGGTGGATCGTCCTCAATTAATTAATGCAAAAAGGTCATGGGATAAAGATGATGTTTTACTTTATCCATGACCTTTTTTATTTTTAAAGCCGGTCTTCCAGTATAAGCCTTACCTCGGCAGGGCCAATATCTGCTTTCTCTCCCAGGCAGGTACCCCGTTTTTCGAAACGGTCAGATATTTTTGTAATTGTTTCTTCTGTAACATTGTAATCGGGCAGTTTTGTATTAATGCCCATTTGTCCGAAGAATGCAATCGTTTTATTTATGGTTTGATCGATCCTTTCATCGACAGAACCTGTTTTGATGTCCCAGACCCTTTCTCCATACTGGAGTAATTTAGCTTGCTTTTCCTTTCTCCGGATGTGCATCATCCCGGGGAGCACAATAGCCAGCGTTCGCGCATGGTCAATTCCATGATAAGCAGTCAGTTCATGTCCGATCATGTGAGTGCCCCAGTCCTGGGGTACCCCGACTGCGATCAGCCCGTTCAGTGCCATGGTTGCGCTCCACATGAAGTTGGCCGCGGCTTCATAGTCGTTCCTGTTGGCCAAAACTTTTGGGCCTTCTTCAATCAATGTTTTTAAGATTCCTTCAGCAAAGCGGTCCTGTATTGGTGAATTTACAGGAAAAGTGAGATATTGCTCCATTACATGGACAAAAGAATCGACAACTCCGTTTGCAACCTGACGGTCAGGAAGGGAGAAAATTACTTCGGGGTCGAGTACAGAAAATTGAGGCATTACAGCTGGCGAATTGAATGCCAGCTTTTCTGTAGTTTCAATCTTTGAAATAACAGAGCTTCCATTCATTTCAGATCCGGTTGCGGGTAATGTCAGTACTGCTCCGATGGGAAGGGCCTTTTTAACCTTTACCTTATAAGATAGAGAAAGTATTTCCCAGGGGTCGTTTCCCTCGTATTTAACTGCAGCGGCAATAAATTTTGTGCCATCGAGTACCGAGCCTCCACCTACAGAAAGTAAATAGTCCACTTTCTCTTTTTTACAGATGGCTACAGCTTTCATCAGTGTCTCGTACTTTGGATTTGGTTCGATCCCTCCAAATTCGATTATATCCCTGTTCCTGATTGCCACTTTTACCTGGTCATAAACTCCATTTTTTAAAATACTTCCTCCTCCGTAGGTGACCATGATCCTGGCTTTTTCCGGTAATTCCTGGCTTATTTTTGCTATTTGTCCTTTCCCGAAAATGATCTTTACTGGATTTTTAAATTCAAAATTATACATGTGGTTCTGATTTGAAGATTATACTGTGTCTCTTTATGCTACAAATTTAAAAAATGAATCTATTACCATCGTATTAATTTTTTAAGACTTAAATTTGCTGAAAAGCAAAGTAAACAATGATAATGAATTAATGTGTCGATAATTATTCGTTTAGTTATTAAAGCATTGATTCGCATCAAGTAATCAACCATCAATAATAATTTATGGAATTTCCCGACAAAGAAAGTTTAAAAGAGCGTTTTACCCAATATCCGGATAGCCAGCTTTTGGAAATATTGAACAACCATAAGAACTATCAGGGACTGGCGGTTCAGGTAGCCAAAGAGATCGCGAAAGAAAGGGGCCTGATCCATTCAGATCAGGATTTGCTGACTCCGGGTTTTAACCAGGATCATTACTATTCCCGGAGTCTTTTCCCTTTGCTGAAATCCAAGGAACAGGCAGATCGCGTGCTTCAGAGTTTGCTTAGGGTTCTGTACCTTGCAACGATTGTTCCAATGGTACTTGCTGTTTTTGACTATGCAAACCATAAGTTTTCAGAGATGTCTGTTTGGAGCTGTTTAATGATATTTTGGGGCCTGGCCGTATTCTCTCTTGATAAGAAGAAAAAAACAGGATTGGTATATATCCTTTATGTTTTATTTATTGTTTTTCAGGTTTTGTTTCTGGCATCGTTTGGCCCATCTTCGATCCCTTCTGTTATTGATGTATTTATTTATTTGATAGCGGTTTTTCTCGTTTTGTATATACTTACTTATGCCTTTATTATTTTAAAACGAAAAACAAAAATTGAAGAATAACTGTTTTTCCGAAGAAAGAAAGTTATTCAATCGTAATTTTTATTGTCTATTTTTAAATCATTATTACTATTTTTGGAAACAACCCTGAATCTACGAGAAATGAACCATTTTTATAAAACTGTATAAAAACGAGTAAAATTATGAAACGTATTTTGTTAGTAGTGATGTTCCTGATGGGAGCATATTGCGGATTCGCTCAGGATGCAGCAGAAATGATTAATAATGCAAATGAAGCATTGAAGAGCAAAGATTATGCAAAAGCTTTTGAATTGTATGATAAAGCGATGAAAAACCTGGGGGATGTGCAGGTCGATGCTGCAATCAATTATAATATTGGCTATGCAGCTTTCCAGATCGAGAAGTATGATGAAGCCATCGCGTATTTGGACAAAGCGATTGCCGCTAACGCGAATGTTGCCAGTGCGTGGGAATTTAAAGGGAACTCTTACGCAAAAATGGAAAAGTACAACGAAGCCATAGATGCTTACAAGAAATCTATCGAAGCCGGGGCTGAAAATAAGGGAAGCATCTACTACAATGCGGGGATTGTTGCTTATAAAGGAGGAATGTATGAAAAAGCTACAGAACTCTTTGGTAAGGCTGTTGGGGAAAATTATAACGGAGACACGGCGATCTTTTACAAGGCTGTTTCCCTTAAGAAACTTGATAAAGATGACGAATATAAGCAGACTTTGGTTGAAGGGGTTCAAAAATTCCCGGATAATGAAAAACTCAAATCTGCGCTGGCTAATGTGTATGTTTCAGAAGGGAACGAATTGTATAAAAAAGGAGTGGCCATAATTAACGCTGCTAACGAAAAGGTAAAAGCTGGAACTTTAAAGACGACCGACGCAGAATACAATACGGAAATTGATAAGTCCAAGGTCCAGTTTAAAGATGCGCTTGAAGTGTTGCAGAAGGCTATAGCTGCAGACGCTTCGAATGCAAATGCAAAGAAGCTGATTGAAGCCTGCAAGTCTGTACTCTAATAGAATATAAATAGAGAGAAAGGAAGAGATCTCGGGTTTAAATAAATCCGGAATCCCTTCTTTTTTATACTGTCTGTCGATAGCTTTTCCCCGATTGTTATTTTATCTTTTTTGCTTTACAAAGTTTTTCTTCCTTTTTTGCTTTTCTTCCGCATTTTTTACAGTAATACTTAGGATTTTCGGGTTCCCGGTAGTCCTCTTTTTTACAGGCAGTTTTTCCCATCTTTAAAAATCAAGTTCTCTGTGTGAAAGAACAACATTTACCGGAAATTTGTTTCGAAGATGTTCTGCTGTTTTTTCTGCAGAATATACTGAACGGTGCTGGCCGCCTGTGCATCCGAAACTAATGATAAGATGGGTAAAACCTCGTTCTGAATAGACTTTCACTGACTGGTCGACCAGGGCAAAGACATGTCTCAGAAAGTCAGAAATATCTGATTTGTTCTCGAGAAATTCGATTACTTCCGGATCTTTTCCTGTCAACTGTTTATACTCATTATACCTGCCCGGATTGTGAATGGCCCTGCAGTCGAATATAAAGCCACCTCCATTTCCCGACGGATCTTCGGGTAATCCTTTTTTATAAGAGAAACTGCAAATCCTAACGGTAAGTGTGTTTTTTTTAGTGCCTGTTCTTCTTAAAAACTCAGACTGGCTAACCTCGGATAAAACTTTAAAAAGTTCAGGCAGTTTTTTCGGTATATTATTGTTTTGCAGTAAATATTTCAGGTTCTCCAGTGCGAAAGGAATACTTTTCAGAAAATGTTCCTTTTTTTCGTAAAATCCTCTGAAGCCGTATGCACCCATGGCCTGCATGATCCTTATCAGTACGTAACCTGTATAATAAGCTTTGAATTCGTCCCGGTTCACCTGTTTGTATTTTTCTAGTTCGTCCAGGTAAAAGTTGAGCAGTTCATTGCGGGTATTCTGTGGAATATCGGCTTTTGCATCGTATAATAACGAGGCCAGGTCGTATTGAAGCGGGCCTTTTCTTCCTCCCTGGTAATCGATAAAGGAAACCTGGTTGTTGCGTAGCATGATGTTGCGTGACTGGAAATCGCGGTAAAGGAAAAAATTATTTTCTGCAGCCAGAAGATAGTCAGTAAACGACTGGAAATCATCTTCCAATAATTGTTCGCTGAACGGGATCCGGGCAAGCTTCAGAAAATAGTACTTGAAGTAGTTTAGGTCCCACATCATCGACTGTTTATCGAATGCAGCACGGGGGTAGCAAAAACTGTAATCAATCCCTTTACCTGCAGTTATTTGTATCTTGGGAAGTTCGCGGAGTACCTTTTTGTAGGTATTAACAATTTTTTCAGAAAAGCCTTCCAGTTCCCTGATTCGCGACAGATAATCGAACAGGGTTAGTGTTCCCAGGTCTTCCTGAATATAGCAGGTCTTTTCGGGGTTGACTGTATAAATCTCGGGCACAGCTATGCCTTCTTTATAAAAATGATATGAGAATTCCAGAAATGCCATGTTTTCCTGAACGTCGCTGTTCCATGAACCGATAGCTTGCCTTGTTTCGCTTTTTATTCGGCAATATTCCCGGTACGAACCGGATGGAGGTAATACTTCAAAGGAAGTCATTTCCTCCTTAAAATAGTTCTCGTACAGCCGGATGAGTTCTTCTTTTATCTTTAGTTCCAAGGTATTCTTTTTTTGTTCGGACGACAAATATAAGTTTTTCTTTATTTACAACTTGTTTGTTTCCGGGGGAAAGGCATAACTATCTTTCCATCCTCCCAGATCGATCAGAATCTGGTCGATCATTACTCCGGGATCGACCATCCAAATTTTAAGGGTATGCTTTCCTGCTTTACTGATAATTTGTTTTGCTGATTTTCTCGCAGCATTTTTCAATACATTTTGTTTCCATTCCTGGCTCCTACCGAAAGTATGGAAGTCGATGATTACGGGATCAGAGTCATCAATTGCAACAGCGCAACGGACACCCCGTCCCTCGTAGAACGGATGCGTGGGCACCGCCTGAACATGGACATTGGCTTCCCCAAAGTTGAAGGTGTAAAAATTATATTCCAGCACCGGACTTTTATTTATAATATCCTGCGTATTTGCAATTGATGGGGCGGAGTAGGGGAGCGGGATTATTACCTTACCACTGTACCCAAGCCCGTCAATAGTTTGCCAGCTTGTTTCGTTTCCATCTTTTGCCTGATTGTAATCTTCTGCGTTAATCGAAACATAGCCCTGTCCTTCAACAAATCCCTTGAAATTTTCCAGGTCACTGAATTCCGGGTTATAAGCTGATATACCAATTGTAAAAGTCGTATCGGGTGTTACAATGTCAATTGAACTGGTTATCTTGTATCCAGGGGGAATCAGTTGATAGTCGTGCCCCAGTGGTGTTTCTTTGGCGCTTTTCCCTCGTGGCACCTCGGGCCAGATAAGCCTGACCCATATCCGCTGTTCCTGCCGGCCATGAAAGGAGTTTAATATGCCATCCTCATGGGAAAGGCTGATCCATGGATCTTTAGGAATAGCTTTCCATTTGATTTCTCCTTCACCTTTGAGAAAGATATCCATGAAGGCTGAGTCGCGGGTGTAGGCATTGAAGACAGGCAGAACATTTGAATAGCTGTTGATAATATCATGATTGACTTCCATCTCATATCCTTCCAATGACAGTCCTGCCTTTGCCTTTCCTCGGTATGCTGGTACGGACATGGATGGTTCTTTGAACACGGGCAGGTTCCGCGGGGACATACTCATGATGTGGTTCCATTTTCCATTACTCAGTTTTTCGTTGAAATAGCGTGTTTCATTTACAATTCTGGCGAAGGCTTCTTCCGACTGCTTCCCGCACCAGAGAGCGCTTGACCTGTCTTGTCTGGCTTCCATCAGGTTCTTGTAATAATATAACCATTTTTGGTTTATTAAGGAAGCCCCTGTAATAGGATAATACAATAACTGGTAAAAGGCGGCTTTCTGATTTTCTGGTATTATTGAATATAGTTCTTCTGCTTTTCGGTTCAGTTTTTGCCATGCATCAAGCCTCTGTTCCAACTCGTCGTGATAATGGACCTGGTTTAATTCTGTAGCCTCCGGTTTTGTCGTTGGCTCGGTTTGGCTCCAGGCCATAAATTCCGGCCTTCGAGTATAGCATAAGCTGAAATATTTTTCCATCAGGTCTGTTATCTCCTGTGATCGTCCTGTACCGAATTTGGCAGCGTACCAGCTTTTCATATGATCATGAATGGATTGACTTGACGGGAACCGGCTGATATCCCAGGCCATATCAAGGAACAGCTCGATGTTATATTCCAATGGTTTGATATCGCCACAATTTAAAATCCAAAGATTACGTGCATTGAACTGGTAAGCTTTATTCATTTCTTCCCATAGTAACACCGGATTTGTGGAGTTGAGCCACAGGTAATCGTGGGGCCTTCCCCAATAAGAAGTATGATAATAGATGCCGGCTCCTCCTGTCCTTTTCTGTTCTTTCGGCGTGCTTAGTTGCCTGATGTAACCATAATTATCATCAGTCCAGACCAATGTGATGTCCTCAGGAACTTTCAGCCCCTCCTGATAATAGGTCAGCACTTCCTTGTAAGGGATAAATGCCTGGGGAATGGTTGCAGGGACTTTACCTGTTTCTGTTTTCAATATTTGCCTTTGATCGTTGATGACCTTTTCCAGCAGTTTTATTTGTTCTTCACTGTCTTGGTTCCCTACAATCATGGGTGAATCGTGTTCTCCCCGTATGCCCATGGTGTAGATGCTTTCGTATGGTGCGCTTTCTTTTACCCTTTTTTCGAAAAGCCCCTGAATTCTTTGTGAATTCGTGTCGTACCTCCATTCTCCCACGGCCTTGTCATTCCATTCCGAATTAATATTGCAAAGCATCGGTTCACAATGGGATGTCCCTACTACAATGGCATATTTATCAGCTACTATTTTATTTTCAGGGTAGGAATAAAAAGGCTTTGTGCAGGAATGCATTGCAGGCCAGATAGTATTCGCTTTTAACCGTAACATGAGTTCGAATATTTTTGCATAGGTCTTAGGCCCGATATCTCCGGTTTCCGGTTCATAGGTTAATGCCGCCCATCTTTGCAACCCCCAGTCTTCGTCGTTTAAAAATATTCCTCTGTATTTGACTGATGGAGGCCCGAATATTTTGTTACGAACAGAAATGGACAACTCTTTCTGTTTTTTGGGGGCAACATCGGCCCACCATTCCCAAGGGGAGACGCCAATCATCCTGGACAGTTCCAGTATTCCATAGGCTGTTCCTCTCCTGTCGCTCCCCATGATGAGTAAAATATGCCCGTACGAAGGAAAAGGACGGTTGATAACCTGTATCGAGAATGTTTCCCATTTTCCTTTTATAGAGGCGATATCAACTTTTCCTTCTGATGAGAGTTTTTTTATCCATTTGCTTTTTCCTAGGGTTCCGGCGATGATGAATGTTTTTTCCTTTTCTGGTTTTTCATTCAGGATCACCGGTTTTTTTCCCGTAATATGTAAGATGTCGTTTGCATAGAGAGTTGCTGCAATGGTTACCACAGAATCTTCTTCCTGGTCGATTAAAATATTGCAGGCTTTTTGTTTGCTGACAAGCGTGAACATCCCGTCTTTGTTTGCCGGTTCCCCTGAAAATGCCAGGTTGCCTAATTGCACAAAAAATAAGATTAGTATGATTTTGCCTCTTTTCATAAATTGTTACAGGTTGTTTGGTTTTTAAAATCTCTTACCCCACCATGCCTTTAGCCTCTCGAGTATTTTTTGTTCGGAAGCATTACTTTGAGGCCTGTATATTTTTTCCTTTTTTATTTTGGACGGAAGAAAATCCTGCTCTGCAAAATTCCCTTCGTAAGCATGGGCATATTTATAATCTCTTGAATATCCCAGGTCTTTCATCAGTTTTGTTGGGGCGTTGCGCAAATGAAGCGGTACGGGCAGGTTGCCTGTTGCTTTAACCAGTGCCATCGCGGTGTCTATTGCCTCATAAGCAGAATTACTTTTGGGTGAAGTGGCCAGATAAATTGTGCATTCCGAAAGGATGATCCTGGATTCGGGATAACCGATCTGGTGTACCGCATCAAAGGTGCTTTGGGCGAGCAGCAGGGCATTGGGATTTGCCAGTCCGATATCTTCACATGCCAGGATTAGCAGGCGGCGTGCAATGAACATTACATCTTCCCCTCCTTCGATCATCCTGGCGAGCCAGTAAACTGCGGCATCGGGATCGCCGCCCCGGACACTTTTGATAAAGGCAGAAATAATATCGTAATGCATCTCCCCCTTTTTGTCATAGATCGCCGGGGTGTTCTGGAGACGGTCGGTTACTTTTTCGTTTGTGATAACTATTTTGTCGTTTTCTTCAGCATTGACGACGAGTTCCAGAATGTTTAATAGCTTACGGGCATCACCTCCTGAAAAGCGAAGAATAGCCTCGTATTCTTCCATCAGAATTTCTTTTTTTTTCAGTTCCACATCCTTTTTTATGGCTTGGTCGAGGATATGCAGAAGATCATCTTTTTCCAGGCTTTTCAGTACATAGACCTGACAACGCGACAGGAGCGGAGAAATTACTTCAAACGAAGGGTTCTCTGTAGTAGCACCGATCAGTGTTACCAAACCCTGCTCCACTGCACCCAGCAGAGAGTCCTGTTGAGCTTTGCTGAAACGATGGATTTCATCGATAAACAGGATCGGGTTATGTCGACTAAAAAATTGTTGCTTTTGGGCTTTCTCAATCACCTCCCTGACATCTTTCACCCCTGAGCTGATAGCACTCAATACATAAAACGGACGATCGAGTGTATTTGCTATAATCTTGGCAAGGGTAGTTTTCCCCACGCCTGGAGGGCCCCACAGTATTAAAGATGAAATATTGCCCGATTCAATCATCTTACGCAATACAGCTCCTTTTCCGACCAGGTGTTCCTGACCGGTATAATCGTCCAGTGTCCGGGGACGTAATCTTTCTGCTAATGGCTGAATGCTCATTGTAAATATATCTCTCAGTTTCGACGGTTAAAACGGTTCCAGATCAGAGGGCCAAACGGGAAAACCAGGAATAAAAAGAAAAAGTGGCCTCCCGGTATCATGACATAGAGTAATACGGTAATCACGATGGATATCAATAAGGTAATCAGCGCTACCTTTCCTCCCGAGAACCTCCTTCTTTTTTCTTCTTCATTGTTTTGCTGATAAAAATAGTTCATGTTAAACAAGTAATTGTTGTTTCTATTGTTCCGGACTTTTGCTTTCCTATTCACATTCTCCGCCCTGATCAATTATCAATAATGGTAATCAATTGCAATACCTTTTTATCACGTTATATGCTTCCTGAATGCCAAGTTCCCCCGCTTTACTTAAGTCCATTGCCCCTTCGTCGACCTGGTCGAGATAGATCCTGGTCAGCCCGCGGTTGTAGTATGCTTCAGCGAAATCAGGTTGTAACTCGATAGCCTTGGAGAGGTCAGCAATGGCTTCCTCATATTTATGCATTTTACAAAAAATATAGGCCCGGTTGTAATAAGCAAAAGGAAATTTCGGATTTAAATAGATACTGGTTTGGTAGTCCTCGAGTATCTTTTGGTAATCGGTATATTTTGTTTTAACGTTTTGTTCGTCTTGTTTATCTTTAGTCGTATCATTGTCGTTTATGGGGATTGTCAGGTCTTCCGAATAATCAGGGACCGATTCGACCAGCTCTACCATTTTTGTCTTGCAGTTAGCCCGGCAGAAATATGCAAGCATATCTTTTTGGTCCAGCTTGATGCTCTGGTCAAAATCATTTATCGCACCGTTATAATCGTTGGTCATAAATTCGAAAATGCCCCGGCTGAGATAGTTTTGCGAAATTTTGTTGTTCTTTATTTTTTCGCTGAAATACTGGATGTTACTTTTAAACGTATCAATAAACTCATCGGTGTTCCGGTTTGTCATCATCATCAGCGGAATGTAATTATTAAAGCGGTTCAGGTCTTCCAGTGATAAGTTATAGTACTGTAACCGTTCATAATCTGTGGTATGCTCACTAAAAGAGGAAATAAGGAAGATATTCTGCAACTCTATAATAACATTCTTATTTTGAACGAGTCCGTTGTCTGCCTCTTCTTCTTCGTCCATATTGGGCAGGTTACGCGTATCGGCAAGGGAGAGCCTGAATCGGCGTGCTTCTTCCTTTTCCTTGTCGGTTTGCTGGTTTGTATTTTGTTGCTGATTCTGTTGTTGCTGCTGGGTCTGCCCGCCTTTTTGTCCCTGCTGTCCGGAGGTATTTGCCGCAAGAAGTTGCTGCTGATTTTGCTGTTGATTATTCTTTTGCTGGTTTTGTTGCAGCTGCTGTGCGTATTGTTGGTCTTCTTCCATTCTTCTTTTACGGATATCCAGCTTGGGGTCTAGTTTGGCCGCTATTCTATAATCTTCTTCATAGCCTGGTCGTTTAAGAATTTCTCTCGCAATTCCCCTGTTAAAGTAAGCATTGGGCATAGTCGGGTCGAGTTGCAGGGCCAGGTCGTAATCCATAATGGCACCGGAATAATCTTCCAGTTCCTGTTTTACAATTCCCCGGTTGTTGTATGCATAGGCATTTTGAGGATCGAAACGGATGGTCTGGTCGAAATCTCGCAGGGCGGCGGCATAGTCTTTAAGTTGAAACCTTGCGAGTCCCCGCAGTAAATAAGCGCTGGCATAATGCGGCCTGATGATGATTGCTTTGTTGATGTCGCGAATAGCCTCTTTAATATCTCCTTTCACTATGTTGGCATTGCTGCGATTGATAAAGGCGTTTACAAAATTCTGATTGATCTCCAGTGCTTTATTGTAATCTGCTATGGCGCCGTCTATGTCTTTCATCGACATCTTTGCTATTCCCCGGTTGTTATAGATCCCTGCGTCTCTTGGTGAAAGCTCTAGCGCTTTGTCATAATCTGCAATAGCTGCTTTATAATTATGAAGTTCCAGGTAGGCCAGTCCCCTGTTGGTATAGGCTTCCGGATAGTAGGGCTTTATCTCTATTGCCTTGTTATAATCTTCTATCGCTCCACGAAAATCTTCCAGCTGGTGTTTTGCCAGCCCCCTGTAAAAATAAGGCTCTGGTAATTGAGGCCGGAATTTGATTACAATATTGAAGTTCTCGATAGCTCCCACATAATTCCCGATCTGGATGCGTGTTTGTCCAACCATTATATAATTGTTGATATTGAGCTGGGCCGATGCCACGCTAACTGTAAAAAGCAGTACCAGAAAAAGTCTTAACTTCATGTGCCTATTATTTGTTTTTAGTGACCACATGGAACTTGCCATGCATCTTTGTTCCCTTTAATCAATTGTCATTACAGATTCATGTTCCGCTCCAATTGATGTCAGAAGTGCAAGATTTGGCTTTCATGGCCCGTTCCATAAGTTCTTTGTTTTTTGTTTTTTTCGTCTATACCTGCTAAAAAAAGATCTGTGCTATCTTGTAATGCCAACCTTAATTTCGGACGGCACCAATTTACAAAGAGTAAAAATAATAATTTCGCAGCTTTCCGACCCTTTTTGATACTTTTATAAAAATTTAAAATTTTTAACAAATTTCAGGCCAATGGAAAACAGATGTGAATGGTGTTTAAAGGACGATTTGTATCGTGATTACCATGATAAAGAGTGGGGGGTACCTGTTCATGACGACCGGTTACTCTTTGAATTTTTATTGCTGGAAGGGGTTCAGGCAGGATTAAGCTGGCACACCGTTCTGCGAAAGCGTGAGAATTACAGAAAAGCGTATGATAATTTTGAACCCGCAATCGTTGCTGCTTATAATGAATCCAAAATCGATGAACTACTTAATAATGAAGGTATTGTCCGTAATCGGCTGAAGATCTTGGCCAGTGTTTCAAATGCCCGTTGTTTCGTGGCGGTTCAGAAGGAATTTGGCAGTTTCGATAAATATATCTGGTCTTTTGTAGACTTTAAACCTGTAGTCAACTATTTTGAAACCTTAAAGGAGGTCCCTGCAACTTCCCTTGTTTCAGATATGATTAGCAAGGATATGAAAGGCAAGGGATTTAAATTTGTCGGATCGACTATTATTTATGCCCAAATGCAGGCTACCGGTATGGTAAACGATCACCTTGTTTCATGTTTCCGCCACAAGGAGATTACCAAATAAAAAAAGGATAGATCTCTATCTATCCTTTTCTAACCTAACTAAACCAATAAAACTAATCAAACCTAAACTTATGAAATAAAATCTGAGACAAAGATATGCTGAAAAACACAAACATTTGTTAAGCGAACGTTAAAATATGTGTTTTGTAACATCTTTTTTGATTTTTATAATTTATAAATAGAGGCCATACCAGCTTTATTAATTGTCAGGTACTATTTTTCATGGGTGCTTAAGATCCGGTACAAACGTAATTACTGATCCTTTTTAGGATGATGCTCTTCTCCAGATATTGCTTCTCTCATTTGGGTATCAGCCATGATGTTCTTGTATTTCATATAATCCATGATTCCAAGGTTTCCAGCCCGGAATGCTTCTGCTATTGCCATTGGCACCTGGGCTTCTGCCTCAATTACCTTTGCCCGGGCTTCCTGTGCCTTGGCCCTCATTTCCTGTTCAAGCGCAA
Organism: Prolixibacteraceae bacterium; assembly: GCA_963676095.1. Taxonomy (GTDB): domain Bacteria; phylum Bacteroidota; class Bacteroidia; order Bacteroidales; family Prolixibacteraceae. The sequence goes on along the minus strand of OY781040.1, from coordinate 212,229 downwards.
CAGCCATGGCACGCCTTTCCTCTGCTTTTGCCTGTGCAATATTCTTATCGGCTTCTGCCTGATCTATTTGTAGCCCGGCACCGATATTTTTACCGATGTCAATGTCTGCAATATCAATTGACAGGATTTCAAAGGCCGTGCCAGCATCAAGTCCTTTGTTAAGGACCACTTTGGAAATAGAATCCGGATTTTCCAAAACCGATTTATGGGTATGAGATGATCCGATAGATGATACAATTCCTTCTCCGACCCTGGCAAGTACGGTTTCTTCCCCGGCACCCCCCACCAGTTGTTTGATGTTTGCCCGCACTGTTACGCGTGCTTTGGCAATCAGCTGAATTCCGTCTTTGGCCACAGCAGCAACAGGAGGCGTGTCAATCACTTTAGGGTTAACCGACATTTGCACGGCTTCGAATACATCGCGGCCGGCCAAGTCGATGGCGGTAGCCATGTTAAAGGTAAGGTCAATATTCGCTTTTTCAGCTGATACAAGTGCATGTACCACCATATCGACCCGGCCCCCGGCAAGGAAATGGGCCTCTAGCTTATCCCGGTCAAGTTTTAGTCCGGCCTTGGTCCCCTCGATCAGCGCCCGCACAATAACGGATGGGGGTACTTTCCTGAACCTCATCAGGAAAAGCTGGATCAGAGAAATGCGAACTCCCGATACCAGGGCAGAAAACCATAACCCGATCGGTATGTAATACAGGATAATAATAAGCAGAACAAAAATCCCTGCTATTAATCCAAAAGTGCCAAAATATTCCATCATTCTTGATTTATAGGTTCTACAATTAGTTGTGTTTTTAAAACTTCAACAACTCTTATTTTTACATGCGGATCGACAAAACCGGCAACTGATTTAGCTTCGATCGTCAGATTGTTTACCCGTACTTTGCCCATAGGGGCAAGGCGTCCCACTGTGATCCCCTCATCTCCCGGATGAATGGCGGCAGTATCTGGTTCCACTGCTTTCCCTGTTATTTCCGATTTCAGTATCATTTTTTTCCCCATTTTACCTTTGAAGAGGCGGTATATAAGCAATGGGACGGCAATGATAACAAACAATAACGTTAGTATTCCTGCTGTGAAACCATAAGCATCAAAAGCCAGGTAAATACTGATGCCAAGAAAAATAACTCCTCCAATACCTGCAATGGTAATTCCGGGGATAACCACAAACTCCAGTAAAAGCAGCAACACTCCCAGAAGAATGAGGAAAAGGATAACTAGTATGGTCATTTTTTCAGGTTAATCGATCGTTGCTTTCAGATCTCTGTCAACCAACGCCTTTTTCATTGGACTAAGATAATTAAAACTTCCCTTTTTCACATCACATTTTCCTTTATAATGTACAAGAAGTGTACATTGAACCGCTTGTTCCGGTTCGTGTTCACAGACATCTATCAGTGTATCTATTACATAGTCAAACGTATGATAGTCATCGTTGTACAGAACGAGAAAGTGTTCGTTCCCGATTCCAACATCCTCATTATGGAGGGGCTTGTCTTTTATGTTCTCCATCGTGCTCATTGCTCTGTAATTTTTTTTGCCTCGTTCAGGCTGATCCGCTTATTATTTTTATAGGCCGATATAAAGGCATCTTTGACTCCTTCCGTTCTGATCTGTTTTTGCATTTGCTCCGCATCACTGAAAGAACTTAGTTCGCCAACCGTGTAAACGGTTACCCCGTTTTCGTCCGTATGCTGATCAATGCGCCGAATGACTGCGAGTCTTTTATAGATCCGTTGTATCCACGCAGGAGGCGTTTTGCTAAAAGCTCCTATTTGTATCTTATAAACTACTTTGTCTACTGGTTCTGTTGGTGGAACTGCCCCTGCCTCCATTGTTTTCATCGCAGTTGTGTCGGAAACGACAACCGGCAATTCTGCCTTTTCCCTGATTCGTTCTTCTTCTGCAGCCTGGATGCTGTCCTGCATGTGGTTCGTCATGCTGATGAAATCATTTATCTCTTTAGCCCCTGCCTTGTCCCAGTATGCAGATTCTTTATTGTCTGCCTCAATATAAGCACTTCTGGCTACTTTATCCATCTGATAGGTTTCCTGTTCAAGCTTCAGAATTTTTTGGACGGTAGAATCTTTTGCTGTCCCTAGCTGGTTTTCATAAGTTTCCCTTAACGCTGACAACCTTTTTAATTTTTTTTGAAGGTCCCGTTCAATCAACAATCCTTTTGCAAAAGCTTCCCTGGATGATTCATTTTTAAACTGGTCGATCTTTAAATAAATGATCTGGGCGTTCACCTGGAAGTGGATAATGCTATCCATAAGGCCTTCCGGTATCTCTGTTTCCCGTAGAACTTGAAGAATATCTTTTGAAGTGTCTGCAATTTGCTGTTTGTTGTGTTTGTCCGGAGTCTCTTGATTAACCGGAGGAAAAGGGTTGACCTGTTTGCGGCACTGGTTCATCAATTCTTCTACTTTTGTCTCTTTTATTTCTTTTTTTCGGGCCTCCATTAGGAATTCCCTGTAATTTCGCAAAGCGTCATCCCAATCAGTATGTGCATGATAGTATTCGCCCAGATAGAAAAATGATTTTAGGAATTTTTGCTTAGCTATTTCCAGTGATTCGAAAGTTTCTCGCGTGAACGTCTTTGTTTCGGACAGGCTGGCTCCAAGGTAATAATTTAGCTCTTCATCTGAAGGATATAGCCTGACAAGGTCCCTGAAACCTGAAAGAGCCTGTTTATACTCACCTTTTTCAAAATGTTGTTTTGCTACGACTTCAGGATCGTTCTGTGCCAATAGATAATTCCCTCCAAACAGGGGGATAGCACTGAACAATAAAAGAGTCAAACTTGTTTGCAGGACATGTTTTAATTTTGGAAGCATACGATTAACCTTAATTTGCCGACATAAAATTACAAAAATTGTCGAAAAGGCTTTTAGAAATAGTTCTTTCTTAATGAAATGGAAAAATAGTTTAAAAGATTTTAATATATGGAAGGTGATCGTGAAAAAAAATCTTTATGAGATCCGGCATTTCGGTGAAATAATATGACAGGGATTTGTGGAAACGTAACACGGGGCAAGAAGGCGGGTGCAATTACTTGTTTACAGACTGACAGCCAGAAATATTTGTAATTAATATTGATCAATTACCAGACATCAATTACTTATTCCTTTTATTTGAATATATTTGTATCATTAAACGACGGAAGTATGGCATTGTTGAGAAGAGGAGATAAAGCTCCTGATTTTAAAGGATTAAATCAAAAGGGCGAAGAGATTTCTCTGGAGAATTTTCAAGGGAAAAAGTTAATTTTATATTTTTATCCAAAGGATGATACTCCCGGGTGTACCGCCGAATCGTGCAATCTCCGGGATAACTATGACTCATGGCTTGATAAAGGGTATGAAGTCATTGGTGTGAGTCCGGATGCTGTTTCTTCCCATGAGAAATTTGCAGAAAAATTTGGGTTTCGGTTTAACCTGATTTCAGACCCGGATCATAATATTCTTGAGGCATATGGGGCATGGGGGGAGAAAAGTATGTATGGGAGAAAATATATGGGTGTTTTGCGGACAACATATATAATCAATGAAACAGGAATTATTGAAGAGGTCTTTGAAAAAGTAAAGACTGCGGACCATACAAACCAAATAATAAAAGTTTTAGACTTATAAGCATGGCAAAAGAAGAACAAACTAGCGTTAATAAAGAAAAGCTGAAAGCTCTTCAGCTTACAATGGAGAAGATTGAGAAAAGCTACGGTAAGGGAGCCATTATGAAGATGGGAGACCGTGCCGTGGAGGATATCCCGGCAATTTCGTCGGGCTCTATCGGACTCGATATTGCCCTTGGAGTAGGAGGATACCCGAAGGGACGTATCATTGAAATTTTTGGGCCTGAATCTTCCGGTAAGACAACGCTGGCCATCCATGCTATTGCCGAAGCACAGAAAGCGGGAGGAATTGCGGCTATTATCGATGCAGAGCATGCATTTGACCCGTTCTATGCGAAAAAATTAGGAGTGAATATTGATGAATTGTTGATCTCTCAGCCAGACAACGGAGAGCAGGCCCTGGAAATAACAGATAACCTTATCCGTTCAGGGGCTGTCGATATCATCGTAATTGACTCTGTGGCTGCCTTGACCCCAAAAGCTGAGATTGAGGGGGAAATGGGCGATTCGAAAATGGGATTGCAGGCCCGGCTAATGTCTCAGGCGTTACGGAAACTTACAGCCAATATCAGCAAAACGAAAACCTGCTGTGTTTTTATCAATCAGTTGCGCGATAAAATTGGTGTAATGTTTGGTAATCCCGAAACGACGACCGGAGGTAATGCCCTTAAATTTTATTCTTCTGTCCGTTTGGATATTCGCAGAACCGGACAGATCAAGGATGGGGAAGAAGTAATTGGAAACAACACCAGGGTAAAGGTTGTTAAAAATAAAGTTGCCCCTCCTTTCCGGAAAGCAGAATTCGATATTATGTATGGTGAAGGAATTTCGAAAACAGGTGAAATTATTGATCTTGGCGTTAATTACAATATTATAAAGAAAAGCGGCTCGTGGTTCAGTTATGGCGACAGTAAGCTGGGACAGGGACGCGAAGCGGTGCGTACTATACTGAAGGATAATCAGGAACTGGCCCGCGAAATTGAAACAAGGATTATTGAGGCAGTGACCAACAATACCAGCTTGACGGCAACGACCACGTCGGCCCAGTAAAGGTATGTACTGCATTGAAGTCCGGATGAGGCAGCAGTACTGCTTCACCCGGATTTTTTTTGCCTTTTTTATTACTGAAATCTGAATTTTACTGATACAGGCAATATTTAATTACGGGTTTGAATAATTTGATTGTATTTTTGACTGGTTTGAAAGTTAGGTATTATAAGAAATCGATTTTGATAAACTTTTTTTGTATGAAACGGGCATGTTGCGAAAAACAATTCCAGGAAAGTAACACGAGAAGAGACGAAAAATCAGATTAAAGAGTTGTCACGTGGGCGTGCGAGTTCCATTAGAGCGTGTATAATTATAGTATATTAATTAATTTTTTTCGAATGAAAGTGTTGAAATTTGGAGGTACTTCTGTTGGAAGTGCTGAAAACATCAGAAGGGTGAGGACCATCGTGGAAAGTCAGGAGGGCGATTTGATCGTCGTTGTTTCTGCTTTGGGCGGAATAACTGACAAAATATTAAACGCCTCGAAAATGGCCGTTCTTGGAACGGAATATTTCAACACGGAAATAACGTCGGTAAGGGAAAGGCACCTGGAAGTTGTTGACGAATTATTCTCCGGTGCAAAGCAAAAAGAGGTAAAAGAAAAGGTTGAAATACTTCTTGATAAGCTGGAGAAGGTTATACGAGGGGTTTCCATGATTGGGGAACTGACCCCGAAAACACTGGATAAAATTGGCGGTTTTGGTGAAAGATTATCTTCTTTGATTATCAGCGAATTCATTGCACAATCTACATGGATCGATTCATCAAAAATTATAAAAACAGACAGTGCATTTGGAAAGGCCCAAGTCGACTTTGAAATTACTAATAAACTGATCCGGGAAGCATTTAAAAGCTTTCATGGGATATGTGTTGCCCCTGGTTTTGTTTCGAGTAACAATAACGGGGAATATACTACTCTCGGACGTGGGGGGTCCGATTACACGGCAGCTATTTACGCTGCGGCCCTGGATGCTTCAGTGCTGGAGATCTGGACCGATGTAGATGGATTTATGACTGCAGATCCTCGGGTTATCAGCAAAGCATATGTCATTAAGTCGCTGAGTTATTCCGAGGCAATGGAATTATCTCATTTCGGGGCCAAGGTGATTTATCCGCCGACAATTTTGCCTGTTTACAAGAAAAAGATTCCTGTTTTGATTAAAAATACAATGAACCCGGGGGCCGAAGGATCCCTGATAACCGATAGTCGTCGAAATGGTAAAGATCTTCCTGTAAAAGGTATTTCATCAATCTCCAATATTAGCCTTATTACTGTTCAGGGACTGGGCATGGTTGGGGTTACCGGAATTTCCATGCGATTGTTCAGCGCTTTGGCCAGGGAAAATATAAACGTGATCCTGATTTCTCAGGCTTCGTCCGAAAATTCAATTTCGATTGCTATTGACTCTGCTAAAGCAGCCCTGGCAGAGGTGTCCATTCATAAAGAATTTGTTCAGGAAATAGAGAAGGAAAAGATCAACAAGGTGGAAATCGAAAGTGACCTTTCTATTGTTGCCATTGTTGGAGAGAATATGAAAAAGTCGTCGGGGGTGGCAGGCAAACTTTTCCATACGATCGGTAAAAATGGTATTAATATTATCGCGATTGCCCAGGGGGCGTCGGAACTGAATATTTCCTGGGTTGTGAGGAAAAATGATTTGCGAAAAACGCTGAATGTGGTTCATGAGGCCTTTTTCCTTTCAGAAAATGTGGAGATCAACATTTTTCTGCTCGGGATTGGCCTTGTCGGAGGAAATCTTTTAAAGCAGATCCGGCTTCAGCAGGAAAAACTGTTGAAGGAAAAGCATCTGAAAATAAAACTTGTAGGAGTGGCCAATACGAAAAAAATGTTACTCGACAGGGAGGGTATTGCTATTGACGGATTTAAGGAACGGCTTGATCAGGAGGGAGAGTCTTCGGGCCTTGATGCATATAAAAGAGCTGTGATAGGAATGAATATTTACAATTCCGTTTTTGTAGATTGCACAGCATCGACGGCTGCTGCCGGGGTGTATGCCGATTTGCTCGAGGCCAACGTTTCTATCGTGACAGCCAATAAGGTTGCTGCCTCGTCGGAATATGAGAATTATCTAAAATTAAAAAATATTGCCAAACGCAAAGGAATTAAATTTCTTTTCGAAACAAATGTCGGAGCGGGGCTTCCTATTATCAATACACTGAATGACCTTGTCAATGCAGGGGATAAAATTCAGAAGATAGAGGCTGTCCTTTCCGGAACCTTGAATTTTATTTTTAATACGATCTCACGTGATATTCCTTTCAGTCAAACAATCAGGATGGCAAAGGAACAGGGATATTCTGAACCCGATCCACGGATTGACCTGAGTGGCGTTGATGTGATGCGTAAGCTGATGATTTTGGTCAGGGAATCCGGGTATCGGATCGAAAAAGAAGATGTTGTCATAAACAAATTTATTCCTGATGAGTTCTTTTCCGGTAGTATCGATGAATTTTGGCATAACATCCCGGCTTTGGATGCTGATTTCGAGGCCCGGCGGGAAAAACTGGCAGAAGAAGGAAAATGCTGGCGTTTTGTTGCCAGGTATGAAGCAGGCAGGGCAGAGGTTGGTTTGCAGGAGGTTAGTCAGGGGCATCCTTTCTATGATTTACAGGGAAGTAATAACCTTGTTATGTTTACCAGCGAGCGTTATCATGAATTCCCGATGATCATTAAAGGATACGGTGCCGGTGCGGCTGTTACGGCTGCGGGTGTTTTTGCTGATATCATACGGGTATCAAATGTGTGACCAAGCCCGATCCCGGATGTTTGATGTTGCATATCCGATACTTGAATTTTAAGGAATTATTCCAAAGGTAATTAATAGAGCGTATGAAATATATTATTGTGTTAGGGGACGGGATGGCTGACGAGCCATTGGCCAATTACGGGGGAAAGACTCCCCTGCAACTGGCAAATACTCCGGAAATAGACCGCTTGGCAAAGCTTGGACGGTGTGGCCAATTGGTCACGGTGCCGGACAGAATGCATCCTGGAAGTGAAATTGCAAACATGTCGGTTCTCGGCTATGATGTGGAGCGTGTCTTTGAAGGACGTGGCACGCTGGAAGCGGCTAGCATGGGGGTAAAACTTGTGGAAGGTGACCTTGCTATGCGTTGTAACCTCATTTGTATTAGCGGGGAAAATATTAAAAATCATTCTTCAGGACATATTTCAAATGAGGAATCACATGAACTGATCGATTTTCTGAATGAAAAATTAGGCTCGGACAGAGTGGCTTTTTACAAAGGAGTTTCTTATCGCCACCTTGTTGTTATCAAGGGCGGGAAAAAGCAGCTTGTTTGTACTCCCCCTCATGATGTTCCGGGAAAACCATGGAAAGATTATATGGTAAAGGCTACGACCCCTGAAGCCGGAGAAACGGCAGATTTATTAAATGATCTGATTTTAAAATCAATGAAATTATTACCATCACATCCGGTCAATCAAAAGAGAAAAGCTGCAGGAAAAGATATGGCGAACAGTATCTGGCCATGGTCGCCTGGTTATAAACCAAAGATGCCAACCCTGGAAGAAATGTATGGTATTAAAAGGGCTGCTGTTATTTCAGCAGTTGATCTGATACAGGGGATTGGTGTATATGCCGGTATGGACGTGATTCATGTAGAGGGGGCAACAGGGCTTTATAACACCAACTATGAAGGAAAGGCCAGGGCAACCATTGATGCACTGAAGGATCACGACCTTGTCTACCTCCATATTGAGGCAAGTGACGAGGCAGGGCATGAGGGCGATGTCGAATTGAAGACGAAGACGATTGAATATCTTGATCACCGGGTCGTAAAATACCTTGTTGAAGAAACTGCCAAAATGGAGGAGCCTGTAGCTATTGCGGTCCTTCCGGATCATCCTACGCCATGTGCAACAACTGTGCATACCCGGGAACCGGTTCCTTTCCTGATTTATAAACCGGGAAACACCCCCGATAGTGTAGAGGTATATGATGAATTTTCGGTAAAGAGGGGGGGGTACGGGATGCTGCATGGCGCCCAGTTCATAAAAGCCTTGCTGGATTCCTGAATAATTCAGGAATTTTGAATTTCCAGGTAAATTATGATGTAAAAACTCCATGATTCAGTGACCGTTTAATGTTAGAATAGCGGGTTCCGTGAATATATAATAATTGTTAACTAAATTTATTTCGAGTGAAGTATTACAGTACAAACAAGTCCGTTCCGGAAGTTTCACTGAAAGAGGCTGTGACAAAAGGGCTGGCAGGCGATAAAGGTTTGTTTATGCCCGAACGGATAGAAATGATGCCGGAATCATTTTTTTCAGCAATAAAGCAAATGTCTTTTCCCGAGATTGCCTTCGAGGTTTCCAAAAAATTTTTTGGTGAAGATATTCCGGAAAATGAACTCGGGAAATTGGTATATGACACGCTGAATTTTGATTGTCCTATATTGTATATCGATGAAAATATTTATTCATTGGAGCTGTTCCATGGTCCGACATTAGCATTTAAGGACGTTGGCGGACGTTTTATGGCCCGTCTGCTTAGCTACTTTTTGAGGGGGAATAACGAGCAGGTGAATGTACTAGTGGCTACTTCCGGGGATACAGGGAGTGCGGTGGCAAATGGTTTTCTTGGGGTGCCTGGTATTCATGTATATGTTTTGTATCCAAAGGGATTGGTAAGTGAAATCCAGGAAAAACAATTTACAACCTTGGGGCAAAATATTACAGCTATCGAGGTGGATGGAACTTTCGACGATTGTCAGCGTCTTGTTAAGGCTGCTTTTCTTGATGAAGAACTTAGCACGACAATTATATTGACCTCGGCCAACTCTATTAATGTGGCGCGTTTTCTTCCACAGTCGTTCTATTATTTTAATGCCTATGCAAGATTAAGGGAAAAGGAAGTTTTAGGAGATCTTGTATTTGCCGTTCCAAGTGGTAATTTAGGGAATCTTACGGCCGGACTTTTTGCAAAACGGATGGGGCTGCCTGTAAAGCGTTTTATCGCGGCCAATAATGTAAATGATATTGTTTATAAATATCTTCAGAGTGGAAAATATGAACCCCGTGCTTCAGTTGCAACAATCGCGAATGCCATGGATGTTGGAAATCCCAGCAACTTTGCAAGGATACTTGATTTATATGGGCACTCATGGGAAGCTATCCGGAAAGATATCAGGGGATTTCGATATTCCGATAAAGAAATCAGGGAAGTTGTAGAAACAGTATATTCTACCTGCGGATATTTGCTTGATCCGCATGGGGCTACAGGATATAAGGCTCTTAAAGATGATATTAATACAGGAGAGGTCGGCATTTTTCTGGAAACAGCACATCCTGCCAAATTTACAGGAACGGTTGAAGAAATTGTTGGTAAGGGGAATGTTCCGATGCCGGAAAAGTTAGCCGAATTTATGAAAGGGGTGAAGCATTCCGTGCCATTAAGTAAAGACTTTGACGATTTTAAGGCTTTTTTGATGAAACAATAATTTGTAGATAGATTATTACAGATGAATATTTGATTGATTAATTGTTGTTTATATGAATGTTAATGGATATTGCTCTATTAACGGATGAAAAGGAAATGCGGGATTAGTGTGTTTCCTTTCTCATATTAAACATCCGATTTTTGTTGCAGGAATGGTTATGGCAAAAACTCCTTATGGAATGCTCTCAGAAGAAGGAGCCCCGCAATTTTTCTTGGAGAGGGGCTTTCCAAAGAAAATAATTTGATATGCAAGCGTCGATCTTGTTTGTTTTCCTTTTCATAGAGGTCATCCTTCTTTTATAAAAAAACGAATTATTTCTGATTGCTCATGAATCCTTTCTTGTAATTCCTTGATCCGTTTATCTTTTTCCATGCAAAACAGGCATTGTTCTGAATTCTCATAATTATCAGACCTTTCATTAAAACTTTCTTCTTTATCTTCTGCCAAATCTTCAAATAGGAATTGCTGTGCAGTTACTCCAAAATGTCTGACAAGAATTGATAAGAGATTGTAATCCGGTTGGCTGATACCTCTTTCATAGTTTGAAATCGTGTTCGCTTTAACCTGGAGGATATCTGCTAACTCCTCCTGCTGATACCCATGTCTTCTTCTTAGAAGTTTCAAGTTTTTTGAAAAAAATATCATATATATTGATCTTTTAATTGCATATATCAAGTTTTTTGATTTATTTTGAATGTAATCTCTTTTGAAAAAAGAAAGCGTTAAATATAATACTAAAATAATAAAATTGAACTGGATATGAGAATAATATTAGTTAGTTGGGGAGAACAGGAAAAAATAGCCAAATTATTAGGGTGTACTCCACGTACAGTGCGTGATGCGCTAAAGGGAAAGACTAATAGTAGCTTGGCAAAAAATATTAGAACAACAGCAGTTCGACGAGGGGGGGCTATTATTGAACGGAGCAGGTTCCGAGTTATTAGTAGTGAATGAAATCATATTTTTTGATTTTTTGGGTGTTTTAGACATAATTTATTGATGCTTATTTTTATTCTGTTGATATTCGAAATATTTAGCCTATTCGAGCCGCTTCTCTTAATTCTTAATGTAGGATGATTAAACTTGTCCACATTTAAAAGGAAAAGATAAAACGGGAAGATTTTAAAGCTTTGAATGGTGAGATCTTGATACCGGTAGTATACTTTTTTCCCTTTATAAATTTTGTTTTTCCCATTAAAGGGAAATTAGTCTTCTACCGTCAATAGAAACATTTTGGTCTTTATCCCAACATCTTCGGGAAGCATGCGATAATTGATAAAATAAACTGGAAGGGACAAAATAAACTATTAGATAATGAACAATATTCAGTTGTGGATGAAAAATAATATTGCAGAGTTGGAACATCAGTCGGAGCCTTTTACAATGTTGTCGCTGTGGTATTCTGATGACCTTTCCATATCTTATAAAGACGGTATAGCTGTCGAGTCTTCAGAGCGTCTTTCCGTACTAAAAACAGGTAATATTTCCCTGTATTACTCCGAAACCATTATTTTGTGGTACTGTTAACTTTTCAGGTACTTTATAAATAATGAAGCCTAGAGGGAGCGTCAATTTTGCTTTTCAATTTTTTCACATCCATTCAATCAATTTTTTGTCATCAGGCTCAACTATCATAATCATTCTTTGTTTCATGTTTAAAATATTGTTGCACCATGCGTATTTCTGTATAGCTGAATGAATCTCCCAAAATTACTTTGGCCTCTCCGAGAGAGAGAGGGGAGTGCGCCTTCAGGCATGAAAGGATTGTTTCTGATTTAGAAGGAGGAACCACCATGTCGAGCGATAATTCTCCGGAACCGACAAAAAAGGCCAGATGTCCTTCAATTGTTGATTGGGCTAATCCTCTTTCATTAGCGATTTCTTCTATCGATTTTCCTGAATTAAATAGCATGTAACTGATTTCTTTCGTGTTCAAAGATGCTTTTTTTAGCTCCTGCACGGGATCTAATGGTAATTCCAACCCTTTTTCTTTTCTATAGGTAATAATCATTTCCAGTAATTCTTTACCGAACTGCTGAAGCTTTTTGCCTCCCATCCCTTTTATACTTTTAAGTTTGGCCCGGGAAGCAGGAAGCTCGTCGGCCAACTGCAGCAATGTTTTTTGTGGAATAATCTTTGACGTTTCAACTTTTTCATGACTAGCTTTCATTTGCCTCCATGTATTTATTTTTTTGAAGAACTCAGGATTTTTGGATATGGGAGTACCATGTTTCTCTGTTCCTGGAGTATTTGTTTTGATAACCGATCTTGCTTTTGTCTCAAGGTATGGTTGCATCTGAAAGCCATTGATACAATATTGCAAGCAGTTTCTCTTTATGCTTGATAACGTATCGAACCGGTCCATCCCTTTTCGAAATTCTTTGCGTATCGCCTTGTTGTCTGTTTCGAAACCGGCAGCACCAATTGGGATTATTACTTTCGAGTCAAGCTTTTCCAGAAAATAAAGAGATGCTTTTTTAATTCTTTCTTGTAAGGTATCATCCTTCCCGTCATCTTGGCCCTGTACGACAAGTTTTGTCAACTGAGGCTCAAATTTCGCTGCAATTTCTATGATTTGAGTTTTTAAGGGGGGGATCACAGATTGAAGGGTTGCCCCCAGATTTCCTAAAAGAAGGGCCCCATATTCATTGCAAAGCTTGATCAGATGCTGAATCTGCCGCAAGATTGGATTAAAATCAAAAAGTTCAAGAAGGAGCTGTATTTGATATGATTTTTTCGATTCTGCCAATATTTTTTCTCCGGGTTGGTTGTGCTCAATCTTTTCAATGAAGGAATATATCACCGGATCGTTTTTTATGCTGCTTGTTAAAACCCGGGAACTAAGAACCAGCCCTTCCAGTGATTTACACCTGCTGAGGGCAACATACACCTGTCCATGGGCAAATGACTGCCGGGCATCAATGATGGCCCTCTCGAAGGTCAGACCCTGGCTTTTGTGGATGGTGATCGCCCAGGCAAGTTTTAAGGGCAACTGAGAGAATGAACCGATTACTGTTTCTTCCATTTCCTTGGTCTCTTCGTTTAGTGAATATTTTGTGTTTTCCCATGTTTCCCGTTCCACAGGGATCGGGTAGGGCTCATTTTTGCATTGTACCTCGATCTCTTTCTCATTGATTCTTATAATTGTTCCAATTTTCCCGTTGAAATATTTATGGTCGGGAGAGCTGTCGTTTTTTACAAACATAACCTGGGCTCCCTTCTTAAGGATGAGCTTGTTGTCGGCTGGGAACAGGTATTCAGGGAAGTCGTCGTTAATGCTGGCCTTGTAGACATAAGATTTTGTATCTAATTCATCCAGTCTTGATTGATTGATTTTTTGTGACTGGTAGTTGTGTGTAGTCAGCGTGATATATTCATCCTCATCTTTCGGCCTAAAGTTCGGGATGAACCTTTTGTTAAGTTCATCGAGAGTTGACTGGTCCGCCTTGTTTTCCCTTATTTTATTGAGCAGGTTGATGAAATGTTCATCGCTTTGTCTGTAAATTTTTTCAAGATTGATGCTGATAAAACCGGACTTTATTAATGCCAGGCTGCTGAAGAAATAACAGGTACCGTAATAAGGATTCAGGATTTCCCATTCTTCGTCTTTCACGACAGGTGAAAGCTGTTGCAGGTCCCCTATCATGAGCAATTGCACGCCACCGAATGGTTTCCCATGATCCCGAAACCTCCTTAGAACAGCATCGACGCTGTCCAACAGGTCAGCCCGTACCATACTGATCTCATCGATGATCAGCAAATCAATACTCCTTATGATATTGATTTTTTCTTTACTGTAACGTTTATAGGATTCGTGGGTTTGTTGAGGCGAATCAGGGACAGAGGATACTTCAGGGAGCTGCGGACCGAATGACAACTGAAAAAATGAATGTATTGTTACTCCACCTGCATTGATGGCTGCTACTCCTGTTGGGGCAACTACGATCATTCGTTTGGGTAAAACCTTTTTCAGATGATGCAGAAAAGTTGTTTTCCCTGTTCCTGCTTTTCCTGTTAGAAAAATGTTCTGGTTGGTATATTGTACAAAATCGAATGCCAGCTGCAACTGCCTATTGTTTTCATCATTCATTTCTTATTTTTCTAAAGTTATAATTGCCACCGCCTCTTATCTTTTCAGTTACCCCTAAGATATAAAAATAACTTTTTTGAAAAAACAGAACAGGAAACTCAAATAACAGATAAAATGATTATGGCAAGACCCACGGATTTATAAACACATGAGTACAAGGTCCGTTCAGACAATTTTTTCCCCATGAAATTCGTTTGTATGAATAGTCATGCTTAGTGCACTCAGGTTTTCTTGGGTTACTTTTCCTGCAGCCACTATAATAATACGTCCATTGGCCTTCGCTATTAGATGGTTTAAAATTTCGTTGCCTTCTTCTGCCGTACTTTTGGTCCCCGAGGTCAAAATCCGGTCTACTCCCAGTTGAATCAATGTTTCCAATCCTTCTATCGGGTCGGTCAGCTCATCGAAGGCCTTATGAAAAGTTACCTGCATCGGGAAGGAATACTTAACAAGATCAAGGGTGTTTTTTGTATCAATTTTTCCATCTGTATTCAACAGTCCAAATACGACTGACTGCACGCCCAGTTGTTTGCACAGGTCGATATCAGATTTCATGATACTGATTTCTTCAGTAGAATATATGAAATTTCCACCCCTTGGGCGAATCATAACAAAAGAAGGAATGAGCAGTTTTTCAATGCAGACCTTAATGGTCCCAAAAGAAGGGGTGGTTCCGCCAACTGCCAGATTTTCACATAGCTCTATCCTGTTGGCTCCGGCTTTTTCTGCCATAGCAGCCTCCCGAAAGCTTTCAACGCAGGCTTCTTTTATAATTGTTTTTACAGATTTTATTGAAGACATGCTGCAAAATTAAAATAAAAGCTGCACCTGTTAAAGAATGCAGCTTTATATTATGAATGTGTATCTCTCAGGCAACGTAGCTGTCAACACCGGCAGTTTCGGCACTCCTGACCACTTTTTTGATCAAGCCCTGCAGAACTTTTCCGGGGCCTATCTCTGTAAATGAAGTAGCCCCGTCATTGATCATGTTTTCAACTGTCTGGGTCCATTTTACAGGGGCTGTTAATTGGGATATCAGGTTTTTCTTTATCTGCGCTGGATCGTTTACGGGAAGGGCAGAGACATTTTGATAAACCGGGCAAATTGGGATGTTAAAGTCTGTTGCCTCAATTGCTGCAGCCAGTTCTTCTCGTGCTGGTTCCATCAGAGGAGAATGAAATGCTCCTCCGACAGCCAATTTTAATGCCCTTTTTGCACCCTGAGAAGTAAGTAGTTCACAAGCCTTTTCGACACCGGCGATCGTTCCGGAAATGACAAGTTGCCCTGGGCAATTGTAATTAGCAGGAACGACTGTATCGTTTATTGAATTGCAAGCCTTTTCAACTACGATATCGTCAAGACCAACGATTGCTGCCATTGTAGATGGCTGAAGATCGCATGCTTTTTGCATTGCCATAGCACGCTTAGCCACCAGTTTTAGTCCATCTTCAAAATTGAGTGTATTATTCACAACCAATGCAGAAAATTCTCCCAGCGAATGTCCAGCTACCATATCCGGCATCGGTCCATTCAACGTTTTTGCCAGTAATACTGAATGAAGGAAAATGGCGGGCTGGGTTACTTTGGTTTGCCTTAGGTCTTCTTCTGTACCTTCGAACATGATTTCTGTAATGTTGAACCCTAAAATTTCATTTGCTTTGTCGAATAATTTTTTTGCCAAAGCAGAATTTTCATACAGGTCTTTACCCATTCCTGGAAATTGGGCTCCCTGTCCGGGGAATACATATGCTCTCATGCGAAAAAAATTAGTTTTACATTCTTTATTTTATGAACGCTTCACATGAAGCTAAGCTCTTGAAAATTATGTTTATTGCTAAACAATCCTTTTCTATAATCCTATCTCATGCGAAACATTTTATATTCCAGTTGACAAATATAGTATGTTTTGTTATTCTTGTATAAGAATTGGATCGCAGGAACAGATATTTAAACTGCACTTTTAACATATACTGTCAATTATTGGAATTTAATGTTCATAAGTTTAATTTTTTTATTTCGATCTTTGAGATATTTTCCCCAAATGACTTTAGACTGCATTGCGTTATCAGAGCGATCCTTTTATCTGTAAAAATCTGCTTCATAAATTTTTTTGTTTCCCTTGACGTCAGATACTTCAAGTTTAAGATGGTGATTTTTTCCTGGCGTTATTCTTTCTGGATCGAAGTAATATTCTAGCAGGTTATTTTTTGCATCATATTCAAAAAGGACCCAGTTATCATCTATTGTTCCGGAATAATTGCCAATACCTGAAAAATTATCGGTGATTTTGAAGCTGATTTTTCTTTTATCCAAAAGTGTTTTTCTGTTTTGTATATTTACAGGGGTTATAACGGGAGCCACTGTATCGACTGTTACTGCGAACCTGCCGAGCTGCCTTGCTTTAGTTACAATCCAACCATTTTCATATTCACCTCCTGCAGACCATTTGTGTGCTGATTCTTCATCAATGATTGCAATTAATGCTTTATCCCGGAGTTTTTCTGGTAATTTATCTGCTTTAATTCTAAGCTTATAGAACTTTTGAACGGGCACGTCATCATGATGTATTCGGTAAATCGGAGAAAAGAACAGGTTATTTGATGCTGTTTCCTGAAAATCCATCCAAAAGTCGGAATAAAAGGTTCCCTTTTCAAAGTCGGCTTCAATACCTTCTTCTTTCAGATAGAATGGCTTATCATACTGAACCAATATGCCTTTGTGGTCGGGCCATTTCACATCTATTTGCTTTGAAATCACCGAGAAATCAAGTTTATTGCTGTTGCCGTATGCATCTTTGACTATGTAACTCATTTTGTGGGTTTTCCCATCGTTAAAGTTTACCAGCCCCCGGTTTACCAAAAGGGGATAATTATGTAATTCGTTTCCTGGCTCAACCCAACTTTTTTGCATTTTTCTGTGATATTTCTGGTAATAGGAGTAATCCATCAGGCTGTTTACATATCTTGTTTCGTCAAAACTCAGCTGATCCATCCGGAATATATAAACCGTTTTATCATCGGCCTTGAGGGTTACTTCATAGATGCCGCATCTATTCATGCTACCGTTTAAAAAATCCTGAGTCTGAATACTAAATCCAATTTCTCCAAAAACACTTATTACCGGATTGCCTTTTAGTTGATAAGACCCGTTATAAAATACTGTTTCGACTCGCCGGGGAGTTATGCCCCCGGCAACCTGAGATCCTTCAGATAGTGGATAGATCATCACAGAGAGTATTTTAGGCGCAAGGTCATCTTTTATCCCCAGGTTATAGAGCAATGGGTTTTCCGGATGTTCGGTTTGTGTATCCCTGATTTCAAAATGAAGATGAGGTCCCCCGGAACTCCCACTATTGCCACTGAATGCAACTAATTCGCCTTTTTCTATGTGAAATTCTCCTTTGGGAATGGAAATATCCACATTAAAAGATTTTTTTTCATATTGAATAGATTTTACATAATTGGTCAGATCGTCGCGGAGTTTACTAAGGTGCCCGTAAACAGTAGTCGTACCATTAGGGTGATCGATGTAAAGGGCCAAACCGTATCCTGAAGGGGAAATACTAATCCTGGAAATGTCACCTTCTGCCGCAGCATATACAGACAGCCCCGGTCTTCCCTGTGTTTTTATATCGATTCCTGTATGGAAATGATTAGCTCGTAATTCTCCAAAATTTCCAGCCAGGTAAAGTGGTATTTTTAAGGGGGAAGAGTAATAATACTGATAAATTGTTTGCGAATAGATCCTTTGATCAAAAATAATTAATATTAATATTAACAACTTTTTTAAGTTTTTATGTAGCATATGTTGTTTTTTATAAATAAATATTTTTTTAGCCCGATAGTTTTATTTCCGCTTTTACATGTGCCTACCAAGTAAAATGGTTAAACGACCCGTTAATTTTTAGGGAATTTGTTTCAGCTATGAAAAGCCTATTTTTAGTTTCCGTTAGTGCCAATTCTTGATGCTCTTCAACAAATAACACATTCAGCGTGCGATCAATTGGACAAAAATATTAATTTTGTCCAAGAAAGCATACTGGAATGACAGATCAGGATCAAAATTTACTTGATGATTTTAAGGCGAAGCTCAGGTTCTTTATGCAAAAACATGATCGTTTAAAGCATGAAAAAGAACAGCTTATTGGTGAACTGGATAAGTTGAAAAATGAGATTGACACTTTAAAAACTGAAAATGAACGTCTGGTCAGGAAGTATGATAATTTAAAAATTGCGAAGGTTTTATCTGTTACCGATAATGAAAAGCAGCAGGTGAAACAGCGAATTAACAGAATAGTGCGGGAAATTGATAAATGTATTGCTCAATTAAATGTGTAGCTAATACATAAACAAATGACAAACGAGCTTTCAATAAATATTAATATCAACGGGAGGATTTATCCGCTGAGGATTGATCGGATGCAGGAGGAGAAGTGCCGGAAAGCTGCTAAAATGATTAATGATATCGTTCTTGAATACAAAAAGAAGTACGCCAATCAGGATGCGCAGGATTTTCTGGCAATGACAGCTTTTCAGTTTGTATTAAAAAACCTGGAAATGGAAGAGCAAGCTGATTTTTCTCCTTTTGTGGATGAAATTAGGTTGCTTGACGAACAATTGAATGAATATTTGTCATTAAACGAATAGAAGGATAAAAAATATATCGAAGCCCGCTTTTTTACTCACTATCATAGTTTTAGCTAGATAGTGAGTTAAAATGCAGGCTTTTTTTATTAATTAAAGTAACACTATATAAGTATGGAAATAATTTTATATGTGATTTTAGGTTTTCTGGTGGGTGGGACTATTTCCTATTTTCTTTGGGACAAAGCCATCCAGGGAAAGAAGAAAAAGATAGTCAGTGAGGCTGAAGCAGAGGGGGAGGTCATCAAAAAAGATAAAATTCTTCAGGCTAAGGAAAAGTTTCTTCAGTTGAAGGCTGAGCATGAAAAGTATATCAATGAAAAGAATGGTAAAATTAATTTACTGGAAACAAAGCTAAAACAAAAGGAAGCTGCTTTTATTCAGAGAAAAGATGAATTTCAGCGCAGGATTAAAGATTTTGAAATTGAAAAGAAAGAGATCGAGGTTATTCGTGAGAACCTGACAACACAGTTGGGAATGGTACAGCAGAAGGAGGAAGATCTTGAAAAATTGCATAAACAGCAGGTCGACCGGCTTGAAGCCATATCCGGGTTGTCTGCAGAGGAGGCAAAAAGCCAATTGACAGAATCGTTGAAGAACGAGGCAAAAGCAGAAGCAATGTCTTCGATTAACGAGATTATTGAAGAAGCTAAACTGACTGCCAATAAGGAGGCCAAGAAGATTGTTGTAAAGACGATCCAACGGGTTGCTACGGAAACCGCGATAGAGAATGCAGTGACCATCTTTCACATTGAAAGTGATGAGATCAAAGGTCGTATTATCGGGCGTGAGGGTCGTAATATCCGTGCTCTTGAGTCTGCTACAGGAGTTGAGATTATTGTTGACGATACCCCTGAGGCAATTGTGCTTTCAGGTTTTGATCCGGTACGGAGAGAAGTCGCACGACTTGCATTGCACCAACTTGTCACTGACGGCCGTATCCATCCGGCACGTATCGAGGAGGTAGTTGCAAAAGTGAAGAAACAGGTTGAAGATGAAATTATAGAAACAGGTAAGCGTACTGCTATTGACCTTGGAATTCATGGTTTACATCCGGAATTGGTTCGTCTGATCGGAAAAATGAAGTACCGTTCGTCCTATGGACAAAATCTGTTGCAACATTCCAGAGAGGTAGCAAACCTTTGTGCGATCATGGCGTCAGAACTTGGTTTAAACCCTAAATGGGCTAAACGTGCCGGCTTGCTGCACGATATTGGTAAAGTCCCTGACGATGAACCGGAGTTGCCGCATGCAGTTCTTGGAATGAAACTTGCTGAAAAATACAAGGAAAAACCGGAAATTTGTAATGCAATTGGTGCCCACCATGATGAGGTGGAGATGCAGACACTATTGGCCCCTATTGTGCAGGTTTGCGATGCTATTTCAGGTGCACGTCCTGGAGCAAGAAGAGAAGTTGTCGAATCCTATATTAAGAGATTAAAGGCTCTTGAAGACCTGGCTCTTTCATACCCGGGAGTACTCAAAACATATGCAATACAGGCGGGCCGGGAGTTGCGCGTTATAGTGGGGAGCGACAAGATTTCTGATAAGGAGACGGAACAGCTATCATATGACATAGCAAAGCATATTCAGGATGAAATGACTTATCCGGGGCAAATTAAGATTACAGTAATTCGTGAGATGAGAGCCGTTAATTACGCGAAATAATAGCACTTTTCATAAAGTTAGTACGTAATTTGTTATTTTTCAATATTCTAAGGCCGGTTTGGGATTCATTCCAGACTGGCCTTTTTGCACTGGTGATCATATTTTCTATATCCTGTTGTTAAGATGGTTTAAAGCTGAGGCGTTTGGTCGTTTGATTATTTCGCTTCTGGAATGTTGTCAAACAATTTTTCGAGCTTCGCTGCCATTTTTTTGTTGACAGTCTCCGCCCTTTTCGTTTTCTGCAAAAACAGCGAAGTGTCAACCTATTCAACCCATTTAACTGTAAATTTATCACCCCCTCTTTAATTGCCTAGAATTTTTGTAAGCAGGTCTTTCCTGTTGATGCGAAGGAGTTCCTGCCTGATCTGTTGCTGGTATTCCCGCTTATACCAGAAAAAGAACTTCCGCTGGCTCAGTTTTTCCTTCTTGGTTTTTGCAGTGAATACTTCTTCCATGGTATATGGATGAAAACCTGTGTAAAAGATGACTGTTGCCAATGTCATTGGGGTCGGGGTAAAATCCTGCACCTGCTCAAGTTTAAAATCAAGTTTCTTTGTTTCTGCAGCGAGGTTGGCCATATCAACATCATGGCAGCCGGGATGGCTGGAAATAAAATAGGGAACAAGCTGTTGATTAAGTCCTTCCTGTTTATTGATTTCATTAAACACCCTGTTTAACTTATAAAATAAGCTAAAAGATGGTTTTCTCATAATGCGTAGAACATCATCGGAAGTGTGCTCGGGAGCCACTTTTAACCGTCCTGAAATATGGTACTTAATAATTTCCCTAAGGTAAGTCATGTTGTTTTTGTTGATCTGTTCATTATTCGTTTTATGCAGGATCATATCATAACGAATACCGCTCCCGATGAACGCTTTTTTTACTTTGGGATTTTTTCTGATCTCGTGATACAGGTCCAGCATAGGCTTATGATCTGTGTTCAGGTTTTTGCAGACATCTGGGAAAATGCATGAAGGCCGTTTGCACTTCATGCAGATTTCTTCATGGATGCCTTTCATTTTATACATGTTTGCAGAAGGTCCTCCGATATCGGATATATAACCTTTAAAATCAGGCATATTTGTGACCTGTTCAACTTCTTTAAGAACAGATTGGCTGGAACGGCTTGCAATGAACTTACCCTGATGGGCTGAAATGGTACAGAACGTACATCCTCCGAAACACCCTCGATGGCTGTTGATAGAGTGTCTGATCATTTCGTATGCGGGGATTATTCCTTTTTCCCTGTAACGGGGATGAGGTAATCTGGTGAAAGGGTAGTCGTAAAACCGGTCGATCTCTTTCTCGTTAAGAGGAGGCCATGGCGGATTTACAACAACCATTTGGTTATCAATATGCTGGATAATTTTATTGGCTTCGGCTTTATTCGATTCCTCTTCAATGTGCATGAAATTTTTTGCGAATTTCTTTTTATCGGCAAGACATTCTTCGTGCGAAAAAAGTTCAATGCTATTCCATTTCTTTTGGGTAGCGTAAAATTCATCTTTATTAACCAGAAATGCTGTTTGGGGAATGTTGGTAAGGCTCCTTGGATTTATTCCTTTTTTTACTAGCCGGGCATACTCGATCAACGATTTTTCGCCCATACCGTAGAATAATAAATCGGCTCCAGTATCCTTCAAAACAGAAGGTTTTAGTTTATCCTGCCAATAGTCGTAATGGGTAACCCGCCTGAGCGAAGCTTCGATACCTCCGACAATTAAGGGGATCTCCGGATATAATTTTTTTAGGACATTACAGTAAACAGTTAGGGCATAATCGGGGCGTTTCCCTGTTTGTCCGCCAGGAGTGTAGGCGTCGTTCGACCGTTTTCGTTTATTGGCTGTATAATGATTCACCATCGAATCCATATTTCCGGAGGTGACAGCAAAGAAAAGACGGGGCGCCCCTAATTTTTTAAAATCTCTTAAATCATCCTGCCAGTTGGGTTGTGGAATAACAGCAACCCTTAATCCCTCTGATTCAAGTACTCTGCCTATAACAGCAGCACCAAAGGAAGGATGATCGATGTACGCATCGCCTGTAAAAAGAATGACATCCAGTTCATCCCAGCCCCTTTCCTCTACTTCTTTTTTGGAGGTCGGTAGCCAACTTGATGTTTTGTATTTTTGATAAAGGATATTCATTTAATCTGTAAAATACTGATAATTTTGTTTTTTCCTGTTGATAATGTTTTCATTTCGCTATAACGGAGTGCAAAGTTAGAACTGTTTTATCTAATTCTAAAGATATTTAAGTCTTTTTTTATTTGGAGCCTTCGTGTTGCCATTTCCAAAAAATGTGGTTGCTTTGTAGTTAAAATTTCAGGATTGATTTATATTTTTACGTTGTTTAACATTCTGCAATGGAATTAGTAAAACCGAAGGATATCTTACAAGCCAGTCCTTATCTGGCCTATTTAGGAGGTGAAAACCTGGCCAAGTTTATTATGTATGTTTTGCGTTTTAGTAAACTCAATAAAATATACGGGCAGATCGGCGATAAAAAAGGAATTGATTTTGTCGACGAGCTAATAAAGATACTTGAAGTCACTTATGAGTTTGACCCTTGTGAACTGAAGAAAATTCCTAAAACGGGCCCGTTTATTGTGGTGTCGAACCATCCCTACGGGGGGCTCGATGGAATTTTGCTGATAAAGATCCTTGGCCAGTTACGTCCGGATATCAAGGTAATGGCTAATTTTTTATTAAAGAGGGTGGAACCTATCAGCAACTTTTTCCTGGCGGTTAATCCTTTTGAGGATCATAAAGGGGCAAAATCAAGTATCGGAGGCATAAAAAATGCGTTTGAACACCTTCAAAACGGAGGAGCACTTTGTATTTTCCCTGCAGGTGAAGTTTCTAGCTATGACGCATCAAACAAAATATCGGACAGGCAATGGCAATACCCGGTACTAAAATTTATTAAGAAGGCCAGGGTGCCTGTCGTTCCGGTTCATTTTAGCGGGAAGAACAGCTGGCTCTTCCATCTTATTGGTCTGATACATCCTAACCTGAGGACGGCTAAACTTCCTTCCGAGCTCTTGAACAAGAAGAAGAAACCTGTAAAAGTACGCATTGGTTCAGCTATCTCATTGAAGGAACAGGAGAATTTTCCTGAAATATATCAGTTCGGCAGGTACCTAAGGGCAAAGACATATAGTATGAACAGTAGTGTTGAGGTAAAACGTTTCTTTAATTACTCGTTAAAGCGACTTCCAAAGCAGGAAGCTGTGGTCCCTGAGATTTCCGGGGAGATAATTTTGCAGGAAATCAAGAAAATAGAAGAGGAACGGCTACTGTTCCGGCTAAAAAATTTTGCTATATATTGTGCCCCGTCTAATGACATTCCAAATATTTTGAATGAAATAGGTCGGCTCAGAGAACTAACTTTCCGTGAAGTAGGAGAGGGAACTAACCGCAGCATCGATCTCGACGAATTCGATCTTTATTATTTTCAACTTTTTATTTGGGACGAGGAAGGAAAGCGGATTGTTGGTGCCTACCGTATCGGAAAGGGGGCAGACATCCTCCACCAGTTCGGAACAAGAGGTTTTTATGTACAGAGCCTTTTCCGCTTAAAAGATAGTTTCGTACCCGTTCTCCAGCAGTCTCTTGAGCTTGGACGGTCGTTTGTTGTAAAGGAATACCAACGGCAGCCAATGTCCCTGTTCCTGTTGTGGAAGGGGATCCTTTATTTTTTATTGAAAAATCCCGAATATCGTTATTTGATGGGGCCCGTCAGTATTAGCAACAACTATTCCTCGATTTCCAAGGAAATGATCATCAAGTTCATCATGTCACATCATTTTGACTGGAACATGGCCCGTCTGATCGCTCCCAGGAACACCTTTAAATTCAAAAGCCAGGATCCGAATATTAACGTGATTATGGAAAATATGGACGATATCAATATGCTTGATCGTTTTATTGGAGATGTCGACGAGTTAAACACGGGATTGCCGGTTTTATTAAAAAAATATATTAAGCTGAATGCCAAAATAATAGGATTCAACGTAGATCCGAAGTTTAACAACTGTCTGGATGGCTTGATTCTACTTGATGTTTATGATGTACCTAAAAACACGATTGAGTCGCTTTCGAAAGAGGCGAATGATGGATCAATTTTAAATAGGTTTTACTGGAACAGGGAATAGGGCAATTTTGCATGTTCCCGACTGGGAAGGTGGATAAATGCCATTGGTTAGCCTTTTCTTAGTAAAATATTCCCCCTTTTTAATTTTTACTTGGCAAAATTGAAGAGTCGTTGCAAATTGTCGGCTGAGTTCTTTAATTCCGTTCTACCTCCACTGCTACGTATTTTATAAGTCTGATAATAAAGATTTAATGAATTGTACATTTTCTACCGGAAGATCCCAAATACAACAGTTCCTCAGTTCATATTAAAGAATTTTTTTTTCGAATTATACAAATACTGTTAATCTTTTCGTTATAAATGATCTAAAACAGAGATAATTAAATAATTTTTATATATACTACAGCGTGGGAATAATATTTCGTTACATTTAGGAGGCAAAAGGAGAATATGGATATTTCTGGAAGAAGTAATGTACTTATAGTTGATGATAATCCAATGGATTTGAATCTGCTGAAAACCATTCTTAAAGATGAGAGAATAAATATAATAGAGACAAATTCAGCAGTAGAAGCGCTAAACAAGATCAAGGGAATTGATTTGGCCCTTGCATTGGTCGATATACAGATGCCAGGAATGAATGGCATCGAGCTTGTAAAACGGATCCGGCAGGATTCGGAAAGGGAATTGGTTCCGATTATCTTTCTTACCGCTTATTATTCTGACCAATTTCATCTTCTTGAAGGATATGGGGCCGGGGCTGTAGATTATTTGATAAAGCCGGTGATCCCATTTATCCTTTTAAGTAAAATCAGAACTTTTCTGGAATTGGACCGGCAAAAAATTTTTATTCTCGAAAGTAAAAAAAAGCTGGAGGAATCATCTGACCGGTTAACAGCAATTTATGAAAACATAGCCGGCGGGATTGTACTTATTGATAGAAATTATATTATTAAGGATGTAAATGAAGCGGCCTGCAAGATTACCGGGTTCCGAAAGGATGAATTGATCGGATATTTATGTGACCGGATTTGTCCTAAAGGTTCAGAATCAAAAAACTGTCCGATATGGGAGGGACATATGAATGAATTCAAAGGGATGGATACCCTTGTGAAATGTGAAGACGGGACAGAGAAACCAATATTAAAGAATGCGAAGTTAATTAACTATCGTGGGGATACTATGATTCTGGAAATTTTTCAGGATGTCAGTGACTTAAAATATACAGAAGCTGCCTTACTGGAATCGGAACAAAATTACCGGACCATAGTTGAACAGTCACTCCAAGGGATTATTGTTGTAAAGGATTCCAAAATTGTTTTTGCCAATAACTCGTTTGCCAGGATGTCCGGTTATACAATAGATGAACTTGAAAAGCTTTCATGCGAGCAATTATCATTCCTTCTGGGCGGAGATTTTTTTGATCAGGAGAAATATCGTTCAAATTATTACGCGGGGCAAGAATCTCGAAACCCGTTGAAAGAATACAAAGGGCATCGGAAGGATGGTTCTGGATGTTGGTTCCAAATTTCTACAGACCGGATCAGGTATCAGGGAGAGATTATGCTCCAGGGATTTGTTATTGACATTACCAGAAGAAAATTGACCGAAGAAGCACTGATTGAATCCGAAAATATGTACAGGACCTTGCTTGACGCTTCGCCTGAAGGTATCTTGATTATTGATCTTGCCGGTCATATTATCGAAGTGTCAGGGATTGCACTTGAAATCTTTGGTACTGAAAATAAACAGGATTTGGTTGGAAAGCATTTTCTTCGTTTTCTCAACAAGGAATCATATAAAAAGGTAAAAAGCGTTATTGAGAAAACTATTTCAGAGGGGCTGGAGCAGGATATTGAATTTATCCTTACAAAAATAAATGGAGAGAATTTTATCGGTGAAGTAAGCACAACCCTTATTCAGGAGAACAATGGTATGCCCCGGTCATTTATGGCAATTATCAGAGACATTTCCCAGCGAAAGGAAATAGAGAAACAAATGATTCATACCGAAAGAATGGCTGGACTGGGAGAAATGGCGACGGGAATTGCCCATGAAATAAATCAACCTCTTAATACCATCTCGATGAGCCTCGAAAATATGCTGATGAAAATATCTCAGATACCGCAGGATAGAGATCATTATTTAATTGAGAAGATCAATAAGATTTTTGAGAATATATACCGGATCAGTAAAATAATTGATCATATCCGTGCATTTTCAAGAGATCATGATGATTATATCCCAACCGCTTTTGATATCAACGAGAGTATCAAAAATGCCTTATCTATGATTTCAGCACAGTGCAGTCACCGGGGAATTGAATTGATTACTGACTTAAGTAATGAGTTGCCGGCAATTTCAGGAAATACCTATCGTTTCGAGCAGGTTATCATGAACCTGTTGATTAATGCCAAGGATGCCTTGGAGGAAAAAGAAAAGCAGGGAAGTTTCAATAAGGAGATTAAATTGCGCTCATATCTCTCCGGTCAGACGGTCAATGTTGAGGTTAACGATAATGGGATTGGAATTAAGAAAGAGGATATCGGAAATGTGATGCTTCCGTTCTATTCAACGAAGGAGGTGGGAAAAGGGACAGGAATGGGACTTGCCATTTCGTTCGGGATTATAAAGGAAATGAAAGGGACGATTGATATTCAGAGTGAGATTTTTAAAGGGACTTTAATATTGATACGGCTGCCATTGCCAATAGAATAACGGGATCTGACTCCATTTCTCAAAACAATTAAGAAAGAGATTGAAATTTAATAAAAAACGCACAGCTGTGCGTTTTTTATTATTATGTATTAATCAAAAAAATTATTAATTTTATAAGTGATAATTTTTATAGAATGTACAATTTCTTGTTAGAGAACTGTTTTCTTTATCGATAAATTTTCTCCTAAATTGGACGTGTGAAACTGGCATGGGTATTGAGCAAGAGAACCAATTTAAAAATTGTGAAGAGGAATATTAATATGAATTTAAAATTAGTCGAAATGAAGGGATTCTCTACTGAAATTTGGGTTTCTGATCTTCGGAGATCACCAATTCTATTTTACATCCGTTTAGATAGTCTGGGCTTATATTTATGACACTCATAGAGATAATTGTAAGTTTTAGGACAAGACAAAACGGATTTCAAGAAAGAGGAATTCGACGATCGGACACCAGTTATATCTACAAAATGGTGTAAATAAGCGGAGTGCAAGAATTGACTTTTGTGGAGATTCTAAAATAATATTCTGCATGATGCTTCCTCTTTTGCCCTAGGGATACGGTTTTGTCTTCGGTTTTTTCATAAGTTTTGCCACATGGAAGAAAACTTTAATAGTTATAATAATTTCAGTTTCATTTTATATTGGTTAATATGAACCCAATGTAATTCAGTAATCGGGATCCTTTGGGTATGATTATGGATTAAGGGTTACTATGTTTTTATGAAGGCTAAATGTTAGTCAATCCTATGAAATTTGGCAACAAGGCCTGAATAAGGAGAAAAGTTCCTTCTTGTGAGGTTCAGTCTTACAATTTTCCTGCTTCTACATTTTTTATTGAAAGATGACACGGATTAGTTTTACTTTTTTATTCGCTCTACAAGTCTTTCTGTTTCCGCTTCTGCGCTTTTATACGAAGATTGCAGGCGGCCTTTTCCTTCGATATGTTTTGATTGTTGGAGCAGATCCATGAAAAATTCTAATCCAGCAATAACCGGTTATAGTAGAATTAATTTTTTGACAAATTTTAAAAACAAACAAATGAATTCCACAAATTCAAATTTAAAATTTAAAGAAACGCCAGGTTATTACAATCTTTTAAAGGTACTTATTCTTGATGATGAGAAACCTTTTACAGAAGAATTGCATGAATTATTGCAAAATTCCGGATATAGGGCCTTTGAGTCAAACACGGCATCAGAGGGAATGAAAATTCTGGAGACCGAACAAATTGATCTGTTAATTCTTGATGTAAGGCTTCCCCGGGTTAACGGACTTGATGTCCTGAAGGAGGTAAAGATGAAATATCCAAATGTAGAAGTAATAATAGTTTCGGCTCATGGAGACATGGATACAGTTATAAAAGCCATGAGGCTGGGAGCTATTGATTATTTAAGAAAACCCTTCCGGCATATTGATATCCAGATTGCAATCGAACGGATACAAAAGTTCCTTCACCTGCAACGAAGAATTGTTCAGATGGAAGAGAAAAATTCTTTGATATCCAAAGATCTTGAGGCAAGGACAGAAAGGCATCTTATTGGCGAAAGTCCTCAGCTAAAAAAAGTTCTTGACCTTGCTCTTACCGCCGCAAAATATCCGTTTACCAATGTGTTGATAACTGGCGAAAGCGGAACCGGAAAAGAAAATATAGCCCGTATCATTCATTATGCCAGCCCTTTGAAAGACAATATTTTTTGCCCAGTGAATAGTAGTGCCGTTACCGATTCTCTTTTGGAGAGTGAGTTCTTCGGACATAAAAAAGGATCATTTACAGGAGCCTTGACTGATAAAAAGGGATTCTTCGAAATCAGCGACAACGGAACTTTATTTCTTGACGAAATTGCTGATATGCCATATAATTTACAGGCGAAAATATTAAGAGCTATTGAGGAAAAGAAGATTACAAGAGTGGGTGAAACCGAGGAACGATCTACTAATTTTAGAGTTATTTCTGCGACAAATCATAATCTTGAAAATTTGGTGGAACAAAAAAAATTTAGGTTGGATCTGCTTCATCGTTTGAATACGTTACATATCCATATTCCTCCTTTACGAGAAAGGCCAGAAGACATTGAACCATTATTACATTATTTTGCAGAAGATTTTTCAATGAAAATGAATAAAGCTGTTCCTTCAATTGATTCCGGTGTGATCCCCGAGTTAAAAAGCTATAGTTTCCCCGGAAATATCAGAGAACTAAAGAATATAACAGAACGTGCGATTATTCTTTGTAAAGGAGATTCACTTGTAATTGAGGATTTCCCCCTCGAATACGGGAAACGTCATCTTTCTTTTCCTGAAGACAAATCAGTTAACCTGAAAAAAGTAGAAAAGGAACTGATCCAGTTAGCCTTAAAGCGGAATGATTATAATCAGACCGTTGCAGCCAATCAACTAGGTATAACAAGAGATTCGCTCATTCGCAGAATGAAAAAGTACGGAATTGCTATCCAAAAAGGTGGAATTGACATTTAGCAGTCAGAAGGCAGACCAGATAAAACGCACAGTCGTGCGTTTTATCTGGTCTTTCCCGCACTAATTATAAAAGGATCTGTATATGCTAATTATTTTTTTATAAAATATTAATGATTCAGATATCAGCTTATTATCACTAATTTTTTTTTCTGGGTTTGCTTTACTTTTTTATCTGGCACAATGATTGAAAAGGAGGTGGCACAAGGTAAACCTGTCCCTTGAATAGATGAAGTACAGGATTTTTAATTAACCATTTAAATTTACTAAAATGGCAGTAGAAAAAACCATTGGCTCTTCAAGCCTTGTTGAAGTAATTGACCGTATCCTTGACAAAGGAGTAGTTGTTGATGCTTGGGTAAGAGTATCATTAGTCGGTATTGAATTGCTTGCAATTGAAGCAAGAGTAGTCGTTGCATCTGTTGAAACTTATCTGAAGTATGCAGAAGCAATCGGATTAACAGCTAAAGCTGCATAATCTTGTAGCAAAACAGGAATGAATTCTTGCTAAAACATCCTTTCATTGAAAGCATGGTTTGCCAAGAATCCTTATTCGTTTATTGCTATGTATGAACTCTAATTCTTTTTTGATGGAAAAAGAGCAGGTAAATAATTTAAATGATATAATTGATGATTTGATCCATTCATACGAGTCGAGGATCAAAAATATTGAGAGTGTTTTTTTCAAATCAGAGGCAATTGTCCAATCTTCTTTTGACCTATTACAGGAATTCAACAATTCTCTCAAAGAATACAAAAAAGAGAGAGCGTGCGTAAACTCCCAACTACAGGAAAGTCTTGCGAAAAAAGTATCTCTTCGCAAAAAAGATTATAACCTGATGATGAGCGATATTCTTAATAAACTGGATGAAAAGGAACTGGAAGTCGAAAAATGTTTCAGCCAGTTTATTGAGGAACAAAAATTTATGAATCAATTCCTAAAAACCGGAGTCCTCGAAATAAAAGATGGTCTGCAAAACGGCGAGCATAAAGATATTAACCTGTTCCGGGAAAGCCTGAGTCGTATCACAATAGAACTTGAAACGAAAAAAAATCTGGTAATCAATCAGTTAAATAATTACCGGGATATGCACCGCAAAACAATTGAAAAATTGAAAGAACTTCTTGCCAAAGGGGACCAGATCTATGTAAGCGATGTTAAAGAAATACATCACGAATTATTAACAGAAATCCTTTAACAGAAAGGCAGTATGTTCGACTGGATTATATAGTCCAACTGCTCCCATTGATCTAAACTATAAAAATGTAAAATAAAATTATTATTAACCATACCTGTTCTCAGGTATAAAATCAATAGGAGAAATAATAAAAATGGGGCTACTAGATGAGATGAAAAAACTAAAAGAAGAGATATTGGCTTCGTACAAAACGAGAGCAGAGGAATATCAACAAAGACTTAAGGAGAATGAAGAACTGGTTTCTGAAGTACAAAAAACTTTGGATCAATTTCATACCAGTCATCTCGAAATGGCAGCTAGCCTCCGGGCAGATGCTGAAAATTTAAGAAAAAACCTGGGCGAAGAAGAAACAAACAGGCTGAATGCTTTTGGAAACCTGATGTCGGGAATACATGGCTCAATTTCATCCATTCAAAAAGAGGTTGAAGATATCCGGCAATCTACGGGGATCCTTCTGGATAATTCTGCAACATCCAGAGATACAATGTCAAAAGAACTTCATGGTGAATTTGCAAAGGAACGGGACGACAGACAAAAACAAGAGGCGGACCGGATGAAAGAATTTGATCTTTTGCAAAAGAATATCTGGCAGAACATTGATCAGTCAAAAGAAGAAGTACGAATGATCATTGAGAACACAGACGAATTGCTTAAAAAATATTCAAATGATCATACGCAAATGGCTAATGATTTACGAAATAATCTGAATGAAAATTTAGAGGAACGTATTCGTAATACCCGCGCCTTACTAAAGAACTTTCACGAACGGATGACAGAAGTTAGTAAGGGAAATCAGATAATGGCTGAAACTCTTAGAAAAGAATTATCCGCCGGCGACAAGAAGAGAATCGAAGAGTATGACCGTTCGATGGGGATAATCAGGTCCAAAATAAAGGAAATACAAGACAAAATTGCCGGACTTCTGAATGATCTGGCAGATGATCGCTTTCAATCGGCTAAAGAATGGCAAAGCATGGAAGAGGCTATCGCCAAACTCAGAAGTAGTGTCGATGTTACTGTTCCTGTTCACAATGATGTGATTGTTTCCCCAAAAAAGCAGGAGGAGAAAAAACAAGAGAAAAATACGGAAGAAGAAGATGATGATCAGGTTCTGGAAGAAAAGGGGAAGGAACTTGATCCGATCAAAGAAAAAAGTCTTGA
Source organism: Prolixibacteraceae bacterium (assembly GCA_963676095.1). Lineage (GTDB taxonomy): Bacteria > Bacteroidota > Bacteroidia > Bacteroidales > Prolixibacteraceae. The sequence goes on along the minus strand of OY781040.1, from coordinate 180,001 downwards.
AGAGAAAATTCTTGACTTTCTGAATGCTCACCCCAAAGGAGTAAAGGTTTCTGAAATGGAGGAACCTCTGGGAGAACAACGGATGAGAATTGGGTATGTCTGTAAAAAATTACTGGAAGAAGGAAAAATTACGAAACTGGATCATGCCTATTTCCCTTTAGGAAAACCAGGAAAGATCAATCGCGATATCTATTGATGTTTTTAATAAATAAGAGAAAGTGGCTGTCTTGTAGTAAGTACTTGAATCAATGGTATTACGATCTTGTTTACCACCCCTCTAAATTTCCTGTGGGGACATTTAACCTCGCCGGCGATTGCCGGTGAGGTCTGAGGGGGTAAAACGAGAGAATGCTTTCAAATTGCAAATTGATAAATGGTTCATCTTACTTCTTGGATATCTTCTTTGATTTATAGATTTTTGAACGTATGTCTAATTAAATAAAAAAAGGAAAACGGTTTATGCTAGAACAAAATACCGTACTTGAACCATCACCTCTCCCTGACTTTGTAGAAACAGATTATGTGAGAGATATTACGAACCGGGCACAAACATACATTAAAGCAGGTTTTCCGGTTCATTTCAGGGGGCCCTCGGGAACAGGGAAAACAACAATCGCTTTACATTTGGCCAGTAAAATAGGGCGTCCAGTGGTGATTATTCATGGAGATGCCGAATTTAAAACTTCTGACTTGATTGGAGGGGAACAGGGCTACAGGTTTAGAAAGATTGATGATCGTTTTGTCCATACTGTTCATAAGTATGAGGAAAATATGACAAAACAATGGGTGAATAACCGGTTGACTCTGGCGATAAAACATGGATTTACTCTTATTTATGATGAATTTACGCGATCACGTCCTGAAGCAAACAATATCCTGCTTCCTATACTTCAGGAAAGAATGATGAGTACTTCTGCTACTTCTTCCGGAAATTCGTATTTATCGGTGCATCCTGATTTTTGTGCCATTTTTACTTCCAATCCTGAAGAATATGCAGGTGTAAACAGGACCCAGGATGCCCTGAGGGACCGGATGGTCACTTTGGACGTCGATCATTTCGATTTCGATACTGAATTACGGATTACGATGGCCAAATCGAACCTGCCTTTAGAAGAAGCAGAGATTATAGTCCGTATTGTCCGCAGCCTGCGTGAATCAGGAAAAACGGAATTCGATCCTACTGTAAGAGCCTGTATAATGATTGCAAAAACATTAAGTGTTATGGAATTAACACCGTCAACGTCCGGTGAAAATTTTAGACGGATATGTCAGGATATTCTTACATCTGAAACAAGCAGGATTGGATCAAAAACGAACCAGGAACGTGTACGTGACATTGTGGATGAACTGATTGATCATTACATGATCGTTGAGCATCATTCCTGATAAGGAAGGATTTATTTAACAGAAAGACAGAAAAGAAAATAAAAATGGCAAAGGATTTGGCAGCCTTGATTGAAAAAGCCCGGGAGGAATTGAGTAAACTGATCGGTCTTAAGGTTTCATCTACTGTTGGTGCAGTTAAAGATGAAAAGGGATGGCATATCTTCGTCGAAATGTTGGAAAAGCAATCTGTCCCTGATCAAATGGATATACTTTCCCTCTATGAATCCCTGGTGGATGAGGAAGGAAATCTTCTGGGATTTGAGAGAAAGGGAATGCGTAAGCGCATGGATACGAAGTTCGACGAAAAAGGATAACTAATATAGTCAAAATGGCATTAGCAGCAGAGAAAAACTCAAGTGCAACATTGATTGATGTAATTGATCGTATACTGGACAAAGGGCTGGTGATTAATGCTGACATCACTGTTTCTGTGGCCGGAGTTGAGTTGCTTGGTATTAAAATAAGGGCAGCACTGGCTTCTTTTGAAACCGCCGCTAAATACGGATTGGAATTCCCTTCGGGAACAAATACGGAGACTTCTGCCTGGAAGATGGCAGAAAAAGAGAAGGAAGAATGTCCGCAATGCGGAAAGAAAGTTTCCAAAGAGGAACTTTTGAATGATGGTTGTCCATGGTGTGGCTGGCAAAGTGCCCGATCAAAAATGAAACCATCGTCCTGATAAGATACTATTTTTTCTAAGACTCTTTATGTTACTGGTTTTGGCTTTAAACAGAAGATGAAGAATTGCATATTCAGGATTTGCAGAAGAGGATATAATTAAAAAGATCAATAACTTAAATTAAATCTAGTATGAGCATTAAAACATACCGTGATATAAGAAACAGCCTGGATGTTGCCAGAAAACAGTTCATGCCTTCCATTACCTCGAGAATAGAAGAGAGTCTGAAAACGGAGTTGGAAAAAGAATTTGGGCCTATATTAACAGAGGAGGAACGTTCTGAAATTATAAACAGGGAAAAAGAACGGAAAGGAAAACAAGATGCTGCGTTAACAAAATCCAGACTGAAAATTCTTAAAGTAAAAGAAATAGCAAAAGAAACTCAGATGATAAGAGATGCTTTGCATGAAGGAAAAATTACCGGTTATCATGTCGATTCTGAAAACAAAAAAGTGCATAAGCAGGATTCTGCTGATGACTCTCATGATACTGAAGAATTTAGAACGATGAATATTGGCTACTAGAATTAGACAAAATAAATACTATTTGTAAATAATGTAGCTCAGCTATAGAATCGAGGAGAAGTATGCCTATCGATATTGACGAAAACAATCTGAAGCAAGGAGTGTTGGGTCTGGTAATCGCGTTGACAGAGATTATCCGTGATGCCCTTAAAATTCAGGCCTTTAAAAGGATGGAGGGAGGAAGTCTTTCCAACGAAGAAATGGAACGGTTGGGTGAAGGCCTGATGGATTTGGATATTGCGATTGAGGAAATAAAAGAGGAACAGGGAGTCGTTGAATCTGTAAAAGGGATCAGGGATGGTCTGGATGAAATTGTCGATGAAGTGGTAGACCGCATGCTCAATCCGGAGAGATGGAAAGAAGATGTAGAGAATGGAAAAATATAGGAACACTTTGCAGTCCTACTAATGATGAAACAGACAAAAGATATTATTGAATGGATGGTTAGGCAAGAAATCCGGGAGGTATTTGCCAATAGCCGGGAAATCATTAATGAGGTGATCCGGACTTCTTTTCTTCCGGAACTTAAGGCTGAAGTCCGTAATTCCATTTTGCTGGCATTGGAAGATTTGTTAGAAGAATCTTCCGGGACAGAAGAAACATCAACGTTACCGGAGGGCAGTAACACTGAAGCATATCGACCAGAAACGATCGGGGAAACGGATTGTAATCTTCCCTCCAGTCTTGATATTTCAACGGATACGTGCGACTGTGAAAATCATGTCAATAGTGTTGAAAATAAGAATATTCTTAAAGAGGAGATTGTTGGCGACTCCGGTAAAAAAGAGGGTACTACGGGAGAGGGAGAAGGAAGATACTTGTATTGTATCGTTGAGTGTAAAGAAAAAATGAGCCTTGGAAAAATTGGCATAGACGGAAATGAGGTCTATACCATTCCCTATAAAGATCTGTCAGCTGTGGTTCATAACTGTCCGGCAGAACCTTATAATTCGGATGAACAGGAGATCATGACCAGTTGGGTTCTGACGCATCAGCAGGTAACAGACTCTGCCTGGAAGAAATTCGGTACGGTACTTCCATTTGGTTTTGATACCATTATTCATCAGACGGAAGAAATAGGACCGGATGAGAATACCCAAAAGTGGATGGAAGACGATTATAATAACCTGAAGAACAAGTTTGAGAAGATCAGAGGAAAGGCAGAATACGGGATTCAGGTTTTTTGGAATCCGAAAGTAATCTCCAAAAAAATAGAGCAGGAAAGCCAGGAAATCAAAGATTTACAAGCGGAGATGAATACTAAGCCCAAGGGCATCGCTTATATGTACAGGCAAAAACTGGAGAATCTGCTCAAGGCAGAGATGGAAAAGGAAGCAGACAAGCGGTTTAAAGATTTTTATGAGAGGATTAAGAGATGCGTAAATGATATCAAGGTTGAGAAAACGAAGAAAGCAGAAGATGAAAAACAAATGTTGCTAAATCTTACCTGCCTTATTTCTGATGGAGAAAGTGAGATACTGGGAGATGAATTAGAGAAGATTAATAATATAGAAGGGTTCACGGTTCGTTTTACCGGCCCCTGGCCTCCGTATGGGTTTGTTTAATAATAACGGGATGGAACCATCAAGAGATTCACGTGCTACTTTGGTCGATTTATTGGACCGGATACTGGATAAAGGATTGATCCTTAATGCAGATCTTATTATTTCCGTTGCAGGGGTTCCTCTTCTGGGAGTTAATCTAAAGGCTGCATTGGCAGGAATGGAGACAATGCTCAAATACGGAGTGATGCAGGACTGGGATCAAAAAACCCGGGCTTGGGAGAGTGAGCATCGAAATAAGCCGCTTCCTTTTCTTACTGAAGGGGAGAAAATAGAGCTGAAATTATATGGCTCTTATTATTATCATAAAGGAAGCTATGAGGCATGGAAACCGGGCCATTTTTACCTGACAGACAAACGGCTTGTCCTTTATCGCAGCGACTTTGAAGAAGTTATATTTCAGATGGCGATAAAAGATATAAAAATGCTGACACTAAAGGAAGAAGAACTTCTCGCTAAAGGACAGAAGAAGCCCATATTATACCTTTTCGATAAAGAAGAGCAGTTCCATCGAATTAACTCGACTTCTGTGATTCCGTTAAAAGAGGCTATAGAACAGAAAGTGAAGGAGCATGGATCTCTTTTGCAAGCAAACCCGGCAATTCCTGAAACAAAAGAAGAAGAACAAATAGCCGGATTATTAATGGAAAAAGAAAAGATTATCCATCAGGGGAAGGGAAAAGTGTGGTATCTGGAACCAGCCGCAGGGATCAGGCAGACAACCTGGATTCCCGGATATCTTTTCCTGACGGACAAGAGGTTGTTTTGGTGGTCCGGTTTTGACAGAAAAATCGTTTTTGAAAGTTCTATTGAAACAATAAGTGGTTTTAGTTCCGGGATGAAAAATGGCAAAGGTATCCTTAACAGGAAAGACGAGAAGGTTCTCCTTGTAATTACTCGTCCGGGTCATCCATCAATGTTGGTTTCTTCTTTTTCAGGGAATTCTGAGGATATTAATGAATGGAAAAAAGCATTGGGGCAATTGTCGGTTCGGGAACAAGAGACAGAGACCTGTCCTGAATGCGGAAAGGAATATCCGGTAAAAGAGCTTTTGGAAAAGGGCTGCCCGAATTGTGGGTGGGTTAGTCCGGTATATAAAAATGAGAAACAGAAAGTAGCCGTAGAATAATGGAAACAACGGATATTGAGAACAAGACGATTGAAAGGCTTTTACAGGAATTGGACGCAGGTAGTTGCAGGGTGCTTTCATACCTTTTGAAATATAAACATGCCAAGCTGGATCGGCTAACTGAGATTTTAGGAGAATCATGCCAGATGAATACGTTGGTAAGGATAAAAAAGGTCATTAATCCAAAATCTGTTGTGGTTTTAAAAAGGCCGGCACTGGTGTTTGAGGAATCCCGTATTGATAAGGAGAGCGGGGAAAACGTTTTATTCAGCTGGTGGTTGAATGAAGAAGATGAAAAAAAGGAGGTGATTTCCCAGGAACAATTTGCAGACATTTTTGATGAAGAGAATGAAATCCTGATCATTATAGATCTCAAGGGGGGCAAAAAGGAAAATGTTCATCTGAAGGTTGAAGGGGAGAAAACCAATATTATTTTTCAGGATTCAGATGGAAGGGAACACATTCAGCAAATTCTGTTGCCTGATAATATCGATAGTTCGGGAATCAAAAAACAATTTCAGAATCAGACACTGACCTTTCATATACCGAAAAGATGAAGACTACTTCAGATATACAAAGAAAAATTTCGTTTCTGTCATTTATTGACAACGAAAAAATGCTACGCTCCTTTACGGCTTCCTATGATGCAGGTAATGGTGCTTTTTCATCATGGAAGCTGGGAAATTTATACCTTACAGAACAAAGGCTCCTTTTCGTTCAGGTGCAAAAAGTTCTGTTTCAGATTCCTCTTGACCAAATTCAACGGATGGATCTGGTAAAAAGGAGGTGGATACTGGGGAAAAGAATAATTCAACTTTATATTCTGTGGGACAACGGGCGGGCAAGAAATGCTTTTATTGCCGTGAAAGATCCTCAGAATTGGAAGACGGATATTGAAAAATTGGGAACCAGTGAGGCCTTCGATTGAAAGATGGATCGTTGTAAAACATGGAGGAAGGTTTTATAAATGTAGGCGGATAACAGGTAAAAAATCTAAGCAAATGGAAAAGGAAAATGAAAAAAAAGAATCTGAATTTGAATTCTTAGGACTGGGCGGACTATTCAAAGGGATCGAAAAGTTAATTGATCTGGCCGGAAAGGTTACTGAAGAAGGAGAGGTTCATAAAGAAGGAACAATTGATCTGGAGCACCTCAAGAAGGGGATGAAAGGCGTTTACGGGTTTACCATTAAATCTGCAGTAGGCGGAGGCCCGAAGGTTGAAACCTTTGGCAACATTAAAAAGACCCCTGAAGGGCCGAAGGTGGATGAAGAGAGGGACCCGATTACTGATGTATTCGATGAGGGAAATGAATTGATCATTATAGCTGAGATGCCGGGGATGGCGGAGGAGGATATTTCTATTGAACTGAAAGAGGATATACTGGAGATTTCTGCTGCAAATAAACTCCGGAAGTTTCATAAGGAAGTGCTGCTTCCTGTAAAGGAAGTTAAAGAGAACCTGACATCGACATACAATAACGGTATTCTTGAAATAAGGATAAAAAAATGATTTATGGCACTATCCGGACTGGAAGATCACGAGTTTAAATTGATTTTTTTTGGAGGGAAAGGTGGTGTTGGGAAGACCAGCTGTGCTGTTGCTACCGCGATGAAATTATCAGAGAGGTACAGAACGCTGCTTGTCTCGACCGATCCTGCCCATTCCGTGTCTGACAGCCTGGACCAAACTATCGGTTCAAAGCTCCGGAAAGTAGAAGGATTCGATTCTCTTTCAGCTATTGAAATTGGAGCAGATGAAGCCTTCGAAGAGTTTAAACAGCAGCATCAGGCAGAGCTGAAAAAGCTTTTTGACACGTCTACTGGTCTGGATAACGATGATATCAATCAATTGTTAAGCTTGTCCATTCCCGGGATTGATGAAATGATGAGCTTTAAAACGATTATGGATTTGATTGAAGAGCATGATTTTGAAAAATATGTAGTAGATACAGCCCCGACCGGGCATTTTTTAAGATTGCTGTCATCTCCGAAAATACTGGATCAGTGGATCAAGGTTGCGGTACAAATAAGATGGAAATATAGATACATGGTTACGCGGTTTTCCGGCAGCTATTATCCGGATGATACAGATGATATGCTGTTGAAACTGAAAAAGACAACAAGGCATATCGATGAACTTCTCCGGGACAGCAGGCATTGTGAATTTATTCCTGTTTGTATTCCGGAGGCAATGGCCGTCCGTGAAACAGACAGGCTATTGGCAGACCTGCAAAAGAGCAGGATCTTGGTCCGTCAGTTAATTATAAATCATGTTATGGAACTGGGAGCCTGTAGTTTTTGCCTTCGCAAAAAAGAGTCCCAGCAAAAGTATCTGACCCAGATTGGGGAGACATACGGGAGGCATTTTGAGATTACAAAAGTTCCTTCCTTTCCCGAAGAAATTAAGGGCTTTGGGCAGTTGAACTCACTGAAGGAAGTTCTTTTTGATCATTCTTGTTGATTCTGTATGATTCGATAAAAAAATAATAGAAATAAAAATGAGTGATCTGGTTTTTAAGGTCAAAGAAGCACTGGTGAAAGATGTTGGACGGGCAATCGCCCGGATTGATCCGACAGATATGAAAAGTGCCGGATTAATACCCGGTGATATTATTATGATTGAAGGGAAACGAAAAACTCCCGCAAAGGTGATGCCCTGTTTTCCTGACGAAAGGGGAAAGCAAATCATTCAGATCGATGGGATAACCCGGGGGAACGCCCAGACAAGTATTGATGAGAAGGTTAAAATCAGTAAAACCGATTATAAACCGGCCCAAAAGATCCGGCTCCATCCTGAAGCTCTGTCCGGGTCATCATTCAAGTCCAACGATGCCCGTTATATTGGTTCTCTGATCGACGGAGTCCCTGTCGTAAAAGGGGATAAGGTACGTGCAACTTTATTTGGGGCCCGTTCGATTGAGTATGAGATTCTTGATCATAACCCATCGGGGGTTGTTTTGATTAACCCGGAAACTCAGGTATTACTTGAATTATCCAAGCCGACGGGGAAACGTTCATCAAAAGTATCATATGAGGATATAGGCGGTCTCTCTAACCAGGTTCAGCGTATCCGTGAAATGATCGAACTGCCGTTGAGATATCCCGAAGTTTTTGAGCGTTTGGGGATCAATCCTCCCAAAGGAGTTTTCTTTTATGGCCCTCCCGGAACGGGAAAGACATTAATCGTAAGGGCTGTGGCAAATGAGACGGATGCTTATTTTGTAAATATATCCGGTCCGGAGATTATGGGCAAATTTTATGGCGAAAGTGAAGAAAGATTGCGAAAGATATTTTCGGAAGCCCAGGCGCATGCACCCTCTATTATTTTTATTGACGAAATTGATGCAATCGCGCCAAAGAGAGAAGACATGGGGGGAGAGAAACAAGTGGAAAAAAGGGTGGTTGCCCAGCTTCTGTCTTTAATGGACGGATTGGAATCAAGGGGAAAGGTGATCGTGATCGGGGCGACAAACATTCCGAATACGATTGATCCGGCCTTACGCCGTCCCGGACGTTTTGACCGGGAGATTTCGGTTCCTATCCCGGACAAGAAGGGACGTCTCGAGATTCTGGAGATTCATACAAGAGGCATCCCATTGGCTGAGGATGTTAGCCTTCAGAAACTGGCCGACATTACCCATGGTTTTGTCGGGGCCGACCTGGAAGCACTTGCACGGGAAGCAGCTATGGCTGCCCTGAGGAGAATTTTGCCTAAAATCGATTTCGAGATGGCAGAGATCCCCTATGAATTGCTAAAAAGCCTGGAAGTAACCATGGATAATTTTCGTGAGGCTATGAAAGAGGTCGAACCCTCGGCTATCCGCGAGGTATTTGTGGAAGTCCCGGATGTGAAGTGGGAAGATATCGGAGGACATGAAGAAATCAAACAGGCCTTGCAGGAAGCGGTAATATGGCCTTTGAAGTATGCCAGTCTGTATGAGAAGACTTCTACCATGCCCCCAAAAGGAATTATATTGTATGGTAAACCAGGAACCGGAAAGACTTATCTGGTAAAAGCACTTGCCCATGAAAGCGGTGTTAATTTTATTTCGGTGAAAGGGCCTCAGATCATCAACAAATATATTGGTGAATCGGAGCGGGGGGTACGCGATTTATTCAAAAAAGCGAAACAGGTTGCTCCATCCATCCTTTTTATTGATGAAATTGACAGTCTTACTCCGAAGCGTACTTCCGGGGAGGGATCTTCTGATGTCATTCAGCGGGTTATCAGTCAGTTTCTGACAGAGATGGACGGAATTGAAGAGTTGAAAGGGGTGGTGGTGGTGGCCGCGACCAACAGGATCGATCTGATTGATCCTGCTTTGCTCCGAAGCGGTCGTTTTGATCTGCTCTTTGAATTGCCGGCACCGGATACCGGCGTCAGGGAAGCTATATTCAAAATTCATACCCGGAAAAAGCCATTAGGCTCAGATGTCAACCTGCATGAACTCGCTGTGGCAACTTCGGGAATGGTCGGCGCGGATATCGAGTTTATCTGCCGTAAAGCTTCAGCTCTGGCAATCAGGGAAGCGATTACCCGAAGTGAAAAAACGTTAAACTCAGATCATGAGATCATTTTGACAGACGAATACTTTAAAGAAGTGATTGAACTTGTAAAAAATCAAAATCAGATAAAATCAACAGCAATTTAATATGACAGGAACAAACTGCTTATATTTTTATGGGATTATACACAACTATTACTCTCCGGAGCAGTTCTACGAACTGAAGGAAACCGGATTGGAAGTTGTTTCTTATGAAAAGATATCGGCTATCGTCGCAAAAAGGAGATATACCGACCTGACACATTCCAGTAAAGAAACGCTGGCCAGGTTACTGATTGAGCATCAGAAGGTTCTTGAACAGGTTATGAACCTTGGATTTGCAATATTAATCCCCATGAAACTGGGAACATGGTCGAAGGATCAGTCGGAAGTTTACAAAATACTGGAAAAGGGATATTCTCTTTGTATGGAGATTCTTGGAAAAGTCGGTAACATGGTGGAAGTCGATGTTGCAGTGACGTGGAAATATTTTGACCGTCTTATCCAGGCAGTTGCAGACGATCCCGAAATAACGGAATTCAAGAAGGAGTTGATGGCAAAAGAGCAGGTTTCTGTTGCTGATCAGATGCAAATAGGAAAAATGATCCGGGAAAAATTAAATAAAAAGTCAGAAAGTGCCAGAACCGGGATCATTAAACATCTGGAACCTGTTTGTCAGGAATTAAGAGAGCACGAGTTGATGGATGATCAGATGATTGCGAATGTTGCTTTTTTAGTCAATAAAGGAAAGATATCTCTCTTTGAAGAAGCACTGGATCAACTGGACCAGGATTTTCAGGGAAGACTGAATTTTAAGTATGTCGGTCCTTTACCCTGTTACAGCTTTTATACGTTGGAAGTGGTTGAGCTAAATTTCAGGGAAATAGAACAGGCACGGAATGTTTTAGGTCTCAATATAAAGGCATCTGCCTGGGAAATCAGGCAAGCTTACCATACCAAAGTGAAATCTGCCCATCCCGATGTCCATTCCGGAGAAAAAGATGAAGTTGATTTTACTACATTGAGTAAGGCATATCATATCATGAGTGATTACATGAAGACCTTCGGAAAATTGTCAGATGAAGATTCTTTCTGTTTTTCAGAAGAAAAAGTCACGGAGAATTCACTGTTGGTCAAGATAAGAGAATAAAATTATGCAGAAAGACGGGAAATATATATACTGTATCATCGCCTCCGATTATGATTGCAACTTTGGACCAATCGGTATTGGCAGTGAAAAAAATCTGGTAACGACCATTGGTTTTGACGGTTTGTGTATGGTTGTAAGTAATCATCCGCTTAATAAATTTATCGTTAATCCTGAGAATATACTGGCTCATCAAAAGGTTATTGAAAAAGTAATGACAGAGTTCAGATCTGTGATCCCGGTTCGTTTTGGAACGATTGCTGCAACACCTGATGAAATCCGGAATTTATTACAGCGCCGCTACAGTGAATTTTCTGAGTTGTTACGCACCTTCGAGAACAAGGTCGAATTCAATGTGAAAGGGATTTGGAAAAATATGGATACCATCTATAAGGAAATTGACGTGCAAAATGCCGAGATCCAGGCTATCAGGAATGAAGTGGAACGGGAATCGGATCCGGAACTGAAAAAGAAGAAAATGGATAATGCAGGGCGAATCATTCAGAAATCCCTTGGAAAAAAGAAGGAACAGGAAGCCGCCAATGTTCTGGAATCATTCAGAAGGGTCGTTTTTGATCTCAGTCAGAACAAATGCAATGAGGACCGTATGTTTATGAATACAGCCTTTTTGGTAAACAGCAGCCGGGAAAAGGAAATTGACAATATTATGACTGATTTGGGTGACCGCTATCGGGACCGGATCGATTTTGTATATACGGCACCTTTACCCATCTTCAGTTTTGTTGATCTGAAGATATTTCCTGAAAAATGGGAAGTGTAACTTTTAACCTCCTTACATATGGAAAACAAAGAAATAAAGAGCAAGGAAGGAAAATATATCTACGGTATTATCAGGCATCACGGAGCAATTGAATTTGGGCCGATCGGGATAGGTAAACGCGGGGATATGGTTTACGGGATTAATTATAAAAATATTTGTGCCGTTGTCAGTAATTCCCCGGTTATCCAGTATGAAGCCAGACGGGCAAACCTGACAGCCCATGAACTGGTACTGGAGAAGGTGATGAAGCAATTTCCCATACTCCCGGTTCGTTTCTCCACTATCGCCGATACAAAAGACGATTCAGGTATCCTGAAAATTCTGGAGCGCGATTACGATCTGCTCTCGAAAATGCTCGATTGTATTGAGGGTAAAAAAGAATTAGGGTTAAAAGTAATTGCTATCGATGGGGTTATCTTTGATCATATTCTTAATAAATATCCGGATATCCGTAATATGAAAGAAAAACTGGTTCATTTACCGGCTGATAAAACCTACTACCAGCGGATGAAAATCGGAGAGCAGGTTGAAGCGGCCCTTCAGAAAGAAAAAGAATCTTTCAAAAAACAAATACTCGATCGCCTTTCTCCCCTGGCTGAGAGTATCCGGATCAATGATAACTATGGCGACCGGATGATTTTGAATGCGTCTTTCCTGATCCTTAATGAGAAGGAACCTGCTTTTGATGAAGCAGTGAATAAGTTGGATGAACAGCTTGGGAGCATTCTGAACTTTAAGTATGTCGGGACTTTACCTCCCTATAATTTTGTGAATATGACCATTAATATTGATAAAAACTGATGATATGTTGTTAATTGATGATATTCTACTGAAAGCTCCTTTAAAAGGAATGATTTTTCTCGGGAAAGAAATTAGCAAGATTGCTGACCGGGAACAGTCGGACGAAGGCACGATCAAGGAACGCCTGATGGAACTGCAGATGAAATTTGAAATGGATGAAATTGATGAAGATGAATATGACAGACGCGAAGAAGAACTACTTGGCTTATTGGAACAAATAAGGAAAGAAAAGCAGGACTTGTGACATCTACAGGCTGTTCATTGATTTAACAAATTAAAATGGGATCGGCCAGGTTTTAGCTTTGATCAGTTGGCAATACAGTTTTTAGTTGCAGTTATATGGACAATGCACGTTTTATTTATACTGAATTTTTAATAAAAAAATTATGAGCAATATTTTGGACGTAAAAAAAGCGGTTTTCTCCTTTCTGAAAGAAAGCATTGGAGATGAAGATATCCGGGTGGTAAAACTTGAAAAGAAAGATGACGGATGGGAGGCTGTCGCTGAAGTGTATGAAGATGACTCATTTCTGAAATCAATGAATTTGCCACCTAAAAAGTCACGTGTGTTTTATTCTGTACAACTTGATAATGAACTGGAGATAACCGCATTCGAGCGAATGGGAAATGACTCCTGATTTATTCTCCGGTACAAACAAAAATATAGATGGATAATGATTTAATATATGCTTATTGTATTTTAAACAGCCTTCCTAGAGAGGAAGAAGATGTAACAAAGGCCGAAGAAATTAACATTTTACAGATAAACGAATATTATGTAGTTTATAAACTTGTGTCTCCGGATGATTTTTCAGAGGAAAACCTGAAACTAAATTTACGTGATACCATTTGGCTGGAAAGAAATAAACGGCACCATATTACTACGATTTTAGCTGTTATGAAAAGACATACAGTAATTCCTTTGAGATTCGGAACTATATTTCCAAACCGGGAATACCTTGGAAAATTCGTCACGGACTATTCTGCTTCTTTATTCAGAAATTTTCAGTCGGTTTCAGGGAAAGAGGAATGGGCAGTTAAAATTTATTGTAATAAGCGGGTTTTGAGGGAAAAGATGTTTGAACTTAGTGACGAGCTCGTAACCCTGGAGAAACACATACTGGAAAGTTCTCCGGGGAAAGCCTTTTTACTTAACAGAAAGAAGACAGAACTTATTGAGCAGGAAGTAATACTATTCATGAAAAAGAAGGGACAGCAATGTTTAGACGAGTATAAAACGATTTGTACTCAAAGTTATCTTAACAATTTATTTCCACGTGAACTAACAGGCCGGCAGGATGATATGATTCTGAATGCCAATTTTTTTATAACCAAGGAAAATGTCGGGCTTTTTGTTTATTTAGTTAATCGTCAGGAAAATGAGTTTCATTCTTTAGGTTTTTCTTTTGAGGTAACAGGACCTTGGCCCCCTTTCAGTTTTGTACTTTGGGAAAAAACATGTAATTAAACAATATTAGCAAGAGCCTTTATTCTTCATTTTTTGCTCCCGCCACATTCTATACTCCATCCATTGCTTGGGAGTGCGAAATTTTGCCAGGCAGATTCAGATCCTTTGTTTCGCTTAGATCTTTTCTTTAAACTGACTGGAAACTTTAATTTCTTCAATCAGGTCCGAGATATTAAATTTAGGCTTGGGAATCGAATAGCATTCAATCATCGACGGATCGTGAAACAGGTATTGATAAATTTCAGGGATCTCTGCATCTTCCAAACGATCGAAATATTGAGTCTGAATGCGGTTAAATTCATCTTCATTACAAAAATCAGCGATTTTCCGAAGTACTACCTTTCTGGCAATAGGCTCACGGGCAAAACTGATGGCCGAGAAAACGCCTCTCAGGTGGTCTGTTTTCCTCGTGAAAGGAAGAGTGACATGGATCATTAAATACTCATTGGGAATATCATTTATTTCGGACAATTGGAAAGTCATGGTCTGGTTGTTGGTTATTATGCCAATGCCTTTATACAGTAACGTGCTGTTCTTATTTCCTTTAAATACCTCGACGTATTTTTCAATGGGATGAGTCCTTATCCAAAACGGTTCTTTTTTTACAATATATCTTTCAGTACTGATGTAGTAGAATTCGTAAAGTCCTTCGAAATACTGCCTGGTAAATTCGTATGACTTGCAGCTTTGTTCTTTTATCAGGGAAAAATAGTCCCTGCTGTTTGTTTGCGTTAAATTATTCTTAAGCGAATTTTCAAGTTTTGTTATATATTTATTAAGCTGCTGTAACGTTTTATTGGCCGACATGTTATTAACCTGCGAAAAAGCATAGGAAATTCTTTCTTCAAGATTGTCATTGTCTTCATTTACCTGGGCAATAACCGGTAAAATATTCTTTAACAAGCTGGAAAAAACGGGGGCCGGGATTTCTAAAATAGAAGCGAGCTCCTTTTTTTTATAACCTCTGATCTGTAGTGACTTAACCAACTCCAGCAAGCTCCTGGCTTGTGACGGATAATTATTCATTAATTCATATTAATTTAATTCCCTTTGTATTAATAATAATAAATATTGCTTAATTAATTTGTTTGGTGCATGCAATGTATCAATTTTACTTCGACAACGACTAGAAGTAGCTTTAAATAAATGAGAAGTTTGGTTTAAGTAATTCTCTTTTAGAAAAGTATTCTCTTTCATCGACGTAAAAACAAAGCGGGCGTATTACAAAACCAATTCGAAAGAGGCAACACAAAAAGGAATGAAAAGAAGCAGATCACGGAGTTGTTCCCGTGACATGTTAGTTTTATGATAATGTATATAATGATAGCAATTTAACTGATTTTTCTAATGAAAATTTTAAAAAACATTAAAGGGATTGTATTTGACTGGGCAGGGACATTAGTCGATTATGGTTGTCTGGCTCCAACCGCTGTTTTTGTTGAAGTATTTAAAAAGAATGGCATCGGAATAACCATGCAGGAAGCAAGGGGACCTATGGGAATTGCCAAAAAAGACCACGTCCGGGAACTTCTTAAACTTGATACCGTTGCATCGCAATGGAACCAGGTCTATGGACGGAAGGTCACAGAGGAAGATGTCGTTAAACTATATAGCCAGCTTACTCCGGCATTGATTGATATTATTCCTCAGTATGCAACTGCAATTCCCGGGGTAAAAGAATTGTTTTCTGAATTGAGAAATTCAAATATAAAAATTGGTTCATCGACAGGATATGTAACGGAAATGATGACACCTGTTGTTTCGGCAGCCTCAGAACAAGGTATCCTGCCGGATTCTGTTGTTGCTTCTGATGAGGTACCTGAAGGCAGGCCTGCCCCCTTTATGATTTACAGGAACGCACTAAAACTTGGTGTATTTCCCATACATGAGATGATAAAAGTTGGAGATACCGTTGCTGACGTTAAGGAAGGCCTGAATGCCGGAATGTGGGTCGTAGGTTATACTAAATGTGGAAACGAAGTAGGATATTCGGAAGAGGAAATTAACAATGTCCCGGAAGATGAATTAACAGCCAGGATAAAGCAGGCAGAAGAAAAACTACGGATAGCAGGGGCACATTTTGTGGTGGAAGGCCCCTGGGAACTGATGACTGTGTTAAATGAAATTGATTATTTGATTGAGAAGGGAATTAACCCCATTGAATATATCCAGCATGAACCTGCCAGATAAGACAACAGCCTGGAGAATCCGGATCTTTGCCGTTACGTGGCTTGCTTATTTTGGATTTTATTTTTGCCGGAAAAATCTGAGCGTTGCCAATGTTGCCATGCAGCAGCAATACGGTTTCGACAACAATGATTATGCCTTAATGGTTGGCATATACAGCCTGATTTATATGGTTGGCCAGTATCTGAACGGTTATTTATCCGATAAATATGGCCCGAGGCTTATTGTTGGGACTGGAATGGTGCTTTCTGTGGTGGCTAACCTGATTTTTGGTTTTACAGGGGCAATCGGAGTGTTGGTCATGTTAGCCGGGTTAAACGGTCTGGGACAGTCGACTGGCTGGTCCGGCCTGGTTAAGAACATGTCAACATGGTTTCGCGAGGATGAAAGGGGGATTGTGATGTCCTGGTGGTCTACCTGTTATGTGGTTGGAGGGTTTCTTGGAACCTTGTTTGCGACCTACTGGCTTGCGGATCAAACCTTCTGGCCAAAATCCGGGTTGTCCCGTGTTTTTTGGATGCCAGCACTTGTCCTTGGAATAATAACCACGATATATATCCTGTTTACAAGAAATGAACAAGGTGAAAATAATATTGAAAATCAGGAGGATCATGTCGATGATAAAAAAGATCACGTCTCCGTTAGGGAACTTTTGAAGAATTCGGCACTATGGGTAGCAGCAATCATGTATTTTTTTATCAAATTTATCCGGTACACTTATCTTTTCTGGTTACCTACTTATTTGGCCCAGGCCCTGCATTATTCGACCGAAGCTGCCGGTTATACCTCTTCTATCTATGAATTTGTCGGATTTACAGGGGTAATCTTTGCAGGTTATTTATCGGATAAGGTATTTAATGCACAGCGGTTCCCGGTGGGGGCATTAATGTTATTCGGACTTTCCCTGACTTTTGTTTTACAGCCTTTTCTGACGGGGTTAAGAGCTGTATCAACCATGGTCGTGATAGGGTTAGTCGGATTTTTTACTTACGGACCTGATTCACTGATGTCAGGTGCTGCGGCAATCGATATCGGTTCAGAAAAAGGGGCCGCCAAAGCAGCAGGCTTTATTAATGGCGTGGGATCTGCGGGCCAGCTGTTATCTCCGTTTGTAGTTGCCTTTGTATCTGAACATTTTGGATGGGAAATGCTGTTCCATATATTCGTTTTTGCTTCCCTTATTTCAGCAATCCTATTAACCACCAAATGGAACTTCGGCAAAAAAGAGATTGCCGGGAATCTGCTGATCAATTCAAAAAATGTATAGTTATTAAAATAATAAAAGATATGAGTGGAAAAGATAAATTATTATTTACACCGGGGCCTCTTACAACTTCAAAAACAGTTAAAGAAGCAACACTTCGGGACTTGGGATCGAGAGACTCAGAATTTATAAACGTTGTCGGATCCATCCGTAAGGATTTATTAAAACTGTCCGGTCTTGAAAATGATGCCAAGTACGATTCCGTGTTGATGCAAGGTGCCGGTACTTTTGGCGTGGAGTCTGTTATTTCAACAGTCGTTCCGGAAAATGGTCATCTATTGGTTATTAAAAACGGAGCCTATGGTCAGCGGATTGAGAATATGGCGAAAATTCACCGGATCAAGGTTTCCGTTCTGGCATTTGCCGAAGATGAAGTTCCGCAAGTCAATGTTGTCGAAGAATTTTTACTGGAGCACAAGGATATTACTCATGTGGCGATCGTTCATTGCGAAACAACGACAGGGATCTTTAATGACCTGAATTCGATTGGTAAGGTAGTGAAAGAAGCCGGCGCCGTTTACATTGTCGATGCAATGAGTAGTTTCGGCGCAGTGCCCCTGGATATGAAAGCAGCAGGAATTGATTACCTGGTATCTTCATCCAACAAGTGTATCGAAGGGGTCCCGGGTTTCTCATTTATTATCTTTAATGCGGGAAACCTTGAGAAATGTAAAGGCCAAAGCCGGACCTTATCGCTTGACTTATATGCACAATGGACAGGACTAAACGCCAACGGACAATTCCGCTTTACCCCTCCGGTACAGATTATGCTGGCATTCCGGCAGGCCCTGAACGAGCTGATTGAAGAAGGGGGCATTGAAGCGAGGGCGGCCCGTTACAAACAGAACCATGACATACTAATGGAAGGGATGAAGAAAATGGGATTTGTTCCGTACCTGAAGCCTGAAGTCCAGGGGTACATTATTTCATCCTTCCTTTATCCTGACAGTGGCACCTTCGATTTTAACCGGTTTTACGATTTTCTTAATCAGTATGGCCTTGTGATTTATCCGGGAAAATTAAGCCAGGCTAATTGTTTCAGGATAGGAAATATCGGTGAATTGTATCCTGAGCATATGGAAAAACTGATCTCCGCAATTTCACTGGCCATTCGTGAATTAAACATAAAGATGAATTAATTTTCTCTTATGTCTTTTTTTTCGTTCCCCGGGTTGTCGAATTTTTCAATGCTCAGGGACTACTTTAATCGCTAAAGAATTCTTGATTTTTCTCCTGGTTTTAAAATTTTCAAATGAAGGTAAAAATAGTTTCAGTATTGGTCATTCTCGGAATAAGCCTGATGTTCCAGGGGTGCAAAAATGAGTTTAAGCCTGCCGGTATTAAGCGGGTAGTTATCATTGGGGTCGACGGGATGTCGGTAGGAGGCGTATTGAAAGCCAATACTCCAGATTTCGATCAGTATATGGCTAACGGGGCTTACAGCCTGCATGCCCGGAATATATTTCCTACTGTCAGTAGTCCGAACTGGGAGGCCATGCTTACCGGTTCGAATGCAACGCAAACTGGTGTCGCCTCAAATGACTGGGAAGTTAACGACTATAACTTACCCCCGGTCCTTACCACAGAAAATGGCAGGTACCCTGATATTTTCTACATACTTAAAAAGAACAAGCCAACTTTAAAAACGGCAGCAGTTTATGAATGGACCGGGTTCGGACGGTTATATGACAAGAAATTTGTCGATATTGATATGAACCCGGATGGACCGAGGGCCACGGCAAAGGCTGCTGCGAACGTAATCAGGAAAGACAGGCCCGACTTTTTATTTATTCATTTGGATCATGTCGACCATGCCGGTCATTCCGCCGGTCACATGACGCCTGGCTATTTAAAGGCGGTCGAACTGGCAGATTCGCTGGCTGCGGAGGTGATTGATGCAACGAAGGACGCAGGGACCTTTGACGAAACATTGTTTATTATTACTGCCGATCACGGAGGTGTTGGACATGGACATGGCGATGAAACCGTGCAGGGGAACGAAGTACCCTTTATTTTGTACGGGAAAGGTGTTAAAAGCGGCTACCGGTTGCCGGTAGAGGTAAATGTGATGGACCTGGCTGCTACTGTGGCTTATGTATTTGATGTGCCAAGGCCGCAGGCCTGGGTCGGACGTCCTGTAACCTGCGCTTTTGAAGGGGCCCCGGAACCAGACCCCAAAACGTTGGTCGGAAACTTTTTAGCCCCCTATAGCTGTACCCCGGTAATTTTGCCGGTCAATGATGACGGAAAATCCGGGGGCCTGTTCATCGGAAAGAATGCGGTGGTAACAATAGAATCCGGAGGGAAAGACGGCAAAATCCGGTATACAACCGACGGCACAATCCCAACGGCAGGGTCAAAGGAATATACCGGTCCTTTTGAGCTGGATCATTCCGGAATAATCAGGGCTGCATATTTCGGTAACGACGGTAGTCATACAACCTACTCTGAAGGTTTTTACCGGGTGGTCGGTAAAGTCACGGAAAATACAGGCGTGTCTTACAAGATCTATAAAGGTAAAGACTGGGCAAAAATCCCTGCTTTCTCATTTCTTAATCCGGTTGGATCAGGACGTACCTTCGAGATCAGTACGGAACAACTCGCAGATAAACTGGGTGAAAATACGGCAGTCGTTTTTGATGGGTTTATTACAATTGAAAAAGAAGGAAAATATACTTTTTCAATCCGGTCTGATGATGGCAGTAAATTGTATATCGACGACAGAGAGCTGATTGATAACGACGGCGATCACGGGACAAAAGAAGAAGAAGGCAGTATTAATCTGAACGAGGGAAAACATAAAATAAAGGTTGAATATTTTAACGGTGGCGGCGGATTTTTTCTTGATGCAACGATTAGCGGCCCGGGGCTGCCTAAGCAAAATATTTCACCGGAATATTTAAGTGTCAAATAATTGATGGGACGTATTGTTTATGACAGGGCAGAGCAGGGTGATCCGAACAGCAGTGAGGAACGTCTGAATTACCGGAAGAAAATATCGGATCCGGATACCCTTTACTGGATGACTGAAGACGAAAAATATTTTTTGCATCAGGAATTGTCCACTCCGGTGATGAATATGCTGGAGAAGGTAAAAGGGGCTGCGATATACGATCTTTCCGGTAAAAAATACCTGGACCTCCACGGTAACGGGGTATATAACGCTGGTTTTGGCAACGATGCGGTTATTGCTGCGGCCAAAGCACAGCTGGATGCAGACCTGTGTTTTTCTCCCCGGAGGTATTCCAATATCCCGGCAGTGAAGCTGGCCGGAAAACTGGTCGATATCAGTCCGGATGGTCTCGATCGCGTCTTGTTTTGTCCCGGAGGAAGCCAGGCTATTGAGATGGCCGTGATGCTGGCAAAACAGGTAACAGGACGCTTTAAAACTATTTCTTATTGGGATTCTTATCATGGTACAGGTTTTCAGGCTGCTTCCGTCGGGGCCGAAGAACATTTTTCTACAGGGAACGGTCCGATGGTCCCGGGTGCTTTTTATGTGGATTTTCCCAATCTTTACCGGAATCCTTGGGGATTTACAACTGCCGAACAGGTCGAGGATGAATGTGTCCGGCAGATTAAAAACGTGATCCGGCACCACCCGGATATAGCCTGTATCGTGGGAGAACCGGTTTCTGCTACCCCCTGGGTGCCTTCAAAAAAATACTGGGAGCAAATCAGGAATATTTGTGATGAACATAATATCCTTCTCATCTTTGACGAGGTTATTGAAGGTTTTGGCCGTACCGGCAAGATGTTTGCCTGCGAGCATTTTGTTACTCCGGATGTCCTGGTCATGGGTAAAAGCCTCGGAGGAGGATTGGTCCCTTTTGCCGGGATCCTGACGAAAGACAAGTACAATGTGCTTCAGCACCGCTCTGTCGGGCACTATACGCACGAGAAAAATCCGTTTTGCGCAGCTGTTGCCCTTGCCAATATCGAATATATCGAACGGGAAAAACTGGTCGAAAAGGCTGCCGGTAAAGGGATCTATCTTAAAAATAAATTATTGGGTTTAAAGAATAAGTATCCCATAGTCGGGAATGTTGAGGGATTGGGGATGCACCTGGGTATTGATTTGGTTAAAGACCCGGTAACAAAGGAAAAGGCGGTGGAAGAGGCCGAGAAAATTATGTACAGGTGCATGGGGCAAGGCGTTGCTTTTAAAATTATTGAAGGTAGTGTTATCACCCTCCGGCCTTCCTTGGTTATTACTGATGATGAACTGGATTATGTGGTAAAGGTGCTTGATGAGTCAATTGCTTCGTTATACATGAATTAGCAGGCAGGTATGGTCTGAAACAGAATAGCACCGGTTTTACATCCGGTGCTATTCCGGTTAAAATTTATTCACAGTAACTATGAATAAACAGAATAAAAAAACGGAGGGTGATATCAACAGCACTCCGTTGCGTGAAAAATGGGACAACGGTCATGACCCGGAAACAAAATCATGGCTGGAGGACGACAACAGGTATTTTCTGCACCAGTCGATGTCGACGCCGTGCCTGGATGTGCTGACATCCTGTGATGGGGCTTCTTTTTCAAACCTTCGCGGGAAAAAATATTACGATTTCCATGGTAATAACGTGCACCAGTTGGGATATGCGCATCCATGGTTAAAAGAAGCACTGTTAAGCCAGCTAAACACGTTGCCGTTTTCACCGCGCCGTTATACAAACAAGGCCGCAATAACTTTTGCAAAAAAAATAGCTTCGTTATGCCCGGGCGATTTAAACCGTGTTTTAATGACCCCCAATGGAAGCAGTGCGGTATCGATAGCCTTGAAAATTGCCAGGGGGGTTACCGGCAGGTTTAAGGTTATTTCCTTTTGGGACTCGTTTCATGGTGCCAATCTTGACGCTATCGGAGTTGGCGGGGAATCTGTTTTCAGGGATAAAATGGGCCCCCTGGTGCCGGGAGTGGAGCGTGTGCCCGGACCGGCGGCTTACCGGGGCATCTTTGCCGGTCAACCTGAGAAACACCTGGAATATATTGAATATGTGATTGAAAAAGAAAGGGACATTGGCGCGTTGCTGGCCGAAACCATCCGCAATACGGACGTTCAGGTCCCGGACAAATCTTTTTGGCAGGGCGTGCGCCGGCTTTGCAATAAACATGGTATCTTGCTGATCCTGGATGAAATCCCGATCGCCCTGGGCCGCACGGGAAAAATGTTTGCTTTTGAACATTTTGATATGGAACCGGATATCCTTTGTTTAGGCAAGGGGTTAGGCGGAGGGCTTTTTCCCCAGGCTTGCATCGTTACCAGGGACCGGTTCAATATTTTTCAGGATGTATCGCTGGGGCATTACACACACGAAAAAAGTCCTTTAGGGGCGGTAGTGGCCAGCACTGTTTTGCAGATTATCGAAGACGATAAAATTTTGGAAAAAGTTGAAGCAGGAGAGAAATACATGAGGGCCAGATTAACAGCTATGCAGCAACGTTTTTACAGTATTGGCGACATCAGGGGGATCGGGATGCTGTGGGGCGTGGAACTGGTGAAAAACAGGCAGACCAAAGAGAAAGCGACAGGGGAGGCGGAAAAGGTGATGTATGAATGTCTGAAAAACGGGTTAAGTTTTAAAATATCAGGCGGTAATGTTTTGCAATTATCCCCGGCCTTGACGATAACAACCGAAGAACTAAAGGATGCTTTGGACATCCTGGAAAATAGCCTTGAAGCTATTGGTGGTTAGTTTTTAAAGTGAAGCAATATGTTCACAACCAATGGATTGTTTCATATTGTTTCACTTCTTTGTAATGACGGATAGGACTTCCAACGCCTTGGGTATCTTCCAGTGCGGACCGGCAGTTGTGGTTTGATGTAAAATGGATAGGACTTCCAACAATATTAAACCGTGCCGGAGGCCATTCCCAATAATGGAAAGTCTTTTACCAAGAACGGCGGATTTTTTGCGGACTGTTTCTGTGGTCTGGCGAAAAGCCCGGGGCAGCGGCCGAGCATGGTGTCCGGTTTATAGTAATCGACATGTTGGAATACCGGACCAAAGCCCTTTACGAACAAGGATACTGTGGGCGCGGTAAAATGGAACTCAACATCAAAGACCACAAAACCTACCTCAAATCAGGACGGATGTCATGCAATTGATAAAACAGGGCCCAACCCTTCATGGGTTGGGCCGTGCTGAAGCTGGCTGTACCGTAGTGCAGCCAGGCACGTTGCTTATCGTTCGCTGGAAAACCGGATGTCTGCAAAGTAATAAACGATATCGGCAGGCGGGTCCCATGTCAGCGACGGTTCTCCGCCTATATTCAGCACGATCACCCGGTTATGCCGGCCAAGTGCAGCGCTCATGTCAATGGTAAGTTCCGTCCATTTTTGCAGGTCGTCATCACCGACCGTGATGAGACCGGGTGTCCAGTACTGCTGTCCAAAGCTGCTGTTCTGGCTGAACGACCACAGGTAGTTCATGTACCTCGGCCATATTTTTTGGTATGGCGCGTATGAGCCCGGGAGGATACTTTTTTCCGGGGCATAGACTTTCATTTTCAGGTAGGGATATTCCCTGATGTTGAATTCGTATTCCTTCGGAAGGGCAAAAACGAACGACGCGTTTTTCGCCTTTAACACGGTTTTGTAAACATTCCCGGACCCTGCACCGTCAGGGGCATCTGTTGCCGGATAGGTGATGTCCGTTTCCCAGTCATTGTCCTGCACCAGTCCATTGAGCCGGAATTTATCAGGGACCGGCACTTCGCCGGGAAGTTGTACCAGTTCAACGGTCCCGCTTTCCACGTAGGGCAGGAGCAGTTCGTCGAGTCCCATCGAGTTGGGATAATACCTGACTTTCTTTAGCATACCCGACTCGAGCAGGTCTTTCAGCGCCTGTGTATTGGCTGAAGCCATATCGCCGGCTTTTCGCATGAAGGGAACAAAATCGCCGCCCCCAACTTGGTCCGATACCCCGTTCCCGGAATAGCTCAGTACGGGAAGGCTGAACAGGTCGCCGCCGGTGAGGTCCAGCTCTTTCAGGTTTGCGAAGTAAAAGACGTCCTGCAGGGAAGAGGCATGGACCGGGAATACCAGTTTTTCGATGTCCGACACGCCGTCGGCGGTGAATGTGGTTACCCCGTTGGCTTCGAGGACCGCTTTCTCTGCCGGCGAAAATCCGGTCGATCCGCTGGGCATGCTTACTGCCAGAACATCCCCGATAATCACAGTATCCAGTATCGGTTCATTGCTGACAAGGGGGACCACATGGTATTTCATGCTGATCTCCACCGTTTGCCCGGGCTCCACGTTGCCGGCAAAGAACCTGGGTTCTTCGCTTCTTTCACCGCTTCGGACGACTCCGTCCTTGTCCGTGTATTCAAATGAAAGGCTACAGTAATTCATCAGTACCGAAGAAATACCGTTGGGCCAGTCGATCACGACCGCTGTGGGCGATTTCTGGATGCTTGGAGAGGACACGGCGAGAGCTTCGAGATCGCTTGAGGTAAAGGGGATGAGGGCGATCTCCCGGGGTACCGACTGGTTTTTGAATTCATCGGTCGTGTACACCTTGAAACGGTAGAGCTTGGCCGAAGTCAGGCCGGTAATATTGACCCACGAAGCCAGGGAATCGATGGTAATCACCTGGTCGTCATATTCGATAACGGTTTGTTTCGATTTTCCAAGTTTGACCTGGCTGGCAGGGACCCGGCCCGCCTTCATCAGGTCAATTTCAACGCGTTCGTAGCCGATATGGCCCACGATGGTGTCGAATTGGCCCGGGTAAACAATTTCGCCTTCATATTTTTCCTGGAGCTCATACATATCCGAGCACGACGATAACAGGGAGACGAGGAGGAACAGTATTGGTATATTTTTCATTTTCGTTGATTTTTAAGTTAAGCTTAGGGCGCATAGCGCCAAAAAGTTAGCAGCCAACAGTTCATCATTTCCCGGCTAATCTGCTTTTCTACCGAACAAGGTGATCTCCGACAGGCAATTGGCGTCTTCCCGCGTATAATTCGAGGTGAACCCTTTCAGCGCTTCGTAGCGGAACCACCGGGTCGCCTGTGTATATTGCGGATCGTCGGGAAACATGTAGGCCATGTCGCCGGCCTCGCCCAGTTTGACAAATTCCAGTTCGCTCAGTCCGTCGGGAACATCGATCTGGTGGGTGGATACTGTATCCCATGCAGCCGTTTCATCGTTCCAGATATACATCCGGTAAATGCCGACATTTTCCGATTGGTAATACTGTCCCCGGCTGATGTTGTCGAGCCCGCCCGAGTGCCGCTGCACGGTCACGATCCGGCTCAGCTCGTAATAACCGCCCAGGTCGATGATCACGTTCCAGGGCATGTTTCCATCGTCGCTGTTTCCTGTTCTTCCCCTTGAATTGGTATGCATAAAGTTCAGGTTATCGCCCCGGTCAATGATGCCGTCGATGAGGTAGCGCAGGCGGCCTTCCAGTCCATCGCCAAAGCCCTGCGGCACGCCCCCGATCGAATCGTTTGTTGCCGGAAGGTACCAGCCTTCCTTGGGGATTTCGGTGTCCTCGTACAAGGAGAGCTGTCCCATGTCAACCTGTCCGGTAATGTTACCGTAGGTATCTTCCACCCTTATCTTAACGCTGACCGGCTCCTGCGGGGTCAGTTCCAGGTCTTCGATAAAGCGCCGCTCTTCGGCCAGGTTTGACGAGAATACTGAGGTAAAGGAATAGTCAGTCCCGTCTTTGGTATAGCTGAAATCCACATACACGTTAATACTTTGCTCCAACTCGTTTTTCCAGTCGAGAAAGAAGGAGCTGAACCCCGGCTTGACCTCAACTGATTCCATTACCCGTGTAATGGCCGGTTCCAGGGGGGTGACCTTCATAATCACCGGCTCGGATCGGTTGCCGGCGCGGTCAACGGCATAAACCTCCACACTGTGCTCGTCGGTATCGCCAAAGCCATACACGTCGAGCGAATCGACATAATAGGATGCCGAGAAGGAGAACGGCTCCCCGTTCGTGTTGGTGTAAACAGCGTCAATGCTTAAAAGGTCTTCATCGACGGGCAGTTCATAGAAGAACCTGGCCCCGCCGTACAGCGGTTCCCATCTCGTAATGACAGGTTTTTCAGGGGCCTGTGAATCACCCGTTCCTGCCATATGCCTCCCTTCCTCCCCGCAACCTGTCGCCGCGAAAAATGCAGCGACTAGGTATAGGTATTTCTTCATAAAATTCTTCATTTTTATCTTGTGTTTTGATGTTTGTATCTGTTTAATAATATTTTCCGGTCTCCCGTCTCGGGTTTCCGGTCTTCTTTCATTACTTTTTTCTTCGCGTCTTCGCGTTCAGTTTTTCACCATCCCGGGTTTTGTATGAGCTTCGAATTCGTATTCATCTCATCCAGGTCGATCGGCCACAAACAATCCGTGATCGTGAATTTCCGGGTTTGCTTCGCTTCAGGAATAAAGAAGTCAGTCCCCGTTTCACCCGTGTAAGTCCAGCCCCATACCGGGGAGGAAAATTCACCCGGCGCTTTCCGGTACCGGAGCATATCCCAGAAGTGGCTTCCCTCGAAAGCCAGCTCGATGCCCCGTTCGGTCAGGATGATGTCGCGCATGCCTTCCTTTGTTTTGTGTTTACCAACCGACTTCACCAGGCTGGCATCGCTCCAGACTTCCTCCACGTTCGGTATCCCGGCCCGCGTGCGGACCCTGTTAATGGCATCGTACACCTCCTGTGCAGGTGTGTCGTAATACTCGTTCAGCGCTTCGGCTTTCATTAGTAGCAGGTCGGCCAGGCGGATGATCGGGTAGGGGTACTTGATGGTGCGCTGCCAGGCTCCCGATTTCGATTCCGGGTGAACAAATTTCTTGATGGCGATCCCCGTTTCGTAGAAGTCGGTGGTGTGCTGCGATGAGTTGTACCCGCCGTCTTCACCGGCGTACATCATCGTGTTGATGCGGACCCCATGGGTGCGCCAGTAGCCGCCGGTAATTCCTAAGTTTGCGTAAAAGCGCGGTTCCCGGTCCAGATACATCCCGATGGTTTCCGCACCAGGCTGCATGATGCCCTGCAAAGTCTCATAGTCCGGATCATCGACGCCCGGCGTGGTGATAACCTTGTGCTTGTTCTCCAGGTCGTACGTCAGGTCCTCGTCGATCGGCACGCCGTTTTTGGTGTAGTACCGCTCCGCCATTTTATAGGTGGCGCACATCCATTGCCAGGAGTACTCTGCCGTGTTGGTCACCCCGTCGCCATAGCCCTCGGGCAGGCGCATGTTGGTTGAATGCGCCAGCTCGCCCTGGTTGTAGATGTCGATGTTCGAATAACCCCAGATCAGCTCCTTGTTCCAGGGATCGGCGATCACCATGCGCAGGTCGTAAAGCTTTTGCAGGTTCTCCGTGTTGGCCGCGTAGTCCTCCCGGTCAAACGGGTAAGGTTCCTTCTCGTAAGTGTAGAGGGCAATCCCGTTGGCATCGCAGGCCTCAAGGGCCGTATTAATGGCGTCGATGGCGTCTTTCCACTTTTCCTTGTCATAGGCCATCGGAAAAAAAGGCTGGCCGTCATGATCGAGGAAGTCGCCGAAATACTCCATGTTGCCGTTAAAGAACGGGCTGGCACGGAACAGCATCACCCGGGCCTTGATGGCTTTGGCCGCCAGCTGGTCCACCTGGCCCAGGTTGGTTGTTGAGGCCCGTTCGGTCAGGTCGGGAATGGCTTCGTCCATGAGGCTGGTAATGTAGCTGAAGCACGAGTCCACCTTTATGCGGGGCAAAAACAGCTCATCGGTGGAGGCATCGGCAGTGACCAGCTTGTCCGGGATCACGATGGGACCGTAATGCTGGACCAGCAGGAAGCAGTAATAGGCTTTGAGAAATTTCACCTGGGCTTTCCACTCGCGCTTTTCCTGGTCGGTCATATCGGGCACGTTGTCGATGTTGGCCAGGAATACATTGGCCTGCCTGATGCCTTCGTACAGGTCGGTGGCCCCGTTCGAGCCCGACCAGTGCCCCAACTGCACGCTTGAAACCGACTGCAGTCCCCGCATAATGCGCATGGCCCTGAGATTGCCGGTATTGTCGTTCAGGTCGAGGCGTCCCAGCCATTCGTCGCCCAGTGTCCAGAAGGAGTTGTGCGTTTCATCGTCAGCAGGCATATAGCTGTACACCTTAGCCAGCGCATCCCATGCCTCTTCTTTCAGCTTAAACAGGTCTTCGAGTGTCATCGTATTATCGGGCACCACATCCAGGTACTCCGAACACCCGGTCATGGCAGCAATTACAAAAGTTATTATCAGTATTTTTTTCATCTTCATATCGTTAAAATTATTCCTTGGCGTCCGGTCCCACGTTTTCAAAATGCCACCTGGACCCCTACATTATATCGTTTGTTCGGCGGGTAGCCCAGTCCCCCCCTTCCCATCTCCGGGTCCCACAGTTTAAAGGGGCTGATCACGAACAGGTTCTCTCCGCTGAAATAAAGCCGGCAGCTTTTCATCCCGATTTTTTTAAAGGCCTTACCCGGGATGTTCCATCCGGCCTCTACCGTTTTCAGGCGCAGGAAAGCCCCGTTGCGCAGCCACCACGACGAAGTCTGGGTGTTGTTCGATATCGGGTCGACCGACAGGCGGGGCCAAAAGGCATGCACATCCGGGTTGGTCTCGCTCCAGTGATCTTTGGCGATTAGCGCCAGCGCATTCCGTCTCGAAGCGAAAGGCGCGATCCCGTTATCGTCGGTCCCCGGGTTAATGAAGAGCGACACCCGTGCATTTCCCTGGAAAAAGAAGGAGAAATCCAGCGACTTGTACCCGGACGACAGCCCGAACCCATATTGGATCTCCGGCACCGTGGGCAGTCCCATCGGGATGCGGTCGTTGCTGTTCACCACCCCGTCGCCGTTGATGTCCTTGTACTTGATGTCGCCAGCCATGTATTCGCCGAAATCCTGTTTGGGCGAGTTGTTAATTTCAGCTTCATCCACGAAAAGCCGTTCGGCCAGGAGGCCCCACCACTGGTTAATGGAATGCCCCTTTTGTTTCAGGTATTCGTCCGGGTAATTTTTTTCATCCAGTTCGACGTACTCGTTGGTCGAAAAAGTGAAGTTGGCCCGTCCCGTCAACCAGAAATCTTTGTTAAATACATGCTGGTAATCTATCGAACCATCAATTCCCCACGATTTTACTTTTCCCACGTTTCCGCTGATGGAAGCCTCCAACCCGGCCGATGAAGGAAAATTCTGGCGGGTCATGTAAATTTTGTCGCGGGTATCCCTGAACACGTCGCACTGTACCTTCAGCGATTCGTCCAGCAGGCCCAGCTCCACGCCCAGGTTATACTTGGCCGACACCTCCCAGGTAATATCCGGGTTGGCATACCGGTTAATGGTATAGCCGTCGTAGGCATTCATGAAGGTCGAGCCCCAGCGGTAGCTTCCGCCACCCTTGGAAATGTCCGAGAGGTAGAAGAAGCGGCCCGAACGGTCAGAAATGGCATCGTTGCCCACCTTTCCCCAGGTAAATTTCAGTTTCAGCAGGTCGATCACATCTTTGACAGAAGCAAAGAAAGGTTCGTTCGAAATGAGCCATCCCGCGCCAATTGACGGGAAAAAACCGTACCGCCGCGAGCCGCTGAATTTTTCCGACCCGTTATAGCCATATGAAAATTCGAGGAAGTAACGCTTATCGTAATCGTATGTCAAGCGGCCCGAGTTGCCCATGTTCTTCTCCGGGAGGGTTTCGTAGATCGAGGTACTGTTCCCGCCGGTAAGCAGGTATTCCTCCATCATGCCCACGGTCATCAGTCCAACGGAATGTTTACCAAACTCCCTTTCCCAGTTGAATCGCGCCTCTGTGTAATAATGGGCACTGGCATCGCGGCCCGGGACCACGTCGCCCAGGTACGACTGTCCGCTGGTCGGGTTCAGGGCGAACAGCGTGTACCCGCCGGTGATCTGGTTGTACGATTCCAGGTCGTAATAAAAAGGCGAGTAGGAGCGGGTACTGGAATAATAGCTCCAGGTATTCACCGAAGCCTTGAGCTGAAACTTCAGTCCCCTGGTCACGAATTTCAGGTCCTGGTTCAGGGTGGCCATTGCCGTGATGGAACTCTCGTTGCGGTCTTCATAGCCCCGCACCATCTCGGCATAGGGGTTCTCCTTGAGCGATCCGGCCACGTAAGTATTTCCAAAGAGGATATGGTCGGCATATTCGTGCGCCGGGTCAGGCTCGTACACGGAGGGGAAGTCGACCGGGTTGGAGTTCATCACCATGCCGAAAATGTCGCTCGCCGTGCGGTAAGGGCCCGTGTAGCGTTCAAAGAGGCCCTGGATGCGGGTGTCGAGCGTGGTGGTTGGTGTCAGTCTGAAGATCACGTTGGTACGCATCTGGAAGCGGTTAATGTCGATGTTATTGTTGAAGTTGTTCCGCCTGTCCACCTTCAGCAGTCCGGTTTCGTTCTCGTAGCCGCCGGCCACGTAATAGGTAGCCACCTGGCCGCCGCCCGATACGTTCAGGTTAAACTTCTTGTTTACGGTCGACTTTTCGAAAAGCTCGTCGTACCAGTCTGTGTTGGGAAAGATCATCGGGTTGAGGCCCTGTGCAGTCGATTGTATTTTCTGTTCGCTGTAGTAGGCCCCCAGCAGCGGGTCGCGTGAAATGCGGGCCTGGTTGTACAGTTTCATGTATTCCACCCCGTCGAGCAGGTCGTTCATTTTGGTCGGCATGGCCATGTGCGTGTCCACGCGCACGTTGATCTTCACGGGACCCTCGCGTCCGCCCCTGGTCACCACCATGATGATGCCGTTTGCCCCGCGGGCGCCGTAAAGCACGGTAGCCGAAGCATCCTTCAGGATGGAGAAGCTTTCAATATCGTCGGGTTCCAGCCGGGCCAGATCGTCCGATGTCGCCTCGAAGCCATCGATCAGGATAAGGGGCGACGTTTTATAGCCAAAGGTCGTTACCCCGCGCACAAAGAATTGGGCGTTGTCGTTGCCCGGCTCGCCCGAGGTCTGGTACGAGATGATGCCCGGTATTTTGCCGGCCAGGGCCGTGGTCAGGTTCGATGCCGGCTGTTTCAGCTCGGAAGGTTTTACCGTTTCGATCGAGGCGATGACGCTCTCTTTCTTCTGGGTGCCGAACGCCACCACGGTCACATCGTCCAGTTCCTCGGTCTTGGCCTTCAGTACAACATTGATCACCTGCTTACCACCAATGTCCACAATCTGGCTTTCCATGCCGATAAACGAGAAGGTAAGCCGGTCGGTTGGTCTGGCCTCGATGGAATAAGTTCCGTCGGTATCGGTAATCACCCCGCGGGTGGTCCCGGCAACAACAATAGTTACCCCCGGCAGGGGCGATACCGTCCCGTCTTCAGCTTCCCCGGTAACGGTGCCGGTAATCCTTACCTGCGCACGGGCAGGGACGGCAAGAAAAAGGAACAAGGAGAAGATACAGTAAACACGCAGCCGTGTTCGTCGTAGTTTTTTCATGCGTTAAATAGTTTAGTAGGTTAAAATTTAATCGTTCCGCCTCCGCGGATTTTTATCATTGTTCATTACTCATTAATTGTTAATTGTAGCGGACATAACAGTCCCTGTAAGCAGAAATGGAGTTTCTGCTTTTCGTTATTTTAGGTTGAACAATGTTCCGTTGGCAACAGGGATGCATGCTAGGTCGTATATTTTAATTTACAGCATGCTAAACTAGCCTATGTTCATCCTCTTTCGTAATTTTTAGGGTTGACTTTTATTAAAATTAGGTTGATCTTTATTACCTTTACACAATTACCTTAAACCCTAATAAAATGCTTGCAGAACCAAAGGAAAAAATTGATAAAAAGCACGTTGGCCATAATGTCCAGAAAATTCGTGTGTATTTAGGCGTAAAACAGGACGCCCTGGCCACTGACTTAGGCATAAGCCAGTCTGAAATTTCGAAAATAGAGCAACAAGACGAAATAGACGATGAAATATTGTCAAAAATCGCCGGGGCACTTGGTGTATCTCCGGAAGTTATTAGAGACTTTGATTTGGAAAAGGCGATTTACAATATCAATAGTTATAAGGACGCCACTATTTCGGAAGGAGCGATAACAACAGTATATGCTAATTCACAGCAATTTAATCCTGTTGAAAAAATTATTGAACTCTATGAGAGACTTCTTAAAAGTGAAAGAGAAAAAATTGATATTTTAATGAATAAAATTGGTAAGCAGGGATATTAATTATAAAATCAAGCAGTTATGGACAATATAAATTATGCACCAGCAGCTCACTTAGGTAGAAAAGTTGAACGGATTCGTCGTTTGCGTGGAATGACACAAAGTGATTTAGGAGAAGCTTTAGGAATATCCAAACAAGCTGTATCTAAAATAGAGCAAGCTGAAAAAATTGGAGATGACAAGCTGAAACAAATTGCGAAAGCTTTGGGTGTAACCGAAGACGGATTGAGAAAATACAACGAAGAGAGTGTCCTATATTATACATACAATTTTTATGAAAACAGCGGAGTAACAGCAACATCAATTGGTACGCATAATATTGAAACGCTCAATAATTTTCCGGTTGAGAAAACAATAGAACTTTTTGAAAAACTTTTGGAGATGGAGAGGGAAAGGTTTGAACTTTTAAGAAAAGAGAAAGAATAAAAGGAATAATTAAACTATAGAGTCAATTTAAATTCAACTGAGATATTATTCGTTTAATTCGTGATTAAATGAAACGGCAAAACGACCTGTTACCGGCAAGAGAATCGGAATTTGTAGAATTTAAAACTTCTTTTAATGATGAAGTTATCGTTTCGCTTGTGGCATTTGCCAACAGTAAAGGCGGTGCAGTATATGTGGGTGTCGACAACAATAGCGTGGTAAAAGGAATAATATTGGGAGATGAAACCATCCAGCAGTGGCTTAATGAAATCAAAAATAAAACACAGCCAGGCCTTATCCCCGAAACAAAAGTAATGTCTCTGGAAGGAAGAAGGATTGTTAGCCTGTCAATCAATGAATTCCCTGTTAAACCAATCGCATTTAAAGGACGTTATTTCAGGAGAATCAGAAATTCAAATCATTTAATGACCGCCATAGAAATTGCGGGAGCAAGTATGCAATCTTTACAGCTATCGTGGGACTCCTATCCGGCAAACAATAAAACGATTAACGACCTTGATCCATCAAAAATTGAAAAGTTCTTCGAGAAAGTAAATGAAAAAGGCCGGTTCAGCTTACAAGCCAGTCTCGCCGAAAATCTGGAAAAATTAAAACTGATTAACGGATCCCGCATTACGAATGCTGCATGGTTATTATTTGCTAAAGAAACGACCGGATACAACGTTCACATAGGTCGTTTTAAGACCCCGTCCATGATCATTGACGATAAAATGCTAAATGGGACATTGTTCGAAGTCGTAGAAGACACTATGCGATATATCATTGCGCAAATAAAAGTAGCTTTTGAAATAAAAGGGATGCCAACCAGCCGGACTGAAATATTCGAATATCCAGTTCCAGCTTTACGCGAAATGACTCTTAATTCGTTGATACATAGGGATTATTTGAGTCCTGTAGATGTGCAGATAAAAATATATGATAATAGAATAACTTTTTTTAATCCGGGGGGATTATTTGGGAATCTGACAGTGGAAGATTTAAAAAGAGATAATTACCAGGCTTACGCACGGAATAAATTACTGGCTGAAGCCTTTTATCTGACCGGAGATATTGAGAAGTACGGAAGTGGTTTTATCCGGATCCGGAAAGAAATAGAAAGCTATCCAACGATGCGTTTTGATTTTAATGAAATACCCAACGGTTTTTTGGTCGAATTAAATTATAAAGATCAAAAAATAAGTTCTGAGCGGATAAATGAGCGGATAAATGAGCGGATAAATGAGCGGATAAATGAGCGGATAAATGCTTTAACAAAGAATGAACGAAGTATCCTGGAAGCCATTGAAAAGAATCCTCGAATTACCCAGGCACAGTTAGCTGAAAACCTGAATCTGACAGAGCAATACATCCGTAAGCTGATAAAGAAGTTAAAAAACGCAGCACTCATTCAACGAATCGGATCAAATAAAACAGGTTTCTGGGAAATAACCTATTAAATGGTGCAGCAGGAGTATTTATTAATAATTTCAGTTATAGCGTCTGTATCGGTAATATTTTCCTTAGCCTATCAACAATAGTTTCGGAACTAGAGTTCGCACACTCAGATTTACGTTTTGCAGCCTGAAACAATCGTTTTGCTCACCGGAATAGCGGACGTAAAGAATTTTATCATTAACCTATTTGACTTTAAGGGAGATTGGCGTAAATTGGAAGGATAAAACTAAACGCTAAGGTTATGGGCACCGATATCAGGTACATTCAGCAGTTGCTTGGTCATTCGAGCATGAAAACCACGATGATTTACACCCATGTCAGTAATAAAGCTATCAACCGGATACAAAGCCCGCTCGACAGGATGTTTGGAAACCCGGTAATTAAAACAGATGACAAAAAAGTGTAATAACTTCGTGATATTACATAGTTAACGCCAATTGTGGTCGCTCTGTGAAACGTTGTGCAAGTTTGAAAAAAAAGAATGTTCTGGTTACTTGATACAGTTTCGCGGATTGACAGAGTTGAGTTATTTGACAGATTTTTAAGAGTTTTTGGAGTGGTTAAGTTACTGGAGTGACAAGTCATTGGAGTTTAAAGGTTTCGTTTCATTGACAGACAAGCTCAATTTGACACGGAATCGGTTTTAAAATATAGACGGAGATGGAAAGTAGGGATAATGAAATATTTAATAGCAATATTCTAATTTTATTATTTCAATTAATATTATTCCTAAAAACAAATTTTTAAACATTAAACCAATAAGTTATGAATCAACAGAAACAATCGTTAAATTTAATTTGTACTTGCATTCTATTTTGCATCTTTCTAACATGTGCTGCATTATATCTACAAGCACAATCAGTTGGGAACATACAAAACCAAAGACAAATTGAAATTACCTCCTTTTGGAAAACGTTAAAAGGTCAATTTAAGGATATTGACAAATTGGACAAATTAATTTCTGAAAGTGAAAAGCCGAATAACGGGGAACAACCGTCAAAACAACTAACTGCCTTGATGTATGATCATGGAACCTTAAGGCCAATTTCTGAAAATGATAGAAATCTTGAACCAAATCATTATATGACTCTGATATTTGAGAAAGATTTTCGTCATCATACAATTAAAATAATTGCATTAGATAATCAAAATAGTTATAGAAAATCTTTTATCTATTGGAATGGAATTGAAACAATGTATTTTTATGATGACAATTATTTTTCTGGATATATTGCCAAATCTGCAAAAGCCTTTCGTAACAACACATTAATTGCTGACGCTATTGCAATTAAAAGAATTGAAACCACAAGTCCATATCAAATCGAGGTTCAAGAGACACATTACGATATCGATAAAAAACCATCCTATAAAGGTACTATTGTAATTAGTTTAGACCATAATGGATCAATTATAAAAGAATCTTCAATCTCCGGTGAAAAGAAGTTACAAATATTTGATTCTTGGGGGACTCGTAGCCAATAAAATATCTATTATCTCAGTTCTGTATGTCATGAATTCGATATTAAATGTTTTTTTTCATCTGGAAAATGTCATGAATAAAATATAATTGTGTAAAAAAACTAAAAAAGTGTCGGAGATGGAAAGTAGGGTTAATACAAAATTCGAATCGACACTTTTGTGCCTTGACATATCGGACTTGGCCGTTTGAATGGGACTGAAATGGCGAAGCGTCTCTGACACTGAACAAAAAAAATGAAAAAAATTAAAGAAAAAAGAACAACTCGGCGTTAATCGAATAGCCTCTCCCTGTCAGCGTTTGCTGACAGGGCGGGCTATTCGATTGGGCTAAACCGCTGGTTATTAAATGCTCCATATAAGGGAATTAACTGATATTTTACTGTCCTTCCTGCATTTTTTCATGCCGGTTTTGGCCTTCCTTTCCGCCGGGACCAGGAAAAGCGGCAGAGATGCCAGCTTTTTATCATCCGGACGGGCATAATTTTCCCGTTCGGCAAATGCGGAAAGTTTTTAGCGGTAACAATTAAGCGTTCTGTCCGTGCGGAAGACAGCGGCTGAGCTCGGTGTTGGCGTAAAACGGGATTAATAGCCTGGTAGCCATTGTCGCTTTTTCGGCGTTCCGTTTCGGGCTTTGCCTGGCCCTGGCAGCCCAGAAGATATAGAATTTTGTTGAGAGTGTCGCAATAAAATTGTTGCGGCGTTTACAAAAATTATAGTGGGGAGAAGTTTCACTAAACAATAAATTTTCGAAAGTTACACGTGTCATACGATTGCATTATACGTGAAATGCAACTGGATTATACAATAATCCGTCAAGACTCTGACGCAAATGCAGAACAGAGCGGTGCGGGGGCCGTCAAAACGCCCGGGTGAGGGTTCGTTTTGACAAGATTTTTGCTTCCTTTTCATCGACTGGAAAAGGAAGAGCCTGTCCGGCTCAAGGACAGAAATTATAAAAAACCTTGTTGTTTGTGCTTAAAAAGAATCCGGCCCCGGGAAGCGGAACCTGATTGCCAAAATTAGAAACGACATCGGGATTTCGATTAAACGGATATTTTGCCCGGCAGGCAACGATAAATTTATCTTTTTCTCCACCTGCTTTTTCAATTGATCCGAAAAAACAGGCTGGGGAAAAAGCTGGAAAGCCTACAACAAATGGTTCTGTTTCAATACCTCGGTAATCTTGTCTTTCTCCCATCCTGTAACAGCCTGGATCTGTTCGAGGGTTAAGCCATTCTTCGAACCGTTAATGATAACCGTTTCCATGGCTGATTCATAGTATCATATAGGGAGATGTGAGTCCGTTTCACCAACGTTTGGGAGGGTGTCTCACACGTGTTAGTGAGGGCGGCTCCTCTAAATGGGAAAGGATGGATACGATCGATGCTGTTCCCTTCGTAAAAAGATGCTGAAGATTTCGCGGAAAGATACCGGACTTTTTTCATCCTTCCGGTATAAGGGGAAAAGTATATGGGGAAAAGCGCTGGTAGAAAACGATAAAGGCGGAATAGGTTATATTTCCAAGGCCAAAGTTTGCACATCCGGATTTATGATTTGCAGTCTGAAACAATCGTTTTGCTCATTCAACAAATGAACGTAAAGAATTTTATTATTAACCTATTTGATTTTAAGGGAGATTGGCTTAAATTGAGGGGCGGAAACTAAATCTAAATTTATGAGGACCGATATCAGGTACATCCAGCAGTTGCTTGGCCATTCGAGCATAAAAACCACGATGATTTACACCCATGTCAGTAGTAAAGCCCTCAACCGGATACAAAGCCCGCTCGACAGGATGTTTGGAAACCCGGGCATAAAAGCAGATAACAAAAATGGCAAAAAAGTGTAATAACTTCGTGCTATTACATAGTTATAACCTATAATAAACGCCGTAGACAGCGACATCGTTGACAAATTTGAGTTAAAATATAAGTTTCAATAAAAACCGACATAAATGAAAAAAATATTGATTGTCACATTATTGATAATGATTTCAATTATTTGCTTTTCCCAGGAAATGGTTAAAACAGCTTCAGTAACAAAACAAAATATTGAAGACAGGTTCTACATTTCCACAGATAATATTGATGAAACGATTACTTATATACATAAAAATTTGGCCAACGAAGAGTTTATTAAACGCGATATGGGTTATTCTCTTGATTACAGGCTATCTGGCATTTTACTAGAAGTTGTGGTTTCAGGCAAACGACCAGAATTAAAATTTATAAGTAACTATTATGGTGATAGTTGGTTGTTTCATTCTTACATGAAAATTAAAATTGGAGACATTAAGAAACTGACATCTCAAGTTGAAGGAACAAGAAATGTACTAAATGGCGAAGATATTTTTGAGACAAATTATTACGATTCGGCATCAGATATTCAAATCTGTAAATGGATGGTTGAAAATTACACAAAAGAAATTTTCGTAAGACTATGTGGGAAAGACTATTATCAAGATATTAATCTTTCTGATAGAATAAAGATTGCAATTAAAGAGACATATGAACTATACAAATTACTTCAAATTCAAAAAGATAAAAGATAGCATTCATTTTCCAGTAAAATAATTCTTTATGCCTATTTCAGAAAGAGAAAAGGAACGCATTATATATTCGATCCTAAAGAGAATAAAAAGGTCAGAATCCGAGCCCGTATTTCTAAAAAAGAAAAATAATTTAAGGTTATGGCACAAAATTGACACTTTATATGGAAAAGAATTGCGGCCAAAATTTTTAAATGAATTACAAAGTAATGGTATCCTTGAGCCAGCAAAAGACGGTAAACGCCTCGTTGTGTCAGATCGGGGAAAAGAGATGTATAAAAGGGGATGGGTAAATTTTGAGAATCACTGGTACGACGCTGATTATGTCAGAAAATACACAGTTATAATTAGTCTTATTGCATTAATAGTTTCGATTATAGGAAATGAAAACATTTGGAAGGCAGTAAAATACGCATATGGACTATTGCTGAAATTTCTAACATGAACAAATTACAGGTTATAACATCAGCTACCCGTCAAGTGCCGCAGCAGTGGTTTTCGGTGGGCATCTTTCCGCTCGGGCTGTTTTTCGGCTTGACAGGAAATCGCCCGCTGTCCGCCCCTGCGTGTATTGTGTCAAGAAGTAGGTTTACCTACATGCTGTAGTTGAGATGATGGAAACCAGTTGTAAGGTTGAACCATCGGAGTCGTCTTACAGGAGAGGGCATC
Source organism: Prolixibacteraceae bacterium (assembly GCA_963676095.1). Classification (GTDB taxonomy): domain Bacteria; phylum Bacteroidota; class Bacteroidia; order Bacteroidales; family Prolixibacteraceae. Next base: position 140,785 of record OY781040.1, on the reverse strand, counting down.
AAACCACCTAAAGGTGCTGTGGTAAAGAGCCATGGTGCTGAGCGTTTAGGAAAAGTCGCACCACGAGTGTGTACAGCTATGGATAAAGGAGTTGAACGCAAGTGAACCTCTGAAGAAGTGTCGAAAAGGGCGTTATATTCTGTCAAAAGTTGTAGACTGCACGATGCAATGACAAATAGTGCGGGCACCTGTTTACTGGCACTATGGCAGGCGTCACAAAAGAGGCAAGAACTTTATGCGGGCTTAATTACGGAACTTGAGAACCTGCATGTTTATGCTAAGGGAAACGCACAATGGGCACAACCCAGAGGCGGTAAACCGATGATTCATGTAGGGGCAGACTAACCCGTAGAAGTGAAGATACAACTGTAATGGAAGAGGAGCGAAGGGGTTAGCTAATGTGAAGTGCAATTTGCCAACTTTAATGAGGATGAGCTTTATATTGTATGACATATTAGAAGAGCCGTGTGATGGGAGACTATCAAGCACGGTTCTGTGAGAGGCTTGGGGTGAAATTCCCCTTGCCTACTCGGTGCTTCCTACGTTATGCGATATTATAATTGCCGTAAAGTTGGAACGAACTAACATAAATAGATATGAAATATTTAGACAAAATTCTCTTAGTAACGACAAAAATTAAAACGCCGTTATCTATAGCTGGACTAGTTATAATTTTTCTTTATTTGGTTGCGAAACAAATTCTATCTCTAAAAATTTTTAGTGAATTAGGTCAGAAAAATTCGTTTATTATTTTGTCTGATATTTTAAATAAATTTTTTTGGATAGCAGTTATTGCACTATTCCTTGGAGTAATCGGTTATATAGCAGCTCTTTTGTTTAAAAGACAATTAACTTCACACAAATCAAACATCAAATTAATAGATGCAAGAAATGATGAATCAATGAGTGATTATAAAGAAACGGAAAATGTTGATAAATCAAAAACGATTAAACCAGGAAGTAAAAAATGATAACATTAAATGAAATAAATAAAAAGTTGCACTTTCCTGTTATAGACTTTAAATTTCAAAATGCTGGTAATGCTACGGCTCTTTTATGGGAATTTAACATTGCGATTAAGTGCAAAATTATAGATTTATCTCCATCCTTAGAATTTACTTTTGAGATAAGATCATCTTCACTTGAAGTTTACGCATTTAATAGCGGCTTTGGTTCAGCAAAAAATTGTACCATTAAAATTTCTGGTTCATATTTGAGTAAAGTATTTTCTACAGAACTTCTTAATTATAATGGAGATATATTATCAGGAGAAAGAAAAAGAATTTGTGTACTTTCTCCTAGTTTTTTAATATTAGAAAACTTAAAAGAACTCACACATTCAGATGATCAATATCATACAAAAAATTTTAATAATCGAATTAATGGCATCAATATTTCAAATATTGATGCAACATGGAATTATACTAGCGAAACAGGTGCAAAGAGTTCTGGTCAAAGTTCAATTAATCATACTACTAAATTTTTTTTGACAGAAATGGGATTTCACGTTATTCCTAATGGTTATATCTATAGTATAATGCCACCCTCCGAAATTTACTGTGTTATAATAGATATGGATAAAAATGATGTAAGCCGAAAGTATCCAATATCGAGAAAAATAAATTCTGGTGATGTTGATAGATTTCACATAATGATTGGAGCAACAAAATCTGCAAAAATTGACTTACAATTTGAATTTAAAATAGATTCAGGATCAATAGTAAAATCAAATCTGTTTAGCATTGAAATTTGGAATCCTATTGGTAATTCTCAATATTATAAAGATGGAGATATCTTTCAGGCAAAATTGGAGAACACAAATGATGCTGAATTGGATAATTTTAAATATAGATTTGATAGAAAACATAATAAGTTTTCGGAATATGTAAATTATCCATTTTTAAATGAGAAGAATAATAGAAAATCATCTGATTTTTAAAGAATAACATCGCATAACAAATTAGGAATTAAGGCACAGTTGAGCCAAGAAAAAAAAGCAGTAGGTTTGTCTATCTGCTGCCTTTTTTGATCTCTCCGGCTTTCGGCCCCCCTGCTCAATTGTGTTTTAATTCGTATTGGGCTAAACCGCTGGTTATTAAATGCTCCATATAAGGGAATTAACTAATTTTTTACTGTCCTTCCTGCATTTTTCCATTCCGGTTTTGGCCTTCCTTTCCGCCGGGACCAGGAAAAGCGGCAGAGATGCCAGCTTTTTATCATCCGGGCGGGCATAATTTTCCCGTTCGGCAAATGCGGAAAGTTTTTAGCGATAACAATTAAGCGTTCTGTCCGTGCGGAAGACAGCGGCTGAGCTCGGTGTTGGCGTAAACCGGGATTAATAGCCTGGCAGCCATTGTGGCTTTTTCTGCGTTCCGTTTCGGGCTTTGCCTGGCCCTGGCAGCCCAGAAGATATAGAATTTTATTGTGAGTGTCACAACCGTATTGTTGCGGCGTTCACAAAAATTATAGTGGGGAGAAGTTTCACTAAACAATAAATTTACGAAAGTTACGCTTATAACCCATTTGTGTTATACGTGTAATCCAAATGAGTTACACGTGTAATACGATTGCATTATACGTGAAATGCAACTGGATTACACTGTAATCCGTCAAGACTCCGACGCAAATGCAGAACAGAGCGGTGCGGGGGCCGTCAAAACGCCCGGGTGAGGGTTCGTTTTGACAAGATTTTTGCTTCCTTTTCATCGACAGGAAAAGGAAGAGCCTGTCCGGCTCAAGGACAGAAATTATAAAAAACCTTGTTGTTTGTGCTTAAAAAAAATCCGGCCCCGGGAAGCGGAACCTGATTGCCAAAATTAGAAACGACATCGGAATTCTGATTGAACGGGTATTTTGCCCGACAGGCAACGATAAATTTATCTTTTTCTCCACCTGTTTTTTCAATTGATTCGAAAAAACAGGCTGGGAAAAAGCTGGAAAGCCTACAACAAGTGGTTCTGTTTCAATACCTCGGTAATCTTGTCTTTCTCCCATCCCGTAACAGCCTGGATCTGTTTGAGGATTAAGCCATTCTTCGAACCGTTTATGATGACCGTTTCCATGGCTGACTCATAGTATCATATAGGGAGATGTGAGTCCGTTTCACCAACGTTTGGGATAGTGCCTCACTAATGCTTGTGAAGGGGGCTCACTAACGTTCGGGAGGGTGTCTCACACGTGTTAGTGAGGGCGGCTCCTCTAAATGGGAAAGGATGGATACGACCGATGCTGTTCCCTTTCGTAAAAAGATGCTGAAGATTTTGCGGAAAGATACCGGACTTTTCAGGAAAAGATAGGGACGATTTTGTAAGAAGACCCTGAACTTTTCGCCAAAAGATGGGGCAGATTTCCTCAAAAGCTGGCCGACTTTTAGTAAAAAGATACCGAGGATTTCCGGAAAAGATACTGTACTTTTTTCATCCTTCCGGTATAAGGGGAAAAGTATCTGGGGAAAAGCACTGGTAGAAAACGATAAAGGCACTGGTTGTAGCATAGACAACTTCTGATTAACACATAAACGAGCTGCCTTTAATGCATAAACAACTCTTCTTTAACGCATAAACAAGTTGTCTTTAATGCATAAACAAGACGGTTCCCATATTGGAGGAAACTTTTTCTGCCATATACCTGGACAAACTTACTTCCATATACAAGGAAAACTTAACTTGCAGATTTAACAAAGAATAACCCGCTCGTATTTCCGGAGCTAAGGTTTGCACACCCGGGTTTATGCTTTGCAGCCTGGGTTTATTGTTTTGCTCATCCAACAAATGAACGTAAAGAATTTTACCAGAAACCTATTTGATTTTAAGGGAGATTGGCGTAAATTGGAGGAGGGACTAAAATCTAAACTTATGGGCACCGATATCAGGTACATTCAGCAGTTGCTTGGCCATTCGGGCATAAAAACCACGATGATTTACACCTATGTCAGTAATAAAGCCATCAACCGGATACAAAGCCCGCTCGACAGGATGTTTGGAAACCCGGGCATAAAAGCAGATAACAAAAATGGCAAAAAAGTGTAATAACTTCGTGCTATTACATAGTTACAGTCAAGCGTAAAAACAGTGTACCCCTGACAGAAACGACTAAAAAATAAGCAATTTTGCATTTTGACAAGTAAGAGGACTTTTACACGGGTGGATAGTGTTTCCCGGACACAATAATGTTACGACTTGCGATTTTTTGATTGATACGGATATTGTTTTTCTTTGAATTCAGAAATTTCCTCATTCAATTTTTTATTAGCGTTATGCAATAACTCATTCTGGACTTTCATGATACTTAACAGGTCGTGCATAGCATTCAGGTTTTCCAGCTGCATCATGACTATGCTTTCGAGGTCGCTTTTCGTGTATTTTGACTGTCCCATATATCTTGATTTAAGTTAATATTGCCCGATTATCGGAACAAATATAATGATATTCGGATCATTTACAAAACAAAAGTTCATATAATCGGAAAATATTTCCCGATTACGTATTTTTATGTTCTTAAAATCAGATAATATGACCGAGTTAGGACTTTATCTTTCACGAAAATCTATAAACCGCTCAGAGGTTTCAAGGAAGACTGGAATTAGCAAAACACGGCTTAGCGAGTTGACAAATAATCAGAGCACAAAGCTTCGTGTAGACGAGCTTTATTTAATTGCATTAGCAATAGACGTTGACCCATGCGAAGTGCTGAAAGAGATTTGTAAAGATTTGAAACTAAAAAACGAAAACTAAAAATACAAACAACAGAAATAAAAAATGGCCAAAGATTTCTGGATAGATTATGATAGTAAAACTAAATATAGACAATGGATACAAAACATGGATGACAAGAACGCCAGCCTGTAATCGAATAGCCCGCCCTGTCAGCAAACGCTGACAGGGAGAGGCTTTCACACCACTGTACGTACGGGTCTCGTATACAGCGGTTCATTAAGATGTGGGGCAACTTTTCCGTAATATGTAAGCAACGCTTCGTAACCTCTTTTTCGCAATCGCTCCAAAGTAATAGTAGTTCTCAAAATCGGGCTTTGGGCAATTGCCCATCCTCCCATCCGGGAACGGCTCCATTGGTAAGCATGTTCCGGATCGACCCCCAGACGGATCAGGTTCTTCCGTTTCCGTTCGGGTTTCTTCCAGTGATGCCAGATACAATACCGAAGCCGATTTCTGAGCCATCCGTCCACTTCCTTTAGCTTGCCGTGCAGGCTCGCCATTCGGAAATAGTTGAGCCATCCGGGTAATTTCTTTGAGCTTTTGAATGCGCTCATCGAAACTCATCGGTGTGGTCTTCCGGGTGACGATTTTCATCTTTTGTTTCAGGTTTTTCCAGCTTTTGTCGCTTGCAACCAGTTGGTATTTGCCTTTTTCTCCCTTACGGTAAGTGGGTACAAATCCGTACCCCAAAACTTTAAAGTTGACTGGTCGGCGGATGCTCCATCCCTTCAACCTGGCTCCTCCTTAAAATTGTCCACCGGACAATTTCTTTACAGTCGGCCCTCTCCCGGTTGATCGGTAACTTCAACTTGTTTTTCAAAAATAGAAACAAGTTGTTGCCGATCTTGCGGGCCTCCGATTTGCTTTTGGTGTACGCACTAAAATCATCGGCGTATCTGACGTAGCGAAGTCCCTGCCTCTCCATTTCCTTATCAAGCTCATTCAGCATGATATTTGACAGTAACGGACTAAGCGGGGATCCTTGCGGAACCCCTTTCCGCCGTTTGACCAGTTTGCCGTTGATTTGGATCGGCGCTCTTAGCCATTTGCGGATCAGGCGCAAGGTGAGCGGACATTTGACCTTGCGGTACAGCAACTGCAACAGGATACAGTGGTCCACTTCATCGAAGAAGCTTTTCAGGTCGATATCAACAATGTGCCGGTATCCTGAATTGATGTATTCCTGTGCTTTTAGTACCGCTTGCTGTGCGTTGCGATTGGGACGGAAACCATAGCTGTAATCCCCGAATCCCATCTCACATTTGATAGCCAGAACCTGGCCTACGGCTTGTTGCAACATGCGATCGGTTGCCGTGGGCACGCCTAATAAACGGAATTTTCCGTTGCTCTTGGGTATTTCCACCCCCAGAATAGGTTGTGGCAGGTACTTCCCTTCACGGATATCAGATTCCAGTTGCTCCCTGTTTTTAGTCAGGTGAGCATACAAATCCGTCACAGCCATACCATCGGTGCCTGCCGAACCTTTATTCGACACCACCTGACGGTAAGCCCGCATTATATTCCTCCGGTTCAGTACCTGTTCAATCATCCTCTTTTCGTTTACTTTGTTTTACCCTGTCCCGCTTAAGCCAGGGCTGGCAATGCCTCCCCGCCGAATTTGGAACATCTTAATGTTCAGCCCTTCACTATCCTGTGAGTCCTCCATCTTTTCGATGGCTCGTTACCAATAGCTACTATGGCGTCTGCTGACTCCATTGCCGTAACCAACCCGTGGTTGGCAAGGTATCCCCTGGTAAGAGCTTTTTCCTTCCTCCAATCCCTGCATGATCTACATAGCTGTCCTTTTGGTATTCTTTGGGCGTTACAATGGTGTGCCCACCTTATCCTCGTTTCACAGCCTCATATGCCACCGCTACGCTCTTCATGTCGTCAAATGTCCACCGGACATTTGGTTTTACTGCCGTAAAACTTTACGTCATTCACTGTTCGTCAGTACCGGATTTTGCCCCTTCCCTGCATGCTGGCTCGTTCGCTAAAAATGTCCACCGGACATTTTTTTACGCTCCGCCCCCTTCACTGCATGGGTCGCCCCAAACCAGCTTGCCACTTGCTAATGCTTCCGGGCGTTACCCCGGTGCATAAGGGACTTGCACCCTCTGGAAAAATACACCTGCTGAAACTATGTTTATTGCTTTTTATTTGTATTTTTAAGCTTTTTCTATAGCTTTCAGCAGGTGCGCTCTGCTCATGCAGGGCGCACACAAAGGCTCATACCCAATAAGGGTTTTAGAGGTCTTCGAGCATTATCACCCGCATCAAATTATTTGTCGGTTGATAGTGCCGTTCTTCGCAATCCCTTACTGGGTATAGCCTCGAACGTTATGTACAAGGCGAAAAAAGCTCTGTAGCTATATTAAAATATGAATTTTAGTTTTTGTTGTATTAGAATTAGACATCTCTATAAAAAAATCATACAATATTTTATTCTTTTTTAATTGATAAAATATTATAAATTAGGGATATAAACGGGATGGTATAATAGTTGATGGTGCTTTGATTTTATAATTGATTGATTAAAACCAATGATAAGACACTATTTAGTAACTGCTTGGAGAAATCTAATGAAAAAAAGAACAGTTTCTCTAATTAATATTTTGGGATTAACTATTGGGATAGCAAGTTCCATTCTTATTTTGCTTTGGGTAAATGATGAATTAAATTTTGATAAATTTCATAAAAACCTTGAGGAGATATACCAAGTATATTCCAAGGAATCATTGCAAAACGGCACTTATTCTCAGTTAGCCGTCCAAGCACCTCTCTATCATACATTAAAAGACAAATATCCTGAAATAAGAAATTCTTGTCGTTTTATAAAGCTAAATAAATTAATACTCAAAAGTGAACAAAGAGAATTTTGGGAAACCAAAATAGCCCTTACTGATCCTTCTTTTTTTGAGATTTTTAGTTTCCCATTTATTAAAGGTGATCCGAAAACTGCAATAGTGAATGTCAATTCGATTGTTTTGACAGAGGGAATGGCTAATAAATACTTTCCAAATACAGATCCTATTGGAAAGGTTATTTTTATACAAAATTATCCCTTAACAATAACAGGAATAATTAAGGAAATTTCTAAAAACTCTAGCTTCCAATTCGATTTTATCATTCCATTCAGTTTTTTACAAACATTATGGGATAGACCAAATTTAGATCAAAACTGGGATGCCAGTCGATTTTACACATACCTTTTACTAAACAAAAACGCAAATGTAAGACAATTGGGAAAACGATTAATTCCGTTTTATAAAGAAAATTTAAATTGGCAAAATATGGAGTTGCATATCCAACCCTTTAAGGAGGTATATTTAAATCCTGTTGAGGAGGGTGGATATAATTTAAGTAGCAGTAAAAAAACTGTATATTTATTTTCATTTACAGCTATTTTAATTCTCGTTATTATAAGTATAAATTTTATTAATTTATATACAGCCACTTCATTTAGTAGAGCGAAAGAAATTGGTATAAAAAAGTGCATTGGTTCTAAGAAACTATTTCTCATATCACAATTTTTTCTTGAGACGACAATAATCATTCTCATAGCTTTTGTTTTAGCCATAACGATTGTCTATACGGTACTACCGCCTTTTAATGCTTTTACCAATAAGGAAATGATAATTAACTTGAGTAATTATCGGATCATAATTGGTTTTATTTTTATATTATTTTTAATAGGTACCTTGGCTGGATTTTATCCGGCTTTTTATTTGGCAGCGCTTAAACCTGAAAAAGTACTCAAAGGTATTTTTTTTAAGCGTGAGGGCAAATTATCATTTAGAAAAATATTAATAGTGTTTCAGTTCATCATTACTCTATTTCTTATGATAATAACTATAGTCGCTTATAAGCAAATGATTTATATGAAAAATAGTGATTTGGGATTTTCAAAAAAATACATTGTAAATCTTACAATTGATGATGATAAAGATTATCAGGAATTTAAAAACGAACTATTGAAAAATCCCATTATTGAAAGTGTAACAGCAACTAATTATTTTAGAACCGATGGGATATCAAATACTGACTGTTTTTCTTTTGAAGGGCAGCAAGAAGCTCCAAATTTTAACTTAAGCATTCAACAGATAGATTTTGATTATTTTAAAACTTTTAATGTAAAAATATTAAATGGTAGAGATTTCACACGGACAATGAGCACTGATGCAACAACAGCCTTTATTTTAAATAGGAAAGCTGTCGAAATGATGGGGCTAAATGAGCCTGTTGGTAAAACTTTCAATCTATGTGGTACAAAAGGTACCATCATAGGCATTACAAACAATGCCAACTTTCTGTCATTAAAGATAGAATTAGACCCTCGCCTCTATATGATAAAAAGAGCCAATGAAAGTTTTAAAAATGTATTAATTAAATTCAATATTAATCCATCTTCAAAAAAATCGAATGTATCAGATGTTATCGGAATTATTAATGATACTTGGAAAGATGTTTATAAGGACACTCCCTTTGAATACCAATTTGTTGACCAGATATATAATGGAATTTATAAGACTGATCAACGAAACAATAAAATATTTGGGTTTTTTACCATCTTGGCAATTACAGTTTCATGTTTAGGTTTATTAGGTCTAACTCTATTATCTGCCCAACAAAGGACAAAGGAGATAAGTATCCGCAAAGTTCATGGAGCAAACTTAGTTGATATAATTGCTATGTTAAACATTAGTTTTATTAAGTTGATTGGTGTTGCCTTTCTTATTTGCATACCATTTGCCTATTATACATCGCATAAATTGCTTCAGAGTTTTGCCTATCGTACGAATGTTAGCTGGTGGATTTTTCTTTTAGCAGGCATAACTGTGATATTAATTGCAATCATTACAGTAAGCTATCAAAGTTGGAGCATTTCTAAGACAAACCCAGTAGAAAGATTAAAATATGAATAATAAAAGATAATGATAAAACGCCCTGTACATAATCGAATAGCCCGCCCTGTCAGCAAACGCTGACAGGGAGAGGCTTTCACACCACTGCACGTACGCGAGCTACGCTCCACCCCTCCGGCCAAAATGTCCACCGGACATTTTAACCTCGGGCACATATACAGCAGTTCATTAAGATGTGGGGCAACTTTTCCGTAATACGTCAGCAACGCTTCGTACCCTCTTTTTCGCAATCGCTCCAAGGTAATGGTCGTTCTCAAAATCGGACTTTGGGCAATAGCCCATCCTCCCATCCGGGAACGGCTCCATTGGTAAGCATGTTCCGGATCGACCCCCAGACGGATCAGGTTCTTCCGTTTCCGTTCCCTGCCCTGCAACCTGGCCCCTCCTTAAATTTGTCCACCGGACAAATTCTTAACAGTCGGCCCTTCCAGTGATGCCAGATACAATACCGAAGCCGATTTCTGAGCCATCCGTCCACTTCCTTTAGCTTGCCGTGCAGGCTCGCCATTCGGAAATAGTTGAGCCATCCGGGTAATTTCTTTGAGCTTTTGAATGCGCTCATCGAAACTCATCGGTGTGGTCTTCCGGGTGACGATTTTCATCTTTTGTTTCAGGTTTTTCCAGCTTTTGTCGCTTGCAACCAGTTGGTATTTGCCTTTTTCTCCCTTACGGTAAGTGGGTACAAATCCGTACCCCAAAACTTTAAAGTTGACTGGTCGGCGGATGCTCCATCCCTTCAACCTGGCTCCTCCTTAAAATTGTCCACCGGACAATTTCTTTACAGTCGGCCCTCTCCCGGTTGATCGGTAACTTCAACTTGTTTTTCAAAAATAGAAACAAGTTGTTGCCGATCTTGCGGGCCTCCGATTTGCTTTTGGTGTACGCACTAAAATCATCGGCGTATCTGACGTAGCGAAGTCCCTGCCTCTCCATTTCCTTATCAAGCTCATTCAGCATGATATTTGACAGTAACGGACTAAGCGGGGATCCTTGCGGAACCCCTTTCCGCCGTTTGACCAGTTTGCCGTTGATTTGGATCGGCGCTCTTAGCCATTTGCGGATCAGGCGCAAGGTGAGCGGACATTTGACCTTGCGGTACAGCAACTGCAACAGGATACAGTGGTCCACTTCATCGAAGAAGCTTTTCAGGTCGATATCAACAATGTGCCGGTATCCTGAATTGATGTATTCCTGTGCTTTTAGTACCGCTTGCTGTGCGTTGCGATTGGGACGGAAACCATAGCTGTAATCCCCGAATCCCATCTCACATTTGATGGCCAGAACCTGGCCTACGGCTTGTTGCAACATGCGATCGGTTGCCGTGGGCACGCCTAATAAACGGAATTTTCCGTTGCTCTTGGGTATTTCCACCCCCAGAATAGGTTGTGGCAGGTACTTCCCTTCACGGATATCAGATTCCAGTTGCTCCCTGTTTTTAGTCAGGTGAGCATACAAATCCGTCACAGCCATACCATCGGTGCCTGCCGAACCTTTATTCGACACCACCTGACGGTAAGCCCGCATTATATTCCTCCGGTTCAGTACCTGTTCAATCATCCTCTTTTCGTTTACTTTGTTTTACCCTGTCCCGCTTAAGCCAGGGCTGGCAATGCCTCCCCGCCGAATTTGGAACATCTTAATGTTCAGCCCTTCACTATCCTGTGAGTCCTCCATCTTTTCGATGGCTCGTTACCAATAGCTACTATGGCGTCTGCTGACTCCATTGCCGTAACCAACCCGTGGTTGGCAAGGTATCCCCTGGTAAGAGCTTTTTCCTTCCTCCAATCCCTGCGACATCTACTGGAAAACGATTTTGGTATTCTTGGGACGTTACAATGGTGTGCCCACCTTATCCTCGTTTCACAGCCTCATATGCCGTTTCTGTTCGTCAGTACCGGATTTTGCCGTTTGGCTTCCTTCAGTGCATGGGTCACCCCAAACCACCTTGCCACTTGCTAATGCTTCCGGGCGTTACCCCGGTGCATAAGGGACTTGCACCCTCTGGAAAAATACACCTGCTGAAACTATGTTTATTGCTTTTTATTTGTATTTTTAAGCTTTTTCTATAGCTTTCAGCAGATGCGCTCTGCTCATGCAGGGCGCACACTACAAATACACGCAAGTCGGGCTTCGGTGCTTTATTGAAAGGGAATTGGTAATTTAGAAAGCAGTTCTTCGTAGGACGGTCACCGGTTTACTCCCGCCCTGCGCGTATTTTCGAAACGTTATGGGCAAGTATAAAGAGACGACCCAAACCATATTATAAATAATGAAAAAGGAATGAATTTAACAATATTTTATTCTTGGCAAGAGACAACGAATAGAGTCTTCAATAAAGATTTTATTAGAACTTGCATTGAAGATGCCTTAAAAAACATCGAAAATACCGGTCAACTCAAAGGTGTTTTATTTAAAGTTCAAGAAAGCACAAATAATTTAGGAGGCACACCTAACATTCCGGACACAATTGAACAAAGGACGAGGGACTGTGATATATTCATAGGTGACTTATCTGTTGTCAATAGTTTTTCCAACCTTGAGAAATTCATCCGTAAAATTCGGAAGAAAAAGTTGCAATATTTTATTAATAATAATGTTTATGGAGAATTTAATAGAGCACTTGCAGAGTTAGACTTTCAACAAGTAATTTCAGTGATGAATATCGCTTATGGTGACCCGGAGGATGATTCATTATTAATACCATTCGATACCAGACACAGAAGGAATCCTATTACATATAATCTAAAAAATCTAAAAAATTTTGAAAGTGAACATTCAAAATTTGTAAGTATTCTGGAAAATGCTCTAAGAAAATCAGCATTGGTGGCAATTGATAATTTAAAAATTAAGTACAAACCGTTTATTCGGTTTACAGAACACCTAAAAGAACCTAAAAATCAGGAACGTTTTTTTGAAAATGATTTTATAAAGGATGTTAAACAAAAAATAATAGATAACAAGAAGAATATTAGATTAATTGGTCTTTCTGGACTAGGAAAAACAAGAATTGTAATAGAAGCCTTCAGAGAACCACAAGATTTTATGTTAAGTTATCTTTATTGTGATGCTTATCTAGATGACTTTTTTTCAATCCAAGCAGCTGTTGAGAAAATTAATAATGATAAAGAAAAGGCATATATTGTAATTGACAACTGCACAGAAGAACAGTTAAATAAAATATTAATATTAAAAAGTAGGATTCAATGTCAATTACCTCTTATAACCATTTATAATCAACCCGAAGAAATTGAATCGGATAAATGTTTTTACATTAGGGTTCCAAAATCAATGAACGATATTGTTGATAAAATTTTGGATAAAGAAGCTAAAAAGATTAATAAAGAAATACTTCCAATCATTAAAGAGTTCTCAGGTGGAATACCTCTTATGGCAAAATTGCTTGTAAAAAGCATTAACGAGGGAGAAGAATATGTAGGAAGATTAGGTAATATTGATTTACTTTCAAAAATACTTAATACCGAGAAAGAATCAAACGAAAGAAAAATTCTTCGTTCTTGCTCAATATTTGACTTCATAGGAATTGAAGATGATGTAAGGGAACATCTAAAGTTTATTGCAACTAATAAAAATATTACACCTGTAGATGGTATAGATTCAGTTATTATTAGCGAATTTGATGGTGTAATAGCAAAGTATTCGAAAAGAGAAATTTTTGAAAGAAAAGGTCGACTTATTAGTATTAGACCTAAAACATTAGCATTGTTCCTTGCTACTGAATGGTTTGAATTATGTAGTCAAGAACGTCTTGAAAATTTATTTGCAGATATTCAAAAACACAATTCCTCTAAAGTTTTAATTGAGTCATTATGTAAACAAATTCAATATTTAGGATATAATGATAACGCAAAAAAACTATTTCAAAAATTACTTGATTTCAATGGCCCTTTTGATAATGCGAAAGTTGTAAATACAGAGTTGGGGTCACGCCTCTTTCGCTCATTTGTAGAAGTGAATCCAATAGCTGTTGCCGATAATTTGTATCGCTTATTTGGTTCAATGTCTATTGATGAATTGAATAGTGTTGATGATGGCAGACGAAACCTAGTTTGGACTTTAGAAAAATTATGTTTTGATAGTTCAACATTTGAAAAAGGTGCAAAACTAATGATGTCATTTGCAGTTGCTGAAAATGAAACATGGGGCAATAATGCGACAGCAGAGTTTCTTCGTTTATTTAAAATATTACTTCCTGGAACACAGGCTAGCTTATTAGAAAGGTTAAAAATATTACGATGGGGTTTAGACAAAAATGATAATTATAAAGAATTAGCTATCAAAGCTATTGATTCTGCTTTTCAGGCTCAAGGTTTTACCTATTTTTCTGGTGCTGAAAAGCAAGGCACTAAGAAACTCGAACATTATCAACCTAGTTCAGAGGAAATAAGAGAATACTGGTCTAGTTTACTTTCACTATTGAAAGCGGAAATATTATCTGGAACAAAATATATTGAGCATAGTTGTAAAATATTATCCCAAAATCTTAGAGGTTTTGTTCGTTTTGGAGCTTTCGATTTAATGCTTCCTGTTATTGAAGAGATAATAACATATAAAAATAATGACTGGGATGAAATGCAAGACTCACTTTATAATGTTCTAAACTATGATACAGATTATATTAATCCACAAACAAAAGAGACAATCCTAAGACTAATTGAAGTTTTAACCAAAGACGATTTCATTTCAAGATTTTTAGAAATTAAGAAGAATAGAAAACGGGGTAAAGCAGAAATATCTTATCAAGATAATATAAAACAACAGCAAGAATTATATTCAAAGTTAGCAATTGAGTTTGTTGAAAAAGAATATTACTCCATAGATGTTCTAAGGGCGATATATGCAGAAAATGATTCATTTTCAAATCCATTTGGAAGTACTATTGCAGAACTAATTAAGGATGATTTCGAAAAAAACGAATTATTTATTAATTACTCAATAGAGGCTTTAAATGCTCTATCTAAATATAATCCATCAATTTTAATTGATTATTCAAAAAAATTAAATGAAAGTGGAATTAAATATTTAGTCAATATTTTAAAAGAGAATTCAAATTTATCGTATTTGCTTTTTCCTATACTGGGAGTAAGATGTACAGAATTCGATAAACTATCAATACTATTGACATTAGTAGATAATAATCCTACTCTAGTCGGTAATTTTAAAACATTTTTTAATTATCATATAATAACAGTAGAATATGATACAAAAATAGCTGAATTATTAGAAAGAATTCGAAACTACAATACAGATGGTTTGAATACAGCTATATCTATAACATCGAGTATTCTCTTTTTTAATAAAGACGTTAGTCAGTATGTGGCTATTCTGGATTTTGCAGAAAAAACTATCGAACGAATTTCTTTTAATGCTAATAAAGAATTACTTACTGATGACTTATTTCAATTAATTCTTCATCAATTGGAGAAGTCTAATCGCTTGGATTTAGCAGTATATGTAAATAATGAAATGATTAGTATATCTAACGATACGTCAATTTCATTTTCATTTAATTATAATTTTCAAAAATTGTATTCAGTATTACTAGATAAATATTTTGATGCTATATGGAATGACCTTTCTAATGCATTACTTTCTAAAGATGCTGATTATATGAGGTTTTATAATTTTAAAGGATTGTTAGGTGCACATATTGGTAGTGTATCTCATTCTGAAAACATTTTGTTCAAAGAAAAGAATTTTGAAAAACTTCTTAATTGGTGTGAAGAAAATTCAGAATTAGCGCCTGAGAGATTGGCTTCAATGATTCCAATATATCTAGATAAGGGTTTCCATCCTCTTGTAATCTATTTACTTGACAAATATGGGGATAATCATAATATGTTAGATTCTTTAAGTGCTAATATGGGGTCTTTTTCATGGTCAGGCTCAGTAATACCTCTATATGAACAAAAAATTGAAGCATTAGAAAGCTTAATTCCTCATAAGAATAGAACTGTTGAAGAATGGGCTAAACAAAAAATCGAATGGACAAAAAAAGATATTGAGAGAGAACAACAAAGAGAAGATGAAGAAAAATTCTTTTATAGTTGAACGTGATGAAGGTAAAATAATACCTGCCCATAATCGAATAGCCCGCCCTGTCAGAAAACGCTGACAGGGAGAGGCTTTCACACCACTGTACGTACGCGAGCTACGCTCCACCCCTTCGGCCAAAATGTCCACCGGACATTTTAACCTCGGGCACATATACAGCGGTTCATTAAGATGTGGGGCAACTTTTCCGTAATATGTAAGCAACGCTTCGTAACCTCTTTTTCGCAATCGCTCCAAAGTAATGGTAGTTCTCAAAACCGGACTTTGGGCAATCGCCCATCCACCCATCCGGGAACGGCTCCATTGGTAAGCATGTTCCGGATCGACCCCCAGACGGATCAGGTTCTTCCGGGTCTTTGGGGTTATCCGTATCATATAGGTGAGCCCGTTTCCCCAACGTTTGGGAGGGCGGCTCACTAATGTTGGTGAAGGGGTCTCTCTAACGTTTGGGAGGGTGTCTCACTCGTGTTAGTGAGGGAAGCTCCTTAAATGGGAAAGAATGGATACGTCCGATACTTCTGTAAAAGAACAAAATGGAGAGTCGATTTAGCAAAGGAATGCAGACAAATGACTACTTTTATATCTGTTAAAAACAGTAAGAACAGCCGGGTTTTCCTTCACCGGGACAGCCTTAAAAATGCCTGAGCCGTATGCCGGGAAACTGCGCACAGCTTGTCCGGGATTTTCGGGACGCAGTTCTCAGGGGGCGTAAGCTACTCGGTGACCCCATTTAAGAAATGAAAGCAACAACAGAAATAGAACTTAAAGAATTGATTGATAAACTCAAGGAAAAACCTAAAGACCTTGATTTGATTAATCAGATAGCAATTGGATATTTTGAAAATCCTTCCATGTTGACTGACAATGAGGATTTGAAATATTTTGAATTGGCTTATTCAATTAAAAAGACGATTAAATCATCTCATAACTTAGCATGGTATCTTTATTTTGAATGGAGTGAAGAAAATAGAGCAATTGAAATTCAAAAAGAACTAATAGAACAAAAACCAAAATCCTTTTTGCCATATTATTTGCTTGGATTCATGTTGTTGGAAAAAGGGGATTATGAAAACGCTTTAGAATATTTAATGATTGCAAATGAAAAATCCGACCGTAGAGATATCTTACACAATTTAGGATTTTGCTACTTTAAATTAGGTGATTTAAAAACCTCACGAGATTATTTTAACTGTGCAAATACGGAATTAGACATTGAATATAGAAGTGCTTTTAACCAAGCGGTTTTAGATTTTGAATTGAAAGACACTGGAAGTACAAAAGAAATTGCTGATAGACTTTTTGCAAATATTGAACAAAATTCTATTTCAATGATTGGTGGCTACGAGATAGGATTTCTATACTTCTTATTGGGTGATTTTGACAAAGCAACAGAATCACTTATAAAACAAGGGATAAACGGAGTTGATTTGACTGATTGGAAAGAATTGTCATATTCTTTATTTGTAAATGATAATGAAAAGTGGATTTCTCAGCATCAGAAAATGATTTTGGAAAGAAAAAAAAGGATTGTTGAAATTAACACAAAACCTGATGAATGGGATTTTGATTCTGAGCAAGAAAAAAATGAAAGATTAAAAGAGTTAAAAAACGAGATTAAAAATATAAATGAGTTGATTTTAAACGGGATTTCAAAACCCGATGTGGATTTAAACGAAAATGTTTGGATTGAACCATGTGGTTGCTTACTTTTCGATTGTAAAAGACATGAAAATCAACCTGATGATGAATAAAAACGGGGCATAATAAATAGGCGTTCTTGTGGCACGCAGTGCCAAGCAGGAACGGCAGGTTGGGCTGAGTGCGGTGTTGACACAAACCGGGATTAATAGTCTGGCAGCCATTGTGGCTTTTTCGGCGTTCCGTTTCGGGCTTTGCCTGGCCCTGGCAGTCCAGAAGATATAGAATTTTGTTGAGAGTGTCGCAATAAAATTGTTGCGGCGTTCACAAAAATTATAGTGGGGAGAAGTTTCACTAAACAATAAATTTTCGAAAGTTACACGTGTCATACGATTGCATTATACGTGAAATGCAACTGGATTACACGTATAACTTTTTTATCCTTCCTGTATAAGGGAAAAAAAGCACTGGTAGAAAATGATAGAGAGAACAGCCTGTATTTCCGGAGCCAAAGTTTGCACATCCAGATTTATGTTTTGCAGGTTGAGAATATCGTTTTGCTCACCTGGAAACCTTAGTCGAAAAATTTGCAAGATTTTTATTGTACTTGATTTCACTTTGACGTAAATTGTATCGCATAACTAAAACTAAATTTATGCTTAACTATCGCAATTCGAAAAATGTTCAGACGTAAGGAAATATCCGTCCATTATCCCACATAAGGCAGCAAATTAAAAAACCGATTGACGATTTCAATTTATAAAGAGAAAAAAGCTACACATAAAACAGGGAATAAGACAATTTATAAGATAACTTTGGTTGACAGACAACAGAGTTGGCGTTCATTGTAAAAAGACAGCCAACGCACATTTGGCACATTTGTAAGCCCAAACACACAGGCTGATTCTTCAGCTTACAAAAGAGCCAAATCTTGCAGACGCACAGGACAAAGAAATAACATATGAGTAATTTAAAACTAAACTTTTTACCATTTGAAACTCAGGATTTTTCTTTCAAGATATTCAGAAAGGAAATTGAAGGGTTAATAGAAAAAGGTTCTGATACAAAATGGTATAGATTGTTTCCTGATTCAGAATCAACTGAAAGAAGGAATTATTATGTTTCAATTTCAAGTCAAGATGATTTTGAAAGTTTTGACTGCCATCCAAAACATAATATTGAACTAACGAAGTGGTTTTTATTTGAATCTTTAAGTAAAATTTTGTCAGGTTCTGATTTTTCTATTCCATATTTAATATACCAAAAACATAAGATAAATGAAATTCAATTTACTGTAGCTGAATTCAACGAAGGCAAACAATTAGTTGTTTTATCTCCATATTATTTGAGCCAAGAAGAAAAATTTGGATTTTTAATTGATTTCAAATTTCGGAAAGCTGAGAATACTCCATTCAATAAGGAAGTTCAACGATATAGTTTAAGTTTAGATGAAAAGTATCGTAGTAATAAAAACTATTATTTTGATAAGTACAGGGTATTTCAGAGCTTTTTAAATAATGCCTTTCAGGTTATTAGAAAGATTGAAATCAGTGATAGCAGTGAGATTATTTTAAGTGATAAATTGCTATCTATTTCATGCAATCTTTTAGAAAAGAAACAATATATCTTTTCTAACAATCGAATTTCAAGTTCTCAGTTTTTAGGAATTAAAAATTTCGGCCCTCTTAAAAGTATAAAAGATGATATAAATTTTGTATTCATTTTTGAAGACAGATTCAGAACATTTGCTAATGACATATTTTTAAGTCTAATAGGCAAATTAAATCCAGGGACATTTCTAGGGATGGATTCTATGTTTAAAATCAAACTTGATAAAGACAAAGTTAAAAGAGTTACAATATCAGATTATTCGGAGAAATCACTTTTAAATGCGGTTAATGAAGTAGTTAGTTCTTCAAAATCGCAAAAGACGATAGCTATATTTATTGAAGATTATTCTGAGGAGGAAGGTAATTCAGAACCCTACTATTTTTTAAAATACCATTTCCTGAATAACGATATCCCTCTGCAAGTTTTAAACTATCAAAAATTGAGCATTCGGAATGCGCTAAAATGGTCTACATCGAATATTGGATTACAAATATTCTCTAAGTTAGGTGGTATCCCATGGATTGTTAAGCCTTCAAAGGCTGATTGCTTAATACTAGGTATTGGCTCTTCTCATAAAATGGATGAAGAAACGGGAAAGATTAATAAATACTTTGCTTACTCAATATGTCTTGATTCATCCGGTCTATATAAAAAACTAGAGGTTTTAGCTGAGGATGAAAATGAAACTAACTATTTACAAGCATTGGAAAAAAATTTAATTCAACTCTTAGTAAGTAGTGATTTTTCGGTAAGCATTCGGTAAAGACCGTCTTGTTTTAACGGGAAAAATAACCTACTATCAAAGTTTCTCCAAAATATTCAGAGAACTTTGATAGGTTTAAGAGGTGGTACTGTTACAATTCTGGATTCGCAGCTTGAAGTTATGAGGAAGCAGTTCGGCCAGATCTTTACTGTAATTGTCATCGTATTTATGGATATTATTCAGGAAAAAGATGAGCCATTCCCGGTAATTGACTCCGTGTGCCTTGCAGCAGCCAAACATGGAATACATAATGGCGGCATCCTCAGCTGCACTATGGTTCCCGCAGAACATCCAATTTTTTCTTCCGATCGCAAGAGGCCGGATGGCATTTTCCCCTAAATTGTTGTCCATTTTTAACCGTCCATCCAGGTGATACCGGGTCAGTTTATGGTAGATTCCATAGGTGTACCTGATGGCTTTCCCAATACGTCCTTTGGGCAGAACTTTAGGATACTCTTTTAACATCCATTTTTCAAAAGCCACCATAATAGGGTACGACAACCGGGAACGCAGTTCTGCACGCTGTTCAAAAGAAAGGTGTTCCTGATCGGCACGCCTTTCCACATCATAAAGCAGACCTATTTGTTCAAGGGCATACTCACCCCTGACTTTGTCTTCCTTTAAAGATTCATGGAATAGTCTCCGGCAATGGGCCCAGCACCCAATGGGGAGAACTCCCTTTTTGTTTTCGTAAAAATCGTAAACGGCGTATGCATCTGATTGGAGCACTCCCTGGTAATCTTTAAACAGGTGAAGCGCCACTTTCTGTGCCCTGGACCCGTGGTCGTAGTAAAAGAAGACCAGGTCCGGCATAACCGCTCGAACCATCCAGATGTATCCTTTAACGGTCTGGTGTTTCTCTTTATTTATTACAGGAACAGTTGTTTCGTCGCTCTGGATATAATCACTGCTCAGTACCAGTTCCATGAGCCTGTACCAAGCAGGCCTCAATAAATCAGCCACGGCCTTGAACCAATCATTAATGGTTACTGCGGAGATCTCAATGCCCAACTGCCTGAGCATTTGAATCTGGCGGTAGAAAGGAAGATGATACACGTATTTATCAATCGTTATATCAGCCAGGATTGTAGCTCCGGCATAGCTCTTCGGTATTGGCAGCAAGGGCATTGGGGCTGTAACAACTTGTTTTTCCACATCCAGGTCCTTGTCTTTTAACGCATATTTGTGGCGGATGATCTTGCGCACATAACATCTGGCCGGTTCGCGTTCCAATACTTCCGTAATTTCCGGTTCCAGTTCCGTCCAGTTCTCCAGGTCAATGTGCTCAGGATAAATATGGCATTCTTCTCGGGGAAGGCTTTCCGGAAGCGGTTTTCGCACCGGATGATTTTTCTCCTTTACAAGAACACGGATTGTTTTGTATTGCTTTATTTCCTCTGCTGCGCTGATGGCAAGTTCTTTTTCTTCCGGAAGCAGGTCAAGACCCTCAAAATCGAGACAGCGCTGCCAGGGGTCCTCATTGATATGCCGTTCACTGGATTTTCCCCAGATCCTCCGCTGGAGCATCTCCACCTGCTTCTTTAGCTTGCTGATGATCTCGTCTTTTTCTCCCAGCAGCTTTTGGTAAGTGCCCCTTTCTGTCTCAAAGTTTTCATAGCCGGCAAGCTGGCTTTTAAGCCTGGATGTCTCCCTGAAAAGAGCATCACGGTCTTCCAGAATTTGCTGTAAAAAAACGTCTTGGACAGTTGTCATCTTCACTTGCTTTTGATGACATGAAGATACTAAATATCAATCTTATAACCAAAAAAAACACCAAGATATTATGCTTTATTTTAAAGGTTTTCCCCACCTTTTTTTATTCACTTTTTTATCGGGAGTAATCCCCTGAACCATCATCATCAGATCCTGCCAACTGGTTTGAAAGGTGTTGGTATTTTCATCAAAAAGGGGAAGTTTGAAACATCCTGATTCCAGCTTGAGATGATAGATTACAAGACCGCCACATTCCATGTGCAGGATTTTCATGCTTGTACAGGGACGATTAACAAAAATGAACACGTCCCCGTCCTGTACGTTACGTCCCATCTGGTTAGTTACCATGCCGCTGAGGGTGTAAAAACTCCGGCGCATATCTGTCGGGTACGAATACAGATAATACCGCATGGACGATGTAAGACTGAACATGCTATGGCTGTGTTAAAAGCAACAGGGACCTGAGCATCTCCGGATTTGACACACCCTCCAGTTTTACCCGTACTCCGTTGGGATAGTTGATCTCACAACAAATCGTTTGGTTGGCAGCCGGATTTGGAAAAGCTTCCGGACAATTCTGTCCTGGCGATGGAAGCCGGGATGCCTGTGGTCCGTTTCCAAAAATCACCGGTACAAATCCTCTTTTGGGCGGAAGCTGTCCTTTTAGCTTGTTCTGCCAATAGAAGAACTTAGCTTCACTCATATGCTGATTCGCACAATAATCACGGATGGATAACCCGGACGCCTGAAAATCGTCGTAGATAGCCCGGAATTTTTTCTCGTTTAACATGTCGCTGTCTGTATTGATGCAATTGACAAACTTAAAAAACGACACGACCACTTAAAATACGGGGTTTACCGAATGCTTACATTTTTCGAACTATAAAAGTTGTGTTTTACACCTGCCTTTTAAAATTAAACGTTCTGAAATTGATACTTTAAAGAAAGTCATTCGAGAAGTTTCGAACCTTGATTTTACCGCAGTAAAAATAAATGTAGAAAATAGATTTTTTGGGTTCAGTAGCCATAATACTTTAGTTCCATATGAGAGTAGTTACGTACAGTTAGCGAGAAATCAATTTTTAGTATGGTTTGAGGGTTTAAATTATGGGAAGGAAATTGTGGATAAACGATTGTCTAATCCAGTACATATTGAATTTCTTAACATTGGAGAAAATATTATAGATTACAAGCCATATCTTCAAGATATTATTAATCTGTCAGGCGCAAATTGGAGAGGCTTTAATGCAAAGTCTGTTCCTATCTCTATTTACTACTCAAAAATAATAACTCATTATATTGCTGAATTTGGCGATATCGTGGGCGTTGAAAAGATGTCTGTTAATAATGATAAACCTTGGTTCTTATAATTATGGAAATAAAAGGCGAACAAATTATGTTTTTATTAGGTGCTGGAGCTAGTGTTGAAGCTAAGATTCCAATATCTAATCAAATGGTAAATGAAATTGAGAAACTCATATTAAATGATTCCGATTGGAAACCTTATAAAGAACTGTATTACTACCTTAAAAGTTCCATTCATTATTCTGAGGGGATTTTTGGAAAGTTTGGTGAACCATTTAATGTTGAAAAGTTATTAGTCGTCATTTCAGAAATAGAAAAGAGAGATAAAAATATTGTTTATCCTTTTATTGGCTCATGGAATATTCGCTTAATAGATTTGGCTGGTAGTGATTTTAAGAAAATTACCGATTTTAAAAAATTGATAAGAAAAAAGCTTAACAGTTGGGTTCGAGTAAAAAATTATGAAAATGATGCAAGTTATTATAATGGATTTATAAATTTATCTAGGGAGATTGGGAATGTTATTAAAGTATTTACATTCAATTATGATTTATGTTTTGAAAGAGTTGTAGGTAAAGAATTAGAAGTGGAATCTGGATTTAACCGTACTTCAAGAGAATGGCATTATAGCAATTTTGAGGACAATTCAGAAAAACATTATTTTCTTTATAAACTACATGGTTCTATTGATTGGTATACAAAACCTAACGAACAGAATAAATTATTTCAAAGTGACGAGCCAGAGGATAATCCTGAGTTGATTTTTGGTATTCAAAACAAGTTGGATTCAATTGACCCATACTTTTTCTACACTTCTGAATTAAGAAAGTCTACGCTTGAAGATTCAAAACTAATTATTACAATTGGATATAGCTTTTCGGATGATTATGCAAATAAAATTCTTACACAGGCTTTAAATTCAAAAGACGATTTAAGATTACTTGCGGTAGGTTATTCCAATAATTCTGAAAAGGAAGAAATTGAATCCATTCAAAAACGTCTTGATTTAAAAACCGACAATCAGATAGAAGTATATAACAAAGGAGCTAAAAGTTTTATTTCTGATACTATGTCAAAAGATTATTTGTCTGATTTTATTACTAATTCTGAAGAAGCTCCATTTTAACCCACATTTAAGCCATGCACATTAAGCAAACACACATATCCAGCACACGACCAAATTTGCTTAAAGAGCATGTCTCCCCAACGCACGGATTGACAGAGATAAACAACGAAACGCTAACAAATTAGGAATCCAAATGAGTTACACGTGTAATACGATTGCATTATACGTGAAATGCAACTGGATTACACGTATAACTTTTTTATCCTTCCGGTATAAGGAAAGACGTGTTTGGGAAAAGCACTGTAGAAAATGATAAAGACACCGGTTGCAGCATAGACAACTTCCGATTAATGCATAAACGAGCTTTCCGCGTCGGCCTGATGTGTTACCATCTGACGGGAAAAAACGGAACCACCCTTTTGTGATCCCCGTCTAATGGGTCATTGGCGGGATTGTTTTTTGTGTATTTGCGATACTGATTTTTGATTTCGTTTTGGGATTTCTCACAGAGATGGTTATCATCGGGCCATGTGAGCCAGAGGGAAGCCTCTTGCCTGTTTTTAAACGGGTTCGATGCCCGTTTAAAAACAAAAAAGACGCCGGACATGTGACTGCCGGCGCCTGCGGCTGACCATCGGTTTAACGTTTCACCCCGGGTCGCCTCTTGCCAAAGTCGGTCAGATGGTATCTTTTGGTGCTTGTTCATATTTTTGCTGGAGCAGTTCTCCTTCATACTTACGGTAACTTGGTCCCCGTACCTCCACGCGTATGGAGTGATGAAAAATACGATCCAGGATGGCCGCAGTGGAGATCGGGTCTCCCAGGTAATCGGCCCAGTCGGATTCCTCCACGTTGGTGGTAAATATCAGGGATTTATCCCTGTTGTAACGTTCATTGATTACTTTAAAGAGCAGGTGGGCTTCTTTGGTGACCTCTAACTCGAGGCGATCATGCCCCATTTCGTCAATGACCAGCAAATCCGGGTTCACGTATTTTCTTAACCTGGCCTGCAGGGTCTTTTCATAGACCCCCTGGTTTAAATCGTTTAACATATCCGAACAGGTGGTGTACAGTACCTTATAACATTTTCTGCACGCCAGCAGGGCTAAGGC
The DNA here is from genome assembly GCA_963676095.1 of Prolixibacteraceae bacterium. GTDB lineage: Bacteria > Bacteroidota > Bacteroidia > Bacteroidales > Prolixibacteraceae. The sequence continues at coordinate 115,865 of OY781040.1, read as the reverse complement.
CATCGCCATGTGCGACTTGCCTGTTCCTGTCCCGCCGATAAAAAGGATGGACTCTTTGCGGTGGAAGAACTCCAGGGTAGCCAGGTCCATGACCAGGCTTTTTTTTAAACGGGGCTGGAACGAAAAGTCAAAATCATCCAGCAGCTTGTAAGGCTTAGGCAGTTTGCTTTCCTGTATCCGGTATTGGATACTGCGCTCCCGTTTAGCCCCGGCTTCATTTTGGATCACGCGGCGGATAAACCCCGCGTAGCCCATGTCCGATTCCGTGGCCTGGCTGATCAGGTGATCATACTCCTTCTCCAGGTATTTTAATCCCAAATACCGGCAGTTTTCCAAAAAGGCGGTATCCGCTGCGGCCTGTACTTTGGCGTTACTCTTCATGGGAAGTGGTTTTGAAGGTAAAATCAATTTCTGTCTGTTTTTGGGCGTTGACCTTTAAAAAGTTTTCCACGGCCTGGGACTCAAAAACCCGGTATTTTAACGCGCGGCCCACGGCCCGGAGCAGGTCATCTGCCCGGTAATTGACTTTTAAAGAAAGGATGTGCTGCCAGTGATGCAGGAACGTGACGGGTTTATGCTTTTTTATCTCCCTGGTGTAAGCCTGCATCACCTCTCCGAAAGCATCCAGGCGGGCGGCTACCTCTGCCGCGCCAAGACGGTATTTGCACACCGGGCCGCTACGTCCGATATACCGGTTCTTCCTCCCTTTTTCCGCCAGGGGATAACTGACCAGCGGGTGACAGGCGGGGCTGTAGATGGTGATCTCTTTTTCGTTAACCCGTACCGGGCACGTTTCGTACAGGTACCCTTTGGGAACCATGTAATAATACCCCTCCCACCGGATAGCCGATTCGTTATTGACCACCCGGTATTCGATGGTGGAGGTATCATACTGGGCGGCAGGCAAAGGCTGTAAAAAGGGGAGTTCCTCCCGGTAAAGGTCGATGGGTTTGCGCCCCGTGGTACGGTGGATACGCTCATCATTATACTGGGTGAGCCAGCTTTGAAGTTGTGCTTTCACATCTTCTTTATCCCGGAACTCCCGTCCGTTCAGAAAGCTCTTCTCCAGGTACCAGAACGGGCGCTCCACCTTTAAATTTTCCCGGGGTTTGCCAGGGTGAATCGCTAGGGGAATGAACCGGTAATGGGTCGCGAACCCCAAATACGTTTTGTTAAAGACCGGACCACCTAACTCCCAGCGGTCCACGCAGGCTTTCTGGTTATCGCTTTTGATCTCCCGAGGAACCCCGTCCAGGTAAACAAAGGCATTGATTAATGCCCTCAAAAGCGTACCCTGGCTTTTGTCCTCCACCACCTCGATCCACTGGCGCCGGGAGTAATTTAAAATAAAGCTGAAAAAAGTGATCTTTCCGCTTTCTCCCCCGGTAAAATCAATCACGTAATCGCTCCAGTCATGACAAGCCCTCCCGCCGGGAGCAGTCTCCACGCAAACAATGGGCTCCGCGGTCTTTTTCCCCCGTGCAAGAGCCAGGTAATTACGCAGGATCGTTCTTCCTCCCTGGTAACCTTTTTCTGTTAAAAGTTCCAGTATCCGCTGGTTGGTAATGGGGGGATTCCCAAATTTTTCCAGCAGTTCCCTGATGTAGGGCTTATACGCATCCAGTTTGGAGGGTTTACTCTCCGGGGGCTTCATGTTTTGAACCCCGCTTTCCCGCTGGTGCGCATTCCGTGCCAAAATGCGCTTTATCCGTCCGCGGGTAATGCCCAGCTCCCGTGACAACCGGCGCACGGCCCAGCCCCGGCTGTAAAGGCTGACCACGTTATTTTCAAGTGATTCATCTTTCATTTTTCGTAGGATTTTAAGATTGATTGGATGGTTTTTGTCTTCCGAACGATGTCGACGAACCCCGGTGAGAGGATCTCACGCTCCAAGGCGGCCAGTTCTTTCAGAGGCGGGTTGGTGCCTTGTCCAATGAAAACATGCTGGTAATGCCCAAGCATACGCGAGGTTTTTAGTAACCTGTTCCCCTGCAAACTTAAACGGCTGTCATGAATCTCCCCTTCCAGGGTGGCTTTCTCGATCGTTTCCAGGGGATGGCCCAAAAGCCAGCTTTGTTCTTCCACTGTTTTTGCCTGCAGGTATTTTTTTACCAGCAACCCCGTCTGCCGGCTGGTCAGGTTATGACCGACAATCAACTTTAAAAACGCCTCCTGTTTGCCGCGCGGCAAATGAGCCAACTCCCGCGCGTGAGTGGGGGTAATCTTTCCCAGTTTGAGGTGAACCTTTACAGTCTCGTCCAACCGCTCGATAAAAGACAAACGCCGGCTTACCCACGAGATGCTTTTCCCTACCAGCCGGGCAATCTCTTCCTGACCAAGCAAATGTTCCTTTTTTAAACTGTAAACCACCTGCGCCTGCTCAAAATCGGCCAGGCTGGCGCCTTGCCCGTTATAGGTCAGAATCATCACCTTGGCCGTCACATCATCCACCTCTGCCACCCGGGCCTGCAAACTCTCCCATTCCAATAACCGGGAGGCAAAAAAACGCTTGAAGCCATCAAGTAACTGGAACCTGGCACCAGTCCGGCGGACGATCACCGGGTGAAGCTGACCCACTGATTCCAGTGAACGCTGCATCGCCTGGACCTGTCCCGGGGTGGTTAGCCGGAAACGGGAGAAACTCTCGTCCAGATTTGCCAGTTTGATCGGTTGCTGGTCCATCTCTTTTTGCTGTTAATTGTCCTGCTAAGTTAAAAACCGGACGCATCACGGTCAATGGAGTCCGGTTTTACAATCAGGAACTTATACATGGGAGTATATTCTGAAAACCGCTGCAGGCGCGCAGTTCAACGATAAACGCGTCCGGCTTTACAATCTTTTCCGCCTCTGCGTTTTTATAAGGGAAAAGAACGTATAACCCTTGTGCTGCAAGACTTCCGGAAGCTAACGCGTCCGGTTTTACAATCTTTGACCCCGACGCATTCCCGGTAAGGGTTTTTCCCCGGGTGCGTTGTTTCTCCCGGTTCCCCTCCAGGTACTCCGGATGGGTCTGGCGGTAGACGCTCTGGTACTTGTCCCCCGGATAGCGCGAATACCACTGTTCCCTGTTAGCCAGGCGCCTGGCTTTGTAACGGAAATCAGTCTTGAGCTTTTCCCGTTCCCATTTATTTTTACGGGCCTGCTGACACTCTCTGGAACCACAATACCGTTGTTCCCCTTTTAACCGTGGATTCTTTTTAAAACGCCTGTGGCAATGATGGCAGGTAAAGGTCTCTGTTGACATACATCCCTGGGTTTTTGGATGCATGTACTATCCCCGAACTGATTTGGTTTGGATTTACATGGATGAAACTATGAAAATACGGCTAAAATGATTGGTATCAATTCCTTCCGATCACTGGTATCATTCCAAACCGACGCCGAAACGAGCTGTCTCTAGTACATAAACAACTCTTCTTTAACGCATAAACAAGTTGTATTTAATGCATAAACACTTCTTCTTTAATGCATAAAGAAATTGTCTTTAACGCATAAATGAGACTGTTTCCATCCTGGAGGAAACTTTTTCCGCCATATACCCGGACAAACTTACTTCCATATACAAGGAAAACTTAACTTACAGATTTAACAAAGAATAACGCGCTCGTATTTCCGGAGCCAAGGTTTGCACACCCGGATTTATGTTTTGCTGCCTGAAACTATCGTTTTGCTCATCCAACAAATGAACGTAAAAGATTTTATCATTAACCTGTTTGATTTTAAGGGAGATTGGCGTAATGTAGAAGTGGTAATCGACTCCAAATCCAAAATGCTAAAAACTGGTGAGGGAATAATTATTCCAGCTCATACTTCCCATAATGTTAAAGCAAACGAACGGTTTAAAATGATTTCGACCAGTATTAAAAGTGGGTATGAAGAGTTCTAGCTTCTTATTAGTTTACCTTATATTTCTTAAACCGGAGATAAAACTCTAAGACTATTTTAGTTGCTGTCTAAAATCACCCCTAATTCCACCTCGGCTGATTGTAACACTTTTAATTACCACACACTAAGTCAGTTAATTTACAGTCAATTACATTTACATCTCTTCGCAAATGTGTGAATGATGTAACTAATAAACATAATTGTGTAACACATTCTTTGATTTATAGCCTAACCTTTGTAAGGTGGAAAATTCCCCACAACTGTATTGCCAGCTGCAACAACTAATATCCAAAACCATGAACAAAACTGAACTAAAAGGAAACTGGAAAGAACAGAAAGGTAAACTTAAACAGGCATTTGCCTCCCTTACTGAAAATGACCTAATGTTTGCAGAAGGTAAACAAGAAGAAATGCTTGGAAAACTTCAAGTGAAATTGGGTAAAACCAAAGAAGAATTGCACAAAATTATTAATGACGATTAATAAAACTTTTTGGTCAAACAGCTTAGTAGAATTAATGAAAAATACAAAATCATGAAAAGAACAGAAGGCAAAGTTGTAATAGTAACAGGTGGCGCATTAGGAATCGGACGTGAAACGTGCCTCTTATTAGCAAAAGAAGGCGCAAAAGTAGCCGTTACGGATATTCTTGATGAAACTGATTAAAGAAATAACGAAGACTGGAGGCGTTGCGAAATTCTGGCATCTTGATGTTTCAGACGAAAAAGAAGTTGAAAAAGTATATATAATGATGTCGCCAAAGAATTTGGAAGACTCGATACAACCGTAAATAATGCGGGAGTTGCTGGCGTTGACAAACCAACACACGAATTAACCGAGAAAGAATGGGATGCAGTTATGAATGTGAAAGGAGTCTTTTTCTGTACAAAACATGCAATTCCTCATTTTCATTTGAAAAAAACAGGTGGTGGAAGCATAATAAATCTTTCCTCAATATATGGCTTAGTTGGCGCCGGAGATATTCCAACCTATCATGCGTCCAAAGGTGCAGTAAGATTGATGTCTAAAAATGAAAATGATGCATTAATCTATGCAAAAGATAAAATTAGGGTGAATTCTGTTCATCCGGGATTCATTTGGACTCCACTGGTAGAAGAAATGGGCAAAAATGATAGTGGTTCTCGAAAACATCTTGACAGCCTACATTCTATTGGACACGTTGGTGAAGCAATTGATATTGCCTATGCCTATGGAATACTATATCTGGTATCAGAGGAATCAAAGTTTGTTACCGGAAGTGAATTGGTTTTTGACGGAGGTTACACCTGTAAATAATATATAGCAGTATTTAAAATATGCAATACTTGGCTTTTTCACGAAACATAAATTTTATCATAAACTAAAACTAAAAAAAAATAATGAAAAACTCGATTTTACACATAACAAGCATCTTTTTGCTGACTGCAACAATACTTATAAGTTGTCAATCATCAGATAAAAAAGTTAAAAATGCAGAAGAGGAGGTTCAGGAAGCAAAGAAGAACTTGGCAGATTCTAAAATGGACTTGTACGAAGTACGATTAGATACGATTATTAACTATGAGCAATTCAAAATAGAAGCTGAAAAATTAATTGTTGCTCAGGAAAAAAACATAGCAGACTTGAAAATTAAAATTGCTAAAGAAAAAACAGGTGTTAAACAAGATTATGAAAAAAAGCTGGTAGCGTTGGAGAATAAAAACAACGAGCTAAAAAAGAAACTAACCGACTTTAAAGATGATGGAAAAGACAATTGGATTTCTTTTAAAAGTGAATTTAACCACGACATGGATGAATTGGGTAAAGCTTTTAAAGGATTGACTATAAATAACAAACAATAGTAATTGACTGTATTTGAAAGTAAATTATAAATAAAAAAATCAATTATGGGAAATTTACTGTATATCGTTGCTGTAATCCTATTAATCGCTTGGGCGGTAGGCTTTATTGGATACAATGCCGGAGGCATAATACATATACTCCTTGTTGAACTAAACCCGCTAAGCGGGAGCTTATTTTACAACTAAAATAGGAATTGTTGGTGATATCTGTTGATTTTGCTGCTCCTAATTTTAAAAACAAATTATTATGAGCAGAAAATCTTACCTGGAGCAGGCCTGCCAGGCTGTTCCCGAGTTTAAAACCATCAGCGAAAAGTTCCTTCGCAAGTACACCATTGCCGGTAAATCCGGATCATGCACGCGAAACTACCTGATGCAAATATCAAAAATGGTGCTCCATTTCGGATGTTCGCCACTGGATTTATCCATCGACCAGATGGAAGAATACCTTTTCCATCTCCGCCAAAATGAAAAGCCGAGCATGAGCTCTTTCAAACACCTGGTGTACGGGCTGCGCACCCTGTTTTCGATGTTCAAAAACGAGAAACTGTATCTGGCACTGCCTGCTATATCCGGCAGTAAGGCATTGCCTGTAGTCTTTTCCCAACCCGAAATCAAACTCATCCTGAAAACGCCCAAACTATTAAAGCACCGGGCGCTGTTTGCCGTTACTTACGACTGCGGGCTTCGCATCTCAGAGGTAATAAACCTGAAAATAACCGATATCGATTTTGACCGTCGGCAGGTACATGTCCGCCAAAGCAAATACAAAAAAGACCGTTACGTGCCTGTTTCCCCGCTCACCATTAAAGGAATAAAACAGTACCTGGAAGCTTCCAACCCGCAAACATGGCTTTTCAACGGCAAGGTCAGGGGGGAGCAGATCAGTCACGAAGGGATACGCCATGCTTTTCGTTCGTGCATGCAAAAGACTGGCATCCGCAAAGCTGCCTGTATCCATACCTTGCGCCACAGTTATGCCACGCACCTGCTGGAGATGGGACTCGATATCGTGAGCGTAAAAAACCAACTGGGCCATGCCGATATCGTCACTACCATGATGTACCTGCACATTGCCCGTTCGGACCCCAAGGCCGGTTTTGCCCCCATGGAAAAGCTATACGGCGGTGCCACCCGATAACTCCCTGGGCGGGGTTATCCGACAATTCCTGCCCGCGTTGCTGAAAGACAGGGGCGTTTCCTCCGACCAGCTAAAGGTACTCCGGGCTCTGGCAGCTTGCCGTACCCCCGGAATGGGTGGTTCGGCCATGGTCTGCAACGATTGCGGATCGGTACATTACGTGCTGCACAGTTGCCGCAACCGTCATTGCCCCCGTTGCCAGGGCATCGATAAAGCATTGTGGGTGGAAGCCCGCAAACAGGAATTGCTGCCGCTAAAATACTTTCATGTGGTGTTTACCGTCCCGCACAACCTGCTGGAGCTGTTCCGTTTCAACCGCCTAGTGATGTACAACCTGCTGCTGGAAAAATCGTGGGAAACCCTGTGCCTGTTTGCCCGTGACCCCAAACTCATGGGGGCCCGTCCGGGTGCCATTGCCATTCTCCACACCTGGGACCAACAGCTCCGGTTCCACCCCCATGTGCATTTGATTGTACCGTCCGGGGGAATGGATAAAAACGGAAAATGGAAAAGCACCAAACAGAACGGCGGCTTCCTGTTCGATGTCAAACAAATGTCTGCAATGTTCAGCGCCAGGTTCGCAAAGAAACTCAGAACACTGAAAAAAGAGGGCAAAATCCGCAAGTATGTGCCCCGTGATTTGATTAAAAAGCCCTGGGTGGTCTATGCCAAACAGGCTTTCGGATCCGCGGAAAGTGTGGTCGAATACCTGGGCAGGTACACCCACCGGGTGGCCATCTCCAATGCGCGGATCATGAAAGTAACCGATACCCATGTTACCTTTAGCTGGTGCGATCGCGAAAACGGGTACCAAAAGAAAACCGAAACCATTAGCGGAACAGAGTTCCTCAAACGTTTCCTGGACCACATTGTGCCCCCTTATTTCCGGCGTATCCGCCACCTGGGATTCCTGGCCTCGCGGAGCAAAAAACAAAATCTGAAAGCAATACGCCAAAGCCTTGGGCTAGAACAGCTACCCCCTGCACCGCTTTCGCGGGCTCAGGTTCTGGAACTGCGTTTTGGCCAGCACTCCCTGCTCAGGTGTAAAGATTGTGGCGGGGTGCTTCAATTGCTGGAATCCTGGCCCGGGCAACGGGCTCCGCCGGTAAATGCATTGACAGGAATGTGCCAATGATTGATTTTCCGGATCTTAAACTGATGCGCCCGGGCGTAAACGGGAATGCTATGCCCGGAAAACAAAACTTACCGGTTCAAATGGCATGTTCCTTTCAAAAATGGATAAAACCCAGAATGTTTTTGACGGGTAACGGAATTTTCGATCATAAGCCAGATCTTCAGGATGTAAAAACAAATGGTAAAAACCGGCTGGATAGGGAACCCTGAAACCGATTGAAAACACTACTGTCAGAATACTGACCAAAAGGCGGTTACATAAAAAATCATGTTTAGTTCAACACTGCCTCCAATCTAAAGCGTATGCAAGCAACGCTTTATTGGAGGCTAATTATTGTTGCAATAATTGCAGTATTGCTTAGAGTAATTCAAGGGAAAAAAATTTTCTAAGTCCTAAAAAAATCTTACTAAAAAAAATAAAAAATGAAAAACTCAATTATTAAATCGAACAAAATTGTTGTGTTGAGCTGCCTGTTTCTTTTTCTTTTGCTTGCCAGCACCAATATTTATGCACAGCAAACAAAAAACACCGTATTTAAACAAGCTAATTATGCTATGGAAAATGCGAAAGTTTTGCAAGCCGACATTTTATCTCCAATGGAGTATGAAAAAGCCTTAGACAATTATAAAAAGGCGGAAGATAAATTTGACAAACAGAAAGGGATTGAAAAAGTAGAAGAACTACTGAGGGAATCCGTTAATTATTTCAACAGGGCGGTAGATTTTAGCATTTCGGCTAAAACAATATTCGCAAATTCTCTAAATGCCCGTGAAGATGCATTATCTGCCGGAGCTAATTTATATGCAAAAGAATTGTGGCTTGATGCAGAAAAACAGTTTAGGGAAGCTGCTGAACAACTAGAAAAAGGCGATAGGGACGATTCTTACGAGGAATCTGTTGAAGCTATAACTATTTATCGGAAAGCTGAGTTATCAGCCATTAAAACGGATTTACTTGCTGAAACAAGGAAGATATTAAAAAAAGCAGAAGAAATGGATGTTGCCGATAAAGCTCCAAAAACGCTTAAAAAAGCAAAAAGCCTATTAGCTGAAGCTGAAAAGCAACTTGAAACAAATCGTTATGATATGGATTATCCTCGCACATTAGCCAAACAAGCTAAATATGAAGCCAAACACGCTATCTATTTGTATAAAACTATAAATACAATGGAAGATAATAACCAGGAGCTAGAAGATGTAATTTTAGGTATGGAAAAACCGATTATTACCATTGCAGCGACAAGTGGATTTGTGGCAGAGTTTGACCAGGGTTTTGATAAGCCCAAAGATGAAATAGTAACCTATGTCAAAGACTTGCAGGAAAGAAACTATGTGCTTGGCGCAAAAAACATAGAACAGAACTATATGATAGCGCAAAGAAACGCAAACATCAAAGTTTTGGTTAAAGAAAGAGATGCACTTAACAATGAATTCAAAATGGAGATAGGTAAGCGCACGGCAGAAATGAATAAAAAAATGCAGGAAATAGAAAGCGAAAAGTCTGTTCTTACCAATCAGGTAAATTATCAAAACAACATTAATGAAAGATATATTTTGGTAAATCAATTATTCGATAGTAAAGATGCATTGGTGTTTCGTTCCGGTAACGATGTTATTATCAGGATGATGGGCTTTGGATTTGACGTTGGTAAATCCAATATTAAGCCTGAATATTTTAGCCTTTTAACAAAGGTCCAAAATGCCATAAATACTTTTCCTGAAAGCAAAGTTATTGTACAGGGATATACCGATTCCTTTGGAAGTGACGATTCAAACTTGAAATTATCACAGGAACGCTCCGATGCTGTTACAACCTATTTGAAAGCAAACATGACATCGCTTAACGCTGGAAATATTAGTTCTGTAGGTTTTGGTGAAAACAATCCAATTGCAAACAATGAAACAATGGAAGGTCGAAGCAAAAACCGCCGTATTGATATTGTCATAAAAAATGATAATTCCTTATTGGCCGGAGTACAATAATAACTCATACAGAAATTTCAAAACAATAGTTGGTTTCTCTTAAAACAGTTAGCTAACTGTTGTTTTCTAAAAATTAACAATGGAATGGGTGAATTAGGCAAATCAATAAAAGATTTGACAGTTGGAAACAGAAAAAAGCATTTGACTTTCATTCTTAAATTCAAAAATCATGAAAAATTTACTTTATGTAATTGCAGGATTATTGGTACTTATTTGGATAATTATTTTTAAGCCTTCTTCAATGGTTCACTTATGGCTTGCAGCTGCTGGACTAGTTGTTCTAATCAGGATAGTATTCGATAAAAAACTATCAAATAAAAAAAAGACTTAAATTATTTAAGATGAAAATCCCTAAAAAAAGACTAGGTGTTTGGTTAGATCATACCAAAGCTCAAATAATAGAAGAAAAAAATAGCTCTTTTACTTCTTATGAAATTGAATCGCTTTCCATACAAGGAGAAAAACAAAACTTTGGCATGGATGAAAGCCTGAAACATAATACTGAGCAAGACCAACTTTCAGATTTTTTTAAAAGGCTAAGTGAGGTTTTAAAGGGCTATACAGAAGTGCTATTATTTGGCCCAACCAATGCCAAAACGGAATTGCACAATTTATTAAAAGAAGATAGCCATTTTAATAACATAAAGATTGACGTTGAAACAACTGACAATTTAACGGAAAATCAGATGCATGCATTTGTAAAAGAACATTTTGAAAAAGTTGGTTGACCTCAATAAATATTCTCAAATAACTATATCCAAATTAAAAGTATAATCATGAATAAAAAAATATTAAAACACTTAACCGTAACAGGTTTTGCCAGTAGTTCAGATTTGTCTAATTGTGAAGTATTGGAAAAGGAACTTAATGAGGCAAAAGGCAGACTTAAGCTTTCTAAAAAGGATGTAAAAAATGCCAAGCAGAAATTAGACAAGGCATTGGAAGAGGTCATTATTAAAATAGATGCTAAGAAAAAAGAACTGAAAGAAACTCAGGATAGTTTGGGTGCTGATTCTGAATCATCTTCAGTTTTTAATGTTGAAAACATTAAATCAAAGTATGAAGAAACAATAGTTGCATTAGAATTAGGGAAGAATAAAATAAAGAAGAAGATTGAGGAATATAATGTAGAAGGACCAGAAAAATGGGACTCATTTAAGCAGAAGCTTGATCATGACTTTGAAGAACTTGGCACAGCTTTAAAAGGCTTTGTGACAAAGTCTAGTACTGTACATAAACAATAAAAAAATATGGCTTTTGACCCAAACATCAATAAAACTGCCAAACATTCTACTGGCAACCTTACAAATCGGATTAAAATAAGTAATACCGGGGAATCTATCGAAACAGTACAGTAGCGTAACGAAAGGAAATTATTTTTGGATGCAAAAATAACAGCAGTCACCAGTACCATTGAAGATAAGTTTTCTGAACTTTTTCAACTTTTTAGCAAATAAAAACATTTAAAGATACTATTACCCACCCTATTTGTTACCACATTGGCAAGTCACACGAGCCAAGCTCCAACCAAAACTTGCCAAAGAGGTAACAAATGCCAGCCCTGTTACCGCCTTTAAGGGCGGTTTGGGGTTTCCTCACCCACAAAAAACAAAATAAATTCGTGCTCCGTTGCAAGGTGTCAAGGTCAGTGCAGATTGATTAAGATAAAATATTAGATTTGTCAAAACTTGTAACGGGTTGACTTTGAACAATGAACACCAGCTTACAACAAATTAGGAATTAAGGCACAGTTGAGCCAAGAAAAAAGGCAGTAGGTTTGTCTATCTGCTGCCTTTTTTGATATCTCCGGCTTTCGGCCCCCCTGCTCAATTGTGTTTTAATTCGTGTGTGCGCCCTGCTCATGCAGGGCGCACACATCGTGTATAAAACATTGGGGTTTAAGTGGTTAAATCAAGTGTTCTGCCCCGCATCGGCGTTTGTGTCGGGGGATAGGAACGAAGCTCGCAATCCCCAACGTTTCATAGTGTGCCGAGAAGCAGAACAGCGGCAAAATAAAGTTCTGCATGCTGTAACTAAGATGGAGGAAACAGTTGTAAGTTGAACCTCCGGTGTCGTCTTACAGGAGAGGGCATCAAACTGCCTAAAGGTGCTGTGGTAAAGAGCCATGGTGCTGAGCGTTTAGGTTAAGACCGGGACCACGAGTGCTGGTTGGTAGGAATAAAGGAGTTGAACGCAAGTTAACCTCTGAAGAAGTGTCGAAAAGGGCGTTATATTCTGTCAAAAGTTGTAGACTGCACGATGCAATGACAAATAGTGCGGGCACCTGTTTACTGGCACTATGGCAGGCGTCACAAAAGAGGCAAGAACTTTATCCGGGCTTAATTACGTAACTTGAGAACCTGCATGTTTATGCTAAGGGAAACGCACAATGGGCACAACCCAGAGGCGGTAAACCGATGATTCATGTAGGGGCAGACTAACCCGTAGTAGTGAAGATACAACTGTAATGGAAGAGGAGCGAAGGGGTTAGCTAATGTGAAGTGCAATTTGCCAACTTTAACGAGGATGAGCTTTATATTGTATGACATATTAGAAGAGCCGTGTGATGGGAGACTATCAAGCACGGTTCTGTGAGAGGCTTGGGGTGAAATTCCCCTTGCCTACTCGGTTTTTCGAAACGTTACCGCCAAGTGTAAAAACGATAAAAACGATAACCAGCCTGCAAAACAGCTAATTCCCAAATATTTCAAACCTATGCGAATTAAGTTTGCAAAAGAACTGTTTTTTGATTGTACTCTCTGAAAAAAAAAATACATTTGCATTAAATGCTAATTATTTGATTATATTCTCTAAATAATATGAGTGGCACGATTAAGAATAGGATAAAAATAGTTCTAGCAGAGCAGGAGAAAACGAATAGATGGTTAGCTGAGAAAATAGGAAAGGACGAAACCACTATTTCAAGATGGTGTACGAATAGAGTTCAGCCTACTTTGGATACTTTAGGTGATATAGCAATTGCCCTGAATGTAGATATTAGAGATTTAATCGCACCAATGCATTTGAACACTAAAATTCAGAAGTTGTAAATGAAAAATCTTCTTGACATATTCAAAAAGCTCAGTATTAATAGAGAGAATGGCCTCTTTATTACATCTGAAAATTTATGGAAAGAAGAGTGTCAATTTTCAAGTCGCATTGAGCGATTAATTGGGAATAAGCTTAAACCTGATGCATTCTTCAATTTTGATAACAAACCATTAATCCTCTTTTATGATAACCCCAAAAACACTGAAAATATTCATAAGGCATTATGGAATTTTAATGAATCGCCAATTGTAATATTTGCTTTTGATGGAACAATAGAGGTTTTTAATGGATTTACTTATCTGATTGAAAAGTCAACATTACAGTTTATTGGAAATGAGGACTGTCTTGGAGACTTTAATTATTTCGAAATTGTTTCTGGTAATACATGGGAAAAGTATCAGGAAAACTTACGCTATGAGAGCAGAGTTGATTACCAGCTTCTAAAAAACATTGAATTAGCCAGAGATATTTTAATCAATCAACATAAGCTAGATACCTTGATTGCGAATGCCTTGATTGGGAAGGTTATTTTTGTTCGATATCTTATTGACCGACAGGTCAAAATTGGTTATGATGGTGAAAGTAGGCTCTTGTTTAACGATGATCTATGCTCCATTCTTTCAAAAAGAGAAAAAGCTATTGGTTTTTTTAAATATCTGGAGGAAAGATTTAATGGCGATATGTTTCTATTAGAAGATCGAGATTACCAAAGTATAACTGATCGTTCTTTTAAAACAATCATTAGTCTTTTGAGCGAAGATGATCTGGGAAATGGGCAAAAATCACTTTTTAAATTGTATGACTTCGCCATAATTCCAATTGAGTTCATTAGTAATGTTTATGAATCTTTTATCGGCAATCAGGAAGAAGATAGTGCATATTACACTCCACTATTTTTAGTTGATTATATTCTGTCTGAAACTGTTGAAACTTATTTAAAAAACAATTCCAAAGAATACAACTGTCGAGTGCTTGATCCGGCTTGTGGTTCGGGGATATTTTTAGTAGAGACACTTCGAAAGGTAATTGAAAAATTTATTGCGTTAAATCCAGACATTAAGGAGGATTCAGACGAATTCAAAGATGTATTAAAGCAATTAGCTATTGATAACATTTATGGAATTGATAAAAATCTTTCTGCAATTCAAGTTGCAATATTCTCACTACAATTAACTTTACTTGATTATCAAGAACCAGCAAGTATTGAAACATTTAGGTTCCCCAAATTATTGAATACTAATTTTTTCGAAGCCGATTTCTTTAATACCAAACATCTGTATAATGATTTATTAGGGAAGAAAAATTTAAATTTTATTATTGGAAATCCTCCATGGAAAAGAGGAAATGGTGAAAAATCACCATTGTTTGTAAAATACATCAATGAAAGAAACAAGAGAGAGAAAAAAGAGTATTTAGAAACAGAGAATAGGATTACTATTAGCAACAATGAAATAGCGCAGGCATTTTTATTGCGGGTAAGTGATTTTTCAATATCAGATACAGCGTCTCTTATTGTAACAAGTAAGGTTTTATACAACCTCAATGGTATAAATTTTAGAAAATACTTTTTAGATAATTTCATTATCCAACGAGTATTTGAATTGGCTCCTGTTAGACATCAGGTTTTTGATAAATCTAATGATCCATCAATTGCTCCGGCTGCAATAATATTTTATAAGCCAGCATTAAATCAAGATACTACAAAAAATATAATTAAGCATATCTCATTAAAACCAAGTCAGTTCTTTAAGTTGTTTAAAATATTCTCATTGTATCGTACCGACATCAAAGAGGTGCAACAAGTAAAGTTAAAACAATACGATTGGCTTTGGAAAACCTTGGTATATGGTTCTTATTTGGATTTTAATTTTATTGACCGGCTAAAGTTTAATTATTCATCTATAGGTGATGAAATTAGTGATAGTAGTAAATATGTTAAAGGACAAGGTATTCAAATTGGAGGTGGAGGAGAAGGAAAACGTGACAAGAATCAAGATTCTAGGCATTTAATTGGTTTGCCATTCTTAAAAACAACTAAACAGAATATTCAACCCTATTGGGTTACCAAAACTTTTGAGACTTGGGAATATGACGAAGTACATCTTCTAAAAAACATGAAGCTCTTTGAACCTCCAATGATTTTACTAAAAAAAGGTATATCAAATGAGTATAAAATAACTTCAGCAGTAAATAATTCTTTTGCATTATTTGCAGATTCATTAACAGCAATAAAAGCATTGGATGGAGATAAAGGAATTATATCATTACAGGTGATGTGCGCAATTTTTAATTCTAAACTTTTCTCTTATTTAGCTTTAAATACTTTTTCTTCAGTTGGAATAGAGAGAGAGCAGGTACATGATCAAGAGAAATGGAAAACCCCATATATTTTTAGCACAAACATATCTAAAAACTACCTTGAGGTTCAAAGATTAATAGAAAAATTAAATAACGAAGAGAATTTTCTAAACGGTCAAATATTAGAAAAAGAAATAAATAACAAAATAGAGAAACTTGAATCGTCAATTTTTAACGAGTTTAGTATTGATGATGCGGAAAAAGCATTAATTGATTATGCAAATAATGTAATAATTCCGGTACAGATGCAACACGCAGGTTACGAGAAGCATTTTGAATCTATTCGAATTAAAGACTCAAATATTGAATCATATGCGCAATTATTTATTGACCGTTTTAGTCCATCTTTAAATACCGAAAAGCAAGAATTCATTGTTGAGATTTGGCATTCAAATCAAATTATTGGAATGTTCTTTAAGGTCGTGCCCAAAGGTAGCTACCAACAAACTATCGTTTGGGAAAATAAAGCTAAAGAAAAATTATTGTCAAAAGCGATTGAGTTATCATCTCAGAAAATAACCGACAAACTATTCGTTCAAAAAGATTTTCGTGGATTTGAAAAGGAATTCTTTTACATTTTTAAACCAAATGAAAAAAGATTATGGCATAAAGCTGTTGGTTATCAGGATGTAGATGAATTTATGGATGCAATACTCAAAACAAACAGGAGGGCTTATAGTGGAAAATAAGTTAGATGCTTCTGAGTTTTTGTTTAAGGATAAAATATGCACACTTGAATTCGAATTCATACTTTCTAAAGTTACTTGTTGCTATAAAAAGTTGATTGCTAGCAATAAACCAATTCCACTTAACGATGAAAATGGAATTAGAGATATTCTGTTGCTTGATTATTTAAAAAATTCTTATATAAAAAAGGAATTGAATTTGACAAACTATCTATTTGATAGAGAAACAAGTGAAAATAGTTTAACCGGTCGCGTAGATATAAGGGTTATGCCTGTTAATCCTTTAGTATCCGATGATGCATATTATATTCTTGAATGCAAAAGGTTAGACAATCAAGCACGACGAGGTGTTTCTGGATTAAACTATAAATATATTGACAATGGAATTCAAAGATTTACAACAGGGTTTTATTGTTCTTATTATAAACTAAATGCAATGGTTGGTTTTGTAATTGACTCTTTGGATATTCATAGTAATGTTGAAGATATCAATTACCTTTTAAAGAATGATTTCAAACAAATTGACACAACAGTCCCACTGACAAAAGAAAATTTCATTGACGACTTTGAATTTCATTATAGTTCAAATCATTTGACAAAGGTTAGTCAGGATCTAAAACTATATCACTTAATGTTCTCTTTTGTAGAATGATTATGATATATTTTGTGACTATGCTAAAGAAATATATGGAAAGAATAATGACTGAAAACAATGAACACCAGGCGGTAACACGCGGTATAAAATATTGGGGTTTAAGAGGTATGCCAAGCGCATCGCCCGCTGGCAAAGTTCTTATCGGTTGATAGGTTGTAAGCATTCGGTAAACCCCGTATTTTAAGTGGTCGTGTCGTTTTTTAAGTTTGTCAATTGCATCAATACAGACAGCGACATGTTAAACGAGAAAAAATTCCGGGCTATCTACGACGATTTTCAGGCGTCCGGGTTATCCATCCGTGATTATTGTGCGAATCAGCATATGAGTGCAGCTAAGTTCTTCTATTGGCAGAACAAGCTAAAAGGACAGCTTCCGCCCAAAAGAGGATTTGTACCGGTGATTTTTGGAAACGGACCACAGGCATCCCGGCTTCCATCGCCAGGACAGAATTGTCCGGAAGCTTTTCCAAATCCGGCTGCCAACCAAACGATTTGTAGTGAGATCAACTATCCCAACGGAGTACGGGTAAAACTGGAGGGTGTGTCAAATCCGGAGATGCTCAGGTCCCTGTTGCTTTTAACACAGCCATAGCATGTTCAGTCTTACATCGTCCATGCGGTATTATCTGTATTCGTACCCGACAGATATGCGCCGGAGTTTTTACACCCTCAGCGGCATGGTAACTAACCAGATGGGACGTAACGTACAGGACGGGTAAGAAAACGGGAAAACTGCACAGGCCCTTTTATGTCCGTCAGTTTGCCGGTCAGTACCAGTTTTCCCTTGTCGTATTCCTGTTTCAGTAAATCCAGGTATTTACCCCTGAACTTTTTTGACAACACCTTTCCTGCTATAAAAAAATTGTTTTTGTCCGGTATATGCACCCAATGCTCCCGGTCAAAACTCAGTCCGCCTGCGGGCATGATACAATGCAGGTGCGGATGCTCCGTCATATTCTGACCCCAGGTGTGCAACACGGTAATTAATCCAATATCTGCCCCCAGGTGCCGCGTGTCTTTGGAGAGTTCCAAAAGGGTTTGCGACACGGCTTTAAATAATAAACCATACATTACTTTCTTGTTTTGTTTCGGCGTCGGTTTGGAATGATACCAGTGATCGGAAGGAATTGATACCAATCATTTTAGCCGTATTTTCATAGTTTCATCCATGTAAATCCAAACCAAATCAGTTCGGGGATAGTACATGCATCCAAAAACCCAGGGATGTATGTCAACAGAGACCTTTACCTGCCATCATTGCCACAGGCGTTTTAAAAAGAATCCACGGTTAAAAGGGGAACAACGGTATTGTGGTTCCAGAGAGTGTCAGCAGGCCCGTAAAAATAAATGGGAACGGGAAAAGCTCAAGACTGATTTCCGTTACAAAGCCAGGCGCCTGGCTAACAGGGAACAGTGGTATTCGCGCTATCCGGGGGACAAGTACCAGAGCGTCTACCGCCAGACCCATCCGGAGTACCTGGAGGGGAACCGGGAGAAACAACGCACCCGGGGAAAAACCCTTACCGGGAATGCGTCGGGGTCAAAGATTGTAAAACCGGACGCGTTAGCTTCCGGAAGTCTTGCAGCACAAGGGTTATACGTTCTTTTCCCTTATAAAAACGCAGAGGCGGAAAAGATTGTAAAGCCGGACGCGTTTATCGTTGAACTGCGCGCCTGCAGCGGTTTTCAGAATATACTCCCATGTATAAGTTCCTGATTGTAAAACCGGACTCCATTGACCGTGATGCGTCCGGTTTTTAACTTAGCAGGACAATTAACAGCAAAAAGAGATGGACCAGCAACCGATCAAACTGGCAAATCTGGACGAGAGTTTCTCCCGTTTCCGGCTAACCACCCCGGGACAGGTCCAGGCGATGCAGCGTTCACTGGAATCAGTGGGTCAGCTTCACCCGGTGATCGTCCGCCGGACTGGTGCCAGGTTCCAGTTACTTGATGGCTTCAAGCGTTTTTTTGCCTCCCGGTTATTGGAATGGGAGAGTTTGCAGGCCCGGGTGGCAGAGGTGGATGATGTGACGGCCAAGGTGATGATTCTGACCTATAACGGGCAAGGCGCCAGCCTGGCCGATTTTGAGCAGGCGCAGGTGGTTTACAGTTTAAAAAAGGAACATTTGCTTGGTCAGGAAGAGATTGCCCGGCTGGTAGGGAAAAGCATCTCGTGGGTAAGCCGGCGTTTGTCTTTTATCGAGCGGTTGGACGAGACTGTAAAGGTTCACCTCAAACTGGGAAAGATTACCCCCACTCACGCGCGGGAGTTGGCTCATTTGCCGCGCGGCAAACAGGAGGCGTTTTTAAAGTTGATTGTCGGTCATAACCTGACCAGCCGGCAGACGGGGTTGCTGGTAAAAAAATACCTGCAGGCAAAAACAGTGGAAGAACAAAGCTGGCTTTTGGGCCATCCCCTGGAAACGATCGAGAAAGCCACCCTGGAAGGGGAGATTCATGACAGCCGTTTAAGTTTGCAGGGGAACAGGTTACTAAAAACCTCGCGTATGCTTGGGCATTACCAGCATGTTTTCATTGGACAAGGCACCAACCCGCCTCTGAAAGAACTGGCCGCCTTGGAGCGTGAGATCCTCTCACCGGGGTTCGTCGACATCGTTCGGAAGACAAAAACCATCCAATCAATCTTAAAATCCTACGAAAAATGAAAGATGAATCACTTGAAAATAACGTGGTCAGCCTTTACAGCCGGGGCTGGGCCGTGCGCCGGTTGTCACGGGAGCTGGGCATTACCCGCGGACGGATAAAGCGCATTTTGGCACGGAATGCGCACCAGCGGGAAAGCGGGGTTCAAAACATGAAGCCCCCGGAGAGTAAACCCTCCAAACTGGATGCGTATAAGCCCTACATCAGGGAACTGCTGGAAAAATTTGGGAATCCCCCCATTACCAACCAGCGGATACTGGAACTTTTAACAGAAAAAGGTTACCAGGGAGGAAGAACGATCCTGCGTAATTACCTGGCTCTTGCACGGGGGAAAAAGACCGCGGAGCCCATTGTTTGCGTGGAGACTGCTCCCGGCGGGAGGGCTTGTCATGACTGGAGCGATTACGTGATTGATTTTACCGGGGGAGAAAGCGGAAAGATCACTTTTTTCAGCTTTATTTTAAATTACTCCCGGCGCCAGTGGATCGAGGTGGTGGAGGACAAAAGCCAGGGTACGCTTTTGAGGGCATTAATCAATGCCTTTGTTTACCTGGACGGGGTTCCTCGGGAGATCAAAAGCGATAACCAGAAAGCCTGCGTGGACCGCTGGGAGTTAGGTGGTCCGGTCTTTAACAAAACGTATTTGGGGTTCGCGACCCATTACCGGTTCATTCCCCTAGCGATTCACCCTGGCAAACCCCGGGAAAATTTAAAGGTGGAGCGCCCGTTCTGGTACCTGGAGAAGAGCTTTCTGAACGGACGGGAGTTCCGGGATAAAGAAGATGTGAAAGCACAACTTCAAAGCTGGCTCACCCAGTATAATGATGAGCGTATCCACCGTACCACGGGGCGCAAACCCATCGACCTTTACCGGGAGGAACTCCCCTTTTTACAGCCTTTGCCTGCCGCCCAGTATGATACCTCCACCATCGAATACCGGGTGGTCAATAACGAATCGGCTATCCGGTGGGAGGGGTATTATTACATGGTTCCCAAAGGGTACCTGTACGAAACGTGCCCGGTACGGGTTAACGAAAAAGAGATCACCATCTACAGCCCCGCCTGTCACCCGCTGGTCAGTTATCCCCTGGCGGAAAAAGGGAGGAAGAACCGGTATATCGGACGTAGCGGCCCGGTGTGCAAATACCGTCTTGGCGCGGCAGAGGTAGCCGCCCGCCTGGATGCTTTCGGAGAGGTGATGCAGGCTTACACCAGGGAGATAAAAAAGCATAAACCCGTCACGTTCCTGCATCACTGGCAGCACATCCTTTCTTTAAAAGTCAATTACCGGGCAGATGACCTGCTCCGGGCCGTGGGCCGCGCGTTAAAATACCGGGTTTTTGAGTCCCAGGCCGTGGAAAACTTTTTAAAGGTCAACGCCCAAAAACAGACAGAAATTGATTTTACCTTCAAAACCACTTCCCATGAAGAGTAACGCCAAAGTACAGGCCGCAGCGGATACCGCCTTTTTGGAAAACTGCCGGTATTTGGGATTAAAATACCTGGAGAAGGAGTATGATCACCTGATCAGCCAGGCCACGGAATCGGACATGGGCTACGCGGGGTTTATCCGCCGCGTGATCCAAAATGAAGCCGGGGCTAAACGGGAGCGCAGTATCCAATACCGGATACAGGAAAGCAAACTGCCTAAGCCTTACAAGCTGCTGGATGATTTTGACTTTTCGTTCCAGCCCCGTTTAAAAAAAAGCCTGGTCATGGACCTGGCTACCCTGGAGTTCTTCCACCGCAAAGAGTCCATCCTTTTTATCGGCGGGACAGGAACAGGCAAGTCGCACATGGCGATGGCCTTAGCCCTGCTGGCGTGCAGAAAATGTTATAAGGTACTGTACACCACCTGTTCGGATATGTTAAACGATTTAAACCAGGGGGTCTATGAAAAGACCCTGCAGGCCAGGTTAAGAAAATACGTGAACCCGGATTTGCTGGTCATTGACGAAATGGGGCATGATCGCCTCGAGTTAGAGGTCACCAAAGAAGCCCACCTGCTCTTTAAAGTAATCAATGAACGTTACAACAGGGATAAATCCCTGATATTTACCACCAACGTGGAGGAATCCGACTGGGCCGATTACCTGGGAGACCCGATCTCCACTGCGGCCATCCTGGATCGTATTTTTCATCACTCCATACGCGTGGAGGTACGGGGACCAAGTTACCGTAAGTATGAAGGAGAACTGCTCCAGCAAAAATATGAACAAGCACCAAAAGATACCATCTGACCGACTTTGGCAAGAGGCGACCCGGGGTGAAACGTTAAACCGATGGTCAGCCGCAGGCGCCGGCAGTCACATGTCCGGCGTCTTTTTTGTTTTTAAACGGGCATCGAACCCGTTTAAAAACAGGCAAGAGGCTTCCCTCTGGCTCACATGGCCCGATGATAACCATCTCTGTGAGAAATCCCAAAACGAAATCAAAAATCAGTATCGCAAATACACAAAAAACAATCCCGCCAATGACCCATTAGACGGGGATCACAAAAGGGTGGTTCCGTTTTTTCCCGTCAGATGGTAACACATCAGGCCGACGCGGAAATGTTTTGCAGGCAAAGCCTGTTTAGCTCATGCGGAAGGGTAAATACCAGATGGTAATAACCCACCGGAAGAAGTTCTTTCATACGCTTGTCCAGCCACCCGAGCTTGTCTTTTTGCTGGCATACCGGGCAATGACGGTTACGGCAACTGTTGTATGACTTTCCGGTATAGCTGCAATGGTCGCATTTCTCGAAATGGCTGCCAAGGCCAGCAGTACGGCAGGCTGACAACAGGTGAATTACGCTTCGTTGCCCGTCAGGTAACTGATTTTTGCTGATGTAGTGCCCTCCATGTTCGTGCAGGATGTCGCCAACGGTTATTTGTTTTTGCATAGCCCCTCCAGTCCTTCCAGGGTATCCAGTGGATTGATTACCTGCCCGGTGTTCAATTGCTGTACATGAAGGTATTTTAGCGTGTTGCTTAAATCGGCATGTCCCATCAGCCGCTGGATGACCAAAAGGTTGGTGCCCTGTTCGAGATGGTGCGTGGCAAAACTGTGCCGGAAGAAATCCAAACGTTTGGATTTCATTATACTACGCCGCAATTAATTAAGGCCACATAATGCTAAAAGAGAGTTTTCCTTACCTTTCCATTTCTTAGGCATTTTCCTCTCTTTTTCATCTTCAAGGGTGGCGAGGGCTTTTAATTCCTGTTCTGTTGTAACATCCAGACTTCGATGGCATATCTGGATATCACTATTGAGCAGAAAGCCAGAGCTCTTGCTACTTTAGAAGATGAAGACAAAAGGAACATATCTAAAAAATGCAAAACCGATATGGGTAGTCTTGCCACTTTTTGCGATGTAAATGGGATAAAAATATCCAAACCTTTATTTGATAAATCTATTGGTAATCAACAATATAAAAATAAAGGTTTGGATTTTATTTTTGTTTGGATAACGCAAGGTATGGATACAGGCAGCTTTGCGGATGCCAGTCTTTTGCATGCACGAACGAAAAGCATGGCGTATCCCTTCGTGACTGATCTGCTCCCCCCTGACCTTGCCGTTGAAAAGCCATGTTTGCGGGTTGGAAGCTTCCAGGTACTGTTTTATTCCTTTAATGGAGAGCGGGGAAACAGGCACGTAACGGTCTTTTTTGTATTTGCTTTGGCGGACATGTACCTGCCGACGGTCAAAATCGATATCGGTTATTTTCAGGTTTATTACCTCTGAGATGCGAAGCCCGCAGTCGTAAGTAACGGCAAACAGCGCCCGGTGCTTTAATAGTTTGGGCGTTTTCAGGATGAGTTTGATTTCGGGTTGGGAAAAGACTACAGGCAATGCCTTACTGCCGGATATAGCAGGCAGTGCCAGATACAGTTTCTCGTTTTTGAACATCGAAAACAGGGTGCGCAGCCCGTACACCAGGTGTTTGAAAGAGCTCATGCTCGGCTTTTCATTTTGGCGGAGATGGAAAAGGTATTCTTCCATCTGGTCGATGGATAAATCCAGTGGCGAACATCCGAAATGGAGCACCATTTTTGATATTTGCATCAGGTAGTTTCGCGTGCATGATCCGGATTTACCGGCAATGGTGTACTTGCGAAGGAACTTTTCGCTGAGGGTTTTAAACTCGGGAACCGCCTGGCAGGCCTGCTCCAGGTAAGATTTTCTGCTCATAATAATTTTGTTTAAAATTTACGGGCAGTAAAATCAGTACATATCACCAACTATTCCTATTTTAGATGAACAATAAGCTCCCGCAAAGCGGGTTTAGTTCAATACCATTAAGGCTCTGCCCGACGCAGCACAGAGGTTAAGTGCGATGTTGACACCCCCAGAGATTTGTTCGTAATGCGAATCAAGAGTTAAATAGCTATACTTCGCACGGGATAAATTTCCGCAAATAATTAACAAGAGAAAGTTGAAAACTTTGTCAGGAGAGGCGTAAAATAAAAAGAGAAGCATATCAAATTAGTTCTACCAAAAATCTAAAGAAGATATGCTTCCAATAAATCTCGACGGAGCCGAAATTCAACGGCTAAATTATGAAAGATATCATTATCCTGATGCAATGGTTCAAAAAAGAATACAGGCCGTTTATTTAAAGATTATCACAGGTCTGTCTAATGAGCAGATCGGAGTTTTAGCGGACTTGAACCGGGATTCGGTTGGTTATTGGACTAAGCGCTATGTGCAAGAGGGTTTTGAAAGTCTTTGCAAGGTTGGTTACGGTACGAACAAAAGTAAACTGGAAAACTATGCAGACAGCATATTGGAATCTTTTACCAAACAGCCCCCGATGAGTATCAATGAGGCCAAATGGCGTATTGAGAAGATGACGGGTATTGACCGAAGTCCTTCCCAGGTTCGTGCCTTTATGAAACGACACGGATTGCCTTATATCAAAACGGGACATATCCCGGCAAAAGCAGATGCCCAAAAACAACAGCAATGGATGAAAACAACCTTGGAACCAGCCATTGAAGAAGCTCAGAACGGGAAATGCCACCTGTTGTTTATGGATGCGGCCCATTTTATTTTGGAACCTTTTATTTGCGCCTTGTGGTGTGTGGCCCGTTTATTCATCAAAGCCTCTTCTGGGCGCAACCGGATCAATGTACTGGGAGCTGTTGATGCTATTACAAAACAAATTATAACCCTGAACAATACTACTTTTATTAATGCAGAAACCATTATTGCATTTTTTAAACAACTCCGGGAAGTTTATGTGGATTTACCCCTGAAAATTGTTCTGGACAATGCCCGTTATCAACATTGTAAAGTAGTTGAAAATGCAGCAAGGGAATTAGGAATAACCCTCCTGTTTTTACCTTCCTATTCCCCTAACCTGAATATTATTGAACGCTTATGGAAATTCACTAAGAAAAAAATACTGTACGCAAAATATTATGAAACATCAACCCTTTTTCATAATGCCATTACCTCATTCTTTCAATCAATTAATCAAGAATACAAGGATGATCTGAATAATTTATTGACCCTAAAATTCCAATCTTTTGAAAATAAACGTGCGGAAATTTATCCCAAATGAAGTATAATGTTATAAAAGCAGTAGCTAATCTTCCGAAAGCATGAAGCATTAGACCTTTAGTAGACCCAACTTTACTAGCCCTTTGAATATCTGTCTTTTCAATGAGCCAATTAAAAATTGCTTCAATGGGCTGCCTGACTTAGGAAACGGCAGTTGAAAATAAGCCATCGGCTGCTTTCAATCTTTGTCTTATTACTTCAGGCATGCCTTTTACTGCTTTTACAGGTGCAAGCATTTCAGAGTTTTGATGTTCCATCATATACTGGGTTAACTCGGTTACAAAATAAATTTTGTCGCCCCAAAAAGTTCTGTTCTCAATACCGGACCAAGCATCTTTAAATACGGTCAAATTATTGACCGAAGCGGGGGTAAACAATATTTGTTCAGGATGGGTGAATTAAAAAATTACTGTATAATTTTCAAAATAGTAGTGCATAATCCTGGAAATTATAGTGCATAATTTTGGAAAGATTAACGCATAAACCTGGAGATATTAATGCATAATTTCGGAAAGATTCACTTATCAGTATTCCTGTTCCGGGGTGTCTTTATTTGGTAAAATAGGCAGTTCGCTCAACAAAATGTATTCCTGAGCTTTGAGTACCGCTTGCTGTGCGTTGCGATTGGGCCGGAAGCCATAACTGTAATCTTCAAATTCAGAACTCCTGACCTGACGTAAAATTCATGTCGCGATTTCAAAGTTAAGCACCAGGTTAGTCCCGGGATATTTTGTCTGACAGGCGTTGATTTGTTGGATTACTTTCTGAAGGGCAGCATTCATTCTGCTGGTTGACTGGCTATAGATTTTTACGGTCAGTTTGTTATTTTGCGCATCCGGGATGATGTCTGCCGGTGACTTGATCATACTTTTTACCAGGGTTCGTTTTTCATCGACGCTTCTTTTAAAGCCAGGGGAGAGCAGGTTGGCAAAAGAAGTTTCGGCCCGGTAACAGATCATCTTGATGATGTTCTGGAAACGCTTACTTTCGGTATGCAATTTGGCGTAGCGGATCTCTTGGGGCATTTCCCTGATTTTGATCCGGCTTGGGATCCGGCTTCTTTTCTCCAGCCATTCTTTTTCCAGATTTTCCAGTTCCCGGAGTTCCTCGCGGACTTTGCCCTGTCTTTGCTGGTATTTGCCCGAGTGATCCAGGTCTTCTTCCAGGTGATCTTCGATCAACTCAAACAGAAGGGCTTTGCGGCGGCTGATCTTTTCCCTTAACTTACCGATTTTGCAGGTGATATTATTGTACTCAGGATTGTTTACCACCATCTCCTGATCGATCTGTTCTACTGTGTATTGCATGATCCGGTCAAAGTCGTAGTCTTGTCTCATGTACTTGAAAAAATTTTCCTGGCTCCAGCGGGCAAACATGTAAAGGGCAATCAGCAAGACCGACAATTTTTTGTTGGTAGTGATCACGCTGGTTTGGTGCCCATCCGATAACCTCCTGACTTCCCGCATGGGTACCCCGTTCAATACCACCGGTTTTTCTTCCAGCATCATGGTGTTTGGATTACCTTCGATATCAATGGTGTAAGGGGAAAAGTCATTTTCATCCCAGCAATCTTTCACTGCTTTGCGGTAAGTGATCACGGCAATGCGGTAATCATCCCATATTTTTTTAAAAAACTCAGGGCTGTATGCTTCCCGGTCGAAAACAAGGGTTAACCGGGGCAGGTCAGGGTCCTGCTCCAATTCTTCCGGGGTATATTTGCACGGCATCTGTTCCAGTAACGCGGGGATAATGGCCCCGTCCAGCATCTCCAGTAACTTCTCATTCACCTGCCCGGTGACATAGAAATAAGGCATCCCCCGGGAGTTATTTACCCAAAATTCCTGCATCCCCGGCAGGCAAAGCTTTTGCCTGGATACATGTTTCTTTCCCAGGCGGGCCTGGTATCCGGTGTAAACCTGAACATGCCCGTCAATGTAATAAAACTCGTTTTCTTCTGCACATGACCACTTGCCGGCCAATTCCATGTTCCAATCCCGGGTGTGCCCCTGGGTGCAGATCTCTTTTAATTTACCCCGTAAGCATTTGGCTTCCGGTACCCGGTCCAGGCCCATGATCTTGCCAAATTCACCGGGACTGTGGTGCTTTAACTGCTCGGGGTTTTTGATCCTGCGCAAATACATGAAAGCCAAAAATAAAACGATAAAATCCAGGTAATAATAGCCCGGATCCAGTTCTTGGTAGTGCTCCCTGAAACTAAACAGGCCGGTTTCTTCCAGAAAGGGTAACAGCAGCAGTACCCCTGCTTCGGGGACACTTTCACAAGCTTCAAAATATATCGGGGTGGTATCTATTTGGTGTTGAACAGCCATCTCCCGTTCTTCTGTTCTTGTTGCCCCCATACCCATTAGTTCACCGGCAAGCAGATCCAGATGGTTGCGATGGGAGGGTAAACTCAAAGCCGGGGATATCCCTCCGGGCGGCTCTTTTTTTTAATGGTCCCTTGCCTGATGTGGTAACGCAACGCTCCTTCGGTAACCCCCAACTCCCTGGCTACCCTGGCTACCGGCTCATACCGGTCAAGCATCTGCTGAACTGTCCTTAACACTTCATCGGTCAGCTTATGAGCATCCCCATGCTTGCCTTGTTTGTGGAAAAACCAATCCGTCCCTTTTTCCCGTAAGGTCCTGGCATAACGCTGGATATTCCGGTTACTTACCCCTAAGGCTTTGGCCAACTCCGTGGGGCTGCATAACCGGCTCACGACCATATTGGCCAAAATATAACGGTAGCTGTTCAGGTCATTCTTATCATGGCAGAAAATGGGTGATCCATTATGCAGGTAATAGACAAAATCGTCTTTCTCAAAGAATCCAACGTTCGAATTCACCAGTTTGGTCGATGCCGGGAAAATGGGAAGCTGCATTTGCATAACCGTATTTTTTCCTGTAAAAATGCGACTTCATCTTTTACGATCCAAATCCATTAACTATTTGATTCATATTTCTCAGGTCAGGAGTTCTGAAATTCCATCTCGAATTTGATGGACAGGACCTGGCCTACGGCTTGTTGCAACATGCGATCCGTTGCAGTGGGCACGCCTAATAAACGGAATTTTCCGTTGCTTTTGGGTATTTCAACCCCAAGAATGGCTTGTGGCAGGTACTTACCTACCCGGATATCAGATTCCAGTTGCTCCCTGTTTTTAGTCAGGTGAGCATACAAATCCGTCACAGCCATACCATCGGTGCCTGCCGAACCTTTATTCGACACAACCTGACGGTAAGCCCGCATTATATTCCTCCGGTTCAGTACCTGTTCAATCATCCTCTTTTCGTTTACTTTGTTTTACCCTGTCCCGCTTAAGCCAGGGCTGGCAATGCCTCCCCGCCGAATTTGGAACATCTTAATGTTCAGCCCTTCACTACCCTGTGAGTCCTCCGCGGTATCTGTTCGCGGCTCGTTGCCAGTAGCTACTATGGCTTCTGCTGACTCCTTCCCCTAACCACCACGTGGTTGTCAAGGTATCCCCTGGTAAGAGCTTTTCCCTTCCTCCAATGCCTGCGACATCTACTGGAAAACGATTTTGGTATTCTTTGGACGTAACAATGATGTGCTTGCTTATCCTCGTTTCACAGCCTCATATGCCACCGCTACGCTCTTCATGTCGTCAAATGTCCACCGGACATTTGGTTTTACTGCCGTAAAACTTTACGTCATTCACTGTTCGTCAGTACCGGATTTTGCCTTCTCCTGCCCTGCAACCTGGCTCGTTCGCTAAAAATGTCCACCGGACATTTTTTTACGCTCCGCCCCCTTCAGTGCATGGGTCACCCCAAACCACCTTGCCACTTGCTAATGCTTCCGGGCGTTACCCCGGTGCATAAGGGACTTGCACCCTCTGGAAAAATACACCTGCTGAAACTATGTTTATTACTTTTTATTTGTATTTTTAAGCTTTTTCTATAGCTTTCAGCAGGTGCGCTCTGCTCATGCAGGGCGCACACAAGCGGTATAGTTAATTGCCGGTATAGTGCGTATTCGAGTGGCATAACTCGTATCAAAAGTAGTTGTAGCTTGATAGGAAAGTGCTTCGAAATCGGCAACTAACCATACCGCAGCCGTTAGCCACCATTTTGCACACCGAGCCTAAGTGATAATTTGACAGATTGCAATTAGGTGATAAATAAATATATAACACTTGACTTATTTGAAGTTAGTCAAGATAAAAAATAAGGAAATGACTTACGAGAAAGATAAAATATATTTGGACACGATAGATAATATTGTGGATAAAGTCTATGAGTTCTATAATATGTCAGATAGAAAGGACTTAGTAATGATTTATGAAATGAAAGAGAATAAAATTTATTCATACATTTATAGCGAATATAAGAAAAGTCTAAATGAACTGTCAAGAGAAATACTTGAAAAACAATATCAAGAGGCAAATGAATCTAAAAGGATTGTGTTATTCATAAGAGACGAGGTAAGAAAGAAATTTAAATCATATGTTGTCTAAAAATATACAGATAGTAGATAGGCTTAAAAAAGAAATTGAAGAATATGTAGCTGATTGGCATTGGGATAATGAATCAAAAAAATACGCCTTTGATTTGGGTAAATTCTTATTCTCTTTCATTGAGTATATTGATGACTCGAACCTAAGCGAGAGAGTAAAAAGAGTTCACAAAGACAATGTTTATTTAATTGGGATGTTTGAAGCCGGATATGGATATAGTGATGAATTCCATTATGAAGATTTAACAGATGGACCATTTTATGTCTGTGAATTTGAAAGTAAGATAAGTGATTCAAAATATGCTGTTCAATCATATGAATCCACATGGAAAAAATTGGATAGATTCATTAAATCTGGAATTTATGAAAAGTATGTGAACAAGATAGAGAAGGAATTAAAAAATAATAAAAACGGTGGCCAATCGAATAGCCCGCCCTGCCAGCAAGTGCTGACAGGGAGAGGCTTTCACACCACTGCAGGTACGCGAGCTACGCTCCACCCCTTCGGCCAAAATGTCCACCGGACATTTTAACCTCGGGCACATATACAACGGTTCATTAAGATGTGGGGCAACTTTTCCGTAATACGTCAGCAACGCTTCGTACCCTCTTTTTCGCAATCGCTCCAAGGTAATGGTCGTTCTCAGAATCGGGCTTTGGGCAATTGCCCAACCCCCCATCCGGGAACGGCTCCATTGGTAAGCATGTTCCGGTGGTACTCCCAGCCGGATCAGGT
Organism: Prolixibacteraceae bacterium; assembly: GCA_963676095.1. GTDB lineage: Bacteria > Bacteroidota > Bacteroidia > Bacteroidales > Prolixibacteraceae. The sequence goes on along the minus strand of OY781040.1, from coordinate 85,703 downwards.
TCTTCCGGGTCTTTGGGGTAATCCGTATCGTATAGGAATGTGAGACCGTTTCACCAACGTTTGGGATAGTGCCTCACTAATGTTGGTGAAGGTGTCTCACTAACATTAGTGAGGGTGTCGCAACAACGTTAGTGAGGGCGGCTCCTCTAAATAGCGGTATAATGGGGCTAATGTTGAAGATGTTGTTACCGGGGATGCCATAAAATGTTTGCCAGGTACCTGCGGAATTGAGAAGAAGTTTTACTGAACAATAAATTTTCAAAAGTTACGCTTATAACCCATTTGTGTTATACGTGAAATGCAACTGGATTACATAGTAATCCGTCAAGACTCTGACGCAAATGCAGAACAGAGCGGTGCGGGGGCAGTCAAAATGCCCGGGTGAGGGTTCGTTTTGACAAGATTTTTGTTTCCTTTTCATCGACTGGAAAGGGTAGGGCTTTGCCGTTTGAGGGGTTTGAAACTTCGTGTTTGAAGGGTTTGATGGCCTTCGGCCGTTTGAGGGCGTTGCCCGTTCCGGAACCCCCAAGGTTGCCGGTTTTCAGAAAGGGGCTTTGGCTGCTGTTGTTAATTTAATTAACATGGTGATTTTAATAATGAGTTTAAAAATAACGGCGATGTAGGCTTCACCCTGGTCCCTGAAAGGGACAAATCTAAATAACCCGGGGTAAGCGACGATAGGAGCGGCACCCCGGGCAAGGAGCGTCCCCCGATCATTGCAAACAAGTTAGGAACGACAGGACAGACCTTCCCGAAAACCGTCAATACTCCGTCACGAAAGCAGAACAGAGCAGAGCGCAGGCCGTCAAAACGCCCGGCAGAGGGTTCGTTTTGACAAGATTTTTGCTTCCTTTTCATCGACTGGAAAAGGAAGAGCCAGTCCGGCTCAAGGACAAAAACTACGGGTTGAAAAATCCGCGTGATCCGGCGTTGCCGTTTGAGGGGCGTTGCCCCTGTGACCCCAGTAACTTTTTTGTCTTGACACAAAAAAGTTACCAAAAAGTTCGCTTCGCGCAAGTTTCTCACGCTCGGCAAAGCCTTAAACTTCGTTTAGTCTTTGCCCTCGCTAAATCGAAACGATCAATATAAATAAACCCAAGCCCCTCGTAAAAAACTTCCCCGTTATCCCTGTTGCACAAACAAATATCGTGCAAATACCGGTTATTGCTACTATCGGGGAAGGTAAACCCGTCCATCAACACGATCACATAGACTTCGGTTACGGCATAGTTCATCTGCGATAGCCGTTTCTGGCGTTCGGCAAAGCTTAAGCAAGCTTAGCTTTGCTCTCACTGACCCGAAACGTTCCACACTTTGCGTTTTCCTTTCGGGGCCATGTCCGAGATTAACCGGCTGGCATAATACAGTATGCGTTGTTTCGGGTTTCCCTGCACACTGCGCTGTACCTCGATCAGGAAGGTCTCCCCGTCCGGACCGACACAGGTCAGGTCGAAGATCGCCCCGCCAATGCTGTCGTTATCGCCGGGATATTCGTTTTTGTTGTAGACCAGGTCAGTGATCAGCTTACGGCCCCGGAAGATTTCATTCAGGAGGGCGATCAGCAGATCTTTGTTAGGTTCTGAACCAAAAATCTTTTTGAACGAAAAGTCTATCAACGGGTCAATATAGGTAGTATTCACTTTTATAGATTGTTCTGTCGAATGTAAAAGTAAAAATTATTATTCGAATAACAAATAAATAAATGCACTATTGATGAAAATATGAAACTGATCACAATGTACATCTAATTGTTGCGGGAGTACCATTATTCTCAGTCCGGATTGTATTTCATTACCATCTGTGTAAAAAACCGGGCCTGTTTGTTTGGCCAGATTCAGAACAAAAAAATGTAATTGAACGGTGCCGGCCGGATGGTGGAAAAATGGTACAGGGAAATTGAAAATAAATATCCCGGCAAACGGTGTCATGAAATGGTGGTTATGCCCAATCCTGTTCATTGTATTATCGAAAATACGGATGATCGCACACATGAATCGGACGCCCACGTAGGGGCGCCCCTTCTACGTGGGCGTCCAATTGACATTACCACCAATGATGAATATTGCGGACACAATAATAACAACGATCAACCCGGAACGGGAATAAACAATGAATTTGGCGATTCCAGGGGCGAACAATCGGCAACCGGTGAAAAACCGGAAATTAATAGACCAAATAAATACGGTGAACCGGATGGGCAATATCCCGAAAACGCAGGGCAAACAAACGGAACGCATGGGACGCATATCGGGGCGCACGTAGAGACGCACGGCCGTGCGTCTCTACAAAAACAACCATCACCACCACCATTCATCCGGAAACCAAAATCAATATCGTCATTTATCGGAGGATTCAAATCGGCAATAAATTCCAAAATAGATGATTATATCGATGAACACCATCTGGAAATTTCCAAATACAACCGGGATAATCATTTCTTTCAACCCAATTATTACGACCATATTATCCGCAACGAACAATCCTGTCAAAACATTTCGAAATACATCATCAACAACCCTGCAAAATGGGGATGATGACAAATTCAATCCATCAAATAAAACGACCTGAGAAATAAGAAAAATGGAAAGCTGATTTAGAAAAATAATAACCAGCCTGTATTTCCAAAACCAAAGTTTGCACACCAAGATTTATGTTTTGCAGGCTGAGAATACCATTTTGCTCACCTGGAAACCTTAGTCGAAAAATTTGCAAGATTTTTATTGTACTTAATTTCACTTTGACGTAAATTGTATCGCATAACTAAAACTAAATTTATGCTTAACTATCGCGATTCGAAAAATGTTCAGACGTAAGGAAATATCCGTCCATTATTCCATATAAGGTAGCAAATTAAAAAACCGATTGACGATTTCAATTTATAAGAGAAAAAAGCTACACATAAAACAGAGAATAAGACAATTTATAAGATAACTTTGGTTGACAGACAACAAAGTTAGGCACAAGATTACAAACCATGTGCTTTTAATCAAGTTATAAATATTAAAGCTTGGCCTTTTCTTAAAGAAAATCGACAACCGTAATATGAACACCAAAATCCTCACTTTGGATACTTTCAAAGTTTATCACCTGTTCATCTTTGTACTATTAATTTATTTAAATAAAAGATGATGAAAAAAGTATTAATTACAGGAGCCAACAAAGGTATTGGCTTTGAATGTGCAAGACAACTTGCACAAAAAGGATTATTCGTTTATCTCGGAAGTCGCAATCTTGAAAATGGTTTGAAAGCAGAAAAAGTACTTAAAAATGAAGGATTCGAAAATGTAGATGCCATACAATTGGATGTAACCAATCAAGATTCAGTAAGTGCTGCCCGAGAAATAATAGGTAGAAAGACTGATGTGCTGGATGTGCTTATAAATAATGCAGGTATTTCTGGTGGTTTGGCAGCTCAGAATGCACAGGAAGTTACAATCGATACATTCAAGGACGTTTTCAATACCAATTTGTACGGAGTTATTAGAGTAACAAGGGCATTTATGGATTTGCTGGCAAATTCCAACGAACCCCGCATTGTAAATGTTAGTTCCGGTATAGGTTCGCACACTTTAAATAGTGATCCTCAATTCCAACCAATGACCAGTAAATTTGTAGCCTATGGCACTTCAAAATCGGCATTGAATATGTACACCATAAATTTAGCATATGAATTGCGTGACACGCCTTTTAAAGTAAATATGATTGACCCCGGATATACTCGAACTGATTTAAACGCTCAACAAGGAACGGGAACAGTTAAGGCAGCAGCTTCTTGTATTATTGATTACACAACCATTGATAAAGATGGTCCCACCGGAATGTTCTTTAGTTGGGAATACAATCCTGAATCAGGGATAATACCCTGGTAAGAAATAATTTATAACTTAAAAGAAATTCAATGATACAAAACATCAATCACCCAATTAGATTTAAGTCATTATCGGAAATGCACCGATTACTTGGATTGCCTATGCCATTTCACCCGCTGGTAAGTGTGGTTGATGATATGTATAAGAAAGTTGGGGCAGAGAAATTAGCAAGTTCATTTATTCTCGATTTTTACAAAATTTCATTTGTAACCAGTCTTAGCGGTAAATTAAAATACGGACAAGGATTCTATGATTTTGACGAAGGTGGAATGTTTTTCTTTGCTCCAAATCAAGTCATTTCAGACTATGATGACACATTGAATTTCTCTGGATATACAATTTTTGTGCATCCCAATTTTTTGTTAGGAACATCATTGGCTAAGAAAATAAAACAATATGGATTTTTTTCCTATTCTACTAATGAAGCTTTGTATTTGTCGGAAACGGAAAAGAAAACTATCATTTCAGTATTTAAAATAATTGATGAGGAACTTAAATTACCAATAGACGATTTCAGTCAGGACGTTATTATTTCCCAAATCGAACTGTTACTGAATTACTGCAACCGTTTCTACAAAAGACAATTCATTACCCGAAAAGCATCCAATAATTTCTTGTTGCAGAAAATGGATGATGTTTTAGAAGAATATTTTTCCAACAAACAAAAGACAAGTTTGGGTTTGCCGACAGTTAAATACTTAGCGGAAAGCTTAAATATAACGCCTCAATATCTGAGCGATATGTTACGTTCCCTTACAGGGCAAAATGCACAACAACATATTCATCAAAAGTTAATAGATAAGGCAAAAGAAAAATTATCTACAACAGATTTATCGGTCAGTGAAATAGCTTATGAATTGGGCTTTGAATATTCTCAGTCGTTTAGCAAGTTGTTTAAACGCAAAACCAATCAATCACCAACAGAATTTCGAACAAGTTTCAATTAGGAAGTAAATGAGATTAATTTTTTATAATAGGATAAAAAATCCTGTGCCTAATAATTAGCCTCCAATAAAGCGTTGCTTGCATACGCTTTAGATTGGAGGTAGTGTTGAACTAAACTTCCCCTTGCTTCAAAACCACCTGGGGGGCAGGCGTTTATTCATAGTGTTTTAAGCCGGTTTTTTTTGAGTTCCTTGAAGCCTGCTTTTTGTAACTTTCGGAAAGCGGGATCCCGTTTTGCGGGGAAAAAACCGGACTTCCCTGCCCAATATGATAAGGTTTTGTCGTTTCCCTGACAGGGACAGGCAGTTTAAACCGGTAAGTTTTTGCTTACGGGCCTACCATTCCCGTTTACGCCCGGGCGCATCAGTTTAAAGTTTCTAAAGGCAATGGTTAACAGATCCCTGCCATTACGTTGAAAGGTGGCGCCCGGTCTTTGGGGTATGTTTCCATCAATTGAAGTTCCCCGCCGCAGTCGCGGCACCGGAGCAGGGAGCGCTCCCCAAAACACAATGCCAGCACCTGAGCCCGCGAAAGTGGCTCAGCCGGTGCCAGCTTTTCCCCCAGGCTTTCCCGGATAGCTGCCAGGCTTTGCTTTTTGCTGCGCGAACTCAGGAATCCCAGGTGACGGATTCGACGGAAATAGGGCGGCACAATATGGTCCAGAAAGCGTTCCAGGAATTTTACGCCCGGAATGGTCCGGGTTTTCTTCTGATAACCGTTTTCCCCGGTCGCACCAGCTAAAGGTAACGTGGGTGCGACCCCATGATCGAAGGTCGTTGTGCGTGTCACAACAGCGTTGTTGGACTCGTATGCCATTTCTGTTCGTCAGTACCGGACTTTGCCTTCTCCTGCCCGGCAACCTGGCTCGTTCGCTAAAAATGTCCACCGGACATTTTAACCTCGGGCACATATACAGCGGTTCATTAAGATGTAGGGCAACTTTTTCGTAATATGTAAGCAACGCTTCGTAACCTCTTTTTCGCAATCGCTCCAAAGTAATGGTAGTTCCCATAATCGGGCTTTGGGCAATAGCCCATCCACCCATCCGGGAACGGCTCCATTGGTAAGCATGTTCAGTCAGGATTGTATTTCATTACCATCTGTGTAAGAAACCGGGCCTGTTTGTTTGGCCAAATTCAGAACAAAAAAATGCAATTGAACGGTGCCGGTCGGATGGTGGAAAAATGGTACCGGGAAATTGAAAATAAATATCCCGGCAAACGGTGTCATGAAATGATGGTTATGCCCAATCATATTCATTGTATTATTGAAAATACGGATGATCGCACACATGAATTACCACCAATGATGAATATTGCGGACACAATAATAACAACGATCAACCCGGAACGGGAATAAACAATGAATTTGGCGATTCCAGGGGCGAACAATCGGCAACCGGTGAAAAACCGGAAATTAATAGACCAAATAAATACGGTGAACCGGATGGGCAATATCCCGAAAACGCAGGGCAAACAAACGGAACGCATGGGACGCATATCGGGGCGCACGTAGAGACGCACGGCCGTGCGTCTCTACCACCACCGTCACCGTCACCACCATCACAACAACAATTACCATTCATCCGGAAACCAAAATCAATATCGTCATTTGCCGGTGGTTTCAAATTGACAATAAATTCTCCAATAGTTGATTATATTGATGAACATCATTGGATGATTTCCAAATACAACCGGGATAATCATTTTTCAACCCAACTATCACGGCCATATTATCCGCGACGAACAATCCTGTCAAAACATTTCGGAATACATCATCAACAATCCTGCAAAATGGGATGATGATCGATTCAATCCGTCAAATAAAACTGGCTGAGAAACATCGCAAAATGAAGAGCAGATTTGGCAAGGGAATGCAGACAAATTACTACATTTATGTCTAAACAAAAGCAGAAAGAACAGCCGGGTTCCCTTCACCGGAACAGCCTTAAAAGTGCCTGAGCTGTATGCCGGGAAACTGGCGCGTACAGTTCTTAGGGGGCGTAAACTAACCGGTGGTGGCATCTTGAAAGACAAGAAAGCATATTAAAAATATGCGATGGAGGAAAACAATAATAAAATTTTAATATGAAATTGATTAGATTTCTCTCTTTTACATTGATGTTTAGCACATCGATAAATGCTCAAAATGTTTATAACAATCTGGATCTGTTTTTTATCGGATTAGCAAAAAACAAACAGTTTAATGGCAGTGTATTAATTGCTGAAAAGGGAAAAATTGTTTATGAGAAGTCATTCGGATATGCTGATTTTTCAAGTAACAAGCTAAATTCCTTAAATTCAAGATTTCCGATAGCTTCTATTACAAAGACATTTACTGCCACTGCAATTCTTAAATTATATGAAATTGGGAAATTGAATATTAATGATCCTGTGGAAAAGTATCTGCCAGAATTTCCTTATCCAACTATAAAAATAAAACATTTGCTATCTCATACATCCGGCTTACAACCGTATGACAATTTCTTTGACTCAATAAGAAAAGAGCATCCAGATACTGTATTTACAAACAAAGATATTTTAACTCGGTATGCACTTTTAAAATTACCATTGTTATATCAGCCTGGAGATGATTGCAATTATGACAATATTAACTATGTATTTCTTGCCTTGATAATTGAAAAAGTTTCAGGGATTGCATATCACGACTATTTGGAAAAATATATCTTTCAACCAGCAAAGATGAAAGATACTTTCTTTCCCAAAGTTATATTCTATAATTATACAAAAAGCGAAAAAGAGAACCTCGCCAACACCTATTGGTGTCCTCATTTGTATTCAGATTCCCTAATAGAAACAGACACAGTCCAGTTCATTTCGCAATATTGGCATACATATAATTTTCAGGGATTTGGGGAAATAATTAGCACAGTTGGGGATTTAGTAAGGTTTGATTATGCCCTTGCCAAAGGTTATCTTTTAAAATCCAAAATATTAGCAAAAGCATACACTCCTGTGTTACTCAATAATGGTAACCCTAATCCGGGTAATAGAAATAATACTTCATTCGGGTTGGGTTGGATAATTGAAAAAGATAGTACCTACGGAAAAGTTGTTAGGGCAAGCGGGGGTGGCATTGGACTTCGCTCCACCTTATTACGGAATATTTCAAAACAACAAACAATTGTATTAATTGATAATACACAGAATGAAACTGATGATATTGCAAGAGATGTTTTAAAAGTTTTAAATGGTAAACAATTAAAACCTTACGGAAAAAGTGCCGCTAAGGAATATGGAAAGATACTGGTAACCCTGGGAATAGAGGCTGCAACGGAGACAATAAAAAAATTAAAAACGGATACCGTCCATTACTTATTTAACGAAGGTGAATTTAATAGTCTTGGGTATGACTTAATGAACAACGATAAACTGAATGAAGCGCTTGAAACTTTTAGAGAAAATACCGAATTATATCCACATAGCTGGAATGTTTATGATAGCTATGGAGAGGCACTTTTAGAAAATGGACAAAAGGAAGAAGCTATACGAATGTATAAAAAATCGGTTGAACTTAATCCTGATAATGAAAATGGGAAAAAGATTTTGGATGAGCTTTCAAAATAAAAATTAAAAAGTACGAACCCATAATCGAGTAGCCCGCCCCGCCAGTAGTAAATACTGACAGGGAGAGGCTTTTACACAAATGTACGTACGCGGACTTCGCTCCACCCTTTCGGCCAAAATGCCCACCGGACAAACTTTTAACAGTCGGTCCTCCAATAGTGCCCGTTGCAAATACCTCAGACGATTTCTGGGCCACCCGTCAACGTCCTTCAGATTGACCTGAATACTGGCCATCCGGAAATAGTTGAGCCAACCCCGTGATACTTCTCCAAGCTTCTGAATGCGCTCATCAAAACTCATTGGAGCATATAACAGTGATCATGGAGTAACTGATGAACAGGACCAATGCCTGTTGCCCGTAGGCGTTGTTATTGTTTTTGTATTTGCTGATAGATCCTTTGATTCTGCATAAACTGGTAAATAATCATACACTGAATGTAAAATTGTTTGACAAAAAAACAGATCCTATGAAAGTAATACGTTGTGCATTTGTTTGTTGTGCTTTTGGTATGGTTTTGGTCGTTTAGCCTTAGTTAATAGTAGTCATATTCTGGGTACAGGGATGAATGGCTTAAAAAAATATTATGGGAAAGTTTGGTAAATTTTATTGGTTGGTACTGATTGTCGCTTTGTGTTGTGGATTTGTAAATCAGAAAAAGGCGTTAAAAATTACTTATTTGGCAAATTGCGGATTTTTATACGAGAGTGGCAAATCGAAAGTACTCATTGACCCTTTGGGAACTGAGTATGGAGGCTTCTTTTATTTACCATCCAATGAGGTCAGAAAAAATATTGTAGAAGGAAATCCTCCATTCGACAAGATCGATCTGCTTCTGATTACCCATGTACATGGAGACCACTTTAACGCTAAACTGGCAGAAAAATTCCTTGTAAATAACAGCAACGCTAAAATGATTTGTCCTTTGCAGGTTTATAAGCAAATGAAAGATTCCTGTAGCCATTTTGTCAAAATTGAATCACAAATTATTAGTCCGGACTTATCTGTAAATGAATCGAAAAGTATAAGAATAAATAATATTTCAGTTACGGCAATACGAATGCAACACGGGACAGACCGGAGCCTTGAGGGGGTAAATTATTCGGATTACACCGATTATGAGAAAACAGAGAATTTTGGGTATGTTATTCATTTTAACAAGAAGAATGTATTTCACCAGGGGGATGGTTGTCTCAAGATAAATGAAAAAGCTTTAAAAAATATCGATTGCCCCATCGATATAACCTACCTAGGCTATTTTGACTGGGATTCGGTTTCCTTCAATATCCTAAAAAAGGATTTAAAGGCAAAGACGGTCATTTTTATGCATGGGACAAAACCTGCCAAAGAATTGGACTCGGAACAATTCAACGGGATAAAACCCCGGATTGTTTTCTTTAATAAAGAGTTAGAAAGTAGAATATTCGATGAATAAATGGGGTTAATAAAAAATAGGAAATACCACAAAACAACGGAGCAATATATGCCCATCCGATGCAACATTGAAAAATTCAGTTGCCAGGAGAATAACAAAAAGTGTTACGCGAGAGAGCCCCTCCTCAGCATGTTGGCATACAGCCCATAAACGAATGACTTGCAAAGAGACCGGAAACCCAACTAACAATAGAAAAAAACAACTGGTTACATAAAAGAATTGAATTGCTAATTAAGATGATCTTTTGTAAATTCGGGCTATAAAGACGTAAAATTTAATTGAGCAGGGCAGAGGGCCGGCGCGAAGTTCTTGAGATGATCTTGCATTGATAAAAAGTAACTTGTACCTTAATCCGGTAATCTAAGTAATATTGAAACTCTATATAAAAAATATGGTTTGTATCCGCTGCCAAATGGCAGTAAAGGCTGAATTGGAAAAGAACGGGATACGCTATCGTAATGTAAAAATCGGTGAAGCAGACATCATTGATGATCCGGGGCCGGAACAGTTGAAACAGTTGGATATTGACTTTAAAAAAATAGGTCTGCTCCTGATGGATGATAAAAAAAGCATTCTGGTCGAGAAAATTAAAAGTGCTGTTATCGAATTGGTCCATTATTCGGAAGAGCAAATTAAGATGAACCTTTCGGATTACCTTAGCGAAAAACTCAACTATGATTATACGTATCTCGCCAATCTTTTTTCTGAAGTTAAAGGAATTACCATCGAAAAATTTTATCTGACCCACAAAATTGAAAAGGTCAAAGAGCTCATTGTGTATGACGAGCTAAATCTTACTGAAATTGCCTATAAAATGCATTACAGCAGTGTGTCACACTTGTCAAACCAATTCAAGAAATTTACGGGATTAACGCCCTCTCACTTTAAAAAACTCAAGAATAAGCGGCGTGATACGCTCGAAAATGTGTGAATTATGTAAAAATGATCAATAATTCTGTAAGAGAAAAATACGGATAGTTCCATATCTTTAACCCCGGTAAATTATATAAATCAGAAAATTTTTATTTTTTGGTTTTGCCTGCTGAAAGATCTTAATTTCTGGCAATATCGTTTCTTCTTTTATTCGGCGAGACTTAATCTAAAATTACCGGACAATGGCCAAATTCCCGATACCAGATCTCATTTGATATTCACAGGCCTCTGTGTATTTTTTTGTTTGTATTGACAGGATTAATCCACTGTAAGCATATGTGATCCTGTATGCTGTATAATCGTCAGTAAAAAATTCCGAATCATCAGACAAAGATCTATTTCCGATATACGATTTTCATTCCAGTTCAAGCATTTAAGGTCGAAAGATCATCAGGGATTTCTTAAAGGGCCCGGCCCCAAAGAAGAATATGGTTGATCTATTAACGGGTTTTATATGTGTTCAGTGAATGATCTGGATGAAAAAGTAAAGATTCCACAGGAGTAATCGTTTTGATTTACATCCTGAAATTAAAAAAAACAAGAAATGAATATCCTGTTAATTTATCCGCAATGCCCTGATTCCTTTTGGGGATTCAAACATGCCCTGAAGTTCATCTCCAAAAAGGCGGCGGTACCTCCGCTCGGATTGATCACAGTATCGGCTATGCTCCCTGCAACGTGGCAAAAAAAATTGGTAGATCTGAATATTACAGTCCTCCCTGAAAATGATGTAAAATGGGCCGATTATATTTTTATAAGTGCCATGTACATCCAAAAAGAATCAGTGGACAGAATCCTTGCTGCATGTAAAAAGCACAATAAAAAGATTGTGGCAGGCGGTCCCCTTTTCACCCAGGAATATAAAAACTATCCCATGATCGATCATTTTATCCTGAATGAAGCCGAGATCACGCTTCCTCTTTTCCTAAAAGATCTGAGCGATGGTCATCCTCAAAATCTTTATAAAACAGATGAATATGCAGATATTACAACAACCCCGGTTCCCGATTTTCAGCTGTTGTCGGCGAAAGATTATGTCAGCATGAATATCCAGGTCTCACGGGGATGCCCCTTTGCCTGCAATTTTTGTGAAATAACATCGCTGCTGGGACATAAAGTCAGAATGAAGAATACTACTCAGATCATTAATGAACTGGATGCTCTTTTTTACCAGGTCAAATGGAGGGGATCGGTCACTATCGTTGACGATAATTTTATCGGGAACAAAAATGAAGTGAAAAGCAATCTGCTTCCGGCAATGAAAGAATGGATGCAACGGCATGATTATCCGTTCAGCTTTAATATAGAAACATCGGTTAACCTGTCTGATGACGAGGAATTGATGTCCCTGCTGGCCGAAACAGGATTTAACTCGACCTTCATCGGCATTGAAACCCCGGCAGAAGAATCCCTGAAATATTGCAATAAAATACAAAACAGGAACCGCGACCTGATTGGGAGCATAAAAAAAATACAAAAGGCAGGCCTCCAGGTTTCCGGAGGATTTATCGTGGGGTTCGACAGCGATACACATACTGTTTTCCAGCGCCAGATCGATTTTATTCAGAAAAGCGGTATTGTTTCGGCTATGGTGGGACTCTTAAATGCACCTAAAAACACGAAACTGTACCAGCAACTAAAGGAAGAAAACAGGTTAACCACGGAAGCGACCGGGAATAACACGGATTTGTCCATGAACTTTATTCCCCGGATGAATTATGATGATCTGCAGAGAGGATATAAAAAAATCATTCATGATATCTATTCAACACGCCCTTATTATAAAAGGGTACGTCAGTTGTTGTTGAATTACAACAAAAAAGGGAAACGGTGCGCAAAAATCAGTTTCCCGATCCTGAAAGGCTTTCTGAAATCTGTTTTTATTATTGGCTTTCTGAACAGAGGGAGAAGCGAATACTGGAAATTAATCATCTGGACCATTTTTAATCGTCCCGGATTAATCATCGATGCTGTCACTTATACCGTTTACGGCTATCACTTTAGAAAAGTATATGGATTAAGCAACAGGTAATTTTTAGAGCATAGGTCTTCCGGAATAACGAAAATCAGTATCTATCATGGTCTGACTTTCATTATCCCGGAAGTCTGTCCTTTTTGAACCAGATACCCAAAATAAAATGCAACATTCTGAAATTGAAAAGTCTAAACCATATATTCTGATCGGGATGGTTGAATATATTCCCGGGGCAGTGGCACGCGAGATTATTGTCCGAAAAACAACCGGGAATATTTGTATTGTAGCTTGTGATACAGGGAAAGTTCTGGCAGATAAGATTTCTCCATTCGATACCTTTATCCAGGTTATCGAAGGGATAGCAGAAGTCGTTATTGATGATAAATCCAATCTGCTTCAACCAGGACAGGCAATAATAGTTCCGGCACATACGCCTAATATGATCAAAGCAAATGAACGGTTTAAAATGATCTCGACGGTCATTAAAAGCGGTTATGAAGACAATACGATCTGAAACGTTTAATTTAATCTAAAAAATACGGACCATGTCTAAAGAAAAAGAAGGAAAATCAAAAAATAATAAAAAAGTGCCTGTCAAAAACCTGAAAGAAAAAAGAGCGGCAAAAGCAGCAAAACGCGAAGAAAAAAATCAGCAGTCCAGATTGTAAGTCCATGTGAAACGACCAGAACAAAAATAATTTTGACACACATAACATTGAATTATAGTATGTTAATTAAGTTTTTTTGATGAAATTAGTATTTATTAGTACATATACACCCCGCGAATGCGGCATTGGAACTTTTACGAATAACCTGTTCAAATCAATGTTGGCTGGCGACATAAATCAGCAAAACCGGAATGAAGGTATTGTTGTTGCGCTAAATGATAACGGACTTACCTATCAATATCCGGAAGAAGTGAAGTTAACGATCAGACAGGAACGCCAGGAAGATTATTTGCAGGCTGTCAAGTACATCAATCTAAGTGGTGCCGACCTTTGTATCCTTGAGCATGAGTTTGGCATTTTCGGAGGGCAAAGCGGCGTTTATATACTCCCGCTGCTTCACCGGTTGGAAATGCCACTTATCGTAACCTTACATACCATCCTTAAAAAACCTTCATACAATGAGAAAGCTATTTTGCAGGAAATATGCAAGATGGCGCATAAAATAGTCGTGATGAGCCGGAAGGCGATTGAATTCCTGATAAATATTTACAATGTGCCGGAAGAAAAAATCGTTTTTGTCGAACATGGAGTGCCGGATATTCATTTTAACCCGGAAAAAACGAAAAAGGAGTTTAAGCTCGAAAGTAAAAAAATATTGCTGACTTTCGGTTTTATTGGACGCAATAAAGGTATCGAGACAGTTATTAAAGCCTTACCCCGTGTAATAGAGACACACCCCAATGTGGTTTATATCGTTTTGGGGAAGACACATCCCAATGTGATCAGGCATTCCGGTGAAGAATACCGTATTTTTCTGATGCGCCTGGTAAAAAAACTTCAGCTTGAAAAACATGTTATTTTTCTCAATGAATTTATCGATGAGCAAGGTTTGTTCAAATATCTGTATGCTTCCGATATTTATATAACTCCGTATCTGAATGAAGCCCAAATTACGAGCGGTACGCTTTCTTATGCTGTTGGAGTGGGTGCAGCGGTTATTTCAACGCCATACTGGCATGCAGAGGAATTGCTCGCAGACGGGAGGGGGCGGCTTTTTGACTTTAATGATGACGAAGGCCTTTCGTCTATCTTAACAGAGTTGCTGGATAATCCCGGCGAGCTCGGTGAACTTAGAAGAAAAGCATATAATTACGGACAACAGATTACCTGGCCGAAAACGGGTGAGAAATATGTGGCTGTTGCCGAAAATATACTTAAGGAAAAACATGATGTAGCTATTAAGGATACAATCATGGATTTACTTATTTTACCTCCGTTTTCATTAACGCATATTAACCGCCTGACAGATGATACAGGCATTATTCAGCACGCCAAATTTGGCATTCCGAATTTAAAGGAAGGCTATTGCCTGGATGATAACAGCAGGGCTTTGCTGATGGCATTAATGGCCTACAGGCAAATAAAAGATACCAGGGCTCTTGAATTGTCTCCCATCTATTTAAGCTATATCCATTACATGCAGAATGAGGATGGGACCTTTCGTAATTTTTTAAGTTTTAGCAGAAACTTTCTGGATGAAGTGGGTTCCGAAGATTCTTTTGGCCGGACCATATGGGCTTTGGGTTATTTACTGGGTAATGCACCCAGTGATGCCTATTATCAGACAGGCAAATTGGTATTTTTTAATGCATCTCCCAATTTCGAAAGTTTAAAGTCCATCAGAGGAATCGCTAATACCATGATTGGGATAAGCTATTATCTGCGAAGCAACATGGCTGATGATTCAATGACCGAACGATTGCGTAACCTGGCTTTCATACTGATCAAACAATATGAGGAAAACGAATCTCCGGACTGGAAATGGTTTGAATCCCTGCTTGCTTACGATAATGGTATTTTACCTCTGGCTCTTTTGCACTCTGCAGAAATACTGCATGATGAAAAAATAACAAAGATTGCCATCGAATCCATGAATTTCCTGACAAAACATACAATGATTGATAATTACTTGTCAGTTATTGGAAATGAAAAATGGTATAAAAAAGCTGGTGAACGCTCTGTTTTCGCCCAACAACCGATCGATGCCATGGCTATGGTCTTAATGTATCATCAGGCCTTTCATCTGACAAAGGATAAAGAATACCTTAATAAACTTTATACCTCATTCCTGTGGTTTCTGGGAGAAAATGACTTAAGAATGAGCCTCTATGATTTTGAGACGAACGGATGTTGTGATGGTTTTGAAAGTTATGGGGTGAACCGTAATCAGGGCGCTGAAAGTTCTCTGGCATATTTAATTTCTCATTTAACCGTGTTACAGGCTTATGAAGAATTTCACGAATCAGATTAATCCGTATTTATACCGTTCCCATAGATTTTTGGTTCCCCTATAATTTTTTCAATTACACTTTGGCTTTCATCTTCAGTGTTTTATTCCCGGACATCTGTTTTTTATAGATGAAGTTTTTTTCTATTCTTTGTTTTTTGTCCATTTCCAGTTCCGTACTTCTGGCATGTCCTGTCCATTTTTATCAATATATATTTTGTGCTCATTTAGTTTTTCTTTCATCATCAGACTGATTTTAGAGCCAGTGTTTCCTTTCAGTGGCAGTCTGTTAATAACGTCCTGTACCAAATGGAACCTGTCCAGATCATTTAAAACGGTCATGTCGAAGTACGTGGTGATTGTTCCTTCTTCCTTATAGCCTCTGACATGCATATTTTTGTGGTTGGTCCGTTTATAAGTCATCCGGTGTATAAGCCAGGGATAGCCGTGAAAGGCAAAGACGACCGGCTTGTTTTTTGTGAATAATGCGTCGAACTCCTGGTCACTCAGTCCGTGGGGATGTTCGGTGTCCGGTTGCAGCTTCATCAGATCGACCACATTAATTACCCGTATTTTAAGATCGGGTAGGTATTCACGAAGAATGGAAACAGCGGCCAGCGTCTCGAGCGTGGGCACGTCTCCGCAACAGGCCATTACCACGTCTGGTTCTGTCCCCTGGTCATTGCTTGCCCATTGCCAAACGCCAATTCCTTTTGTGCAATGCTCAATTGCCTCATCCATGGTCAGCCACTGGGGTGCCATGTATTTGCCTGCTACCACGACATTGACATAATGCCGGCTTCTCAGGCAATGGTCCCAGACAGAAAGCAGGCAGTTGGCATCGGGCGGAAGATATACCCGTACAACAGATGCTTTTTTGTTGACTACATGATCAATAAAACCGGGATCCTGATGGGTGAAGCCATTATGAGCCTGCTGCCAGACGTGTGACGCAAGCAGGTAGTTCAGCGAAGCAATTTTATGCCGCCAGGGTAACCCGGCACTAACTTTCAGCCATTTGGCATGTTGATTAAACATTGAGTCGATGATGTGGATGAATGCTTCATAACAGTTAAATAACCCATGTCTTCCTGTAAGCAAATAGCCTTCCAGCCATCCTTCACATTGATGTTCGCTCAGCATTTCCATGACCCTTCCCTCGGATGCCAGAAATTCATCGTTCTTTTTTGTCCGGGCTTCCCATTGCCGGTTTGTTACTTCAAAGACGGCAGACAACCGGTTTGAAAGCGTCTCGTCAGGACCAAAAATTCTGAAATTATGTTGCTCTTCATTAAGCTTGATCACATCACGCAGGAACTCTCCAAGCCGGTGTGTATCGGCTGTCTGAACGGATCCGGGGAATGGCACACTTACTGCATAATTCTGAAAATCAGGCATGATCAGATCCTTTAGCAGTAACCCTCCGTTGGCATGTGGATTAGCTCCCATCCTGCGGTTGCCTTTTGGGGCGAGCTCTGCTAATTCGGCTGTGAGATGGCCATGTTCATCAAAAAGTTCTTCCGGCTTATAGCTTTTCATCCAGTTCTCAAGAAGCTTAAGATGACCTGGATGATCTGAATCTACCGGTAAGGGAATCTGATGTGAGCGAAAGGATCCCTCTGTTTTTAGACCATCCACTTCTTCCGGTCCGGTCCAACCTTTGGGAGACCTTAGTACGATCATTGGCCAGTATGGCCGGGTCGTGTCTTTTTTGTTTCGCGCGTTGCTTTGGATTTGTCTGATCTCCAGAATGGTTTTTTCCAATACGGAAGCCATGTGCAGATGCATTTTCTCCGGTTCGTCACCTTCCACAAAGTAAGGTGTCCAGCCATAACCCCGTAGCAACTGATTTAATTCTTTATGCCCGATTCTGTCGAATATAGTAGGATTGGCTATTTTGTACCCATTGAGGTGCAGGATAGGTAAAACAGCCCCGTCAGTAACGGGGTTCAGAAATTTATTGGAGTGCCATGACGTTGCGAGGGGACCAGTTTCCGCTTCACCATCACCGACGACGCAAGCGACGATCAGTTCCGGATTATCGAACGCTGCTCCAAATGCATGACTGAGAGAATAACCAAGCTCTCCTCCCTCATGAATAGACCCGGGACATTCCGGAGAAACGTGGCTGGGAATTCCCCCGGGGAAGGAAAACTGCATAAACAGCTTTTTCAACCCGGGTTCGTCCTGCGTGATTGCCGGGTACACTTCGCTGTATGTACCTTCCAGGTAGGTGTTACTTACCAGTGCAGGTCCTCCGTGACCGGGGCCGGAAATGTAGATCATATCCAGATCGTATTTTTTAATGACCCGGTTTAGATGCACATAAATAAAATTTTGACCGGGAGTCGTACCCCAATGCCCAAGTAATACCGACTTCACATGCGACAGCTTCAGCGGGACCCGGAGTAACGGATTGTCCTGAAGATAAAGTTGACCGACCGACAGATAATTAGCTGCTCGCCAGTAAGCGTCTATCCTGTGAAGAAGTTTTTGTGACATTAATTTGTTTTTTGTCCCCATCTTTAATATTTTTTTAAACAGATTTCTGATGCGTTTTGTCCAGCGGTACGACACCTGCCATTTCGCCAATAATATTGACCAGTTCTGCCCCTTCAGGAATGACAATTTTAGCATTTTTTTCGAGCGATGTTTCAAGAGCTTCCAGCTTCCGTAATAATTGAGCATTCCCGATGAAATATTTATTTGCCGCTTCATTGACCAGTTTTATCGCTTCTGCTTCCCCTTCGGCATGTAATATTTTCGATTGTTTAAAACCTTCAGCTTCTTTTATTTTAGCACGTTTTACACCATCAGCAACTGTTTCTGCTGCTGTAGCTGAATCGATCGCCGCTATTTTTTCATTTTCGGCTTTAACCACCTTATTCATGGTTTCCTGTACATCTTTGGGTGGATCGATTTCCTTCAGCTCAGTGCGCACAATTTCAATTCCCCAGCTTTGAGTTTCATTGTGTAAGGTGGTGTAAAGTTCGGCATTAATTTTTCCACGTTCGCTATTGGCCGATTTCAGCGTGAGGGTGCCGATAATATTACGCAACGTAGTACGTGCCAGGTTAACGATCTGCCATTTATAGTTATCGACATTGTAAATTGCCCCTTTAACGCTTTCTTCATCTGATTTCACCCTGAAATAAACCTGTGCATCAACACTCGCGTTTAGATTATCGTTCGTGATGATCTCCTGTGGTTCGGCATCAACCATTTGTTCGGTCACATTTACCAGGTATAGTCTGTCAATAATCGGAATGATCCAGTGAAATCCGGGATCGCCAAGCATCCGATATCTCCCAAGCCGCTCGATTAAACCTCGTTGAGTCGGACGGATAATTCTTATTCCTACCAGAAAGAAAAATAAAACAGGAATTATTAAATACAGATAATTCATTTTGTTCTTGATTAATAAATATAAAATGATGTGGTATCAATGTTTTTATTAAACATAAATGTGTTAATTTGATATGCGTTGATAATAAACTGTAGCTTATCAATTACTTATGTCTGTCTCTAAAAGAAAAAGAGAATTAAGAGCATTAAGAGCATCCAATTATCTCCTTTAGTTCCCTTGTTGAAATTCCAAGCTTAACGGCTATGATTTGTAATCTGTCATCATCCGAACCTTCTCTCCAAAACAGATCCGCATCTGTTAACTGAGGATATTTTCGTTTAAGCTCTTCTTGGATATTACTCCAAAAATAAGAATCAATTTTTCTGTTCATTATACTAACTTTAATTAAGAATATTTAAAAACATTTTTTTATGAACAAAATAAGTATCAGTTAGATACGTTCATTGTTGCTTTAATCGCGCCATTCTGAAGAGAAGCTCATGCGTATGATACCGATCAGGTCATCAGGAGCAATAGATCGTAGTCAATTGTCTCAGTCCTTTTATGAAATTTTTTCGGTTCTTTTAAGTCTTTCTCCGGGAAACATAAAACTCAGACAATGTGCTTCGGGAATGCTATTCTAAAAAAATACTAACGTTGCTTTAATGAGTTAAGTATGAGGTTTTTCAGTGCACTTTCTGTTTCATACAGATCGTGGTTGAATCCATTTCTGGAATAGAGATTCATTCATAAATTCGTTCAAATCAAAGGTAGGTTATTTTGTCTGGAATAGTATTGCATAATTAAATGTCATAGTTACATTATTCACACATTAGTACCGGATTAAAATTCACAGTAGTTTCTTGTTCAGACATACTTGACGCCGAATCAATAGTTCTTTTGGATCTTTTATCTTCCATCCAAAGGAAACGTGCAATTACTCTGGCTGCATCCGGATAAAACCGGAGATTCCTTCTGTTCACTTTTACTTGCATCGGTTATTCGTTTTATAATTTGCTTAAAGGTAATCGCTTAGTAAAACGTTAAAAATAATATCCTCAAAACTATGCATAAATTCTGTAGTTTAGTTCTGGAATATCCGGGTGATGTATGATTCGTTTTTCGTTTATATCTGCCTTGTCTACCTTAATGCCTTGGGGGTATTCTTTTAAGTTTAACCGAACCACCACGCAAAGGCCTGTTTTAGTCGAAGTTCGTTCAATTAGCTTTTGAACAGTTTGATAATCTGAAAAAACAACACCGTCCATCGCCCGGTGTACATGGCTAAATAATCGATGTTCGATCGGATTCCATTTGGAACAATAAGGCGGATAATGACAGACAATAACCGATAAGCCTGTTTGTGTTGCAAACTCCATGAGCCGGTGTTTAAAGATGTGATGCCGGTAAGAATTGGCCCCACCTGCATCACATAAAATCAGGATATTTTTAGCATCCGGATACTGATTAATACCATATTCCCACCACCACCAAAGTAAATTATCCACGATAAAATCTGCTGTTTCACTGCTGCTCCCAACAGAGATGTACCCTTTATTTGCCTGCAAATCATAAATCCCATGTGGAATAACTTTGCCTTGGGCTAAATACTCATAATCATGGTCATATACTTTAACAGCCTGGGTGCAAAAGCATTTCCCATCGCGGTAAAGATTACCCAGCCGTTCTTTTTTCTTGCAATCGATGCTCAGAACGGGACTTTTTAAACTCATGGCCAGTACCAACGTACAAATAATTTGAAACTGCCTGTCTCGATTGGCATAGCTGCCTAAGGCCAATTGTTTGGTTTGCCTGCGATAACCATACCCCAATTCTTTAAGCAAGCGCTTTACCATTCCATTGCTGATCTTAATCTGATGTTGTTCCCGGAAAAGTTTGACGATCGAATATGGCTTTAGACCTACCCAATAAACCTCACTTTGGGTTGGACTGCCCGCTTTATACTTTTCGATCAATTCAATCAGCAACTCTTTTATTTCAGGTCTGGTTTCAGTTTTTTTTTCTGCCCCCGCCCGTTTTGCGTTGCCGCCCCGGGGGAATGAAAACATCCGATTCTTCGGTCAATTCCTTCCTTCCCTGCAGAATGGTTTTCCGATCAACCCCAAGAACTTTACTGATATAGGTAATACCTCCCCTTCCCAGCTTCAGGGATTCCAATGCCGCATATTGCCTGCGGTCTTTTTCTGATAACCGGCTGTAGTGCAATTGCATCAGCATAACGGTCTTTTCCGGGAATTCTTCTTTCATAGAATGTAAAGTAACATCCTTAACACATACAAAATCAGCCAAATCGTATATTTTTATCAAGAATGGGTTGTTAATAACCACCCCTGACTTATCACTTCAAGTTCAAAACAAATATCAATCATCGTTTTGGGTAAGTTATTTTGAAAGTTTCACTAAAGTGGAATAAAAGTCAGTATTCTGTTTTATAAATAGATATATTTTATTGAAAAGTTTTACTGCCTTCTTTTGCATGTGTAATTTTAAATAGGGAAGATACTGCTTATTAAAATGTTGCCTGTCAATGATCATGCAGGGTGTATTTAATAATGTCTTTTTATGAGGTTTTATACAAATTAATGGTTAATTTTTCTAGTTTTGCCAATGCGCAATTCGCGATAAAGTATATGCCTCAGGATGAAATACAATTGGTTAGTGAGATTATAAGCAATAGTGAATCTGCCTTCAACATTGTTTATAAGAAATATTATCCGAGGTTGTATTACTTTATTTTTGAATTTATTCCTTTTCATGATTTGGCTGAGAATATTGTTCAGGACACTTTTCTGACGTTGTGGAATAAAAGGAACGACCTGCATGCAGATACAAATCTTGGGGCCTATCTTTTCACGGTGGCCAGGAATAATTGTTTGTACAGATTACGGGACGAACGTTATAAACAGCGGTTTTTTGTGAATGCTACTATCGATGATTCAGAGCTGCAACTTAATCTTGAGGCGTTAAGTTTATTTGACTCGTCATCCTATATGTTTGATGAGATTGAGCGGATTATCAATAAAACATTGGAAGAACTACCTCCCCAGTGCCGGAAAGTTTTTTTGCTGAGCAGGTTCCAGCTCAAGAAAAATAAAGAAATAGCTGAAGACCTAAACATATCCGTTAAAGTTGTTGAAAAGCATATCAGCAAAGGGCTCAAATTGTTTAGAAAAGCGTTAAAAGACTATCTTCCTTTTGTCGCTTATCTTTTTGTCTCCTGACTATTGGCATTTTTTGTTTCCGGCGTATAATAAAAAAAATGACGGTACGGTGGGGGGGTAAAAAACATTTCGTGCATTAACCTAACAGAAAGCATTTATGGAGTATCCGGAAAACATCTCAAACCTGGTAACAGGAAATCTTGGTCCTGAAGAAAAAAAAGAAATTATTTCTGAGATCAACAGCGACCCGAGACAGAAGAAGATTTTCAGGAAGGCGAAAATTTCCTGGGCCTTAATGTCTTCCTTAAAAGAAATGCCTGATGAGGAAATTGACCGTTCACTGGCGGATCTGAAAATAAGGATCAGACGTTTGGGGCCGGTATTGAAACTGCGTAATTATCTGAAATATGCAGCAGTCCTTCTTCTGCTGGCCGGACTTTCTTCCCTGATGTATTACCTGGGAAGCCGGGATTCTTTCAGCCTGGAAGAACAGATGCACAATACCTCGATTGTTGCCGATCGTGGTCAGATTTCGAAGGTTGTCCTTCCCGACAGCACTGTTGTCTGGCTGAATTCAGGAACCACCCTTACCTATAACTCCAGTTACTCGGTAAATAACCGTGATTTGTCATTGAGCGGACAGGCATATCTGGAGGTTAAAAAGAACAAAAAGCTTCCGCTTATCGTTTCAAGCGGCGATTTATTAGTCAAGGTACTTGGAACTCATTTTG
This sequence comes from Prolixibacteraceae bacterium, assembly GCA_963676095.1. GTDB lineage: Bacteria > Bacteroidota > Bacteroidia > Bacteroidales > Prolixibacteraceae. Next base: position 62,747 of record OY781040.1, on the reverse strand, counting down.
ATGTCAGTGCGTATCCCGATGATCCGTCGGTTAAAGTCTTTCTGGAGGCAGGCAGCGTGGAATTACTGGATTCAAAAAAGAAAGCATTCAGATACAAGTTAGTTCCCGGAGAAATGGCCGAATATTACAAAGGATCAGGCGATGTCAGGATTACCGGAAACAGGACTGAAGGTTACACTTTCTGGAGAAATGGAGAATTGGTATTCGGTGATACGCCAATAGCTGAGGTCATAAAAAAACTGGAACGGAAGTTTGATGTGAAATTTGTGATCAGTAATCCAACTGTTAATAAATCGTTGTTAACTGCAAAATTCAGGAATGAAACGCTAAAACAAATCTTGGATTATATCCAGTTTTCGTGTCAGTTTTCCTATAAAATGGAAGAGAGTCCTTCCAGTGGAAAAATGAAAGTAATATTGTACTAATTGAGAAATTTAACTAAACCTGTTGCCTATGATAATTTAGAGAACCAAGACTAAAAAAGGAGATGCGCTAACATCCCCTTTTACTACTAAATTGAATATGCTCCTCGTCTCGCAAACTTGAGCATAAAGTAATTTGAATCGTCCAATCCAAATCAAAACAAATGTATGAAAAAAAGCAATCATTTACGGATATGCCCGATCAACTCTTATCGGCTATCAAAATTTTTTCGAATTATGAAAGCAACCTTATTTTTTATTATGCTGGGTATCTCTCAGGTATTTGCAATGAATACATATTCTCAAAATACAAAGTTGAGCCTGGATTTAAGAAATGCTTCCATTAAAGATGTTTTAAAGCAAATTGAAGATCAGTCTGATTATTATTTCATTTATGATGCAACAGTTGTTGATGTTAATAAGAAAGTTTCCATTGAGTCGAAGAATAAATTAGTTCAGGAGATCCTGGATGAGATATTCAGGGGAAAGGATATTATCTATCGGATAAAAGACAGGCAAATTGCATTGACTACTTCATCTCTGACGTTGTATAATCAGCAACAACGTTTATCTGTTTCAGGAAGAGTGACCGATTCATCCGGAGCTCCGGTTCCCGGAGTGTCGGTCATTGTTGAAGGAACTACCATTGGGACAATTACGGATGCCGAAGGAAGATATTCAATAAAAGATATTCAAAAGGACGCTAACCTGCTTTTTTCTTTTGTCGGAATGAAATCACAGGTGCAACCTGTCTTGGGACGGAGCGTAATAAATATTGTGCTGAGGGAGGAAACCATCGGGCTGGAAGAAGTCGTGGCCGTTGGCTATGGGATACAAAAGAAAGTAAATCTATCAGGGTCAGTGTCCTCTGTTAATATTAATGAATTAACGGAAAGCCGTCCTATCACTAATCTGTCTAATGCCCTGTCTGGCATGGCTGCCGGAGTTTCGATAACTTCAGCTAACAATCGTCCGGGTAATGATGATGCTACTATTTTAGTCCGTGGTCAGGGAACCTTAAATAATTCCTCTCCGTTAGTTATTATTGACGGGGTTGAAGCACCGATTAACTCGGTAAATCCTCAGGATGTTGAATCTATTTCCGTGTTGAAGGATGCTTCTTCTTCAGCGATTTATGGTTCGCGTGCTGCAAATGGCGTTATTCTGATCACGACCAAACAAGGACAAAAGGGGACCCTTAAGTTAGAATATAACGGGTATGTTTCATTTGAATCGATCAGGAAAACATTAACTCCCGTTTCTGATTATGCCGATTACATGGAATATATGAATGAAGGATATTCAAATTCCAGTCTGGCTACATTATTTTCCCAGGAAATGATCGATGCCTGGAGGAATGGAACAGATCCGTTACTTTATCCAAATACAGACTGGATTGATGCCACTTTCAAACAGTCAGTCTCGACGAACCATGTTATTTCCATGAGCGGGGGAAGTGATAAAATCCGTTTTTATTCTTCGTTTGGTTATCTGGATAATCCTGGCGTGATGGAGAATTCAGGACAAAAAAAATATAGTAGCCGTTTTAATATTGAAGGGGAAGTTCGGCCCTGGCTGAAACTTGGTGCCAATATTAATGGCTATTTTTCAGATCTGGATGTAGGAACGGATAATGTTAAGTCTGTATTTACGTATGCTTCAGCAACTACTCCGGGAATGCTATTTCGGGCTCCGGATGGACGGTACGGAGGAGTAAATAACTCGGAAGACGATCCGCAAGCCAGCAGCAACAATCCTCTTCGCTCGTTGAATTCGGTTACAGGAAATTATGAAAAACATAATATCCGGACACGTTTTTATGGAACGCTGAACCCATTTAAGGGATTCTCCCTGACGGGCTCTTATAATTATGATTTTACAGACGAACAATTGGAAAAAACGCCAGTATTTATTGACCTCTGGAATTTCCTTACCAATACAATTACAGTTACGGGAACAGGAAAAACATATGTTACCAATAAGGATAGCAAGATTATCAGGAACTTTTGGGACATGGTTAGCCGGTATGAGAACAAATTTTTTGATAATCAATTGAATTTTGGGATCATGGCCGGTACCAGTTCAGAACAATATCTGAGTAAGAATTTTTCAACCACAAAATATGATTTAATTGATTCAAATTTAACAGCCCTGGACGCAGCAACGGGTGACGCAACAGCCAGCGGATCAGCAACAGATTGGGCTATGCATTCCTATTTCGGACGTCTGAATATGAGATGGGCAGATAAATATTTATTGGAATTAAATCTTAGGGCAGATGCGTCTTCCCGTTTTCTGAAAGGAAACCGTTGGGGCTATTTCCCTTCAGCTTCTGTTGCCTGGAGGATTGATCAGGAAAAATTTATGCAGCCATTGACCGGCTATTGGTTGAGCAGTTTAAAACTCAGGGGGTCATATGGTTCTCTTGGAAATAATTCGGTTGGCAGTAATCCTAACGAGCACAATTACGATGCACAATCTGTGTTTGCACAATCTAATTATTCATGGGGAGATGCCATGGTTGTGGGTTTGGCCCAGACTGCGCTTGCAAATGCAAATCTTACCTGGGAAACAACCTATATTACAAATATCGGTATTGATTTTGGGATCTTGAATAACCGGCTGACCGGAACAATCGATGGCTTCAAAAAACATACGAAGGATATACTTATTGATTTACCTGCCCCATCAGTACACGGAACATCTTCCCTTCCCACACAGAATGCAGCGAGCGTGACCAATAAAGGTATTGAAATAACGTTGGGCTGGCAGGATAAAAAAGGAAGCTTTAACTATAGTATCAATGGAAATCTCACCTATGTAAAAAATAAGGTCGATAAATTTAAGGGAGATGATTACTCTCTTGATGGCGTGAATTATATCAGGGAAGGATATGCGATTAATTCTCAATATATGTTGCGGGTAGACCGGATCATTCAGACAGGTGAAGACCTGGCGGTTGTACAAAACATGCTTGAAAAAAATGCCAATGCGTTTGCTGCTTACGGAGTTCCCGAAAAAGGCGACTTGCTGTACAAGGATGTTACAGAAGACGGCATTATTAATAGTGATGACAGGCAAGTGGTAAGTGAGGGGAATAATCCTAAATTTTTGTTTGGATTAAATACTTCTCTGGGATATAAAGGCTTTGATCTGTCCGTGCTGTTGCAAGGAGTTACCGGGGTTAAAGTTTACTGGCAAGGAGCCCAATACAATACGCCAACAGTCCGCTACGGTTATCAGTTGAACAAGGAAGTTATTGACGGACGCTGGTACGAAGGGCGCACCGATGCAACTTATCCGCGCCTGCTTCAATACTCAGATACCAGAAACACACAGGCTTCTGATTTTTATTTGGAAAATAAATCCTACTTAAAAATCCGGAATATTCAAATAGGATATACTTTGCCTGATGATATCAGTAAAAGACTGTTCCTTGAACGGTTCCGGATCTACGGAAGTTTAGAGAATTATTTCACGTTTACCTCTTATAAAGGATTTGATCCGGAAGTGAGCGGGATGGATTATCCGTCAATGAAACAAGCCGTAATCGGTGTGAATCTGATGTTCTAGCAGTTAATCCGTTTCTGAAACAATTATTATTGTCTTTCCAGGGAGTTCAATTTTTTATGATTTTAAATACAAAACATGAAGAAACATATAAAATATTTTTTTATTCCGTTTGTTTTTCTTTTTGTAAACGGATGTTATGATTTGGACAGATATCCTAATTCGGAAGTAAGCTCCGGAACCTTTTGGCAGACCAAAGACCAGGCAGATGAAGCAATGGCAGGAATTTACAGCCAATTGCAAAATAATTATGTCTTTGGTATTGTTTACGGATTGGATTGTTTATCGGATATCGGTACTGGTTATGATGACCCGGGATATGTCTCAATTGCCCGGGGAACCTATACGGCAACAACAGGCCTGGTCACCAGTAAATGGTCAAATCTTTATGAAGGAATTGCCAGGGCCAATCTGGTCATGCAAAATATCGGGAAAATAAGTTCGGATGAGATGAGCGATGAGCTTAAAACCCAGTATACCGGAGAAGCAAAATTTTTGCGTGCTCTTTTCTATTTTGAGTTACTGAATTTTTTTGGCGGTGTACCCTTGTATGACGAGTCTGTTGTCGTTTCCGAAAGTTTCAGCGAAATGATGGAGCCACGGAGTACTGAAGAGAAAGTACAGGAATTTATCCTCTCCGATTTGGATGCGGCGATTGCGTCCTTGCCCGAGGAAGGAGCGTGGGATTCTTCTGATTACGGACGTGCAACGAAAGGAGCAGCTCAGTCATTAAAAGGTAAAGTATTACTTTTTAACAAGCAGTACTCCGAAGCTGCAACATTGTTTGAATCTGTTATTTCAAGCGGGAAATATGAACTTTATTCGAGTTATGAAGATCTTTTTAAACCAGGGGGCGATGCGAGCAACGAAATGATTTTTGCAATCCAGAATATAGGAGGTGTAGGTCAGGATTACGGAATGCCAATGACACATTATATGGGGACCCGTTCGTCTTTTGGCAGTTGCTGGGATAACGTGACAGCTGCAACTGATTTTGTCGATTCTTACGAATATTTGGATGGGAAACCTTTCAATTGGGAGGACTGGATTTCCGGGTTTACAACCAGTGCTGATATCCAGGATGCTACGTTCCGGGCTACTTTGTCAGCCGATAAAAAAACAGTTGAAAGTTATCCGGATGCCAAGGATAAATTACTTGAAATGTATGATCAGCGTGATCCCCGTATGCAACAATCGCTGATTCTTCCCTATACACAATATAAAGGATGGGTATCCAATGCGAAAAAGGATTGTGAATACGTTATTGCTACCGGTGTAAACGAATCAAATGGCTTTATTCGTGTCAACAATAACTGGGAGATATACTTATGGCGTAAATTTGTTGCAGAGTATGATATGGATGGGGCTATTAATAACCGGGACGATACCCCCATCAATTTTCCTTTGATCCGATATGCAGATGTCTTGTTGATGCTGGCCGAATGTTACAATGAGATGGATGATCAGCCTGATGCGGTTAAATTGATTAACCAGGTACGTAACCGGGTGGGTATGCCGGGAATTAACAGCGGACCTTCCTGGCTGGCTGCCAATGATAAGGAAGAAGTGTTTGAACGGATCAGACACGAGCGGGCAGTGGAGCTGGCTGCAGAAGGACATCGCTTTGATGATTTAAAACGGTGGGGACTGCTTGAAACACTTAACGGAAAAGTAGAAAAAAGTTTTACCGGTAGAAGCTATTACACAAAGGTGTTTAGTGAAAGAGATTACCTTTGGCCTATTCCACAGTCAGAAATTGATAAAAATTCAAGTCTCACACAAAATCCTGGTTGGCAATAATATACCATCCCCCGATTCGTTGTAGTAGATATCTTAATTCTTAACAGGATAAAACTGAAAAAGGATTTGCTTAAACAGGAATCTGTAGGTAACACAGGTTCCTGTTTACCAGTTGTTATTTCTTAATCACGCAAAGTTTTATCCATGGAATTTGACAAGCAGGGGAAACGATTCCGCTTGAAGAGATTTCACTGGAGGAAGTTATTTTTGATTATGCCAGAGTATATAAACCTAAAAACGAATAAACCAGTGATGAAACGACCATGAAAAAACTTTTCTCGAACAGGAGAATGTTTATTTGGGGAGTTCCATAGGGCAACTAAAAGAAATTTATAAACACATGAAGAGATTTTTCTTGATTAATTTATTTATTATCATATGTTTGCTTTCAGTCCAAGCCTATGATAAGAGGGATCTGCTTCAGAAAAAAGCAGACTTAACTCAGTTGAAATCAGATTTGATTTACGGACAAAAATGGGTTACATATCCGGAATACAACGACCGGAAAGGATGGGATAATTTGACTTCCGGTGTAAAAGACGAAATAATCAAAAGGGGAGAGGCAGCCCTGAACTACGAGTGGAAAGTAATAAAAGCTACAGATTATCTGGAATATGAAAAAAGCGGTTCCCGGCAGGTTATGGAAGACCCCCTGGAGAAAAACAATACGGCACTGGTCAGTCTGGTACTGGCAGAGCTGGCTGAAGGGGAAGGCCGTTTTTTAGACCAGATTGCCAATGGGATCTGGTTAAGTTGCGAAATGACTTCGTGGGCTTTATCTGCACATGTCAGTCGCGAGCAGGCGGAAAAAACATCGCTTCCTTCCAATAAGGAAAATATTATTGACCTGATGGCAGGAGATATGGGATCATTTTTTGCCTGGACATACTATTTTCTGAAAGATGAATTGGCAAATGTCCAGCCAATGATCCCTGAAAGGCTCCGGCAAAACCTTCATACCCGCATCCTTGATCCGTATATGAACCGGAGTTTCTGGTGGATGGCCACTGATGCCACGCCAACAACGATGGTAAATAACTGGAACCCCTGGTGCAATTTTAATGTGCTGACTTGCTTTCTACTACTTGAAAATGACCCGGATAAACTGGCCGCTGCCGTTTACCGGACGATGTCTTCAGTTGATCGATATATCGACTATGTGAAAAGTGACGGGGCCTGTGAAGAAGGGCCTTCCTATTGGGGACATGCCGCGGGAAAGATGTATGATTACCTGTCGCTGTTAAGTAAAGCTACCGGAGGGAAAATTTCTGTTTTCGATCAGCCTGTTATTAAAAATATGGGCGAATACATTGCCCGGTCATATGCCGGCGATGGCTGGGTTGTAAATTTTGCAGATGCTTCGGCTAAAGGCGGCGGTGAGCCGGGATTGATATACCGTTATGGAAAAGCTGTTGATAGTGAAGAGATGGAACGGTTTGCCGCTTATTTGTACGAACGCAACGGGGGAAAAGCCGGATTTTACTCAGGCAGGGATATATATCGCTCGCTTGAGAATCTGGTCTCGGATAAAGAACTTAAACAGGTTGTCCCGGCAACTTCCAATGAGCCATTTTGCTGGTATCCCGAAACAGAGTTCTGCTATATGCGCAATTCCGCAGGATACTTTTTTGCAGCCAAGGGAGGGTATAACAACGAAAGCCATAATCATAACGACATGGGCTCATTTATCCTGTACCTGGATCAAACCCCTATGATCATCGATGCTGGTGTCGGAACTTATACCCGACAGACATTCAGCAGCGAACGTTATTCGATCTGGACGATGCAAAGCAATTATCATAATCTTCCCATGATAAACGGAGTGCCTGAAGCAGCTGGTTCACAATACCGGTCCCGCAATGTGAAATTTGACGCAAAAAAGTCAACATTCAGTCTTGACCTGTCAGGCGCTTATCCTCCGGAGGCAAATGTTGAAAAATGGCAGCGGACCTATCAGCTTGGGGAAAAAGGATTAATCATCCGGGATGACTGTAAGCTGAAACAGGCATCGAAGGCGAACCAACTTAATTTTCTGACCTGGGGGCAACCTGATATTTCCGTTCCCGGTATGGTCATATTGGAAAAAAACGGGGTTAAACTAAAGTTGATCTACAACACTGCTCAGTTTTCTCCTGCCATAGAAACGATCGTGTTGTCGGATAGACGACTCTCAAATGTCTGGGGAAATCAGATTTATCGTTTATCGTTAAACGCATTGAAAATGGAAAAGTCAGCTAAATACAGTGTTAAAATCGTAAAACTCTGAAATGGAATGAAAACGAAAGGACGGTCAATGGGGTAATTTTTACATTTTTTATTCTCTTATATAGTACTACTGCCTTATTGGCGCAAAGTGGTTCCAGCGAAATTATAAATCTCAATGCTGGGTGGATCATCCACCCAGCTTACGATGTAACCCGAAATGCAAAGAAGACAGAAGTAAATCTGCCCATACAATTATCTGGAAAGGTATTAAATTGAGGTTCCCTATAATTATACTTATTATGATTTTCCGGAAGCACTAAACCGGGAAAAAGATCGGGAAAGATGTATCTGCATGGCCTGAGTATAGGAGAAGTATAGGTAGAGCGAAGGAGAAGTATAGCTAAAATGGTTTATATGGAACATAATTTAAACAGGATCTAAGGTTCACCACAGATAACACAGATTGAAAAGATGCCAGTGGTGGTATTAATTACCGATGGAACCGTTTTTCAGAGGATGAGATGCCGTTGGTAAAGTGCATTCATTTTGAGCGTGTTATATCGTTTTGACAATAAATGGCCGATTGGTAGATTTATTTATCCTATTTTCAGTCATTACTTTTTGTAACTTTACCGTCCTTTTTTATATACAGTATTGGATTACGACAGGACAAATGAACAGCTATTGGTTCAGAGGCTCAGAGACGGTGACGAATTGGCCTTTGAACTTTTGTTTTACCGCTACCGGGGTAAAGTTGCCAATTTTATAAACCTGTCGCTTCCGCGTTATGCTGACCGGGAAGAAGTAGTTTTGGAGATCTTTCTTCAAATCTGGATAAGCAGGGAGAAAATAGATGCGCAACGGCCGTTTGCTCCTTACTTGTTCAAAGTTGCCCGGAATAAGGTTATCGATATTTTGAGAAAAAAGGTGGAAAGTACTGTCTATTTGCTGGACGAACCTTTCAAACTGGATCTTTCGATCAATGATGGAGAACTTAAACTGGAGGAAAAGGAGCTTGAAGACTGGTTCTGGGCCACCCTTGACAGGCTCCCTGAGAAAAGAAAGGAAATATTTAGAATGAGCCGGTTTGAAGGGATGAGTTATCCTGAAATAGCCAAAAAATTGGATATTTCAGAAAATACAGTGGATACACAGATCCGGAGGTCATTGCAATTTTTTAAAGAAGAGATTAAAAAATTAAAGACAATCCTGCTGATTCTTTTCTGAATTAGAATTAAATCTCAAAAAAATCTTTTTTTCTTGTTTTGTTGTCACGGGGGGGGATGCCGTTTTTCGTATTTAATAGAAAAACAAAGAATATGGAGCAGATCTCCGGGGTACTTGAAAAATTTGTTCAGGATAAAACTCTGTCCAAAGACGAGTTGAAATTACTTGGAAATTTGTTTTCGGACAGGACCAAACAGCCGGATGTAGAGAAGTGGCTGAAAAACAACTGGGAATTATCGTCCGACAAGGATCTGGAGATTGATTTCGGGAAGCTCAGGTCTAGGATTCGCAATTATTCCGGAGCTCCGGTTTCGGGGACAAAGTCAAACATCCGGAAATTGGCAAATTACTACAGAAAGATTGCTGCCATCCTTTTTATCCCTTTTGCAGCAGGACTTTGTTATCTGGCTTTTATTACATCTTCCGGAAACACAAATTATTATGTGTCTGAGGCTCCCTTGGGGCAAAAGGCAAAGATCGAATTACCGGACAGCAGTACTGTCTGGCTTAATTCCGGATCAAGTATCCGTTATTCGTCCGAGTTTAATAAAAAGAACAGGGAGATTGACCTAACGGGTGAAGCTTTTTTTGAGGTTCATAAGGACAAGGGTAAACCATTTATTGTTAACACTCGTTATCTGGCAGTTAAGGTGACAGGGACTCAATTCAATGTAAATGCGTACGATGATGAGCCTGTCGTGGAGACAGCTCTTGTTAAAGGAAAGGTTAACCTGATGCTTACCGGCCGGAAAAAACAATATCAAATGGATCCGGGAGAGGTCCTGTCGTATTCAAAAGAATCCCATCAGGTAACATCTTCTGAATTGAATAAAGAAGCAACGATTGGATGGAAGGAAAACAGGCTGATCTTTATAAATGACGATTTTTCCAAGCTTGTCAGGAAAATGGAAAAATGGTTTGATGTGACGGTCATTTATAATCCTGATGATTTTAAAAATAATAAGCTGACTGTCCGTTTACTGGAGGGAGAACAGCTGGACCAATTGCTTCGGATTATCGAAACAGCGATTGGGGCTAAATGTATAATTGTAAAAAATAAAATTTATATAAAAAAAGTTTAGTGATGGAACTTATGAATAAAATCTTTTAAAGAAAAAGGGAAGTGTTGCAGCACTTCCCCTGGTTTAATTAAACATTCTAAAAACGTTTAACTTAATTTATTACAAATTTATGGAAAAAAACAAGAATTTTTTTTCCTGGGTAGATATTATTCCATGGGAAAGAACGAGTAAGATTATGAAAGTACTGATTATTTTATTGACAACCACGATGGTATCCTTCGCCTCTGGAGGGTATTCCCAAACTAAAAATTTTACTTTTCAACTAAAAAGAGCCAGTCTCCTGGAGGTATTTGAACAAATAGAGCAGCAATCCAATATGCAGGTTGCTTATGACATTTCGTCGATCAATACTGACATGCGGATTGATATCAAAGTTTCCGGAGAATCGGTTGAAGATGTATTGAACAAAGCTCTTCAGAATACGGATCTTTCTTACCGTATTATGAACCGTTATATTATTATTTCGAAAAGAGGGGAGAAGTCTGTAAATCCGGAAATTATATCCCAGCAGCCCCGTAAGATCTCAGGGAAAGTAACGGATGACGGAGGGCTGCCTCTTCCCGGTGTGACAGTCGTTGTAAAAGGAACTACCAACGGGACGATAACCGATGTCAACGGAAGTTACAACCTGTCAGGGGTAACTGGCGATGTAACGTTGGTTTTTTCATTCGTTGGAATGAGGACCCAGGAATTCCAGGTGGGAGACAGATCGGTGGTTAATGTAAAAATGATGGAAGAAACAATCGGATTGGATGAAGTCGTGGCTGTCGGTTACGGCGTGCAGAAAAAAGCTACTCTTACCGGTTCCATTTCTGACATAAAAGGAGAAGAGCTTGCCAAAAGTCCCCAGCCGAACCTGACAAACTCCCTGGCAGGTCATTTTTCGGGTTTGATTGTTACAAACCGTACAGGAGAACCGGGATATGACGGATCAGATATTTACATCCGGGGAGTAGGGACTAACGGAAGTACTGATATATTGGTCGTTGTTGACGGTGTTCCCGGCCAGATCGGAAGCCTGGGACGGTTGGATCCGGATGACATTGAAAGTATCTCTGTACTGAAAGATGCTTCTGCCGCCGTTTATGGTAGCCGTGCAGCAAATGGAGTTATCTTGGTAACGACCAAACGGGGAAAATTCGATCAGAAGCCAACACTGAATTTTTCTTTTAATCAGGGATTTTCTTCGCCTACACGTTTACCGGGTATGGCAGATGCGGCCACTTATGCTGCCATACGGAACGAGATTGCTTATTATAACAATACAGACGGAGGGTTAAATCAGATTTATTCCGACGATGAAATCCAGAAATTTAAAGACGGGTCTGATCCGTTAAATTATCCGAACACTGACTGGCAGAAAGAAACATTAAAGGATTTTGCACTTCAAAATAAGGCAAACCTTTCTGTTTCGGGCGGAACACAGAATATGAAATATTTTGTGTCTTTGGGGACACTTTATCAGGACGGGATTTACAAAGACGGAGCGACCAAGTACAACCAGTATAATTTCAGGTCAAACCTGGATGTAAATGTCAGTTCCCGGTTAAAGGTAGGATTATCTCTTAACGGGAGAGAAGAAGACCGCCGTTATCCCACCTATTCGGCAGGGACAATCTTCCGCTCCATTTACCGGGCTTACCCTACTGTCGCAGCCCGTTATCCCAACGGCTTGCTTTCGACAGGGATAGAAGACTATAACCCGGTGGCCATGGTGACAAGCAGTGCCGGATGGGATAAAAACCCGACATACATTTTTAACGGGATTCTGACCGGTAAGTATGATATTCCCTATATTAAAGGGCTTTCTGTCGATGGGTTCTTTTCGGTCGATAAATCGTTTGAATTTGAAAAGAAATTTTATGAGCCCTATATCCTGTACGATTACGACAGTTCAAGTGACGACTATACAGCGGTTACCGTTGGCGGTTCAGACGGGAATGCTTACCTGTATGAAAAACAGGATAACTCCTCGCTGATTACCAAAAATATCAAGCTGAATTATGAAGCGCACTTCGGGAAACACAATGTAAGCGCTTTCGTTGCCTACGAGCAAAGTAAAAAGACTGAAGAAACATTTGATGCCACCAGGTATAATTTTGTAACAACCGAAACCCCTGAATTATCGAATGGAGGGTCTGAATCGACCGATGCCGAAAATACAGGCAGCAGCAGCGATTACCGGAGAAGGAGCTATATCGGAAGGTTATCCTATAACTACAATGAAAAATACATGGCTGAAGCCCAGTTAAGGATCGATGGTTCTTCAATATTCCCGGAAGGGCACAGGTACGGATATTTCCCTGGCTTCTCAGCCGGATGGGCTGTTTCCAGGGAACCCTGGTTTAAAGATAACATCCAGTTTGTGAATAACCTGAAACTGAGGGCTTCCTATGGGGAACTCGGTAATGATGATGTCGATGCATTCCAGTATTATGACAATTATACTTACAATGATGCCTATGTCATTGGAGGGAGCATTCATAAGGGGGTAGATCTGACGAAACTCGGAAACCCGGAAATCACCTGGGAGGTTGCTAAAAAAACAGATGTCGGTATTAACGGTACGGTGTTTAATAATTTCTCCTTCGAATTCATTTATTTTAAGCAAAAACGATCTGACATATTAACTACCCGGAGTGCTTCCGTTCCTGCAGTCAGTGGTATTGTCGATCCATATGATGAAGACGACGCATTAATTCCTGATGAGAATATCGGCAAGATTAATAATACAGGCTTTGAAGCGACACTGGGATATAATCATTCGGGAAAATTTTCCTACCGTATTTCAGGGAATGTTACTTATGCCAAAAGCAAAATTATCAACCTGGATGAAGCATCAGGAACTTTGAGTTATCAAAAGGAAACAGGCCGTCCGCTCAATACTTATTTGCGCTACCGGGCTATCGGTATTTTCCGGACAGAAGATGACCTGGATAATTATGCACATCTTTCCAATGCCCAGTTAGGCGACCTGATTCTGGAGGATTATGACGGTGACGGAGAAATTACCGCCGATGATGAAGTCAGGTCGAAATACAGTAATATCCCTGAATTAACATATGGGATTAATTTAAGCGCAGACTGGAATCATTTCGACTTGGCTGTCGTTTTTGCAGGACAGGCAAGGGTAAGCCAGTATGTGCTACCGGAATCAGGGACTGTCGGTAACTTTTACAGCAGCTGGGCCGATAACCGCTGGAGCCCTACCAATGTCAACGGGTCATATCCCCGAGTGGATACGCGCGCATCGTCATCGATCAACGGGGGAGAATATCCAAACACCTTCTGGTTGAATGATGCGTCTTTCCTGCGCCTTAAAAGCCTGGAGCTGGGGTACAACCTTTCTTCCCAGTTTCTGTCCAAACTTAAGATTTCTGATCTGAGATTTTATGTGAATGGTTTTAACCTGTTTACCATAACCAAGGTGAAGGATTATGATCCTGAAGGAGACAGTGAATCCGGACAGTTTTATCCTCAGCAACGAATTATAAATGTGGGGATAAGTATGAAACTCTGATTAGTCTTTAGAATATGAATTTATTTATGAGAACTAAACTTAGATAAACGTATGAAAATATTAAATAATATTATTGCCTTTTCACTTATAGGTATTGCCTTAACGGCATGTGACAGGGATTTTCTGAATGTCGAATCAACAGATACGCTGACCAATGAATCGCTGGTCTCTGATTCTTCACTTTTCGAAGATTATGTGATCAACCGCTACATGGGCGTCCAACTGATCAATAAAGAAGCAGAAGGAACTCCCCCCGGGTTTGGCCGGGGCTTTGAGTATGCCTTATGGAGTTCTGTTTGCGACGAATCCATTTATACCAACGACGATAATACCTGGTTGGTCCTGCAGGGTGAGTTGTCCCCGTCGAACATGGGGATTACCGGTTCTATCTGGGGACGGAGTTACCGGAGTATCCGGGAATGCAACTATGCCCTTTCCATCATAGACCAGGTGGAAATGAGTGAATCCCACCGGAAAAAACTGAAAGGAGAACTGCTGTTTATCCGTGCTTTCCGTTATCATGATCTGATCAGGAACTACGGAGGAGTCGTTTTGATGGGAGATACTGTTTTAAATCTGGATGATGATTTTAATTATGACCAGCTTTATTCCCGGTCCACAATTGAAGAATCGATCGATTATACGGTTGCCCAACTCGATTCTGCAGCAGCCTTGCTACCTCTTGAAAATGACGATGACTGGGAATTAGGCCGGGCCACAGAAGGAGCGGCACTTGCCTTAAAGGCCCGGTTGTTACTTTATGCTGCCAGTCCGCTTTACACAGACGGGGTTACCGATACGGAAAAATGGCAGGAGGCCGCTGATGCGGCTAAGGTCGTGATGAACCTGGGGGTTTACAGTCTTTACAGCGATTACAGCAGCCTTTTCTTGACAGACGAAAATTCAGAAACGATTTTCGGACGTTATTATGCCGTCGGAGCACGTCATGTGTGCCTGGAAATTGCCAATGGTCCAAACGGCTATGGCGGTTGGGGAGGAAATACGCCTAGTCAGAACCTTGTCGATGTTTACGAGATGAGTAACGGAAAAGCGATCGATGAAGACGGCTCCGGATATGATGACCAGGATCCTTATGCTGACCGGGATCCCCGTTTTTATGCGACAATTTTGTACAACGGGGCCGCCTATCGTGATGATACTGTCGAAACATATACTCCCGGAGGAAAAGATAGCGAGGATGGAGACGATAACTGGAATACCTCTCTGACAGGTTACTACCTTAAAAAGTGGATGGACGACGATAACCCTATCAGTAACCCTTGGGAGGTTGCAGGATTGCAGCCTTGGTTTTATCTTCGTTATGCAGAGGTCCTGCTGAATTTTGCCGAAGCGCAGAATGAAGCCACCGGCCCGGATAATGACGTTTATAATGCCATAAACAGTATCCGGGAAAGAGCAGGTATGCCCGATCTGGAAACAGGATTGACCCAGTCTGAAATGAGGACCCATATTCGCAGGGAGAGACAGGTTGAACTTGCATTTGAAGAGCATCGTTATTACGATGTCCGTAGATGGGAAATTGCTGATGAAACGGAAAATGAACCTGTTTACGGGATGACGATAACCAAAAATGATGACAATTCATATACATATACGCGAAAGACAACGCTTTCCCGTTTGTTCGAGAGTCAGCATTACTGGCTGCCTATACCAAGAGATGAAATTCTTGCTTCCGATGGTATGCTGGAACAGAATGACGGATATTAGCATTTAGTTTGTTGAAGAGGCTGTTTGAAAAGTTCGTCCGATCCTGTTGGTAACCATGGGAAGTTTTTTTAACTTGCTCCCTTCCTGGTTTGTGAATTAATGGATTTTCCAACTTTTGAACAGCCTCTTTGGGTAAGAGACAAAACATACAATTGTTATTGGATAGACGGCTAATTTCTTATAAAACGATTTATCATGAAAACAAGGACACAGCGCCTCATTTTCCTGTCTGTAATTTATTTTTTTTGCTTCCATCTCAATACGTTTGGGGTTAACGGGGGAAAAATAAATTTCAATAATGACTGGAAATTTCATCCGGGAGATGTTCCCGATGCGCAACAAGTCGGATTAAACGATTCTTCCTGGAAAAAGATAACCCTTCCGCATGATTGGAGTATCCATGAAAAGTTTAGTTCCCAATGGGCGAGTGGTACCGGTTATTTACCTGGTGGGGTCGGCTGGTACAGAAAAACATTCACATATGCACCGGCAACTTCTCCGGAAAAAGTATATGTTTATTTTGACGGCGTTTACAAGAACAGCAAGGTATGGATTAATGGTCATTTTTTAGGCTGGCGTCCGGATGGGTTTGTTTCGTTCGAATATGAGTTGACTCCTTTTTTAAAGCCCGGAAAGGAAAATGTGATTGCCGTGAGGGTTGATCATTCCGACTTTGCTGATTCGAGATGGTACACCGGGTCTGGAATCAACAGGAATGTTTACCTGATTTCGAAAGATCCGCTCCACATAGAACAATGGGGCGTCAAATTTACAACGACAGAAATTGCCAGTCAAAATGCCGGAGTAAAGGTGTCCGTCTCTGTTATTAATGAAAGGGATTCTGATACGGATGTTAATCTGAATATAAAATTATTAAATCATAAAGGTAAAGTAGCAGCCGGGGGGGTGAAAAGTATCCGTTTAAACGGAGGAGCAGAAGCCAATGAGGATTTCTCCCTGGATGTAACAGATCCACAGTTATGGTCTGTTGAAAATCCTTATTTATACCGGTTGGAAGTACAGGTAGTTGAAAAACAGAAAATTACTGATCAGTATGAAGTCCCTGTAGGTATCCGCAGCATTCGTTTCGATGCAGATAAGGGTTTCTTTTTGAACGGACAAAATATGAAACTTAAAGGGGTATGCGTACACGATGATGCCGGAGTTTTGGGAACTGCCGTTCCACGCGAAGTATGGGCGCGCCGGCTGAAAATACTGAAAGAGGGAGGATGCAATGCCATCCGGATGAGCCATAATCCTCACGCCGATTACTTATATGGTTTGTGTGACGAAATGGGCTTCCTGGTTATGGATGAAGCCTTTGACGAATGGGCGTTGGGAAAAAACAAGTGGATACAGGGAAGAAATGTTGGCAAGCCCGGGAAAGACGGATATAATAAGTATTTTCAGGAGTGGGCGGAAAGGGACGTGAAAGATATGGTGCGACGTGACCAGAACCATCCGTCAATCATGATGTGGAGTATCGGCAATGAGATCGATTATCCCAATGACCCTTATACACATCCTGTTCTTGATCAGGGTAATAATCCTCAAATATTTGGCCGTGGCTATGACCCTTCCCAACCCGGTATAAAAGAAATAGTACCACTTGCTGCCAATCTGGTAAAATGGGTGCACGAAGTCGATACCAGCCGGCCGGTGACTGCTGCCCTGGCCGGAGTGGCTATGTCCAATTTTACCCGATATCCGGAATTACTTGATGTTGTCGGGTATAACTACCAGGAATATCTGTATGAAGAAGATCATAAAAAATATCCGGAACGGGTCATATATGGCAGTGAGAACGGGATGAGTCTGGATGCCTGGAAGGCTGTTCAGGACAATGATTATATATGCGGACAGTTTCTTTGGACCGGTATTGATTACCTTGGCGAGGCTGGCCGCTGGCCTGATAATCACAGCCGTTCCGGGTTGCTCGATCTGGCCGGGAACCCAAAGCCTGAATACTATTTCCGGAAAAGCCTCTGGACTGACACCCCGATGATTTATATCGGAACTTCTGATGTACCAGACCGGGAAGATCATAATATCTGGGCCCATAAGGTTGCAGAACCGGCCTGGAACCGGAAAGAGGGGGATATCGTCCGGGTAAACTGTTTTACAAACTGTGAAGCGGCAGAGCTGTTCCTGAACGGAAAGTCTTTGGGGCGCAAACCCGGGCACAACAGCAAGACCGCCGGGATATACTGGGACGTTCCTTTTGAAGCCGGGACCCTGGTTGCTAAAGGATATAACGGGGGAAAGGAAGTAACTGACTGGTCCCTGGTGACCACGGGCAAGCCTGTTTCTGTTGAGGCTGTAGTTTATGATAATAACAAGGACGATAATAAGGGCGGCCTGTGCCAGTTGCTGATCAGGGTCGTTGACGATCATGGAAATATTGTACCGGAGGCAGGGAACATTATCCATGTTAGTGTCGAAGGAGATGGGGCATTGCTGGGGCTGGAGAATGGAAATGAAAATGGGGATGTCGATTACAGTTCAGGAGAGAGGGCTGTAAATAAAGGAAAACTGCTCGCTTATATCCGGACCTTTCCCTCAGATGGTAAGATTATTGTCCATCTGACGTCTCCAGGTCTTAAATCAAAAGCAGTTTTACTGACCAGTCAGAAATAAAGAATAGCTGTATCCGTTTCATTTCCTAAAATGAAAAGCAAACCTTCCCGGGTAGCAACCTTATTACTGCGGTTCCTTTTTATGTCATGGCAAAGCAGGAAATCCGTGTTTTGGTAAAGGCATGTTATCTGGATTTTTCTGTTTGCGTCTGGATATTCATCTAAAAATTATAAGGTATTATTCTGAAAATGAGAAGGGCTTTTATGTTGTCGGCAGGTGCTGTTTTTAGTCAATCTTATTTATACAAAAAGATGAAGGGGTATTTATTACCGGGAATAATTTTGTTTGTCCTGTTTTTTTCTGCTTGTAACAGCGATTCTGAATCCCCGTTGGATGAAGAAGAAGCCATGGCAGACAGCTGTGATCTAAGAGGTTTTAATTGGGCAGATGCCAGAGATAATTTTGTTGACGGTTGGATAATCCCTTCAGGTCTTACTTCTTCAGATACCTATGATGAAGTACAGGAAAAGGCAGGTGTCATATTCTCGGAATGGAAAAATGTCGGGGCGAATACGGTCCGGTTACCGATTAATCCTTCCAGCGTATCCGAATCCTGGTGGAGTGCCTATAAAGGAGCTATTGACGCTGCAACAAACATGGGAATGAATGTCATTCTTTGTTGTTGGGAATCTGAATCTTCAGAGGACGGGGCCGTGGATGATCTGACTGCTTTTTGGGAAATGTGGCAATCTGTAGTTGACAATTATGAAGATAACTCAAAAGTTTATTTTGAGGTTTTTAATGAACCATATGGTTATTCCACTTCTGATCTGGTTGAGCTTTATAATAAGTGGTTGAATAATTATTCAAGTATTCCGCATAAAAGGGTCATTCTCGGAGGAACCGGTTATTCTGAGAACGTTTCAAAATTGGGTGCATATTTTGAAGACTGTCTGTTTTCCCAGCATATCTATGCATGGTGGGGAAGTTATACCTCTATTGCTGATTGGGAAACTGATCTGGCCGGCCGTATCGGTAATTACGGAGACAGAACCGTTATTACCGAGTTTGGAGCAACAATGTCTACCGGGAAAGATTATACCGGCGCTTCCAATGGAGATACCGAGAAGTCTTTTATCAAAGGGGTGACTGAGTATTGCCGGAACAATGGCATTTCGAATATCTATTGGCCGGGCTTGAGGGATGATGATTCCTACAGCCTTTATTCCTATGATGGTTCTATGGTGCTGGTTAACTCTTCCGGTCTTGAGCGGATTCAGTATGGCTGGGTTGATCAACGTATTTACTGATTTTTTTAGGGGACAGAATTATTTTTCTTTCAGGTAAAGGTTGCTGTCTCCATAGCTGAGAAAGCGATAGCCGTTATCAAGCGCATGCTGGTATACCCGGCGCCAGTCGTCTCCCAGGTATGCCGAGATTAGCAGGAGGAGGGTACTTTGTGGCTGGTGAAAATTTGTAATCATACCATCAATGATGTGAAACCTGTAACCGGGCACGATGATAATTTTTGTTGATGCAGACAGTGCAGAGATCCTGTTCCGGTCCATATAGTCGAGTATAGCCTGCAATGCCTCCTCTTTTGTAACTGGTCGTATTTCTCCATAAGGCATCCATTGTCCGACAGTCAGATCGTTTACCGGAAGATCCGGTTGTTGCAACAGTTTTACTCCAAGCCAGAACAGGCTTTCCAGCGTGCGAATGGAAGTCGTGCCGACAGCGATAAGTATATCGTGATAGTTGCGTATTTTTTCTATAAATTGCCGGCGAACAATGATTCGCTCCGAATGCATCTCATGTTCCCCGATTGTTCCTGATTTTACCGGTTTAAATGTCCCGGCCCCGACATGGAGGGTCACTTCTTCATAATCAACTTTTTTATTTCCCAGGCTTTTAAACACAGCCTCTGTAAAATGAAGGCCTGCTGTCGGGGCGGCAACTGAACCTTTTATTTTTGAATAAATCGTTTGATAACGTTCCAGGTCACTCTTTTCGGTTTCCCTGTGCAGATACGGAGGTATGGGTAATATCCCGGCGGCCTCGATCAGCGTAGCAAAATCGATAGTGGAGTCATCCCAATGGAAACGTACTTCAACATTCCCGTTTTGGGCATTCTTTTTTTCAGCATAAAACCGGATGAGATGGCCGTTAACCGGAACTTCCCGAACCAGTGTTTCATCTTTCCATTTTTTCAGGTTCCCGACCATACAGTGCCAGATGCACTCCGTCGTTTGCTGAAATGCCAGCTGATAATCGGCTGGTTCTGCCGGATCCAGGCAAAAAATCTCAATGTTGGCACCGGATTTTTTTTGAAATAATAACCTGGCCCGGATGACTTTCGTATTGTTGAACACCAAAAGGCTTTTTTCAGGCAGAAAGTCCGCCAGGGAATAAAAATGGGAGTCAATAATTTCGCCATTCTTCCATACCAATAACTTCGAATGGTCGCGCAAGGGAAGAGGATAGCGTGCAATCCTTTCGTTTGGCAGCGGGTAATCCAAGGCTTTTGTACTTTGTGCGTAAATCGATTTTTCTGAAATCCGTTCGTCCATGGGCGGCAAAATTAAAGAATAATTACATGCAGTAAAAATTGTTCTTACTTTTGTGTAAAAATTAGTCGGCTATGTACAAGCTAGGAGATAAGGTTAAGTTTTTGAATGCTGTTGGCGGAGGGACCATCACTAAAGTAATTAGTAAAAACATGGTTCATGTTGAAAATGAGGATGGGTTTGAGATACCCGTTCTTACTTCTGAAATTATCATGAGCAATGAGGAACAATCGGGTATTGAGGCTGGGATATCTGAACCGGCACCTGAAAAGCCTGTTCCGGAGAAAAAGAAAAACGTCGGGAAATTTGAAACTACCGAACCGGTTATGCCGCTCAAGGGGCATGACGAACCGGAATTTTACCTTGCGTTTCTTCCCGAGAACAGCCGGAACCCATTGGACGGACAGACCAGGGTATACCTGATCAATAACAGTAATTTTTTCCTGCTTTATCATTTCAGTCAGTTTAATGGGAATGAATATATTTCCCGGGAGTCGGGCAAGCTGGAACCGAATATGAAGTTGCTGATCGAGACTATTTCCCAGGCGGAAATAACGAATTTGCCCGATTACTGTTTTCAATTGATCTTCTTCAGTGAAAGAGCTGAAAAAATGGAGCTTCCACTGGTTAAAACAGTCAATATTAACCCGGTAAAATTTTATAAGCAGGGAAGCTTTGAAAAATCGGGGTTTTTTAAGGAGCAGGTAATGCTTTTCAAACTGAATGAAACCGGCATGGATAAAGCGATTGATGAACTGACGACAAAACAGGTCAGGCAAGTGATCAGGCAGAAAGAGCCTTCTCTTCAGTCTGAGAAGAAGAAAGAGATGCCGGATGTTGTCGAGGTCGATTTGCACATGCACGAGTTGATCGATACAACTGCCGGACTTTCCAGTAAAGAAATGCTCGACCTTCAGATGAAAAAATTCAAGGAGGAAATGGAAGCGGCCATTTCATCGCATATTGTAAAGAAGGTCATCTTTATTCATGGCCTTGGAAATGGTACGCTTAAACAGGAGTTGAGGAGGGAGCTCTCTATCAGGTACAGGAAATATCCGTATCAGGATGCCAGTTTTCAGGAATACGGCTATGGCGCGACAATGGTAATCCTAAGAAAATAAGAGTTTATGAGGCAGGAATTAGCTTTGGCCAAACCTGCCTTCAATTATGCCTATGACAGATAAATCCTCATCAAGATCAGGCCAATGCAGGCCTGTTCCGTTACATATTATTTCGATATTGCTAATTTGGGCTGAGGATGCATCTCGTAATTTCAGGTTCGAAAAAACAGGAAAACGTATTTCTCTTTCATCCGAAAGTAAAATACAAATTTTGCCGTTTTCATACCATGCTTTTTTTGCAGTAAACATTAATTCAGCTACCATGAACTTCATACCACCTTTTTCTTATTAGTTCAACATTTTCAGAAATGAGTTGCTCCGCTATTTTTAAATCTGAAATTAAAAGTCCAGTTCAATCGGTTCAATCCAGAATTTGGCAAAACCACCCGCCTTGCGAACATGTACATGCATAGGTTCTTGTCCTTCATTGGAATAAAAGAAAAAAACAAATCCATATTTTCGGAATACCTCTGGCACTAATTTTAATTATTTTATTTTTTATTCAAAGTTAAAAATATCGAATTGTTTTATCAATGTTTTTTTTAAGAGCTTTTTTCCGCTTCGATCTCTACCAGTAAATCTTGCCGGCAGATGTCTGCGATCACATAACTCGCAGGGATGTTCCCAAAGTGATCGGTACAGATTTTTTGCACGAGGGGCAGATCTTCCTTGTTTTTTACATAAACACGGATATATGAATATTTGTCAGGGATAACTTTCAATTCCGGACAATGGGCCAGCAGGTTTTGTTTACTGGTCAATGCTTCCATGTTTTCAATGGTGGTCTGTGTTTGTTGTTCCGGATCGTCTAATCCGATGGTTTCCTGTCCCTTGATTGAAGCCGTCCCTGAGATATAAACCACAGAATCATGCCCGTCCGTTATCAGCTTGGCTCTTTCGAACAAGGGAACCTGGTTTGTATGACGCTGAATTTCAGGTTCTCCTTTTAGAACTGATTGTTCGTATTTATAGGCATGTAGCTGTTGCGGATTCCCGACCGGAACAATTTTCAGCATTTTATTACCTGAGGAAACAGCCATACATTCTATTGTTATCCCGCTAAAAAATGCCCCGATTCCTGTTGCAGCCGGATAACCATCATACATGGTGGTTTGTCTGTAATATTCCCCCCTGGCTTCGTTAAAGAGCTGGTAATTTTGACGCTGATGCCCGTTTATGGTTTTTAAATGATGGATCCGTTCTATATAATTCCATTGCCGGACGACCCGATCAAATTCCAGTCCGACCGACTTTAATGTCAGCAGTATATCATCAAAAGCCAGTTTTGCATTTTCATGAGTGTCATTCTCCGCGATAAAACCGCATGCGCCGGCAATCCAGAACTCGGAATATGTTCCAGCGGATAGCCTGCATAAATGAAGCGGGCCATTTTTTTCGTATGAAATTGATACTTGCTGCTTATCTGCAAATCCGGCTTCGATCATAACAAGACATGGAGGGGCTGGGGCCTGAGAAATAACGGAAACCGGAAATTCCCAGTCCGGACATGATTTAAGGATAAAAGATTTTCGCTCGGTAAATTCCCCCTGATTTTCAGAAGCTATGAAAATCCGTACAATAAAAGGTTTAAAATGGCTTTCCTTAAGGAAGAAATGATTGAACTCAAGGGAACATTTATTCCATTGATCCTTGAAATTTACTTCTCCCGTGTGATCGAAAATTTTGTAAAAATGCCCTGTTATGCGTGCCTTTTGGGTATTGTTATCCTTATTATAAAATTCTTTTTCTGTCAACACAACTATCCTGTTTTTTATTTTCTTCACCCTTTACAGTTTTTTAAAATTTACCTGTTCTGTTTCTCTCTGAAGGGCTTTTTTTTCAAGTTGTCTGATATTGATATCTATTTTGCCATTTACAAATTCCGGGATATTGAATGATTCCATCAGATTAATATAGAAATCAGGATTTTCCTGGGGAAGAAGAAAAGGCTTGCCTGTTTTCCCGTCTGCCCCAATATGAGCCAGAAAGGGACGGGTATAAAGGCCATCGGTCCTTCGGCTGCTAAATACGATCCACCGCGAGTTGGACGACCAGGAATGATAACTTTCAGTCTCCGGGCTATTGACATTATCCATAGGGACGATTTTGCTTGTTTGCAAATCTAATAAATAAAGATCAGCCTCTTTGTGCCAGACCGAAAAATTTCCGTAATTCGTGAGCGTAAACATGATATATTTCCCGTCGGGAGACGGACGGGGAAAGGTTACGCTTTTTTCGATCCCGGCGGCGTTAAACAGAGTGTCTGTACAGTTGCCGAATGTGCCTGTTGCCGGGTTGAATGAGATGCTGCACAGGTTGTACCTGATTTTTTGATAGTCGTCCGGTAATTTTTTTATTTCTGCTGAACAGAAATACAACGTTTTCCCGTCAGGGGAGAAGGATGGAAATGTTTCGTAAACGCTGTCCTGCATCAGCTTTTGACAACTGACAGCCTGGTTATGGTCGATGTCGTAAACCAATACGTCCGAGGCAAGGTCCAGTACCTCGACCCGTTCATCATTCACGGAATGAAAAGCCTGCTGGGTTTTATTGACGGAGTAAGCAATATAGTTACCGGACGGGTGCCAGTAAGGATAAACAAAGTTTGAAATAGTCTGCTCTGTTTTAGTGTTCAGCAGTTTCATTTTACCGTCGCTCATCAGGAGGGTTCCCCCGTTTTTTCCACGTATATGCAGACTGACCTGCCCCGGGTCAGATTGCCTGAACGAGTGGCAATTTATACAACTGCCGGGGAGAAGCGTATTTTTAAGGATTGCTTTTTGTTTGAATGTTGATAACTCCCGCTGATAGATACCCATTTTGCTGTACACCTCATAGCCGGGGGCTATTAACCGGTAAGCCAGGCTGTAATCAATCGGATCGTTACTGACATAAACAAGGAAGGGGGAATATCTGGTCCACTTCCCGTTTTGTCTTACGGTCAGGGTAAAACGGATGCTGTCCCCAGTATTTTCTTCCAGTAACCTGGCCCATTTCCCAGGGGGAATTTTGATTGTTCCGGTCCCCCGTACATGGATCGTCTCCTGATTTTTTCCTTCGATGACAGCATCCATGGCTTCGCAATCTCCCCTGAATTGAAAGTTAAGGGGTGCGATTGTTGAAGGGATGGTAACGCTTTTGTAGTCCGGGAAAATATCCGGTTGTACAGTTACTGTTTTTACGGAAGAAATATCTTCCCTGCAGGCCACCAGCAAAAACAAGAAAACATAAAGTATTGAGTGTCTGTTCATTTTTTTATTTCCTAAAATGTAAATAATACCAATAAGTATCGGAAAACTGTTTTTTCAGAGTGGGGGAGGCATTTGCCTGGCCCAGGTAAATATTTTTGTAGTGTATGAATCTTGATATTACCTGATTACTTACCGGATATGCGGGAACTTTTGGCGAGCGGGACTCTGTTGTGCCTTCAATATAGGCCAGAGCTTCCTGGTAACTTCGGGGAACCGTCAGGTAACCTACGGCCTTGCCCAAAGGAAAATACCGGATAAAATGGTCCAGGTCCTTTGACAAAAGGCAGTAAGCCATCAGGTATTCATAGGCCATCCTGTTGTGTTGATTTTTTGTGAACAATATGCCCAGCATCATATCTTTTTCCCCCTCACTGAACAGGAAATCTTTATCCGGCCTGCATTGCCTGAGCCAGCCCCATTCCTGGTGCTGTTCTATTTTACTTTCGTCCTGTATGGTATTTATCGCCATCGTTGCCCATTTGCGGTAATAAAAAGTCTTTTGTAACAAACAAAGGTACTTGTGGGCAAGCGGATACTGCTCATTAATGATAGCTGTTTCTGCAAGCCGCTTTATAGCCCTGACGCTTTTTTGATAATCGGGCAGGGCTTCCATGGACTCAAAGGCATAACGCTGCGCCGTGTTGATTAAACCGAGATGATAGTAAATTTCTCCGGCAATCATCGGAATGGTATAATCTCTTACAAAACCGGGAAGCAAGCCTTGCGTTCCATTCTGGAAGTATGAGAACATCCGGTCGGACAGCATCCCTGTTTTTGCCAGAGCAAGGTTGAGGCAGGCAACCGACAGGGGGCTCGATGGTGTTTTTTTGTTGGCCATGGCAACAATATTGTCCCATTTTCTCATTCTTGTATAAAAATCGTAAGCCATTACCTCTTCTTTTTTCATATCGGACGACTTGCTGATCAGAAAGAATCCTCCAACCAATAGGAGCGCCAGTTGTATAGAAATGAGCAGAGCCCTGCCCCTTGGGATTTGTCTTTTCAGTAGCGAAAGGATTAACGGGGTCCCAACAATCAGGATACCGGCTATCCCGGAAGTAACAGGAATATTTAACGGAAACCGGTAATAGTTCACCCCGGTAAAGGCACGCAATAACGGGTATTGCAGAAAAGTAAGTTTGCAAATTACAGGTAAAGAGAGGGCAAAGAGGATCGAGGTTAACGGGAACAGGATCAGCCACCTTCTTTTTATTTTCTTTTCATGAATTTCGTAAATGATTGCATATAAGGGTAAGAGAACTGATGCGATGCCTGTTGCCCAGTAAAGCGGAGTGATTAGCAACAGAATATAAAAGATACGGCGTGATGGTGTGTCGAACAGGGTAAGGATAAAAATAAAACAGCTTACGATTAGGAGTGCCATAAGACCCCCCAGCAGGTAATTTTCATCACAAAGCAGGCTCCAGTAGAGTAACGAAGGAATAAAGGAAAGCGGAATATAAACAGGATTGGCCCCTGTTTTTTTTGATAAAAGCCAGACGACCCTTTGCAAAAAGGTTAGAAGTGTGGCAATAATAATGGCCCCAATCCAGGAATAGAAGAAGAATTGGGTAAGAAAGTTGCCGGCATAGTCGCTGATTCCTCCGGGTTTTGACAAGAACCCGGTAAAATATTCACCCGAAAAAAGAAATAGCTGGTATTGTTCCTGATAATTCAGATGAAAGGGATAAATGAATGCAAAGAATAAAAAAACCAAAATCCCGAATGCCAGCGATATTATTCTGTCTAGTCTGAATATTTTCATAAAAACAAGTTTATATGAATCTGAGAGAAGTTCTGTCAACGCCAACCACGAGTTCGAAAAATTACGGAAACAATCCCTGATTCATGGTGTTAAACAATATGATCTTGAAAAAAATGCCACATAAACAATTTCAAATAAAAATGTTAATTAATTACCTCTGCTTTTAATGTTTTCCATGCTTGTTCGGTATCTGAGGCGCCGAACGGGACAGCGCTTTTCGACAGTTCGGGGATATTAAAAGATTTCAGCGTATTCAAGTATATAGCCGGATCTTTCTGGGGCAATACGAATGGTTTGCCTGCCTTCCCTGACGAATCGATATAGCAGAAGTATGGTTTCCCGTAAATCCCGTCGTCTCGTTTGCTGGCGAATACGAACCAGTGGCTGTTCGACGACCAGCTGTGGTAAGAGTCGGAACACGGACCATTGACGATTGCAAGGCTGTCAGTTTTTCCGGTTTCAAGGTTAATGAGCCGCAAATCTGCTTCCCTGTGCCAGATCGGGAAAGTTCCGTAATCAGATACTGTGAAAAGCAGGAACCTGCCATTTGGTGACATTCTGGGAAAACTGGCCGAGTATCCTGTCGTTCGTGAGTTCCACACTGTATCTGTTTTTGTTCCGATTCTTCCGTTAGCTGCGTCGAACTGTATTTTGCAAATACTATATTTTAATGATTTGATGTCTTCAGGTAAAGGTAAGGCCTTGGCAGTGCAATAATAAATCCATTTTCCATCTGCCGAAAAAGCAGGAAATGTTTCGAGTGATGCCGGATCGGCAATGCATGGTTGTGTTTCGGCTTTATTATTGTCAAGGTCAATTACAACCAGATCGGAAGCTTTGTCGTACACTTCCAGTCGTTTGTTCCGGAATGTATGGAATTCAGGAATGATGATGTTTGTCGAGAAAACAGCGTACCTTCCCGAGGGATGAAAGTTACCATAAACGGCATTGGATATCATCTCTTTATTTCTTGTGTTTATTTTGCGTAAGACACCTTTCCTGTTTAGAATTGTCCCCCCGTTTTTACCGCGAAGGTGGAACATGGAAAGGCTACCGTCTTCGTTTCCGTAAACATGGCAGTTTATGCAAAATCCTCCTGTCAGGTTGTTGTCCGCTATAACCCGCTCGTCGAATGTTTCCGTGTTCCGCTCGGCAAGCTGGATTTTGTTCCAGACTTCGTAACCCGGTTCGATCAACCGGTAACTGAGGTACGGATCGACCTTTTCCGGTTTTATCGTCCACCGGAAGGGACGGTAAGCGACCCAATTCCCTTTGGTATAAGTAATGACAGTGACTACTAAATCATGTCCTTTTTCTTTTGAGAGCAGTGATTTCCATTTCTTTTCAGGGATCCTGATTTTATATCTCCCTTTCATGATGATTGAATCGTTCGACCCTTTTATCAATACAACGATCCTGTCTGACGAGTCCCTGACCATGAAATTTAGCGGGGCAATATTTACCGGTATGGTCACATTTGTATAGTCCGGGTAAATCGGGGGGTCAGCGTTTATATTACTGATATTTAACGGGATGTTGCAAGAGGCCAGAGAAATCGTTATGATAATGCAAAAAGCAGATATATGAGACATCTTATGTACCTCCTTTCGTTTTCATCGTCGCAAAATGATAGTAAAACCAGTAAGTTTTCCCGAAATTTTTCTTCAGGATGTCCATATTGCCTCCGGTTTGCCCGTATTGTTTCGTATAGAGGGCAAACCGGCTGATTTCCTGTTGCGGAATTTTATATTTTTTGAGCTGATCAGGGGAAGCTTGTTCCCGGAAAAGCTGGATCAGGATTGCCTGGCTGTAAACGGTCGGGATTGGCCTGTTACTTGCCAGTGCATACCTGTCGTAAGTTTTTTTGAATGATTCAAGGTTTTTTTGTAGAAGATAATAGCATAACAGGTAATCCAATGCCGGCATATTATCCGGATTCTGTTCTACCAGGAAATGAAGCGAGGTGAGGTAATCATTTGCCTGGAGCAGGGTATCGGGGCTATTGATGCATGTCTGTTTTTCTGTTTCCAATTCAGAGAATTGTTTGGGCGTACAAAATAATTTTTTTGCCCACTGCCGGTGAAACAGGGTTTGTTCGAGTAGCCTGAGGTATTTTTCGGCGGCAGGTTTATCGCCATTAATGAGGTTAATTTCGGCCAGGCGCCTGATCATGCGGGAACTTCTTTGCTCGGGGGAAAACGTATTGCCCAACATGGCCGAATGCTGGGCAAAATTCATATCACCAATGAGAAAGAAGAGTTCATTACTACTTAGGACTGAAAGCCAGCCCTCATCGGGAGTGACGGGCAAAATCAGTCCCAGAGAGGCGGGCTGGTAGAAATCCAGAAGCCGTTGGGGAAGCTGCCCTGTTTTTGCCAGCGCCATATTGGTGAAGTAAGTTGCCATCCTGTTGTTCATCCTGTATTTTTCCGACAATTTGATTACCCGCCCAGGATGACTAAAGTATGTTTCGCTGTCGAGCGATAATATCTTTTCTAGCCTGAAGTTTGCATTTTGCCAGATCCCCGTGATTAGAAGGATGAATAAACCGATTGACAGGTACAGAGGGAACAGCCCTGGTCTGTTGAATTTATATTTTATGAGAATTATTGGCAGGAGTACGCAAATAATTACAGCAGCAGGTAAAAACATATCTTTCAGAGATGTACCGGGATAGAAATAGGCCTGGGGTAATGTCAGTAAATAGTTTATGCGCATGAGTGCCGGCAAAGCGAGAGACAGGGCAACCAGGATTATCCCTGTTATTTGCGAAGAGGAGCCTTTCGTCCATTCTCCGGTCAGGATTAATGCCGGGAAAAAGAAAAACAGGCTACCAGCCAGCCAGTATCCAGTTAGCGTCAGGATTATCCCAAAGGCAGTCCTGATTCTGATGGCTGAGATGGAAAAATAAAAACAGGCAATAACGAGGAAAATGATGAGCCCGGTCGATAAGGCCACGCGATGGATCAGGCTGCTATAGAGGATCCAGTCAGTTATAGCCGGGAGTAATGCCCAAAGAGAAGCTACCGGAGAGCCGGTTATTTTTTTCAAAAGAAAAAAGCAGAGTGCCCATTCCAGGAACAGCAGAAAGGAGATAATGATTGGTCCCCCGCTCCGCAGATAGAAAAACTGGGTCAGAAAGTCACCCGTATAACATGCCAGCCAGCCTGGTTTCTTGAAATAGGAGAAAAAATAATCTGACGAAAAGAGGAATAACTGAACCTGTTCCTTAAGAAATAGATGATAAGGATAGTAAAGCTGGAAAAAAAGAAAACTTGTTAATGCCAGTATAACAGGTTTTGCCAGTTCATTTATTTTTGTGTTATTTCCATTTTGCATAATTCAGTTGAGGGAAATTTAAATTTTTTTTTGTTCCGGGTCGAATGAGCTTCCGACCATCCTATTTACCATTTCTCCGACAACATTATTTTTGTTATTTTTCACAAAATTAAAATGGAATTCATTTATATATTTTTCAAGGGAATCCGCCTGTCTTTCAATTTTATTTTTGTTTCTAGATTTTTCTGATTTATATTTTAATCTTAATCTTAATGAGAAAAGGAGACTGTCATTTTTAATTTTATTTTCCTTCCAATATTCTAAAGAATCATTTAATGGAGTCCCTCTCGAAGAGCTTTGCTTACCGAGTGAAACTATAATTTTCCCAGGTTCTTTTACTACCAATAGCTGTTGGAGCTTTAATCTCAGCTGAGGTCTTGATCTTAATATCTCAATTTCTGGTTTTGTGATAAATCCATCAAATGAGAAGTGACTGTTTTTTACAATTGCTGAATCGAATTTTTGTACAGCGGGATTTTTAAATGGAACTAAATAAATTTTTTCTCCGTCATATTGAGGACTTTCTAAATGTCCATCCATTCTGTAATGTTGTTTCGAATGGCATCCGGTAATAATTAGAGCTATAAAAATGAGATACTTAAGCATGATAGGATTATTGTATAAGAATACAGGAGGGTGAACAATAACATGCTCATCCTCCTGATAATATTTATTAT
Organism: Prolixibacteraceae bacterium; assembly: GCA_963676095.1. GTDB lineage: Bacteria > Bacteroidota > Bacteroidia > Bacteroidales > Prolixibacteraceae. The sequence goes on along the minus strand of OY781040.1, from coordinate 31,896 downwards.
TCATCTGCTGCACGGAATAACCAGAACCAAGCTTCGCTTCCGGATGATGCACCATCAGCATGATATGAGAGCGTCATTGTTTCATCATCCAAAGAAAGAATATCATAATCATATACCTTAGCTTTGTTCTCATTTATTGAAATACCACAAAGAACGGTGACACTGCTGGTATTGAGAGTACCTTCGGCCCAGACATCTCCGTTGCTGTCAAGAGTTGTTGCTGTCATGTCGAAAGAGAAAGTTCCCGATACACTTGTGCCATCTGTCAGGTATTTCGTTAAGGTAGCGCCATTGGTCGAGAAGATCATATAGGCCCCATCTCCTTCGCCCGAAGCTTGGTCGTTAATATCTGCAACTGTCAAGGCCCACCATCCAGGAGAGGTATTTTGAAGATAACTTCCATTTCCAAAGCAGGAAGTTGCAGTTTTGTCCCACACCCATTTTTTTTCTCCGCTGCCGCAGAGATAGCCCCATTGTGCAGGAACCTCATAGGCCAGGGTGTCTACCGTTACCTCCAGATCTTTTGTGATTTCTGTTCCGTTCGGATTAAGGCCTGTAAATGAAATTTTTGCAGTTCCTGTTACCACCATCAGAACGGTATCATAACTGCTTTGCGTTGTCCCCAGTCCGTAATTCCATGATGCCAGGACCGGGCTATCGTTTCTCAGGATCACTTTATTCGAGTTCTTTCCGTCAACTATAACCGGGCTTGCCGATATTTCCAACTCGTCAGCGGAAATTTCGCCACCGATTGAATCCCTGTCCTCTACCGGATCGCAGGCCAATAGCGTCATCATCAGTATGAACAGCATATATATACTTGTTTTTTTCATCTGTTTAAATTTAAAATTGAGTTTCAATATTTAAATTGATAGCTTCAGGTTATTTCCACCCGGTATATTCAGAATTATTGGTGTCCCAGCCGTCATTCTGAACCAGTACCCCGTCCGAAAGGGAAATTTCTTCATCGGGTATCGGGAAGAACCCGCCTGTCGCGTTATACCTGGATGCATAACCGCCACCGAACGATTTGGTAACATCTGCGGTTCCCTTGTAATAACAATCGACTCCAATCTGGTCCTGAAGGACGTCGGCAGCTATGCCCCAGCGGCGGATATCGTTCCAGCGGATGCCTTCGAAAGCCAGTTCCCAGCGTCGTTCATTCTGTAGATTCGTCAGTGAATATGCTTCATCGTCCAGACCGGCCCGCTCTCTTACCTTGTTTAAATAGGTATTGGTTTCAGTCAGTTCGGAGTGCATCAGGTAAACATCGGACAGACGGATCAGGATCAGGTCCTGCGTATGGTCGAGCTGCATGTCGTCAGTGGTGCCAAACATTAAAACGCTGTAATCCGAAACGTAAGAGCTGTTATCGCTGTCGTAGGCCGTAACAGGCATATATTTCTTCACAGCATAGTCTGTTTCCTGCACAAAATCGGACCAACCGCCTTTTGTATAGTCCGGAAGTTCGCTGGGGATTTCAATGATCGATGCTTTACGACGTATGTCATTAGGTTCAGCTGATTTCCAGTCGTCCCAGAGTGTCGGGTTGACCGGTCCGGCGCCCCATCCCTGGCCAAACGGGAAAGTATTGGCATAAGCCTGTCCTCCGCGAAGGCCGAAATGCAGGACATATTCGTTGGCATAACCGATTGTTGTATTCCAGCTGGCAAAGTTCGAGTACTTGATAGAGAATATGGTTTCAGGGTTTACAGCCCCGTCATCCTCGACCCATTCAAGGCCTTGTCCTTTCGTGTAATCATAATCCTCTACCGTGTATTTATTGGTATAGGGCCATAATTCCCTGAAGTCGGCCACCAGTTCATGCCCGCTGTTTGCGATGCAGTCTTCCAGCCAGGAGACGACTTCCGATTTTGTAACTGTTCCCCCATCGGTAAGAGGAAGCTCTGAGGCACTGTAGTAGCCTGTGTAAAACAGAAAAACGCGGGCCATGAGTGCTTCTGCTGCCCATTTGGTCGCATGACCGGATTCGACATAGGTATAAGGTTTGTCGTACATGAGCTCAATGGCATTTTTTAGGTCGGACGCAATTTGGGCATACAATTCCTCCGGTTCGGCCTTGGGTAGGTTAACGGCTTCCGTTGTCGTTACAAGAGGTACCTGGCCCCAGAAGGATGCCATTTCAAAATAGAAGAATGCCCTCATGAAATAAGCCTCCCCTATAAACTGGTCACGTTGAGAGTCGCTTTCCCATCCTGTGCAATTGGCAAGAGTTTCTATGCCGTTGTTGGCCCGGTTTATGCCCTTGTAACGTGCTTCCCAGAAATCTTCAAGCATGCTGCTCTGGTAGTTCATCAGCAGATCGAGGGCCTGCATCAGTTTGTCGTTTTCGCCACCACCGCCAAAACGGTCGTCAGAGGCGAGTTCTGCAGCATAGAAATAAGATTCCTGCGGGTTTTCAGTCGCTAAATTCAGGGTCGAATAAATCCCGGCCAGTAATTGTTCGGCATCTTCAACGGTTTCAGGCCAGTTGGATGTATTTTTTTTGGTGGCGTTGCTTGTATCGAGAAAATCTTCGCAACTCATTAGCAACAGCGAGGTTGTTGCAACAATGATGTATATAAAATTCTTCATACCGGTAAATTTTAAAATTTGAGGTTAATACCTAGCAGGTAAGTTCTTGGGCTTGGATAGAATCCAAGGTCAATTCCTGAGACCCAGCTTTCATCGTATCCATAACCAATTTCCGGGTCCATCCCGGAATAGCCGGTAAACGTGTAAAGGTTTTGAGCAGTCAGGTATAGGCGTGCCTGGACCAGCGGGATCTTAGGGAATAATTTTTTGAAGTCATATCCGAAAGTGATATTTTGTATTTTTACATAATCCCCGTTTTCGATATAGATATCAGAAATTTCCTGCCAGTTGGTATTGCTTCCGCTGGTCAGGCGGGGAAGTTTATTGGAAGTCCCTTCTCCATGCCAGCGACCGAAAATATCAGTGGTATAGTTCTGGGTTTTTGAATCGGCAAACGAACGGTACGATTTGGCAATCTGTTGGCCGAAAGCGCCGTTTGTCGTGACGGTAAGGTCGAATCCTTTATATCCCAGGTTGAAGCTAAATCCCATGGTAACATCCGGATGAGGGTTGCCTATTTCGCATTTATCGTCCTCCGTGATGCTGCCGTCACCGTTGGTGTCGGCAAAAATCAGGTCTCCCGGTTGCGGGTCGGATTGCAGGATAGCCTTTGTATTCTCGATCTGTTCAGCATTCTGGAATACGCCATTGGTTTTATAGCCCCAGAAATAACCAATGGGTTTACCGACTTCTGCCCGGTACATTTCATCAGTTCCCTGACTTAGTACATTCGTTTCACCATGAATGATCCCTTCGCCGTTGGCGATACGGGTGACCTTATTCTTGTTGGTTGCCACGTTCAGGTTCAGTCCGTAGGTGAATTCTCCGGCATTGTCATTCCAGTTCAGCGCAATTTCAAAACCTTTGTTCTGAACGTCACCTCCGTTGATGTAAGGAGAGCCGGTTCCGTATGAAGCCAGTGTCGGAGCATCAACGAGCCAGTCTTTCGTGGTTTTTTTGTACCAGTCGACGGTGAGTCCCAGACGTGAATTCAGGAAACGGGAGTCAAATCCGAAGTCGAGCTGTTCAGAGGTTTCCCAGGTGATATCCTCGTTGGGAAGAATGTCAGCATAACCACCTGTTGTTTGCGAATCTTTCGAATTTCCGAAAGAATAAGCATTGGAATCATCGAATGATACCGTGGCGAGATATTGATAATTATCAATGTCGCAGTTCCCGTTTTGGCCCCAGCTAGCACGGAGCTTTAGAAAATTCATCCAGCCAGAGGTGCTTTTCATGAATGATTCGTTCGAGATAACCCATCCTGCTGATACTGATGGGAAATAACCCCAGCGGTGACCTCTTGCAAAATTCGAGGATCCATCGGCGCGCATAATAGCAGAAGCCATGTAGGTTTCCTGGTAATTATAATTTACACGACCGAAAAACGAAGCGATTCCCCCTTCGTCCCAGGGATATCCGGAAATGGAGGTTACACCTGAGGTTAGACCTTGCGTGTTGTCCAGGTAAGCATGATCAAAATCATCGAACAGTGAATTCGCATTTGTAACGCTCATACCTTCTCCCATCCCCCATTTTTCAAGAGACTGGCCGATAAGTGCATTAAATGAATGTTCGTGCATTTTGAAGGAATAGGCGACCGTATTTTCCCAGGTCCAGTTGTGTCCTACACTCATGCTTTGCGTGACTTGGTCCTCCGAGTTCATTGTCGATTGGGAAAGATCGTATTCCGGTGTGTACTGGCGGTAACTGCTTGCACTCAGTTTGTATCCGAAACTGCTTTTGTAAATCAGGTTTTTTATGGGTTGGATCTCAATATAGGCATTGGCCTGCAGTTCGTAATTCTTTGTTAAATTTTCGCCGCGTTCATACACCATGTCTGCTATGGGATTGGCCATATCCGCATTGATTTGATCGAGTCCTGAGCTGGAGTTGTCATCCGTGTCCCAATATTCTCCACCATCATTGTATACGGGCATTAAAGGGCATGCTACCAGCATGTTGTGGATGTCGTTCCAGTAGATGTTCCCGATACCGATCCCCTGTTTCGTGTTGTAATTGTAATTCAGGTTTTCGCCAACCCGGACCAGGTCAAACCCTCTTTTGCTTTTCATCAACTTGTGCTGGGAATTAATTCTGAAAGTATATCTTTGAAACTCAGGTTCGACAGGTTTTCCGTAGATTCCTGACTGATCTGAGTAAGAAAAACCGATCGAGAAATTGGAAATATTATTTCCTCCCACAATATTGACGGCATGATTTTGAATAGCCGCATTCTTTTTCCGGATTTCACTCAGCCAGTTTGTCCCATTCCAACCCTCATTTTCAATTTTGTTATACAGATCAGGGATTAATGTTTCCCAGTCGTAAGGATCAAGCCCTTCGTTAAAGTTGACTTCATCGAGAATGGTCATGTATTCCTTCGCGTTGAGAAGCGGGGCTACTTTATAGGGATTTTGAATTCCGTAGTACCCATCATAGGTTATTTGCATTTTTCCGGCAGTCCCCTGTTTGGTCGTTACCAGGATGACGCCATTGGCACCACGTGCCCCGTAAATAGCGGAGGAAGCAGCATCTTTTAACACATCGACCGATTCGATATCTGCAGGATTCAGTGCATTGATGTCTTGTCCCGCTACTCCGTCTATAACATAGAGCGGTGTTGAGGTGCCGGTTGTTCCCAGTCCCCGGACCGTTACTTTATAACCTTCTCCCGGCATACCTGAGCTTTGGATAATGCTTACCCCCGGGGTTTGGCTTTGCAAGGCTCCCAGAGCGCTTATGGTATTCAGCTTTTGTATGTCGTCGCCACTAACCTGGACTGTTGAACCTGTAACCAGTTTCTTTTTTTGGACACCATAACCGATGGCAACAACTTCTTCAAGCCCGATCGTTTCTTCTTCAAGGATAACCTGCACGCTGGTTTGTCCCGCAAGTTCAATTTCTGCTGATTTCATGCCGACAAACGAGATGATCAGTGTTGCGTCTCTTGGAACATTTGACATGCTGAATTTACCATTGAGATCGGTTATTGTACCATTTGTAGTTCCTTTCACCACAACGGTTGCTCCCGGTACAGGTTCCCCGTTGGACCCTGTCACTTTCCCTGTAACTGAGTGATTTTGCTGTATGGGTAAAGACATATCGCCTTCGGTCAGGGCAATTTGCCGGTCTTCAATTTTGTAGGAAATTCCGGTTCCGACAAATAATTTGTCCAGCACTTCCGTTAAAGGCTGGTCGTTTACTTTTATGCTTACATTTCTTTCTACATCGACAAACTTACCGTTATACATGAAATAAAAGTCCGTTTGATCTTCTATTTCCTGTAAAACTTTACGAATGGAAATATTCGAATAGTTTAGCGATAAGCGTGTGTTTTGAGAATAGGTGTTGAGCGCCAGTACCTGAGACACCCATAACAAACAAATTGTTATTGTTATCCTCATAGTTCTCAATAGTTTCGACCTCCATGCCTTATTTAGCATGAAAATCATCATTAAATAGTTTTTTTTCATAATTTCGTAAATATTTGAATGTAACGTTCAAGTTGGAAGGAACCGTGTGCTGGTAACATTTCGGTTCCTTTTAAAGGGAGATGTCTAATCATCTCCTTTTTTTGTTCACTTCATTGGCATTATTTTTTAATTTATTGTTTATTAGTTTTTTGCTGATATTAAAATGGTTTGTTTCCGTTTTTCTGCCGGATTATTCTTTATAACTTCATATTTCAACTGGGAAGTATATTCCAGAAGTTTTAAGATTTGATCAAGACTTTCATTTTTAATTGTTGCCGTGTACAGGTAGTTGTTTATCTTCGGATCGGTCACAACGATTTTTATGTTATACCATCTTTCGAGCTGGCGGAATACTTCAGACATCAGGTCGTCCCTGAAAATCAGCATGCCATTCATCCATGCTGTATACTTGCCTACATCCACTCTGTGAACTGTAAATTCGGCCTTGCCTTTGTCATATTCTGCAATCTCTCCAGGTTCAAGCTTTACGAATTCTTCAGCATCTTTGTAATAACCCCGGAACAATTTTACATGTCCTGTTTTCAGGACGACTTCAACTTGGGAATCGTCTTTATAATTTGAAGCATTGAAGCTGGTCCCGGTTACTTTCACGCCGATATCCCCGAGTTGAAGTATAAACGGGTGTTTTTCATCTTTGGCCACCTCAAAAAAAGCCTGTCCCCATAATCTGACGTCCCTGATTTTTTTACTTCCTAATTCTGACGAGTAAACCAGTGAAGAACCTGGGTTCATCCAGACAGAAGTCCCGTCAGCCAGTCTGATATGCCTGATCTTACCTTCCGGTGCCGAGATTTCTGTGAGATTAATTATTTTGTTTCCTTTTATTTGTACATCCAGAAAGAGGATTCCGCTGATCAGTAGGGCCAAAAGCAAAACTGCTGCAATGGCAGAAGTCCATTGATAAAATACTTTGAGCTTGTGGTTGCTTTGGAATTGTTTATAGCGGATAGCGGATTTAATCTCTAAGAAAATCTTTTTTGAATCGATATCTTCAAAGTTTGTTTCAGAAGGTTTTGTCCTAAACTTATCCAGGAGGTCCCTGATTTCTATGTTGCCTTTCTCACTGTTGAATATGCGAAAAAGCATTTTTAGTTCTTCGGAGCTGAGATCTTTTTGGTCAAAAAGTTTTTGCAACAAGCCGATGTGCTTTTCTTTATTTTCCATAAATCAGGTTTTTCAAAAGGAATACACCTGAAATAGGAAAAACTATGAGTCCGGGATGGAAAAAATAAAATTTTTTGCGGATAATCAAATTCTGATCCTGATAATGAGGATGAGAATGAGGATGCTGAGCTTTTTCAGCTCTGAAATAAATTGCTGGTTTGCTTTCATCAAATGGCTGTCGACAGTTATTATGGAAAGGCTGAGTTTCTCGCTGATTTCTTTTCTTGTAAGCCCTTCTATTTTTTGCAGGATAAATATTTCACGACGTTTAGGGGGCATCGACTTAATGATATTGTCTATTATAAGCTTTGTTTCTTTAAACAATACATAACTGTCCGCATCATTTTCTGCGGCCTGGCTAAATATCTCGAAATTTTGTTCAAAAATACGGCGGTTTATTTTTTTCCGGGCATAATTGAGAAAATCATTTTTTGCAATTTTGAAGAGATAAGATTCAAACGGATATTCCTCTTTGAAAAAAGTTTTGTTTTCCCATATTTTTATAAAAGCATTCTGTACAATTTCTTCCGCATCTTCCTTTGACTTTGTCAGGCTAAAAATAAAAGCATAAAGAGGCCTGTGATATTTTTTAAAAAGCTCTTCGAAGGCCTGCTCGTTTCCTTTCTTAAAATTTCTAATTAGTAGTATCTCTGACTCTTTGTTATTCAATTTTAAAAGATTTGACGTTTTAGGTACTGAAGCAAATATAAAGAAACAGTCAGGATTTCAATCATCTTGAACCCCAATTATAAAAAAATCGATATGAAAATTATGTATATGTATCTCCGGATTTATCAGTTTTGCAGATAAAAGTTATTGGTATATCTTTTAAATTGTTACTCTTGTCATATGTCTCTCCAAATTCTGTCCTTGTTGGTTTTTGCAGGACAGTATCCAGACCGGTCATGCAAACCACATCTGCATTTTTATTGATTATCAATGATCTTTCGGAATTTCGGAAGACAGAATATCCGGTCAGAGACTAATGTTGACGGAAAAAGAAATATTTTTTCGCGAAAGATGTCCGAATTTTGAGATTTTTTATAGTTTTGCACTCACATTTACAAAACACGTTCAGTGCTTATCTGCCCAGATGGTGAAATTGGTAGACACGTCAGCTTGAGGGGCTGGTGCCGGTTTACGGCGTGCAAGTTCGAGTCTTGTTCTGGGCACTCATTTCAAAATTTAAACCTCTGTAAATTAAATATTTACAGAGGTTTTTTAATTATAATCCCAACAGGTTTCCCAACACTTCACCTAATTTTCCCATTTAATTTCAGTTCGAATTCCACCTCGATGTCATTGATCCGGCTGTCTTCTTCCAGGTCGGCAGCAAACACAAAGATGAAGTATTTTGCTTTGGTGTGGCACCGGCTCACCCGGATATCGGTCACCTTTCCTTCCTTGCGGTCGTTGCCTGTCAGCATCACCCATTTCCGTAAATCGTTCGAGGCAAAAACATAGAACCCCGCGAATATCGCATTGCCCTTTGTCGCCACGGTGAACGTAGCCGTTACCCCGGTGCTGCCGGTATCCGTGAAAGAACAACCTGTTACAATGCCTGTCTTTAGCGAAGTGAACGTTATTGCTGATTCGCCCGAGGTATAAGAGACTGAAGCATTTGAAAAGTCCAGTGCCGCGATAGCTTCCGCGATTTCTGCCGCCGTCTCCCCTTCTGTTACTTCCATGGTATAATCCGTTCCAAAGACGCTGACTGTGATTGTCCCGTCAGCTGTTGCATCCCCTGTTACCTCCAATGTCTCTACCTGGGTTGTTATTGTACCGTTCACTTCGAGCTCGCATCTTTGTATTGCCCGGGTGATTAATTTGAATGCCGCTCCGGTCCCTAATTTACAAGGACGGGTTGTAAGAAGTGATTGTACAGTATTGTCAAAAGTTTCGTCCGAGATGGAATACACCGCTGTATCATTCATGCCAAGCAATTTGGGGTAAGCGTTGACCAGTAACGAAAAGCTGTTACTGAACTTGTACCAAAGCTTTGATTCAAAGGAGTAAACATAGGTATAACTGTAATTATCGTTTGTTATAACAAGCTCGTTGTTCAGTTTGTCAAAACCGATAATTGCCCCGGAAATATAGTCCCTTATATCAACTTTAGACAGGTAGCCAGACAATTGTACAAGGCTGTCATGTTTGATGCGTAACAAATAGTTCTCATTTGCCTGTAACACAGCGTTTGGCAACCCTTTTACAACCGCTGTCAAATCGTTCACATCACGGCCCGAAACCAGGTATAACCCGCGGCTTGTCGAATAGGTTACCCCGACCGAAAGCGGGACAATCTGGTCGGCGTCTTCCGCCACCTCCCCGTTCACCGGTAAAATATTTGAGAACAACACATCGTCCGATCCCTGTGATAACGTCCAGATCCCTTTGCTTGTGAAAACCGTCAAAGGGTATTCCCCGAACTGTCCCTGTGATAACGGTTCCGTGTTGGCCGCCAGCCCGACAATCTCACCGGTGCCGGCCTGGTAAGAGTTTTTGGTGGGAAAATAGAGCGGGTTCTGTAACCCGGAAGCCTGTACCCGGTTGCTGTCATAATAATCTTCCTGGTCGTCAAGGGTGGTTTCATTGGAATCGAAATCATCGGCGCTTAATGTGGCTATGATATACCTGAAAGCTGTCTGGGGGTTTTCCGTATCCCCGATATCCGTACTGTCGTCAAAAGGACCTGTTACCAGGCTGATATCCTGTTTATAATAGGCGTAATTGTCACTGCTGCTTTGTTTGAGCGTGTATGTTGCAACAGCAATCCACCTGCTGTTTGCGGGATCATAATACAATAACCTCATTTTTGTTGCCCTGGTATCCGGATAACCGGTTACAGGGGGAAGGACAAAATAATAAGTTGAGCTGTCGGAAGAAATGAACATTACCTGGTCCGTTAATTGTTTTGTGACAATTATCTTTGAACCTCCCGTGTTGATGGTGTATTCCAGGGCTATTGTCCCGGTTGTCTTTGTCACATCAGCTAAAGTTTGAATGACATACTCCGTTACCCCGTCAGCAGTTGCAGCAGTCGTTGTAACCAAACCGGTCCTTTTTTCAATGTAATTTCCGCTATCGTCAGAAGACAGTGTTTGCAGCGTGACGGGGTACTGCCCGAAACAGGTTGTAATGTCCCCCAGGATCAGCCGGTCGTTATAGGTGTACCCGACAGCCCCGGAAAGGCTGTGGTGCGATTCCTGGTCAACGGTCAGTGTTTCCCGTGTCGCGTAATCCTGGTAAAACCCTTTCAGGTTGTTTGAATCATCATTGATTATATCCTGGAGTGTCGAAACGGACATATCCTGTATTTTTTCAATGCTTTTTTCGTAGATCTTGTACCATTTCCCCGTATCCGCCATTTTTGAAAAAGCCGGGTTAAGGTCCGTAAACAGGTAGGCCAGCGAATAGCCCAGGTCCGAAGTCCCCATGTTATTGTTGTCCTTTGCATCGTCCCACCAGTCGTCGTCCATCGTATCTTCATCAATATCGTATATCGGTTCATTTTTGCAGGCAAACAACACGAAATCCGTGAATATTTTATTATTCAGGTCATTAATCCCGGACCCGTCAACATCCAGGGCCAGCCTTATCTGCGAGGCAGAAAAGGCCAGTTTCATTTTTGATGAAGAAGGCTGGATGAGCTGCATTTCAACGCCCAGGTCCAGGAATTGCGGGAGGGTGTGCATGACATAGGAGCCGTCAAACATCTTCAGGGCCGCGCGGACCATTATCCCGCCCGTTAGCTTCCCGTATTTCTCGGACATCTTGTTAACTTCCTTGAAATATTTTCCCCTCAGGCTGTCCGCAGACGTTGCCGCATCGGTTACCACCGTTTCTGCATTTGCCTTTGTCAGGGAGAAAAGTAATTCGGATGACATGTTAACATACTCGTAGCTGCCGTCATAATACAGGAAGGTGTAGGTTTTACTGTCCGAGACAACAATCATGAAGCGTTTGACAAAAACGATCTTGCAGGCGGCCCCTTCATCCAGGGTATAAACCAGTGTGGAAGAGCCCTCGTCCATATCGATGAGCCGGACCTGCCCGGAAGCCTTGATGTAACCGATGTAATTGTTGATGTTGTCCTGGTCGTGATAATACACCTGGTCAAACGTGTCGTCGGGCAAATCATACTTTTGGGTGATATTGCCCCTCGGTTGCAGTTTCCCGTCCCGGTGGCGGACATTGATGGCTTCATCCAGGTAGCCGTCTTCGATATCCTGTCCGGATGCCGCCCGGGCTATCCCCTTGTAGTTAATTTTAACAGATGTCATCGGCCTGTCCCTCCTCGATTGTTTTGTCATTATCTTCTTCAGGGCTGTTTGCCCGCTGGTTCATCACGTTGATGATGTTCTGTACAAAGCTGGCCGATGCCCCGGACGGGCCGTCCTTTTCATCCAGTCCTTTCACGCCCCGCTTGTCGGCCAGGTAGGGCGCCAGGACGTTGACCAGCTGGACCAAATCTTTTGTTTCGACCAGGTAATGTTTATAACCGTTTTTATCGATGTAATATTCGTCGTCACGGATCCGTTTTCCGATCTTTTCAAGGGCCATTAACGACTTGTCGCCGTATTCCCCGACAATCTCGCTGATCCCCGTTTTGATCTCCCGCTTGGCTGCTTCGATAGTCAATATTTCATCCTTAATGCCGTTTTTGTGCTTTAAGTATTCGTCCCAGTACTCGGAGCGGTACTTCCGGATGGTCACCCGGGACATGCCGGTGGCCCTGGCCGTTTCCGATTCGTTCATGTCGCACTGCTCAAGCACTTTCATCAGCCTGAGCTTCTGCCTTTGGGTGAGGTTCTTGCCCTGGAAGGCCCGTGATTTTTTAATGATTTTTCCTGGCATAACTATATTGAAGTATTAGTTTAACTAAAAATATTTCAAAGTTTGTAAATCAAATAATTATAAAAATAAAAACTGAAACATTTTTGTATCGTTTTCCCCTGTTTTTATGGGTGCTGTCCTGTAGTTTTACAGGCAGAACGTTCAAAAAAAACAGAGTTAACTATGGACCCGTTAAGTATAGGAATAGGCGTTGCCGGGATCGGTTCCCAGCTTTTGGGGGGGATCCTCGGGGGCAATGCCAATAAAAAAGCAGAAAAACTGCTCAACAAACAGATCGAGGAAAACGAGTCGGTCTACAACAACAATGTCAACCGGGATTACCTGGACACCAATGCCGCCAAGGGGTTGCTAACCCGGATTAAAAAGCAGTATGAAGAGGCCAACAGGACAGCCGAAAACCGGGGCGTTGTCACCGGCGCATCCGCCGAGGAAACGCTGGCCGAAAAATCCCAGAACAATGAAGCGCTCAATAACGCGGTCTCCCGAATAGCGGACAATGCCACGCAGTACCAGGAAAACCAGACCAACCAGTACATGCAGAACAAAAACCAGCTCACAAACGAGAAGGTACAGTTGCAGCAGCAAAAGGCGCAGAACGCGGCCAACCTGGTCAGCAATGCAGGCAGCGCGCTTTCTTCTGTCAGCCCCCTTGCAGGTCTTTTCAGTAAGTCTTCAACTGCATCCGGGACCGCTGCCGCAATTGCCAACAGGACACCCAGTGACTGGTCAGGATTATATAAAATACAATATTCAGCATAATCATGGCAGATCAGGAGTATAATAAGAACAAGGTTGACCAGGAAAAGGCCGCTCAGGGCCAGATACCGAATACCCCTATCCAGGGGATACCGGCAAGCAGCGTCCAGGCCCAGCCGAAACAACGGACAGCGCAGGATATCATCGATAATATCTTTTCCTACCAGCCGCCCAAACCGGTTTATGACCCCAAGCGTCCGGAAGAAATCAAAAGGCAGATGAAAGTCAATGCCCTGACCGAAGGGTTAAAGACCCTGGGGGATGCCTTTGCCCTGTCCAGGGGGGCCAATGTCAACCGGCGGGAGCCGGACACGCAGAACAGCCAGCTATTGGGCAGCCTTCATAACTATATCGACAACTACAACAAAAACCTGGATACCTGGAATTACAATAACTATATGAACCGGGTAAAAAAAGGCCTTACGGAACTTCAGCAGTACAACACGGAACAGCAGGCAAAAGCCAATCAAACCAAAATGGCTTACGACATGGCCAAAGACCAACGGGACTATGGACTGAAAAAAGACCAGTTAACAGAGGCAAAGGAATGGAGGGAAGGGGACACAGGAAGACAAAAAGAGATTGCCAAATATCAGTCTGAACTTAGGATGAACGAGAATGATAAAAAATATCAGCAAGACCTTGCCAAATATGAAGCAAAAGTACAGGCGAATAATAAAGGGTTCATGCTTTATGATGACCGGGGCAATGCAGTAAAACAATTGGGCGCAGGAGAATTGGAGAAAATTTTCAACATAATTATCCATGATCCTGTAACAGAACAATCGGCCAATAGTGATTACACCTTCATGAAAGCACAATTTGGAGAAGGATTAACCACACAGATGATGAAAACAATTATCGGCGGGCACTGGCAGGATTCTCCTGATTTCCTTCAATATATAGGGATTAAGCCACAACAGAAGAAGTCAGATAATTCTGTATTCGGGAACATTAATCCCAGGCCCCCCTATACCGGACCTGCTACACAAGTAACGCAGGATACGACCAAACCCAAAAGGGTACCAACGTTATTTCAATAATTATTAAAAGTTATGGAAAGTACAGTACAGAGTAATAATCTTAAACTTTACAATAATATCATCAATTCAAGAAAAGCGACACAGGAAGAAATTGGTGATTTTGATACGTTTAATACTCTTTTGAAAGATTCAGCGAATGCAGAAAAGCTTTATAATAACTTAATCAAACTTGGACGTTTTTCTAAAGAAGAATTAGGGACAGAAGATGAGTTTTTATCAAATATTGACCCTGTTCAACCGTCACAAAACAAAGAAAATGTTGAGAAAACAACTGAAAACGGAGGTGCCGGACCGGGATTATCACCACTGGGGACACAAGAAAAAAGCAACGAAGAAAATATACTGTCTTCTTTAAACCAGGCACCGCAGCAATGGAAAGAATCCCTGTTAAACACCAAATCCCCGGAAGGCCATGTCAACCCTTACGGCTGGCAGTTTACCGAAGATACCGGCTTTGGAAGGGGCCTGAAGTCCGCTGCCAAGTCAGCTGTCGGGGCAATGGGGACAGGGCTCGAAGAAGGCGCACTGAAAATAAATGACCTGGCCCGTAAATTTTCCGGAAACCCGGCCTATCAGAAATACCTGGACAGCCAGGAAAACAGGATAAAAACAAACCTTCAGGATATCAGGGACTATGAGAAAGATGTCCCGGACCTGAAAGGCACCTGGGGCGAAAAGCTTGGCGGGCTTGTCCCGTTTACCGGGATGGTCGCAGCCAGCGCGCTGACGCGCAGCCCTGCTTTGGCCGAAGCAACGACAGGCATGTTCGGGACGATGGGCTTCGGAGAAGGGATCGAAGCCTATGACAAATACAAGGAAGCTGCCAACCAGCCCAAAGATGAAGGGGAAAGGCTCGGGGCCGGGCTCCTGTATTCCGCGGCTATGTCACTTCCCCTTTCAGGCTATCTGGGAAAAATCATGCCCAAAAAACTTTTCCAGAAAGCTGTTTCCAAAATCGTGACATCCGATCCGGAAGCATTGGGACAAAGCGGTAAAGCAATCTGGGAAAACTTCGTTAAAAATTCGCCGGGGATGGCTGAAAAAGTCGGACAGGCTTTAAGTAATGTAAGTACGTCCACGGCTTCAATGGCAACCATGGAAGCCGGGAAAATGGCGGTGGACAATTACCTGACCGGAAGGGATGTCAACCCCAACGAATTTTGGCAAAGGACGGGCCAGGCACTGGCAGACGGGGCCCTTTTCGGGGTATTGACGGCCCCTTTCGGGATGTATGCCCAAAGTGCTGCGACCAAAGCCCGCAGGGAAAAACAGGGCAGCGTTATCCTGGGCATGGATAAAGACAATAACCCGATCGAGATTATCCCGACCGGGAAAGAAAATATTGGTATGAAACCCAACGGTGAGACGGTAAAGGTCAGTGAAGAAGAAGTAAAGAACTCGGTTAAGGTCCCGACTGATGTGTTTTATAAATCTATCGCAAAGGCCAAAGAGAACAACGGTAAACTGTATGAAGGGGCCGGATTGGATGCGGTGAAAGGGAACCTTACTGATTTTGCCAACCGGGCCGCCTATCAAAACTCGGATAACATTATCACCTATAAGGCCCCAAACGGGGACCAGTATTTTGTCAAAGACGGGGATATTAAGGACCCCGGTGCAGACCTTACTTTGATTAACCGGGAAGGACAGGCCGTAAAGGCAAACATTCCCAGGGACCAGCTATCCGTTGTCCCCAAAGAAGACTTTATTAATGAAGGGTTAAACAGGTACCAGGGGACCAATAACCCGGCTACAGTCCCTGAAAGCCAGAACAATATCCAGCCTTCGCCGGAACAGGCAAGACAGGCCGATATGACCAATGCAAAACAATCCGTTAAGGATATCACAAGCGAAACCGGGAAGATCGTCGCGATAAAAGACATGGAGGGAAACCAGTTCTATGCCACAACAGACCCCAATAATCCGGACCTGAGCGGAATGGTCAATGTTGTTGATGAAAACGGGAATCCCGCAGGAGATAAAGGGTTCATTCATATTGACAAGCTGGACCGGAACAGTATTGAAGAATTTAACCCGGAAGAAATGCTGGCCACGAAAACGGCGTTGATCGACCAGCACTACAGCCAGCAAAATCAAACACAACAACCGGGAGTAGGGTCCACAATTAAATATAAAGGTGGATCATATACAATAAAAGTCGACCTGGGGGATTCTTTTGGATTATTTGATAATAAAACAGGGAATGCGATTACGGTCAAAAAGGATGAAATAATCCCCCCGGAACAGCCGGGACAACCAGCGCAGGCGACAAAGGTAGAAACCGAAAAAATCGGAAACCAGGCCTATGATTTCACGGAAGGACAGGACGGCTCGTTAACCCTTGTCCCCAATGAAAAGATGCCCCTTGATAAAGCCCTTCCCCTGCTGGAAAAGGAACTTAAGGACAACCCGGACTGGGAAGTTGTTGCAGACAAAGAGCAGGTTGAAGTGCCGGCGCAAAGCAGGTTCCAGAGGCCAACGCAGCAGACCGTCGTCAAAAATATTCAGATAAGGCCTAAAAACAGCCAGGTCAACCCGGAGCTAAAACAACAGGTTGAGCAGGAAACAAAACCTTCCTACGAATACAACGGCAAGGAAGTAAGCCCGGACTATGCAGCAGGGATTATTGAGGATGCCGAAAGCCTGGACGACCTGCAGGGGCTCCGGATCAATAATGACAAAAAGCTGAGCGGGCTTATTGAAAAGAAATTCCCTGCCCCGGAACCGGCTTATACCATCAAGGGAAAGAAAGTTTCCAAAGACCGGGCCCTGTCCCGTATCGACACGGCAAAATCAATTGAGAAACTCCGGGAGCTTCAGGTTGAAAATGACCCGGAAACAGAACAGGCCTACTTATCCAAAACAGATGAATTTAGAAAACAGGCAGGCCAGGCCCGCAATGAAACCAATAAAAAGCATGACAGGCTGGTCAGTATGATGCAGTCCTACAACCAGTCATCCCCTGCGGAAAGGCGCAGGACAAACACGCAGCCTATTATGCAGCTGGCCTCGGAACTGGGCTATAATGTCAAATATGAAAACGGGAACGGGATCCGGATCTATAAAAACGGGACAGAAATCAGGAAAACGGCAGAGCGGCCAGGTAATGACGAGATCCAGGGCCACCGGTCGCTGAAGGATTATGACCAGGAGGTCCAGGATCTTGCTTCCTCCATGCTGGTACCTTCCAACGTTGAAGGGATGGAACTGGGGGGCCTGGCCCCGAAAGAAGTGAACCAGGGGATCCTGGATATACAGGCCGAAAAAAAAACCGTAACGGCCAACCATCTCCTGGATGAGATTGAAAACATTCACCAGTCGGGCGTTGTCAGGCTGAAAGCAGACCGTAAAACCGGCTTCCCCGGGGCAGAAATCCCCCTGGAAGAATATACTTCCCTGATCAACAACAACCTTTCTGAAGACGACAGGCAGAAAGCCTTGATCATCCCGGAAGATGTTGCCCGGTCGGTCAATGAAGGGCAGCTGACCCCTGAGTTATTAAACCAATACGGAAATATCATCTTTAAAAACGAGAATAAAAATGGAACAGCAGGAGAACAAACAACCAAACCAGGAACAGCCATCGCCGGAACAGGTGAAAGCTTACCTGAAACTGAGAAATCTAAAGAACCTGGAAACCCTGAAGGAGAATTACGGGAAGAAACAGGAATTAAGCTCCCCATTGAAGAAGCCCTTGAAAAGGCAGCCGAACGGACCAAAATAAAGGATGCCGAAAGGGAGGCCAACCAAAGACCTACAGAAGCACAAAAAGAAGCGGGCAATTACAAGATGGGCCATGTCAAAGTCCGGGGCCTGGATGTGACCATCGAAAACCCCAAGGGGTCTGTCCGCTCCGGTACCGACCGGGAGGGAAATAAATGGTCGACAAAAATGAACAACACCTACGGGTACATCCGCGGGACAAAAGGCAAGGACGGCGACCATATCGATATTTTCCTGGGGGATAACCCCGACTCGGATAAAGTCTTTGTCATTGACCAGGTCGATCCGAAGACCGGGAAGTTTGACGAGCACAAGGCAATGATCGGCTTTGACCATGAAGCGCAGGCTAAAGAGGCTTATTTAAGCAACTACCAGCCGGGCTGGAAAGGCCTTGGCCGGATTACGGAAACCTCGATGGACAAGTTCAAAGAGTGGGCCGGAAACGGGACCAGGAAACAAAAACCGTTTGCCGGATACGCAGCAATTAAAGAAAATAATAACTTTGTAGAAAATGCGACCAATGAAATACCTGAGCAAGGCGCACCAAGAAGCAAGCGAAGCCAAGATGAAGTCAATTCAAGAATGGCAGAAATCGCCTCTATCCTCGGAGGAAATGGCGAAGGTGGCACAGGAACACTTCGAAGCACACGGTCAAGCAAATCCGAACAAGAAGAAGAGCTAAAAAATTACGCAGGACAAAGTGGCATTTGGTTTACTCCTGATCAAATATCCGCTATTACATCGATAAAGTATCCATCTGGTAAAGAAGCAGATGTTTATGTTGATAAATCAAATGCAAACATCATTAAGGTTGTCAATTACCAGAAGTACAGTAAAACCCCATTAGACTTTCTCAATAACCGTGTTTTAGCATTTAATGAGTTATTCCCTGAAACAGCTTATAATATAATTGGTTTCACAAATACAGACAAAGGACTGTCTTTTGTATTGTCACAACCATTTGTAAAAGGAAAGCTCCTTAGCAGGCTGGCCATATCTCCTGAGACATTGGACGAACAACAAAACAGGATATCCCAATATATGAAAGATAAATTCGGGATGGGGCCTGCAGGGCTTGATGCCTTCGAAAATAATCAATATAAAGTTGAAGACTTACACCTTAAAAATGTCATTCAGGGCGATGATGGCAACCTGTATTTTATTGATGCTATTTCTACAAAAAAAGAGAATATTTCACCATCAAACAATAATCAAAATGATCAAACAGACATCGAAGGGGTACAAAGTAGTATCCGAAAAGGGCAAACCCCTGAGCAAGGACAACCTGTCGAAACAGCAGGCGGAGAAAAGGCTGAAACAGGTCGAGTACTTCAAACACCAAAAGAAGTAGAAGGACCCGGACAAACAGAGACAGGGCCGTCAAACAGGGCGGCCCCAGTTGAAACAAACCCCGAAGGGGCACGTAAAGAAGAGTGAAGAAATCAGTAACGCTTATGGCTCCAGGGAAAAACAATCGGAAGCAGTCAGAAAAACCCTGTCCGGACTCGAAAACACGCCTGTGCTCCGAATTAATAGGAACAGGAAAAGAACTCCAACCGGGAGAGAAACTGATCCTGGACGAGTGCGAAACCCGGACAGCATACCGAAGGTTAAGCAAAGGACCGTATTCGACGGGTTCAAAGAATCGGGGTATGTAGATGTTATCGGCCAGAAAGTAAACTCCCCGCAGGACCTTGCCGATTTATGGGCCATCCACCGTTCCCCGTATATTGAAAAAGCGCACGTTATTTTTGTCCATGACGGGGTAATTGTCGGGAGCACTGCGACCACCCTTAACCAGACGGGGATATCACAGTTCAGCGATCCTGAAACTATTTCCTCATTATACAAGAAATACGGGGCCAATGGCATGTACTTTCTGCATAACCACCCGTCGGGGAATTCCGTACCATCCTCACAGGATATTTATGTGACGGTAGCATGCGCCAATGTCCTTAAGCCGGAGGGGGTCAACCTGCTGGGGCATGTTGTCATTGACCACAATGAATTCAGGTACATTAACCTTTCCGGTACCCCCTTCCTGGGAAACGCAAAAGATAACGAAGACCTTGAGGAATACCTCCGGTATAGTGTGGAACGCTATGAGTATAAAAACCCTGTGCCAAAATTATTTTCAGAGCGGGAAAAGCTCCCGTCCGGAGGGGACGCCCCCAAACGGTTGATGGAAATAGCGCAGGCCTTATTGAATGAAAGGGGCTACAACGGGGCGGTCATTTACTTCTCCCCGAACCTGGCCATTAACGCATACGACCCTTTCCCTGAGAATTCGACGCCCGGGTCTGTTGCCGGGTTAGCCGAAAAAGGATTAGGGGACCACCTTGGATCCAGGCTGGCAGTTATCCATGACGGCAGTTTTGATTTCAGCGGGACAAGATTGCCGGAAGGGACAATCGACCTGATAAATACCGGTAAAGGGCGCAGTGAACTGTTTATGACCAAAAACAGCAAATGGCCCTCATTACAGACATTATGGGAGCAGGACGAGCCCTATGAAAATAAGCCAAAATCCCTGAGCGAGGCCTTAAGTTCAAAGTCCTACATTCCTGAAAAAATAAAAGTAAACGGGACCGACAGGCCGGCAAGGAACAGCCTGGGAGAGCTGATCCATCCTTCCGTGATGGGGATTAAAAACTTCTGGAAATGGTTTTCTGATTCAGAAAAAGCAAAGAGGATTGAAAAACTCAGGAATTCAAAACCTATTGAAATTACAGGGAAGGAGTTTGCCTCCAGCGAAGATTTGAAAGAGTATAGGGCAAACGCTCTTGAATACGGCAAATCATTAAGAGGGAACTATACAAATAAAGATACAGGAGAAAAAGTACTGCTGGCAAGAAATGGGATCGGTGAGATATTGCGGCATGACAGTTTTGATAAGGCACATTTACAAACTATTGCAGCTATTCCCCAGATAATTGAAAACGCAATTTATATTGATACGGCAGCTAATGAAGATACCGAAAAACATCCCAATATTAAAGAATACCGGTATTATGTGTCAGGATTGAAAATAGGCGGGGCCGATTATACTGTAAAATCGGTTATTGCAGTCGACAGGGACGGGAGCAGGTATTATGATCATTCATTAACTCAAATAGAAAAAGGAAAACTTCTCGATGAAGCTGCACGGATAACAAGTCCGCCGCGACAACAGGAAGTTTTCCCTTTTGGTCAGAATAGTGGAATATCAAGTCCACCCTCAATAACCAGTAACAAAGATAAGCGGTTGCTTGATATTTTGCAAGTAAAATCATCGAAAGTAGTTGACGGCCAGGGAAGGCCGCTGGTGGTGTATCACGGGACAACAAAGGATTTTGATGTTTTTGGAAAAGGAGTGGAAAAAAAGCCCTTGTCAAATAAGCACCGGTTATGGTATTTCACAAAAGATATTGATATGGCCAATACATTTGCCGGAGGGACAGGCAGCATAATGCCCGTGTATTTATCAATCAAAAACCCCCGGATATTATCGCCTGAAGAAAAAGATGTCATCGAGGATATCGGCTACTGGGCTACCGATGAGATGCTGGACCAGTTTGAGAAACAAGGTTATGACGGTTTGATGCTAAACGATTTGTCGCAAATAGTAGCGTTAAATCCTTCCCAGATCAAATCAGCGACCGAAAATAACGGCGGTTTTAACCCGGAAGACCCAAGTATTGTAAAAGAAAGCCAGCCGGAATACGATAAAAAGAAAGATCCGCTACGGGATATCTATAACAGGATTGAAGATCCCTGGTTCGGGAACAGGGATATAGAGGCGGCCAAAGCGACCATTGATGCCACGAAACAACAGGACCGGATAAAGAAATCGTTTAAAGGACATCCGGGAGGGGCCAAAACATGGAAAGATATTGACCGGGCCATCCATATCTACCTGGATATGCTTGCCTCCCCGGCAGATGCGGAAAAATACTGGGACAAACTCAATCCGGGGCAAAAACAGTTGGTCAATATTGCCCGGAATTTATCTCCGGAACAGAAAAAAATAGCCTGGGACATACGACAGGAATACGATATTATCGGGCAAAAAGCGCTTGATGAAGAAATTATCAGCAATGTGCTGG
Organism: Prolixibacteraceae bacterium; assembly: GCA_963676095.1. Classification (GTDB taxonomy): domain Bacteria; phylum Bacteroidota; class Bacteroidia; order Bacteroidales; family Prolixibacteraceae. Next base: position 10,176 of record OY781040.1, on the reverse strand, counting down.
ATAACTACGTTGCAAGGAGCTGGGACATCCCGGAGAAACAGGCAACCGAGTTCTGGCGAAAATTCGGGACATCAACCCGTCACGCGAAAAAAAGGACGTTGGGGACAATCATTGAAGGTTGGGCCAACGGGTATAACCTGAAAATAGAAGGGGCTACCAATAACCTTCAGATTCTCCGTACCGAGATCAATAATGTGATTGAAAACCGTCACCTGATGGAATTTGGCCTTCAGTTACAAGGTCCGGAAGGGGAACCTCTTTTCACCACCTACCCCATGCCCGGATATGAAGAGATCAAACATCCGAATTTCAGGAAATGGGTAAAGGTAAAAACAGTCGGAACAGGAAGCGGGTATAAGGGGGAAAATTTCTCAATTGCGGAAGACGGCAGCGTCCTTGAAAGGAAAAAGGTTTATGCACCATCAAAAATAGCCCGTAGATTAAATAATATTTTAGGGACATCAAAGGGGCCGGGCTGGGTTCAGGCCCTGACCCGGTTTAATGCAGTTTTAAAATCGACAATTCTTTCCTGGTCATTTTTCCATCACATGGCATTTGCAAGGTCATACATGCTCGCGGGGGCAGCGAAATGGAAAAATATCAACCCGATAAAAGCGTATAAAGATGGATTGAAAAGCCTTTATGAAATGAAGCCGGAGGTCGGGCAATTAATCCGCAATGGACTGACGGTTGGACGGATCCAGGACTGGGACGAAATGTATTTTAAGGAAAAATCAAGAATAGGAAGATATCTTGACAATCATAATATATTACCGGCTGTAAGACAAAAAATCCTCAATTTACATGAACAACATACTAATTTTCTATTCAATAAATACGGAGCCGGATTAAAAGTAAAAGCTGCTTTATTGGAATATAAAGAGATGTTGCAGAAACATCCGGAAATGGACCACAACCTGATTGCAAAAATGGTTGCCGAATTAATCAATAATGATTTTGGCGGGCTCCATTTACAGCGAATGGGAAGGAATCCTGTCACACAGCATGTATTCCGGTTGCTGGCCCTGGCCCCGGACTGGACCGAATCGAACATCCGGACCATGGTCAATGCGATTGCAGCCGGTTCCAGGGAAGAAAGGCATATGAACCAGAAATTCTGGTTCAGGGCCTTTTTAAGGACCGCCTTTACTTCAGTAGCCCTTAATTTGCTGATGGCTTTATGGGACCGTAATGACAAGGAGGAAGAAAGTTACCGGGATGCCGTTGAACGGATTTATAAAAATGCTTTTGAGGACCCGGAAAGGCTCAATTGGCTTTCCGTGGATATAACCCCCCTCCATAACGCATTGGGAAGCGGAGCGCCGGAAGAGGCGAAGGGGGATGTCAGTTATTACTTTTCAATCCTGGGGCATTTCAAAGACCCGGTTAAGTTTATCATGTTCCCCCTGCAATCAGCGAAAAACAAGGGGAGCATTTTAACCGGTACGGCCCTTGGCGTACTGGAAGGGACTAACTGGCAGGGGAAACGTTATACTACGCTTCCAGAGTTATTGGGAATTGATAACAAAGGGGTTTATACCCGTTCCAATGACAGGGAAGGTTACCGGGTGGGGGAACCTAAGGGCGGAAAATTAAGGGGGCACCTTAATAAATGGGGCACACCCGGGGATAACGGCCCCCCTTGAATGGGATGAGATCCCCTCATTTATACTTGATCAGCTGAGAGGCTGGACCCCGGTACCGGTCCAAAATGCAATGGCTTATGCAATGGGGGACCTGGATGCTTTTGATGCGCTCACCCACGGGATCGGTTTTCATGTAAATAAATCGGCCAGAAAAGATAACCTGGAAAGTGACTATAATAAAATAGTACAGGATGCCACCATTCATATCCGCATGGTCAATGATGCAATAAACCATCAGGAAAGTGAAAAGGCAATGGAACTTTCAAAAGACTCCCGGATGGATGATTATATGGCCATTTACATGATGGATAAAAATATCTCCAACCTGAGAAAGATGGAACAAAAATCTGATGATGACGGGAACTTTGATAAAGCTGATGAACTTCAACAAAAGATCGTTGAAAAAATGAAAGAAGTAATCAATAAATACGGAAAACCATGATAACAGATATCAGTAATTATGATTTACAACGGATTTCCCGCAGGACAAAGGGGTTAAAATCAAGGTCCATTGTCAAAGACACCCCGGACAAAAACGTTTCGGAGAATGTCCAGGACCTTGAAACCTACCGGCAGTACTGGGACTCCCTTTATGATCTAAGAAAAAGGTACCGCAGGAACTGTAAGTTTAACCGGGGCGACCAGTGGAGCGATTATACCAAGGACGACAACGGGCATATCGTCCGGGAAGACGACTATATCCGCAGCCAGGGAAAACTTCCCCTGAAACAGAATATTATCCGCCCGATCGCCAAATCATTACTGGGGCTGTTCCGCAGCGACAAGGGCAAGTCGATCGTTATCAGCCGTAAACCCAATTCTGCCGACATTGAAAAGATGCTTTCCAATGCCCTGCAATACGCCCTGAACCTGAACGAGACCCGGGAGATTGACCCCCGGATCCTCGATCTGTTCCTGCTCTCCGGCCTGCCGGTCCAGAAGATAGGGTATGATTTTATCCCCGAACTGGGACGGTTCGATATTGTCCTCGAATACATCGATCCCAATTACATCTTTTTTAACCCGGATATTAAAGATGTCCGGTTAAATGACCTGCGGTGTATCGGGCAAATCCATGATATCAGCCTGGACGAGTTATTCGTCAATTTTGCCAAAACAAAGCAGGATAAGGACAGGCTCTTACAATTATATTCGGCAGTCAGTAAGGATGAAATCATCGATTATTACGGATTGTCAGACCGCAGGAACGAAAGCCTTGATTTCTATGTTGCACAGGACCCTTCCAAATGCCGGGTGATCGAAGTCTGGGAGAAAAAGGCGGTCGATGTGATCGAATACTGGGACCCGGCAGCCGGGGAAGAAGGGGCCTGGGAAGGCAGCCTGAACGGTTTACTGGCGATCAATAATTCCAGGGTGCAGAAATTCACGGAAGCCGGGTGGACGGATGAAGAGATTGCCGGAAAGCTGATCGTTTACGATACTTCCGTTTCCTTTAAATGGTTTTACAAGTTCCTTACCCCGTACGGGCAGGTGCTCCGCGAAGGGGAAACGCCTTACAGTCACGGCTCCCACCCTTTTGTGATGTACCCTTACCCGCTGATCAACGGGGAGGTCTGGGGACCCATTGAAGATATTATCGACCAGCAGAAATACATCAACCGGCTGGTTACCCTCTGGGACTTTATCATGGGCACCAGCGCAAAAAATGCGGTCGTGTTTGATGAAAAATCAGTAGACGGGAAATCCCCGGAAGAACTGGGGGCCACCTACAGGCAGGTCGGCGGGGTCTTTGTCCTGGACCTTAGCGGAGGGGCACAGCCGCCGTTTGAGCTGGGGGGTAAAATGCCGAACCTGGGGATCACGGAGCTAATAAGCCTGCAATTAAAATGGCTTAATGATATCTCCGGTGTCCAGCCTGCCATGCAGGGACAGTCCCCGAATGCCGGGACCCCTTCGTCCCGTTATGCGCAGGAGGCCGTCAATGCCTCCAACAACAGCCGTGACCTGCTGGAATCGTTCGGCTCCTTCCGGAAGAGAAGGGACTTTAAAGTGCTGAAAACAATCATCCAGTTCTACCGGGACAAAAGGTACCTGGCCATCTCGGGAAAGCCGGGCGAAAACAACATGTATGACCCTTCCCTGCTCGATGGCCTCGGTTCGGAATTCGACCTGGTTATCGGCCAGTCGACAGATTCGCCGACTTATAAAAGCTGGGTCGATGATATTTTAAAGGATTTTGTGATGAACAAGCTGATCGATATTGAAACCTATCTTGAAAACTCGAACCTTCCTTTTGCCCAGTCTGTACTGGAAGATATCCGGAACAAGCGGGAACAGATGGCCCAGGGACAAATCGGCCAGCAACAGGCCATGCAGGGCATAAACCAGAATTTCAATCAGCAGGCAGGGGTCGACCCGGGACAGATAGCCCAATTGAGTAACATGATCAAATCAAATCCTGTTGCATGATAATTTTTGCATAAATATTGTTTTTCATCGTTTAGTTTGGTTTTTGTTGGTAAAAAAAGCCGGGTGATTTGCCCGGCTTTTGCTTATTCAACAACGTTTTTGTCTTATTTATCAATCGGTTGTGAAAGGTAATGAACTATTTTATCGGCCTCTTCCAACAACTCAGTTGTATTAGAAACAGTAGGAAGGTTTTTAGCAATATCAATAGCCCGTGACTTAAGTACTCTTTTGTCTACAATATACCATATATCCATTGATGGCTCCATTCCGATTAATACGTTACCGACTGATTCATCGAAACGTTTATAAGCTTTTTCAAATACTTCTTTGGGCGACCATGATTCATAGCCGTCTTCATAAACTACTTTGTAACCATCCCCCCAGTACAAAGGGACCTTATCCCCGGTATAGCCTGATTTTGGGATAACTGCAATATGTCCGCTTTCCATGTTCCCTTTTTTTCCATCTGTTACAGCCCCTTTCCATGCGGGTTCTGCGCTGACGATTTTAACGCCTAAATATTTTTCCATTGTTTTATGAGCGGTTGCCTGTTTACCGCAAGGTTTTATTTTGTTTATTATTTTTCGGGTAAGCGATAAAATCAGCCGTTTCAGCCAGCTTCAGGGCGTCCACGTTCTTTCCAAGGACCCTGATCTTTTTGTTATATTCCACGTCTTTGGTGGACAGCAGCGTGTAACCTACCAGGCTTTTGCGGATACAGTAAATTTTCCGGTTCTCCGTGTCGGCCCTGAGCTGCGCGTTCCGCTTTGCAGCCTTAAGGGCCATCCTGCGGACCCGGAGGATAATGTTGTCCCACCTGATAAATAAGATACCTTCGTTTATTACTTTTTTTATTTCCCTGTAACGATAGTGTGATACTTCCCGCAGGGCATAGTCGTTCATGGCCCTGTAAACGGCCTTTTTCTGTTGTTGGGTAAAATCAACTTTATAGATGGAGGCCCTGCTCCTTAAAATGTTCTGTAATGCGTTCATAATTGTCCTTCCTTTTCCTGTTCCCTTGTTTTTATTTCGATAAGCGGCCCGTTAAACCCGGGCCTTTTCCTTATTTTTCCTTCCCTGTATAACCGGTTAAGGCTGGCGCGCCCTTTCTCCCCGAAGCGGTTGATGATTTCAATTACCGGAAGGAAAGGCCAGCGTGTTTTTGAGTACCTTAACAAGATGTATTTTTCTGTTTCGTCCATTTTGTTAAAAACTTGCCTCCGACCGTAAAATCCTTTTTTTCACCTGACTGCCGGTTTTTATCCTTACCGGCGGCTTCATAAACTTAGTGGCCAGCCACACGCCCCCGGCAGTTACGATGACCAGGTCGTCATGTTCCCCTTCCACGGCCCCCAGCGTCCCGTCCGGTTTGACCTCGTACCAGTCCATCTCATCGGCTGCCCTGAGGTCCCGCTCGATGTAGTAATACCCTTCGTCCTGGCCGCTGTCCTTCATCATCCTTTCCCGGGCCGCCGCATTCAGGGAGTTGATGATCAGCCCCTTGGTTTTGACATTGGTCTGGAACCCGTATTTGGGGACATACCCGTCCCCGACCTTCTCAAAATCATTGCGGATATACAGCTCCCGGTAATAGGGGGCAATCTCGTCCAGGACGGTCAGGAAGTGGTCCCCTTCGGTTTTTTCCTTTTTCAGGGAGTTTACCTCCACGGCCAGCAGGGCATTGCCGTACATTTTACAGATCTGGGCGCACTTCCAGGCAAACAGGTCCTGGTCCAGGTGCCCGTGCCAGACGGCTGCCACTTCCGGGGACCCCCCGTCCAGCATCCAGTAACGGTCAAATATTTTAAGGGCGGAATAGTCCGCCTTCCTGGTCCTTCCCCCGATATCGGCAAAAGCGCAGTAGCGGTTTTCTATTTTCTCTGTCAGGTCGGGCATGGCCCAGACCCATAAATTACCCTCCCTGGTTTCTTCAAAACGGACCTTGTCCAGGGCCTCTTTTCCCCGCCTTGCCCTGGCAAAGACTTCCCCTTTAAAGACCGGTCCCGTGCAGTCCTGCCTTACAGCAGCCACATACGAGGGGGCGAATACCCGCTGTCCGGTGCTCTGGAAAGCTTCCTGCGGGGTGGACGGGAACTCGGACTTCATCCGCCACCCGTCCCCGTTCATCTCCCTGAGCTTGAAGCGGTAAAAACTGATCCCCTCCAGGGTTGCCCCCAGCTGCCACAGGTACAGCTCATAATCCGATAAGGTATTTATTAAGGAAACCATTTCCTCTTTACTGCGGAACGGGACCCTGTTCTTGGGGTCCTCCATCCAGGGGATGAAAACCGGTGTAAGGCCGTTTTTCCCGCTGACGGCATTCTGCCAGGAGCGGTGAAAGAAGTTGCCTACCCCCTTGGCCGTTGATTCCAGCACGTACACCGACCAGGGGACCGTGGGTATTGTCCCCAGGATGGACTGGCAGAGGTCCTCGGGGGACTTGCCTTCCGTCTTTTTCCACAGGCCGATCTCGGAAAGGTGGGCCATGGCCACGTCGTCGGCGCGGACCGAATCCGGCGTCTCGATGGAGCCGATCGTGATCTTGCAGTTGCGCTCCGGGATGATCTTTATGTTTGAAGTATTCTCAAACCCTTTGATCGTAAAGTTTGACGCAAGCCCCTTGGGATAATATCTGGCCAGGGTGGAAAACATATGGCGGATGTTGGTAGCCGACTGGTTCAGGTGTGCCGCCACCAGGCTGTTCCAGTTGGTCTTGTGGATGACCTGGATGTAGCCCATGAAAACCTGGTAATAGGTCGATCCCCCGAACTGGCGGGACTTTAACAGTATTTGCCTGACCGGTTCACGGTTTAAGACCTGTTTCCAGGTCACGGCATGGACCTTCCGCTGTGGCCTGTTCAGGAAAAAGGGGATAAAATCGCCGCCGGTCTTGGGCTTGATCCTGGCCGTAGTGGCCGCCCAGAACTCGAAGTCATGTTTGAAACGCTCCTCGGACAAGGTGAAAAGGATTTCCTCCGGTTTCATGTGAAGGGCCGCAGACGCATCCGAAAGGGAGCGGAAGGAGGTTAGGAAGTTTACCCAGGGGACATTGAGCATCCCCACGGGCAGGAACAGGGGTCCTTCCCGGTCTGCGAAGGCCACCTCCTGCCTTTCCAGCGGCCCCCCTTCCCCGGTTACCGGGTTGTAAGGTCCGTCCAGCAGGGCGTTCCTTTTCTTGTTCTCATCTGTAAATTTCTCAATGTCCATCGACCATAAACTCCTCTTTTTTCAGTTCTCCGGCCTTCTCCAGGGCCCGGTACACCACGATACGGCTTGTGACAATGCCTGAGGATTCTTTCAGGCTGCTGATTGTCAGGTCGATGATGTGGCCCTTGGAGATATAGGGGGCATCCGGGCCGAAATGCCCGGTAACCAGATTGTACTGCCTGATAATGGTCAGGTACTTGATTTTGGTGCTGTCCCTCATTTTATCCCGGTTAACACTTTTCCAAAAATACCCAATTAATTTTAAAAACGATACGATTTTGTATCATTTATAAAATTGAATATGTGTTATATATCTACTTTTGATTAAAGTATTACTTTAAATATATTAACCGGAATAAAAAATCATGGACAAGGAAGATAAAAAAGGGCAGCAGCAGGCCGCTGCGCAAACCCCGCCGGAAGCAGAAAAGGCCCCGGAACAGCAGGCCGTCCCGGAAGGGCCCCAGCCCCCGGAAGAAGGGAAAGACAACGGGGGAGCGGAGGAAGACAAGGAAAAAAGTTTCCAGGAAAGGCTGCTGAAGGTTGTCGGGGAATTCCCCGAGTTCGGCGATGTGCTGGAAGGGGTCATGAAAGGGATGTCCCCGCAGGAAGCCTTTGCCCGGTACATGGACCTGGACAGCATGGAACCGCCCGAAGGGGCCCCCGACTATGAAAAAATAGGCAAGGCCAGGGAGGAACGGCAAAAGGCCCTGGGGGAAAAGAAATCCAGGGAAGAGGCCCGCAAGAAAGAGCTTACCGGGAACGAGCAGGTTTCCATTGAGAACGTGAGAAAGTTCCAGGCCGAAAAAGGGTGGGACGAAAAAACGACCATTGAATTCCTGGATAAAATATCGGCCCTGAACGCCGATATGTTTGACGGGAAACTGACCCCGGAACACCTGGCCGTTCTGGAAAAGGGCTTTAATTATGACAAGATGGCCAGCCAGAAAGACAAGGAGGCGCAGGCTGCCGCGGAGGACGCGCATGTTGCCGGCCTGAACGAGCAGATCGAAAAGAAACGGGCAGGAAAAGACAACGGGGACGGGCTCCCCAGGCTTTCCAATACCGGGGCCGTTAAACAGGCCCCGAAAAAGAAATTGTTCCTGGCCCCAAGAGAAGAATTCAGAGTTTAACAAACACAAATAACACGAGAAATGAAACGACAAGTGTTTAAATTTTTATACCTGTTTGCAGGATTATTTTCCCTGATAGTACTGCTTGGTACTGTTTTCGGGACAGGCATGCTGACCCCTTTCGGGATTGCCTATGCAATGGCCGATACGGTGGGCAGCGTTATCGCCAATGAGGCCGCCGGTATGGAGAATGTCGAAGGGGCAGCCGAAGGGATCCACCTGGACGATATCGACCAGGTCGTTACCAAGATGTGGCCCGGGTACGCCCCTATGGACCAATTGTTACGTAACATAAAGGGTATCCGCCGCGCAACGGATTCGATCAAGACAAGGCATTACAGCGTGGAAACCAAACCGTTCAACGATACGGTCTCAACGGCTGTCGCTGCCGCCAACCAGTCTTCTTTTGACCTGAAAGTGGGAAATGTATCCTTATATGGCGAAGGCGATACCATTTTTATCCCTTCTGTTCCCGGATACGCTGAAGGCGCCGGCACAACCACCCTGGCCAACGCCCCGTTGCAACTTTACGTTTATGCCGTCGATACGGCCAATAACCTGGTAAAGGTAATCCCGGTCAACGGGGACAATGCCGCCACGGATAAAAAGTCATTGCTGAAAACAGGCGTGCAGGATATTGCTGCCGACAGCGCCATCGTTATCGGCGGGCGCGCCCTGAACGAGTTCAATGTGCAGACTGCGCCGAGCGAATACGTCCCTGCGGACGACTATAACTACTGCCAGTATTTCGGGTCCCAGATCGAAATCTCCAAATGGGAACAGAAAGCGAAGAAGGAAGTCAAATTTGATGAAGCCGACCAGATGGAACTGGCCCTTTACGATTACCGCGTAAAAAGGGAGATTGCATACTGGTTCGGTTCGCGCAACATCGTTTATCCCAACGGGAAGAAAACCTTCACCTGCGGGGGGATGACCTATTTTATCAGCAACGAGATCGACTGGACCTCGCTTGTATCGGACGGGGTACCGACCATCAAACCGGGAAATATTGATGAAATGGTCCGCCAGGCATTCAGCGGAAATGCAGGCAGCGGCCAGCGGTGGATGTTCATCGGGGAATACCTGTGGAACGCCCTTAAACGGACAGAAGATATCCAGAAGAACCTGTCCGAAAAGAATATCGAGTACCAGTACGGCCTGTATTTTAACAAGATCAACACCGGGGACGGGGAACTGGTTTTAATCAAGCACCCGCTGTTCAAGTACATGGGTTACGGGTACAATGCCGTCGTGGTGGATGTCAACAACATCGGCGAACGCCATTTTGTCCCCCAGAAAATCGATTCGATCGATAAACAAAAACTGGCCCAGTCCAACTCGGATGCCAAGTTTATCAGCGAGGTATCCTGCCCGGTCATCAAGTACCCGAAAACACACACCATTATCAAGGGCCCGGTTTATACCAGCCTGGTTTAACCTTTAAAAAAAGGCAACAGCAATGGCAAGTAAAAGATATGTGGCCAATAACCGGGACAGTTTACTGATCATACTGGCCCTGCCCGAAAAAAGGCAGGCCAGTATCGAATTCATCCCCGGTTATTCCTTACGCAGGGAAGGGTATTTTATTACCAGCAATGAAACACTCCAGCAGGCCCTGGAAGAAGACGCCCGGTTCGGTAAGAAATACCGGCTGGCGGAAATCGACGGGATGCTTATTGAAGAGTACAATGCAAGAAAGGCCCTGGGCCTGAAGGATAAAAGTGTTGAAAAGGAAGGGCAGACTGAAAAATCCTTTAAGA